>JIBA01000013.1 GCA_000620545.1 Intrasporangiaceae bacterium URHB0013 | reverse complement strand
AACGCCCGGCTCCATTCCGAACCCGGAAGCTAAGCCCTTCAGCGCCGATGGTACTGCACTGGTGACGGTGTGGGAGAGTAGGACGCAGCCGGACACACTTTGTCAGAGCGCCCCAGACGGAACTTCATTGATCCGACTGGGGCGCTCTTTCTTTTTGTGCTCGATGACGCCAGAGGTGGCGCCGACCGCGGTCGGCGCGGAAGGATGAAGAACATGAGTGACCAGGACGGCAACGACAGCCGAGGCGACCGACGCGACCGCGACGGCGGCCAGCGAGGGCCCGCCCGTGGCAGCGGCGCCGGCCGGAGCTCGGGAGCCCCCAGGTCTGGCGCTCCTCGCTCGTCGGCTCCACGACGGGACGACCGTGGTGGCTACCGTTCGGATGACCGTCGCTCTGGTGGCAGTAGCGATCGTGGTGGCTACCGCTCCGACGATCGGCGTTCCAGTGGCGGGGACCGTGGTGGCTACCGCTCCGATGACCGCCGTTCCAGTGGCGGCAGCGATCGTGGTGGCTACCGCTCCGACGACCGTCGGGCTGGTGGCAGTAGCGATCGTGGTGGCTACCGCTCTGACGACCGTCGCTCCAGTGGCGGTGACCGTGGTGGCTACCGCTCTGACGACCGTCGCTCCAGTGGCGGTGACCGTGGTGGCTACCGTTCTGATGACCGCCGCTCCAGTGGCAGTGACCGCGGCGGCTACCGTCCGTCGGGTACCAACCGTGACGATCGTGGCGGCTACCGCTCCGACGACCGTGGCTCCAGCGGCGGGGACCGTGGCGGCTACCGCTCCGACGATCGCCGTTCCAGTGGCGGTGACCGCGGCGGCTACCGCTCCGACGATCGCCGTTCCAGTGGCGGTGACCATGGCGGCTACCGCTCCGACGACCGTCGCTCCAGTGGCGGGGACCGTGGCGGCTACCGCTCCGACGACCGTCGCTCCAGTGGCAGTAGCGATCGTGGGGGTTACCGCTCCGACGACCGTCGTTCGGCTCCCAGCCGTGACGACCGCGGTCCGCGACGTTTCGATGACCGGCCTCGCGGGGGCTCCGGGCGGCCGCAGGACGACGACCGGCGCGGCGGCCCGCGTCTCACGCCGAAGTCCCCGCGGAAGCCCGAGCCGGCCATCCGCGAGGGCGTCACCGGCCATGAGGTCGACCGCGGTGTCAAGAATCAGCTGCGCACGTTGTCGAAGGAGAACGCCGAGGGAGTCGCCCAACACCTCGTCATGGTGGCGGAGCTGCTCGACGTCGAGCCCGAGGCCGCCCTGGCCCACGCCGAGACGGCAGTGCGCCGCGCAGGACGAGTTCCTGCGGCGCGTGAGTCCTTGGGCCTCGTTGCCTACCGCCTCGGCGACTGGGCGCGAGCGCTCGGTGAGTTCCGCACCGTTCGGCGCCTTTCAGGGTCAAGCCACCTGCTCCCGCTCATGGTCGACTGCGAGCGGGCGCTCGGACGTCACGACAAGGCGCTCGAGCTCGCGCAGTCGGATGAGGCCAGCAACTTGGCCATCGACGACCGGGTCGAGCTGGCGATCGTCGTCTCCGGGATCCGGCGTGACCTCGGGCAGCTCGATGCAGGCGTCGCCGGCCTCAGTGACCTGGTCAAACGGATCAACCCCAACCGTCCCTCGGCAGCGCGGCTGTTCTATGCCTACGCCGATGCCAAGCTCGCTGCCGGCGACCTCGAGGTGGCGCGCGACTGGTTCGCCAGGGCTGCCGAGGCCGACCACGAGCTGACCACGGACGCTGCAGAGCGGCTCGAGGAGCTCGACGGCGTCGATGTCACCGACCTGCTCGGCGACGAGGACGACGACAGCTATCTGGCATACGACGACGCTGACGATGACGCTGACGACGACGCTGACGACGACGAGGCTGATGACGCTGACGACGACGACGGTGACGCTGACGACGCTGACCACTGAGCGCAACCACGGGAACGGGTCCGGCCTTCATGGGTCGGGCCCGTCCTGCGTTCCGGACTGGTCGGCCTTGCTGACCCTACGGGTCGCCGTAGGGTCTCCTCGAGGAGGTCCCATGGACGTGGACGAGTCGGCGGAACCGCTGATCGCGGGGTACGACGGTGTGGTGTGCGACCTCGATGGCGTCGTGTACCGCGGGGCGGACGCGGTCCACGGGGCCCCGGAAGCACTGCAGCACATGGTGGCTCGCGGGATCCGGGTCGTCTACGCGACGAACAACGCCTCGCGCGTGCCGGCTGAGGTCGCCGCCCAGATCGCCGGCATCGGCGCCCCCGCCGCCGCGTCCGACGTCGTGTCGAGCGCCCAGGCCGGTGCTGCTCGGCTCGCCGGCCAGCTGGACGAGGGCGCCGCCGTCCTCGCCCTCGGTGGTGACGGCGTCGTCGAGGCACTGAGGGACGCCGGCCTCAGGCCCGTCTCCCTCGACGACCACGACGGTGGCGTCGGGCTCGATGGCGTCAAAGCAGTGCTCCAGGGCTTGGGCAGGAACCTGCGTGTGCGTGACTTCGAGACGGCTGCTCGTCTCCTCACCGCGGGCCTGCCCTGGGTCGCCACGAACGACGACGCGACCCTGCCGCTGCCGTGGGGCCAGTCGCCGGGGAACGGCGCCTACGTCGACCTGCTTGCCGCCGCGCTCCGGCGACGTCCCGAGGTCGTCGGCAAACCGCACCCGCCGCTCTATCGCCTCGCCCTGGAGCGCCTCGGCACCAGTGCGCCCCGGACCCTCGCCGTCGGGGACCGGATCGGCACTGACATCGTCGGCGCGGAGGCGGCAGGCCTCGACTCGGCGTGGGTGCTGACCGGCGTCGACCGGCCGTCCGACCTCGTCGCGAGCGAGTCGTCGCCGACGTACGTCCTCACCTCTCTCGCCCAGCTCCTGCAGCCGTATGCCGTCCCCGTGTCCGACGCGGGTGGCTGGCAGTGCGGTGGAGCGCGCGTGACGTGCGAGGGCGCTGCCCTGTCGGTCGAGCAGGGGAGTGCGGGTCCGATCGAGGCGGTGCGAGCCGGGCTGGCAGCGCTGCTCTCCCTGCGTGACGAAGGAGCTCCGCGGGAGCAGCTGCGACGCGAGGCCAGGGCGCTCGACCGCCTGCTCGACGACTCGCCACCGCCGACCCGGTAGCGTGACCGGAGCGGACCAACCACTCGGCACGGAGGCAGCACATGTTTGGCGAGAGTGACGCTCGGAGCGACGACCTCGGGTCCGGCGAACCGCTCGAGGTCGCCGAGGAGCTCGACCCCATGGACGCGGAGCCCGGCACGAACCCGAACGACGGTCACGACGTCGATGTCGACGTGGACGTGGACGTGGACGACACCGTCGAGGCGTGGGAGGACTCGGACGACCAGCCCGACGACGCGAGCGACCCCGACATCGAAGCCGCGGACGACGAACCTCATGACGTCACCGCGGGAGAGGACGAGGACGCCTCGACCGCCGAGGTGCCGTTCGCGCCGATCGACGCGACGCCGGATGCCCCTACCCCCCCGGTGACCGGTGACCAGGCGGTCGACGAGGCGATGATGCGCCTCGCCGAGTCGCAGGCCGGGTCCTTCGCCGAACGCATCGAGTCGGGGGAGCACGCCCACCGCAGCCTGCAGAGCCGCCTCGGCGGCCTCGGTGGGGCGTGACGCGTCGTCTCGACGTCGAGCTCGTTGCCCGGGGCCTGGCCCGGTCTCGCACCCAGGCCCGTGAGCTCGTCACGGCTGGAGTGGTGCTGGTCGACGGCGTGCCGGCTCGCAAGCCCGCTCTGCCCGTCGCTGACTCGTCGACGGTCGAGCTGACACGCGAGCCCCACCAGTGGGTGGGTCGAGCAGCCGTCAAGCTGCTCCACGCCCTCGACACGTGGCCGGTCCCCGTCGAGGGCCGGCGCTGCCTCGACGTCGGTGCGAGCACAGGGGGTTTCACCCAGGTGCTCCTCGAGCGAGGGGCAGCTCACGTCACGGCCCTCGACGTCGGCCACGACCAGCTCGTCGCGTCGATCGCCGCCGACCCTCGCGTCCTCGACCTGCCCGGCACCAACATCCGCACCGTCGATGCTGCAGCCCTCGGAGGCCGCTTCGACCTCGTGGTGTCCGACCTCAGCTTCATCTCGCTCGCCATCGCGCTGCCGGCCATGCGACCGCTTGTCACCGAGGAGGGTGACTTGGTCGTCCTCGTCAAGCCGCAGTTCGAGGTGGGTCGGGAGCGGCTGAGCCGGACGGGCGTGGTCACGTCGCCGCACGAGCGTCGCCGCGTGCTGCGAGACGTGGCGCAGGTCGCAGGGGACCAGGACCTGCACCTGCACGGCGCCACCGCCAGCCCGATCACCGGTGGCGAAGGCAACCGCGAGTTCCTCTTCTGGCTCGCCCCGAGATCGGTCCCGGGCGCCTCCGTGACGGCCGTGGATGACATGCTGGGGGCCATCGACCTGGAAGGAGCCCCGTGACGCGCCGGATCCTGCTCGTGGCCCACCCGAGGCGCCCCGAGGCGTTGACGGTTGCCAAGGGTGTCGTCGAGCGTCTCACGCACCTCGGCATCGACGTGTCGCTCCAGGCCGACGAGGCCGAGGCCCTCGACCTCAAGGACAGCTCCCGCGTGCACATCGCCCCGGCCGAGGAGCAGGTGGCCGAGGGATGCGACCTCGTGGTGGTCCTCGGGGGCGACGGGACCATCCTGCGCGGCGCCGAGTTCGCCCGTAGCGTCGACGTCCCCCTGCTCGGGGTCAACCTCGGCCACGTGGGCTTCCTGGCCGAGGCCGAGCGCGACGATCTCGACGCCACGGTCGAGCACATCGCGAGCAACGACTACGCCGTCGAGGAGCGCATGACGCTCCATGTCGACGCCAGGCTCCACGGCGAGCTCATCGCGAGCAGCTGGGCCCTCAACGAGGTCAGCGTCGAGAAGGCCGCCAGGGAGCGGATGCTCGAGGTCACCATCGAGGTCGACGGGCGGCCGCTGTCGAGCTGGGGCTGCGACGGTGTCATCGTGTCCACCCCGACGGGCTCGACGGCATACGCCTTCTCGGCCGGTGGGCCGGTCGTGTGGCCGCAGGTCGAGGCGATGCTCCTCGTCCCCAGCGCGGCCCACGCGCTCTTCGCCCGGCCGCTCGTGCTGGGTCCCGACACGCACCTGGCCGTCGAGATCAAGGCCGCGACCGAGGGCGCGGGTGTCATGTGGTGCGACGGTCGGCGCCACGTCGACCTCCCGCCGGGTGCGCGCATCGAGGTGCGCCGCGGACTGCGTCCGCTGCGCCTCGCCCGGCTGACGAGCGCGCCGTTCACCGATCGCCTCGTCGCCAAGTTCGACCTGTCGGTGGCCGGGTGGCGTGGCAACGGCGACACCCTGACCCTCGTGGACGACGTCGACGGCAAAGAGGGCGCCCGGCCCTAAGGTGGACGCGTGTTCAGCCAGATGAGGATTCGCGGGGTCGGTGTCATCGACGACGCCGTCCTCGACCTGAGCCCCGGGCTCAACGTGCTCACCGGTGAGACGGGCGCCGGCAAGACCATGGTCGTCTCCGGGCTCGGCCTGCTGCTCGGTGAGCGCGCCGACTCCGGGCTCGTGCGCACCGGCTCCTCCTCGGCTCTCGTGGAGGGCGTCGTGCAGCTGCCCCTGGACCACCCGGCCCTGGTCCGGGCCGACGAGGCAGGCGCCGACCACGAGGACGGCGAGCTCGTCATCGCCCGCACCATCGCCGCGGCCGGCCGGTCGCGCGCCCACGTCGGCGGACGCACCGCCCCCGTCGCCGTGCTCGCCGAGCTCGGTCAGATGCTCGTGGCCGTGCACGGCCAGGCGGACCAGTGGCGCCTCAAGCAGGGCGACGCCCACCGGGTGGTCCTCGACGACTTCGGCGGACCTGACCTGGCAGCCCTGCGCGACCGCGTGGGCGCGCTCTACGACCGCTGGCGTGAGTCGGCGCGCGAGCACGAACGCCTCGTCTCCGAAGCGCGCGAGCGTGCCCGGGAGATCGACTCGCTCACGGCCTCGCTCGAGGAGATCGAGGCCGTCGACCCGCAGCCTGGTGAGGACGTGGCGCTGCGTGCCGAGGACCAGCGCCTCGCGCACGCCGACACGCTGCGTCTGGCTGCGGCCCAGGCCCTGGCCGAGCTCAGCGGCGACGAGTATGCCGCGGAGCCGGCTCCCAACGTCCGTGACCTCATCGGCTCCGCGCGGGGTGCGCTCGGTCCCGCCACCGCCCACGACCAGGCCCTCGCCGGCCTCGATGAGCGCCTGCACGAGGTGGGCACGCTCGTCAGCGATCTCGCGGCGGACCTCACGGCATACCTCGAGGACGTCGACCTCGACCCAGAGCGCCTCGGCTACGTGCAGGAGCGGCGGTCGGCGCTGGGGGTCCTCACCCGCAAGTACGGCGAGACGGTCTACGAGGTGCTCGAGTGGTCGGGTCGCGGGGCAGCCCGCCTCGACGAGCTCGTGACCGCCGACGACCGCGTCGAGCGGCTCGGCGCCGAGGTGCGTGAGCTCGAGGCGTCCCTCGTCGCGGCCGCAGTCGCGCTGTCGGAGGCCCGCCGCGCCGCGGGCGACGACTTCGGCGCCCGCGTCTCCGAGGAGCTCTCGCACCTGGCCATGGGAAAGGCCGTGGTGCAGGTCGACCTGCGGCGTCGCACCGACCCGGAGGGCGTCGCGCTGCCCGACGGTGACCGCGTGCGGCTGGCCCGACACGGCATCGACGACGTCGAGATCCTGCTCGCGGCCAACCCCGGAGCCACGCCGCGCAGCGTCGCCCGCGCCGCCTCGGGCGGCGAGCTGTCGCGGGTCATGCTCGCGCTCGAGGTCGTCGGCTCGCGCAGCGGCTCGGGCGAGGCCGCAGGCGGACCGCCCACCTTCGTCTTCGACGAGGTCGACGCCGGGGTCGGCGGCCGGGCTGCGCTCGACGTGGGAGCGCGCCTGGCCGCGCTCGCCGAGCACGCCCAGGTCATCGTCGTCACCCACCTCGCGCAGGTGGCGGCGTTCGCCGACCGGCACCTCGTCGTGCACAAGGCGGACGACGGCCGCATCACCTCGAGCAGCGTCTCCGTCGTCGACGGGGACGCGCGACTGCGGGAGCTCTCGCGGATGATGGGTGGCGACCCCGACTCCGAGGCAGGTCTGGCCCATGCCAGTGACCTGCTCGAGCAGACCAGCGGCGCTCGGGTCGGTACGCGGCCGATTGCACGCAGCGGCGCGCGCACCTGAAGCCGGGCGTCGCACCGTCGCACCGTCGCACCGTCGGCGTCGCGGCGGCGGCTCGGACCGATGGGGGCCCCGACGCGCCGACGTGGCACGATTGAAGCCATCATGACCCTGTCGATCCGTCGCCGTCCCCGCACCCGGGACACCGCTCCCGGCGTCGTCGGCCCCGCGTGCGTCGACCGGCGGACCAAGACCCTGACGAAGCGGCTGCAGCCGGGCGACATCGCGGTCATCGACCACGCCGACCTCGACAAGGTCAGCGCCGACGCCCTCGTCACGGTGCGTCCCGCGGCCGTGGTCAACGCGAGCGGCTCGATCAGTGGCCGCTACCCGAACCTCGGCCCGCAGATCCTCGTCGACGCCGGTATCCCGGTGCTCGATGCTGCCGGTCCGGAGGTCATGACACTCGCCGACGGCCAGCCGTTGCGCCTCGACGGTGCGGACCTGTGGTCGGGTGAGACCCGGGTGGCCACGGGCACCCTGCTCGACGCCGAGGCCGTGCAGGCCCAGATGCACGAGGCGCGGGCCGGGCTCGCCGTGCAGATCGAGGCCTTTGCGACCAACACGATGGAGTACATCCGCAAGGAGCGCGACCTGCTCCTCGACGGCATCGGCGTGCCGCCCATCACCACCGAGCTCGACGGACGGCACTGCCTCATCGTCGTACGGGGCTACCACTACCGCGAGGACCTCGAGACCCTGCGCCCCTACATCCGCGAGTACCGCCCGATCCTCATCGGGGTGGACGGCGGGGCCGACGCCATCCTCGAGTCCGGCCACCAGCCAGACCTCATCGTCGGCGACATGGACTCGGTCTCCGACAAGGCCCTGCGCTGCGGCGCCGAGATCGTCGTGCACGCCTACCGCGACGGACGCGCCCCCGGCCTCGCGCGGGTCGAGGCGCTCGGCATCACGCCCGTCGTCTTTCCCGCCGCGGGCACGAGCGAGGACGTCGCCATGCTGCTCGCGGACGACTCCGGCGCCGAGCTCATCGTGGCCGTCGGCACCCACGTCACCCTCGTCGAGTTCCTCGACAAGGGCCGCGACGGGCAGGCCTCGACGTTCCTCACCCGGCTGCGAGTGGGCAGCAAGCTCGTCGATGCCAAGGGTGTCAGCCAGCTCTACCGGTCCCGCATCCCGGTTCGACTGCTCGTGACGATGCTCCTCGCCGGCGTGCTGGCCTTCTTCGCCGCGCTCGCGTCCACGCCGGCCGGGCAGGCCTGGCTGCAGGTCCTCGCCGCGCGCTGGGACGACCTCTGGACCGCCGTCGTCGGGATCCTCACGTGATCGACTTCCGCTACCACCTCGTCTCGATCATCTCGGTGTTCCTGGCGCTCGCGGTGGGCATCGTGCTCGGGGCCGGCCCGTTGCAGGCCAATCTCGGGGACCAGCTCAGTGACCAGGTCGCGGCCCTGCGCACCGAGAAGCAGGCGCTCAACGACAAGGTGGCCACGAGCGAGAGGATCGTGGACGCGTCCGACGAGTACGCCACCGCCGTGCAGCAGCGCGTCGTCCGGGGCCGGCTGGCGGACCATCGCGCGGTCGTCGTCGTCCTGCCCTCCGCCGACGGCACGATGGTGACGAACCTCGAGGGTGTTCTGGGCCAGAGCGGTGCCGCCCTGGCCGGGACCGTCACGCTCAGTCCCGACTGGTTCGACGCGAGCCAGGTCGCGGACCGCGGCCAGGCCGCCAGCGAGGCGGCGTCGGCGCTGGGCATCGACCGGGCCGCCACCGGCGACGACCTGCTCGTCCAGGTGCTCACCGAGCTCCTGGTCTCCACGAGCGACACCGGTGCGTCGGCGCAGCGTTCCGCCGCCCTCAAGGTGCTCATCGACGCCGGCCTCGTCGACAGCTCGGTGGCCGATCTCGCGCCGGCAGACCTTGCCGTCGTCGTGTCCGGTGACTACGCCGGCAGCGAGTCCGAGGTGAGCGCGCGCTCCGACGCCGTCCGAGCCCTCGTCACCGCGTTCGCCGGTTCCACCCACGCCACTGTCGTCGCCGGGGGAGACACCCTCGCGGCCGCAGGCCAAGCCGTCACGACCAACGCCGTGCAGGCCGTCCGAGAGAAGTCCGAGACCGCCGAGATCGTCTCCACGGTCGACCACGCCCGGGCGGGCGACGGGCCCGCGACCGTCGTCCTCGCCGTCGAGGGCGTCCTCGACGAGAGGATCGGCCACTACGGTGTGGCGCCCGGGGCGACGGCGACGGTTCCGCGGGTCCTTCCGTGACCTCGAGCCGCCGCTGGGGCTCGTCCGCCCTGTCATCCCTCGCTGCCGTCCTTGGCTCAGCGGTGGCCTCATGGGCGGTCCTGCGCCTCGGTCGCAGGCTGCCGCCCCCGGCCCGCGCCCCCTGGGAGCGCACCAACCACGCCGGCCAGACGGTCACGCTCCTCGAAGGGCCCGCCTGGGTCGCTGGGGCCGTGGCCGGCGTCGCCGCAGGAGCGGCCGCCTCGCGGCTGACCCACGACCCGGCGGCCCTGGCGGCGGCCCCGGCGGTCACCGTCGCCGTCGCCGCCGGTGCCCTCGGGGCGCTCGACGACCTGGCCGGAGGGTCGTCGGACAAGGGGCTCAAGGGTCACCTGGGCGCGCTCGCGCGAGGCCAGCTCACCACCGGCACGCTCAAGATCGTCGGTCTCGGCGCCACCGGTCTGCTGGGTGCGGCGCTCGTCGACGCGAGGCGCCCCACCCGGCCCGGGGTGGTGGCCACCCTCGTCGGCGGCGCCGTCGTCGCAGGCAGCGCCAACGCCGTCAACCTCTTCGACCTCCGCCCGGGACGTGCCCTCAAGGTGGCGCTTGCCGCCGCCCTCCCGCTCGTCGGGGACCTGCCCGCGGGCGCGGTCGTCGGGTCCTCGCTCGGTGTCGTCCGCGACGACCTCGGCGCAACCTCCATGCTCGGGGACACGGGGGCCAACGCGGCAGGGGCCCTCCTGGGCCTCGCCCTCGTCGAACGCACGGGGCTCGTCGCGCGCGCGACCGCGCTCGTCGGCCTCGCCGCCCTGACGCTCGCCTCTGAGCGCGTCAGCTTCACGCGCGTCATCGAGGCCCACCCCGTGCTGCGCCGCGTCGACGAGTGGGGCCGGGGACCCCGATGAGCGGGCTGACCCCAGCGAGCGCACCCTCCCCGCGCCGTGGGCTGCTTGCTGCTGCGGGGACCATCGCGGTCATCACGCTCGTCGCCCGCGTCGTCGGCTTCGGACGGTGGTTCCTCTTCTCGCACTCGGTCGGGGCGACCTGCGTCGGCAGCGTCTACCAGTCGGTCAACGCGGTCCCCAACGTGCTCTTCGAGATCGCCGCCGGGGGAGTCCTCGCCGCGGTCGCCGTTCCCCTCGTCGCCGGCGCGCTGGCCCGCGGGGACCGGGCGGAGGCCGACCGGACGGCGTCCGCCCTGCTGACGTGGGTGCTCGTCGTGCTGGTGCCGTTGGGTCTGGTCGTGGCCCTCGCGGCGGAACCGATCGCGCGAGGTCTGCTCGGAGCCGGAGGGTCCTGTCCGGGTGCGGTGGTGCTCGGCGCCGACCTGCTCCGGGTCTTCGCGATCCAGATCCCGCTCTACGGCGTCGGCATCGTCCTCGGTGGTGTGCTCCAGGCGCACCACCGGTTCGTCGCGGCGGCCATGGCCCCGCTCATGTCGAGCCTCGTGGTCATCGCGACCTACCTCGTCTACAGCGCACTCGCCGCAGACCCGGCCGCGCCGATCGCGCAGGTGCCGGCGTCGGCGACCACGGTGCTCGCCGTCGGCACGACCCTCGGCGTCGTGGCCTTGTCGCTACCGCTCCTGCTGCCGGTGCGTCGCGCGGGGGTGCACCTTCGGTTCACGCGACGATTCCCGCACGGCCTCGCCGCCAGGGTCCGGCGACTCGCCGTGGCGGGGCTGCTCGCCGTCGCGGGCCAGCAGCTGGCGACCCTCGTCTTCATCCGTCTCGCCAACGACCGCGGCGGCCCCGGGACGCTGAACGTCCACACCTACGTCCAGGCCATCTCGCTGCTGCCGTATGCCGTCCTCGCCGTCCCGCTCGCGACCGCTGCGTTCCCCACTCTGGCGGGCAGCGCGGAGGCCGCCCGGGTCGAGGCCGAGCCCAGCGAGGTCGCCTCGCCGGTGCCGGGCGCCTCGCCCGTGCCGGGCGCCTCGCCCGTGCCGGGCGCCTCGCCCGTGCCGGGCGCCTCGCCGGTGCCGGGCGCCTCGGCCGTGGACGTCCTGCGTCGCACCTGGCTCGCCACCCTCCTCGCCGGGCTCGCGGCAGGCGGGCTGCTCGTGGCCGTCGCCCGTCCTGTCGGTGGCTTCTTCGCCCTGCTCGACGCGGGACGGGCGGACGGCGACGGAGCCGAAGCCCTGTCGGCGATCCCGGCCGCCCTGGTGCTCGTGGCGCCCGGCATCGTCGGGCTCTCCGCCATCGGCCTGTTGACCCGAGCGTCGTACGTGCGGGGTCGCGCCCGGCTCGCCGGCGCCCTGGTCGCCGCTGCGTGGCTCGCCACGACCATCGTGCCGGTCGTCACGCTCGACTCCTCAGCCGGGCCCGCGGCGACCGTGCGCAGCCTCGCCCTCGGCACCAGCGTGGGTCTCGTGGCCGGCGCGGTCGCCCTCGTCGTGCTCGTGGCGCGGAGCTGGGGTCCCGAGGCGCTGGCCGTGCCGCCGCGTCCTGTCGCCGCAGGCCTGGCCGGCGCAGCGGCAGCCGCCCTGCTCGGCTGGTGGCTCGCTGGTCTCTGGGTCGCGGACGGACTGCTGGCCGCCGGTGTGCAGGTCGTCATCGTGGCGCTCGCGGCCACGGCGACGCTCGCCCTCGTCGTGCTGCTCGTCGACCGGTCGGTGCTCGCCCGCGTTCGGCGCGGGCGACCCGGGGACCCCGGCGCCAGCTCGGCGACCAGCCCGGCGGACGGGGCGGCACCGGACCTGTCGAGCACCGGTTCCGATCCCGCCGACGAGCCCGCCCGTATCCCGGAGGTCAGTGGACCCTCCGGTGCCGCGGACCCCTCGGGCCCCTCGACACCCTCGCGGCCGCCGGAGACTCGATGAGGGTGCTCATGGTGCTCGGCCGCGCCGCCGGGGGAGTCGGCGCACACGTCGACGTCCTCGTCGCCGGCCTGCGGGGGCAGGGCCACCACGTCGAGGTCGTGACAGCGGACTCGACGGCGCAGACCTTCGGCTGGACCGAGGCCCACCGGCTGTGGCCGCTGCACGACGGGGTGCGCGCTCCTCGCGGTCTCGTGGACTGGCATCGCATCATGCGTCTGGCAGGCACGGTCGACGTCGTCCACGCGCACGGTCACCAGGCCGCGGTGGTCGCTGCCGTGGCCGTCGCCCGGGCGCGGCCACGGCCTCGGCTCGTCGTCTCGCTCCACAACGACCTCCCGCCGGCGAGTTCGTCAGCGGCTCGACGGGCCGGGGCGTACGCCATCCGCCGCCTGCTCCGTTGGTCGCTGGGTCGTGCCCAGCTCGTCACGGGTGCGAGCGCCGACCTCGTCGGACTGGCCGAATCGCTCGGGCCCACGCGGACCGAGCTCGCACTCGTGCCGTCCCACGCCGTCGCGGACCTGTTGGGCAGCCCGCCGCTCGGACCGACCGAGCGAGCGACCCTCCTCGCCGGGGCGGGCGTGGCGACCGACCGACCCCTGGTGCTCACCGTGTCGCGCATCGCGCCGCAGAAGGACCTCGCCACGATGGTCGAGGCCGCTCGGCTCTCCGAGGCGCCCGCGACGTGGGTGGTCGTCGGCGGTGGTGACGAGCGGCTCCGCGCCCGGCTCGAGGCCGACGCGGACCGCATACGACCGGGGGAGGACGGCCGGGCACGGGTCCGGTTCGTGGGGGCGCGCACCGACGTGCCCGACTGGCTCCGCGCTGCTGACGTGTTCGTCCTCACGAGTCGCTGGGAGGCCCGCGCCCTGGTCGTGCAGGAGGCGATGGCGGCTGGGCTGCCCGTCGTGGTGACCCGCACCGGAGGTCTGCCCGACCTCGTTGGTGACGCGGGTTCGCTTGTGCCCGTGGGCGATCCCTCTGCGGTGGCCCGACAGGTCGACCACCTCCTCGCAGACCCGGCAGCCCGGCGTCGAAAGGGTGCGTCCGCACGTGCCCTGGCCGCCGGCTGGGACACCCCCGAGGACGAGACGCGCCGGTGGGTGGAACGCTACGCCGCGCGCACCCTCGGCATGACGTAGACTTAAAGCCCGTGGTGGACACGACGAAGCACATCTTTGTGACCGGAGGAGTTGCCTCCTCCCTCGGCAAGGGCCTGACGGCCTCCAGCCTCGGACGACTTCTCAGATCGCGCGGCCTACGGGTCACGATGCAGAAGCTCGATCCCTACATCAACGTCGACCCCGGGACGATGAACCCGTTCCAGCACGGGGAGGTCTTCGTGACCGACGACGGGGCGGAGACCGACCTCGACATCGGTCACTACGAGCGCTTCCTCGACGTCAACCTCGTCGGCAGCGCGAACGTGACGACCGGGCAGGTCTACAACAACGTCATCGCGAAGGAGCGCCGCGGCGAGTACCTCGGCGACACCGTCCAGGTCATCCCGCACATCACCAACGAGATCGTCGCCCGGATGCGCGCGCTCGCCACCGGAGGTCCGGATGCACCGGACGTCATCATCACGGAGATCGGCGGCACGGTCGGCGACATCGAGTCGCTGCCCTTCCTCGAGGCAGCCCGCCAGGTGCGTCACCTCATCGGCCGCGACAACAGCTTCTTCCTGCACGTCTCTCTCGTGCCCTACATCGCCCCGAGCGGCGAGCTGAAGACCAAGCCGACCCAGCACTCCGTGGCCGCCCTGCGCCAGGTCGGCGTCCAGCCCGACGGGCTGGTCCTGCGCGCCGACCGCGAGATCCCCGAGGGGATCAAGCGCAAGATCTCGCTCATGTGTGACGTCGACGTGTCCGCGGTGGCCGCCGCGGTCGACGCGCCGAGCATCTACGACATCCCCAAGGTGCTGCACCGCGAGGGTCTCGACGCCTACGTCATCCGTCGACTCGGGCTCAACTTCCGCGACGTCGACTGGACCGAGTGGGACCAGCTGCTCCAGCGGGTCCATGACCCGGAGCACGACATCGAGATCGCCCTCGTCGGCAAGTACATCGACCTGCCCGACGCCTACCTCTCGGTGACCGAGGCGCTGCGTGCCGGCGGATTCCACCACGACGCCAAGGTCAACATCCGCTGGGTCCCCAGCGACGATTGCCAGACGCCGGCCGGTGCCCAGAAGGCGCTCGGTGGCGTCGACGCCGTCCTCGTGCCGGGCGGGTTCGGCGTCCGCGGGATCGAGGGCAAGCTCGGTGCGCTGACCTGGGCTCGCGAGAAGCAGGTGCCGACCCTCGGCATCTGCCTGGGCCTCCAGTGCATGGTCATCGAGTACGCCCGCGCCGTCCTCGGCAACCAGGACGCCAGCTCGACCGAGTTCGACCCGGGGACCGGCCACCCCGTCATCGCCACGATGGAGGAGCAGAAGGCGTTCGTCGAGGGCGCCGGCGACCTCGGCGGCACGATGCGGCTGGGCCTCTACCCCGCCGCGCTCAAGGAGGGCAGCGTCATCCGCGAGGCCTACGGCGAGGCGGAGGTCGAGGAGCGCCACCGCCATCGCTACGAGGTCAACAACGCCTACCGGGCCGACCTCGAGGAGGCGGGACTCGTCTTCTCCGGCACGTCACCGGACGGCGCCCTCGTCGAGTTCGTCGAGCTGCCGCGCGAGGTCCACCCGTACTACGTGTCGACCCAGGCGCACCCGGAGTTCCTCTCCCGGCCTAACCGCGCGCACCCGCTCTTCGCGGGTCTCGTGGGGGCTGCGCTGGAGCGTCAGCGCAGTGAGCGGCTCGTCGAGGTCGAGCGTCACCGGGCCGCGGCCGATGCCGGCGAGGCGGAGCGAGACGCCGAGCGCGCCGGGCACGACGGGTACGCCTCGGTCTCGGCGGCGGGCGCCGCCTCGGACGCCGGCTGAGCGCCGGGTGAGCCTGGACGCGCCGCGCGGCAGCGGGGTCGACCTCGTCGAGGACTGGACCGCCGAGCCGGTGATCGAGTCGACGACCCCCTTCGAGGGAATCATCTTCGACGTCGTGCGTGAGCGAGTCGACCTCGGCGCAGGGGGTGTCGTCACCCGTGACTTCGTGGCCCACCCCGGCGCCGTCGCCGTGCTCGCCCTCCGAGAGCTCGACGGGGTCCCGCACGTGCTCCTCATCCGTCAGTACCGGCATGCGAGCGGTGGCCACGTGTGGGAGCTCCCGGCCGGTCTGCTCGACGTCGACGGAGAACCACCGTGGGAAGCCGCCTCGCGCGAGCTCGCCGAGGAGGTCGACCTGACCGCCGACGAGTGGCACGTGCTCGCCGACGACGTCACGTCGCCGGGAGCCTTCCCCGAGACGGTGCGCATCTTCCTCGCCCGGGGCCTTCACGACGTGGCAGCCGCGCACGCCCACCAGCGGACCGCGGAGGAGCTGGCGATCCGACCGCTGTGGGTCTCCCTCGACGACGCCGTCGACGCCGCGCTCGATGGGCGCATCAGCAACTCGGCCACGCTCGTCGGCCTGCTGTCCGCCGCGCTGTCGCGCGGCCGGGGGTGGTCGACGTTGAGACCGCACGACGCCCCTTGGCCCGCCCGCGAGGCCCAGCGCGTCCAGCGGTCGTGAGCGGCGGCGCGTTCGGAGTCGCTGCCGGCGTGCGCTGCCCGTGCGGCGGTGGCCCTGACCAGGCGGCGTATGCCGCGTGCTGCGGGCCGCTCCACGCGGGCGAGCGCCTGCCCACCACGGCCGAGGAGCTGATGCGCTCGCGCTACACCGCCTTCGCGGTGGGCGACGACGCATACCTCCTGCGCAGCTGGCACCCGCGCACCCGACCACATCGGTTGGACCTCGACCCGGCCACGCGCTGGACCGGCCTGACGGTGCTCCGGACCGAGGGCGGCCGTGCGGACGACGAGGTCGGGGTCGTCGAGTTCGTCGCACGGTGGTCCGAACCGTCAGCGGGCGCCGGGCGGCGTCCGGGCGAGCTGCACGAGGCGAGCCGCTTCGCCCGCCGCGGTGGACGCTGGCTCTACGTCGACGGCGAGCACCGGTGACACGTCACCCGTCACGGCGGGGGTCGCGCGGGCGTCGCGGCCTACCGGACCCGGGCGGCGGCGCGCGACACCTGCTCCTGCTGGCGACGCGACGGCTCATCGAGGCGCAGGCGTCCGCGCAGTCGGCCCACGGGGCGCTCGACGAGGACCCACGACAGCCACGACACGAGGACCGCGGCCGCGATGAGCAGGAGGTTGCGGGGGGTCGTGTGCTCGCCGAGCAGCCGGCTGTTGATGAACGTCTGGTGCCACAGGTAGAGCGCGTAGCTGATCGTGCCGAAGAAGACCATGACGCGGGAGCCCACGACGCGCGAGTGACCCGACACGGCGGCATACACGAGCCACACGCCGAGCACGGCGTAGACGGCACCGAGCGGCCGGAAGAGCGGGTGGTCGACCTCGAGCCCGTGCCCGGGGAACGCCGACACGGCGACCATGACGACGAAGGGCGCCAGGGGGCTCGCCGCGGGGAGCTGCCAGCCACGCGAGCGCACGGCGGCCAGCGCGAAGGCGAGTGCCACCCCGAGAAGGAGGGCGAACGCGTTCGTCTCGGTCGAGATGTCGAGCCGGATCGCGCTGCCCCTCGTCCAGACCGAGTAGAAGGTCGCGAGCGCCGCCAGGCTGAGGACGACCGCGAGGGCGCGACTGCGCAGCCACGTCATGAGGGCGATGAAGAGCGCCGGCCACACGACGTAGAACTGCTCCTCGACCGAGAGCGACCAGAGGTGGTTGAGCACCCCGAGGTCCGTGCCGGCGATGCGCACCCAGTTGCCGACGTAGAACAGGGACGCGAGCGCCGCGGTCGGGTAGCCGCGGAGCCGGTCGTCGCCGGTGGCCCAGAGCAGGACAGGCGCGAGCGCGAGCAGGAGCACGAGCGCGGGCAGCAGGCGAAGCGCCCGCCGTCCCCAGAACCGCCACAGGCTGACCGAGCCCCAGCGGTCCCACTCCCTGATGAGCAGGCTCGTGATGAGGTAGCCCGACAGCACGAAGAACAGCGTCACGCCCGACAGGCCACCCCAGCGCACCGGTAGCCCGGAGTGGGCGGCGACGACGAGGAGGATCGCCAGACCTCGGACGCCGTCGAGGTCGCGGTTGCGGGAGTGCTGCACGGCGAAGAGCCTAGGCGCAGGCGGTCTAGGATTGGTCCTCGGTGCCGCCGGCCGACCCCCGGCGGGCGCCCTGCTCAGCCTCCCCATTCATCCCAGCTCAGCCCCGGCGGCCGTCGTGCCGCCCGAACCACGTCCCGGAAGGACCCTCCGTGCTCCGCACTCACGAGGCCGGCACTCTCCGCGCCGGCAGTCAGGGCCATGTAGGCCAGACGGTTGTCTTGACCGGATGGGTGGCGCGGCGGCGAGACCACGGCGGGGTCGCCTTCCTCGACCTGCGCGACGCCTCGGGCGTCGCCCAGGTCGTCGCCAGGGACGAGGTGCTCGCCCAGGGCGGCGCCCACGACGTCCGCAACGAGTTCTGCGTCCGGGTCACCGGTGAGGTCCGCGAGCGCCCCGAGGGCAACGCGAACCCCGACCTGCCCACCGGCGACATCGAGGTCATCGTCAGCGAGCTCGAGGTGCTCAACCCGGCCGCGCCGCTGCCCTTCCAGATCGACGAGCGGGTCACCGTCGGCGAGGAGGCACGCCTCAAGCACCGTTATCTCGACCTGCGCCGCCCCGGTGCGAGCTCGGCCGGCGCCGCGATCCGACTGCGCTCGCGGGTCAACGCCGCGGCCCGCGCGGTGCTCGGGGCCCGCGACTTCGTCGAGATCGAGACGCCGACCCTGACCCGCTCGACGCCCGAGGGAGCCCGTGACTTCCTCGTGCCGGCCCGCCTCGCCCCGGGCTCCTGGTACGCCCTCCCCCAGAGCCCGCAGCTGTTCAAGCAGCTGCTCATGGTGGCCGGCATGGAGCGCTACTACCAGATCGCCCGTTGCTACCGCGACGAGGACTTCCGGGCCGACCGCCAGCCCGAGTTCACCCAGCTCGACATCGAGATGAGCTTCGTCGAGCAGGACGACATCATCGAGCTGGGCGAGTCGATCGTGCAGGCACTGTGGCGCCTCATCGGCGTCGAGCTCGATGCCCCGTTCCAGCGGATGACCTACGCCGACGCGATGGCCCGCTACGGCTCCGACAAGCCCGACCTGCGTTTCGGCAACGAGCTCGTCGAGTGCACCGACTACTTCGCCGACACGACCTTCCGCGTCTTCCAGGCCGACTACGTCGGTGCGGTCGTCATGCCGGGTGGTGCGAGCCAGCCGCGCAAGCAGCTCGACGCCTGGCAGGACTGGGCCAAGCAGCGCGGCGCCCGCGGTCTGGCCTACGTCCTGGTCCAGGAGGACGGCGAGCTCGGCGGCCCGGTCGCCAAGAACCTCACCGACGGGGAGCGCGCCGGCCTCGCTGCCCACGTCGGCGCGAAGCCCGGTGACTGCATCTTCTTCGCCGCCGGGGCCGCCAAGTCCTCGCGTGCCCTGCTCGGCGCCGCCCGCCTCGAGATCGGTCGCCGCTGCGAGCTCATCGACAAGGACGCGTGGAGCTTCCTCTGGGTCGTCGACGCCCCGCTCTTCGAGCCCGCCGCCGATGCCGTCGCCTCGGGTGACGTCGCCGTGGGCGCCGGTGCCTGGACGGCCGTCCACCACGCCTTCACCTCGCCCAAGCCCGAGTTCCTCGACACCTTCGACACCGACCCGGGACCGGCGCTCGCCTACGCCTACGACATCGTCTGCAACGGCAACGAGATCGGCGGCGGCTCGATCCGTATCCACCGCCGCGACGTCCAGGAGCGGGTCTTCGCCGTCATGGGTCTGTCGGAGGAGGACGCCCAGGAGAAGTTCGGCTTCCTCCTCGAGGCCTTCGCCTTCGGTGCCCCGCCTCACGGCGGCATCGCGTTCGGCTGGGACCGCATCGTCTCGCTGCTCGCGCACACCGACTCCATCCGCGACGTCATCGCGTTCCCGAAGTCGGGCGGCGGCTACGACCCGCTCACCGCGGCGCCGGCGCCGATCACGCCGGCGCAGCGCAAGGAGGCGGGCGTCGACGCCCGGCCGGCCGCGTCGGCCCCCGCCCCGCAGGGCGCGCCCGAGGTCAGCCCGAAGCAGAGCTGAGTCCACGGGCGGCTCATCCCGCCGACGACCGCGTACGTGTGCCGCCCACCCGAGCCGGGCGGGCGGCACACGCGCGTCAGACGGAGCCGTGTCAGGCGTCGACGGGCCGCGGGCCGACGAAGCCGTGCTCCCGCACGCCGTCGACCGTCGTCACCGTGCGTTCGGCCCAGAAGCAGATCAGGTCGCGCACGGGCTCTGCCTCCCGCAGCGGGCTGCGGTAGACCCACGCGATGTCGTGACCGGCGTCTGCGGACGCGCTGAGGTAGGAGGCGTGTCCCTTGTAGGCGCAGGTCGTACGCGTGTCGCTCGGCATGAGCAGCTCGGTGCGGACGTCGTGGCTGGGGAGGTACCACCGGGTCGGTAGACCGGTCTCGAAGAGCGCCACCGGCCGGCGCGAGCGGGCCAGCTCCACGCCGTCGAGCTCCACCCGGACGTCGCGCGTGCTGTGCAGCGCGTCGATCCTGGCGAAGGGGTCGTGCGGGTGGCCGATCACGGGCTTGTCCTCCTCGAGCCAGTCGAAGTCCGCGAAGGAGAGCACCACGTGCCCGGCGACGCCCTCACCCTCCAGCTCTGCCGTTCCCGGGGGAAGACCCGCGACGAGGTCGCCGACGGGGACCGCGTACTGCGGCACGACGTGGCGGGGCAACCACACGACGAGACCGCGCGTCGTGTCGCAGACGAGGTCCCCGTGCCTGCTGGCGCGCAGGCGCTTGGCCGTTGTCGCGTAGCGCAGCTGCTCGCGCTGGGTGCGCTGCTCGGCGCGCAGGTCGATGGTCATCCGACCAGCATCCTCGGGTCCTCGCGCCGGGGACAAGGTCTCCGGGCGGGTCGTCGTCAGCGGCCGATGACGACGGGGCGGCTCGACCAGGCGCACACACGGTCGTAGCCGAGCGACAGGTAGAGAGCGCGCGCGACCTCGTTGTCGGAGTACATCCCCAGAGTGCAGACCCCGGTCTCGGCGACGGCAAGCGCGGTGACGGCACCGACGATCGTCCGGCCGAGGCCCCGCCCCCGCAACCGGGTGTCGACGGCGACGGACGACAGGTGCGGTGCTCCAGCGCGTGTGGTGCCCCAGGCGGCGACCGCGCAGAGCGAACCGTCGGGATCCTCGACCGCGAACCAGCGCTCGCCCCTGCCCGGCTCGGTGTCCGCGGTGGGGGAGTGCGCCTCGAGGAACGAGCGGACCTCGGCGGCGCGGGAGACGTCGTCGATGGGCACCACGCGCTCGTGCGAAGGGTGCTCGTCCGGGGCAGTAATCGTGTGGAACCATTCCCAGTCACCGCCGTCCAGAACGCGGTAGCGCTCCCTCAGCTGCGGCTCCAGGTGCTGCGGCACGCTGACCGAGAAGGCGCGACGCTCGGGGGAGACGGTGGCCGCGATCTCCGGCAGGTTGTCGAGCAGGACCGTGACCCCGTCGTCGCCACCGAGGACGTTCACCGTGCGGCCCACCCTCTTGCGGGTGCGCTGGAACGCCACGGCGTCGGACGAACCCCACCACGTCGCGGCGAGCTCATCGGTGACCTCCCACCGGACGAACGGGTGGCTGCCGGTCGCACGCAGCAGGTCCTCGAGCCCGTGCGCGGTGACGACGGCGGTCACTCGGTGATCCCGAAGCGCTCATGGAGGCGCCGGAGTGGCGCGGGTGCCCACCAGTTCCACCGGCCGAGCACCGTCATCGTCGCGGGGACGAGCAGCATTCGCACCAGCGTCGCGTCGATGGCGACGGCCGCCACGAGGGCCACGCCCATCTGCTTGATGATGAGGATGTCGCCGGCGACGAAACCGCCGAAGACGATGACGATGAGCAGGGCCGCCGACGTGATGATGCGCCCGGTGCGCTGGAGGCCGAGCGAGACGGCGCGGTCGTTCCCGACACCCTGCCGGTGGAACTCGACGATCCGCGCGAGCAGGAACACCTCGTAGTCCATGGACAGGCCGAACCCGAAGGCGAGCACGAGGAAGGGCACCATGGATTCCACGGCCCCGACGGACGAGAAGCGGAGCAGCCCCTCGAGGTGGCCCTGCTGGAAGATCCACACGACGACGCCGAGCGCGGCCCCGAGCGAGATCACGTTGAGCAGCAAGGCCTTGACCGGAAGGACCACGGACCCCGTCATGAGGAAGAGCAGGACGAAGGTGCCGAGCACGACGAGGGCCACGGCATATGGCGCGCGGTCCGACATGGAGTCGAGGAAGTCGAGCTGGCCGGCGGCCTGACCCGTCGTCAGCGTGTCGAAGGGAGCGCTCGTGTCCCGGATCGCCGTCACGAGGTTTTGCGCCTCGTCGGACGTCGGCCGTCCCGCGACGCGGATGTCGATGCGCTGGTCGTCGCTCCCGAGCGGTCGGACGACGAGCCCCTCGACACCCGGACTGGTCCGGAACTGCTCGGCCCACGAGGTGGCGGCGGACGTGTCGGAGGTTCGCGCGACGACGGTCACCTCCGGGGCCGAGAGGGCGGGGTAGTCCTGGCCGAGCTGCTCGAAGAAGACCCGCTGCGGCGCATCCCTCGGGAGCAGCTCGGTGCCCGACGACGTGAGCCTCATGGAGAGGGCCGGCAGCGCCAGGGTCACGAGGGCGACGACGACACCGACGATCACGAGCACGGGATGGCGCTGCACACCGACGGCCAGGCGCGAGAAGACGCCGACGTCGGAGGCCGGCTCAGCAGCCTTGCGGGACAAGCGTTTTGCCCCCACGACGCAGAGCGCGGGCACGAGCGTGATGGCGACGACCATGGCGACGAGGACGACGCTGACCCCGGCCACACCGATGGCACGCATGATCGACGCCTCGAAGATGAGCAGACCTGCCAGGGCGATCGCCACGGTCAGCCCGGAGAAGAGAACGGTGCGGCCGGCCGTCGCCACGGTCAGCTCGGCGGCGCGCGCGACCTCCTCCCGTGTCGGGACGTCGTGCTTGCGGTGGGCAAGCTCCTCACGGAAGCGGCTCACCGTGAGCAGGCCGTAGTCGATGGAGAGCCCGAGGCCGAGCAGGGTCACGATGTTGACGACGGTGGCGTCCAGCTCGACGACGTGCGAGAAGACGAAGAGCGACAGCAGCGCTCCGCCGATGGAGACGACGGCCCCGATGATCGGCATGCCTGCAGCGACGAAGCCGCCGAAGACGAAGAACATGACGAGGAAGGTGAGTGGCAGGGCGATGCCCTCACCGCGCAGCAGGTCGCGCTCGACGGTGGTCGTGACGGCCTCGATGACCTTGCTCGTGCTGCCGACCGAGCCCTGGCCGTGCACGGCGGTCGCGACGGCGAGCAGGCGCGCCTCGGCCTGCGTCTCGGCGGTCTCCTGCGCGGCCTCGTCGAGACCGGGGTCGAAGTCGACGACCGTGACGAAGCCACCGGCGGCCGGGGTGCCGCCCTTGACGAGCGGCGCCGCCGAGGGGTCGGTGACGCCGCCCGGCGCGAGCAGCGGTGACCGTACGCTCTTGACACCGGGGACCTGTGCGAGCGCGCGCGTCGCGGACGCGCCCTCCTGCACCGTCGCGGCGTCTGCGAGGTCGGCTCCGGTCACCTGCATGGTCAACGTCTCGAGAGCCGGCTGGCTCTCGGCGATGACCTCCTGTGCTCTCGAGGACTCGGACTCCACGGTCGGCGCGCCCGAGTGGAGCCGTTCGAAGAGCGACTCCCCGGTCACGCCGCCGACCGCGACGGCGAAGCACGTGACGGCGATGACGGCCCACGCCACCACCCAGGTGCGCGGGTGCCGGGCGATGAGTCCGCCGAGACGAGCCAGACGGCTACGGGGCGCCAGGTCTGCGGATGACGGGTGTTGCACGCGGATAGCCTTCCACAGTGATGTCGAACAGCACGGAGGACCTCTTCGGTGCGGCCTCCGCCGCCGACCGCGGTGAACAGCCTGCCTCGGCCGGCGTCGTCCCGCTCGCCGTCCGCATGCGCCCGCGCTCCCTCGAGGAGGTCCGGGGCCAGACCAAGGTGCTGCGCCCCGGCAGCCCGCTGCGCCGGCTCATCGAGGGCTCCGGTGGGGCGGCTGGCCCGTTGTCCGCCATCCTCTGGGGCCCTCCGGGCACGGGCAAGACGACGCTCGCGCACCTCGTCGCGACGGCCGCGGACCGCCGGTTCGTCGAGCTCTCGGCCGTCACGGCCGGCGTCAAGGACGTCCGCTCGGTCATGGAATCCGCCGTCCGCGAGCGAGACCTGTACTCGCGCCAGACCGTCCTCTTCCTCGACGAGATCCACCGCTTCACCAAGGCCCAGCAGGACGCGCTGCTCCCCGGCGTCGAGAACCGCACCGTCATCCTCGTCGCGGCCACCACCGAGAACCCGTCCTTCAGCATCATCTCCCCCCTGCTGTCGCGGTCGGTGCTCGTCACACTCGAGTCGCTGTCCGACGAGGAGATCGCGGAGCTGCTCGCCGCAGCACTCACCGACGAGCGGGGGTTCGGCGGCGCCCACACCCTCGCTGCAGACGCCACCGACCACCTCGTGCGGGTGGCCGGGGGTGACGCGCGCCGAGCGCTGACCTCCCTCGAGGCCGCGGCCGGCGTCGCCCTCGACGCCCAGCCGCCCGGCCGGATGACCGACGACCCCGTCGAGGTCACCCTCGCCCATGTGGAGCAGGCCGTCGCCCAGGCGGCCGTGCGCTACGACCGCGCCGGCGACCAGCACTATGACGTCGCGAGCGCCCTGATCAAGTCGATGCGAGGCAGCGACGTCGACGCCGCCCTGCACTACCTCGCGCGGATGCTCGAAGCGGGAGAGGACCCACGCTTCATCGCCCGCCGCATCGTGATCTCGGCGAGCGAGGACGTGGGCATGGGGGACCCGACGGCCCTTCAGACCGCCGTGGCCGCGATGCACGCGGTGGCCCAGATCGGCATGCCCGAGGCCCGGATCATCCTGGCCCAGGCGGTCGTGCACAACGCCATGGCACCCAAGTCCAATGCGGCATACCTCGGCATCAACGAGGCGATCGCCGACGTCCGCGCGGGGCGCGGTGGGGTGGTCCCCGCGCACCTGCGGGGGAGCGGTTACGCGGGGGCCGAGCGGCTCGGCCACGGCAAGGGGTACGTCTACGCCCACGACGAGCCCGACGGCGTCGCCGCACAGCAGTACCTCCCCGACGACCTGCACGACGCCGTCAGCTACTACCGGCCCACGGACCGGGGCTTCGAGGAGCGTCTCCGGGCCCGGTGGGAATGGCTCTCGGGACGTCTGGGACGCACGCGCACGGAGTGACGGAGGAGCCGGCCGACCGTGCGTGTTGGGCCAATGTCCGGGCCCGGCCGGGTGTCGGCGGACATCGTGTTGCGGCAGGTCCGGCTCGGTAACGATTTGCCATCCATGCACGTCTCGATGCTTGGACAGCGCGAAACTGTGTGGCAGGCTCACGTCGTCCCGGCGGGGGTGGTACCCGGATCATCTGGTGTGCTCCCGAGGGCGGCCCGGGTGACGTGAACCCCGGTCGGATGTGATCCCACAAGGATGGAGACAACGCGTTGAACGCAATGCCGGAGCCCTCAGCAGGAACGCTGATCGAGGTATCTGAGGAGACGGCTTCGACGACGGCCCCCGAGACCAAGGACGTCCGCACCGGTCGTTCTCCCGGTCAGGTGGCCTGGGCCCGGCTGAAGCAGGACAAGGTCGCCATCGTCTGCTCCGTCATCATCCTGTTCTTCCTCCTCGTCGCGATCTTCGCTCCGCTCCTCGTCTCGCTCGAGGCCGTCGACCCCATCACCGGCGCCAAGGCCGACGTCGGAACCGTGCACACCGAGCTCGTCGACTTCAACGGTCTGCCGACCGTCGGTCCCAGCTCGGCGCACTGGCTGGGTGTCGAGCCGCGTCTGGGGCGTGACCTCTTCGCCCGCTGGGCCTACGGTGCCCGACCCTCGCTCATCATCGGCTTCGTCGCCGCGTTCGCATCGACCCTCATCGGCGTGACGCTCGGGCTCATCGGCGGCTACCTCGGTGGCGCGTCGGACAAGTTCATCTCCTGGGTCATCGACTTCTTCCTGTCGCTGCCGATCCTGCTCCTCGTGATCGCGATCATCCCGATCATGCAGAAGCGCATCGCCGCCGGCGGTGACCTCACGGCCGAGGAGACCTCCACCATCCGGTTCGTCGTCCTCATCGTCATCCTCGTCGTCTTCGGCTGGATGGGGCTGGCGCGACTCGTGCGCGGCGAGGTCAAGAGCCTGCGCGAGCGGGAGTTCGTCCAGGCCGCCCGCGCCATCGGCGTCCCGACGCGCTCGATCCTCTTCCGCGAGATCCTGCCCAACCTCGTCGGCCCGATCATCGTCTCCGCCTCGATCGCCGTCCCGGCGTACATCACGTACGAGGCGACGCTGAGCTACCTCGGTGCCGGACTCGTCGAGCCCACCGCGTCGTGGGGCCGCACCATCGCCGACGCCCAGAACCTCTTCGCCACCTATCCGCTGTGGCTCTGGCCCTCCGTCATCGGCCTGTCGCTCCTCGTCCTGGCACTGAGCCTGCTCGGTGACTCGATCCGCGACGCCTTCGACCCCACCAGCCGCCGTTGACCCCCACCGGGCTCATCGGTCACCAGATGTTCCCGGCAAAACGCCGGGACAAGCACAAAAGGGAGCAAACAACAATGCGCTGGACCAAAGTCCTGACCGTGGGAGCCGCGGCTTCCCTCGGCTTCGTCGCGGCCTGCGGCGCCCCCGCAGCCAACACCGGCGGTGCCGGCAACGGCACCAACGGCGGCAACGCACCGGTCGACAAGGCGGGCGCCGCCCTCGACCCGAACGCCAAGGGCCCCGCGCCGGAGATCCCCGGTGCCAAGAAGGGCGGCATCCTGACGGTGCCCTACAACACCGTTCCGGCCAACTTCGACCCGAGCGACCAGTTCTACCAGGACACGGCGGTCATCTTCTCGCTGAGCCACCGGGCCCTCACCACGTTCACGTGGAAGGACAACCACATGGTCCTGGTCCCGGACCTCGCGACCGACCTCGGCAAGGCGTCCGAGGACGGCCTGACGTGGACCTTCACGCTCAAGGACGGCATCAAGTACGAGGACGGCAGCCCGGTCAAGGCCGCGGACATCGTCTTCGCCGCCAAGCGGTCGTTCGACCCCGACCTCGCGGCGAACGGCCCGACGTACCAGCGCGAGTTCTTCAAGAACGGCGCCGACTACCAGGGCCCCTACAAGGGTGACAAGAACTGGAACAGCGTCGAGGCGACGGACGACAAGACCGTTGTCTTCCACCTCGAGAAGCGCTTCGAGACGCTGCCCTACTTCGTCTCCTTCAACCAGTTCACGCCGATCCCCGAGGCGAAGGACAAGAAGGCCGACTACCAGCTGCACCCGCTGGCCACCGGCCCGTACATGTTCGACAAGTACACCCCGGGCACCGAGCTGACGCTCAAGCGCAACCCCAACTGGGACCCCAACACCGACCCGGCGCGCAACAACTACCCCGACGGGTTCCACTTCAAGTTCGGCCAGGACATCGTCAAGACGCAGACGGCCATCCTCGCCTCCAACGGCGACGACGCCAGCTCGCTCAACTGGGACGCCATCGACTCGTCGCTCATCTCGCAGATCGAGGGCGAGAAGAAGTCGCAGTACGCGGAGGGCCCGTCCTCCTGCGTGATCATGGTCAACATGGACGCGCGCAAGATCCCGCTCGAGGTGCGCAAGGCGATCGCCGTCGCCTACCCGTTCGACTCGATCCACAAGGCCGGCGGCGAGACGACGCACTCGTTCTCGCCCGCCAGCACGATCATCCCGCCGCAGATCCCCGGCCACACGGACTACGTGGCCGAGGCCGCTCCGGGCTTCAAGATGAACGGTCAGGGCGACGGTGACCCCGCCAAGGCCAAGGAGATGCTGGCCGCGGCCGGCTACGGCCCGGACAAGCCGTTCGAGCTCATCTACTACTACACGAACGACGACGACACGGCCCAGAAGGTCAACCAGGTCCGCAAGCAGGCCTTCCAGAAGGCCGGCTTCAAGGTCCAGGACATCGGTGCGCCGTCGGCTGAGCGCCGCAAGCTTGCCGGTGACCCCAAGGGCAAGTACAACATGCTCCAGTCGCCGCGTGGCTGGTGCTTCGACTGGCCGTCGGCTGACTCGATCATCCCGCCGACCTTCGGCACGATCTCCATGTCGCAGGGTGGTACGAGCTTCGGCAACTTCTCCGACGCCAAGATCGACGCCGAGATCAAGCGCATCCAGAACCTCTCGATCACCGAGCAGGGTCCGGAGTGGGGCAAGATGGACAAGTGGCTCACGGAGACCTACCTCCTGGCCATCCCGGACTACAACGACAAGGGCAACTTCGTGTTCGGCACGAAGGTCAAGAACGTGATCCCCAACCCCAACAAGGGCATGCCGGAGATCACGAAGATCTGGCTGGACCAGTAAGTCGGCAGTGACAGCGCTCCTCCGGGAGAGCAAGATCTGAACTGACAGCCGTGGTGGGGGCCCGGGACATCCGGGCCCCCACCACCGGCGCCCACCTCGTTTGGAAGGCAAAACGTGCTCACGTACATCCTCAGGCGCATGGCTCTCGCCCTGAGCGTCATCCTGGCCACGCTGGTCTCGTCGTTCCTGCTCTTCTTCGCAGGCCCCTCGGACCCGGCACAGGCCATGTGCCCCGAGACCAGGTGCAACCCTGCGCGTCTCGAGGCCATCACGAAGAGCATCGGGCTGGACAAGCCCCTCACGGAGCAGTTCTTCGCCTACTTCAAGGGTCTCTTCGTCGGCCGCGACTTCGTCTACGCCGGCGACACCGTCCACTGCGGTGCTCCGTGCCTCGGCTTCTCGTTCGTGACGCGTCGTTCCGTCAACGAGGAGCTCTTCACCCGCTTCCCGAACACCGTCGTGCTGGCCCTGATGGCCGCCGTCGTGTTCGTGACCGTCGGCGTGACGCTCGGCATCCTCGCGGCGGTCCGCCGCGGTTCCGCGGCCGACCGCGGGCTCGTCGGCTCCTCGCAGGTGCTCGGCTCGATCCCGTACTACGTGCTCGCGCTCCTCGTCGCGCTCTACCCGGTCATCCTGTGGAACATCCTGCCGCAGTACTCCTCGATATCGGCGGGAGTCGGGCCCTACTTCATGGGCATGCTCGCACCGGCGTTGATCCTCGGACTCGTGACGTCGGCGTCCTACGTGCGCTACACCCGCAACTCGATGATCGAGACGCTGTCGATGGACTACATCCGCACCGCCCGCTCGAAGGGCATCAACGAGCGCGTCGTCCTGTTCAAGCACGGTTTCCGTGCCGCGATGAGCCCGATCGCGACGATCCTGGGCCTCGACATCGCGGCCCTGCTCACCGGCACGCTCATCACCGAGCAGATCTTCGGTGTCGACGGCATCGGCCGGCGTGGCCTCGCCGCGCTCAAGTCCTTCGACCTGCCCGTCATCATGGGCACGGTGCTCATCGGAGCCGTCGTCGTCGTGATCATGAACCTCGTGGTCGACATCGCGTACTCCTTCATCGACCCGCGAGTGAGGCTCTCGTGACCGCGACCGCGAACACCATCTCGACCCAGTCCGCAGAGGCGCGCAACGCCGGCGACATCGTCCTCGACGTCAACGACCTCTCGGTGGCCTTCCCGACCGAGGAGGGCGTGGTCAGGGCGGTCTCCAACCTGACGTACCAGGCTCGCCTCGGGCGGACGCTCGCCATCGTGGGCGAGTCGGGCTCCGGCAAGTCCGTCAGCAGCATGGCGGTGCTCGGCCTGCACAACCCCAAGCGCGCGCAGATCACCGGAAGCATCAAGCTCGACGGACTCGAGCTCGTCGGAGCCTCGTCGGCCACCTTCCAGAAGATCCGCAGCACGAAGGCCGCCATGGTCTTCCAGGACCCGCAGAGCTCGCTCCACCCGTTCCACAAGGTGGGCCGGCAGATCGCCGAGGCCTACCAGGCGCACAACAAGGTGAGCAAGCAGATCGCGCACAAGCGCGCGGTCGAGATGCTCGACCTCGTCGGCATCCCCAACCCGCAGCGGCGCGCCAACTCCTACCCGCACGAGTTCTCGGGCGGCATGCGCCAGCGCGCGATGATCGCGCTGGGCCTGGTCAACAACCCGAAGCTGCTCATCGCCGACGAGCCGACGACGGCGCTGGACGTGACCGTCCAGGCCCAGATCCTCGACCTCGTCAACGAGCTCCAGAAGGAGTTCGGCTCCGCGGTCATCCTCATCACGCACGACCTGGCCGTCGTGGCCGAGACGGCCGACGACATCCTCGTGATGTATGCCGGTCGCGGCGTCGAGAAGGGAGGCGCCAGGGAGGTGCTGGCCCAGCCCTCGATGCCCTACACCTACGGCCTGCTCCAGTCGCTGCCCTCGCACTCCGAGGACCTCGAGGAGCTCAAGGCGATCAAGGGCACCCCCCCGAGCCTGCTCAACCTGCCGTCGGGCTGTTCCTTCCACCCGCGGTGCGAGTTCAAGAGCCAGGTCGAGGGGGACATGTGCTGGACCGTGCTGCCCGAGTGGCGGCCGACGCCCGGCCTGCTCAACCGTGAGATCCGCTGCCACCTGGCTGACCCCGTGGCCACGCTGCGGGACGACGAGGGAGTCCGATGACCGACCAGACGCTGCTCAAGGTCACCGACCTCCAGCGCCACTTCCCGTTCCGCGAGGTCCAGGGCCTGCGGATGGTGCGGGCGACGGTCAAGGCCGTCGACGGCATCAGCTTCACCGTCAAGGAGGGCCAGACGCTCGGTCTCGTGGGCGAGTCCGGCTGTGGCAAGTCGACGACCTCGCGTCTGGTGACGCGGCTCGACGAGCCGACGGGTGGCAAGATCGAGTTCGAGGGGCGTGACATCACGCACCTCAAGGAGCACGAGCTGCGCGACATTCGCCGTGACGTGCAGATGATCTTCCAGGACCCGTACTCCTCGCTGAACCCGAGGCACACGGTCGGGGCGATCCTCAGCACGCCGCTTCGGGTCCATGGCCTGCACAAGGGCAAGGAGAAGGCCCGCGTCCAGCAGCTGCTCGAGCTCGTCGGCCTCAACCCGGAGCACATCAACCGTTACCCGTCGGAGTTCTCCGGCGGCCAGCGCCAGCGCATCGGCATCGCCCGCGCCCTCGCGGTCGAACCGAAGCTGATCATCGCCGACGAGCCGGTCTCGGCACTCGACGTGTCGATCCAGGCACAGGTGATGAACCTGCTGGCCAGCCTGCGCAACGATCTCAACCTCGCCTTCATCTTCGTCGCGCACGACCTCGGCGTCGTGCGTCACTTCTGCGACCAGGTCGCGGTGATGTACCTCGGCAAGATCGTCGAGTACGGCGACAAGAAGAAGATCTACGAGACTCCCGAGCACCCGTACACCCAAGCTCTGCTGTCGGCGGCGCCCGACATCAACGTCGCCCGTGGCAGCGCTCCCAAGGAGCGCATCCGGCTGGTCGGCGACGTGCCGAGCCCGATCGACCCGCCGAGCGGCTGCCGTTTCCGCACCCGGTGCTGGAAGGCGCAGGACATCTGCGCCGAGCAGGAGCCGCCGCTCGTCTCGGCGACGGCGGACGAGGCGACCCGCACGTTCCGCGAGGGTGGCATCCACCTGCAGGCCTGCCACTTCGCGGAGGTCAAGACCGACCTCGTGGCCGAGGTCGAGCACTCGGTCTGATCGCCGACGACCGGGAACGCACGACGTATGCCGCTGGGCCGGCTCCCGCACGGGGGAGTCGGCCCAGCGGCATACCCGGGCATCGGTGGGGGACGACTCTCACGCGGTCCGTTAGGGTTGAACCACCTCGGCGCGAGCGTGCGCCGACGATCGAAGGACGACGAACGTGGCCCACGAGGGACCCAGGCCGACCCAGCGCGGGGGCCTGCAGCGGGCGAGGCGAGCTCCCCGGGGGTCAGCCGCGCGCCAGTGAGGCGCCGAGCTGGCCCCGCCCCGCCTGCCCGTCCGCACCTGCGACGGGCCTCCCGCAGACCACACCTGTCGACCACAAGGACCCATCATGGAAACCGCTGAGATCAGGCGTCGCTGGCTCTCGTACTTCGGCAGCCGCGGCCATACCGTCGTGCCCAGCGCGCCGCTCGTGCACGAGGACCCGAACCTGCTGTTCGTCAACGCCGGCATGGTCCCGTTCAAGCCGTACTTCCTCGGCCAGGAGACCCCGCAGTTCTCGCGTGCCACGAGCGTGCAGAAGTGCGTCCGGACCCTCGACATCGAGGAGGTCGGCAAGACCACCCGACACGGCACGTTCTTCCAGATGAACGGCAACTTCAGCTTCGGCGACTACTTCAAGGAGGGCGCCATCGAGCTCGCCTGGGAGCTCATCACCCGCAGCCAGGCGGAGGGCGGCCTCGGCTTCGAGGAGAAGGACCTCTACGCGTCCGTGTACCACGAGGACGACGAGGCCATCGCGCTCTGGAAGAAGATCGCAGGACTGCCCGACGAGCGCATCGTGCGCCTCGGCCGCAAGGACAACTACTGGAACATGGGGGTCGCCGGGCCCGGCGGTCCCTGCTCCGAGATCCTGCTCGACCGCGGCCCCGAGTTCGGCGCCGACGGCGACTGGGAGGCGGGCGACCGCTACCTCGAGTTCTGGAACCTCGTCTTCATGCAGTACGAGCTCGAGAACGTCCGGTCGAAGGAGGACTTCGACATCGCGGGCGAGCTGCCGAAGCGCAACATCGACACCGGCATGGGTCTCGAGCGCGTCGCGTTCCTGCTCCAGGGCGTCGACAACATCTACGAGACCGACGAGGTCTTCCCCGTCATCGCCGCTGCCGAGGACCTGACGGGCCGTCGCTACGGCTCCGACCACGAGGACGACGTGCGCTTCCGCGTCGTGGCCGACCACGTGCGCAGCTCCCTCATGCTCATCGGCGACGGTGTCACCCCGGGCAACGAGGGCCGCGGCTACGTGCTGCGCCGCCTGCTGCGCCGGGCGGTGCGCTCGATGCGGCTGCTCGGCGTCGACGCGCCGACCCTCGAGCAGCTGCTCCCCGTGAGCATGGAACGGATGAAGGCGTCCTACCCGGAGCTCGAGACCGACTTCCACCGGATCAGCCAGGTGGCGTACGCCGAGGAGGACGCGTTCCGACGCACGCTGAGCTCGGGCACGACGATCCTCGACACCGCCGTGGCGCGGGCCAAGTCGTCGGGTGCCACGACCTTGGCTGGGTCCGAGGCCTTCGCCCTGCACGACACCTACGGCTTCCCGATCGACCTGACGCTCGAGATGGCGGCCGAGCAGGGACTGCAGGTCGACGAACCCGGTTTCCGCCGACTCATGGGCGAGCAGCGTGACCGCGCCAAGGCCGATGCGCGGGCGAAGAGATCGGCACACGGGGACACGAGCGTCTACCGACAGCTGTCCGACACCCTCGGGCGTGACGTGGAGTTCACCGGCTACGACCAGACCCAGACCGACACCCGGATCCGCGGCCTCATCCGAGACGGCGTCGTCGTCGAGCGGATCGGGCGCGGCGACGAGGTCGAGGTCGTGCTCGACCGCACGCCGCTCTACGCGGAGTCCGGTGGGCAGCAGGCCGACCACGGTCACATCCGCCTCGCGAACGGCGCCCTTCTCGAGGTCACGGACGTCCAGCGCCCCATCACGGGTCTCGTCGTCCACCGCGCGACCGTGCTCGAGGGCGAGGTCGGCGTCGGCGAGGACGCCGAGGCCGAGGTCGACGTCGTGCGCCGCCGGTCGATCTCCCGCGCGCACACCGCGACCCACATGGTGCACCAGGCGCTGCGCGACGAACTCGGCGACACGGCCACGCAGGCCGGCTCGGAGAACTCCCCGGGACGGTTGCGCTTCGACTTCAAGTCCCTCCAGGCGGTGCCGGCGGCGGCGATGGGCGAGATCGAGGGCCGGATCAACGCCGTGCTGCTCGACGACCTGCCCGTCACGGCCGACGTCATGGCCATCGACGCGGCGAAGAAGCTCGGAGCGATGGCCCTCTTCGGTGAGAAGTACGGCGAGCGCGTACGCGTCGTGTCCATCGGCGAGTGGTCCCGCGAGCTGTGCGTGGGCACGCACACGCCACGCGTCGGTCAGATCGGTGTCGTCAAGCTCCTCGGCGAGAGCTCGATCGGCTCCGGCGTGCGCCGCGTCGAAGCGCTCGTCGGCGCCGACGCGTACTCCCACCTCGCCCGTGAGGCGACGATCGTCAGCCAGCTCACCGACACGCTCGGGGTGCGACGCGACGAGCTGCCCGACCGCATCGCGAGCATCCTCGGCCGCCTCCGCGACGCCGAGAAGGAGATCGCCGCGGTGCGCCAGAGCCAGGTGCTGGGAGCTGCGTCCGGTCTCGTCCAGTCGGCGCGCGACATCACCGGCGTGACCTTCGTCAGCCACGACGCGGGAGACGGCGTCACCGGCGACGACCTGCGCAAGCTCGTGACCGACGTGCGCGGCCGACTCGGCAACGACCGCCCGGTGCTCGTGTCGATGGCGTCCGTGGCCGGTGGCCGCCCGGTCGTCATCGTCGCGACGAACGAGCGAGCCCGCGAGATCGGTCTCAAGGCCGGGGCCTTCGTCAAGCTCGCCGCCCAGGCGCTCGGCGGCGGGGGCGGCGGCAAGGACGACCTCGCCCAGGGTGGGGGCACCGGCGCGACGCGCGTCTCGGCCGCTCTCGGCGCCGTCGAGGACCAGCTCCGCAACCGAGGCGCCTGACCTTGGCCGAGTTCCGTTCCCGTCCCGGGCCACGCGTCGGCGTCGACGTGGGCAACGCCCGCGTCGGCGTCGCGGCGTCGGACGCCTCGGGTGTGCTCGCCCACCCGGTGCGCACCCTGCCCCGGGACGTCGAGGCCGACAGCGACGTCGACGCCATCGTCGCCCTCGCGCACGAGCTGGCGGCCATCGAGGTCGTCGTGGGCCTGCCGCGGTTGCTCTCCGGCCAGGAGGGCGAGGCCGCGCGCATCGCACGCGACTACGCCGGTCGGCTCGCGGCCCGTCTGGGTACGGTGGGGGTGCGGATGGTCGATGAACGCTTGACCACCGTGGACGCGCACCGCAGACTACGCGACAGCGGCGTCCCGGGTCGGGGGCAACGGGCCGTCGTCGACCAGGCCGCTGCGGTACTCATCCTGCAGTCGGCCCTCGACACCGAGGTGCTGTCGGGCAGGCCACCAGGGGAAATCGTCACGCCGGGGGGCAAACGGAAGAAGGAACGTCGCCGATGAAGGACCATCTCGAGTCGTCCATCTTCGGCGACCACGAAGAGACCATCGAGCACGTCGAGCACGTCGAGCACGTCGAGCACGTCGACGAGGCGCACGCCGCGCCCCCGCTGAGCCGGCGCGAGCTGCGTGAGCAGGAGCTCGCCGCCCGCCGGCGCAGCAACCGTCGCGCGGGCAAGGACGCCAAGGGCGGTGCGCCGCGAGGCAAGCCGTCGATCTTCCGCCGCATCGTCGTCATCGTGCTCGCGCTCGCCGTCATCGGTGGTGGCGTGGCCGTCGCCTACAAGGCGCTTCGGCCCGTCGTGGAGGGTTTCCTCGAGTCCAACGACTACCCGGGACCCGGCACGGGAGAGATCCGCGTGACGGTCGACCAGGGCGCGGGCGGCAGCATGATCGCCAAGACCCTCGCCGAGCAGGACGTCGTCAAGACGAGCAAGGCCTTCATCGAGGCCGCCAACAACGACCCGAAGAGCGCCGGGATCCAGCCGGGCGTCTACGAGATGAAGAAGCAGATGGCGGCGGCAGACGCCCTCAAGATCCTCGTCGACCCCAAGAACCGCCTCATCACGCGCGTCGTCATCCCCGAGGGGCTCTGGGCGAGCGAGATCTACGCCAAGCTGTCGAAGTCGTCCGGCATCCCCGTCGCCGAGTACACCGCCGCGGCCAAGAAGGTCTCCGAGCTCGGGTTGCCGCCGTCGGCCAAGGGCAACATCGAGGGCTACCTCTTCCCCGCGAGCTACGAGTTCGGCCCCACCGCGACGGCGCTCGACCAGCTCAAGCAGATGGTCGCGGAGTCGACGAAGCGGCTCGACGCCCTCGGCATCACGCCGGACCGGATGGAGCACGTCGTCACGGTCGCGAGCCTCGTCGAGGGTGAGGCGCAGAACGAGGCCGACCGCTCCCGGGTCGCCCGCGTCGTCGAGAACCGCCTCGCCGGCAAGATGTCGCTGGGCTTCGACTCGACGGTCAACTACATCTTCAAGAAGCGGGGCGTCCCCACGCAGCAGATGCTCGACAGCGGCAGCCCCTACAACACCCGCCGCTTCGCCGGCCTGCCACCCGGACCCATCTCCAACCCCGGCGAGAGCGCCCTCGAGGCGGCCGCCGCCCCCGTGGCCGGACCGTGGCTCTACTTCGTGACGGTCGACCTCGCCACGGGTGAGACGAAGTTCGCGGCGACCTACGAGGAGCACCAGCGCAACGTGGCGCAGTTCCAGAAGTGGTGCACGGACAACAAGGGCAAGTGCTGAACGAGGGGCGCGGCGTCGCCCGCCACTGCGCGGTGTGGGGCAGCCCCATCACCCACTCGCTCTCGCCCGTGCTGCACCGGGCCGCGTATGCAGCCCTGGGCCTGCGCGACTGGTCCTACGACCGGTGCGAGGTCGACGAGGCCGGCTTCGCCGACGCCCTCGCGGGGCTGGACGGTTCCTACGTCGGCCTGTCGCTGACGATGCCGCTCAAGGAGGTCGCGCTGCGGGCAGCGACCACGGTGAGCCCCGTCGCAGGCGCCACTGGTGCGGCCAACACCCTGGTGCGCGACGAGGCGGAACCGCAGGGCTGGACCGCGCACAACACCGACGTCCACGGCATCTCGACAGCACTGCGCCTCGCCGGGTGCGCCGACCCGTCCACCGTGCTCGTCGTCGGCTCCGGGGCCACCGCCCGCTCCGCGCTGGCCGCCGTGACGGCGTCCGCTGCTCGCGTGGTGTTCATGGTCCGTGACCGGATCCGCCCGGAGACGCGCGCCCAGGCCGAGGCAGCGGGGCTGGCCGTCAGCGTGGTCGGCCTGGGGGAGTGGAGCGCCGCCGCCGACGTCGACGCGGTCGTCAGCACCGTGCCACCAGCTTCGATACCGGGCCTCGACGCCTTCCCCGCGGCACCCCAGGGCCAGAGCCGTCCCGTGGTCCTCGACGTCGTCTACGGCTCGGGCGAGACCGCCCTGCAACGAACGTCTCGCGAGCGTGGGTGGGTCGTCGCCGAGGGCACGGACATGCTGCTGCACCAGGCCACCGAGCAGGTGCGCCTCATGACCGGCCGTCCGGCTCCCCTCGCCGCGATGTCGCGGGCCCTGCAGGCGGCGCTGCGCGACGCCCACGATGCCCGGTGATCCCACCGATGACATGGGCCGCGGCTCCCGGGACGCCGTGGTGGTTCGTCCTCGCCCTGGGCGTTGCCGGTGCAGCCGTCGGGGAGGTCCTCCGGCGTCGTCTCGCGACGGGCGGCTACCGGCTCGACGACGAGACCGGGCCCCCGCCCAGGGTGTCGCCGGCCATCGTGCCGGTCGCCCTCGCCGTCCTGTGGGCGCTGCTCGGGTGGCGCTTCGGACCCCTGTCGCAGTGGGCACTCACGCCCGCCTACCTCGGTTTCGCGTTCGTCGCCGTCGCCCTCGCCTGGGTCGACGCGGACGTGCACCGGCTGCCGCGCGGACTGACGCGGCCGGCATACCCGCTGCTGGTGGGGCAGCTCGCCCTCGCATCCCTCGCGTCGGGTGACTGGGAGGCGCTGAAGCGGGCGGCGATCGCCGGAGGCGTGCTCTGGACGATCTACTTCGTGCTCGCGCTCGTGGCGGCGCTGCTCGGCAGCGGCTTCGGCTACGGCGACGTCACGCTCGCCGGGCTCGTCGGGCTCGCCACGGGCTACGTCAGCGTGTCGACGACGCTCGTCGCGTCGTATGCCGCCTTCATCCTCGCGGGCGTGTACGGGCTCGTGCGCCTCGTCCTACGACGCGGCACGCGCAAGGACGACATCGCCTTCGGTCCGTGGATGCTGCTCGGCCTGCTCATCTCCCTCGTCGTCGAGGTGCGCCCGCTCTTCTGACCGGGTGGAGCCCCCGGCCGACGGTTGGTCCCGCTGAGCGGGCGCGTCGGGAGCGGCGTCGGAGCGCGTGGGAGGATCGGGACATGTTGCGTTGGTTGACGGCTGGTGAGTCGCACGGTCCCGCACTCGTCGCCATGATCGAGGGGCTCCCGGCAGGTGTCGAGGTCGGCGCGAAGGACCTTCAGGCGGCCCTGTCACGCCGCCGCCTCGGCTACGGCCGCGGCGCGCGGATGAAGTTCGAGCAGGACGAGGTCGAGTTCCTCGGTGGGCTGCGGCACGGTGTGACACTCGGTTCGCCCCTGGCGGTCCGGATCGGCAACAGCGAGTGGCCCAAGTGGACGACCGTCATGAGCCCCGAGGCCGTCAGTGACGAGGCCTATGCCGCCTCCGACGACGTCAACGCCGAGAAGGAGGTCGCGCGCAACAAGCCGCTGACGCGCCCCCGGCCCGGCCACGCCGACCTCGTGGGCATGCAGAAGTACGGCCACGAGGACGCGCGTCCGGTGCTCGAGCGGGCCTCGGCCCGCGAGACCGCAGCCCGGGTCGCGCTCGGTGAGGTCGCGGCCCGCTTCCTCGAGCAGTCCTACGGCATCCGCCTCGTCTCCCACACCGTCTCGATCGGCGCGGCCGGGGTGCCGGCGGCTGCGGCGCTGCCGACGCCCGACGACGTCGAGCGCCTCGACGCCGACCCCGTGCGCGCCCTCGACCCGGAGGGGTCGGCCGCGATGGTCGCCGAGGTCGACGCGGCCAGGAAGGACGGCGACACCCTGGGCGGTATCGTCGAGGTGCTCGCCTACGGCGTGCCCCCCGGCCTCGGGTCGCACGTGCACTGGGACCGCAGGCTGGACGGCCAGCTCGCGCAGGCGCTCATGAGCATCCAGGCGATCAAGGGAGTCGAGGTCGGCGACGGCTTCGAGACCGCACGCCGACGCGGCTCCGTGGCGCACGACGAGATGGAGCTGATCGACGGCGTCATCACCCGGCGCACCGGCCGCGCGGGCGGCACGGAGGGCGGCATGTCGACCGGTCAGGTGCTCCGGGTCCGCGCGGCGATGAAGCCGATCAGCACCGTGCCGCGTGCCCTGTCCACGGTGGACGTCTCCACGGGTGAGGCCGCGACGGCGATCCACCAGCGCTCCGACGTCTGCGCCGTGCCGGCTGCGGGCGTCGTGGCCGAGGCGATGGTCGCCCTCGTCCTCGCGCGGTCGTGCCTCGAGAAGTTCGGCGGTGACTCGGTGGCTGAGACCTCTCGCAACCACACGGCATACCTCGCCGGCATCCGTGAGGGGCTGCGCACGTGGTGAACGAACCCACCCGCCCGGTCGCCGTCGTCGTCGGCCCGCCCGGCGCCGGCAAGACCACCGTCGGCCGGGTCCTCGCGTCACGACTCGGCGTCGCGTTCCACGACGTCGACGCCGCGATCGAGGCCGCCCAAGGACGTTCAATCTCCGACATCTTCGTCGACGACGGAGAGTCGGTCTTCCGCGACCTCGAGCGCGCCGAGGTGGCTCGCGCACTCGCCGAGGAGGCCGGCGTGGTCGCGCTCGGCGGAGGAGCCGTCATGGACCCTCTCACCGAGGTGGCCCTCGCCGGCCACACCGTCGTCTTCCTCGACGTCGCGATCGCCGACGCCAGCAGGCGCATCGGCTTCGACCGCTCCCGGCCGCTGCTGTCGGTCAACCCGCGCGCATCGTGGGTGGCGATGATGAACCTCCGGCGCCCGACCTACGAGCGCGTCGCGATTGTGCGCGTCGACACCGCGGGGCGCACTCCCGACGAGGTGGTCGACCTCGTGGTCGCCGAGCTCGAGGCGGCGCGTCCGTGACTGAGCCGACCGGCGCGACCACGATCCCCGTCGGTGACGACTACGACGTCGTCATCGGCTCGGGCGTGCTCGACCGGGTCGGTGACCTCCTCGGTGGTGACGTCGAGCGCGTCCTCGTCGTCCACCCGCCGACACTGCCCGAGCTGACCGCGCGGGTGAGCACAGCCCTCGAGGCGAGGGGGTATGCCGTCCACGTCGCCGAGGTGCCTGATGCCGAGGGCGCCAAGACCGGCGCCGTCGCAGCCGAGCTCTGGGGTCGCCTCGGTCGTGCGGGCTTCACCCGCACCGACTCGGTCGTGGGGGTGGGCGGTGGCACGGTCACCGACCTCGCTGGGTTCGTCGCCGCGTCGTGGCTGCGGGGCGTGCGGGTCGTGCAGGTGCCGACGACCCTGCTCGGCATGGTCGACGCGGCCGTCGGTGGCAAGACCGGCATCAACACCACCGAGGGGAAGAACCTCGTCGGTGCATTCCACCCGCCTTCGGGCGTGCTCTGCGACGTCGACGTCCTCGCGACCCTGCCCCGCGACGACCTCGTCGCGGGCCTCGCGGAGGTCGTCAAGTGCGGCTTCATCGCCGACCCCGTCATCCTCGACCTGATCGAGTCCGCGGTCGCCGACGACGTCGACCGCGCACGCAGTGCCGCCAACCCGCACCTGCGTGAGCTCATCGAGCGCGCCGTCCGAGTCAAGGCCGAGGTGGTCGCCGCAGACCTTCGGGAGAGCTCACTGCGCGAGATCCTCAACTACGGCCACACGTTCGGCCACGCCATCGAGCAGGTCGAGCACTACACCTGGCGGCACGGCGAGGCGGTCAGCGTGGGCATGGTCTACGTCGCCGAGCTCGCCCGCCTCACCGGTCACCTGACCGGCCCCGAGGGCGACGCGCTCGTGTCCCGGCACCGCTCCGTCCTCGAGTCCCTCGGCCTCCCGACGGCATATGCCGGTGGCCGCTGGGACGAGCTGCTCACGGCGATGCGGCGAGACAAGAAGTCGCGCGGCTCGACGCTGCGCTTCGTCGTGCTCGACGCCCTGGCTTCGCCGACCCGGCTGGCTGGGCCGGACGACACGCTGCTCCAGGCGGCATACGGCCTCGTGTCGCGTCGATCCGGCGTGCCCCCTCACTAGACTCGCGGCCATGACGGCACCCACGGTCTTCGTCCTGTCAGGCCCCAACCTGGGCCGTCTCGGCACCCGCGAGCCGGAGGTCTACGGGTCCGACACCCTCGAGGACGTCCACGCCGCCGTGCAGCGCGAGGCACGCGAGCTCGGGCTCGTCGCCGACTGCCGCCAGACCAACCACGAGGGCGAGCTCATCGACTGGCTGCACGAGGCCGTCGACGCGGGCGCCGACGTCGTCCTCAATCCGGGCGCCTTCACGCACTACTCGTATGCCGTCCGCGACGCGTGCGCCATCGTGACGACGAGCGGACGCAGCCTCGTCGAGGTGCACCTGAGCAACCCGGCCGCACGCGAGGAGTTCCGGCACGCGTCGGTGGTCGCCGGTGTCGCGACGGGCACGGTCGCGGGCTTCGGCCTCCAGTCCTACCTGCTCGCCCTGCGCGCCCTCGTCTGATCCCGAGTCGCACAGAGGGCGCACAGGCGCGCCACCGGTGCACCATGGACAGGACGTCGAGACTCCTCGGAGGAGGGGCCGGCGCGGTCCCGGGCACGGAAGGCACGACCATGGCACCGAGCACCCCCCGAACGCCGGGCTCTCCAGGCAGGGCCGGCACCTCAGGGACGTCCCGCACGTCACCGAGCCGGGGGCACGAATGGCTCGACGAGCACGGCAACGAGATCGAGGACCACGACCGCGGCCTCGTCTTCGACCTCCAGACCCTCGTGGACCGACGCCGTGCGCTGACCCTCTTCGGGGGTCTCGGCGTCGCCGGCGCCCTCGCGGCGTGCAGCACCGCCACGACGCCGGTGGCCACGCGCAGCTCGGCGTCGGCGAGCGGCACCACCTCGTCGGCGGGTGCGACGAGCGCCGCCACCTCGGCCGCCACCACCACCGTCACGAGCGGGGCGGACCTCGTCGAGGCACCCGACGAGACCGCAGGCCCCTTCCCGGGGGACGGCTCGAACGGCCAGAACGTGCTCGAGGACTCGGGCATCGTGCGCCGCGACATCCGCAGCAGCTTCGGCACCTCGACGACGACGGCCGAGGGCGTGCCCCTCACGATCAAGCTCACCGTCAAGGACCTCGCCACGAGCTCGGCCCTCGTCGGCGCTGCGGTCTACGTCTGGCAGTGCGACCGCGACGGCAACTACTCGATGTACAGCGAGGGCGCCGCGGACGAGAACTACCTCCGCGGAGTCCAGCCCACCGACGACTCGGGCACCGCGACGTTCACCTCCGTGTTTCCTGCCTGCTACCCCGGGCGCTGGCCGCACATCCACTTCGAGGTCTACGAGAAGGTCGCCGACGCGACCTCCAGCGGGCCGATCGTCAAGACCTCGCAGATCGCGCTGCCGCGGGCGACGTGCGAGACCGTCTATGCGACGAGCGGCTACGAGCAGAGCGTCGGCAGCCTGGCCCAGGTCAGCCTCGAGCAGGACAACGTCTTCCGTGACGACGGCGGCATCCACCAGCTCGCGACGATGTCGGGCAGTGTCGCGTCCGGCTACACCGCCGCCCTGACGATCGGCGTCTGACCCGCACCCGTGCCCGCTGTCTCGTCTCGGGGCCAGCGGTCCTGTGCCGGCGACGTGGGACCCTGCTCGCATGAGTGAGGACGAGCAGCTCGTCATCAGCGCGCTGGCGATCAACGTGAGCATTCCCGAGGCGCTGCGGTGGACCGACACCCGCCGGGGCCAGACCTTCCGGCTCGACACCCTCAACGTCCGGATGCTGCCGAACGGGCACCTCGCGGCCAAGGCGTACGGCCGACCGGTCGAGGGCGGACGCGGGGCCTACGTGTCCTTCACCGTGCCCGACCGGCCGGAGCTGGTCGCCCTCGTCGAAGCGGCCGCCGACCGGGCAGGCGGCATGTGGGCGGCCCACCGAGGACTGGGCTGACGGACCTACGCCCCGTCGCCCGCGGTCTCACCGGGTCGGGCGGCGCCCAAGGCCTCGGGCAGTGGCTCGGCGTGCACGATGGTCAGCTCGGACACGGCGCGGGTCAGCACGACGTAGAGGCGGCGCAGGCCCGTGCGCTCGTCAGGCTCGGCTGCCGCGATCGCGGCCGGCTCGACGACGACGGTGCGGTCGAACTCGAGGCCCTTGGCGACGCTCGCCGGCACGACCTCGACCTGGTGGTCCTCGTCGTCGCCGTGGTCCCGGTCGAGTCGCCCATGGGGGAGACCGGCGGCGCCGAGAGCCGCCGAGAACCGGTCGACGGCGGCATCAGGAGCGATGACGCCCACCGAGCCCGGGGCGGCCGCCGCACGTTCCACCGCGCGGACCACCTCGGCGTCGAGCTCTCCCGCGTCCGCCGAACGGATCTCGAGCCGTCCCGGGTTCTCACGCACCGACACGGGGGCCCCGAGTCCGGGCGCCATGACGGGCAGCAGCCGGGCGGCGTACTCGATGACGACGGCCGGGACGCGGAAGCCGCGGTCGAGCACGACGAGGTCGTGGTCGTCCTTGCCGAGATGGCGCATGGCGTCCTCCCACGACGCCGTCGCCCACGGTGTCGTGCCCTGCGCGATGTCGCCGAGCACGGTCACGGAGCCGGTCGAGCACCGCCGGCCGACAGCGCGCAGCTGCATGGGCGAGAGGTCCTGCGCCTCGTCGAGCACGACGTGGCCGAGGCTCGGCACACGCCGCAGCAGGTCGTCGAGCTCGTCGAGCAGGGCCATGTCGGCGCGTGACCAGCGGGCCGCGCCCTTGGTGCGGGCCGGCTTGTGCCACAGCAGCATCGCCTGCTCGGCCTCCGTGAGGTCGTCGCCGGCCGCGACGCGGAGGGAGTCGGCATCGGACCACAGCCGGTGCAGCACACCCTGCGGGTCGAGCGCGGGCCACACCGACGACACGTACTTCTTGACGCCGGCGGACCTGGCGACGGCGTCCTGCACGCGATCGTCGGGCGCGTCCCCCGCCCGTTCCATCTCGAGGAGCACGTGGTGGGCGAGACGTTGGGGGAGCAGGTCGCGCGCGGCCGAGTAGCGCACGCCGCGGGCGGAGAGCTCGTCGAGGACGTCCCCCACCACGTATGCCGGCACGCGCCACTTGCGCACGCCGCGCGGCACCACGAGCGCCTCCGTCGGGCGCACGATGCTCGACCACACGGCGCGGCGCAGGACGGCCGCGAGCCGGGCGTCGCCCTTGAGGGTCGCGACCTCGGCCGGCTCCTCGGCCCGCACCCGGCCGTGGTCGAGGAGGCTCTCGATGGTCGCGTGCCCGACGCGCACCTCGCCGAGCGAGGGCAGGACCGCGCCGATGTGGTCGAGGAAGGCACGGTTGGGCCCGACGACGAGGACGCCCGATCGGTCGAGGCGCTCCCGGAAGGAGTAGAGAAGCCAGGCGGCGCGGTGGAGCCCGACAGCGGTCTTGCCGGTGCCCGGGGCGCCCTGCACGCAGACGCTGACGGCGACGTCGCTGCGGACGATCTCGTCCTGCTCGGGCTGGATCGTCGCGACGATGTCGCGCATCGGCCCGGTGCGCGGGCGCTCGATCTCGGCGGAGAGGAGCGAGCCCGCCGTCGACCTGGACTGCTCTGGCTCGCGCAGGTGCTCGTCCTCGAGGGCGGTCAGGCGTCCACGGTCCACTCCGAACCGGCGCCGCAGCACGACGTCCATCGGTTCGAGCGGAGACGCCCGGTAGAACGCCGTCGAGATCGGGGCTCGCCAGTCGACGACGACGGGGTCGCCCGCCTCGTCCGAGACGTGACGCCGCCCGATGTGGAACTGCTCCGACGGCCCCACGGCGGGTTCGACGTCGATGCGCCCGAAGAAGAGCGTCGTCCGCGGGTCGTCCTGGAGCGAGGCGATGCGTCGTGCCAGCACCCAGCCGAGCACCTCGCCCGACACGGCGTCGCTCGCCTTCGACGCGTCGAGCGACTCGGCGAGCCGGCGCATCCGGGCCAGCTGTGCGCGCGCGCCGTCGAGGTACACCTGCTCCCTGGTCAGCTCGTCGGCGAGCACGTCGCCGGCGCGGTCCGCGCGGCCGATGCTCGAGGACGGGGGCATGACGAAGCCGCCTTTCAGGGCCGGGGGACGAGGGGGAGGAGCGAGCCTACACCGGGGGCCGCGCCAGCGGTCGTCACGGATTCCGCGATCCGGTGGCCGCACGGCTAGACTCGTGCGGCAACTCCCCAAGTCAAGAAACGCCCGGGGCTCCTGCGTGCCCCGAGGCACCCGCCCGGGCCGGCCGGCATACGAAAGTGGTTTGTGACGATGGCTTCGACCAACGACCTGAAGAACGGCATGGTGCTCAACATCGAGGGACAGCTCTGGTCCGTCGTCGAGTTCCAGCACGTTAAGCCCGGCAAGGGCCCCGCGTTCGTGCGCACCAAGCTCAAGGCCGTCCTGTCGGGCAAGGTCGTCGACAAGACGTTCAACGCCGGCACCAAGGTCGAGACGAGCAACGTCGACAAGCGCACGATGCAGTACCTCTACAAGGACGGCACCGACTTCGTCTTCATGGACATCGACACCTACGACCAGCTGCAGGTGTCGGAGACCGTCGTCGGTGACGCGGCCAACTACCTCCTCGAGAACCAGAACGCGCTCGTCGCCACCAACGAGGGCCTTCCGCTCTACGTCGAGCTGCCCGCCTCGGTCGTCCTCGAGATCACGCACACCGAGCCGGGCCTGCAAGGCGACCGCTCGACCGGTGGCACCAAGCCGGCCACCCTCGAGACCGGCGCCCAGATCAACGTGCCGCTCTTCCTCGAGTCCGGCACCCGCGTCAAGGTCGACACCCGCGACGGGTCGTACCTCGGCCGCGTCAACGACTGAGCGGACGCGAATCCCCTTGGCAGCACGTAGCAAGGCCCGTACGCGGGCCCTTGACATCCTCTTCGAGGCGGACCAGCGCGGCCTGAACGCGGAGACGCTCCTCGACGAGCGCCTCGCCGACCGCGAGTCGCGGGCGGCGAACAACCCCTACACCGCGGACCTCGTGCGTGGCGTCGTCGGGCGCTGGAACGACATCAATGCGGCGCTGACCGACTACAGCCAGGGCTGGACCCTCGAGCGGATGCCCGCGGTCGACCGTGCGATCCTGCGGCTCGGTGCGTGGGAGGTGCTCTGGAACGACGACATCCCCGACGGGGTCGCGATCTCCGAGGCCGTGGCGCTCGCCACGGAGCTGTCGACGGACGAGTCGCCGGCGTTCGTCAACGGCCTGCTCGCCCGTCTGGCCGAGGTCAAGGCGACCATCGTCTGATCCGGAGGCCGCGGGGCTCGGCACCCGGTCCGGCTCGATCTCGGCGGCGCCCCGGTCGTGGGGTCGTCGACCCGTTGATCGCAGCCGTGCTGTCAACGTACATTGACAGCATGGCCGACGCCCCGCATGCCCATCGCCTCGTGGCGGACCTCGACGACGACAACCCCCTCGTGGCCCTGCGGGCGGTGGCCGCGCTGCACGTCGAGGCGGACCGGATGGAGGCGGTGCTCGTGCGCCGCGCTCGCAACGCAGGCGTCACGTGGGCCGGCATCGCGGCTGCCCTCGGGGTCAGCCGCCAGGCCGTGCACAAGAAGTACGGCCGATGAGCACGGGGACCGGTGACGGGGTGGCAACGGTCGAGTCGACGGGCGGGACGACGGTCGTCGGAACGCTCGAGGAGCCGCGCCGGGCGCGTGCCCGAGAGCTGTGGCCCTACCTTCGGCCGCACTGGCGGGTGCTGCTGGTCGTGGTCGTCATCTCGCTGCTCGGTGCCGGCGTGACGTTGGCCCAGCCGGTGCTCGTCTCACGGCTGATCTCCGCCGTCGGCGAGTCGGAACCGCTCGCCTCCACCGTCGTGCTGCTCGTGTCGCTCGTGATCGTCGGCGCGGTCGTGTCGGGCGTCCAGCAGTTCCTCCTCCATCGCACGGCGGAGGCCGTCGTGCGCGACGCGCGGCACGTACTCGTCCGCCGGCTGATGCGGCTGCCGATCCGGGAGTACGACACGAGGCGCACCGGCGACCTGGTCTCCCGCGTGGGGTCCGACACCACCCTGATCCGGTCAGTCGTCACCTCGGGGCTCGTCGACGGCGTCGCCGGCATCGTCGTCTGCATCGGCGCCGTCGTCGCCATGGTGCTCCTCGACCCGCTGCTGCTCGCCCTCACCCTCGTCGTGGTGGCGGTGGCGACCGGCGCCCTGGTCGGTCTGGGCGGCCGGCTGCAGAGCCTGTCCCGCGAGACCCAGACCCACGTCGGGGCGCTGGGCTCCGGGGTCGCGCGCGCGATCCCGAGCATCCGCACGATCCGAGCCGCCCGGGCGACGGAGCGCGAGTCGGCGGCCGTGGAGGCACTGGCTGACGACGCCTACCGCACCGGGGTCCGGCTGGCCAAGGTCCTGGCCCTTCTCAGCCCGATGATCGAGATCGCCATGCAGGGCGCCTTCATCCTCGTGCTCGGCGTGGGGGGCGCTCGGGTGGCGAGCGGCGAGATGACCGTGGCCGACCTCGTGGCCTTCATCCTGTACCTGTTCATGCTCGTGCTGCCGCTGGGCTCGGTCTTCAACGCCTACACCTCGGTGCAGAGCGCGCTCGGAGCCGTCGCACGCATCCACGAGATCACCGACCTCGCCGAGGAGGACGAGCGCGGGGACGAGCGTGAGGACGAGCACGAGAACGAGCACGAGGAGGGCCGGCCCACCCGGCCCATCCGGGCCATCCGGCCCCGGACTGCCGGCCCGATCGGCCCCGGTGGGCCCCTGCTCGAGCTCGACCACGTGTCCTTCGCCTACGGGGACCACGAGGTGCTCGTCGACGTCAGCGTCGCGGTGCCGGCCGGCACCCGGACCGCGATCGTGGGTCCCTCGGGCGCCGGGAAGTCGACGATCCTCGCGCTCGTCGAGCGCTTCTACGACCCCGGAGCGGGCACGATCCGCCTCGCCGGGGTCGACGTGCGGGACCTGAGCCGCTCCGAAATGCGGTCATGGCTGGGCTACGTCGAGCAGGACGCGCCGGTGCTCGCCGGCACGATCCGGGAGAACCTGCTGCTCGCCGCTCCCGACGCCGACGACAGCGCCTGCGAGCGCGTGCTCGAGCAGGTCGACCTCATGTCCCTGGTGCGCCGCGACCCGCTCGGCCTCGACGCGCAGGTGGGCGAGGACGGCATCCTGCTCTCCGGTGGCGAACGGCAGCGTCTGGCCATCGCCCGCGCGCTGCTGGGCTCCCCGCGTCTGCTCCTGCTCGACGAGCCGACGGCCAGCCTCGACAGCCGCAACGAGCAGCTGCTGCGCCGAGCGGTCGACACCGTCGCGGGGGAGCTCACGCTCGTGGTCGTGGCCCACCGGCTCGCCACCGTCGTCGACGCCGACCAGATCGTCGTCATGGAGCAGGGGCAGGTGCAGGCCGTCGGCAGCCACGACGAGCTGCTCGACTCCAGTCCGCTCTACCGGGAGCTGGCCGAGCACCAGCTGCTCGCCTCCGGCCACGAGGGGGCCTCCGTGCCGCTGCATCCCAACCGCTGGGGCCCGGGCTGAGCGCTCGCGGACATCAGCTAGGCTGACCGGCGAAGACATCCTTTAACCACCGTCCTGTGAGGCGGGGAAGGAGGTCCAGCGGCTGTGACCTGCCCTGACCTGAGCGAGCCCACCCAGCCATCGAACGACCGTTCGACCATCCCCGATGACGCGAGAGACGTCATGAGCGAGGGTGACATCTCCCGGGCGCTACGGCGCATCGGTCACGAGATCCTCGAACGCAACAAGGGCAGCGAGGGGCTCGTCCTCCTCGGCATCCCCTCTCGCGGTGTCCCGCTCGCACGGCGCCTCGCCGGGTGCATCGAGGACGTCGAGGGGACGGCGATCCCCGTCGGCGAGCTCGACATCACGCTCCACCGCGACGACCTGCGGCGCAACCCGGTGCGCACCGCCCACCGGTCGCGCATCCCGGCCGGCGGCATCGACGACCAGGTCGTCGTCCTCGTCGACGACGTCCTCTACTCCGGCCGCACGATCCGGGCCGCCCTCGACGCGCTGTCCGAGCTCGGGCGTCCCCGCGCCGTGCGGCTCGCGGTGCTCGTCGACCGAGGCCACCGCGAGCTGCCGATCCGCGCGGACCACGTCGGCAAGAACCTGCCGACGTCACGCGACGAGCGCGTGCACGTCCGGGTCGACGAGGTCGACGGCCTCGACGTCGTCCGCATCAGCGGCGGTGAGTCGCGATGACCAAGCACCTCATCTCCTCCGCGGACCTGAGCCGTACCGAGGTCGAGGACATCCTCGAGACGGCGTCCTCGATGCACGACCTCCAGCGGCGCGAGGTCAAGAAGGTGCCGACCCTGCGCGGCCGCACCGTCATCAACTTCTTCTTCGAGGACTCCACCCGCACGCGCAGCTCGTTCGAGATCGCGGGCAAGTGGATGTCGGCCGACACCATCAACCTCTCGGCCAAGGGGTCCTCGACGAGCAAGGGCGAGAGCCTGCGTGACACGGCGATGACGGTCGACGCCATGGCCGTGGACGCCCTCGTCATCCGCCACCACGCCTCGGGCGCGTGCCACCAGGTCGCGAAGTGGGTGCGTTGCAGCGTCATCAACGCGGGGGACGGCACCCACGAGCACCCGACGCAGGCCCTGCTCGACGCATACACCCTCCGCACCCGCCTCGGCGACCTCGACGGCAAGCACGTCGTCATCGTCGGCGACCTCACGCACTCTCGGGTCTTCCGCAGCAACGTCATCACGCTCAAGACGCTCGGTGCCCGGGTCACGGTCGTCGCGCCGCCGACCCTCATGCCGAGCGGCATCGCGGCCTGGAGCGCGGCCGACGGCTTCGCGACGAGCTGGGACCTCGACGCGGTCCTCGGCGGCGACGACCCGGTCGACGCCGTGATGATGCTGCGCGTCCAGCGCGAGCGCATGAGCGGCGGGTACTTCCCGACGGCGCGCGAGTACACCGTCGGCTACGGCCTGACGCGCGACCGCCTCGAACGGCTCGTCGCCCGCAACGAGGACGTCCTCGTGCTGCACCCCGGCCCGATGAACCGCGGGCTCGAGATCGCGCCGGAGGCCGCCGACGCGCCGCAGTCCGTCGTGCTCGACCAGGTGTCGGCCGGGGTCGCCGTGCGCATGGCCGTGCTCTACCACCTGCTCGCCGGTGACGACACACCGCCGCCCACATCCACACCCGTCGCTCACGAAGGAGCCGCACGATGACCCGCCTCGTGATCCGCGGCGCCCGGCTGCTCGGTGCCGAGGCGGCCGACCTGCTCGTCGAGGACGGGGTGATCACCGAGGTCGGCTCGGTGTCGGCACCCCTGGACGCCGACGTGCTCGACGCCGACGGCCTCGTCGCGCTGCCCGGCCTCGTGGACCTCCACGTGCACCTGCGTGAGCCGGGGCGCGAGGACGCCGAGACCATCGCCACCGGCTCGGCCGCTGCGGCCGCCGGTGGCTTCACCGCGGTCTTCGCGATGGCCAACACGAGCCCTGTCACCGACACCGCGGAGGCCGCCGAGCGCGTGCTCGACCTCGGCCGCGCCTGCGGGCTGACCGAAGTGGTGCCCGTCGGGGCCGTGACCAAGGGGCTCGAGGGCGCCGAGCTCGCCGAGCTGGGTCTCATGGCCCGCTCCCGCGCCCGGGTACGCGTCTTCAGCGACGACGGGAACTGCGTCCACGACGCCCGGATCATGCGGCGCGCGCTCGAGTACGTCAAGCCGTTCGGTGGCGTCGTGAGCCAGCACGCCCAGGACCCACGGCTGGCGGGTCGCGAGGCCTGCTGTCACGAGGGCGAGGTCTCTGGCCGGCTCGGGCTGCCCGGCTGGCCCGGCATCGCCGAGGAGTCGATCGTCGCCCGCGACGTCATGCTCGCGCGCCACACCGGGTCCCGCGTCCACGTCGCGCACGTGACGACGGCCGGCACGGTGGAGGTCCTCCGCTGGGCCAAGGCGCAGGGCATCGACGTCACGGCCGAGGTGACGCCGCACCACCTGGCGCTCACGACCGACCTGCTCACCGGCTACGACCCGGTCTACAAGGTCAACCCGCCGCTGCGTCCCGTCGAGGACGTCGAGGCGCTGCGGGCGGCGCTCGCGGACGGGACCATCGACGCGGTCGCCACCGACCATGCGCCGCACGCACGCCAGGACAAGGAGCACGCCTTCGTCGACGCCGCCTTCGGCATGCTCGGCCTCGAGACGGCCCTCTCGGTCGTCAGCGACGTGCTCGTCCGGCCCGGCCTGCTCGACTGGGCCGACGTGGCACGCGTCATGTCGACAGCCCCCGCCCGGATCGGCGGGCTCGCCCACCAGGGAAGGGAGCTCGCCGTCGGCAGCCCCGCCCACATCACCCTCGTCGACCCCGACCACGAGGTCACGGTCGACGCCGCCGCGAGCCGTAGCCGCTCGCGCAACAACCCGTGGCACGGGCGCACCCTGCGCGGAGCCGTCCTCGCGACGATCCACGCGGGACGGGTCACCCACGACGTCCGCAACGGCGCGGGCACCCGACGACAACTGACGAACGCGACGACCTCGGGAGCAGACCTGTGACCACCCAGACCCCCCTGACCGTGCCCAGCCGTGACGGGAGGCCCGGCCGCACGCGCGTGGCGGCGACCCTCGTGCTCGAGGACGGCCGCACCTTCCGTGGGTCGTCCTACGGGGCGCTCGGCGAGACCGTCGGCGAGGCCGTCTTCTCCACCGGGATGACCGGCTACCAGGAGACGCTCACCGACCCGAGCTACCACCGGCAGGTCATCGTCATGACCGCGCCACACGTCGGCAACACCGGCGTCAACACCGAGGACGACGAGAGCACCCGTATCTGGGTCGCCGGCTACGTCGTGCGCGACCCCGCGATCCGCTCGTCCAGCTGGCGCGCCACCCGTGAGCTCGAGGACGAGCTCGTCGACCAGGGCGTCGTCGGCATCTGCGACATCGACACGCGCGCCCTGACGCGCCACCTGCGCGAGCGCGGAGCGATGCGCGTCGGCATCTTCAGCGGGGACGCCACCGGGCGGCCCGAGACCGAGCTGCTCGAGGCGGTCCGCACGAGCCCGCAGATGGCCGGCGCCGCGCTCGCCGCGGAGGTCACCACCGCCGAGCCGTATGCCGTCCCGGCCGTCGGCGAGAAGCGCTTCACCGTCGCGGCGGTCGACCTCGGCATCAAGGCGATGACACCGGCCCTGCTGGCGCAGCGCGGCATCGAGGTGCACGTCCTGCCCGCCACCGCGACCGTCGAGGACATCCTCGCGGTGGGGGAGTCCGGACCCGACGGCGTCTTCTTCTCCAACGGACCCGGCGACCCCGCCAGCGCCGAGCACGAGGTCGCTCTCCTGCGCGAGGTCCTCGACCGGGGCATCCCGTTCTTCGGGATCTGCTTCGGCAACCAGCTCCTCGGTCGCGCACTCGGCTTCGGCACCTACAAGCTGAAGTACGGCCACCGCGGCATCAACCAGCCCGTCATGGACCGCACCACCGGCAAGGTCGAGGTGACCGCGCACAACCACGGCTTCGCCGTCGACGCGCCCCTCGACGAGGACAGCGACACGGCATACGGCCGCGTGCGCGTCTCGCACGTGTGCCTCAACGACGACGTCGTCGAGGGGCTCGAGTGCCTCGACCGGCCGGCGTACTCCGTGCAGTACCACCCGGAGGCGGCAGCCGGACCGCACGACGCCTCCTACCTCTTCGACCGCTTCGTGGAGCTCATGACCAACAGACGTACCGACCACCAAGAGCGTTCGGCGCGCGTGGCGCCCGGACCGACGAGCCACGAAGGCACAGCGAGCGGAGCGAGCAAGTAATGCCCAAGCGCCAGGACATCACGAGCGTCCTCGTCATCGGGTCCGGCCCGATCGTCATCGGCCAGGCCTGCGAGTTCGACTACTCCGGCACGCAGGCGTGCCGCGTGCTGCGCGAGGAGGGCATCCGCGTCATCCTCGTCAACAGCAACCCGGCGACGATCATGACCGACCCGGAGTTCGCCGACGCGACCTACGTCGAGCCGATCACACCCGAGGTGGTCGAGGCGATCATCGCCAAGGAACGACCCGACGCCGTGCTCGCCACGCTCGGCGGGCAGACGGCCCTCAACTGCGCGATCGCCTTGCACGAGAACGGCGTCCTCGAGAAGTACGGCTGCCCCCTCATCGGCGCCAACGTCGAGGCCATCGAGCTGGGCGAGGACCGCGAGGCCTTCAAGGGCGTCGTCGAGCGGTGCGGGGCCGAGTCGGCACGCTCGATGATCTGCCACACCATGGACGAGCTGCTCGCGGCGGCCGAGGAGCTGCGCTACCCGGTCGTCGTGCGCCCGTCCTTCACCATGGGCGGGCTCGGCTCGGGCTTCGCCTACGACGAGGCCGACCTGCGCCGCATCGGGGGCCAGGGCCTGCAGTACTCCCCGACCACCGAGGTGCTCCTCGAGGAGTCGATCCTCGGCTGGAAGGAGTACGAGCTCGAGGTGATGCGCGACCACGCCGACAACGTCGTGGTCGTCTGCTCCATCGAGAACCTCGACCCGATGGGTGTGCACACCGGTGACTCGATCACCGTCGCCCCCGCGCTGACCCTCACTGACCGGGAGTACCAGCGGCTGCGCGACATCGGCATCGCCGTCATCCGAGAGGTCGGCGTCGACACCGGCGGCTGCAACATCCAGTTCGCGGTCAACCCGGTGGACGGCCGCATCATCGTCATCGAGATGAACCCCCGCGTCTCGCGGTCCAGCGCCCTGGCCTCCAAGGCGACCGGCTTCCCGATCGCCAAGATCGCCGCCAAGATGGCGATCGGCTACACCCTCGACGAGGTGCCCAACGACATCACCCGGGAGACCCCGGCGAGCTTCGAGCCGTCGCTCGACTACGTCGTCGTCAAGGTGCCTCGCTTCGCCTTCGAGAAGTTCCCGGCGGCCGACCCGACCCTGACGACGACGATGAAGTCGGTCGGTGAGGCCATGTCCATCGGCCGCAACTTCACCGAGGCGCTCCAGAAGGCGCTGCGCTCGCTGGAGAAGAAGGGCGCGAGCTTCCACTGGGAGGGTCAGATCACCACGCTCCTCGCCGAGCGCGCCCTCGAGGAGGCCAAGGTCCCGACCGACGGCCGCATCGTACTCGTGCAGCAGGCGCTGCGTGGTGGGTGCACCGTGGAGGAGGTGCACGAGGCCACCGGAATCGACCCCTGGTTCCTCGACCAGATCGCCCTCGTCAACGACGTCGCCGCGATGCTCGCCGACGCCGCCCAGCTGACCCCCGAGCTGCTGCGCCTCGTCAAGCGTCACGGCTTCAGCGACGCACAGATCGCCAGCATCCGCCGTATGCCGGAAGCCGTGGTCCGCGGCGTGCGCCACGCCCTCGGGGTGCGCCCGGTCTACAAGACCGTCGACACGTGCGCTGCCGAGTTCGCGGCCACGACGCCGTACCACTACAGCTCGTACGACGAGGAGACCGAGGTCGCGCCGCGTGACCGCCCGGCAGTCCTCATCCTCGGCTCCGGTCCGAACCGCATCGGCCAGGGCGTCGAGTTCGACTACTCCTGCGTCCACGCGTCTTTTGCGTTGCGCGACAAGGGATTCGACACCGTCATGGTCAACTGCAACCCCGAGACGGTGTCAACCGACTACGACACGAGCAGTCGCCTCTACTTCGAGCCGCTGACCCTCGAGGACGTCCTCGAGGTCATCCACGCCGAGAGCCAGGCCGGCCCGATCGCCGGTGTCATCGTGCAGCTCGGCGGTCAGACGCCGCTCGGTCTCGCACAGGCTCTCGAGGACGAGGGGGTGCCGATCGTCGGCACGTCGCCCGGCGCCATCCACCTCGCCGAGGACCGCGGGGCATTCGGCCAGGTCCTCGCCAGGGCAGGCCTCATCGCGCCGAAGCACGGGACGGCCTACAGCCCCGAGGAGGCTCTCGTCGTCGCGCGGGAGATCGGCTACCCCGTGCTCGTGCGCCCCTCCTACGTCCTCGGCGGACGCGGCATGGTCATCGTCTACGACGACGACTCGCTCGTCACGTATGTCGAGAAGGCCACCGAGGCCTCGCCCGACCACCCGATCCTCATCGACCGCTTCCTCGACGACGCGATCGAGATCGACGTCGACGCACTCTTCGACGGCGAGGACATGTATCTCGGCGGGATCATGGAGCACGTCGAGGAGGCGGGCATCCACTCGGGCGACAGCTCGTGCACGCTACCGCCGGCGACGCTCGGCGACGGCGAGCTCGAGCGCGTGCGCATCGCGACGCGCAAGCTCGCCGAGGGCATCGGTGTCCGTGGCCTCATGAACGTCCAGTTCGCCCTGGCCCAGGACATCCTGTACGTCATCGAGGCCAACCCCCGTGCCTCGCGCACCGTCCCGTTCGTGGCCAAGGCGACCGGAGTGCCGATCGCGAGCGCCGCTGCGCGCGTCATGCTGGGGGCCACGATCAAGGAGCTGCGTGAGGAGGGGCTGCTGCCCCCGACCGGCGACGGCGGCCGGATGCCCGACCACGCGCCGGTCTCGTGCAAGGAGGCCGTCCTGCCGTTCAAGCGCTTCCGCACCAAGGAGGGCGTCGCAGTCGACTCGCTCCTCGGCCCGGAGATGCGCTCGACGGGCGAGGTCATGGGCATCGACGTCGACTTCGGCTCGGCCTTCTCCAAGGCCCAGCAGGGCGGTGGCTCGGCGCTGCCGCGCACCGGGGCGATCTTCGTGTCGGTCGCCAACCGCGACAAGCGCGCGATGCTCTTCCCGGTCAAGCGCCTCGTCGACCTCGGCTTCACGATCCTCGCGACGAGCGGAACCGCAGCGGTGCTCAAGCGCAACGGCATCGAGGCCACCGTGGTCCGCAAGATCACCGAGCGGGACGGCGACGCCCCCGGGGAGAAGTCGATCGTCGACCTCATCCTCGACGGCACCGTCCAGATGGTCGTCAACACCCCGTCGGGCCAGGACGCCCGCGCCGACGGCTACGCGATCCGCGCCGCCACGACGAGCGCCGACAAGCCGATCATCACCACCATCGCGACGCTCGCCGCAGCCGTCCTCGGCATCGAGGCCGGGCTCACCGAGGAGATCAGGGTCAAGTCGCTGCAGGACCACGCGCGCGACCTCGACCTCTACGGCCGACGCGACGCGGTGGCCGCAGTCGCGACGGCGGGGGCCGCCCTGTGAGCGAGCGCCGGCTGCGCGCCCGGGTCACTCAGGAGGTCGCGGAGGTCATCGCGACGCGCCGGGTGGGGGCCTACCAGCACATCACGCTCGTCGCCCCCGGTGTTGCCGAGCTCGCCCGCCCCGGCCAGTTCGTCGCGCTCGCGGTCGGCGGCGAGTCGTCGGGGACGCTGTTGCGGAGGTCCTTCTCGATCCACAAGGTCAGCCCGAGCGGCACCTACGGCGGCACCGTCGAGATCGTCGTCTCCGCCGTGGGGGTCGGCACGCGGTGGATCGTCGAGCGCGTGCCGCACGACACCGTCGACGTCGTCGGTCCGCTCGGCAAGGCGTTCCCGCTGCCCACCGAACCGGTCGCCTGTGTCCTCGTCGGCGGCGGCTACGGCAGTGCTCCGCTCTTCTGGCTCGCAGCAGAGCTGCGCCAGCGCGGGTGCCACGTCGAGATGGTCCTCGGTGCCGCGAGCGAGGACCGCCTCTTCGGCGTGGTCGAGGCCAGCCACAGCTGCGACGGCGTCACGGTGACGACCGACGACGGATCAGCGGGACAGCAGGGCTGGGTCAGCGACCCGCTGCCAGGGATCATCGAGCGCACGAAGGCCGGCGTCGTGTACGGCTGCGGACCCATGGGGATGCTCGAGTCGATCACGCGCGTGGCCCAGACGCACGGCGCCGTGGCCCAGGTGGCCGTCGAGGAGTCGATGGCCTGCGGTGTCGGTGTGTGCATGACGTGCGTCATGCCGGTCGTCGGCTCCGACGGCAGGACCCGGATGCTGCGCTCCTGTGTCGAGGGCCCCGTCTTCCGCGGCGACCGCGTCCGCTGGGACGCCTTCGACGGAGGTCACGCCCGCGTGCCGGACGACGCCGTCGGCGCCCCCAAGGTGGGTGGTCACTGATGGTGGACCTCTCCGTCGACCTCGGTGGCGGTCACCGGCTGCCCAACCCCCTCATGACGGCCTCGGGATGCGCTGCGAACGGCAAGGAGCTGCACCGCTTCTTCGACGTCGCCGATCTCGGCGCGTTCGTGACGAAATCCGTGATGGCCGACCCTCGATCCGGCCGCGGCACGCCGCGCATGGCCGAGACGCCGTCCGGGATGCTGAACTCGATCGGTCTTCAGGGCCCCGGCATCGAGGCCTTCGTCGACGAGGACCTGCCCTGGCTCAGGTCCGTCGGCGCCCGCGTGCTGCCCTCGATCGCCGGCAGCTCGAGCACGGAGTACGCCCACGTCGCCGCGACGCTACGGGCCAGTCGGGCCTTCGACGCCGTCGTCGGCGTGGAGGTGAACATCTCCTGCCCCAACGTCGCCAACCGCGGCCTCGTGTTCGCCTGCGACCCGATGGCCTCCGCCAAGGTCATCGCGCTGGTGCGTGAGCAGCTCCCGCGTGACATCCCGGTCTTCGCCAAGCTGAGCCCCGACGTCACCGACATCACGGCCATCGCTGCCGCGTGCGTCAAGGCCGGTGCCGACGGCCTGACGATGATCAACACGCTGCTCGGCATGGTCATCGACACGGACCGGATGCGCCCGCAGCTCGGCGGTGTCACCGGTGGCCTCTCCGGACCGGGCATCCGCCCGGTCGCGGTGCGCGCAATCTGGCAGGTGCGTCAGGCGATGTTCGAGGGGCGCATCCCGACCGTTCCCATTCTCGGCGTGGGGGGAGTGCGCACCGGGCGCGATGCCCTCGAGCTGGTGGCGGCGGGTGCGAGCGCGGTCCAGGTGGGCACCGCGGCCTTCCACGACCCGTCGGCTCCGGTCCGAGTCCTGCGCGAGCTGTGCGAGCTGCTCGAGGCCAAGGGCTTCGACCGCTTCACCGACGCCGTCGCCGTCGCGCACGGCCGCTGACGACCAGCCACCGACCAGCCACCGACCCGTACGGAGACCCACGATGAGCCAGGCCTTCGGAGCGCGCCTCCAGGACGCCATGACGACCCACGGCCCCCTCTGCGCCGGGATCGACCCGCACCGGGCCCTGGTCGAGTCATGGGGCCTGTCCTACGACCTCGCCGGGCTCGAACGGTTCGCCCTGACGTGCGTGGAGGCGTTCGCCGGCCGCGTCGCTGCGGTCAAACCGCAGTCCGCCTTCTTCGAGGTCTTCGGCAGCCGCGGGATCGCCGTGCTCGAGCGGGTGCTCACCGAGCTCCGGCAGGCGGGGACCCTGACGATCCTCGACGCCAAGCGCGGTGACATCGGGTCGACCATGACGGCATACGCCGAGGCCTATCTCGGACCGCACGCCGTCGCCCCGCCGGACGCCCTGACGGTCAGTCCCTACCTCGGCTACGAGTCGCTGCGACCCGCGATCGACCTCGCCGAGCAGGCAGGCCGCGGCCTCTTCGTCCTCGCGCTCACCTCGAACCCGGAGGGCGCCGGCGTGCAGCACGCCGTACGTGGCGGCGAGTCGGTCGCGGCGTCGGTCGTGAACGGAGCGAGCGGCGACAACGCGCCTGCCCGGGCGCGCGGCGAGCTGGGCAGCGTGGGCCTCGTCATCGGCGCCACGGTGGGCCCGGCCGTGCACGAGCTCGGACTCGACCTCGTCGCGGCCGCGACGCCCGTGCTCGCCCCCGGGTTCGGCGCACAGGGCGGGACGGTCGACTCGCTCGCGTCGACCTTCGGCCCTGCGCACACCCAGGTGCTGGCCGCCTCGAGCCGCGAGATCCTCCGGGCCGGTCCCGACGTCGGCCACCTCGTGGACCGGGCGGCGCGGATCGTCGACTCCCTGCGCTGACGACGTCGCTCGCGTCCCAGGCTCTTCCCAGCCGGGTGTGCCTCTGGTATGCCTCTGGTATGCCTCACACAGGGCGCGTGCGCCGACTGCTCGTCATCGTCGCCACCACCGCGACGATCCCGCTCGCCGCCGCGTGCAGCTCCGGCCCCACAGCCCCGTCCACCGGCGCCGGCACGTCCACGTCCTCCACCTCCGTCGCGTCGTCCACGTCGTCCTCCCCGAGCACGACCTCCGGCAGCGTCGCACCGGCTGACGCTGCCTACTGCACGGTGCTGAAGTCGGGGCAGCAGGAGCTCGAGTCCATGTCGGACAAGCTCAGCGACGCGACCGCCCTCGAGCGGGGCAAGCTCGTGCTCCAGAAGATCGAGGCCGCAGCCCCGGCCGAGGTCAAGGCGGCCTGGGGGGACTTCATCGCCTTCGTCGACGCGGCCGCGTCGGGGGACCAGAAGGCCCTGGCCACCTCGACCGAGAAGATGGACGCTGCCGGCACGAAGATCGAGACCCACGCCAAGAAGACCTGCGGCGTCGACATCTCCTGACCCCTCGGCACCGAACACGCGGCGGGAGGTCGACCGCACCACCCCAGCACCGTCTGTCCGTCTGCCCGAGTGTCCGTCGAGGACCGGCCGCTCGTGCGCGCCTCGGCGAGCGACGCCCACGACACGGCATACGGTGGGGCGATGCGAACGACCGCCACGAGCAGGGGACCCTCGGTGGCCCTCGCGCTGCTCCTGTCCGCCCTGCCACTCGCGGCCTGCTCGTCGACGTCCACCGGCCCGTACTGCGACGCCGTCACCGCGGCCGAGGCGGACTGGAAGAACGTCGGGCAGGCCCTCGAGGACCCGGCGAGGGCCGCCCGCGTCGCGACGACCATCACGCAGATCGAGGCGAACGCGCCAGAGGAGGTCAAGGCCGACTGGGCGTCACTACGGGTCCTCGTCGAGAAGTTCACGGTGGCCGACGCGGACCTGACCGCCCTGACGACGCAGATGCAGGGCTTCGAGAGCTCGGCCAGGCGGGTCGAGACCCATGCCAGGGAGACGTGCGGGGTCGACCTCGGCAGCTGAGTGGCAGCAGGGCGCGCTGGCAGGCGTCTCCGCGGGCCCCGCGTTTGCGGCGCCCACGGCCGGATCGCTAGGTTCGGCGGAGACAACACGCGAGGCGTGAGGAACGACGGGGGTGCAGGTCGCTCCCGGCAGGCAGCAAGGAGACCGAAGACCGTGGCGCTTCCACCGCTCACCCCTGAGCAACGGGCCGCAGCCCTCGAGAAGGCTGCAGCCGCACGTCGGGAGCGAGCGGCGGTCAAGAACCGGCTGAAGTACTCCAGCGGCTCGCTCGCCGAGGTCCTCGAGGACGGCAAGGCCGATCCGGTCATCGGCAAGATGAAGGTCACCGAGCTGCTCGAGTCGATGCCCGGCGTCGGCCGGGTGCGCGCCAAGGCGATCATGGCGGAGGTCGGCATCGCCGAGTCCCGACGGGTCCGAGGCCTCGGCTCCAACCAGGTCGCGGCACTGCTGCGCCGCTTCGAGAAGCCGTGATGTCGCCTGACGCGACGTCGCCCGCGGAGCCACTGCACGACCCAGCCGGATCGCCGAGGGGTCGGCTCACGGTGCTGGCCGGGCCGACCGCGGTCGGCAAGGGCACCATCGCCGCCTATGTGCGCACCCACTTCCCGGGCGTGTGGTTCTCCGTCTCGATGACGACCCGCCGTCCTCGCCCGGGCGAGGTCGACGGGGTGCACTACCACTTCGTCGACGACCGCGAGTTCGACCGCCTCGTCGAGGCGGGACAGTTCCTCGAGTACGCCGTCGTGCACGGCGCGGCGAAGTACGGCACCCCCCGGGGTCCGGTCGAGCGCGTCATCCGCGAGGGCCGGGACGCGCTGCTCGAGATCGACCTGCAGGGCGCGCGCCAGGTGCGTGACACCTGGCCCGACGCCCTGTTCGTCTTCCTCGCGCCGCCGAGCTGGGAGGAGCTGGTCCGCCGGCTGGTCGGCCGTGGCACGGAGGACGAGGCCGAGCGTGAGCGCCGGCTGTCCACCGCCCGGGCCGAGCTGGCCGCCCAGAGCGAGTTCGACGAGGTCATCGTCAACGACGATGTTCGTCGGGCGAGCGAAGAACTCGTATCATTGATGAGATCGGGACGCGCCGACCGGTGAGTCCCGACGTGATGTGTGCCAGCCGACGGTTCACGACCGCACGGCGGTCGACGTCGCGGCACGCAGCTCAAGCCCGCTGAAACCAACGAAACGAGATCACAGTGTCCGGTACCCAGGCTGCTCCCATCGGCATCACCAACCCGCCGATCGACGACCTCCTGACCGCCGCCGACTCGAAGTACGCGCTCGTCATCTACTCCGCCAAGCGCGCTCGCCAGATCAACGCCTACTACTCGCAGCTGCAGGAGGGCCTGCTCGACTACGTCGGCCCGCTCGTCGAGACCGAGGTCCACGAGAAGCCGCTGTCGATCTCGCTGCGCGAGATCAACGAGGGACTGCTGACCTCGACGCCCACCGAGGCCTGAGCACCCGAGGGGTCGGGAGCAGCGGATGCGTGTCGTCCTCGGTGTGAGCGGCGGCATCGCCGCCTACAAGGCCTGCTCCCTGCTCCGGCTCTTCACCGAGCACGGGCATGACGTCACGGTCGTGCCCACCGCGGCGGCGCTCCAGTTCGTGGGGGCGCCGACGTGGTCGGCCCTCTCCGGCAAGCCCGTCAGCACGGAGGTGTGGACCTCGGTCCACGAGGTCCCGCACGTCCGCATCGGTCAGTCGGCCGACCTCGTCGTCGTCGCCCCGGCCACGGCCGACCTCCTCGCGAAGGCCGCCCACGGCCTCGCCGACGACCTCCTGACCAACACCCTGCTCACCGCCCGGTGCCCGGTCGCCTTCGCTCCGGCCATGCACACCGAGATGTGGGAGCACCCGGCCACCCAGGCCAACGTCGCCACGTTGCGCGAGCGCGGTGCGCACGTCATCGACCCCGCCGTGGGGCGACTCACGGGCAAGGACATCGGCGCCGGTCGCCTGCCCGAGCCTGAGCAGCTGTATGCCGCATGCCTCGCCATCGTCGACAGTGGGCGCGCAGCCCCGGTGCACGAAGCCGGGGGTGGAGCCGTGGGTGGAGCCCGCGACCTCGAGGGTCGTCGCGTCGTCGTGTCCGCCGGCGGCACGCGGGAGCCGCTCGACCCCGTGCGCTACCTGGGCAACCGCTCCTCGGGCAAGCAGGGCGTCGCCGTCGCACGTGCGGCCGCCGACCGGGGGGCGAAGGTCACCCTCGTGGCCGCCAACGTGTCGCTGGCGGTGCCCGACGGCATCGACGTCGTGCACGTCGAGACGACCCTCGAGCTGCAGCGTGCCGTCGAGGAGGCGGCCGCCGACGCCGACGTGGTCGTCATGGCCGCTGCTCCGGCCGACTTCCGGCCCGTGTCCGTGAGCGAGAGCAAGATCAAGAAGTCCTCCGATCGCGAGGCCGGCCTGCGGGTCGAGCTCGTCGAGAACCCCGACATCGTCCGCGGGCTGGTCGCAGCCCGGGAGGCCCGGGGGACGGGCGCTCCCTTCATCGTCAGCTTCGCCGCCGAGACGGGCGACGCGAACGGCAGTGTCATGGACCACGCCAGGGCGAAGTTCCTCCGCAAGGGCAGCGACCTGCAGGTCGTCAACGAGGTGGGCGCCGACCTGACGTTCGGCAAGGACGACACGACGGTGCACCTCCTCCGCCGCGGCAGCGACGAGGCGACCACCGTCGGTCCGGCCTCCAAGGACGTCGTCGCCGACGCGCTCTGGGACGCCATCTCGCCACTGCTGGACTGAGCACTAGACTCTCGCCCCAAGCGCCACCGAGCCACCGCGCGCCCGGAAGCACGCACATCACCACGCACCCGAGCCAGGGAGAGTTCAAGTGTCCGCACGTCTGTTCACGTCCGAGTCCGTCACCGAGGGACATCCGGACAAGATCTGCGACCAGATCAGCGACTCGATCCTCGACGCGCTCCTCACCGACGACCCGCGGGCACGTGTGGCCGTCGAGACGATGGTCACGACCGGCCTCGTGCACGTCGCCGGCGAGGTGTCGACGACGGCCTACGTCGAGATCCCCAGGATCGTGCGCGAGACCATCCTCGAGGTCGGCTACGACGGCTCGCAGAAGGGCTTCGACGGTCGCACCTGCGGCGTCTCGATCTCGATCGGCGCGCAGTCGCCCGACATCGCCCAGGGCGTCGACACCGCCCACGAGCACCGCACCGGCGAGGACGACGACCTGCTCGACAAGCAGGGTGCCGGCGACCAGGGCCTGATGTTCGGCTACGCCTGCGACGACACGGCCGAGCTCATGCCGCTGCCGATCCACCTCGCACACCGCCTCTCGGAGCGCCTGACACACGTGCGCAAGAGCGAGGAGCTGGCCTACCTGCGGCCCGACGGCAAGACCCAGGTCACCATCGCCTACGAGGGTGACCGCGCGGTCTCGCTCGACACCGTCGTGCTCTCGACCCAGCACGCCCCGGACGTGTCGCTCGAGGGCATGCTCGAGCCCGACATCCGCGCCCACGTCATCGAGCCGGTCCTCGCCGAGCTGCGCGACAGTGGCACCGACCTCGACGTCAGCAGCTACCGGGCGCTCATCAACCCGACCGGGCGCTTCGAGATCGGCGGCCCGATGGGTGACGCCGGCCTGACCGGCCGCAAGATCATCGTCGACACCTACGGCGGCATGGCCCGCCACGGCGGCGGCGCCTTCTCGGGCAAGGACCCGAGCAAGGTCGACCGCTCGGCCGCCTACGCCATGCGCTGGGTCGCCAAGAACGTCGTCGCCGCGGGCCTCGCCCGTCGGTGCGAGGTGCAGGTCGCCTACGCCATCGGCAAGGCGCAGCCCGTCGGCCTCTACATCGAGACCTTCGGCACCGAGACGGTCCCGGTCGACAAGATCCAGCAGGCGATCACCGACGTCTTCGACCTGCGTCCCGCCGCGATCGTCGACGCGCTCGACCTGCTCCGTCCGATCTACCGCCCGACCGCCGCCTACGGCCACTTCGGCCGCACCAAGGCGGACGGCGTCGAGAACCCCTTCACCTGGGAGCGCACCGACCGCATCGAGGCCCTGCGCACCGCCGTCTCCGGCTGAGGCTAGATTCGCCCCCGTGGGCGACGACGAGACGAGACAGCGACCGGCCGGACGGCCGGTCGCTGCCGTCGTGGTGGAGACCCCGCTCGCGCACCTGGATCGCGTCTTCGAGTACGCCGTTCCCGACGAGCTCGACGCGCACGCGGTCCCGGGCGCCCGCGTGCGCGTCCGGTTCTCGGGACGCGAGCTCGACGGCTTCGTCGTCGAGCGTCGCGACGAGGCCCAGCACGACGGCCGCCTGACGCCCCTGCGACGCGTGGTCAGCCCCGAGCCGGTGCTGACCCCCGAGGTCCTCGCAACCTGCCGCGCCGTCGCCGACCGGTATGCCGGCACGCTCAGCGATGTCCTGCGTCTGGCCGTGCCGAAACGCCACGCCACGGCCGAGCGCAACCTCCCGATGGAGTGCCCGGTCCAGGACGAGGTGGCGGCACCCGACCCCGGTCCGTGGGCGGCCTACCCGGCCGGTGCGGCGTGGCTGCGTCGCGTCGCGGCCGGGGAGGGCCCGGCGGCGGCGTGGACCGCGCTTCCCGGTCGCACCGGGGAGGCGGACTGGCCGGCGGCGATGGCGGTCGCCGTCGCCACGGCGGCGGCTGTGGGGCGCGGCGCGCTCGTCGTCGTGCCCGACCACCGGGACGTCGACCGCCTCGACGCCGCCCTGACCTCGGTCCTCGGCAAGGGCCGGCACGTGCGGCTCACCTCCGACCAAGGGCCGCAGGCGCGCTACACCGCCTGGCTCAAGGCGCTCCGCGGCCATGTCCGCGTCGTCATCGGCACGCGCGCTGCGGCCTTCGCCCCCGTCCACGACCTCGGGCTCCTCGCCTGGTGGGACGACGGTGACGACCTGCTCGCCGAGCCGCGTGCGCCGTACCACCACGTCGGCGTCGTGCTCGGGCTGCGGGCCGCCGCGACGGGGGCAGCCCTGCTCACCGGTGGCTACGCCAGGAGCCTGCGCGTGCAGGTGGTGGTCGAGACCGGGGCGCTGGTGCCGGTCGAGGCCGATGCCGCGACCGTGCGCGTGGCGGCGCCGCGCGTGACGATCGCGGGGGAGGGTGTCGACGAGGAACGCGACGGGCCGGCCGCCCGCGCCCACCTCCCCTCCCGGGCCTGGCGCGTCGCCAAGGACGCGCTCGTCGACGGGCCGGTGCTCGTGCAGGTGCCCCGGCGTGGCTACCTCCCGTCGCTCAGCTGTGCGGAGTGCCGGACCCCGGTGCGGTGCGCCCGGTGCCAGGGCCCGGTCGCGCTCGGTGCCGCGGGGACCGCCCCGACCTGCCGGTGGTGCGGTCTCGCCCTCGCCGGCCACGGCTTCGAGTGCGGTCACTGCGGGTCCCATCGGTTGCGCTCGTCGATCACCGGCGCCCGACGCACCGCCGAGGAGATCGGTCGAGCCTTCCCGGGTTTCCCGGTGCTGACGTCGGGCTCCGGCGAGGTGCTGGCCACGGTCGGTCGCCAGCCGTCGCTCGTCATCGCCACCCCAGGAGCTGAGCCGGTGGCCGACGGCGGCTACACCGCGGTGCTGCTGCTCGACGCCTGGGCAAGCCTCGACCTGCCCGTGCTCGATGCACCCCTCGAGGCGCTGCGCCGGTGGATGGCCGCCGCCGCCCTGGCCCGGGAGGGGCGTGCCGTCGTGCTGAGCGGCGCCCCGGAGGCGGTCGCGCTGCCGGCCGTCGAGGCGCTCGTGCGGTGGGACCCTGCGTGGCTCGCGGCGCGCGAGCTGGCCGAGCGGCGCGAGCTCGGCCTGCCGCCGGCCGTGCGCGTGGCCCAGCTGACCGGCGGGCGGCGCGCCCTCGAGGAGGCGCTCGAGCAGGCCGACCTGCCCGGCACCGCCCAGGTGCTCGGCCCCGTGCGGCTCGCCCAGCCGGGGGGCGCGCCTCGGCGGCTCCCCGTCGACGGCGAGCCCGAGCGTTCCCTGGCCGATCACCACGTGCTCGTCCGGGCGCCGGCGTCCGAGACCGAGTCCCTCACCCGGGCCCTGCTGGCGCTCAAGGCCTTTCGCTCGGCGCGCAAGGAATCCGAGGTCGTGGCCGTGCGGGTCGACCCGCTCGACACGTTCTGACCGGCCGCGGCGTCGCCGTGACAGAGTGACGGCATGCCCGAACGCGAGCTCGACATCGTCCTCTACGGCGCCACCGGCTTCGTCGGGGCCCTGACCGCCGCCCATCTCGCCCAGCACGCCGGGCCCGACGTGCGGATCGCACTCGCGGGCCGCTCACGACCCAAGCTCGAGGCACTGCGCATCGAGCTCGGTCGGGCTGCCTCCTCCTGGGAGCTCGTGGCGGTCGACGCGACGGACGGTCCGTCACTGCGCGCGCTGGCGGCTCGCACCCGCGTGCTCGCCACGACCGTCGGTCCGTACGCGAGGTACGGCAAGGAGGTGGCACGGGCCTGCGCGGAGGCGGGGACGCACTACGCCGACCTGACGGGTGAGCTGCTCTTCGTCCGGTGGTCCCTCGACGAGCTCGATGCGAGGGCCCGGGAGACCGGTGCGGCCATCGTGCACGCGTGTGGCTTCGACTCCATCCCGTCCGACCTCGGCGTCCTCACGACGGCCCAGCGCGTCGCCTCCGACGGCGAGGGCACCCTGGCCGAGACGACGCTCCTCGTCCGCTCGCTCAGAGGTGGCTTCTCCGGCGGCACCATCGACTCGGCCCGGCAGCAGGCCATCACGGCACGCGCGGACGCCGAGGCCCGCACGGTGCTCGGGGACCCTTACGCGTTGAGCCCTCGGCGCGCGGAGGAGCCGTCCTCCGGGCGGCGCCCGGCCACGGGCGCCCTCGGTCGGTTGCGACGGCTCGTGCCCGTCGAGCGGCACCCGTCGACCGGGCGGTGGACCGGACCGTTCGTCATGGCCGCGTTCAACACCCGCATCGTGCGCCTGTCCAACACCCTCAGCGACTGGTCCTACGGCCGCGCCCTGCGCTACCGCGAGGCCACCGACTTCGGGTCCGGACCGATGTCGCCGGTCCTGGCCGGAGGCATGGCCGTGGGCCTCGGCGGCGTCGTGGCGGGGATGGCCTTCCGGCCGACCCGGGCTGTTCTCGACCGCTTCCTGCCGAGGCCCGGCGAGGGCCCGAGCCCCGAGGCGCAGGCCGCGGGCCGGTTCCGGCTCGACATCCGCTCGACGACCACGACCGGGGCCCGCTACCGCACCCGGGTCGGCGCCGACCACGACCCCGGCTACGGCGGCACGGCGATCATGTTCGGCCAGACGGTGCTCGCCCTCGCGCGCGACGAGGGCCTGCCCCGCCGGACCGGCGTGTGCACCCCGGCCACGGCGCTCGGGGAGGTCCTCGTCGAACGGCTGCGGGCCCAGGGCTTCATCTTCGACGTCGAGCGGGACCACTCTGCCGACGAGCCGGCCGATCGCTGAACGAGCGGCGTCGTGCTCGACTCCGCCCGCGGGTCTGACCCAGCCCACCTCCAAAGAGATGCTTGACGGTCGGGCAGCGCGGAGGGCATACTCCCAAACATGTCTTTGGAGGAAGTACGGATCAGCGAGCTGCGCGCCACGGCCCACCCGCTCCGCCTGCAGATGCTCTCGCTGCTGACGGGCGCCGAGCTCAGCGCGGCGGAGGTCGCGCGGGAGCTCGACGTCACCCAGGCCAACGCCAGCTACCACCTGCGCCTGCTGCACGCCGCGGGTCTGCTCGAGGTCGCGGGGGAGGAGTCGGTCCGGGGCGGGCGGGCCAAGAAGTACCGCCACCGGTGGGACGCGCCGGTCGCGCGGCCACAGGCCACCCACGACGAGGACCGACTGGCCTACGTCCGGGTCCTCGCCGACATGATCCCCCGGCGTTTCCTCGAGCGCGCGCCCGGAACGCAGAGCCGCTTCACCGATGCGGACCTCTGGGTGGAGCCCGAGGTGTGGGACAAGGTCACGGCGCTCGTCGACGAGGCCAGCACCCTGCTGCACGCCTCCGCCCGACCGCCGCGCACCGACGGCACCATCCGGGCCGCCCTGTCCATCGCAGCCTTCCGGCTCGCGAGTGAGGAGCAGCCCTCATGAAGGTCCGGGACTCGATGGGCGTCCTCTCGGAGCGCCGGTTCGCGTGGTACTTCGCGGCACGCACCGTCTCGACGACGGGCTCGGTCATGGTGCCCGTCGCCCTCGCCTTCGCCGTGCTGCACATCGACCAGTCGGCGGGAGCACTCGCGCAGGTGCTGGGAGTGCGCACCCTGACGATGGTCGTCTTCCTCCTCGTGGGCGGGGTCGTCGCCGACCGCTTCTCGCGCATCGTCGTGCTCCAGGTCTCGCACGTGCTCACGTTCCTCACCCAGGCGCTCGCCGCGTACCTCATCATCAGTGGCGACGCGACGCTGACCCAGCTGACGGTGATCGAGGGTGTCAACGGCGCCGTCTCGGCGTTCACGATGCCCGCGATGATGGGGATCGTCCCGCAAGTCGTCGACCGCACGAAGCTGCAGCAGGCAAACGCGCTGCTGTCGTTCAGCCGCAGCGGCCTGTCCATCGTCGGACCGGCCATCGCCGGCCTCCTCGTCGTGGGCGTCGGACCCGGGTGGGCGCTGGCCATCGACGCGCTGACGTATGCCGTCGCCATCGTCTGCCTCAGCCGTGTCGGTCTGCCGCGCCGCTCGCAGGAGGTCACCGGGCCGCGACACTCGATGGTCCGCGAGCTGCGCGAGGGGTGGAGCGAGTTCACCCGGCGCGAGTGGCTCTGGGTCGTGGTGCTCGCCTTCGGGCTGACGAACGCCATCCACGCCGGCGTCATCGGGGTGCTGGGCCCGCTCATCGCGAAGTCGACGGCCTCCATCGGCGAGGCGGGCTGGGGGCTCGTGCTGAGCGCCGAGGCCATCGGCACCGTCCTGATGACCCTCGTCATGCTGCGGCTGCAGCTCAAGCGGCCACTGCGAGCGGGGATGCTCGCGATCTGCGTCGTCGCCGTGCCCATGGTGCTGCTCGGGGCGGCGCCGGCGGTGCTCCCCGTCGCGATCGGCTTCTTTCTCGCCGGGGCCGCCGTCGAGGTCTTCGGCGTCGGATGGAGCACCGCCCTGCACGAGCACGTTCCCGTCCACGTGCTCTCGCGGGTGTCGAGCTACGACGCGCTGGGGTCGTTCGTCGCCATCCCCATCGGCACCTTCCTCTACGGCTGGCTCGCGACGACGGTGGAGACGGAGACGCTGATGCTCGTCAGCGCCGGTGTCTACGTCGTGATCTCGCTCGCGGCGCTGCTGTCCCGCTCGGTGCGCGAGCTCGGGCGCAGCAGCGAGGACCCGGACGCGCCCGGGAGCCAGGACGGAGCCGGGACCGGCGCCGAGGCCGGCGAACCCTCGCGGTCCTAGACTGGCGGCGCCCCACGCACTCCCGACCCCTGGAGACCTGTGTCGATCAAGGACATCCGACTCTTCGGTGACCCGGTCCTGCGGACCGCCGCCGCCGAGGTCACCGACTTCGACAAACAGCTGCGTGTCCTCGTCAAGGACCTCGAGGACACCATGCTCGACGCCCCCGGCGCCGGTCTGGCCGCCCCGCAGATCGGGGTCGGCCTGCGGGTCTTCACCTACTGGGTCGACGGGGTGCTCGGTCATCTCGTCAACCCCGTCCTCGACCTCTCGACCGACGAGCAGGACGGACCCGAGGGCTGCCTCTCGATCCCGGGTCTGGCGTTCGACACCAAGCGGGCCCTGTCGGTCGTGGCCCGGGGGCAGAACATGTGGGGCGAGCCGGTCGTGCTCGAGGGCACCCAGCTGCTCGCTCGCTGCGTCCAGCACGAGACCGACCACCTCGACGGCATCCTCTTCCTCGACCGGCTCGACCCCGAGACACGCCGCGAGGCGATGCGCGCCATCCGCGAGGCGGAGTGGTTCGCCGAGGACCCGCCGGAGGTACGGATCAGCCCCCATTCGACCTTCGGCCGGGCGATGTGACATGAGAGTCGTGTTCGCAGGCACCCCCCAGGCGGCGGTGCCGAGTCTCGACGCCGTGGCGGCCTCGAGCCACGAGCTGGTCGGCGTCGTCACCCGGCCCGACGCCCCCTCCGGCCGTGGTCGACGGCTGGAGGCCTCGCCCGTGCGCCGCCGTGCCGAGGAGCTCGGGATCCCGGTGCTCGCGCCGGCCCGCGTCAAGGACCCGGCCTTCCTCGAGAGCCTCGCGGCGCTCGCGCCCGATGCGTGCCCCGTCGTGGCCTACGGCAACCTCATCCCGCCCGACGCGCTCACCATCCCGCGCCTCGGCTGGATCAACCTGCACTTCTCGCTGCTGCCCGCCTGGCGCGGGGCCGCACCCGTGCAGCACGCCATTCTGGCCGGCGACGAGGTCACCGGTGCGTCGACCTTCGTCATCGAGCGCGGCCTCGACACCGGGCCCGTCCTCGGCGTCATGACCGAGACGATCCGTCCGACCGACACCGCGGGCGACCTGCTCGACCGGCTGTCGACGGCCGGAGCGGGCCTCCTCGTCGCGACGCTGGACGGGCTGGAGTCCGGTGACCTCGTCGCGGTTCCACAGCCGTCCGAGGGCGTCTCGCTCGCACCCAAGATCGGGGTCGAGGACGCCCGCATCGTGTGGACCCGACCGGCGAGCGCGGTGGACCGGCTGGTGCGGGGCTGCACGCCCGCACCCGGTGCCTGGACCACCTTCCGTGGCGAGCGGCTCAAGGTCTCACCGGTGACGGTCGTCGCCCCCGACGACGTCCCGGCCGGCGAGCCGGTGGCCGCCGGGCAGCTTCTCGTCACGAAGAAGGCCGTCCTCGTCGGCACCGGCACCGGGCCCGTCCGCCTGGGCACCGTGCAGGGGCACGGCAAGAAGCCCATGCCCGCGGCCGACTGGGCGCGCGGCACACGCATCGAGACGGGGGAGCTGGTCGGCCATGGGTGACGAGCGACGAGACTCCCGTACCGGGGGAGAGGCTCCCCGAGGCGACGGGCGACGGGGTGAGCGCCAGCGGCCACCAGCGCGCGAGCGCTCGGCCCGGCACCGCTCCGAGCAGAGACCCTCCGAACGGGCGCGCCGCACCGACGCACCGAGGCTCGCCGCCTACACCGCGATGCGTGAGATCGCGGACGGCGCCTACGCCAACCTCGCGCTGCCGAAGCTCCTACGCGACAAGCGGATCAGCGGCCGTGACGCGGGCTTCGCCACAGAGCTGGTCTACGGTGCGACCCGCCAGGCCGGACTCTACGACGCGATCATCGCCTCGGCAGCGGGCCGCCCTGTCGACAAGATCGATGCCAACGTCCTCGACACACTCCGTCTCGGGGCGCACCAGCTGCTCGGCATGCGGGTGCCCAGTCATGCGGCGGTCGACGAGACCGTGGCCCTGGCCCGGCAGGTCAACGGGGCCGGGGCCGCCGGCTTCGTCAACGCGGTCATGCGACGGATCAGCGAGCGCGAACCCGATGCATGGGTCGACCTGGTGAGCGACGGGATCGCCGACCCCGTCGAGCGGCTCGCACGTCGCACCTCGCACCCGGTCTGGATCGCCAAGGCGCTGCGGGCCGCCCTCATCGGGCACGGCAGCACGGGCCCGGCCGACGTCGAGGAGTCGCTGACCGCCCTGCTCGAGAGCGACAACGCCGCCGCGAAGGTGTCGCTCGCCGCGCGTCCCGGCCTCGCGTCGCTCGACGAGCTGGAGGACTCCGGCGCCGAGCGTTCCGGTCTCAGTCCGGTCGGGGCCACCCTGCCCGAGGGGGACCCCGGGGCCATCGCAGCCGTCCGCGACGGGCGCGCAGCGGTGCAGGACGAGGGCTCCCAGCTGCTCGTCCTCGCGCTCGCGGCGGCCGACGTCCAGGGCGAGGCGGCCCGGCACGAGCGCTGGCTCGACCTCTGTGCCGGACCGGGGGGCAAGGCCGGGCTGCTCGCAGCCCTCGCCATCCAGCGACGGATCCCCTTCGTGGCCAACGAGATCAGTGAGCACCGCGCCGACCTGGTCTGGCAGACCCTTGCCGCCGCGCGGGCCGAGGCGCGAGAGGTGGGCACCAGTCTCAAGGTGCGCCACGGAGACGGTCGCGACCTCGGCGAGCTCGAGCCGGCCGGCTTCAGCCGCGTCCTCATCGATGCGCCGTGCACCGGTCTCGGTGCGCTGCGGCGACGACCAGAGGCGCGCTGGCGGCGAGGCCCCGGAGACGTCGCAGCCCTCGCCGGGCTGCAGCGCGAGCTGCTCACGTCCGGCATCGACGCGACGGCGCCGGGCGGACTGCTCGGCTACGCCACGTGCAGCCCGCACCTCAACGAGACCCGTTTCGTCGTCACCGACATCCTCAAGCGCCGTGACGACGTCGAGCTCGTCGATGTGCGTCCGCTCTTCGTCGACGCGTCGGGGCGCGAGCTGCCCGGACTCGGCGAGGGGCCGTACGTGCAGCTCTGGCCGCACGTCCACGGCACCGACGCCATGTTCTTCGCCCTGCTGCGCAAGCGGTAGTGCCTGAAACCCGCTCGCGCCCAGGGCTGCCCGTGGGCAGAGTGGGGCCATGACGGCATACGCCATGGGCGAGCTCGAGCCCACCCCCTTCGACGAGCGGGTCGCGCCCACCTACGACGCGGGCTCGGCCCACATGTTCGAGCCGGCCGTGCTCGGCCCGACCGTCGACGTGCTGCACGAGATCGCAGGAGCCGGCCCCGCGCTCGAGCTCGCGATCGGCACCGGTCGCGTTGCGCTGCCCCTCGCGGCGCGCCGTGTCGAGGTCCACGGCATCGACGTCTCGGAGGCCATGGTCCGAGAGCTGCGTCGCAAGCCCGGCGGAGACCGGCTGCCGGGCGTGATCGGCGACATGGCGACCACTCGGGTCGGTAGCGGGTATCGCCTGGCGTACCTCGTCTACAACACGATCACCAACCTGCTGACGCAGGACGAGCAGGTGGAGTGCTTCTGCACCGTCGCAGCGCAGCTCGCGCCGGGCGGGGCGTTCGTCGTCGAGGTCTTCGTGCCCCAGCTGCGTCGGATGCCGCCCGGGCAGACCGCGGTGCCCTTCCACGTCGGCGGTCGGCACGTCGGCTTCGACACCATCGACGTCGTCACCCAGCGCTCGGTCTCGCACCACGACGTCCGAGCCGGGGTGCGGGAGGACGACGATGGCCGGGAGGTCGCGACCTACTCGGCGTCCGCGCACCGTTACGTGTGGCCGTCGGAGCTCGACCTCATGGCCCGGATCGCCGGCCTGACGCTGCGCGACCGGTGGGCCGACTGGACGCGCGCCCCCTTCACCGCGGACTCCGAGTCGCACGTGTCCGTCTGGACGAAGGCCGCGAGCTGAGCCGGTGGCCCCGCCCTAGGCTGTGGGCGTGCAGATCTCCCCGAGCATCCTGTCCGCCGACTTCGCCAACCTCGAGGCCGAGCTGGGACGCATCGCGAACGCCGACTGGGCGCACGTCGACGTCATGGACGCCCACTTCGTCCCCAACCTCACTCTGGGCCTCCCCGTCGTCGAGGCGCTGCTGAAGGTGAGCTCGATCCCCATCGACGCCCACCTGATGATCGAGGACCCCGACCGGTGGGCACCGATGTATGCCGAGGCGGGGTGCCAGTCGGTGACCTTCCACGTGGAGGCTGCGCGCGACCCCCGGACCCTGGCCCGGGCACTGCGTGCTGCTGGTGCCCGTTCGGCGATGGCGCTCAAGCCCGGGACCGAGTTCGCGCCCTACGAGGACCTCCTGCCCGACCTCGACATGGTGCTCGTCATGACGGTCGAGCCCGGCTTCGGCGGGCAGTCCTTCATGGCCGACCAGATGCCGAAGGTCCGGCAGGTCCACGATGCCGTGCGGCGCCACGGCGGCGAGATCTGGGTCCAGGTCGACGGCGGGGTCAGCGCCGACACGATCGAGCAGTGCGCCGAGGCCGGAGCCGACGTGTTCGTCGCCGGCTCCGCGGTCTACGGTGCCGGCGACGCCGCTGCGGCGGTCGACGAGCTCCGCGCCCTCGCCCGCGAGCACGCGCACTGACCTTCCCCGTCAGGGGCGAGCGATCCACCGGTGGAGCGCGCCGGTCACCGGGGTGGCGGCGGTCACGCGGACGGGGCGTGCGCCCTGCCTCCGGACGGGTGCATACTGGCTGTACGTGCTCCGGGGTCGGTGTAATTCCGAGCCGGCGGTGACAGTCCGCGACCCGACCGCAGCCAGCGGCCGGTTGACCTGGTGAAATTCCGGGACCGACGGTGAAAGTCCGGATGGGAGGCAGCACGAAACAGGCCGTCGTGGCCTGGGCAGTCGGCATCGCCCGTACCAGCCCGGACCGCGTGGGCGTGTGGAGGTACCCCGGAGTTCGTCCGTGCCACGACGAACGACCAAGGACGAACACCACATGCAGGCTCTAGCTCTGGCCGACCAGACGAAGAACGTCTTCCAGCAGGCCATTGACGCCACGATCCCCATCGGCCCCTACCAGCTGCACTGGCTCGAGCTGATCGGCGTCCTCATCGGGCTCGCCTCCGCCTACCTCGGCATGCGCCGGTGGGTCTGGGCGTGGCCCGTGGGGATCCTCGCGAACATCATGCTCTTCTTCGTGTACCTCGGCGCCGTGTTCGGCGCCGACGAGCGCATCCCGCTCTTCGGGCAGGCCGGGCGCCAGGTGTTCTTCATCGTCACGAGCATCTACGGCTGGTGGCGCTGGTCGCAGGTACGCAGGCTCAACCACGCCGACGACTCGAGCGGCGTGGCCATCACCCCACGGTGGGCCACGAGCCGCGAACGCATCGCCCTCGTCGTCTTCTGGCTCGTGGCGACGGTCGTCGTGCACCAGGCGTTCGTCTGGCTCTGGAACCTCTCCCCGAACCCGTTCTTCACCCCCGAGTGGTGGTTCTACTGGTGCGACGCCTGGATCTTCGTCGGCTCCATCGTCGCGACGTACGCGATGGCTCGCGGCTGGAACGAGTTCTGGCTCGCCTGGATCGCCGTCGACCTCGTCGGCGTGCCGTTCGCCTTCGCGACCGACTACGTGCCGACCGGTGTGCTCTACACGTTCTACGGCCTCTTCGTCGTCTACGGCTTCACCCAGTGGGTCAAGGCCTCGCGCGTGAACGAGCCCGACGTCGAGCCGCAGCTGGCCGGGACGTCGAGCTGACACATGGGTGACACGGCAGCAACGGCCTGGATGCGACGAGCCCTGCAGCTCGCCGCCTCCGGGCCGTGGCCCGACCCCAACCCGCGGGTCGGCTGTGTCGTCGTGGCGGCCGACGGCACCGTCGTCGGGGAGGGCCACCACCACGGCGCCGGCACGCCGCACGCCGAGATCGAGGCCCTGCGCGCGGCGGGTGCCGCAGCCCGAGGAGCGACCGCCTACGTCACGCTCGAGCCGTGCTCGCACACCGGTCGCACCGGCCCCTGTGCGGACGCGCTCGTCGAGGCCGGGGTCGCGCGCGTCGTCTTCGCCCAGTCCGACCCCAACCCGGACGCCTCAGGAGGCGCCGAGCGGTTGCACGCCGGCGGTGTCCATGTGACCGGAGGTGTGCTCGCCGACGAGGCGGCAGCCCTCAACGACCGCTGGGCACGCAGCGTGGCTCTCGGCCGCCCGCTCGTGACGTGGAAGGTCGCCACGACCCTCGACGGCAGGAGCGCCGCGACGGACGGCACGAGCCAGTGGATCACCGGTGAGGCCGCCCGCGCCGACGTGCACCTGTTGCGCGCCACCCGCGACGCCGTCCTCGTCGGCACCGGAACGGTGCTCACCGACGACCCGCGACTGACCGTCCGGACGCCCGACGGTTCCGTGCTCGACCACCAGCCGGTGCGCGCCGTCATGGGCCGTCGCGACGTGCCTGCGACAGCGCGTCTGCACGAGGCCCCCGGCGAGGTGGTCCACCTCAGCACCCAGGACCCCCGCGAAGCCCTGGATCTGCTGTGGCACAAGGGCGTCCGCGACGTGTGGCTGGAGGGTGGCCCGACCCTGGCCGCCGCGTTCCTCCGCGCCGGGCTCGTCGACGACGTGTATGCCTACGTCGCCCCCGCTCTGCTCGGTGCCGGCCGGGCCGCAGTGGCCGACCTCGGCATCGCGTCCATCTCGGACGTCCGCCGACTCCAGCTCGTCGACGTGACGGTCGTCGGGGGAGACGTGCGCATCCACGCCGTCCCGACCACTGACGTGCCGAGCACCGACGCGCCGACCACAGTCGTCCCGACCACCGATGCGCGGGACAGCGCCCACCCCCACGCGCACGCGCAACGCTGAGGAGACAGACATGTTCACCGGAATCGTCGAGGAGCTCGGCACCGTCGCCGCCATCGAGCACGGCCGCGAGTCGGCCGTGCTGCGCATCGACGGCCCCCTTGTCGTCAGTGACGCCGCCCACGGTGCCTCCATCGCCGTCAACGGGGTCTGCCTCACCGTGACCGAGCACGACGCCTCCGGCTTCACCGTCGACGTCATGGCCGAGACCCTGGAGCGAAGCAGCCTGGGTGCGCTGGGCCCCGGCGACCGCGTCAACCTCGAGCGCGCCATGCCCGCCGACGGCCGGTTCGGCGGCCACGTCGTCCAGGGGCACGTCGACGGCACCGCCACCATCACGGCGCGCACGCCCGGGGACCGCTGGGAGACGGTCGACTTCACGCTGCCGGCCAGCCTCGCGGCATACGTCGTCGAGAAGGGCTCGATCACCGTCGACGGTGTCTCGCTCACCGTCGCGCACGTCGGTGACGACGCCTTCGGCGTCTCGCTCATCCCCACCACGCTCGAGCTGACGACCTTGGGACAGAAGGATGTCGGCGACGCCGTCAACCTCGAGGTGGACGTCATCGCGAAGTATGTCGAGCGACTGCTCACCCATCGGCAAGAGGTCGCGGGATGAGCCTCTCGACCGTCGACGACGCGCTCGAGGCACTCCAGGCCGGGCGCCCGGTCCTCGTCCTCGACGACGAGGACCGCGAGAACGAGGGCGACCTCGTGCTCGCTGCCGAGACCGCCACCGAGGACTGGATGGCATGGACGGTCCGCCACTCGTCCGGCTACCTCTGCGCACCGATGCCCGACGGGGTAGCCGACCGGCTCGAGCTGCCGCTCATGGTCGCCGAGAACCGCGACCCGCTGCGCACCGCGTACACGGTGTCGGTCGACGCCGCCGTGGGCGTGACGACGGGCATCAGCGCCGCCGACCGGCTGCACACCGTCCGGGTGCTCGCCGACGTCGACTCCACGCCCGCGGACCTCATCCGACCCGGGCACATCCTGCCGCTGCGGGCACGCCACGGTGGCGTGCTGACCCGCCCCGGCCACACCGAGGCGGCCGTCGACCTGACGCGTCTCGCGGGTCTCTCACCCGTCGGTGTCATCGGCGAGCTCGTCCACGACGACGGCACGATGATGCGCTTCGACGCGGTCGTCGAGCTCGGCCGCGAGTTCGGCCTGCCCGTCATCACCATCGAACAGCTCATCGACCACCGCCAGCGCCTCGACCGGGTCGAGCGGCTCGCCACGACGCGCATCCCGACGGTCCACGGCACGTTCACGGCGCACGGCTACCGCGACACGCTGACCGGCGAGGAGCACGTCGCGCTCGTCAGCCCGCGCGGGCTGCAGGGTCTGGGCCGCTCTGGCCCTGTCGTGACACGGCTGCACTCGGAGTGCCTGACCGGCGACGCCTTCGGGTCGCTGCGCTGCGACTGCGGGCCCCAGCTGCAGGGGGCCCTCTCCCGCATCGGCCGCGACGGTGGCGTCGTGGTCTACCTCGGGGGCCACGAGGGTCGCGGTGTCGGCCTCGTCGACAAGCTCCGCGCCTACTCCCAGCAGGACCTGGGTGCCGACACCGTCGACGCCCAGACGGCCCTGGGGCTGCCGGTCGACGCCAGGGAGTACGCCGCGGGTGCCGCCATCCTGCACGACCTCGGCGCGACGGAGGTCGTGCTCCTGACGAACAACCCCACCAAGGTCTCGGCGCTGCGCCAGCTCGGCCTCGACGTCGTCGCCGTGGAGCGGCTGCACGGCCCGATGGGCGAGGACAACAAGCAGTACCTCACGACCAAGCGTGAGCGGATGGGCCACGACATCCCGGTCCCCAGCGACCGGCACGGCAAGGAGACGGCATGAAGGACGGCGCCCCGACCATCACCACCGACGGCAGGGGGCTGCGGGTCGCGGTCGTCGCGGCGAGCTGGCACGAACAGGTCATGGGTGGGCTGCTCGCGGGCGCCCAGCGCGGGCTCACCGACGCCGGCGTCACCACGGTCGACGTCATCCGCGTGCCCGGCACCTTCGAGCTGCCCGTGGCGTGCGCGTCGCTCGCCGACCGCTACGACGCGCTCGTCGCGCTGGGCGTCGTCATCCGCGGCGGCACGCCGCACTTCGACTACGTCTGCCAGGCCGCCACGGTCGGCATCACCGAGGTGTCGGTCCGCACGGCGACGCCGATCGGTTTCGGCGTCCTCACCTGCGACGACGAGGCGCAGGCGCTCGACCGGGCGGGCCTGCCCGGGTCGGCCGAGGACAAGGGCCACGAGGCCGCGTCGGCGGCCGTCGCCACCGTGGTGGCCCTCCGAGCCGTCCCCAGTGCGTGAGCTCGTGAGCTCGTGAGCTCGGAGGCCACCTCGTGAGCACCCGTCGGGACCGCCGCCACAGGGCCCGTAGGCTGGGGCACCGTGAAGAGGTTTGAGCAGCTGTATGCCGAGCTGGCCGAGAAGGCGCAGGCGCGTCCCGAGGGTTCGGGCACGGTGGCGCAGCTCGACGCCGGCATCCACGCCATCGGGAAGAAGATCGTCGAGGAGGCGGCCGAGGTGTGGATGGCTGCCGAGTACCAGTCGAACGACGAGGCGGCCGAGGAGATCAGCCAGCTCCTCTACCATCTCCAGGTCCTCATGCTCGCCAAGGGCATCACGCTCGACGACGTCTACTCCCACCTCTGAGGACCGCCAACTCCATGCTGAGAATCGCCGTGCCCAACAAGGGCTCCCTGTCGGACGCCACCGTCGAGCTGCTGCGCGAGGCGGGCTACCGCACCCGCCGTGACACCAAGGAGCTCGTCGTCTCCGACGCCGAGAACGACGTCGAGTTCTTCTACCTGCGTCCGCGCGACATCGCGGTCTACGTCGGCTCGGGCACCGTCGACGCCGGGGTCACCGGCCGCGACCTGCTGCTCGACTCCGGCTCGGACGCCGTCGAGGTCATGTCGCTCGGCTTCGGTTCGTCGACCTTCCGGTATGCCGGCAAGCCGGGTCACGTGGCCACCGTCGACGACATCGCCGGCAAGCGTGTCGCGACGTCGTATGCCGGGCTGGTCCGCTCCGATCTCGCCGCGCGCGGGCTGTCGGCCGAGGTCGTGCGCCTCGACGGCGCCGTCGAGACGGCCATCACCCTCGGCGTCGCCGACTGCATCGCCGACGTCGTGGAGACCGGGACGACCTTGCGGCAGCAGGGCCTCGAGGTCTTCGGTGAGCCGATCCTGCGGTCGGAGGCCGTCCTCATCCGCGGCGACCGCCCGGGCGAGGCACAGGCCATCGAGGTGCTCCAGCGACGCATCGCCGGAGTCATCACCGCCCGCACCTACGTCATGCTCGACTACGACTGCCCGCGACAGCTCGTCGACCGGGCGTGCGAGCTGACACCGGGCCTCGAGTCGCCGACGGTCTCGCCGATGCAGGACGAGGCGTGGGTCGCCGTGCGTGCCATGGTCCCGCGCATCGGCCGCAACCGCCTCATGGACGAGCTCTACGACCTCGGCGCGCGGGCGATTCTCGTCACCGACATCGCCGCCTGCCGGCTGTGAACGCGATACGGCGAGGGAGGTGACGTGATGACGCAGGAGCCCTCGTCCCAGCCGACGCCGGACCCCATTCCGGACTCCGGGGCGTGGGCGCCTTTCCGCCCCAAGCGTGGCCGGGCCGTGGCGCTCGGCGTGGTGTGGTGCTCCCTCGCCCTCTTCGGCATCATCGCCGTCGTCATGCCGGCGCAGGCGGGCGGTCGCTGGGGTCTGGGCGACCGGCTGATGTTCTTCGGCCTCGGTGTGGCGGTCGCCTTCGTCGCCTGGCGCTACGCGTCGATCGCCGCGGTCCCGAGCCGGGCAGGTCTGCTCGTGCGCAACCTCGTGGTCACCCGCACGCTCGAGTGGTCGGAGGTCGTCGGCATCCAGTTCGGTGGCGGAGAACCGTGGGTCAGCCTCGACCTCGAGGACGGCGACACCATCGCGGTCATGGCGATCCAGAAGGCCGACGGACCCGTGGCGGGCCGGGAGGCCTCGCGGCTCGCAGCCCTTGTCCAGGCGTTCGGCGAGGGACGTGAGCCCGACCGCCCGGAGGACCCCGCATGACGGGCGCGCCCACACCGGAGCGGATGCGCCACGCGCTCGGCCACTTCGCCACGGGCGTCACGATCGTGACGGGGTTCGCCAAGGGCGGGGAGCCTGTCGGTTTCGCCTGCCAGTCCTTCGCGTCGGCGTCCCTGCATCCGCCGCTCGTGCTCTTCTGCGCCGACCACCGGGGACGGTCGTGGCCGCGGATGCGTGACGAGGGCCGCTTCACCGTCAACGTGCTCCGGCACGACCAGCGTGACCTCATCGCGCGGTTCGGCTCCGCAGACGGCTCGCGCTTCGACGCGCTGGACTGGGTCCCGTCGGAGCAGGGCGGGCCGAGCCTGCCCGGTGTGCTCGTGCGCGTGCACTGCTCGGTCGAGCAGGTCCACGTCGCCGGTGACCACGACGTCGTCATCGGGCGCGTCCTCGACCTCGAGGACGGCGAGTCCGGCCGGCCGATGCTCTTCTACCGGGGCCGCCTCACGGTCACCGAGCGGCGTACGCCCGCCGGGACCGACGAGGGCCCGGAGGCGATGGACGACTACTGGGGCTGAGCGGCACGCCACCACCTCGGCCATTCGTTGGACGGGGGACTTCAGCGGTGCGAGACTCGAAGTTCAACTCACTCGTGCGTGACGTTGGGGCGTCGCGTTGACCTTGGGAGGACCCAGGGGGGGTCCCGTGAACCTCGTACTCGTAACCGGCGCAGCTGGATTCATCGGCAGCCACGTCGCCGAGCTCCTGCTCAGCGAAGGGTGGCAGGTCAGGGCCGTCGACGCGCTCTCCGAGACCTATGACCCGGCCGTGAAGCTGCGCAACATCGCGGGTCTCCGGCAGAACCCGTCGTTCACGATGGTCTTCGACGACCTCACGACGGCGCGGCTGGAGCCGCTGGTCGAGGGTGTCGACGCGGTCGTCCACCTCGCAGCCGAGCCGGGCGTCAGCAAGTCCTGGGGCGAGGCGTTCCCGACGTACGTCGAGCGCAACATCCTCGCCACGCAGCGGTTGCTCGAGGCGGCTGCACGCGTCCATGCCCCGCGCGTCGTCTACGCATCGAGCTCCTCGGTCTACGGCCCGACGCGCGAACCCATGCACGAGTCGAGCCTGCTGGCCCCACTCAGCCCGTACGGCGTCAGCAAGCTCGCGGGCGAGTGCCTGGTCGGCGCCTATGCCCAGGAGCGCGGGGTCCCCACGGTGTCCCTGCGCTTCTTCTCCGTCTACGGCCCTCGCCAACGCCCCGACATGGCGATCCACCGCTTCACCGAGGCGTTGCTCGACGGGCGCGAGGTGTCGGTGTTCGGCGACCAGGTGCAGCTGCGCGACTTCACCTACGTGGGGGACGTCGCGCGGGCCGTGGTCGCCGCCGTCACGGCGCCGATCCCGTCGGGGACCATCCTCAACATCGCACGGGGCACCCCGGTGCCCGTCCCCGAGGTGCTGCGCCTGCTCGAGGTGGAGGTGCGCGGTGAGGCGTCCGTGGCCCGGCTGCCGCACCGTCCGGGCGACACCCGGCAGACGCACGGAGACAATCGGGCGGCCGAGGCAGCGCTGGGCTGGCGTCCGACGACGGACCTGCCCTTCGGCGTGAAGCACCAGGTGGCCTGGCACCGCAGCCTGCGTGAACGGCCGCAGGACGAGGGTGTCGATCCGGACGTGGTCGCGAGGCTGCCGTCGTCCCTGCAGGGTGGTGGGATCCGGTGAGTCGCCACGAGCCGAGGATCGTCATCTACTCCCAGGACGGGCTCGGGTTGGGGCACATGCGGCGCACGTCCCTGCTCGCCGACGAGTTCCTGCGTCGAGTACCGGGAGCCAGTGCCCTCACCCTGTCGGACTCGCCGCTCGGGCAGTTCTTCACGACGGCTCCGGGCCATGACTTCCTCAAGCTCCCGAGCATCCGCAAGTCCGGGCCGGGGGAGTGGGAGGCCCTCTCGTTGTCGTCGTCCTTTCGGGACGTCCTCGGGCTCCGCAGGCGGCTCATCGTCAGCGCGCTCCGGGCCTTCGACCCCGACATCCTGCTCGTGGACCACATGCCCCACGGCGCGATGGGGGAGCTCGTCCCTGCCCTGCGCAAGGTGCGCAGCCACCGGGTCCAGGTCGTCCTCGGGCTGCGGGACATCATCGACGCCCCCGAGGTCGTGCGACGCCGCTGGACGGCGGAGGGCGCCTACGAGGCCCTCGACGAGTTCTACGACGAGATCCTCGTCTACGGATCCCGCGACGTGCTGGACGTGGCGGAGCAGTACGCGTGGCCGAAGCGTGTGTCGCGGCGTCTTACCTACTCCGGCTACGTGTGCGAGGACCCGCACCGGCGGGCCAGGCGGCTCTCGGTCGTCCCGGACCGGGGCACCAGTGCACCCCCGACGGTCCTCGTGGTCGCCGGCGGTGGGGCCGACGCGTACCCCATGCTGAGCAGCGTGCTCGACGCCGCCGAGGGGGTGCACGCGGACACCGGCGCGCGGTTCCTCCTCGTCACGGGACCGTTCATGCCCGGATCGGACGTCGCGGAGCTGCGACGCCAGGCGAAGGGGCATCCCATGACCGAGGTGCGACGCCGAATCCATGGGGGCGGTCGCATTGCTCGCGCCGACCTCGTCGTCTCGATGGCCGGCTACAACACGACCGTCGAGCTGCTCAACGCGGGAACTCCTGCACTGCTGATCCCGCGAAGCGGCCCCAGTGCCGAGCAGCGCATCCGCGCGCGCCTCTTCGCCGAGCGGGAATGGGTCCGCTGGCTCGATCCCGACCAGCTCGGCACGCAGGCCGTGACCGACGCGATCAGCATTGCCCTGACGCGCACGTTGTCCCCGACCCAGAGTCCGGACCTGGGTGGGCGACAGGCCGCCGTGGCCCGGCTCACCAGCCGCCTCGGGGCGCGGCCGAAGCTCGAGCTCGAGTCGATCGCGCCATGACCAGAGCACCGGTGGTGACCGGTCGGCATCTGGCGGGCCCGACGGGGGCCCACGACGTGGTGGCCGGTCGCAGCACCCCCGAGGAGGTTCGGCTGTTCCTTGCCGCTGGAGTGCCGGAGATCCTCACCGCTGCCCTGACCCCGCTCCTGCCCAGCGGCCTCGGCCCGGTCCGAGCCGAGGTGACGCGCGCCAAGCTGAAGCCGGGACGCAGTCTCGCGGTGGGCGTCGACGTCACCGGCGACGAGGTCGGCTCACGTCCGGCATGGGTGACCTGGGGGTCCTCCTCGGCGGCGGCCTCCGCGGTCACCGACGCGCTGGTCTCGCGGGTGACGGACGCGCAACGTCGGCCGTTCTCCACGCTGGCGCTCCCGCCGGACGCGTCCGGCATGCGGGTCCTCCTCGCGCCCGTCGATCCCGCGTTTCCGCAGCTGGTCGACGTCTACGACCCGGTTCGGCTGGCACGCGTGCTCGGCGACGCCGATCTCAACGCCTTTGACGAGCGTCTCAGCGTGGCTCCGGTCCGGTACCGCCCCGGCCAACGTCACGTGGTGCTCGTCGAGAGTGCCGACGCGGCCCACCGGCTGTTCGCGAAGTGCTACCGAGACGACGCGGGACGACGATCGGTTGAAGCGAGCACCATTGTGGCCGAGGCTCTTTCACGCTGGGGCGGGCCAACGAGAGCGGCTCGTGCCGCCGGCTACAGCGCCTCCCACCGGGTTGCCTTCTGGGCCGGTCATGGTGGGACCCGGCTCTCGCGCGTCATTTCCACCGGCAGCGACACGGCGGCGGCGCTGGCAACCCGATGCGGTGCCGCGCTCCGCGCCATCCACGAGCACGTCGGGAGCGGCGCAGCGTGGCAGGAGCGGACAGCCCACGGCGCAGGGCGGTCGGATCCCGCCGTCGAGGCCGGCGCCACGAGGAGGGCCGTCGAGCACGTGGCCGCGCTGGCGCCGGCCGCTGCCGGGCGGCTGGAAGCGCTGGTCCAGGACACCGTGACCGAGCTGCTCGAGCTGCCCGACGAGGCAGGACACGTGCTGCACGGTGACTTCAAGTGCGACAACATCCTCGTCGAGGACGACCAGCGACTGGTTCTGCTCGACTTCGACCGGGTCACTGTCGGTGACCCGGCCCTGGACGTCGGAAAGCTCAGCGCCGACCTCCGGTGGTGGGGGCAGACCCAGGGGCGGGATGCTGCGGACCTCGTCGGCGCCTTCCTCGACGGCTACGGCCCCTGCCCGCCCGCACGGCATGCCCGCGCCCGCCACTACGACGTCCTCTTCCAGCTGCGCGCGGTGGGTCGGCGGATCCCGCTCCACGAGGCCGGCTGGGTCGAGAGCGTCGACGTGCGCCTCGAGACCGCCGAGCGCACCCGCGGGAACGGATGATGAACACGACGTGGCCGGCCGCCCCACGGGGCACTCAGTGGGCCGACCTGGATCCGCTGATCGGGCTCATCCAGCCCTTCGTCGAGGCCGAGTGCCGACCGGGAGGCGTGCACCAGATCCGTTGGGAGCCGGAGCTGCGCACGAGGGTGACCTACGGCGCCCGCCAGGGTGACGTGGTCGTGCTCGAGGCGACACGGGACGCCGTCCTCCGCAGGAATCTCGTCGACGACCCGGCACTCCCCGGGCTTGGCGAGGTGGCTGACCCGGTGCGGGTCGCCGGTCGCCTCGAAGAGCTCTTCGGGGAGCCGGTCCGGTGCTGCGCCACGACGCCGACGAGCTACCGCCCGGGCTCGCGCTGCGTCGTCCGCTGCGAGGTCGTGCTCGAGTCCGTTCGGCGCACCGTCTTCGTCAAGGTGCTCGCGGACGGCTCCCGTGCCTACGTCGAGAGCCACGAGTCCCTGGATGGCGGGTCGGGCACGACGCCGGCGATCGTGCCGCCGCTGGTGGGGTGCTGGCCGGAGCTGGGGGCGGTGGTGACCGACCTGGCACCCGGCCCCAGCGCATCCTCCCTCCTCGGTGAGGCGTCCGTGCCCACTGCTGAGCGGTTCGCCCATGACCCCGCCCTCGTGGCACTCCTCGTCCACCACCTCACCGGGATCCCGTACAGCGTCACCGCGCACGCCCGGGACCTCTACCAGATCCCCGAGCACAGCCTCCGGGCGCGGGCCGGGTCCGCGACCGGTGTGCTGACCTGCTGCCGGGCCAACGTCGAGTTCCTCACCGCGCACCTCGACCCCGCGACCGCGGACAAGGTGCGCGTCATCCACCACGGCGTCGACCTCGGGCAGTTCACGCCCAGCCGTGACGGCGCCGGTGACGGCGGCGGTGACGGCGGCGGTGACGGAGAGGCCGTGCAGATCCTCTCGGTCGGGCGCCTCGTCGAGAAGAAGGGCTTCGCCGACCTGCTGCAGGCCTGCGCCCGACTCTCCGACGTCGGGCCCTTCCACCTCACCGTGTACGGGGACGGGCCCCTGCGCGGGGACCTCGAGGCTGCCCGGCATGCCCTCGGTCTCGACCACCTCGTGACGTTCGCCGGAGAGCACGACAGCTCCGTGATCGTCGGAGCCATGCGCGACGCAGACCTCTTCGCGCTGACCCCGTTCGTCACGGCGGACGGGGACCGCGACGGCGTGCCGAACGTCGTCGTCGAGGCACTCGCCTCGGGGCTGCCCGTCGTCTCCACGGACGTCGGCGGCGTCGCCGAGGCGGTGTCCCACGGCCACAACGGACTGCTGGCCCCCGCTCACGACGTCGCCGCGCTGGTCGGCCACCTCGAGGCGCTGCTGCGCGACCCGCTCAGACGACGCACCATGGGCAGGAGAGCCCGCGAGACCGCCGAGACGGCTTTCGACGTCGACCGTGCCGCCGAGCAGCTGCTGACGGTCTTCGGTGTCGCGGAGGTGGCCTCATGAGCCACGGGACCGCCGTCGCGGTCGGTTCCCTCCACGCGCAGTACGCCACCTTCCTCCAGGCGCTCGACCCCGCCCTCATGGGGCCGATGCTGGACGAGGCGTTCGGTGAGGACGCGGGGGTCGGCTGCGTCGTTGCCGACGCGAAGTACGAGCCCGGGCGACCGTCGACGGTGCTCTACCGTCGCGGCACCGATCTCTTCCACGCCACCGTGCCGCCTCCCGGGCAGGGCGCTCCGGGGGTGCTGCTCCCCAACGGCGTCGGAGTCACCGCGTTCCCGGTCGATCCCGGGCTACCGACCCTGCCGGAGGTACTCGACCCCGCCCGAGGGGGATCCGCGCTGTCCCGCGCGCTGGGGATCCCGCGACGCGCGAAGGTCGAGACCCGGCTGCTGCGCTACCGCCCCGGCCGCCGTGCCACCTTGCTCGTGACGGTCCCGGGAGGAGGGGCCACGGCGACCCCGTACGTCGCGAAGGTCTATCACGACGGCGCCAAGGCGGCGGCTGTCGCGGCAGAGGGACGGGGCCTGGGTGCCCTGGCCCTGCCACCGCCGCTCGTCCTGGCTCCCGTCGTGGCCCACCTGCCCGACCTCGCCGTCGTCGTCCAGGGCCACGTCCCCGGAGACCAGCTCGCCATCGACGACTGGGGGCCGGTCGCGGTGGAGAGGCGGGGCGCCGACGTGGCCCGCGCGGCGCAGGCCCTCGCGGCACTGCACCGGGGGAGAGTGGCGAGCGGTCGACCACGTCCGGTCGACCGCGAGCTGCACCGTTTCGTCGATCGCGCCACGGCCATCCGGGCCGTGGACCGGGCAACCGGCGAGCACCTGCTCGGGCTGGCGCACCTTCTCCTCGGGTGGCGTTCCGGGCCCGGGCCGGTCTCGCTGGTGCACGGCGACTGCAAGCCGAGCCAGTTCCTCATGGCCGAGGACCGCGTTGCCATCCTCGACCTCGATCACTGCGGACTGGCCGACCCCGCCTCTGACGTCGGCAACTTCGTGTCCTCCTTGCGTCAGGGCGCGATCCGGGCCGGCGGGCAGGGTGGCGACGGCGCGACCGGCGGGAGGAGCGCCGCGGAGGCGCTCGGCGCGACGTTCGTGGCGGCATACCTCGACCGCGCGCAGCCGACGGCACCCGACCAGTTCGCCGAGAGAGTCGCCTTCTACGTCGCGGTCCCGCTCCTGCGAAAGGCACTGCGCGCCTTCGCGAGATCGCCGTCGTCCCCGCTGCCGGGACTGTATGTGGACGAGGGCCGACGAGTGGCTGCCGATCGACGGGACACGGACCGTGGCCGCGGTTGACACGAGGGTGAGCACACCCAGCGAGGGAGCGAGCCGGCGGCGCTCGGGACGCCACGCGAAGCGGTCCGACACCCACCGGGCCTTTGCGCTCGTCCGCCGGTACCACGGGGACAACAAGCCGTACGTCATGGGCTTCGTCATGCTGGTCCTCGAAGCCGGCACGGCCGTCCTCGAGCCGTTCCCCGTCGCCTACGCCATCGACTTCGTGACGGGACGGGTGCCGAGCCTGCGGGAACGGGGGTTCCCGGCCGTCCTCGCGAACGAGCGCGTCGAGACCATCCTGCTGCTGGGTCTGGCCATCATCCTCATCGCTGCCATCAACAAGGGCGCTGACTCGATGGCCGAGGTGTACCTGGCCCGCGGCGGCCGCGAGCTCGGCTACCGGCTCCGGGTGACGATGTACGACCGGCTCCAGAGGCTCTCGATGGCGTTCCACGACAAGCGGCGGACCGGCGACGTGCTGACCCGGGTCACGGGCGACGTGCTCGTCGTCGAGGAGTTCGTCGTCGCGTCGCTGAGCAACATCATCGCGAGCGCACTCCTGCTCGTCGGTTCGTTCGTCGTGCTCCTGTCCCGCTCGTGGGCGGTGGCCCTCATCGCGGTCGTCGTCGTGCCGATCCTCGCGCTCATGGCCAACTTCTTCTCGCTACGGCTCAAGCGGGTCTCGAAGGAGCAGCGCTCCAAGGAGGGGGACCTCGCCTCCACGGCGCAGGAGATGCTCTCCTCCATCCGCCTCGTGCAGAGCTACGGCCGCGGGCACGTCGACCTCGAGAACTTCTCGAGGCAGAGCGACCAGAGCATGCGCGCCTCGCTGAAGATCGCGACGATCCAGGCCCAGTTCAGCTTCGCGATCGCCGTCTTCGAGGGCGTCACCATCGCCGGTGTGGTCTGGCTCAGCTTCTGGCTCGTCGAGACAGGGGCGATCACGCCGGGCACGCTCGTGCTGTTCGTGCTCCTCATCCAGAACATGTTCAAGCCGTCGCGGAAGATCGTCAGCGAGTGGTACAAGGTCGGCAAGCTCATCGCCAGCACCGAGCGGATCCACGAGCTCCTGGAGCGCCACCCCACGGTGGAGGACACCGCCCACTCGCGGCCGGCCCCGAAGCTCGAGGGCCGCCTCAGCTTCACCGACGTGACCTTCAGCTACCGCTCGGAACACGACGAGTCCGACGACGCCGAGGCACGCACGGTCCTGCACGGCATCAGCTTCAGCACGGAGCCGGGCGAGGTCGTCGCCCTCATCGGTCCGAGCGGCGCCGGGAAGAGCACGGTCGCCCAGCTCGTCCCGCGGCTCTACGACCCCGACTCGGGCACGGTGGCCATCGACCGGATGGACGTGCGAGAGTTCACCCTCGCCTCACTGCGCAGCCAGGTCAGCCTCGTCCTGCAGGAGACGCTCCTGCTCACCGGCACGGTGGCCGAGAACATCGCCTACGGGATCGACGACCCGGACCCGGAGCGGATCGAGCGAGCCGCCCGGCTGGCGCAGGCCCACGAGTTCATCGCGGCGTTGCCCAACGGCTACCGGACGGTTCTGGGCGAGCGCGGCTCGACCCTGTCCGGCGGCCAACGGCAGCGCCTCGCGGTCGCGCGTGCCTTCATCCGGGACGCGCCCGTGCTCGTTCTCGACGAGCCGACGACCGGTCTGGACCCGGAGGCGGCCAGACAGGTCATCGGGGCACTGCGGACGCTCATCGACGGGACGACGACGATCATCATCTCCCACGATGTCGAGCTCATCCGCTGCGCCGACCGCATCCTCGTGCTCGACGACGGGCGGATCGTGCAGGAGGGCTCCCCGGACGTGCTCTCCTACGGCCCCGGGCCCTATACCGACCTCTTCGGTCAGGCAGCCTCCCCGGACCCGTCCGACCACGGTCCGGGCGCCGTGTCCTGGGGGCCCGCGTGAGGACCGGCGAGCACCCGACACCGACCCGACGTCCGATGGCGCCCTGGGCGACCGACCCCTCGGTGGGCGAGCTCTTGGCGGCGCAGTGGGTGGCGGCGCACCGTCCGGGCCGGCAGGTGGCACGGGCACGGACCCATACCGTGCTCTACCGCGGCCCCGACGACGTGGCAGCACGGGTGGGTGTCCGGTTCGTGGGGGACTCCTCGGTCGAGGAGCTGACCTTGCTCGTCCACGACTCCCAGGGGGAGGTGTCGGTCGCGGAGTTCCCAGACGACCCGTTCCTGCCGACGCTGGCAGGCGTGCTCCGGGGAGCCGTGGCCGAGCCGCTCCTGGGCGGCATGCTGCCCGAGCTCGCAGCGGGCACGTCGTCGTCCGGCTACCGAGCCGTCGTCGTCCACCACCCGCGCGAAGGTGCTTGCGTGCTGCGGATCGAGGTGGCCGGGGTGGAGGTCTACGCCAAGGTCTACCCCCTCGCGGAGGACGCCATCGCGGCCGCCGCGTCACTGGATGCCATGGGCGCACGCGAAGTGCTCGTCCCCGGCGGGGACGTGGTGCGACTGCCGAGGCTGCTCGGCGCGAGCGCCGCGCTGCGGACCACCTTCCTCGAGTCGCTCACGCCCCCGGGCGTCTCCGACGGCCGCACCGCCGATCCCTTGCCGGTGACCCCCGAGGAGGCTGCCCGCGCCCTCCGTGCCTTCCATGCGCACACGCCCCTGGGTCGGCTTCCTCGGCTGTCGGCCGAGGCCCACGTCAGCCGCGTCCGCCGTGAGCAGCAGCTGGTGGCGACCGCCTGGCCCGACGTGGCCGAGCGCGTCGACGGCGCGCTCTCTGCCTCCGCCTCGGTCCTCGGCGTCGTCGACCCCGGGCCGCTCGTGCTCTGCCACGGAGACTTCACGCCCGGCCAGCTGGTGAGGTTGCCGGGAGCCGTCGGCCTCCTGGACCTGGACACCCTCTCGCTCGGCGACGCGGCCTCCGACATCGGCCGGTTCCTGGCCTACGAGCAGGTGCGCAGCGCCCGGCTCGGCCGACCGCCCTCGCGGGCCGCCGCCGCGGGGGCGGGCTTCCTGGACGCGTACGGTCAGCCCTCGGGGGAGCGGGTCCACCGAGTCGAAGGGACCGATCGGGTCGAGCCGACCGAGGGAACAGGCCGGGCGGAGCGGGCCGCCGTCCGGGCCCGCGTGAGTGCCTACCGCCGACTCAACCTCGCCCTGCTCGCTCTCCGGGCCACCCGACGCTTCAAGCCCGCCCGGGCCGAGCTGGCAATGACCCTTCTGGACGCCGGGCGACACGATCCCGTCAGGCGCCGATGACGACGACCACGCCTTTCGGGTCTTCGGGCGCCGCCGTCAGCGGAAGTGGATGAAGTTCGAGGGCCAGGAGGAGCTGCCGCGCGTGAGGATGCGGCGCCCACTCATCGAGGTGTACGTCGCACCGAGGACGGTGCCGCCGTAGCCGCTTTCGGAGATCGCGACCGTGTCGCCGTCGGCGCTGACCCAGTCCACGTACGCGACGTGGTTGGAGTTCCACTGGGCGATGTCGCCGACGCGTGGCTTCTGGTCGACGACGAAGCCCTTGGCCCTGGCGTTGGTGTCCCACGTCGTGGCGTTGCCGAGGTTGCCGGGGTTCGACACGCCGTCACGCGAGAGACGGTAGGCGGAGAAGTTCGTGCAGTTGTTGCCCCACGGGTCCACCGGGTAGTTCCAGGCGCGCTGGCCGTAGTAGCCGAAGCGCTCGATGCAGTCCTGGGTGGCCCGCGAGTAGCACTTCCAGCTCGACGGGGCCGGGCCGCCCGTGATCGCCCACGTGATGGTGGTGGAGCGGTAGATCGCGACGTTGGCGTTGCTCAGCACGCGAACCACCGACCCGGCCCCGCTCGTCCCGGTGGACCACAGCGTGACACCGCGCGAGTTGCGCACGACGAAGTTGCCGTCCGTCTGCATCGTGGCCGTGCTGCCGGCCCCCGTGGTGAAGGTGGCCCAGGAGCGGACACCGGCAGCCGAGGTCAGCACGAGGTTGCCGTCCGTGCGCATCGTCAGCCGCCACGCCAGGCCGGTGGAGACGATCGACTCCCCGGGCTGCAGCACCTGGCCCGGAAGCATCCGGTCGTAGCGGTAGCCGCGGTGGTCCCACACGGTCGTCGTGCCCTGGCGGACCTGGAGCAGGCCGTCATTCGTGATCGTGAGCCCGCCACCGGTCCAGCCGTTGGTCCCGCTCGACCACGCGACCGTGCCGTCGGTGCGCAGCATGACGATGTTGCCGTCGGCCCGGGCCTGGAGACGGTTGCCCGCACCGGTCGTGCCGCTCGCCCAGCGGCGAACGCCCGCCGACGTGGTGACGACGAGGTTGCCGTCCGCCTGCATGGTGGCCACGTAGGCGCCAGTAGAGGACCGCAGGGCGGTCCCGGACGAGAGCCACTGTCCGGGCCGGAGGTTGGCGCCGGCGATGTAGGTGAAGGCGTCGGTGCGCACGACCGTGCCCGCCCGGGTGGTGACCCGCATCGGGATGGTGCCCGTCGCGACGCGGGCCGGGACGACGGCGGTCAGCTCGGTCGCCGAGACCCGGGTGAAGGACGTCGCAGCGACGCCGTTGAACAGCACCTGACGGACGTCGGTGAAGGACGTGCCGCGCAGGGTGACCACGGTGCCACCGGCCAGCGGCCCCGAGGCGGGGGACACCGAGGCGACGACGGGCGGGTCCTGGAAGGAGAAGCGACCGGCCGGTACGACGACCGAGGTGCCTCCCGGCGTCGTGACGCGCACGTCGACGTCGCTCTCGGCGTGGGCCGGCAGGGTGACCCTCAGCTGCGTCGCCGAGAGGCGCGTCACCGCGGTGGCCGGCACCCCGCCGAAGGTCACCGACGAGACCCGGTCGTATGCCGTCCCGGTCAGGGTGACGGTGCCGCCGCCCTTCGTGGGCGCGAGCGCGGGGGAGACGGCGGTGACGGTCGGCACGGCCTGGTAGGTGAACTGGGCCACGGCCGCCACGGGCGAGACTCCGCCGGGGGTCGTGACCCGGACGTCCACGGCGCCGACGGCCCGCGCCGGTGCGGTGATCCGCAGCGTCGAGTCGGAGACGCGGACGAGGCCGGTGCCGGCCACGCCACCGAAGTCCACGCCGGTCGCCAGCCCGAGGCGCGTCCCCGTGACGGTGACCACGACGCCGCCGCGGAGGGGACCGGCCGGGACCGACAGGGCGGAGACGGCGGGCACGCCCACGTAGGTGAACCTGCCGGCCGGGGTCTCGGGGCTCGTCCCGTTGGCGTTGCTGACGCGTACGGCGACGGTCCCCTCGACCTGGGCCGGGGCGGTGACCCGCAGGCTGCCGTCCGTGACCCGGACCAGACCGGTGGCGGCGACGGAGCCGAAGTGCACGGAGCCGGCCTCGGCCAGGTGGGCACCCGAGATCGTCACGACGGTGCCGCCGGGCAGGGGACCGGCCGTGACGGACAGCCCGGTGACCACCGGCGGTGAGCCGTACGCGTACCGGGCTCCCACTCCGACGCCTGACGTGCCGCCGGGGGTGGTGACCTGGACGTCGACGGGCCCGGAGGCGTGGCGCGGTGTCGTGGCGCGCACGGTGGTCGCCGAGATCCGGACGACGTTCGTGGCGAGGACCGAGCCGAAGCGGACGCTCGTGGCTCGGGCCAGTCCGGTGCCGGTGAGTGTCACGACGGTTCCGCCGGCCGGTGGGCCGGTCTGGGGGGAGAGCGACGTGATGGCCGGGACCGGGTCGAAGGCGAAGGTGGCCGAGGCGTGCTGCGGTGACGTGCCGTAGGGGGTCGTCACGAGGACGGCGACGGCGCCGGCGGCGTGGGCCGGCGCGGTGGCCCGGATGCTCGTGGCGGACAGCACGGTGAAGCGGGCAGCCGTGCCACCGAAGCTGACCCGGGTCGCGCCCGCGAACCGCGCCCCCGTGAGCGTGACGACGGTGCCGCCCCCGACCGGGCCCGCGACGGTCGACAGCGAGGCGACCGCCGGCGGAGCCTGGTAGCCGTAGCGCACCCGTGCGGTCACCGCAGACGTGCCGCCCGGAGTCGTCACGCGCACGTCGACGGTGCCGACCGGACGTGCCGGGGTGGTGACGCGCAGCGTGGTCGCGGAGACGCGCACGACCTTCGTCGTCGTCGTCGACCCGAAGTGCACGGCGGTGGCCCGGCTGAGGCCGGTGCCCGACAGGGTGACGGTCGCGTTCCCCGCCGTGGGGCCGGATGCAGGCGATATCCCGGTGAGCATCGGGACCGCCTCGTAGGCAAAGGCATTCGCGGAATAGCCGTATGAGCTGCCGGCGGCGGTCCGCACGTGCACGTTGACGAGGCCGGCCGGTCGAGCCGGCGAGGTGGCGCGGAGCTGGGTGCTGGACAGCAACGTGAAGCGGGCCGGGGTCGCCCCGAAGGTGACGGCCGTGGCCCCGCTGAACCGGGTCCCCGAGATGACGACGGTCGTCCCGCCGCCCAGAGGTCCTGCCATGACGGAGAGCCCCGTGACCGTCGGCGGCGCGACGACCGGCGGGGCGGTGTAGGTGAAACGGGCGGCGGCGGCGACCGGCGAGGTGCCGCCCGGGGTGGTGACGCGGACGTCGACGGCACCCGCCGCGTGGGCCGGGACCGTCACGCGGACCTGCGTCGCCGACAGTCGGGTCAGGCCCGTGGCGAGCGTGCTGCCGAAGCGCACGGCACTCGCGCGGTAGAGCCCGGTGCCGGTCAGCGTCACGACCGTCCCGCCGCGCGTCGTGGCGGCGCGCGACGACAGGGAGGACACGGTCGGGACGGGGTCGAACGCGAACGTGGAGCGCGAGGAGACGGGCGACGTGCCCGCCGGGGTGGTGACGCGGACGTTGGCCACACCGGCGGGGTGCGCGGGGGTGACGACCCGGACCCGGGTGAGCGAGACCTTCGTGACCCGGCTGACGGCGGTCGAGCCGAACCACACCGTCGTCGTCGCGCCCACGCCGGTGCCCGACAGGTCGACCGTCGTGCCGCCTCGCGTCGGACCCGCCACGACCGACAGGCTGACCGCAGTCGGCGCCGTCCCGGTGGCGGCGACGGAGAGCGGCGGCGCGGCAGAGGCCGCAGTCGGGGGCGCAGTGGGGGAGGGGGTGGAGGCCGCGGACGCGGCGGGGGCCGCGGCGACACCGGGCACCCCCGCGAGGAGGGCCATGACGACGAGGGCGGAGAGCACCCGGCCCATCGTCCGTCTGTCGACGTCGCGGTCACGCTCGGTCAGCGGGGTGGGGCGAGGCAGCATTCGTCCGTCTCCTTGCAGTCAGCACGTCCGGCGAGCATTCTGCCCTCGCGCAGCGTCCCTTGTACGCCGTTTCGCCCTAATTGGGTCGGCACAGGAGCACCACCAGTCCCACGGGTGGGCGTGCCGGGACCGCAGGACCGCCTCAGTCGACGCGGCGCAGGTCGGGCCGCATCCGCAGGACGACGAAGGTCTGGACCACCCCGATCACGCCGAGGATGCCCCAGACGAGCGCCAGGCTGCCGGTCATGTCGCGCACGAGTCCCATGGAGAGCGGTCCGATCGAGGCGATGCCGTAGGAGATGAGGAAGGCCATGCCCGTGAGGCGCCCGCTCGCCTCCGGGGTGCGGGCGTAGCGCACGAGCAGGACGAGCGCGAGCGAGAACGCCGCACCCTGGCCGAGGCCGGTGACGACCGCCCAGGCCCACGGCGCCGTGAGGGGCGCCAGCCAGATGCCGACGGAGCCGGCGATCCCGAGCGCTGCGGCCGGCAGCAGCAACCGGCGCATGTCCCTGGTGCGGTCGCTGACGACCGGACCGAGCAGGCCCGAGACGAGCTGGGCGCCACTGAAGACGGCCGCGAGGTAGCCGGCCGATCCCCGGGACCAGCCGAGCTCGACGTAGGTGGGCGCCAGCCACGTCACGGCCGAGTAGAAGCACCAGGACTGGAGGGTGAGGTAGACGGCGACCAGCCATGCCGTCGGGTGCCGCCACGGCAACCGGCCGGGGCCCTCCTCTCCGGGCGTGTGGTGGGGGTTGGCCCGGACGGTGAAGGGCGCCCAGGCGAGCGCCCCGACGAGCGCGATCACCGACCACGACCCGAGCGAGGCCTGCCAGCTGCCGAAGCGGTCGGCGAGCGGGACGGCGAGCGCCGAGCTGAGCGCCGCACCGCCCATCATCGCCAGCATGTAGAGGCCCGTGACGACACCGGCGCGCTCGGGCGGGAAGAACGTCTTGACGAGCCGGGGCAGCAGCGTCCCGGCCACGGCGATGCCGACGCCGCAGAGGAAGGTGCCCGCGTAGAGCACGACGACGTGGTCGCCGGCGAAACGGCTGGCCGTGCCGACGATGATGCTGAGAACGGCGCCCAGGACGGCGCCGGCCGCGCCGGTGTGGTGGGCGATCCGGCTCGCGACCGGCGCGAAGAGCCCCATGCAGAGGACGGGCAGCGTCGTGAGCGCCCCCGCTGCTGCATGGCTGAGTCCGAGGTCGGCGGAGATCGCGTCCAGCAGCGGAGGCACGCTGGTGATCGCGATCCGGAGGTTGGCGGCGACCGCCACGAGAGCCAGGGCCATCACCCAGACGGGCGGGAGTGGGCGGATCGGTCGGTCTCGTAGAGGCACCATCAGAGACTAGATGTGTCGAGGACGAGGTCCGCGCGCTCCCTGGTGGCGTCGGCGCTGAAGAGCGCGGCCTCCTGGTCGGCCCAGCGCTGCCACTGGGGTCGGTAGCCCTCGCCGTCGCGGTCGATCCCACGGCGCATCCGCAGCGCGGTGTCGGCGTCCACGAAGACGGACACGGCGGCATACCCCCCGGCCGGCTGCACGCTGGAACCGCACCCCTCGACGACGAGGAAGCGGCACGGTGGCACCTCGCGCGTGCCCGTCCACTCCTCGCGCACCCAGCTCCACAGCCGGTATGCCGCCCGCTCGCCGCGGGACAGCGGCTCGAGGACCTGGGCGGTGAGCAGCCGGGGCGCCTGCGCCAGGCCGTCCCAGCCGGGGTAGAGGTGGTCCATGTGCACGACGGCGACCGGACCCGTGGGCGCGAGCGCGAGCTCGATGCCGTGGGCCAGCGTCGTCTTCCCCGCGCCGCTCGGCCCGTCCAGTGCCACGACCACGACGTCGCCACAGCGGGCCTCGGCCGTGCGGGCGAGCGACACGACGGCGGCCACGTGCTCCTCGCGCGGAGGGCGCGTCACCTCGTCCCACATGGGCGCGACCCTACCGATCCCTGGCGGTCGCCCGGGCTGGCCTAGATTTGTCGCATGCCCGTCGCCACGAGAGTCATCGCCTGCCTCGACGTCGACGCCGGACGGGTCGTCAAGGGCGTCAACTTCGAGAACCTCCGCGACGCCGGCGACCCCGTCGAGCTGGCCAAGCTCTACGACGACCAGGGCGTCGACGAGCTGACCTTCCTCGACGTCACGGCGAGCAGCGGTGACCGCGAGACCACGTACGACGTCGTGCGCCGGACGGCCGAGCAGGTCTTCATCCCGCTCACCGTGGGCGGCGGCGTCCGGACCGTCGAGGACGTCGACCGCCTGCTCCGGGCCGGCGCCGACAAGGTCGGGGTCAACACGGCCGCCATCGCCCGGCCCGAGCTGATCTCCGAGATCGCGAGCCGGTTCGGCGCGCAGGTGCTCGTCCTGTCGGCCGACGTCCGGCGACGGACCGGTGAGGACGGGCTGCCCACCGACGACTTCGTCATGACGACTCACGGCGGCCGCACGCCGGTCGACCTCGACGCGGTGGAGTGGTGTGCCCGGGCCGCAGAGCTGGGTGCCGGTGAGATCCTGCTCAACTCGATGGACGCTGACGGCACCAAGGACGGCTTCGACCTCGAGCTGATCCGTCGCGTCCGTGCGGCCGTGTCGGTGCCCGTCATCGCGAGCGGAGGCGCGGGCCGGGTCGAGCACTTCGCGCCGGCGGTCGAGGCGGGAGCGGACGCCGTGCTCGCGGCAAGCGTCTTCCACTTCCGCGAGCTGACCGTCGGCGACGTCAAGGCCGCGCTGCGGACGGCCGGCGTCACCGTTCGCTGACCGTGTGTCAGCTGATGCCGAGCTCCGCCTCCTGGAGCGCGGCGATGTCGTCGGCGTCGCCCTGGAACTCGACCCGGGCAACCTCCTTGCGGCCGTAGGCGTAGAGCACGAGCTCGGCCGGGGTGCCGCGCAGCACGACCGTGCCGTGCTGGTCGGGCAGCCTGGCGGCATACCTCCCCTGGCCCTCGGCGATGAGCACGATGCCGGTCGCGGCACGGCGGAACATGAACCGCGCCGAGCGGCGCAGCGATGACCAGAGCTTGCCCTGCAGCTGCGGCGACAGCTCGCGCGGCTGCCAGTCCGGCTGGGCACGGCGGACGTCCTCGTGGTGCACGAAGTACTCGATGAGGTTCGTCAGCTCGTCGACCTTGGCCTGGGCCATCGGGTTCCACCGGGGAGCGCCGCGCCGGACACGGTCGACGAGGGCCGCGTAGTCGCCGTGGGCCATCCTGCTCTGCTCGCGCTCGAGGTGGCCCGCCAGGAAGGGGAGGACGCGCCCCACGGCGAGGTCGGGGCGACCCTCGCGGATGACGAGGTGCGCGGCGAGGTCGCGGGTGGCCCAGCCGTCGCACATCGTCGGCTCGTCCGGGCCGAGACGCTCGAGCTCGTCACAGAGCAGGAGGCGTTCGGTCTGGGCGTGGCGCGTCATGACGTCATCCTCTCAGGCCGGCGCCGACGAGAACGCGGTGGCCTCCGAGGGGGCCCGGTCCCTAGGGTCGGACGGTGATCGAGCTCGTGCGCCCCACCGTCGACCTGTCCGAGTCCTGGTGGCAGATGGTCGACGACTTCGCCGGGGACACGATCCACGGCTCGGGCTACCGCGCCGGTGACCGTGACCTACTGCGCGACCCCGGGGCCTTCGAGGAGTGGGTCGACTGGCTCGGCCGGATGGAGCGGTCCGACGAAGCCCTTCCAGAGGGCCGGGTGCCGTCCTCGAACCGGTGGATCCTCCGCGACGGTCGCGTGGTCGGCACCGTCGCCGTGCGCCATGCGCTCACCCCGTCCCTCCTCCTCGAGGGCGGGCACATCGGGTATGCCGTGGCGCCCGGTCATCGGCGCCAGGGGGTCGCGAGCGCCGCGCTGCGGCTCGCGCTGCGCCTGGCCGCCGGTCGGCGGATCGATCCCGTCCTCGTGACGTGCGACCTGTCCAACACGGCCTCGGCGCGGACCATCGCGTCGTGCGGTGGTGTGCTGGAGGACGAGCGCGACGGCGTGGTGCGGCACTGGCTCGCGACCGGGGCGCCGGTGCGGCCCATCGACGACGGACCCGTCGAGACGCGCGAGGCTCGGCTCGTGCCGGTGACGCGTGAGCAGGCCGCGGCGATGCTGGCGGGGGAGTCTCGCCCCGACTGGGCCGACGGCTACCCCCGAGGCGACGACCTCGACGCGGTACGGATGATGCCGCCCTCGGGACCGGGCCCCTGGACGCCGCGACACGTCGTGCGTCGCTCGGACGGGCTGGTCGTCGGGTCGATCGGCTGCTTCGGGCCCCCCGAGGACGGTGTCGTCGAGGTCGGCTACGGCCTCGTGCCCGCCGCCCGGGGTAGCGGGCTGATGACCGATGTGCTGTCTGCGATGTGCCGTTCGTTCGAGGCCGCCGGGCTGGGCGTCGTCGCGCACACGCTGCCCGCCAACGTCGCGAGCCAGCGCGTGCTGGCGCGGCTCGGCTTCGTCCGGAGCGAGGAGCCCGGGGCGGCGCCGGATGCCGAGTGGCTCTGGAAGAGAGGGAGCCGCGGCGGCGTCGTCACGGGCACGTGAGAAAGTGGGTGGTCGATCGCGTGCACGTCAGCACGTGGGTCCCACGCCCGTCACCACGCACGCCGTCAGGGGAGCAGCACACCGTGAACGTCCCGCCCACCTCCACCCTTCGGGAGGGTCTGGCCGTCATCGGCCGGGGCATCAAGGACCAGCCCCGCTGGTTCGCCCTCGCCGTGCTCGGCAGCATCGTCTACGGCGTCATGACGAGCCTCACGGCCGCCGCCATCGGCTTCGTCGTCCAGCGAGCCATCACCCCGGCGATCGAGGCGGGTCATGCCAGCGCGCAGCAGCTGTGGTTCATCGGCGGCGTGATGGCCGCCGTGGTGCTGACGACGATCATCGGCGTCATCGGCCGCCGCATCGCCGGTGGGGTCGCGATGTACAACCTCGGCGCGATCTACCGGCGCAGGGTGACGCGCCAGTACCTCCGGCTGCCGCTCAGCTGGCACCACAAGCACCCGTCGGGGCAGCTCCTGTCCAACGCGAATGCCGACGTGGAGGCGACGTGGAACATCTTCGCGCCGCTGCCCATGGCGCTCGGGGTCGTCGTCATGCTCGTCTTCGGCATCGTCCAGATGGTCGTCGTCGACCCGTGGCTCGCGGTCGTCGGCCTCACGGTCTTCCCCATGCTCTTCCTCGCCAACGTCGCCTTCCAGCGGGCGATGTCCCCGCGCGTCACGCGGGCCCAGCAGCTGCGCGCCGACGTCTCCGAGGTCGCGCACGAGAGCTTCGAGGCTGCGCTCATCGTCAAGTCACTGGGTCGTGAGGACCACGAGGCCGAGCGCTTCCGGACCGTCACGGACGAGCTGCGAGACGCCAACATCGAGGTCGGCCGCACGCGCGGCCGCTTCGACCCCGCCATCGAGGCCATCCCGACCGTCGGCACGCTCGCCGTCCTCTTCGTCGGCACCCTCCGGGTGAGCAGCGGTCAGATCACGGCGGCCCAGGTCGTCCAGATCGCCTATCTCTTCTCGATCCTCGCCTTCCCGGTCCGGGCCCTCGGCTGGGTGCTGGCCGAGCTGCCCCGCGCCGTCGTCGGGTGGAACCGCGTGTCCGCGGTCCTCGACGCCTCCGGGAGCATGACGTTCGGCTCGCGGGCGCTGCCGTCCGGTTCCGCGAGCCACGTGCAGACCGAGGGTCTGGCGTACGCCTACGAGATCACGACCGAGGAGGGCGAGGACGACGTCAACCCGGCTCTCGTGGACGTCACCCTCGACGTGGCGCCCGGCTCCACCGTCGCGGTGGTCGGGCCCACCGGAAGTGGCAAGTCCACGCTGACGAATCTCGTCATGCGCCTCGTCGACCCCGACTCCGGCGCGGTGGTCGTCGACGACATCGACCTGCGTGACGTGCGTCGCGGGGGCGTCAGTGACGTCGCCGCCCTCGTCGCACAGCAGACCTTCATGTTCGACGACACCGTGCGCGGCAACATCACACTCGGTGCGCAGCACGACGACGACAGTGTCTGGCGGGCCCTCCACGTGGCTCAGGGCGCAGGATTCGTCGAGCACCTGCCCGACGCCCTGGACACCCGGGTCGGTGAGCGCGGCGCCAGCCTCTCGGGTGGCCAGCGGCAGCGGATCGCGCTCGCGCGAGCGGTGATCCGCGAGCCGCAGCTGCTCATCCTCGACGACGCCACGTCGGCGGTCGACCCCAGCGTCGAACAGGCCATCCTCGGCCGCCTCCGTGAGGCGAGCTCGGGCACGACGGTCCTCGTCGTCGCCTATCGGATGGCCACGATCCTGCTCGCCGACGAGATCGTCTACCTCGAGGGCGGCCGCGTCGTCGACCACGGCAGCCACGAAGCCCTGCTGGGCCGGTGCGTCGGCTACGAGCGACTCGTCACGGCATACGCCCGCGAGGCGGCCGAGCGTGAGGCGATCGCTGCCGGCGAGGAGCACGACGCCGAGCTCGACGACGAGCTCGGCGACGGCCCCGAACGGGGCGCCGGCGCAGCGGCCGAGGAGGTCTCCCGATGAGCATGCGGTCACAGGTCCTCGTCGAGCACCACGGCGTGGCGACGGGCAAGAACATGACGACGTGGCAGACGCTGCGTCGCGGCGTCGAGCTGTCACCCGAGCTGCGCAAGGGGATCTGGGTCACCGTCGCGCTGGCCGTGCTCTCCACCCTCGGACGCGTGCTCGTGCCGTTCGTCGTCCAGAGGATCACCGACGAGGGCATCCTCGCGGACGGCGGTCCCGACATGCGGGTCGTCGCCGGCTACATCGGCATCGCCCTCGCCGGCGTCGCGGTGACGGCCGTGTCCGCCTACTTCGTCAACGTCCGGCTCTTCCGGGCTTCCGAGAGCGGCCTGGCGACGTTGCGGCGCAAGGCGTTCCGACACATCCACGACCTCGCCATGCTGACCCAGAACACCGAGCGGCGTGGCTCGCTCGTCTCGCGCGTGACCTCGGACGTCGACACGATCTCGATGTTCGTGCAGTTCGGCGGGCTCATGCTCATGATCAACATCGCGCAGGTCACCCTCGCCACGGTGCTCATGGTCGTCTACAGCCCGCTGCTCGGCCTCGTCGTCTGGCTCTGCTTCGTGCCGCTGTTCGTCATCATCCGCAAGTTCCAGGGCATCGTCGGACGTGCCTACACCCGGGTGCGGGAGCGGGTCGGTGACATGCTCGGCGCGATCTCCGAGGCCGTCGTCGGGGCGCAGGCGATCCGCGCCTACGGCGTCGAGGACCGCACGGCAGAGCGCATCGACGCCGCCGTCGAGGCCCATCGCAAGGCCGCGATCGGGGCTCAGGCCCGCTCCGTCGTGGCCTTCACGTCGGGACAGCTCGTCTCCGGGCTCACGACGGCCGTCGTCCTCGTCGTGGGCACCGTGCTCGCGGCCCGCGGCAGCCTGACCCTGGGTGAGCTGCTGGCCTTCCTCTTCCTCGTCAACCTCTTCACCCAGCCGGTGCAGCAGGCCACGGAGATCCTCAACGAGATGCAGAACGCCGTCGCAGGCTGGCGCCGGGTCATCGGCATCATCGACACGCCGGCCGACGTGTCCGATCCCGGGGAGTCGGGTGTCACGCTGCCGCGCGGGCCGATCACCGTGCAGTTCAACGAGGTCGGCTTCGCCTACCCCGGTGGCGCGCCCGTGCTCCACGACATCGACCTGACCATCGCGCCACGCAGTCGCATCGCCATCGTCGGCGAGACCGGGTCGGGCAAGTCCACGCTGGCCAAGCTGCTCACCCGGCTCATGGACTCCAGCAGCGGCCAGGTGCTCCTCGACGGCGTCGACCTGCGCACGATCCGCTTCTCCTCCCTGCGGTCCCGCGTCGTGCTCGTCCCGCAGGAAGGCTTCCTCTTCGGCGGCACGCTCCTCGACAACATCCGGTTCGGCCGGCCGCAGGCGAGCGAGCACGACGTGCGGCTCACGCTCACCGAGCTGGGGCTGGACCCGTGGGTCTCCACCCTTCCGCTCGGTCTCGCGACCGACGTCGGGCAGCGCGGGGAGTCCCTGTCGGCCGGTGAGCGCCAGCTCGTGGCGCTGGCACGCGCCTACCTCGCAGACCCCGACCTGCTCGTCCTGGACGAGGCGACGTCGGCCGTCGACCCGAGCACCGAGGTGCGGATCCAGCGCGCCCTCGACTCGCTGACCCGCGGCCGCACGTCCATCGCGATCGCGCACCGGCTCTCGACGGCGCAGGCCGCCGACGAGGTGATCGTCGTCGACGCCGGCCGCATCGTCGAGCGCGGCCACCACACCGAGCTCGTCCGCCTCGGGGGTGTCTATTCCAGGCTCCACGACTCCTGGGTGGCCCAGCAGCAGGCGATCTGAGCGGACCTACAGGGAGAGCTGCTCGACGAGAGCGGCGATGCGCGCGGCCACCGCGTCGGGCTCGGTGAGGACGGCCAGGTGCAGGCCGCCTGCGTCCGCGACGGGCCAGGGATGCTGCTCGGCGAAGGTCCGCTCGTCCCGGTAGGTCTCCCCGAAGGCCAGGTACGCATTGGGGCCGTCGACCCAGCCCGTCGGCGCCGCCAGCTCTGCGTCGAACTAGTCCAGCGCCAGACGTGGGCAGGTCCCGCCGGACCGACAACTTCGGCCGAGCGCGGCACGAGGTCGACAGCCCCCTCCGTCGCGTCGAGACGCGCTGACGCGATGGTGGCTGCGAAGCCCTGGCGACCGAGGGCGTCGCGCAGCCCACCATGGACCCAGTCCGGGAGCAGCGGACTGGGCAGCAGCAGCGCGGACCGGTTCGGGCGCTGGGTCACCACGCGCCGATCGTAGAGGCCGGACCCCCGGCCGGATCCCGTGCGGCGTGCCGAACCGTCCGCCAGCGGGGACCGCACCGATCCCAGGCCTCCCGCGCCCGGCAGAATGGCCGGGTGACCGACGCCTCCGACCCGACCCCCGACCCGACGACGCTCGACCCGCGGATCGCCGACCTGCTCAAGCGTGACGAGCACGGCCTCGTGGCCGCGGTGGTGCAGCAGCACGACACCGGCGACGTCCTCATGGTCGGCTGGATGGACGACGAGGCCCTGCGGCGCACCCTCGGGGAGGGACGGGTGACCTTCTGGTCCCGCAGCCGCCAGGAGTACTGGCGCAAGGGCGACACGAGCGGCCACGTGCAGTGGGTCAAGGGCGTGCGCCTCGACTGCGACGGCGACGCGCTCCTCGTGACCGTCGACCAGGTCGGCGCGGCGTGCCACACCGGGAACCGGACCTGTTTCGACGCGCGCGTGCTGCCGGCCACGGTCGGCGCCCCCGAGCCCGACGGCGCCCCGGAGCCCGACAGCGCCCCCTGACCGTCGGAGCACCGTTCCGGTGGTCGGCGACCGGCCCGGGTGACCCGAGGCAACCTCTCGACGGTCGAGCCGACGACACAGCACACTGCCGGGTGGGCCAGAATGGCTCGGTGCCCGACTCGACCACCTCGCTCGCCGCCGCGCCCGCACCGCACGCCGACCTCGCGTGGGGCCGCACCTGGCCGAGCCTCGAGGTGTTCACCGAGCTCGCCCTCGAGCACCGCCGCGTCATCCCGGTCGTCCGCCGCGTGCTGGCCGACGCGGAGACGCCGGTCGGCGTCTACCGCAAGCTCGCCAAGGATGCTCCCGGCACCTTCCTGCTGGAGTCCGCCGAGCACGGCGGGGTGTGGTCGCGCTACTCCATCGTGGGCGCTCGCAGCGCCGCGACCCTGACGGAGCGGCACGGCCAGGCGTACTGGATCGGCGAGCCGCCGGTCGGCCTGCCCACCGACGGAGACCCGACCGAGGCGGTCCGCGACACCGTCGCCGCCCTGGCGACGCCGCGGACGCCGGGGCTCCCGCCCCTGACGGGCGGGCTCGTCGGTGCCATCACCTATGACGCCGTCCGGCGCTGGGAGAAGGTGCCCGACGGCGGCCGCGACGACCTCGACCTGCCCGAGGTGGCGATGATGCTCGCCACCGACCTCGCCGTCTTCGACCACAGCGACGGCTCGCTGCTGCTCATCGCCAACGCCGTCAACCAGGACGCGACCGACGAGCGCATCGAGGACGCCTGGGCCGACGCCGTGAGCCGGCTCGACCGGATGACCGACGAGCTCGCGGCACCTGCGCCGAGCACCGTGGCCACCATCGAGCCGATCGAGATCCACCCGACGAGCAGCCACACACAGCCGGAGTACGAGGAGATGGTCGAGAAGGCCAAGGAGGCGATCCGCGCCGGTGAGGCCTTCCAGATCGTGGTCTCCCAGCGCTTGACCGTGCCGTGCAGGGCTGACGCCCTCGACGTCTACCGCGCGCTGCGGGTGAGCAACCCCAGCCCGTACATGTACCTCCTGCGGCTCCCGCACCCCGACGGCACCGCCTACGACATCGTCGGCTCGAGCCCCGAGGCCCTGATCAAGGTGACGGGGCGCCAGGCGATCACCCATCCGATCGCCGGTTCGCGGCCCCGCGGCAAGGGCCCCGACCACGACGCGCACCTCGCCGAGGAGCTGCTCGGCGACGCCAAGGAGCGCGCCGAGCACCTCATGCTCGTCGACCTCGCCCGCAACGACCTCCAGCGCATCTGTCGCGCCGGCACCGTCGACACGGTCGACTTCATGTCGATCCGGCGCTACAGCCACATCATGCACATCGAGTCGACGGTCGTGGGCGACCTGCGCGACGGCCAGAGCGCCTACGACGCGCTCGTCGCGACCTTCCCCGCCGGCACGCTGAGCGGGGCGCCGAAGCCGCGCGCCATGGCCCTCATCGACGCCTACGAGGGACTGCGCCGCGGTCTCTACGGTGGCGTCGTCGGCTACCTCGACTTCGCGGGCGACCTCGACATGGCCATCGCGATCCGCACCGCGCTCATCAAGGACGGGCGCGCCCACGTCCAGGCCGGCGCCGGCATCGTGGCGGACTCGGTCCCGCACCTCGAGTACGAGGAGACGCTCAACAAGGCCGCCGCCGCCCTGCGCGCCGTGGCTGCCGCCGCCGGACTCCGACCCCTGGAGGGCCCTCGCGCATGACCTCCGGCCACCAGCTCGTCGCCCTCGACAAGAAGCGCGCAGCCCTCGTCGTCCTCGTCCCCGCGGCACTGCTGCTGGGCCTCACGACGCGCACGTGGGCGAGCGGTGAGTCCAAGGACGTCCTGAGCCAGGCGGTCACCGAGGTGACGGGCGGCGCAGCGGCACCGGGCGTGGTCGGGCTCACGGCGGTCTGCATCCTTGCGCTGCTCGGCCTCATGACCGGCGGGCGCCTCATCCGTGCGGTCGCCGCGGCCGTCATCGTGCTGGCCTCGCTGGGGGCGCTCGCGATGACCGTCCTCGTGGCGCTGCGGCCCGTCGGCACGGTGGCCGACGCCGTCGCCCGCGAGCTCGCCCGCACGACGGCTCCTTCCGCCACCGGCACGGCCACCGGGTGGGTCTGGCTCGCTGCGGGTGCCGCGGCGCTGCTCGCCGTGGGCTCTGCGCTGGCCGCGGTCTCCAGCCGGACGTGGGGCGGGCTCTCGGGCCGGTACGAACGCGGTGACACGCCCGCGAGCGGCCCGCGCGGAGAGGTCCGCACGACATGGGACGAGCTGTCCGAGGGACGGGACCCGACCCTGCGCGACGCCCCTGACGAGACCTGACAGAATGGGGTGTCGGCCCGCACGGGAGTGGAGCCGACCCGGACCAGAGAGGACGCCATGGAAGAGCAGCACGAGGACCACGGGCACAGCGTCGCGGCATGGACCGGGGTCGGGGTCATCCTGCTCGGCACCGCCATCGCGGCCGTTGCGTTCGTCCTCCCCAGCCTGATCCTTGCCATCATCGGCGCCGCCGTCATCGTGCTCGGCATCGCCGCCGGCAAGACGATGTCCATGGCCGGCTACGGCAGCAAGGGACACCACGCGCAGTCGGGCCCGCTCGTCGACGCCCCCGACGAGGCGGGCGCCGAGACCCTCGGCAAGAGCTGAGAGCAGTGCCGACGGTTCTCGACGGGATCATCAGCGGCGTCCGCGAGGATCTCGGACGCCGTCGTGCCGCCCTGCCCCTGCCTGACCTCGAGGCGCGGCTCACGTCGGTGGCGCCTGCTCTCGACCCCATGCCGGCCATCCGCTCCGCCGACGGCGTCGCCGTCATCGCCGAGGTGAAGCGCTCCAGCCCGAGCAAGGGGGCGCTGGCCCGGATCCCGGAGCCCGGGCTGCTGGCGCGTGCGTATGCAGCCGGCGGCGCGAGCGCCATCAGCGTGCTCACCGAGGAGCGTCGGTTCTCGGGCAGTCTCAGCGACCTCGACGACGTGCGTGCTGCTGTTCGGACTCCCTTGCTGCGCAAGGACTTCATGGTCGACGGCTATCAGGTCACCGAGGCGCGAGCCCACGGCGCCGACCTCATCCTCCTCATCGTGGCTGCTCTCGACGACGCTCTCCTGCGTGACCTGCACGAGCAGGCCCGTGAGCTCGGCATGACGGTCCTCGTGGAGGTGCACGACGCCGCCGAGCTCGACCGGGCCCTCGCGCTCGACCCGGTGCTCGTCGGCGTCAACGCCCGCGACCTCAAGACCCTCGAGGTCAGCCCCCGCACGGTCATCGACCTGCTGCCGCGCGTTCCCGAGGGTGTCGTCGGCGTGGCCGAGTCCGGGGTCGGCGGTCCGGACGACGTCGCCGCCTACGTGCGCGCGGGCGCCGGTGCCGTGCTGGTCGGCGAGGCCCTCGTCAAGGACGGCCACCCCGAGGCCGCCATTCGCGGCTTCATCGACGCGGCGACCGCGGTCCGGGCCTCGGTCCGCCCCGGCGCGGCAGGAGAGTGAGCATGACCACCACGTCCAACGTGCCGGCATACGGCCGCTTCGGGGGTTTCGGAGGGCGCTACGTCCCCGAGGCCCTCATCCCCGCCCTCGAGCAGCTCGAGGAGGTCTGGCGCAAGGCCGTCGTGGACCCGGAGTTCGTCGGTGAGCTCGAGCGCCTCCAGCGGACCTACACGGGACGGCCGAGCATCATCACCGAGGTGCCGCGCTTCGCTGAGCACTGCGGCGGCGCCCGGGTCATCCTCAAGCGCGAGGACCTCAACCACACCGGGTCGCACAAGATCAACAACGTCCTCGGCCAGGCGCTGCTCACCAGGCGGATGGGCAAGACCCGCGTCATCGCCGAGACAGGAGCGGGCCAGCACGGTGTCGCGACGGCCACGGCAGCAGCGCTGCTCGGTCTCGAGTGCGTCATCTACATGGGCCGCAAGGACACCGAGCGCCAGGCCCTCAACGTGGCCCGCATGCGCCTGCTCGGCGCCGAGGTGGTCGCCGTCGACCACGGCAGCAAGACCCTGAAGGACGCGGTCAACGAGGCGTTCCGCGACTGGGTGGCCAACGTCGGGACCACCCACTACGTCCTCGGCACGGTCACCGGTCCCCACCCCTTCCCGGAGATGGTCCGCGACTTCCACCGCGTCATCGGAGTCGAGGCACGCCAGCAGGTGCTCGACCTCGTCGGTCGCCTGCCCGACGCCGTGCTCGCCTGTGTCGGCGGTGGCTCCAACGCGATGGGCATCTTCCACCGCTTCATCGACGACGGCTCGGTGCGCCTCATCGGTCTCGAGGCGGGCGGCGAGGGCGTCGAGTCCGGCAAGCACGCCGCGCGCTTCTCCGCCGGCATCCCCGGGGTGCTCCACGGCGCCTTCACCTACGTCATGCAGGACGAGGACGGCCAGACCGTCGAGTCGCACAGCGTGTCCGCAGGTCTCGACTACCCGAGCGTCGGTCCCGAGCACGCGCACCTGCTCGAGTCGGGGCGCGCGGAGTACCGCGCGGTCACCGACGTCGAGGCGATGGAGGCGTTCTCGCTGCTGTCGCGCACCGAGGGCATCCTGCCCGCGATCGAGAGCGCGCACGCCCTGGCCGGCGCGATGCAGGTCGGGCGTGAGCTCGGCCGCGACGCGGTCCTGCTCGTCAACCTCTCGGGGCGCGGCGACAAGGACGTCCACACGGCGGCCGAGTGGTTCGGCCTCATCGGGGGCGACGGTTCGGCCCGCCTGCCCGACGACGACGGAGCCAAGGGCCTGGGGGTGCAGCAGTGAGCGTCGGTCCCGTCCTCGAGAAGTGCCGCGCCGAGAACCGCGCGGCGCTCATCGGCTACCTCCCGGTCGGCTTCCCGTCGGTCGAGGGCTCGATCGCAGCGATGGCGGTGCTCGTGGAGTCCGGTGTCGACGTCGTCGAGATCGGCGTGCCCTACAGCGACCCGGTCATGGACGGACCGGTCATCCAGGATGCCGCCGTGCGGGCCCTGGCCGGTGGGGTGCGCCTGAAGGACATCTTCACCGCCGCCCGTGAGGTCTCCGGCGCCGGCGCAGGTGCGCTCGTCATGACCTACTGGAACCCCGTCCTGCGCTACGGCGTCGAGCGCTTCGCCGCCGACCTCGTGGCGGCCGGGGGAGCCGGCCTCATCACGCCTGACCTCATTCCCGACGAGGCGGGCGAGTGGATCAGCGCGGCCGACGCCCACGACCTCGACAAGGTCTTCCTCGTCGCGCCGAGCTCGACGCCCGAGCGCCTCGAGGCGGTGACCTCCCAGTGCCGCGGCTTCGTCTACGCGACCGCCGTCATGGGTGTCACCGGTGCCCGGGCGAGCGTCGGCGAGGCGGCCGACGCGCTGGTGTCCCGCACCCGCGAGCACACCGACCTGCCGGTCTGCGTCGGGATCGGCGTCTCGACCGGCGACCAGGCGGCCGAGGTCGGCCGCTTCGCGGACGGCGTCATCGTGGGCTCGGCGCTCGTGCGCTGCCTCACCGAGGCCGACTCCGAGGAGCAGGGGCTCAAGGCGCTCGGCGCCCTGGCCCGCGAGCTCGCCGACGGCGTCCGCCGGAGCCGGTCATGAGCCTGTTGGCCGGCGCGCCGGCCGTGCTCGGTGCAGCCCTGCCGGCAGAGATCCCGTCCCCCAGCGTCGGTGTCTGGCACCTCGGCCCGCTGCCGGTCCGGGGGTATGCCCTCTGCATCCTGGCCGGGATCGTCGTCGCCGTGTGGCTGACCCAGAAGCGCCTCGAGGCCCGCGGGCACCGCAAGGGCGTCGCCATCGACATCTCCGCGTGGGCCGTGCCGTTCGGCATCGTCGGCGGGCGGATCTACCACCTCGTCACCACGCCCCAGCCGTACTTCGGTGAGAACGGCGACCCGTGGAAGGCGTTCGCGATCTACGAGGGCGGGCTCGGCATCTGGGGTGCCATCGCCCTCGGTGCCGTGGGGGCCTGGATCGGCTGCCGCAGGAACGGCGTCTCCTTCCGCGACTTCGTCGACGCCGCGGCGCCCGGGGTCGCCATCGCCCAGGCGATGGGCCGCTTCGGCAACTGGTTCAACAACGAGATCTACGGCGCACCCACCGACCTGCCGTGGAAGCTGCGCATCTACGAGTGGGACACCTCGCTCGGCCGTGCCGTCGTCGACGCGCAGGGCAGCCCGGTCGTCAAGGGCTACTTCCACCCGACGTTCCTCTACGAGGCGCTCTGGTGCCTGCTGCTCGCGGCCTTCCTCATCTGGCTCGGCCGAAGCCGTCCGCTCAAGGCCGGCCAGGTGTTCGCGGCGTACGTCATGGGCTACCCCGTCGGCCGCATCGTCATCGAGAACATGCGCAGCGACTCGGCCAACCTCATCCTCGGCCAGCGCGTCAACACCTGGGTCTCCGTCCTCGTGTTCCTGCTCGGCGTCTACCTGTGGCGGCGGTTCGGCCGGATGGAGCAGCCCGTGGTCCCCACCACGGGCGACGGCGCCGACACCGCCGAACACAGCGAGCACCCGGAGGGCAACGCCGAGGCCGCCGAGGCCGCCGAGGGCACGGCTGACGAGGGGACCGAAGATCCTGCGGTCGCAGCGACCGGAAACGGGCCGAACGACACCGTTCCCGGTGAGACGAAGGTGGACCGTCCGGCGCAGACCTGATGCGTTGGCGTTCATGTCCCGACACGCGACGTGAGCACGACGTCTCAGGATGCGGAATCCGCCGTATCAACAGGTAGGACGAGCGGTCCCTCCGATATCGTCGGGCGCAACGCCTGTGGCCAGTGCCGTCCACATGCCCTCAGTCATGTCGCGTGGCCCCGTCGCGGTCGCCGTCTGGACCCAGCAGAAGGACGGTGAACATGCCGCCGCACACCCGCCCCCGGGCCCTCTTCAGTGCACACCCGGAGAACTCCGGTCTCTACCGCCGCGAGTTTGAGCACGACGCCTGTGGTGTGGCGCTCATCGCGACGATGCGGGGGAGAGCAGGGCACGACATCGTCGACCACGCCCTCACGGCACTGCGCAACCTCGACCACCGCGGTGCCACGGGCGCCGACCCGCTCGTCGGTGACGGCGCCGGCATCCTGACGCAGATCCCTGACGAGTTCTTCCGGGCCAACGTCCCGTTCACCCTGCCGAACATCGGCGCGTATGCGGCGGGCATCGCCTTCCTGCCGCAGGACCCCGCCCAGCGGGCGGCGGTCAAGAGCCGCGTCGAGGAGCTGGCAGCCGCCGAGAACCTCAAGGTGCTCGGTTGGCGCGAGGTGCCGGTCGAGGCTGACCTCGTGGGCACCGTCGCGCGCGAGTGCATGCCGTTCTTCGAGCAGCTCTTCGTCAGCAGCTCGATCGGCCGCCAGGTGGCCCTCGGCCTGGACCGGCTCGCCTTCTGCCTGCGCAAGCGCGCCGAGCACGAGGTCGACGTCTACTTCGCCTCGCTGAGCTCGCGCACCATCGTCTACAAGGGCATGCTGACGACCGGTCAGCTCGAGCCGTTCTTCCCCGACCTGTCCGACCCGCGGTTCGCCAGTGAGCTCGCTCTCGTGCACTCGCGCTTCTCGACGAACACGTTCCCGTCGTGGCCGCTCGCCCACCCGTACCGGTTCATCGCCCACAACGGCGAGATCAACACCGTCAAGGGCAACCGCAACTGGATGCACGCCCGTGAGAGCCTGCTGACGTCCGACATCATCCCGGGCGACCTCCAGCGGATCTTCCCGATCTGCACGCCCGAGGCGTCCGACTCGGCCAGCTTCGACGAGGCCCTCGAGCTGCTCCACCTCGGCGGCCGCTCACTCCCGCACGCGGTGCTCATGATGATCCCCGAGGCCTGGGAGAACCACGCCACGATGGACCCGGCCCGCAAGGCCTTCTACGAGTTCCACTCGACGTTCATGGAGCCCTGGGACGGGCCCGCGAACGTCTGCTTCAGCGACGGCACGCTCGTGGGCGCGGTCCTCGACCGCAACGGCCTACGTCCCGGCCGTTACACCGTGACCGACGACGGCCTCGTCGTGCTGGCGTCGGAGTCCGGGGTGCTCGAGCTCGACCCCGCCACCATCGTCCAGCGTGGCCGGCTCCAGCCCGGCAAGATGTTCCTCGTCGACACCGAGCACGGCCGCATCGTCACCGACGAGGAGATCAAGACCCAGCTCGCCGCCGCGAAGCCGTACGCCGAGTGGCTGCACGCCGGTCTCATCCACCTCGACGACCTGCCGGAGCGTGAGCACATCGTCCACACGGCGGCCTCGGTCGCGCGCCGTCAACAGACCTTCGGCTACACCGCCGAGGAGCTGCGCATCCTCCTGACGCCCATGGCCCGGTCCGGCGGCGAGGCGCTCGGCTCGATGGGCACCGACACCCCCATCGCCGTCCTGTCGTCGCGACCGCGCCTGCTCTTCGACTACTTCACGCAGCTCTTCGCCCAGGTGACCAACCCTCCGCTGGACGCGATCCGGGAGGAGCTCGTCACCTCGCTGGGCACGTACATGGGCCCCGAGGGCAACGCCCTGTCGGCGTCGCCGTCGCACGCCCGCCAGCTCGTCCTCGACTTCCCGGTCATCGACAACGACGAGCTGGCCAAGATCGTGCACATCAACGCCGACGGCGACCTTCCGGGCTACGCCACGCACGTCGTGCGTGGCCTCTACGACGTCACCGGGGGTGCGGGCGCCATGCGCGACCGCCTCGAGGAGATCTTCGCCGAGGTCTCGCAGGCCATCGCGCGCGGCGCGCGCTTCGTCGTGCTCTCCGACCGGGACTCGGGCCGCGACCTCGCGCCCATCCCGTCGCTGCTGCTCACGGCCGCGGTGCACCACCACCTCATCCGCGAGAAGACCCGCACCCAGGTGGGGCTGCTCGTCGAGGCCGGCGACGTGCGCGAGGTCCACCACGTGGCCCTGCTCATCGGTTTCGGCGCGGCCGCGGTCAACCCCTACCTCGCGATGGAGACGGTCGAGGATCTCGTCCGGGCCGGCGAGATCGAGGGCGTGACCGCCGAGAAGGCCGTCGCCAACCTCATCAAGGCGCTCGGCAAGGGCGTCCTCAAGGTCATGTCGAAGATGGGCATCTCGACCGTCGCGTCGTACCGTGGCGCCCAGGTCTTCGAGGCCATCGGTCTGGCCCAGACCCTCGTCGACCGCTACTTCACCGGCACGGTCTCCCAGCTCGGCGGCGTCGGCCTCGACGTCATCGCCCGCGAGACGGCCGAGCGCCACGCGCGGGCCTACCCGCCGGACGGCGTCCACCAGCCGCACCGCACCCTCGAGGTCGGCGGCGAGTACCAGTGGCGTCGTGAGGGCGAGCCGCACCTCTTCGACCCCGAGACGGTCTTCCGCCTGCAGCACTCGACGCGCCAGCGTCGCTACGACATCTTCAAGCAGTACACCGGTCGCGTCGACGACCAGACCTCGCGCCTGATGACGCTGCGCGGTCTCATGAACTTCCGCCCGACGGGGGTCACGGGGCGACTGCCCGTGCCGATCGAGGAGGTCGAGCCGGTCAGCGAGATCGTCAAGCGCTTCAACACCGGCGCGATGAGCTACGGCTCGATCTCCGAAGAGGCGCACGAGACGCTCGCGATCGCGATGAACCACCTCGGTGGTCGTTCCAACACCGGTGAGGGCGGGGAGGACATCGACCGTCTGCTCGACCCCGAACGGCGCTCGGCCGTCAAGCAGGTCGCGTCCGGCCGCTTCGGCGTGACGAGTCTCTACCTCACCCACTCGGACGACATCCAGATCAAGATGGCCCAGGGCGCCAAGCCCGGTGAGGGCGGACAGCTGCCCGGCCACAAGGTCTACCCATGGGTGGCCAAGACGCGGCACTCGACACCGGGCGTGGGGCTCATCTCGCCTCCGCCGCACCACGACATCTACTCGATCGAGGACCTGGCGCAGCTGATCCACGACCTCAAGAACGCCAACCCGTCGGCCCGCGTGCACGTCAAGCTCGTGTCCGAGATCGGGGTGGGCACGGTCGCAGCAGGGGTGTCCAAGGCGCACGCCGACGTCGTGCTCATCTCGGGCCACGACGGGGGCACGGGCGCCTCCCCGCTGACCTCCCTCAAGCACGCCGGTGCGCCGTGGGAGCTCGGCCTGGCCGAGGCCCAGCAGACGCTCGTGCTCAACGGCCTGCGCGACCGGATCGTCGTCCAGGTCGACGGGCAGCTGAAGACCGGCCGCGACGTCGTCGTCGCTGCCCTGCTCGGAGCCGAGGAGTTCGGTTTCGCCACGGCGCCGCTGGTCGTGTCGGGCTGCATCATGATGCGCGTCTGCCACCTCGACACCTGTCCGGTCGGGATCGCGACGCAGAACCCGGAGCTGCGCTCGCGGTTCTCCGGCAAGCCGGAGTTCGTCGAGACCTTCTTCGAGTACATCGCGGAGGAGGTGCGCGAGCACCTCGCCTCGCTCGGCTTCCGCTCGATCGAGGAGGCCGTCGGCCAGGTCGGCAGCCTCGACCTCGACAAGGCGATCGCCCACTGGAAGGCGTCCGGCCTCGACCTGAGCCCGATCCTCGCCGTGGCCGACAACCCCACGGGCGGCACCCTCCACCGGTCGGCCACCCAGGACCACGGGCTCGACAAGGCGCTCGACAACGAGCTGCTCAGCCGTGCCCTGTCGGCGATCGAGAGCGGCGAGCCGGTGCGCACCGAGATCGCCGTGCGCAACGTCAACCGCACGGTCGGCACGATGCTCGGCCACCACGTGACCAAGGCGCACCCCCACGGTCTCGCCGACAACACGATCGAGCTGACGATGACCGGCTCCGGCGGGCAGTCCTTCGGGGCGTTCCTCCCGGCCGGCATCACGATGCAGCTCTTCGGCGACGCCAACGACTACATCGGCAAGGGACTCTCCGGCGGCCGCGTCGTCGTCCGCCCCCACCGTGAGGCCGCGCTCGTGGCCGAGCAGAACGTCATCGGCGGCAACGTCATCGGCTACGGAGCCACGGCGGGCCAGCTGTTCCTGCGCGGCATCGTCGGCGAGCGCTTCTGCGTGCGCAACTCCGGTGCCCAGGCGGTCGTCGAGGGCGTCGGTGACCACGGTTGCGAGTACATGACGGGTGGCACGGCCGTCGTGCTGGGCCGGACCGGGCGCAACTTCGCGGCCGGCATGTCCGGTGGCGTGGCCTACGTCCTCGACCTCGACGAGGACCTCGTGAACCGCGAGATGGTCGACCTCGTGCCGCTGCGGTCCGACGACGCGGAGCCACTCCGCGAGCTGCTCGAGGCCCACGTGAGCTGGACCGAGTCACCCGTGGCCGGTGGCCTGCTCGACAACTGGTCGAGCGCGCGCGAGCGCTTCACGCTCGTGCTGCCGCGCGACTACCAGCGCGTTCTCGACGTGCGAGCCGAGGCGGAGGCGCAGGGCCTCGACCTCGACGGACCCGAAGTGTGGAACCGGATCATGGAGGCTTCCCGTGGCTGACCCCCAGGGCTTTCTCACCACCCGCGAGCGCGAGCTCCCGACCCGACGTCCCGTCCCGGTGCGCATCCGGGACTGGAAGGAGGTCTACGAGGAGCAGGAGCTCGGGCAGCTCCAGCGCCAGGCCGGCCGGTGCATGGACTGCGGCATCCCCTTCTGCCACTCTGGCTGCCCGCTCGGCAACCTCATCCCCGAGTGGAACAACCTCGCCTGGCGTGGGGACTGGTCCGACGCCATCGAGCGGCTCCACGCGACGAACAACTTCCCGGAGTTCACCGGGCGGCTCTGTCCGGCGCCGTGCGAGACCGCGTGCGTGCTCGGCATCAACCAGCCGGCGGTGACGATCAAGCAGGTCGAGGTCACGACGATCGAGCGCGCCTTCGACGAGGACCTCGTCAAGCCGCTCCCGCCCGAGCGGCTGTCGGGCAAGACCGTGGCCGTCGTCGGGTCCGGGCCCGCGGGTCTCGCGGCTGCCCAGCAGCTGACGCGCGCGGGTCACACCGTCGCCGTGTTCGAGCGGGCCGACAAGCCCGGTGGCCTGCTGCGCTACGGCATCCCCGAGTTCAAGATGGAGAAGTCGGTGCTCGACCGGCGTCTCGACCAGATGGCCGCCGAGGGCACCCGTTTCCGCAACGGCATGAACGTCGGCGTCGACATCACCGGCCGCCAGCTGCGGGACCGCTACGACGCCGTCGTGCTCGCGCTCGGGGCCACCGTCCCGCGCGACCTCGACGTGCCGGGCCGCCGGCTCGGCGGCATCCACCAGGCGATGGACTACCTCCCGCAGGGCAACCGCGCGGCGCTCGGCGAGCAGGTCGAGGGCCAGATCCTCGCCACCGACAAGCACGTCGTCGTCATCGGTGGCGGTGACACCGGCGCCGACTGCATCGGCACCGCGCACCGCCAGGGTGCCGCCTCCGTCACGAGTCTCGAGATCTTGCCGCAGCCGGGGGAGGAGCGCCCCGCCAACCAGCCGTGGCCGACCTACCCGATGCTCTACCGCGTGGCGAGCGCCCACGAGGAGGGGGGCGAGCGGATGTATGCCGTCAGCACCACGGAGTTCGTCGGCGACGACGACGGCAACGTCGCGGCGCTGCGCCTCACCGAGGTCGAGCTGGTCGACGGCAGGCTGAGCTCCAAGCCGGGCACCGAGCGCGAGATCCCCGCGCAGCTCGTCCTCCTCGCGATGGGCTTCCTCGGCCCGCAGGGGCCGGGTGTCGTCGAGCAGCTCGGCGTCGCCCTCGACGAGCGCAGCAACGTCACGCGGGACACGAACTTCATGAGCTCGGTCCCCGGGGTCTTCGTCGCCGGCGACGCCGGTCGGGGGCAGTCGCTCATCGTCTGGGCCATCGCCGAGGGCCGCGCCGCCGCAGCGGGCGTCGACGCCTGGCTTACGGGGTCGAGCTCGCTGCCGCGCCCGATCGCGCCGACCGACCGCCCGCTCACCGTCTGACCGCCTCTCGCACCCGCCCGTATGCCGTGTCGCCACCTCGGCGACACGGCATACGGGCGCGATCATCCACCGCCACAACGGAACTCAGCCCGAGACCACGTCGGCTCGTCCCACAGGACGAACCCGCGTGGTGACCCACGTCACAGCACCCATAAGGTTGAATCATGCGTCGCGCCAAGATCGTCTGCACGATCGGACCCAAGACCTCATCCCCCTCCCAGCTGCGCGCCCTCGTGGACGCCGGCATGGACGTCGCCCGCCTCAACCTCTCGCACGGCGACCACTCGGTCCACGAGCAGGTCTACCGCGACGTCCGCGCCGCGGGCGACGCCTCCGGCCGCGCTGTCGGCATCCTCGTCGACCTCCAGGGCCCGAAGATCCGCACCGGCCGCTTCTCCGGCGGCCCGGTGACGCTGAGCCCCGGCCAGCGTTTCACCATCACGACGCGCGAGGTCGACGGCGACGACTCCATCGTGGGCACGACGTACGACGGGCTGCCCGGCGACGTGAGCCCGGGTGACCTGCTGCTCATCGACGACGGCAAGGTCATGCTGCGCGCCGTCGAGGTGACCGACACCGACGTGCTGACCGAGACCGTCATCGGCGGTCAGGTCAGCAACAACAAGGGCATCAACCTGCCGGGTGTCGCGGTCAGCGTCCCGGCCCTGTCCGACAAGGACCGCGAGGACCTCCGCTTCGGCATGCGGCTCGGTGTCGACATGATCGCGCTGTCGTTCGTGCGCTCGGCCGACGACATCGTCGACGTCCACGCGATCATGGACGAGTTCGGCGACCGCATCCCGGTCATCGCCAAGATCGAGAAGCCGCAGGCCGTCGACAACCTCGAGGGCATCGTGGCGGCCTTCGACGGCATCATGGTCGCCCGTGGTGACCTCGGCGTCGAGATGCCCCTCGAGGACGTGCCACTCGTGCAGAAGCGGGCGATCGAGCTCGCGCGTCGCGAGGCCAAGCCGGTCATCGTCGCCACCCAGGTGCTCGAGTCGATGATCGAGAACCCCCGTCCCACCCGCGCCGAGGCCTCCGATGCCGCCAACGCGGTGCTCGACGGCGCCGATGCGCTCATGCTCTCGGGCGAGACGTCCGTCGGCGCGTGGCCGATCGACTCGGTGCGCACGATGGCCCGGATCATCGAGTCCACCGAGGTCCACGGCTTCGACAAGATCGCCCCGATGAAGACCAACCCCAAGACGGTCGGGGGAGCGGTGACCAAGGCCGCCGCCGACATCGGCGAGGTCGTCGGCGCGAAGTTCCTCATCACCTTCACCGAGACCGGTGGTTCGGCGACGCGCATGGCCCGCATGCGCCCACGGCTGCCCATGCTCGCGTTCACCTCCGAGCCCCGCGTCCGCTCGCGCCTCGCGCTCGTCTGGGGCCTCGAGACCTACCTCGTGCCCCGCATGCACCACACCGACCAGTTCGCGATGCAGGTCGACCTCAAGCTCATGCCCGAGGGTCGCGTGGCCGAGGGCGACCGCGTCGTCATCGTGGCCGGCTCACCCCCCGGCATCCCGGGCTCGACGAACGCGCTGCGCGTCCACCGGGTCGGCGACGCCGTCAACCGGGCTGCCCCCGCGTACCGGCCGGAGGAGGTCACGAGCTGAGCGCGTCGCTCAGCCGACGACGTCCGGGACCACGCAGCCTGCGGCCTCCGAACGAGTGACCCCGTGTCCCGCCGGGCGGTCCCGACGGCACACCTCGGCGCCCGGTGGGTGGACGTGCCGCTCCTGCGCCGAGCGGTGGCCTGCTCCCGCCGCTGCGCAGGTATGCTGGCGCGGCACTCCCGCCGGGGTGGTGGAATGGCAGACACGGGGCACTCAAAATGCTCTGGCCGCAAGGCCGTGCGGGTTCGAGTCCCGCCCTCGGCACCCTCGGCGCCCTCGCCGGCGCCGCGTCGGACCGGCCGCGCAGACATCATCCCGGCCGCGGCTGCCGTGACGCCTCGGTGACGGTCCCCGAAACGCGCCCGAAACCTGGCCCCGGCTACGCTTTGCCCGTGAGCACTGACGAGAGCACCACGCCCAAGCCGACCCCCGCCACCGCAGCCGGGGCCTCCATGTCCCCGGGGGCCCCCGAGGCGTCCTCAGAGGCGTCGCAGACTCCCGAGACCGCCTCCGGTCCGGGCGCCGCGGTGTCCGGGGCCACCCGCATCCTCGTCGCGGAGGACGAGGCGCTCATCCGTCTCGACCTCGTCGAGATGCTCGGCGAGCAGGGCTACGACGTCGTCGGCCAGGCCAGCAACGGCGAGCAGGCCGTCGAGCTCGCCAGGGAGGTCAAGCCCGACCTCGTCATCATGGACGTGAAGATGCCCGTGCTCGACGGGCTCTCGGCCGCCGAGCAGCTGCACGAGTCCAAGCTGTGCCCCGTCATCATGCTCACCGCCTTCTCGCAGACCGAGCTCGTCGAGCGCGCCCGTGACGCCGGCGTGATGGCCTACATCGTCAAGCCGTTCACCGCCGACGACCTGCGCCCGGCCATCGACATCGCCACGTCCCGCTGGCAGGAGCTCAAGGCCCTCGAGGCCGAGATCGCCGACCTGGGCGAGCGGCTCGAGACCCGCAAGCTCGTCGACCGGGCCAAGGGCGTGCTCATGAGCCAGCTCAAGCTGAGCGAGTCCGACGCCTTCCGCTGGATCCAGAAGACCGCGATGGACCGCCGACTCGGGATGAAAGAGGTCGCCGAGGCCGTCATCAACGGTTTTCCGGCGTCCTGACGCGCCCGGCGCCGAACATCGTCCCGCGCCGGGTCCTCGGAGGTCACGACACGGTCACCGATCAGCGGTTTGTGGTGACCGCGGCACGGGTTTCGGCCTAGTCTCCGTCTCAGCCCTCGACTGAGGGATGTGTGACATCAGGAGGACACCCGTGCGTTCTACCCTCAAGTTCGCTGTGCCGCTCGCGGTCGCAGCACTTGCCCTCGGTGCCTGTGGCACCAAGGGTGGCGAAACCCCGGCGGCAGGCGGCTCCGGTGGGGCCTCGCAGGCTGCTTGCGACCAGAAGATCGGCATGTTCGGCGCCCTCACCGGCCCGAACGCCAACCTGGGCATCTACATCCAGAACGGCGTGAACCTCGCCCTCGACGACTACAACAAGAAGAACCCGAACTGCAAGGTCACCCTCGAGAACTACGACTCGCAGGGCGACCCCACGCAGGCCCCGGCCCTGGCCAAGAAGGCCATCGACGACAAGAAGGTCGTCGGCATCGTGGGTCCTGCGTTCTCCGGCGAGTCCAAGGCCGCCGACCCGGCGTTCAACGAGGCAGGCCTCGTCACCATCACGCCGTCGGCGACGAACCCGGCTCTGGCCGACAACGGCTGGAAGACGTTCTTCCGCGCGCTCGGCAACGACGCGACGCAGGGTCCCGCCGCCGCCAAGTACATCAAGGACACCGTCAAGTCGACGAAGACCTACGTCATCGACGACGCGTCCGAGTACGGCAAGGGCCTGGCCGACATCGTCCGCAAGGACCTCGGCGCGCAGGTCGTCGGCAACGACACCATCCAGCAGAAGCAGACCGACTTCAGCGCCTCCGTCACGAAGGTGACGAGCTCGGGCGCCGACGCGCTCTTCTTCGGTGGTTACTCGCCCGAGGCCGCGCCGCTCATCAAGCAGCTGCGCGACGCCGGCTGGAAGGGCACGTTCGTCGTGGCCGACGGCGTCAAGGACCAGTCCTTCATCGACAACGCCAAGGACGCTGCCGAGGGCACGATCATCACCTGCCCGTGCGTCCCGCCGGACGTGGCTCCCGACTTCCAGGCCGCCTACAAGGCGAAGTACAACGAGGACCCCAACACCTACTCCGGTGAGGGCTACGACTCCGCCACGATCCTGCTCGACGGCATCGCCGCCGGCAAGGACCGCGAGAACATGGTCGACTTCGTCAAGTCCTACGACAAGAAGGGCGTGACGAAGCAGCTCAAGTTCGACCCCAAGGGCGAGTCGGCCGACATCAAGGTCTTCGCCTACAAGGTGGACGGCGGCAAGATCGTCTCCGAGGGCGAGATCAAGTAACGCGAACGTCATCGATAGGGGGCGGTCGGAGCAGTAGGCTCCGACCGCCCTTCGTTCGGCTGGCGCTCGACCTCTGATCCCGCCCACCGCACCCGGCCCAGGAGGTCTTGGATGCAGTTCCTCATCGACAACTTCGCCGCTCTCACCGTCACCGGTCTCACCCTGGGCGCCATCTACGCGCTCGTCGCCCTCGGCTACACGCTCGTCTACGGCGTGCTGCGACTCATCAACTTCGCGCACTCCGAGGTGTTCATGTACGGCACCTTCGCAGCGCTGTGGGTGGTCATGCTCCTCGGTGGTCGGCCCGGCGCCGGCGTGGGGCCGGTCGTCTTCTGGGTCGCGATGATGTTCGTGGCGGCCATGGCCGTATCGGGCCTCATCGCCGTGCTGCTCGAGCGTGTCGCGTACCGACCGCTACGCAAGCGCAACGCGCCACCCCTCATCGCCCTCATCTCCGCCATCGGTGCCTCGTTCGTCCTGGCGGAGATCATGGGTCTGCGCAGCCGCATCGTCGCCTGGGTCGGGCTCGAGGAGAACCTGCGCGACTACGTGCGCAACTCCCGCAACAACGCGGGCATGCCGACCATCATCTCGCCGCAGCCGATCTTCACGGTCGGCGGTTACAACGTGACGAACGTCGACATCTTCGTCATCATCGGCGCGATCGTGCTCATGGTCGTGCTCGACCAGTTCGTCAAGCGGTCCCGCCTCGGCCGCGGCATCCGCGCGGTGGCGATGGACCCCGAGGCCGCTGCCCTCATGGGTGTCAACCGCGACCGGGTCATCCAGGTGACCTTCCTCGTCGGTGGTGTCATGGCCGGCGCGGCCGCGGCCTTCTACATGCTGAAGATCGGCATCACCCGCTACGACGCCGGCTTCATCCTCGGCGTCAAGGCCTTCACCGCCGCCGTCCTCGGCGGCATCGGCAACCTGCGCGGAGCGCTGGTCGGCGGATTCGTCCTCGGTCTCGCCGAGAACTACGGGTCGGCGCTCGTCGGCAGCCAGTGGAAGGACGTCGTCGCCTTCGTGCTGCTCATCCTCATCCTCCTGTTCCGGCCCACCGGTCTGCTCGGTGAGTCCCTCGGAAAGGCCCGCGCATGAGCACCGCAGCCACAGCCCGTCCCCAGGACAGCGGTCCCGGCTTCAGGGAGCGCGTCGACAACCTCCCGACGGCGGCCAAGATCCTCCTCTGGGCTCTCTTCGCCGTCTTCCTGTTCCTCTTGCCGCTGCTCAACATCCCGTTCATCACGACCGAGGGCTCCGACTTCGGTGGAGTCCTCTTCACCGTCGCGACCTACGTGCTCGTGGCCCTCGGCCTCAACATCGTCGTCGGCTACGCCGGTCTGCTCGACCTCGGCTACGTCGGCTTCTACGCCATCGGCGCCTACACCGTCGGTGTCCTGAGTGCCGAGCACGGAAAGCTCTCCTGGGTCGTCGTCGTGCCGCTCGCGATCGTCGCCGCCATGATCTCGGGCGTCATCCTCGGCGCTCCGACCCTGCGCGTGCGTGGTGACTACCTCGCCATCGTCACCCTCGGCTTCGGTGAGATCGTCCGCCTGACCCTGGTCAACCTCGAGTACCTCGGCGGTGCGCAGGGCATCTCCAACATCCCGAAGCCTCCCGGCCTCGAGCTGTTCGAGGTCCCGAGCATCGACTGGAGCAGCGGCGCGCCGGTGGTCGACCTCGACACGACCTCGACCTTCCTCAAGTTCGGCATCAACGACTTCGTGCCGTACTACTGGCTCGCCCTCGTCGTCATCGGCCTCGTCCTGCTCTTCGACATCCTCGTCAAGGACAGCCGGGTCGGTCGTGCCTGGGAGGCCACCCGAGAGGACGAGGACGCCGCCGAGCTGATGGGTGTGCCGACCTTCCGCTTCAAGCTCCTCGCGTTCGCCCTCGGTGCCGCCATCGGTGGCCTGTCCGGTGCACTCTTCGCGACGAAGTCCGGCTTCATCAACCCGCAGAGCTTCGAGCTGCTGCTCTCGATCCTCTTCCTGGCGGCCGTCGTCGTCGGTGGCGCCGGCAACCGCTGGGGTGTCATCGTGGGTGCGATCGTCGTCAGCTACTTCCCGGAGCGCTTCCGCGAGTTCGCCGACTTCCGCGTCCTCGTCTTCGGGCTCGCCCTCATGCTGCTCGCGATCTTCCGCCCGCAGGGACTGCTGCCGCCACGCCGCACGGTCCGCGCCAAGCGAGCGGACGACAGACAGGCCGTTCTCGAGGAAGGAGAAGCCAGTGTCTGACCCGACCCGACCCACCCGGGGTGACGACCCGACGACACCCACCGGCACGCCCGACGCGACGAGCGCGCCCCACCCGACAAGCGCGCCCGACCCGGTCGGTGTGCCCGAGCCGGTCGGCGCAGCCGAGCCGACGCGCGCGCCCGGGATCCAGGGCGACCCCGCGGGCGAGAGCGCGCTCTTCGACCCGGCCGACGAGGTCACCGAGATCAACCCGGATGTCGACATCGCGCCGGAGGACATCGGGGTGCCCGAGGTCGCCGAGGGCGAGAAGCTGCTCGAGGTCGACGCGGTGACCCTCCGCTTCGGCGGCGTTGTGGCCCTCAACGAGGTGAGCTTCCACATCAACAAGGGCGAGATCCTCGGCCTCATCGGCCCGAACGGCGCCGGCAAGACGACGTGCTTCAACGTCATGACCGGCGTCTACCAGCCGACGTCGGGAGCGGTGCGTTACCTGAGCGAGCCGTTGGGCAAGCGCAAGAAGTTCCAGATCACCAAGCTGGGCATCGCGCGCACGTTCCAGAACATCCGCCTCTTCGCCAACATGACTGCTCTGGAGAACGTCCTCGTCGGCGTCGACGCGCACCACACCACCGGCGTCGTCTCGGCGATGTTCCGCCTGCCGAAGCACCGCAACGAGGAGTCGCAGGGCTACGCGCGCGCCATGGAGCTGCTGACGTTCATGGGGCTGGACGGCAAGGCCGACGAGCTCGCGCGCAACCTCCCGTACGGCGACCAGCGCCGACTCGAGATCGCCCGTGCGCTGGCCACGAGCCCCAAGCTGCTCTGCCTGGACGAGCCGGCGGCCGGCTTCAACCCGGCCGAGAAGGCCAAGCTCATGGAGCTGATCCGGACGATCCGCGACCAGGGCTACACGGTCCTGCTCATCGAGCACGACATGAAGCTCGTCATGGGAGTCACCGACCGGATCGTCGTGCTCGAGTTCGGCCGCAAGATCGCCGAGGGCTCGCCCGCGGAGATCCGCGACAACCCGGCGGTCATCGCCGCCTACCTGGGAGTGGATGAGGAAGATGCTTCTTAAGGTCAACGGCCTGTGCGTCAACTACGGTCGCATCGAGGCCATCCGCGACATCAGCTTCACCGTCGAGGAGGGCGAGATCGTCACCCTCATCGGCGCCAACGGCGCGGGGAAGACGACGACGATGAAGACGGTCTCGGGCCTGCGCCCGGTCCGGGCCGGCACGGTGGTCTTCGACGGGCAGGACATCACCCACCTCCCGTCGCACGAGCGGCCGGTGCTCGGCATCTCGCAGTCGCCCGAAGGACGTGGCTGCTTCGTCGGCATGACCGTCATGGAGAACCTCGAGATGGGCACCTATGCCCGCCCTGACCGCAAGAGCAAGGCCGTCAAGGACGACCTCGCGCGCGTCTTCGAGCTCTTCCCCCGGCTCAAGGAGCGCAGCAACCAGGCGGCAGGGTCGATGTCCGGCGGCGAGCAGCAGATGCTGGCGATGGGTCGCGCGCTCATGGCCAAGCCCAAGCTGCTGCTGCTCGACGAGCCGTCCATGGGGCTCGCGCCCAAGCTGATCCAGCAGATCTTCGACATCGTGACGGAGATCAACAGCCAGGGCACCACGGTGCTGCTCGTCGAGCAGAACGCCGCCCAGGCGCTCAAGCGGTCGCACCGCGCGTACATCCTCGAGACGGGCGAGATCGTCCGTGAGGGCACGGGCAAGGAGCTCGCGAACGACCCGTCCGTCAAGGCGGCCTACCTCGGCGGCGACGTCTAGGTCAGGTCCACGGTCGAGGATCCACATGGCATACCCAATCCGAAGGGGGCGTTAACGACGACGGTCGTGACGCCCCCTTCGGCGTCGTGGCGCCTGTGCGTTCCCCTTCCGCAGCGGCTCCTTTGGTCGTAGTGTTCCCCGGGTGACTTCGGGGCAGGAACGGGAGGGATGATGGGTCGAGCAGTGGTCTCGGTGCAGCGGGTCGATGAGAGCCTGCACTCGCAGTTCATCGAGCTGTGGATCACGCACCGGATCGAGGGAGGCACCACCCCGGAGGCAGCCCAGCGACTGGCACTGGATGGCACCTTGCGAAATGCCTTGCAGCGCAACGGTATCTGCGCCTTCGTCGCGTTCACCGACGGACGCCCCGCCGGTTACGTCGTGCTCGCCGACTCGACGCGGAGCCTCCTCGTCGACTCGCCGTGCGTGTCGATCGACATGCTGTTCGTGCACCCCGACTTCCGGCGTCAGGGCATCGGGCGCGCGTTGCTCACGGCGGCCGGGCGCTACGCCGACCGTCAGGGCTGCGAACACCTCGCGAGCTCGGTTCCCGCAGGAGACCGGGACGCCAACCGCTTCTTCGCTCGCCTCGGGTTCGCACCCGAGACGGTGCGGCGCGTCGCGTCGGCCGCGACGCTGCAGCGCAAGCTCGCGGGGGAGCCACGGCCCCAACGGGTTTCGCTCGACCTGCTGCAACGACGTCGTGATGTCCGTGCCCGGGCGCCGCGCCAGGACCCGAAGATCGCCGGCTGAGCCGAGGCTCGTCTCAGGCGCCCGGGGCGGCGTCGCGCAGCAGGCAGGTGATCCGCGAGGTGCAGACGCGCCTTCCGTCCTCGTCGGTGACGACGACCTCGTAGCTGACGAGCGTGCGGCCGGCACTCAGCAGCGTCGCCGTCCCGGTCACGACGCCGGAGCGAGCGGCGCGGTGGTGCGTGGCGTTGATGTCCAGGCCGACGGCCACGCGCCCGGGACCGGCGTGGAGCTGGCCGCCGATCGAGCCCAGGGTCTCGGCGAGCACGACGCTCGCGCCGCCGTGGAGCAGGCCGTAGGGCTGGGTGTTGCCGGCCACGGGCATCGTCGCGACGAGTCGCTCGGGGGAGACCTCGGTCAGCTCGATGTGCATCCGCTCCAGGAGCGTGCCCTCCGCCATCGACCGCATGTCGTCGAGGGTCTGGCCGGCCGCCTGCGTCGAAGAGTCAGTCATGCCGGCGATCGTATGCCGCCCTCCCGCCCTCCCGCCCTCCGCCGCCCCTGGTGGCCAGGCTGGCGTGCGCTCACGTGTCGGTGGGCGCCACTAGGGTTGCCGTGTGAGCCGACTTCTCCTCCTCGACGGGCACTCGCTGGCCTACCGTGCGTTCTTCGCACTCCCTGCCGAGAACTTCTCGACCAGCACGGGGCAGCACACCAACGCCGTCTACGGCTTCACCTCGATGCTCATCAACATGTTGCGCGACGAGGAGCCGACGCACGTCGTGGTGGCGTTCGACAAGGCGCGCCAGTCGTTCCGCACCGAGGAGTACGCGGACTACAAGGCGGGACGGGCCCGCACGCCCGACGAGTTCCAGGGCCAGATCCCGCTCGTCAAGGAGATCCTCGACGCCCTGCGCATCCCGTACGTCGAGCTGGACGGCTACGAGGCCGACGACATCATCGCGACGATCGCCACGCAGGCGGAGGAGAAGGGCGTCGACGTCCTCATCTGCTCGGGCGACCGGGACACCTTCCAGCTCGTCTCCGACCGCGTCACGATCCTCTACCCGGTGCGCGGGGTCTCCGAGGTGTGGCGCATGGGCCCGACCGAGGTCGAGCAGAAGTACGGCGTCCCGCCGGCTCGCTACAGCGACCTCGCGGCCATGGTCGGTGAGTCCTCCGACAACCTTCCTGGCGTGCCCGGCGTCGGACCCAAGACCGCGGCGAAGTGGATCACCCAGTACGGCAACCTCGACGGCATCGTCGCGAGCATCGACAAGATCCCGGGCAAGGCGGGGCAGTCGCTGCGCGACCACCTCGACCAGGTGTTGCGCAACCGGCGCCTCAACCAGCTCGTCAAGGACAGCCCCGTCGGGGTCGAGGTCGAGGACCTCCAGCGCACGCAGTGGAGCCGTGAGGAGGTGCACACGGTTTTCGACGGGCTCGAGTTCCGCGTGCTGCGCGACCGGCTCTTCGCCACCGTCGAGGCCGCGGCTCCGGAGGCCGAGGAGGGGTTCGACGTCGACGGTGAGGTCCTCGTGCCCGAGATCGTGCCGGCCTGGGTGGCCGAGCACCTGTCGTCCGGCGAGCGCTCCGGCCTGTCCGTCGCCGGCACCTGGGCCCGCGGCACGGGGGACGCGACCGGCGTGGCCGTGTCGGCGCCCGACGGCAGCGCGGCGTGGATCGACCTCCAGACCCTGACGCCCGAGGGCGAGGCCGCGCTCGGGGCCTGGCTCGAGGACTCCGGGCGCCCGAAGGCCATGCACGACGCCAAGGGCCCGATCGAGGCGCTCGCCGCCCGTGGCTGGTCGCTCGCCGGGCTGACGAGCGACACCCAGCTCGCGGCCTACTTGGTCAAGCCCGACCAGCGCACCTACCACCTCGACGACCTCGTGCTGCGCAACCTGCACCGCGAGCTGAGCGGCGCTGCGCCCACCGACGGCCAAGGCATGCTCGACTTCGGCGGCGACGCCGACGAGCAGGCGGCCCAGAAGGAGATGGTGCGCGCGACCGCTGTGCGCGACCTCGCCGGCGCGCTCGACGGGCAGGTCGCGGCCACCGGCGGCGAGCAGCTCCTCGCCGAGGTCGAGATCCCGCTCGTCGGGGTGCTCGCCCGCATGGAACGCACCGGCATCGCCGTCGACGTGCCGGGCCTCGACTCGCTCGAGGGCGACTTCGCCGCCACGGTCGCGCAGGCGCAGGAGGATGCGTGGGACGCCATCGGCGGCGAGAAGATCAACCTCGGATCGCCCAAGCAGCTCCAGGAAGTGCTCTTCGGCGCTCTCGGCATGCCGAAGACGAAGAAGACGAAGACCGGGTGGACCACCGACGCCGACGCGCTCAACGACCTCTACGCCAAGACCGAGCACCCGTTCCTCGAGGCACTCCTGCGCCACCGTGACGCCGCCCGTCTGCGGGTCACCGTCGAGGGCCTGCAGAAGTCGGTGGCCGACGACGGCCGCATCCACACCACCTACCTCCAGACGATCGCCGCGACGGGCCGGCTCAGCTCCACCGAGCCGAACCTGCAGAACGTCCCGATCCGCACGGAGGAAGGACGCCGCATCCGTGGGCTCTTCGTCGTCGGCGACGGCTACGAGGCCCTCATGTCGGCCGACTACTCCCAGATCGAGATGCGGGTCATGGCGCACCTCTCGGGAGACGAGGGCCTCATCGAGGCGTTCCGCACCGGTGAGGACCTCCACAAGTTCGTCGGGTCCAAGGTGTTCGGGGTCGAGCCCGAAGACGTCACGGCGGCCATGCGCTCGAAGGTCAAGGCGATGTCCTACGGGCTCGCCTACGGCCTGTCCGCCTTCGGGCTCTCGAAGCAGCTGACCATCAGCACCGAGGAGGCCCGGGGCCTCATGGACGGCTACTTCGAGAGGTTCGGGGGCGTCAGCGCCTACCTCAAGGACGTCGTGGCGGAGGCGCGTGGCACCGGGTACACCGCGACGATGTTCGGCCGCCGGCGCTACCTGCCCGACCTCACCTCCGACAACCGACAGCGTCGTGAGATGGCCGAGCGCATGGCGCTCAACGCCCCGATCCAGGGCTCGGCCGCCGACATCATGAAGGTCGCGATGATCGGGGTGGACCGAGCGCTGACGGCGGCGGGCGCCGCGTCGCGGATCCTGCTCCAGGTGCACGACGAGCTCGTCCTCGAGGTGGCCGAGGGGGAGCGCGAAGACGTCGAGAAGCTCGTGCGCGACGAGATGGGCAACGCGGCGCCGATGGACGTCCCTCTCGACATCAACGTCGGTGTCGGCAGCTCCTGGCACGAGGCCGCGCACTGAGTGGGCTGGGTCGATCAGGACACGCGGCGGCCGCCGTCACACCGGGCGCCGCTTTGTCCTGTTCGGTCACATTCTGACAACGGGCTGGTGTGTCCATCACTTGAGCCACCGCGGCCTGGTCGCACCGTGCATACTGACCGGTAACTTGCACCCGTCATCGGAGACGGGTGCTTTTACTGTGAGGTGGACATGGTCAGAAGCCTGGTCACGGGTCTGTGTCTCGCCGTCTTCGCGGCGGTCATCATCGCGCTGAGCAACGTGCTCGGCCTGGACCTCGAGCACGTTGCCCTCCTGGGCGCGGCTCTCGGCGGTGTTCTCGGGCTCGTCCCGCACCGCCCCGCGTGGGGCAAGGTGGCGGGGTTCCTCGCCGGCTTCCTCGTCGCCTGGCTCGGCTTCGCACTGCGTGCCGCCGTGCTGCCGGACTCGTCCGCTGGTCGCGCCGTCGCCGCGTTCGTCGTCGTCGCCCTCGTCGCCGTCGTCGCGGCCGTGAGCCGTGGCCGACTGCCGCTCTGGAGCGGTCTCCTCGGTGCCGCCTCGATCGTGGGGGCCTACGAGTCGGTCTACACCAACGCCCCCTCGCAGTTCCTCGACGAGTCGCCGGCGGCGGCCACGACGGTGCTCCTGGCCGTCGGTCTCGGCTATCTCGCCACGACCCTTCTTGCGCCCCAGGCTGTTTCGCCGCGGCGACCCGATCGACGGCGCCGGTCCGCAGAGCCGGCAGAGGAGTCCTCGCAGGACTCGTCCACCGTCACGACCATCGATGAGCTCGTCACGGAGGCAGCACAGTGAGCAAGCGAACCCTCGCCACCATCGTCGCGGGACTGGCCGCGATGCCCACCCTCCTCCTGCTCGCGGCCTCGCCGGCCGCGGCCGCCGGCGACGGGTCCGTGCAGGTGTCCAACACCGAGACCGTGCAGGCCTACCTCGATGCGACGGGCAAGGTCGACGTCGCCCGCGTCTACGAGCAGGTCGCCATGCAGGGCCGGGGCACCGTCGACCTCCGGAACCCGGTCGAGGCCGAAGGATTGCGCAACCTCGACGGCTTCGGCGGCTTCGAGGTGCGAGACGGTGTCATGGTCGGCAGCTTCGACGTGGACGGTGAGCAGCGGCTCCGCACCGTCAGCGACTTCACGAAGAAGCTCCCGCTCGAGGTGCAGGCGACGTATGCCCTGGACGGTCGACCCGTCGAGCCGGGCGACCTGCTCGGTCGCAGCGGGCGGCTCGAGGTGCGCTACACCGTCAAGAACGTGACGGGGACCTCGCAGGTCGTCACGTTCGACGACGGCACGGGCCACAGCGCGTCCGCCACCAAGGATGTCGTCATCCCGATGGTCGGCTCGCTCACCACGACGCTGCCCGGCACCTTCACGAACGTCAGCTCGCCGGAGGCCAACCTCGCCGGCGATGGTCGCGGAGGCACGAAGCTGACCTTCACCATGACCCTGTTCGGCCCCATCGGCACGCCGACCGCGACCTTCGGCTACGCGGCGGACATCGTCGACGGCACTCTTCCCAAGGCGTCCGTCTCGGCGCTCCCGGTGAGCCCGCTCGAGAGCCCCTCCTTCAAGGGCGGGGCCGAGAGCTACAAGGGCGGCGCCACGACCGGGGCGACCCTGACCGCCGGCGCCACCGAGATCGATGCGAACCTGCTCAAGCTGCGAGACGGCGCCGGCACCCTGCTCGCCGGCCTCATCCAGCTGCGGGACGGCGCCAAGAAGCTCGACGCAGGTCTCGGGGCCCAGGCCCTGCCCGGCTCGCGCGACCTCGCGACCGGCGCCGGCCAGCTCAAGGACGGCACCTCGAAGCTGCGGTCCGGTGCGGGCGAGGCGAAGGCGGGCTCGTCCAAGGTGGCCGATGGCGCCACTCAGGTCGCGGACGGCGCCGGCCAGCTCGATGCCGGTGCGGAGAAGCTGGGCGGAGGTGCGACGCAGGTGGAGGGCGGTGCCGCGCTGGTCGCCGCTGGTCTTCATCTCGTGGGCGACAACGCGCCCGAGCTGCTCGACGGCCTCGCCCAGGTGGCCGACGGCCTGGACCAGGTCGATGCCGGCCTGACCCAGCTCTACGACGGCGTCGGCGGCGTCCCGGCACAGGCGAAGCCGCTCCATGCCGGCCTCGCCAAGCTGCGCGCAGGCCTCGGGGACAAGGGCCGCTCCGGCACCCTCATCGACGGTGTCGACCAGGTCCGGGCCGGCCTCGCGGCCGCCACCGAGAAGGGCGGAAGCCTCGACCAGCTCAAGGCGGGTGTCGACCAGTCCAAGGGAGGCGTCGACCAGTCCAGGGCAGGCGTGGAGACGTCCAAGGGCGGGGTGGACGCCTCCAAGGGCGGCGTCGACCAGGTCCGGTCGGGACTGAAGGATGCCGTCGCTGGCGGTGGTGGCATCGCGCAGCTCGACGGCGGCGTGGCCATGGCCAAGGGCTCCGACTGCGGGGTCGTGTGCAAGGGCATCCTGACGCAGGTGGAGGCGGGCCTCGCTGACCTGCGCACGAAGACGGGTGCTGCCTCCGACGGACTCGGCGAGGTGTCGACCGGCCTGGGTCAGGTCTCCGGCGGTCTCGCCCAGGTGTCCGGGGGCCTCGGGCAGGTCTCCGGCGGTCTGGGACAGGTGTCCGGCGGGTTGCTCCAGCTCAAGGGCAAGCTGAGCGATGCCGCCTTCGGGCTGGCGAAGGTCGAGTGCGGTCTGAGCAACACGGCGCTCTCACTCTGCGACCCGGCCGTGCCCGGTCTGCTCGAGGGTGTCGACCTCGTCGACGCCGGCGTGTCCACGTTGGTCGACGGCGTCGTCACCAAGGTCCAGGGCGGCATCGGCGGCCCGAACGACACGGCGAAGGACAAGACGCTGCGAGGTGGCACCAACGACCTCCAGTACGGCGTGGACCTTCTCGGCCTCGGCGGCCTCGACCTGCTCGACGCCATCGACCAGCTCACGGTCGGAGCGGACGCGGTCCACGGTGGGACGTCGCAGGTGGCGACCGGAGCCAAGGAGCTCGGGGCCGGCGCCTCGAAGCTCGCGACGGGTTCGAGCGACCTCGCAGACGGTGCGGGGCAGCTCGACGACGGCGTCGGCCAGCTCGCGTCCGGTGCCGGTCAGCTCGACGACGGCGCCGGTGGGCTCGAGGACGGGGCAGGCCGGCTCTCCGAGGGGCTCGCCGACGCGGCTGACGGCACGAGCCAGCTGGCAGCCGGCCTCACGGACGCGGCAGCAGGGGCTCCCGAGCTCAAGGACGGCGCGCAGCGGCTGTCCGACGAGGGAACTCAGAAGCTGGTCGCGGCGGGCAAGGCCACGGCCGCGGACTACGGCGAGAAGTACGCCCTCATCGAGGTCGGCGCACAGCGGGCCAAGTCCGAGGGGATGGCCTACGGCGCACCGAAGGGCGCGACCGGCGCGACGGCATACTCCTACGAGCTCGCTGGCGTCGACGGCGAGGGTTCGGCCAACGTCGGCCGGGCAGCCGCCGCAGCGGGTGTGTTCGCCCTGGCCGGGGGGTCCGTCGTGCTGAGGCGACGCTTCCTCTGACGTCACCGACGACGGCGGCCACGGAACCAGAGGGTCCGTGGCCGCCGTCGTCGCATGGCGACGCGGATCGCTGCCTCAGGCAGGCTTGGAGCAGACGAAGATCGCCGTCCCCGGGATGACGCGTCCCCGCAGCGGCGACCAGCCGCCCCAGGGCTCGTCGTGGCCCTCGGGCCACTCGGGCTCGACGAGGTCGACGAGGACGAGACCGGCTGCGGCGATCTCGCGCACCCGGTCGCCGAGCGTCCGGTGGTGCTCGACGTAGGTGGCCCGCCCCTCGTCGTCCTGCTCGACGTAGGGCGTCCGGTCGAAGTAGGAGTGGCGCGCGACCAGTCCACCGGCCCCGGGGTCGTCGGGAAACGACCACCGCACCGGGTGGGTCGTCGAGAAGACGAACCGGCCCCCGGGCCGCAGCACCCGCGCGGCCTCCGCCATGACGACGTCGGAGTCGGCGACGAAGGGCACGACGCCGTATGCCGTGAAGACCGTGTCGAAGGACGCGTCGGCGAACGGCAGGGCGCGTCCGTCGCACTGCGCGAACGGCACGCGGACGGCGTCGCCCGGGGTTCCGCCGAGGGCGGCGTTGACGGCCACCCCCGTCGCGACCATGCCGGCGGACAGGTCGGTGGCCACGACGGTGGCGCCGTGGGTGGCCAGCCAGCGCGAGCACTGGCCGGAACCGGCGCCGATCTCGAGGACGCGCTGTCCGGCAGGGTCGCCGAGGACGTGGGCATCCTCCTCGCGCAGACGCTCGGGGCCCCACACGAAGTCCGTGTCGCCGAGGAAGGACCCGTGCTCGACGTAGTACGACGACGCCTCGCCGTCCCACCACGTGCGGTTCGCCGTGACGGTCTCGCCCGGGAGTGCGGCACGGCGGGTGGCCTCGGTGGGCGTGCTCACGGCATCCATCATCTCTTTTGACCGGGTGCTGGCAGCGCGGATAGGATTGCCGTGCACATCCGTGTGCGCACGATCAATGTTGCACCTGTCCACAAGGCATCGGGGGTCGGACCGCCAGGTCCGCCGACCGAGGTCCCCAATCTAACTGTCCACAATCGGAGTTCCTACTACATGACTGCCAACACGGTCGAGAAGACCGCGCCTGAGATTGCCATCAACGACATCGGCTCTCAGGAAGACATCCTTGCGGCGATCGACGCCACCATCAAGGACTTCAACGACGGCGACATCGTCGAGGGTCGCATCGTCAAGGTCGACCGGGACGAGGTCCTGCTCGACATCGGCTACAAGACCGAGGGCGTCATCCCCTCGCGCGAGCTGTCCATCAAGCACGACGTCGACCCGGGCGAGATCGTCAAGGTCGGTGACGAGGTCGAGGCCCTCGTCCTCCAGAAGGAGGACAAGGAAGGCCGTCTGATCCTGTCCAAGAAGCGCGCCCAGTACGAGCGCGCCTGGGGCACGATCGAGAAGGTCAAGGAAGAGGACGGCGTCGTCACCGGCACCGTCATCGAGGTCGTCAAGGGTGGTCTCATCCTCGACATCGGCCTCCGCGGCTTCCTCCCCGCCTCGCTCGTCGAGATGCGTCGTGTCCGCGACCTCCAGCCGTACGTCGGCAAGGAGATCGAGGCCAAGATCATCGAGCTCGACAAGAACCGCAACAACGTGGTCCTGTCGCGCCGTGCGTGGCTCGAGCAGACGCAGTCCGAGGTGCGCACGACGTTCCTCAAGGAGCTCCAGAAGGGCCAGGTCCGTTCCGGCGTCGTGTCCTCCATCGTCAACTTCGGTGCCTTCGTGGACCTCGGCGGCGTCGACGGTCTCGTCCACGTCTCCGAGCTCTCGTGGAAGCACATCGACCACCCGTCCGAGGTCGTCGAGGTCGGCACCGAGGTCACCGTCGAGGTGCTCGACGTCGACATGGACCGTGAGCGTGTCTCCCTGTCGCTGAAGGCGACGCAGGAGGACCCGTGGCAGCACTTCGCTCGCACGCACGCCATCGGTCAGGTCGTCCCCGGCAAGGTCACCAAGCTCGTCCCCTTCGGCGCGTTCGTGCGCGTCGAGGACGGCATCGAGGGCCTGGTGCACATCTCCGAGCTGGCCGAGCGCCACGTGGAGCTGCCCGAGCAGGTCGTCAACGTCGGCGACGAGATCTTCGTCAAGGTCATCGACATCGACCTCGAGCGTCGTCGCATCTCGCTGTCGCTCAAGCAGGCCAACGACCAGGCCGTCGCGGCGTCGGAGTTCGACCCGACCCTCTACGGCATGGCTGCCGAGTACGACGAGCAGGGCAACTACAAGTACCCCGAGGGCTTCGACCCGGAGACGAACGAGTGGCTCGAGGGCTTCGACTCCCAGCGCGAGAAGTGGGAGCGTCAGTACGCCGACGCCCACGCCCGTTGGGAGGCCCACAAGGCCCAGGTCGACGCCGCGACGAAGGCCGACGCCGAGGCTGCGGCCAATGCCGGTTCCGCGACGTCGTACTCGTCCGCGACCGGTGACGTCGCCGAGGCCGACGATGCCGACCGCGGCGAGCGCGCCCCGCGCAACGCCCCGGCTCCGGTCGAGGGCACCCTGGCCTCGGACGAGGCGCTCGCCGCGCTTCGCGAGAAGCTGACCGGCAACTGAGCGTCACTGCTCGGAGCTGATGCCTGAGAGAGCCCCGGACCCCTTGGGTCCGGGGCTCTTTCGCGTTTCCTCGTCTCGGACAACCGGATCGCGCTGCCCGTGACAGCGGGCGAGAAGCGGCCGGTGTGAGGACCGCCCTCCACGACGTGGAGCAGTGCCTGCAGCAGCTGCGCCCATCAGCTCGCCCGCCAGGGTCGTCGACGGGTCGTCCGCCCCGGTTGCCCGTCGTGCGCACCTGGCACGACAGGAGTTCAGACACGCGTCGAACGCGTGACGCCCCAAAGCCGCATTCCGTGCACCGGCGCGGCTAGGTTGGCCGGGTGCAGTCATCGGTGACCGAATCCCGCAGTGCCACGCCCGGATCCGGGGGACCCCCGGCCCAGGTGGGGCCACCCCCGAGGCGGTCGAGCGGACGGGCCTGGGAGTGGTCGCTCGCGGCGCTCCTGCTGCTGCCCAACCTCGTGCTGCTCATCGTCTTCACGTACCGCCCGCTGCTCGACAACATCAGGCTGTCGTTCACCGACTGGAACATCTCCTCGCCCATCGCCAACCCCGTGGGTCTGTCGAACTACGTCGAGTGGTTCGGGCGTGACGACACGAGGATCATCGTGCGCAACACGCTGGTCTTCACGATCGCCACCGTCGGCATCTCGATGGCCGTCGGGCTCGGACTCGCACTGCTGCTCGACCAGAAGCTCAGGGGCCGCAACCTCGTCCGCTCGGCCGTGTTCGCGCCGTTCGTCATCTCGGGCGCCGCGATCGGCATCGCCTTCCAGTTCGTCTTCGACCCCAACTACGGCCTGATCCGCGACCTGCTGGTCCGGGTCGGGGTCGGGGTGCCGGACTTCTACCAGGAGCCGGGCTGGGCACTCTTCATGGTCACCGTGACCTACATCTGGAAGAACATCGGCTACACGTTCGTCATCTACCTCGCCGCCTTGCAGGGCAGGCGCGCCGACCTCGACGAGGCGGCCGAGATCGACGGAGCCTCCGCCTGGACCCGCTTCCGCCGGGTCCTCATGCCGCAGCTGCGCCCGACGACGTTCTTCCTGTCGATCACGGTGCTGCTCAGCTCGGTTCAGGTCTTCGACATCATCAACGTGATGACCCGCGGTGGACCGCAGGGCAACGCCACGTCCACCCTCGTCTACCAGGTCTACCAGGAGACGTTCGTCAACCAGCGCGCCGGCTACGGAGCCATGGTCGCCACCGTCATGTTCGTCATCCTGCTCGCCGTCACCGTGGTCCAGGTGCGCTTCATGGACAGGGGGAAGAAGGCATGAGCACGTCCACCATCGTCGGGACGGTCGACGAGGAGAAGACCCCGCCGGCCGCCGACCGCCGGCGGCGTCGACGCGCGGCGCACAACGTCGAGGCCTCGACGCACAACCGTGGACCGGTCTGGACCGCAGCGGGATACGTCGGCATGGTTCTCGTGCTGCTCGTCGTCGCGGTCCCGCTCTTCTGGATCCTCGTCACCTCGTTCAAGGAGCGCGGCGACATCTACGTCCGACCGGCGCAGTGGTGGCCGGAGCCGGCGACGGGCCAGAACTACAGCGAGCTGACGACCCGCATCCCGTTCTCCGACTACGTCCGCAACTCGGTGATCATCACCGCGGCCACGTCGCTGGCGAAGATCATCCTCGGTGTCCTCAGCGCGTACGCCTTGTCGTTGATGCGCTTCCCGGGACGCTCGATCGTCTTCATCGTCGTCATCGCGGCGCTCATGGTGCCCAACCAGATCACCGTCATCAGCAACTACGCCCTCGTCGCCCAGCTCGGCTGGCGCAACACCTACCAGGGCATCATCATCCCGCTGGCCGGCGTCGCCTTCGGCACCTTCCTCATGCGCAACCAGTTCCTCAACCTGCCGGGCGAGATCATCGAGGCCGCCCGTCTCGACGGCGCAGGGCCGATGAAGCTGCTGTGGCGTGTGGTCATGCCGATGTCGTGGCCGACGTTGGTGGCGTTCGCCCTCATCACGGTCGTCAGCGAGTGGAACGAGTACCTCTGGCCGTTCCTCATGTCCGACGACGAGTCGACGGCCACCCTGCCCGTCGGTCTGACGTTCCTGCAGAACAACGACGGCGTCACGAACTGGGGTCCTGTCATGGCGGGCACGGTGCTGGCGATGCTGCCGATCCTCGTGCTGTTCCTCTTCCTCCAGCGACAGATGATCAAGGGCCTCACGGCCGGTGCGGTCAAGAGCTGAACCTCCCACCGCCGCCCACCGATGCACATCCGTTCGACCTCAACCCACCACCACAGGGAAAGGCACCATCCATGAACGAGTTCTCACGCCGCGGTTTCCTCGGCCTCGCCGGAGCCGCCGGCGTCGCCGGTCTCGCGGCCTGCGCCGGCACCGGCACGGCGCCGTCGACGGGCAGCGGGGGCGGCTCGAGCAACACCATCGAGTTCTGGAGCAACCACCCGGGCAACAGCAAGCCGGTCGAGCAGCAGATCATCAAGGCCTTCGAGGTGGCCAACTCGGGTCTCAAGGTCAAGCTCGTCGACGCCGGCAAGAACTACGAGGAGGTCGCGCAGAAGTTCAACGCCTCCCTCGCCGGTGGGCAGCTGCCCGACGTCGTCGTCGTCTCCGACGTCACGTGGTTCAACTTCGCGCTCAACAAGCAGCTCAGCCCGCTCGACGAGCTGCTCTCGACGGCGAAGATCGACACGAGCGACTACGTCGACGCGCTCTACAACGACTACAACCTCGACGAGAAGCACTACGCCCTGCCGTTCTCGCGGTCGACGCCGCTCTTCTACTACAACAAGGACCTCTGGAAGGCTGCCGGTCTCGAGGACCGCGGCCCGAAGGACTGGGACGAGTTCCTCACGTGGGCGCCGAAGCTCAAGGCGGCCGCCGGCTCCGACAAGATCGTCATGGAGCTGCCCGACGGCTCGAACTACCTCGACTGGGTGTTCCAGAACATGGTGTGGGGCTACGGCGGTGCGTACTCCAAGGAGTGGACGCCGACCTTCTCCGACCCCAACACCGTCGAGGCGGGCACCTACCTGCAGAACCTCGCCAAGGACGGCTACCTCAAGCTGTCCAAGGACCCGGCCCCCGACTTCACGGCCGGCATCGTCGGCTGCAGCATGATGTCGACCGGCTCGCTGGGCGGTGTGGCCAAGGATGCCAAGTTCCCGGTGGGCACGGCGTTCCTGCCCGGTGACGGCAACTGCCCGACCGGCGGCGCGGGCGTCGGCGTCCCGGCGAACATCTCCGACGACCGCAAGAAGAACGCGCTGAAGTTCATCGAGTTCCTCACGAACGCGCAGAACACGGTGACGTTCACGCAGGCCACGGGCTACATGCCCGTGCGCAAGTCGGCCGTGGGCCTGCCCGAGGAGAAGGCGTTCCTCGAGAAGAACCCGAACGCCAAGACGGCGATCGAGCAGCTGCCCAAGACGCGGTCGCAGGACAACGTGCGCGTGCTCCTCCCCGGTGGCGGCGCCCGCATCGGCAAGGGCCTGGACCAGATCGTCCAGGGCCAGGACGTCGCGACCGTCTTCAAGGCCCTCGACGCCGAGAGCCAGCAGGTCTTCGACTCGCAGATCAAGGGCAAGCTCGGCGCCTGACGGCCGTCCGTCAGCCGGCCCGAGACCGATGGCGTATGCCGCCGGGCTCCCTCCCGTGGGAGCCCGGCGGGTGCCGCACCAGACCACGAACGACCGAGAGGCCATCCATGGCAACCGTGTACTTCGACGAGGCCACTCGTCGGTTCTCCAAGGAAGACGCCCCGGCGGTCGACGGCATCACGCTCGACATCGCCGACGGTGAGTTCCTCGTCCTCGTGGGCCCCTCGGGCTGCGGCAAGTCGACGACCCTGCGGATGCTGGCAGGCCTCGAGCCGGTCGACGGCGGTCGCATCCTCGTCGACGGCCACGACCAGAAGGGCGTGCGACCGCGGGACCGCGACATCGCCATGGTGTTCCAGAGCTATGCGCTCTACCCGAACATGTCGGCGGCCCAGAACATGGCCTTCGCGCTCGACAACGCGAAGGTGAGCAGGTCCGAGACGAGGCAGCGGGTGGCCGAGGCCGCCAAGATCCTCGAGCTCGAGCCCCTGCTCGACCGCAAGCCCGGCCAGATGTCCGGCGGTCAACGGCAGCGCGTCGCCATGGGTCGCGCCATCGTGCGCAACCCCAAGGTGTTCTGCATGGACGAGCCGCTGTCCAACCTCGACGCCAAGCTGCGCGTGTCCACCCGTTCGCAGATCGCGGGACTGCAGCGCCGGCTCGGCATCACCACCGTCTACGTCACCCACGACCAGGTCGAGGCGATGACGATGGGGCACCGGGTCGCCGTGCTGCGCGACGGGAAGCTCCAGCAGGTCGACACACCGGAGCGGCTGTACGACCACCCGGTCAACACCTTCGTGGCGGCGTTCATCGGCTCGCCGGCCATCACGCTCGTCGAGTCCGACGTGCGCGAGGGCGTCGCCCGTGTCCACGGGGTCTCCGTGCCGCTCGACCGCTCGGTCGCCGGTCGCGCGGGGGAGAAGGTGGTCGTCGGGCTGCGTCCCGAGTCGTGGCACGTCGTCGAGACGCCGGCCCGGAGCGGCGCAGGGGACTCCGGCACCACCGCCCTCGCGCTCAACGTCGAGCTCGTCGAGTCGCTCGGCTCGGAGTCGTTCGTCTACGGTCGCCCGGTCGGCGCCGACGACGACGCGGACCGTGTCACGGTCCGTCTTGACAAGCGCACCCACCTGGCTGTCGGCGACACCGTGCACGTCGAGCCCAACCGCGGCGAGGTGCATCTCTTCGACGCAGCGTCCGGCGAGCGGATCGAGGCCTGACATGTCCTCACGCCCCGGCCCCTGGGCCTCGGGCCGGTTCGACGTCGAGGGGCATCGCGGGGCCAAGGGGCTCGTCGTCGAGAACACGCTGGCGAGCTTCGCTGCCGCCTACGACGCCGGTGTGACGGGCGTCGAGCTCGACGTCCGACTCACGGCCGACGGCGAGGTCGTCGTCTGGCACGACCCGGTGCTGCTGCCGCTGAAGTGCCGCTCGACCGGTCCGGACCTCGTGGGTGCCCGGGTCGCCGACCTGACCCTGGAGCAGCTGCGCACGGTGGACGTCGGCAGCCAGACCCTCGCCGGCTTCCCGGACCAGCGCCCGTCGCCGGGGGCCCGCATCTCCACCCTGGACGAGGTCCTCACCCACGGGGTCGAGCGCGCCCCCGACGTCTGGTGGACGATCGAGCTCAAGGTCAACCCGCTCGACGCGGGGGAGGCCGCCGGTCGGCGTCAGCTCCTCGAGAGTGTCCTGGCGAGCGTGCACGACGCGGGACTGGAGCGGCAGAGCTTCATGCACTCCTTCGACTGGACGGTGCTCGAGCTCTCGGCCGAGCTGGCGCCCGCCGTGACCCGCTCGGCCCTCGTCGAGTCCTCGGTGACGTGGATGCCGGGAAGCCCCTGGACCGGAAGCGTCGCGGTGGGGGAGTCCCACGACGACGTGTGCGCCGGCGCCGCTGCCGTCGGGGCCCAGGTGATCTCGCCCGAGCACGTGCTCGTCGACGCAGCCTTCGTCGACCGCGCCCACGGAGCGGGACTCGCCGTGCTGCCGTGGACCGTCAACGACCCCGACCGGATGGTCGAGCTGGTCGAGGCCGGTGTCGACGGCCTCGTGTCGGACTACCCCGATCGCGCCCTGTCGGTGCTGGTCCCGGCTCGCGCCTGAGCGTGCGGCGGCCGGTTGGCGCCGGGGCGCCGGGGCTCGGTCCGTAGCGGGGGGCCGGGCTTCATGGCCCGGCCCCCCGCTCCCCCTCCGGAGCCCCTCTGGGGCGGGAGCCGTGGCGTTCGTGTCACACTCGTGCGGTCGACAGGCGCCGATGTCGACGCTGCCACCGCTCGGTGCAGCAGCTGGGTGGGGACCCCTGGACCCCACCCATTCGCTAGAACGCCGTTCCAGCGAACTCATGATGCTTTCGAAGGGCTCCGATGTCAACAGATCGGGCGTACGACAATCGCTCGCGTGCGGAGTCGGCCCTCGCAACCCGGCGCCGGATCATCGAGGCGGCCCGGGAGATGCTCCTGCGCGACGGCTATCACGCCATGTCGGTCAGCGCCCTGGCGTCGAACGCCGGCGTCAGCGCGCAGACCGTCTACAACGCCGTCGGGGGCAAGGCAGCCGTCGTCAAGGCGGTCTACGACGTCCTCCTCGTGGGCGACGACGCGCCCGTGGCCATGCAGGACCGGCCGGAGTTCCGCGCCATGTCGACGGCCCCCGACCGTGAGGGCTTCGTCCGGGCGTATGCCGCGCTGTGCGCGACCATCTACGAGCGCGTCGGACCGCTGCTCGGCGTCCTCCTCGCCCAGGGCGCGGGAGGTGACGCAGGTCTGCAGGAGTTCGTCGCGACGATCGACCGCGAGCGCCGTACCGGCAACACGAACGCGCTCAACGCCCTCGAGGCCGCTCACGGCATCCCACCGCAGCTCGACCGCGAGCGGTTCATCGACATCGTCTGGACCGTGACGGCCCCCGAGATCTACGACCGCTTCGTGCGCCGGTGCGGGTGGTCCCACGCGATGTATGCCGCCTGGCTGGCCGAGGCGGTCCTCGCGATCTTCGACCGCGCCGGCGCACGACAGGAGGACTGAACATGCCCCGCCAGATCGCCACCAACACCGAGGTCGAGCGCGACGCGATGCTCGACTTCGTGCGTCCGCGCCACTCGATGGTGCTCATGACCCAGCGGTCCGACGGGCGGCCGCAGGCATCACCGGTCACCGGCGGCGTCGACGAGCAGGGGCGCATCGTGATCTCGACCTATCCGGAGCGGGCCAAGACGAAGAACGCCCGCCGGCGGCCGCAGGTGAGCGTCCTCGTGCTGTCCGACGACTTCGGAGGGGAGTGGCTGCAGGTCGACGGCGACTGCGAGGTCATCGACCTCCCGGAGTCCGTCGAGCCGCTCGTCGACTACTTCCGTGCCATCTCCGGCGAGCACCCCGACTGGGACGAGTACCGCCAGGCCATGCACGACCAGGGCAAGTCCCTCCTCCGCGTCACCCCGACCCGCTGGGGTCCGGTCGCCAGGGGCGGCTTCCCTCCCCGCCTGGCGTGACACGACCAGGCACCACCCGACCCCGGGCTCTGCCCCGGCCTGGGCTGCGCCCGTAGGCTGACCCCCGTGCTGCGCGTCGGAGTGACCGGGGGGATCGGGTCGGGCAAGTCCACGGTCTCGCGCCGACTGGCCCAGCTCGGCGCGAGCGTCGTCGACGCCGACGCCGTCGCGCGCGAGGTGGTCGAGCCGGGCCGCCCCACGCTGCAACGGGTCCGGGCCCGCTTCGGCGACGGCGTCGTCCGCGACGACGGCAACCTGGACCGCGCAGCACTGGCCGCCATCGTCTTCCCCGACCGTGACGCGCTCGACGCGCTCGACGCGATCACCGGACCGGCGATCGCTGCTCGTGTCGCGGAGCTGCGCGCGTCCGTGCCGGACGCGCTCGTGTCCGTCTACGACATGCCGCTCCTCGTCGAGCGCGGACTCTGGGTGCACGAGCACATCACGATCGTCGTCGAGACCGACGTCGACACGCGCGTGCGCCGGCTCGTCGAGCACCGGGGCATCGCCGAGGAGGACGCCCGGCACCGCATCGCGGCCCAGGCGACCGACGAGGAGCGGCACGCCGTCGCCGACGTCGTCCTCGACAACTCCGGCCTGCCCGACGACCTCGTTCGTGCGGTGGACGCGCTGTGGCACGAGCGCCTCGTGCCCTACGCGGCCAACCTCGCGAGCGGGACGAGGTCGCGCCGTCCCGACCGCGCGGGCGACGTCGTGGTGGAGCCGCGGACCGACTGGGAGGCGCGTGCCGAGCGCGTCGTGGCCCATCTCGCCTCGGCCCTGGCCACGAGCGGCGTCGCCACCGAGGTGTCGCACGTCGGGTCCACGTCCGTGCCGGGACTGCTCGCCAAGGACGTCATCGATGTGCAGGTGGGGGTCCACCAGCTCGCCGACGTCGACCGCGACGACGTGCGTGCGGCCCTCGTCGATGCGGGCTACGTGCTCGCCCACGGCATCCACGACGACACGCCCCACCCCAGCGGCGCCGATCCGCGCGACTGGGCCAAGCGCTTCCTCGCCGGGTGTGACCCCGCCAACCACGTCCACGTCCACGTCCGCGAGCACGGCTCCCTCGGTTGGCGCTTCGCCCTGCTCTTTCGGGACTGGCTCCGCAGGGAGACCGATGAACGCGACGCGTATGCGGCAGAGAAGCGCCGCCTGCTCGCGCTCCACGACACCACGGCCGGCTACGTCGAGGCCAAGGAGCCGTGGTTCGAGGGGGCGTGGCAGCGCGCGACCGACTGGGCCGAGCGCACCGGGTGGCAGCCTCGGTAGGGAGCACCCGGCATACGGACGAGGTGGGCGGTGTTGTGCGAGACATGCGTGGTGAGTACAAGGTTCCCGGTGGCAAGCTCGTGGCGGTCGACGTCGAGGTGGAGGACGGGAGGCTCGCGGCTGTCAGCGTCTCGGGCGACTTCTTCCTCGAGCCCGACGAGGCGCTCGCCGACATCAACGCGGCGCTGACGGGCATGCCCGTGGACGCCGGCGTCGACCAGCTGGCCGGCGCGGTCAACGGTGCCCTCGCCGATGACGTGTCGCTCATCGGCTTCACCGCCGAGTCGATCGGCATCGCGGTCCGCCGCGCCCTCGGCAAGGCGACCGGCTGGGACGACCACGAGTTCGACGTCATCGCCGCCCGCGTGCTCGATCCCGCCCTGCACGTGGCCCTCGACGAGGTCATCGCCCGGGAGGTCGCCGCGGGAGAGCGGCCCCCGACGCTGCGCTTCTGGGACTGGGACAGCCCGCTCGTCGTCATCGGCTCGTTCCAGTCGGTCCGCAACGAGGTCGACCCCGAGGGCGCACGGCGCCACGGCATCGACGTCGTGCGGCGCATCTCCGGCGGCGGTGCCATGTTCATGGAGCCCGGCAACACCATCACCTACTCGCTCGTCGTGCCGACGTCCCTCGTCGAGGGCCTGAGCTTCGAGCGCTCCTACTCCTTCCTCGACGAGTGGGTCATCGAGGCCCTCGCCGACGTCGGCGTCAACGCCCACTTCGTGCCTCTCAACGACATCGCCAGCGACCGGGGCAAGATCGGCGGCGCCGCGCAGAAGCGCTTCGTCTCCGGCGCCGTGCTCCACCACGTGACCATGGCCTACGACATCGACGCCGACAAGATGCTCGAGGTGCTGCGCATCGGGCGGGAGAAGATGAGCGACAAGGGCACAAAGTCGGCGAACAAGAGGGTCGACCCGATGCGCTCGCAGACGGGCATGACCCGTGACGCCATCCTCCAGTCGTTCGCCGCGTCGTTCGCCAAGCGCTACCGGTCGAGCGAGTCCGACTACACCAGCGAGGAGCTCGCGGAGGCGCAACGGCTCGTGGACGAGAAGTTCGCCACCGCGGAATGGACTCACCGCGTCCCGTGACGCACGGCTGACCGGGCCGTGTCGAGACGGCGCGTCCGGTTCCGACGTCTCCTGCGAGGCGGCAGACTGGCCGCCCGCGACCCAAGGAGCGTCCCATGAAGTACGTCGTCCTCATCCACTCGAACCCGCAGCCCTGGGGGCACCCGACGGGCGACTTCGTCGCCGAGAGCCTGGCGCGCCCTCAGGAGGAGCGCGACCGCGGGAAGGCCTGGTTCGAGCAGATGCTCGGCGAGCTGTCGGCCAACGGCGAGCTCTTGGGAGGGGAGGCCCTCGCCGACCCGGCGAGCGCCCGGCTCTACCGCTGGGAGGCGGGGACCACCGTCGCGACCGACGGGCCGTACGCCGAGTCCAAGGAGCACCTGGCCGGCTTCTTCCTGCTCGACGTCGCGACGCGTGAGCGTGCCGAGGAGCTGGCGGCGAACTTCGCCGGACCGGGCGACACGGTCGAGCTGCGGCCCGCGTACGTCTGGGACGAGTCGCCCGAGGGGTGAGTCGGGGGTCGGGCTCGCGACCGGCGCGGAATGGGCTCTGTCGGTCGTGCGACGTACGGTTGAGCCATGCGTCCCACGACCGACCTCCAGCGCACGGTGGCACCCTTCGAGGTCATCTCCGACTACACCCCCAGCGGCGACCAGCCGACGGCGATCGCCGACCTCGCGCGCCGCGTCAAGGCCGGCGACACCGACACCGTGCTGCTCGGCGCCACCGGCACCGGCAAGTCGGCCACGACCGCCTGGCTCATCGAGCAGGTGCAGCGGCCGACGCTCGTCATGGCGCCCAACAAGACGCTCGCCGCGCAGCTCGCCAACGAGTTCCGCGAGCTGCTGCCCAACAACGCCGTCGAGTACTTCGTCAGCTACTACGACTACTACCAGCCCGAGGCGTACATCCCGCAGACCGACACCTACATCGAGAAGGACAGCTCGGTCAACGACGAGGTCGAGCGCCTGCGGCACTCCGCCACCAACTCGCTGCTGACCCGTCGCGACGTCATCGTCGTCGCCTCGGTGTCGTGCATCTACGGTCTCGGCACGCCGCAGGAGTACGTCGACCGGATGGCGCGGCTCAAGGTGGGCCAGGAGATCGTGCGCGACGACCTGCTGCGCCGCTTCGTCGAGATGCAGTACACCCGCAACGACCTCGCCTTCACCCGCGGCACCTTCCGGGTGCGCGGCGACACGGTCGAGATCATCCCCGTCTACGAGGAGCTCGCGATCCGCATCGAGTTCTTCGGCGACGAGATCGAGCGCATCTACACGTTGCACCCCGTCACGGGCGAGGTCGTCAACGAGGAGCAGGAGATGTACGTCTTCCCGGCCTCGCACTACGTCGCCGGGCCGGAGCGGATGGAGCGTGCCATCCGGGGCATCGAGCTCGAGCTCGAGGACCAGCTGACCCGCTTCGAGAAGCAGGGCAAGCTCCTCGAGGCCCAGCGGCTGCGCATGCGCACCACCTACGACCTCGAGATGATGCGCCAGGTCGGCTTCTGCAACGGCATCGAGAACTACAGCCGCCACATCGACGGCCGCACGTCCGGCTCGGCGCCCAACTGCCTGCTCGACTACTTCCCCGAGGACTTCCTGCTCGTCCTCGACGAGTCGCACCAGACGGTGCCGCAGATCGGAGCGATGTACGAGGGCGACATGTCACGCAAGCGGATGCTCGTCGAGCACGGCTTCCGTCTGCCGAGCGCGATGGACAACCGACCGCTGAAGTGGGAGGAGTTCCTCGAGCGCATCGGTCAGACGATCTACCTCTCGGCGACGCCGGGGGAGTACGAGCTGGCCAAGTCCGGTCCGCCCGTCGAGCAGATCATCCGCCCCACCGGTCTCATCGACCCCGAGGTCGTGCTCAAGCCGACGAAGGGGCAGATCGACGACCTCATGCACGAGATCCAGGAGCGCACCAAGCGCAACGAGCGCGTGCTCGTCACGACGTTGACGAAGAAAATGGCCGAGGACCTCACGGACTACCTCCTCGACAAGGGCATCCGGGTCCGCTACCTCCACAGCGACATCGACACCCTGCGCCGCGTCGAGCTGCTCCGTGAGCTGCGCACGGGTGTGTTCGACGTCCTCGTCGGGATCAACCTGCTGCGCGAGGGTCTCGACCTGCCCGAGGTCTCCCTCGTGTCGATCCTCGACGCCGACAAGGAGGGCTTCCTGCGTTCGGCGCGTTCGCTCATCCAGACGATCGGCCGTGCGGCCCGAAACGTCTCCGGCCAGGTGCACATGTACGCCGACAAGATGACGCCGTCCATGGAGCAGGCGCTCGATGAGACCAACCGTCGCCGCGAGAAGCAGATCGCCTACAACACCGAGCACGGCATCGACCCGACGCCGCTGCGCAAGAGGATCGCCGACATCACCGACCTGCTCGAGCGCGAGGACGCCGACACGCAGGAGCTGCTCGGCTCCGGCCGCATGCAGTCCCGTGGCAAGAGTGCTGCGGGTCGCGGCGCGATGGCGGCGGACGTCGGCGTCTCCGCCGGTGGCCGGCCGGAGCGCCCGGCCGACATGGCTGCCGCAGACCTCGCCGGCCTGATCCAGGAGCTGACGACCCAGATGCACCAGGCCGCCGCGGACCTGCACTTCGAGCTCGCCGCACGCCTGCGCGACGAGATCGGCGACCTGAAGAAGGAGCTGCGTCAGATGAGCGCGGCCACCCGGTGACGACGGGGCGAGCGGGGCGCGAGGTGGCCGCCCGCCTGGGCGCCGCGGCGCTCGCCCTTCCCGGCGCCTGGGAGGACTCGCCCTGGGAGGGAGACACCGTCGCCAAGGTCGGCGACAAGATCTTCGCCTTCCTCGGCGAGGACTCCATCGGGGTCAAGTGCGCCCGCAGCCGCGCCGAGGCCGACGAGTGGCTGCACCGTCACCCGGACGACGCCTCGGTCATGGCCTACATCGGGAGGCACGGGTGGAACACGTTGCGGACGACCGGCGCGATCAGCGAGGCCGAGCTGCTCGAGGCGCTCGAGACCTCCTACCAGATCGTCGTCTCCGGGTTGCCGCGCAGCCGGCGTCCCTCGGTCGTCGACTGAACGCCGGCCCGGCCCCTGCCACGCGTGGTGCCCACAGGACGGGATCGATTTGGGGCGCGCCGCTCGGAGTGGAAGACTGAGGCGTTCACGGAGGGGAGTATCCCCGACACGACGGGCTCGTCATCACGGAGCAGGTCTCACCGCCGCTCCCGGTCCCGTCGGTCCGATCCACGCATCGGGCGGGAGAGACCTCCGGTTGCTGATCTGGTGACCGGAAGGTTGTGCCCATGAATGTGCCCGTGTGGGGTTGGTTTCTCACGATCGGTCTGATGACCGCGTTCCTCGCCGTCGACGTGTTCGTCATCGCCCGGCGACCCCACGTCCCGTCGATGGCCGAGGCGGGGAGGCACCTGGCCTTCTTCGTCGGCCTCGCCGTGCTGTTCGGGCTGTTCGTCTGGTTCGAGTGGGGCGCCCAGTTCGCCGGTGAGTTCTACGCCGGATGGCTCACCGAGTACTCGTTGTCCGTCGACAACCTCTTCGTCTTCCTGCTCATCATGGGCAGCTTCAAGGTGCCGCAGAAGCTCCAGCAGTCGGCGCTCATGGTCGGCATCATCATCGCCATCATCCTGCGCGGCATCTTCATCGGGCTCGGCGCCGTCGTCATCAACGCCTACGCGTGGGTCTTCTACATCTTCGGTGCGTTCCTCGTCTACACCGCGATCAAGCTCGCGACGGGTGGCGAGAGCGACGACGACGAGTACCACGAGAACCGGTTCCTGCTCTGGGTCGAGAGGCGCTTCCCGGCCACCAAGGAGTGGCACGGCACGAGTCTGACGGTCATCGAGAACGGCAAGCGCCTCATCACGCCGATGCTCATCGTCATCCTCGCCCTGGGCACGACCGACCTTCTCTTCGCGCTCGACTCGATCCCGGCCATCTACGGCCTGACGAACGAGCCGTTCCTCGTCCTGACCGCCAACATCTTCGCCCTGATGGGACTCCGGCAGCTCTACTTCCTCATCGGCGGACTGCTCAAGAAGCTCGTCTACCTCAGCATCGGCCTGGCCGTCCTGCTCGCGTTCATCGGCGTCAAGCTCGTCATGCACGCGATGCACGAGAACAACCTCCCGTTCATCAACGGCGGGCAGGGGATCGAGGGCGTCCCGGACATCCCGATCATCGTCTCGCTCGGCGCGATCGTCCTCATCCTGGGCGTCACCACCGTCGCGAGCCTCTGGAAGTCCAACCGCGACGCCCGCCTCGAGGCCGCGAACGGCACGACGGCGGTCGAGGGCGCGGAGGGCCCGACGGAGGCACCGCAGCCGTCGCCCGACCTCACCGGCACGACCGAGCGGGACGACGTCAGCGCGCCGAGTCCCTCGCGCGACAAGCACTGACGACGTATGCCGTCACGGCCGTCCACCGACCGCCCGGTCGGTGGACGGTCGTGTCCCAGCCGACGAGCGGGCCGACACCGGCGAGTGCCCGCGTCGGCCCGCGATCGTCAGCGCACCCGGTGGGCGACCACCCAGCCGAGCAGGGCGGGCACGGCCATGACCGCGAAGACCGCGGCATACGCGGTCGGCACGGCGGACCCGGCTCCCACGAAGACGATGGCCGACAAGGCGATCGCCGTGGCGGCGCCGGCGGAGTCCCCGATCTGCAGGGCCGAGCTGACGAAGCCCTGCTCGGTCGCCCCCGCCCGTGAGAGGGCCTGGGCCGTGACGCGGGGGTAGAGCGTCCCGATCCCGAGGCCGACGACGGGGAACAGTGCGATGACGACCCACGTCGGGGCGTCGAGCGCCACCGCTACCGCGAGGCCGACGAGGGGCAGCGTGATCGCTGCGAGCGACACCGCCGCGGTGCGACCGATCTCGAAGTGGCGGTCCCACCGTCCCTGGATCCAGGAGCCGGCGAACCAGGTGACCCCTGTGACCGTGAGGGCGACGCCCGCGAGGCTCGGGCTCAGGCCGTCCCGCTCGGTGAGCAGGCGCGGCAGGTAGACCTCTGCGCCGCTGAAGGCGGCGAAGGCCAGCGCGCGCAGGGCGATGTCGGTCGGCAGCCCGCGCGCCGCCCGCAACGTCCCACGTGGCATGAGTGGCAGCAGGGTGAGGGCCACGACGAGGAAGGCGAGCGCGGCGAGCGCGACTCCCACGGCGTCGAGCCGGTCGGCCACCGCGTTGAGGCCGAGCACGGCAACGGCGAGAACGACCGAGGCGGCGATCGACCGCCACCGCCACGGCACGTCGACGAGCTCCTGGCGCAGTCCGGTGACGATGCGCCCGAGGAGCACCGCGGCCACGACGAGGACCACGAGGGCGAGTCCGAAGACCCAGCGCCAGCCGATCGTCTGGGTGATGAGACCGGCCACGAACGGTCCCGCGATCGACGGCACGACCCAGGCGGCAGAGAAGCCGGCGAGGATCGCCGTGTGGAGGCGCTGCGGGTAGACGCGTGTGACGAGGACGTACAGGGCGGTGCTCGTCATGCCGGCGCCGAGGCCCTGCACCACCCGCGCGACGACGAGGAGGCCCATCGAGGGCGAGAGTCCGGCGACGACGAGTCCGGCGGCGAACAGCACCAAGCCGATGAGCAGGGGCGGCCGAGGACCGCGACGGTCGGCGAGGTTGCCGGACCAGACGATGCTGACGATCCCCGACGCCAGGGTCGCGGTGAAGGCCATCGCATAGAGCGAGGCGCCGTCGAGCTCGCGGGCGATCGTCGGCATGACGGTCGTCAGCGCGAGAGCCTCGAAGGCATGCAGGGAGACGAGAGCGAGCACGCCGATGGTCGTGGCCCGCAGGGCGGGGGACAGGATGCCGCCGCCCGCGTCGGGAACGGCCGTGCCGGTGTCAGGGCGCATCGTGCTCGAGCTCATGCGGAGACGGTAGGATCTCAAGGTGACTCGAGGTCAACCGCGACCTCCAGCCCGGCTTCGTGCTCACGCATGGTTGGCTCATCAGCCCACTCGTCAGCGCGCCCGTCAGCTCGCCCGTCAGCTCGCCCGTCAGCTCGCCCGTCAGCTCGCCCGGTGGCCGGACCATCAGCCCGGTCCCATCGCCGCGTCCGGTGACTGGGGCCGCATCCGCGCCCCGAGCACGATGGCGCTGGCGACCACGACGAGCGCCATGCCCACGACCTGCGCCCCGGCGAGCACCTGGTCGAGGACGATGAGGCCCGCGAGAGCCCCGACGACGGGTTCGAGGCTCAGCAGGACACCGAACACCCGCCGGGCGAGGTGGCGCAGCGCGACGAGCTCGAGGGAGTAGGGCAGGACGGACGACAGGACGGCGATGCCGAGGCCGAGCGCGACGTCCCGTGGAGTCCAGCGGTCGACCGAGGTCAGTCCCAGCGGTGCGACCGCGACCGTCGACACGATGAGGGCGAGGGCGAGCCCGTCCAAGCCCCCGAAGGCCTTCCCGGTGCGCTGGCTGAGGACGATGTAGCCCGCCCACAGGACACCCGCGAGCGCCGCGAAGCCGACGCCCACGAGGTCGAGCCGGTCCCACGAGGTCTGCAGGACCCCGGAGACGAGGACGACGCCGACGGCTGCCGCCGCGACGGCGACGATGTCCCGCGGCCGGCGGCTGAGCACGGCGGCGAGCCCGAGAGGCCCGAGGAACTCGATCGTGACGGCCACGCCGAGCGGCAGGTGGGCCAGGGAGGCGTAGAACGCGGTGTTCATCGCCGCCAGCACGAGCCCGAAGACGACGACGGTGCGCCAGTCCGAGCGGCTGCGTCCACGCCACGACGGTCGCGCGACGGCACAGAGGATGAGCATCGCGAAGAACAGCCGCAGCAGGACCGAGCCCGGCGCGCCGATCCGGGGCACGAGGGTGGCGGCGAACGCTCCACCGAACTGGACGGAGACGACTCCGGCGAGGACGAGCAGGGGTGCGCTGCGGCGGTCGACGCTCACGGCATCGGCAGGCGCCCGGCGGCCACGAGCGTGGAGACGCGGTCGGCGGGCAGGTCCTCCTCTACGAGGACGCCGCCGGTCTCGGAGGCGTGGACCATGCGCCCGGGGTGCACGACGATGCCGACGTGGTGGATGCGCCGGCCGGGGCGGGCGAAGAAGTAGAGGTCGCCCGCCTGCACCGCGTCGAGCTCGACCGGCGTCGCGAAGTCCGCCTGGGCGTAGGCGTCACGCGCGACGACGACACCCAGGAGGCGCCACGTGTGCAGCACCAGGCCCGAGCAGTCGAAGCCGAGGGGCGAGACCCCGGACCACAGGTAGGGCAGACCGAGGTGGCGACGGGCCTCGGCGACGGCCGGGTGCGTGGCATCGCCCTGGGAGGAGGCGGACGCGCCGAGCTTCGGCGCCGGTGCTTCGACGACCGTGTCCGCCGCGAGCGCCAGGTGGGCGGACGGCACCCAGCCCGGGTATCCGCGCTCGTCCTTGGGGGAGAGCTGCCACGGGGCGACGACATGGGACCAGGCACCGGACGCGTCCGTCGCGGTCACGGCGACGGGCTCGCCGGCGAGCACCTGCGACTCGACACGGCCGTGCAGGCCCAACCGGCCGTCGCCCGACTCGTCGTCGGAGGAGTGCGCGTCGAGCGCGGTCAGCCAGGCGGCGGCATCGGGCTCGTCGGCGACGATGGGCGCATCGACCCGACGTGGACTCTCGGGGCTGGCCCAGACCGTCGTCACGGGGACGCGGACGTGATGGGTGGCGGTGACGGCGTGGACGGCGACGGGCGAGCTCACGTCCGTCATCCTCGCACCACGGGCCACCTGTCGCTGAGGCCGGTCCGGCGCTGGACCCGCGACGTACGGCCGCCGGTCCGTGCCGGGCGTGCCGTCAGCTGGTGCCTCCCTGTTCGTTCCCTGACGAATCGGTGTGGACCTGCGCGAGGGACTGGTTCGCGGGCGTCGGGAGTCGTACCGTCAGGAGTATGGAAGAGCGAGTCACCATCGAGGGATTCGATCCCCCGAAGAACCGGCGTCACGGCCCCGACGGCGACCTCGTCGACGTCCAGGGCTGGCTCCACGCCCCGGTCGACTGGACCGGTGGGCCACGTCTCGAGCGAGCTTGGCGCAACCGTCACGGCCGGTCCCGGCTCGGTGTCGGCCTCGCCGTGGCCAACAACCCGAGGCGCCACATCATCATGACCAACGTCCCCGCGGACATCGACTTCCTCCGGTCCGAGCTCGAGTCGCTCATCGCGGAGTTCGACCCGGACGTCACCTCGGACCTCGAGGGCGCCCAGTAGCGCGCCCCGCCGCGGCGCCCGGCGGCGCGTCAGCGGCGGAAGCGGCCGCCTGGGTCGTCAGGCGCCCGCCCGGCACGTTCGCGTGCCCGGGTTGTCGCGTCGACCTCGACACGGTCGACAGGCTGAACCCGGCGACTCGCCCCCGAACCGGTGGGTCCCCTCGTACGCTGGGCGCGTGGCGAGACCGGCGATCATCACCGTGGACGACGACGCGCCCGTCTCGGCTGCGATAGCGAGGGACCTGCGCGCGCGGTACGGCGCCGAGCACCGCATCCTGCGCGCCTCCTCCGGGGCCGAGGCGCTCGAGCTCGTGGCCCGCCTTGTCCTGCGCGGCCAACCCCTCGCGCTCATCGCCTCCGACCAGCGCATGCCCCAGATGACGGGCATCGAGCTGCTGGCCCGAGTGCGTGTGGACGTCCCGGACGCCAAGCTGCTGCTGCTCACGGCCTATGCCGACACCGACGTCGCGATCTCGGCCATCAACGACATCGGACTCGACCACTACCTCCTCAAGCCGTGGGACCCGCCCGAGGACCGGCTCTACCCCGTCGTCGACGACCTGCTCTCCGACTGGCACAACGGACACCCCGAACAGGCGAACGACGTCCGCGTCGTGGGGCACCGGTGGTCCGAGGCGAGCGACCGGGTCAAGACCTTCCTCGCCAACAACCACGTCCCGTACGTCTGGCTCGACGTGGAGCGGGACGAGGAGGGGGCCCGCCTGCGCGACCTCGCGAGCGCCGAGCCGCAGGATCTGCCGCTCGTGCTCGTTCCCGACGGCGACACCCTCCGGGCTCCGACGACCGTTGCCGTGGCGACGGCACTGGGGCTGCGGACCCGCGCCGAGCGCGACCTCTACGACGTCTGCATCGTCGGGGGTGGACCGGCGGGCCTGGCCGCCGCCGTCTACGCGGCGTCCGAGGGGCTGAGCACCGTCATCGTCGAGCACGACGCGCCCGGAGGCCAGGCGGGGCAGAGCGCGGCGATCGAGAACTACCTCGGCTTCCCGCGCGGGCTCTCCGGCGCCGACCTCGCACAGCGGGCCATAACGCAGGCCCGACGCTTCGGTGCCGAGATGGTCCTCGCGCGTGACGTCGTGGCGCTCGAGCAGCGGGGTCCGGTGCGCGCGGTCCGCCTCGACGGCGCCGACGACATCGAGGCGCGCAGCGTCGTGCTCGCGACCGGGGTGTCCTACCGACGGCTGGAGGCGCCCGGCATGGACGCGCTCGCCGGGCGCGGCGTGCACTACGGGTCCAACGCCGGACAGGCCGCGGCGTGCGCCGGCGACGAGGTCTACGTCGTCGGCGCCGCCAACTCCGCGGGCCAGGCCGTGCTCCACCTGGCCCGTCACGCCAGCCGCGTCACGCTCGTCGTGCGGGGTGAGTCGCTCGCGGCGAGCATGTCGCAGTACCTCGTCGAGCGGATCCTCGCCGACGAGCGCATCCGCGTCCTGTGCCGCACCGAGGTCGTCGGCGCGGCCGGGGACGGACACCTCGAGCGGCTGACCCTCTCCGACCGGGACACGGGCACGACGACCGACGTCGAGGCCGCCTGGCTCTTCGTCTACATCGGTGCCTCCCCGCGCACCGAGTGGCTCGGCTCCGACGTCGTGCGCGACGACCATGGTTTCGTCGTGACCGGTCACGACATCGTCACCGGACGGCAGGCGCACGGGTGGACCCTGCCGCGTCCGCCGTTCGCGCTGGAGACGAGCCTGCCCGGCGTGTTCGCAGCGGGCGACGTCCGGTCGGACTCGATGAAGCGCGTCGCGTCCGCCGTCGGCGAGGGTTCGATGTCGGTCTACTTCGTCCACCGCTACCTCGCCACGATCTGACCTGCAGCACAGACGGGACCCGTGATGCTCGAGCTCTCCGACCTCCGCACGGTGCCGCTCTTCGACGGGCTGCTCGACGACCAGCTCGAGGAGTTCCTATCCGGCGGCGACGAGGTGCCGATCGTGCCGGGTGAGGTGGTCTGGCTCGAGGGTGACCACGCCGACTACTGGTGGGTCGTCGTAGACGGGAGCCTCGACCTCTCGCGCCACATCGGCCGTGAGGACGTCGTCGTCGGCCGGATGGACGTGCCCGGTCGCTGGGCCGGCGGCTTCCGCGCCTGGGACGACCGCGGCGTGTACCTCGCGACGGCGCGGGGTGTCGCACCCGGTCGGCTGCTGCGGGTACCGTCCGGGCGCCTCCGCGAGCTGGCCGACGTCTGGTTCCCCTTCGCCGCGCACCTCGTCGCCGGCCTCTACGGCACCGCCCGGTCCATCGAGGCGACGGCCCGCCAGCGCAGCGGCCTCGTGACGCTCGGCACGCTCGCGGCCGGGCTGGCCCACGAGCTCAACAACCCCGCCGCGGCCGCGTCCCGCTCGTCCGCCGAGCTCGAGCGCGCCTGCGACGGTCTCCTCGAGGCTCTGCGCCAGATGGCGACGAGCGGCCTGACGGCGACACAGTTCGGCGAGCTCGACGCCCTGCGAGGCGAGCTCGAGCCGCCGACGACGCTGCCGGACCCGCTCGAGACGGCCGACCGTGAGGAGGACCTCGGGGAGTGGCTGGACCACGCCGGGGTCGACCGGCCGTGGGAGCTCGCCGCATCCCTGGTCTCCGCCGGCGCGGACGTCGGCTGGCTGGAGCGGGCTGCCGCGGTGTCCCCCCGCGACGGCCTCGGGCCGGCGCTCGGCTGGGTCGCCCGCACCATCGACGTGTCCTCGCTGCTCGCCGAGGTGCGCGAGTCGACCCACCGGGTCTCCGAGCTGGTCGCCGGCATCAAGTCGTACACCCAGATGGACCGTGCCTCCCACCAACGGGTCGACGTCCGCGAGGGGCTCGAGAGCACCCTGCTCATCATGGGTCCCCGGCTGCGTCCCGGCGTCACCGTCGTGCGCGACTGGGGGAGCGAGGTGCCGCTCGTGGACGGGATGCCGGGGGAGCTCAACCAGGTCTGGACCAACCTCGTCGACAACGCGGTCGACGCCATGGACGGCGTCGGAACCCTCACCGTGACGACCCGGCGGGACGGGGATGATGCCGTCGTCGTCGAGGTCTGCGACACCGGCTCCGGGATGAGCCCTGAGGTGCAGCAACGCGCCTTCGAGGCCTTCTACACGACGAAGGACGTGGGCCGCGGGACGGGCCTCGGCCTCGACATCGCGCACCGCATCGTCGTCGAGCGCCACGGCGGGTCGATCGCGATCGAGTCCCAGCCGGGCGACACCCGGATGCGGGTCCGCCTACCGGTCCACGCCGCCCACGCCCTCTGAGCACCCGGCCCGCGGGACGGCATACGCCATCGGGTGGTCACCGGGGACGTAGGCCGTCCGCCGGCACAGGCTTCAGCCTGCAGGTGCTGGTGGGTCACCAGCCCCGGGCTCGCCACTCGTCGAGGTGCGGCCGCTCGGCGCCGAGGGTCGAGTCGTCGCCGTGGCCGGGGTAGAACCACGTGTCGTCGTCGTAGACGTCGAAGACGCGGGTCGTGACGTCCTCGATGAGCGAGGCGAAGCTCTGGCCGGGGTTCTTCGTGTTGCCGACGCCACCCGGGAAGAGGCTGTCGCCGGTGAAGAGGTGCGTGCGGCTGGTCGGGTCGGCATACGCGAGGGCGATGGATCCCGGGGTGTGGCCACGGAGGTGGATGACGTCGAGAGCGACGTCCCCGACGGACACGGTGTCGCCGTGACGGACACGCTCGTCGACGGGGACGGGCAGCGCGTCGGCGTCCTCTGCACCGGCCACGGTGCGCGCGCCGGTCGCAGCGACGACCTCGGCGAGCGCGCCGACGTGGTCGTGGTGCCGGTGGGTCGTGACGACGGCCGAGAGCCCGCCGCCACCCGCGGAGACGAGCTCGAGCAGGCGGTCGGGCTCGGCGGCCGCGTCGACGAGCAGCTGCTCGCCGCTCGCCCGGCAGGTCAGCAGGTAAGCGTTGTTGCCGAACCCGCCGACCTCGAGCTTGCGGATCGTCAGGGCGGGGAGCTCGCGCACTCCCGCTGGGCCTGTTGCGGTGACCTGTCCGGTGTAGGCGTCGTCGGGTTCGCGTGTCACGGTCAGCCTCCGAAGGGCAGGGTCGGGACGGGGCCGTCGAAGTGCACGCCGTCGGTGCGCCCCCGCGCGAGCCACAGCAGCACGTCCGCCGCGGAGCCGGTCACGCGGGTGGTGCCCTCGCCGATGACGTGCTCGCCGCCCTCGGTCGTCGTGATGTGGACCGATGGGGGAGCGTCGTCGTGGGCCAGGCGGTTGGCGGCATCGCGCAGGAGGAGGGCAACGACCTCGGCCGGGGCGCTGGCGAAGGTGTAGCCGGCGTCGAGGTCGACGTGGTGGTAGACGACCTCGCGCAGGCGCATGAACGGCACCATCCCGACCGGGATCGGGAAGCCGCCCGGTGTGCGCTCGACGCGCACCTCGGCATGCTCTGGACGCAGCGCCTCCAGCCGCTCGGCGAGGCGGGCCGCGGTGTCGCGCACGTCGGTGGCCTGGTCGTGCGCCGCCCGGCGCGCGCCGCGCTCGATGTCCGCGTCCCGCGACTCGACGTCGTCGTACATCGTGTCGGCGGTGCCGGTCAGGGCGACGTCGCACACGCGGACGAGGGCGTCGGCGTTGCGGGCGAGGTGGGTCAGCACGTGGCCTCGCGACCACCCTTGGCAGAGCGAGGGACCCAGCACGGCGCCGTTGCCCAAGGAGGCCGCCGTCGCGGCGACCCGGTCGGTCTCGGCGGCGACCAGGGCCGGTGTCACGTCGGCGTGCTTCATACCGTTGCCCTTCCGGGTTGCTTCTCGGTCTCCATGTCGGAGGGCGCGCCCGATGCCTTCTCCAGGGCCAGCGCCGCCCCCACGAGCGTCAGGTGCGAGAACGCCTGCGGGAAGTTGCCCACCATGCGATCCGCGATCGGGTCGTACTCCTCGGAGAGCAGCCCGACGTCGTTGGTCAGACCCACGAGCCGGTCCATCAGCTCGGTGGCCTCCGTCGTCATACCCGCCTTCGCGTAGGCCGTCACGAGCCAGAAGGAGCAGGCGAGGAACGGGTGCTCGTCGCCGGCCAGGCCGTCGACGCCCGTGTCGGTGCGGTAGCGCATGACGAGGCCGTCGCGCAGCAGGTCCGACTCGACCGCCGCGATGGTGCCGAGCATCCGCGGGTCGTCACCGTCGACGAAGCCGATGGACGAGAGCGTCAGCAGTGACGCGTCGACCTCCGTCGTGTCGTAGTGCTGGACGAAGGTGTTGCGCTCGGTGTCGAAGCCCTTGGTCATGACCTCCTCGCGCACCTGGTCGCGCAGCTCGCGCCACTGCTCAACGGGTCCGGCCACACCGTGCTGCTCGACGGCGCGGATGGCGCGGTCGAACGCCGCCCACACCATGACGCGGGAGTGGGTGAAGTGCCGCAGCGGTCCGCGGATCTCCCAGAGGCCGTTGTCGGCCTCCTCCCAGTGCAGCGCGAGGTGGTTGACGAGCGCGCGCTGGAGGTGCCACGAGTCGTCGGTCTCCTCCAGCCCGCGCGTGCGAGCCTGGTCGAGCGAGATGAGAACCTCCCCGAGCACGTCGGTCTGGCGCTGGTCGACGGCCGCGTTGCCGACGCGCACGGGGCGCGACCCGGCATACCCGGGCAGGTGCTCGAGGACCCGCTCGGGCAGGTCACGTCCGCCGTCGACGCGGTACATGATCTGCATGTCCTCCGGGTCACCGGCGACGGCGCGCAGCAGCCAGTCACGCCACAGCGCCGTCTCCTCGACGTAGCCGCAGCCGAGGAGCGCCTCGAGCGTCAGGGCGGCGTCCCGCAGCCAGCAGAAGCGGTAGTCCCAGTTGCGCTCGCCGCCGACGTCCTCCGGCAACGAGGTCGTGGCCGCAGCGACGATGCCCCCGGTCGCCTGGTGCGTCAGCCCGCGCAGCACGAGCAGCGACCGGGTCACCGCCTCGGCGTACGGGCCCTCGTAGTGGCTGCGGGCGGCGTACGCCTCGCTGAGCGCGATCGTCTCGTCGATGCGTGCGCGCACGCGCAGGGGCGGCGGGATCGGCTCGTGGCTGCGGAACCACGTGGTCGAGAAGGTGAGGGTCTGGCCGGCGACCACGTCGAACTCGTCGACGTGGTGACCGTTCTGGGCGTGGGGGAGTCGTGCGCCGCGCAGCACCAGCATGTCGGGGCCCGCGATGGCCGTGATGATCTCGTCGGTGTGGTCCTCCCGGTCCTCGGTGTGGCGCATGACCCACGGACGGGTGCGGCCGTAGTTGAAGCGAACCGTCCACTCGTGCACCATCCGGACCGTGCCGTCGAGACCCTCGACCCGCCGCAGCAGGTCGGAGCGCCCGTCGCCGAGCGGCATGACGTCGGTCACGCGGACCCGCCCGGTCGAGGTCTCGTGGATGGTCTCCAGGACGAAGGAGTTGCCGACGTAGCGACGGGTTGTCACGGCGTCGGTGTCGACCGGCGCGATGAGCCAACGGCCGTGCTCGGGCGTGCCGAGCAGCGCCGCGAAGCAGGCGCGGGAGTCGAAGCGGGGGAGGCACAGCCAGTCCACCGAGCCGCGACGGCTCACGAGGGCGGCGGTGCCGAGGTCGCCGAGCACGGCGTAGTCCTCGATGGGCGTGGGCACGTGCTCGCTCATGAGTGCGAGTATGCCGTCCCGCCGGGTCGGGCGCTGTCGTCGCCCGCGTCCTCGGCGAGGTCCCCGGCGAAGGTCCTCGGCGAAGGCCCCCGGCGGGTCTCGCCGGGTCTCGCCGGGTCCTGGCGTGTGCTCGGCGCGGTACCACGGGTGGCGTGCGGGGCGCGGTGCAGGCGCGGTGCGGAGGCCTGCGGGCTGCGCCGCGACGCTCCACCTGCCTGTCCAGCCCTGCGCCGCCGATGAGGGGACTGTCGGTGACCGCACTTAGCATGTTGCGCGTGACTGCTACGCCCACCGGCAACGCCCATTCCCTCGTCGTGCGCGGCGCGCGCGAGCACAACCTGCGCGACGTGTCCGTCGACCTGCCCCGCGACAGCCTCATCGTCTTCACCGGGCTCTCGGGGTCAGGCAAGTCGAGCCTGGCGTTCGACACGATCTTCGCCGAGGGCCAGCGTCGCTACGTCGAGTCGCTGTCGGCGTACGCCCGGCAGTTCCTGGGGCAGATGGACAAGCCGGACGTCGACTTCATCGAGGGTCTGTCGCCCGCGGTCTCCATCGACCAGAAGTCCACCAACCGCAACCCGCGGTCGACGGTCGGCACCATCACCGAGGTGTACGACTACCTGCGCCTGCTCTTCGCCCGCGCCGGCCGCCCGCACTGCCCCGTCTGCGGCGAGCCCGTCACCCGCCAGTCGCCGCAGCAGATCGTCGACCAGCTCCTGACGCTCGAGGACCGCACGCGCTTCCAGGTGCTGGCTCCCGTCGTGCAGGGCCGCAAGGGCGAGTTCGTCGACCTCTTCGCCGAGCTGCAGACCAAGGGCTTCTCCCGCGCCCGCGTGGACGGCGAGGTCGTGTCGCTCACCGAGCCGCCCTCCCTCGAGAAGCAGAAGAAGCACACGATCGAGGTCGTCGTCGACCGACTCGTGGCCAAGGGCGACGACAGCGGCTCCAAGCGCCGGCTCACCGACTCCGTCGAGACGGCCCTCGGCCTGGCCGGTGGGGTCGTCATCGTCGACTTCGTCGACCGCGACGCCAAGGACAAGGAGCGCGAGCGCCGCTACTCCGAGAAGATGGCCTGCCCCAACAACCACCCGCTCGGCATGGACGAGATCCAGCCGCGGTCCTTCTCCTTCAACTCGCCGTTCGGCGCGTGCACCGAGTGCACGGGCATCGGGACGGAGCTCGAGGTCGACCCCGAGCTCGTCGTGCCCGACGACGACCTGTCGCTCGCCGACGGCGCCATCGCGCCGTGGGCCCAGGGGTCCGGCTCGGCCGAGTACTTCCAGCGCGTCATGGCTGCGCTCGCCGAGGACATGAAGTTCTCGATGGACGCCCCGTGGAGGGCGCTTCCGGCCCGCGCCAAGGAGGCGCTGCTGCACGGCCAGAACTACAAGGTCCACGTCAAGTACAAGAACCGCTACGGTCGCGACCGCTCCTACACGACCGGCTTCGAGGGCGTCGTCCCGTTCATCAAGCGGCGCCACTCCGAGACCGACTCCGAGTGGAGCCGGGACCGCTACGAGGGCTTCATGCGGGAGGTCCCGTGCCCGGTGTGCAAGGGGGCCCGCCTCAAGCCCGAGTCCCTGGCCGTGCTCGTCGGGGGCAAGAACATCTCCGAGGTCTGCGGGCTCGCGATCAACGAGGCGGCCGGCTTCCTGGACACCGTCGACTTCACGACGCGCGAGAAGCAGATCGCCGAGCGTGTCATCAAGGAGATCGACGCCCGGCTCGGCTTCCTGCTCGACGTCGGGCTCGACTACCTCTCGCTCGACCGTCCGGCAGGCACGCTCTCGGGTGGCGAGGCGCAGCGCATCCGGCTCGCGACCCAGATCGGCTCCGGTCTCGTCGGCGTCCTCTACGTCCTCGACGAGCCCTCGATCGGCCTGCACCAGCGCGACAACCACCGTCTCATCGAGACGCTGACGCGCCTGCGCGACCTCGGCAACACCCTCATCGTCGTCGAGCACGACGAGGACACCATCGCGACGGCCGACTGGGTCGTCGACATCGGCCCGGGCGCCGGTGAGCACGGCGGCCACGTCGTGCACTCGGGCACCGTCAAGGGACTGCTCGAGCACCCCGACTCCCTCACCGGCATGTACCTCTCCGGCCGTCGCGAGATCCCGTCGCCCGACGTGCGGCGGGGTCACGACGGTCGACAGATCACGGTGACCGGGGCCCGCGAGAACAACCTCCAGAACGTCTCCGTCGACTTCCCGCTCGGCAACCTCGTGGCGGTCACCGGTGTGTCCGGGTCCGGCAAGTCGACCCTGGTCAACGACATCCTCTACAACGTCCTGGCCAACAAGCTCAACGGTGCCCGTCACGTACCAGGCCGGCACAAGACGGTGACGGGCCTCGACCAGCTCGACAAGGTCGTCCACGTCGACCAGAGCCCGATCGGACGCACGCCCCGGTCGAACCCCGCCACCTACACCGGCGTCTTCGACAACATGCGCAAGCTCTTCGCCGAGACGACCGAGGCGAAGGTGCGGGGCTACCAGCCGGGCCGGTTCTCCTTCAACGTCAAGGGCGGTCGCTGTGACGCGTGCTCGGGCGACGGCACGATCAAGATCGAGATGAACTTCCTGCCCGACGTCTACGTCCCGTGCGAGGTGTGCCACGGGGCCCGGTACAACCGGGAGACGCTGGAGGTGCACTTCAAGGGCAAGACGATCGCCGACGTGCTCGACATGCCGATCGAGGAGGCCGCCACGTTCTTCGAGGCGGTCCCCGCCATCGCGCGTCACCTCAAGACCCTCAACGACGTCGGCCTCGGCTACGTGCGACTCGGCCAGCCGGCGCCGACCCTCTCCGGTGGTGAGGCCCAGCGCGTCAAGCTGGCCAGCGAGCTGCAGAAGCGATCGACCGGGCGCACGATCTACGTCCTCGACGAGCCGACCACCGGTCTGCACTTCGAGGACATCCGCAAGCTCCTCGACGTGCTCCAGGGGCTCGTCGACAAGGGCAACACCGTCATCGTCATCGAGCACAACCTCGACGTCATCAAGAACGCCGACTGGATCATCGACATGGGACCCGAGGGCGGCTCCGGCGGTGGGAAGGTGATCGCCGAGGGCACACCCGAGGACGTCGCCGAGGTGGCCGCCAGCCACACCGGCCGGTTCCTCAAGCCGATCCTCGAGCGCACGGCGCGCACGACCAACCGCAACCCGGCCCGGGGCCGGACGAAGAAGGCCTCGGGCGCACGGAGCGCTGCGGCCTCACAGGGAACTGATAGCGCGACCACAGCGACGTCGCGCAGCATGAAGACGACCAAGGCGAGCGGTCGCGCACGAGGAGGTGCCACCACAGCCGCTGCGAAGAAGACCACGTCGCGCACCACCGTCAGCACGACGAGGTCCTCCACCACGACCCGGAAGAGGAACGCATGACTGAGCGCACGCACTCCAGCACCACCGAGCCGACCAGCAGCACGAGCACCTCCGTCACCTCCGGCCGCGACGCCGGCAGGGCTTCCGAGCACCCGCCGGGCGACCGCGTCTCGCACGTCACCGACCGGCGTGGCGTCCTCAGGGTCGCGGGCGTCGTCGTCGGCGCGGGGGCCCTGGCGGCGTGCAGCAGCCCCCCGGTCCCCACCGCTCCCGCCGACCCCTCGTCGAGTGCCGCCGCGACCTCGTCCTCGGGCTCGACCTCGGCGGCGACGTCCGAGGCGACCCCCGCGCCGACCTCGAGCGCGGCCGCCGGCGGCACCCCTACGTCCGAGATCCCTGTCGGCGGCGGCACCGTCTACGCCGACACCAAGACCGTCGTCACCCAACCGACGGCCGGCACCTTCAAGGCGTTCGACGCCGTGTGCCCGCACCAGGGTTGCACCGTCGGGTCCGTCGAGGGCGGACAGATCATCTGCCCGTGCCACCAGAGCCACTTCGACGCGGCCACCGGGGCCCACGTCTCCGGTCCGGCGCCGACCGGCCTGACGGCGAAGAACATCACGGTCAACGGCGACACCTTCACCGTAGGCTGAGGGCACTCGCCGTCGTATGCCGCCCGGTCGGCGCCCGTTCGGCGCCGGCCGGGCGTCGGCGTCCAGCGCTGTCGCTGGCGTGCCGTCGTCCAGCCGTCGCGTCGTCCCCAGGGCCGTCGCGGCCCGTCGAACCGCCCAGCCGGTGCCATGGCCGGACGGCGTGCGGCGACGTCGGTGGCCCGACATAGGCTGGGAACGTGGCCGATCCGACGACCTACCGACCCAAGCCGGGGGAGATCCCGACCGACCCGGGCGTCTACCGTTTTCGCGACGCGCACGGCCGGGTCATCTACGTCGGGAAGGCGAAGTCGCTCCGTCCACGCCTGTCCTCCTACTTCCAGGACCTCACCGCCCTCCACCCGCGCACCGCGACGATGGTCACCACCGCGGCATCCGTCGAGTGGACCGTCGTGCGCACCGAGGTCGAGGCCCTCCAGCTCGAGTACTCCTGGATCAAGGAGTTCGACCCGCGCTTCAACGTCAAGTACCGCGACGACAAGTCCTATCCCTTCCTCGCCGTGACGATGGGCGAGGACTTCCCCCGCGCCCAGGTCATGCGCGGTGCCAAGCGCAAGGGCACCCGCTACTTCGGGCCCTACGGCCACGCGTGGGCCATCCGCGAGACCCTCGACCTGCTGCTGCGCGTCTTCCCCGTGCGCACCTGCTCGTCCGGCGTGTTCAAGCGCGCGGCCGCGAGCGGGCGACCGTGCCTGCTCGGCTACATCGACAAGTGCTCGGCGCCGTGCGTCGGGCGCGTCACGCCCGACGAGCACCGGGCCATCGCCGAGGACTTCTGCGACTTCATGGCCGGCAACACCACGCGCTTCGCCAAGCGCCTGGAGACCCGGATGAAGGAGGCGGCCGCCGAGCTCGACTTCGAGCAGGCAGCCCGCCTGCGCGACGACATCGGCGCCCTGACCAAGGCGCTCGAGAAGCAGGCGGTCGTCCTCGGTGACGCCACCGACGCCGACGTCTTCGCCCTCTCCGACGACGACCTCGAGGCGGCCGTGCAGGTCTTCCACGTGCGTGGCGGTCGCATCCGCGGTCAGCGGGGCTGGGTCGTCGAGAAGGAGAGCGAGGACGTTCCGACGCTCGTCGAGCACCTCCTCCTGCAGGTCTACGGCGACGCCGAGCGCGACGCGATCCCGCGCGAGGTGCTCGTGCCCACCCCGCCGGCCGACGTCGAGGCCGTCACCGAGTGGCTGTCGTCCGTGCGCGGCTCGGCCGTCAGCGTCCGCGTCCCGCAGCGCGGCGACAAGCGCACGCTCATGGAGACCGTCCGTCGAAACGCGGACCACTCCCTCGCCCGGCACAAGGTGGCTCGCGCCGGCGACCTGACGCTGCGCAGCAAGGCGCTGCAGGAGCTGCAGGACTACCTCGGCCTCGACGAGGCCCCGCTCCGCATCGAGTGCTACGACGTCAGCCACGTGCAGGGCACCAACGTGGTCGCGTCGATGGTCGTCTTCGAGGACGGCCTCGCCCGCAAGAGCGAGTACCGCCGCTTCATCGTCCGCGGCGCCACCTCGGGCGACGACGGCGGCGAGCCGGTCACGGTCGACGACACCGCCGCGATGCGAGAGGTCCTCACCCGCCGCTTCCGCCGCTACCTCGAGGACGCCGAGGGAGCCGGGGACCTCGACCTGTCCACCGGAGTCGTCGGCGCCTCCGCCGAGGCCGCCGCAGCGCAGCCGTCGGTCAACGGCTCGGCCGATGGTGCCGTCGTCGACGACGACGACGAGCCCTCCGCCTCCGGCCCGATCGACCCCGAGACGGGACGCCCCCGACGCTTCGCCTACCCGCCGAGCCTCGTCGTCGTCGACGGTGGCCTCCCGCAGGTCAACGCTGCCCAGGCGGTGCTCGACGAGCTGGGCATCGAGGAGGTCGCGCTCGTCGGCCTCGCCAAGCGCCTCGAGGAGGTGTGGGTCCCGCGCGACGAGCACCCGGTCATCCTGCCGCGCACGAGCGAGGGCCTCTACCTGCTCCAGCGGCTGCGCGACGAGGCCCACCGTTTCGCGATCACCTTCCACCGGCAGCGGCGTTCGAAGGCGATGACGACGTCCCAGCTCGACGGCATACCCGGTCTCGGCGCCAGCCGCCAGAGGGCGCTGCTGCGCCACTTCGGCTCCGTGAAACGCCTCCGTGCGGCGGACGTGACGGACATCATGGCCGTGCCCGGCTTCGGCCGGTCGCTTGCGTCGGCCGTCGTCAACCACTTGGCTGAGGGAGCACCCCAGGAGCCAGCCGTGAACCTCACGACGGGAGAAGTGCTCGAATGACCGCCGACACCAGGCGCACACCGCAGACGCCGCTGGCCGATGCTCCGATCGTCATCGTCACCGGGATGAGCGGGGCGGGGCGGAGCACGACCGCCAACGTCCTCGAGGACCTCGGTTGGCTGGTCGTCGACAACCTGCCCCCGCAGCTGCTCACGCACCTCGCGGAGCTGCGCGACGAGGCCCGCGCCCAGCACCCGCAGGCGCACCTGCAGCAGGTAGCCGTCGTCGTCGACGTGCGCTCGCGTGGCTGGTTCGCCCAGCTCGAGGGCGCCATCGGTGCGGCCCGCGAGCGCGGTGAACGGCCGAGCCTCGTCTTCCTCGACGCGACCGACGAGGCACTCGTGCGCCGCTTCGAGAGCGTGCGCCGGCCGCACCCGCTCCAAGGCGAGGGCCGGCTCCTCGACGGCATCCAGCGCGAGCGCGAGCTGCTCCTCGACCTGCGCTCGTCGGCCGACGTCGTCATCGACAGCTCCGGCCTCAACGTCCACCAGCTGAGTGCCAAGCTGTCCTCGCTCTTCGCGGGTGACCGGCGCGTCCAGCTGCGCATCGCCGTCATGTCGTTCGGGTTCAAGTACGGTCTGCCGCTCGACGCCGACGTCGTCTTCGACATGCGCTTCCTGCCCAACCCCTACTGGGTGCCCGAGCTGCGCGCCCTGACCGGGCGCGACACTCCTGTCAGCCAGTTCGTCATGAAGCAGGAAGGCGCCGACGAGTTCCTCGACCGCGCCGGTGACCTGCTCGACACCATGATCGGCGGCTACGTCCGCGAGGGACGCCGCTACGTGACCGTGGCCGTGGGCTGCACCGGCGGCAAGCACCGCTCCGTCGCCATCGCGGAGGCGCTGAGCAAGCGACTCGGCGGCCGCGACCGCGTCGACACGTTCGTCGTCCACCGGGACCTGGGTCGGGAGTGACCGGGACGAGCGCGGTGACGACGCAACGCCAGCCCCTCGGCTCCTCGCACCACCGGCGCATCGTCGCCCTCGGCGGCGGTCACGGCCTCGCAGCCGCTCTGACGGCGCTGCGGCTGCTCACCGACAACGTCACCGCCGTCGTCACCGTCGCGGACGACGGGGGGTCGAGTGGGCGGTTGCGCGAGGAGTTCGACGTGCTGCCGCCGGGTGACCTCCGGATGGCGCTGTCGGCGCTGTGCGACGACAGCGACTGGGGCCACACCTGGCGAGACGTGCTCCAGCACCGTTTCGCCGGCACCGGAGACCTCAAGGGCCACGCCCTCGGCAACCTCATGATCGTCTCGATCTGGGAGCTTCTCGGCGACACGGTCCAGGGCCTCGACCTCGTCGGCCGGCTGCTCGGCGCGCGCGGCCGGGTGCTGCCGATGGCAGCAGAGCCGCTCGAGATCGTCGCCGAGATCCGGGGCCACGACCCCGACCGACCGGACGCCACGGTCGACGTCCGGGGGCAGCATCGCGTCGCGTCCTCACCGGGCATCGTCTCGTCGATCGGCATCGTGCCCACCTGCCCCGCGCCCTGCCCCGAGGCCATCTCCGCGGTCGGCGAGGCCGACTGGGTGATGCTCGGGCCCGGGTCGTGGTTCACCTCCGTCATGCCGCACCTGCTCGTGCCTGACCTCGTCGATGCCCTCGTCACGACCCCGGCCAGGCGACTGCTCAACCTCAACCTCGAGGTGCACAAGGGCGAGACGCGCGACTTCCGGGCCGAGGACCACCTCGTCTCCTTCGCCGCCAACGCTCCGGACCTGCGGCTCGACGTCGTCCTCGCCGACCCGAGCGTCGTCCCCGACGGTGCCTCACTGCGCGCGGCCGCAGCAGACCTGGGGGCCGAGCTCGTCGTCGCCCCCGTGGGGACGCGGGGCGAGCCTGGGGTCCACGACCCGCTGCGCCTCGCGGCGGCGCTGCGTGACGTCATCTCGTGAGCTCGGCCCGGGAGTGCTGCGGTGAGTGCGCGGGGGCTTCAGGACGAGGGTGCTTGATCAGGATGGCAGGATGTCGCCCATGGCCATGACAGCAAAGGTGAAGGACGAGCTCTCACGCCTCGAGGTGACCAAACCCTGCTGTCGCAAGGCCGAGGTCTCGACGATGCTCCGCTTCGCCGGGGGGCTGCACATCATCGGGGGACAGATCGTGGTCGAGGCCGAGCTCGACACCGCGAACACCGCCCGTCGCCTGCGACGCAACATCGCCGAGGTCTACGGCCACAAGAGCGACGTGCTCGTCCTGGCCGCCGGCGGGCTGCGCCGCGGCTCGCGCTACGTCGTCCGGGTCGTCGAGGAGGGCTCGACCCTGGCCCGCCAGACCGGGCTCATCGACACGCGCGGACGTCCGGTTCGCGGCCTTCCCCCGAAGGTCGTCAGCGCCGCGACGTGCGACTCCGAGGCTGCCTGGCGTGGTGCGTTCCTCGCCCACGGATCCCTGACCGAGCCGGGTCGCTCGTCGGCGCTCGAGGTGACCTGCCCCGGCCCGGAGGCTGCGCTCGCCCTGGTCGGCGCCGCCCGCCGGCTGGGCATCCAGGCCAAGGCCCGCGAGGTTCGCGGGGTCGATCGCGTCGTGATCCGCGACGGCGATGCCATCGGCGCCATGCTGACGCGACTCGGCGCCCATGACGCCGTGATGGCCTGGGAGGAGCGCCGGATGCGTCGCGAGGTGCGGGCGACGGCCAACCGGCTCGCCAACTTCGACGATGCCAACCTGCGCCGCTCCGCGCGAGCGGCCGTCGCTGCCGGCGCCCGGGTCGACCGCGCCATGGAGCTGCTCGGCGAGGACATCCCCGACCACCTGCGCGAAGCCGGGGTCCTGCGCCTCGAGCACAAGCAGGCAAGCCTCGAGGAGCTCGGCCAGCTGGCCAAGCCGCCAATGACCAAGGACGCCGTAGCCGGTCGCATCCGCCGCCTGCTCGCGATGGCCGACAAGCGGGCCGAGGAGCTCGGGGTGGCCGGCACCGACGCGAACCTCACGCCCGACATGCTCGAGAGCTGAACGCGCGCGTCCACGTCGTCGCCCGCTCGGTGCCTGCCCTCGAGGGGCAGCGCGCGTGCTGAGCGCGTGCTCACCAAGCCCTGAGACTGCCGGTTCGACGTCTCGGGCGACGCACTAGGGTGTCGTGTGATCGAGGTCGCAACGGGGCGGCCCAAGGTCTGGCATTTCGTCCGACACACAGTCTCACCGAAGAGGTGCACAGCAGTGACCGTTCGCGTTGGTATCAACGGCTTTGGCCGCATCGGCCGCAACTTCTTCCGCGCCATCGTGGCGTCCGGAGCCGACATCGAGGTCGTGGCAACCAACGACCTCATGGACAACAAGACCCTCGCCCACCTGCTCAAGTACGACTCGATCCTGGGCCGCTTCCCCGGTGAGGTCACCTACGACGACACGTCGATCATCGTCGACGGCAAGGCCATCCGCGTCTTCGAGGAGCGCGACCCCGCCAACATCGACTGGGCCGGCGTCGGCGCCGATGTCATCGTCGAGTCCACCGGCTTCTTCACCGACGCGCAGAAGGCCAAGGCCCACATCGACGGTGGCGCCAAGAAGGTCATCATCTCGGCCCCGGCCAAGAACGAGGACATCACCATCGTCATGGGCGTCAACCACGACCTCTACGACGCCGACAAGCACACCGTCATCTCCAACGCCTCGTGCACGACGAACTGCCTCGCACCGATGGCGAAGGCGCTCCACGACGAGTTCGGCATCGTCAAGGGCCTCATGACGACGATCCACGCCTACACGCAGGACCAGAACCTCCAGGACGCCCCGCATAAGGATTTGCGTCGCGCCCGCGCCGCCGCCCTCAACATCGTCCCGACGACGACCGGTGCTGCCAAGGCCGTCTCGCTCGTGCTGCCCGAGCTCAAGGGCAAGCTGGACGGCTACGCGCTGCGCGTGCCCGTGCCCACCGGTTCCGCCACCGACCTGACGTTCGAGGCCGGCCGCGAGACCACGGTCGAGGAGGTCAACGCCGTGGTCAAGGCCGCCGCCGAGGGCCCGCTCAAGGGCTACCTCGTCTACACCGAGGACGAGATCGTCTCCAAGGACATCGAGACCGACGCGGCCTCGTGCATCTTCGATGCCGGCCTCACCAAGGTCATCGGCAACCAGGTGAAGGTCGTCGGCTGGTACGACAACGAGTGGGGCTACTCCAACCGCCTCGTCGACCTCGTCGCGCTCGTCGGCACGTCCCTCTGAGCCACCCGGCCACCGCCTCGGGTGCTCGTCGCAGCACCGGAGGCGGTGGCCGCGTCCGTGCCCGGCCGAAATCCCAACTGACGAAGAGGCATCCCGCGTGAAGACCATCAGCGACCTCGGGGACCTGCGCGGCAAGCGCGTCCTCGTCCGGTCCGACCTCAACGTGCCGCTCGACGGCTCGACCATCACCGACGACGGTCGCATCCGCGCCTCGGCCCCGACGATCAAGGGGCTGGCCGACGCCGGCGCCCGCGTCATCGTCTGCGCGCACCTCGGCCGCCCCAAGGGCGCCCCGGAGGCGAAGTACTCCCTCGCTCCGGTCGCCCAGCGGCTGGGCGAGGTGCTCGGCACCGACATCGTGTTTGCCGAGGACACCGTCGGCGACGACGCCAAGGCCAAGGCTGCTGGTCTCGAGGACGGCCAGGTGCTGCTCCTCGAGAACCTCCGCTTCAACGCCGGCGAGACCGCCGGGTCCGACCAGGAGCGCGGCGAGTTCGCTCGCGAGCTGGCCTCTTTCGCAGACGTCTTCGTGTCGGACGGCTTCGGCGTCGTGCACCGCGAGCAGGCCTCCGTCTACGACGTCGCGCGGCTGCTGCCGCACGCCACGGGCGACCTCGTCTCGACCGAGGTCGACGTCCTGCGCCGCCTGACGAAGGACCCCGAGCGTCCGTATGCCGTCGTCCTCGGCGGCGCCAAGGTCTCCGACAAGCTCGGCGTCATCGGCAACCTCCTCGGCACCGCAGACCGTCTCCTCATCGGCGGTGGCATGGTCTTCACCTTCCTCGCGGCCCAGGGCCACGAGGTCGGCAAGAGCCTCCTCGAGGCGGACCAGCTCGACACGGTGAAGGGCTACCTCGACCGGGCCGAGAAGGAGGGCGTCGAGATCGTCCTGCCCGTCGACGTCGTGGCGGCCGACGCGTTCAGCGCCGACGCTGCCCACGAGGTCGTTGCGGCCGACGCGCTCCCGGCGGACCGGATGGGCCTCGACATCGGCCCCGAGTCCAGCGCGCTCTTCACCGGCAAGCTCGCGGACTGCCGCACCGTCTTCTGGAACGGCCCGATGGGCGCCTTCGAGATGGAGCCGTACGCCGCGGGGACCAAGGCGCTGGCCCAGGCGCTCGTCGACATCACCGCCAAGGGAGCCCTGACCGTCGTGGGCGGCGGCGACTCCGCCGCCGCGGTGCGCCAGCTCGGTTTCGCCGACTCGGACTTCGGCCACATCTCCACTGGCGGCGGCGCCAGCCTCGAGTACCTCGAGGGCAAGGAGCTGCCCGGACTCACCGTGCTCGAGGAGGGCGACGCCTGATGGCAAAGAACACCAAGCAGGTCGGGCGCGTCCCGCTCATGGCCGGCAACTGGAAGATGAACCTCGACCACCTGCAAGCCACCCACCTGGTGCAGAAGCTCGACTGGACGCTGCGCGACGCGAAGCACGACCACGCGGCGGTCGAGGTGGCGGTGCTGCCGCCGTTCACCGACCTGCGCTCGGTCCAGACCCTCGTCGAGGGCGACAAGCTCGACCTGAGGTACGGCGCGCAGGACCTGTCGCCGCACACGTCGGGTGCCTACACCGGTGACATCTCGGGCGCCTTTCTCGCCAAGCTCGGCTGCACGTACGTCACCGTCGGCCACAGCGAGCGGCGCGAGGGCCACGGCGAGACCGACTCGGTTGTCAACGCCAAGGTCAAGGCGGCCTATGCCCACGGACTGACGCCGATCCTGTGCTGCGGCGAGGCGCTCGAGGTCCGCAGAGAGGGCCGCCAGGTCGAGCACGTCGTCGCGCAGCTGCGCGAGAACCTCGACGGGGTGACCAAGGAGCAGGCCGCGTCCGTCGTCATCGCCTACGAGCCCATCTGGGCCATCGGCACCGGCGAGGTGGCGACGCCCGACGACGCGCAGGAGGTCTGCGCGGCCATCCGGACGCTGCTCGCCGAGCTCTACAGCGGCGACGTCGCCGACGGCGTACGCGTGCTCTACGGGGGCAGCGTCAAGGCCGGCAACGTCGCGGCGATCATGGCCCAGGAAGACGTCGACGGCGCCCTCGTCGGTGGCGCCTCGATCGACCCGGCGGAGTTTGCGTCGATCTGTCGCTACCGCGACCACCTCGCCACGTCCTGAGCCGTTCCCCTCGGCCGAGCGGGTCCCGACGGGGGCGTTCGGCCGATGGGCCCTCGGGCAGGTATCCTTGCCCGAGCCCCGGAACACGCGGGGGAGTGGCCGACCGGCCCGACGACCCCCGAGATCCTGACGATTTGGAGTGACCACGTGGATGCGGTTCGCATCGTGCTTCAGGTCCTGCTGGTGCTGTCCAGCCTGGTCCTGACCCTGTTCATCCTGCTGCACAAGGGCAAGGGTGGCGGCCTGTCCGACATGTTCGGCGGGGGCATGTCCACGTCGCTCGGTGGCTCGTCGGTCGCCGAGCGCAACCTCGACCGCTTCACGGTCGCCGTGGCGCTCGTGTGGGCGACGGCGATCATCGGTCTGGGCCTCCTGGCCCGCTTCGCGAGCTGAGAGGACGGACACATGGCCAGCGGCAACGCCATTCGTGGAAGCAGGGTCGGCGCCGGCCCCATGGGTGAGGCCGAGCGCGGCGACGCCGCTCCTCGCGTCCACATCTCCTACTGGTGCTCCAACGGGCACGAGACCCGTCCGAGCTTCGCCGAGGAGCCCGGCATGGTGCTGCCCGAGACCTGGGACTGCCCGCGCTGCGGCTTCCCGGCCGGTCAGGACAAGGACAACCCTCCGTCCCCGCCGAAGGTCGAGCCCTACAAGACGCACCTCGCCTACGTGAAGGAGCGTCGCAGCGACGCCGACGGCGCCGCGATCCTCGACGAGGCGCTCAGCACCCTCCGCGAGCGCGGACTCATCCAGTGACCTGACGGGTCGCCACCGCCTGGCGCGGTGACCCGATGACGAAGGGCCCGGAAATCCTCCGGGCCCTTCGTCGTGTCCTGTGCCGTCCGCTCGCCACATGCCGTCCGGCGACGGGTCGACTCACCGCAGCGTGCGTCAGTGGAGAGCTGAGGCCGCGTCCGCGTCGAGGAGCCACAGAGTGGCGTCGGTGCCTCGGGGAGCAGCCGCCGGGACGTCCCAGCGGTCCGCACCCGGTGCCAGGGCGGTGCGGACCGCCTCGGCCTTGTCGGCGCCGGCGACGAGGAACCAGACCTCGCGCGAGCGCTCGAAGCACTCGAACGTCAGGCTCACGCGGTCCGGTGGCGGCTTGGGGGAGTCGTGCACGGCGACGGTGATGGCGTCCGTGAGTCGCTGGGCCGGGTGGTGCGGGAAGAGCGAGGCGACGTGACCGTCCGGGCCGACGCCGAAGAGCACGACGTCCCAGGCGCCCTGGCCGTGCTCGCGGATGGTCTGGCTGTAGGCCTCCGCGCTGGCCTCGGCGCTCTCCGAGGCGTCGGGTCCGGCCACCCGGTGCACCTTCGCCGGGTCGAGTCCCAGGGCAGCGAGGCCGGCCTCGTCGTTCTGGGTGTCGTTGCGCTCCGGGTCACCGGCCGGCAGGTAGCGCTCGTCACCCCACCAGACCCGCACCCGCGACCAGTCGATGGCCGAGCGGCCCGGTGTCGTCAGGACGGACGCGATGATCGCCGAGCCCATCGACCCGCCGGTCAGCGCCACCTGGGCCTCGGGGTTGCGGGTCTGGGCGTCGATGACCGCCGTGACGAGCCGGGCGGCAGCGGCATCGGCCAGTGCCTGCTTGTCCGGGTGGACGACGACCCGCGGCTGGGGGGTCACGAGGCCGCGGTCCCGGTCGCAGCTTTCGCAGTCCCCTTCGTCGCGGGGGCCTTCGTTGCCGTCGCCTTCTTCGCCGTCGCCTTGCGGGTCCCTGCCGTCGCCCGAGCCGTGGTCTTCTTCGCCGCCGACTTCGCGCCGCCCTTCGTCGCCGACGTCGAGCCGGCCGCCTTGGTCGTGGCCCGCTTGGTCGTGGCCCGCTTGGTCGTCGCCCGCGTGCTCGCGGACGGCTTCCGGGTCGGGGCGCGCTCGGCAGATGCCGTGTCCGTGGTCGATGACCCGCCCTCGGCCGCCGACGTGCCGGCGTCCGCCTTCCGCCGGTCCTGGGCGGCCTGCTTCTCGCGGGGCGTGCGCTTGCCGGCGAGCTTGCGCACCGTCGCCGCGTGCACGTCAGCGGTCTCGGCGTGCTCGGGTGCCGGGGGCGCCGTGATCATCGCGCTGGCTTCCTGCGCCGACTCGTCCCGACCGAGGCGGGCCGCGAGGCGCCGCGACTCGGCGGGATCAGGGGCCTTGCCCGCCTTGGCGGCGGCGGCCGCCGTGAGGCGCACCGGCTGGAGAGCGCCGAGACCGTGCAGCAGCGCGTCCTCGTAGGCGTCGTCGGGGTCGAGCCGTCGCAGCTCGTCGGCGAGGCACTCGGGCACCTCGCGTCGGGGGAGGCTGATCCGTCGGTCGGGCTGGCCCGTCTGCGAGAGCGTCGCGACGACGTCGCCGGGCCGCACGAGGTCGATGGGTCCGCTCTTGCGTTCGAGCCGCACCGAGCTGATGCCCGACCCGCGCGGCGTGGAGACGCGGTGAACGGGGACCCGCAGCCGACGGGAGAGCCAGGCGGCCAGCAGGTCGGATGACGGGGAGTCGGGCGCGCCGCTGACGACGGCACCGGTGATGGGCTCGTACGGCGGCTGGTCGAGCGCCGCCGCGAGCAGGCCGCGCCAGCGCGTGAGGCGGGTCCACGCCAGGTCGGTGTCACCCGGGGCGTAGCTCGCCGCTCGCTTCTTGAGCATGAGCCGCGGGTTGCGGTGCTCGGCCGCATCGGTGATCCGGCGTTGTGCCATCGCACCGATGGGATCCTTGGCGACGTCTGCCGGTGCCTCACCCGGCCACCAGGCCACGATCGGGGAGTCGGGCAGCAGCAGCGGCACCACGACGCTCGGACCGTGGTTGGCCAGCGTGCCGTAGAGCCGCAGCACGACGATCTCGCTCGCGCCGGCGTCGCCGCCGAGGCGGATCTGGGCGTCGAGACGGTTCTTGCCGCGGCGGTCGCCGGCGATGACGACGACGATGCGGCAGGGGTGCTGGCGGCTCGCCTGGTTGGCGATCTCGATGGCGTTGCCGGCATCGGTGTCCTCGACGATGACGACCAGCGTCAGCACGCGGCCGAGCGCCATGGCGCCGACCTCGTTGCGCAGGCGCACCAACGTCTTGCTGATGCCCGTGGTCGTCGTGTCGGTCAGGTCGCGGATCACGGCATCCTCCACGTACGTCCGTCGCGTTCGAGCATCTTGTCGGCCGAGGGCGGGCCCCATGTTCCCGCGGGGTACTGCTCGGGCTTGCCCGACTTGGCCCAGTGCTTCATGAGCGGGTCGAGGATCCGCCAGGACGACTCGACCTCCTCGTGCCGGGGGAAGAGCGGGGGGTCGCCGAGCAGCACGTCGAGGATGAGGCGTTCGTAGGCCTCGGGCGAGGCCTCGGTGAAGGACGATCCGTAGCCGAAGTCCATCGTGACGTCGCGGACCTCCATCTGCGCGCCCGGGACCTTGGAGCCGAAGCGGATGGTGACGCCCTCGTCGGGCTGCACGCGGATCACGATGGCGTTCTGGCCCAGCTCCTCCGTCGCGGTGTGCTCGAAGGGCAGGTGTGGCGCCCGCTTGAAGACGACCGCGATCTCGGTGACGCGCTTGCCGAGCCTCTTGCCGGTGCGCAGGTAGAAGGGGACGCCTGCCCAGCGCCGCGTGTCGACCTCGAGGGTCACCGCAGCGAAGGTCTCGGTGACCGACGTCGGGTCGACGCCGTCCTCCTGGAGATAGCCCACGACCTCCTCGGCGCCTTGCCAGCCACCGGCGTACTGCCCGCGTGCGGCGCCCTTGTCGAGGTCAGCGGGGAGGCGGACCGCCGAGAGCACCTTCTCCTTCTCGGCGCGAAGGTCCTTGGCGTCGAAGGAGACCGGCTCCTCCATCGCGGTGAGCGCGAGGAGCTGGAGCAGGTGGTTCTGGATGACGTCGCGCGCCGCGCCGATGCCGTCGTAGTAGCCGGCGCGGCCCGCGATGCCGATGTCCTCGGCCATCGTGATCTGCACGTGGTCGACGTAGTTGGCGTTCCAGACCGGCTCGAAGAGCTGGTTGGCGAAGCGCAGGGCGAGGAGGTTCTGGACCGTCTCCTTGCCGAGGTAGTGGTCTATCCGGAACACCGAGTCGGGCGGGAAGACGCCCTCGACGATCTCGTTGAGCTCCTGCGCGCTCCTGAGGTCGTGGCCGAAGGGCTTCTCGATGATGACCCGGCGCCAGCTGTCGCCCTCGGCGGTCGTCAGGCCGCACCGCTCGAGCTGCTCGCACACGGTGGCGAAGAAGCCGGGCGGGATGGAGAGGTAGAACGCGTGGTTGCCCCCGGTTCCGCGGTCGCGGTCGAGGTCGCTGACCGTCCTGGCGAGGAGGTCGAACGCGGCAGGGTCGTCGAACGTGCCGGGCACGAAGCGGAAGCCCTCGGAGAGGTTGCGCCACACGTCTTCGCTGAAGGGCGTGCGCGCGTGCTGCTTCACGGCGTCGTGGACGACCTGGCCGAAGTCCTGGGCCGCCCAGTCACGACGGGCGAAGCCGACGAGCGAGAAGCCCGGTGGCAGCAGCCCGCGGTTGGCGAGGTCGTAGATCGCCGGCATGAGCTTCTTGCGAGCCAGGTCACCGGTCACCCCGAACAGCACGAGACCACACGGTCCGGCGATACGGGGGAGGCGCTTGTCCTCGGCGGTGCGCAGCGGGTTGTGCCCGTGGGCGATGCGCGCCGGACTCATGCAGGAATCCCCGCGACGAGCACTTCACGCAGCTGGGCGAGCCCGGCGTCGTGATCGGTCAGGTGCAGCTGCAGGACCGGACGACCGTGGTCAGCCAGCACCGCGGCGTCGCCGCCGGCCTGCGAGGCGATGAAGTCGCCGAAGGTGAACGCCCTGCCCGGGATGGACAGGTCCTCCTTCGGGGCCGTCGTCACCTGGAGGTAGACACCGACGGCCGGGCCGCCCTTGTGGAACTGCCCGGTCGAGTGGAGGAAGCGCGGGCCCCAGCCGAACGTGACCGGGCGCTCCGTGCGCAGGGCCAGCGGCACCCGGCACTCGGCGAGGTCGGCGTCGGCGAGCCGGTCGAGATAGGCCATGACGGCGACGTAGCCGCGCGGGTCGAGCTGTGCGAAGAGCGCATCCAGGGCAGCAGGCACCGTCTGGGCGCCGCCCAGCCAGTCGCCGGACCCGCCGAGGGACCGGATCTCGATGACGCCGTCCGTGGCAGCCGGGTCCTCGCTCGCGCCCGTGCCCTGGTCGAGCAGCGCCCGAGCCGCCTTCTTGGCGCTCTCGACGTCGGGCTGGTCGAACGGGTTGATGCCGAGCAACCGGCCGGCGACGGCCGTCGCCACCTCCCACAGGAGCAGCTGCGCACCGAGGGCGCCGCCCACGCGTACCTCCGAGGCGGTACCGTCAGCCGGTTCGAACTCCGCGTCGGCGGCGACGAGACGAGCGACGGTCACGTCGTCGGCGGGCCACTTCACCTCGGGGTCGTCGTCGCCGCCGGCGACGACGGGCAGCACACCCGTGCCGCCCTTGCCGGTGGACTCGGCGATGAGCTGCTCGGCCCAGTCGGCGAACCCGACGATGCCGGATCCGTCGTCGACGAGGACGAGCTTGTCGCGAAGCGGGTCGGTGCCACCCATGGCGGCCCCCAGGCGCAGGCCCGGGTTGGCGTCGTCGTCGGCCGCGAGGAGGTCTGCCACCGACTCGGCCTCGTCGAGCAGCGCCTCGACGTCGACTCCCGCGAGGCCGCTGGGCACGAGGCCGAACGCCGTCAGCGCCGAGTAGCGGCCGCCCACGTTCGGGTCGGCGTTGACGACGCGGTAGCCCTTGCCGCGCGACTCCTGGTCGAGCGGGCTTCCCGGGTCGGTGACGACGACGATGCGCGACGCCGGGTCGATCCCCGCGTCGCGAAACGCCTGCTCGTAGGCACGGCGCTGCGAGTCCGTCTCGACCGTGGAGCCGGACTTGCTCGAGACGACGAGGACCGTGTGCTCGAGGTCGTCGCCGAGGGCGCGCCGGACGTAGTCGGGGTCGGACGAGTCGAGCACGACGAGGGGCCTGCCGGCCGTCGCGCAGATGACTTCCGGCGCGAGCGAGGAGCCGCCCATGCCACAGAGCACGACGTGGTCCAGTCCTTCCTCGGCGAACGACGCGCGCAGGGCGGCGATCTCACCGACGAGCGGCCGTGACGAGCGGGGGAGGTCCACCCACGAGAGGCGGATCCTCGACTCGGACTCCGCGTCGGGTCCCCACAGCGTGGCGTCCTGGGAGAAGAGCCGGCTGGCGACGGAGTCGTCGACGAGGGCCGGCACGTGCCTCCCGATCGCGTCCGCCGCTGCTCCCGATGCGCTGACGGACAGCGAGCTCATGCCGTCACCTTCTCCATCTCCGCCGTGACGCCGTCCAGCAGCTCGCCCCACGCCTTCTCGAACTTCTCGACGCCCTCGGTCTCCAGCAGGTCGACGACCTCGGTGTAGGAGACGCCGACGCGCTCGAGCTCGTCGAGGACGTTGCCGGCCAGCTCGTAGGCGCCCGTCACCGTGTCGCCGTGGATGTCGCCGTGATCGGCCGTCGCCTCGAGCGTCTTGCCGGGCATCGTGTTGACGACGTTCGCCGCGACGAGCTCGTCGACGTACATGGTGTCGGGGTAGGCCGGGTCCTTGACGCCGGTGGAGGCCCACAGCGGACGCTGGACGTTCGCGCCCGCCTCGGCGAGCGAGCCCCAGCGCGGCGTCGAGAAGACCTCCTCGAACGCCTGGTACGCGAGGCGTGCGTTGGCCAGGCCGGCCTTGCCCTTGAGGGCCCGGGCCTCGTCGGTGCCGATCGCGTCGAGGCGCTTGTCGATCTCGGTGTCGACGCGGGAGACGAAGAACGAGGCCACGGAGTGGATCTTGGCCAGGTCGTGCCCGTTCGCGTGCGCCTTCTCGAGGCCCTCGAGGTAGGCGTTCATGACGGCGCGGTAGCGCTCGAGGGAGAAGATCAAGGTCACGTTGACGCTGATGCCTTCGGCGATCGTGGCGGTGATGGCCGGGAGGCCCGCCTTCGTGGCGGGGATCTTGATGTGCACGTTCGGGCGGTCCACGGCGGCATGAAGCTGCTTGGCCTGCGCGACGGTGGCGTCGGTGTCGTGGGCGAGGCGCGGGTCGACCTCGATGGACACGCGGCCGTCGACGCCCCCGGTCGACTCGTAGAGCGGGAGGAAGAGGTCGCAGGCGGCCCGCACGTCGGAGGTGGTCAGCTCGAAGACGACGTCCTCGACGTCCTTGCCGTCCTTGGTCAGGGTGGCGAGGTCGTCGTTGTAACGCTCGCCCTTCGAGAGGGCTGCCTGGAAGATCGACGGGTTGGACGTCATCCCGACGACGTTGCGCTCCTCGATCAGCTCGCTGATCTTGCCCGTCTCGATGAGCTCGCGGGACAGGTCGTCGAGCCAGATGGAGACGCCTGCCTCGGACAGTGCCTGGGTGTTCGGGTTGGTCATGCTGGTCACTTCCCCTTGCTCGTTGCGGATGCGGCTGCCGCACCGGCGGCGTTGCCGCTGCCGGTCTTCGCGTCGCCCCCCATGACGTCGGTGGACGCGCTCTGTGCGGCGCGGGCCGGGTTGGTCTCGGTGACCCCGGGGGCCGTGCGGGCCGAGCCCTTGGCCGCCTTGAGGGACTCCTTGGCCGCCTTCACGACGGCGTCGGCGGTGAAGCCGAACTCACGGAACAGGGTGGCCTGGTCTGCGGAGGCGCCGAAGTGCTCGATGCTGACGACCCGCCCGGCGTCACCGACGATGTCGTGCCACCCCATCGAGACGCCAGCCTCGACGCTGACGCGGGCCCGGACTGCCGGCGGCAGCACCTTGTCCTGGTAGGAACGGGTCTGCTTCTCGAACCATTCCCGGCAGGGCATCGACACGACGCGCGTGGCGATGCGCGACTTCTCGAGGCGTTCGGCGGCCTGGACGGCGAGCTGCACCTCGGAGCCGGTGGCGACGATGACGACGTCGGGGTCACCGGCACGCGACTCCTCGACGAGGACGTAGGCGCCCTTGGCGACGCCGCTCAGCTTGCCGTACTTCTTCCGGTCCCAGGTCGGGACGGGCTGGCGCGTCAGGCACAGCGCCGCCGGGCCCTCGGCGCTCGTGAGGATCTGGGCCCAGGCGGCGGCGGTCTCGTTGGCGTCAGCGGGACGGACCACGTCGAGGCCGGGGATGGCGCGCAGCGCGGCCAGGTGCTCGATCGGCTGGTGGGTCGGGCCGTCCTCGCCGAGGCCGATGGAGTCGTGCGTCCACACGTACGTGACGGGCGCCTGCTGGATCGCGGCGAGACGCACGGCGGGGCGCATGTAGTCGGAGAAGACGAGGAACGTGCCGCCGTAGGGGCGGGTCAGGCCCTCGAGCGCGATCCCGTTGAGGATCATGCCCATGCCGTTCTCGCGGATGCCGAAGTGCAGCGTGCGACCGAAGGGGCCGCCCTTCCACGTCGACGTCTGCTTCGAGCTCGGGATGAAGGAGGGCTGGCCCTCCATCGTCGTGTTGTTCGACTCGGCGAGGTCGGCGGAGCCGCCCCAGAGCTCGGGCATGACGTCGGCCAGTGCCGTGAGGACCTTCCCTGAGGCGGCGCGGGTCGCGACGCCCTTCTCGTCGGCCGGGAAGCTCGGCAGGGCCTTGGCCAGTCCGGTTGGTGGCTCGCCGGCGAGGATGCGGTCGAGCAGCCGCGCGCGGTCCGGGTTGGCCTTGCGCCATGACTTGTACGTGGTGTCCCACTCGCGGTGCGCGGCCTTGCCGCGCTTGACGACGTCACGGGCGTGCTTGAGGACGGCAGGCTCGACGACGAAGGCCTTCTTCGGATCGAAACCGAGCAGCTCCTTGGTGGCGCCGACCTCGCTGTCGCCGAGGGCCGAGCCGTGGGACTTGCCGGTGTTCTGCTTCGTCGGCGCGGGCCACGCGATGATCGTGTGGAGCACGACGAGGGTCGGCTTGTCGGACACCTTGTCGCCGGACCGGATCGCGGCGAGCAGGGCGTCGACGTCCTCGACGTAGCTGGCGCCGTCGGCGTCCTTGCGCCAGTCGACCTCGACGACGTGCCAGCCGTACGCCTCGAAGCGCGCGGCGACGTCCTCGCTGAATGCGATGTCCGTGTCGTCCTCGATGGAGATCTGGTTCGCGTCGTAGAGGACGGTGAGGTTGCCGAGCTCCTGGTGGCCCGCGAGGGCGCAGGCCTCGTGGGAGACGCCCTCCTGCATGTCGCCGTCGGAGGCGATGACGTAGACGTGGTGGTCGAAGGGGCTCGTGCCGGGCTTGGCGTCCGGGTCGAACAGGCCGCGCTGGCGACGCTGGGCCATGGCCATGCCGACGGCCGACGCGAGGCCCGACCCGAGCGGGCCGGTCGTGATCTCGACGCCGGGGGTGTGGTGGACCTCGGGGTGGCCGGGGGTCAGCGAGCCCCACGTGCGCAGCGACTTGAGGTCGTCGAGCGAGAGGCCGTAGCCGCTGAGGTAGAGCTGGATGTACTGCGTCAGGCTCGAGTGCCCGCAGGAGAGCACGAACCGGTCGCGGCCGAGCCAGGCAGGGTCGGACGGGTCGTGCGTCATGACGTTCTGGTAGAGCAGGTACGCGAGCGGGGCCAGCGACATCGCGGTGCCGGGGTGGCCGTTGCCGACCTTCTGCACGGCGTCGGCGGCGAGCAGCCTCGTCGTGTCGACCGCGCGCACGTCGAGGTCACTCCAGCCGGCCTTCTTCGCCACGGGCAGCGGCAGACCCGGGTCGCGCTGTGCCAGCAAGCCCTTCGTCTTGGCCGTCCGCGTGGCGCCGGATCGGGTGGGCTTCTTCGCCTTCGTGGCGGTGCTGGACGCAGCAGTGGGCACGGAACGGGTCTCCTTCAGCAAAGGTGGATCTCGTACGCCACGAGCCTAGTGCCCGCGCTGTGAGCGACGACACCTCGCCCGAGGGTCGGTACGGCGCTCCGCAGGTGCGGTGCCGCCCGTCGCCGGCGACGGTCTAGACTTGGAACGCAATGCTCACGTACCCATCGGGCCGGAGCGACGTACCAGCGGTGAGGATCTCAGTGACAACGGTGGACCCCCGCGCCGACCTCTCGGCGCTGCACGGTCCGGACGGCAGTGGGCTGAAGTTCCTCGTCGGACAGTACGTCTCGCTGATGAAGCCGCGGATCATCGAGCTGCTCCTCATCACGACGATCCCCGTGATGTTCCTCGCCGAGCAGGGTGTGCCCGACCTCTGGCTCGTCGTCGCCACCGTCGTCGGCGGCACCCTGTCCGCGGGGGCCGCCAACACCCTCAACTGCTACATCGACCGCGACATCGACGCGGTGATGCACCGGACGAGTCGACGCCCGCTCGTGACGGGCACCGTGAGCCCACGCGGCGCCCTCGTCTTCGGTGTCGCGCTCGCGGTCGGGTCGACGGTCTGGCTTGGCCTGCTCGTCAACTGGCTGAGCGCCGGGCTGGCCCTGGCTGCCCTGCTCTTCTACGTCTTCGGCTACACCCTGCTGCTCAAGCGCCGCACGGCCCAGAACATCGTCTGGGGAGGGGCGGCGGGCTGCATGCCGGTGCTCATCGGATGGTCGGCCGTCACCGACTCGCTCAGCTGGTCGGCCCTCATCCTCTTCCTGGTCATCTTCTTCTGGACGCCTCCGCACTACTGGCCGCTCTCGATGCGCTACAAGGACGACTACGCCGCGGCGCACGTGCCGATGCTGCCCGTCGTCGAGCGCTTCGTCGTGGTCGCTCGGCAGGTCGTCGTGTACTCGTGGGCGATGGTGCTCACGTCGCTCGCGCTCATCCCCGTCCAGCAGGTCGGCTGGGTCTACACCGTGGCCGCCGTCGTGGCGGGGGCGCTCTTCCTCACCGAGGCGCACCGTCTCCTCGCCAAGGCGCGGGCGGGTGCGGCCGAGGACGTCCTCAAGCCGATGCGCCTGTTCCACTTCTCGATCACGTACCTGACGATCCTCTTCGTGGGCGTCGCGCTGGATCCCATCTGGCACGTGGCGCTGCCGTTCTTCGCCTGACTGCAGCGGCTGCACCGAGACCCCGAGGGCGTATGCCGGGTGGCGCGGTCACCGCGTGGGCGTGCCGTCCTCGAGGTAGAGCGTGCCGCCGTCGTGTGCGTGCAGGGCCATGAGCAGTCGCTCGTTGTAGGGCGCGACCCGGCCCGCCCAGTCGTCCGGTGCCGTCCAGTGCACGTCGCGGATCTCTCGCTGCTGCAGGTGGGCCCGTCCGATGACGTCGGCCTGCACGGTCCCGAGGTCGAAGACGAAGACCGTCGCGTCACCCCAGCCGTGCAGGGCCGGAAGCCAGTTGACGGCGAGCAGCGGTCCTGCAGTGACGACGAGGTCCAGCTCCTCGCGAACCTCTCGGACGACGCAGGCCGCAGGGGACTCGAACCGGTCGACGACACCGCCGGGCAGGTCCCACTCGCGCTTGTAGACGAGCTCGCAGAGCAGCAGCTGCCCGGAGTCCGAGCGGAGGACGCCCTGGGCGATGGCGCGCTTGGTGGGCAGGCTCGAGTCGAGCATCGCGGTGAAGCCCTCTCGGGTGTCCGGGTGCGCGTCCTCACGGCGCCGTCCGAGGACCACGGTGTCCTGGCGCACGCCGGCGAGGGTCGCGTTTCCGCGCAGGTGGCCCTCGCGGCGGAGGCCGGCACGCAGGGCGGTGCGCACCGACGCGCGGTTGTCGGGGTTGACGTGCGCCTCGACACGTTCGAGATCGAGCGCGTCGAAGGCCCACTCGACGAGGAGTCGCACGGCTCGCCACGCCAGCCCCTGTCCGCGGAACGGCGCGAAGACCGCCCAGGACAGCACTCCGATGCCCGGATCCTGGACGCGGACGTCGACGGTGCCGGCGCCGCGTCCGCGCCACTCGACGAGGAAGGTCGCCCTGGACCGGTCGGACCACTCGTCGTGGGTCCGCTCGATCCAGGCCCGGTGCTCGTCGGTGGGCGGCAGGGTCTCGGGGAAGTCGAACCAGCGGGCCATCTCGCGGTCGTGCAGGGGCCGGGTCACGTCGCTGTCCTCGAGCGTCCAGGGCCTCAGCACGAGCTCGCCGGCGCGCAGGGTCGGCTGGTCGGTCACCGCCCCAGCCTATGGAAGACCGTCCGGTCGAGGCCCGTGCGGAGCGGGGTCGGCTCGAACGCCGCCGGCCCTGTCGACGACCGCGACGTCCGACCGGGCGCGCGGTGGGTGGGCATCCGGCGTCCGCTGGTCGATGGCGCGCCGTGCGGCCCTCAGACCGGGTGGCGTCTGGTGGCCAGCACGCCGAACGTCAGGGCGACGACGAGCAGGCTGGCACCGAGCATGTGCACGAGGACGAGCAGCTCGGGCAGCTTGGTGAAGTACTGCACGTAGCCGACGAGGCCCTGGGCGAGTGTGACGAGCAGGACCATGGTCCAGGCTCGGCGGGCCTCGTCGGTGGTGGCCGAGATGCTGACCGCGACCAGGGTGGCGATGACGAGACCGCAGAAGAGCATGACGGCGTCGGCGTGCATCCACGACACGAAGCGCGGGTCGAAACCGGTGCGCGCGGGCCGGACGGCATCCCCCGAGTGCGGGCCCGACCCGGTGACGATGGTGCCGAGGAGCAGCACGACCGCCCCGACCGCGCTCGTGCCCAGGGCCAGGGTGCGCGCGAGCGGGTGCACGAGGAGCTCGCCAGGGCCCGACCCGTCGTCGCGTGCTCCCCGTACGAGAGCGGTCGACAGTGCGACGAGCACCATAGAGAGCAGGAAGTGCGACATGACGGTCCACGGGTTGAGCCCCGTCAGGACCGTGATGCCACCGAGGACGGCCTGCGCGGGGATGCCGGCGAGGACTCCGACCGCGACGAGGTGGAGCCGTCGGCGCGCCGGCCAGTGCGTGAGCACGACCCACAGCGACGCCAGGGCGAGGACGCCCACGACGCCGGTCAGCGTGCGGTTGCCGAACTCGACGAGGTCGTGGATCTCGCTCTCGGGCGTGCGCACGGGCGTGAACGAGCCGGGCTGGCACTCCGGCCACGTGCTGCACCCGAGGCCGCTACCGGTGAGGCGCACGATGCCCCCGGTGACGACGATGCCGACCTCACCGACGAGGTTGGCCAGCAGCAGTGGACGCACCCAACGGGACGGGACGGCGGGAAGACGACCGGCGGCCCGGGCGAGACGGCTCGTGCCGGTCGCAGGGCCGGCGTCGGTCACGGTTGGCGTGGAGGACACCCCGCAAGGGTATGCCGCCCGGCGCGGTCACCCCGCATCGCCCGGATGGGCTCGGTCGTCACTGCGGACCCACTCCGCAGGGGCCGGGCTGCTTCCGCGCAGGTGGGGACAAGCGTCCTCCGGCGGGCCAGGTCAGGCGAGGCCGTTCCAGACGACCTGCGAGCCGGCGTGGCCTGCCAGCACGACGGTGATGACGACGGCCACGGCGACGAGCACGACCAGCGTGCAGACGATGACGTCGAAGGCGTGACCGAGGGGCGACGCCTCCCCGGGCGGGCGGACCACCCACAGGGCAAGGAGGGTGAGGACCATGAAGATGAGGCAGACGAGCTTGGCGCGGTCGCCCCACTCCACGTGCACGTTGAGCAGGTCGAAGTCCGTCGTGCTCGCCCTCACCTGCGACACCCGGCGCTGGAGCGCCTCGCCGCTCTCGGCGGCGACGAACGCCGAGACGCCCGAGATCACGGCGCCGGCCGCCGTGGGCCAGCGCAGCAGACGTCGCCACCCGGGGCGCACGACGTAGGCGATCGCGCACAGCGCCGAAAGGGGCACGAGCACGACCACCGCGTGGATCACGAGGGCATGCATCGGAAGACCGAAGATGTAGTCGAACACGTCGCCTCCAGGCCGTCAGGTCGTCAGGTGGTGATGCGGCTGCCTCGTGCGGTGTTGCGTGCTGCGATGTTGCGGTGTTCCGGTGCTGCCGTGGTGCGTCGCCGATGTGACCCGTGCGCCGGGTAGGTCGGCAGGTGTCGGCCAGTCTGGCCGGTTCAGTCGTCGAAGCGGAAGAGACGCGCCGCGAGAACCGTGCCCACCAGTCCCCACGCGAGGACGACACCGAGGGCGGGAAGGTTCAGCTGCCCCTCGACGAGCGCCGACCGGAGCCCGTCGGCGAGTCCCGCCGAGGGCAGGTAGGCCGCGACGGCAGACGCACCCGCCGGAAGCTCGGTCCGGGGGACGATGACACCGCCCAGCGCGAGGAGCAGCACCCACACGAGGTTGGCGATCGCGAGCACCGCCTCGGCCCGGAGGGTTCCCGCGAGCAGGAGGGCCAGGGCCACGAATGCCCACGTGCCCAGGATGACGAAGAGGACGGCATACGGGATGCCCGAGACGTCGGGTCGCCACCCCAGGACGAGTCCGAGCACGGCGATGAGCGCGATCTGGATCGCCTCGACGGCGAGCGTCGCGAGCACCTTGGCCGCGACGAGGCCGCCCCGCCCGAGCGGTGTGACGCCGAGGTAGCGCAGCACCGCGTAGCGCCGGTCGAAGCCGGTCGAGATGGCCTGCGCGGTGAATGCGGCGGAGATGACGCACAGTGCGATGACCCCTGGCGTCGCGACGTCGATCCGCGTGCCAGGGCCGAGGGACGGGGTGCTCGTCATGCTGAGCCCGACGAGCGTCAAGGCGGGGAGCACGAGGGAGACGAGGAGCTGTTCGCCGTTGCGGAGCAGGCTCCCGACCTCGAACCCGGCCTGGGTCAGGACCCGTCTGCTCGGGGCAGCGGCGCGCGCGGTCGTCGGCTTCGGGGTGGCTGCGGTGCTCACGCGGCTCCCTTGCGCGTCAGGCTGAAGTAGACGTCTGAGAGGGAGCGCCCCTCGGTCACGGCGTCGGGCGTCCCCTCAGCGACGGTGCGTCCCGCGTTCATGATGACGAGGTGGTCGGCGAGCCGCTCGGCCTCCTCGAAGGAATGGGTCGTCACGACCACGGTGGTTCCGGCGTCACGCTGTTCGGCCACGAGGTCCCACACGTCGAGCCGTCCGTGCGGGTCGAGTCCGGCCACCGGCTCGTCGAGGAAGAGCACCTCGGGGCGACCGAGCAGCGACGCAGCGAGCGCGAGGCGCTGCTTCTGGCCGCCCGAGAGCCGGCGTACCGTCGTCGCGGCGAAGTCGGTCACACCGAGGCGGTGCGCCACCTCGGCGACGTCGACGGGGTCGGCATAGAGGCGGGCGAGGTGCTGCAGCAGCCGCATCGGCTTCGCGCCGTTGGGCAGCCCCCCGGCCTGGAGCATCACCCCGACACGGGCGCGGTGGTCGGCGCTCGCCTGCCACGGGTCGGTGCCCAGCACGCGCACCGTGCCACGATCGGGCTGACCCAGCCCCACGGCGCACTCGATGGCCGTCGTCTTGCCCGCACCGTTCGGGCCCAGGACCGCCGTGACGGACCCGGCAGGCGCCGACCAAGTCAGTCCGTCGAGGGCCGACACCTGACCGAAGGTGCGGTGCAGGCCCGACAGTGTCACCGCAAGGGTCATGGCGCATGAGTCTAGGCTCGGTCCCGACGGCCTTGGGCACGAACCTCGGTCGCCACCGGCCCACCCGACGCCGTGCCAGCACCAGTCCCTCGCCCAGCGCGCCCGCTCGGTGCGCCAGGCCGTTGCCCCAACCCACCCGACCGCCCACTCGACCCTGACGGAGACCCCACCCGTGAAGATCGACCCAGCCGCCAGGCCCTTCACCGTGATGGCCGCCGTGCCCACGGTGGTCGCCGCGCTGGCCCGCCGACCGCGTACGACCGCCGCCCTCGGCCTGCTGACAGCGGGCGTCACCCTCTTCTTCCGCGACCCGGACCGCACGCCGGACCACACGCCGGTGTCGGATCCCGACGTCGTCCTCGCGCCGGCTGACGGCATCGTCATGCACGTGGGGGAGCCGCAACCGGGCATCGCCCCGCCCGGTGAGTGGCAGCAGGTGAGCATCTTCCTGTCGCTGCTCGACGTGCACATGAACCGCTCTCCCTACGGTGGCCGCGTCATCGACGTCACCCACACGCCCGGGCGCTTCCTCGCCGCCTACCGCGCCGCGAGCGCCACGAAGAACGAGCGCAGCGAGATCATTGTCGAACGGGTCGTCGGCGGTCGACCGCGCCGCGTCGTCTACCGCCAGCTCGTCGGCCAGCTCGCGCGCCGCATCGTCACCCGCGTCCAGCCCGGCGACGAGATCGCGACCGGCGGACGGATGGGCCTGATGAAGTTCGGCTCGCGCATGGACGTCTTCGTGCCGCCGGAGGTGCAGCTCGAGGTGAGCAAGGGCACGCACGCCGTCGGTGGGGAGACGGTGCTGGGTCGCTTCCCGGCGGCGGACGTCCCGTGACCGGCGACGCGACCTCCGACGAGCGCAGCCGCCGACGCGACCGCGTGAGCCGCCGCATGCGGCTCGTCTCCGCCACCGGTGCCCGAGTCATCCCGCTCGAGCGGCTCAACCCGCGCGTCCGCGCCCGGGCGACCCTGCCGAGCCTCTTCACCCTCGGCAACATGCTGTGCGGCTTCTCCTCGGTGCTGCTGTCCTTCCAGGGCCACTTCCGTACGGCCGCGGTGCTCGTCGGCATCTCGATCGTCCTCGACATCTGCGACGGCGCGGTGGCCCGAGCCGTCGGTGCCATCACACCGTTCGGCCTGCAGTTCGACTCGCTCGCCGATCTCATCTCGTTCGGCATCGCGCCTGCCGTGCTCGTCTACACGTGGGCGCTGCCGGCCTACCCGGTGTGGGCCTGGGCGGGGGCGATGTTCTGGCTGGCCTGTGCCGCCTACCGCCTCGCGCGCTTCAACGTCACCATCGACCCGCTCGCCGACAAGCGCTACTTCGTCGGTCTCGCGAGCCCGGGGGCGGCGGGCGTCGTCATCTCCACGGTGCTCGCCATCGGCGACCCGCTCTACGACTGGGCGCCCCTCGTGCCCGTCGTGGCCGGGGTGGTGCCGGCGGCACTCATGGCGTCGTCCTTCCGCTTCCGCTCCTTCCGCGACCTGCTCTCGCCCCGGCACCTGCGGATCACCGTGCCCCTGGGTGTCGTCGTCGCCCTCGGGCTCGCGCTCTTCCCCGGCGCCACGGGCATGGCCCTGGCCTACGGCTACGTCCTCACCTGTCCGCTCGGCTGGGTGACGGCGCCGCTGCGCCGACGGTGGTTCGGGGAGGACGCCGTGGCGCCGCCCCGGACGCGGATGCCGTCGGTCATCATGCCGCCGGACGTCGACGACGATCTGGACGACCCAGACGACGACGCCGACGACGACTCGGACATCCACGCGGACGCCGGGGACCTCGACGGTGCCCCGCACGCCGACCTCGACGAACCGGGCGCCGGCCGGCGCCCCGCCACCGACCGGCGTGATGGCGGTGAGCGTTGAGGCGTCGAGTGGCGGTAAGGGCGTCCTAACTGGAAGTCGAGGACCTAATTACGTCACAATGGTGTGGTGTTTTTCGGAGAGCACGCACCGCGTGAGATCAGGGACGGCGAGCACGTCTCGCCGCTCGAGTCACGCACGCGCTCGCGGGTCCTCCACATGGTCTCCACCGACGGCCCGATCTCGGCGGCCGAGCTGGGCCGTCACCTCGACCTCACTCCCGCCGCCGTGCGCCGTCACCTCGACGCGCTGGTGGAGCAGGGTGTCGTCGTGCCGCACGAGCCCACCGGCGGCCGCCGCGGTCGCGGCCGTCCCGCCCGTGCCTACGTCGTGTCCGACGCCGGGCACAGCGCCCTGGAGGCCGACTACGACTCGCTCGCCGTCGAGGTGCTGCGCTACCTCGAGGAGCACGCGGGGCCCGCGGCCGTGGGCGACTTCGCCCGCAGCCGGGTCGGCGCGCTCGAGGAGCGGTATGCCGCCCGCCTCGCTGCGGCAGGGGACGACCCCGCCGCTCGCACCGAGGCCCTCGTCGAGGCGCTGAGCGAGGACGGCTTCGCCGCCACCGCCCGTCCCGTCGGCGCCGGCGGCCTGACCGGCGTCCAGCTGTGCCAGGGGCACTGCCCGGTGCAGCACGTCGCCACCGAGTTCCCAGCCTTCTGCGAGGCCGAGACCGATGCGTTCTCCCGCCTCCTGGGAGTGCACGTCCAGCGCCTTGCCACCCTCGCGGGCGGACACCACGTCTGCACGACATTCGTCCCGACCGGTGGGATCGGCGCCCGCGCGCGGAAGACGACCGAGGCCCCGGGCGTTGACGCTCAGGCCGTCCAGAACACCCAGACCAACCAGACCACGCCGCGCACTCGCCCGGCCACGCGTACGCCACGCACGAGCACGACCCGCACGAGCACCGACACGCTCACGCACGTCAAGGAAGGTTCCTCATGACCACCCACATCGAAGAGCTGAACCCCGGCCTCAAGGGCATCGGCACCTACGAGTACGGCTGGGCCGACAGCGACGTGGCCGGCTCCACGGCGCGTCGTGGGCTCAACGAGGACGTCGTGCGCGACATCTCGGCCCGCAAGAACGAGCCCGAGTGGATGACGAAGCTGCGCCTGAAGAGCCTCAGCCTCTTCGGCAAGAAGCCGATGCCCTCGTGGGGCTCCGACCTCACCGGCATCGACTTCCAGAACATCAAGTACTTCGTGAAGTCCACCGAGAAGCAGGCGGCCACGTGGGACGACCTGCCCGAGGACATCAAGAACACCTACGACCGGCTGGGCATCCCCGAGGCCGAGAAGCAGCGCCTCGTCTCCGGTGTCGCCGCGCAGTACGAGTCGGAGGTCGTCTACCACCAGATCCGTGAGGACCTCGAGGCCCAGGGCGTCATCTTCCTCGACACGGACACGGCCCTGAAGGAGCACGAGGACCTCTTCCGCGAGCACTTCGCGACGGTGATCCCGGCCGGTGACAACAAGTTCGCCGCGCTCAACACGGCCGTGTGGTCGGGTGGCTCGTTCATCTACGTGCCCAAGGGTGTCCACGTCGACATCCCGCTCCAGGCGTACTTCCGCATCAACACCGAGAACATGGGCCAGTTCGAGCGGACGCTGATCATCGCCGACGAGGGCTCGTACGTGCACTACGTCGAGGGCTGCACCGCACCGATCTACAAGTCGGACTCGCTGCACTCGGCCGTTGTCGAGATCATCGTCAAGAAGAACGCCCGGGTGCGCTACACGACGATCCAGAACTGGTCCAACAACGTCTACAACCTCGTCACGAAGCGCGCGACCTGCGAGGCCGGCGCGACGATGGAGTGGGTCGACGGCAACATCGGCTCCAAGGTGACGATGAAGTACCCGGCCGTCTTCCTCATGGGCGAGCACGCCAAGGGCGAGACGCTCTCGATCGCCTTCGCCGGCGAGGGCCAGCACCAGGACACCGGCTCGAAGATGGTCCACGCGGCTCCCAACACCAAGAGCTCGATCATCAGCAAGTCGGTCGCCCGTGGTGGCGGGCGCGCGAGCTACCGCGGCCTCGTGCAGGTGCTCGAGGGCGCCTCGCACTCGGCCTCGACGGTGCGCTGCGACGCGCTCCTCGTCGACACGATCAGCCGCTCCGACACCTACCCCTACGTCGACATCCGCGAGGACGACGTCTCGATGGGTCACGAGGCCACGGTCTCGAAGGTGTCCGAGGACCAGCTCTTCTACCTCATGTCCCGCGGCATGGCCGAGGACGAGGCGATGGCGATGATCGTGCGCGGCTTCATCGAGCCGATCGCGCGTGAGCTGCCCATGGAGTACGCCCTCGAGCTCAACCGCCTCATCGAGCTGCAGATGGAAGGAGCCGTCGGCTGATGGGCCTTCTGGCTGACACGACCACCGACACCCCCGAGACCCAGCAGAGCGAGACCACGGTGCCCGACGCCGCCCCGACCGCCACCATCCCCGGTGCCACCGCCCACACGGACTCGGCCGCCGCCTTCGTGCCGGTCCAGTCGCGTGCGGAGCGCACGGCGTCCTTCGACGTCGCCGCGTTCCCGCTGCCGACGGGCCGCGAGGAGGACTGGCGCTTCACGCCCGTCAAGAAGCTCGCCGGCCTGCTCGCCGAGGGCGCGACGGGCGACCTCGAGTGGGGCACCACGCTCCCCGAGGGCGTCACGACGTCGACGATCACGTCCGAGCAGGCCCAGGGTCTCGGCATCCTGCCGCCCCAGGACCGTGCGGCCGTCGTGGCCGGCGCGGGCGCGAACGGTGCGCTGCTGCTCGACATCCCGGCTGAGGCCGAGCTCGACCAGCCCGTCCGCCTCTCGCTCGTCGGGCGGGGTGCAGAGCCCGTGCACGGCCACCTCGTCGTGCGTGCCGGCCGCTTCTCCAAGGCGACCGTCGTCGTCGAGCACACCGGCTCGGCGCGCTATGCGCAGCTCGTGTCCGTGGTGACGGGCGACGGGTCCGACCTCACGGTCGTGTCGGTGCAGCGCTGGGCCGACGACGCCCAGCACCTGGGGCAGCACGACGCGCTCGTCGGCCGGGACGCCCGCTACAAGCACCTCTCGGTGTCGCTCGGTGGCGCGGTCGTCCGCGTCAACGCCAACGTGCGCTACGCCGGGCCGGGCGGGGATGCGACGCTCCTCGGCGTCTACTTCGCCGACGCGGGCCAGCACCTCGAGCACCGCTCCTACATCGACCACAACACGCCGCACTGCAAGAGCCGCGCCACCTACAAGGGCGCCCTCCAGGGCGACACGGCCCGCACGGTCTGGGTCGGCGACGTGCTGATCCGCGCCGAGGCCGAGGGCACCGACACCTACGAGCTCAACCGCAACCTCGTGCTCACCGACGGCGCCCGCGCCGACTCGGTGCCGAACCTCGAGATCGAGACCGGCGAGATCACCGGCGCCGGGCACGCTTCTGCGACCGGCCGGTTCGACGACCTGCAACTGTTCTACCTGCAGTCGCGCGGCATCACCGAGGACGAGGCCAAGCGCCTTGTCGTGCGCGGCTTCTTCGCCGACATCATCCGTGAGATCCCGCTCGCCGACCTGCGCGACGAGATCACCGCTGCCATCGAGGACGAGCTCGCGTCGACCGCGTACGCCGGGCCCACGCAGCACACCCCCAGCACCGACACCGCCAGCACCCACAAGGAGAACTGACCCATGAGCACGCTCGAGATCAAGGGACTGACGGTCTCGGTCGAGACCGAGGACGGCCCCAAGGAGATCCTGCGCGGGGTCGACCTCACCGTGAAGTCGGGGGAGACCCACGCGATCATGGGGCCCAACGGCTCCGGCAAGTCGACGCTGGCCTACAGCATCGCCGGCCACCCCAAGTACACCGTCACCGGCGGGACCGTGACGCTCGACGGCGAGGACGTCCTCGCGATGAGCGTCGACGAGCGCGCCCGCGCCGGCCTCTTCCTCGCGATGCAGTACCCCGTCGAGGTCCCCGGCGTCACGGTCAGCAACTTCCTGCGCACGGCCAAGACGGCCATCGACGGCGAGGCGCCCAAGCTGCGCACGTGGGTCAAGGACGTCAAGGCCGCGATGGGCAACCTCCGCATGGACCCCGCATTCGCCGAGCGCAACGTCAACGAGGGCTTCTCCGGTGGCGAGAAGAAGCGCCACGAGATCCTCCAGATGGAGCTGCTCCGGCCCAAGGTGGCCGTCCTCGACGAGACCGACTCCGGCCTCGACGTCGACGCGCTCAAGATCGTCTCCGAGGGCGTCAACCGCGCCAAGGACTCGAGTGACCTCGGCGTCCTGCTGATCACGCACTACACGCGGATCCTGCGCTACATCAAGCCCGACTTCGTGCACGTCTTCGTCGACGGCAAGGTCGTCGAGGAGGGTGGCCCCGAGCTGGCCGACCGCCTCGAGGACGAGGGCTACGACCGCTACCTCACCGCGGCCCCCGCCGCGGCGGTCGAGGCCTGAGCCGAATGACCGACGTCCTGCCCTTCACGGACGGGGAGCTCGCCGCCATCCGCGGCGACTTCCCCATCCTGGCGCGCACCGTGCGCGACGGCAGGCCGCTCGTCTATCTCGACTCCGGGGCGACGTCGCACAAGCCGGCTCCGGTCCTGGACGCCGAGCGCGCGTTCTACGAGCAGCACAACGCCGCGGTCCACCGCGGTGCGCACCAGCTCGCCGAGGAGGCCACCGACGACTTCGAGGCCGCCCGCGCCACGGTTGCGTCGTTCATCGGCGCGCCGGCAGACGAGGTGGTCTTCACGAAGAACGCCACTGAGGCGCTCAACCTCGTCGCGTACGCCTTCTCCAACGCCGCCCCGACCGACGACCCGAAGGACGAGCGGTTCGTGCTCGGTCCCGGTGACGAGATCCTCGTGACCGAGATGGAGCACCACGCCAACCTCGTGCCCTGGCAGGAGGTCGCTCGTCGCACGGGCGCGACGCTGCGATGGGTGCCGGTCGACCACGACGGGGCACTCGAGCTCTCGGGCCTCGACGACCTGCTCACCGAGCGCACCAAGGTGTTCGCCTTCACGCACGTCTCCAACGTGCTCGGCACCGTCAACCCCGTCACCCGGCTCGCCGAGCGCGCGCACGCCGTTGGCGCGCTCGTCGTCGTCGATGCCTGCCAGTCGGTGCCGCACCTCGCTGTCGACGTCCGGACCCTGGGTGCCGACTTCATCGCGTTCAGCGGCCACAAGCTGTACGGCCCGATGGGGGTCGGCGTCCTCTGGGGCCGGGCAGAGCTGCTCGAGGTCATGCCGCCCTTCCTCACGGGCGGCTCGATGATCGAGCTCGTCACGATGGAGCGCTCGACCTACGCGCCCGCGCCGCAGAAGTTCGAGGCGGGCGTGCCGAACGCGGCGCAGGCCGTGGGATTGGCGGCCGCGGTGCGCTGGGTCGAGGCCCTCGGCATCGAGCGCATCCACGCGCACGAGGCAGCGCTCGTCGACCTGCTGCAGCGTGGCCTCGCGGAGCGCCCCTGGGTCCGCGTCGTCGGTCCCACGGTCGGCACCGCGCGCGGCGGTGCCGTGGCGTTCGTCGTCGACGGCGTGCACGCCCACGACGTCGGGCAGGTGCTCGACGATGCCGGTGTGGCCGTACGCGTGGGCCACCACTGCGCGTGGCCGCTGCACCGTGCGCTCGGTGCCCCCGCCACGACCCGCGCGTCGTTCGCCGTCCACAGCACGGCCGCCGAGGTCGAGGCGCTGCTCACGGCCCTGGACCGGGTGCCGGTGATCTTCGGACTCGACACCGAGAGGCAGGCGAGCTGATGGATCTCTACCAGGAGCTCATCCTCGAGCACTCCAAGCGCCCGCACCACGCGGGCCTGCGCGAGCCGTTCGACGCCGAGGTGCACCACATCAACCCGACGTGCGGCGACGAGGTGACCCTCCGGGTCGGCGTCTCCGGCACCGGGTCGGACGCCGTCGTGACCGACGTGTCCTACCAGGCGCAGGGCTGCTCGATCTCCGTCGCGAGCTCGTCCGTCCTCGCCGAGGAGGTCATCGGCCACCCGGTCGCCGAGGCCCTCGGGACCGTCGAGGCCATGCGCACCATGCTGACCTCCCGTGGCCAGGTGAGCGGCGACGAGACGGTCATCGGTGACGGCGTCGCCTTCGCCGGTGTCGCCAGGTACCCCGCACGCGTCAAGTGCGCCCTGCTCGGCTGGACCGCCTTCACCGACGCGCTCGCCCGGGCCGGCGTTGACATCTCTCCCAGCAGTTCCACCTCCCCCCAAGGAGTTTCGTCATGACCCAGACCACCACCCCGCCCAACGTGGCCGACGTCGAGGAGGCCATGCGCGACGTCGTCGACCCGGAGCTCGGCATCAACGTCGTCGACCTCGGCCTCGTCTACGGCATCACCGTCGACGCGCAGTCGCACGCCGTCATCGACATGACGCTGACGTCGGCCGCGTGCCCGCTCACCGACGTCATCGAGGACCAGACGGCTCAGGCGCTCGAGGGCCTCGTCACGACGCACCGCATCAACTGGGTGTGGATGCCGCCGTGGGGTCCCGACAAGATCACCGAGGACGGTCGCGAGCAGCTGCGCGCCCTCGGCTTCAACCTCTGAGCGTGCACCACCAGCGCTCGTGACGACGCGCGTCATCGAGGTCGACCCCGCACGGTTCGACGGGTGGATGGCACGCTTCGCCGAGCGACACGGCCCCTACGACGCCGCCGAGGAGACCACTCCCGGCGGCGTCGTCATGTCCGCGCGAGCTGCAGACGGATCCACTGTGGTGGCAAGGCCGTTCGCCCACGTCCCCCTCGGCGTCATCCTCGTCCGTCGAGGTGGGTATGCCGTGGGGCTGGCCCCCGCGGGCGCCTTAACGGTCTCGAAGGTCGGGTCCCGCCATGTCCAGTCCCGCACCGCTGCCGGCGGCTGGTCGCAGCAGCGTTTCGCGCGGCGCCGGGGCAAGCAGGCGGACGAGCTCGTCGACGCCGTCGTGGGCCACGCGCGACGGGTGCTCCTCGGGGACGACGAGTCACCGGCGGCGGGAGCGGACGGCATACCTCGGGCGCTGGTGGTCGGCGGCGATCGCGCGCTCGTGCGCGACGTCCTCGCCGCCGGGGCCCTGAGGGCCCTCGCGGGGCTGCCGATGCGTGAGCTCTACGACCTGCCCGACCCGAAGCGCGACGTCCTCGAGACCGCGCTGCGGCGTGGCCGGGCCGTGCGCATCGAGCTCACCGAGTCGACGGTCGGCGACGTCAGCTGACGGTGTCGACGCCGAACGTGTTGCACTGGTTGAGGTCGCCCGTCTCGTAGCCCTGCATGAACCAGTTCATCCGGGCCTCGGACGACCCGTGCGTCCAGTTCTCGGGCGTGACGCGCCCCTGCATCTTCTTCTGGATGCGGTCGTCACCGACGGCGGACGCGGCCGAGAGTGCGGAGGTGATGTCGCTCTCGGTGATGGGCTTGAGCAGCGGCGTGCCGTTGGCGTCGGTCGTCTCGGTCGCGTGCTTGACCCAGGTGCCGGCGAGGCAGTCGGCCATGAGCTCGATGCGGACGGCGCCGGAGTTCGGTCCCTGTGGGTCCTGCTGAGCCCGGTTGAGGATGCCGAGCTGGTTCTGGATGTGATGGCCGTACTCGTGGGCGATGACGTACTCCTTCGCCAGCTGGCCGCCGTCGGCACCGAACTTGCCCTCCAGCTCCTGGAAGAAGCTGGCGTCGACGTAGACCTTGGAGTCGAGAGGGCAGTAGAACGGGCCCACCTGTGAGTTGGCCGTGCCGCAGCCGGACGGGGTCTGCCCCTGGTAGATGACGGTCCTCACCGGCTCGTAGTTCATCTGGTACCTCGGCAGCGTCTTGCCCCAGTAGTCCTGGACGCTGTTGACCGTCGCGATGATGAGGCACACGTCGTTCTTGTTGGCGTCGGCGCCGGTCCTGCACTGGGAGAACTCGCCCTGGTCGACCTGCCCGCCGGCTGCGACCTGGCCGCTCTCCAGCTGCTGCGAGGGGAGGCCTCCGGCGGAGCTGCCGGAGTCGCCGCCGCCGAGCAGCTTGCCGCCGCCGAAGATGAGCATGAGCACGAGGAGGATGAGGCCGCCGATGCCCCCACCGACCTGCATGCCGCCGGGGAAACCACCCCCTCCACCACCGCTGCCGCCGCTCTGCACCTGTGAGGTGTCGAGCTGGGCGCTGTCGTTGAAGCTCATGTGCCGCTCCTCGGGCTCGGGACCGGGGACCTCCCCGGTCCGGTCGAGATCACCCTAGTGCGGGGACCTGGGTTCGTCGGCTGCTCATCCGCCGCCGTGACGGTGTCGTACCCGCTCGGGCCGGCTCATCCCTGGTGCCCGCTGCGGGGCGTGGCGGCGGCTGAGCCGGCCGCCTTGACGAGGCGCGCGGCGAGGTCCTCGGTGGCCTGGACGAGCGGGGCCGACCCGAGCACCTCGAAGGTCAGCGGCGTGACGGCGAGCTGTCGTGCGTACCACTCGGGGTCGTCCGTCGTGGCCCGCAGCCGGATGCCGCCCTCGACCTCCTCGAGGCGCCCGAGGCTGCGCGGGACCCATCGTGATGCGTCGTCGAGGTCGGCCCGCAACAGCACGTCGACCTCGTGGCGCCACCCCTGCGACAGGTGCTCCTCGAGGGTCCGGAGCGCGTCGAGGTGCTCGGGCGCCGTGAACGTCTGCGACGTCGTGAAGACCGACTGGACGCGGTCGATCCGGAGCGCGCGCTGGGCCCCGCTCGTGTGCGACCAGCCGAGGAGGTACCAGCGGCCGTGGCGCAGGACCACCGCCCAGGGGTCGACCTCCATCAGTCGTACCCGACCGTCCTCGAGGCGGTAGTCGATGCGGACCCGTCGCGCCGACGTGCAGGCCCCGACGAGCTGCGCGGTCAGGCCAGGGTCCACTCGCAGGCTCGGGTCGGGAGGCGGTCCGCTGATGCGGTGCACGGCCCGCACCGGCTCTGCGACCGGCTGGGGGAGCACCCGCAGGATCTTGGACAGGGCCGTCCCGACGAGTTCGGTCGGGTCCGCCGCGCCGCGGTGTCCCTCCAGGACCGCCATGACGAGGCCGAGCGCCTCGGCGGCGGTGAACATCAGGGGCGGCAGCCGCAGTCCGCGGCCGACGCGGTAGCCGCCGTGCGGACCCGTGACCGACTCGATGGGCAGGTCGGCCTCCCGCAGGATCGCGACGTAGCGGCGGGCCGCCCGCTCCGTGACCCCCAGGTGGTCGCCCAGTCTCTGGGCCGTGATGCCCGGGCAGTCCTGGATGGCCTCGAGCGCGAGCAGGGCCCGTGCCGTCGGACTCGTGTCGTACCGCATGTCGTCACCTCCCGGACGCCGACCGTCCGGGACGACGGTACCGCCCGGGGGTGACGGCCCCTCGTGCCGGCGCAGCACCATCGTCGTCCCGGACGGTCGAGGTCTGAAGGGCGGGGGCCACACTCGGCAGGAGGGACCCCGACGCCGGCCGGTCCTACGAAGCCAGCGGCTCGCCGGCGTCGCGACCGGAGCGGCCCCGTTCGGTACGGCGCCCGGGCGGGGCGATCTCGGCCCACACGGCGTCGAGCGAGAGGCCGAGGACGTCGGCGATCGCGGCGATGGTCGGGAAGGCCGGTGTCGCCACGCGGCCGGACTCGATCTTCCGGAGGGTCTCCGGTGAGATCCGTGCGTCGAGCGCGGTCTCGACCATCGAGCGCTCCCCTCTGGCACGACGCAGGAGGGCGCCGAGGCGGCGTCCGCGCTCGACCTCTGCGGGGGTGAGCGGCAACCTGACCATGGCCCGATCCTAGACCGGGATAGCATGCCCGGGATAGTTATTGGTCCCCCGAAGGAGGCGCCGAATGATCGAGATCCTGAGCCCCGCCGAGCTGCCGCGTGCCAGGCAGGCCGGTGCTCTCGTCGCGGACGTCCTTCAGACGCTCAAGAGCCGCACCGTGGTGGGCACCAACCTGCAGGACATCGACCGGTGGGCCGAGACCATGGTCCTCGAGGCCGGAGGCTCGTCGTGCTACGTCGACTATGCGCCCTCCTTCGGCCGCGGGCCGTTCGGCCACTACATCTGCACGTCCGTGAACGACGCCGTGCTCCATGGGCTGCCGCACGACTACCCGCTCGCCGACGGTGACCTGCTGTCACTCGACCTCGCCGTCGCCCGGGACGGGGTCGTGGCCGACTCGGCGATCACCTTCATCGTGGGCGACTCAGAGCCCGCGGAGAGCATCGCGATGATCAGCGCGACGGAGCGCGCACTGCAGGCCGGGATCGCTGCCGCGGGCCCCGGGGCCCGGATCGGTGACATCTCCCATGCGATCGGCTCGGTGCTGTCCGAGGCGGGGTATCCGATCAACACCCAGTTCGGAGGTCACGGCGTCGGGTCGACGATGCACCAGGACCCGCACATCCCGAACACGGGACGACCCGGCCGTGGGTACGCGCTGCGTCCCGGGCTCCTGCTGGCCCTGGAGCCCTGGGTCATGGCGGACACCGCCGAGCTCGTCACCGACGCCGACGGGTGGACGCTGCGCAGTGCGACGGGCGCGCGGGCAGCGCACAGCGAGCACACGATCGCCATCACCGGCGACGGAGCGGAGATCCTCACCGTGCCGACGCAGGCGCATCCCTGAGGTCGGCCGTCACGCCGGCGCACCCCTGAGGTCGGCCGTCACGCCGGCGCACCCGCCGTACGCGACCACCCGGCACCCGCGGGGCTCAGGAGACGATGACCGCGTCCGGGGTCGTCGTCGTCAGACGCATCCGGACCGTGACCTCGTCGCCGATCCGAGGGGGAACGACGCCGGTCGGCAGCACGAGCAGGCTGCACTGCATGTGCGGCGGCTCCGCGAAGCGCGGCATGAGACCTGACACGGTGAAGGGCGAGCGCACCCGGTGCGCGGCCTCGAGGATGCCCTCCGTGACGGCGATGGCGCGAGAGCGAGCCGTGGCGGCCGGCGACGGGCTCTCCATGGCGACACCGTGCGACGTGCCTCCGCTGACGACGACGAGGTGCCCGGGGCCGACGGCGCGCTGTCGGTAGCCGACCCGCGCGCCTTTGCTGACGGGTCGCACGTCGAGCACGTGGGCGCGCACCTCGTAGGAGCCCTTGTCGGCGTACCAGAGGTCGGTACCGATGCGCGGCCGGAACTCGTGCTCCGGGAAACGCGCTGCGAGAGTAGCCAGCTCCGCTGCGGTGACGTGCGACACGAACCAGGTCTGCACCCCCGGCACCGCCGCGATGAAGCGCGAGATCTCCTCGACGTGGCCCGTCCCGAGCGGGAGGTGCAGCGTCACCCCGAGGGCATCGGCGACGCCGGCGAGCGCGGCCACGTCCGCGACCGGCGTGCCGTAGCGGTTCATCGAGGTCAGCCCTTCGACGACGACCCGGGCCTCGCCGGCCACGCTCCGGAGGCTCTCGAGGTCTGACTCGGTCGTCACGGTGTGCACGACCTGCCGGTTCGCGAGGTCGGGCAGGTCCGCGTGGACGGCTGCGCGGTAGGGCTCCATGACGAGGCCGTCGCCGCCGAAGGTGGCCAGGGCCGTCGCCGCCTCTGCGTACGCGCCGACGGCCACCATCGGCACCCCGAGGCGGGCGGCCTCGGCGCACAGCAGGTCGCGGCCGAAGCCGTAGCCGTTGCCCTTGACCACCGGGACGACGCCGGGGTGCTCGGCGACGAAGTGGTCGTGACCGGCGCGCCATCGCTCACCGTCGACGTGCAGGACGAAGGACACGAGCGCTCACCGCCGCTTCATGTAGAGGTCAAAAGCCTTGTAGAGCAAGCGGTTCAGAGGGAGGTCCCACTCGCCGGCCAGCCGCACGGCCTCCCCACCGGTGCCCACCTTGAAACGGATGAGGCCGATGTGCGGGTTGGACTCGTCGACGGTGTTCGTGATGCCGCGGAGGTCGTAGACCGACGCTCCGGCAGCGATCGAGTCCTGCATCATCCGCCACTGGATCGCCGTCGATCCCTGCAGCTCACGCTTGGCCGCCGTCGAAGCGCCGTAGGAGTACCAGGCGTGCTCGCCGACCCGGATGAAGACCGTTGCCGCGAGGACGTCGCCATCGTGCTCGGCCAGGTAGACGCGGATCCGCTCGGGGTCCTCGGAGCTCAGCGCGGCATACATCGTCTCGAAGTAGGGGAGACCGCGGGGCGTGAAGCGGTCGCGCTCGGCCGTCTCGACGTACGTGCGATGGAAGGCCGGGAGGTCGGACGCGTCACCGATGCGGACCTCGACGCCGTTCTTGGCGGTCTTCTTGATGTTCCGGCGCCACAGCTGGTTCATGCCCGCGAGCACGTCGGCCTCGGTGCGTCCGGCGAGCGGCACCTGGAACACGTACTCCGGCTGCCCGGCGGCGAAGCCGTCGTCCGGGCTGAGGTGCCGGAACCCCAGCCGCTCCAGCTGCGCCACGACGGCCGTGCCCACCGGCTCCACGACGTCGGGCGCGACCTCGTCGTAGCGACGGACCGCCGGGTCCCCGATGGCCGCCTTGATCGTGGCGGTGCGCCAGCGGTGCGTGGCGACGGGCGGTCCGAGCCGGAGCGCGAACGCACCCTTGGCCCTGACGTGGTCGCGCAGGGCGCGGAGCAGCTCGACGAGCCGCGGCGAGGCCCAGTCGATGGCGGGCCCCTCGGGCACGTAGGCCAGCGAACGCTTGATGCGCGGGAGCGACCGGTGCAGGACGAGCGCCGCGCCCACCATCTCCTCGCCCTCGAACCAGCCCACCGACTCGGCGCGCCACTCCTTCTTGACGGCGGCCCAGGCCGGCGTCTGGAGGAAGCTGGCCGACGGCTGGGTCCGCAGCCAGGCGAGGTGCTCGGCTGCGGTGATGTCACGAACGGAGATGGGCGCGTTCACGCTGGCTCACGCTACCCGAGCGTGACGGGCCCACCCGGGACGCCTCGCCCGCCGGACGGCATACGCCACTGACCGACGCCACCGGCACCGCCCGAACCCGAGGACGTATGCCGTGTCGCCGGCGCCAGGCCCACCGCTGGTGGGCCTGGGGCCGCAGGCGCGGCTCTCTCCGGCCGGCAGCGGCCCGCTCCGACGAGGCGTCAGGAGCACTCACTCGCGGCTTCTAGACTGGAGGGGTTGTCCGGCCGCTGACGTAGTGCGGCACCGATAGGAGGAATGCCGTGATCGTCGCCACCGGGATCGAGTTGCGTGCAGGAGCGCGCCTGCTGCTGGAGGATGCGAGCTTCCGCATCGACTCCGGCGACCGCATCGGCCTCGTGGGGCGCAACGGCGCGGGCAAGACCACCCTGACGAAGGTCCTCGCGGGTGAGGGACAGCCCGCCGCAGGGACCGTGACCCGCACCGGCGCGGTCGGTTACCTTCCGCAGGACCCGCGCACCGGTGACCTCGAGATGCTCGCCCGCGACCGCATCCTCTCGGCCCGCGGGCTCGACACGATCGTGCACGAGCGCTCCGACGCCGAGGCCCGCATGGGCAGCGACGACGAGAAGGTGCGCGACAAGGCGATGCGCAAGTACGCCCGTCTCGAGGTCGAGTTCGAGGCGCAGGGCGGCTACGCCGCCGAGTCCGAGGCAGCCTCCATCGCGAGTGCCCTCGGTCTCGAGGAGCGCATCCTCTCGCAGCCGCTGGGCACCCTGTCCGGCGGACAGCGCCGCCGGGTCGAGCTGTCGCGGATCCTCTTCTCGGGCAACGAGACCCTGCTGCTCGACGAGCCCACCAACCACCTCGACGCCGACTCGATCGTCTGGCTGAGGGAGTATCTCCGCGCCTACAAGGGTGGGCTGATCATCATCAGCCACGACGCGGAGATGCTCGACGCGATCGTCAACAAGGTCTACCACCTCGACGCCAACCGCTCGGCCCTCGACGTCTACAACGTCAACTGGAAGACCTACCTCCAGTCGCGCGAGACCGACGAGAAGCGCCGTCGCCGCGAGCTGCAGAACGCGCAGAAGAAGGCCGGCGCGCTCCTCGCGCAGGCGGACAAGATGCGTGCCAAGGCGACCAAGGCGACGGCTGCCCAGAACATGGCCAAGCGCGCGGAGCGCCTCCTGGCCGGCGTCGAGGGGGAGCGGGTCCAGGACAAGGTCGCCAAGCTCCGCTTCCCCAAGCCGGCTGCCTGCGGCAAGACGCCCCTGCGGGCGTCCGGGCTGTCCCGCTCGTACGGCTCGCTCGAGGTGTTCACCGACGTCGACCTCGCCATCGACCGCGGCAGCAAGGTCGTCGTCCTCGGCCTCAACGGTGCCGGCAAGACGACGCTGCTGCGGATGCTCGCCGGCGTCGATGCCCCGGACACGGGCGAGGTCGAGCCAGGGCACGGCCTGCGCCTGGGCTACTACGCCCAGGAGCACGAGAACCTCGACGTCTCGCGGTCGGTGCTCGAGAACATGAAGTCGGCTGCGCCCGAGCTCGGCGAGACCGAGGTCCGCAAGGTGCTCGGCTCCTTCCTCTTCTCCGGCGACGACGTGCAGAAGCCCGCCGGCGTGCTCTCCGGCGGCGAGAAGACGCGCCTGTCCCTCGCCCTGCTCGTCGTGTCCGCAGCCAACGTGCTGCTGCTCGACGAGCCCACCAACAACCTCGACCCCGCGTCGCGCGCCGAGATCCTGGGGGCGCTCAAGACGTACGAGGGTGCCGTCGTGCTCGTGACGCACGACGAGGGAGCGGTCGACGCCCTCGAGCCGGAACGCATCCTGCTGCTGCCCGACGGCGTCGAGGACCTCTGGGGACCGGACTACAAGGACCTCATCTCGCTGGCCTGACCGCCTCGGCGCCGGCCTCGCCTCCTCGGCGTCTGCGACTGGAGCTCAGCGAGATGTATAACCAGACGCTTCCGGTCACATAATGGACGGTTATTGTATCTGGGCGGTCCGGTCGGGACACTGAGTGTCATGCCCACCGACCACCACCTCACCTGCCCGTTCTGCTCGGGCGATGACGTGACACCGTTTCCCGACCCGACCGCAGCGTGGTCGTGCCTCGACTGTGCCCGCGTCTTCCGGGTCGAGCTGGTCCAGCCGGCGTCCGTCAGCGGTTGGGGCATTCTCCGGGTCGTCCTGCCGATCCGGGCCGCGCAGGCGGCGGCCTGAGTCCTGCGGCGGCCTGAGTCCTCCTCAGGGAGCCGCCCTGACCCGCGGGTAACCTGCGGTCATGACGCATCCGCACCTCAGGGTCGAGACCGACGGGCCCGTCCGCACCCTCACGCTGGACCACCCGGAGAAGCGCAACGCCCAGACCCCGTCGCTGTGGGCCGCGCTCGCCGAGGAGGCTCGCTCGGTTCCCGAGGCGGTACGCGTGGTCGTGCTCCGTGGAGCCGGTGACGCCTTCTCCGCCGGCATCGACACGGCGATGTTCACGCCCGAGGGCGTGCCCGGCGAGGAGAGCGTGGCCCAGCTGGCCGGTGGAGGCCCGGAGGTCATCCAGCGAGGCATCGCGGCCTACCAGGAGGGCTTCACCGCCTGGGCCGAGTGCCCGGCGGTCGTCGTGGCGCAGGTACACGGCTACGCGATCGGAGCCGGATTCCAGCTGGCCCTCTCAGCCGACCTGCGGATCGCCGCACTCGACGCGTGGTTCGCCATGCGCGAGACGAGCCTCGGTCTCGTGCCGGACCTCGGCGGCACGTGGCCGCTCGTCCACCTCGTCGGCTACGCGCGGGCCCTGGAGATCTGCGCGACGGGCCGTAAGGTCTCGGCGCCCGAGGCGCACAGCATCGGCCTCGTCGGCTCGCTCGCGCCCGCGGCCGACCTCGACGAGGCGACGGCATCGCTCGTCGAGGCCCTGCTGGCGGCGCCGACTGCTGCCCTGCGCGCGCTCAAGCCCCTGCTGCAGGGTGCCACGCAGGGCGACCGTGAGAGCCAGCTCGCTCGTGAGCGCGAGACCCAGACGGGCCTGCTCCAGGCGATGCTCGGCGGCTTCGGGTCCTGACCCCCGCCGGGTCGATCCCGACGGGCGCGCCCGACCGGGGAATCGCTGTCGGTGCTGCGCGGTTGGATCGAGGGAGGACAGGAGGTCCGTCAAGTGGGCATGCAGCCGTGGATGGCGATGCGATCGATGTCGCGTGACTCGTCGGTGGCCGACCGAAGCCTCGCGCCGGGCACGCGTCGGCGCGTCCTGACCTACGCCCGGCCGTACCGCAGGGCCATCGTCGGCTTCCTCGCGGTCGTGGTCCTTGACTCCGTGCTCGTCGTGACCGTTCCGCTGCTGCTCAAGAGTCTCGTCGACGACGGCGTGATTCCCCAGGACTCGTCGGTCGTCGTGCGACTGTCCCTCGTCGTGGCGGCGATCGCGATCGTCGACGCCGTGCTGACGATCATCTCGCGGTGGTACTCCTCCCGTATCGGTGAGGGGCTCATCAACGACCTCCGCACCCAGGTCTTCGGCCACGTGCTCCGCCAGCCGATCGCGTTCTTCACGCGGGCCCAGACCGGTTCGCTGGTCTCCAGGCTCAACAACGACGTCGTCGGTGCCCAGCAGGCGTTCACGTCTGTGCTGTCCAACGTCGTCGCCAACGTCGTGTCCGTCGTGCTCGTCGTCGGCGCGATGCTCGCACTGTCGTGGCAGCTGACGCTCGGCTCGCTGCTGCTCGTGCCGCTCTTCCTCATCCCCGCCAAGCTCATGGGCAAGCGCCTCGCGAGCCTCGCTCATCGACAGATGACCCTGAACGCCGACATGGGCACGCGGATGACCGAGCGCTTCAACGTCGCAGGCGCGCTGCTCGTCAAGCTCTTCGGCACGCCGGCCCGCGAGGAGGCCGAGTACGCCGAGCGCGCCGGCCGGGTGCGTGACATCGGCATCCAGATCGCTCTCAACCGCACCGTGTTCATGGCGGCGCTGACGCTCGTCGCGGCGCTCGCGACGGCCATGGTCTACGGCTTCGGTGGCGTCATGGCGGTCAACGGCACCCTCTCGGTCGGCACGCTGCTCGCGCTGGCGGCGCTGCTGGCTCGCCTCTACGGGCCGCTGACCTCGCTGAGCAACGTCCGCGTCGACATCATGACGGCGCTCATCTCCTTCGAGCGCGTGTTCGAGGTCCTCGACCTCGAGCCGCTCGTCAAGGAGAGCCCCGGCGCCGTCGACCTGCCCGACGGGCCTCTCGGAGTCGAGCTCGAGCACGTGGCGTTCCGCTACCCGTCGGCCGACGAGGTCTCGCTCGCGTCCCTCGAGTCCGTCGCCTCCGGCGACCGCCGGGGCAGCGGCGTGGTGCTCAACGACATCACCGTAGGCGCGCCGGCCGGTCATCTCGTCGCGCTCGTAGGGCCGTCCGGAGCGGGCAAGACGACCCTGACCTCCCTCGTGGCCCGGCTCTACGACCCGAGCGAGGGGGCCGTGCGCATCGGCGGCCGTGACCTGCGCGACGTCACGATGACGTCGCTGCGCGACCGCGTCGGCGTGGTCACGCAGGAGGCGCACCTCTTCCACGACACGATCCGGGCCAACCTGCTCTACGCGCGACCGGACGCCACCGACGACGCCATCCACTCAGCGCTGCGAGCCGCGCAGATCAGCGACCTGGTCGCCGAGCTCCCCGAAGGCCTGGACACGGTCGTCGGCGACCGAGGCCACCGACTGAGCGGCGGTGAGAAGCAGCGCCTCGCCATCGCGCGGCTGCTGCTCAAGGCCCCCGACGTCGTCGTCCTCGACGAGGCGACCGCCCACCTCGACTCCGAGTCCGAGGTCGCCGTGCAGCGGGCGCTCGACGCAGCCCTCGAGGGCCGCACTTCGATCGTCATCGCGCACCGGCTCTCGACGATCCGCCAGGCGGACCTCATCGTCGTGCTCGACCACGGCCGGGTCGTCGAGACCGGCCGGCACTCCGAGCTGCTCGCCGCAGGCGGCCTGTATGCCGACCTCCACGCGACGCAGTTCGACGACCAGGTGACCGAGCGCCCCGGACGTGCCGACCGGGGTGAGCTCGAGGACCTGACGAGCGACGCCGCCCTGGACCACGTGTGACCTCGGCGCGCTGACCCGGTCCGTGACGGGCGGCTCAGCCCGGGCGCTCCTCGTGGCTGGCAGCCAGGCTGCGAGCCCGGCGGACGAGCACCCATGACGGAGTAGCCGACGGTCGTGCCCCCGCTGCTGCAGTCAGCGCGAGATCTGCTGGAGCGCCCACGTGTTGCCGTCCGGGTCGCTGAGGTGCGCATATCTGACCCCGCCCATGTCCTCGACCGGCGAGACGTCCACGCCCTGGCTCGTCAGCAGCCGCCGCGCCTCGTCGATGTCGTCGACGACGAGGTGCAGGCTCTGCACACGTGGAGCGTCGGGGGCGCTCATCCCGACGCCGATGACGATCGAACAGCTCGAGCCCGGAGGCGTCAGCTGCACGACGCGCATGCCGTTGCCCGGCTCGACGTCGTGGTCGAGGACGAAGCCCATTCCCTCGGTGTAGAACGCCTTGCTGCGGTCGACGTCGGTCGTGGGAAGGGGGACGAGCTCCAGGCGCATGTCCATGGCGGGCTCCTTGGTGGTGGGACGGGATGCTCATCGGCGCGCACCTCTTGACGGGCGTCACCGACCCCGACCCTCTCATCCGTCCGGCACGGGTGGCACAGGGCGCGCCAGCGGCCTCTGGCCTCAGGCGTCCTCCTCGTCCCAGATGCGGACCTTCCTCGGCTTGACCGGGGGCGCATCCGGGCCGGTCAGCTCGGCCCGGCCGGCGGCCGCCTCGCGTCGGATCGCGAAGACGATGAAGACGAGACCGGCGGGCATGAAGAGCCACCACTGGTAGGCGTAGGCCTGGTGCGGCCCGAGGTCCTCCTGGGGTCGGGGGAGCAGGCGCAGGGGGTGGTCGCCGGCAGTCGCCGCCGGCTGCTGCTCACCGAGCACGACGTACGCGTCCACCGCGCTCAGCGAGGGCACCTGCGTCCGCGCATCGCCGACGTTGATGCTCGCCAGCTGCGGCCGCGGGAGGTCGCGGTCGAGGCTCACCTCACCGGTGCGCAGCCAGCCGGTGACCTGCACCGGTCCCGGGGGCGGCGGGTCGACGGGTGGGCTCGTCTCGGCGTCTGCCGCATTGGGCACCCAGCCGCGGTCCACGAGCACGGTCAGGCCGCCGACCTGCATCGGCGTCAGCACCTCGAAGCCGACCGTCGCGTCGAGCGTGCGGTTGCGGACGAGCAGGTCGGTGCCGGCGGCATACGTGCCCGTCAAGGTGACCCGGGTCCACTGACGCTCGGCCGGGATGGGGGACTCGACCAGGGCCGGAGCCAGAGCCACCGGCGCTGCGCCGTAGTTGCGGGCGATGGCGTCGACCTTCGTACGCTGCTCGACGTGCCGGTGCCACTGCCAGAGGCCGAGGTAGAAGCAGGCGACCCCGAAGAGGACCGCCACCACGGTCCACAGCAGCCAGCGCCGCGTCAGCCAGAGTCGAAGCACGGATCGACGGTACCCGGCCTACAGTGGAGCACATGACCCGCCTTCCCGACCCGAGCGTCCGGCCGGCTGGCCTGGCCGACCATTTCGGCCGGGTGGCCCGTGACCTCCGCGTGTCGGTCACCGACCGGTGCAACCTGCGCTGCACGTACTGCATGCCCGCCGAGGGCCTGCCGTGGATGCCGAAGGCCGAGATGCTGACGGACGAGGAGATGCTCCGGATAATCGGCATCTTCGTGCGTGACGGCATCACCCAGGTCCGACTCACCGGCGGTGAGCCGCTCCTGCGGCGCTCGCTCGTCGACCTGGTCGCCGGCATCGCCTCCCTCCGGCCGCGACCGAAGATCGCCATGACGACCAACGGCGTCGGGCTCGAGCGGGTCGCCGTCGGCCTCAAGGAGGCGGGCCTCGACCGGGTCAACGTCAGCCTCGACACGATCGACTCCGAGACCTTCACCCAGCTGACGCGTCGCGACCGACTCGCTGACGTCGAGGCAGGGCTCAAGGCCGCCGCCGACGCCGGCCTGACGCCCGTCAAGGTCAACGCCGTCGCGATGCGCGGCATCAACGACGACTCGGTGGCAGACGTCCTCGCCTGGTGCCTCGACCGTGGCTACGAGCTCCGGTTCATCGAGCAGATGCCGCTCGACGCGCAGCACGCGTGGGACCGGACGCAGATGATCTCCGCCGATGAGATCCGTGAGCGCCTGTCACGGCGCTGGCACCTGACTCCGCTGCCCGCGGCCGACCGGGGGAGTGCGCCCGCCGAGCGGTTCCTCGTCGACGGTGGCCCCCAGACGGTCGGCATCATCGCCAGCGTCAGCGCACCGTTCTGCGCTGCCTGCGACCGCACGCGGCTGACGGCGGACGGGCAGGTGCGCAACTGCCTCTTCTCGACGACCGAGACCGACCTGCGTGGCCCGCTGCGCGAGGGTGCCACCGACGACGAGCTGCTCGGGCTCATGCGCGGTGAGATGTGGCGCAAGCGCCGCGGTCACGGCATCGGCGACCCGGACTTCGTCCAGCCCGACCGTCCCATGTCCGCCATCGGCGGCTGACGCCACCGCCGATCCGTCGTGGCCAGCCCCTGCTCGGTCCTTGGGACTGCGCCCTCCCCAGATTTGATTCATTCCAGATGACGGTCCATTCTTCTGGCATGACGACGGACCTCAGATCCGTGTTGCGCGAGGTCTCCTTGCGGGTGACTCGCCCACGGCTGGCCGTGCTGGCCGCCGTGCACGCGCATCCGCACGTCGACACCGACACCGTGACCGGCCTCGTGCGAGCCGAGCTCGGAACGGTGTCGCACCAAGCGGTCTACGACGTGTTGCGTGCGCTGACCAACGCCGGCCTGCTCCGACGCATCCAGCCGGCAGGCGCCCCGGCGCGCTACGAGTCCCGTGTGGGCGACAACCACCACCACGTCGTCTGCCGCTCGTGCGGCGCGATCGCCGACGTCGACTGCGCCGTCGGCCACGTTCCGTGTCTGACCGCCTCGGACGACCACGGCTTCGTGGTCGACGAGGTGGAGCTCGTCTACTGGGGCACCTGTCCCGACTGCTCGACTGCCCGTACCGCTGAGATGACAACGAAACACAGAAGGAAGTGCTCATGACCGACAGCCAGGACAACAGCGCCCCGGAGAGCCCGCAGGGGGTGGACCGCAAGGCGGAAGGCGGCTGCCCGGTCATGCACGACTCGGCGACCGCCCACGGCAGCGAGAGCGAGAACCCGGCGATCGACTCACCCACTCCGAAGACCGGCGGCCGCCCGCACGGCATCAAGGACTGGTGGCCCAACCAGCTGGACCTCTCGGTGCTGCACACGCACTCGTCGAGGAGCAACCCGCTGGGGGAGGACTTCGACTACAAGAAGGAGTTCGCCGCGCTCGACCTGGCGGCACTCAAGCAGGACATCGTCGACGTGCTGCACACCTCGCAGGACTGGTGGCCGGCCGACTTCGGACACTACGGCGGCCTGTTCATCCGGATGAGCTGGCACGCGGCCGGCACCTACCGCATCTACGACGGCCGCGGTGGCGCCGGTGACGGCGGCCAGCGGTTCGCACCGCTCAACAGCTGGCCCGACAACGCGAACCTCGACAAGGCCCGCCGCCTGCTCTGGCCGGTCAAGCAGAAGTACGGCCAGAAGATCTCGTGGGCCGACCTGCTCGTCCTCGCCGGCAACGTCGCCCTGGAGGACATGGGCTTCGAGACCTTCGGCTTCGGCTTCGGCCGTGAGGACGTCTGGGAGCCCGAGGAGATCTTCTGGGGCCCCGAGGACACCTGGCTGGGCGACGAGCGCTACTCCGGTGACCGCGAGCTGGACGAGGTCTTCGGCGCGGTCCAGATGGGACTGATCTACGTCAACCCCGAGGGTCCCAACGGCAACCCCGACCCCCTTGCGTCGGCGCGCGACATCCGCGAGACCTTTGCCCGCATGGCCATGAACGACGAGGAGACGGTCGCGCTCATCGCCGGTGGCCACACCTTCGGCAAGACCCACGGCGCCGGCGACGGCGACCACGTCGGCCCCGAGCCCGAGGGCGCCGCGCTCGAGGAGCAGGGCCTCGGCTGGAAGAGCACGTTCGGCTCCGGCAAGGGTGCGGACACCATCACGTCCGGCATCGAGGTCACGTGGACCTATCACCCGACCCGCTGGGACAACGAGTTCTTCCACATCCTCTTCGCCTACGACTGGGAGCTGATGAAGTCCCCGGCCGGCGCCCACCAGTGGCGGCCGAAGAACGGTGCCGGTGCCGACATGGTCCCCGATGCCCACGACCCGTCGAAGCGCCGCGAGCCCCGGATGCTGACCTCCGACCTCGCGCTGCGGGTCGACCCGACCTACGAGAAGATCTCGCGGCGCTTCCTGGAGAACCCCGACGAGTTCCGCCTCGCCTTCGCCAAGGCCTGGTACAAGCTGCTCCACCGCGACATGGGTCCGATCTCGCGCTACCTCGGGCCGTGGGTCGCCGAGCCGCAGCTGTGGCAGGACCCGGTGCCCGCGGTCGAGGGCGAGCTGGTCGGCGACGGCGACATCGCCGCCCTCAAGGACAAGGTCCTGGGCTCGGGCCTGACCGTGTCACAGCTGGTCTCCACTGCCTGGGCGTCGGCGGCGACCTTCCGCTCCACCGACAAGCGCGGTGGTGCCAACGGTGCGCGCATCCGGCTCGAGCCGCAGCGCAGCTGGGCGGCCAACCAGCCGGAGCAGCTCTCCGCGGTCCTCGACACGCTCGAGGGCATCCAGCGGGAGTTCAACGAGGCCGGCGGCGCGACGATCTCGCTGGCCGACCTCATCGTGCTCGCCGGCTCGGCGGCCGTGGAGAAGGCTGCACAGGACGCCGGCGTCACCGTGACGGTGCCGTTCCACGCCGGCCGCGCCGACGCCACCCAGGAGGAGACCGACGTCGAGTCCTTCGCGGTGCTCGAGCCGCGCGCCGACGGGTTCCGCAACTACCTGCGCCCCGGCGTGAAGCTGCAGCCGGAGGTCCTGCTCGTCGACCGCGCGTACATGCTGGGCCTCACCGCTCCCGAGATGACGGTCCTCGTCGGGGGCCTGCGGGCGCTCGGCAACAACGTCGACGGCGTGACGCACGGCGTGCTCACCGACCGGCCCGGCGTGCTGACCAACGACTTCTTCGCCAACCTGCTGGCCCCCGGCGCGCAGTGGAAGGTGTCGACCTCCGAGGAGAACGTCTACGAGATCCGCGACCTGGCCTCCGGTGAGCTGAAGTGGACCGCCACCGCGGTGGACCTCGTCTTCGGGTCGAACTCGCAGCTGCGGGCACTCTCCGAGGTGTACGCCAGCCAGGACGCTCGCGAGAAGTTCGTCCACGACTTCGTCGCGGCGTGGACCAAGGTGATGGAGAACGACCGGTTCGACCTCGTCTGACAGGGACCGGGGTCACCTGACGGTCACGGGGACGGACCGGAGCACAACCGGCCGCTGTCGAGCACGCAGCTCGGGTGAGCGCTCGAGCCGTGGCGCGACGTGGAGCGCCGACCAGGAGGTCCGGCGGGCAGGCACGGGCAGGCCCGTGCCTGCCCGCCGGACCTCCTGTGCCACTGCAGGAGCGCCCTGCAGGGGGAGTCGATTCGTGGGCGGCCTCGGATGGTGACGGCGTCGCGGTGGGTACGGCCCCCTCGTTGCCCGACTCGCTCCCGGACCTCTGACAGGAACACCATGTCGCCTTCACGACGAGGCCAGTTTCGCCTCATGCCCATCCCGAACTACTCGACCAGGACCCCGAACGGCACGAGGGTGTCGTGCATGGGGTGCTGCCTGCCCCTCCCTCTCGGCTGTCTCACGAGCGTCGTCGCGGTTGCGGCGCCGGTGACGCTGGCGCTGATCCGGCGCAGGCGGCCCGGCTCGTGAACGAGGGTGATGCCGACCCCCTCGACGACGGTGGTGCGGACCTGCCGAGCCGGCTCAGCCGTCGGCGTCGGTGAGGTCCTCGACCGGGATGACCTCGATGAGGAAGCCACGGAGGGCGACGAAGTCGGCGAGGGACTGCTGGTGCTCGGCGCAGGCCAGCCACACCTTGCGGCGCTCGGACGTGTGCAGCTTGGGGTTGTTCCAGATGACCGCACGAACGGCCCGCGCCCGGCATCCCCTGGCGCTGCACAGGTGTTCGACGTCGGCGCTGCGCGTGGACGCCGGAAAGAGCGGTTCGCTCACTGCTCGAGGCGCCGCGTGTCGTCCTGGGGCACGACCGACTGGATGCTCCCTGGCTGACGGGGGCTCACGGCATTCGCGATCACCACGGCCACGTAGGGGATGAAGACGGCGGCGAGGATGGCGGTCCACCGGAGCCAGCCGGAGGTGACGAAGACCAGACCGAAGCACACGACGCGGATGCCCATCATCGTGAGGTAGCGGCGGACACGTTGGTCCTGGTCGTCCGTCGTGGAGGTCGAGGCCGAGGTGACGGTGTGCACCACGGGTTCGTTCTTGGCTCTTGGCACCCTTCCACCATAAGCCCGTCCCACGCGCGTGCGACCGTGCTGTCTACCCTTCGGTAGTCCGTTAGGTTTCGGGGCAAGGCAGCGACCCGGCAGCGGCCGGACGGATGGAGGAACGCAGAGTGTCAACGACCGAGGCGCGCAACGTGCTCGTGACCGGCGGCAACCGCGGCATCGGCCTGGCGATCGCCCGAGCCTTCGCCGGCGCCGGCGACAACGTCGTCATCACGCACCGCTCCGGCGAGCCGCCGGAGGGGCTCCAGGGCGTCATCTGCGAGGTCACCGACTCCGCGTCCGTCGACGCGGCCTTCAGCGCCGCAGAGGAGATCTTCGGCGGTCCTGTCGAGGTGCTCGTCGCCAACGCAGGCATCACCCGTGACACCCTCCTCATGCGCATGAGCGACGACGACTTCGACTCCGTCCTCGACACCAACCTCGCCGGCGCCTTCCGGTGCGCCCGCCGCGCCGCCACCGGCATGATCCGCAAGCGCCGCGGCCGCATCGTCCTCATCAGCAGCGTCGTGGGCCTCTACGGCTCGCCCGGCCAGACCAACTACGCCGCGTCCAAGGCCGGCCTCGTCGGCCTCGCCCGCTCCATCTCCCGTGAGCTCGGCGGTCGCGGCATCACCGCCAACGTCGTCGCCCCGGGCTTCATCGACACCGAGATGACGGCCGTCCTCCCGGACGACCAGAAGAAGTCCTATCTCGCCAACATCCCGGCGGGGCGCTTCGCCACCCCCGAGGAGGTCGCGTCGGTCGTGCGCTTCGTTGCGAGCGACGACGCCGCCTACATCACCGGTGCGGTGATCCCCGTCGACGGCGGGCTCGGCATGGGGCACTGAGCCCACGCGACGGCATACGTTCGTATGCCGCCAGCCCCTTTGTGCACCAAGCGCGCCCACCCACACGAGAAAGTCGCAGGCATGGGAATCCTCGAAGGCAAGAAGCTCCTCATCACCGGTGTCCTCATGGACAGCTCGATCGCGTTCCACGTCGCGAAGGTCGCCCAGCAGGAGGGTGCGACCGTCATCCTCACCTCGTTCGGCCGGACGATGAAGATCACCCAGACCATCGCCAAGCGGCTGCCCGAGACGCCTGTCGTGATCGAGCTCGACGTCGCCGACCAGGAGCACCTCGACACGCTCGCCGAGCGTCTGCGTGAGCACGTCGACGGCCTCGACGGCGTGCTGCACTCGATCGGCTTCGCGCCCCAGGGTGCGTTCAACTTCCTCGAGGGCACGTGGGAGGACGTCTCGACGGCGCTGCAGATCTCGGCCTACAGCCTCAAGTCGCTCGCCGTCGCGACGCTGCCCCTGATGGCCGACGGAGGGTCGGTCGTCGGCCTGACCTTCGACGCGAAGTTCGCCTGGCCGGTCTACGACTGGATGGGCGTGGCCAAGGCCGCCTTCGAGTCGACGAACCGCTACCTCGCCCGCGACCTCGGTCCCAAGGGCGTGCGCTGCAACCTCGTGGCAGCGGGCCCGATCCGTACGACTGCCGCCAAGTCGATCCCCGGCTTCGAGCAGTTCGAGCAGGTCTGGGACGACCGTGCACCCCTCGGTTGGGACGTCAACAACCCGGTGCCCGCTGCCCAGGCCTGCGCGGCGCTGCTCTCCGACTGGTTCCCCGCGACGACGGGCGAGATCGTCCACGTCGACGGCGGCGTGCACGCCATGGGGCAGTGACCGCGCACGCCCTCCGCGCGTCTCGCTAGAGTCCTGCCATGCCTCACGCCGGGACCGAGTCCAACCCCCTGACGACGACCGAGTCCGAGGCGGTGCCGCAGGTTCGCGTCGACGAGGTCCGGGTGCTCGACGGGCCCAACCTCTACTTCGCACGGCCCGCGATCAAGGTCATCCTGCACGTGCCCGGCTACCTCGACCTGAAGCGCACCCACGCCGAGGACCTGGCTCGCCGGCTGGGTATGCGTTCGGCCCGTCCGGGCCGGCGTGGCACCGCCCTGCGCCAGCGGTTCGTCATGCGGGTCATCCGCACGGTGATGCGTCGTGTCGGCACCGAGATCGGCGCCGGACGCCTGGGCGTCCGCGTGCGGGCGGGACAGACCGTTAACGACGTCGTCCTCGCCTTCCCATGGGTCAACCGCACCCGAGGCCGCGTCGCGGGGGAGCAGCTCGGCGCCGTCATGGCGGGACTGCTCGACCCGTCCAGGCGCGCCGACGAGGTGATCGAGGACGCGGCCGCCGTCATCCTGGCCGCGCCGGACGGTCCCGGCCCCAGCGTCCTCACGCCGACCGTCCCGGTCGCCTCGGTCACCGGGACCAACGGCAAGACGACGACGACCCGACTCATGGCGCACATGTGCATGAGCGCGGGCCTGACGACGGCGTGGAGCTCGACGGACGGCGTCGTCGTCATGGGGGAGACCACGGAGGAAGGGGACTTCTCCGGACCCGCCGGCGCGCGCGCCGTCCTCGAGACGCCCGGCCTCGACATCGGCATCCTCGAGACCGCCCGTGGCGGCATGCTCCTCAAGGGCATGGGCGTCACGGCCAACGACGTCAGCGTGGTCACCAACGTCAGCGCCGACCACCTGGGTCTGCAGGGGATCGACACGCTCGACCAGCTGGCCGAGGTCAAGGCGATCGTCACGACCGTCACGAAGCCCCAGGGCTGGGTCGTCCTCAACGGCGACGACCCTCGCGTCTGGGCCATGCGCTTCGGCATCAAGGCCAAGCCGTGGGCCTTCAGCCTCGACCCCGCATCGCCGGCCCTCTGGGAGTCGATCAACTCCGGCGGTCGTGGCATCACCGTCCTCGACGGCGAGATCGTCGTCCTCTCGCCCAACGGCGACCCCGACAGGCTCGTCAAGATCGTCGACGTGCCGATGACCCTGAGCGGCCTGTCGCGCAACAACATCGCCAACGCGCTCGCCGGCGCGGCGGCGGCCCTGGGGCTCGGCGTCCCACGCTCCGCGGTCGTCGACGGCCTGCGCACCTTCGCACCCGACCCGGAACACAACTGGGGACGGCTCAACACGTACTCGCTCCCCCTGCCGGGCGGCGGCAAGGCCACGGTCATCATGGACATGGCCCACAACGAGGCCGGCCTCGAGGCGCTGCTCGACGTCGCGCGCGGGCTCGCAGCCCCGGGTGGTGCCGTACGCCTCGCCCTCGGCTGCGCGGGTGACCGGGCCGACGAGGCCATCGTCGCCATGGGCGAGATCGCCGGCCGCGGCGCCGAGGAGGTCGTCCTCAAGGTCGCCCGCCAGTACCTCCGGGGACGTGAGCCCGAGGACCTGCTCGGCCTCTTCCGCGACGGGCTGGCCAAGGTCGGCGTCCTCGACGTGCCCAGCCACGACACCGAGCTGGAGTCGTTCGAGACCCTCGTGCCACATGCACTCGACGGCGACGTCATCGCGCTCATGTGCCATGCCGAACGCGTCGAGGTCGACGGCTGGATCCGCGAGCACGGCGGCAAGGTCGACGACGCGCGGTCGATCCGGCGCAAGGTCGTCGCCGCGCGCGGCGAGCACGAGCTCGAGACCGAGATCGCGGCCCTCTGGGACACCGACGACGACGAGGCCCGGGTGGCTGCCGCGCAGGCGCTGCTCGAGGTCCACCCGGACGACCCGCGGCTGGTCTTCGAGCTGGCCGGTGCAAGGGACGCGATGGGCGACGAGCAGGGCGCCATCGGCCTCTACGAGGAGGCCCTTGCGGGCGGGCTGCGTGAGCCGCACCGGCACCGCGCCCAGCTCCAACTCGCGTCGAGCCTCCGCGTCGTGGGACGGGCCGCCGAGGCCCGGGACCTCGTCGCCGAGGTGCTCGAGGCCCGTCCCCACAACACGGCCGCCCTCATGTTGCGGGCCCTCGTCCAGGCCGACCTCGGCCAGGAGCGGCAGGCCGTCGCCGACCTCATCCGGGGCACGCTCGAGGCGACGACCGACGTCGACACGCAGGCCTACCGCCGGGCCCTCCGCGCGTACGCCGACGAGCTGGCCCCCGTCACCGACTGACCCGAACCGCAGACTGGTTCGCAGACTGAACGGGACCCGGGTCTGTCGGCGGATCAGTCTGCGTTCGCGGTCGCCGGGCCGACCGGAGCTCAGGACGGTCAGATGGCGGTGTCGTCGGCCCTGGCCGGCGGGGCGTCGGTCGGGATGGCGCCGAGGGCCTCGGCGTCGGCCTCGTCGCCCTCGGCCTCGGCGGTCTCGGTGAGGGTGCTCGGGTCGAGGTCGGGGTCGCTCGTGGCTGCTGCGGCCGTGCCGATGCGGGCGCCGGCCTGGGCGTGCTTCGTGCGCTCCTCGAGCTCGGCGACGACCCGCGCGTGCTGGTCGACGCACATGACCACGAGATCCCCGGGATTGGTGCGCGCGAGCACGTGGCGCGTGGCCTCGAGCTCGTCGAGCACGATCTCGATCTGGCGGCAGCGGGCTCCCTCGCGCATGGCGGCGCGAGCACCCTCCGCCACCAGCTCGGCGGTCTTGCCGGGCTTGCGGCCGCGCAGGCGTTCGTCCTCGCGGATGACGATGACGTCGAAGTGCTGGGCGGCCACGGCTCCGAGCTCGCGCATGTCGTCGTCCCGCCGGTCGCCGGCGGCGCCGATCATGCCGATGCGGGAGGTCTTTCCGAGGTCGGCCTGACGCTGCTTCTGGTCGGCGTAGCGGTCGACGAAGGCGCCGAGCTCCTTCATGCCGGCCGCGTTGTGGCAGTAGTCGACGAACACGTCGGCGTTGTTGACCTGGACGAGGTTGAGGCGTCCGGGGGAGAGGTAGTAGGTCGTCGCGAAGGTCCGCAACCCCTGCCGGATGTCGTGCAGCGGCGCATCCGCGGCGAAGGCCGCGCCGGCCGCGGCGAGGGCGTTGGCAACGTTGAAGCGGGCCGCGCCGCCGAAGGTCGACGGCAGCAGGTGCGTCCACGCCAGCTGCATGCTGCGCCGCCCGTGCTTGATGACGATCATCTCGCCGCGCTCGCTCGGCTCGAGGACCACGGCGCGACCCCCACGACGGCAGTAGTCGTCGACGAACTCCCGGACCTCGCTGCCGGGCTCGGCCATGCTGAACCAGACGATGCCGCCGGAGCATCGGCGACGCATGTTGCGCACGTGCGGGTCGTCGGCGTTGAGCACGGCGAAGCCGTCGCGCGGCACAGCCTCGACGACGACCGCCTTGACGTCGGCGAGCTGGCGGAGGGTGTCGATCCCCTTGAGCCCCAAGTGATCGGGCGCGACGTTGGTCACCACCGCGATGTCGTTGCGGTCGTAGCCGAGCCCCTCTCGCAGGATGCCGCCGCGGGCGACCTCCATGACGGCGAAGTCGACGCGAGGGTTTTGCAGCACCATGCGGGCCGACCGGGGGCCGGAGGCGTCCGCCTTGATGACGAGCCGCTCGTCGATGACGACGCCGTCGGTCGAAGTCATGCCCACCTTGCGCCCGAGGCCCTTGAAGATGTGGGCGATCATCCGCGAGGTCGTCGTCTTGCCGTTGGTGCCGGTGACGGCGACGATCGGTACGCGTGACTGTGCGCCCGGCGGGAAGAGCAGGTCGACGACCGGCTTGGCGATGAACTGCGGCTCACCGACCGTCGGATGCGTGTGCATCCGGAAGCCGGGTGCCGCGTTGACCTCACAGATCGCGCCACCCGTCTCGCGCACGGGATAGGTGATGTCCGGGCAGATGAAGTCGATGCCGGCGACGTCGAGCCCGACCATGCGGGCAGCCTCCTCGGCGATCTCGACGTTGTCGGGGTGGGCGTCGAACGTGCGGTCGATCGAGATGCCACCGGTCGACATGTTGCCGGTGAGGGCGAGCTTGACCATCTCACCCTCGGGCGGCACCGAGTCGGTCGTGTGCCCTTGCCCCGCGAGGACCTCGAGCGCGTTGGCGTCGACCTTGATCTTGGTCAGCACCTTCTCGTGGCCGACACCGCGGCGTGGGTCGGCGTTGGTGATCTCGACCAGCTCGGCGACCGTGTGGGTGCCGTCGCCGATGACGTGCGCGGGGACGCGCTCGGCGATGGCCTGCATCCGTCCTCCGACGATGAGGCAGCGGTAGTCGCGGCCCGTCACGAAGGACTCGACGATGATCGTGCCGCGCCGTGACTCACCCTTGGCGATGTCGAAGGCCTTCTCGACGTCCGCGTCGCTCATGAGGTTGAGGCAGACACCGCGGCCGTGGTTGCCGTCGAGCGGCTTGACGACGACGGGGAAACCGATGCGACGCGCCGCGTCGACGGCGCCGCGCACCGTGCGTACGGCCTCCTGCTTGGGCACCGGCAGGCCGGCCGAGCCGAGCAGCTTCGTGGTGAGGTCCTTGTCGCCGGCGATGTCGACCGCGAGGGCTCCAGTCCTCGACGTCATGGTCGCCCGGATGCGCTGCGCGTGGACCCCCTGCCCGAGCTGGACCAGCGAGGCGGAGTTGAGGCGGATGTACGGGATGTCGCGAGAGGCTGCCTCCTCCAGGATGGCGGCCGTCGACGGCCCGAAGGCCACCCGCTCGGCCTGCCGCAGGAAGGCGTTGAACTCGGTCTCGAAGTCGAAGCCGTCGTCGGGGTCGACGAGATGGTTGATGAGGCGGACGGCGAGCTTGCCCGCGGCGACCCCGACCGTCTCGTCGGTGTAGCTGTAGACGACGTTGTAGTGACCGGGCGTCCCCTTGACCGCGCGCGTCTTGCCGCGTCGTGAGTCGTGGCCGGCCAGCGTCTGCAGCTGGAGTGCGACGTGCTCGGCGACGTGGCCGAGCCAGGTGCCCTCGCGCAGCCGCTCGATGAAACCGCCGCGGCGGCCGAGCGAGCAGGTGTGGCGCTCGAGCCCGGGCACGAGCTCGACGAGCCGGTCGGTGAAGCCGGGCAGCGAGATCGTCGGGTACTCCTCGAGGCTGCCGAGGTCGACGACGAGGTGGATGGCCTGCTGGTAGGACCAGACGTTGGGTCCGCGGTAGATCCGGGTCTCGAGGATCTTCAGGTCCGGTCGGGCCGGTCCTGTGGGGGTGGGTACCTCGACGGCCATGGATCTCCTCCTACGGGGTCGTGCGGGACGTGCCGTGCGGCATACCTGGTCGACCGGTGGTGCGGTGTGCGGCGGGACGAACGGGACTCAGGGAGCGGCGCTGCTCGTCGACGAGCGCGCCGCGCGAACCTTCGCCGGGACGACCGCGCCCTCGATGTCGGGATGACGCTCGACGAACGCGGTCAGCTCGACGTGGCCCAGGTCGAACGTACTGCCCGTGGGCAGCGAGTGCACCACCGCACCCGAAACGAGGAGCGGCGCCCCACGGCGGGCGTCAGGCGCGTCGGTGATCGCGTTGCGGGCGTTGACGATGAAGATCGAGCCGGCCCCGATGACCGACATGACCGTGCCGTCACGGATCTCGGCCGCGGTGTTCTCGTCGATGCCCATGCCGAGCAGGTTCGGCGACGCCGCGACCATGGACATCAGCCGGCCGTAGCGGCCCCGCTGGTCGAAGTGCTGGTCGATGATGACGTCCTCGACGAGACCGAGACCGGCCGACATCTGGCTTGCGCGCTGCCTGGGGGTCAGCCCCTCCTCGCCGAGCGAGATCATGAAGCGGCTCATGATCGAGGCACCGGCCGACGTGCCGGCGACGACGGCGCCGCGCTCGTAGGCACGGATGACGGCTGCCCCCACGGGTGTGCCGACGATGTTCTGGGCCAGCTTGACCTGGCTACCGCCGGTGATGAAGACGCCGGTCGCGGTGTCGAGCGCGTCGACCATCGCCGGGTCGTTCGAGTCACGCCGGGTCGTCGGATTTACGACGGACACCTCGCCGCCGCGCAGCCGGGTGAAGACGTCGCGGTACGCCTCGGAGACCTCGTCGGCATAGGAGGACGCGGTGGGGATGACGACGATGTGCGATCGCCGGCCACCGGCCAGCTTCACGAAACGCTTCAGCACCACCGACCGCCCGATCCGGTCCTCCGCACCGCCGATGATGAGCAGCGTGCGGCGGACGCCGTTCGGGTTCGAGCCTACGGACGAAGGGGCCACGGACTGCATCGCGCCAGCCTAGTGACCGGCGTGGGGGACCGGCGGAGCCTGGGTCGGCGTGCCGTCGTCGAGATCGGCCTCCTCGATCTCCTCGCGCGAGATGCCGAGCAGGTAGAGCACCGAGTCGAGGTAGGGCACGTTGACGGCGGTCTGGGCCTGCTCCTGCACGATCGGCTTGGCGTTGAAGGCGACGCCGAGGCCCGCGACGTCGAGCATGTCGAGGTCGTTGGCGCCGTCCCCGATCGCGACGGTGCGGCTCAGCGGCAGTCCCTCCTGCTCGGCGAACTCGCGCAGCGCCCGCGCCTTGCCGGCCCGGTCGACGACCTCGCCGACGACGCGCCCGGTGAGGCGACCGTCCTCGATCTCGAGCCGGTTCGCCCGGGCGTGGTCGATCCCGAGGTCGTCCGCGAGCTCGCCGACGATCTCGATGAAGCCGCCGCTGACGAGGCCCACCGTGAACCCGAGCCGCTTGAGGGTCCGCACGAGCGTGCGAGCGCCGGGCGTCAGCTGCACGGCCTCGCGCACCTCGTCGAGGACCGACGCCGGCAGACCCGCCAGGGTGGCCACGCGGGCGCGCAGGGACTCCTCGAAGTCGAGCTCGCCCGCCATCGCGCGCGCCGTCACCTCGGCGACCTCGGCCTCGCGACCGCAGTGCGCGGCGAGCAGCTCGATGACCTCCTGCTGGATCAGGGTCGAGTCGACGTCGAGGACGACGAGCCGTCGTCCGCGGCGCGCGAGCCCGCCCGGCGCCACGGCGATGTCGATGCCCTCGGACGTGGCGACGAGGGCGAGCTCGGTGCGCAGCGACGGCACGTCGGCGCCGGAGATGTCGAACTCGACGGTCGTCACGGGGTAGCGCGAGAGTCGACGGATGCGGTCGATGTTGGCGCCGTGGTCGGCGATGCGGGTCGTGACGAGGGAGACGGCGTCGGCGCTCAGCGGTGCGCCGAGGACGACGACGGCTGCGCGTCCCTGTCGCGACCGCGCGTTGACCCCCGTGCCGCCGACGACGGTCAGCGCCAGACCGAGGCGGTGGGCGGCGACCGCGGCGGCGTCGCGCAGCTGGTCGACGTGTGCCCCGGGGCGCAGCAGGACGGTCAGGGTGAGGTGACCGTGGACGACGACCTGCTGGATGTCGAGGACCTCGGCGTCGACGCCCGACAGCGCTCCCAGCAGGGTCCCGGTGACGCCGGGGCGGTCGTCTCCCGTCACGGTGACGCTGAGGGTCTGGATGTCCGTTCCGTCCGTGCTGATCGCTTCGGTCACCCGCGTCAGGGTAGTGAGCGCACGTCGGCGCCCGCGCCACCTTCCGGCATACGGCCGGTGGCGTCCGCGCGGGCGGCCGGGAAGCCGCGTGCCCGGTCTCAGCCCAGCGCGCTGAGAAGGAAGGCCAGCGCGAAGCCGAGCATCGTCACGAGGCCGACGAGGCGACCCGCGTGCTCGGTCGCCTCGGGGATCATCGTGTCGGCGAGCATCGTGATGATGGCACCGGCCGCGAACGTCTGGATCCCCGCCACGACTGCGGGTGAGGCCCCCTCGAGGAGCACGTAGCCGAGGCCGGCCGCGAGTCCCGACGCCAGCATGACGATGAACCAGAGGCGCAGGATCTGACGCGTGGAGCGTCCGGCCCGCTTGAGGCCGGCGCTGGCCGACATCGACTCCGGCACGTTGGAGAGGAACACGGCAGCGACCATCGCGATGCCGACCTCCCCTCCGCCGAGCACGCTGACGCCGATCGCTGCCGACTCGGGTATGCCGTCGAGCAGGGCCCCGAGGACGAGCGCCATCGCGCCGGCGCCCTGCTGCGGCCCGCCGGTCGGGCTCTTGCGCCGGTGACCCCCGCGACGGTCGATGAGCCAGTCGCCGAGGAAGAAAACGAGCGACCCGCTGACGAGGCCGACGACGACGGGCGCCACCCCGGCGGACCGGAAGGCCTCCTCGGTGAGCTCGAAGGCGACGGCGCTGATGAGCACGCCCGCACCGAAGGCCATGACGAGACCGATGACCCGGTACGAGGCACGCGCGTAGAGCCCGAGGAGGGCTCCCACGAGCAGCGCGGCCCCGCCGACGAGGCCCCAGAAGGTCGCTGTCAGCACGTCACGACGTGCTGCCGGCGGGGCTCGGCGACGCCGCGTTGACCTCGTCGCGCCACTGCAGCAGGTCGCGCACCCGCGCCAGGTCGGGGTTCGCCGCGGCGACGCTCGCCGTGAAGAGGCGTGTCCCGATGTCGTGGAGCTGCTGGGCGTTGCTGGCGTAGTCACCCGACTGGTCGGGGTTGCGGCCGGGCACGAAGGCGACACCGGCCGACCGCTCGATCTCGAGCGGGTCGCGGTTGCGGCGCGCGCACCACCGGTCGAGGACCCGGTGCTTGTGGGCGATCTCCTCGGGGCCGCCGAAGCCGTGCCAGATGTCGGCGTGCTCGGCGACGATCCGCAGCGTCTTCTTCTCACCGCCGCCGCCGATGAGGATGGGGATGTCGCGTGTCGGTGCGGGGTTGAGCCGCGTCCACCGGTCGCGGATGACCGGCAGGTCGCGGGCCAGGGCATCGAGCCGCCCGCCGGCCGTACCGAACTCGTACCCGTACTCGTCGTAGTCGAGCTGCTTCCAGCCGGAGCCGATCCCGAGGATCAGTCGACCATCGCTCACGTGGTCGACGGTGCGTGCCATGTCGGCGAGCAGGCTGGGGTTGCGGTAGCTGTTGCACGTGACGAGGGCGCCGATCTCGACGGCCTCGGTCGACTCCGCCCAGGCGCCGAGCATCGTCCAGCACTCGAAGTGCAGGCCCCCGCTGTCCCCACTGAGCGGGAAGAAGTGATCCCAGTTGAGCAGGACGTCGACACCCATCTCCTCGAGCGTCGCCGCGGTCCGGCGGATCTGGGCCCAGGTGGCGTGCTGCGGGGGGACCTGGATGCCGACGCGCGCCGGCCGGGGGTCGCGGGCACTGGCCGGCGCCGCGTTCTCGTCGGTCCCCATGGGGCTGTGGTCCGTGCTCATCTCGTCCTCCGGGGGTCGTGGTGGTCGGTGGGTCTGTGGAGGAGCTGCTGGTCGCGGCCGCCGAGCGCGCCGAGCGGCCGCCCTGCGCGGGTAGCGGCCCAGAGGCCGTGTGCCCCCGCACGGTGGCACACGGCATACGCCCTGTGCACGTCGGTGGAGCGGACACGCAGCCGCGCGGAGAGCGTATGCCGTGCCTCGTCGCGTGGCCGGACCCCTCGGCCTCGGCGGAGGTCACCGACGACGCGGGCTCATCGCGTGACGACCTGGCCCTTGCCGACGACGACGATGCCGGAGTCGGTGACGTGGAAGCCGCGGGCCCTGTCGTGCTCGTGGTCGATGCCGAGCTGGCAGCCCTCGGGGACCACGACGTTCTTGTCGATGATCGCCCGGCGGATCTGCGCGTGCCGATGCACCTCCACCCCGTCGAGCAGCACCGAACCCTGGATGCTGGCGTACGAGTGGACCTTGACGAGGGGCGAGAGCACCGACGCGTAGATGTGGGCGCCCGAGACGACGACGCCGGGGGAGACCGCCGAGTTGAGCGCCTCGCCGATGCGGTCGCCGCTGCCGTGCACGAATTTCGCCGGCGGGTAGGGGCTGTGGCTCGTGTAGATCGGCCAGTCGTAGTTGTAGAGGTTGAAGACCGGGTGGATCGAGATGAGGTCCATGTGGGCGTCGTAGTAGGACTCGATCGTGCCGACGTCACGCCAGTAGCCGCGGTCCCGGTCGGTCGCACCCGGCACGTCGTTGTCCTGGAAGTCGTAGACGCCGGCCTCACCGCGGCTGACGAAGTACGGCACGATGTCGCCGCCCATGTCGTGGCTCGAGTCGGTGTCGTGGTCACTCGTCACGGCCTCCTCGAGCGCGGCGGCGGTGAAGACGTAGTTGCCCATCGAGGCGAGCACCTCGCCGGGGTTGTCCGGAAGCCCCTTGGGATCGCTGGGCTTCTCGAGGAACGCCGCGATCCTGGACGGGTCGTCGTCGTCGACCTCGATGACGCCGAACTGGTCGGCGAGGGAGATCGGCTGGCGGATCGCCGCGACCGTGCACGCCGCCCCCGACTCGATGTGCTGGTCCACCATCGCGCTGAAGTCCATGCGGTAGACGTGGTCGGCGCCCACGACGACGACGATGTCCGGACGCTCGTCGTGCATGAGGTTGAGGCTCTGGTAGATCGCGTCGGCGCTGCCGAGGTACCACTCCTTGTTGACGCGCTGCTGGGCCGGGACCGTCGTCACGTAGTTGCCGAGGAGCGTCGACATGCGCCACGTCTTCGTGACGTGCGCGTCGAGGCTGTGCGACTTGTACTGGGTCAGCACGACGACCTGCAGGTAGCCGGAGTTGACGACGTTGGACAGCGCCAGGTCGATGAGTCGGTAGATGCCCGCGAACGGTACGGCGGGTTTGGCCCGGTCGGCAGTGAGCGGCATCAACCTCTTGCCCTCACCGCCAGCGAGCACGATCGCGAGGACTTTCGGACCAGCGGCTGGGCTTCGTCGGGCCATGGACGCCACCCTAGGGCAGCCGTCCTTCGGCCGACAGGTTCAGCACGCAAGATCGGCAGGGCTTTCCGTTCCGCGGGATCGGAGCGGCACTAGGGTCGGAACGTGCGCGTCGACATCCTCAGCAAGGAGTACCCGCCGGCCATCTACGGAGGCGCGGGGGTTCATGTGGCAGAGCTCGTCCGGGCCTTGCGTGCCCGGGGCGACATCGACGTCCAGGTGCGCTGCTTCGGTGCCGCGCGTGACGAGGCGGGCACGACGGCGTACGCCGACCTGCCCGAGCTCGCCGGCGGCAACGCCGCGATGCAGACCCTCGGCGTGGACGTGAGCATGGCCGGCGACTGCGTCGGCGCCGACCTCGTGCACTCCCACACGTGGTACGCCAACATGGCCGGCCACCTCGCGTCGCTCCTCGGCGGTATGCCGCACGTCGTGACCGCCCACTCGCTCGAGCCGATGCGGCCCTGGAAGGCCGAGCAGCTCGGTGGCGGCTACCGCGTGTCGTCGTGGGCCGAGCGCACCGCCTACGAGTCCGCTGCCGCTGTCGTCGCGGTGAGCGCAGGCATGCGCGAGGACATCCTCAGGAGCTACCCGTCCCTCGACCCGGAACGGGTTCACGTGGTGCACAACGGGATCGACTCGCAGCTGTGGTCCGCCGAACGTTCCGCCGAGGCCACTGACATCGTCCGCCGCCACGGCGTCGACCCCGACCAGCGCTCGGTGGTCTTCGTCGGCCGCATCACCCGCCAGAAGGGCCTGCCCTACCTGCTGCGCGCGTGCGCGAAGCTGCCGCCCGACGTCCAGATCGTCCTCTGCGCCGGGGCCCCGGACACCCCGGAGATCCTCGCGGAGGTCGAGGGACTGATGAGGGAGCTGCGAGCCCAGCGTGAGGGCGTCGTCTGGATCCCCGACATGCTGCCCCGCAACGAGGTGGTCGCCCTGTTGAGCCACGGCACCGTCTTCGCGTGCCCGTCCGTCTACGAACCGCTCGGCATCGTCAACCTCGAGGCGATGGCGTGCGAGCTCGCCGTCGTGGCCACGGCGACCGGAGGCATCCCCGAGGTCGTCGTCGACGGCGAGACCGGGTGGCTCGTGCCGATCGACCAGGTCCAGGACGGCACCGGCACGCCGGTCGACCCCGACCGCTTCGTGGCCGACCTCGCGGCGGCGCTCACCGAGGCCGTCTCGGACGTCGACCGGGCCCATGCCTTCGGCCGGGCCGGTCGGCACCGCGCCGTCGACTCGTTCTCGTGGGGCTCCATCGGTGACCGCACGCTCGAGGTCTACCGGGCGGTCCTCGGCAGCTGAGGTCGCCGACCTTCGGCTCATGGCGGCCTCCGCCGACCGCGGCGCCCCGTCCGTCCCCCGACCAGTGCCACGCTGGTCCCTGCGGAGTCGGGTCCTTCGTGGAGCGCGACCTCAGCCGCCGACGAGTCGGCCCGTCACGGCATACGGCAGCCCGACCGCCTCCGAGGGCCCGCCGAGGATCATGCCGAGCAGGTCGGCAGGCTTGGGGTACTCGGGCCCGAGCGCCGAGAGGTAGGCGTCGTGGGCCGAGAGCGACCTGACCGCGGCGTCGAAGTGGTCGGAGACGTCGACGAAGTGCGTCGGCTCGGGGTCGGCGACGATGAGCAGCCGGGCGACCTGCCACGGGTCGTGGCCCTCGTCGACGAGGTCCGTGAAGATCCACCGGTTGCCCGCGTCGGCCTTGGCGTCGACGACGGCGAGACCGACGGCACGGTGGTCGGCCTGGTTGACGAAGCCGCCCGGGAAGCGGTCGGCGTACGTCGTCGTGATGACCAGGTCGGGCTTGCGGACGCGGATCTCGCGGGCGATGGCGCGACGCAACGGGAGGCCGTACTCGACCACGCCGTCGGCGAACCCGTCGAGGAACTCCACGACGTCGACGCCGACCGCTGCCGCACCATCACGCTCCTCCTGCTCGCGCAGCGGCCCGGCCTCCTGCGGCGACATGGTGTCGATGCCGGCCTCTCCTCGGGTCGCGAGCAGGTAGGTCACGGTCTTGCCCGCGCGAACCCACTTGTCGACGGCGGCGGCCGTCCCGTACTCGAGGTCGTCGGGGTGCGCGACGACGCAGAGGACGGTCTCGAAGGTGCTCTCGTCCAGCGGCTGCAGCTCAGGAGGCGGGGTCATGGACCAAATCTAGGGTTGCTTGGCGAAGTCCGGGGTCGATGTGACGATGGGGGGCATGCTGACCATCGAGCTCGCCCGCCGGCTCTCCGACGCGGGACTCACGTGGAAGCCCGTCTCCGGTGACCGCTTCGTCGTGCCCGTCAGCGGCATGGAGGACGACGTCTTCGTCATCAGCGAGATCACGGTCGACGTGCACCACTTCACGACGGGCGACGTCATCGGCTTCAACGGCACCACCGAGTGGGCTCTCGACAGCGTCGAGCAGGACAGGGTCGTCTGGCTCCCGCGCGAGGACCAGCTGCGCGACCTGCTCGGCGAGTCGTTCGTCTCGCTCGAGCAGCTCGACGGTGGGTATGCCGTGTCCGCCCGTGGGCGGAACGGCACCCTCGGGCGCCACGCTGACATCGACGCCGAGCGTGCTTACGCACGAGCACTGCTGGCGCAGCTCGAGACGTCGGCCCCGGAGGACTAGGAGCGGCCGGTCAGGCGGGGCGCCAGCCCGCGATCGACATGACGGCGACGTTCGTCGCGTCGGCGAGCGCCGCGTCTGCGTCCGCTGCGAGGTCGCGCAGCAGGCGGGTCCGGTTGGCCGCGGTCCCCGCGTCGAGCCCGCCCGATCCCAGGGAGGTCCGGTTGGCGTTCCGGTGCGCCACCCGGGAGAGGTTCCCGGCGAGCGCCATGATGCGCAGCGCCCGACCCGAGGTCGCCGGCGGGATGCCCCAGAGGGCCGTGTCGAGGTCAGCCTGCGCCTCGGCGCGCGCCTCCTCACCCCACGGGTGGCCGCCGACCTCCTCGAAGCCCGTCGTGTGCTGGCGCACCCGGCGCATGAGCTCACGCTCGATCTCGCGCAGGTCGAGCATCTCCAACCGGTGCCGCGGAACCGGATCCGCCTCGTACGCCGTCCAGTCCGCGCGAACGCCCACGTCACCCTCCGGGCCGAACTCCGAGAGCGTCGGCACGAGCACGCCACCGATGCCGGCGACGAAGACGCACTCCCCGGCGTCGGCAGCGTGCGCCGTCGCAGCCGACGAGCCACGCGGCATGCGGCTGATGTCCCCCGGACGGGGGAGCGCCACGAACAGCGCACGCTCGCCGAGGTCGCGCCAGACGTCGAGCCGGGCGAGGTCGCCGGCGACGTGGTCGAGGTCGGGGAAGGCGCGCGCCAGGGCGTCCGCCGTGGCGAGGTCGCCTCGCCACGAAGCCGTGACCCACAGCGCGAGGCGCACGGACGCGGGCAGCTCGGACACCTCGTCATCGTAGGGTGCGCCGCCTCGGCGACCCCGACGGCCTTGCCATAGGGTCAAGCCATGAGCGACGTCCTCGCCCTCGCCGGAGTCACCGTTCGCCGCGGCGCCTCGACGCTCCTCGACGACGTCACGTGGGAGGTCGAGGAGGGTGAGCGCTGGGTCGTACTGGGGCCCAACGGTGCCGGCAAGACCACCCTGCTCCAGATCGCCGCTGCACGCCTGCACCCGACGTCCGGCGTCGCCGGCATCCTCGGCGAGGTGCTCGGCGCGGTCGACGTCTTCGAGCTGCGGCCGCGCATCGGGCTCGCCAGCTCCTCGATGGCCGAGCGCATCCCCGGCGACGAGCTCGTCGGCAACGTCGTCGTCACCGCGTCGTACGGCATCATCGGCCGCTGGCGCGAGACGTACGACCACGTGGACTACGTGCGCGCGATGGAGCTGCTCAAGGCGCTCGGCGCGGACCACCTCGCCGACCGCGCCTACGGCACGCTGAGCGAGGGCGAGCGCAAGCGCGTCCAGATCGCCAGGGCCCTGATGACCGATCCCGAGCTCATGCTCCTCGACGAGCCGGCTGCCGGGCTCGACCTCGGCGGTCGTGAGGACCTCGTCCAGCGCCTGGCCGACCTGGCTGCCGACACCGAGGCGCCGGCGATGGTGCTCGTGACGCACCACGTCGAGGAGATCCCGCCGTCGTTCACCGACGTGCTGATGATCCGCGACGGCCGGGTCGTCGCAGCCGGGCCCATCGCGCTGACCCTGACGGCCGAGAACCTCAGCGCGACGTTCGGGCTGCCACTCGTGCTCGACCAGCACGGCGAGCGTTGGTCGGCCCGAGCCGAGTCGTGATCGCAACCTGTCCGGGCATCCCGATCCGTAGGTCGCGAGGGGGAACTGAGGCAGAATCGAGAACGTCACAGGAGTGACGCACGGGACATCGGACCCGTCGCCGGTGCGAACGAAGGCAGGGTGGGGGCACGTGGAGGGACACGCTTGGATGGTGTGGTTGGCAGTGGCCCTCGTGCTGGTGGCCATCGAGGCAGTCACGGTCGACCTCACCTTCCTCATGCTGGCCGGTGGTGCCGTGGGCGGTTCGGTCGCTGCGGCCTTCGGGGCGTCGCCGGTGGTGCAGGCGATCGTCGCAGCGCTGGTCGCCGTGGCCCTGCTCGCGATCGTGCGTCCCTGGCTCAAGAACCGCTTCCAGACCGCCCTGCCGCAGCAGCTCATGGGCGCGGCAGCCAACGTCGGCCGCTCGGCCGTCGCCATCGACCGGGTCACCCCCGCCGGAGGTCGCGTCAAGCTCGCGGGCGAGACCTGGTCGGCGCGCACGCTCGGCGACGACATCGAGCCCGGTGAGGAGGTCGTCGTCGACTCCATCGACGGCGCCACCGCCATCGTGAGCCGCGCCCGCGTCGTGGGGAGCTGAGCCGGGCACCGCCGTCCTGCCGCACTGACGCCACCGAACGAACGAGCGGACCGACCGGTCCGCCCGCACCAACCGCGCTTCCTCGGGGAGCACGGACCCCACAGGGAGAAGGTCGAGAAGGTCGTGGACCCGGTACTCATCATTCCGATACTCATCGTCATCGTGGCGCTCGTCATCGTGCTGCGCACGGTCCGCATCGTGCCCCAGCAGACGGCACAGATCGTCGAGCGGCTGGGTGGCTACAACAAGACGCTGACGGCCGGCATCCACTTCCTCGTGCCGTTCGTCGACAAGGTCAGGGCCAACATCGACCTGCGTGAGCAGGTCGTCTCGTTCCCGCCGCAGCCGGTCATCACCTCCGACAACCTCGTCGTGAGCATCGACACCGTCATCTACTACTCCGTCATCGACGCCAAGGCCGCGGTCTACGAGATCGCGAACTTCATCCAGGGCATCGAACAGCTGACGGTCACCACGCTCCGCAACGTCATCGGTTCGCTCGACCTCGAGCAGACGCTGACCAGCCGCGACCAGATCAACGGCCAGTTGCGCGGTGTCCTCGACGAGGCCACCGGCAAGTGGGGCATCCGCGTCAACCGCGTCGAGCTCAAGGCCATCGACCCGCCCCACTCGGTGCAGGACTCGATGGAGAAGCAGATGCGGGCCGAGCGTGACCGTCGTGCCGCGATCCTCACGGCCGAGGGCGTCAAGCAGTCCGCGATCCTGACGGCCGAGGGCGAGAAGCAGAGCCAGATCCTGCGCGCCGAGGGCTCGGCCCAGGCTCGGATCCTCGAGGCCCAGGGGCAGGCGCGAGCCATCCAGCAGGTCTTCTCCGCGATCCACCGCGGCAAGCCGACGCAGAAGCTGCTCGCGTACCAGTACCTCCAGGTGCTCCCGCAGATCGCCCGCGGCGACTCCAACAAGATGTGGATCATCCCCTCCGAGCTGACCGACGCCCTCAAGGGGATCGGCAACGCCCTCGGCGGCAACGACCCGCTCCCGAACGACGACGACGACGCGTGGGTGCAGACGACGGATGCCGAGGAGGACGCCTTCGCCGAGACGATCCTCGAGGACTCGGCCAAGGCTCTCGCCGAGGCCCGCGACGAGGCGGCGGCGGCCAGTGCCGAGTCCGCCGAGCCGGCCTACCCACTCCACCGCCAGCAGCCGCCGCCCTACCAGAGTGCCGCGGACGTGTCCCCACCGCCGGGCGCTCCGCCGGTGTCGCCGGCGATCGCCCCACCGGCCGCGCCGGCCGACCTGCCCGAGGCCCCGCCGGAGCCGCCGGCCCAACGCTGACGCACGCGCTTCCACGACACCCGGTCACCCTCTGTAGGGTGACCGGGTGTCGTTCTGGTCCGCGGTCGCCGTCGCGCTGGCGGGCACCGGGGCGGGCATCATCAACACGATCGTCGGCTCGGGCACACTCATCACCTTCCCCACCCTGCTCTTCTTCGGGGTCAACCCGCTCGTCGCCAACGTCTCCAACAACATCGGTCTCGTCGCCGGCGGCGTGACCGGTGCGTGGGGCTACCGGCAGGAGCTCGACGGCCAGGCGCGCACTCTGCGGCGCCTCATGCCGATGTCGTTCGTGGGCTCGGTGGTCGGGGCCGGCCTGCTGCTCGTGCTGCCGGCCGCGGCGTTCCGGGCGATCGTCCCCGTCCTCATCCTCATCGCGCTGGTGCTCGTGGTCGCCGGACCACGCATCCAGGCCCGCGTCCACCCCCAGGGCGACGACGGGCCGGTGCCGCGCTGGCACGCACCGGTCATGGCGGCCGGAGTCTTCGCCGCCGGCGTCTACGGGGGCTACTTCGGCGCCGCCCAGGGCGTCCTGCTGATGGGCCTGCTCAGCGCCCTGAGCTTGGAGCCCCTGCAGCGTCTCAACGGGTACAAGAACGTCCTGTCGCTCGTCGTGAACCTCGTCGCGGCAACCGTCTTCGTCCTCTTCGCTCGCGAGCACATCGACTGGCTCGTCGTCGTGCTCATCGGGGCCGGCGCCTTCGTCGGTGGCATCATCGGGGCCCGGGTCGGGCGGCGCATCCCGCCGAACGTGCTGCGCGGGCTCATCATCGCCATCGGACTCGTCGCCATCGTCAAGCTCGTCCGGTTCCCCTGACCGTCGGCTCGGGCGGCTCCCACGATGTCGGGGGAGTACCCGGCCACCACTAGCCTGTCGGGCGTGCCGATCGAGATCTCCGACCCCACCGACCCGCGACTGACGGACTACGTCTCGCTGACCGACGTCGTGCTGCGGAGGCGCCACGAGCCGGAGCGCGGCCTCTACATCGCGGAGAGCCAGAAGGTGATCCGGCGTGCCCTGCGGGCGGGGCACCGACCTCGCTCCTACCTCATGGCCCGGCGGTGGCTCGACGACCTGGCCGACATCGTCGCCGACGCCGAGGCCGACGGCATCCCGGTCTACTTCGGCGACCACGACGTCATCGAGCAGCTGACCGGCTTCCACCTGCACCGGGGCGCCCTCGCCGCGATGCAGCGACCGGCGCTGCGCAGCGTCGAGTCGCTCATCGCCGGCGCGCGACGCGTCATCGTGCTCGAGGACGTGGTCGACCACACGAACGTCGGCGCGATCTTCCGGTCGGCCGCAGCCCTGGGCGTCGATGCCGTCCTCATCACGCCGCGGTGCGCCGACCCGCTCTACCGCCGCTCGATCCGGGTCTCCATGGGCACGGTGTTCCAGGTGCCCTGGACCCGGATCGACCCCTGGCCGAAGGGGATGGACCTGCTGCACGAGGCCGGCCTCACCGTGGCGGCGATGGCGCTCTCCGACGACTCGGTCTCGCTCGACGACCTCGAGACCGACCCACCCGAGCGGCTCGCCCTCGTCGTCGGCACCGAGGGCGACGGACTGTCGCACCGCACGGTCGCGGATGCGGACCTCACCCTGCGCATCCCCATGGCCGGCGGCGTGGACTCGCTCAACGTGGCCGCGGCAAGCGCCGTCGCGATGTGGGCCCTGCGCCCCAGGGCGCGGCGCTGAGGGAGCGACTCAGAGCCGGACGAGCCGGTCGAGAAGGCGTTCGAGCTCGACGGCCGGGTCGTCGCAGAGCCCGCCGTGGACCGGGCCCGGCTGCACGACGGTCGAGCGCGGCGCGATGATCCAGCCGAAGCGCTGGCCCGGCTTGTCGAGGGTCGGCAGTCCGCGACCGGTCTCGCCCCGGCACACGGCGCGGACGCGTTCGAGCACCGACCGGACGCCGTCGAGGTCGCACGTCCCCGACAGCGCGCCGGCCCGGCGCTCGTCGAGCTCCCAGGCGGCGTCGAGGAACCCGGCGTCCTGCGAGTAGAGGACGACGCCCACGTTGATGAACTCCTCGCGGTCGACGCGCGGGACCAGCCGCAGCAGGACGTACTGGTAGGCGTTCACGCGGCGACGTCCGTCGGCACCCACGTGAGCGGACCGTCGAGACGGGCGCGCAGCATCCGGGCGTATGCCGCCCGCACAGCCCCAGCGTCGGCCAGGTCGGGCGTGGGCTCGATCCACTCCTCGGGCACCTCGGCGATGACAGCCTCGACGGCCTTGGGCGTGAGCGCGGCGGCGAACTCGGCGTGCCGACGCGAGACGTCGTCGGCGACGTCGCGCCGGACGTGGCGGCTCGCGTCGAACGGCTGGGCGGCGAAGCGCTCCGGTGCCGGCGCCCGGCCCGGCCACGAATGGTGGAAGTAGAGCGCGGCACCGTGGTCGATGGCCCACGTGCGACCGTGCCAGACGAGAAGGTTGGGGTTGGACCACGTGCGGTCCACGTTCGCCGTCAGCGCGTCGAGCCAGATGATCCGCTCGGCCAGGTCCGCGTCTGGCGGCCGTGAGCCGTCGTAGCCGAGGGAGCCGGGCAGGAAGTCGACGCCGAGGTTGGTCCCCACGGAGGCCGTGAGGAGGTCCTGGACCTCCTCGTCGGCCTCGTACTTGGCGATCCGCGCATCGAGGCGGATCACAGCGAGGTCGGGCACCGGCACGTCGAGCAGTCGCGCGATCCCGGCGACGAGCACCTCTGCCACGAGCACCTTGAGCCCTTGGCCGGCGCCGCGGAACTTCAGGACGTAGGTGCCGTCGTCGTCCGCCTCGACGATGCCCGGCAGCGAGCCACCCTCCTTGAGCGGCGTCACGTAGCGGGTGGCCGTCAGCTCGGGAAGCACGCCGTCAGCCTAGTGGCCGCTCGAGGTCCAGCCGCGTGGCCCGCGCCCACAGTCGGCCGAGCAGCATGGCCATGGTGCCGTAGAGGCAGCCGAACGCGACGAGCGGCCACCACGCCAGCCCGGTCTCGGGCAGCACCAGGGCGCCGAGGGCAGCGGCCGCGACCATCCCGGCGTTGTAGACGACGTCGTACGCCGAGAAGGCCCGGCCCAGCAGGTGGTCGCCGACGTGGGCCTGCATGAGCGAGTCGACGGTGATCTTGACGCACTGCGACGTGAAGGAGACGGCGAAGGAGACGGCGACGATGCTCCACGGCACGAGGAGGGGACCCAGGACACCGCAGACCACCGCACCGATCGCGAGCATCCGGGCGGCATACCGCACGGCCGTGAGGCGCGGTGCGAGCCACGGCGTGACGAACGCGGCGGAGGCAAAGCCGACCGCGGCTGCCCCGGCAGCGATGCCGAAGCCGATCGCCCCGTGGTCGTCCTCGAAGGGCCCGCGGAAGAGCAGGAGGGTCTGCAGCAGGAGGAAGCCGAAGGGGATCCGGGTCAGGAAGACGAGGACGAGCAGGAGCCAGGCCCGGCGGGGGAACGACCGCACCGCCTCGACGAGCCCGGTCACCACTGAGCGGGTGATCTGGCCCATGGACGGGGCCCCGCTCGTGTCGTCCGGGCCGATGAAGGGCAGGCGCGCGGAGACCCACGCCGCCGCGAGCACCCCGGTGGCGGCCAGGACCACGTCGAGCACATCGCTGCCCCCGAGAGCACGCACGCCCGTGCCGACGGCTCCGCCGAGCAGGTATGCCAGCGAGCCGCAGGTCGGCGCAACGGAGTTGGCGCTGACGAGCCGGTCGCGCGTGACGACGTGCGGCATGGCGGACGAGAGACCGGCGAGGATGAAGCGGTTGACGGAGAAGACGAGCAGGACCAGCCCGAAGAAGGCCGGGCCCGTCTCCGCCGTGGTGACCAGGACCGCGACGCCGAGCATGGCCGCGGCGCGGATGAGCTGGCTGACGACGATGACCCGGCGTCGTGGCCAGCGGTCGAGCAGGACACCGACGAACGGGCCGAGGGCACTGTAAGGGAGCAGGACGACGGCGAAGGCCACGGCGATGCTCCGGGCGTCGGCGGCCTTCTCCGGGTTGAAGAGGATGTGGCTCGCGAGCGCCACCTGGAAGATCCCGTCGCTGAACGAGGAGGTGACGCGGCTGACGAACAGCCGACGGAATCCGCGCCCACGGAGCAGGGTGAAGAGGGCGCGCAGGAAGGTCACGCGGCACAGCGTACGGTCACCGGTGCAACGGCAGGGGTCGGCTCGAGGTCAGCGCGCCAGCCGCCCGATGAGGGCGGCGGCACACACGATCCCTGCGACGGCGCTGCCCACGAGGACGCCGAAGTCGAGCCAGTAGTTCGTGGGTGTGCCGATCAGCAGCGCGCGCAGGGCGGACACCTCGTACGTGAGCGGGTTGACGTGACTGACCACCTGCAGCCACTGCGGCATCATCTCGATCGGGTACAGCGCGTTGGAGGCGAAGAAGAGCGGCATCGTGATCGCCTGGCCGATGCCCATGAGCCGGTCCCGCTTGAGGGCGATGCCGGCGATGCTGAGCGAGAGGCAGGAGAAGAACGCGGCGCCGAGCATGACGACGACCACCACGCCGAGGAGGCGGACCGGGTTCCACGTCATGGCCACGCCCATGAGGGCCGCGACGAGGATGACGATGACGGCCTGCGCCACCGATCGCACTCCCGCGGCGAACGCCTTGCCGGCCACGAGGGCGGCTCTCGGCGTGGGCGTCACGAGAAGCTTGGTCAGCACGCCGGCGTCGCGCTCCCAGATGATCTGGATGCCGTAGAAGATCGCGACGAACAGTGCCGACTGGGCGATGACCCCCGGGGCGAGGAAGTCGAGATAGGGGATGCCGCCCGTTGGGATCGCGCGGATCTGGCTGAAGGTCTGGCCGAAGATGACGAGCCAGAGGATCGGCTGGATCGCCCGCGTGATCAGCTCGCTGCGGTCGTGGCGCAGCTTCTGCAGCTCGACGAGGCAGAAGGTGCCGATGCGCGAGACCAGCAGGCCGACGCCTGACCGGCCCTGCGGTTCAGCCCAGACGGCGGGCGGTTCGACGAGTCGCTCGGACACCGCGCAGCCCTCCCTTCTCACCCTCGGTCTCGGTCTCGTCGAGGGTCTCGCCCGTGTGGTGCCTGAAGACGTCCTCGAGGCTGGCGCCCGTACCGGCCGCGGCCTTGAGGTCGGCGGGCGATCCGATCGCGCGGAGGGCCCCCCGGTGCATGAGGGCGACCCGGCCGCAGAGCGTGTCGGCCTCCTCCATGTAATGGGTCGTGAGGAGCACCGTCATGCCGTGGTCGCGCTGCATCTGCGCGACCCGCCGCCACACGCTGTCGCGCGCGACGGGGTCGAGTCCGACGGTGGGCTCGTCCAGGACGAGCAGCGCGGGCCGGTTGACGAGGGCCTGGGCGAGCTCGAGTCGGCGCACCATGCCACCGGAGTACGTCGACGCCAGACGCGACTCGTCGCCGCGGAGGTCGACCATGTCGAGCACCTCGTCGACGCGTGCCCTGCGCTCGCGCCGGGGGACGTCGAAGAGACGGGCGAACCACTCGACGTTCTCACGGCCCGTCAGCGCGCCCTCGATGGACAGCTGCTGCGGAACGTAGCCGAGCAGCCGTCGCACGGCCATCGTGTCGGTGCGTACGGAGCGACCGAAGATCTCGACGTCGCCGGTCTGGAGCGGCAGCAGGGTGTTGAGCAGTCGGATCGTCGTCGTCTTGCCGGCACCGTTGGGCCCGAGCAGCCCGAAGCACTCACCCTGCTCGACGGCGAGCGTCAGGTCCTCGACCGCCCGGTGCGCCCCGAAGCTGTAGCCCAGCCCCCGGATGTCGATGGCAGACGTCATGGACGGACGTCCCCGGGTGGCTCGCCCTCCCCGTCGCCGACGGTCACGGTCAAGGACGGCACCGTCGGCTCAGGAGGTGGAGCAACGGCTGGTGTCTCCGGTAGGCCGGCGGCGACCCGCGCGATGGTCGGCAACGCCTCGGCCAGCCGGGCACGGTCGGCCACCGGCAGATGGGCGAGCACAGCGGCTGTCGCCTGGGTCCGTCGGTCGCGCCACTGCTCCAGGCCCTCGCGTGCCGAGGGTGTGAGGTCGAGGCGGGCCACTCTGCGGTCGCTCGCGTCGCGCTGGCGGACGAGCACCTCGAGCGCGAGCAGCTGTCCGACGAGGGTCGAGACGGTGTTGGCGGCGAGGCCGAGGACCCGGGCCGCCTCGGCGACGGGGATGCCGGGATTGCGTCGTACCACGCGCATCAGCTCGAGCTGGGCGCCGGACAGGGCGAGCTCGGGAAGGGGCGCGCCGACGAGGCGCCGCGACCGCCGCCGCAGCAGTCCGATCACGTCGTAGAGGTCGTCCGCCAGCCCAGCCACGTTCTCGTCGCTCACCATCGAAGATTACGTCTGTCGCAGAGCAGCGACCAGAGAAATGCGATGTGACGCTCGTACCGGAGAGGCCGGGAGACGAGAAGACCCCCGGGTCCTGACCAGCAGGAACCCGAGGGCCTCATGGTGTCGAGGGGGGGACTTGAACCCCCACGCCCGTTAAGGGCACTAGCACCTCAAGCTAGCGCGTCTGCCATTCCGCCACCCCGACAAGGTGCGTTGCAAGGGGCTCGTGGGAATCCCTTGCGGCGAGGCGAAACGTTACACGGGGCGTGTCCAAAAGACCAAACGGGCGGCTGCGGGCGTCGGGAGGGGGCGGCATACGCTGATCGGCATGAGCCACGACGACGCCGAACCCACCGTGACGAGCGCGGGACCGAGTGCCGTGACAGCGGAGGAGGAGGTCGCCCGGATCTGCGCCGAGCTCATCCGCATCGACTCCTCCAACTACGGCGACGGGTCCGGCCCGGGGGAGCGCAAGGCCGCCGAGTACGTCATGGGAGAGCTCGCCGAGGTCGGCCTCGAGGGCACCCTGCTCGAGAGCGAGCCCGGCCGCGCGACGGTGGTCGTCCGCCTCGAGGGGGAGGACTCGTCGCGGCCGGGGCTCGCGGTGCACGGCCACCTCGACGTCGTGCCGGCCAACGCCGCGGACTGGCAGGTCGACCCCTTCGCCGCCGAGGAGCGCGACGGCTGCATCTGGGGCCGCGGCGCGGTGGACATGAAGGACATGGACGCCATGATCCTCGCGAACATCCGCCACTTCGCCCGATCGGGGACCAGACCCGCCCGCGACACGACGTTCGTCTTCTTCGCGGACGAGGAGGCCGGCGGTACGTACGGCAGCCACTGGCTCGTCGACCACCAGCCACAGTGGTTCGAGGGCGTGACGGAGGCCATCAGCGAGGTCGGCGGCTACAGCGTCAGCGTGCCGACGTCGCAGGGCCCGCAGCGCGCCTACCTGCTCCAGACAGCGGAGAAGGGCATCGCCTGGTTGCGGCTGCGCGCCCACGGACGGGCCGGCCACGGGTCGGTGCCCAACGATGACAACGCCATCGTGCGCCTCGCCGCCGCCATCGGCCGGATCGCCGCCCACGAATGGCCCCGCGAGTACATCGCCTCGGTCCGGGAGCTGCTGGACACGCTGAGCACCATGACGGGACTCTCGTCCGCAGACGAGGACCTCGAACAGCTGCTGGCCACGCTCGGCGGGGCCCAGGGCTTCGTGCGAGGCACGCTGCGGGACACGGCCAACGTCACGATGCTCGAGTCGGGCTACAAGCACAACGTCATCCCGCAGACCGCAACGGCCGCCGTCGACTGCCGCTTCCTGCCCGGCCACGAGGACGCCCTCATGGCGACGATCCGCGAGCTGGCCGGCGAACACGTCGAGGTCGAGGTCGTGCACCGCGACGTCGCCATCGAGGCGCCGTTCTCCGGCGACCTCGTCGAGTCGATGAAGCAGGCTCTGCTGCGCGAGGACCCGGAGGCCGCGGTCCTGCCCTACTGCCTCTCCGGCGGCACGGACAACAAGGCCCTGAGCCGACTCGGGATCAGCGGCTACGGCTTCGCGCCGCTGCGGCTGCCGGCCGACCTGGACTTCGCGCCGATGTTCCACGGCATCGACGAGAGGGTCCCCGTCGACTCCCTGTGCTTCGGGGCACGGGTGCTCGGCGACTTCCTGCGCACCTGCTGAGGCCCGTCACGGTGTCAGGCCGTGCGCTCGACGCGCATGATCCTGCGACGCAGCCACATCCGCCGCACACCGCCCTCGTAGATCACGGTCCGCGAGAGCTCCCAACGGCCGTACTCGGCGTGCTCGCGCACCGCCTGTCGCGCTTGGGCCTTCGACGTGTGGCGGTCGAACGTGAGGACCCGGTACTCGTACTCCGTCATCGCCGTCCATTCTCGCACCAACCGTGACCCCACCGAGACCGTATGCGCGGCGTGGCGCTCAGGTGGCCGCGGTACCGTCGCTGGGTCATCCGACGGCCGCACCGGGGAACTATGAGGGTCCCGCACGGTGCGGCGAGCAGGGGAACCGCCTGGCACAGCCCGGCGTCAAGGGCCCAGGAGGTCAACACGCATGAAATGGAACACCCGCCGCATCGCGGCAGCAGTCATCGTCCTTCCGGCCGTTCTCGGGGTCGCCGCCTGTGGCAAGGCCGAGAGCCCGGCCCCCTCGGCCGGACAGACCCAGACCAGCTCGGCCGCCGCGACGAGCGATGCCCCCGCCGCCGGCCAGCCGTACAAGGACAAGGCGTCGTTCGTCGCCGCCATGAAGGCAGCCGGCAAGAACGCCACCAGCGCCCACGTGACGATGTCGATGGACGCCGCCGGCCAGAAGATCGCGATCACCGGCGACACGAAGGTCGACGCGAGCAACCCCGCCATGAAGATGACCATGGACATGGGCCCCTCGATGAAGCTCGACATGATCCTCGTCGACAAGAAGGTCTACATGAAGGGCTTCCCCGGCCTCGCCGCCGGCAAGTGGGCCGTCATCGACAGCAGCTCGACGATGGGCAAGCAGCTCGCACAGTCGCTCGACCAGGCCGATCCGACGAAGATGTACGACCAGTTCGGCGCGGCCGTCCAGGACGTCACGTTCGTCGGCGAGGAGACGGTCGACGGCGAGAAGACGTGGAAGTACGACCTGACGCTGGACACCACGGCGATGCAGGCCCAGCTGCCCACCGGCGAGAAGACCAAGCTGCCCGACACCATCACGTACACCGCCTGGCTGGACGCGAAGAACCAGCTGCGCAAGGTCACGTTCGACCTGTCCGGTGTCAAGGCCGACATGATGATGAGCAAGTACGGCGAACCTGTCGACATCACCGCTCCGCCGGCAGCCGACACCGTCAAGGCGCCCATGTGACACTCCACGCCGGCGAGGCTGAACGGCTCGCCGACCACGTGTGAACGGTCCCGCAGCGAGCACGGCTCGCTGCGGGATCGCTGTGTTGCCGGGCGTTTCCGAGCCCGGAATCGGTGCTCTGGGTCCCGCGGGTCCACTACGGTCGAGGCATGACCGTCGACCCCCGCGCCGCCCTCGAGCAGCTGATCGCCGCCCTCGAACGCCACCTCGAGGCCGCGAACGCCAGCCGTGACCCCGACCACCCCATGGTGATGGCTGCGGCGCAGGATCTCGCAGAGGCCTTCGACGACTACGACGAGGCGCTCTACGAGGCGACGGAGGTCGCGACGCCGCTGGCCATCTATGGCGACGACTTCGACGGCCATGAGGACGAGGACGGCACCGAGGGCCGCGTCTACGCCGGTCTCGACTCGGAGGACTACGACGAGGCCGACGATGACGATGATGATGACGACGAGGCCGACGACGCCGACGACGACGCCGACGACGACGACGATGACGATGACGACGACGACGACGATGACGACGACGACGATGACGACGACGACGACGATGACGACGACGATGACGACGACGACGAGGACGAGGACGAGGACGACGACCTCGGGGACGGCGTGAACGGGACCGGCGCCGGGACCGGCGTCCGTGCCTGACACCGGGCGGTTGCCCGCCTAGGCAGAGACGTCGTCGAGGGCGGCGACGATCTCCGCCGGAAGCGCGAGCTCGAGGCTCGCGAGCGCGGAGCGCAGCTGGGCCGACGTGCGGGCTCCGACGATCGGCGCCGCGACGCCGGGCCGATCGCGCACCCAGGCAAGCGCCACCTCGCCGGGCTTGGCTCCGAGCCCCCGAGCGGCCATCGCCACGGCGTCCGCGACGCGGGTGGTCCGCTCGTCGAGGAAGCGCTCGGCAAAGCCCGGGAAGTCGGTCGACGCGGCGCGCGACCCTGACGGTATGCCGTTGCGGTACTTGCCCGTCAGGACTCCACGTCCCAGGGGCGACCACGGCAGCAGGCCGAAGCCGAGGGAAGCGGCAGCCGGCGCGACCTCGTCCTCGGGCGTACGGCATACCAAGGAATACTCGATCTCATTGGCCACCAGTGGGATTCGTGCTGACTCGAGCATGCTGTAGGCGCGCGCCGACTGCCAGCCGGAGTAGTTGGACACGCCGACGTAACGGGCGCGACCCGACGCCGCAGCCCACTCCAGCGCCGACAGCGTCTCGGACAGCGGCACCTCGTCCGACCACGTGTGCACGAGCCAGAGATCCACGTGGTCGGTGCCGAGACGCCGCAGTGACGTCTCCAGCTGGCCCATCAGCCCGCGCCGGGACACGTCGACCCGACGCTCACCGCCGACCCGGGAGATGCCGGCCTTGGTGCAGATGACGAGGTCCTCGCGGACGACCGTGCCGTCCAGCAGCCCGCCGAGGATGGTCTCGGAGTCACCGCCGCCGTAGCCGTAGGCCGTGTCGACGAGGTTGCCGCCCGCCTCGAGGAACGCGCGCAGGTGGTCACCGGCCTCGTGGCGGTCGACGGCGTTGCCCCACAACATGGTGCCCAGGGCGAGAGGGGTGACCGAGAGACCGGACGAGCCGAGACGCCTGCGCATGCCACGAACGGTAGTGGTCGACGCCGCATGCCGACCGGCCGCCACGTCGCAGGCGGCGCCGATAGCCTGCGACCCATGAGGATCGGTGTGAATCTCGGCTACTGGGGACGCGGTACGACGGGGCCGGACCAGGTGGCGGTCGCCCAGGCTGCGGACCGGCTCGGCTACGACAGCGTCTGGGTGGCCGAGGCATACGGCTCCGACAGCCCCTCGATGCTCGCCTGGATCGGGGCTCTGACGGATCACGTCGGGCTCGGGTCGGCCGTCATGCAGATCCCGGGGCGCACACCGGCGATGACGGCGATGACGGCAGCGACGATCGACACGATGTCCGGCGGCCGGTTCCGGCTCGGTCTCGGGGTGTCGGGTCCGCAGGTGAGCGAGGGCTGGCACGGCGTGCCGTTCCGCAGCCCGCTCGGTCGCACGCGCGACTACGTCGAGATCGTCCGCGCTGCGCTGCGTCGCGACACGGTCAGCCACGCAGGGCCGCACTACCCGCTGCCGCTGCCGGACGGCCCGGGCAAGTCGCTCAAGCTCTCCGCGCGGCCCGTGCGCCCTGACCTGCCCGTCTACCTCGCGGCCGTCGGGCCGAAGAACCTCGAGCTGACCGGGGAGATCGCCGACGGTTGGCTCGCGATCTTCTTCAGCCCCGAGCACGCCCGTGACCTGCTCGCCACGCTCGAGACGGGCCGTCGGCGGGGCGGGCGGGGGCCTGTCGACTCACCCCTGACGGGCTTCGACGTCGTGGCGACGACGCCCGTGGTCCTCGTCGACGACGTCGAGGAGGCGGCCGACCACGTGCGCGACTACTGCGCGCTCTACATCGGCGGCATGGGCTCGCGCGAGCAGAACTTCTACAACCAGCTCGCCTGCCGGATGGGCTTCGAGGAGGACGCGGGGCGCATCCAGGAGCTCTACCTCGCCGGCCGCCACCGGGAGGCTGCGGCCGCCGTGCCGCTCGAGTTCATCGACGAGACGGCGCTGCTCGGTTCACCGGAGCGGGTCGCCCGACGGCTGGGGCGGTACGAGGCGGCCGGCGTCACCACGCTGGCCGTCGCGGTGGGCGGCGGCATGACTCGCGACCAAGCCCTGGCGACGGTGCACGTCGTGGCGGGGATCGCAGGTCTCGAGGCGCCGACCCACGAGGTGCGGGACGCTGCGGAGCCTCTCTAGGCCTGCGCCTCGTGCGCCTCCCCGTTCGCCCGCGACGGTGGTCACGTCACGTTGTGGGTAGGGTGGCGACCTTGTTGCCCAGCGGCCGCAACGCCCGTCCGGGTCTGCGGCACGTCCCGTCCCTCCTGCCAGAAGGCCCACCCTGACCCATGGCTGACCTCAGCTACCTTGACGCCGTCATCCTCGGCGTCGTCGAAGGCCTCACCGAGTACCTCCCGGTCTCCTCGACCGGGCACCTGACCATCACCGAGAAGGTGCTCGGCCTCGACGTGAGCGACCCAGCCGTGACGGCCTACACCGCCGTCATCCAGCTCGGCGCGATCGCCGCGACCCTCCTGTACTTCTTCCGCGACATCGTCCGCTTCGCGGTCGTGTGGTTCAGGGGGCTCGCCAGCGCGCAGGTCCGCAAGAACCCCGACTACAACCTCGCGTGGGCCGTCGTCATCGGCTCGCTCCCGGTCGGCATCGTCGGCTTCCTGGCACGCGACCTCATCTCGGGGCCGCTGCGCAGCCTCTGGGTCGTGGCTGCGGGTCTGATCCTCTGGAGCATCGTCATGGTCGTCGCCGAGCGGGTCTACGCCCGCTACGAGGCGCGTGGCACGCTGCGGGGTGAGCACTCGGTGGGCCCGATCGACGGCGTCGTCATCGGGCTCGTCCAGTGTTTCTCGCTCATCCCCGGCGTGTCCCGTTCGGGGGCGACGATCTCCGCCGGCATCGCTCGCGGCATCGACCGCGTCACGGCCACACGCCTCAGCTTCTTCCTCGCGATCCCGGCCCTGACGGCGGCGGGCCTCTTCCAGGCCGTCGAGGAGAAGGACGGGCTGTCGGCCCTGGGCGTCGGCCCCGTGGTCGTCGGCGTCGTCGTAGCGTTCGTCGTGGCCTACGCCTCGATCGCCTGGTTGCTGCGCTTCGTCGCGAGCAACACCCTGATGCCCTTCGTCTGGTACCGCGTCGCGCTCGGTGTCCTGCTGGTGGTCGTCCTCGCGACAGGTGTCATGAGCGCGACCTGACCTCGCTCCGGAACGCCCGAACGGCCGGCTCCTCCCGTGGGAGCCGGCCGTTCGGCGTCGCTAGAGCCAGCCCGAGCGCTTGAACGCCCGATAGAGGGAGATGCACGCCGCCGCCATGACACCCAGCACGAGGTAGTAGCCGTAGTGGAGCTCCCCGTCGCCGACGTGGACGCTGGCGGTCAGCTCGGGCATGTGCTCGAAGTTCATGCCGTAGATGCCGGCGATCATCGTGGGCACCGCCGCGATCGCGACCCACGCGGAGATCCGGCGCATGTCCTCGTTCTGCTTGACGGACACGCTCGCGAGGTGGGCCGACAGCACGTCGGTCAGGAGGCGGTCATAGGACTCCACGTGGTCGTTGACGAGGCGCAGGTGGTCGGCGACGTCACGGAAGAACGGGAGCAGCGCCTCGGTCAGACCCCGGCCACGCGCGCGCTCCATGAACTGGGTCAGGGTGTCGGCGAGCGGCTGGCTGGCCCGGCGGAACTCGAGCACCTCACGCTTGAGGCGGTAGATCGTGTTGGCGTCACCACCGGCGTCCGAGGCGAAGACCTGCTCCTCGATCTGCTCGAGGTCCTTGCGCACCTCCCGGTCGACGACGAGGTAGTTGTCGACGACCGAGTCCATGACGGCGTGCAGCACGGTCATGGGGCCGTGGTCCAGGCGCTCGGGCTCGGTCTCCAGCCGCTGGCGCACGCCGACCAGCGGGTTGCCCTCGCCGTGCCGGACGGTGACGACGAAGCGGTCCCCGATGAAGAGCATCACCTCGCCGGTCTCGATGTCGCTCGTCGCCTCGATGTAGCGCAGCGTCTTGAGCACGACGAACACCGACGACTCGTACTTCTCGATCTTGGCCCGCTGGTGGCCGTTGACGGCGTCCTCGACGGCCAGCGGGTGCAGGTGCAGCTCCTCGTTGACGAGGTCGAACTCCTGGTCGGTCGGGTCCTTGAGGCCGATCCAGAGGAAGCCGTCCCGGGTGAGGCGGAGGGCGTCGAGCTCGTCGCTGAGGTCGCCGCAACCCTGCCGCCGGCCGCTGCGGTAGATGGCCTTGTCCACGATCACTTCCCTACTTCACCACGTCCGCTCGTCGGAGTCCCGCAGGCGGGCGTATGCCGGGGGCCGCGTTGACGGTGCGGGCTAGGGTGGCGCTCGTGCCCACCGTCATCTTCGTGCGCCACGGGCGCTCCACCTCCAACACCGCCGGCATCCTCGCCGGCTGGATGCCGGGGGTCTTCCTCGACGAGGCCGGAGAGGCGCAGGCCGCCGCCGTCGGTCAACGGCTCGCCGCGGCCGAGCTGCCCGTCGTCGAGGTCGTGAGCTCTCCGCTCGACCGGTGCGTGCAGACGGCGGACCTGCTGGCCGCCCCGCTCCCGGACCACGTCGCCCGCAGCGTGCACGGAGGTCTGGGGGAGTGCCGCTACGGTGCCTGGACCGGGCGCCCGATCGCCGAGCTCGCCCGAGAGGAGCTGTGGAAGGTCATCCAGGACCGACCCAGCGAGGCGCGCTTCCCGGAGTCGGCGGCATACCCCGCGGAGTCGATGGTGGAGATGCAGGACCGGGCGCTGCGCGCCGTCCGCGAGACCGATGCGCGCATCCTCGAGACGCACGGCAAGGAGGCGGTCTGGGTCGCGGTCTCGCACGGTGACGTCATCAAGTCGATCCTGTCGCACGCGACCGGCGCGCAGCTCGACGACTTCCAGCGGATCAACGTCGACCCGGCCTCGGTCAGCGTCGTGCGCTACACGAGCCGCAAGCCGTTCGTGCTGCGGCTCAACGACGTCGGGGGAGACCTGACCGGGCTGCGGGCGCCTGAGAAGCCTGCTGCCGAGGACGGCGACGCCGTCGTGGGCGGGGGCGCCGGGGCACCCGGAAGTGTCGGATAAGGTCGAGCGCATGACGGTCCAGGACTTCGATCCCGCCGACCGGTTCGTCGCCGGGACGGTCGGCCCCGCCGGCCAGCGGGCCTTCTACCTCCAGGCAAGCACCGGCGCAGTAGTCGTGACCGTGGGGGTCGAGAAGGAGCAGGTCTCGATCCTCGCCGACCGCATCAACGACGTCCTGGACCAACTCGCACCTGCTGCGGCCGCCGAGCCGGGGGAGCCTGGAGGGGCGCCCGAGGACACCGACCCGCTGCAGACGCCGTTCGACGAGGACTGGCACGTGCAGACCCTGTCGCTCGCCTGGGACGAGGCCGCCCAGAAGCTCGTCATCGAGTGCCACGACCACGACCCCGACGAGGTCGACGAGGACGCGGACGACGAGGTCGGACCGCTCGGGCGCAACTCGATCAGGATCGCGTTGACGCCGCCCGAGGCCCGAGCCTTCGCGCGGCGCAGCAACGCCCTCGTCGCCGCGGGCCGGCCCCCGTGCCCCTTCTGCGGCAACCCCCTCGACCCCACGGGCCACATCTGCCCGCGGGCCAATGGCTACAAGCGCTGACGCGACTCCGTCGCCGGTCGACCTGACCGGCGAGATCGAGGTCCTCGGGCGTGTCGCGGACTCCTCGAACCACGCCGTCGTCGCCCGGGTCTCGACCGTCCCCGGCGGGCACGTCATCTACAAGCCGGTGCGGGGCGAGCGGCCGCTGTGGGACTTCCCGGAGGGCACGCTGGCCGGCCGTGAGGTGGCGGCCCAGGTGGTGTCCGAGCTGGGCGGCTGGAACGTCGTCCCACCCACCGTGCTGCGCGACGGGCCTATGGGCCCCGGCTCGGTGCAGCTGTGGATCGGCGACCCGTTCGAGCCCGTCGCCGACGACGTCGTGGTCGACCTGGTGCCGGAGGGGCGCACGCCCGACGGCTGGCACGCGGTGTTCGACGGGGAGACCCCGTCAGGATCGGCCGTCACCGTCGTGCACTCCGGTGCCGCCGACGTGCGGTCGCTGGCCGTGCTCGACGCCGCCATCAACAACTCCGACCGCAAGGGCTCGCACTGTCTGCGGGACGGGGACGGGCGCCTCTGGGCCATCGACCACGGCGTGACGTTCTCGCCGATCCCGAAGCTGCGCACGGTGCTGTGGGGCTGGGCGGGTCAGCCGATCACCCCGGCTGACGTCACCCGGCTGACGCGGCTGCGCGAGGCGCTGGCCGCTGACGGCGCGCGGGAGCGGCTGCTCGCGCTGCTCCCCGGGGCCGACGTCGACGCCCTCGCGCAACGGGTGCAGCGGCTCCTCGACCGGGGCGTGCACCCCTACCCGAGCCCGGACTGGCCCTCGGTGCCGTGGCCGCCGCTGTGACCTCGCGTCCACCCCTTCTCTGACCGGTCCCGAGGGGCCATGGGCGCCGGGATAGAGTCTGCGCGTGAGAAGTTGGCCGATGCCGTTCGTCCCCAAGGTTCCCGGCAGCGCACCCGAGGTGCGGGTTCGCGACACGGCGTCGGGTGAGCTCGTCCCTGCTGCGCGCGGCGACGTCGTCACCCTGTACGTCTGCGGCATCACGCCCTACGACGCCACGCACCTCGGACACGCGGCGACGTACGTGACGTTCGACCTGCTCGGTCGGGCGCTGCGAGACAGCGGGCACGCGGTGCGCTACGTCCAGAACATCACCGACGTCGACGACCCCCTGCTCGAGCGGGCCGAGCGCGACGGCGTCGGCTGGCGCGACCTCGCGACCCGCGAGATCGCGCTCTTCCGCGAGGACATGACCGCGCTCGCCGTCATCCCCCCGGACGAGTACCTCGGCGCCGTCGAGAGCATCCCCACCTTCGTCGGCCCCATCGAGAAGCTGGTGGCCGACGGTTGGGCGTATGCCGTGCCGGCGCCGGACGCTTCGCGCGAGGGTGCGTGCGACCACTACTTCGACGTGGCCCGGGACGGGCGCTTCGGCTCCGTCAGCCATCTCGACGAGGCCGGCATGATGGAGGTCTTCGCCGAGCGTGGCGGCGACCCGGACCGCGAGGGCAAGCGCAACCGCCTCGACGCCCTGCTCTGGCGGGCGCACCGCGACGGCGAGCCCGAGTGGGACGGCGGCAGCCTCGGCTGGGGCCGTCCCGGGTGGCACATCGAGTGCGCGTGCATCGCCCTCGACCACCTCGGCATCCCGGTCGACGTGCAGGGCGGTGGCACCGACCTCGTCTTTCCGCACCACGAGATGAGCTCGGCCCACGGTCGAGCGCTCAGCGCATCCACATCCTTCGCGCGGTCGTTCGTGCACCAGGCCATGGTCGGCCTCGACGGGGAGAAGATGAGCAAGAGCAAGGGCAACCTCGTGCTCGTCTCGCAGCTGCGACGCGACGGCGTCGACCCGATGGCGATCCGTCTCGCCCTGCTCGCCCGCCACCACGCGCATGACTGGATGTGGACCGACGAGCAGCTCGTCGAGGCCCAGCAGCGTCTGGCGACGTGGCACGAGGCGCTGTCCGGGAACGGCGGACCGGTCGCCGACCAGACCGTCGACGACATCCGCGCGGCTCTCGCCGACGACCTCGACAGCCCGAAGGCGCTCGAGGCCGTCGACCGGTGGGCCAGCCAGGCCCTGACCCGCGGCGGCGATGACCCGGGTGCGCCGGGTGTGCTCGGCCGGGCGCTCGACGCGCTGCTCGGCATCCGTCTCTGACGGTTCGCACCGCCGGCCGGGCTGCGGATCAGTCTGCGTCTGGTGCTGTTCTGGCGTCCGTGGGTGCGGACTGGGCTGCCGCGTGGTCGGCGCGGCCTCGTCAGCGGCCGGTCTGGTCGTCGTCGCGCCCGCGAAGGTAGCGCTCGAACTCGCGCGCGATCGCGTCGCCACTGGCCTCGGGGAGCTCGGCGGTGTCCTGGGCCTCCTCGAGGGACTGGACGTACTCGGCGACCTCCTCGTCGGACTGCGCGAGCTCGTCGACGCCGCGCTCCCAGGCACGGGCGTTCTCCTCGAGCTCGCCGTGCGGGACGGTGATCCCGAGCAGCGACTCGATCCGCCGCAGCAGGCTCAGGCACGCCTTGGGCGAGGGTGCGCCGCCGGCATAGTGCGGCACCGCGGCCCAGGCGGAGACGGTCGGGATGCCCGCGTCGGAGGCGGCATGGCTCAGCACCCCGACGATGCCCGTGGGGCCCTCGTAGCGCGACGCCTCGACGTCGAAGCGATGGATGGCCGCCTCGTCCTCCGCGGTGGCGGTGACCGGGATCGGCCGGGTGTGCGGGACGTCGGCGAGCAGGGCACCGACGGTGACGACCGTCGTGACCCCGAGCTGTTCGGCGAGCTCCAGCAGCTCCAGTGAGAAGGTCCGCCACCTCATCGACGGCTCGATGCCCTGCACGAGCACGACGTCACGGTCGAAGCCGGTCTCGGTCGCCACGAGGATCCGCGTCGTGGGCCAGGCCAGCAGACGCCGGCCCTCCTCGAGGGAGACGCGGGGACGGTTGACCTGGAAGTCGTAGTACTCCTCGGGGTCGAAGGCCGCGACGACCTCGGCGTCCCAGACCTCCGCGAGGTGGCGAACCGCACTCGTGGCGGCCTCACCCGCGTCGTTCCAGCCCTCGAAGGCCGCGATGAGCACCGGGTCGGTCAGCTCCGGCACGTCCTCGAACTCCAGCACCATGTCTCCTTCACCGTGGGCGCGGTCGCGTCCACTCCTCCAGCCTAGGACCTGCCGCCACCGACGCGCCGGAGTGCCGGGGGCGGGCGCGCCTCGCCCCGACCCTGAGCCGCCGTCGGGCCGGCGACTCTGTCATGCGGTATGCCGTGCGGTGGCGCCGCGTGACCGCAGTGCGGGCGGCGGCGCGAGACCGCAGTGCGGGCGGCGGCGCGTGACCGCAGTGCGGGCGGCGGCGCGTGAGTCACGGCGAGTCCGTAGAATCGGGCCGGTCCCGTCACACGGCGCGAAACCGCGCCGCCGAGAGGAGCCACGTTGTCCCCGTCGCAGCAGCGACCCGACGCCACCGAGAGCCTGACCGCCACCCTCGGGCAGCGCATCATGATCCTCGACGGCGCCATGGGCACGGCCATCCAGCGTGATCGGCCCGATGAGGCCGGCTACCGCGGTGAGCGCTTCGCCGACTGGCCGAGCGACGTCCAGGGCAACAACGACCTCCTGACGCTGACGGCTCCCGAGATCATCGCCGGCATCCACCGCGAGTACCTCGAGGCCGGTGCCGACATCATCGAGACCAACACCTTCAACGCCAACGCGATCTCGCTGTCCGACTACGGCATGGAGGAGCTCTCCTACGAGCTCAACGTCGAGGCGGCCGCACTGGCGCGCCGAGAGGCCGACGCAATGACCGAGCGGACGCCCGACCGGCCGCGCTACGTCGCGGGGGCGCTGGGGCCGACGACGCGTACGGCCTCGATCTCCCCGGACGTCAACGACCCCGGTGCGCGCAACGTGTCCTACGACCAGCTCGTCGCTGCCTACCTCGAGGCGGCCCGCGGGCTCGTGGACGGCGGCAGCGACCTCCTCTTCATCGAGACGATCTTCGACACCCTCAACGCCAAGGCCGCGATCTTCGCCGTCGAGACCCTCTTCGAGGAGCAGGACCGGCGCTGGCCGGTCGTCGTCTCCGGCACCATCACCGACGCCTCGGGGCGCACCCTCTCGGGCCAGGTCACCGAGGCCTTCTGGGACTCGATCCGGCACGTCTCGCCACTCGCGGTCGGCCTCAACTGCGCGCTCGGCGCCAAGGAGATGCGGCCCTACATCGCCGAGATGGCGCGCCTCGCCGACTCGTTCGTCTCGTGCTACCCGAACGCGGGCCTGCCCAACGCGTTCGGCGAGTACGACGAGGCCCCTGAGGAGACCGCGGGCATCATCGGTGAGTTCGCCGAGGCGGGCCTCGTCAACCTCGTCGGCGGCTGCTGCGGCACGACCCCAGAGCACATCGCGGCCATCGCGCGCGCCGTCGACGGCAAGCCGGTCCGCGAGCCGGCGCCGATCGCGCCGGCGATGCGGCTCTCGGGGCTGGAGCCGTTCACCATCACCGACGAGAGCCTCTTCGTCAACGTCGGCGAGCGCACCAACATCACCGGCTCGGCCCGGTTCCGCACGCTCATCAAGGACGGCGACTACGACACCGCCCTGTCGGTGGCGGCCCAGCAGGTCGAGAGCGGCGCGCAGGTGATCGACGTCAACATGGACGAGGGCATGATCGACGGCGTCGCGGCCATGGACCGCTTCCTCAAGCTCGTCGCGAGCGAGCCGGACATCAGCCGTGTGCCCGTCATGGTCGACTCCTCGAAGTGGGAGGTCATCGAGGCCGGGCTCAAGTGCGTGCAGGGCAAGGCGATCGTCAACTCGATCTCGCTCAAGGAGGGGGAGGGGCCGTTCCTCGAGCACGCCCGCCTCGTGCGCAAGTACGGCGCCGCCGCCGTGGTCATGGCCTTCGACGAGGACGGCCAGGCGGACTCGCTCGAGCGACGCGAGCAGATCTGCTCCAGGGCCTACCGCCTGCTGACCGAGGAGGTCGGCTTCCCGGCCGAGGACATCATCTTCGACCCCAACGTCTTCGCCGTCGCCACCGGCATCGAGGAGCACGCCTCCTACGGCCGCGACTTCATCGAGGCGACGCGCTGGATCAAGGAGAACCTGCCGGGCGCCAAGGTGTCCGGTGGCATCTCCAACGTGTCGTTCAGCTTCCGCGGCAACAATCCCGTGCGCGAGGCGATCCACGCCGTTTTCCTCTACCACGCCATCGCGGCCGGCCTCGACATGGGCATCGTCAACGCCGGGGCCCTTGCCGTCTACGACGAGGTCGACCCCGAGCTGCGGGAGCGCATCGAGGACGTCGTGCTCAACCGTCGACCGGACGCGGCCGAGCGGCTGCTCGAGATCGCGGAGGAGTACAACAAGGTCGGTCAGGTGGCGGAGGTCAGCGAGGAGGAGTGGCGCGCCCTGCCGCTCGGTGAGCGGATCACGCACTCGCTCGTCAAGGGCATCGACGCGTACGTGGAGGCCGACACCGAGCTGCTCCGGGCCGAGATCGCGGAGCGCGGCGGGCGACCCATCGAGGTCATCGAGGGTCCCCTCATGGACGGCATGAACGTCGTCGGCGACCTCTTCGGCTCCGGAAGGATGTTCCTCCCGCAGGTCGTCAAGAGCGCGCGTGTCATGAAGAAGGCCGTCGCCTACCTCATCCCGTTCATCGAGGAGGAGAAGGCCAAGGACCCCGAGCTCGCCACGGCCAAGGACACCAACGGCACGATCGTCATGGCCACGGTCAAGGGCGACGTCCACGACATCGGCAAGAACATCGTCGGGGTCGTGCTGCAGTGCAACAACTACGAGGTCATCGACCTCGGTGTCATGGTGCCTGCCCAGAAGATCCTCGACGCGGCCCGGGAGCACGACGCGGACATCATCGGGCTGTCCGGCCTCATCACGCCCTCGCTCGACGAGATGGTCGGGTTCGCCGCCGAGATGCAACGCCAGGGCCTCACCATCCCGCTGCTCATCGGCGGTGCGACGACCTCGCGCGCGCACACGGCCGTCAAGGTGGACCAGCGCTATGACGGTCCCGTCGTCTGGGTCAAGGACGCGTCCCGGTCGGTCCCGACCGCCGCCGCGCTGCTCAGCGACGAGCTGAGGCCCAAGCTGATGGCGAAGGTCAAGGAGGACTACGACTCGCTGCGTGCGCGGCATGCGGGCAAGGCGGACCGGCCGCTCCTCACGATCGAGCAGGCGCGGGAGCGGCGGACGCCGATCGACTGGTCCGGCTACCGACCTCCGCACCCGCACCTGTTGCTGCAGCAGGACCACGACGTCTCATCGATCACCCGCTCGCACCGGAACTCCCAGCACGTCAAGGTCTTTCGTGGCTACCCCCTGGGTGAGCTGCGCCGCTACATCGACTGGCAGCCGTTCTTCAACGCCTGGGAGATGAAGGGCAGCTTCCCCGACGTCCTCAACAACCCGGCGAGCGGCCAGGCGGCGCGCAAGCTCTACGAGGACGCGCAGGCGATGCTCGACCGCATCGTCGAGGAAGGGTGGCTGACCGCCAACGGCGTCATCGGATTCTTCCCGGCCAACTCGGTCGGTGACGACGTCGAGGTCTACCTCGACGACGCGCGCACCGAGCCGCTGACGGTGCTCCATCACCTGCGCCAGCAGGGTGACCACCGGGCCGGCGTGCCCAACCGGTCGCTCGCCGACTACGTCGCGCCGCAGGGGACGAAGGACTGGATCGGCGGCTTCGCGGTCACGGCCGGCCTCGGTGGGGCAGAGCGCGTGGCGGCGTTCCGGGCCGACCTCGACGACTACAGCGCGATCCTGCTCGAGTCGCTCGCCGACCGCCTCGCGGAGGCCTTCGCGGAACGCATGCACGAGCGCGTCCGCAAGGAGTTCTGGGGCTACGCGCCCGACGAGCACCTCGACAACGTCGCGCTCATTAAGGAGCAGTACGCCGGCATCCGCCCGGCGCCCGGCTACCCTGCCTGCCCCGAGCACACCGAGAAGGAGACGCTCTGGCGCCTCCTCGACGTCGAGGCCAACACGGGCATGACGCTGACCGAGAGCATGGCCATGGCGCCGGGAGCCTCGGTGTCGGGCTGGTACTTCTCGCACCCGCAGTCCCAGTACTTCGTCGTCGGCCGGCTCGGCCGCGACCAGGTGCAGGACTATGCCGACCGCAAGGGCTGGACGCTCGCCGAGGCCGAGCGCTGGCTCTCCGCAAACCTGGCCTACGACCCGGAGGACTGACCCGGTGACCCTCTCCCACACCGCCGAACCCGACCGAGTGGTGCCGGCGCTGCCGGCCGCCGTCCTGTGGGACATGGACGGCACGCTCGTCGACACGGAGCCCTACTGGATCGAGGCGGAGCACGAGCTGGTGGCAGCCCACGGGGGCGTCTGGAACGACGAGTTCGCCCACCAGCTCGTCGGCAACGCCCTCGAGGTCTCGGCGCAGCTGATCATCGACCAGTCGGGGATCTCCTTGTCGGTGCCCCAGATCATCGACGCCCTGCTCCAGCGGGTCATCGCCCAGGTCGAGCAGCGCGTCCCGTGGCGCCCGGGTGCGCGAGAGCTGCTGCTCGAGCTCGGGACCCTCGGGGTCCCGTCGCTGCTCGTGACCATGTCGTGGCGCTCACTGGCCGACACGGTCGTGGCGCGACTGCCGGAGGGGGCTTTCGAGCACCTCGTCACGGGCGACGAGGTGAGCCACGGCAAGCCGCACCCCGAGCCCTACCTGGCGGCCGCGCGCCTCGTCGGTGCCGACCCGGCGGACTGCATCGCCATCGAGGACTCACCAGCGGGGGTGCGCTCAGCAACGGCTGCGGGCGTGCCGACGATCGCGATCCCGCACGTCGTCCCCGTGCCCCGCGTCGAGGGCGCCGTGCACATCGACACCCTCGCAGGGGTCGGAGCGGTCGACCTCACGAAGATCGTGGCGAGCGCGTGGGCTCCTCGCTGAGGCGCGCCGGCGTCGCGAGTTTGACGTGATGACGCCGGGTGCTGACCGTCGGACGGTTCACCGGCGACCCTTGCGCCTGGATCCGCCTCCCCGCGTTGCGCCCTTGCGGCCGGTCTGTTGACCACGTCGGGGCGAGGGGCGATGGTTGCGACCGCCCGGGGACTGGGCCCGGCCGGCCTGGCCGGACGCGTTCTCACCCCTCGAGGACGGTGGTGCGGCGTCGGGCGAGGGGGCACCGCGGGTGCTGCGCTCCGTGCGCCCGCGGACGATGCCGATGAAGTCCTCGGTTCTTGGGTCCTCGTCGTCGACGCGCCAAGCCAGTCCGATCCGTGAGGGAGCGACGCCGCTGACCGGACGGTGCACGACGTCCTTGCGATGGTGCAGGCGGGCCACCGACATCGGCACGATGACGATGCCGGAGCCCGTGGCCACCACGGACACCGCCTGCTTCGTCGTCATGGCGGGCATCGCAGCGGCCTTCTCCCGCGCCTGCGTCGTGGCCGCGGCCGCCCACTCAGGGACCAGGGCGGGGTCCTGCAGGAGGACGTCCTCGGCGAGATCGGCCACGTCGACCTCGTCGAACGCGGCGACGACATGGTCCTTGGCCACGACGACGACCGGGACCTCCTCGTAGAGGGGGATGACGTGCAGCCCGTCGCGATCGACCGGGAGCCGGAGCAGCACCATCGACGACGTACCGTCGCGCAGGTGGGCCACGGCGTCGCCGTCGTCCACGGGCACGGCCTCCAAGGGCGAGTCCGGCAGACGTTCGCCCCACACGCGGAGCCACTTGTCCGGCGTCACGCCCGGCACGAACTCGACGCGGAACGGTTCCGTCATGGTGCGCCTTCGCGGTCGGGACAGGTCGCTCCGAGGCTAGTCCAACGCGGCTGGGGTGGCCCGGCCGGGCGGGTGACCGGGAGCGGATTGTGGAGCGTCCGTGCTGCGCCCGGCCGAGCTGACCACGGGAGCTGGCGGGTGGTTCGACGCCCTAGGCTGGTCCCATGCCCACGCCGAAGCCGCAGACCATGAAGCCCCACACGGCCGCGAAGAAGCTCGGTGTCCTGCTGTCGGAGACCCCCGCGGAGTTCCGGGACGGGGTCGTCAGCCGCACGGAGCTCAACGCGCTGCAGGCCGAACCGCCGGAGTGGCTCTCGGCCCTGCGCCGCAACGGCCCGCACACGCGCCAGGAGACGGCGCGACGACTCGGCATCTCCAACTCGGGTCTCGCTCGCGGTGGCGTCGGCGAGCACCTGACGACCGACGAGATCAAGGCGATCCTCGACGAGATGCCTGCCTGGCTCGTGGCGGAGCGCGACATCTTCGCCAAGGTGCGGGCCGAGGACGCGCGCGTCAAGGCGCGCGACGCCGAGCGAGCCTGACGCTCAGCCGTCCCCGGCAGGTCATCCGGTCACGGACGGCTCCCAGCGCCGCGTGACGACTACCGAGGGCATCCGCTCGGCGTGACGCGACGAGCCTGCCCGCCACGGGGTGCGTCCTGGCGGCGTGAGACTGATCAACGGTGCTGTGCCGTCCAGGCGCCCGCGCTCGCCGCCTCGGCGATGAGGTCCGCCACCGTGAGGTGGTCAGCCCTGATCAAGCCCGTCGTGACGCGGACGTGCCCCTCCGGACCGGCCAGACGCTCGACGGAGAACGGCGAGCCCGGCGTGACCGCGATGCCCTGGCTCGCGAGGCGGAGCACCGCAGCGGCCTCGTCCCGCACCGGAACCCAGATGTTGAGGCCGTCGGTGCCCGCCACGTCGATGCCGTGCTCCGCGAGGCGGCCCACGACGAGCTCTCGGCGCCGCGCGTACTCCGCCCCGGCCGAGGCGATGCCGCGGGCGCAGTCCTCGTCGCGCAGCAGCCCGGCGAGGACCCGCTGGAGCAGCCGGCTCGTCCAGCCCTGACCGATGGCGCGTGCGTGCCGCACCGGGGCGAGCAGCGAGTCCGGGCCGCTGAGGGCAGCGATCCGCAGGTCGGGGCCGTGGGACTTGCTGTAGCTGCGGATGTGGAGCACCTGGTCGGGGATCCACGCGCCGAGGCTGATCGGCGCCGACGTCGAGATGGGTCCACTGGAGTCGTCCTCGATGACGACGCAGTCGTGGCCCTTGAGCAGGGCGGCGAGACGGCGTGCCCGGGTCGGTGACATCGACACACCCGTCGGGTTCTGGCCCCGGGGCTGGATGACGACGGCTGCGGGCCGGCGGGGAAGCAGCGCCTCGACCCCGTCGAGGTGGAGCCCGGTCTCGTCCAGTGGCACGCCCACGACGTCGACGCCGCGGTCCTCGAGCAGGTCGAGCAGGGGAGGGAAGCCCGGGTTCTCGACGAGGACGAGGTCGCCGGGGCGCAGCAGCGCCCGGGTGGCGAGGTCGAGCGCGTCCATGGCGCCGTCGACGACGAGAAGGTCGTCGGCGGCATACGGCCAGTCCCTGGTGAGCTCGGTACGCAGCTCGTCGAGAACGGGGTCGTCGAGGTAGCTGCTCGGGGTCGTGGGGTCGGTGAGCGCGGACAGCACGGGCACGAGGGCAGGCAGCAGGGCGCTGTCCGGGATGCCGGTCGACAGATCGAGGCTCACCGGTGACTCGTGGCGCAAGGCCCTCGTGTAGCGCTCGCCGCCCCGAGCCGTCGGCGCCACGGTCGTGCCCCGCCGACCGTCCGACCGGATGGTCCCCGAGCGCGCGAGGAGCTGCCAGGCGGCGCTGACCGTGGTCGGGGACATCATCAGCTCCTCGGCCACCCGGCGGATCGGCGGCAGCTGGTCCCCCGGGAGCAGGGTGGCGTCCCGGATGGCCCGTGACACGGCTTGGGCCAGGCCCTTCGCGGTGGGGGCGTCGAGGCGCTCCTCGATCGAGGAGATGAGGGCGCGCATGTTCGTAACATAGCAATGAGTCCTTTGTATGGGGTGAAGGTGACACGTAGCGTGGACGGCATGACGACTCCCACCGTGACGCCCATCGACCACTGGATCTCCGGTTCCCGCGTGCCGGGCACCTCGGGCCGTACCGCCCCGGTGCACGACCCGGCGACCGGCCGCCAGACGGGCGAGGTGCCGCTCGCCTCCGCGGTCGAGGTGGACGCAGCGGTCAAGACCGCAGTGGCTGCCGGACGCGACTGGCGCACCAGCTCGCTCGCGAAGCGGGCCGCGGTCCTCTTCGGTTTCCGCGAGCTGCTCCACGCACGCACCGACGAGCTGGCCGCCATCGTCACGTCCGAGCACGGCAAGGTGCTCTCTGACGCCGTCGGCGAGATCGCCCGCGGGCTGGAGAACGTCGAGTTCGCGACCGGCGTGCCGCAGCTGCTCAAGGGCGGGTTCTCCGAACAGGCCGCGAGCGGCGTCGACGTCTACAGCATCCGCCAGCCGCTCGGCGTCGTCGCCGGCATCACGCCGTTCAACTTCCCGGTGATGGTGCCACTGTGGATGTGCGCCAACGCCATCGCGTGCGGCAACAGCTTCGTGCTCAAGCCGAGCGAGAAGGACCCGTCGGCCGCGCTCTTCCTCGCGCAGCTGTGGAAGGACGCCGGCCTGCCCGACGGCGTCTTCACCGTCGTCCACGGCGACAAGGAGGCGGTCGACGCCCTTCTCGACCACGAGGACGTCGCGGCCGTCAGCTTCGTCGGCTCGACGCCGATCGCGAAGTACATCTACGAGCGGGGAACGGCGAACGGCAAGCGCGTCCAGGCTCTGGGCGGCGCGAAGAACCACGCCCTGGTCCTCCCCGACGCAGACATCGACATGGCCGCGGACGCCATCGTGTCGGCGGCCTACGGGGCAGCGGGCGAGCGCTGCATGGCGCTCTCCGTCGCCGTGGCGGTCGGCGAGGTGGCCGACGACCTCGTCTCGGCGATCTCCACCAGACTGCCGAAGCTCACGGTCGGTCCGGGCGCGGCAGAGGGCACGGACATGGGGCCGCTCATCACTCGCGAGCACCGTGACAAGGTCGCCGGCTACGTCGCCGCCGGTGCCGAGGCCGGGGCCACCGTCGTCGTGGACGGGCGCGACCAGGCCGTCCCCGAGGACGGCTTCTTCCTCGGCATGACCCTCCTCGACGACGTCACTCCCGACATGACGGTCTACCGCGACGAGATCTTCGGACCCGTCCTGTCGGTCGTGCGCGTAGCGACCTACGACGAGGGGCTCGCGCTCATCAACCGCAACCAGTACGCCAACGGCACCGCGATCTTCACCCGCGACGGTGGCGCCGCGCGCCGCTTCCAGAACGAGGTCGAGGTCGGGATGGTCGGCATCAACGTGCCGATCCCCGTGCCCGTGGCCTACTACTCCTTCGGCGGGTGGAAGGACTCGCTCTTCGGCGACACCCACATGTACGGCCCCGAGGGCATCAACTTCTACACGCGCGGCAAGGTCGTGACACAGCGGTGGCCCGACCCGGCCACCTCGACGGTCGACCTCGGCTTCCCGCGCAACCGCTGAGAGGACGCACCATGACCGAGCTCGACCAGCGCACCGTCGTCAAGGACCTCCTCGACCAGATGGGCGTCGACGAGGTGCGGGCGCTCGACCGCGCCCACGTCTTCCACTCGTGGTCCGCGCAGGGCCTCATCGACCCGCTGCCCATCGCCCGGGCACAAGGCTCCTACTTCTGGGACTACGACGGCACGCGCTATCTCGACTTCAGCAGCCAGCTCGTCAACGTCAACATCGGCTACAACCACCCGAAGGTCGTCGCCGCCATCCAGGAGCAGGCAGCCCGGCTCGCGACGGTCGCGCCGTCCTTCGCCAACGACGCGCGCAGCGAGGCGGCACGGCTCATCACCGAGGTGGCGCCCGAGGGACTGTCCGCCGTCTTCTTCACCAACGGCGGGGCCGAGGCCAACGAGAACGCGATCCGCATGGCGCGCCTGCACACCGGCCGCCACAAGGTGCTCGCGACCTACCGCAGCTACCACGGCGCGACCGGCGGCTCGATCACGCTGACCGGCGACCCGCGACGGTGGCCCTCCGAGCCGGGACTGTCGGGCATCGTCCACTTCTGGGGTCCGTACACCTACCGCTCTGCCTTCCACTCCGAGACCGAGGAGCAGGAGCGCGACCGCGCGCTGCAGCACCTGCGCGACACGATCATGGTCGAGGGCGCCCACACCATCGCGGCGATCATCCTCGAGACGGTCGTCGGGACCAACGGCATCCTCGTCCCGCCGGACGGCTACCTCCAGGGCGTCCGCGACCTCTGCGACGAACACGGCATCATGCTCATCGCCGACGAGGTCATGGCCGGGTTCGGCCGCTGCGGCGAGTGGTTCGCCGTCGACCGGTGGGGAGTCCGCCCCGATCTCATCACCTTCGCCAAGGGCGTCAACTCCGGCTACGTCCCGCTTGGGGGCGTCGTCATCGCCGACGAGATCCGGGCGACCTTCGACCAGCGCCCCTTCCCCGGAGGTCTGACTTACTCGGGCCACCCGCTCGCGTGTGCCTCTGCCGTCGCCTCGATCAACGCCTTCCGCGAGGAGGGCATCATCGAGAACGCCCGGATGCTCGGCAACGACGTCATCGCCCCGCGCCTGCGCGAGATCGCGGAGAGACACCCGAGCGTCGGCGACGTCCGCGGCCTTGGGGTGTTCTGGGCGGTCGAGCTCGTCCGTGACCGGGAGACCCGCGAGCCGCTGGTGCCGTACAACGCGGCGGGTGACGCCGCCCGGCCGATGACGGCCTTCGCCGCGGCCTGCAAGGAGCGGGGACTGTGGCCGTTCACCCACTTCAACCGCACCCATGTCGTGCCGCCCTGCACGACGACGCCGGACGAGGTCGAGGAGGGTCTGGCAGCCCTGGACGCGGCGCTCGACGTCGCCGACGAGTTCACGGCCTGACGACGAGCCCTTCGACGGTCGTATGCCGTGTGGCTCGTCCCTGCGGCATCCGCCCGCTTCTCGGCTCGCGAGCCGTCGGGCTCCAGGCTCGACGGTCGTATGCCGTGTGGCTCGTTCCTGCGGCATCCAGACGCTTCTCGGCACGCTGAGCCGTCGGGCTCCACGCTCGACGGTGGAATGCCGCGGGGCCGACCGAAGGCCTACGACCTCGCGTCTCGGCTGGGTCAGGCGGTGGGCGCGGGCTCGGTGGGGTCAGGCGTCGAGCTCGACGAGCCCGGTCACGGTGGGATCCACCGCACGCTGGGCCGCGTCGACGGGCAGCGGCGGGGGAGTGCCGCCCCACGCCGGACACAGGGCCCGGTGATCGCACCAGTCGCAGAGCCGGCTGGGACGGGGGCGCCAGTCGCCGGTCGTGGCCGCGAGCTCGATGGCCTGCCAGAGGGCCTTGACCTTGCGCTCGGTGCCGAGGAGGTCCTGCTCGTCGGGCTCGTAGGCGACGATCTCGCTGTTGCCGAGGTAGACCAGCTGGAGGCGTTTGGGGATGACGCCACGTTGGCGCCACAGCACGAGCGCGTAGAACTTCATCTGGAAGAGGGCCTTGGCCTCGAAGTGCTCGGACGGTGAGCGCCCCGTCTTGTAGTCGACGACGCGCATCGCGCCGCCCGGAGCCACATCGAGGCGGTCGACGTAGCCACGCAGGACGAGCCCGTCGATCTCGGTCTCGACGTAGAGCTCGCGCTCGGCGGGCTCGAGACGGGTCGGATCCTCCAGACCGAACCACGTCTGGAGCAGCACGGCGGCGGCGGAGAACCACTCGTCCGTGCGCCCGTCGTGCTCTGCGAGCAGGTCGAGCATGGCCGGCTCCTCCTCGGCGAGGCGCTCCCACTGCTCGGGCACGAGTCCCACGGCGGCCTCGATGGTGCGCTCGCTCGCGGGGAGGTCGAACAGGCGCTCGAGGACGGCGTGGACGAGCGTGCCCCGGGCCGTCGCCTGGGTCGGGGGCGACGGCAGCTTGTCGATGACCCGGAAGCGGTAGAGCATCGGGCACGACATGAAGTCGGAGGCCCGACTCGGGGACAGCGCTGCAACCATGGGGTGACTGTATGCCGCGGCGCTGACACCGTCGGGCCGGCACCCACAGCCCACGCGCGGGGCCGGCACAGGGAGCCGCTCGAGGCAGGGCATAGGGTCGAGCCCATGAGCACTCCCGCCCGCCCGGACACGTCCCACGGGTGGCGGATCGGCAGCCTCGCCGGGACCCCGGTCTACCTGGGCCGGTCCTGGCCGATCATCGCCGTGCTCATCGTCGTCGTGTTCGGGCCCAACCTGGCCCGACCTGACCGGGGCACCCCCTACGGCTACCTGCTGGCCACGGCCTACGCCGTGCTGCTGCTCGTCTCGGTGCTCGTGCACGAGGCGGCGCACGCCTTCGCGGCCCGCTGGCGCGGGCACCCGGTGAGCCGGATCGTCGCCGACGTCTGGGGCGGGCACACCGTCTACGACACGACCCACAGCTCGCCGAGCACGACGGCCATCGTCGCCGTCGTCGGGCCGCTCTCCAACCTCGCACTCGCCGCGGTGGTGTGGGGTGCCCGGGGCCTGACGACGAACGACACGGCGCTGACGCTGCTCGGCATCGTCGCCGTCGCGAACCTGCTCGTGGGTCTCTTCAACCTGCTGCCGGGTCTGCCGCTCGACGGCGGCCAGATCGTCAGCGCCCTCGTGTGGCGGGCCACGGGCAGCAAGGGTCGCGGCCTCGTCGCGGCCGGCTGGCTCGGCCGCGTCGTCGCCGTGCTGACGGTCGCGTGGTTCGCCCTGCGCCCACTCGCCGAGGGCCGGACGCCCGACCTGTTCGACCTCGTCTGGCCGGCCGCCATCGCCTTCTTCCTCTGGCAGGGGGCGACGGGCGCCGTGCGCGCCGGCCAGATCCACCAGGCGACGGCCGGGCGGGCGACCGACGTGCTCGAGCCGTTGTCGCTCGTGGCGGGCACCGCTTCGGTGGCCGAGGTCGAGACCGCTGTGGCCGCCGGCGCCTGGGTTGCCGCGGCGGACCCCGCCGGATGGCCCCTGGGCGTCGTGGACGCGGACTCCGCGGCGGGCGTGCCGGCCGACAGCCGCAGTCGCACGGCGATCGCCTCCGTCACCGTGGCCCAGCCCCCGGCATGGGTCGTCGCCCTGCCCGCCGACGCGGTGCTCACCGACCTCATCCGCATCATGAGCGAACGTGAGCTCTCGCTCGCCGTCGTCGTCGACGAGGCGACGCGCGACATCCGGGGCCTCGCGAGCGCCGAGCGGATCAACGCGGTCGTCGGTGCCGAGCTGGCCCGCCGCGCCCGTCGCTGACGCGGCACGAGGCCGGACGAAGGACCGCCGCCGTCCGTATGCCGTCGCGGTGACGGGAGGGCGCGGTGACCGGAGGGCGTTCGGCGCGATGCCGTCGGCGCGGCCGGATACCCGTGACGGTTCTCCCACGTGACCTGACGCCGAGTCTGTCCACACCCCCACGGTGGCTCCGGTAACCGTCCACAGCCGGTGGGCACGGCGCTGCGCCGCACGCGCCGCCGCGTCACCGTTGGCTCGAGGTCCGACGAGCGGGCCGGAGGAGGCATCATGAGGACGAGCCGGAGCGAGACGACCACCAGCACGGGTGCGGCATCGCCCGCGCGCTCGTCGCCCCCAGGCCGCCGACCGCGGGAGCGGGCCGGGACGGAGGGGCGGAGCGACGGGGGACCGGTGCCGGGGCGCAACGAGGTGGTGCTGAGCGGGCGCCTGGGGGCCGACGCCGAGGAGCGCGAGCTGCCGAGCGGTGACCGCATCGCGACGCTGCGCGTGGTCGTCCCGCGGGAGCCGCAGACGGGCCGGCGCCGCTCGACCGCCGATGCGGCGCGGCGGGCGACCGTCGACACGATCGACGTGGTGTGCTGGACGGGCGCAACACGCCGCACCGCCATGCGGCTGCGCGCCGGCGACCTCGTCGAGATCGAGGGTGCACTCCGGCGGCGGTTCTTCGGCGGGCCGGCCGGTCGCCAGAGCCGCTACGAGGTGGAGGCGGCGGCGCTCCGGAGGGTGTCCGGAGGAGGCCTTGCCGGCACCTAGACTGTGCTCCCATGACCGACGCCGAGCAGCCCGACGCCGAGCAGTCCCACGTCACCGGCGCGCACGACCGGCGCGGGGTCTTCGAGGTGGGGGAGCGCATCCAGCTGACCGATCCCAAGGGGCGTCTGCACACGATCACGCTCGAGCCCGGGCGCGAGTTCCACACGCACCGTGGCTTCCTCCGGCACGACGACCTCATCAGCTCCCACGACGGGTCCGTCGTCACGAACACCGCCGGCGTCGAGTACCTGGCGCTCCGGCCGCTGCTCAGCGACTACGTCATGTCGATGCCACGTGGCGCAGCGGTCGTCTACCCCAAGGACGCTGGTCAGATCGTCCAGATGGCCGACATCTTCCCCGGTGCGACGGTCGTGGAGGCCGGCGTCGGCAGCGGCGCACTGTCCATGTCGCTGCTGCGCGCCATCGGCGAACGGGGACGGCTTCTGTCGTTCGAACGACGCGAGGACTTCGCCGACATCGCCCGCGGCAACGGTCGCGCGTTCTTCGGCGGTGACCACCCGGCCTGGACCGTGACGGTCGGTGACCTCGTCGAGTCCCTGCCTTCGGTCGTCGGGGCCGGGTCAGTCGACCGGGTCGTGCTCGACATGCTCGCGCCGTGGGAGTGCCTCGACGCCGTCTCCGACGCCCTCATCCCCGGCGGTGTGCTCATCTGCTACGTCGCCACGACGACCCAGCTGAGCCGGGTGGCGGAGGGCATCCGCGCCCACGGTGGCTTCACCGAGCCCTCCGCATGGGAGTCCCTCGTGCGCGGCTGGCACCTCGAGGGTCTGGCGGTACGTCCGCAGCACCGCATGCACGGGCACACCGGCTTCCTCATCACGACTCGTCGGCTCGCTCCCGGCGTCGTCCCGCCCGAGCGCAAGCGCCGCCCGGCCAAGGGTGCCTACGGCGACACGAGTGACACCGGTACGACGGATCCGGGGCCGTTCGACGACGTGACTGCGGGTGTCGCCCGCATCGCCGGGTCCACCGCCTCGACCGACATCCCGGCGGACGCCTGGACGCCCGAGGCGCTCGGTGAACGGGTCAAGAGCGACAAGACGATCCGACGCGTGCGCCGATCGCTGGCTGAAACGTCCGACGACAACGGCTGACGCGGGGTTAGGGTCGAATGGTCACTATGTGCGAGTGACCGATTGAGGAGGCCGAGATGTCTGAAGACGTCCGCAACCCAGACCCCGATGGTGCCGCCGGCGCCGGAGTCCCCGGAGCGGGGGACCGTGAGCTCGCGGCCCTGCGCGCAGAGGTCGAGTCGCTGCGCGAGGTGGCGCGACACTCTCCCCAGCGTGCACGTGAGCTCGAGGCGCGGCTGGCCCACGTCCAGACGAGCCTGTCGACCCTCTCGTCCCAGAACGAGCGGCTCGTGCGAACCCTCAAGGATGCCCGCGAGCAGATCGTCACCCTGAAGAAGGAGGTCGACCGGCTCGCGCAGCCACCCAGCACCTATGGCCTCGTCATCGACCCGCCGGACGAGGGGGCGATCGACATCCTCACCGGTGGCCGCAAGATGCGCGTCGCCATCAGTCCGTCCGTCGACCAGCAGGAGCTCGGCCTCGGCCGCGAGGTCATGCTCAACGAGGCCCTCAACGTGGTCTCCGTCCACGGCTACGAGCGCGTCGGCGAGGTCGTCACGGTCAAGGAGCGCATCGACCACGACCGCGTCGTCGTCGTGACCCACGGCGACGAGGAGCGGGTCTGCCGCATCGCGACGCCGCTGCTCGAGGACCGCATCCGCGTCGGCGACTCCATGACCCTCGACCCCCGATCCAACTTCGTCCACGAGGTCATCCCCAAGCTCGAGGTCGAGGAGCTCGTGCTCGAGGAGGTCCCCGATGTCGACTACGAGGACATCGGTGGCCTGTCGGGACAGATCGAGCAGATCCGCGACGCCGTGGAGCTGCCGTTCCTGCACCCCGAGCTCTACAAGGAGCACGCGCTGAAGCCGCCGAAGGGCGTGCTGCTCTACGGCCCACCCGGATGCGGCAAGACCCTCATCGCCAAGGCGGTCGCGGCCTCGCTCGCCCGTCAGGTCGCGACGCGCACCGGCAAGCAGACCGAGAAGAGCTACTTCCTCAACATCAAGGGTCCCGAGCTGCTCAACAAGTACGTCGGCGAGACCGAGCGGCACATCCGCCTCATCTTCCAGCGGGCGCGCGAGAAGGCGTCCGACGGCACCCCCGTCGTCGTCTTCTTCGACGAGATGGACTCGCTCTTCCGCACCCGCGGGTCGGGCATCTCGAGCGACGTCGAGACGACGATCGTGCCGCAGCTGCTCGCCGAGATCGACGGCGTCGAGCGCCTCGACAACGTCATCGTCATCGGTGCCTCCAACCGTGAGGACATGATCGACCCGGCCATCCTGCGTCCCGGACGCCTCGACGCGAAGATCAAGATCGAGCGGCCGGACGCCGAGAGCGCCCGCGACATCTTCAGCAAGTACCTCGTCGGGACGCTCCCGCTCCACGAGCACGACCTCGCCGTCAACGGCGGCGACCGTGACGCGACCGTCGAGGCGATGATCACCGCGGCCGTCGAGCGGATGTACTCCGAGATGGAGGAGAACCGCTTCCTCGAGGTGACCTACCAGGGTGGCGACAAGGAGATCCTCTACTTCAAGGACTTCAACTCCGGCGCGATGATCCAGAACATCGTCGACCGGGCCAAGAAGCTCGCGATCAAGGACTTCCTGACGACCGGCCAGAAGGGCATCCGCGTCGAGCACCTGCTCGCCAGCTGCGTCGACGAGTTCAAGGAGAACGAGGACCTGCCCAACACGACCAATCCCGACGACTGGGCACGGATCAGCGGCAAGAAGGGTGAGCGCATCGTCTACATCCGGACCCTGATCAAGGGCAAGGACGGCACCGAGCCCGGGCGTTCGATCGCCACCGCCAACACCGGCCAGTACCTCTGAGCCGACGACGCCCGGGCCCGCGGTCCGGGCGTCGTCGCGTGCCCGTGGTGTGCGGGCGCGGCCGTGGTGCGGTCAGCCCGCCTCAGCCGCCGACGGAGGCGTGGGCCCGGCGGACGGCATACGCCCCGAGGGCCCGCCACCCCAGCAGCAGCACGGCGAGCACGCCGGATGCGACCACCACGAAGCTGACCGCCGTGCCCAGGCCCACCGCGCGCCGCAGCAGCATCCCGACGAGGACGGTCGCGAACCACACGGTGACACCCGGTGCGACGTCCAGGGGCCAGGAGCGGCGGACGAGCCGCACGACGAGCCACCCCACGGCGGTCCCGACGAGGAAGGGCCAGGCCGTGATCAGGACGCCGAGGACGGGGCCGGACTCGTCGTGGCTCGCCCGGCCGACGCCCGCGAAGACGAGGACGAGCCCGACGTCGAGGAGCAGGGCTACCGCGGGCCGGCGCCACCAGGCGGCTCGGTTCATGACGAGGTGTCGAAGGGCAGCTGAGCCTGCGGGGGAGCGTGGGTCGGGTCGACGCCCTCGAAGAGGGAGCTGACCGAGCGGCCGTGGTGGATGCGGCTGATCGCCTCGGCGAAGAGGGCCGAGACCGACCGCACCTTGAGCTCGGGCCAGCCCTCCGGCGCAGGGACCGTGTCGGTGGTGACGACCTCGGTGACGAAGGGATGGTCGCGCAGGCGCTCGACGGCCTTGCCGGCGAAGAGGCCGTGCGTGCAGACGATCGCGGCCTCCGTGGCGCCGGCGTCCTTGAGACGGTCCATGAGCTCGAGCATCGAGCCACCCGTCGCGATCTCGTCGTCGAGGATGATCGCGCGCCTGCCCGAGACGTCGCCGACGATCGAGTCGATGACGACGCGGTCGTCGGCCACCCGCTGCTTGGAGCCGGCAGCCACGGGCAGCCCGAGCAGTCGGGCGAACTGGGTCGCGACCTTGGCGTTGCCGAGGTCGGGGCTGACGACGATCGAGTTCGTGAGGTCGTTGTCACGGAAGTGGTCGGCCAGGACGCCGATGGCCGTGAGGTGGTCGACGGGCGTGGAGAAGAAGCCGTGCACCTGGGGCGCGTGCAGCGCCATCGTCAGCACCCGGTGGCAGCCGGCCGTCGAGATCATGTCGGCCACGAGCCGCCCGCCGAGGGAGATGCGCGAGGCGTCCTTCTTGTCGGAGCGGGCGTAAGCGTAGTGCGGCATGACCGCGGTGATCTGGGCTGCCGAGGCGCCGCGGGCCGCGTCGATCATGAGGAGCAGCTCCATGAGGTGCTCCTGCGTCGGCGGCACGAGCGGCTGCACGATGTAGACGTCGCGCTGGCGGCAGTTGGCGAGCAGCTGCGCCTGGAGACAGTCGTTGCTGAACCGCTTGATGTCGACGGGGGAGCGGGTCACCCCGAGACGGGAGCAGATCCGGTCGGCCAGGGCGGGGTGCGCCGAACCGCTGAACACGACGACATCGTTCACTTCGAGACCATCCCTCACGAGACCCGTGTGCGTTCGCAGACTATCCGAACGATCCCGGTCGCGCGTGCCGGGCGGCTCGCTCGACGGGCTCCGCGCCACGCCGCACCGTCCACCCGTGCACCGGACACACCGGGCACAGCGGCCCCTGGACGGCGGCCCTGCGGCCAATCGGCTCCCTCCTCGGGCAGGATTGCCCCATGCCCGCCGACTCGGAGAGGATGCAGCCCCGCACGCGCGGGGCCGCTTCCCGACCCGCCGAGGCGACGGACGACACCACGAGGGAGATCATGCGCCGGACGGCGGAGGACCTGCACGAGCAGACCGGGGAGCGTGATGAGCACGCCACGGCGACTGCAGCGGAGGCCGCCGGGAGCGCCCCCGAGGGAGAAGGCGCGCCAGACACGCCGGCCCTGTCCGACGGACGCCTCCACCCGGAGGCGGCGGCCGTCGAGGTCATCGAGCCCCCCATCCCCGAGCGGGTCCGCCGTCCCGCCGACGGCGTGCGCTTGGCTGCTGCGGTCGTGCTCCTGGTCCTGGGCCTCGTCGTCGCCGACCTCGCCGCAGGCACGCGTGGTGCGGTCGAGCAGGATCTCACCGACGCGACGAGCGGCCTCCCGAGGTTGCTGTTGACCCTGCTCGGCTGGTTGAGCGGCATCGGCGTGCTGCTCCTCCCGATCGGTGTGGGCGCCGACCTCATCGTGCGCCGTCGGCCGATGCAGCTGGTGCAGGCCCTCGGTGCAGCAGTCGTCGGAGGCATCCTCGTCATCGTCCTCGCCGTCCTCGTGCAGTCCGGCAACGGCGGATTCATCACCGAGGTGCTCACGCGCCCGACGTCCACCGGCCAGACCGGACCGCTCGACATCGTCATCGTCTCGATGGTGGCGCTGCTCACCGTGGCCGACATCTCCGGCCGGAAGTGGATCTCCCCGATCGCGACGGGCGTCATCATCGCGACACTGGTGACGACGCTGCTCTCGGGGGCGATGACCCTCGCAGCCCTCGCCTGCTCGCTCCTCGTCGGGTGGATCGTCGGCCTCGCCTTCCGACTCGCGTTCGGGGTGACCTCCACCCGCCCCCCGGGCACCGAGGTGGCCGCGGTGCTCGTCGCTGGCGGCGTGCCGCTGACCCGGCTCGAGCTCATCGACGCCAACGACGCCGGCGACCGCCGCTACGTCGGGGCCACGCCCGGCGGGACGCTCGACGTCCACGTGATCGACCGCGACACCTTCGGTCTCGCGTCCGGGCGGCGTCTGCTGCGTGTGCTGCGGCTCCGCAGCGGGTTCACCCGACCACCGGCCCTCACGCTGCGTTCCGAGATCGAGCACCGCACCCTCATGGGCCTCGTCCTGCACGACGCCGGCATCCGCGCCCCCAAGCCGGTCGCGGTGTCCGAGGTCGGCCCCTTCTCGGCGGTCATCGCCTACGACGAGCCCCAGGGCACCCCGCTCAGCGAGGTCGACGGCGATCTCGACGACGCCCGACTCGCAGCGATCTGGCGGCTCGCCGCCACGCTCCACCGGCGCCGCATCGTGCACCGGCAGCTCGGGCCGTCGACGATCCTCATCGACGACCGCGGTGGGGTCGCGCTCTCCAAGCTGGGCAGCGGTGACGTCGCCGCCGACGACATCAGCCTGCGCCTCGACCTCGCCCAGCTGCTCACGACCGTGGCCCTCGCCGTGGGCCCCGAGCGCACGGTCGACTCGGCCGTGGCCGCGCTCGGCGAGGACGCCGTCCTGCGCGCGGTGCCGGTGCTGCAGCCCGTCGCCCTGAGCCCCGATGCGCGGGTTGCCCTCAAGCAGTCGAAGTCGGTCATGGGGGAGCTCCGCGAGCGCCTCGTGGCCCTACGGCCGAAGGCCGAGGCCATCGAGCCCGTCCAGCTGCGTCGCATCTCCGCGCGCGGCGTGGTCACCCTGATCGGTGGAGGGATCGCCGGCTACCTGCTCCTGACCCAGCTCGCCCAGGTCGACATCGCGCAGGTCGTCAGCACCGCCGACTGGCGCTGGGCTGCCCTCCTCGGGCTCTTCGCGGCCGCCACCTTCGCCGGCGCCTCCATCGCGCTCGCCGGTGCGGTGCCGATCCACCTTCGCTTCCTCCGGACCTACATGACCCAGCTCGCCGTGGCGTTCAGCGGCCTCGTCGCCCCGGCCGCTGTCGGGAACATCGCGCTCAACACGCGCTACCTGCAGACGTCCGGGCTCTCGCCGACGATCGCCGGCGCCAGCGTCGGGGTCGCACAGGTCGCCCAGTTCTGCTCGTACTTCGTCCTGCTCGTGGTCTCTGGTGTCCTCGCCGGCACGGGGCCGGCGGTCTCCTTCAGCCCGTCCCCGGTCCTCGTCGCGGCGATCCTCGTCGTGCTCATCCTCGCGATCGGCCTCCTCGCGCTGCCGAGGGTCCGGTCGCTGCTCACCGACCGGGTGCTCCCTCAGGTCAGGTCCGCCGTCCCCCAGGTGCTTGCCGTGCTCCAGCACCCGGTCAAGCTCACCCAGCTGCTGGGCGGGGCGCTGATCCTCGACCTGTCGTTCGTGGCCGCCCTCGTCTGCGCGACCAAGGCGTTCGGGGCCGATGCACCCGTCGCAGCCGTCGCCGTCGTCTACTTCGCGGGTGCCATCGTGGGCTCGGCCGTCCCGACGCCCGGCGGCCTCGGCGGCATCGAGGCGGCCATGTCGTTCGGGCTGATCTCCATCGGTGTCGACAGCGGCACCGCTGTCTCGTCGGTCCTGCTCTACCGCCTCGCGACGTACTGGCTGCCGATCCCCTTCGGATGGCTCTCGCTCAACCGGCTCCAGAAGGTCGGGGCCATCTAGGCCTGAGGAGCGGCAGGTGCGCCGCCCACGGGTGACGGACCGCCCGGGGCATCGGCGACGCGGGCGGTTATCGTCGGGCCATGACGGTGCGGCGGATCATGGGGCTCGAGACCGAGTACGGCATCTCGGTGCCCGGCGACCCGATGGCCAACCCGATGTTCCTCTCCGGCCAGGTCGTCAGCGTGTATGCCGCCGCCCAGGGGATCCGCTCCAACCAGTCGAGCTGGGACTACGCCTTCGAGGACCCGCTTCGTGACGCGCGAGGCTGGCAGCTCGACCGGCAGACCGCCGACCCCAGCCAGCTCACCGACATCGAGGACCCGACCCTCGCCAACGTCGTGCTGACCAACGGGGCGCGCTACTACGTCGACCACGCCCATCCGGAGTACAGCTCGCCGGAGGTCACCCTGCCGCGCGACGCCGTGACGTGGGACCGCGCCGGTGACGCGATCGCGCTCGAGTCGGTGCGACTGCTCGCTGCGCGCCCCGGCCAGCCGCCGGTCAACCTCTACAAGAACAACGCCGACGGCAAGGGCCAGTCCTACGGCACCCACGAGAACTACCTCATGCCGCGGCGCACGGCCTTCCCCGACATCGTCCGGCACCTCATCCCGTTCTTCGTGACACGTCAGGTCGTGTGCGGCGCGGGCCGGGTCGGCATCGGCGTCGACAGCAGGGGTGCCGGCTACCAGATCTCGCAGCGCGCCGACTTCTTCGAGACCGAGGTCGGCCTCGAGACGACGCTGAAGCGCCCCATCATCAACACCCGCGACGAGCCGCACGCCGTGGCCGACCGCTACCGGCGCCTCCACGTCATCATCGGTGACGCCAACCAGCTCGACGTCGCGACGCTGCTGAAGACCGGCACGACCTCGCTCGTGCTCGGGATGATCGAGGACGGCCACCTCACCGAGGACTGGTCGATCCGTCGTCCCGTGGCAGCCCTCCAGACGGTCTCGCACGACCCGACGGTCACCGACACCGTCGAGCTCGTCGACGGACGCGCCGTCACCGCGGTCGACCTCCAGTGGATGTACCTCGAGGCGGCTCGTGCCTGGCTCGACCGCCGCGGGGACGACCCCGAGGCCGATGCGACGGCTGAGGTGATGGCCCTCTGGGAGGAGGTCCTGACGGGGCTCGGGCGCGACGTGATGTCGTGCGCCTCCCTGGTCGACTGGGTCGCCAAGCTCCAGCTCCTCGAGGGCTACCGCGCGCGCGACGGTCTCGCGTGGGACGACCACCGACTGGCCGCGATCGACATCCAGTGGGCCGACGTGCGCCCCGAGAAGGGACTGGTGCACCGGCTGCGCGACCGGGGGCTGCTCCGCGACCTCGTCGCACCGGAGGACATCAAGGCCGCAGAGACCACGCCGCCGGAGGACACCCGCGCGTGGTTCCGCGGCGAGTGCGTCCGTCGGTTCACCTCACAGGTCTTCTCGGCCAGCTGGGACTCCGTGGTGTTCGACGTGCCGGGGCGGGCCAGCCTGCAACGCGTCCCCATCCTCGAGCCCGAGCGCGGCACCCGCGCGCAGGTCGGCCTCCTCCTCGAGCAGAGCGCCGACGTGGCAGAGCTGCTCCGCGGCCTCGCCACGCCCGAGTAGGAGGCCCTCGGGCGAGGACACCACCGTCGAGCGTGCGTATGCCGTCCGCGTCCCGGACGCTCACCCGACCCCGGCAGGGCCACGGGCGCACGACGGGCGCCCGCGCATCTGTCGTCCGGTGCCGGGTGCGCGGTGGTGCTCGGACCGCGGGGGCGCACGGGTTAGGGTCGGGGCACGAGGTCTTTCACGTCTGGGAGGTAGCCATGCCGGGTCAGGAGCACGTCAAGCCGCAGCGTCGTGACGAGGAGCCGCCGGAGACGCCGGAGGCACCCCCGGCCGCGCCAGCCGGTGCCGCCGTCAAGGAGGGGCTGTCCGACGACATCGACAGCGTCCTCGACGAGATCGACGGCGTGCTCGAGTCGAACGCCGAGGAGTTCGTCCGCGGTTTCGTGCAGAAGGGCGGCCAGTGACCCAGTGGTCCACGGGGCGGCCCCGCCGGCTCGACGACGCCTTCCTCACCGCGGGCTCGTCATCGTTCACCGAGTTCGTCTCCGCCTACCGTCCTGAGCTGCTCCCGGCGGGCCGGCGCCTGCCGTCCGGGGCGAGCATCGAAGCGCCGCACGGCACGACCATCGTCTCCCTCCTGTTCGACGGCGGCGTCGTCATGGCCGGAGACCGCCGCGCCACGATGGGCAACGTCATCGCCAACCGCGACATGGAGAAGGTCTTCGCTGCCGACGACTACAGCGTCGTCGGCATCGCCGGTACCGCGGGTATCGCGATCGAGCTCGTCCGGCTCTACCAGGTCGAGCTCGAGCACTACGAGAAGATCGAGGGCGCGATCATGTCGCTCGAGGGCAAGGCCAACCGACTCGCTTCCATGATCCGCGGCAACCTGGCCCTTGCCATGCAGGGACTGACCGTCGTCCCGACGTATGCCGGCTTCGACCTCGAGTCGGCCACCGGGCGGATCTACTCCTACGACGTCACGGGCGGGTGCTACATCGAGGGCGGTCACCACTCCACCGGATCCGGGTCCGTCTTCGCCCGAGGCGCCCTGAAGAAGCTGTGGCGGCCGGGGCTCGAGGAGCAGCAGGCCGTGTCGGTGGCCATCGAGGCGCTCTACGACGCCGCCGACGACGACTCCGCCACCGGCGGCCCCGACCTCGGCCGCCAGATCTGGCCGACCGTCGCGGTCGTCGACCACTCCGGCGCACGGTTCGTCGCGCAGGACGTCCTCGAGGAGCACGTGCAGGTCGTTGTCGCCTCACGTCGCGACAACCCGGGAGGTGCCCGATGAGCATGCCGTTCTACGTCCCGCCCGAGCAAGTCATGAAGGACCGGGCCGACTTCGCGCGCAAGGGGATCGCGCGTGGACGGTCCGTGATCGTCGTCGGCTACGACCGTGGCATCGCCTTCGTCGCCGAGAACCCGTCGCGGGCGCTGCACAAGGTGTCCGAGATCTACGACCGCATCGCGTTCGCCGCGGTCGGCCGCTACAACGAGTTCGAGAGCCTGCGCGTCGCCGGCATCCGGTACGCCGACCTGCGGGGCTACTCCTACGACCGCACCGACGTGACGGCGCGGGCCCTCGCCAACACGTACGCCCAGACGCTTGGGGCGGTCTTCACGCAGGAGTCGAAACCGTTCGAGATCGAGATCGTCGTGGCCGAGGTCGGCGCCGACAGCAGCACCGACCAGATCTTCCGGCTCACCTACGACGGGTCGGTCGCCGACGAACAGGGTTTCGTGGCGATGGGCGGTGCCAGTGACGCTGCCGAGGAGCGCCTCGGTACCGGTTGGCGACCGGGCATGACGCTGGGCGAGGTCCTGCGTCTGGCCGTCGACGTGCTCGGTGCCGGCGAGAACGGCGAACGCCGGGCACTCGACGAGGCCCAGCTCGAGGTCGCGGTGCTCGATCGCGACCGGCCACGGCGCTCGTTCCGGCGCGTCGTCGGCCCGTTGCTGACGCGCCTGCTCGGCGACCAGCCGGGGACGACTGACGTCCCGGCCGGCATCCTGGGCACGGAATCGGCTGGGGCGCAGAGCGATTCGTCGGGCGCTGGGGAGCCTCCAGAGGGTCCGGGACCCGCGACACCGCCTGCCTGAACGCACGCCCCACTCACCGGGTGGACACGACGAAGGCCGCCCACCGTGCTGGTGGGCGGCCTTTCGTGCGGACGGACGTGCCCTGCCCGGTGACGGGGAGAGGGCCGCGCGGTCAGCGGCGCCGCGCGGTCAGCGGCGCCGCGCGCCGACCCGATGGCCGGAGGCGTTGCGCTGGTAGTACGACGACGAGTCGGACCCGGAGGACGACCCCTCGCGGTCCGCGTCCTCGTCGCCCTGCACGTCATCGGACTCGGCCACCGGCTGCGCGTCGCCCTCGGGCTGCTCCTCGCCGCCCTCGGACGATGCGTCCTCCCCCCCGTCGCCGACGGTGCCGCCGTCGGTTGCGGCGTCGGTGGCGGCGGTGGCGTCAGAGCGGGCCGCCGTCGGCTGCGCGTCCGGGGCCGGCTGGGCTTCGGAGACCTCGTCCGGATGGGCCGCCATGGCCGGCGCGCCGAGCGTGTCCTGGAGGGCGCCGCCGCCGAGCGTGGCGAGCATCTGGCGAACGTTGCCGAGCTGCGCGGTGATGCTGTCCCGCTGCGCGGTCGCCGCGGCGAGCTCCCGGTCGGACTCCTCACGCAGCCGCGAGGCGTGGTCGCGGGCCTCCGACACGATCTGGTCGGACTGGGCCTGGGCATTCTCGAGCAGGCGCTCGGCTCTGGCTCGCATCTCATGGGCGTCGTGCTCGGCGCGCTTGGTGAGCTGACGCAGGCGCGACTCGCTCTCGCTGAGGGCCGCCTCCTGCTGCTGCCGGCGCGCCTCGAACTCGGCATCGGCGGACTCGCGGCGCGCGGCGAGCGTGACCTCGAGCTCGGCGGAGGCGGTGGAGGCCTTGAGGCGGTGCGCCTCGAACTCCGCGGCGGCCTCCTGGCGCTGGGCCGCGGTGACGCTCTGCGCCTCGGCCACGATCGCCTGGGCCTCGCGGTTGGCCTGCGCAATGATGCGCACGGCCTCCTCGTCGGCGCGGGCGCGAGCCTGCTCCGCATACGTCGCGGTCGTCACCTTGAGCTCGGCGGCGGCGCGGTTGGCGCGCTCACGGATCTCGTCGGCCTCGACGGTGGCACGGGTGCGCATCTCGCCGGCCTCCTGGTCGGCGAGCGACAGGATCTGCGCGATGCGCTCACCGAGGTCGGCGAACGTCTGGGCCGGTCCCGGGGCGGTGTTCTTCTTGAGGTCGGCCATCACCCGCGACTGCTGTCCGAGCTGTCCCCGGAGGTCGGTGAGAGCGGCGTTGAGCTTGGTCAGCTCGACGCTCCGCTCGGCGGCGTCCTTCTTGGCCGCCTGCAGCGTGCGGTTCTGCGACTCGATGAAGGCGTCGACCTCTTCGGGCTCGTAGCCGCGGCGGGAGGACTTGAAGTGCGGTCTGTCGATCATTTCCGTCCAATGCAGGGGATCGTGGAGGGGTGTGGGTGTGAGGGGGCACCGTCATTGTGACAGGCGCGCCGGGCTCGATGTCACGGCCGTCGGCCTCCCAGGCGACCAGCCGGACGCTCGTCGCGGCACCGGGGGCCGGTCCCGTGCGACCACCTCGCGGGTGCGTGCCCGACGCCGCTTCGCACGACTGTCGCCGGCCCCCAAGGCCCGGGCAGCCGCGCCGACCTCGCCTCGTGCCCAGCGGCTGGCCGACCCGCCGCCTAGAGTTGGTTCATGGAGCGGCGGATCTTCGGGATCGAGAACGAGTACGGCGTCACCTGCACGACGCAGGGCCAGCGGCGCCTGACTCCGGACGAGGTCGCCCGCTACCTCTTCCGCAGGGTCGTCGCCTGGGGACGGTCGAGCAACGTCTTCCTCGGCAACGGCGCCCGCCTCTACCTCGACGTCGGGTCCCACCCCGAGTACGCCACCGCCGAGTGCGACTCGGTACGCGAGCTCGTCATCCAGGACAAGGCCGGGGAGCGGATCCTCGAGGGGCTCGTCGAGGACGCCCAGAGCCGGCTGCACGACGACGGCGTCGAGGGCGAGATCTTCGTCTTCAAGAACAACACCGACTCGGCCGGCAACTCCTACGGCTGCCACGAGAACTACCTCTACGGCCGCACGGGCGACTTCCAGCGGGTCTCCGACATGTTCATCCCGTTCCTCATCAGCCGCCAGATCGTGTGCGGTGCGGGCAAGGTCGTGGCGACCGCACACGGTGCGAGCTTCGCAGTGAGCCAGCGGGCCGACCACATCTGGGAGGGCGTCTCGTCGGCGACGACCCGCAGCCGCCCGATCATCAACACGCGCGACGAGCCGCACGCCGACGCCGAGAAGTACCGCCGCCTCCACGTCATCGTCGGTGACTCCAACATGTCCGAGACGACCAACCTGCTCAAGGTCGGCAGCGCCGACCTCGTCCTGCGGATGATCGAGTCGGGCGTCGTCATGCGCGACCTGTCCATGGAGAACCCCATCCGTGCGATCCGGACGATGAGCCACGACCCGACGGGACGGGCGACCGTGCGGCTCTCCAACGGCCGCGAGCTGTCGGCGCTCGACATGCAGCGCGAGTACCTCGACAAGGCCGTCGAGCTCGTCGACCGGGAGGGGATGGACAGCCCGGACACCAAGCAGGTCATCGACCTCTGGGGTCGGGCCCTCGACGCGATCGGCTCGGGTGACCTCGACGCCATCGACACGGAGATCGACTGGGTCATCAAGTACCGCCTCATCGAGCGCTACCGCGCCAAGCACGGGCTCGCGCTCACCGACGCACGGGTCCAGCAGATCGACCTCGCCTACCACGACATCAACCGCCGCCGCGGGCTCTTCTATCTGCTCCAGCGCCACGGTCGCACGGCACGCGTCGCCGCCGACGTCGAGGTCTTCGAGGCCAAGGTCCGGCCCCCGCAGACGACGCGGGCGAAGCTCCGCGGTGACTTCATCCGGGCGGCGCAGGCCCACGGGCGCGACTTCACCGTGGACTGGGTGCACCTCAAGCTCAATGACCAAGCGCAGCGCACCGTGCTGTGCAAGGACCCGTTCCGGTCGGTGGACGACAGGGTCGAGCGGCTGATGGAGACGATCGACCGGTCGCCGACCATCCAGCGCCCCCTCTGACGTCGCCCGCGCCCCCGCCCTGGGCGCCGCCCGCGACGGCCCGGCATGTGCACCGACCTCCGTCACGTCACCCGAGCGGCGGTGGTCCGGAACCTGTCAGAACCTGTCAGTACGCTGTGCGTCGCGCACAAGTGCGACGGTTACAGTGGCCGGGCCTTGACCTGCGGGAACACCACCCGCCCGCCCCGATCGAAAGTCTTCACCTGTGCGCCTCAACCGTCCGGCCGCTCGCACGGCCGTTGCCCTGATCACCGCCCTCGGGCTCACGACCGTCGCCGCGTGCGGATCGAGCTCGTCCGGTTCCGATGGCACCGCCACCACCACCGCCGCGTCGGTCGCCCTCAAGGGCGTGACCGCCACCGGTGCCGTCGACCTCAAGACGGCCCCGAAGGTGACCCTCGGCGCCACGCCGATCAGCTCGAAGGCCGTCGAGCACAAGGTCCTGACGCCGGGCACCGGGAAGGCCGCGACGAAGGCCGACACCGTGAGCCTGCGCGCCCAGATCTACAACGGCACGAGCGGCAAGCTCATCGACGACGGCTACGCCACCGGGCGCTCCGCGGAGGGCTACCGTCTCGGCCGGACCGACATCGTCGCCGGCTTCACCGAGGGCCTCCTCGGCGCCACGAAGGGCGGCCGCATCGCCTTCACGATCCCGCCCGAGAAGGGCTTCGGCAGCGCGGGCAACGAGCAGCTGGGCGTCAAGGGCACCGACACGATCGTCGTCGTCGCCGACGTCGCCGACGTGCACACACCGCTGACGAAGGTCGACGGCGCGCAGACGGCCGCACCGGCGGGCCTGCCCACCGTGGAGTTCAAGAACGGTCCGACCAAGGAGCCCGCCGTCACGATCCCGAAGACCGCGGCCCCCACGGCGACGCGACAGGCGACCCTCGTCCAGGGCACCGGCGCCACCGTCCAGAAGGGCCAGACCATCAGTGCCCAGTACCACGGCGTCCTCTGGAAGGACGGCAGCGTCTTCGACTCCTCGTGGAAGCGTGGCGCGGCCGCGGACTTCCCGATCGGCGTCGGCGGCGTCATCCCCGGTTGGGACTCGACCCTGGTGGGCAAGAAGGTCGGTAGCCGTGTGCTGCTCGTCATCCCGCCGAAGGACGGCTACGGGAAGGCCGGCAGCCCGCCGAAGATCGCCGGCACGGACACCCTCGTCTTCGTCGTCGACATCCTCGACGCGTACTGACCCAGCAGTCACGGGCCGGGGGCCGCAGGCCCCCGGCCCGCCACCGAGTCACCTGAGCTCACCAACGAAAGGGAACCGCAGCATGGCACTCGACCCCAACCGCACGAAGCCGGAGATCGACTTCCCGGAAGGTGACGCGCCCGCCGACCTCGTCGTCGAGGACCTCATCGAGGGTGACGGCCGCGAGGCGAAGGCCGGCGACACGGTCAGCGCCCACTACGTCGGCGTCGCGCACTCGACGGGCGAGGAGTTCGACTCGTCCTGGAACCGGGGCAGCGCTCTGGACTTCCGCCTCGGCGTCGGCATGGTCATCCCCGGCTGGGACAAGGGCATCGAGGGCATGAAGGTGGGTGGTCGGCGCAGGCTCACCATCCCTGCCCACCTCGCCTACGGTGACCGTGGTGCCGGAGCCGCCATCAAGCCCGGTGAGGCGCTCATCTTCGTCGTCGACCTCGACGACGTGCGCTGAGCACGCCACATCGGCTCGCTCCGCACGCCGAGCTCGGCGCGCACTGAGGCCACGCTCCTCGACGCGCTGGCTTCGCTCGCACAGCTCGTCAGTCCGGGCGCGACGCGCGCCGGACGCTCGCCAGCCCGGCGGCATACCGCCCTGCGACGGCCGCGCCGAGGAATCCGGCGCGGTCGTCGTCGTATCCGCGACCCATCGTGCGCAGCGGCACGGGCACCTGCCGCAGGGCCACCTCGAGTCCGTCGGTGTCGACCTCGTGCACCGTGAGTCGGCCCCCGCTCGCCTCGGAGAGCGCCCGTGCCTGCTCGAGGACCCGGGCGCCGACGTCGCCGGCCAGAAGGGGCGCGGGCACGTCGGCCGGCACGAGCGCCACGCGGCCGTATGCCGTCAGGCTGTGGTGCGAGACGCCGCGGTGCCGCTCGCGCGGATCGGCCTCGGAGATGCGCAGGCTGCACACGGGGCGGCCACCGAGGGTGCCGGCTGCGTTCACGGCCTCGCCGGCCGAGGTCCCGGAGAAGCCCCAGCGGGTGCCGGTGCCGAGGTTGCCCGGCCCCTGCGAGACGACGACGACGTCGGCACCGACGACGTGGTGCGCGGCCAGGAGGCCGGTGTGGACGTTGACGGCCTCGAGGTCGCCGCCGAAGGACTGCCCGACGGTGACGGACGCATCGAGCCAACCGGCCTCGCGCAGGGCCGCCACGGTGCGCGAGAAGTCGATGGGCAGGGCGCCGCCGTCGGTCATGATGTAGGCGACCCGCAGCGACCGCGTGCTCTCGCGGAGGCCGGCCAGGATGGCCGGTAGTGCGGAGTGAAGATCGGCGACGACGACGGGCAGCCCCGCAAGGTCGTCCGCGTCGGCAAGGACCGCGTGGTGCTCGCTGTCCTGCTCGTCGACGCCGCGGACCATGGTCTGGCTCGGGGTGTAGCGTGCCTTGACGACGTGGCCGGGCACGGTGCTGACGTCGTCGACAGGGCAGGGGAGCGCGTCAGGTGCCGCGACGACGATCGCGAGGCCACCGGTGCCGAGCCCGCGCTCGAGCGCCGTCGTGTTGAGGAGCACGGCGGTCCCGGGACCGAGGTCGCCGACGACCTCGACATAGCCGAGCGCGCGGACCACCACCCCGGAGGCGAGCCGGACGGCATACTCGATGGCGCCGGCCCAGCGGGAGTGCACCTCGACGACGACACCCCGGCGCCACTGGATCATGGGCTGACCCTATTCGATCGCTTGTTCGGGTAGCGTCGGACTGCCCACACGCGCCGCCGCCCCTTCAGGAAGGTCTCGATGAGTCCTGCGTCTGCCTCGGCCGACAAGACCGAACGGCTGCTCAACCTCATCCTCGCGCTCAAGTCGGCGCGGCGACCGGTCTCGAAGCAGAAGATCCGTGAGTCGCTCCCGGCGTACGCGGCGGCCACCTCCGACGAGGCGTTCGACCGGATGTTCGAGCGAGACAAGGACGAGCTGCGCGAGATGGGGATCCCCATCACGACGACGGTGCTGGACGTCCTCTTCGACGACGAGGTCGGCTACCGCATCGACGCGAGCGAGACGACCTTGCCGGCCATTCGGTTCGAGCCCGACGAGGTCGCGGCCCTGGCCCTCGCTGCCCGGGCCTGGTCGACGGCCAGCATCTCGGGCGCCGCATCGGCGGGGCTGCGCAAGCTGCGCCTGTCAGGCGTCGAGATCGACGAGTCGATCGCGGCCGGCGCGGAGCCGCGCATCCGCACCAAGGAGCCGGCATTCGAGTCGGTTCATGCGGCGGTGTCGGCCCTGCAGCCGATCACCTTCGACTACCGCAGGAACGACGGCGAGCTGACGACGCGCCACGTGCAGCCGTGGGCGCTGAAGAACTGGCACGGCCGTTGGTACCTCACCGGCTACGACGTCGACCGCGGTGACGAGCGCGCCTTCCGGCTGAGCCGCTTCGAGGGCTCCGTCCGTCGCAAGGGGAGGGCTGGCACCTATGCCGTCCCGTCGGACCACGTGCCCGAGGTGGCCCTCGAGGCGCAGCTCCCGGAGCCGGAGGGCACGGCCGCGGTCCGGTTGCGCCACGGGCGAGGTCACACGCTGCGCCGCCACGCCGTGCGAACCACCGAGCTCGACGAGCAGTGGGCCGAGATCGAGGTGCCCTACCGGCGTGGCACGACCGAACGCGACGTCGTCGCGCTCGGCACCCACGCGGTTGCCGTGTCGCCACCCGAGCTCGTCGCGGGGGTCCGGTCGGCACTGCTCGCGGTGGCCGCGGCGCACCCGGGGACGCCCGGCTCCGCGGATGACGCCTCCACCGCGACCACGGAGGCGCACGCATGAGCGCGACACGACGCACGGCCGCACGACGGGCTCCCGAGACGGCGACGCAGCGGCTCGGCCGACTGCTCGACATGGTCCCGTGGCTGCTGCAGCACCGCGGCGTGTCCATCGCCGAGGCGGCGCACGAGTTCGGGGTCGACGAGGAGCAGGTCGTCGAGGACCTCGAGCTGCTCTTCGTCTGCGGCACGCCCGGCTACGGGCACGCCGAGCTCATCGACGCCCAGTGGGACACGGGATACATCTACCTCGACAACGCCGACGACATCGCCGCACCGATGCGCCTCACCCGCGACGAGGCGGTCACGCTCACGGCGGGCCTGCAGGCCCTAGGGGCCACGATCGTGGGCTCGGACGTCGTCGAACGCACGCTCGAGAAGATCCGGGCCGCCGCAGCCACGACGGTCGGCGAGCCCACGGGACGCATCGACCTCGACCTCGACGACGGCAGCCAGCACCCGGCCATGGCGACGCTCAAGGACGCGTTCGCCCGCGGCCGCCGGGTCCACCTGCGCTACTACGTCGCCACGCGTGACGAGTCGACGGAGCGCGACGTCGACATCATGCGCATCCTCAACGTCGACTCGCAGTGGTACGTCGAGGGCTACTGCCACCGCGCGGTGGGCGTCCGGCTCTTCCGGCTCGACCGGGTCGAGGACGTGTCCGTCCTCGACGTCGACGGCACGCCGCCCCAAGGTGTGCAGGCGCGAGACCTCGACGACGTCTTCGTCCCGGGCGAGAACGATCTCACCGTCGTCATCGAGGCGAGCCGTTGGGCGGCCTGGATCGCGGACTACTACCCGAACGAGGGCGTCGAGCGGGGGGCCGACGGCCCCCTGCGCGTCACGCTCAAGGTCGCCGACCCCGCGCTCGTGCGTCGACTCGTGCTGCGCCTCGGGGGAGAGGCGCGCGTCGTCGAGCCCCCGGAGCTCGTCGACGCCGTGGCTGACGAGGCGCGTTCCGCCCTGGCGGCCTACGGCCAGACCGACTGACCGGGCCCGGCGTCCCGCGTCGCCCGCGTCGGTCGGCGCCGCCGCACCCGGCCGCACCGGTGTCCACCCACTGACCACCGGTGCCCACATGCTGGTCAGATCCCGTTCTCGTGGGCGGCGCACAGGTGACGTTCACCCGGCGCACGTATGCTGGTCACCTGCAGCACCGAGGCTGCACCATGACGGTTCGGATCCGAACCGGCTTTCGACGAGGAGACGTAACCATGCCCAACCTGGGTGCCCCCGAACTCATCATCATCGCGGTCGTGCTCATCGCCCTGTTCGGCTGGAAGAAGCTCCCCGACATGGCCCGCAGCCTCGGCCGCTCCGCCCGGGTCTTCAAGTCCGAGGTCGACGAGCTGAAGAAGGACGGCAAGCCCGCCCAGAGCGACGCGTCGAGGTCCACCGTGCCCGGTGACGTCGTCGATGCCGACGCCGAGCGACGGGCCGCCGACGCCCGTCTCGCCGACGCGGAGCGACGTGCGGCCGAGGCCCGTGCCGAGGCGGACCGGCTTCGGGCCGGCGGCTCGTCCGCGACCCCGACGTCGACGAGCAGCACGGACGACCTCCGTCGCGACACGACGTTCTGAGTGGGTCGGTTCCCGAACCCTTCACACGGACTCACCTGAATGCCGTCACTGCGACGCCAGCGCGACCCCGAGGGGCGGATGTCGCTCGGCGACCACCTCCGTGAGCTGCGCAACCGCATCACCATCAGCGCCATCGCGATCATCATCGGCGGCGTGCTCGGCTGGATCTACTACGACGAGGTCATCGACGCGCTGACGAGGCCGCTCAAGGAGCTCCAGGCCGGCCGCGAGGGCGTCGTCAACATCAACTTCGCGGGGATGACCGACGCCTTCGCGCTGCAGCTGACGACGTCCCTGTTCGTCGGGCTCATCCTGGCGTCGCCCGTGTGGCTCTTCCAGATCTGGGGCTTCATCGTCCCCGGGCTGACGAAGAAGGAGAAGCTCATCGCGCGGCTCTTCGTGGTCGCCGCCGTGCCGCTGTTCCTCGCAGGCTGCTTCTTCGCCTTCATCATGGTGCCGAAGGCCGTCGCGGTCCTGCTCGGCTTCACGCCCGAGGGCGCCTACAACCTGCAGGACGGGTCCCAGTACCTCAACTTCGTCCTCAAGTTCATCGTCGCCTTCGGCTGCGCGTTCCTGCTCCCGGTCTTCCTCGTCGCCCTCAACGTCGTCGGGGTCCTGTCGGCGCAGGCGATGCTCAAGGGCTGGCGGCCGGCGGTGATGATCATCCTCGTCTTCGCGGCGATCATGACCCCGACGCCCGACGCGTACACCATGCTCTTCCTCGCCAGCCCGATGGTGCTGCTCTACTTCGCCTCGGTCGGGATCGCCTTCCTGCTCGACCGTCGCAAGCAGGAGCACAAGCCGGACTGGTTGGACGTCCCCGACGACCAGGCTTCTGCCCTGTAGCGTTCCGGGTGTGTCCCAGCGCGTCGCCCTGATCGTCAACCCGACCTCCGGCAAGGGCATCGGACGCGAGATCGGCGACGAGACCCGGCGGCTGCTCCACACGGCAGGTCATGACGTCGTGGACGTGTCGGGGAGCGACTACCAGCAGGCTCGTGTGCGGGCCGGTGAGGTGGTCTCGCAGGGCGTCGACACGGTGGTGGTCGTCGGCGGTGACGGCATGGTGCACCTGGGGGTCAACCTCTGTGCCGGCACGTCGTCGCGCCTCGTCGTCGTCGCCGCGGGCACGGGCAACGACTTTGCGCGCAACCTCGGTCTGCCGCTCCACGACGCCCGCGCGGCCACGGCGCTGCTCGCCGACGGACACACGCGACAGATCGACCTCGGCCGGGTCACCCACGGCGTCGCCGGTGAGAAGTGGTTCGGTGGCGTCCTCGGTGCTGGCTTCGACGCCGTCGTCAACTCTCGGGCACAACGCATGACGTGGCCGCGCGGGCAGATGCGCTACACCCTCGCAGTGTTGCGTGAGCTGCCGGTCTTCCGGCCCATCCCGTATGCCGTCGAGCTCGACGGGCGCCGCATCGAGACGCGGGCGATGCTCGTCGCCGTCGCCAACACCACCTCGTTCGGCGGCGGCATGCGCGTGTGCCCCGACGCCGACGTCGCCGACGGCTGGTTCGACGTGCTCATCGTCCACGCGTTGTCGATCCCGACCTTCCTCCGGGTCTTCCCGAAGGTCTACTCAGGAACGCACACCACCCACCCGGCCGTCGAGATCCATCGCGCCCGGCGAGTTCGCTTGGAGGCGAGCGGTATCCACTCACAAGCCGACGGCGAGACGTTCGCCGTCCTTCCGATCGACGCCGAGGTCGTGCCCGGTGCCCTGAACGTCGTGACCCCGATGGAGGTGCTTGCGTGATCGCCACCTGGCCGCGGCTGGCCGAGTTCGCCGCCCAGTTCGACTTCCCGCTCGACGACTTCCAGACCGAGGCGTGCCGTGCGGTCGAGGAAGGGCGCGGCGTCCTCGTGGCCGCCCCGACCGGCGCCGGCAAGACCATCGTGGGCGAGTTCGCCGTGCACATGGCCTTGGCGACCGGACGGAAGGCGTTCTACACGACGCCGATCAAGGCCCTGTCGAACCAGAAGTACACCGACCTCGTCCGCGTCCACGGCGCCGAGAGGGTGGGCCTGCTGACCGGTGACGCGTCCATCAACGGCGAGGCCCCGATCGTCGTCATGACGACCGAGGTCCTGCGCAACATGATGTATGCCGGCTCGACGACCCTCCGCGGGCTCGGCTGGGTCGTCATGGACGAGGTCCACTACCTCGCCGACCGCTTCCGCGGGGCGGTGTGGGAGGAGGTCATCATCCACCTGCCCCCCGACGTCAGTGTCGTGTCCCTGTCGGCCACCGTGAGCAACGCCGAGGAGTTCGGCGCCTGGCTCGGCGAGGTGCGGGGGGACACGGAGGTCATCGTCTCGGAGCACCGTCCGGTGCCGCTGTGGCAGCACATGATGGTCGGGCAGACCCTTTTCGACCTCTTCGTCGAGGAGCGCGACGCGCGCGAGGACGACGCGCACCTCGCAGCCTCGCCCGGTCGCTACTCGGTCAGCGTCAACCCCGACCTCGTGCATGCGATCCGCGGCTCCGAGGGGCGCGGCGCCTGGGACTCCCACTGGGTCAGCTCCCGGGGCGGTCGGGACAAGGGCCGTCCGCGCGGCAAGGGAGGGCGCGGTGGCTCCGGCAGCGGCGGTCGTGGCGGCCGGGACGACTGGGCCGGACGGGGACGTCGCGGCAACGAGGTGTCCGCAGGCCGAGGGCCCGGTGGCGGCGACGGCGGTCGCGGCTTCGCGCGTGGCGGTCGACCCGGTGGGGGAGCGACCCGCGCCGAGGTCATCGAGCGCCTCGAGCGCACGGGTCTGCTGCCCGCGATCACGTTCATCTTCAGTCGGGCGGGCTGCGACGGCGCGGTGGGTCAGCTGCTGTCCAGCGGCATGCGCCTCATCCCCGAGACCGAGGGGGAGGCGAACCGTCGACTCGTGGAGGAGCGCATCCAGGGCCTGGCCGAGGAGGACCTGTCGGTGCTCGGCTACTGGGACTTCGTCGACGGGCTGTCCCGCGGTTTCGCGGCGCACCACGCCGGCATGCTGCCCACGTTCCGCGAGATCGTCGAGGAGCTCTTCACTGCCGGCCGGGTCCGCGCCGTCTTCGCGACGGAGACGTTGGCGCTCGGGATCAACATGCCGGCGCGGACGGTGGTGATCGAGAAGCTCGTGAAGTTCAACGGCGAGAACCATGTCGACATCTCGCCCGCCGAGTACACCCAGCTGACCGGGCGCGCGGGACGTCGCGGCATCGACGTCGAGGGGCACGCCGTCGTCCTGTGGAACCCCGGCCTGGACCCAGCCGCCGTCGCCGGCCTCGCATCGACACGCACCTACCCGCTGCGATCGAGCTTCCGACCGACGTACAACATGGCCGTCAACCTCGTCCGCCAGTTCGGCCGCGAGAGCGCCCGCGAGATCCTCGAGACCTCGTTCGCGCAGTTCCAGGCCGACCGAGCCGTCGTGGGCTTCGTCCGCACGGTTCGCCGCAACGAAGAGGCCCTCGCCGGCTACGCCGAGCAGATGACGTGCCACCTCGGGGACTTCGCCGAGTACGCCGCGATCCGCAACGAGATCCGTGACGTCGAGAAGGAGGGCGCCAGGGCGCGGTCCGCCTCGATGCGCACGGCCGCGGCGATCTCCCTGGAATCCCTGAAGATCGGTGACATCGTGCGCGTCCCCGCGGGACGACACAGCGGACTGGCCGTGGTCGTCATGCCCAACCGCGGCGGCAAGGGGGAGGCGGCGTCCCCGGCCGTCGTCACGGAGGACCACCAGCTGCGCCGCCTCACCCTCCACGACGTCCCGACACCACTCGAGCCGATCGGCTCCATGCGCGTGCCCAAGCAGTTCAACGCGCGCAACCCGAAGGCTCGCCGTGACCTCGCGGCGACCCTGCGCGCGACGATGCCGCACGACCCGCCACCGCGCCGCCGCCAGGCCGAGCTCGACCCTGCCGACGACCGGATCGACGAGCTGCGCCGGCGGATGAAGGCGCATCCGTGCCACCGCTGTCCCGACCGCGAGAACCATGCCCGCTGGGCCGAGCGGTGGTGGCGCCTGCGGCGTGAGACCGACGGCATCCAGCGCAAGATCGACGGGCGCACCAACTCCGTCGCCAAGACCTTCGACCGCATCTGCGAGCTGCTCGTCGAGATGGGCTACCTCGGTGCCGGAGGCCAGACGGTCACCGCGGACGGTGACCGCCTGCGCCAGCTCTACACGGAGAAGGACCTGCTCGCGGCCGAGTCGTTGCGCGAGGGTCTGTGGCGCCGGCTCGATCCGCCGTCGCTTGCGGCGATCGTCTCGACGCTGCTCCACGAGGCGCGGCGGGAGGAGATCGGTCTGACCCCGCAGTGGCCCAACGACGACGTGCGTGAGGCGTACGACCGGATGATCCGGATCTGGTCGGACCTCGAGGACGCCGAGGGCGCCCTGGCGCTCCCTCGCACGGGTATGCCGGACGCCGGCCTCGCGTGGGCCATGCACCGGTGGGCGAGTGGGCAGCGCCTCGAGGACGTCCTCCGCGGGACCGACCTCGCGGCAGGCGACTTCGTGCGTCGCTGCAAGCAGGTCATCGACCTGCTCGGGCAGCTCACGGACGCGGCCGACCCGGACCTGGCGACGACGGCCCGGCGGGCCAGCGAGAGCGTCCTGCGCGGTGTCGTGGCCGCCGACCGGCTCGACTGAGCCGGTCGGGGCAGCCGGACCCCCGACGCTCCAGTGGGGCCGGCGCCGCGCCGTGCCACGATTGTCGCCCGGGCCGCCCGGTCGGCTATGGTGTGAGCCACCGGTCGGCGTTTTTGGTGCTCGTGTCTTCGCACGCTCGCAAGGAACGCATTTGCGAGCGCAACTGTTTCTTCAGGGTTTCTGGAGTGGTCGCGTCTCTGCCGACCGGGGGTCGCTGACAGGCAACGACTCACTTCCACCCAAAGGAGAAAACATGGCACAGGGAACCGTCAAGTGGTTCAACTCGGAGAAGGGCTTCGGCTTCATCGCCCCGACCGAGGGTCCCGACGTCTTCGTCCACTACTCGGAGATCACGGGCAACGGCTACCGCAGCCTCGAGGAGAACCAGGCCGTCGAGTTCGACGTCGAGCAGGGTCCCAAGGGCCCGCAGGCGATGCGCGTCCGCGCTCTCTGATCGCTCGCTGAGCTCGGCGGACCCACAGTCCGCACGACGAAGGCCGGTCCCCTCGGGGACCGGCCTTTCGTCATGCCCGGCGTTTGGTCAGGTCGGGCCCGGGTGCCGCCGCGTCACGCCCGTCTGGACGTCGCCCCGAACGGCGCGGCCCTCGCGCCGCGGCGGACGAGACACGGCTCGCAGTCGGCTCGGAGTTGGGCTCGGGGTTGGGCTCGGAGTGCGCCCGGCAGGCGGCTCGACAGCCGCTCAGAGCCGCGTCAGCCGGTCGAACGGGCTGTTGACCCGGACGACGCCTGACTCGAAGCGCAGGGTCACGGTGGCGGGGCTGCAGGCGACGACCACACCGAGGCCGTGGCGCAGGTGGGAGACCCGGTCACCGACCGAGAACTCCTCGATGTCTGGCGCCGGAGCCGGCCTGAACGGGGAGCTGGACAGGTGGCGGCGGCGATCGGGCGTTCCGTGTGTGGGCACCCTTCAGTATGCGCCTATCCGCGGGCCGGTGGTGACCGGCGGGTCGGCGGAAGGCGCTCGCGCCCGCACGGGAAGGGCCTATCCGTGACCGTACCGTGACCGGTTTGCCGGCCACCGGGCGCGCTCGGTTCAGTCGATACCGAGGGCGGAGATGACCCGGTCGAAGGATGACGTGAGGCCGTGCTCGACCGCGAGACGAGACATCAGGGCCGGATCGGCCACGGCCGACGGCGCGACGAGGTCGACGGCGGGAACGGCTGCGTCCTTGGCCACGGCGACCACGCGCGGGGCGGCGTCGAGGTAGTCGCTGGCGGCCTCGAGCCGGACGCGCTGCGCGCCCTTGATGGCAGGGTCACCGCTGTTGATCGCGGCCCGGATCGCCTCGAGACTGCCGTAGCTCGTGATCAGCCGCGCGGCCGTCTTCTCGCCGATGCCCGCGACGCCCGGCAGCCCGTCGCTCGTGTCACCCCGCAGGACCGCCATGTCGGCGTAGGCCGATCCGGTGCCGACGCCGTACTTCTCCGCCAGGAACGCCTGGTCCACGAGGTCGGGGGCGCGCACCCCGCCACGGGCCGTGTAGAGGACGCGCACCTCGTTCGCGTCGTCGACGAGCTGGAACAGGTCACGGTCGCCGGTGACGATGTCGACCGGCATGCGGCCGCTGAACGACGTGGCCAACGTGCCGATGACGTCGTCGGCCTCGTAGCCGTCGACGCCGACCCGGGCGATGCCGAGTGCGGTCAGCGCGTCGATGATGATCGGCACCTGCACGGCGAGCGCCTCGGGAACCGTCTCACCGGCGAGCTCGTCGGGGCCGGGCTCCGCGACGCGGTGGGCCTTGTACGACGGGATGGCCTCGACGCGGAAGGCCGGGCGCCAGTCGTTGTCCCAGCAGGCGACGAGGTGCGTGGGTCGACCGCGCTCGACGAGCGAGGCGATCATGTCGAGCAGCCCGCGGACCGCGTTGGTCGGCGTTCCGCTGGGCCCGATCACCTCCGGCACACCGAAGAAGGCGCGGAAGTACAGCGACGCGGAGTCGAGCAGGAGCATCCTGGGGGCTCGGGACGGCATACGCGAGAGGCTACCGGTCCGGCACGACGTCACCTGGGCCCGCCACCCGCGGTGCGGCCGGCACCTGACGACGGCGCGCCATCGCTCCGGGCCGTACCGGCATGAGGAACGGACCACCCGCCTCGGTACCGCTGGTCTACCCTTCCGCCATGGAAGATCTCGACCGTCGCCTCGTCGGCCTCCTGCTCGCGGACGGCCGGATGAGCTACACGGATCTCGGCAAGGCCACCGGCCTGTCGACCTCCGCGGTGCACCAGCGCGTCCGGCGGCTCGAGGAACGTGGCGTCGTGACCGGCTACTCGGCGCAGGTGTCTCCGGAGTCGCTCGGCCTGCCGCTCACGGCGCTCATCTCCGTGACGCCCTTCGACCCCAGCGCTCCGGACGACGTGCCGGAGCGCCTGCGTCACATCACCGAGATCGAGGACTGCCACTCGGTGGCGGGAGTCGAGAGCTACATCCTCAAGGTGCGGGTGGCCACGCCCGGCAACCTCGAGGACCTGCTGGCCCGCATCCGCTCGGCTGCCAACGTCGCGACGCGCACGACGGTCGTGCTGTCGACGCCGTGGGAGGGCCGCAGCGCGTCAGCCATGCCGCGCGAGAACCCCTGAGCTCGACGCGTCGATCCGCAGAAGCGAGCCCGGCACCCAGAGCTGGTCCACGGGCTCCGGTGCGGGTGACGGGACCACGACGGGCAAGCGGCCAGGACGATCAGGAGCCTCGGCTGCGGCACGCCCGATCGCGGCGGCGCCTCGGCAGGCGCGTCGTGCGTCAGGGTCAGGCGCGAGCGATCCTGGCCCGGACGCCGTGGGTCACGGCCTGGAGATCCGCGGGAGAGAGCCCGACGTCGAAGCCGCGTCGTCCCCCGGAGACATAGACCGTGTCGAAGGCGTATGCCGTCTCGTCGAGGACGGTGGGCAGCGCGCGCTTCTGCCCCACCGGGGAGATGCCGCCGACGACGTAGCCGGTGCTGCGCTCGGCCGCGGCGGGGTCGGCCATGGTCACGCTCTTGACGCCGAGCGCCGAGGCGACGGCCTTGAGGTCGAGCCGGCCGTCGACGGGCACGACACCCACGGCGAGGGTCGTTCCGGTGTCGACGAGGAGCGTCTTGAAGACGCGGGAGGGCTCGACGCCCAGGGCTGCGGCCGCTTCGAGACCGTAGCCTGCCGCCGACGGGTCGTGCTCGTAGGGGTGGCGCGAGTAGGCGACCCCGGCGCGGTCGAGCGCGACGGTGGCGGGCGTGGAGGGGCCGTCGGATGGGCGGTGCCGGGCCATCACGCGTCACCGACGGATGCGAGTCCGTCCCAGATCGTCGTGACGACCAGGTCGGTCGCCTCCTCCGCCGTGGTGCCGGGGTGCGTGCTGCGCCAGACCGCCAGTCGCTCGCACCCGCCGATGAGGATCTCGGCCATGACGGTGACCCTGCGCGCCTCCAGGGACGCGAAGGCCGGGAGCGTCCGCAAGCCCTCGGCGAAGGCCTTGGCAGTCTGCTGACGGATCCGTTCGACGGATGCCGAGGCCTCTCCGATCAGGGCGCCCTCGGTGCGCAGCAGCGCGAATGCCTGGTCGTGCTCGTCGATGAAGGAGAAGAACGCGTGGACGACACCGCGCACCCGGTCGCGGGCCGGGCCCAGCGGCTCGGTCACCCACGAGTCGATGAGAGCCTCGAGCAGCTGGCCACGCGCCCGCTCGATCGTCGCCGCGAGCAGCCCCTCCTTCGACCCGAAGTAGTCGTAGATGAGGGGCTTGGTGACGCCGACGAGCTCGGCGATCTCGTCCATCGTCGCGGCCTGGATGCCGCGGGCCGAGAAGACCTGCTCGGCGACCGCCAGCATCTGCACCTCCCGCTCGGCACGCGGCACGCGGACGCGGGTGCCGGGGGAGCGGGAGGTCACGGCCGCAGTCTACGGGGACCTCCCGAGCCGGCTCATCGCCGTCTGTGCGTCCCCGCAGCGTGTCAGTCGTGATCGACGAAGACCCCTGGGTGAGAACGCCTCGGACCGCCGTACCGCCCGGCTCGATCACCCTCTCTCTTGTGCACGGGCCGGGGCCCTGACACAGAACTCGTTGCCGTCCGGATCCGCCATCGGCATCCAGCCGGCCTCGTCCCGGACGGCGACAACCTGTCGCGCGCCCAGGGCGGTGAGGCGCTCGACCTCTGCATGGTGGTCGCCGGAGGTCACGCTGTCGAGGTGGAAGTGCATCCGGTTGGGCCCCGACTTCGGTCGCACCGGTGGACCACCCCAGGCGATCTTCGCGCCCCCGAGCGGGGACTGGATCGCCGTCTCCTGGTCCTGGTCCCAGACCAGGGGCCACTCCAACGCCGCGCTCCAGAAGTGCCCGACCTCCCTCGTGCCGTCACAGGCCAGCTCTCCGAGGAACCCGCAGTCGGCGAGGAAGCTGTTGCCGGGCTCGATGACGCAGAGCTCGTTGCCCTCCGGGTCGGCCAGCACGACGTGCCCCTCCTCGGGGGTCTGACCGACGTCGAGGTGGCGGCCGCCGAGCTCGAGTGCCCGGGCCACCGTCGACTGCTGCTCCTGCGCCGAGCCGCTCGTCAGGTGCAGGTGGATCTGGTTGGGGGCGATCTTCGGCTGCCGCGTGGGCAGGAACCGGATCGGGAACTCCGCGCCGAGCCGCGGGACGAGCGTGAGGCCGTCAGCGGTCGACTCCCGTCCCAGCAGGGCGGCCCAGAAGCCGGCCAGCGCGGGGGCGTCGTTCGCGTCGACGCAGAGCTCGGACAGGCGACTGGTCATCGAGACACTCATCTCCGATCGGTTGAAGCGCGGACTCGAGACACGCTAGGAGGCTCGAGGCCCGTGGACAACGCAATTGACGAGGGCGGGTGTCAGGGTCGCGGTCGTGAACGTGGTGGTGCCCCAAGGCTTTTCGGACAGCGGCGCGACCACGTCATGGCCGCCGACAGTCCGGGGACGTCCATGCCGGAGGGGTTCGTGAGGTCAGACGACGAGCTGCGACTCGGCGGCCGCACGGCTCGTGGCCGCCTTCTCGGTCGCCTCGGCCATGACCGCCTCCTGGTCGACCGACTTGTGCCACCACTGCTGGCCCGACTCGGGCAAGGTGTAGATCGGGTCGTAGTAGACGTACTCGCGCGACATGGCCTCGGTGTCGTCGCCCTCGATCGACGTGCGGTAGTTCTTGCGCCAGTACGAGATGCCGCGTTCGGTGTCGTACTCCTCGACCTGGTGGACCCAGCGCTTGCCGACGAAGGGCACGTCGCAGACGATGCGCGGCGTCGAGAACCCGGGAAGGTAGCCCATCATCGAGTGCTGGAGGTGCTGCGCCTCGGCGAGCGAGAGCCGCCAGTGCTCCGCGAACGGGATCATGTCGCACATGTAGAAGTAGTACGGGGTGATCTGGGCGCCGTCGGCGAGAGCGAAGCACAGGTCGAGCAGCTGCTCGGTGGAGTCGTTGACCCCACGCATGAGCACTCCCTGGTTGCGCACGTCGCGGACCCCGGCGTCGAGCATCGCCTTGGAGGCGCGCGCGACCGACGGTGTCAGGGACTGGGCGTTGTTGACGTGCGTGTGGATCGCGAGGGAGACGCCGCGCGAGCGCGCCTTGGCCGACACACGACCGACACCCTCGACGACGTCCTCGGCGAACCAGTGCTGGGGCAGACCCATGAGGGCCTTGGTCGCCAGGCGGATGTCGCGGATGTTCTCGATGTCGAGGAGCTGGTCGATGAACGCCTCGAGGTTCTTCCACGGCATGTTGGCGACGTCGCCACCGGAGACGACGACGTCACGCACGACGGGGGAGGTGCGCAGGTAGTCGAGCATCGCGGCGTAGCGGTCGACGGGCTTGAGGTCGAACTTGAGCTTGGCGACCTGCGGGGTGGAGTTGCCGACGAGGTCCATGCGCGTGCAGTGTCCGCAGTACTGCGGGCAGGTGGGGAGCAGCTCGGCGAGCACCTTGGTGGGGTAGCGGTGCGTCAGTCCCTCGGCCACCCACATGTCGTGCTCGTGCAGCGAGTCCCGCGAGGCGTGGGGGTGCGACGGCCAGTCGGTGCGGCGGTCGGAGAACACCGGCAGCATGTAGTTGCGGATCGGGTCGGCGTAGAAGGCCTCGGTGAAGTCGTGCCCTGCCGACGGCATCGGCGAGTCGGTCGCGGGCACCATCGTGTTGAGCATCTGCGGCGGAACGAGCATCGACATCGTCGCGCGCTCGCTCTGGTCCTTGGCGAGGTCGTCGTAGAAGCGGTCGTCGAGCAGGTCGCCCATGAGGGCTCGCAACTGCTTGATGTTCCTGACACAGTTGACCCGCTGCCACTGCGCGCTGTCCCAGTCGGCCTGGGTGACGTCCGCCCAGCCCGGGAACCGCGTCCAATCAGGCTCGACGAGCTCGCGTCGGCGGTACGCGTAGGGCTGCTCAACCTTGCTCATGCAGAGAACAGTAACGGCAGGCGCGGTCTCGCTCAAACACGTCCGACTCACGCAATGGTGAAGATGTGCCCGGCAGACCCCTATGCTGGCGCAAGATCTTCGGTTCCCGCCCGTACATTCAGAAGGATTTGTGAACGTGTCACACCCGACGTCGGCCGCCCCGGATCGTACGGACACCTCCCGCGTGTCGTCACCTGTCGGCCTGCACCGCGTCCTCGAACCCACCGGCGACGCCATCACGCTGCCGCAGGCGGCCCAGCGCCTCGATGCCCGTCCGGAGCTGTGGCCGGACGAGGTCCGCGTCGCCGTCGAGACGCTCAACCTCGATGCGGCCTCCTACCGCCAGCTCGCCGAGAAGCACAGCACCGACGGTGTCGTCGACGGGCGAGCGGTGCGCGCCGAGGTGCTCGCCATCGTCGCGGCACGCGGCAAGATGCAGAACCCGGTCACCGGTTCCGGGGGCATGCTCATCGGCACCGTCGAGGAGGTCGGCCCGGACAGCACGCTCGGCCTCGCCGTCGGTGACCGCGTCGCGACACTCGTGTCCCTGTCCCTGACCCCACTCGCCCTCACCGACGGGCTCGGTCGCTGGGACGGTCTCTCCGAGCAGGTGCCGGCCACCGGCCACGCCATCCTCTTCGGCCGCAGCATCGCGGCCATGCTGCCGGCGGACCTCGATCCCCACCTCGCGCTCATGGTCATGGACGTGTGCGGGGCCCCCGCGCTCGTCGAGCGGGTCGTGCAGGAGTATGCCGCCCGCGGCGTCCCGCCGACCGTGGCCGTCCTCGGCGGGGCCGGCAAGTCCGGGTCGCTCTCGCTCGCCGCCGCGCGGGCCGCCGGCGCGGGTCGCACCATCGGCGTCGTCCCGGTCGAGCGCGAGCGCACCGTCCTCGAGGCGAGCGGCCTCGCCGACGCCGTGGTCCTCGCCGACGCCCGCTCACCCCTGGGCCTGGCAGCGGCCGTCGAGTCGGCCGGCGGTCCGGCCGACGTCACCGTCGTCTGCGTCGACGTGCCCGGCTGCGAGCAGCCCGCCATCCTCGCGACCGCCCAGGGCGGCACCATCATCTTCTTCAGCATGGCGACGAACTTCGCGGCCGCCGCCCTCGGGGCCGAGGGCCTCGCTGCCGACGTGCGGATGCTGGTCGGCAACGGCTACGTCCCCGGCCACGCCGAGACGGCGTTGCGCCTCGTGCGTGAGGTGCCGGCCGTCCGAGCCCTCTTCGAGGGCCGCCTCACCACCGAGAAGGCAGGATCTGACGCATGAGCCGCCCCAACGCCCTGCTCGAGCTCGACCCGGCCGTCGTCCGGCGGGCCCGGTCGCTCGCCCGCAAGGCCGCCGCACCCGTCGTGAAGATCGCCCGCAGCCACACGACCGTGTCCGTCGAGCGCGCCACCCTGCGCCTCGCCGGTCTCGCGGGCGCCGATCACGAGCGTGTGCCATGGGTCAACCACCTCGTCACCGCTGTACGCGACGAGGTGGGCCTCGAGCACGGCGTCACGACGCCGGTCTACGACGCCCTGCTGCGCGGCGAGGCGCCCGACCTGACGACCTTGGCCCAGAAGGCCGCCAGCGGCAACGTCTCGTTCCGCCTGCCGCGCGGCCGCGAGGCCGTCGCGGCGCAGCGTGCGGCGACGAAGGGTGTGGGCGCGGGGCTGCGTACGATCGACCGCTCACGGGCCACCCGCGACCGCCTCATCAAGCGCCACGGCGACCCGAGGACCAAGCCGTGGATCTACCTCATCGTCGCGACCGGCGACATCTACGAGGACATCCCGCAGGCCCAGGCCGCCGCGCGCGAGGGCGCCGACATCATCGCCGTCATCCGTTCCACGGGCCAGTCGCTGCTCGACTACGTCCCCGAGGGCGCGACGCGCGAGGGCTTTGCCGGGACGTACGCGACGCAGGAGAACTTCCGCCTCATGCGAGCCGCCCTCGACGACGTCAGCAAGGAGCTGGGCCGCTACGTCCGCCTGACGAACTACGCCTCGGGGCTCTGCATGCCCGAGATCGCGGCCCTCGCCGGCATGGAGCGCCTCGACATGATGCTCAACGACTCGATGTACGGCATCCTCTTCCGCGACATCAACCCGATCCGCACGTTCGTCGACCAGCGCTTCTCACGCCAGGTCCACGCCCGAGCGGGCATCATCATCAACACGGGCGAGGACAACTACCTCACGACGGCGGACGCCGTCGAGGCCGCCCACACCGTCACCGTGAGCCAGCTGCTGAACGAGCGCTTCGCCAAGGAGGCCGGCCTCGAGGACTGGCAGCTCGGCCTCGGCCACGCGTTCGAGATCAACCCCGAGATCCCCGACAGCTTCCGGATGGAGCTCGCCCACGCTCTGCTCGCCCGGCAGCTCTTCCCCGATGCGCCGCTCAAGTGGATGCCGCCGACGAAGCACATGACGGGCGACGTCTTCCGCGGCTACCTCCTGGACGGGTTCTTCAACCTCGTCGGGGCCATGACCGGCCAGGGCATCCTGCTCGTCGGCATGATGACCGAGGCCGTCGTGACGCCGTTCCTCTCCGACCGCGACCTCGCGCTGCAGAACGTCCGCTACGTCATGAACGCGGCCAGCGGCCTGAGCGAGGACTTCCACCCGCCGCGCGACGGCTACATCCAGACCCGCGCGCGCCAGGTGCTCTCCGAGGCCGTCGACCTGCTCGACCGCATCGTCCGTGACACCGACGCCGCCGGCGACGCGCCGCTGCTGGCCGCCATCGCCGACGGCACGTTCGGCCTGATGAAGCGACCGGCAACGGGCGGCAAGGGCCTCGACGGCGTCAGCGAGCGCGCCGACGACTACGACAACCCCGCCATCACCGCCCTCGACGGGTGGACACCGCCGCCCACGCCACCGACCCCCCCGACGCCGATCCGACCTGTTCGGGCCGGCGCACCGGCAAGGGCGGCCCTCCGATGAGCGTCGCGGAGCAGCGGCCCGTGCCGTCGCCCGGTTCAGCACCGTCACAGGGCAACATCATCCGGCCGTACGGCGACACGACCGGTGACGGCATGGTGCAGATGTCGTTCACCCTGCCGCTGCCGCACGACAAGAAGGCCGAGGGTGCTGCCCTCCAGCTCGCCCGCAAGATGGGCCTGGAGCCCGCGCTGCTCGTGCACGCGAAGGCGATGGGGCCCGACTTCACCTTCTTCGTCGTCTACGGCAGCTCGACGCACCTGGTCAACCTCGACGACGTCCACGTCGTCGAGCGCGAGTACCCCCTGCTGTCCGCGAAGGACGCCAACCTGACGATCAAGAAGCAGCTGCGCCGCAAGCTCGTCGTCGTGGGAGCCTGCATCGGCACGGACGCCCACACCGTGGGCATCGACGCCATCCTCAACATCAAGGGCTTCGCCGGCGAGAAGGGGCTCGAGTACTACCGCGAGATCAAGGTCGTCAACCTCGGCGCCCAGGTGCTCGTGCCCGAGCTCGTCGCGCGCGCCCGAATCGAGAAGGCCGACGCCGTGCTCGTCAGCCAGGTCGTCACGCAGAAGGACGCCCACATCCACAACACGACGCAGATGTCCGCAGCCTTCCGCGAGGCGTACCGGGCCGGTCAGGTGCCGATCCTCATCGCCGGCGGTCCGCGCTTCGAGGACGGCTCCGAGACGGTGCTCGGCGTCGACCGGATCTTCGGCCGGGGCACGACGCCCGGCGAGGTCGCCAGCTACCTGGTCCACGAGATCGGCCTCCGAAAGGGGAAGAAGTCATGACCGACGCCGTCAACGAGCCCACCCAGCCAGGCGCGTCCACGCGCTCGGCGTCCGAGGCCCCCTCGTCCGAGCCCCTCTCGGCGACGGCGCCCACGACACCCGCGACCGCGTCGACCACCCCGGCCGAGCTCACCCGCGCGAAGGTCGGCCTGCGCATCACGCACCGCCGGTACGTGCCCTACGGTCATGCGCACTACGCCGGCAACCTCGTCGACGGCGCCTACTCCATGGCCGCCTTCGGCGACGTCGCGACCGAGATGTGCATCGTCACGGACGGGGACGAGGGACTCTTCGCCTCCTATAGCGACGTCCAGTTCTGCTCGCGGATCACGGCCGGCGACGTCATCGAGATCTCTGCCGAGATCATCCGCGTCGGCACCCGTTCGCGCGAGATGGACTTCGAGGTGCGCGTCGTCGGTCGTGGCAACCAGGAGCGGGGGGAGTCCGCGGCCGAGATGCTGGACCCGCCCATCGTCGCGACGACGGCTCGAGGCGTCGTCGTCGTGCCCTGAGCGGTGACGTCCCGGCCGCACGGCATACGGTGAACCCCGTGCGGCGTCTCCTCGTGTCCCTTCTCGGCGGTGGAGTGCTCTGCTTCGCCTTCCCGACGTTCGACGTGTGGGTCGCCGCCCCCGTCGCGCTCGCCCTGTGGGCGTGGGCCTGGACCGGTGCGGGGGCCGGGCGCGGCTTCGCGCTGGGCACGACCGGGGGACTCGTCTTCTTCGTCCCGACACTCAGCTGGTCGGGCATCTACGTGGGCGCGCTGCCGTGGCTCGCGCTCGCGACCCTGCAGGCGCTCTTCATCGGAGTGGCCGGAGCGTTGTACGGCTGGCTGAGCCGGCGGGGGAGCGTCCGACCGCTCGCATTCGGGCTCGTGTGGGTCGTGGCCGAGGGGCTCCGGGCGCGGGTCCCGTACGGCGGCTTCCCCTGGCTCAAGCTCGCCTTCAGCCAGGCCGACTCGCCCTTCGGTCGCCTCGTCGCCGTCGGCGGTGCGCCGTTCGTCGGTTTCGTGCTGGCCCTCACGGGGGCCCTGCTCGCCCTCGCGGCGCAGCCGGCGTTCGCAGCGTTCCTGGCACGCCGGGGGAGCGGTCCAGCATCCGACACCCTGCCGCGTATGCCGTCTCGCCGGCTCCTGCTTCCCGTGGCCGGTGCGCTCCTGCTCGGGGTCGCGGGGCTGGCGGTCCCGCTGCCGACCGACGGTCCGACGGCCCAGTTCCTCGGGGTGCAGGGCAACGTGCCTCGTCCGGGGCTCGAGTTCAACGCCGAGCGCCGCGCGGTCCTCGACAACCACGTCACCGCGACGCGCAAGGCCCAGGAGGACGTCGATGCCGGGCGTGCACCGGCGCCGGACCTCGTCGTCTGGCCGGAGAACGCCTCTGACATCGACCCGTTGCGCAACGCCGACGCCAAGGACCTCATCCTCCAGACCGTCGAGGCGATACGGCGTCCCCTCATCGTGGGCGGGCTCCTCGAGGAGCCCGCCGGGTTCGTCTCCAACGTGGCTCTGCTCTTCGAGCCCGGCAAGGGCAACACCGACCGCTACGTCAAGCGGCATCCGGTCCCCTTCGCCGAGTACATCCCCAACCGGTCGTTCTGGAGGACCTTCAGCTCGGAGGTCGACCTCGTCACGCGCGACTTCGTCCAGGGCCCGAGCCCGGGGGTGTTCGAGGTCACGGCGGCCTCCGGCCAGCAGATCCGGGCCGGTCTCGCGATCTGCTTCGAGGTGGCCTACGACGACATCATGCGCGACGCCGTGCGGACCGGCGCCAACGTCCTCGTGGTCCAGACGAACAACGCGACGTTCGGCTACACCGCCGAGTCGCCCCAGCAGCTGGCGACCAGCCGGCTTCGCGCCATGGAGTTCGGCCGGTCCGTCGTCCACGTGTCGACCGTCGGCCAGAGTGCCCTCATCACACCCGACGGAACCGCTCACCAGGTGACATCGTTGTTCACACAGGCGGTGGTCAGAGGGCCACTACCCTTGCGGGACGCCACGACACTGGCGACCCGGGTGGGGGAGGCCCCCGAGTGGGTCGCCGCCGCGGCACTGCTGACGATGCTCGCCCTGGGACTCCGCGGCGGTCGCCCCACGGTGCCGGAGACCACGAAGGAAGAGGATGACGACGACGCACCGTGAGCCGGTGGCCCGAGTGGCCGTGCTCATCCCGACCTACAACGAGCGGGACAACCTGCCCGGGATCGTCGCTCGGGTCCGCGCGAGCGTGCCCGCCGCGGACGTCTTCGTGCTCGACGACGGTTCTCCCGACGGAACCGGCCAGATCGCCGACGACATCGCCGCCGCCGACCCGCAGGTCCACGTGGTGCACCGCGCCGCCAAGGAGGGGCTGGGGAAGGCCTACCTCGCGGGCTTCGCGATCGTCCTCGAGCGCGGCTACGACGCCGCGGTCGAGATGGATGCAGACGGCTCGCACCTCCCCGAGCAGCTCCCGTCGCTGCTGGCTGCGCTGGGTGAGGCCGATCTCGTCATCGGTGCCCGCTGGGTCAAGGGCGGACAGGTGCGCAACTGGCCGGCTCGCCGCAAGGTCCTGTCCGTCGGCGCGAACCTCTACACGAAGCTGCTGCTCGGGATGTCGGTCAACGACGCGACGGCCGGCTACCGCGTCTACCGATCCAGCGCGCTGCGTGCCATGGGGCTCCAGGGCGTCGAGTCGCAGGGCTACTGCTTCCAGATCGACCTGACGCTGCGCGCCGTGCGCGGCGGGCTCACCGTCGTCGAGGTGCCGATCACGTTCGTCGAGCGTGAGGTCGGCGTCTCGAAGATGGGCAAGGACATCGTGCGTGAGGCCCTGACGAGCGTGACCGTGTGGGGCCTCGAGCACCGCCTCGGCCAGCTGCGCTCCGTCGCCGGCCGGGTGCGCGGCCGCCAGCCCGTCGAGGAACGCACGTGACCACCTCGGGCTCCTCCCGTGGGCCGTCCGGTGGGCCGTCGCGGGTGCGACGGGTGCGCCTGACGCGGCTCGCGCTCGCCGCGCTGCTGCTCATGCCGATCATCGAGATCGTCGTGATCGTCGCCGTCGGAAGGGCCATCGGCGCCTGGCCCACCTTCCTGCTGCTCGTGGCCACCTCCCTCCTCGGCGCCTTGCTGATCCGCCGCGAGGGTCCCCGGACCTGGCGGGCCCTCGACCAGGCCGTGCGCAGCGGCCGGATGCCGGCACGCGAGATCGCCGACGGTGTCGTCGTGCTCGTCGGCGGAAGCCTGCTCGTGCTCCCGGGTTTCGTCACCGACGTGCTGGGCCTGCTCCTCGTGCTGCCGTTCACCCGGCCGATCGCGCGCAGCCTGCTCGCCGCGGTGATCTCGCGACGCCTCCTCGCACAGTCCGAGCGGTTCAGCGGTCCGACGGTCACGGGACAGCCGACGCCACCCGGCTGGGAGCAGGAGCAGACGCCCCACGGCCCGCAGCGCTCGACGACGAGCGACGAGGTCGTCGAGGGCGAGATCATCGACGACGAGGACTGAGCCCAGCCGCAGAGCTTCGCGGACTCGAGCAGCCCGGGGACTCGAGCAGCCCAGGGACTCGAGAAGCCCACTAGAGGTGTGGTCGGGCTTGGCTTGCGAAGCGCCGGGACGCGAGAAGCCCGCCTCCACGAACGGGGCGGGCTTCTCGTTGGTGCTGTCTGGGGGTCGGGTCAGGCGGTCTTGCGCCGTCGAGGCTTCTCGCCACGTGACTCGCGCAGCAGCGTCAGTCGCTCCTCGAGGAGCTCCTCGAGCTCAGGGATGGAGCGACGCTCCAGGAGCATGTCCCAGTGCGTGCGCTGGTGCTTGACCACCTTGGCCTCGGGCTCGGGGCCACCCTGGAGCTTGGCGTCGAGGCCGCAGCGGCACTCCCACGTCGACGGCACATCGGCCTCGATGGAGAAGGGGAGCTCGGTACGGTGACCTTCCGGGCAGACGTAGACGGTGAGCTGTCGCTCACTCGGAACGACGTTCTCGTCGGATTCCATGCTCCTCGTGCCGAGGTTGGAACCGCGTAGTGCTCGATCGGCCATGTGGACCCCTCCAAGACTTCTGCCCTTGTGACACCTCGTTGGTGTCTTACCCTCACAGACGCTTGAACGAGCGAAACGGCCCACTTGTTCCCGGGCGGCGGCGAAGTGTAGACGTTTGTCAGACGACAGCAGGTACCGGGTTGCCGGCCTGCTCGATGCCTTCACGCATCCGCACCCGCGAGAGCAGCACGCCGCCGATCGCGAAGAAGACGATGAGGGCGACGATCGCCCACCGGTAGCTGAGGGTGAACTGGTAGACGAGGCCGAAGATGAGGGTGCCGAACCAGCTCGTGCCCCGCTCCATGGCCTGGTAGAGGCTGAAGTACTCCGCCTCGCGGCCGCGGGGGATGAGCTGGCTGTAGAGGGACCGGGAGAGGGCCTGGGTGCCGCCGAGCACGAGGCCGATGAGCAGGGCGAGGGCGAGGAAGATGACGAGCGACTTCGACGGCACGAGGAAGGCGAACACGACGACGACCGTCCAGAGGCCGATGCCGTAGAGGATGGTCCGCCAGGCCCCGATCGAGGCGGCCACCCGCCCGAAGAGGCGGGCGCCGAGGAAGGCGACGAACTGCACGAAGAGGAACACGCCGAGCACCGTCGTCTCCGAGAAGCCGAGCTCCTTGGACCCGTAGACGCTCGAGCTGCCGATGACGGTCTGGATGCCGTCGTTGAAGAAGAGGTAGGCGAGCAGGAACATCTTCGTCTGCGGGTAGTTCGCGAGGTCGCGGAAGGTGCTCCTCAGCTGCGCGATGCTGCCGCCGACCACTCCGGCGGAACGCTCCACGGGCGTCTCGACCGTGCCGGTCAGATGGCGTAGCCCGAGGTACGGGATGATCGTGAAGCCGGCCCACCAGAGACCAGCGGACAGGATGCTGATGCGCGTCGACAGGGCCCGGTCGAGTCCGAGGTCCTCGTGGAAGAAGTCGAGGGCGAAGTTGAGCGCCAGCAGGATGCCACCGCCGAGGTAGCCGAACGCCCAACCCTTCGACGAGACCCGGTCGCGCTCGTTCTCGTTGGCGATGCGGCACAGGATCGAGTCGTAGATCACGAGCGAGGAGCCGAGACAGATCCCGGCCACCACGACGAGCGCCGCGCCCAGCTGCCAGTTCGTGCCCGCGACGAAGAACATGAGGCTGGCCGCCAGGGCCCCGGCCCACGCAAAGCCGCCGAAGAGGCGGGTCGGGCGCGGACTGCGGTCGGCGACCGCGCCGATGAAGATGAGCACGATCGCCGAGAGGATCGTCGTGAACGTCACGGTGAAGAACCACAGCGAGCCGGGCGCGACGGGGATCCCGAGCACCGAGAGGTTCGCCGTGCAGTCCTGGCCGTCCGGCAGGCCGGGGCAGGCGGCCTGCTCGGCGACGGACGTGAGGTACGGGCTCATGAGGACCGTTGCGGTGGTGGTGACGTAGGCCGAGTTGGCCCAGTCGTACCAGTACCAGGCCCGCTGTTCCCGGGTCTCCGGTCGTGCGGCGTTGACGACGACGTGCGACATGCGAGGACTGTCCCACACGGCTGGGCGGGAGCGCGGGGGGAGCGGCCCCAACACGCCGCAGCGCGCGCTCGACCGCGGCCGGCACGGACGTCAGGGGCTCCAAGCCTAAGCTTTAGCCCTAAAGTATGAGGGGTGAGCAGCGAACCGGGGGACCAGGTCGGCCGGATCATCGAGGCGTGGCGGAGGGAGAAGCCCGACGTCGACGTGTCGTCCATCGGGATCATCACCCCGGTGTGGCGGCTCGGGGCGATCATCCTGGACAACCGCGGACGCGTGCTGGCGGCCCACGGGCTCGAGCAGAGCCACCTCGACGTGCTGGCCGCCCTGCGGCGCAGCGGGCCGCCGTACCGGCTGACGGCCGGTGAGCTGTCCAGGCGCTGCCGGGTCACGGCCGGGGCGACGACCCAGCGAGTCCAGGCCATGGAGGCGCTCGGCTTCGTCGAGCGGGTCCGTGAGGAGCCCGACCGGCGGACCGTGCACGTCCAGCTGACGCCGGAGGGGCTGGCACGGCTCGACGGGATCTTCGCCGACGTCATGGCAGGTGACGAGTCGCTCCTCTCTGAGCTGAAGCCGGGGCAGCGCGCAGCACTGGAGGAGCTGTTGCGCACGTGGCTCGACGGGCTCGAGCATGGTCGGGCCGCTCCGGGGCCGCACGAGGTCACCGGCTCGTGAGCACGACGAGCTCCTGTGTCGCTCGGGTCATGGCGACGTAGCGGTCGACGGCGCCCTCGATCCCGTCACCGAAGTCCTCCGGATCGACGAGGACGACGAGGTCGAACTCGAGCCCCTTCGACAGCACCGGCGTCAGCGACCTGACCCGGGAGGCCTCCTGGAACCCGGGGTCGCCGATGACACAGGCGGTTCCGTCGCTGTGCTCGGCCAGCCAGGGCTCGAGGACCCGTGCCAGATCCGCCGTGGAGCCGTGCCGGACGGGCACGCCGCTCTCGCGGATCGAGACGGGAACGTTGGCGTCGGGCAGGGCGGCACGGATGACCGGCTCGGCCTCGGCCATGACCTCCGCCGGGGTCCGGTAGTTGATGCTGAGGGAGGCCACGGCGGCCCGGTGCAGACCGATGCGCTCCAGCCGTGTCTCCCACGACTCCGGGAAGCCGTGGCGGGCCTGAGCCCGGTCGCCGACGATGGTGAGGCTCCGCGACGGGCACCGGTTCAGCAGCATCTGCCACTCCGCGTCGGTCAGTTCCTGGGCCTCGTCCACGACCACGTGGGCGAACGGTCCGGCCAGCAGGTCGGGATCGACGCTCGGTCCTGCGGCGTCGTCGTCGAGGGCGTCCTGGAGGTCCGCGCCACGGAGCATCGACATGACGTGCATGTCCGAGTCGTCGGACGCGATGAGGTGCTCGACCACCGCGGACCGCTGCTCACGCTCCACGGCGAGCACCCTGTCGCGCCGGCGACGGCGTCGTGCGGCCTCCGGGTCACCCAGACGCAGCCGCGCCGCGTCGAGCAGTGGGAGGTCCGACACCGTCCACGCGTCCGGCTCCGGCCGCTGGAGGCGGCGCACCGCATCGATGCCCAGTGCCGGTGCGCACCGGCGCAGGTAGGCCGGTACCGTCCAGAGGTCGCCGACGAGGTCCGCGGCGTCGAGGAGCGGCCACGTCCGGTCGAACGCCGTGCGCAGCTCGCGGTTCTGCTCGAGTGAGCGCCGGACCGCCGCTGGGGTGGCCTCGAGCTCCACGTCCTCGCCGTCGTCGTCGATCCGCACCTCCAGGTCGTGACGCTCGACGAGGATGGTGACCAGGGCCTCCCAGACGTCGTCGCGAGCCTCGTTGTGAGGCGTGCTGACGCCGGCGGTGAAGGCCTCGGCCCAGTCGGCGGGGGAGAGCCACACGTCCGCCCAGGGGGTCACGACCTCCATGCCTGCGGTCGGGGGTTCTTCGTACAGCGCCACGGCCGGCTCGATGGCGCGCACGAGGTCCATCGAGGCCTTGAGCCGAGCCACCTCCGGGTCGTCCTCGGGTCGCGCGGTGGCGCCTTCGGCGACGAGGTCGCGCAGCGTGCAGGTCTGCACGCCTTCCTCGCCCAGGCTGGGCAGGACGTCGGAGACGTAGGAGAGGTAGGGCTCGTGCGGGCCGACGAAGAGCACGCCGCCGCGACGGTGGCCGAGGCGCGGGTCGGAGTAGAGCAGGTATGCCGTCCGGTGCAGCGCCACGACCGTCTTGCCCGTGCCGGGCCCTCCGTCCACGACGAGGGCGCCCCGGGATCCTGCCCGGATGATGGCGTCCTGGTCGGCCTGGATGGTGCTGAGCACGTCGCGCATCCGCGGCGAGCGGCTGGCGCCGAGGGAGGCGATGAAGGCGGACTCGTCGTCCAGGGCGACGCGTCCCTCGAGTGCGTCCGGCGTGAACACCTCGTCCCAGTAGTCGGTGACCCGGCCACGGGTCCAGCGGTAGCGTCGGCGGCTCGCGAGGCCCATGGGGTTGCCGTGGGTGGCGCCGAAGAAGGGCTCGGCCGCAGGGGAGCGCCAGTCGAGAAGGAGCCGCCGTCCCGCGCTGTCGGTGAGCCCCAGGCGTCCGACGTAGATGGGTCGAGAGTCGTTCTCGGGCACGATGCGGCCGAGACACAGGTCGAGTCCGTAGCGCCGCAGGGCACGCAGTCGAGCGGTCAAGCGATGGACCTCCTGGTCGCGGTCCAGCGCCGCCTGGCCGCTGCCTGCCGGTGCGCGCAGCGCAGCGTCGAGGCGGTCGGAAAGCTCGGTGATCGTCGCCTCGAGGGTCTCGGCCACGGCCGCGAAGTGCGTGTCGTCCTGGGCGATGAGGGCCGGATCGGCCTTGGGTGCGAGGTGGTTGCGAAGGTCGAAGGCGCTGGTGGCCAGAGGGTTCACGCGGTGGGCTCCGTCCGCTGGGTTCTGGTGTCGGCCAGCGAATTCTGTGTCACCCCCGGGGTCTTGCCGCAAGCCCCGGGGTGCGCTATACGTTGGGAGTGGAAGGAAGCCCGGTGCTTCCTTCCTTTTGCATGTGCCCACCGCCCAGGGCCGTAGCCGTCTCGCGCACCAGCGGTTACCGCATAACGCCGATAATCGACATTATGTCACTTTGTCGTGGTCGACCCTCCCTCCTCGCGGCCTCGGCCCGCGGTCCCCGACGCCTCGCCAGCGCCGTAGCCTTGCCCGTGATGCAGTGTGACTACTTCGACGCCGGCCGCTGCCGCTCGTGTGCCCTCATGGGTGTTCCGTATGCCGTGCAGCTCGCGGACAAGGAGGCACGCTGCCGACACGCCCTGGCGACCGTCGCCCCGGACGTCACCTGGCTCGAGGCCTTTCCCAGCGCCGAGTCGGCCTTCCGCAACAAGGCCAAGCTCGTCGTCGGCGGCGTCGTCGGCGCGGTGACCGTCGGGATCCTCGACGGCGACGGCACCGGAGTCGACCTGCGCGGCTGCGGCCTCTACGAGCCGACGCTGCAGCAACTCATACCTCGCCTCGCCGACGTCGTCGACGAGGTCGGCCTCGAGCCCTATGACGTCGCCGGGCGTCGTGGTGAGCTCAAGCACCTGATCCTGACCCTCTCCCCCACCGGCAAGGTCATGCTCCGCCTCGTCCTGCGCTCGCGGCGGCACCTGGCCCTGCTCGAGTCGCGTCTCGCCCTGCTGCAGGCGCGCCTGCCCGAGGTGTCGGTCGTGACGGTCAACCTCCAGCCGGAGCACAAGGCCATCCTCGAGGGCGACACCGAGATCGTCCTGACTCGCAGTGGCGAGCTGGCGATGCCGTTGGACGACATCACCCTCTTCCTCCGCCCCAACAGCTTCTTCCAGACGAACACTGCTGTCGCGTCTGCGCTCTACCGCCAGGCGCAGGACTGGACGGAGGCGGTCGGTCCGGCTGCGGTGCTCGACCTCTACTGCGGGGTGGGCGGATTCGCGCTCCACTGCGCCAAGGCCGGCGCTCGCCGCGTCCTGGGTGTCGAGGTCTCCGTCGAGGCAGTCCGCAGTGCGGAGACCAGCGCGTCGCGGCTGCGTGCCGACCACCCCGACATGGGGCTGCTGGAGTTCCGCGCAGGCGACGCCACCGACGTGGAGACCCTCGAACGGGAGCTGCTGGGAGCCGCGCCGTCGATGGTCGTCGTCAACCCGCCCCGCCGCGGCATCGGGCCCGCCCTTACGGCCTGGCTCGAGACCTCGGGGGCCACGCACGTGACCTACTCGAGCTGCAACGTCGACAGCCTCGCCCGCGATCTCGCTCTGCTGCCCTCGTTCGCCGTCCGCGAGGCGCGCCTCTTCGACATGTTCCCCCAGACGTCGCACCACGAGGTCATCATCCTCATGGAACGTGGGACGGCTTCTGCACCAGTCGATTCCGTTGGCGTAGGGCGCCGGCCATGACCTCCCATCGGCGGACGTCCTGGACCGCGCGTGCGTGAGCATGTCGACGGCGTCACCGGTGCCTGAATCGGCCGTTCCGCCAAGCGAGCCGGCGCAGGTCCGGCTGGCGCGGATCCAGCGGCGCTTCGCCGAGTTCGCCCAGGAGTACGCGGCCTTGCCCCTCTACTCCACGATCAGCCGCCATGTCGCCGAGGACGACGAGACGGCGTCACTGCTGCTGTCCGCTCGGCCGGGTCAGGCACGTCCGGTCCTGTGGCTCGCGGCCCTGCATGACCTCGTGCTCCGACGGCCGGACGTTCCTGCGGCACAGTGGTATCCGAGCGTGGCCGGTGCCGGGGCGCTGGCCCATGGAGATCCATGGCCGGACGTGCGGCGGACGGTCCTCGACCATGCGGACGAGATCAGCGATCGGATCGCGACGCGTGCCACGCAGACGAACGAGGTCAACCGCGCGGTGTACGTCACCGTCGGCCTGGCCGCCGCGACCGCAGACCGTCCGGACACCCCGTTGGCGCTGGTCGAGCTCGGTGCGAGTGCGGGCCTGCTGCTCGCCCTCGACCGGTACTCCGTCGAGCTCCGGTCCCCTGACGGCCCGGTGCAGGTCGGTGACCCCGCATCTCCGGTCCGCTGCTCGGGCGACGACCGGACGGGCGTCGGTGCCCGGATCGCCGCACGCACGGGCCTGCCACCCGTTCATGGCCGGGTGGGAGTCGACGCGGCGCCGGTGGACCTCCGCGACGACGAGGCCGTGCGCTGGCTGGAGGCCTGCCTGTGGCCCGAGGTGCCCGGCCGCGTCGAGAGGTTTCGCAGCGCCCGAGACCTGCTTCGACCCGATCCCCCGCCGGTGCTTGCGGGCGACATGGTCGATGGCCTCGCAACCGCCGTCGACCGGGCCCGGAGGTCGGCAGGGGCCGACGCCCACGTCGTGGTGCTGAGCTCCTGGGCCATGACCTACCTGGCGCCCGACCGGCGCGACGACCTCGCGAGCGCCATCGAGGCCCTCTCGCGCCAGGCGCCGGACCTGACCTGGCTGACGGCTGAACCACCCGGATGTGTGCCCGGCATCGAGGTACCCCATGACGCGGTCGACGGAAGCACCGTTCTCGGCGTGAGGCGGTGGCGCAAGGCACGCGAGCTGGGGCCGCTGGCTCTCGGCACGTGCCACCCGCACGGTAGCTGGCTGAACCTGACACTCCCCCTGACCCCACGCTGACGCTCGGCCGACCCTCCCTGTAGGGCGGTCGCCGGCGGCGGGTGCGCCTGCCCATGCGCGCCGCCTCCGTGGACGTATTTCCCCATCTGCCCACGCTCGCGACAATGCCGTCCTAACCTCACAACAAGGGTGTTGGGGGACCAATTCCCTTGTGGCATAGGCAAATACGTCTATGTGTGGCAATTCGCCCATAACGGGCGTGGGGAGGAATCGGCCATCATGAAGACTCGACGACGGGGCATTCTCGCAGCCCTCGCAACGCTCACTCTTTTGGTCTCGGGCTCGCCCGGCGCCGCGCAGGCCTCCGCGCCGGCGCCCGCGGTGGCCGCGGCTGCTGTGCCGCTGACGAACCTGCCGCTCGTGTCCGTCGCGCTGACCGACCCGGACCCGACGAAGAACAGCTTCGACTACCTCCACGCCAACAAGGACAACTCCGTCAAGGCCACGGTCAACCTCGTCGACGGGTCCGACGCCGCCAACGACATCGTCGACGCGAGCGCGACCATCAAGGGCCGCGGCAACCACACGTGGACGCTGGACAAGCGGCCCTACCAGCTGAAGTTCACCACCGCCGTGCCCGTGCTGGGCATGCAGCCGAGCCGCACCTGGGTCCTCCTCGCCAACCACCAGGACCCGTCGCTGCTGCGCAACAAGATCTCCTACGACCTCGCGAACGACTTCGGACTCGCGTACTCGCCGGAGTCGCGGTTCGTCGACCTCGAGATCAACGGCGAGTACCTCGGCAACTACCTGCTCGTCGAGAAGACCGAGGTCGGTCCGACCCGCGTCGCGCTCACCGACGACCACGGGGTGCTCCTCGAGCTCGACTACATCCACGGCGCGGCAGAGCCGCACTTCTTCCTCACCGACCGGAACAAGACCCTCTTCGTGCTCAAGGACGCCACGCTGGGGGTGAGCGACGTGCTCAACCCGACCGTGGCGGCCGCCTACGAGGAGATCAAGGCCGATGTCAACGCGCTGGAGACCGAGCTCTACGCGCCCGCACCGGACTGGCAGAAGATCAGCTCGCTCATCGACGTCGACTCGTTCGTCAAGTACTACTTCATCCACGAGCTCACCGAGAACTACGACTTCGACCGCTCGAGCGTCTACTTCTACAAGAACGGCCCGACGGACAAGCTGCACGCAGGCCCGGTGTGGGACATGGACGTCGCGATGGGCAACTTCGCTGCCCGCGAGTGGGGCGGCGACCCGACGGCCGAGTACGTCAAGTCCACCAGCTACATCCGGGCGAAGCGGCACAACTGGTTCGAGACGCTCATGCGCAACAAGCAGTTCATCGCGCTGACGAACCAGATGTACGCCTCGACCTTCGCGGGCCAGATCAACACGACGCTGGCGGACATCAACACGCTCAAGACGCAGATCGACGCGTCCGCCCGCCGCAACTTCGAGCGCTGGACCGGCAACCTCGGCTACACGGCGGCCACCTTCGACAAGGGCGTCACGTCCTTGAAGAACTGGATGTCGGGCCGCGCGGCCTGCCTCCGTCAGGCCTACGGCGCGAGCATGCCCACGATGACGTTCCCGGCCTACCTCGCCGGCACCGGGTGGCAGCCGCCCGTCTCCTCGGGGATGGTCGCCGGCACCATCGGCGAGCTCCGACGCCTCGAGGCGCTGAAGTTCGCAGTCTCCGGCACGGCGCTCACGGGTGGGGTCCAGGGCAACGGCCACGTGCAGAACGTCGGGTGGACGGGCTGGGCCGCACCCGGCGCACTCGTCGGCACGACCGGACGTTCGCTGCGGCTCGAGGCCGTCCAGCTGCGCCTCACCGACCAGCTGGCGTCGCGGTTCGACCTGTCCTACCGGGTCCACGTGCAGAACGTCGGCTGGATGGGCTGGGTCAAGAACGGCGCGACGGCCGGCACGACGGGACGTGCGTTGCGCATCGAGGCCATCCAGGTGCGGCTGCTGGCGAAGGCGCCGTCGACGACGTATGCGGCGCATGTCCAGAACATCGGGTGGATGGCTGCCGTGTCCGACGGTGCCGTGAGCGGTACCACGGGTCGGGCGCTGCGGCTGGAGGCGCTTCGGATGTCCACGGCGCGGCTGCCCTTCGCGGGTCACGTCGAGTATCGCGCGAACGTCCAGGGCATCGGCTGGATGAGCTGGGCCACTCCGCCGACGTTGATCGGCACGGTGGGCCAGGGCCGGCGTCTGGAGGCGCTCCAGATGCGGCTGACCGGAGAGCTGGCGAAGCACTACACCATCCGCTACACCGCTCACGTCGAGGCCGTCGGCTGGCAGCCGTGGGTCAGGGACGGGGCGACTGCCGGGACCGTGGGTCAGGCCAAACGTGTCGAGGCCGTGAGGATCCAGCTCGTCCCCAGGGCGTTCTGAGCCTCCGGTGTCCCGTTGCTGATGCTGTCGGCAACGGGACACCGGTCAAGCCTGGGTTGCATAATGTCGATTATGAGCGAATCGCCTTGTGCCACAAGGAGACTCGTTGCCTTGCATGGCGACCGAGTCCGGCGGCGGCAAACGCATCGAGGACTCGCACGCATCGCAGGGGCGCGGTAGACCGGATGCGCGCTCAGGGTCCTTGGACGACCCACCAGGCAGCGTACGGAGCGAGCGATGCCCAGCCCTCAGCGCCGCCGAACACGCGGTGGCCGCCGAGAGCATCGAAGGGTTGCGAGATGCCGACGTCGGCGAAGTGGCGCACCTCGATGGCCTGCCACGACGCGGTGACGTTGTAGACGCAGACCATCGCCCCGCTCGGGTGCGTGCGGAGCACGGCCAGCACGCCGTCGTCCGTCTCGAGCAGCACCCGGGTCAGTGCGGAGGCATGCAGCTGTGGCAGTCCCGCGCGCACACCGGCGAGGTGACGCAGGCCTTGGAACACCTTCCCCGGGACGGTCTCGAGATCGGACCGACGTGCCGCGAGAGTCCAGTCGAGCCGCTCACGATGGGCCCATCGGTTGTCGTCCTCGTGCCCCAGCTCCCGAGCCCAGTGCGGGTCGCTCGGCATGCCGAGCTCGTCGCCGCTCCACACGACGGGGATGCCGCCCCACCCCGCGACCAGGGCGTGGGCCAGGAAGAGTCGGGCCAGTCCCAGCCCCGTTCCCTCGGCGTCGTGACGTGTCTCGGCGTCGGCCAGGCCGGTGAGCGATGCCGCCGTGCCGCTGATGCGCTTGTCGCCCGTGGTCGGGTTGTGCTGGAAGACGAGACCGTGCGCCCACGAGCCAGGGTGTTCGCCGGAGTACCAGTTGGACAGGAAGCGGCGGTGTGCCGGGCCGTCGAGGCCCGCCGCTGCAGCGTCGGCGTCGTCGATCGCCCAACCGATGTCGTCGTGGCAGCGGACGTAGCAGATCCACGTGCCGCTCGTCGGCGTGGTCGGCAGCGCCGAGAGTGCTCGCTTCGCGAGGTCTGTGCTGCCGGTGGCGAGCATCGACCAGACCTGGACCATGAGGCTGTTGTGGTAGGCGAGGTCGCTGACGCGGCCGGCGTGCGCGCCCTGACCGAGGTACTGGACGAGGTCGCGCGGACCGACGATCGCCTCGGCCTTGAACGCGAGCGCCGGGCACGCGATGCGCGCCACGGTGCGCAACGCCTGGGTGACGGCATGGACCTCCGGCTGGTTCTGGCAGTGTGTTCCGAGCCGCTTCCACGTGAACGCGATGGCATCGAGCCGCAATACCTCGACGCCGAGGTTGGCGAGGTGGAGCACGATCTCCGCATACTCGACGAGGACGTCGGGGTTGGCCCAGTTGACGTCCCACTGCCATTCGTTGAAGGTCGTCCAGACCCAGCCCTCGAGCTCGTCGTCCCACGTGAAGTTGCCCGGGGCGAAGTCGGGGAACACCTCGGGAAGCGTGCGCTCGTAGGCATCCGGCATGACACGGTCGGGATAGACATGGAAGTAGTCGCGGTAGTGCGACTCCCCCGCCCGAGCGCGGCTCGCCCACTCGTGCTCACGGGCGACGTGGTTGAGCACGAGGTCGAGAACGAGGGAGATGCCTTGCCCCCGAAGGTCGCTCGCGAGCCGCTGCAGGTCCTCGACGTCCCCCAGGTCGGCCCGGACGGCTCGGTAGTCCTGCACCGCGTAACCGCCGTCGTTGTCGCCGTCGCGCGGCTGGAGCAGCGGCATGAGGTGCAGGTAGCTGACGCCGAGGTCGCGCAGGTAGTCCACGCGGTCCCGCAGCCCCCTGAGGTCCCCGGCGAACCGGTCCGTGTAGCAGGCGTAACCGAACATGCCCGGCTGCTGCAGCCAGTCCGGGCGCAGCAGCCGCCGCTGGTCGAGGCGCCGCAGCTCGGGCGAACGCCGGCGGTGACCGGCCACCGCACTCTGGACGAGGCGCAGCGCGAGCGCCGCCACGTCGTGCTCGGGGTAGAGCACCATGAGCGCAGCCACGAGGTCGTCGGACCATCTCTCCAGCCGCAGCTCGATCGTCTCGCGGTCGTGGTCGTCGAGCTCCTCGAGCAGCGAGGCCACCGACTCCGCCGTGGGTCGGACGTCCGGGACCGCGTCGCTCATGGCCTGATTGAACAGCACCTGGCGCCACCGCGACAGAGGGACGGCGCCGTCACCGGCGGCGGGGTCACTCGAACGGGCTCGGGTCGCCTGCACCGACACGAGTGACGACGGCCTGGCCGTCGGAGTAGTCGACGACCGTCGTCGGCTCGAGGCCGCACTCCCCCGAGTCGACCACGGCGTCGATGACGTGGTCGAGGCGGTCCTTGATCTCCCACCCCTCCGTCATCGGCTCCTCGTCACCGGGCAGGAGGAGCGTGCTGGAGAGGATGGGCTCGCCCATGGCCTTGAGCAGTTCGCGGACGACAGGGTGCTCCGGGATGCGCACGCCCACGGTCTTCTTCCTCGCGTGCAGCAGACGCCGGGGCACCTCCTTCGTCGCGGGCAGGATGAACGTGTAGGGCCCGGGAGTCACGGCCTTGATGGCCCGGAAGACGGAGTTGTCGAGGTGCACGAACTGGCCCAGCTGTGCGAAGTCGGAGCAGACGAGCGTGAAGTGGTGCTTGTCGTCGAGGTTCCGGATCCTGAGAATCCGCTCCTTGCCCTCCGGGTTGTCGAGGGAGCAGCCGAGGGCGAAGCAGGAGTCGGTGGGGTAGGCGATGAGCCCACCGGACCGCAGGATCTCGACCGCCTGCCCGATCGCCCGCGGCTGGGGGTCCACCGGGTGGACGTCGTAGTACTTCGCCATGTGCCCACCCTGCCATGCTGGCCTCATGACAGAGCAGACGGGTGAGGGCCAGATCGTCTCGGGCGACGACGGATCCGATGACATCGAGGTGGTCGACAACCCGACACGCGGGCGGTTCGAACTGCGCGACGGTGACCGCGTGGTCGGCATCGCCAGCTACGCCGTCGTCCCGGGTGACGAGCCCGACGCACCCGGCGGCCCCGGCGCACCCGCACGTGTTGTCTTCTTCCACACGGAGGTCAGCCCCGACCACGAGGGTCAGGGCCTCGCCGGACGCCTCGCCGCGCACGCGCTCGACGCGACAGTCGCATCCGGGCGCTCGATCGTCGCGCTGTGCCCGTACATCAAGGTCTACCTCCGCCGTCATCCGGAGCCGTATGCCACCCACGTGCTGCCACCGACACGGGCGGACGTCCAGGCAGCAGAGCGGGCGGCGACAGCCACGAGGTGACCCGCGTACCTGGGTCGTAGAAGCGGCAGCGTCACACGCCGACGCCGACCCCGTCGTCGGCCGCGGCTGCAACCCGGGACCGGCGTGCCAGCAGATCACTGCTTGCCGAAGTACGTGCTCGCCTCCATGGCGTCGACGACCGACCCTCCGCCGTGGGCATCCGTGGACCAGGCGATGACGTCGATGCCGGCGTCGATGCCGGCGACGGCCGGGGCCAACGTACCCGCGAGACCGGCCCATCTCGACACCGTGATCTCGGGCCCGTGGGCGGGGTTGACGGCGATCTGCGTCCCCAGTGCGTTCGGCAGGGCGTTGTCCCCGGCGAAGGGTAAGTGGTCCACGAAGGAGCCGAGCGGGTTCTGCAGGGTGGTGAGGAGCTCTCCACGCACGTGGTAGTTGCGGATCTGGCCCGATGAGTACCCGCCGTGGTCGTTGCCGAGCGCGCTCGCCGCCAGCACCGTGTTGGGGTGGACGCCAGCAGCGTTGAACGTCACGGCTGGGATGTCAGTGGCGACCGAGGCGGTGCTCGCGAGACCTCCACCGAGCGAGTGGCCGGTGATGACCACGTTCTCGCTGCCCACGGCCCCGGCGAGGCTCTGGGCCATGGCGATCGCCCGCAGGTGCTGACCACTCAGTGCCCCGACACCTTGTTGCAGGTTGGTGCCCCAGTCGGTCAGCGACGACGTGCCGGCAAACGCGAGGACGTACTGACCGGCCTCGTTGCGGTAGACGGCTGCGTCGAAGCCGTCGCCACGGTGGAGACTGCCCGGGTCGATTCCGAGCGTTTCGATCTCTGCTGGACCGAGCGGGCTCCAGCCGTCGACGTCGCTCGGGTCGTAGACGTTCTCCGCGAGGTGAGCGAGCTCCAGGTCGATGTCGTGTGGCGTGTTCCCGCGCACCTGCTCGCCGACCGGCACCGGCTCGGGCACGGCGTCGGCTCCGGCCGACCCCGTGCCGCCGGGCCCGGGAAAGGGCCCGGGGAGCGGCCTGGGGAGACCGCCCGGGCTGCTCGGCCGTGTGCCATCACCGCTCGTGCCGCGCTGGGCGCGGGCGTTGTCGGCGAGCCGTCGCGACATCGTCTCGAGCGTCGTGCCGAACGCCACGAGGGCTGCGGACGTGGAGCGCCAGGTCTCCTGGGCCGCCTGGGCGTCGTCGCCGCCCCAGGACCGGCCGATGACGGCGAGCGCGCGTGTGCTGGTCGACCGGATGCCGTCGACCTCGGTGGCCCAGGCGGTGAGCTCACCCGCGAAGTGGTCGAGGGCTTCTGGGTCTGCACCCCTGCGGTAGAGCACGCGGGCCTCCTGTCGATGGTGCGCCCACGGTAGATCGGGTCTCCCCACGCGTCCATGGGGAGCACTCCCCCGCGTGTCTGGGCGGCGCCGCCACTCAGGGCCGGCGGCGGAGGACGACGAGACGCCCGAGGAGGCCGGAGGCCAGCACGACGGCGCCCGCGACGAGCGAGGCGGATGGGACGGCGAGGGCCAGGGCGACGCAACCTCCCAGCCCCGTCACCGCGAGAGCTCGCGGGTAGCGGCGGTGCAGCGGGTCCTGTGTCAGTGCCGCCGCGTTGGCCACCGCGTAGTAGATGAGGACGCCGAAGGAGGAGAAACCGATGACGCCCCGCAGGTCGCCGAGGAGGACGAGGAGGCTGACGACGGTGGCGACAGCGACTTCTGCGACGTGGGGCACGGAGTAGCGCGGGTGGACCGCCGCCAGCGGGCGCGGCAGATCCCCGTGGCGGGCCATGGCGAGGGCGGTGCGTCCGACTCCGGCGACGAGAGCCAGCAGGGCGCCGAGGGTGGCGGCGGCTGCCGCCAGGACCACCAGCGCCTGCAGCCATGCAGCAGCGTCGACGGTCACGGCTGCATCGCGCAGCGGCGCACTGCTCAGCGCCAGCCCGGCGGTCCCGAGTGAGCGCACGAGCACGACCGCAGTGACGGCATACAACGGCACGACGACGGCGAAGGCCATGAGGATCGCGCGCGGGATGGTGCGCCCAGGGTCGACGACCTCCTCCCCCAGCGTGGCGATGCGCGCGTAGCCGGCGAAGGCGAAGAAGAGGATGGCCGCCCCCTGGAGGACGCCGGCGGGGCCGACCTGACCCGGAGCCTCCGGGAGCGGACCCGAGGTGACGGCGCCCAAGGCGGTCACCACGACGAGAACGACGCAGAGGGCCGCGATCACGGTCACGACGATGATGCGGGTGAGCTGAGCCGTACGCGTGATGCCGCGGTAGTTGACTGCCGCGAGGGAGACGACGGCGAGGACCGCGGCCATCTTCTGCCAGGGACCCGGGACGACGTAGGCCGCGAAGACGAGAGCCATCGCCGCGCAGCTGGCGGTCTTGCCGATGACGAAGGCCCACCCTGCCGTGAATCCCCACCAGGGGCCGAGGCGCTCGCGTCCGTAGACGTAGGTGCCGCCGGACGTCGGGTACTGGGCGGCGAGCTGAGCAGACGACGTCGCGTTGCACAGGGCGACGACGGCAGCCACCCCGAGGGCGGCGAGGAGCCACCCACCGGCTGCCCGGGCCGCGGGCGCGAAGGCACTGAAGATGCCGGCGCCCACCATCGAGCCGACGCCGATGAGGACCGCGTCCGCGGTGGTCAGTCGCCGCGCGAGGGACGGGCTCGACCCGGGAGTGGTCATGTCCCAGAGTCTGCCGTGGCTTGCGGTGTGATCCCTGACCGACTTTGCCGAAACCAGCCCGACCCGGCCGGGCTTGCGCGTCCGACCGGGTCCGCAGGCGGTCAGCCGCGCAGGTCCGTGAGCATCGACTCGAACGGCGTGACCTCGTCGAACGGGTCGACGCGAGCCGACCGAGGTGAACCGCTCACGAGAGCCGCAAACGCCGTCCCGGCGCGTTCGATGCGCTCGCCCAGCCGACCGGCGTCGACGCTGCCCCAGTCCTCGCTGGCCGCGAAGACCGCCACCGGGGCCACGAGCGCGCCGAGGTGGGCGAAGAGAGGCCGGAGGGCGTGCTCGATCACGAGCGAGTGGCGGGCCGTACCGCCGGTCGCACCGAGCAGCACCGGGGTGTCGCGCAGGGCGTCCCTGGGGAGCACGTCGACGAGCATCTTGAACAGACCGCTGTACGACGCGGCGTACACCGGGGTCGCGACGACGACGGCGTCCGCCTCCATGATCGCGTCGAGGCGCACCTGCAGCTCGGGTGAGGCGAAGCCGGTGAGAACGTTGTTCGTCAGGTCGTGCGCGACGTCGCGCACGTCGACGACCTCGACGACGACCTCGCGGGGGGAAAGCGCCCGGACCGTGGCATCGGTGAGGCGGTCGGCCAGCAGGCGCGTCGACGACGGCTGCGTCACGCCGGCCGTGATGACGGCGATGTGGAACGGGGTCACTTCGTCACCTCCAGGGTGGTCGGGGCGGTTGCTGCGGTGGACGGCTCGGGCGACGCGCCGGTCACGTCGTCGACGGCGGGAACCGTTGTGTCGTGTGCGCCGCCGCGCGCCAGCAGGCTCGAGTGGGTGGGGGCGTCGGGGACGTGCGCGGGCTTGAGAGCGGCGAACTCCTTGCGCAGGACGGGCACGACCTCCTCGCCGAGGATGTCGAGCTGCTCGAGGACGGTCTTGAGCGGCAGGCCCGCGTGGTCGAGCAGCCACAGCTGGCGCTGGTAGTCACCGGCGTACTCGCGGAAGCCGAGCGTCTTCTCAATGACCTCCTGCGGGCTGCCGACGGTCAGGGGCGTCTGGCTCGTGAACTCCTCGAGCGAAGGGCCGTGGCCGTAGACGGGGGCATTGTCGAAGTAGGGGCGGAACTCGCGGACGGCGTCCTGGCTGTTCTTGCGCATGAACACCTGACCACCGAGGCCGACGATGGCTTGGTCGGCGCTGCCGTGGCCGTAGTGCTCGAAGCGGCGGCGGTAGAGCTGCACCATCTGCTTGGTGTGGCTGGCCGGCCAGAAGATGTGGTTGGAGAAGAAGCCGTCGCCGTAGTAGGCCGCCTGCTCGGCGATCTCGGGGCTCCGGATCGAGCCGTGCCAGACGAACGGCGGCACGCCGTCGAGCGGACGGGGCGTCGAGGTGAAGCCCTGCAGCGGGGTGCGGTACTTCCCCTGCCAGTCGACGACGTCCTCGCGCCACAGGCGGTGCAGCAGGGCGTAGTTCTCGATGGCGAGCGGGATGCCGTCGCGGATGTCCTTGCCGAACCACGGGTAGACCGGGCCGGTGTTGCCCCGCCCCATCATGAGGTCCATCCGCCCGTTGCTCAGGTGCTGCAGCGTCGCGTAGTCCTCCGCGATCCGCACGGGGTCGGTCGTGGTGATGAGCGTCGTAGAGGTGGAGAGGATGATCCGCTCGGTCCGGGCGGCGATGTAGGCCAGCGTCGTCGTCGGGGCCGACGGGATGAACGGCGGGTTGTGGTGCTGTCCGGTCGCGAAGACGTCGAGACCGACCTCCTCCGCCTTGGTGGCGATGGCGACCGTCGCCTCGATCCGGTCGTGCTCGGTGGGTGTACGGCCCGTCGTGGGGTCCGTGGTCACGTCGCCGACGGTGAAGATCCCGAACTGCATGTGTCCCAGCTCCTTGTGATTGACGATTCAATCATACCGAACGTCGTCGCGCCCTCGCTCATTCCCGGCCGTCCGGGCGCGTCCCCCGCCCTGTGGGATCCTGTCGCCGTGAGCGCAGAGATCTCCCCCAAGGACCGCTTCATCACGGTCTACGGCCGCAACCCCGTCCACGAGGTGCTCCTCGACGGCGACCTGCACGTCGACAAGGTCGTCATCGCCGACGGGGCGCGCGGCAGCGGCCTGCGTGAGATCCAGCAGGCGGCGCGGCGTCGCGGCGTCGAGGTGCAGTACGCGAGCGCCGAGCGGGTCAAGAAGCTTGCCGGCAACGGCCGCCAGGACCAGGGCGTCTTCGCCGATGTCGTGGCACCTCGGATGCGTCCGCTCGAGTCGACCCTCGCGACGGACGCGGCCTCCCTGCGGTCCGTGCTCGTGCTCGACGGCGTGACGACCCCCGCCAACGTGGGGATGATCCTCCGCTCGGCAACGGCAGCGGGGATCGACGGCATCGTCGTCCCGCGCAAGGGCGTCGCGTCGCTGGACCCGCTCGTCGTCAAGGCGTCGGCCGGTGTCGCCTTCAGGGCGCCGATCCTCAAGACGTTCACCGCGGCCGAGGCGGTGGGTGACCTCAGACGTGCCGGCTTCCACGTCGTCGGGCTCGACGCAGGCGGTGACGACGACCTCTTCGCCGCCCACCTGCCGGAGCCGATCGCCTTCGTGCTCGGAAGCGAGACGGCCGGGCTCACTCCGGAGGTGGCCGACCTCGTCGACACGTGGGTGTCGATCCCGATGGCCGCGGGCGTGGAGTCGCTCAACGTCTCCGCCGCAGCCGCCGTCGTCTGCTTCGAGCTGGTCCGCCGCTCTCGTCTCTGACACCGGGCGGGGCGCTCCTGCGTCAGCCGCCCCACTTGTCGGCGAGCGCCCGCACGACGGCGATGTTGCGTGATGTGCCGACGGCGCCCGTGAGCTTTTCGAGGCGGGCATTGCTCAGCCGCGCGGCCTGGACCCCGTCGGCGAGGAACAGGACGACGTCGTTGCCCACGACGCGTGCCCCCTCCGTGGCGACGTCCCAGGCGTGCAGCGCCTCCACCCCCTTCGGGTCGAGGTCGCCTGTCATGAAGGTGACGTAGCGCCTCGCGTCGGCTGCGATCGGCGACTCGAGTGCCTCAGCCTCGTCGGCGAGCCGGCTCAGCTGTGCGGGGGTGCGCACGATGACCGGGACGTCGAAGCCGAACGCGGCGCTGATGGCCCGGCGCAGGTCGGCCTCGACCTTGGCCGCGCTGCGGGTGGCCGAGCGGACCTTGAGGTTGCCGCTCTGGATGTGGGTCTCGACGTCCTCGTAACCCTCGGCCACGAGCAACTCCCGCAGCGTCTGCATCCGTACCTGCCGCTTGCCGACGTTGACGGCCCGGAGGAAGCCGATCCACGTGGGCACGTCAGGCGCCCCGTCCCAGGGCGCACGTGCCCTGCCCCACCGTCTCGACGCGTCCCCCGACGTGCACCGCACCGGCAACATCGACGTCGAGGAGCAGGCGCGACGGTCGGCAGACGGCAGTCCCCTGGCTGACGACGACCGAGACGTCGCGGGCACCCTGGGCCACGAGCCAGCCTCCGAGGTTGGCACACGCGGAGCCGGTGGCGGGGTCCTCGAGGACCGCCTGACCCTGGGTGTAGAAGAGCCGGGCCTCGATCGTCTTGGGGCCGGTCCACGCCCAGGCATAGACGTGCGGGGGGCGTCCCGGCGAGGTCATGTGCTCGGCCATGAGGTGCGCGTCCGGGTCGCACGCCCGGACCGCGTCGATGGAGTCGAGGCGCACGAGCAGCTGCTCGACCCCCGCGTCGACCCACGAGGCGTCGGAGCGGACGACGAGCATGCGGTCGATGCCGAGCGCAGCAGCCAGGTCGGCACCGCTCGAGGTCACCTCGCGCAGGGTCGCGGGGCGTGCGGCGAGCCGCCAGCCGCCGTCGACCCGGCCGACCTCGATGCGCCCTGCCGGCATGCACAACGCCACGGCATCCAGTCCACCGCTCAGGGCGGCCACCACCTCGGCCGCGCCGAGGGTGGGGTGTCCGGCGAACGGCATCTCGTGCCCGGGGGTGAAGATCCGCACCGCCGCGTCACCCGAGGCGGCCCCGTCGCCGACCGAGGTGACGAACGTCGACTCGCTGAGGTTGAACTGGCGGGCCCACGCGAGCATCTCGTCGTCGGAGAGGTCGCCGGCCTCGGGGAAGACGCACAGCGGGTTGCCGGAGAAGGGCTCCCCTTCGATGGAGAAGACGTTGAGCAGGTGGAAGGGGAGGTCCATCACCTGAGTGTGCCCGAGCGCCGGCCACCGCGGCAGGGCCGGGGTCCGGCACGCGCCGATACTGTGGCGGGCATGGCCTCCCCCGACGGCGTCGTCCCCGGCAACATCTACCTCTTCCGGCACGGCGAGACCGCGTGGTCGGTCAGCGGGCAGCACACCGGGACCACCGACCTGCCGCTGCTGCCCGAGGGTGAGGCGGCCGCTCGTGAGCTCGCGGACGTGCTGCGCCGGCACCGCTTCGAACGCGTCCTGGTCTCCCCCTTGCAGCGGGCGAAGCGGACGGCCGAGCTCGCGGGCCTCGGCGACTTCGAGGTCGAGCCGCTGCTGCGCGAGTGGGACTACGGCGCCTACGAGGGCATCACGACGACGCAGATCAGCGCCGAGATCGGCCACCCCTGGGAGGTCTTCGTCGACGGGGTGCAGCCCGGTGTCACGCCCGGCGAGACCGTCGAGCAGGTGTCGGCGCGCGCCCAACAGGTCATCGACAAGGTGTGGCCAGACCTCGAGCGCGGCGACGTCGCGCTCTTCGGCCACGGCCACGCCCTGCGCGTGCTGACCGCCACCTACCTCGGGCTCGACCCGCGCTTCGGCCAGCAGCTCATCCTCGACGCCGGCTCGATGAGCGTGCTGACGCACCACCGGTCCACCCGCTGCCTCGGGATGTACAACCTCTCCCCCTGGCGCCTGCTCTCCGACTGACCAGGGCGTGGCCAAGGCCCTTCTGGGCCTGTCCGGGGCCTGTCCGGGGCCTGTCCGGGGCGTAGTGCGGCGACCCGGGCACACGGCATACGCCAGGGGCGCTGTGGCACAAGGCGACCCGAGCGCGCTCACGAGCGCGCTCACGAGCGCGGCAGCTCCCAGGTGTGCACCGGCTCGTTGGCCATCATGCCCTCGATGTAGCGGCCGAGCATCTCGCGCAGCGCCTTGTCGCGCGTGAGGCCCCGGGCCTCGAGCCGGGCCACGCACTCCGTCTGCCACGAGGCGCCGTTGACGCCCCGGAGGCAGCGCTCCTCGATGATCGTGAGGAAGCGGTCGCGCACGGCTGCCGACACACCCCAGCGCTCGAGACCCTCGTGGGCCATCGGGAGCAGGCGGCGCAGGGCGAGCTCGGTCGCCGGCACGTCACCGAGGCCGGGCCAGTAGGTGCGGGCGTCGACGCCGAGGCGGGCGCCCTCCTCGAAGTTCGACTCGGCCGCGGAGAAGCTCATCCGGGTCCAGACGGGCCGGTCCTCCTCGGCGAGCACCCGCATGGTGCCGTAGTAGAAGGCGGCGTTGGCCATGACGTCAGCGATGCTCGGGCCGGCCGGCAGGACGCGGTTCTCGACGCGCAGGTGGGGACGGCCGCCGACGATGTCGTAGATCGGGCGGTTCCAGCGGTAGACGGTCCCGTTGTGCAGGCGCAGCTCCTTGAGCTGAGGCACCTCGCCGCGCTCGAAGACCTCCTCGGGCTCCTCGTCGTAGAGCTCGGGCAGGAGCGCCGGGAAGTAGCGGACGTTCTCCTCGAAGAGGTCGAAGATCGAGGTGATCCACCGTTCGCCGAACCAGACGCGCGGGCGCACGCCCTGGTTCTTCAGCTCGACCGAACGCGTGTCGGTCGCCTGGGTGAAGAGCGGGATGCGCGTCTCGGCCCAGAGCCGCTGGCCGAGGAAGAAGGGCGAGTTGGCGCCGAGCGCGAGCTGCGGCCCGGCGAGGACCTGGGCGGCGTTCCAGTGGTCGGCGAAACGCTCTGGCTGGACCTGCAGGTGCAGCTGGATGGAGGTGCACGCCGACTCGGGCGCGAGGCTGTCGGAGTAGCGGGCGATGCGCTCGCCCGTCGGCCCCTCCAGCTCGAGCCAGACATCCTCCCCCCGGGCGTCGAGCACCGCGTTGTTGAGCGCGGCATAGCGGATGTTCTCGCTGATCCAGTCGCCCTCGAAGTGCTCGGGCATGACCGTCGGAAGGATCCCGATGGCGACGATGCCGGCATGCGCCTCGGCGGCCTTGGCCGAAGCCCGGTTGAGCGACTCGCGCAGCAGCTGCTCGAGCTCGATGGCGGAGTCGCCTGGCAGCGGGCGGGGGTGGACGTTGAGCTCGATGTTGTAGCGCGCGAGCTCGGTCTGGTAGTCCTCGTCGGCGATCTGCTCGAGCACGGTCTTGTTGTCGAGCTTGGGCCCGAGGTCCTCGTTGACGAGGTTGAGCTCGATCTCGAGTCCCGTCATGGGTCGGTCGAACTCGAACTCGCTCTTGCCGAGCATGCGTTCGAACACGTCGAGGTCGCGGCGCACCTTCTCGCGGTACTGCTGCCGCTGCTCGCGTGTGTACCTGGCCTGCTCGACATCGGCTCCCACGTGCCGAGACAACCACAATCGCGGTCCCGGCGCGAGGGGGCGCACGGACGGGCCACCACCTGACCGGATGCTGGTCAGGTGGTGGCGCCGGACGGTCGGGCGATCAGCCCTCGAAGGCCTCGGGCGGCGGGCACGAGCAGACGAGGTTGCGGTCGCCGTAGGCACCGTCGATGCGGCTGACCGGCGGCCAGTACTTGTCGGCGGCGCTGATCCCGACCGGGAAGGCGGCCTCCGTGCGCTCGTAGGGGTGGTCCCACTCGCCCGCGATGTTCCGGGCGGTGTGCGGCGCGTGCCGGAGCATGCTGTCGCCCACGGCGATCTCGCCCGCCTGGATCGCCTCGATCTCCCCCCGGATCGCGATCATCGCGTCGCAGAAGCGGTCGAGCTCGTAGAGGTTCTCCGACTCTGTCGGCTCGACCATGAGCGTGCCCGCCACGGGGAAGCTCATCGTCGGCGCGTGGAAGCCGTAGTCGACGAGGCGCTTGGCGATGTCGTCGACCGTCACGCCCGTCTCCGCCGTGATCTGGCGGACGTCGAGGATGCACTCGTGGGCCACGAGACCGTCGTGGCCGGAGTAGAGCACCGGGTAGTGCTCGCGCAGCCGCGCCGCGATGTAGTTGGCGCCGAGGACGGCCATCTGGGTGGCGTGGCGCAGGCCGTCGCCACCCATGAGTCGGACGTACGCCCACGAGATGGGCAGGATGCTCGCCGAGCCGTACGGGGCTGCGGACACCGGACCGACGCCCGTCGCGGGGCCGGCCTCCGCGGCGAGCGGGTGGTTGGGCAGGTGCGGCGCGAGGTGCGCCCTCACCGCAACCGGTCCGACGCCGGGACCGCCGCCGCCGTGCGGGATGCAGAACGTCTTGTGCAGGTTGAGGTGGCTGACGTCGGCGCCGAAGGTGCCGGGCTGGGCGAGCCCGACGAGGGCGTTGAGGTTGGCGCCGTCGACGTAGACCTGACCACCCGCCTCGTGGACGAGCTCGCACAGCTCGGTGATGGTGTCCTCGTAGACGCCATGGGTCGACGGGTAGGTGACCATGATCGCGGCGAGGTCGTCGCGGTGCGCCTCGACCTTCGCCCGCAGGTCGTCCATGTCGACGGTGCCGCCGGTGGCCGTCTTGACGACGACGACCTTGAGGCCGGCCATGACCGCCGACGCGGCGTTCGTGCCGTGGGCGCTGGCTGGGATGAGGCAGACGCGACGGTGGCCCTCCCCGCGGGCCTGGTGGTATGCGTGGATGGCGAGCAGGCCGGCGAACTCGCCCTGGGAACCCGCGTTGGGCTGGAGCGACACGGCGTCGTAGCCGGTGATCTCGCAGAGCCAGGCGGACAGGTCGTCGATGAGGGCGCGGATGCCCTCCGTTTGCTCGGCCGGCGCGAACGGGTGGAGATGGGCGAACTCGGGCCAGGTCACGGCCTCCATCTCCGTGGTCGCATTGAGCTTCATCGTGCACGACCCCAGCGGGATCATGCCGCGGTCGAGGGCGAAGTCGCGGTCCGAGAGCCGGCGCAGGTAGCGCAGCATCGCCGTCTCCGAGTGGTGCGCGTGGAAGACCGGGTGGGTGAGGAAGTCGGACGTGCGCACCAGCCCCTGGGGTATGCCGTGTGCCCCCGTGGCGCCGAGGCCGGAGGTGGGGCCCTCGGACGCCTCCACGCCGAAGGCGTCGAGGACGGCCAGCACCGTGGCGGACGTGGAGGTCTCGTCGAGGCTGAGCGACACCCGGTCGGCGTCGACCGGCCAGACGTTGATGCCCCGGTCAGCGAACGCGGCCGTGACCTCGTGCGCCCGTCCGGGCACGACGACCGTCAGCGTGTCGAAGAACGAGGTCGTCTCGACGTCGAGGCCGCCGTCGACGAGCGCCCGCCGCAGTGCCGTCGTGAGGCCGGCCACGCGCGACGCGATGGCCACGAGGCCAGCGGGGCCGTGCCACACGGCATACATGCTCGCCATGACGGCGAGGAGGACCTGCGCGGTGCAGATGTTGGACGTCGCCTTCTCGCGGCGGATGTGCTGCTCGCGCGTCTGGAGCGCGAGGCGGTAGGCCTGGTGTCCCTCGGCGTCCACGGACACGCCGACGAGGCGCCCGGGGATCTGACGCTCGAGGCCGCGGTGGACGGCCATGTAGCCGGCGTGCGGCCCGCCGAAGCCCATCGGGACGCCGAAACGCTGGGCGCTGCCCACGGCGATGTCGGCGCCCCACTCTCCGGGCGCGCTGGCGAGGGTGAGCGCGAGAAGGTCCGCGCACGCCGTGACGAGCCCCTTGGCCTCGTGCACAGCCGTCGTGAGCGGCGTCCAGTCGACGATCTCGCCGGTCGCGTCGGGGTACTGCACCATCGCGCCGACGACCGCGCGCCCGCCGGCTGCGGCGGAGAGGGAGTCGGAGTCGGTCACGGCCCGCAGGTCGACGACGACCAGCGGCAGTCCGAGGGCCTCGGCGCGCGTGCGCATGACGGCGATCGTCTGCGGGAAGAGCCGCTCGTCCACGAGCACGACGCCGTCAGCAGCCGCCTTGCTCGCTCGACGCATCAGCGACATCGCCTCGGCGGCGGCGGTCGACTCGTCGAGCAGCGACGAGCCCGCGACGTCGAGGCCGGTCAGGTCGGTGACGACGGTCTGGAAGTTGAGCAGCGCCTCGAGCCGGCCCTGGGAGATCTCCGGCTGGTAGGGCGTGTAGGCGGTGTACCAGGCGGGGTTCTCGAGGACGTTGCGGCGCACGACCGGCGGGGTGACGGTGCCGTAGTAGCCGAGTCCGATGAGCGAGGTGAGCACCGTGTTGCGGGAGGCGAACCCGCGCAGCTCGTCGATGACGGCGCTCTCGCTGGCGGCCGCCTCGATCCGCAGCGGCGACTCGGATCGGATGGCCCCCGGGATCGCGCGGTCGCACATCGCGTCGAGGCTCGGCTGGCCGACCACCTCGAGCATGTGGCGCACGTCGTCACCTGCTGGTCCGACGTGACGGCTCACGAAGTCGGCCATCACCGTCCCGGTGGACGTTCCGGTGGTGACGGGCACGAGGTGGTCGATCGACATGCGGGCTCCTGACGGGTTCGAGCGGACGACACACGCTCCCCGTCTGTCGAGCACCGGACGGTGCCTCCAGAGTTGCCTCGCCCGCATGGTCCTGGCGCCTGAGAGGTTCCGGGGATGTTGCCCCTTCGGCGCCTCGCAGGTGCGGTGCACCCCGAGGACTCTCCCACGCAGGGTCGATCGGCAGCACCGAATCTACCAGCAGGCGGCGGTTGCCCCCGCACGCGAACGGCCCGGACCGGAACTCCGGTCGGGCCGCCTCGAGTGGTGGTACGGGGGTCAGGCCAGGCGCCGGGCCTGACGACGCGCGCCCAGCTCGTCGTCAGGGTGCTCGCCCGGGGCGTCGTCGTCGGCACGCTCGCTCGGCAGCTGGGCGAGCACGCCCTCGACCTCGCGCCACACACGTCCGACGGCGATGCCGAAGACTCCCTGACCGCCCTGCACGAGGTCGATGACCTCGTCGGCGGACGTGCACTCGTAGACCGACGCGCCGTCGCTCATCAGCGTGATCTGAGCGAGGTCCTCGACACCGCGCTCGCGCAGGTGGCTGATGGCGACGCGGATCTGCTGCAGGGACACGCCGGTGTCGAGCAACCGCTTGACGACCTTGAGCACGAGGATGTCGCGGAAGCCGTAGAGGCGTTGGGTGCCGGAGCCGGTCGCGCTGCGGACGGACGGCTCGACGAGGCCCGTGCGAGCCCAGTAGTCGAGCTGGCGGTAGGTGATGCCGGCGGCCTTGCAGGCGGTCGGTCCGCGGTATCCGCTGTCCTCGGCGAGCTCGGGCAGGTCGTCGGTGAACAGCAGCCCCTGGGACCCGACGGGCATGGCCCGACCAGCGTCGCGCGCGTCCTCGATGGCTGCCATGCCGTCCTCCTCCTGCTCAGGCTGCGGGCCGCGATGGTGCGTACGCGCAGACGACATCCGGATAACTACAGTCACGTCGTTCTCCTGACGGTAGGCCGCGCCCACCCTCCGGTCAATCACCGAGGGACCGTGAGGGCCGCGTGTCGGAGCCGAGGAGGACAACCTTCAGGTGGCACCTGAAGGTGAAGGTGAGGAGACTGCGGGCCACGGGCGGACGCCGCCGGGAGGCAGGTGGTCAGTCCGGCCGGTCCGGCAGGTCGGGACGATCGCCCGGCTCCGCCTCGGGCGCCGGACCCTCGAAGTCCTCGGCGGACACGTGGTCGAGGAACTCCTTGAAGCGCTCGACCTCGTCGTCCTCCTCCGAGGACACGACGATGGCCGCCTCGTCGAGGATGCCCGGCTCGACCAGCACCTTGGCGCCGGTGCGCAGGGCGAGGGCGATGGCGTCGCTCGCCCGTGAGCTCACCTCGGCCTTGCCGTCGATGATGAGGGCCGCGTGGAAGACGGAGTCCTTGAGGGCGACGATGCGCACCTCGGTCAGCTCGTGCCCGAGCACGGCCAGGAGGTCACGCATGAGGTCGTGCGTCAAGGGTCGCGGCGGCACGACGCCCTGCTGGGCGTAGGTGATCGCGGCGGCCTCGGCCGCACCGATCCAGATCGGCAGGTAGCGACCGCCGTCCCGCTCACGCAGCAGGACGATCGGCTGGTTCGTGGGCATCTCGACGCGGACGCCCAGGACATCGACCTCTCTCACTCCTCCACCGTACCCCGCCGATCGGTGCGGGGACGGGCCTCAGCGGGTCAGGCCCGCGCGAACGAGCGCGACGTGCAACGCGATGCAGGCAGAGGCGATCTCGGCCGTCCGCTCCGCCCGCGTGCCACTCCCCCGACGCGTCGCGAGGACCTGCTCGACAAGGCCGATCTCGCGGTCCGCGGCGGTGCGGAAGGGGCGCAGGTGGCGCGGCTCGAGCCCGTGCCCGGCGAGGGTGCGCGCCGCAGCGGCGATCGCGAGCGCGTCGTGGCCGAAGTGGCCCTTCTCGTCGGGCTGGAGCAAGCCGTACGTCTCGAGCGCGTGCATCGTGTCCCGGTCGATGCCCGTGGCCTCACGCAGCTCCGGCCCGGTGAGCGACACGTCGCTCCGGGCCACGAGGTCGTGCGGCTCGGGAAGCTCGGGGTCGGCCGCTGGCGCGGGAGGCTGCGGCCGGCCACCCGACTCCTCGCCCGGATCGGACAGGCCGCGGTCGAGGGCGTCGAGGGCCTCGCGGATCACCTTGAGCGGCCAGTAGCGGTCCCGTTGCGCCGACAGCACGTAGCGCAGCCGACGCACGTCGTCCTCGGTGTACGTGCGGTAGCCGGACGGCGTGCGGTGCGGCAGCACGAGTCCCTCTGCCTCGAGGAAGCGGATCTTCGACGCCGTGACGTCAGGAAAGTCCTCGGAGAGCGCTGCGAGGACCTTGCCGATCGTCAGGCGCCTGGGGGCCGGCGCTCCCCCGTCGCCGGCCGCCGTGCCCGTGGTCATGCCAGCGGTCATGCCTGTGCGTGCTGGGGTGCTCCGGAGGAGTAGTAGACGAGGCGGAACTTGCCGATCTGGACCTCGTCGCCCTGGTGCAGGGGGGCCTCGTCGATCCGCTCCCGGTTGACGTAGGTGCCGTTGAGCGAGCCGGCGTCGCGCACGACGTAGCCGCCGCGCTGCGCCACGAAGGACGCGTGCTTGCGCGAGACGGTGACGTCGTCGAGGAAGATGTCCGAGTCGGGGTGGCGACCGGCCGCCACCTCCAGGTCGTCGAGCAGGAAGCGGGCGCCCGTGTTGGGGCCGCGGAGCACGACGAGCAGGGCTGTTCCGGGGCGCAGGGCCTCGATGGTCGCCTGGTCCTCGGCCGAGAGGCCTCGCGGGTCGACGGTGTCGACGTGGTCGCTGTCCTGCGAGGGCACGCCTTGGAACCGCATGGTGCGGGGTTCGACGTTCATGTCGTCGGGGTCGGGCAGGTCGCTCGACATGCGGTCCTCCTCTGTGGTGCGGGCGGATTCGGGTCCATCCACTCTAGTTGACCCGGGCAGCTCGGAGCCTGCCTCGGGGACTCGACGGACGGGTGCCCGTCGGGGCTCAGGACAGTGACGCGGTGTAGGTCGACGCGTCCATGAGGCCGTCGACGGCGGAGGCGTCGGCCAGGCGCAGCTCGAACATCCAACCCTCCCCGTAGGGGTCCGAGTTGATCAGCTCGGGCGAGGCGTCGAGGGCGGGGTTGGTGGCCGTGACCTCGCCCTCGAGCGGCGCGTAGACGTCGCTCACGGACTTCGTCGACTCGACCTCGCCGCACGAGTCCCCCGGCGTGACCGTGTCGCCGACGGCGGGGAGGGACACGTAGACGACGTCGCCGAGGGCGTTCTGGGCGAAGGAGGTGATGCCGATGCGGACGACTCCGTCGTCGCCGACGCGGACCCACTCGTGGTCGCTGGTGTAGCGCAGGTCGGAGGGGTAGTCCAGGTCGCTCATGTCGCTCCTTCGTCGGTGCACGGCCCCGAGAGGGCTTGTGGTGGATGCGCGTGCTGCTGGGCGCGGGTGCCGCCGATGTTGCGGTGGCAAGTGGAAGGATGCCATGCCCGCGCGGGGCGTGCAGGGAGTGGGCACCGGTGAGTCATGGCCCGGCTGGTTCCCAGCGTGCTCCGGTACCCGGGTGTGGTCACTCGACCGGCTTGGCGTGCGTCATGTCGGTGGGTCGGTGCAGTGAGGTGATCTCGATGAGGTTCGACTCGGTGACGGCGGCCTCGGCGCCCTTCTGCCGCACCGACTCGACGATGCCTCCGGGGATCGTCATGGCCGACGAGAGCGTCTTCGAGTCGCCGATCACCTTGATCACCAGGGGGCGCATCACCTGCGTGCCGTCGACGAGGATCTCCCCACCACGGTCGCCCACGAACGAGGACGCCACCACCCGGACGCCGCCGACGTCGATGGACTCGGCGCCGGCGTCGCGCAGTTCCTGGATGATGTCGAGGACGATCGGTCCGGTCACCGCGTTGGTCGGGTCGGTGATCCGCAGCGTGATGCCGGGTCCCTTGGCCGCGAGGGTGCCGGCCAGGATGCCGAGGGTGTCGACGCGCTTCTGGGCCTGCTCGAGCGCCTCGGCCGCGGTCCCCGTGCCGCTCTTGAGGCGGTCGCGGGTGGACTCGAGCTCACGGACCTGCTGGTCGAGGCGCGACGAGCGCAGCGAGATGTCGTCGAGGACGCGCACGAGGTCGGACTGGCTCAGCTCGTCGAGGCCGCGCTGGTTCGTCAGCTGGACCTGGGCGGCGATCCCCGCGCCGAGGAGCACCGCGAGCAGGGCCGCGAGGACGTTGGCCCGGGTGGCGCGTGGGCTGCTCATCTTGAGCAGGCGCGCCCAGGCCGCCCGACCGTCGACGGGCACCCGACTCGTCCCCGTCTCGGGGACCTCCGATGAGCTCGCGTCGGGCGCTGGCTCCGGTGTGGCTTCGGAGGTGGCGTCTGCAGCCGTGGCGTCGGGGGCGGTCGCGTCGGGCGGCGACTCGTCCGTGGCATCGAGCGGGGACTCATCCGTGGCATCGGGCGGCGACTCGTCCGTGGCATCGAGCGGGGACTCATCCGTGGCATCGGGCGGCGACTCGTCCGTGGCATCGGGCGGGGACTCGTCCGTGGCGTCGGGCGGCGACTCGTCCGAGGCGTCAGCAGCGGGCGGCACGACCGAGGGATCCTGCTCGACGGCGGGAGTCGGTGCGGGGCGCCCCTTGTTGCGCTTGCCCATGCTCAGGCCTTGAACAGGTGTCGGCGGATCGAGGCGACGTTCGAGAAGATCCGCACGCCGAGCACGACGACCACACCGGTGGAGAGCTGCGAGCCGACACCGAGCTGGTCGCCCAGGAAGACGATGAACGCGGCCACGACGACGTTCGAGAGGAACGAGACGACGAAGACCTTGTCGTTGAAGATGCCGTCGAGGATGGCGCGAATGGCACCGAACACGGCGTCCAGGGCCGCGATGACGGCGATCGGGAGGTACGGCTGCAGCCACACCGGCACCGAGGGATCGAGGAAGAGCCCCACCGCGAGTCCGGCCATGAGGCCGAGAACTGGGATCACGAGGGGTTCTCCTCACTGGTCGGTGACGCCGGGCTTCCGGTCCCCGCGCCGGTGGCGCCGCTCGAGGCCTTCGACGGCGCGCCGTTCGTCGCCATGCTGGTCGCTGTCGGGGCGTCACCCGCACTCGCGCTCCGCTTCGGCGCACTCGTGCCCGGTCGGGGGGTGGTCGTGCCCGGAGCGGTCGAGCCTACGGGCGGACCCACGGGTTGCGCGACCTCGAGCCGAGCTGCGGGGTCGCCGGGCACGGTGAGGGAGTCACTACCGGCCAGGATGGACCGGATCTTGTACTCGTCGGTCAGCTGCGAGAGGTAGAGGCCGGCGAACGAGGGCTCGAAGAGCTGCTGCATGCCCTGGGGGCTGCCGAGGGCGGTGATGACGTAGGGCCGTGACAAGGGTCGGAAGTCGACGATGATCGCCTGACCGGCGAAGCGGATGGCGGCCGTGGAGCTGAGCCGGTGGCCGTTGATGGAGATGGCCTCCGCACCGGCGCCCCAGAGACCGTTGACGACGATCTGCAGGTCCCCGGAGGTGACACGCCCCTCCTGGAACCCGCTGCTCGGCCGGCTGCCCGCGTCGGCGTCGGTGTCCGTGGAGGCGGCGTCGTCGAGCGTCAACGTCAGGCCCGGTCCCGTGAGCGGCACGGCGCCGGCCTGGACCTCGAGGGCCTTGATGGTGCCGCTGAGGTCGGTGCCGCCCGACTGCTTCAGGGCCAGGGCCTCGTAGTCACGCACCTGCCTGCCGAGGGCAGCCACCTTGCTCTCCTGGGCGCTTCCGTGCTTCTGCAGTGCCTCGATGCGGGTGACGAGCTCCTTCTTCACGGCGGCGGCGGCCGTGGGCTTGGGCCGCAGCGACTGCGCGGCGACCGCGAAGAGGAAACCGATGAGGATGGCCAGCACGACGACGAGCACCGTACGCGTCGAGGTGGCTCCCGGCAGTCCGGCCGCGATCCGCCGGTCGGTGGCCTCCTGGTAGCCGGCGTCGAGCGGTCGCTCCATCATCGTGGTGAGCAGCGTCATCGACTCGTCCGGTCGGCGCGGGGTGCTCATGGGGTCACGACCCGGGGACGTTGCGCCAGCACCATGCGCGCCTGGATGGCATAGAACACAGCGGCGAGCCAGTAGAGGACGACGCCCCACCACGCGAAGCCCCAGCCGATGGGCTGCGCGAGGTCTCCGAGCCAGTCGTCGCGGTGCGCGAGCAGCAGGAGGGGAAAGGCGTACAGGAGGTTGAACGTGGCCGCCTTGCCGACGAAGTGCACCGGGAGGCCTACCTGCCCCTTCGTGCGCAGGTAGAGCAGCATGACGCCCATGACGGCCTCGCGCGCCAGGAGCACGACCACGAGCCAGACGGGGATGATGTCGCGCCACACGAGGCCGACGAGGGTCGTGAGGATGTAGAGCCGGTCGGCGATGGGGTCGAGGAACTGACCGAGACGGCTCTCCATGCCGAACTGGCGCGCGATCTTCCCGTCGAGGTAGTCGGTGACGCCGGAGAGCAGGAGCAACGACAGGGCGAGTCCGTCGCGCTCCGAGATGATCGCCCAGAGAAAGACGGGTACACCGAGCAGTCGCAGGACGGACAGGACGTTGGGGATCGTCAACAGGCGCTCCGTCACGACGTGCTCGCGCTCCCCCGCCTTCTCGACCTCCACGGCGGCAAGCCTAACGGGCGCTCAGACTGCTCGAGACGCGTCCTCGGCATCGATCCGGACACGGCGGTCCGCGCCGGCGACGCAGGTCGGAGGACGCGGACGCAGCGGCTCCCTCGTGCTCTGACACACTCGGCACCATGCCCGGCGGACACTCGCACACCCACGGCCACACTGCCCCCGAGGCGTCCGGCACCGTCGCCGTGAGCACCTTGGCGCGGGTTGCGCTCACCCTCTTCCTCGTGCTCGTCGGCGCCGGCACGCTGTTCGGCCTCGTGCGCTTCTGGCCCGGCACCGCGGAGACGCCCGACCGGGTGAGCACGACCGACTTCGCGGCGCCGGGTGTGACCTTCCCCATCGCCGAGGTCCGGCAGGTTCTGCCCGTCTGTGAGGGTTCGGACGCGGGGACCGGCGCGGGGTCCGCGGCGGGTCAGGGCGGTGAGGCGGTCGACGGTGACCCGACGTGCGGCGCCATCACGGTGCAGCTCCAGCAGCCCACCGCGACATCGGGCGACGTCCGTCCGGTCGTGTCCGTCTCGGTTCCTCCCGCGATCTCGACGTCGGGCCTGCGGGAGGGTGACACGGTCACGCTGCTCCGGACGCCGGCTCAGGACAGCCAGCCCGAGACGTACTCCTTCCTCCAGGTTCAGCGCGGGGCGCCGCTGTCGCTCATGCTGGCGCTCTTCCTCGTCGTGGTGGCCGTCGTCGCGCGATGGCGTGGCGTGCTCGCCCTCGTCGGTCTGGTCTTCGGTGGCCTGGTCGTGGTGAAGTTCATGCTGCCCGCCCTGCTCGAAGGGCAGTCGGGCCTGCTCGTGGCACTCATCGGGTCGTCGGCGATCATGTTCGTCGTCCTCTATCTCGCGCACGGGCTCTCCGTGCGCACGAGCACGGCCCTCGCCGGCACGCTCTTCGGCGTCGCGATCACGGCGGGTCTGGGCCTGCTGGCGGTCGACATGGGGCGTCTCAGCGGAGTCGCCGACGACGAGGGGGCAACGCTGGCGTCCTTCGTCACGACGATGAGCCCCCGGGACCTGCTCACGTGCGCCATCATCGTGGCCGGCCTCGGTGTGCTCAACGACGTGACCATCACCCAGTCCTCTGCGGTGTGGGAGCTGCGGGCCGCCGCACCGTCGATGGGTCGGCGCGACCTCTTCCAGTCCGGCATGCGCATCGGGCGCGACCACATCGCGTCGACGATCTACACGATCGTCTTCGCGTATGCCGGGGCCGCGCTCCCCGTGCTGCTGCTGCTCTTCCTCTACGAGCGACCCGTTCTCGACATGCTCCAGACGGAGTCGCTGTCCGAGGAGATCGTGCGCACGCTCGCCAGTGCCGTCGGACTCGTGCTCGCGGTACCCGTCACGACGGCGATCGCCGTCCTCACCGTCGGAGCCGCGAGAACGGCGGCTCACCCACCCGAGACCCAGGGCGATGGCTACCGCACGAGCCACCCGTCGCGGTATTCGGGAGAGCAGGAGCGGGGGCACACCGCTTCGGACCTGGCCCGCGCGCCGAACGGTCACCCCGCGCCGTCGACGCGCGCCGAGGCACGCTCGCGGATGTCGTCGTCCTGACCACTGTGGTGTCTCCCAGCCCCCGCCGGCCCCCCTGCACGACATCGCCCACGCGCGGCGGAGGCAGCTCGGGCTGGGTTCTCGACGAGGTCTCGGGAACCACTAGAGTCGCCGCCATGAACCGTGTGACGACCCTCGAGGCGTACGACGACGACCGGGGGAACCGCATCGAGTTCTGCGGCACTGTCGACAAGAACATCCGCATCAAGTTCCGTGGACGCAACAACGTGCTGCGCGTCGCGACCCAGCAGAACATCGCCGAGCTGATCGTCGACTTCGACTGCGACGACGGCCTCGTGGAGATCGCGAGCAGCAAGGGCGTTCCCGGCCTCCGGGCGGCGATCCGCGTCGGCGACGGCTGCCAGGTGCGCATCGGCAAGAACGTGTCGTCGACGACGACGGTGGCCATGTCGACGGCGGAGGGCAGCTCGATCACCATCGGCGACGACGTCATGATCGCCTCCGACATCCAGATCCGCGCCGACGACGGTCATCCCATCTTCGACGTCCGCACAGGCAAGCGCGTCAATGCGGCTCGGTCGATCGTCATCGGCAACCACGTGTGGCTGGGCCTCGGCGCCTGTGTGCTCGGCGGTGTGACCATCGGTGACGGCACCGTGGTCGGTATGCGGTCCATCGTGACTCGTTCGCTGCCCAACAACGTCGTGGGCGCCGGCTCCCCGGCGAAGGTCGTCAAGCGCAACGTGGCGTGGGAGCGCCCGCACCTCACCCTGGATCCGCCGTACCACAAGCCGACGGTCGCCTCCGTCAAGAAGTCCACGAGCTACTGGGCCCTGACCGTCGACCCCACCAGCAAGCCCTCGCGGAGCCGGCAGGTGTACGCAGGTGCGCGCCGACGGACCCGCAAGGGCGTCAAGGCGGTGCGCGCACGAGCGCTCTCGCTCGCCCGCCGCGACTGACCGCAGGCCCTCTCAGGAGGACGGTACGGACGTGGGTCAGACGAGGTTCAGGACAGCCGTCCAGGTCGCGCCGCCCGCCTCCGTGAAGGTGACGGTGACTGCTGCGGCGTTCGTGCCGTTCTTCGTCGCGGAGACCGTGGCCGTCGAGCTGGTGCCGTCCGGAGCCACGGTCACCGTGCCCGTGCCGGCGACCTTGCCGGTGCTCGACCGGCCGATCGTCTCCGTCACGGAGCTGTAGGCGACGGGGACGTTCGCGCTCGTCGCGAAGCCGACCCTTGCGACGACGGCCGCGTTGTTGCCACCGGAGACCGTGCAGCTGTAGGAGGAGCCGGTGGCGCCGGTACAGCTGGGTGTCACCGAGACGCCGTTGACCGTGACGGCGGAGAACACGAGTCCGGCCGCCTGTCCGTTGACGACCCCCTGGGTGACCGAGGCCGAGGTCGAGGGTGTGTGGTTCGCGGAGCCGGCGTACGTCGCCGTGACCGACCGTGAGCCGGACGTCGTGAACGACGTGATGCAGGTGGCGACGCCGGCTCCGTTGAGGGCCTGCGTGCCGGCGGAGCAGCTGATCGGCGTCGCGCCGTCCTTGAAGGTGACGGTCCCGGCCGGCACTCCCCCGCCCGGCGCCGTCACCGCCACGGTCGCGGTGTAGGTGACGCTCTGACCGGTCCGAACGGTTGCTGCCGAGGTGGTCAGGGTCGTCGTCGTGCCTGCCGCGCCCACGACCTGGCTGACGACCGTCGACGTGGAGGCCAGGTGGTTGCTCGAACCGCCGTAGACGGCGGTGACGCCTCGTGTCGAGGCGGAGGTGTGGCTGACCACGCAGGTCGCGGAGCCGGAGCCGAGGGTCTGGCTGCCACCCACGCACGTGAGTGTCGTGGTGCCGTCCTTGAAGGTGACCGCCCCGGACGGGGTGCCCCCTCCGGGCGATGCCGCCGACACCGTGGCGGTGTAGGTCACCGGCTGACCGACGAACGACGGGTTCGTCGACGAGACGAGCGTCGTCGTCGTCGAGGCGGCGCCGACGAGCTGGAGGAGCGGGGCGGACGACGATGCCGCGTAGGGCGTCAAACCGGCATACGTGGCCGTGATCGAGCGCGTGCCCGCGAACGGGTGGCCGACGGTGCACGTCGCCGTGCCCGAGACGAGCGTCTGGGACCCACCGGAGCACGTGAGGGCGGACCCGCCGTCACGGAAGACGACCGGTCCGGTCGGGGCACCGGACACCGCAGTGACCTTCGCGGTGTAGGTGACGGACTGGCCGACGACCGACGGGTTGGCCGTCGAGGCCACCGAGGTGCTCGTGGCGACAGCAGCCTGGACGGTCACGGGGTCGCTAGGGGTGCTCGTTGCCGTCCACCCGGAGCGCACGGCGACGACCGTGAAGCGGTACGTGCCGTCCGGCACTGACACGTCGGTGCACGACGTCGTGGACAGCAGGCTCGACGGCGAGCTCCCGCAGGCAGGAACGGTGACACCGCTCGCGATGCTGGTGCGCTCGACGCGATAGCCCGTGGGCGCCACGCCGGCACTCGGCGCGGCCCAGGTCACGGTGACGCTGGTGGCACCGTTCGCCGCGGCGGCCGTGACCGACGACGGTGGGCTGATGGTTGCCGTCGCGGCACTGCTGGTGCCACGCCCGGTCACCGTCCAGAAGGCCCAGGAGGTTCCCGAGACGGACATCAGCACCGTGAGGAGGATCCCGACATGAAGGGCGCGCACGCCGCGGCTCGGGGCGGCACGGCGTGCGCGGGTCCTGGGCGCCGTCGGTGCGGGCATCAGAGCTGAGCCGTCCCGGACCAGGTGAGCGCGAAGCTCCAGTCCTTGCAGCCGTCCTGGTTGACGGTGGGCAGGTCCCGGAGCCGGATCGCCGCCGTCCGGAGGCCTTGGCTCGGGAGCGTGACCGTCGCACGAGCAGGCACCTCGAGCATGTGGTCCTGCGAGACCGCCGGTTGCCGGATCTCCAGATTGGTCGCGGCGAGACGGGCGGGCGCAGTGTCGCTTGCGACGCCCAGGCTCAGGCCGGTCACCCGGATCGGGAGGGGGCCGGGGTTGCTGACCTGGACCGGAACCAGGCGCCAGAGGCCGGGGACGAGATCGCCCGCGTTCCCCGTGACGGTGAAACGGAGACCGGCTGCCCCGGGGACGTCGCGCAGGGCATCGGGGACGATCGCCGGGATGCCGTTGGCCGACACGACGAGAGCGACGAAGACGCCGAGCAGCGCCAGGGCGGCAGGCCTGGCGGTCTTCGGCGTCTTCATGGGAGCCCTCCGGAGAGAATCGGGTCGTGGGTGCTTCCCGGCGTGAGGCCGGTCAGACAGGTCGGTGCGTGCACACGGACGGGGTGGCGCCGCGCGGTGTGATCCGGCGACCCACCCCGTCCGGGTGTCAGCTGGCGACGTAGTTGATGGTCACCGTGGCGCCCTTGCAGGCGTCCTGGTTCGTCGTCTTGTCGTTGAACTGGAGGGTGTAGTCCACCGTCGTCGTCGCGGCCGGCGCGAGGCTGACCGGCGTGACGGCGAGCGAGGCGGCCGTGGCCTCGGAGACCGGGGCCTCGGCGCCGTTGAGCCTGTAGTCGCTGCCGTCGCAGTTCGCCTTGTTCGTCCTGACGTAGGCCTTGACCGCCTGGATCTTGTAGCTCTCGGTGCCGGTGTTCTTCACCGTCGCGGTGACCGTCTGCGCCACGTCGCCGGGGTACATCGCGGTGGCGCTGCCGCCGGTGACGAGGAAGATGTTGCCGGCGCCGGCCCGGGTGGACGCGGTGCCGGTGCCGCCACCGAGGCTCGTCCAGTAGGCATAGGCCCCGCCGGCCGTCGCGAGGCCGATGACCCCGGCGGCGAGGAAGGCTGCGGACTTCTTCTTCTTGGAGCTGGACTTCTGAGTGCGCATGGTGTCCATGACCTTTCCCTGGTGGCTGTTGCCGTTGCCGGTGTGCTGTTGAGGGAACAGTGACACGCGAATCGGGCGATTCAGGGGCACCTCGGACAACGTTGCGCATACCTTGCGGGTAGCTTGTGCCACATAGGAAGTTCTTGCGGCGGTGGCCCGGACACCTTGCGCCGCAACTCGATTCACGCCTTGCGCTCAGCCCGCCCTTGGCGCGTCGGCGTGGCCCGGGGCCGGTTGGTTTGGCGAAGCCGGTCCGTGGGCATGTGACAGTCATGAGAGCGGAGGTGGTCGTCCAAGGGGCGGTCGATCACGCGGACCTGTGGCCGTACGCGGTCGGCTCGGAGCGCACCGGAGACCGATCGGTCCTCACGCTGGAGGTCCACGACACCCAGGAGTTCGTCGGCGTGCTGGAGGCGATCCTCGCGCGGGGGCTCGGCGTGAGCTGCGCCGAGCTACACCGATAGGCGCGCCCGACGCTCCCCCGGTGTACTCGACGCCGGCCGCACCTGTCCTGGGGGAAGGAGCGGCATGCCCGTCTTGGCATGCGTTCGGCACAGGCAAGCCAAGAGGCCGTCCCCGCTGGTGCGGGAACGGCCTCTGACCTGCTGCTTCTTCGGTCGGGCTGACAGGATTTGAACCTGCGACCCCTTGACCCCCAGTCAAGTGCGCTACCAAGCTGCGCCACAGCCCGATGCCCCTCGGGGCGAAAGGAACATTAGCGCACCGGGTACCGCCGGTCCCAATCGACCCCCGCGGGTGCCCGTGTCGGCCTCCGGTCAGCGCTTGCCGCGCTTCTCGCGCACCCGGACCGAGACCTCGATCGGGGTGCCCTCGAAGCCGAACTGCTCGCGCAGACGACGCTCGATGAAGCGGCGATACCCCGCCTCGATGAAGCCCGACGCGAAGATGACGAAACGGGGTGGGCGCGTCGAGGCCTGGGTCGCGAAGAGGATCCGGGGCTGCTTGCCGCCTCGGAGCGGGTGCGGGTGGGAGGCCACGATCTCGCCGAGGAAGGCGTTGAGGCGGCCGGTGGGAACTCGGGTGTCCCACGACTCGAGGGCCCTCTCGATGGCGGGCACGAGGCGGTCCATGTGACGGCCCGTGCGCGCCGAGATGTTGGCCCGAGGCGCCCACGGCACCTGGACGAGCTCCTTCTCGATCTCACGCTCGAGGTAGTAGCGGCGCTCCTCGTCGAGGTTGTCCCACTTGTTGTAGGCGATGACGAGGGCGCGGCCCGAGTCGATGACCTGCTGGACGACGCGGATGTCCTGCTCGGCGATCGGCTCCTCGGCGTCGATGAGCACGACGGCCACCTCGGCCTTCTCGAGAGCCGTCTGGGTGCGCAGGGAGGCGTAGAAGTCGGCTCCGCGGCTCTGGTGGACCCGACGTCGGATGCCGGCCGTGTCGACGAAGCGCCACGTCTTGCCACCGAGCTCGATGAGCTCGTCGACCGGGTCGCGGGTGGTGCCGGCGACGTTGTCGACGACGACGCGCTCCGAGCCCGCGAGGCGGTTGAGCAGGCTCGACTTGCCGACGTTGGGACGACCGACCAGCGCGACGCGTCGCGGCCCGCCCTGGGCGTACGCCCCGTGGGCCGACACGTCGGGCAGCACCTCGAGCACGGCGTCGAGGGCATCTCCGCTCCCCCTGCCGTGCACGGCCGAGACGGGGTAGGGCTGGCCCAGCCCGAGGCTCCAGAGCATGGCGGCATCGGCCTCGCCGCGCTGGTCGTCGACCTTGTTGGCCACGAGCACGACCGGCTTGCCCGACCTGCGCAGCAGCTTGACCACCGACTCGTCGTCGTCGGTCGCACCGACCGTGGCGTCGACGACGAACATGACGACGTCGGCCAGGTCGATCGCGATCTCCGCCTGCTCGGCGACTCGCAGGTGGATGCCCGTGACGTCGGCCTCCCAGCCGCCGGTGTCGACGATGGTGAAGCGGCGTCCGCCCCACTCGGCCTCGTAGGAGACGCGATCGCGGGTGACCCCGGGCACGTCCTCGACGACAGCCTCCCGACGACGCAGGATGCGGTTGACGAGGCTCGACTTGCCGACGTTGGGTCGGCCGACGACGGCCACGACCGGCAGCGGGCCATGCGCCCCGCCCCCGTCGGTCAGCGGCCCCTGGGCGTCGAGCAGCGCCTGGTCCTCGGGGCTGAGCTCGAAGTCGTCGAGCCCGGCGCGCAGGGCGCGCTCCACGGCGGCGTCGTCGACGGCAGAGCCAGGGGTCGAGATCGGAGCGCCCTCGTCGATGGGGCGGGCGGTCTCGTCAGTCACGGTGTCCTCGAATCAGTGAACGTCTGTTGAGGACCCATCCTCCCACCGCGCGGAGCGTACGTGTGACGCGAGGGCATCGCGCAGCTGGTCGCTGGCCGTCCGGAGACGATCGCGGCCCGGCAGGTCGCTCGGCACGCTCAGCTGGAAGGGGTCGCCGAAGACGACGTCAAGCCTGGCCCGGGGCCGCGGCCACGCATCGGCGGACCCACCGGCAACGCGCGTGCCCCGGACCGCGACCGGCACGACGGTGGCCTCCGTGCGCAGGGCGATCCAGGCGGCACCCTGGTTGACCTGCTGGACGTCGCCGCTACCCCGGTTTCCCTCGGGGAAGATGCCCACGGCGCCGCCACGCTCGAGCACGGCGGTCGCCGTCGTCAACGCGGCCCGGTCGCCGACCGCCCGGTCGATCGGGATCTGCCCCACGCCGCGGATGAGCCAGCCGAACGGACCCGTGAAGGCCTCCTGCTTGACGAGGAAGTTCACGGGGCGCGGCGCGAGACCGAAGACGAGCGGCCCGTCGAGAAAGGCTGCGTGGTTGGCGACGAGCACCACGGGCCCGGTGAGGGGCACCCGTTCGGCGTGGTGGGCTCGGCCCCGGTAGAGCGTGTGGAAGATGGTGGTGCCGATCCATCGGCCGACCACTGCCCGACGGGGGTGGGGGGCCGTCGGGGGTCGGGAGGGGCCGGGATCGGCGGGGCGGCTCATGCCCGGGCCGCCGCCACCACCTGGAGCACCGCCTCGACCGAGCCCTCGAAGTCCAGCTGTGAGGTGTCGATCGTCGTCACCCCGTCGGCGGCCACGGTGAACTCCGACACCGCCGAGTCGGCCCTGTCGCGGTCGACGATCTGCGAGCGGGTCGCGGCGACCGCATCCGCGTCGGCGGCGCCGTGCAGCTCCGTGGAGCGGCGCGCGAGCCGGGCCTCCTCGGACGCCGTGAGCAGGATGCGCACGGGAGCGTCCGGAGCGACGACGGTGGTGATGTCACGCCCCTCCGCCACGACGCCGCCCGTTGCCCTGGCCGACTCGGAGATGAGCCGGCGCTGGAGGACCCGGAGGATCTCGCGCACGGGGATCACGGCGGCGACCGCGGACACGTTGGTCGAGATGCCGGTCTCGCGGATGGCTGTGGCCACGTCGGCGCCGTCGACCTCGACCGTGGGGACGTCCGGGTCCGTGCCGATCACCAGTGGGAAACGCTGTGCCGCAGAGGTGATCGCGTCCGCGTCGGTGAGGTCGACACCCTCGTGGAGGCACCACCAGGTCAACGCACGGTACATGGCGCCGGTGTCGAGGTAGCCGTAGCCGAGGGACCGGGCGACCTGCTTGCTGACGCTCGACTTGCCGGACCCGGAGGGACCGTCCACGGCGACGACGAAACCGGACAGGTGGTCCTCGGGGGTCTCAGGCATGCGGACGAGGATAGTGCCTCGACGTGACCTCCCCCGGGGCCGCCCGGGGGCCGGAGGCTCAGTCGTGGACGCGCCAACCGAGCCGCGCCAGCTCGGCCCGCAACGGCTCGACGGAGGCCGGCACCACGGAGATCTCGGCGACGCCGACGGCCTGTCCCAGCCCGTGCTCGAGGTGCAGGTCCTCGAGGTTGATGCCGGCGTCGCCGACGTCGGTGAGCAGTCGCGCGAGCGATCCCGGCTCGTCGGGCACGACCACGGAGACGACCTCGTATGCCGCGGGAGCCGCGCCGTGCTTGCCGGGGATCCGCGCGTGGCCGAGGTTGCCTGCCTCGAGGACGCGGCTCAGCGTGCCGAGCGAGCCGTTGCCGTCTGCGTCGACGAGCACGTCGAGAGCGCCGACCACGTCGTCGACCTGGTCGCGCACGTGCCGCAGGACGTCCCGCACGGCCGGGGCGTTGCCGGCGAGGATCTGGGTCCAGAGGCGGGGGTCGCTGGCGGCGATCCGGGTCACGTCGCGCAGTCCCTGGCCCGCGAGACCGACCGCTGACTCGGGCAGCTCGCGCAGACAGGCGGCGACGATGCTCGCGGCGAGCTGCGGCACGTGCGAGACCGCCGCCACCGCCTCGTCGTGCTCGTGGGCGGGCATGACCCGCACCGCGGAGCCGACGGCGAGCGCGAGGTCGCGCACGCAACGGACCGCAGCATCGGTCGACGCCTCGTGCGGCACGACAACCCAGGCCCGACCGTCGAAGAGGTCGGCCCGTGCGGCGGCAGCGCCGGACCGCTCGCGGCCGGCCATCGGGTGTGACCCGACGTAGCGGCTCGCATCGGCACCCGAGTCGAGAACGACGCGAAGCACCGACTCCTTGACGGAGGCGACGTCGGTGACGACGGCATCGGGCCATCGGTCGAGCGCGGAGACGACCACCTGTGCAGCGACGTCGGGCGGTGCGGCGACGACGACGACGTCGGGTCTGGCCGTCAGGTCGTCGGCCACCTCGCCCGCGAGCAGGTCGCGTGCCAGGTGGACGGCCGTCGGAGATGGGTCCTCGAGCGACACGCGAAACCCGTTGTTCGACAGCGCGATTCCGAGGCTGGTGCCGATCAGCCCTGCCCCGACGATGCGGACGTGCGTGGTCACCTCGCCAGCGTAGCGAGCACGGCGTCTCGCATCTGGGACGTCCGGGTCACAGACCGGCGGCCTTGTAGAGGGCCCCGATCTCGGCCTTGTTGAGGCGACGCGTGCGCCCGGACCTGAGGTCGGCGAGCCGGATCGGGCCGACCTCGGTGCGGACGAGCTCGAGGACGGGGTGCCCCACCGCCTCGAGCATGCGGCGGACGACGTGCTTGCGCCCCTCGTGCAGCACCACCTCGACCATGGCCTTTCCCGGCTGGTGGTCCACGATCCGGAACGAGTCGACGCTGACGGGGCCGTCGTCGAGCTCGACGCCCTCGCGCAGCCGCTTGCCGACGTCGCGCTGGACCGGTCCGCGGATGGTCGCCACGTACGTCTTGAGCACGCCGTATGCCGGGTGCTGGAGCCGGTGGGCGAGGTCGCCGTCGTTCGTGAGCAGCAGCAGTCCCTCGGTGTCGGCGTCGAGCCGTCCCACGTGGAAGAGTCGCTCCTCGCGGTTGCCGACGTAGTCGGCCAGCGAGATGCGGCCCAGCTCGTCGTGCATGGTCGTGACGACGCCCTTGGGCTTGTTGAAGGCGAGGTAGACGCGGTCCTCGTCGAGGTTGACGCGGACGCCGTCCACGTGGACGACCTGGCTGCGCGCGTTGATCCGGACGCCCAGCTCGGTGACGACCTGGCCGTCGACCGTGACGCGTCCCTGCTCGATGAGGTTCTCGCAGACGCGGCGGGAGCCGACCCCGCCGGCTGCCATCAGCTTCTGCAGGCGCACGCCATCGGGGTCGTGGACGTCGATCTCGGGCGCGGCCTTGCGGTCGGGCAGCTTCGTGGGCTGGCTGGCCTTGGTCGAGCCCGCGAACCGTGGGCCGGTCGCCTTGCCGCCGCTCTTGCCGCCGCTCTTGCCACCCGCCGGGGGGCGAGCGCTCCGGCGTACGCCTCCCGGGCTCCCAGGGCCCTGCGAGGGCCCGGATCCCTTCTTGCGCGGCTGGCGGGGAGACCTGGAGTACTCGCTCATGCGTGTCCTTCCTCGATGAGCTCGTCGATGACGTCGGCGTCCGGGAGGTACGGCGCCAGCGCCGGGAGGTCGTCGAGCGACGACAGCCCCATCCGCTGCAGGAAGTAGGGCGTCGTCCGGAAGAGCATGGCACCGCTCTCGCCGACGTCCTCGACCTCCTCGATGAGGCCGCGGGAGGCGAGGGTGCGCACGACGCCGTCGACGTTGACACCGCGGACCGCGCTGACCCGGGCCCGCGACACGGGCTGGCGGTAGGCGATGACGGCGAGTGTCTCGAGGGAGGCCTGGGTCAGCTTGGCCTGCTGCCCGTCGAGGACGAACTTCTCCACGACGGGCGCGAAGTCGGACCGGCTGTAGACGCGCCAGCCACCCGCGACGCTGCGCAGGGTGAACCCGCGCTGCGCGGCGGCATACTCCTCCTCGAGGGCATGCAGGTGACCGCGGACGTCGTCGACGGGCAGCTCGAGCGCGGACGCGAGGGCCACCTCGGTCACGGGCTCGTCGACCACCATGAGGACGGCCTCGAGGGCCGAACGGGCGCCCCCCGGGAAGTCGTTGATGTCGAAGGCGATCTGCTCGTCGGCACCCTGGCGCTCGTCGAGCAGCTCGGGCTCGGCCGTCGCGTCGGGCCCCTGCGCCGACTGGTCACTCATCGTCTGCTCCTGTTCGTGGGGCGGCGTCGCTGCCCGTCTCCTCGGTCTGCTGCGGGACGTCGTCGTCCGCCCGGTCGTCGTCGTCCTCGTCGTCGAACTCGTCGTCGATGGCGACATCGCCTGCGTCGGCGCCGGTCCAGCGGATGTCGAGCTCGCCGAGGGCCTCGGCCTGCTCGAAGGCGATGGCGGCCTCCTTGAACAGCTCGAGCAGGGCGAGGAAGCGCGCGACGATGACGAGGGTGCTGTCGGCGTCGGCCACGAGGCTCCGGAACGACACCTGGCCGCGGTGGCGCAGGCGCTCGACGATGATCGCGGCCTGCTCGCGGACGCTGACCTGTGGCGCGTGCAGGTGCTCGAGGCCGACCGTCGGCGCGATCCTCGGCGTCATCGCCCGAGCGGCGATCATCGCGAACTGCTCGGGTGTGATGGCGATGACGAGCTCGGGCAGCAGGCTCGCGAACTCCGGCTCGAGGCCGGCCTGACGCGGGGTGATGCGCCCGGCCGTGGCCATCCGCTCGCGGAAGGTGTTGGCGATCTCCTTGTACGCGCGGTACTGCAGCAGCCGCGCGAAGAGCAGGTCGCGCGCCTCGATGAGGGCAAGGTCCTCGTCGTCCTGCGGTCCCGACTGCGGGAGCAGACGCGAGGCCTTGAGGTCGAGCAGCGTGGCCGCGATGAGGACGAACTCGGAGGCCTGGCCGAGGTCCCAGTCGCTGTTGGCGGCCTGGGCGGTCTTGATGTGGGCGACGAACTCGTCGGTGACCTTGGCGAGGGCGATCTCGGTGATGTCGAGCTTGTGCTTGCTGATCAGGCCGAGCAGCAGGTCGAAGGGCCCGGAGAAGACGTCGAGGTGCACCTCGAAGGGCGCCGCCGACCGACGCGTGATCACCCCGCCGGGTGTCAGCTCCTCCGCCGGGGCTGCGACGGCAGCGAGCGTCAGGTCGCCCGGCGCGCTGACCTCGCCGACCTCGCCGATCTCATCGGACTCGTCGCGCGCCGCGGGCACCCCGAGCACCGCAGGCATGTCGGCGTCGCCGGTGTCGACCGTGGTGCGGTCGACGATGTCCTGCTCGGTCATCAGAGCACTGCGGATCAGGCTGCGCCACCGCGCGCGATGAGCTCGCGGGCGAGCTGGCGGTAGGCGTTGGCACCGGAGTGCTCGGACGAGTAGGACGTGATGGGCTCGGCGGCGAGCGTCGCGTCGGGGAACTTCACCGTGCGGCTGATCACCGTGTGGAAGACCTGCTCGTCGAAGTGGTCCACGACGGAACGCACGACCTCGCGGCTGTGCAGCGTGCGGCTGTCGTACATCGTGGCGAGGATGCCGTCGACCTGCAGACGCGGGTTGAGGCGGTCGGTGATCTTGTCGATCGTGTCGATGAGCAGGGCGACACCGCGCATCGCGAAGAACTCGCACTCGAGCGGGATGATGACGCCGTGGGCGGCCGTCAGGGCGTTGACCGTGAGCAGGCCCAGTGACGGCTGGCAGTCGATGAGAACGACGTCGTACTCGTCGACGACGGGACGCAGCACCCGGGCGAGGATCTGCTCACGGGCCACCTCCCCGACGAGCTGGACCTCCGCCGCGGACAGGTCGATGTTGGCCGGTACAAGGTCGAGGTTCGGCGTGCGCGTGTGCTGGATGACATCGCGGATCTCGTGACCGCGCTCGACGAGCAGGTTGTAGATCGTCGTGTCGAGCTCCTGGGCGTTGACGCCCAGCCCGACCGACAGCGCACCCTGGGGGTCGAAGTCGATGACGAGGACCCTTCGACCGAGCTCGGCGAGGGCGGCCCCGAGGTTGATGGTCGTCGTCGTCTTGCCGACGCCACCCTTCTGGTTGCACATGGCGATGATGCGCGCCGGGCCGTGGCTCGTGAGCGGCACGGGGTCCGGGAAGTGAGGAAGCGGGCGGCCGGTCGGACCGATGGGGCCGGAGACGGCGGACTCGGTGGCCGGCAGGTGAGCCACGCGGGGAGCGGCGCCGACCGAGCTCCGTCGGGGCTGGTCGAGGTCCTCGGACGGCACGGACTGCATGGTGTCGTGTGACTCCTCGTTCACCGGGTGTTCCACTCCGCTCGGCCGTACCCTGAGATGCTGCGGTCAGCCTCGCGCTGATCACGTGTGACCTTATCAGCGGGCACGGGGGTGGGCGCCCGCATAGACCTCGCGGAGTCGGTGCACCGAGACCATGGTGTAGATCTGGGTCGTCGTGACCGAGGCGTGTCCCAGCAGCTCCTGGACGACACGGACGTCGGCCCCACCGTCGAGCAGGTGGGTGGCGAAGGAGTGCCGCAGCGTATGGGGCGACACGTGCCCCGTGAGGTCGGCCCGTTGGGCTGCCCGGCGGATGACCGCCCACGCCGACTGCCGCGAGAGGCGGGCGCCGCGCTGGTTGAGGAAGAGGGCCGGAACGCCTTGTCCGTGCGTGGCAAGGGCCGGTCGGCCCCGCACGAGGTATGCCGTCACGGCCTCCACCGCGTAGCGGCCGACGGGGACGATGCGCTCCTTGCCGCCCTTGCCGTGCAGCCGCACCGAAGCCGCTCCCCCGCCAGCGGGGGCCCCACCGGACGGCTCGCGAGGGCCGTCCGTCTCGATGTCGTCGACGTCGAGGCCGACGGCCTCACTGATGCGTGCGCCGACACCGTAGAGGACTTCGAGGAGCGCTCGGTCGCGGAGCGACTCGGGCGTGTCGCCGACCGATGCGGCCGCGAGCAGGCGCTCGACGGCCTCGACGGGGATCGCCTTGGGCAGGCGTGCGGGCGGCTTCGGTGGCGCGACGTTGGCGGCCGGGTCGCCGGCCACCTCGCCCTCGAGGGCGAGGAAGCGGTGGAACCCGCGGACCGCGACGAGAGTGCGCGCGGCGGACGAGGCCGCGAGCCCGCGCTCGCGCAGCGACGCGAGGAAGTCGGTGACGTCGGCCTCGCCGACCCGGCCCGTGTCGTCGATCCCCCGCGCCGCCAGGAACGCGCAGTAGGAGCGGAGGTCGCGGGCGTACGACGTGAGGGTGTTCTCGGACGCGCCCCTCTCGACGCGGACGTGGTCGAGCCACCCGCGGACGTCGCGCTCGAGGCGCGAGTGCCGTGCCGCGGGCGGATCGGTGACGAGCTGCTCGGTCAGGACAGGGCCTCCTCGAGGCCGATCGACTGCATGCCGTGGGCCTCGGCCACGCCGGCGTACGTGACGTGCCCGTCATGCGTGTTGAGTCCGAGGCCGAGCGCGTGGTCGGTGCGCAGCGCGTCGCGCCACCCCTGGTTGGCGAGCCGCACGGCATACGGCAGCGTCGAGTTGGTCAGGGCGTACGTCGAGGTGTTGGGCACGGCGCCGGGCATGTTGGCGACGCAGTAGAAGACGGAGTCGTGCACGCGGTAGGTGGGGTCCGCGTGCGTGGTGGCGTGGCTGTCCTCGAAGCAGCCGCCCTGGTCGATCGCGATGTCGACGAGCACGGACCCCGGCTTCATCTGGGCGACGAGCTCGTTCGAGACGAGCTTGGGAGCAGCCGCACCGGGGATGAGCACGGCGCCGATGACCATGTCGGCCTCGAGCACCTGCTGCTGCACGGTGAGCCGGGACGAGGCCAGGCCGTGCACGCGGTTGTCGTAGCGCCAGAACGACATCCGCAGCTTGTCCAGGTCCGTGTCGAGCAGGGTGACGTCGGCGCCCATGCCCAGGGCGATGTTGGCGGCGTTCTGGCCCGAGACGCCGGCGCCGAGGATGACGACCTTGGCGTTGGCCACGCCACCGACCCCGCCCATCAGCACCCCGCGACCACCCTGCGCCCGCATCAACGCGTGCGCGCCGACCTGCGGCGCCAGGCAGCCGGCCACCTCCGACATCGGGTAGAGCAGCGGGAGGTCGCCGGAGGAGAGCTGCACCGTCTCGTACGCGATGCCGGTGACCTTCCGGGCCACGAGCTCCTCGGTGAGCGGCTTGTCCGCGGCCAGGTGCAGGTAGGTGAAGAGGGTCAGGCCCTCGCGCATCCGGTGGTACTCCTCGGCCACGGGCTCCTTGACCTTGAGCACCATGTCCGCCTCGCCCCAGACGTCGTCGGCAGAGCCGATGATGCGCGCGCCGGCCGCGACGTACTCGTCGTCGCTGATCTGCGAGCCCACACCGGCGTCCTTCTCGACGACCACGTCGTGGCCGTGCTCGGTGAGCTCGTGGACGCCAGAGGGCGTGATGGCCACGCGGTACTCGTGGTTCTTGACCTCGCGGGGGATGCCGACCTTCATGGTGCTGCACTTCCTTCCGGGCTCACTCGGCCACGGCGCCGTTGCCGTGCTGAGAGGGGCCCACAGGGGCCGCGAGGCAACTGTATCCGTGGGCGTCACAGGCCGGTCACGACCTCGGGCAACTCGTCGTCCGAGGTGGCACACACGCGGCTTCACGACCACCGTCGTGGTCGGCAGCGTCGCGGGTTTCGCGGCCCTGTACGTGCTCCTGCTCCTGATGTTCGCCAACATGGGCCCGTGAAGCTCTACGCAGACACTCCCGCCCGCCGGACCCGACAGCTCCTCTCCGACGTCCTCATGCTGCTCTGGATCGGGCTGTGGGTGTATGCCGGCCGCCAGGTGCACGACGCCGTCGACCGGCTGCGTGCGCCGGCCGACTCCATCACGTCGGCGGGACGCTCGGTCAACGGAGCCCTCACCGGTGCCGGCGACCAGGCCGGACAGATCCCGCTCGTGGGTGACCAGCTGAGGACCTGGCTGAACCAGGCCGCGGGGTCGGGCACCACCCTCCAGCAGGCAGGGAACTCGATGGCGGACACCGTCGACCAGCTCGCTCTGGGCCTCGGACTCGCGGCGTCCCTCGTGCCCATCGTCCTCGTGCTCGCCCTGTGGCTCTACGTCCGGGTTCGCTTCGTGCGCAATGCGACCCAGTCGCAACGTTTCATCGATGCAGGTGAGGACCTCGACCTCTTCGCGCTCCGGGCCATGGCGACCCAGCCCATGCGGGCGCTGGCGAGGGTGTCCGACGACCCGGCCGGCGCGTGGCGTCGTCAGGACCGCGAGGTCGTCCGGCAGCTCGCGCTCCTCGAGCTGCGGGACCAGGGGCTGCGCCCGCCGCCGGGAGCCTGACTCCGCGAGCGTCCCCTGCTGTCGGGCCTCAGCAGCGCGCGACGGAGGAACCGCTCAGCCCTCTGGGCCGACACGGTGGCCCCGCCCTCAGGCGTCGGTCCGCGTGATCTGCGGGACGAGGTCGTCCGCCGGCGGGACCCAGGAGTCGGCCGACGCCGGCACCTGCTCACCCGACCGGATGTCCTTGACCTCGTCGCCGGACTCCCCTGCGCCCGGGAACCAGACGTAGGGGATGCCCCGGCGCTCGGCGTAGCGGATCTGCTTGCCGAAACGCGCTGCGGACGGTGCCACCTCGCAGGCGATCCCGCGCCGGCGCAGCGCGGTCGCCACCGCCACCGCCTCCTCGCGCGAGTCGTCGTCCGTCAGGGCGACGAGCACGGCCGCCGGCGTGGAGCGCGACGCGGTGACGAGCCCGCGGCCGATGAGGAGGCCGAGGATCCGCGTCACGCCGATCGAGATGCCGACCCCGGGGTAGGTGTTCCTGCCATCGCTCGCGAGGGCGTCGTAGCGGCCGCCCGAGCAGAACGAGCCCCACGACTCGTGCCCGACGAACTGCGTCTCGTAGACGGTGCCGGTGTAGTAGTCGAGCCCGCGCGCGATGCGCAGGTCGGCGACGAGCTTGCCCGGCGCGTGGGCCATCCCGGTCCGGATGACACCCGCCAAGGACTCGAGTCCCTCGTCGAGGAGCGGGTGCTCGACGCCGAGCGCGCGGACCTCGTCGACGAAGCCGAGGTCGGTCGAGCGGATCGCGGCGAGCGCGAGGCACTGGTCGGCCTGCGCGGCCGTCGTCCCCGACTCGACGAGCAGTGCCTTGACCTTCTCCGGGCCGATCTTGTCGAGCTTGTCGACGATGCGCAGCGTCCCGATGACGTCGCTGATGCCGATGCCCTGGTAGAAGCCGTTCGGGATCTTGCGGTCGTTGACCTGGATGACGAACTCACCCACCGGGAACCGACTGAAGACGTCGGCGATGACAAGGGGCATCTCTGCCTCGAAGTGGGGTGAGAGGCGGCCGACGTCGACGACGTCGATGTCGGCCTGGGTGAACTCCCGGTACCGACCCTCCTGGGGCCGCTCCCCGCGCCACGCCTTCTGGATCTGGTAGCGCCGGAACGGGAAGGCGAGCTTGCCCGCGTTCTCGAGCACGTAACGGGCGAACGGCACCGTCATGTCGAAGTGCAGCCCCCAGCGGGCGTCGTCGTCACTGCCGCCCGCGAGCCGCGATACGGCGTAGATCTCCTTGTCCGCGTCCTCGCCTTGGGCGCTCAGCCGCTCGATCGGCTCGATGGACCGGGTCTCGACCGACGAGAACCCGTGGAGCTCGAACGTCTCGCGGATGACGTCGAGGAAGCGTTGCTCGACGATGCGCTCGGACGGGAGGTACTCCGGGAAGCCACTGATCGGGGTGACCTTGCCGGCGGACTTCGAGGTGGGGCGGGTGCTCACGCGGGCAAGTCTCTCAGGTAGGGGTTGGTGGCGCGCTCGTGGGCCATGGTGGTGGCCTGGTAGTGGCCGGGCAGCACGAGCGTCGTGTCGGGAAGCGGCAGCACGATGTCGCGCAGGCTGCGCTGCATCGCGGCCGGGTCTCCGCCGGGCAGGTCGGTGCGGCCGACGGATCCGGCGAAGAGGACGTCGCCGGTCACCATCGTCCGGTCGACGTCGACCTGCTCCCGGATGCCGTCGGGCACCCGGTCGATGCCGAACATGACCGATCCCTCGGTGTGTCCGGGCGCGTGGAGCGCGTCGAACTCCATGCCTGCGAGCGTCAGCCGGGTGCCGTCGGTGATCTCGACGACGTTCGTCGGCTCGGCCCAGGTCGCTGCCGTGCCGAACTGCTGCTCGAACATCGCGATGAGTCCCGGGTTGCTGCGTCCCAGCAGGTCGTGGAGGCGGTAGCGGTCGTCGGCGTGGATGTAGGCCGCGGTGTCGGACCCGCAGACGGGTGTCACGGAGTAGACGTGGTCGACGTGTCCGTGGGTGAGCAGCACCGCAGCCGGCCGTAGCCGGTGCTCCGCCAGGACCTCTCGCAGCGTCTCCTCGACCCCCACCCCGGGGTCGACGATGACGCACTCCTCCCCCGCCTGCGCGGCGAGGACGTAGCAGTTGGTGTCGAACGCCCGGGCCGGGAACGCGATGGTCAGCACGCTGGGAGCCTAGCGACGACGCGGACGCGGGCACCCGGCATACGTGCTCGACGGGGGCGGGGCGCCGTCACGTGTGCCGTTCGTGCGGCTCCCATGCGCAAATCCGCGCGTCGGAGGGGAGTTGTCACGGACTCGTGACCCGTCCCGCTGCGTGCGCACCTCAGTCGTTCCCTAAAATGACCGAAGCCCGGGGACCGCCCATGTGGCCCGTACGAGGAGAGGTTCGTGACCAAAGAGCAGGAACGCGCACGTGCGCGCCGCCGCCACGAGGAACAGCAGAAGACAGCCAAGCCGCCCGTGAGCGACTCCAGGCGCGACAAGCAGGTCTTCGGTGTGATCCTTGCCGTCATCCTCATCATCGCAGCCGTCATCGTCGTCCCCAAGCTCGTCGGCAGCTCGGACGGGGTCACCCCCGCGGCCGGGTCGACCACCCCGGCAAGCGCCCCGGCGAGCACCCCGACGAGCTCGGGCGGGCTCGCCGAGGGCCAGAAGCTCGCGGCCGGCTGCACCGCTCCCCCGGCGCTCCAGAGCACCCCGAAGCAGCAGAAGGACGTCCCGCCCAAGGGCGCCGTGGCCGGCAAGACCTATGTCGCGACGGTCAAGACCACGTGTGGCGACCTCACCTTCGAGCTCGACGGTGACAAGGCCCCGCAGACGGTCGCGTCGTTCATCAACCTCGCCAAGACCGGCTACTGGGCCCCGAGTCCGTGCCACCGTGTCACCACGGAGGGCATCTTCGTCCTCCAGTGCGGTGACCCCACGGGCACCGGGCAGGGCGGCCCCGGCTACACCTTCGGCATCGAGAACGCGCCGAAGAACGGGAAGTACCCCACCGGCGTCCTCGCCATGGCGCGTACGTCGGACCCGAAGAGCAACGGCGGCCAGTTCTTCATCACGTACGACGAAACCCAGTTGCCCACCGACGGTGGTGGCTACACGATCTTCGGGAAGGTGACCAAGGGCCTTGACATCGTCAAGAAGATTGCCGCGAACAAGGCCGTGGCCCCCAACCCGACGGACGGAACCCCCGTCTCCCCGATCAGCATCCTCAGCGTCAGTGTGACGGAGAAGAAGGCATGACCGACATCAAGCAGCCCGAGCCGGACGACACCACCGCCCCCGGGACGGAGGCGGAGCCCGCCGAGGCCGCGGTCACACCGGCCGCCGAGAACGCCGACACCCTCGAGACCGCAGACACCCCGGCCTCGTCCGAGACCGCAGAGGCGCTGGCCTCCGTGCAGTCCACGGAGTCCGGCGACGCGACGGCAAGTGCCGACGACGCTGGTCCGGTGACGCCCGAGCCGGAGCCCGCCGCCGAGGCGACGCCCGAGCCTGCCGCCGAGGCGACGCCCGAGCCCGAGGCCGCCCTCGACGTGACGCCCGAGCCTGAGCCTGCGGCCGAGCCTGCCGCCGAAGTGACGCCCGAGCCCGAGGCGGCCCTCGACGTGACGCCCGAGCCCGAGCCTGCTGCCGAGGCGACGCCCGAACCTGCTGCCGAGGTGACGCCCGAACCTGCTGCCGAGGTGACGCCCGAGCCTGCTGCCGAGGCGACGCCCGAGCCGGCCCTTGACGTGACGCCCGAGCCCGAGTCAGCGGCCCCGGCGGGCACGTCCCCGGAGGCCGCGTTCCCGGCCCCCGTCACGGAGCCCGAGTCAGCCGTCCCCGCCGGCACGTCCCCGGAGGCCGCGGTGCCGGCCCCCGTGACCGAGCCCGAGTCTGCTGAGTCCGTCGTGACGGCGTCCCTCGCCGTGGAGGGCGACGCACCGAGCGCAGCGGTCACCGAGACTGCTGACGCCGTGGCATCCGTCAGCAGCACCGAGGGCGGCGAGACCGCGGACGCCCCCGAGGCGAAGGCAACCGAGGTCAGCCCTGCCGCGCCGACCCCGGCGAGCGTCCCGAAGCCGTCGGTCATCCCGACGCCGGCAGCGCTCGCCAGGGCCGTACCGCACCCCGCGACCACCCCTGCGGCCCCGGCGCCGATCACGACCGATCACTCCGCGTCGGCAGCCTTCGGACGCGTCGACGAGAACGGGACGGTCTTCGTCCGCACCAAGGACGGGGAGGAGCAGGAGGTCGGCTCCTACCCCGGCGCGAGCGACCAGGAGGCGTTGACCTACTTCGCCCGCAAGTACGACGAGCTCTTCGCCTCCGCGGTGCTCCTCGAGCAGCGGCTCTCGCAGCCCGAGGTGCCGTCCAAGGACGTCGCCGAGGGACTCAAGACCCTCGCGGCGCAGGTCAAGGACGCGACCGTGGTCGGGGACCTCGACGCCCTTGCCGCCAAGCTCGACGAGATCCAGTCCGGGCTGGCCGCCAAGCGCAACGTGGAGCAGCAGCATCGCGCCGAGGCGCGTGCGGCCGCGACCGCCGAGCGCGAGAAGATCGTGGCCGAGGCCGAGTCGATCGCAGCTCAGCCCGAGAACCGGATCCAGTGGAAGAGCAGCGGCGCCCGGATGCGCGAGCTGCTCGACGAGTGGAAGGCGCACCAACGCTCCGCCACGCGTCTCGACCGCGAGACGGAGTCGAACCTGTGGCAGCGCTTCAGCAGCGCCCGCAACGGCTTCGACAAGGCGCGCCGCAGCCACTTCGCGGGACTCGACGCGCAGCACGCCGATGCCAAGGGCGCCAAGGAGCGGCTCGTGGCCGAGGCGGAGAAGCTGGCGACGAGCACCGACTGGGCGGCCACCGCGGGTGCGTTCAAGCGCCTCATGGACGAGTGGCGGCGCGCGGGCCGCGCGAGCCGCTCCGACGACGACAAGCTGTGGGCCCGCTTTAAGGCGGCACAGGACAACTTCTTCGCGGCCAAGGACGAGGTCGTGGCCGCCGAGGAGGAGCAGTACCGCGGCAACCTCACGGTCAAGGAGGCCCTGCTCGTCGAGGCCGAGGCGATCCTGCCCGTGACCGACCTCGAGAAGGCCAAGAACCAGCTGCGCGTCATCCAGGACAAGTGGGACGCTGCCGGCAAGGTGCCGCGGGCCGACATGGAGCGCGTCGAGAAGGCCATGCGTCGTGTCGAGCAGACGGTGCGCGACGCCGAGGACCGCCGGTGGAGGTCGAGCAACCCCGAGGTCGCAGCCCGTGCCCGCGCCATGGTCGACCAGCTCGAGCGAGCCGTGGCCGACCTCGAGGACGACCTGGCCAAGGCGGAGGCGTCGGGCAGCGCGAGCAGGATCAAGAAGGCCCGTGAGGCCCTCGACGCACGTCAGGCCTGGCTCGACCAGGCCCGTGCCGGCGTCGCCGAGTTCGGCGGCTGACGCACGGCGATCGGCTCGACGTCGAGTCGGCACATCCCGGTGATCGGGCGGCGACCACACGGCTCGCCGCCCGCGTGGATGTGCCGACTCGACGTCGGCCCCGGCAGCGCGACGGCTACATCGTCGACTTGCCGCCGTTGACACGGTAGACGTCGAAGACGCCGTCGATCTTGCGCACGGCCTTGATGACGTGGTCGAGGTGCGCGGGGTCGCCCATCTCGAAGGTGAAGCGCGAGATGGCCACCCGGTCTCGTGACGTCTGCACGGAGGCGGACAGGATGTTGACGTGCTGGTCCGACAGCACGCGCGTCACGTCGCTGAGAAGGCGGTTGCGGTCGAGCGCCTCGACCTGCAGCTGCACGAGGAAGACGCTGGCCGAGCTCGGAGCCCACTCGACGTCGATGAGCCGCTCCGGGTTGGCCGTCAGCTGGTCGGCGTTCGTGCAGTCGACGCGGTGCACCGAGACGCCGTTGCCGCGTGTCACGAAGCCGATGATCGGGTCACCCGGCACCGGCGTGCAGCACTTCGCCAGCTTGACCCACACATCGGCCGTCCCGACGACGACGACGCCCGGGTCGCCGGGCTTGCGCCGGCTGGCGGCACGGGTCGGGACCGTGGCCTCGGCGAGGTCCTCGGTGGCGCCGTCGACGCCGCCCATCGATGCGACGACCTTGCCGACGACGTGCTGCGCGGAGACGTGGCCCTCGCCCACCGCGGCATACAGCGCCTCGATGTCCTGGTAGCGCAGGTCGGTCGCGACGGCCGTCATCGACTCGTGGCTCATGAGTCGCTGCAGCGGGAGGTTCTGCTTGCGCAGGGCCTTGGCGATCGAGTCCTTGCCGGCCTCGATGGCCTCCTCCCGGCGCTCCTTGGAGAACCACTGCTTGATCTTGTTGCGGGCGCGCGGACTCTTGACGAACTGGAGCCAGTCGCGAGATGGCCCCGCGCCGTCAGCCTTGCTCGTGAGCACCTCGACGACGTCGCCGTTCTCGAGCGTCGACTCGAGCGGGACGAGCCGGCCGTTGACGCGCGCGCCGATGCAGTGGTGGCCGACCTCGGTGTGGACGGCATACGCGAAGTCGACCGGGGTGCCACCCATCGGGAGCGCGACGACCGAGCCCTTTGGGGTGAAGACGTAGACCTCGCTGCTGCCCATCTCGAAGCGCAACGAGTCGAGGAACTCGCCGGGGTCCTCGGTCTCGCGCTGCCAGTCGAGCAGCTGACGCAGCCACGCCATGTCGTTCTGCGGGGTGATCTCGCCAGGACGCGCGGGACCACCGGCGTTGCTCCGGTCCTTGTACTTCCAGTGCGCGGCCACGCCGTACTCGGCCCGCCGGTGCATGGTGTGCGTACGGATCTGGATCTCGACGGGCTTGCCCTGCGGGCCGATGACCGTCGTGTGCAGCGACTGGTACATGTTGAACTTCGGCATGGCGATGTAGTCCTTGAACCGGCCAGGGACCGGATTCCACCGCGAGTGAAGGGCGCCCAGTGCCGCGTAGCAGTCACGGACGGTGTCGACGAGCACTCGGACGGCGACGAGGTCGTAGATCTCCTCGAAGTCGCGTCCGCGCACGATCATCTTCTGGTAGACGGAGTAGTAGTGCTTCGGCCGGCCCGTGACGGCAGCCTTGATCTTGGCGGCCGTGAGGTCCTCGGTGACCTGCGTGCGGACGCCGGCGAGGTACTCCTCGCGGGCCGGGGCGCGCTCGGCGACGAGGCGCACGATCTCGTCGTACACCTTCGGGTAGAGCGTCGCGAACGAGAGGTCCTCGAGCTCCCACTTGATGGTGTTCATGCCGAGACGGTGCGCCAGCGGGGCGTAGATCTCGAGGGTCTCGTTGGCCTTGCGCTTGGCCGACTCCGGACTGACGTAGCGCCAGGTCCGGGCGTTGTGCAGCCGGTCGGCGAGCTTGATGACGAGGACGCGGATGTCGCGGGCCATCGCGATGACCATCTTGCGGACCGTCTCGGCCTGCGCGGCCTCGCCGTAGGTGACCTTGTCGAGCTTGGTGACCCCGTCGACGAGCATCGCGATCTCGTCACCGAAGTCACGGCGCAGCTCGTCGAGGCCGTATGCCGTGTCCTCGACGGTGTCGTGCAGCAGCGCCGCCGCGAGGGTCGGGGGCGTCATGCCGAGCTCGGCGAGGATCGTCGTCACGGCCAGGGGATGCGTGATGTATGCGTCGCCGCTCTTGCGCATCTGGCCCTCGTGCGCGCTCTCGGCGACGGCATACGCCCGCTCGATGACGGAGAGGTCGGCCTTCGGGTGGTTCTGGCGCACCGCCGTCATGAGCGGCTCGAGCACGGGGTTGCCCGTCGGCCGGGTGGCCCCGAACCGGGCGAAACGTGCGCGCACCCGCGACGGGGTGGACAGCTCGTTGCGGACGTCCTCGCTCATGAACAGAGTCTAGGCGGTCCGTCTGTGGTCACACGGTGAGGACGGCGTTGACCGGCCGGTCCGCGAGACGCTTGCGCCCCTCGAGGAACGCCAGCTCGAGCACCACCTCGATGGCGGCGACCTCGGCGCCGGCTCGCTCGACGAGCAGGGCGGTGGCCTCGGCGGTGCCCCCGGTCGCGAGCACGTCGTCGATGATGAGGACGCGCTGGCCCGGCTCGAACGAGTCCGTGTGGACCTCGATCTCGGCGGTGCCGTACTCGAGGGCATAGGACTGCTTGAGGGTCTCCCCCGGGAGCTTGCCGGCCTTGCGGACGGGGACCATGCCGAGGCCGAGCTCGTAGGCGACAGCGGCGCCGAGGATGAACCCGCGTGCCTCGATGCCGACGACGACGTCGACCTGGCCGGCATACCGCTGGGCGATGTCGCGCACGAGCTCGCCCAGGGCGGCGCCGTCGGCGATGAGGGGGGTGAAGTCCTTGAAGAGGACCCCCGGCGTGGGGAAGTCCGGGATGTCGCGCAGCCTGCTCGCGACAAGGTCACTGATCTGGCTCACGCCGTCTCCTGGGTGGTCGAACGTGCGGGGGTCCGCTGCGCAGGCGTTGCGGTGGTGGGGGCCGCACGGCGGCCCCCACCTTCAGCGTCGCGACTTGGGGGCGCGCTTGGGCTGGTTGCGCGGCCCGGCCTGGGCGTACTTGTGCACGGGACGCGGAGCGCCGTCGGCCCCGATCGCGTCGTCGCCCGCTGCACCCGTGGCGTCGGCACCGACGAAGGCCGGCTGGTCTGCGCCCTGGGAGGCGGAGACGGCCTCCTTGGCGGCGTGGCGAGCGACGTACTTGTCGAGCTCTCGGACGGCAGGCTCGTTGCGACGCAGGTCGACGAGGAGCGGTGTCGCGATGAAGATCGAGGAGTACGCGCCGACCGCGATGCCGATGAAGAGCGCGAGCGACAGGTCGAGCAGCGTGCCCGGCCCGAGCAGCGTGAAGCCGACGAAGAGGACGGCGGCGATCGGCAGCAGCGCGACCACGGTCGTGTTGATCGAGCGGACGAGGGTCTGGTTGACCGCGAGGTTGGCGGCGGCGGAGTACGTCATGCGCTTGGTGCGGAACGCCTCGGCGGTGTTCTCTCGCACCTTGTCGAAGACGACCACGGTGTCGTAGAGCGAGTATCCGAGGATCGTGAGGAACCCGATCATCGACGACGGGGTGATCTCGAACCCGAAGAGCGCGTAGATGCCGACGGTGATGACGAGGTCGTGGAGCAGGGCCACGAGACCGGCGACGGCCATCTTCCAGGTGCGGAAGTACAGCGCCATGACGATGGTCACGAGGATGAGGAACACCACGAGTCCGCGGATCGCCTGCTGGCTGACCGACTGCCCCCAGCTCGGGCCGATGAGCGAGGCACTGACGGCGCTCTCCTCGACGCCGAACTGCTCGGCGAGGGCGGTACGCGCCTCGTCGGTGCGCTCCGAGGCGGCTTCGGACTGCACGCGCACCGTGTCCTGGCCGACGATCGTCGAGATGACGTTGCCCTGGATGCCGGCATCGGAGATGGCCGACTGCGCCTTCTCCTCGTAGCCCTCGCTGCTCGAGACGCCTTGGACACGGAACTCCGAGCCACCGCTGAACTCGATGCCGAAGTTCAGGCCCTTGACGAAGATGCCGACGAGGGCGAGCGCGATGAGCACCGCCGACACGGCATACCAGGTCTTCTGGCGCTTGATGAACTCGATCGAGCGCTTGCCCGTGTAGAGGTCGTTGCCGACCTGAGCGAAGTTGATCATGCCTGGACCTTCCCCTCGGCGATACGGGCCGAGCCCACGGTGGCGGCCGGGCGGGGGGTGCCGAACTGGCCGCGTCCCCGGTAGCGCGACACGTCCTTGGCGCCGAGGCGCTGGGGGTCGAGGCCGGACCACTTGTGCCCGCCGCCGAAGAACTCCGTGCGGGCCAGCAGCTGCACCATCGGGTGCGTGAACAGGATGACGACGACCAGGTCGATCAGCGTCGTGAGACCGAGCGTGAACGCGAAGCCGCGCACGTTGCTCGAGGCGAGGAAGTAGAGGACGGCGGCGGCGATGAAGTTGACGCCGTCGGCCGCGATGATCGTGCGCCGTGCACGCTTCCAGCCGGTCTCGACCGCGGCGACGAGCGGACGCCCGTCACGCACCTCGTCGCGGATGCGCTCGAAGTAGACGATGAAGCTGTCGGCGGTGACACCGATGGCGACGATGAGTCCGGTGACACCGGCCATCGTCAGTCGGAAGCCGTGCGTCGTGCCGAGCACGGTGACCGCGAGGTAGGTCAGGATCGAGGCCACGAGGAGCGAGGCGACGGTCACGAGGCCGAGGGCGCGGTACTGCAGGAGCGAGTAGACGACGACGAGCAACAGGCCGATGAAGCCGGCGAGCAGACCGATGCGCAGCTGCTCCTCACCGAGCTGGGGGGTGATGTTGTCCTGCGTCTGCAGCGCGAACGAGATCGGGAGTGCACCGAACTTCAGCTGCTCCGCGAGCTGCTTGGCGGAGTCGATCGTGAAGGAGCCGGTGATCGAGGCCCGCCCGTCGGTGATGACTGCGCGCGCCTGCGGAGCCGTGATGACGCCCTTGTCCAGCACGACGGCGAACTGGTCGAGCGGCGGCTGGGACTGCAGGCCGAAGAGGCGCTTGGTCACGGCCGCGAACTTGGCCTTGCCGGCATCCTTGAAGGAGAGGGCGACCTCGACGATGGAGGTCGGCTGCCCGTTGGGACCGGGCTGGTAGCCGCTCGTCGCGTCGGCGATCTCGCTGCCGTCGATCTCGCTCGGGCCGAGGACGTACTTGGTGACCCGGTCCTCGCCGCACGTGGCGATCGGCTGCGTCGGGTCGTCCTTGACCTTGTCGAGGGCGCCCGGAGCGGCGCAGTTGAGCGCGGTGTACTCCTTGGCGACCTTGCTGGCGGCCGCGTCGGCCTTGGCCTTGGCCCAGCCGAGTCCGACGAGACCGGTGCTGGTCTGGGCCTTGATGGCGGCCTCGGTCTCGGCAGCCGTCGGTGCGGGCTGCTCGGTCGCCGCCGGGGCGGGCGTCGTGGCTGCGCCGGTGGGCGTGCTCGCCTTCGGGGTGGGCGTGGCCGGCGTCGTGGCGGCGCGCAGCGCGTCGGGGACGACGCCGTTCTGCGCCGTCGCGGACGTCGAGGGCTTTGCGGTCTTCGAGGACGTCGCGGTGCCGCTCGGCTTCGGTGTGCCGGTCGCCGTGCCCGACGGGGTGGCGGTGCCGCTGGGCGTGCCGCCCGGGGTGACCTGGGTGGCGTTCGAGTCGAGCGCCTGGACGTAGACACCACGGAAGCGCAGCTGCGAGGGCTTCCTCAGGGCGTCGAGCTGCTCCGCGGACGGCTGTCCGGGAATCGACACGACGATGCTCTTGCCACCCTGGGTGGTGATCTCGGCCTCGGAGACGCCGTTGGCGTCGATGCGCTGGCGGATGATGTCGACGGCGCGGTTGACCTGGCCCTCGCTGATCGTCTCGGCGCCTGTGAGCTGGGGCTCGAGCACGAGCTCCGTGCCGCCCTCGAGGTCCAGGCCGAGGCTCGGGGTCATGGACCCGCCGCCCCACTTGGTCAGGCCGGCGGCGAGACCGCCGAGGGCGAGGATGACGACGAAGAGGACCAGGAGGCTCCGTCTCGCCGACTTCTTGGTGGAGCTGCTTGCCACGAAAGCCTCACTGACCGTTCTGCTGGGGACCCGGGGTCGCACCCGGTGCGTCTTCGACGGGGGCGTCGGTGTCGGGCGCGACGTGCGTCGACCCGGCCATCGGACCGTCGGTCGTCGCCGGGTCGGACTGCTTCATCGCGACGGCGCGTCGGTCGAAGCGGACGGTCGTGCCTTCCGCGATCTCGAGCCAGGCGTTGGTGTCGTCGAGGTGCTTGATCGTGCCGAAGATGCCCGACGAGGTGACGACGCGGTCACCGATGTCGAGCGACGAGCTGAAGTCTCGCATCTGCCTCATCCGCTTGTTCTGGGTGAAGAACAGCCAGCCCAGCAACAGCAGGGGCAGGGCGAAAATCAGCAACGAGAGGGCCCCGTTGTCGTTCATGTCAGCTCAGTCCTTCGTGTCTTCGTCCGGTTTCGCGCAGGCGCGCCACGACCCGTCGATCGGGGTCGGATGTCGCGTCAACGACCGGGAGCACCGGATGGTGCCGCGGCAGCGGCGATGGTGCCCGCAGGAGTCTACGGGCGCCGGTGCAGTTTGTCAGACCGTATCGGCCCGTCGCGACGCCTGTGCGGGTCACGTTCTGGTTGCACTTGGCGCCGGTCGGACGAGCCCGGCACGCCAGGCGTCAGGCGTCGAAACGTGCGCCGCCTGCCTCGTCGATCGGCAGGGTCGCGGTCCAGAGAGCCCCTGCGTCGCGGGGCGGGGTGAGGCCGAGGTGCTCCCAGGCGAGGCTGGAGGCGGCCCGTCCGCGCGGGGTGCGCACCATGAAGCCCTCCCGCACGAGGTAGGGCTCCGCGACCGTCTCGACGGTGTCGGGCTCCTCCCCGACGGCGACGGCGAGGGTCGAGAGCCCCACCGGACCACCGTTGAACCGTCGGCACAGCGCCTCCAGGACCGCACGGTCGAGGCGGTCCAGACCGCGCTCGTCGACGTCGAACAGCTCGAGCGCCTGCCGGGCGGCCGAGTGGGTGACGCGGTCCTCACCGTGAACCTGGGCCCAGTCGCGGACCCGACGGAGCAGGCGGTTGGCGATGCGTGGCGTGCCGCGTGAGCGCAGTGCGATCTCGCGGATGCCGTCCTCGTCCGCCTCGAGCCCCAGCAGGCGTGCCGAGCGGTGCAGGATCGTGACGAGGTCGGCGGCGGCGTAGTAGTCGAGGTGGCCGGTGAAGCCGAAGCGGTCGCGCAGCGGGGCCGGAAGCAGACCGGCGCGGGTGGTGGCGCCGACCACGGTGAAGGGTGGCAGCTCGAGCGGGATCGCGGTCGCGCCGGGACCCTTGCCGATGATGACGTCGACCCGGAAGTCCTCCATGGCGAGGTAGAGCATCTCCTCGGCCGAACGGGACATCCGGTGGATCTCGTCGAGGAAGAGGATCTCCCCCTCGGCGAGCGACGAGAGCACCGAGGCCAGGTCGCCGGCGTGCTGGATCGCCGGCCCGGACGTGATGCGGATCGGCTGCTCGAGCTCTCCGGCGACGATCATCGCGAGCGTGGTCTTGCCCAGCCCCGGCGGACCGGAGAGCAGGACGTGGTCCGGTGGCGTGCCCCGGCGCTTGGCGGCCTTGAGCACGAGCCCCAGCTGGTCCCGGACGCGCGTCTGGCCCGGGAAGTCGTCGAGTCGCTTGGGTCGCAGGGCGGCCTCGACCTGCCGCTCGTCGGTGTCCCCGACGGCGTCGACGATGCGTGCGGTCGCGTCGAAGGACCCGTCGTCCCAGACCTCCGGCTCGGAGCCGGTGTCGAGCTCCCAGGAGCGCTCGAGGCTCATCGCCCGAGCTCCTGCAGGGCAGCGCGCAGCAGCGCCGAGACGCCCGCGCCCTCGGCTGCGAGCGGCGCCACCTTGTCGAGCGCGTCGTCGGCCTGGCGAGCCGTCCAGCCCAGGCCGACGAGGGCCTCGCGGACCTGCTCGCGCCAGGCCTCGCCCGTGTCGAGGTGGACGGGGTCGGCGTGACCGGCCGAACCGGGCAGTGCGCCGAGCTTGTCCTTGAGCTCGAGGACCATCCGCTCGGCCCCCTTCCGGCCGATGCCGGGGACCTTGGTCAGGGCGACGAGGTCGCCCGTGCCGAGCGCCACGCGCACGGCATCCGGCGAATGGACGGCGAGAACGGCCAGGGCGAGCCGCGGCCCGACCCCGGAGACGGTCTGGACGGTCTCGAAGACGTGCTTCTCGTCGGCCGTGGCGAACCCGTAGAGCGTCAGCGAGTCCTCACGCACGACGAGGCTGGTGGCGAGCTCGGTGGGCTGCCCCAGCCGCACGGAGGTCGCCGTCGCGGGCGTGGTGTGCACGAGCATGCCGACGCCCCCGACGCCGACCACGACCGTGTCGAGGCCGACCTTGAGGACGGTGCCGGAGAGCGAGGCGATCATCGGGGCTGGGCTCCAGGGTGGGATCGGGTCGTGCGGGTGGGCTGGTTGGACGCGGCGCGCAGACGCTGCACGGGTGGTGCGGCCCCGGGCGGGACCCGACGGGGTATGCCGCTCCCCCGGTTCCCGGTGCGCGCCAGCACCTCGAGCCGCGCCTCCTCGAGCCGACTCTGGGTGCCACCGCGCCAGACGTGGCAGATCGCGAGGGCGAGGGCGTCGGCCGCGTCCGCCGGTCGTGGCGGGGTGTCGAGCCCGAGCAGGCGCGTCACCATCGTCGTCACCTGCGCCTTGTCGGCCCGACCGCTCCCGCTCACCGCGGCCTTGACCTCGGTGGGCGTGTGGAGGGTGACGGGCAGACCGAGTCGCTCGGCGATGATCATGACGATCCCCGTCACCTGGGCCGTGCCCATGACGGTGGACACGTTGGTGTCGGCGAAGACCCGCTCGATGGCCACGGCCTCGGGCCGGTGCCGCGCGAACCACTGCCTCATCTCGTCCTCGACCGCGACGAGACGCTTCGGCGTCGGGTCGCCGGACGGCGTGCGGATGACACCCACGTCGACGAGGGAGAGCTTGCGGCCCGGCACGCCGTCGACGACGCCGACGCCGCACCGCGTGAGCCCGGGGTCGACCGCGAGGACGCGCACGGCATACCTCCTTGAGGGCGTTGGGCTCTGGGCGATCCGAACAGGTGTTCGGGACAACGCTAACCGCCCTCTCCCGAAAGGACGGGAGGCACGCCGTTCACCGGCGTGCCCCCTCGTCGTCGCACGGGCCGCTGTGGCCGCGCGGTCAGTCCTCGTCGTCGTCGAGCTGCGCCAGGACCTCGTCGGGGATGTCGCCGTTGGCGAAGACGTTCTGCACGTCGTCGCTGTCCTCGAGCGCCTCGATGACGCGGATCATCTTCTTCGCGCCGTCGACGTCGAGGGGGACCTGGAGGTTCGGGACGAAGGACGCCTCGGCCGACTCGTAGTCGATGCCGGCGTCCTGGATCGCCTTGCGGACGGCGACGAAGTCGCTGGCCTCGGAGATGATCTCCCAGGTGTCGCCGTTGTCGTTGACCTCCTCGGCGCCTGCCTCGAGCACCACCTCGAGGATGTCGTCCTCGGAACCGGCGTCCTTGAGCACGGTGACGACGCCCTTGCGGTTGAAGACGTAGGACACCGAGCCGGGGTCGGCGAGCTGGCCCCCGTTGCGGGTCAGCGCCGTGCGCACCTCGGCAGCGGCGCGGTTGCGGTTGTCGGTGAGGCACTCGATGAGCACCGCGACGCCGTTGGGTGCGTAGCCCTCGTACATGATCGTCTGCCAGTCGGCCGCGCCCGCCTCGGCACCTGATGCGCGCTTGACCGCACGGTCGATGTTGTCGTTGGGCACCGACGTCTTCTTGGCCTTCTGGATGGCGTCGTAGAGCGTCGGGTTGCCGGCGGGGTCGGCGCCGCCCTGACGGGCAGCGACCTCGATGTTCTTGATGAGCTTGGCGAAGAGCTTGCCGCGCTTGGCGTCCTTGGCCGCCTTCTGGTGCTTCGTGGTGGCCCATTTGGAGTGGCCGCTCATGCAGTGTCCTCGCGTTCCGGTGACTGGCTGGCACCGGACTGCTGGAGTCGGTGCGCTCTGACGATCGAGACGAACTCGGCGTGGATCCGGCGGTCGGCCCCCACCTCGGGGTGGAAGGACGTGGCCATGAGGTTGCCCTGCCGGACCGCGACGATCCTACCGGCGGCCGGGCCCTCGCTCACGCGCGCGAGCACCTCGACGCGCGGGCCTGCCTGCTCGACCCACGGCGCGCGGATGAAGACCGCGTGCACCGTGCCCGCGGCGGACACGTCGCCCCAGCGGTAGTCGAGATCCTGCTCGAAGGAGTCGACCTGGCGGCCGAACGCGTTGCGCCGCACCGTGATGTCCAGGCCGCCGAGGGTCTGCTGGTCGGCCCGCGCGTCGGCGATCCGGTCGGCGAGCATGATCATCCCGGCGCACGAGCCGTAGGCCGGCATGCCTTCGGCGATGCGCCGCATGAGGGGCTCTCGCAGCTCGAAGGCGCGGACGAGCTTGTCCATGACGGTCGACTCACCCCCCGGGATGACGAGCCCGTCGATCGCCTCGACCTCGGCGGGGCGGCGCACCGTGACGCCCTCGGCCCCGAGGGCGGTGAGCGCGGCGAGGTGCTCGCGGACGTCGCCCTGGACGGCGAGCACGCCGATGCGCGGCGCGGTGTGGCGGCCGGCCGTGGTGGCGGTGCGGGCAGCCGTGCCAGGTCCGGTCCCCCGAGCCGAGCCGAAAGTGGTGCTGACGCTGGTGGTGCTCACCCGGCCAGCGTAGAGCGCCGGTTCCGACGGTCGCGCCAAGGGTCGAGCATCGAGAACCGTCTCGGGTGCGAGACGTCTGCGAGAGCGTCCCTGACATGGGCACGACGCCACCGGATACGTTGCCGCCATGACGACGCTGCACACCCACGATGCCCTCACCGCCCGTGCCACGGAGGCCGATGCCGCCTCCCCGCTCCGCGGCACCCGGGCGCTCTTCACCCTGCCCGACGACGTCATCTACCTCGACGGCAACTCGCTCGGGGCGTTGCCGAGCGCCGTGCCGGCCGTCGTCCAGGACGTCATGCACCGCCAGTGGGGCGAGCGGCTCATCCGCTCGTGGAACGAGGCCGACTGGTGGGGCGCGCAGACGCGCGTGGGTGACCTCGTCGGGCGACTCGTCGGGGCAGCCCCCGGCCAGGTGGTCGTGACCGACTCGACGTCGGTCAACCTCTTCAAGGCCGTCATCGGGGCGGGGCGTCTGCGCCCCGGGCGCCGCGTCGTGCTCACCGACCCCGACTCCTTCCCGACCGACCTCTACATGACGCAGTCGGCGGCTGGCCTGGCCGGCCTCGAGGTGCGCCGGGTGCACCCGCGTGACGCGGTGGCCGCGATCGCCGAGGTCGGTGACGCCCTCGCCCTCGTTTCCTACTCGAGCGTCGACTACCGCACCGGGGAGCTGTGGGACCTCCCTGCCATCACCGAGGCTGCGCACGCCGTCGGCGCCCTCGCGTGCTGGGACCTCTGCCACTCCGCCGGTGTCATGGACGTCGGCCTCGACGCGGGTGGTGCCGATCTCGCGGTCGGCTGCGGCTACAAGTACCTCAACGGCGGCCCCGGCGCCCCGGCCTTCCTCTACGTCGCCAGCCGTCACCAGGACGACTTCGAGCAGCCGCTCACCGGCTGGCAGGGCCATGCCCGCCCGTTCGAGATGCGTCCTGACTACGAGCCTGCGCCCGGGATCAACCGGGCTCGCGTCGGCACCCCGCCGCTGCTGTCGGTGCTCGCCCTCGAGGCCGCGCTGACGGCATACGAGGGTCTCTCCCCCGCCGACGTCCGGGCGGCGTCCCTCTCCGTGACCGGCACCTTCATCGACGCCCTCGACGCGCTCGGGGTCGACCTCCCACTGGCGACGCCGCGTGAGCCGGAGCGCCGCGGCTCCCAGGTCTCGCTGCGCCACCCCCAGGCCTTCGCCGTGGTGCAGGCGCTCATCGCCCGTGGCGTCATCGGCGACTTCCGGGAGCCCGACATCATCCGCCTCGGCTTCGCGCCCCTCTACGTCACGCACGTCGACGCGGTGAGCGCCGCCCTGCACGTCAAGGAGGTCCTCGACGGCCGCGAGTTCGAGCGTCCCGAGTTCGCGGAGCGGGGCGCCGTCACCTGACCCTCGCCGTCCGGCAACACACCCGGCAGCGGTCACCCCATGCCGGTCACAGCTCGCAGGAGCTGTCCGTTGCCGGGTGTGTTGCGGAGCCGGGCGTATGCCGTCGGGCCGGGTGGACGAGGACGCCGACGTTGTCGCTCCACTGCTCCACGGACCCGATGCCACGCGGCAGTGCCCGCACGGCCGGGTCGATGATGTCGGCCTCGAGAACGGCGACGACGGTGTCGCGCACGCCGCGATAGGGCCGGTCCCAGAACGGCTCCAGCGGGTCGTCGACCGTGGGCAGACCGACCTCGCGCTGGAGGACGGCCAGCGCGCGCAGGGCCCCGGCCAGACCGTCCTCCCGCTGCCGCCAGGAGGATGCCGTCAAGGCGCGTTCGAGGGGATCGAGTGCCAGCGCGGCGCGGGGCAGGCCGGCGAAGCTCGTGCCGAGCCACTTGGCGTAGGGCGGCCAGCGTCGCTCCAGCAGGTGACCCAGGTGCAGCGCGACGCCGGCGAGCCGGGCGGCCACGACCCGCGACCCCAGATCGTCGCCGCGCTCCCCTGCCCGGCCGACGAAGGGCAGCTCCTGCGCCACCCGGTCCCAGTCGGTCGCGACGGCGTACCTCCACAGGTCGTCGGGGTACCACTCGAGGCGTTGGCGCATCCCGCCCAGCTCACCCACGTCGTCGGCGAACACCGGGCCAGCCGTGACCTCGAGAACGGCCTGACCCGTCAGCGACAGCCAGTCCTCGACGACGAGCTCACGGGTGGCGTCGACGCCGAGGCGCGAGACGGCGAGGTCGCGCGCCGTCTCCACCTGCACGCGGTGGCGCACGACGGGGTCCCACGTCGTCGCGAACCGCGTGGGGTGCCCGGCGAACGTCTCGGGCAGTCGTTCGCGGAGGTGGCCGTCGACCCCGGCGACCGCGCCGGCCGGGACCAGGAGGTTAAGGCGCAGGCCCCAGTCGTGGTCGCGCGACATCGCGTCGTCGAACCCGAGGACGTCGGACCCGCTCCCGAGGCGCGCGGCCGCGCACGGCATCCGCGGCCAGCGCTCGCGCACGAGCGGTTCGACGACGTCGACGAAGTAGGAGCGCGACAGCTCCGTCCCGGAGAGGTCCACACCGTCGATCCTGTCAGCCCTGCCGACCCGTCGGCCCGGCCGAACGCCACACGCCAGGCTATGGGGACCCGGTGGGTTGCCACGCGGGCGAGCCGCTGACCGCTGGGCCTGTGGTGGGCGGAGGGACGGGCTGAGCCCGTGGACGCGTATGCCGCCGCGCCCGGTCGGGCGCGACGGCATACGTCAGCGTGTGGCGGGGCCGAGCGAGCTCACCAACCGCGCTCGGCGAGCCGGTGGGGCTGCGGAATCTCGTCGACGTTGATGCCGACCATGGCCTCTCCGAGACCGCGCGAGACCTTGGCGATGACGTCGGGGTCGTCGTGGAAGGTCGTCGCCTTGACGATGGCCTCGGCGCGCTGGGCCGGGTTGCCCGACTTGAAGATGCCCGAGCCGACGAAGACGCCCTCGGCGCCGAGCTGCATCATCATCGCCGCGTCGGCAGGGGTCGCGATGCCCCCGGCGGTGAAGAGGACGACGGGGAGCTTGCCGGCCTCGGCCACCTCCTTGACGAGCTCGTAGGGCGCCTGCAGCTCCTTGGCCGCGACGTAGAGCTCGTCCTCGGGGAGGTTCTGCAGCCGGCGGAGCTCCTGCCGGATCTGGCGCATGTGCGTCGTCGCGTTGGAGACGTCACCCGTGCCGGCCTCACCCTTGGAGCGGATCATGGCCGCACCCTCGGTGATGCGGCGCAGGGCCTCGCCGAGGTTCGTCGCGCCGCAGACGAAGGGGACGGTGAACTGCCACTTGTCGATGTGGTTCGCGTAGTCGGCCGGGGTCAGCACCTCGGACTCGTCGATGTAGTCGACGCCGAGGCTCTGGAGCACCTGGGCCTCGACGAAGTGGCCGATGCGGGCCTTGGCCATGACGGGGATCGAGACGGCCTCGATGATGCTGTCGATCATGTCGGGGTCGCTCATGCGCGACACGCCGCCCTGGGCGCGGATGTCGGCCGGCACCCGCTCGAGGGCCATGACGGCGACGGCGCCGGCGTCCTCGGCAATCCTGGCCTGCTCGGCCGTGACGACGTCCATGATGACGCCGCCCTTGAGCATCTCGGCCATGCCGCGCTTGACGCGCGTCGTGCCCGTGGAGCTCGTCTGCTGGTCAGCCGCGGGAGTGCTGCCCGAGGTCGAGGTGGTGCTCACGATGTCCTGCTTTCCCGTGATCTGGGTGTGGGGGTGACACAGAGCGTAGGCCCCCGGGACGCCTGCGCACGACACGGTCCGCGGTCCTCCCGGTGGGGCCGGTCACACGAGGGCGAGGTGCTCCGGGGCGTCGTCGTTGAACTCGATGGTGCGTGGCATCGGCGTGTAGCCCGCGAGGTGGAAGATGCGGATCGTCCACTTGCGCCGCACCCGTCGCACGTCCGTGACGGCGTCGTTGTGGAAGCGTCGCGCCAGCTGCACGCGCGTGCAGGCCGAGGAGAGCCTGGCCAGCACGTCCTGACCGAGCGCCGTGGAGCGCAGGGTGCTGACGGCCGCGGGTGTGAGGGCGAGGTCGAGGGCCTCGGTGAGGTCGTTCTCGGCCAGCTCACGGGCGTCGCCGTGCTCGGCCGGTGCCTCGAGCGACTCCGCCGCGGCGTTGGCCAGGATCAGGGCCGTCGCGCCGTCGAGGAACCCGCTGTTGGCCAGCTCGACCGCGGCCTCCGCCCGACGCACGAGGCGGGCATCGAGGGCCGCCAGCGTGCCGCTGAGGCGGACGTGGAGCCGGTCGAGACGGGCCGCCGTGTAGGAGAGGTACCAGGCGATGACGACCAGGACGAAGAGGATCGCGAAGACCCACGAGAGGACCTCGCTCACCGGGCACCCCCGCGCAGGAAGCGGTTCCAGCGTCCCTGCGGCTCACGCTGCGCCGCCGCGCGACCCTCGATGACCGTCTCGTAGACCGCGAGGATCTCGTCGGCCACGACCGACCAGTCGAAGAGCCGGGCGCGGTGCTGCCCTGCAGCGGCGAGCTCGGCACGCCGCTCCGGCCGCCGCAGGAGGTCGACGAGCGCACGGGCGAGGTCGTCGGGCTGCTCGTTGGCGAACATCGCACCAGCGGTCCCCCCGTCGAGCACGCGCGAGAAGGCCGACAGGTCGCTGGCGAGCACGCAGGCGCCGGCGCTCATGGCCTCGATGAGGATGATGCCGAAGCTCTCGCCGCCTGTGTTGGGCGCGACGTAGACGTCGGCCGACGCGAGCAGCGAGGCCTTGTCGTCGTCGGAGACCGAGCCGAGGAACTCGCAGGCGGCCACGACCTCGTCCGGCCAGCGCTCCGTGACCTCGTCGGCATCACCGGGCCCGGCCACGAGGACGCGCAGCCCCGGGATCGAGCGGAGGACCTGGGGCAGCGCCGCCGCAAGGACGGGAAGTCCCTTGCGCGGCTCTCCCATCCGTCCGAGGAAGGCGATCGTCGGCGAGGCCGGCGTGCCCGTCCACGCGGCGCGGCGCGGGGCGCTCGCGAACCGGTTGACGTAGACGCCGTTGGGGATGACGACCGCGTCACCACCGACGTGGGTGGTGACGGTTCGTCTGGCGTCCTCGCTCACGGCGATGCGGCCGGCGATCTTCTCCAGGCTCGGCCGGATGATGGGGTATGCCGTCTGCATCGTGCGCGACCGCAGCATCGAGGTGTGGAAGGTGGCGACGATGGGGCCGTCGGCCGCCATGAGGGCGAGCACGCTGACGCTGGGTGTGACCGGCTCGTGGAGGTGGAGCACGTCGAACTCGCCGGCGTCGAGCCACTTGCCGACCTTGGACGCCGTGACGGGCCCGAAGTTGAGGCGGGCGACGGAGCCGTTGTAGCGCACGGCGGTGGCCCGGCCTGCCGACGTGACGTAGTCCGGCAGCTCGGTCTCGCTGTCGGCAGGTGCGAGCACCGACACGTCGTGGCCCTGGCCGATGAGGTGCTCGGCGAGGTCGCGCACATGGAACTGCACCCCGCCCGGGACGTCGAACGAGTACGGGCAGACGATGCCGATCCTCACGTCAGGCTCCCCGCGGAGGTCGGCGCCGACGGTGGCACCGACGGTGGCGCCGACTGTGGCGCCGACGGTGGCGCCACCGCGACGGCCGCAGGGGACGCCGGAGCGTCGAGGTCGTCGACGAACACCCGCTGCAGCATGTGCCAGCTGGAGGTGTGCTCTCGGATGGCGACGGCGATGTGGTCGGCGCACTGCTGGATGAGGTCTGCGGCACGGACCGCCGTCGTGCCCTCGACCCGCGGCACGAGCCGGTCGCTGAACTCGATCACCGTGCGATGTCCGCCGAGGCCGGCGCCCGGTGCTGGTTCGTACCAGACTCGGGCCGCGTGGAGCGGCGCGCCCGTCATGAGGGAGAGCACGGCCGGGCCCTTGGCCATCCGGGCGCGGTGGCCGAGCAGGTCGACCTCGACCCCGCCGTTGGTGAGGTCGCGGTCGGCGGCCAGCGCGATGAGCCGCCCGCCCCTCCTCGCGGCCTCGAGCAGGCCGTGGAACGGGTCGGGACCACCGGTGAGCGGGATGATGTCCATGTCGATGCTGCGCCGGAAGGCCACGAACTCCTGGAAGACCTCTTCGGGCTTGAGCCGCTCCGCCACGGTCGTCACGGGCATGAGGCTGCCGGCGGACCACGCGGCGGCGAGGTCGAAGTTGCCGAGGTGGCCGACGAACACGACACCCGCCTCGCCGCGGGCGCACAGCTCACGGATCTGGGCGTCCCCTCGCACCACGACGGCGCCGTCGATCTGCGCGCGGGTGAGCGACGGGAGCCGGAAGGCCTCGCAGTAGTAGCGCATGTACGACCGCATCCCCTGGCGCACCAGGGCGTCGAGGTCGGTCTCGGACAGCTCGGGACGGACCCGGCGATAGTTCGAGCGCAGCCGCTCGATGCCCTTCCCGCCCCGCCGGACGGAGATGTCGGCCACCCGCTCGAAGAGGGCGTATGCCGTCCGCTCCGGGAGGGCGCGTACGGCAGACCACCCGAGCCTGAAGCCGAGCACGCTGGCGGTGTCGGTGGCCCGGCGCGCGAAGTCGGTCACGCGCCCACCTCGCCGGAGGCGAGGGCTTGCCGGCGGACCGTGAGCATGCGTTGGAGCACGGTGACGAAGCTGGCGACCGCGAGAATGCCGAGGACGACGCCGAGCAGGATCGTGGAGTCGAACAGGTCGGCGAAGAAGGCCGCGACGAGCACCGCGACGAGCCGGTCGGCGCGCTCGGCGATGCCGACGTTCGCCGTGTAGCCGAGCCCCTCGGCGCGCGCCTTGGCGTAGGACACGACGCTGCCGAGGATGAGGCAGCCCAGGGCGAGACCGGCCATGAGCTGGTTGTTGCCCTTGCCCGCGTAGTAGAGGACGAGTCCGCCGAAGATCGCCGCGTCACCGACGCGGTCGAGCGTCGAGTCCAGGTAGGCACCCCACTTGCTGGAGCGCCCGGACTCACGAGCCATGATGCCGTCGACGTTGTCCGAGAAGACGAACGCCGTGATGACGAGCACGCCGACCCAGATCTCACCACGAGGGAAGAAGGCCAGGGCTCCGGCGCAGACCCCGACGGTGCCGACGATCGTCACGACGTCGGGGCTGATGCCGAGACGGAGGAACAGGTGGGCGATCGGACCGAGGATCTTGGTCATCGACGCGCGCAGGAGTCTGTTGAGCATGGTGGGGACAGCGTACTGACCGGTGGGTGTGCTCGGGTCCCCTGAGTGCACCGCGGCACGTCCGTGGGCTGCCGGCACCTGGGGTCGTCAGCTCGGCGGATGGAGGCCGAGCGCCTCAGTCGCTGGGCCAGGACGCGACGAGCCGCGCGCGCGTGTCCTCGAGCAGGACGGGCAGCGCCTTGGTCTGGCCGATGATCGGCAGGAAGTTCGAGTCGCCGCTCCAGCGCGGCACGATGTGCTGGTGCAGGTGTGCTGCCACGCCGGCGCCGGCCACCGCTCCCTGGTTCATGCCGAGGTTGAAGCCGTGTGGCTCGGATGCCGCCTGCAGGGCCCGCACGGCCTGCTTCGTCATCGCCGTGAACTCGGCCGTCTCCTCGTCGGTGAGGTCGACGTAGAGGGAGACGTGACGGTAGGGGCAGACGAGGACGTGCCCGGGGTTGTAGGGGAAGAGGTTCATCACGAGGTAGCAGTGCTCGCCGCGGGCGACGATCAGGCCCTCCTCGTCGGTCTTCTTCGGCGCCGAGCAGAACGGGCAGCCCTGCCCTTCCTCGTCGGTCGGCCTGTCGCCGAGGATGTAGGCCATCCGGTGCGGCGTCCACAGCCGCTCGAAGCCGTCCTCGACCCGGGCGAAGCCGGTCGCCGACCCCGGACTGGCCCCGGTACCTGCAGCAGGGCTCGAGGCAGGGCTCGACGCAGGGCTCGACGCAGGGCTCGTGGCAGCACCCGGTTCCGACGTGGACACGGAGGTGGCTGCGGACTGGGGGGCGGAGGTGTCACCCGTCGGCGTCGTGCCACTCCCCTGCGTCGTCATGGGAACTGATCCTAGGACGCCTTCTCGGGCGCGGGGGCGGGCGGTCCGCGTGTCGATTTCCCTCCGGGCCCGCCCTTGGTTTCAATGGAGGCGGCCCTGCGGTGTGTGAGACCGCAGGGCCTTCGCCGTCCCCCTGCCCGGAGCCTGCCGCACAGGGCACGGCCCTGCGGGTGTGAGAGCCGCAGGGCCGGGATCCTCGGATGCGCACCGCCAGGTGCGGCTGGCGGGGTGCGGGAGGAAGGTGAAGGCCCGGGAAGTATGAGTTCCCGGGCCTTCAGTTCGTCCTCGCCGAAGCGATTCGGAAACCGCACCGCCGAGGCGGTCCGGTTCCCCAGTTGTAGCCCCGCCCGATCCCGGCGCGCAACCCCCGTCAGCACTTTTCTCCACGCCGTTGCCCGTGGTGCGGCGTGTCGACGGAACACGCCGCACCACGGGTGTCGGTGGACCTCAGCGGAGCGTGAGGGCGTACACCTCGAAACGGTCGTCGGAGGGCAACGTGACCGCTTGGAGCCGGCGGGTGGGGTCCACGGCGACGCGCGTCCCGAAGATCTGCACCGGGGGCCCGTCGACGCCGGAGCCGCCCTTGATCCGGTGGTCCATGGCAATGGCCACGGTGTTGCCGTTGTGTCCGCTGCCTGCTGCCCAGTCGGTCAGGGCGACCGGGACGGAGGCGACGCTGCCGTCCGTGTAGGTCAGGCGGAGAGCCGTCGTCACGTCACCGTTGTGCGTCGACCCGACGAGGTGGATCTCGGTGCGGCTGCCGGCCTCCACGAGCAGCGTCTGCCCTCGCCCCTCGACGAGGTTGGGCGTCGTGCCCGACGTGGCCGGCGCGGCATACGTGATGCCGTCGTGCACCCAGGGACCCGGGGCCGGCAGCAGCGCGGCGTCGTAGCTCCACCCGCTGCCGTCGAAGTTGCCCTCGCCGGGAGCGGCGACGGTGGCGGTGCGGTCGTGGTTGCGCGCAGGGCTCAGGTCGACCGCGCATCCGGGTGCGCCGCCGACACAGTCGAGGGCCTCCCGGACCTGGACGGGCACGGTCCGGGTCACGGACGGGGCTCCGGGCGCCGTCGCCGTGACGGCCACCTCGTGGTCTCCCACACCGAGACCGGCCGGCAGCCGGAGCGTCACGGGCAGCGTGGCGCTGGCCGGGACACCGTTGCTGTGCAGGACGGCGGCTCCTTCGTCGCCCGTGCCCACGACGGCGGACCACCCGTCTGGAGCCGTGACGGAGACGTCGACCGGGAGGCTCTTGGGTGCCTGGCCGACCAGGTCGACGGAGAGGCGTGCCTCACGGGCTCCGACCGGCACGACGACGGGGCTCGGCCGAGCAGTCATCGAGAGCGAGAGCCTCGGGTCGCGGCCTGCCTGGACGGCGGACGGCGGCACGTCGGCGGGCGTCGTGCCCCAACGGCTCGGCGTCGTCCCGACGGTGTGGGCGATCGAGCCGCCGCTGCGAAGGGCGTCCCAGCCGACCCAGCTCCTGGTGCTGCGGGCACCGTCGACCGTCAGCGTCTGGACGTAGCGCCGCGCGTCGGAGACACCCGGAGCGGTGATCGTCAGCTGTCCGCCCTGCGTCGAGGCGACGGTGTCCGGGCGCGCCACCGAGACGTCCACGCGCTCGAACTGGGGAGAGCTCACGACGAAGACGTTCGAGCCGCTCATCGTCGGGTAGAGGCCCCACGACGAGAAGACGTACCACGCGGACATCGTGCCGAGGTCGTCGTTGCCGGTCATCCCGTCCGGGCCGTCGGTGAAGAGCGTGAAGGCCGCGCGTGCCACGGTCGCGATCTTCGCGGGCTGCTGCACCCAGGCGTAGACGTACGGCGCGAGCAGGTCGGGCTCGTTGTTCGGGTTGTAGGTGGGCTTGCTGTAGTAGGCGTACGTCGCCTCGATCCAGTCGGTGCGCGCGGTCCCGGCGGGGTCGGTGAGCAGCTTCGGGTAGGCGAAGAAGTCGTCGAGCCGCTTCTCGGTGGCCGCCCGGCCGCCCATGAGCCGGGTGAGTCCGGCCGGGTCCTGCGGGACGAGCCACTGGTACTGGTAGGACCCACCCTCGTGGAAGGCGTGCGATGCCTCGACGGGGTCGTACGGGTCGAGCCACGTCCCGTCGGCCATCCGCGGTCGGAACGTCTGCGTGCCGGCGTCCCAGAGGTTGCGGTACCACCCGCTGCGCTCGGTCAGCATCGCTGCGTCGGCCGTGTGGCCCAGGCCCTGGGCCATGAGGGCGAGCGAGGCGTCGGCAGCGGCGTACTCCATCGTCGCGGACGCCGGGTGGGCGCAGTCGTTGTCGCCGCCGTGCGAGACGCAGTCGGTGCCGACGTCGAGGCCGAAGGGGATGTAGCCGAGCTTCTCGTACCAGTGCTGCCCGGCCCGCCCGTTGTACTGGCTGTCGGCCGGTGGCCGCTCGGTCGCGTTCTGCTTGAGGAGGGCGTACGCCTCTGCCTCGTGCCCGGCCAGGAAGCCCTTGCTCCAGCCCTCGACGAGGAAGGGCGTCACCGGGTCACCGGTCATGATGTTGGTCTCGCTGTTGACGAGCGCCCAGCGTGGCAGCCACCCGCCCTCGCGTCCGATCGCGAGCACCGATAGGTAGGAGTCGCGCGCGACGTCCGGGGCGAGGATCTCGAGCAGCTGGTTCTGCGGGCGGTAGGTGTCCCACAGGGAGAAGTTCTGGCGCGGCGTGTAGCCCACCGCGACGTGGTTCTCCCCGTCCCAGCCGTGGTAGCGGCCGTCGACGTCAGCGGCAAGGTTCGGGTGCATGAGCGAGTGGTAGAGCGCCGTGTAGTAGGCGGTGCGCCGCTCGGAGCTGCCGCCCGTCACCCTGGCCTTGGCGAGCTCGGACTCCCACCGCTGGGCGAGCCGCGCGCGGGTGGCGTCGAAGTCGAACGAGTCACCCGTCTCGCTGGCCAGGTTGGTCCGGGCGCCCTCGGCGCCGGTGTAGCTGAGGCCGACCTTCATCGTCACCGACGTCGTACCGCTCGGGAAGGTGACGGCGGCGCCGTTGCCGCCGTCCTTGGTCGAAGCGTCCCGAGCGCCCGAGGTCAGGGTCGACCGGCTCCACGTCCCGAAGGACGCGAAGGGACGGTCGAACTCGGCCCGGAACCACACGGTGTGCTCGTCCTTGCCGGCGCAGAAGTTGCCGTCGTGGATGCGGCCCTCGACGACCCGGTCGCCGATGACGTGCACCTCCGAGTCGAAGACGCGCATGTTGGCCTTGCCGGTGTTGAGCAGGACGTTGGCCTGCTTGTCGGCCGGGAAGGTGTAGCGCTGCCAGCCGGTGCGGTCCGTGGCCGTTAGCTCTGCCTCGACGCCGTGGGTGGGCAGACCGACGCGGTAGTAGCCCGGCTCGGCCTCCTCGTCGTCATGGCTGTAGGTGGACCGGTAGCAGTCGGGGTCGACGCTCGTCACGGCACCGGTCGTCGGCATCACCGGCAGCTCACCCACGACAGGACACCCGACGCCCGACAGGTGGGTCTGGCTGAAGCCGTGGATCCTGGACTGCGAGTGGTCGTAGCCCCCTTCTCCCCCGGTGTCGGGGCTGACCTGGACCATCCCGAACGGTGCGCTGGCACCGGGAAAGGTGTTGCCGTTGTCCTGGGTGCCGACGAACGGGTTGACCGACTCGACCAGCCGCTCGGCGGCAGCCGCGGGTGGCGCGCCGGAGGGCAGGACGGGACCGAGGGCAGAGGCGACGAGGACGGCAGTGCCGAGCGAGCGGAGCACGGTGCGCATGGAGGTTCCTTCACGGGACGACGATGTCGTGCACGAGACTCGTGACGTCCGACGCGACGGTCAACCGCTGGCCGGTGTCCTGTCCGATGGACGCATGACATCGGACAAGGACGACGTATGCCGCCGGGTGGGGCCCGGTCAGGGGCACCCACCCGACGGCATACGCCATCGGCGGCTCCGGGGTCCTCAGACCTGGGCGCGGCTCTCGATCGCGGCCAGGATCTCGGCGATCGCGTCGTCGACCGGCACCCCGTTCTTCTGCGAGCCGTCGCGGTAGCGGAACGACACGGCGCCAGCGGCCCGGTCCTCCTCACCCGCGATGAGCGTGAACGGCACCTTGGACTTGCTCGCGTTGCGGATCTTCTTGGGGAAGCGGTCGTCGCTCGCGTCCAGCTCGACCCGAACTCCCTTGCGCCTCAGTCGGTCGAGCACCTCGGCCAGGTAGTCGGCGTAGTCCTCGGCCACGGGCACACCGAGAGCCTGGACCGGCGAGAGCCACACCGGGAACGCACCGGCGTAGTGCTCGACGAGCACCCCGAGGAAGCGCTCGATCGAGCCGAACTTCGCCGAGTGGATCATGACCGGCTGCTGGCGCGACCCGTCGGCCGCCTGGTACTCGAGGCCGAAGCGCTCCGGTTGATTGAAGTCGTACTGGATCGTCGACATCTGCCACGTGCGGCCGATCGCGTCACGCGCCTGCACCGAGATCTTCGGGCCGTAGAACGCCGCGCCGCCCGGGTCGGGCACGAGCTCCAGACCCGATGCGGTCGCGACCTCCTCGAGGACCTTCGTCGCGGCCTCCCACTGGTCGTCGGAGCCGATGAACTTGGCGGACTTCTCGCCCTCGGTGTCGCGGGTGGACAGCTCGAGGTAGAAGTCGTCGAGGCCGAAGTCCTTGAGGAGTCCGAGCACGAAGTCGAGCAGGTGCTTGATCTCGGCGGGAGCCTGGTCCGCGGTGACGTAGCTGTGCGAGTCGTCCTGGGTCATGCCGCGCACTCGGGTCAGCCCGTGGACGACGCCCGACTTCTCGTAGCGGTAGACGCCACCGAACTCGAAGAAGCGCAGCGGCAGCTCGCGGTAGGAGCGACCGCGCGACTGGTAGATGAGGTTGTGCATGGGGCAGCTCATCGCCTTGAGCTGGTACCTCGCGCCCTCGAGCTCCATGGGGGGATACATCGTGTCGGCGTAGTACGGCAGGTGGCCGGAGGTGTGGAACAGGCCGTCCTTGCTAATGTGCGGGGTGCCGACGTAGGAGAAGCCCTCCTCGACGTGCCGCTGGCGGACGTAGTCCTCCATCTCCCGCTTGATGACGCCGCCCTTGGGGTGGAAGACGACCAGGCCGGAACCGAGCTCGTCGGGGAAGCTGAAGAGGTCGAGCTCTGCACCGATCCTGCGGTGGTCACGGCGCTCGGCCTCGGCGAGCCGGTCGAGGTAGGCCTTGAGGTCGTCCTTCGTCGGCCACGCGGTGCCGTAGACGCGCTGGAGCTGCGGGTTCTTCTCGGACCCGCGCCAGTAGGCCGCCGCGGAGCGGGTCAGCTTGAAGGCATTGCCGATGAGCTTGGTGCTCGGGAGGTGCGGCCCGCGGCACAGGTCGCCCCACGCGCGGGTGCCGTCGCGACGGATGTTGTCGTAGATGGTCAGCTCGCCGGCGCCGACCTCGACGCCTGCGCCTTCGGCCGCCTCGTCGGCGTTACCGCCCTTGAGGCCGACGAGCTCGCACTTGTAGGGCTCGCCCGCGAGCTCCTCAAGGGCCTCGGTGTCGGTGACGACGCGACGCGAGAAGGTCTGTCCCTCGTTGATGATCTTCTGCATGGCCTTCTCGAGGGCCTTGAGGTCATCGGGGTGGAACGGGGTCTCGACGTCGAAGTCGTAGTAGAAGCCGTCGCGGATCGGCGGACCGATGCCGAGCTTGGCATCGGCGTGCAGCTGCTGGACCGCCTGGGCGAGCACGTGCGCGGTCGAGTGACGCAGGACGGCCAGCCCGTCCTCGCTGTCGACCGTCACCGGCTCGACGACATCGCCGGCGGCGAGGACGTGGAAGAGGTCGCGCAGCTGACCGTTGACGCGCGCGACGACGACGGCGCGGTCACCCTCGAAGAGCTCACCCGCCGTCGTCTGCTCCGCGACCGATCGCTCGCTCCCGGCGACGGTGACGGTGATCTGTGCAGACACGGTGGGTGCTCCTCGTTCGACAGGGACCCGCCGGCGGGGCGACGGGTCGTGGGTGGTGCCGCTCCTGGCGGCTCGTGCAAGGGTATCGAGGCGCCGGAGAGCCCGGCGACACGGTTTGGGGACCGCCACCGTCGAAAGGCCAAACTCTGCGACCTCGCGGACGTCGAAAGGCCAAACTCTGCGACCTCGCGGACGTCGAAAGGCCAAACTCTGCGACCTCGCGCACGTCGAAAGGCCAAACTTTGCGACCCCGCCGAGGTCGAAGGGCCAGACTTCGCGTGATGCCCGACGCCCATTCGAGCCCTTCACCCGGCAAAGCTTGACCAGTCGACGTCGCGTGACCCGCAGACTTTGGCCTTTCGACGGTTCGGCACCAACGAACCGTGGCCTTTCGACGGTTACCGACGCGCAGACTTTGGCCTTTCGACGGTTACCGACCCGCAGACTTTGGCCTTTCGACGGTTACCAGGTGTTCTCGACGACGGCGTGCTCGATCTCTCCCGTCGCGCCCTCGAGCAACGAGAGGGTGCGCGTCGGCTCGAACGCCGTCCGCAGCCGGACGGTCGACGGGAGCCGCACGGGCTTGCGGAACCACACCCGACTCGTGAGCCCCGACTCCGGCAGCCGGGGACCGAGCGACGCGAGCACTCGGGCGTAGGAGTACATCCCGTGGGCGATGGCGCTCGGGAAGCCGAGCGGCCTGGCCGTGAGGGCGTGCACGTGGATGGGGTTCCAGTCACCCGACACGGCGGCATATGCCCGGCCGGTTCCCTCACCGAGGCGCCATCGGGGGCCACCGATGACGGCCGCCGGCTGCTCCCGCGACGGCAGCTCGGACGTCTGGGCGGCGGGCTGCTCGGTGCCGCGTGAGAGGTAGGTGCTCACCCCGCGCCACACCACCTCGCCGCGGACCGCCACCTCGGACACGAGGTCGACCTGACGACCCCGGGTGTGCGGCCGGAGGTCCTGGGCCCACACGGAGACGTCAAGCCGCTCGTCCACGTCGATGGGGCGGACGGCCTCGATGCGGTTCTCGAGGTGGACGGCGCCGAGCAGCGGGAGCGGGAAGCGGTCTCCGCTCATGACCACCATCTGGAGCGGGAACGCGATGAGGTGCGGGTAGGTGAGGGGCAGGCTGGTCGCCACCGGGAAGTGGCACACGCGGGAGTAGGCGACGAGGTCGTCGACGTCGACGCGGACGCCGGCCCGTGAGTAGCGCACGTCGGGCAGGGTGCCGCTCGCGTTGCCGCGGCGCAGTGCAGCCGTGGCGTAGATGCGGCGCAGGTCCGGGGCCGACCCGAGCGCGATCTCCTTCGTCATCCCTCTCACGCCCCGAGCAGGCTCTGGCCGCAGACCCGGACGACCTGCCCCGTGACGGCGCCGGTGCCGGGCTGGGCGAGCCACGCGATGGTCTCGGCGACGTCCTTGGGGTGTCCCCCCTGCTGGAGCGAGTTCATCCGTCGACCGATCTCCCTGGTGGCGAAAGGGATCCGTGCCGTCATCTCGGTCTCGATGAATCCCGGGGCGACGGCGTTGACGGTGATGCCCCGGTCGGCGACCTGGCGCGACAGAGCCTCGACGAGACCGATGACACCAGCCTTGCTCGCGCCGTAGTTGGTCTGGCCGCGGTTGCCCGCGATGCCTGCGATCGAGGCGACGCAGACGATGCGACCGCCGTCGGACAGGCCTCCCTCCCCGAGCACCGCCTCGTTCATCCGCAGGACCGAACGGAGGTTGACGTCCATGACGCTGCGCCAGCGGTCGTCGTCCATGTTGACGAAGAGCTTGTCGCGGGTGATGCCGGCGTTGTGCACGACGACGTCGAGGCCCCCGTGCCGCGACCTCGCGTGCTCGACGATGCGACGGCCCGCGTCATCGGCGGTGACGTCGAGCTGCAGCGCCGTGCCCTTGACGTCGTTGGCCACCGCGGCGAGGGCGTCCCCCGCAGCCGGCACGTCGACCGCGACCACGGTCGCGCCGTCCCGTGACAGCACCCGTGCGATCTCGGCTCCGATGCCGCGCGCAGCCCCGGTGACGACGGCCACCTTGCCGGCGAGCGGGCGGAGGGCGTCCGCGTCGCCGGTCGTCGAGGCGTCGACACGCACGACCTGCCCGTCGACATAGGCCGACCGGCCCGAGAGGAAGAACTCGACGGCCGAGCGGACGCCGTCCTGTGCATCCTCTTGAGCGAGAACGAGGTTCGCCGTGGCGCCGCCTCGCAGCTCCTTGCCGATGGACCGCACGGCGCCCTCGAGGGCGCGCTGGGTCGTCACCTGCGCCACGTCGGTCAGCGTCGCCGGGTCGGTACCGATGACGACGACGCGACCGTTGCGCTTCAGCGCCTTGACGGCCGGGGCGCCGAGCAGCCGCAGCTGGTCCAGCTCGGCGGGGTCGATGGCGGTGCTGAGGTCGAGGACCACGGCGCCGACCTTGTCGCCCGCCTCGGTCGGGGCTGACACCGCGCGCACGCCGGCGCCCCCGAGCCAGGAGGCGACGCCGTCGGCGAAACGGCCGTGGCCGGCCACGAGCACCGGGCCGTCGCACAGTGGCATGCCGGGCTCGTAGCGCCGAAGCCGGGTGGGCTGCGGCACGCCGACCTTCCTGGCCACGGGCGAGCGGACGATGGTGGTGAAGAGGTCAGTCATGCTCACGCCTCCAGGATCGCGACGACGCCCTGCCCACCGGCAGCGCAGATGGAGATGAGGCCGCGGCCACCACCGGCCTCCTCCTTGAGCTGCTTGGCGAGCGAGGCCACGATGCGTCCACCCGTCGCGGCGAACGGATGCCCAGCGGCGAGCGAGGAACCGTTGACGTTGAGCCTGCTGCGGTCGATGGAGCCGAGCGGCTCGTCCAGACCGAGACGCGCCTTGCAGAAGTCGGCGTCCTCCCAGGCCTTGAGTGTCGTGAGCACGGTGGCGGCGAAGGCCTCGTGGATCTCGTAGAAATCGAAATCCTGCAGGCTCAGGCCGTTTCGGGCGAGCAGCCGCGGCACGGCATAGGCCGGTGCCATGAGCAGGCCCTCGTCGCCGTGGACGTAGTCGACGGCGGCGGTCTCCGCGTCGACGAACCACGCCAAGGGCGTCAGCCGGTGCTCGGCTGCCCACTCCTCGCTCGCGAGCAGCACTGCCGAGGCGCCGTCGGTCAGTGGAGTCGAGTTCCCGGCCGTCATCGTCGCGCCGTCGCCCCGGCCGAAGACCGGCTTGAGCGTGGACAGCTTCTCGACGCTCGAGTCGGGCCGCAGGTTCGTGTCGCGCGAGACGCCGAGGAAGGGCGTGACGAGGTCGTCGAAGAATCCGCGGTCGTAGGCGGCGGCCAGGTGCTGGTGGCTGGCCGCGGCGAGCTCGTCCTGCGCCTCGCGGCTGATGCCCCACTGGGCGGCGGTGAGCGCCATGTGCTCGCCCATCGACAGGCCGGTGCGCGGCTCGACGTTCTCGGGGATGGCCGGCACGAGGTGGGCGGGACGCAACCCGGCGAGCGCCTTGGCGCGTTCGCCGGCCGAGCGGGCGCGGTTGGCTGCCAGGAGTGTCTGGCGCAGGCCCTCGCTCACGGCGATCGGGGCGTCGCTCGCGCTGTCGACGCCGCCCGCAACGCCGGCGTCGACCTGGCCGAGGGCGATCTTGTTGGACACGAGGATGGCTGCCTCCAAACCGGTGCCGCACGCCTGCTGGATGTCGTAGGCAGGCGTCCGCGGGTCCAGGCAAGTGCCGAGCACCGTCTCCCGCGTCAGGTTGAAGTCACGGCTGTGCTTGAGCACCGCACCCGCCACGACCTCTCCCAGCCGCTCACCGGCCAGCCCGTGACGGGCCACGAGGCCGTCGACCGCCGCGGTGAGCATGTCCTGGTTGGAGGCCTTCGCGTACGGGCCGTTGGACCTCGCGAACGGGATGCGGTTGCCGCCGAGGACGGCGACTCGGCGCGGTGCTCGGGGGGTGGGCTGGGAAGCCATGGGTCTCTCCTGCGGTGGGATGGGCGACCTGTCGTTTCGACCAAGATAACCGAAACCGGCAGTAGTCGATACAGCAGGTACCTGTTACTTTCGGGGAATGGACAACGACGCGGCCCATCCGGAACCGGCGGCTCCCACTCCTCGCGACGGGCGCGACTCGCGCTGGGAGCGCCACCGCGAGGAACGCCGGGCCGCGCTCGTCGACGCGACGATCCGCGCGATCCGGAGACACGGCGCCGGCGTCGGCATGGACGACATCGCGGCCGAGGCCGGCACGTCGAAGACGGTCATCTACCGTCACTTCGAGGACAAGGCTGGTCTCTACCGCGCCGTCGCCGCCCGCATCGACGGCCGCGTCGTCGGCAACGTCGGTGCCGTGCTGGCCCGCTCGAGCGCCCCGCCCGCCGACGCGCGCGAGCTCGTCGCCTCGACCGTCGAGGCCTACCTCGCCCTCGTGGAGTCCGACACCGAGGTCTACCGCTTCGTCGTCAACCGTCCCCTCGTCGACCTCCCGCTGGCCGACGACCCGGTGGGCGGCACCGTCGACCAGGTCACCGACCAGCTGACCGGCCTGCTCCTGGAAGCCCTGCGATCGCCCACGACCGACGCGTCCCGGGCCCGCACCTGGGCGATCGCCCTCGTCGGCTCGGTCCGCGCCGTCGCCGACGACTGGCTCGCCACGCCCGAGGCCGATCGCGCTCCGCGGGCCGCCGTCGTCGACTCCCTGACCGACCTGGCCTGGCACGGCCTCGCACCGGTCCTCGCGACCCACACCACCACGACCACCAGGACCACCCCGATCGCATCCACCACCTCGACCAACGCGACCTCCTGAGGTCCTACCGGAAGGCACCGAGATGTCCACGGCCACCCGCTCCACCGACCCCACCCCGGCGCACGAGCACCTCGACCCGATCGCGCGGTCCGGAGCCCACGACGGCCCCGCCCTCACCACAGCGCTCCGCGCCCACCTCGACGGCCCGTTCGGCAGCGTGCGTGACCGCTGCCGCGCCCTCGACCCGGCGACCTTCGGTCCGCCGTCGAGCCCGCTCCCGACCGACGAGCACCGCGCTCGCGTCACCGCCCAGCTCGCCGCGCTCGCCAGGGAGTCGTATGCCGCCAGCGGGTTCCCCGAGCACCAGGGCGGCACCGCCCGCTACGGCGAGGCCGTGGCCGCGTTCGAGATGCTCGGGCACACCGACCTCTCGCTCTTCGTCAAGGCCGGCGTCCAGTGGGGCCTCTTCGGTGGCGCCGTGTCGCTGCTCGGCACGAGCCGTCACGACCACCTCCTGCCACGCATCGCGTCCGGCGAGCTGCAGGGCTGCTTCGCGATGACGGAGACCGGCCACGGCAGCGACGTGCAGAGCCTGTTGACCACGGCGACCTTCGACCCGTCCACGGACGAGATCGTCGTCCACTCGCCGGAGCCCGCCGCCCGCAAGGACTACATCGGCAACGCGGCCCGGGACGGCCGGCTCGCGGCGGTCTTCGCCCAGCTCGTCGTCGACGGGGAGTCCCGCGGGGTGCACTGCGTGCTCGTCCCGATCCGGCACGACGACGGCACCCCCTCGGAGGGCGTCACCATCGAGGACTGCGGGCCCAAGCTCGGTCTGGGCGGCGTCGACAACGGGCGCCTGACATTCGACCACGTCCGGGTCCCCAGCACCAACCTGCTCGGCCGCTACGGCGACATCCGTGACGACGGCACCTACTCGAGCCCCATCGACAACCCGGGCCGCCGCTTCTTCACGATGCTCGGGACGCTCGTGCGCGGGCGCATCTCCGTGGCCGGTGGGGCGGGCGCCGCCGCGCGCTCCGCACTCGCGATCACGACGACCTACGCCGGCAGCCGACGTCAGTTCGCCGCCCCCGGAACCGGCGTGGAGACGACCGTCCTCGACTACCGCACCTACCAGCGACGGCTCCTGCCCAGGATCGCGACGGCATACGCCCTCCAGCTCGCCCAGCACGAGCTCGTGACGGCGATGGACGACGTGCTCGCCGGACGCGCGACGTCGGAGCAGGACCAGCGCAAGCTGGAGACGCGGGCCGCCGGCATCAAGGTGCTGACGACGCGGCACGCCACCGACACGATCCAGGAGTGCCGCGAGCTGTGCGGCGGTGCGGGCTACCTCTGGGTCAACCGCCTCGCCGCCCTCAAGGCCGACACCGACATCTTCACGACCTTCGAGGGCGACAACACCGTCCTGCTCCAGCTCGTCGCCAAGTCACTCCTTGCGGAGTACCAGTCGACCTTCGGCGACCTCGACACGGCGGGCATCGTGCGCTTCGGCGCACGGCTCGTCGGCGGCACGGTCATCGAGCGGTCGTCGGCGCGCGGCATCATCCAGCGGCTCGTCGACGCGGCCCCGGGCCGGGAGGAGGACGTCGTCTTCGGCATCCGCGGCACCCAGCTGCGCCTGCTGCGCGAGCGCGAGCAACACCTCGTCGAGGGCCTGGCCCGACGGCTGCGGCGTGCCACTGCGCCCGGGGCCGACGCGTTCGCCGTCTTCAACGCGACCCAGGACCACCTCGTCGACACCGCCATGGCGCACGTCGAGCGCGTGGTCGCCGAGACCTTCGCGGCGTCCGTCGAGTCGTGCACCGATGACGAGGCGCGCACCGTGCTGGCCCGCGTCTGCGACCTCTACGTGCTCTCGACGATCGAGCGACACAAGGCGTGGTACCTCGAGCACGACCGGCTGAGCCCCGCTCGAGCCAAGGCCCTCACCGCTCTCGTCAACGAGGTCTGTGCGGAGCTGCGCGCGCACGCCCAGACGCTCGTCGACGCGTTCGGCATCCCCGCGGGCCTGCTCACGACGGAGATGTCGGGAACCGCCTGACGCGAACGAGGTCGTATGCCGTCACGTGCGGTCAGTCGGTGAGGCGCTGGTAGCGCCCTCGCCGGTGCACGAGCGGGGCGTCCTCGACACCCACCTCGGCGTGCTCGACCGTGGCCTCGACGAGGACCGACCAGCCGACGTCGTGCCGGCTCGCGGGGTCGAGGCGCACCCCCATCCACGTCGTCGCGCGGCTCGGGCGCGGGCCCCACTCGGTCTGCTCCCACTCGACGACACGGAACGGACCGCCGGGCGCGGGCATGACGCCCGCGAAGACGTCGGCGAGTCGCTGGTCCCCGACGCCGAGGAGGGCCACCACTGCCGTGCCCGTCTCCTCGAGTCGTTCGAGAAGGTCGGAGTCGGCGTGCAGGAGGCCGACCACCCGACCCGGGTCACCGGTGGCGACGAGGTACGACGAGACGGTGAGACCGGCACGATCGATGCCCTCCCCTGAGGTCCAGAGCGACACGGTGCCACCGATGCGACCCCGCAGGCGCCGGAGCGGGTCCCGGTCGTCCTCCGGCGTGTCGAACGGGTGCTCGCTGTGGATCGTCACGTCGCGCTCACTCGCTCGCCGGCTCCGCCGAGCCGCGTGCGCCGCTCACTCGCCCTCGGCGACGAGCAGCGCGTCGTCGACCGACACCTCCCCGGGCTCGACCACCCGGGCATACACCCCGGCGCACTGCGAGGGCGTCTGGGTGATCTCGAGCGTGCAGTCCCCCACCCGCACGACGCGTCCCACGAGCTTCTCGAGCACGGATGACTCCATGTCGAGCACGATGTTGGCCTTGGGATGGGTCTCGACGTAGTCGTCGACCGACACGAGGTGCACGGCGTGCTTCTTCGAGCGGTTGCCCTCGGGACCGGTCTCGGTCACCTCGACGGAGTCGAGCTCCTGCCCCGGCGCGTCGGAGTCGGGGTAGATGAACAGGCTCGAGACCGTGGCGATCATGGTGGCCACGCTAGTCGGTCGGACGTCCGGGGGCCCTGCGCGACGGCGACCTTCCCGCCGCATGATCCGAAGCGTCATCTCAGCGATGTCGCATCGGCTCGACCATCATGCCGACTGCGGCGGCCTCGACGACCGCGTGCGCCACCTGTTCGAGGGGCTTGTCGAGCGCGAACGTCAGCTCGAACAGCTGGACGTAGGCCTCCGACGCGTCGGTGCGCTTCTGTTCCATGAGCACGCCCGCTGCTATGTCGACCACGTGCCAGGCCACGGGGAGCGGCCCGTCAGCCTGTGACATGTCCGCCAGCTCCCCGAGGCGTCTGGTTGCAGAACGCACCAGACGATCGCTCGACGAGAAGCGGCGGCTGAAGAATCCTCACGGCTGGCGCCGCATCTAGGCCTCGTACACCAGCCCGTACCCGCATGGCCAGCGCCCAAACACGGCGCACGACAGTTGGCCGAGGCGTCCCGGATGCACCCAGGTCAGGAGCCGTTTCGTGCTGGTGGACGTGAAGGGACTCGAACCCCTGACCTCTCGCGTGTGAAGCGAGCGCTCTAACCAACTGAGCTACACGTCCGGGCACCCCTGCGCCGAGACGGCGTCGGGGTGACGGAGGGAAACAATAGCCGGTGGGGACGCAGTGACGGTAATCGCCTCCTCGGGTCCCTCACCCAGGGTTTCCTGCCTTCGCGTCTCGAGGGTCAGTCGACGCCGGGGACCTGCGTCAACAGGTCCTGGGCCCACCTGGGGACGAACGGCGGGATGCCGGCCCATGCGAGGTAGCCCCAGATGACGGCCCACACGATGAGCAGGGTGCCGAGGGCGACCACGCCGCGCACCCACACCGCCTGGTCCATGATCCAGTCGTTCCAGCGGCTCACGTGGTGCCGGGCGAAGTCGAGCCAGCGCTGGGCGAACTCGAACTCGCTCGCCAGGATGAGCAGGCCGAAGAAGACGACGAGCCACCCGGGTCCGGGTGCCGGGACCATGATGAGGCCCGCGACCGTCACGACACCGCCGACGACGCCGACCGCGGTTCGCCAGACGAGGTGGGTGGCGCGGTTGCGTCGTAGCCGCGCACGCCACGCCCATCGGTCCTCCCCCGCGTCGAGGGTGAGGTTCGGGTCCGAGTAGTCCACGGGCGGCCGGGTCCTGCCGCCTGAACGGTGGCTGCCGGTCACGGGTCGCCGTCCCGTTCGGCGTTGCTGCGGAAGAGCCGTTGCAGCTCGCACGTGACGGGGCGCTCGACCGGGAGCGTGCGGTCGTCGACGGCGTGGATCGGCAGGACGTCCTTGGTGGAGCTGGTGATGAAGACCTCGTCGGCGCTCTGGAGCACGTCGAGCGGAAGCGTCTCCTCGCGAACCTCCACTCCGGCGGCGCGTCCCCACTCGATGGTGAGCTCCCGCGTGATGCCGAGCAGAAGACCGGACTCGGCCGGTGGCGTCAGCACCACACCGTCGACGACGACGAAGACGTTGCTGCCGGTGCACTCGCACAGCTCGCCGCGGGTGTTGCCGAAGACGGCCTCCACCGCGCCGACCTCCTTGGCGCGGGCGAGCGCGACGACGTTCTCGGCGTACGAGGTCGTCTTGAGCCCGACGACGGCCGAGCGCTCGTTGCGGGTCCACGGGACCACGGTGAGCTTGCCGCTCCGGGGCGGGAGCGGCTGGGGCGCGGCGAGCACGATGTACGTGAGGTCGGCGTCGTGGCGGTCCGAGCCGAGCGGGCCGACGCCACCGGTGACGCTGTAGCGCAGCCGCCCGAAGTCGATGACGGGACCCTCGAGGACCGCGGCCACGCCCTGCTCGATCACGGTCAGGTCGGGCGGCGGCAGGCCGAGACCCGCCGCGGAGCGCTCGAGGCGCCGGTGGTGGCGCGTCAGGGCGAACGGCTTCCCCGCAGCGATCTTGGCGGTCTCGAAGACGCCGTCGCCGACGGTGACGGAGTGGTCGAGGGCAGAGACGGCTGGGCCGCTGGGGTCGACGAGATCGCCGTTGACCCACACGCGCGTGGTCGTGCTCATGGTCCCTTCCTGGGGGCTCGGCGGCCGCGCGGAAGGCGCCCGACGGGAGCCCTCATGGTGTCACAGTGCCGGCGGCGAGCCCGATGAGGCGGGCCGCCTTGAGCTCCGTCTCGGCCCACTCGCCCTCGGGGTCGGAGTGCCAGGTGATGCCGGCGCCCGTGCCGAACCGCAGCCAGCGTCGGCCGGCGTCGTCGTGCTCGGCCCAGAAGGTGCGGATGCCGACGGCGAGGTCGGCCTCCCGGGCGTCGGCGTCGACCCAGCCGACCGCGCCGCAGTAGGGGCCGCGGGGCACCGTCTCGAGGTCCCGGATGGCCGTGAGCGCGCTGGACTTCGGTGCCCCGGAGACCGAGCCCGGAGGGTAGGCGGCCGCGAAGACGTCGGCCCAGCCGACGCCGTGGCGCAGGTGCCCGCTGACCGTGGAGACGAGATGCACGAGGCCCGGGTGCTCCTCGATGGCGCACAGCTCGTCGACCGAGACGGTCCCGGGCTCGCAGACTGCCGAGACGTCGTTGCGCATGAGGTCGACGATCATGACGTTCTCGGCGTAGTCCTTGGGAAGCATCTCTGCCGCGGTCGGGGCGGTGCCCTTGATCGGACGTGTCACGAGTCGCGGGCCGCGCCGGGACAGGAAGAGCTCCGGCGAGGCGCTGACGACGTCGAGGCCTGCGACATCGCACCGGATGCGCGACCCGTGTGGGGCCGGATTGCCTTGTCGCAGCAGCTGATCCAAGCCGTCGAGATCGGCCTCAGGCGGCAGCTCGTGGCTGAGGACGCGGCAGACGTTGACCTGGTAGACGGTTCCTGCGGCGATGCGGTCCCGGACCTCGCGCACGGCGCCGACGTATGCCGTCCGGTCGAGTGACGTGCGCCAGTGCCGGTCGAGCGGCTGCCACGCCGTCGCGGCGCTCCCCGCCCCGTCGGGGTCCCGCCCCGCGGCATACGTCCTGGCCGTGACCTGGCCGAAGCGCACAGCGGTGATGTCGCCCTCGAAGGTGGCCACCACGGCCCAGAATCCCGCCCGCGTGATCGCGTCGAGGGCTTCGCCGCCGTGGCGGACGTCGACGACTTCGCTGGCCTCCCGGTCGGCGAAGCGGGCGTGGTCCACCCGCAGATCGTAGGGCCTAGCGCGCCAGGGCCTTCTCGATGTCACCCGCGAGGTCGGCCGGCTCGGTCGCCGGCGAGTAGCGCCCGATGACGGTGCCGTCGCGGGCGATGAGGAACTTCGTGAAGTTCCACTTGATCTTCGCGCCGAGCAGACCGCCCTTCTCGGACTTGAGCCAGGTGTAGAGGGGATGCTCGTGGTCGCCGTTGACGTCGACCTTGGAGAACATCGGGAAGGTGACGCCGTAGTTCTTCTGGCAGAAGGCGCCGATCTCCTCGTCGCTGCCGGGATCCTGGCCGCCGAACTGGTTGCACGGGAAGCCGAGGACCGTGAGGCCCTGCGCCCGGTAGGTCTCGTGGAGCTCCTCGAGACCGGCGAGCTGTGGGGTGTAGCCGCACTCACTGGCGGTGTTGACGACGAGGACGACGTCTCCGGCGTACTCGTCCAGCGACACCTCCTTGCCGTCGATGGAGGTGGCCTTGAAGTCGTGCAGGACGGTCACGGTGTCTCCTTTGTTCGTCTCGCGTTCCTTCGATCCTCTCCCCTGGATGCGGGGAACGACGAATCGATGGTCGACCGGAACGGGGCGCGGGCAGGACTGTCGTTCCATCGGGAACGCTGCTCGTCACCGTGCCCCCTCGGCCCGGCCGCGCTCAACCGCCGGGGATCTCGTCCGGCTCCGGCGGCACGTCCCTGCCCTCGCGCTCGTCGCGGTCGGCCCACTCGACCAGGGCGCTGAAGTCGAAGACGGCGTGGTCGATGCCGGCGTGCAGGTCGCCCACCCGGGCGAAGCGCTCGGGCATGGTGGCGATGGTGAAGTCCTGGGGCTCGGCGTCGGCGATCTCGTCCCACGCGAGCGGGGCGGAGACGGTGCCGCGCGGGTTGCCCCGGACGCTGTAGGCGGCCGCGATCGTGTGGTCGCGGGCGTTCTGGTTGTAGTCGACGAACAGGTCCTTCGGCGAGCGGTCCTTGCGCCACCAGGTCGTCGTCACGTCGTCGGGCAGGCGCCGCTCCACCTCGCGGGCGAAGGCGAGCGCGCCCCGCCGCACGTCCTTGAACCCCCAGGCGGGCTCGATCCGGACGTAGACGTGCAGGCCTGACCCGCCCGACGTCTTGGGCCACCCGACGGCGCCGAGCTCGTCGAGGATCTCGTGGGTCGTGGCGGCTGCCCGGCGCACCTTCTCGAAGCCGCACTCCGGCATCGGGTCGAGGTCGATGCGCCACTCGTCGGGGCTCTCGGTGTCGGCGCGGCGGCTGTTCCACGGGTGGAACTCGACCGTCGACATCTGCACCGCCCAGATGACGTCTGCGAGGCGCGTCACGCACAGCTCGTCGGCATGCAGGCCGTAGCGGGGGAAGTGCAACCGCACCGTCTCCACCCACGGGGGCGCGCCGGCCGGCAACCGCTTCTGGTGCACCTTCGGCCCGTCCACGCCCTTGGGGAACCGGTGCAGCATGCACGGACGCTCGCGCAGCGCGTTGACGATCCCGGGGCCCACGGAGAGGTAGTAGTCCACGAGGTCGCGCTTGGTCTCACCGCGCTCGGAGAAGTAGACACGGTCGGGGCTCGAGAGGCGAACGGTGTGGTCACCCACCTCGACCTCCACGGCGGGGGTCCTGCTCGACGCAGTCATGACCACACCCTACGGATCGGGACCGGACACGGGCAGGACTGGCGCGCCATGCCGTCCTCCCGCACGGGCGGGAGGCGCGCGGGGGAACGGGCGTGCCGCGGTGCCCGGCGGCATACGCCCCGCGGGCGTGCGGAAGGCCCGCCGACGTGGGTCGACGGGCCTTCCAGCGGAGCGGACGACCGGGCTCGAACCGGCGACCTCAACCTTGGCAAGGTTGCGCTCTACCAACTGAGCTACGTCCGCCTGCCAGTCCTGCGGGGCCGAGGCCCCGGTGGCTGCGAGGTAGACCATAGCGGACGGTCTGGCCCGGTGCGAAACCCGCTCTCCGAGTGGCCGTTCGGCCACATCGGCGACGGCCAGGCCACGGGCTGGACTCGGGGTGCCCGAGGTCCCGGGTGGCCTGCGGTGGGAGGCCTCACCCCCGAGGGGTGATGCCCGCTGTGAGGGCGACGGGGTTCCATGGAGGTATGTGCCGCTGGATGGTGTACTCAGGTGACCCGATCCTCGCCGAGGATCTCCTCTTCAAACCGGAGCACTCGCTCATCGAGCAGAGTCTCCACTCGAAGATGGGGGCCACGACGACCAATGGCGACGGTTTCGGGATCGGCTGGTACGGAGAGGGCCCCAGACCGGCCGTCTTCAAGAGCGTCGACCCGGCGTGGAACGACGAGAACCTCCGAGAGCTCACCGCCCAGGTGCGCACACGGCTGATGTTCGCGCACGTGCGGGCCTCGACGGGGACCCCGGTCCAACGGAGCAACTGCCACCCGTTCCGCTACGACAACTGGCTGTGGATGCACAACGGGGCCGTCTACGGCTTCCACGAGCTCAAGCGCGAGCTGATGTTCGCGGTCGACCCCTCCCTCTACCTGCACGTCGAGGGCTCGACCGACTCCGAGGCGCTCTTCTTCCTCGCCCTGACGTTCGGCCTGCAGGACGACCCCGTGAACGCGGTCGCGCGAACGATCGGTTTCATCGAGGACCTCGCCGAGCGCCGCGGCATGGGTCCCCCCATCCAGGCCACGCTGGCCGCCAGCGACGGCGAGCGGGTGTGGGCCTTCCGGTACTCGTCGCAGCACCAGAGCCGGACGCTCTACCACTCGACGAACGTGGCCCAGCTGCGCGAGCTCCACCCAGAGATCGAGATGCTCCGGACGCTCGGCGACGAGACGCGGTTCGTCGTCTCGGAGCCGCTTCGCGACCTCCCGGGGGCTTGGCGGGAGGTACCGGAGTCCTCCTGCGGCGTCATCCAGCCCGGTGACGACGAGATCTGGCCCTTCGCGCCGGTCCGTCCGGTGCACGTGGGCTGAGCCCTCACCATCGAGGAAGACCGCGCACCCCCCAGGGGGTGCGCGGTCCGCCCACGCCGCCACGCCACGCCGTCAGATGCCGAGGATCCGGCGCTTCTGCACCTGGAACTCCTCCTCGGTGAGCACGCCCGCCGTGCGCAGCTCGCCGAGCTGCTGCAGCCGGGCGAGGTCGGCGTCGGGGTCCGCTGGGGCTGGTTCGGGCGGCGGTGGAGGCGCGGCATACTGCGGCGGCGGCGGTGGAGGCGCGGCATACTGCGGCGGCGCTTGCTGCTGCTGTTGCTGCTGCTCCTGGTCCGCCCACCGGCCGGCCTGGCGCCGTGACACCCGGTTGGACACCGCCGTCGCCGTCCCGGCGACGACGGCGGTCCTCGCCACCCCACGTAGTAGTCCCATCGCGTTCTCCTCTTGTCTCGACTGCGGTTCGTCCTCGAGCACGCGCCGGGCTCACCGACGGTGCATTGTTCCGGTCCGGCTAGCCGGCTTCGGCGCCGACTGTCTCGAGAGCCTCGATCCGCTCGATGACCGCGTCGGCGGGGACGCGGACGCTGGCGACGACCTCGGCGCCCGCACGCCTCATGGCAGAGACGAAGGGGCCGGCCCAGGTGTTCTCGTAGACGATGACGGCCAGGGCGTTGCCCGGCTGCACCAGCTCGGCCACCTCGGCGAGGTCCTCCTCGTCGAGGAGATCGGACTCGACGCCATCGAAGACAGCCAGGTCGAGCGTGCCGTCCCCGTCGAGGTCGGTGACGGCGACCGCGGTCACGGTCCCCTCGGTGGTGCGCACGATGGCTCTCATGTCCAGGATGCGGATGATGCCGGCGTCGACCAGTCTGATCAGCTCAGCCATTCCCTCGCCCGTCAGCCGGGCACCGGGAAACTCCAGCGCGAGGTAGTCGATCGGTCCGACATCGACGTTGACACTCATGTCTGCCTCCTTGGCGACTTTCCAGATGACACACCGACCCTCGTCGGCGGACGGCGGTCCCTGCATCGCTCCCGGAGGATGAGTTCGCCTCGCACCGCAGGCGAACGACTATCCGGCGGCGTCACCGGGGCCTGCGTCCCCGAGCTGGTGCACCGCGGTCACACCGATCCCGAGGGTCTCGAGCAGCGCCAGGGCGCGCGCGAGGGCGTCGGGCTCGGTCATCGACACGCTGAGGACCGTTGCGCCGCCGACGTTGCGGCGCGGGATGGGACCCAGCGAGTCCACCACGTCTGCAGACAGGACACCGTCGACGACGATCTCGTACACCTGCATGGTCGACCTCATCTCACGGACCCCGGGAAAACGTTGGCGACGCGCCATCTGGTGGCTACTCTCGGTGGTCAGGGAGGTCCCTCGCATCCACCAGTGGGGATGACCTATCCGAGCAGACAGGGACAACATGGTCGGTCCACGTCACGCAAGGATGAGCCTGCCCGTGCTCTCGGCAGGGGTCATCGACCGCTCGCGCCTCGAGCCCCTGCTCGACCGGCGGCCCGTGGCCGTGCTCGCGGGAATGGCGGGGTTCGGCAAGTCGACCCTGCTGTCCGCAGCCGTTCGGCGGCAGCAGGCCCACGGCGCCGGACTGTGGCTGACCGTCGACGACTCCGACCGGAACCCGGTGCGTCTGGTGTCGGACCTGTTGGCGGCCGCCGGCCTCGCCGGCATCGACGAGCTCACCGCTGCGATCGAGCCGCTGCGCGCTTCGTCACTGCGTGCCGAGCCACTGACCCTTCTCGACTCGCTCCTCGAGGCGCTCTACGACACCGCCGAGCCTCTCATCCTGGCCCTGGACGACGCCCAGCTCCTCACCGGTTCGAGGGCGTCGGCCGCCGTGGTCAACCACCTGCTCCGGTGGGCCCCCGCGAACATGCGCATCATCATCGGCGCCCGGGTGGTACCGCCCCTGCGACTGCAGCGACTGCGGCTCGACGACCGGCTCACCTACCTCGCCCACGACCAGCTCGCCTTCAGCGCCGACGAGTCCGCGGAGGCGGTGAAGGCGGCCGGACTCGACCTCGACGCGGAGACGGTGGAGACCATCCACCGGGCGACCGGCGGTTGGCCCGCGGGGGTGCGCATGGCGATCCTGGCGGCTCGGCAGAGCGCCCGCCCCCGCAACGTGCCGATGGAGCTGCGTCGGGACAAGGCCCTGGCCGACTACCTCGCGACCGAGGTGCTGGCGTCCCTGTCCGACGAGCTGCGGGACTTCGTCCTCGACAGCTGCCTCGACGAGCTGGTCTGCCCCTCGCTCATCGACACCATCCGCGGCACCACGACTGCCGAGATGCTGCTCGAACAGTGCCTCGCGGACGGTCTCTTCCTCTCCCGCGGGGACACCTCGACCGACGAACCCTGGTTTCAGTGGCACCCGCTCTTCGCCGCGCACATCCGACGCCGCCTGTCGACCGATCTCCCCGAGCGCGCCGCCGCCCTGCACGCGGCGGCGGCGCAGTGGTGGACCGCCGTCGACACACCGACCGCGATCAGGCACGCCGTCGCAGCGGGCGACGGCGAGGCGGCGTCCCGGATCTTCGCGGACCACTGGATGCAGCTGTTCCTCGAGGGCCGGGTCGACGCGGTCCTCGAGGCGGTTGAGCACCTCCCCCACACGTCCCCCTACTCCAACGACGGCCACCTCGCCAAGGCGCTGGTCCTCGCGGGACGCGGCAGGATCGACGCAGCCCACGCCGAGGTCGCCGCGGCGCGGGCGGCCACAGGCCTGATGCTGCAGCCTGCTCCCCCCGGCCTCGAGGATCGCACGGCCATCGTCGAGCTCTTCCTCACCGGCTACGACCAAGGGCTGGGAGCCGCGGTCGAGACGGGCGCCGCCCTGCTGGAGCAGCTGTTCCGGAGCAAGGCCGCGCCGGACTCTGCGATGCAGGCCTCCGTCCAGGTGTTAGTGGGGATGGGCGAGGCGCGCCTCCAGAGCCATCTCGAGCTGCCCCTCGAGATGCTGCGGGCGTCAGCTGCGACCGCGCACGACACCGGTCTGCTCGCCCTCGAGCTCACCGCGCTGGCGGAGTCGTGCATCCCCGCGATCGCCGAGGGCCGACTGACCGAGGTCCACGACCTCGCCGTCGACGTGCTCGAGCGGGCGGCCCAGCGCGGCTGGGTCGGTCTCGTGACGCTGGCTCCGGCCGTCGCCTACCTCGGCTGGCTCGACTACTGGCGGGGCAACCTGACGCAGGCGCGTTCGCAGCTCGAGCGGAGCCTGTCGATGGTGCTCCCGTTCGACTGGGAGCTGCGCGGCCTCACGCTGAACTTCCACGCCAAGACATGCCTGGCGCTCGGCGACACCAAGGCGGCCCGAACCAGCCTGGCGGAGATCGTCACCCTGAGCACCTCAGGTCCCGTGCTGCCCTGGTGGCCGTCGATGGTGGCCGGCCTGGAGGGCCTGGCGCTCATGGCGGAGGGCAGGACCCGAGAAGCCGTCGCGCTGGCCTCTGCCCCCGCGATCGAGCCGGAGTACCGGCTCGCCCACGTCCACCGGGCCAAAGTCCTGCTCCAGGCGGGAAACCCCGCGGCCGCACTCTTGGAGCTCGACCGGGTGCCGACCACCGGGACGTTCGTGCACATCACCGCCTTCGCCCGCTGCATCGAGGCGGAGGCGCGCGCGGCGTTGCGCCTGCCCGACACCCACACCACCCTCGAGCTCGCTCTGGCGGCGGCCGAGCCGGACCAGCTCTACGGTCCCTTCCTCACGGGAGGCAAGGGGATGTCCGAGCTGCTCAAGGCCCACCTACGCCACGGGACCAGCCACCCGGCCGCCCTGACGCAGGTGCTCGCCCGTCTCGCGCAGGCCCATCAGCACCCCGTGCCCGGATGGGGTGAGCGCCTGACGGACCGCGAGCGGGTGATCCTGCAGTACCTCGCCACCAACCTCACCAACGCCGAGATCGCCGAGGCCGAGTTCATCTCGCTGCACACGGCGAAGACGCACATCGCGCACATCTACCAGAAGCTCGGCGTCGGCAGCCGCCGCGCGGCCATCCGGCGCGCCGCCGACCTCGACCTCTACTAGCGCCTCGCCGGCGCGCGTGGCACCCCGCGCATCGACCGGGTCCATCTCGTCCTCCCAGCATGACGCGCCCCACCCCGGGCCACGACATGCTGCGAGAGAGACGTGAAACCCTCCGATCGGAGAGGCGGACGAGCATGCGTGCAGTCGTTGTCGTGACGGGCGACGTCGACGAGCGCGACGTCTGGCCGTATGCCGTCTGGTCCGACAGTGACGGGACGAGCACCACGCTCGACGTCCACGTCCACGACAGCCAGGAGCTCGTCGGTGTACTGGCGGCCCTGACGGCGCTCGGCCTCGAGGTCACCTCGACCAGGCTCATCGAGGACCCGGACGGTCGCGACCCCGTCGGCGCACGTCGCTGACGGCTGATCTCGCTCTCCGAGAGGGATGCCGCTGCGCACGTGGCGGATGAGTGTGGGGCTCGTCAGCAGGTGAATCCACTTGAACGCCGCAGCAGCTCGCGGCACCGAAAGGGCGGTCACACATGGACTTCTGGAGCTTCTTCTGGCTGCTCGTCTGGTCCTTCTTCTTCGTCGCGTACCTGATGATCCTGTTCCACATCTTCGGTGACCTCTTCCGCGACAAGTCACTCGGCGGTTTCGCGAAGGTGGTCTGGGTCGTCGTCCTCATCTTCTTCCCACTGATCGCAGCGCTCGTCTACGTCATCGTGCGCGGTCGTGGCATGGCAGAGCGGGCGATGAAGGACAACTCGGAACGGATGGCTGCTCAGGAGGAATACATCCGTAGCGTCGCCGCACCGAGCACGTCTCCTGTCGACGAGCTCTCGCAGGCCAAGGCGCTGCTCGACTCCGGCGCGATCACTCCCGAGGAGTTCGCGCACATCAAGGCCCGGGCCCTGGCGTGACGATGGTCCCGAGCCGAGGAGCGAGTCGTGGTCCGGGCCTGTCGGCCGCAGCGTCTGGCTGACGACGCCGGCGTCGGGTCCCGCCGGGGCCCGACGCCACGATGAGCGCGCTCGGCGGCACGCGACAGGGTGGGCGTGCACGCCCGTCTGCTTCCGGGCCGGGACGTCAAGACTCCCCAGGACCCGGGGCCGACCGCGGCCAGCCGCGGTCGGCCGGCCCATGACCGCGGTCGTCGCCGTCTTCGCGCTGCTGGTCATCGTCTTCGTGAGCCAGTCGGCCAGGGTCGGCCGGGCGCACCTCACCGGACCCATCGTCTTCGTCGCGGCCGGCCTCGCGGTCGGCCTGCCACTGACCGGCGGCGCAGACACGGCGACGAGCCGCACCATCGCCGAGGTGACGCTGGCCCTGACGCTCTTTCACGACGCGGCGCAGCTGCAACCGAGGGAGGTGCGGAGCGACTCGGTCTTCACCGGCCGGCTGCTCCTGATCGGGCTCCCCCTCACCATCGGCGCCGGCTACCTGCTGGCCCGTGGGTTCTTTCCCGAAGCAGGCATCTGGCTGGCGTTGCTCCTGGCAGCGTCGGTGGCGCCCACCGACGCCGGCCTCGGCGCTGCCACGGTGCTCAACCCGGCAGTGCCCGTCCGAGTGCGCCGCATCCTCAACGTCGAGAGCGGCCTCAACGACGGAATGGTCACTCCCGTGGTGCTTTTCGCGGTCGCCGCCTCCGCCGGCGGTGCGCCTGAGGACGCCCTGGTCCACGCTGTCCGCGAGCTCGCGCTGGGGGCGCTCGTCGGGGTCGCCGGCGGGTATGCCTTCGGCTGGCTGATCGAACGCTCCCGGCGGGCCCGGTGGGCGGAGTCCGGCCTGATCCCCGTCGCGGCGCTCTCGGTGCCGCTGTTCTGCTACTACGGCGCGGTCGAGATCGGCGGCAACGGCTTCGTCGCGGCCTTCCTGGCAGGGACGGCGTTCGCAGCCGCACAGGAGGACGCCGTACCCACGCACGACAGTCTCGAGATGACAGACAGGCTGTCAGCCCTTCTCGGGTTCGCCGTGTGGCTGCTCTTCGGGATCACGGTGGCCCACCACCTCGGCTGGCTGGTGCGGTGGGAGAGCCTGCTCTACGCCGTGCTGTCGCTGACCGCGCTGAGGATGCTGCCGGTCGCTCTGTCCCTGCTGGGCACTCACCTGCGCCGGCCGACGGTGCTCTTCGTCGGCTGGTTCGGACCACGCGGACTGGCGTCGGTCGTCTTCGCCCTCATCACCTACGAGACCCTGGGTGCTGCGGACCCGGGCGTCCAGACGGTCATCAGCGTGGTCGCCATCACCGTCCTGCTCAGCGTCGTCCTGCACGGCCTCACCTCGGATCCCTGGGCCCGCCGCTACGGCGAGTGGGCGCAGCGCACGCGCCCCGCCGTCGAGACCCAGCCAGCCGCGGAGCCGCTGGCGGTGCGCCGTTCCGTGGGAGGGCACAGCAGGGTCGCCCGCCGAGACGGAGAACGAGCTGCGCCTCCATGACCGTCCGGGTCCGCCCGGCCACACAGCCCACCTGGGTGGCGAGGCGCTCGAGCATGGCCGGAATGGCGTCGGGCCGAGTGCTCAGGCCGGCTCGGCGAGGACGGCAGGTCAGTTGCGGACAGCAGGGGCCCATCGGAGAGTCACCCTCCACGAGTGACTCTCAGCGGTGCTCGCCGACCTAGATTCAAGGAGGGCGCGGCAGGAGCCCGTGCCATGGCGACAGGGAGCACGACCATGTCGGGGACGAGTCCATCGCCCGCGTCCGAAGGCTCGGGACGAGCCGGGGCGCAGACCGCGGCCCGAGCCGGCGGTGTCCTGGCCGCCACGTGCCTGTCGACCTTCGTCGTCAACGCCAACACGTCGGCAGTCAGCATCCTGCTGCCCGCCATCAGCGCCGACACCGGCACGGACGTCACGACCCTGCAGTGGGCCGTCACGGGCTACTCCCTCGTCGGTGCCGCCGTCATCGTGACGTCCGGCTCGCTCGGCGACGTCTTCGGTCGCAAGAGGGTGTTCCAGCTCGGCCTGCTGCTCTTCGTCGTCTCCTGCATCTTCATCGCGCTCTCCTCCTCCGGCGGCGCCGTCATCGGCGGCCGCGTCATCCAGGGGGCGGCCGGGGCCACCATCCTGGCCTGCGGGCTCAGCCTCCTGTCCGTCGCCAACGACGGCCAGGCGCAGCTCCGTGCCGTGTCGCTCTGGGGTGCTGCCGCCGCGGTCGGTGCCGCGGCCGGCCCCCTGCTGGGTGGTGTGCTCGTCTCGGTGATGGGCTGGCAGGGCCTGTTCTGGGTCGACGCCGTGATCGCCGTCGCGTGCATCCTCATCACCGCCCGGCAGGTCTCCGAGTCGAGAGACCCCACGCGGTCGCGGTCGATCGACTACGCCGGATCGCTGCTCATCGCGTTGACCCTGGCACCGATCATCCTGGCCCTGAGCAAGGGCGGCGACTGGGGCTGGGCGTCGGCCGGGACCATCGGCTGCGTCGCCATCGGTGTCGCCGCCGGTTTCGCCTTCGTGGCGGTCGAGCGCCGCGTCGCCGTCCCGATGCTCGACCTCGGGCTCCTGCGCAACCGCATCCTCGTCGGGTCCACGATCGCGATCCTCATCGGTGCGGGCACCATCAACGCGCTGATGTACCTCCTCAGCCTCTACTTCCAGAACCCGGACGGACTCGGCTTCAGCACCCTGGAGGCCGGTGTGGCGACCCTGCCTGCGACGGTCGGACTCGTCCTCATCGCGGCTGCCGTGCCACGCCTCACCGCGCGGCTCGGCGGACGCCAGGTGATCACGATCGGCTTCCTGCTGACAGCGGTCGGATTCGCGGCCCTGGGGTTCGCAGACGCCGACTGGGCCTACCGCGCCTTCCTCCTACCGCTCATCGCCGTCGCGGTGGGCATGGGCCTGTCGAACGGACCGGCCTCGTCGGCGTCCACCGCCTGCGTGCCGGAGAAGCAGGTCGGGTCCGCGTCGGGTGTCTCGAACATGGCGCGTTACGTGGGCGCCGCCGTCGCCACGGCCCTGGCCGCGACCATCTACGGAAGCGTCATCGCCGACCGGACCGCCGAGGGACTACCCCCCGCAGAGGCGCTGGCCGCGGGTCTGGCGACCGCGTCATGGGTGATGGCCGCCGTCAGCCTCGCCGGCGTCCTCATGGGCGTCCTCACGGGCCGCCACCAGGCCGCCCAGGGCACGATCCACGACTCCGCGGCAGCTGCAGCCGCTGCAGCGGGGTCCCTCACCCTGCCGACGACGGCCACCGCCGCTCGTTGACGAGGGCGCAGCGACGCCGACGGGCGACCACGCGGCGTCCCGGGCGGGCAAGGACATCGTCCTGCGAAGGTGATGCGCGCCGCAACGCGTGATGACACGGTCGGTGGGAGCCTGCGACGCGCTCCTTCTCGACGCGTCATGCCCGTGAGGAGACACCGTGAGCACCGTGAGCACCGAGGCGCAGACAGCAACGACCGGCAGGACGCGTGAGGACGGGCCTGCACGACAGGTGGCCCACCTCACCGCGGAGGAGCGTGCGGCCCGAGGTCGGGCGGCCCGCAACGAGACCCCGAGAAGCAGCCACGGCCGGTGGCAGCCGGCCACGGATCGACCCGACCCGGTCTCCCTCCTGCAGGAGCAGGCGACGAGCAGGGTCGCCGAGCTGGTTCCCCTGCGCTACGGCAGGATGCTGGTCTCGCCCTTCACGTTCTACCGGGGCGCCGCCCTCATCATGGCCAACGACCTCTCGGCGACCCCGCGATCCGGACTCACCTCCCAGATCTGCGGTGACGCCCACCTGTCGAACTTCGGGGTGTTCGCCTCCCCGGAGCGCCGACTGATGTTCGACATGAACGACTTCGACGAGACCCTTCCGGGTCCCTGGGAGTGGGACGTCAAGCGGCTCGCGGCGAGCTTCGAGATCGCCGGCCGCGACCGGGGCTTCGCGGCCGCGGACCGGCGGGCGGTCGTCACGGCGGGCGTGGCCGAGTACCGCACGCGGATGCAGCTCTTCGCTGCTGCGCGCAACCTCGACGTCTGGTACGCGCACATCGAGGTCGAGCAGGTGTTCGAGGCCCTCAAGAGCACCATCACGAAGAAGCAGCAGGCCAAGGCCGAGGCGAACGTGGCGAAGGCACGCACCCGTGACAGCATGCAGGCGTTCTCCAAGCTGACCCACGAGGTCGACGGGCAGCGCCGCATCGTCGCGGACCCACCGCTGGTCGTGCCGATCGAGGACCTCGCCGCGGCCGGCGCGGCTCGCGAGGACCTCGCGGGCGAGCTGCATGGCCTCATCAGGTCCTATCGCCAGACTCTGGAGACCGACCGGCGAGAGCTGCTGGAGTCGTTTGACTACGTCCATGCCGCCCGGAAGGTCGTCGGCGTCGGCAGTGTCGGCACACGTGCCTGGATCATCCTCCTGCTCGGCAGGGACGGGCAGGACCCGCTGTTCCTCCAGGCCAAGGAGGCCCAGGAGTCGGTCCTGGAGCGCTTCGTCGGCAGGAGCACGTACGCCAACCACGGCCAGCGCGTCGTCGCCGGCCAGCGTCTGATGCAGGCGGCGAGCGACATCTTCCTCGGCTGGCAGCGCGTCACGGGTTTCGACGGGCAGGCGCGTGACTTCTACATCCGTCAGCTGCGCGACTGGAAGGGTTCGGCCGACGTCGACCACATGCCCGTGAGCGTGATGACGGCGTACGCCCGGGTCTGCGGAGCGACCTTGGCCCGCGCCCACGCTCGCTCCGGTGACCGCATCGCGATCGCGTCCTACCTGGGCACGAGCGACGCGTTCGACCGGGCCATCGCCGACTTCTCCGCTGCCTACGCCGACCAGAACGAGCGCGACTACCAGGCTCTGGTCGACGCCGTCGGCTCGGGGCGCCTGGAGGCACAGACCGGAATGTGACGGTCGGTGCTGCGGGGGCGCCCGGATCATGGGCGAACGACCCGAGGTGACGTCAACCACGGCCCATACCCGATCGGCGGGGAGGACGGCTCCCTCGGATCCGCCCCCTGACCGCGCGTTGACGGCACACCCTCCTGTGCGGTTGCGTGAGCAGGCATGACGGTCATCGGATTCCACTGCTCGCACGAGCAGATCGACCCTGCCCAGCTCCTGCGCGACGTCCGAGCGGCCGAGGCCGCCGGGTTCACCGCCGCCATGTCCTCCGACCACCTGTCACCGTGGAGCAGGCGCCAGGGCGAGTCGGGGTATGCGTGGAGCTGGCTGGGCGCGGCTCTCGCGACCACCTCGCTGCCCTTCGGTGTCGTCACCGCACCGGGCCAGCGCTACCACCCGGCGATCACGGCCCAGTCCATCTCGACGCTTGGACAGATGTTCCCCGGACGGTTCTGGGCAGCGCTGGGCTCCGGAGAGGCGTCCAACGAGCGGGTGACCGGCCAGATCTGGCCCCGCAAGGAGGTCCGCGACGCGCGGCTCGTCGAGTGCGTCGACGTCATCCGCCGCCTGCTCGCCGGCGAGGAGGTCAGCCACGAGGGCCTCGTCACGGTGAACCGAGCCCGACTGTGGACGCTGGCGGAGCCCGTGCCCGACCTCGTCGGGCCGGCAGTGACGCCGGAGACCGCCGCGAAGCACGCGGCGTGGGCCGATGGGCTCATCACGGTCAACCAGCCACCCGAGGTCCTCCGTCGCGTGCTCGCCGCCTACCGTGGCGCCGGTGGTCGCGGCCCCGCCCGTCTCCAGGTCCACCTCAGCTGGGCGCCCACGGAGGAGGAGGCCCTCCACATCGCCCACGACCAGTGGCGCAGCAACGTGCTCGGCCCGCCGGTGGCATGGGACACCGAGACCGTCGAGGCCTTCGACCTCATCGGGGAGACCGTCTCACCCGCCCAGGTCCGGCGAACCGTGCTCGTCTCTGCGGACCTCGGCCGCCACACCCAGTGGCTGCAGGACTACGTCGACCTGGGCTTCGACGAGCTCTACCTCCACTTCGTGGGGAAGCGCCAAGCCGCCTTCATCGACGCGTTCGGTGCCTCCGTGGTCCCCCAGCTGTCACCCGGCAGCCCTGCGCCCCAGACGCGCTCGGGACAGACCGACGGTGAGGTCGTCCGATGAGGATGAGCGACACCGGCGACATCTGGTGGAAGAACGCCGTCGTCTACTGCGCGGACGTCGAGACGTTCCAGGACTCCGACGGGGACGGTGTCGGTGACCTCCGTGGAATGACCGACCGCATCGAGTACCTGGCCGACCTCGGCGTGACCTGCCTCTGGCTCATGCCCTTCTACCCGACGGCTCGCAAGGACGACGGCTACGACATCACCGACTTCTTCGGGGTCGACCCGCGGCTCGGCACCCTCGGCGACTTCGTCGAGCTCGTGCGCACGGCACGCGCGCACGGTATCCGCGTCATCATTGACTTCGTCATGAACCACACCTCGGACCAGCACCCCTGGTTCCGGTCCGCGCGTCGGAGTCGTGAGGACCCGTATCGCGACTACTACGTCTGGAGCCGCACCAAGCCGCGGTCGAGCGCGAAGGACGTCGTCTTCCCGGACCAGGAGGACAGCATCTGGGAGCGCGACGAGAAGACCGGCGACTACTACCTCCACCACTTCTACAAGCACCAGCCAGACCTGAACGTCGCGAACCCCCTTGTCCAGGAGGAGATCTCCCGCACTCTCGGCTTCTGGCTCACGTTGGGCGTCTCGGGCTTCAGGGTCGATGCGGTGCCGTTCCTCTTCGCCCGCGACGGCGTGCCCGGCGTCGACGACGCCGAGGCCTTCAACCCGGACCGCTACCTCGGCGACGTCCGCGCCTTCGTGACGCGGCGGGTGGGTGACGCCGTGCTCCTCGGGGAGGTGAACCTGCCCTACCCCGAGCAGCGTCGGTTCTTCGGTGGCGACGACGGCGACGGCCTGAACATGCAGTTCGACTTCATCGGGATGCAGCGCTTCTACCTGTCCCTCGCCCGCGGGGACGCCGGCCCGCTCACCGAGGCCCTGCGGGAGCGGCCACGGCTCGACGTGACGAGCCAGTGGGCCAGCTTCGTGCGCAACCACGACGAGCTCACCCTCGACAAGCTGACCACGAAGGAGCGGCAGGAGGTCTTCGACGCCTTCGGACCCGACCCGGACATGCAGCTCTACGACCGGGGGCTGAGACGCCGCCTGCCACCGATGGTCAGCGGTGACGAGCGAAGGATCCGTCTGGCGTACTCCCTCATGTTCTCCCTGCCGGGAACGCCGGTCCTCTTCTACGGCGAGGAGATCGGCATGGGCGAGAACCTCGAGGTGCCCGGCCGCCTCGCCGTGCGCACCCCCATGCAGTGGACCCCCGCACGCGGGGGCGGGTTCTCGTCCGGGACGTCCCGGCGGCTGACGCGTCCGATGCCCGACGGGCTCTGGGGTCCGGAGCACATCAACGTCGCAGACCAGCGGAGGGACACGGCGTCGCTCTGGTGGTTCATCCGCCGGCTGGCCCGGCGCTATCGCCAGCTGCCCCAGAGCGGTTGGGCGACCCTGGAGGTGCTCGACCACTCCGTCCCCGCGGTCCTCGCGCACGTGAGCCGGTGCGAGGACTGGGCCATGCTCGCCGTGCACAACCTCGGGGAGGAAGGGGCGATCGTGCCCCTCACCGTGGCCGACCTGCCCGAGGGCGCGCGGCTCGTCGACGTGCTCGGTGAACGACCGGACGTGGCCGTGGACCCGTCGGGGCGCCTTGTGCTCGAGGTCGAGCCGTACGGGTACCGATGGCTCCTCGTCGTGCGCGACGGTGAGGAGCCCCTCCTCTGACGGCCCCCGCGCCCCAGCACAACCGCCCCGCCAGCCCCCGCAGCGGGTCGCGAGGGCGTCTGAAAAGCCGTCTGCGCCAACTCCTCTCGACGTCGTCCCGGTGCCATCATGTCGTCATGACCACGTATCGCCCGGACACCTCCGCGGGCGCTGCTGAAGCCGTGTGGGCAGCGTTCGACGTGACCACCCTCGCACGCACCCTGGCCGAGACCCCGGGTCTCGTCCCCACTCTCAGACGGATCGCCGCACAGTCGCGGGAGCTCGTCCCCTGTGACTGGGCCGCCGTCGTGGTCGCGGACCACGTCACGACGCGTCGCGCCCGCGTGACGGACTCCATCGACGACACCCTGATGGCGACGGTGGCCGACATCGCCGGCCGCGCCGGCACGAGTCCCCGCCTCGCTGCCCTGAGCAGCGCCGACCCGGTGTGCTGCAACGACCTTCGGTACGAGTGCCGCTTCCCCGAGTACGCGCAGGAGGTCGTCGCCGGCACCCCCATCCGAGCCGTGCTGTCGGTGCCGTTGCGCGGGCACCAGAGGGCTCTGGGCGTCATGACGCTCTACAGCGCGACGCCGGGGGCCTTCGAGGCGGACGCGGTCGAGCGCGCGGTCCTCATCGCGCAGCATGCGGCCATCGCCATCGAGGCCGCCCGCGCCGACGACCGGGCCGAACACCTGGAGCTCGCCCTCCAGCACAGCCGCACCATCGGAACCGCGATGGGGATCCTCGTCGAGCGGCACCGGATCCGGCCCGACGACGCCTTCGAACGGTTGCGCGTTGTCAGCCAGCACCGCAACCGCAAGCTCTACGAGGTCGCCCAGGACCTGGTCGACACGGGGGTGCTTCCCGAGGCTCGATGACCCTCGACAGGACCGACCGCCGGAGGCGCACGACGCGCACCCTTCACCATGACGGCGATCCGGCGTCGCCCTCTGCTTGCGTCAGCCCCGGTTGCGTCGGGCGGCGCGGTCTCCGAGTGTCGTCAGCCGGTCGACGATCGGCGACCCGAGTCGGCGCCTGGCCTGGGCACCGTCCACCGTGCGGGCCCCGGCGCGAGCGGGCGCGTCGGGCAGGAGCCGCCCCATCAACCCCATCATCCGGGTCGTCGTCGCCGGTGCGAGCCCGCGGACCCGGATCCCGAGCCAGGCCAGGGGTGTGAGCACGATCATCGGCCGTCCCGCGAGCACCGCGTCGACGATGCGTCGCGCGGCACGGTCTGCGTCCACGGACACCACGGGCAGCGATGCGACCGTGGCGAACCACGCGTACTCGGCGGCCGGGTCTCCCCCGAAACGTGCATGGACGTGCCCACCGGTCCGCATCAGCCCCGGGACGATGGTCGTCGCCGTGATGCCGGTTCCACTGAGCGCGGCGGCGAGCCCGTCGGAGAAGCCCACGGCCGCGAACTTGGCCGTGGCATAGGGCAGCAGGTGTGGCGGAGACACCATCCCCCCGATGGAGGTCACCGTCCCGATCCGGCCGCGACCGCGCCGACGCATGTGCGGCAGGACCGTCATGGCGGCATGGATCGGTCCCCACGCCATGGTGTCCATGGCGTCCTCGAACTCCTGGAGGACCAGGGACTCGGCCGGGACGGACTGGATGACTCCTGCGACGGTGACGAGCACCTCGATCGGACCGACACCGTGCTCGACCCGGCCGACCAGCTCCCCCACCTCGTGCCGGTCCCGCACGTCGCAGCGCTCAGCCGTCACCGGTCCCCACTCCCGGAGCGCCTGCGCCGCGGCATCGACCTCGTCGACGTCACGTGCGGCGACGACCACGTGGTGTCCACGCGTCAGCAGCTCCCGGGCAACGAGGAACCCCAGGCCGCGTGAGGCGCCGAGGACGACGGCCACCGGGGCGCCGGCCCGCTCGTTCGACACCTCGGCCTGCTCGGCGCCGCTCGCTGGAGTCGGAGACGGTTCGGTCGGGCACATGTTCCCTCCTGGCGGTGATCGCTCGTGCCATGGGTCGAGACGGCACGGTAGTCCACGACCCGGCGCGACATCGAGCACTTCGGTGTCACCGTCGTACCCAGCCTCGTCCGCGGCGACACCACCGCAGGGCACCGCGTCGGCGACGACGCCCCCGGACCATCCACGGGACCAGGTCGGAGCGCGGCTCTCGACCCACACCGCCCGGGGCGGTGTCCCGGGAACGAGCGGCGACGAGGACGAGGACCCGGTCGAGCGCGTCTCGACGGGCGTGGACCGCGCAAGTGCGGGTACGGACACGATGTCACCGGACACGCACGTCCGGCTCCGATCCTGCGAAAGGGCAGCCCATGACCGGTCAGATCCCCCCGGTTCCCATCGAGACCGATCCCAGCGAGCCGTGCGACTGCGCCAACTGTCCGGACGGGTGCACGTGCGCCTCGTGCGACTGCGAGGACTGCACCTGCTCGCGCTGCTCGCACGCCGCCTGACGTTCCGCATCCGCTGGCGCTCCACCGACAACCGGCCCCGAAGGACTCGGATCGGGTCGTCCGCGACTGACCCCTGACTCACGAGTCGTGGGGGTGCCGGGGCCGGGCCTCGGGTCGCACGGTGAGGTCGCCCTCGAGCTCGTTCAGGCCCTCGACGAGCTCGGCATCGACAATGCGGTCGTGCCGCTGCCACGTGCGCACGATGCGGCGCACGAGCGCGGGACCCTGCTCCCGATCCACGGAGTAGCCGAGCTTCGCACCGGTCAGATGCGGCGTGTAGAGGATCCAGCGTGCACGGAGGCGCTCTTGTCGACCGTTGCTGCGGGCGCCCAGGCACCGCACCTCGCTGACCCGTCCGGCCCTCGTCCCATCCGGCGCCACCACGGTTCTGCCGACCACGGTGCTGACCCCTCGCGCACCATCGAGAGGCGCGCGGGCGGGCAGGGGCAGACTCTCCGGCCGCGAGCCGACACGCCGCGCGCGGTCGGCGGTCTCAGAGCGGGGGTCATCGGCGTCCCCGATCGCACCGGGCAACCGGGAGATGACGTGCCGCCGCAACCAGATCTCCACCCCGAAGGTGTTCGACAGAGCCTGCGCAGCAGCGAGGTCGACGTGGACCGCTGACCCGATCGCCGTGACGTGGTCGATGGGGATGACGACCGGCGCCGGGTCTTCGGCGGGGTGCAGCCTGTGCCAGACGGCATACACCCAATGCCCGAGAAGGCCTGGAAGTCGCTGGCTCAGCGCCGCGGGACCGACCATGAGGCCGGTCACGAACCATCCACCTTCGTCACCGACCAGCTCCAGGTCGTCGACATTGCCCAGCAGCATCCCGCTCGGCCCGACGATCTGGTGGTCCAGCAGCCGGAGCACCACGTCGTGCTCGCTCGACCCACGCGGCCCCGTCACTGACCGGCCCTCGTGACGATCATGAGCGGGATGGCCGCGAGCGCAGCGACCATCACCACCACGAGGTATGCCGTGCCGAGTGCGTTGGCGAGCCTCCCGTTGACATTCCGACCCATGTAGGTGCGGTCGTTGGCCACGACGAGGATCGGGAAGTAGGTGAGAGGGAGGGCGACGGCGCTGAAGACCACCGAGTACTCGGTGAGCATGATCGGATCCACGGTGGTGAGCAGGACCCCCACGGCGACGACGCTCGAGAGCAGCACGACCGAGTGGAACCGGGCTGCCTTCAGCGGGGTGACGTACTTCCCCCACTGCCAGCCGAGGTACTGCGCGATGCTGTAGCCGACCGAGAGGCCGGTCTCGCAGGCCGCACCGAACGTCGCGGCGAAGAACCCGAGGAGGACGAGGGCGATCCCGATGACCCCCAGGGCCTGCCCGACGGGCATGCCGATCTGGCCGAGGCTATCCACGTCGACGCCCTCGGGCAGGTAGACGACCGCGGCGACCCCCGCGATGGCCACCGACAGCACGCCGCCCAGCGGGAAGCCGATGAACACGTTGGCGCGCATGGTGCCCAGGTCCTTGTCGGTCCACCGCTCCTCGACTCCTCCGGACGAGAAGAAGAAGACCTCGTACGGGGTCATGGCCGCTCCGAAGAGCGCCACGGCGTAGTAGAAGTACGTGGTGTGGCTCTCGTCGTGCGGCACGAACGGGCGAGACACCTGACGCCAGAGATCAGCCCAGTCGGGGCCAAGCTGCCACAGCGCCACGGCGAAGACGATGAGGGCGAGCCCAACCAGGCCGAACGCGTTCTCGAGGACGGAGAACTTCACCCGCCACAAAACGATCCACACCGCCGCTCCCACGATCGGGATCCACAGGTACGGGTTCACGCTCGTGGCGAGCTGGAGCGCCAGGGCCACGCCGCCGATCTCCGCCGTGAAGGTGAGCAGCGTGACTGCCATGGAGGCGACGAGGTTGAGCAGTCCCACTCTGGGCCCGAGTCGTTCCCGCACGAGATCGAACGTGGCCCGGCCGCTGACCGCCGCCACTCGCCCACTCATCTCCGCGAAGACACAGATACCGACGATGCCCACGACCACGACCCACACGAGCGACAGGCCGAAGCGAGCACCGACGAGTCCATTCGTCACGAGGTCGCCGATGTCGACGAAGCCCCCTATGGCAGTGAGGATCCCGAGCGCGATGCTGAAGACCTTCTTCATGAGAGACGCTCCGAGAGCAGCTCCATGCGGTTGGCGAGAACCCGTAGGGTGTTCATGCTCGTCGCCATGTCCGCCCGGTCGTCGTGGCGTACGGCGATCCTCGCCTCGGCGAGTGCGTCCCCCGCGTCGGACAGCAGAGCCACCACGACGTCACGCAGACGTTCGTCCGCCGGCGACGGCGGGTCTACCGCGCCGAAGCTGTCCTCCACGGGGCCGAGGGACTTCTCGCTGTCGGTGACGACGGTGTCTCCGTACGGCCGAGGGATGCGTCGGGCCAAGAGGTTCTGCAGAGCCATGGCACCGGTACGCGTGTCACTGACGCCCGAGTCCAAGGCTTGGATGGCGTTTCGCTCGTACGCTCCCGAGTCGAGGGCCGGAGCAACACACGCGGACAGCGTTCCTGCGAGTGTCGCGACGGCCACACCGCGCAGGAGCGCACGGACGGCATTCCCCGACCGCTCCGCACGGCGGCGGCTCATCGCCGTGATCGCGGCGCCCGCAACAAGCGCCACGACACGTAGCCGAGGCCCAGCGCGTAGAGGAGCCATCCCCCGGCCAGCGCCAGGCCATCCGTCATGTCGTCCTCGTACCCACCTGTCGCGCCCGGCAGCGCGCACCATGCCGGACCGACGGCTGCACCGGGGTGGCGGGTACGTGCCAGCGTGTGGAACCCATATCGGAGACTCGCGACGTCCTGACCCGCATGGCCATGCACGGTGACCTGGAGATCGGCGATCAGCTGGCTCGCGTCAACGACCGACTCTCGGCGAGGGTCCCGGACATCGTGGCCTTCAGCGTGGGTGTCCTTCGCCAAGGACTCACCTTGACCTACGTGTCCACCAGGCTCGAGGCTGCGCGTCTCGACGCGGCCCAGTACGTCGATGACGGTCCCTGCCAGCAAGCAGCCCGCAGCGGTGAGATCGTCAGCGTCGACCACGGAGACCTGCTCGACGAGGGACGCTGGCAGCTGTTCGCCCAGACCGGCGCGGCCGCCGGTATCCGGAGCACCCTGTCGCTCCCCGTGCTCGCCGCCGACAGGGTCATCGGAGGCGTCAACCTCTACGGTGGGACTGCGCGGACCTTCGAGGGCAGGCACGAAGAGGTGGCCGCGATCGTCGGCGGCTGGGCTCTCGGGGCGGTCACCAACGCCGACCTCAGCTTCGCCACGCGGCTCGAGGCGACCAAGGCACCCGGGCGACTCGACGACCTGGACACCCTTCGTGTCGCCGTGAGCGTGCTCGCGCAGGACTGCGGCGTGCCTGCGGAGGTGGCGGAGACCAAGCTCTACGAGGCCGCGGCACAGGCCGGCATACCCGTGCTCGCACTGGCGCACATGGTGATCGGTGAACGCGACGACCGGTAGCAGCAGCTGCCCGCACTGGCTGACAGGGCCGCCGAGCGGATCAGGAGGAGCCGTCCGCCCCGTCATCCAGCAGGGCCAGGGCCCGCGGGAGCTCGCGCACGACATCGCGTGCCAGGAACCCCGGACCGTCCCGACCGAGGCGCTCGCCGGCACGAGCGTGCGCCCACGCCGCCAGCGCGGCCGCCTTCTCCGGTGATGCACCCCGAGCGACGAGGCCGGCGACCGCACCGGCCTTGACGTCGCCCGAGCCGGCGGTGGCCAAACCCGCCGACGCACTGAGCAGGGACCAGGACCCTCGAGCCGGGGCCACGACGTAGGAGACCTCCGCTCCGGTCAGGACGACCGCTCCGGACCCGTCCGCGAGCTCGCGCGCGGCACCCAGCTCGTCCTCGCCGACCTCCTCCACCTCCCGCTCGAGCATTGCAGCGGCCTCGACGACGTTGGGCGTCAGGACGACCCGGCCGGCCAGGTGACGAACGCCGTCGAGATGCCCGGTGAGGTATGCCGTCCCCAGCGCATCGAGGACCAGCGCCCCACTCAGCCGTGGAACGACTTGCGCCAGCAGCAGGTTCGCCGCATCCGGGTCCCCTAGTCCCGGACCCAGCAGCACGACGTCAGCCGCATCGGCCAGCTCGACGATCCGGTCCGCCCCGGCCACGGCGAGCTCCCCGTCCTGCAGGACCGGGAGGGGGTCGACGAACGCTTCGGGCAGCGCCACGGCCAGTGACGCAGCCGTGTCCGCGGCCGTCGCTATCTGCACCTTGCCGGCACCCACCCGCAGGGCGGTCTCGGCGGCGAGCAGGACCGAGCCGGGTGTCTGACGGGCACCTCCTGCGACCAGGACCGTTCCCCGCTCGGACTTGTCTCCTCCAGACGAGGGCAGGCCCCAGGAGCGCAGCAACTCCGGGGTGATCGTTTCCGGGGTCTCACTCGACATGTCAGGTCCTCCCTCCGTCGCGGTCCTCGGCGACCAGGTGGCGTCCGGCACCCGCGCCGAGGGTCGACTCAGCCGGTGCCTCATGGGTCTCCTGCACCTCGGACGCCTCGAGGTGTCGGGTGTCGGCGAACGCGGTCAGCTCGAGTGTGCCGTCAGGACCAGTGCGGTAGCGGGTCAGCGAGCAGTTCCCCAAGGGCTCGCCACGGTCCACGCTGAGCAGCGTCGTCTCGTCGAGGCCCTCGAGCGCGAGCCGGAAGCTCATGATCACCGCCTGGTGCGTGAAGACCCAGACGCAGGACCCGTCAGAGACGTGCGCCACGTCGAGCAGGAGCTGGCGCACCCGTTGGGCGACGTCGGTCCAGCTCTCGCCACCCGGCGGTCGGTAGTAGAACTTGCCCAGGTGCCCGCGGCGCTCCGCCTCTTCCGGGTGAAGGTGCTTGATGCCCGCACCGGTGAGTCCGTCGAAGACGCCGAGGTCCCGCTCTCGGAGGCGCTCGTCCAGCACCGGCTCGATGCCCATCGCTGCCGCGACGATCTGCGCCGTCGTCGCGGCCCGCACATAGGGGGACGTCAGCACGAGATCGGGACGGCGCAGCTGCTCACGCGTCACGTGCTCTGACAGCACCCGCGCCTGATGCTGACCGCGCTCGGACAACGGGGTGTCCGGGTCCCGCGTCTTCAGGTCCAGCCTCTCGGCGCCGCGGCTGCGGGCCCGCGCGTCCGCGACGTTGCCGACACTCTCTCCATGACGTACCAGCACGAGCTCCTCGATGCTTCTCGAGACCGCGGCGCTGACAGAACTCCACCCCATCCGGTCATCCTTGCGTATGGCGAGACCTCGCGGTCCGGACGGTCGACAGGTACCCGGCGCACCAGCGGCGAAACGGTCCTGGCAGCAACGGCCCCGGCATCGCGTGTCCGCGGCCGGGTGCGCGAGCCGCCGTGCTGGGTACGAGCGAAGCGCGAGCTCGTCCATGTCGGAGGAGCGGCCACCACCGGACCGAAGGAGCGCCATGTCCACCGATGCGATCGTCCTGCTCAGAGAAGACCACCAGCAGGTGCGCCAGCAGTTCCGCGCCTTCCGCAAGGCCGACCAGACGCCGGTCCAGAAGCAGGGCATCGTCGACACCATCCTCGAGCTCCTCACGGTGCACACCTACATCGAGAACGAGGTGATGTACCCGCGCGTCCGCGAGCTGCTGCCCGACCTCGAGGACGACGTCCTCGAGTCCTACGAGGAGCACCACGTCGCCGATCTGCTCTGCGTCGAGCTCGCGGCCATGGACGCCACCGACGAGCGCTTCGACGCCAAGACCACGGTGCTCATCGAGAACGTCGAGCACCACATGGCCGAGGAGGAGCAGGACTGGTTCCCCAAGGTCCGCGAGGGCCTGGGCCGCAAGCAGCTGCAGGAGCTCGGCGAGGAGCTGCTCGAAGCACGGAAGCGGGCTCCGCGCCGGCCCGAGCAGCCGAGCGCGCTCAAGAAGGCCATCGACGCCGTCGTCTCCTGAGCTGCACCGGGCGCTCGGCGTGAAGGCCGCCGCGACGGGGTACCTGTGAGCCATGGAACCGAACAGCAGCACGCCCCAGCCCACCTCCGCAGCGGGCCTCGTCGGACGCCTCCTCGAGGACCGGGAGGCGCTCGACGGAGCGGCCGACCTGCTCCGCCCGGTCGCCGATGCGGCACGGGGACGAGGGCTCTGGCGTCGCCTTGTGACCGGGGAGCTGATGGGGCATGCAGCGCATCCGTTCCTCACGGACCTGCCTCTCGGTTTCTTCAGCTCAGCCGCCCTGCTCGACCTCGTCGGCGGACCGGGGACGGAGGTCGCGGCCCGGCGTCTCGTGGGCGCGGGCATCGCGTCGGCGCCTGCCGCGGCGCTCACCGGGCTCGCCGAGTACGCATCGTTGTCGCAGCGCCCGCGACGCGTGGCGGCCACGCACGCCGTGCTCAACGTGGCATCCCTGGGCTTCTTCGCCGGTTCCTGGGCCGTGCGACCGCAGCGGCACCGGACCGGCGTGGCGCTGGGACTGGCCGGTCTCGCGGTCTCGGGGCTGTCGGCCTACCTCGGGGGTCATCTCGCCATCGGCGAGAAGGTCGGCACGTCGACGGTTCTCCCCGACTCCACGGACACCGCCGAGCCCACCACCGACTCCACCGACTCGATGGACTCGATGGACTCGATCAACTCGATCGACTCGCTCGGCGTGACCGACTCGCCGGACTAGTCGCTCCGCCGGCGCCCGCGACGCCCGGCCCCGGCGCCTGTCTCTTGGCCGGATGGTGGGGGTGGTGCCCAGCCCTGGGCGGTAGCAGCTGCTCAGAGCTGCTTGCGAACGCCTGCCTCGTGCCCGACGGAGGCAAGCTCGTCACGTGTCGCGGCCGTCATCGTGTCCGCGCCCGCACCCCTTCGTCCCGTCGGGAGCACCGTGGCGTGTCGCACGTCCTCCAGCTCGAAGGCGAGGGCGGCATACGCCGCGACGACACCGAGCGCCAGCCCGACCCAGCCGGCAAGGGTGAGCCAGCCGGAGGAGCCCGTCAGCTGTCCGACCCCCGTGACGGCGAAGCGGACGGCGCTGAGGCCCATGACCGCCATCCCCGCGAGCTTGGTGGTCGCGGCAGCCGTGGGCACGGCCATCGCGACACCCGAGCACAGCAGCAGCACGCCCAACGCCGGCGACGTGGCGCCGGGCGGTGACACCAGCAGCGCAAAACCGACGGCGGCCCACGTGCCGGCAAGCACGCCCATCCCGGTACCCGCCACGGGGTCGCGGGCCAGGAACCCGAGCACGCAGGCGATGAGCTGGAGCGGCACCGTGAGGCCGAGGATCCCCAGGGCGACGACCTGGCCCTGGCTCGCCGCCAGCACCCCGAGCTGGAGCATGGCCACGCCGAGGGTCGCGACCATGAGCGCGAGGAAACCCAGGGGGAGCGGGTTGCCGAGCGGGCGCACCACCACCCGGGTCTCAAGGGCGTGGGTCGGACCGGCCTGCGCGCTCATACGACCAGCGCCTGGGTCGAGGACTCCTTGATCTTCGCGTTGGCCCACGTGGCCTGGCGCTTGGTCTCCGACTGACACCGGGTCGCCAGCTCGAGAAGCTCCTCGTGGACGATCGCCTGAGCGGCCTGTCCGATCATCTCCCAGTCCGTGAGCACGCTCGAGGCTCGAAGGTAGACGTCCCGCAGGTCGCGCACCATGACGAGCTCCATGTCCGGAGACCGGCCCGTGCGCTTCGAGATCGCCCGTCGGGCCGCATCCACGAGTGTGGGCGACCCGTCGGGGGCCGGGTCCAGCTGCTCGCCGAAGGCCGGGGCCATGGCGGCGATCTCGCGGACGTGGCGCGTCGACCACTCCGCGAGGTCTCGGCACAGATGGTAGACCTCGTGGTCGGCACGATGGTCCTCGGCCACACGCAGCAGTGTGCGGGCCAGCTCGTGCTCGTCGTGATGCAGGTCGCGAAGCACCGTCCCGATCTTCATCGGTCTGCTCCCGTCGTCGATCCGGCCGGCACCGGTGGCGCCGTCGCGTGCGGTGCCGGCGATGGCGTCCCGTCCCCGTCGGAGACCTTGCGCACGGAGCAGGCGGCTGTCTTGAAGATGGGCTGCTTGGAGGCGGGGTCCCAGTCGGTGAGGGTCAGCTCGTTCGCTGCTCGGCCGTGCTCCCCCGGTCGCCACCCTGCTTCGGTGTCCCAGTAGCCGTAGTGGAACGGCAGGAACACCACACCAGGTCGTATGCCGCAGACCCGAACCCGGGCACGAACCTCACCACGTCGGGTGCGAACCTCCGCCAGGTCGCCCTCACGAAGCCCGTGCACGGCGGCGTCGTGGATCGACACCTCGACCCAGACGTCCGGGGCGGCGGCCTGCAGCTCCGGTGCACGTCCGGTCCTCGTGCGCGTGTGGAAGTGGTAGACGGTGCGCCCGGTGATGAGCTGCAGCGGGTGCTCCTCGTCGGGCAGCTCGTGCGCCGGCCGGTAGTCGGCCGCCTTGATGATGGCGCGGCCGTAGGGGTTGAGCGCGCGGTACTCCTGCTCCTCGACGGGCGCACCCGTCTCGAGGTCTCGGCCGTAGCTCTCGCAGTCCTCCGGGGACGCCCAGAAGACGCCACCGTCATACAGCCTCTCGGTGCCGTCGGGCGCCTCCTCCGTGCACGGCCACTGGACGCCACTGCCGCCACGGAGCTTGTCGTAGCTGAGGCCGCTGTAGTCGCAAGGTCTTCCGCGGCTGCACTCCCGCCAGGCGTCGAACGCCTCCTCGGGGGTCGACCACGTGACGAGCGGCCCACCGTCCTTGTCCCGCAGGTCCATCCGCCGGGCGAAGTCGACGAAGATGTCGAGGTCCGGGCGCGCCTGACCTGGCGGTTCGACGGCCTTCTCGGAGAGGTGCACGGTGCGGTCCACGTTGGTGAAGGCTCCGGTCTTCTCCCCCCACGCGGCCGCGGGCAGGACGATGTCGGCCAGCTGGGCCGTCTCGGTGAGGAAGATGTCCTGCACGACGAGGAAGAGCCGCTCCTGCGACAGGATCGAGCGCATCCGTGCGAGCTCCGGCATCGAGACCGCGGGATTGGTGCCGGACACCCAGAGCAAGCGGATGGAGCCGTCCTCGACGTAACGCATGATCTGCATCGCGTGCGTGGGAGGGGTCGCGTGCGGGATCTGTGCGGGCTCGATGTTCCAGACCCGGGCCAGGTCTGCGACATGGTCCGTGTTGCTCCAGTTGCGGAAGCCCGCCATGTCCCCGTCAGCGCCGCACTCGCGGGTGTTCTCCGCCGTCGGCTGCCCGTTCATCTGCAGGATGCCGCAGCCAGGCCTGCCGATCATGCCGCGCAGCAGGTGCAGGTTGTTCACCTGCACGGCAGCGGCCGTCGCCTGGTGCGACTGGTAGAAGCCCTGCAGCACCGTCGACAGCAGGGCCGTCGCCTCACCGACGAGTCGGCCGGCAGCCCGGATGTCGGCGGCGGGCACGTCGCAGATGGTGCTGACGACATCCGGCGAGTACCGGCCGACGGTCTTCTCGAGGTCGTCGTAGCCGACCGTGTGCGCCCTCACCCACTGCTCGTCCACGTCGCCACGGGCGATGACCTCGTGCAGCAACGCGTTCATGAGTGCCACGTTGGTCCCGGGTCGGGGTGCGAGGTGGACCGTCGCGGCACGCGCCACCGGCGTGGGGCGCGGGTCGACGCACAGGATCGCAGGCGGGTCGTCACCGGCGAGCCGGTCGAGGATCCGCATCCAGAGCACCGTCTGCGTCTCGGCCACGTTGTGGCCGAAGAGCGCGATGACGTCCGCGTGGTCGACGTCGGTGTACGAGCCCGGCTGCCCGTCGCACCCGAAGGACTGCTTGAGCGCCTCGGCGGCCGTTGCGGTGCAGAGCCGGGTGTTGCCGTCGACGTGGTTGGTGCGGATGCCGCCGTGCGCCACGAGCGCCAGCGTGTAGTACTCCTCGAGGAACAGCTGACCCGTCGTGTAGAAGCCGACGGCGCTGGGTCCCTGTTCGTCGAGGAGCTCCCTCGTGCGACGGACCAGCGCCTCCATGGCCTCGTCCCAGGAGCACTCGACGAGCTCACCGTGCCGCCGCAGGAGTGGGTGTGTCAGGCGATCGCCTGACTGGATCGCCTGCCAGCCGAACAGGTCCTTGGGACCGAGCCGACCGTGGTTCACGCGGTCATCGGGGCGGCCCCGGACCCCGACGATGCGGCCGTCGCGGACCGCGATGTCGAAGGCGTCGCCGTTGGAATGGAGCGTCGAGGCGCTCTGGACCCAGTTCTCGACCTCTGTTTCCTCGACCCCGGGAGCCAGGTGGCTGTCGACCCGGGTGGGCCATCGGCCACCCCTCGCATAGGGAGTGCGCTCTCCCCAGATGTCGGAGATACGGTCCTCGGTCGGCACAGGGTCCTCCTCGTCGGTGGCCGTCGGCGAGCGGCGTGCGGATCAGGACCGGCTACGGCCCGTCCGCAGCCCCTTACCCGGCATCGACGTTCTGACGCATCGAGGAGCACGGGAACCCGCCGCACGGCTCCGGCGGGTATTGCATGAGAAGCAATCTCGTGGCACTGTCGAAGGGTCAGAGCGGTACAACCACAGCGCCGACTCCGTCATCCGCCTCAAACGGAGATGAGTCATGGCGTCCCAACCTTCCACCGCCCGACCCGCGTTCACCGAACGCGACGCACGCACCGCCGAGCTCTTCGAGGAGCTCGCCGCGGCTCGTACCGAGTCCCAGCACGATCGTGCGATCGAGCAGCTCGTCCTGCTCTACCTCGACCTCTGCACCACGATGGCCCACCGCTACGACGGACGAGGCATCGAGCACGACGACCTCGTCCAGGTGGCCCGGCTCGCCCTCGTCAAGGCCATTCGTCGCTACCAGCCGGGGCACGCTCCGTCGTTCGCGGCGTATGCCGTGCCGACGATCTCCGGGGAGCTGAAGCGCTGGTTCCGCGACCGCGGCTGGGTGGTCCGGCCCCCGCGCCGGCTGCAGGAGCTCCGCGCCTCGGTCCAAGCGGCCCGCGCTTCCCTCGCGCAGGAGCTCGGGACCGAGCCCAGTGACGCGGAGCTCGCCGATGCCGTCGGAGCCACCGTCGAGCAGGTCCGCGAGGTGTCGGCCGCCTCCACCGGCTTCCGTCCCCTCTCCCTCGACTGCAACCCCGCCGACGACGAACGGCCTGGACTCGCAGCCTTCCTGGCGTGCCGCGACGCCGATCTGGAGTCCGCAGACGACCGCGTCTGTCTCAGTGAGGCGCTCAGCGACCTCGATGCCGAGGAGCGCGAGATGCTGCTCATGCGTTTCGTCGACGGCATGACCCAGCGCGAGATCGGCGAGGTCAGCGGTGTCAGCCAGATGCAGGTCTCGCGTCGCCTTCGCCGCATCACCACACGACTGCACCAGCAGCTCGTCGAGCGGACCGACGTCCACGACGTCGGAGAGCCGGTCGACGAGAGCGCCCGGTTCAGCACCGCCTCCTGACCGCAGCCGGCCGCCGCCCTCCGGCCGCCGCCCTCCGGCGGCGGCCCTGCGCGCCTTGACGCCCTCGTGCGTCTCCGCCCCCGCAGAACTTCGACGTAGAAGTTCGGGTGGAAGCGTTTTCTCCCAGTTGCTGCCGGGTACTTCTCCTCTGATGACGACGTCCCCTCGAGAGGAAGAACCAGTGAAGCGTTCGAGATTCGTGGTTGCGGTGGCTGCCGTTGCGCTGCTCAGCGGCTGTGCGGGGGTCGGGAACAAGGGCGGGGACTCGGCAGGTGGCTCGACGCCCGGGGCTGCCCCGACGGGAGCCCTGAAGATCATGGGATTCGGCGGCGAGGACGAGGTGGGCCAGTCGCGCATCGCGGCGTTCAAGGCGGCCTACCCCTCAGTCAAGGTCACGAACAACAAGGGTGACTTCGATGCCCAGCAGTTCCTCACCGCCCTCGCTAGCGGCAACCCGCCCGACCTCGTCTACATGGATCGCAACCTCATCGGCACGTATGCCAAGAAGGGCGCGATCCTGCCCCTCGAGGACTGCATCTCGGGCCAGAAGGTCGACACCAGCCAGTACCGCGAGGCCGCCATGAAGTCCGTGACGCTGGCGGGCAAGGTCTACGGCATCCCCGAGTTCTACATCGTCACGACCAACCTCGTCGACGCCTCGTCCCTGCAGAAGGCCGGCGTCGCGGTCAGCGACATCCAGACCAAGGACTGGGCCGCGCTCAAGGCGACCACGGCCAAGCTCTTCAAGCGCAACGGCAACAAGCTGGAGCGGATCGGCTTCGACCCCAAGCTGCCCGAGTACTTCCCGTTGTGGGCGACCGCCAACGGGGCGACCATCATCAAGGACGACGGCGCCCCGAACCTCAACGACCCCAAGGCGGTCGAGGCCTTGGCCTACACGCTGGACCTCGTCAACAGCCAGGGTGGGTGGACGACGTTCAAGTCGTTCCGCGACGCGTTCGACATCTTCGGCGAGAAGAACCCGCTCTCGGCGGGCAGCGTCGTGGCCTTCCCCATGGAGAACTGGTACGTCAACGTGCTCCGTGACTTCATCGGGCAGGGTCTCAAGCTCGACAGCACGGCCTTCACGGACCACGACGGCAAGCCCGTGAGCATGGTCGGCGGGAGTGCGTGGGCCATCCCGAAGGGCTCGAAGAACCCCGATGCCGCCTGCGCCTGGGCCAAGACGATGACGGACCAGGCGACGTGGATGAAGGCCGCCGACGCCCGCATCGCCAAGGTGAAGGAGGACAAGAGCTTCTTCACCGGTCTGTTCACCGCCAACAAGCCGGCCGACGAGGCCATCCGCACGAAGTACCTCACCGACGTGCCGGACCCCGGTTTCAAGCGCGCCATCGACAACTTCTACGCTACCCTCGACTCCGCCGTGGCGCTCAACCCCTCGCCTGCCGGCGCCGAGATCGATGCCGCCTGGCGAAGCGCCGTCACCCGAGCCCTCGCCGGTCAGCCTGCCCAGCAGGCCCTGGACCAGGCCCAGAAGGAGGCGGAGGCAGCCTTCAGCAAGGCCAACGGCAATGGCTGACCGCAGCCTCCTCCAGCGACGAGAGGGCCGGGCGGCCTACCTCTTCATCGCGCCGTGGATCATCGGGTTCCTCGTCTTCACGGCCGGCCCCATGGTCGCGAGCCTGTGGCTGTCGTTCACCGACTACTCCCTCGTCGAGCCGGCGCACTCCGTCGGCACGGCCAACTACCAACAGCTGCTCGCTGACCCCCGTGTGGCGAAGTCGCTGGCCAACACGTTCGTGTATGCCGCACTCTTCGTCCCGCTGGGAACCGTCGTCGCGCTCGCCCTGGCGATGCTCCTGCAGAGGATCGGCCGCGCCTCGGGCTTCTTCCGCACCGTGTTCTACCTGCCCGTCATGACGCCGGCCGTGGCCGCCGGCGCGATGTTCCTGCTGCTGCTCAACGGACAGCGCGGCCTCGTCAACCAGGTCCTCGGCTGGTTCGGGGTCACGGGCCCGAACTGGACCACGGACCCTGCCTGGCTCAAGCCCTCGCTGGCCCTCGTCAGCCTCTGGACGGTCGGCGGCAGCATCATCATCTACCTGGCCGCGCTCAACAACGTCCCGCGCCAGCTGCACGAGGCCGCCCTGCTCGACGGTGCCGGACCCGTCCGGCGCTTCGTCAGCGTGACGCTGCCGATGATCTCCGGAGCGCTGTTCTTCACGATCATCACGCACACCATCGCTGCCATGCAGATGTTCGACCAGGCCTACACGATGTTCTACGGGCCGCAGCAGAAGTCGACCGCGTCCGACGAGTCACTCGTCTACATGGTCTACCTGTTCCAGAACGCCTTCGAGTTCTTCAAGATGGGGTTCGCATCCGCCATGGCGTGGCTGCTGTTCGTCATCATCCTCGTCATCACCGTCATCCAGGTCCGGGTGGGCAACCGGTTCGTCTACTACGAGGGAGGGTCCACGCGATGACCACCGAGGTGAGGCCTGTCCCGCCCGACACCGAGCCGGCTCCCCAGCCGCAGGCCCAGGCCGCGGCGCCACCAGAGCTCTCCCCCGCTGGCCGTCGGCGGTCGCTCGGGGTCGCGAAGGTCGTGCGCTGGCTGCTGCTGGTGGTCTTCAGCATCGCCTTCGTCTACCCGCTCGTCTGGCTCGTCAGCGCCTCGCTGAAACCCAAGTCCCAGGTCTTCGACAACCGGGTGGTCCCCGAGACCTTCCAGTGGTCCAACTTCGTCGAGGTGTGGAACGCCGGTCCCGTGCTGCGCTGGCTCATGAACTCCGGGGTCGTCTCCCTCATGGCCGCCCTGGCCGTCACCTTCTCGAGTGCCCTCGTCGCCTTCGGCTTCGCGTACTTCCGGTTCCGGCTGCGCGGTCTGCTCTTCGGGCTCGTCCTGGCCACGATGATGCTGCCCGGCGCGGTGACGATGATCCCCGTCTACCTCATCTGGCACCAGGTGGGTCTCGTCGACACCCAGGTGCCGCTGTGGGCCAACAACCTGTTCGGGTCGGCCTTCTACATCTTCCTCCTGCGACAGTTCTTCCTCGGCATCCCGCGCGAGCTCTTCGAGGCGGCCAGGATCGACGGGTGCAGCTACTTCGGCCTCTTCCGCCGGATCGCGCTCCCCTTGTGCCGCCCCGCGCTCATCATCGTCTTCATCTTCGAGATCCAGGCGAGCTGGTCGGACCTGCTCAAGCCCTTGATCTACCTGCAGACCGAGGAGTACTTCACGATGCCCCGCGGGCTCAAGCAGATCGTGGACGGCTTCGCGCTCTCCGGCGAGTACCACTGGGAGATCGCGATGGCCGCCACGCTGATCGCGACCCTGCCGATGATCGTCGTCTTCGCCTTCGGGCAACGCCACTTCATGGAGGGACTGGCCACCACCGCCAAGCAGGGGTGAGCCGGTCACAGCTCGACGACGACTCCCGACCGCGGCAGCGTGGGGATGCGGCGCCAGGACCATCCGGCGTCCTGCCCGCGCACGAGTGACGCGTCGAGCTGTGCCAGCCGGCTGAACGTCAGTGCGAGCAGCCCCACCGCGACGAGCTCACCGGGGCAACGGTGCCCGGTCTCGGGACGACCGCCGCCCTGCGGCACGAAGTGGTCGCTCCACTCCGCCCCGGTTCCCAGGAAGCGCTCGGGGTCGAACGTCCTCGGAGACTCCCACTCCTGCGGGTCGTGGTTGGTCGCCAGGACGTCGAGGAGCACGCGCTGCCCGGCCGGTACCGGGCATCCCTCGAACGAGGTGTCGTGCATCGCCCTGGCCGCCAGCAGGGGCACGAACGGGTAGATGCGTCTGACCTCGTGCGTGAACGCCGTCGCCAGCGGACCCCCCACGGCGCTCCCCCGCTCGTGGACCTCGGACGCCAACCGCCGGCGCCAGTCAGGGCTCTCGAACAACGCCAGCGTGCCGAACGCCGCGAACCGCGCGACGGCGACGGTGGGGCGCAGCACGTTGAGCAGCTCGACGCCGGCGGTGTGCTGGTCGAGCAGCCGACCCTGCTCGTCGCGGTGCGAGGCGACCTCAGCCAGCACGGAACCCGCGGGCGGGAGGCGGCGCCCTGACCGCGTCTCGCCCACGAGCCGGGCCGCCCACCGGTCGCACGCGACCCGCCGCGCCCAGGCCCTCGCATACGGCGCGACAGGAGTGGCGAAGCCGTCGACGATCTCCGCCAGCTGGCGCGCGCGGCGAGCAGCGTCCCTCTGCGTGAGCTCGATACCGGCCCAGCGCATGACCGCCGTGCCGTAGACGTCGACGGTCGTGTCGTGGACGATGCCGCGGCCGGCGTGACGCCAGGTGTCCAGCGCCTCGACGAGGAGACCGTCAGCGATGGCGAAGAGCTGCTGGAGCCGTTCCTCGTCCATGAGCACGCCGACGAAGAGGCTCTTGCGGTGGTGGTGCTCGCTCCCGTCCAGACCGTGGACCGCCCCCCTCCCGAAGAGGGGTCGGGCGACCGCCTGCGGCATGGCGCCGGTGCGCTGCATGACCGTGCTGTCGTAGAAGAGCCGGACGCCCTCGCTGCCCCCGACCACGGTCGCCGGCCTCCCCAGCAGCCGCAACGTCACGGCATACCTCGGATGTGCGTCAGCCTCTCGCGGCGACCGCCGGTCGCGGCGCGCGTTCGCCGTGAAGAGATAGCCCCTCCGGAGAAGGTCGAGGGTCGAGTCGGTCATCATCGGGTCTCCTGGTGGTGTCGCCGGACCACTACCCGCTGCCCGGATGCTCAACCGCTCGCCCACGATGCGCGGCGCTCGCGACGGCGCTCCGCCCTGTCCCGCGGCCGGCTTGAAGCGGTCGCGCGGGGGTAGGCGTCAGGCACCCAACGTCCGAAGGAGGGACACCATGAAGGTTCGAGATGCGATGACGGCCGGCGCGGAGTGCGTGGGCGAGTCCGAGACGCTCGTCGACGCGGCGCGCAAGATGGCCGAGCTCGACGTCGGTTCGCTGCCCATCTGCGGGGAGGACAACCGGCTCAAGGGAATGGTGAGCGACCGAGACATCGTCGTGAAGGTGCTGGCCCGTGGCGACGACCCGTCGACGGTGACGGCCGGCCAGCTCGGCGAGGGCAAGCCGGTGACGATCGGCGCCGACGACAGTCTGGAGGAGGCCCTGCGGACCATGAGCGAGCACCGTGTCCGTCGCCTCCCGGTCATCGACGGACACGACCTCGTCGGCATGCTCAGCCAGGCGGACCTTGCTCGGTCACTGCCCGATGAGTCGGCCGGCGACCTCATCCAGGCGTTGTCCTCGGGCTCCTGAGCACTCGTCCGATGACACGCCACGCACATGGCTCCCGACCGCCAGGCGGTCGGGAGCCATCGTGCTCGAGTCACGTGCGCGGGGTCAGCTCCCCGACGTGGCTCCTGCCTCGTCGGCGTGGCTCTTCGCACTATCGCGGACGTCCTGGGCCGCTGACTGGCCCTCCTCCTTGACGGTCTGGGCCGCTCCCTGGGCGTGCTCCTTGACCGACTGCACCGCCTCCTGTGCCGGCTCCTTGAGGTTCTCGACGCCCTCCTGGGCGACCTGCTTGGCCGTCGACTGCGCCTCGTCCAGCAGGGGCGCCGCGCGGTCCTTGACCGCCTCCGCCGCCTGCTGCTCCTTGCTGCTCGCGGGGAGCAGGGAACCGAGGAGCCAGCCGGCGCCGAGGGCAATGAGCCCGGCAGCCAGGGGGTTGCCTCGAGCCTGGGCCTTCACGGTGCTGGCTGCGCCGTGGGTGGCATCCCCGACACTGGACGCCATCGACGACGCGCCCTGCGCCATCGAGGACGCGCCCTGCGAGGTCGCGTGCCCCGCGTCCGAGGCGGAACCCATGACGCGGTCCTTGAGCCCCACGGCCCGGTCCTTGACCTTGTCCGCGCTCTTGCGGGCCAGGTGCCCCGGCGTCACCGACTCCCCGAGCGCGTTGACGTCCCGGCTCAGCTCGCTCCTCGTCCGCTCGATGTCGGCCCGGATCACGTCCGGGTCATCGCTGGTGGACTGGTAGTTCATGCTCACAACGTCTCCTCGTGTCCCTTGAGCGCCTCGGGCACCTGCTTGGCGGTCTCCACGGTGCGCTCCATTCCCTGGATGTTCTTGAGGTCTCGCCGTCCGGTTGCGTAGAGGACGGCCCCGATGATGGCCCACACCGCCATGACGATGACGGCTGCCCAGCCCCTGCTGTCCAGGGCGGACGACAACCACTCCCAGACCGCGATGGAGAGGAACAGCAGTGCCATCCAGCCGGCGAGGGCAGCGCCGCCGAGCTTGCCTCCGGCCTTGCTCGCCTGGGTCACGGACTGCTTGGCCTCGGCACGCGCGAGGGCGATCTCCTGTCGCACCAACGTGGACAGTCCCGCACTGACATCGGCCACGATCTCACCGATGGATGCGGTCTCCGCCTTCTCGTGGCCGGTCTCCCCGGCCGCCGGGTTGCGGTACTGCCCGTCGGGCAGCGCCGTGCTCATCGGGACTCCCCGGTGACCCCCGTGGACGGCCCGGGGTAGGCGGCGGGGTCGGTGTCGATCAGGTCCACCGGCTCGGCGCCGTAAGCCGTGCCGGTGTCGTAGGCCGTCCCGGAGTCGTATGCCGTTCCGGTCGTGCCGGTCTCGTATGCCGTGCCCTCACCGTAGGCCGCGCCCGCGCCGTAGGCGGTCGGAACCCCCTGGGCGCTGGAGGTGCCGTAGGTCGCTGCCCCCGAGTAGCCCTGGGCAGTCGCCGACTGGCCACCATCGCTGGACGAGTCGGCAGTCAGGCCGCGAGTCATGCGGCCCCCGATGAGGCCGAGCAGTGCTGCTCCCGCGATGAAGGTGCCGGGACGCCGGCGGGCGAAGGAGCGGACCTCGTCGAGGAGCTCGCCGGGCTGGCGGCCGTCGAGCCAGTTGGCCGCGGCGTCGAGCTGTGACGCGCCCTGGCGCGCGAGGCCGGACGCCATGCCGGACCCGCCCTGCTGGCCGTCGGCCATGCCGGACAGCTCGCTGCCGAGGGACCGGAGTCCCTGCACGGCCCGCTGCGTCTGGCCGGACGCCTGCTGGGTCGCCTCGCCACCCAGCTGGTCGAGCAGCTGTCGCAGCTGCGTCTTGGCCTCCCGGGCGACGTCCTTGGCCTCGGACGCAGCGGTGGAGGCGACACCCTTCGTGCTCTCCTTCGCATCCTGGGCCACCGCCTGGGCGTGGTCCTTGGCGCCGGCGTCCCCCGAGGAGCCACTGCCGGTGCCCTGTCCGAGGCTGAGCTCGTCGACGGCGGCCGAGCTGGTCACCGTCTCGCTCCTGCCGGAGCCCTCGAGGTCCGTCGCCCCGTAGAGCGGCGCGTCGGCGTTCGACGAGCCCGGCGTCTCGGGAGTGTCGAATCGTTCGGTCATTCGGTCGGTCATGGGTGCAAACCCCTTCCGAGATCGGCGCCAGTCCCGTGACGAGCCCGCTTCTTGAGCGTCGGGATCCTGTGCCGTCCTGCGGAGAGGTGTACCCGTCGCACCCGAGGAGCAAACGCGGACAACCATTCTGCTTGCCGCTGGAAGCAGTCACCGTGGCTCCCGCGACCCGTGGCGCGGGCGCCAACTCACGTCCGGCGGGTGGCCGCTTCCCGGACGACGATGGTCGCGGTGGCCGTGAGGCTACGGCCCTCGTGCTGGGCCCGTGCCCTCAGCTGGCTGTAGGCCACGTCGACCGGCACGCCGTTGAGATAGGCGAGCACGCCCTTGGCCTGCTCGATCACCGTGCGACCGTCGAGGGCCGCGCGGGTGCGGCGCGTGATGTCCTCGGCGCTCAGGTGCTCGGGGTGCAGGACCACGATGGTGGCGATGTCGGCGAGGCTCTGACCGAGTGCGTCGGCTTCATCACGGGCACTTGGTGCGTCGGTCCAGAAGACGTTGAGCGCACCGAGGCACGTCGCTCGCCAGCGCAGGGGGTAGGCGGAGACGCCGGCGTAGCCGGCTCGGGTGATGGCCCGGCCCACGTCACCCCAGCGTGTCTCGATCTCCTGGACGCCGGTGGCGCGCGCCAGCGCCTTCGTGCGCACGGCGTCGACGCACGGACCACGTCCGGCCTGCAGCTGGTAGAGCTCGAGGTCGCCGACGGCATGCGTCGTCGCCGACAGGACCTCCGGCTCGACGAGATCACCCGTCACGAGCAGCCCGACGGCGTCCGCGGCGAGGCTCTCGCAGGCGTCGGCCATGAGGTCGGCGAGGACCGTGACGACGTCGAGGTCGTCACGGACCAGGGCGGAGACGACCTTGGCGAAGGCCTGCGTGGAGGTGACGCTCATGAGTCGGTGCTCCCGTTGCCGTGGTCCATCTGACTGAAGTCAAGCACGCGGTCGGTCACGGAGGTGGCGATCTCGTCCAGCGTGGCGTCCTGGGCGAAGGCATGTGCTCGCAGGAGGGCCAGGGCGTCACCGGGCTGGATGCCGAGCTGGGCCACCACCATGCCGGTCGCCTGGTGGATGCGGGACCTGCTGGACCACGGACCGTCACCATCCTGGCCACCGACCGACTGGGCCAGCGGGTCCCGCAGCAGCGCGACCCCCACCGCGTCCGCGAGGAACTGGGCCGTTCCCATGCTGAGCAGCAGCTTCTGGCCGGGCTGGAGGTGACAGGTGAACACGCCCAGCGTCGCGTGGTCCGGGCGGATCGGGATGGCGTGCACGTTGATGGAGCCGAGGGCCTGGTGGGCCGACGCATCGAACCGGGGCCAACGGTGGTCGCCGTCGCCGACCAGCACGTGCACTCGTCGACCGGTCCGGTAGGCCGTGGGTCCCGGCCCCTCACCCAGGAGGTCCTGGAGGTCCTCGAGGCGCGCGGCCCGCTCGTCCGTGACGCACAGCGTGACGCGGTGGGCGCCCGTGTAGGCCAAGGTGATCGCGGCCCCGTCGGCGCCGAGCAAGCTCGTGGCCGACCGGCAGAGGCGGTGCGCCATGGGGTCGCTCGCCGTCTGCCGCGCCATCTCCTGGGCGAGCTTGGCTAGCAGGGAGGTCCTGTCGTCCACCAGTCCTCCTCCGTCGCCGGGCGTCACCACGACGTCGCACCCCAACCCTACGCCTGGCGGCCCCCAGCCGGCCGCAGCACGCCCGGGATTCGTCAGGCGCGGGATGTGTCGGGCGCGGGACGTTTCGGGCGCGGGATGTTTCGGGCGGCGCGATCTGGGAACGCACCCGTCACGATCACCCTTCGCACCAAAGGAGACCGCTCATGAGCGCTCACGATTCCGGCGCACGTCGCCGCACCACCTTGCAGACAGCCGCCCTCGTCGTCGGCGTCGGCTTCCTCCTCGTCGGTGTCCTCGGCTTCATCCCGGGCGTGACCTCCGACTACGACCAGCTCGCGGCCGCCGGCCACGAGTCGGACGCCATGCTGCTCGGCATCTTCGAGGTGTCGGTCCTGCACAACATCGTGCACCTCCTCTTCGGCGTCTTGGGGATCGCGGCATCGCGCCGGTTCTCCTCCTCGCGGGCCTATCTCATCGGCGGCGGCATCGTCTACCTGGTGCTGTGGGTCTACGGCCTCGTCGTCGACGAGGACTCGGCCGCCAACTTCGTGCCGCTCAACTCGGCCGACAACTGGCTGCACCTGCTCCTCGGTCTCGGCATGGTGCTGCTCGGTGTCGCGCTGTCGCGGGGCCGTCACGCCGTCACGACTGACGACACCTACTCGTCGTCGCGCCGGACCGGCGCCAGCGGCGGGACCATGCGATGAGCCACGGGCCCTACTGACGACGTCAGCAACGGGTGCGCCGGGTCCTCGAGGTCGGGGGCCCGGCGCACGTGCGTTCAGAACCGGTCCAGCAGGCCCTGGGTGACCGCGTCCGTCAGGGCCTCCGGGCCGTCGAAGACGGCAAAGGCTCCGGCCTCGCGCAGCTCGGCGTCGGCGAAACCACCCGTGCGCACCCCGAGCGATGGCATTCCTGCCGCTGCGGCCGCCCGAGCGTCCCAGGTGGCATCGCCGACCATCAGGCCCCGCGAACCGTCGACCCGCGCGAGGGCCGCCTCGAGCAGGTCGGCCGCAGGCTTGCTCTCCTTCGCGTCCTCGGCCGTCGTCCAGCCGTCGGCCACGGACTTCCCGTCGAAGAGGTCCAGGAAGGCCTCGACGTGCTGCGGCTGCCCCGAGCTGGCCAGCACGACGTGCAGGCCCCGCTCCTTGAGAGTCTCGAGCAGCGTCCTGGTGCCCGCGAACGGCCGGATCTGCTCGATGAGCTGGTCGAACTCGTCGGTCCACCGCTCGCGGAGCGCATCGCCGTGGTCCTCCTCGGCCTGCTGACCCGCGACCTCGGCCACGAGCTTGTCGCCGCCCATGCCGATCGCCCGGTGGATGCGCCAGAGTGGAGGATTGAGCCCGTGCCCGGCGAAGGCGCGGGACCAGGCCAGGGCGTGGTGGTAGTTGCTGTCGACGAGCGTGCCGTCGACATCGAGGATGACGGTGTCGATCATGCCGGTCCTGTACCCGACTGCGCCGATCGGGGCTCGAGGTCGACGCGTTCGCCTGGCTTCACCACGTGGACGTCGCGATGTCCGGCCCGACCGGCCGCGACGACGAAGTCCGTCACAGGTGAACGGAAGACGCCGTAGTCGGCATGGTGGACGGGGATCACCTGCCGTGGCTGCACGCGGCCGATGAAGTCGACACCCTGCTCGGCGTCCATCGTGACGGTGTGGAAGAGCACGCGAGTGCCACCGAGGTGCACGACGCCGGTGTCGATCGCGGGAAAGCGCCGGTGCACCTCGTCGACATGACGGCCCGTCAGGGTGTCCCCGCTCACGTACAGCCGGTGGCGGAGCACGCCGCCGACCCGGTGCTCGATGACGGAACCCATGACTGGTGGCAGCAGCGTGCGCATCACCCCACGCGCGTGGATGCCGGGGACTGCGGTGATGACGAGCGACTCACGGGCGTCACCCAGCTCCACCTGCTCCCAGTCGCTCATCGGCGCCGTCTCGAAGCCCCAGCTACGAAGGCGCTGTGCGGCGGCCGGGGTCGTCAGCACCGGAGCGTCGCGGCTGAGCCCGCGCCGCGCGACACGGTCGAAGTGGTCGCCGTGCAGGTGTGAGAGCACGATCGCGTCGAGGGGCGGCACGTCCTCGATGTCAATGGCTGGGTCGGTGAGCCGCCGCGACCACAGCCCTTTCCCGAGGTAGGCGCGCTGGCCCCGGTGCAGGAAGTTCGGGTCGGTGAGCAGGGTGAACGAACCGAGCTCGAGGATCGTCGTCGCCGTCCCGACGAAGGTGAGGGCTGCGGTCGTCGTCGACCGCCCGACCGCCTCCCGGACCGCGGAAGGGGGACGGTCGAGAGACCTGGACCGGTCACCCACGGGCTCCGCCTCCGCTCCTGCCGCGGCCCCGGACGGAACCCACAGCCGGGTCGTGCGCCGCCGCCGACGGGCTGTCACCGGATGGCGGCTCCTGCGGCCGCCACTGCCGGGGAAGGGACTCAGGGTGGTGCAGGTCGAACGCCGGGCGCTCCGACCTGATCCTCGGGAGGGATGCGAAGTTGTGCCGCGGCGGCGGACAGGACGTGGCCCACTCGAGTGACATCCCGTAACCCCAGGGATCATCCGTGTGGACCCGCTTTCCGTAGCGCCACGACTTCCAGACGTTCCAGGCGAACGGGATCGTCGAGGCGCCGAGCAGGAACGCCCCGAGGCTCGACACGATGTTCATCGTCTGGAACCCCTCCTCGGGTAGGTAGTCGGCGTAGCGCCTGGCCATCCCCTCGACACCCAGCCAGTGCTGGATGAGGAACGTCGTGTGGAAGCCGATGAAGAGCATCCAGAACTGGACCTTCGAGAGCGTCTCGTCGAGCATCCGCCCGGTGAGCTTGGGCCACCAGAAGGCAAAGCCCGCGAACATGGCGAAGACGACCGTTCCGAAGACCGTGTAGTGGAAGTGGGCGACGACGAAGTAGCTGTCGTTGAGATGGAAGTCGAGGGCGGGGCTGGACAGGATGATCCCGGTCAGACCACCGAAGAGGAAGGTGACGAGGAAGCCCATCGCCCACAGCATGGGTGACTGCATGACGACCTGGCCGCCCCACATCGTGCCGATCCAGTTGAAGAACTTGATCCCCGTGGGCACGGCGATGAGCATCGTCATGACCGCGAAGAAGGGCAGCAGCACCTGCCCGGTCGCGTACATGTGGTGGGCCCAGACGCTCGCCGACAGGGCGGCGATCGCGATGACGGCGAACACCATCGACTTGTAGCCGAAGAGCGGCTTGCGCGAGAAGACCGGCAGGACCTCGCTGATGATGCCGAAGAACGGCAGGGCGATGATGTAGACCTCGGGGTGGCCGAAGAACCAGAACAGGTGCTGCCACAGCATGGCCCCGTTGTTCTCCGGGTCGAAGATGTGCATGCCGAAGCGACGGTCCCCACCGAGGGCGAAGAGCGCGGCCGCCAGGATCGGGAAGACCAGGATCGCGAGCAGCGAGGTGATCAGCACGGTCCACGTGAAGATCGGCATGCGGAACATCGTCATGCCCGGGGCGCGCATGCACACGATGGTGGTGATGAAGTTGACGGCGCCGAGAATGGTCCCGAAACCGGTGAGGATGAGCCCGAACACCCACAGGTTGCCGCCCATCTCGGGGCTGTAGGCCACGTCCGAGAGGGGGGCGTAGGCATACCACCCGAAGCTCGCGGGGCCCTCGGGCGTCAGGAGCCCGGCGCACGCGATGAGTCCCCCGAAGAGGAAGAGCCAGTAGGCGAACATGTTGAGCCGCGGGAAGGCGACGTCCGGCGCACCGATCTGCAGCGGCATGATCGCGTTGGCGAACCCGGCGAAGAGCGGGGTCGCGAAGAGCAGCAACATGATCGTGCCGTGCATCGTGACGAGCTGGTTGTACTGCTGGGGGTTGTCGAGCACCTGCAGGCCGGGCGTCATCAGCTCGCTGCGGATGAGCAGGGCCATCGCCCCGCCGAGCAGGAAGAACGCGAAGGACGTCACGAGGTAGAGGTTGCCGATCACCTTGTGGTCGGTCGTGGTCAGCACGCTGACGACGCGCTGCCCGGGTGTTCGCCCTGGCCGAGGCCCGAGCTCGGCCGGCTCGGGTCGCGCCTGCGTCGGCCGGGTGCGGGTCCCCGCCGTCATGACGACGGCTCCGCTTCGGTCGTCGTCGTCCTGGTGACAGCCGTGACTGCGGTCAGGCGTGGTGGTCTGGAGCGGGTCATGGGCGGTCGCCCCCTCGTGTCGCTGGCCGGGGCCTGTCGTGCGGGATCACCTCACCGTTCCCTCTCTCGCGCGGATCAAACGCTCGGACCGGTCAGAGACGTGTCCCGCTGTCGACGAGCAGGCGGGCGACCTCGACAGTGGTGAGCCCGGCCCGCGCGGCGGCCCGTTCCAGTCGCTGCTTGGCCTCGTCCGGGGGTATGCCGTGCGCCGCGACGAGGACTCCGACAGCGAGGTCGACGACCGTCATGTCCTCGAGCCTGGACACGGCGCGGGCTGCCTCGAGCCGACTGCTGAACGAGAGGTCCGCGTTCGTGACCGCACCCGGCGCCCACGCACCGAAGAGCCCGGCGAGCTCCTCGTGCCGCCCCTCGAAGGTGTCGGGGTCGGCCCCGTAGACGTTCACGCCGCCCACGACCCGGTCCCCGTCGAGGATGGGCAGCGAGAGGGTGCTGCGCACACCCGAGGAGTCGCTCGCCCTGGCGAACAGTGCCCACCGCCCCTCGTCCATCAACGTGGTGTGGTCGGTCTCGATGACCTCTCCGGTGTCGAGGGCGTCCTCACAGGGCCCGCCGTCGAGGTACTGCACGGCGTCGAGCCCTGCCAGCGCCGGGGCGGAGGTCAGGTAGGTGAACGTGATGCCGTGCTCGACGATGCTGATGCTGAACCCGACGAGGCCGGGCACGCGCACACTGAGCGCCGAGGCTGCCTCCCCGAGGTCGTGTCCCAGCTGCTCGTCTCCCGCTTCCGAGAGTCGACGCAGTGCCTCCCTCGTCTCCGGTATGGGTTCCACGTCACGCCCGTACCCATCCACGAGCGGGCGCGTCGCTCCGCGTGGCCTGTACCGGTGCGAGGCGGCCCTCCGCCGGCAGCGGAGTCGCGTTCGACGGCCCGGTGCCTCGGGGCTGGGCTGCAGCATGGGGCTCGTCACGTGGTGGGCCTGCGAGTGCCCGCTCCAGCTGCCTCGCCGTGTGGGCGGCGCGACGCAGGCGTCGGCCGTGGTACCGCGCACCACCTCGGAGCCGGCTCGCGACCGCTATCCACACGCACACTCCTCGCTCGAGGAGCCACAGGGGCGCCCACAGCGGCACGCTGGGCGGGACCCGGTCGTTCCCGAGGCGCGACCGGCCGCGCTGGGCGAGCGCGACGGAACCGGCGGCGAGGGCCGCGAGGGCGAGTGGTCGCGTTCTGGCCACACCGAGCGCGGTCGGCAGGATCGCGAGCTCGACGGCGAGTCGACCCGGCTGGGCGAAGTCGTCGTAGGCCTGCCGGACGCGCTGCGACCAGAACTGGCTGACGGTCGGTGGTCGGCGTGGCACCTTGATCTGCGGTTGCGCCAGCACCCGGCCGCCCCCCGCCTGCACCGTGCGCCACAGCTCGAGGTTCTCGAAGAGGACGTCGGGGCACCATCCACCGTGTGTCAGCAGCATGGACCGGCGCAGGCCGAAGGTGCCCGGCCAGTCGGTGGCCACAGCATGGTTGACGAGGGACCTGGCGCCGTCCCACCGGGCCTGCCACGGCCACGCGTCGTAGACGTTGACCGGCCGGACCAGATCCGCCTCCCCCAGGGCCGAGACGACGCGCGTGATGGTGTCGCGCGTGTGACGGACGTCGTCGTCCGCGAGGACCACGTGCTCATGTCGTGCCTCGCGGATCCCGGTCAGAGCCCCGATCACCTTGCCGTTCAAGGGTTCGGCAGAATCCGCACCACCCGTGGTGCCCCCAGAGCGGTCACGAGAGGAGATGTTCGTCCGCACCCCGGGGTCGGGACGGATCACCCGGGCGTAGCAGGCCCAGGCCCTGTGGTGGACGTCGAACGCCTCGGCGTCGCTGCCGTCGACGACCGTGATCGAGGTGACCGTCTGCCCCAGACCTCGGAGGTACCAGGCCATCTCCTCGACCCGGTACGACTGGGCGTCCCCGGCTGGCCACTTGAGCGGGATCACCACCTCGGCGTCGATCCGTCCTCGACTCATCTCCGCTGCCCTCACAGGGCATACGTTCCCGGTCAGGCTCAGGTGAAACACCATGCGCTGCAACAGAGCCCACTGTGCCGAGGTGCCGTGCGCCCGACCTCAGGTCATTCGGCGCCTGGCGACGGTGCCACGGACGAGGCTGCCCTCCAACCCGTCCCTGATGCGACGCGGGCGGAGGGCCGACGTGCCGGATCCGGAACCGGCCGCCATACCGGCAACGAGCTCGCGCAGCACCGTGTGGGCATCGTGCCGCGGTCGCCAGCCGAGCACGTCGCACGCTCGGCGGGTGTCGACCCACGGCGCCTGAAGTGCCATGTCCACCCAGCCGGGGTCCAAGGGATGCAGGTGGAGCCGCCAGCCCAGATCCACGGCGGCCCTCGCGAGCTCCAGCCGCACCGGAACGGGTCTGGCACCCAGGGCCTCCGCCACGTCGAGACCGCTGAGCACCGGCTCGGATGCGAGGTTGAAGGCACCTGAGGCACGCTTCTCGACGACCCTCACCACGGCGTCGGCGACGTCGTCCGCATGGACCATCTGGATGCCGAAACGCTCGTCCACGGGCGCTACCGGCAACCGTCGGAGGAGGCCGCCGGGCAGCAGGGCGGGGGCGCCGCACCGCAGCATCGGCCCACCGGCCAGGCGCTGCGCGACGAGGCAGGGCCTGAGGACCGCAACGCGCTCGTGGCCGCCGCTGTCGTCGGTCGCCGACCACAGCAGCCGCTCCGCCTCGACCTTGAGCCGGCTGTACGTCGCCCCGGGGACGCCCTCACGGGCCCAGCTCTCGTCGACGAGGTCGGGCGAGCGGCGGGGAGAGTAGACCGCCACTGACGACATGTGGACCAGGTGCGTCCCCTCACTGGCGAGGGCGAGGCCGGCGACCTTCTCGAGGATGCCCACCGACGCGCGCCGCAGGTAGGCCGCGTCTCGCATGGGCTGCAGGGCCCAGGCCAGGTTGACGACCGCGTCAGCCTCCTCGACGAGGTCGCGCAGGCTCGGAAGGCTGCCGGGGTCGGTGAGGTCCAGAGCGGTCCAGCGGGGGCCTTGGCTGGTGCCGCCGTGCGGCACCCGACGCGCGATGCCATGAACGGTGTGATCGCGGCCCTCGAGGGCTCGGAGCAACGCGGAGCCGAGGTTGCCGGACGCTCCGGTGACCAGGATCTTCATTCATGCCTCCACGGACCTCGAGCCGGGCGTCCGAGCGGACGCACCGGGCCGTCCTCGCTCCCTGTACCCACCACGATCACCGACTCCCAGGCGCCGCCGACCAAGCCGACACCGACGGCTGCGGCCGAGGGAGGTCAGGATCCGCGCTTCTCGAGCTCGTCGACGATGAGCTTGGCCAGCGTCCGCGCAGGGATCCCGGCCCGGGCTGCGGATTCGAAGAGCTTGTCCCGAGCCGCGTCAGGAGACACCCCGAATCGTGCCACGAACACCCCGACCGCCATCTCCACCACGGTGATGTCCTCGATCCGCCCCGGCGCCTTGACGGCCTCAAGCCGGGAGCTGAACGACAGGTCGGCGTTCGACACGGCGCCCGGAGCCCAGGCGCCGAAGATCTCTGCGATGGCGTCATGTCGCCCCTGGAAGGTGTCCCGCCTGGCGCCGTACAGGTTGACTCCCGCGACGACCGTCCCCTCGCGCAGGATCGGCAGCGACAGGGTGCTGTGCACGCCACGAGCGGCTCCTGCCTGTGCGAAGAGTCCCCACGACTGTTCGTCCAAGGGATCCGCGCGTCCGAACTCGAGCGGCTTCCCCTGCCTGACAGCGTCCTCGCACGGTCCCCCACCGAGGTACTGGACGGCGTCGAGGACCCGAGCAGAGGGCTCCGAGGTGACGTAGGTCAAGGTGATGCCGTCGGCGATCACGCCGAGGCTGAAGCCCAGCGCGCTGGGAGCAGCCGCGGCCAGCTCGGCCGCCGCTTGACGCATGCTGTCGGCCAGGTCGCTGTCCTGGTTCGTGAGCAGCCGAAGCGCCGCCTCGGTCTCGGGAAGGGGATCCACGCTCACCTCGTACCCAGCGGGTGACGCCTCGCATCGCGGCATTCCTGCGCTCGAACGCGTTGCATGGGCAGCGGCGTGGGTAGGTTCACGACGGGTCGGTGGAAGCCGACCACGCCCGCTGTGGTGGTGACTCGAACCGAGGCTGCCGCCCCCTCAAATCGTCTCGACCGCCTGCGGCGGACGCGGGACAGACGGAGCCGACCCCGATGAACGACACGACGAGCAGCCCTGACGTTGCCGACCACCTGCATCGCGTGGCCGAGGACTTCGAGCGGCTGGGTGACCAGATCTCCCGCTCACCTCAGCCGGACGCCTTCGGGGCAGTGACGAAGCTGGCGGTCGAACGGGTGCCTGCTGCCAGAGCGGCGAGCATCACCGTGGTCAAGCACGACCGCTTCGTCACCGCTGCCTCCACGGACGACGTCGCGCTACGGGCCGACCGCATCCAGTACGACCTCGGCTCGGGGCCCTGCATCGACGCCATCGTCGAGCAGACGATCTACCAGCCGAAGGACCTCGGCACCGACGACCGCTGGCCGGACTACGGCCGGCGGGTCGTGGCCGAGCTGGGACTGCACAGCATGCTGTCCTACCGGATGAACCTCGAGTCCACGGGGGTCATCGCCGGCATGAACCTCTACGCCGACGAGGTGGACGCCTTCAACGAACGTGACCTGGCTGAGGGTCTGCTGCTCACCACCCACGCCGCACAGGCCGTCACGGCGGCGCACCTGCGGGAGCACGCGAACAACCTGGAGCGGGCGCTCAGCTCCAACCGCGACATCGGCACGGCTGTCGGCGTGCTCATGGGTCAGCACAAGCTGACGAGGGACCAGGCGTTCGACCTCCTGCGCATCGCGAGCCAGAACACGAACCGCAAGCTGCACGACGTCGCCCTGGACGTCATCGACACGGGCGCCGTCGACGTCACGCCCCACGGCCGGAGCTAGCTGCCCTCGACGGTGAGCACCCCGCCCTCCGCGGGGGGTCCGACACTCTCCTTGCTGAGTGTCCGGTAGCCGACGTCGTCGAACAGCACTGTGATCCGGTCGTCCTCGACGGACATGACGACGCCGTGGCCCCACTGCTCGTGGCTCGCCTCGGCGCCGGGCCGGAGCGGCCCGTCCTCGGGAGATCGTCCATTGGCCGTGCCCCGGGCACACGTGTCGCAGTTGCGGCAGGGTTGGTTCAGGCTCTCGCCGAAGTAGCCGAGCAGCACCTGCCGCCGGCACTGGGTGGTGTCGGCGTACGCCCGCATCATCTCGACCCGCGAGCGGATGAGTCGCTGGTGACTCTCTGCGACCTCGGTCCCTGCGGAGACCGCGCCATCCACGTCAACATCCGGGTCGGACCACTCGACCATGCCCCGTCCGGTGGGCAGCACGATGCCGGCCTGCTCGAGGAGGTTGAGGGCCCGAGCCCGCCGTGCACGCGGGACGCTGGAACGGCGGCCGATCTCGGCGGGACGCAGCGGCACGCCCGCCGAGAGCAGCACCCCGGCAACGTCCCTCAGGTCGGTCTCGGGTGCACCGGTAGCCGTGAGGAACCGTTGGAGGTGGACGTCCTCGGGGCGGTAGTGCAGGCGGGCCAGCGCCGGGGCGCCGTCCCGCCCGGCTCGACCCACCTGCTGGTAGTAGGAGTCGATGGAGTCGGGTACCGAGGCGTGAACGACGAAACGCACGTCGGGCTTGTCGATGCCCATCCCGAACGCGGAGGTCGCGACGACGACGTCGACGGCATCCGTCAGGAAGGCGTCGTGCACCCGCGTCCGCTCCGCCCTGCGCATCCCCGCGTGGTATGCCGCACTGCGGACTCCGCGCTCCGCGAGCGCGCCCGCGCACTCCTCCGCCGCACGACGGCTGGCGGTGTAGACGAGGCCCCGCTCGCCTGCGGCACACGCGTCCGTGACGTGGTCCAGCAGCGCCTCTCGCTTGCCGTCCTCCGTCGCGCTGAGGACGACCTCGAGGTGCAGGTTGGGTCGGTCGAAGCTGTCGACGACCTGCGCGGCCTCCTCGATGCCGAGGCGCGCGAGGATGTCGTCGCGAACAGGTGGCGCGGCCGTCGCCGTGAGCGCCACCACGGGCGGTCTCGACAGCCCGTCGATGACCGAGGCAAGTCGCAGGTAGTCCGGCCGGAAGTCGTGACCCCACGAGGAGACGCAGTGGGCCTCGTCGACGACGAACAGGGTCACCCTCAGCTCGGCCAGCTGCCTGACCACCTCCTCGTTGGCCAGCTGCTCGGGTGAGAGGAAGACGTAGCGAGCGTCCCCGCTGCGCAGGCTGTCCCACACTGCCGCACGCTCGCGTACGCGTTGCTGGGAGTTGAGGACCACGGCGCCGGGCGCGCCGGAGTCCCTGAGCCCCTCGACCTGGTCACGTTGCAGTGCGAGCAGCGGAGACACCACGACGGTCACCCCGTCCAGCAGGACGGTCGGGACCTGGTAGACCGCCGACTTCCCGAAGCCGGTGGGCAGCACGGCGAGGACGTCGCGGCCCGTCATCACCTGCTCCATGGCCTCGAGCTGCAGGGCATGCAGCTCCTCCCATCCGAAGAACGTTCGGGCGGCGTCACGCAGCCCGGCGCGCACCTGACGGCCGGCTGCCGTGTCGCGCTCGATGTCTCGGCCGGCGTCCCGCGGCCCGTCGTCTGTCTCGGTCGGCACGGCGCAGACGTACCCGGGCCCGCGGTGCGAACAACGCCGCTTGGGACCGCGGCTGCTGGGTAGGCGGGGCCCACCAGAGCAGCCACCTCGAGCCAGGAAGCCGGATGCATGTCTGACCAGAACACCCCCCAGGACCCGAGCGACCAGTACGAGCAGCCGGACAGCGAGAACGAGAGCATCGAACACCCCGGGCTCACGCAGGACATGGGCGACGAGCCGGACCACGGTGAGGAGACCTACCGAGGATCCGGGCGGCTCGAGGGCAAGCGCGCCGTCATCACCGGCGGTGACTCCGGCATCGGCCGGGCCGTCGCGATCGCCTACGCGCGGGAGGGGGCCGACGTGCTGGTCGCGTGCCTCCCCGAGGAGCAGGAGGACGCCGACGAGACCGCTCGTCTCGTCACGGAGGCCGGCCGCCGGGCCGTCGTCGTCCTCACCGACCTCACCCAGGAGCAGGAGTGCAACCGTGTGGTCGACGAGGCCCTCGAGAAGCTCGGTGGCCTGGACATCCTCGTCAACAACGCGGCATACCAGATGGCCCAGGAGGGCGGGCTCGAGGACATCACGACCGAGCAGCTCGACCGCGTCATGAAGACCAACCTCTACGCGATGTTCTGGCTCTGCCGACGCGCCCTCCCCCACCTGCGCCCGGGGTCGACCATCATCAACACCTCCTCCATCCAGTCGCGGCAGCCGTCGCCACAGCTCCTGGACTACGCGACGACGAAGGCGGGCATCGTGGCGTTCACCCAGGGTCTCGCGCAGAGCCTGGCAGAGAAGGGGATCCGCGTGAACGCCGTCGCGCCGGGCCCCATCTGGACACCACTCATCCCGGCCACGATGCCCGAGGGGTCGGTGGGATCGTTCGGCGAGCAGACGCCCATGGGACGAGCCGGACAGCCGGCGGAGCTCGCTCCGGCCTACGTGTTCCTCGCCTCGCAGGAGTCCAGCTACGTCACTGGTGAGGTGCTCGGCGTGACCGGTGGCCAACCGCTCACCTGACCTGCCCGCCGCGAGTGCCGGCACGGCTTGCGGTCCCGGCAGGTCGATCGCTCGGTCGCTCGGTCGCTCGGTCGGCGAGTGAAGCGGGCGCGGCTGGGTAGAGGCAGCCCCATGGAGGTGCCGGCGCCTTGTCGTCCGTCCGGCTGACCCACACCAACGAGGAGGAGAGCTTCATGGACATGCTCGCAACGACCACGGTCCGACGCGAACCGTCGGACGTGTACGACTTCTGGCACGACTTCGCGAACCTTCCGCGCTTCATGACCCACCTCGACAGCGTGGTCGAGACGGGACCGAACGCCACCCACTGGACGGCCACGGCACCGTTCGGACAGGTGGTGGAGTGGGACGCGGAGACCACCGAGGACGTGCCGGGTTCGAGCATCGCCTGGCGTTCGGTGGGCGAGAGCCTCGTGCCCAACCAGGGCAAGGTCTGGTTCGTCCCTGCACCGGGCGGGCAGGGCACGGAGGTGCACGTCGTGCTGGCCTACCACCTGCCCGGCGGCGCGATCGGCAAGGCGGCCGCGAAGTACTTCGGTGAGGAACCCCACCAGCAGCTCGACGACGACCTGCGCAGGTTCAAGCAGGTGATGGAGACCGGTGAGGTGGTGCGCTCCGACGGGGCCCCGTGGGGCAAGCGGGCGCGTCACGAGTTCCCGCAGCGAGCCGCACAGCCGTTGAGTGCCGACGAGCGGGCTGAGGTGTTCGCGTCATGAGGGCCAACTGCTTCGCGGGTCGCAACTCGGTCGAGGTCCGCGACGTCCCCGACCCCTCCCTCCTCAGCCGCCGCGACGCCATCGTCCGCGTCACGTCGACCGCCGTCTGCGGGTCCGACCTGCACCTCGTCGACGGCTATGTGCCGTCGATGCAGGACGGGGACGTCCTCGGGCACGAGTTCATGGGCGAGGTCGTGGAGGTCGGCTCTGGCATCTCCGGCGACACCCTGCGCGTGGGCGATCGGGTCGTGGTGCCCTTCCCCATCGCCTGCGGCTCCTGCAACGCCTGCGCGGCCGAGATGTACTCGTGCTGCGAGAACAGCAACCCCAACGCCGCCATCGCCGAGAAGATGTTCGGTCACCCCGTGGCCGGCATCTTCGGCTACTCCCACCTGACCGGCGGGTATGCCGGTGGGCAGGCCGAGTACGTCCGGGTGCCGTTTGCCGACGTGGGCCCCCTCAAGATCGAGTCCGACCTCACGGACGAGCAGGTGCTCTTCCTGTCCGACATCCTGCCGACCGGCTGGATGGGCGCCGAGATGTGCGACATCAGGAGCAGCGACGTGGTCGCCGTGTGGGGCGCCGGGCCGGTCGGTCAGTTCGCTATGGACAGCGCGCGCGTGCTCGGCGCCCACGAGGTCATCGCGATCGACCGCGAGCCGTACCGGCTCGAGATGGCGGCGGCGGCGGGCCACACGACGATCAACTTCGACGACACGGATGTGCGCACGCGCCTGCTCGAGCTGACCGGTGGACGTGGACCCGACAAGTGCATCGACGCCGTCGGCCTCGAGGCCACACACGGCAGCGCGTCGCTGCAGACGTACGACCGGGTGAAGCAGGCGGTGCGGTCCGAGACCGACCGACCGCATGCCCTCCGGCAGGCGATCCTCTCCTGCCGCAGCGGTGGCACCGTGTCGGTGATCGGCGTCTACGGAGGCTTCATCGACAAGTTCCCCGCGGGCGCGTGGATGAACCGCTCCCTGACGCTGCGGACCGGCCAGGCCCACGTGCACCGCTACCTCGAGCCCCTCCTCCGGCGCATCGAGGCCGGGGAGCTCGACCCGACGCGCGTCATCACGCACCGGCTCTCGCTGGAGGAGGCGCCCCACGCTTTCGACATCTTCAAGAACAAGCAGGAGAACTGCGAGAAGGTCGTGCTGACGCCGTGACGGGACGTGCGACACCGTGTCGGGCGTCCGTCACCCTGACGGGCCGTCCGGCACGGTGACGCGCCGTCCGGCACGCTGAAGGACTGCGGGGCGCCGTGTGATGCAGGACACGTTTCACGTCCCGGCCAACGGGTACGTCGTCGTCGGCCTCCAACCACGGTGGGCAGGAATCCACCGTGACGGACCGGTCACGGTGGCGGTCCCATGGAGGCACCGTGCACCCCGCACAACCGCGCAAGACCATCCGCGAGCTGATCGCCGAGCTGGCCGAGCTCGAGGACCAGGTCCGCCGCACGCCGACCGTCGTCCCGCCGGACGCCAGCGGTACCAGCTCGCTCAACCCCGACCTGCTCGAGCTCGCCCGCCGTGAGAGGCAGGTCATCGCCCAGCTCCGGCGCCACCGCGCCCGCCTCTGAGCTGAGCGCAGGTGGCGCCGCGAAGGCGGTCTTGCCGTCCGTCGTGTGTGGCGCCCCCCCCTTTGGGTAACCAGTGCCCGTGGAACCAGTCCCGGAGACCCTTCAGGCCCTGGCAGCGCTTGGCAGATACGACGACGACCGTCTCGGCGCCGAGCTCGCCGAAACGGCCCGGCGGGTCCATGACCTGGCACCGGACGTCCTGGGTTTCAGCCTCGGGCTCGTGGCCCAAGGCGTGACGCTGACCTACGTCGCCACCGCGCAGGAGGTGGCCTTGCTCGACGCGGTGCAGTACCTCGACGGCGGACCGTGCGTGGAGGCGGCGGCCGATGCCCGAGTCGTGGAGGTCGACCACGCCGAGATGCTCGACGAGGGGCGGTGGCAGCTCTTCGCCCAGGTCGGAGCCGCCGAGGGCATTCGGAGCACGCTGTCCCTGCCTGTCCTCGACGGGGACACGGTCATCGGTGGGGTCAACCTCTATGGCCGCCTGCCCGACACCTTCGAGGGCCGAGCGCACGACCTGGCAGAGCTGTTCGGTGCCTGGGCCCCGGGCGCCATCGCCAACGCGGACCTCGGCTTCACCACTCGCCTGGAGGCGGCCAAGGCCCCCGCTCGCCTGGAGCAGATGCACACCATCGACCTGGCGGTCGGCATCCTCGTGGCGGCTCGGGGCGTCAGCCCCGACCAGGCCGAGACGAACCTCGAGGAGGCGGCAGCTCGTGCCGGCATCGAGATGGTGACGCTGGCCCAGGCCGTCATCCGTGAGCACCTCGGTGACCACGCAGCCGGGCACGGTGGGTCGGGGCCGGTCGAGTAGCGCACCGGGTGCTGGACGACCCGCACTGGGCAGAGCTGACACGTGGTTGTGTGTCCGGCGTTCGGGGGGGTACTGGGACAGCGTGAACCTGGACCAGGACTCGACGCCCGTGCTCGACGCCATCTCCCACATCCGCGAGGAGGGGATCTATCCGTTCTCGCTCCCGGGGCACCGTTTCGGGCGGGGCACCGACGAGCGGACGGCGAGCGTCTTGTCGCGCGGCGCGTTCGAGGCAGACGTCATCATGGCCAAGTCCTCGGTGGGAGAGGCCGAGCAGCTGTATGCGGCCGCCGTCGGCGCCCGCGACGCGGTTTTCACGACCTGCGGCTCCAGCATCTCGATCCACACGGCCCTGCTGACGATCACGGGTCCCGGCAAGAAGGTGCTCGTCGACCGGAACGTGCACAAGTCGGTCGTTGCGAGCCTGATCCTCGCGGGTGCGGATCCCGTCTGGTTGCGGCCGTCGTGGGACCCCGAGCGACAGATCGCGCACCCCGCCACCACCGAGACCGTGGCCCGCGTCCTGGCAGAGCACTCCGACATCGACGCGGTCGTGCTGATCACACCCACCGAGTACGGCACGGGTGCCGACGTCGCCGGGGTGGCCGACCTCTGCCACGAACGCGGGCTGCCCCTCTTCGTCGACGAGGCCTGGGGCGGCCACTTCGGCTTCCATCCCGACCCTCCGACCGCTGCGGTCAAGGCCGGCGCGGATCTTGCCGTCCAGAGCCTGCACAAGGCGGACGGCGGCCTGTGCCAGGCCTCGATGATCCTCGTGGGTGGGGACCTCGTGAACACGGTGGACCTCCGGCTGCGCCTCGACCTCATCACGACGACGAGCCCCTCCCCCTTGATGTACGGCTCGATCGACGGCTGGCGGCGCCACCTGGCCCTCAACGGCAAGGAGCTCATCGACGGGGCGCTCCGGCAGGCCGCGGAGATGCGCAAGCGACTGGGGGACGTCGACGGTCTCAGCGTTATCGGCGAGGAGTTCCAGCAGACGCCGGGGGTCGCCGAGTGGGACCCGCTGAAGCTCTGCGTGGACGTGTCTGCGCTGGGCATCACCGGCTACACGGCGAAGGAGTGGCTCGAGAACGAGCACCAGATCGCGGCCCAGCTCGGCGACGCCCGCCACCTCGTCTTCTCCCTGACCTACGCGGATGAGGAGGCGGCGATGGACCGCCTGGCGCAGGCGATGGTGAGCCTTGCGAGCAACCCCCCGGAGGACGACCGACGGGCTCCCGACATCCCGCCGCTCGAGGAGCTCAACCTGGAGCAGGCCATGTCCCCGCGTGACGCCTACTTCGCGGAGACGGAGCAGGTGGCCGAGCCGGCGGGTCGGATCAGCGCGGAGATGGTCAGCCCGTATCCCCCCGGCGTTCCAGCGGTGCTGCCGGGCGAGCGATTCAACCAGGCCGTCGTGGACTACCTACGGGCCGGCCTCGCGGCCGGCATGACGATCCCGGACGCCTCGGACCCCGAGCTCACGTCCTTCCGGGTGGTCAAGGGGGCCTGACCCCACGGGCGACTCGGTCCATTCCCGTCGCCGCCGCACCCACCGAGGCCGCCGTCGTTCGAAAGGCCGTCATCCAGTCCCGGTTGGGCGTCCGACCGCGGACGCGCGTCGCGACGGGATGCGTGGGGCCGGGGCGACCTCGAGGGTGCCGGTCTCGGTGACCTCGCGTGCGATGTCGACCAGCTTGCGGTTGGTGTTCTGGCTCGCGATGCGCAGCAGGTCGAACGCCTGCTCTTGGGTCACGACGTACCTGGCCATGACGATGCCCACCGCCGTGCCGATGAGGCGGTTGGACGTCAAGGCTCGTTCCAGGTGGCCGACGTGTTCCCGGTGCTCGGCCGCCGCCGCCGCCTGTGCCCCGTGCGTGGCCAGCAGGAGACCGAGCATGACGTCCATCTCGGTGAAGGCGTCGACCTTCTCGGCGTAGATGTTGAGCCCGGCGACCTCGTTGTCCGTGGCCAGGACCATGCGGTACGAGAGCATGCTGAGGAAACCCATCTCCTCGGCAACCCGCCGACCGTACTCCGGCCACCGCGGGTCGCTGCGTAGGTCGCACGGCCAGTAGAGCGTGTCCTTGCGGATCGCGTCGAGGCACGGCCCGGAACGGAGCTCGTACTGGATGGAGTCCGCTCGTCGGGCTCGGTCGTCCGTGGCAGCGGCGGTCCAGAAGTGTGCGCTGCGGGCGCCCGTGATGCTCACCGAAGCGGCACCACCCAGTCGCTCGAGCGTCACGTCCGTGACGGCCTCCAGGACGGTCGAGGAACCGGCCGACTGGATCTTGGCACCGAGCTCCGCGAACGCCTCCGCGACGCAGCGAAGGGCCGGCAGCTGGCCGGAACGGAAGAACTCGTCCATCTCGGGCGCACCTTTCGGCGTTACTCCTGTGGCGCACCTTGCACCACGATCTTTCTGCCCATGATGCTCCTCTCCCCCCCGCTTGTGCGGCCGAGAAGTCCCTGTTTTTCGGATCGAGACCCGGTCGAGGCGCCGACAGCCCACCCGCCCCCGCCCCGCCGCTGCGTGCGCGGTGACGGACGGACGTGCCGTGCGGGTACGGCTCGCCTGGTGCACGCGCTCATCGCGGCCCGGGACCAGCCCTGCGCGATGACGTGCTTCGCTTCGTGTCGGAATGGCTACCCGGCCACCCGTCGCGAGACGCGCGGTTGACGCCGTTTCCGTCGGGTAGGAGGTGGATGCACCCAATGAGCACCACTCGTGGAAGGAGCGAGATGTGAGGACGTACCAGGTGGCCTACTTCGTCGGGAGCTTGTCGTCGACATCGATCAACCGCACCCTCAGCCGGGCTCTCATCGGTCTGGCCCCGGGTGACCTCGAGTTCACCGAGATTCCCATCGGGAAGCTGCCCCTCTACAGCCCCGACTTCGACAGCGACTACCCAGCGGAGGCACGCGCCGTCAAGGACTCGTTGGCCGCGGCCGACGCCGTCCTCTTCGTGACTCCGGAGTACAACCGGTCCATCCCTGGTGCGCTGAAGAACGCGATCGACTGGGCGTCGAGGCCATGGGGGCACAACTCGTTCGACCACATGCCGGCAGCTGTGATCGGCGCCTCCCCGGGTTCCATCGGGACCGCCGTCGCGCAGCAGAGCCTGCGTGCCGTGCTGAGCTTCTGCAACGCCCGGCAGATGACGGCACCCGAGGCCTACATCCAGGTCCGGCCCGGGCTGATCTCCGACGAGGGCCAGGTCACCGACTCGGAGACGGAGGCCTTCCTCCAGAACTTCATCCAAGAGTTCCGCGTCCACATCGAGCGCGTCCTGACCGTCCTCCCGCGGTCGTGAAGCGCCGGCTCGGGCTGGACGTCGGTCACGGTGCGAGGCGTGGCGTCTCAGGGCAGCGGACGCGCCACCGCGCGCCCGGCCTGCGGGGGCAGGCCGATGTCATGACCTCCAGAGGACGCTCACGGCATACGCCGGCGGTGACCGGGACGCGGACGCTCGCGGCGGGCCTCGCCGCTTTGGGTCTCTCCGTGGCACTGGCAGGGTGCTCCGGCGCGGGGTCTGCCCAGGAGAATGCGGCGCGACAGGTCGCAACCACGTTTGCTGACGCAGCCCAGGAGGACCCCTCGTCGGCCTGTGGGCTGCTTGCACCGGACACCCGGGAGGAGCTCGAGGACACCTCCGGTCCGTGCGCGGAGTCGTTGGCGGAGGCAGGCCTGCCCCAGGCGGGGCCCGTGCTAGACGTCGAGGTCTACGGCTTGGACGCGATGGTGCGCCTGGAGGACGACACGATGTTCCTCGCGCTCTTCGACACCGGGTGGCGCGTCACCGCAGCGGGCTGCACGCCGGAGGAGCCCGACCGTCCGTACTCGTGCGACATCAAGGGGGCCTGAGCCATGCGAGTCGTCTTCGTCGGCATCCTGCTCTTCATCGCCACCGGCCTGGCCGCGTGCATCGCCATCGGGCTGGCTCAGCGATGAGCAAGGGGCTGCGTGAGCAGGGTCTGACCATCGCGTTCGTCGTGCTGCTCATCGCTGCGCTGGTCGGCCAGGCCCTGACCGGTGTGGCCTTCTACAACGAGCAGGCGGGTGACTCCGGGTTGCCCCTGATGAGCCTGCTCCAGTACGTGACGTCCTCCCAGTTCGCGGTGGACGTTGCCGAGAACTGGCAGTCCGAGTACCTGCAGTTCCTGCTCTACATCCTGTTGACCGTCTGGCTGGTGCAGAAGGGCTCACCGGAGTCCAAGCCCCTGGACCAGGCTGGACGCGAGTCCGACGAGAAGCAGAAGGTCGGCTCCCACGCGCAGGAGGACTCCCCCGCCTGGGCCAAGGTCCGTGGATGGCGCCTCCAGCTCTTCTCACGGTCACTCGGGCTCACGATGGGCGCGATCTTCCTGTTGTCGTGGCTGGCCCAGTTCATCGCCGGCAGGTCGGCCTACAACGCCGACCAGATCAAGGACCTCAAGGCACCGCTGGGCTGGGGCGAGTACCTCGCGGCGCCGGACTTCTGGAACCGCACCTTCCAGAACTGGCAGTCCGAGTTCCTCGCGGTGGCAAGCATGGTCGTGCTGAGCATCTACCTGCGCGAGCGCGGGTCCCCGGAGTCCAAGCCGGTCGGTCAACCGCACACGTCCACCGGCGTGGAGGGCTGAGGCCTGCTGGCGGCGCGCGTCATCGAGCCGGCCTGCGTCGCCGTCGACGCAGGCCTGACGAGCGATCACGCGTGCCGTTCGCCGGCGCGCCGGCGCGCCATGGTTGAGGGTGGCGGCGTCGGGTATGCCCCCGGCATGAGCGACGACACGACTCGGGACAGCACCGCCGACTACGACCCTGACGCCGACCCTGACACCGACGCGACGATGACGGCGCCGGACGAGGGCAGACCCGACGGGTCGGAAGCTCGGGACGACTCCGGCGAGCCGTCCGCGCAACGGCCCGAGCACTCAGACGCCGAAGTGCTCGAGTCCCAGGAGGAGGAGCGCCCGTCAGACGAGTGACACGCAGGAGTCGTCCGACGTTCAGGGGCTGACTCGTTCCAGCACGATGTGGGGTACGTCCTCGCCGTGGTCGGCCCACGCCACCCGATGAGGGTTCGCCGAAGCCTCGATGGTGGCCGCGTGATCGCGGTCGAAGTAGTCCCAGGCCCAGGTGATGAAGGCGTCGGTCTTGCTGTGCACACCGCTCAGGAGCATCGCGTGGACCCCGAGCCAGGCAGCGAACGCGAGAGGGCCCTCCACCTGGTGACGGTGCTTGCCGACCTCGGCGACGGCCGCGTTGCGACCGATCATCGCCATGATCCCCTTGTCCTTGTAGACGAACGGCGATGTCGGCGTCCCGTTCCGGGCCCGGACGATGTTCTCAGCAGCCCACTTCCCCGACTGCTGCGCCACCGAGCCCAGCTGCGGCAGTGACGCCCCCGGCGACGTGGGGTCGGGGATGTTAGCCACGTCGCCCACGACGTAGCACCCCGGGTAACCGGCCACCGAGAGGTCCGGCAGCACGTCGATGCGCCCACCTCGTCCCGGGGCCGGGCCGGCGGACTGCGCCACCGTCGCTCCGGACTCACCGCCGCCCCAGATGACGGTCGGGGTGCTGATCTGCGTCCCGTCGTCGAACACGACACCATCTGGCTTGACGGCCGCGACGCCGACCCCCAACCTGACGACGGCGCCCGCCTTGGCCAGCCGGGCGGCGGCATACGAGTGTGCCTTGCTGGAGAACTGTGCCAGCAGTGCGTCACCCCGGTCGACGAGGGTGATCTGACCCGGTCGCGTGAGACGTCCGCTCTTGCGCAGCGCCAGCATCAGCTCGGCCAGGGCCCCGGTGGTCTCGACCCCGGTCGGGCCACCTCCGACCACGACGACGTCGAGCTGTCCGGGCTGCATCGCGGACCCCTGGTCGATGGCGTCCTCCAGGAGCCGCTGGAGGTGGAGACGGAGGCGTTCGGCGTCCGCCACCGAGTACAGGGGAAAGGCGTGCTCGGCCGCGCCGGGCACGCCGAAGAAGTTGGGCCGGGCACCCGCGGCCAGCACCAGGTGCGAGCCCTGCAGCGTGCTGCCGTCCTCGAGCGTGAGGCTGCGGGTGGACAGGTCGGCCCTGGAAACGCCTGCGTTGACGACCTCGACCGTGGCGTGCTCGCGGAAGATGGCGCGATGCGGGCGGGCGATGTCCTCGGCGGGCAGCTGGGAGCTGGCGACCTGGTAGAGCAGAGGCTGGAACTGGTGATAGTCGTTCCGGTCGACCAGGGTCACGTCGACCCCCTTGTCGCCCAGCTCCAGTGCGCAGGCGACCCCGGCGAGGCCACCTCCGAGGACGAGGACCCGTTCAGCCATCTGTCGCCTCCGGTGGCGTGGAGCTTCCCGTCCGAGTGGGCGTCATGGTCCTGGGCGGGGTCACAGTGCTTGGCCGACGTCGCGGATGTTGGACCGGGCCTGACCCCAGGCCTCCGCGAAGTCACCGCTGAAGACGAGCTTGCCGGTGGTCAGGGCGAAGCCTCGCACCTCCTCGACGGTCGTGTGCGGCGGGACGGCCAGAGCCCGCGGGTCGGTCACGAAGTCGATGAGCGCCGGGCCGGGATGCGCGAACGCCCGTTCGATGGCCGGGCGGATGCCGGCGGCGTGCTCGACCCGCTCGCCGTGCAGCCCCACGGCCGAGGCGACCGCACCGAAGTCGGGGTTCTTCACGTCGGTCCCCCACGGCTGGTACCCGACCACCATCATCTCGGCCCTGACCATGCCCAGCGTGGAGTTGTTGAAGACCATCAGCTTGACCGGGATGTCGAGTCCGGCGGCCGTCAGCAGCTCACCCATCAGCATCGACAGACCACCGTCCCCGCACAGCGCGATGACCTGGCGACCGGGAGACCCGACCTTCGCGCCCAGGGCCTGTGGGAGCGCGTTGGCCATCGACCCGTGGCTGAACGACGCGAGGATCCGGCGACCGGCCTTCATCTGGAGGTAGCGGGCGCCCCACACGTTGCACATCCCCGTGTCGACCGTGAAGACGGCGTCGTCCTCCGCGAGGTCGCTCAGCGCGGTGGCCACCATCTCGGGGCGCAGCCCTTCGCCGCCGCCCTCGTGGGTGACGTACGTCTGGATCCCCTTGACCATCTTGTGGTGGTGCTTGACCACCTCGTCGAGGAAGTGCGAGTCGGTCCGCTTCTCCAGGAGGGGAATCAACGCGCGCAGCGTCTCGCCGACGTCTCCCACCAGACCCAGGTCGACGGCGGCCCGGCGGCCGAGGTGCAGCGGCTTGTCGTCGACCTGGATGATCGCCTTACCCGACGGCAGGAACGCGTGGTACGGGAAGTCGGTGCCGAGCATCAGGAGCAGGTCGCACTCGGCCAGCGCCTCCGTCGCCCCACCCCAGCCGAGCAGCCCTGTCATCCCGACCCCGGACGGGTTGTCGGCCTCGAGCACGTCCTTGCCGCGGTAGGCGAAGGAGATGGGGGCCAGGAGGGTCTCCGAGAGGCTCAGCACCTCCTCGCGCGCCGTGCGGGTGCCTTCGCCGCCGTGGATCGCGATCTTCTTGGCCCCCGCGATCAGCCTCACTGCCTTCTCGAGTGCCTCGTCACTGGGCCGGATCAGCGGGCGGTCGGTGAGCACCGGGTGGCCCAGCATCGGGTGGTCCACGGTCTGAGCCGCCACATCACCCGGCAGGATCACCATGCCGACGCCGCGCTCGAGGATGGCGGCCTGCAGCGCGAGCTCGGACACGCGTGGCATCTGGCCGGGCGTGGAGATGAGCGCGACGTAGTTCGTGCAACCGGAGAAGATCGCCTCGGGGTTGGTCTCCTGGAAGTACCCGCTGCCGATCTCCGTGCTCGGGATGTGGGTGGCGATCGCGAACACGGGAGCTGCGTTGCGCTGGCAGTCGTAGAGGCCGTTGACCAGGTGCAGGCTCCCCGGTCCAGAGGACCCGAGGACCGCGGTCGGACGGCCGGAGATCTGCGCATCGGCACCGGCCGCGAAGGCTCCGGCCTCCTCGTTGCGGACATGGATGAACTCGATGTCCGACTCATGCCTGCGGAGGGCGTCGACGATGGGGTTCGCCGAGTCACCCACGATGCCGTACACCTTCCGGATCCCGACCTCGACCATCTGGTCGACGAGGATCTCTGCCACCGTCTGCGCCATGCTCGTGCTCCTGTCTCGGTCCCGGGCCTGCTACCGCGGCGTGATCGGGAGGTAGTCGGGCTGCCACATGGCCTCGTGGACCGCCTCTATCGGGTCGTCGACCTTGACCTGCGCGATGCCGGCCGCGATCGCGGTGGTGATGACGTCAACGGCCACGGTGGCTGAGACCTCACGAAGCCGTGAGATGTCCGGCAGCAAACCCTTCGCGGGATCCGTGGGATCGGCCAGCTTGGCGAGGGCCCGCGCCGCCGCGATGAACAGCGAGGGCGGCATCGTGGCGGCCCGACAGACGATCACCCCGAGGCCGAGGCCCGGGAACATCAGCGCGTTGTTGGCCTGGCCGATGCGGTAGGTCGTGCCGTCTCGCTCGACCGGGCCGAAGGGGCTACCCGTCGCGACCAGGGCCGCCCAGTCGGTCCAGGCCAGCAGGTTCTCCGGCGTCTGCTCGGCGAGCACGGTGGGGTTGGACATCGGCAGGATGATCGGTCGCTCGCAGTGCTCGTGCATCGAGCGGATGACCTTCTCGTCGAAGGCACCGGTGACCCCCGACGTGCCGACGAGCATCGTCGGGTGGAGGTTGTCGACGACCTCCTGCAACCCCAGCCGGCCGTCCGCCGTGCGCCACTCGGCGACCGCGGCAGGGTCCTTGGCGTACGGCCGCTGGTAGTCGTAGAGGTCCGTCATGTCGGTGGTGAGCAGACCCGGACGGTCGAGCAGGTAGATCCGACCGGCCGCCTCCTCGACGCTGAGGCCGTCCTCCGTCATCGCCAGCGCGATGAGGTCGGCGATCCCGACGCCGGCCGAGCCGGCACCGAAGACCACGATCCGCTGGTCGACCAACCTCCCGCCCGAGACGCGGACCCCGGCCAGCACGCAGGCGAGGCCCACCGCGGCAGTGCCCTGGATGTCGTCGTCGAAGGTGCACAGGGTGTCGCCGTACCGGGCGAGGATCCCGCGTGCGCTCGGACCGGAGAAGTCCTCCCAGTGCAGGATCGCCCTCGGGAAACGGGCGGAGGCGCTGGCCACGTAGGCGTCGATGAACGCGTCGTACTCCGCCCCGCGCACTCGGGAGCGACGCAGTCCGAGGTAGCGGGGGTCGTTGAGCAGCGACTCGCGGTTGGTGCCCACGTCGAGGCCCACCGCGAGGACGCGACGGGGGTCGATGCCGGCGGCAACCGTGTAGACGGCCAGCTTCCCGATCGAGATGTCGATCCCCCCGACGCCCCAGTCGCCGATGCCGAGGATGGCTTCGGCGTCGGAGGCGACCACCAGGTCGATGTCGTCAGGGCCCAGTCCGGTGGCTTCGATGGCTCTGTCGATGCCGTCGACGTCCTCGATGGTGAGGAACACCCCGCGCGGGCGGCGGAACAGGTGGCTGAACTGCTCGATGGCCGCGCCCACCGTGGGCGTGTAGACGATCGGCAGCATCTCGTGCACGTGCTCCCCCACCAGCCGGTAGAAGAGCACCTCGTTGCTGTCGTGCAGCTGTGACAGGAAGACCCACTTCTCGACGTCGGACCCCTTGGCCTTGAACTGCTCGTAACAGCGATCCGTCTGCTGGACGATCGTCTCCGTGGCCGACGGCAGCAGGCCGTGCAGGCCCAGCTCGTCTCGCTCAGCCATCGTGAAGGCCGTGCCACGGTTGACCTCCGGGTCGTCGAGGACGGCGAGCCCCCGCGCATGGATCTGCACGTGGCGGGCTCCGTCTGGTCCGTTGCCGACGGTGAAGTTGGTGGACGTCATGGTGTTGCTTCCTCCCGGCTGAGCACATTGGGACCCGACGTCAACACCCGACCACACCACGTGGCGGCGAGCATCACCCGAGAGAGGTGATGCGCGGTCAGCACGCACGGTTCTAGCGTTCACGTGGTGACCGAGGCCGGGAGGCTCGTTTACCGCATTGCGCACCACGAGCGTTGCGGCGGATCTCACCAGCGATGTGCCGCGACCGCGCGGTAGCCACACCCGGCATCCGTCCTCCACGACGAAATCAGGCGCTCATGAGACGTCATCTGGCTTCGGGCCGCTGGGCCTCCGTCCAGGACGCACTCCCGAGTGTCGGTCGTCGCGACCCTCGGTCTGGGTGCCATCACGAACGGACACCGCGCATCTCGCCAGGAGCGTACGGGGCAACAGCAAGAGCAAGAGTCAGTCGTCAGCGAAGGGACCACCAATCATGACCGATCTCGCCACCCACGAAGCGATGGGCGACAAGCTCGACCTCGCCACCTACGTACCGATGGGCGACAAGAAGAACTCGGAGTTCTTCGAGGAGTACCTCCCGCGGGTCTACGAACGACGCGAGAAGTCCGGCCTGGACCAGCTCGTCGGCCCGATGGCGGCGCTGGTCGTGCAGGTGGAGCACGGCGACGGCGTGGACTACATGGCCGAGCTCGCCGCCATGGGCCCCTACCGCTTCCAGACTGCTCGCCTCACCGACACGCACAAGGTGTACGTCCTGCAGTCCCAGCCGGAGTACCCGCGGCTCATCGTCCTCGAGCCCCTCACCGCCGACTACGTGGACAACATCACCCGCTGGAACATGCTCTACCCGCTGGCCCGCCGGAAGCCGAACGCCCGCTACATCGGCGAGGTCTACCAGGCACAGTCGACGCAGGCGGTCCGCGACGCCCTGGAGCCGCAGAACATCCGCTTCGCCTACCCCGGTGACACAGTCAACGCGTTCTACACCAACAAGAACCTCACGTTCACGTTCATGTCCGACTTCACCTACAACCGCGTCGGCTACGTCGACGTCGACCTGGACGACCTCGACGCGCTCGGGCTGGGTGAGTCGATCAACCTCACCGCCGACGAGCGCGGCAAGCTCGACCGGGCCGATGCGCTGCAGAGCGAGCACGGCGTCAAGGGACTGGTGCTCGGGGTCGACCACGCCGCAACCCGCATCCTCGCCGGCGACCGGGAGCACGCCCTGCTCGAGTACCTCACCGTGGTGCCGTACTACTTCTGGGGCGCCTACAACATCCACGAGATGAACTCGTCGACCAACGTCACCCGGCACCCGGACATCGGTGACGAGAAGAAGTCCCCCGCCCGGGTGTTCACGGCCAACAACACCCCCTCGATCGTGAACTCGTTCGACAACCTCCCCATGCCCACCGAGGATTTCGTGCGCAACTTCGGCAGACGGATGCATCACCTGGCCATGGCCGTCATCGACGGGCACGTCGCCGACGAGAAGAACGTCGACTACGTCGTGCGCCAGCTGGCCGAGATGGGAACTCCGTTCCTCGCCAAGGTCGTCGGGGAGTGCAAGGACGATCCCAACCTCAAGCAGATCTTCTCGAAGAGCTCGCCGTACTCGCTGCTGATCACCGAGTACATCGAGCGCTGCCACAACTTCGAAGGGTTCTTCACGCGTGACAACGTCGCGTCCCTCACCGCAGCCGCGGGTGCCGACGAGCGCTACGAGCACGGCCACGTCTTCGACTGAGCGGGCTCCCCTGTCAGGACGCCCGGTCCACCTCTGTTCCAGCAAGGAGAACCCCCATGATTGAAAGCATCCGCACCAAAGCCCTGTGGGCGGTCATCGTCCTCGCCCTGCTCGTGATCCCGCTGGCGGTGCTCGTCAGCCCGTGGTGGTGGCTCCTGGAGATCCTCTTCGTGCCGCTGGCGCTGCTGGGCGTCTACGACTTCTTCCAGCCGAGGCACAGCATCCTGCGCAACTACCCTCTGGCGGGTCGGATGCGGTTCCTCCTGGAGGGCATGGGCCCGGAGCTTCACCAGTACCTCGTCGAGAACGACACCGACGGACGCCCGTTCGACCGCGACACCCGCTCGGTGATCTACCAACGGGCGAAGGGCGTGGGAGACAAGAAGCCGTTCGGCACCGAGCACGACGTCTATGAAGCCGGCTACAGCTGGCTGAACCACTCCATCTCCCCGAGGCCGATCGTCGCGGACCCCGAGGCTGACCTGCGGGTGATCATCGGTGGGCCACAGTGCACCCAGCCCTATTCGGCGTCGGTGCTCAACATCTCAGCCATGAGCTTCGGCGCCCTCGGCCAGGCAGCCGTCCGGGCGATGAACCAGGGAGCCAAGGCAGGGGGCTTCGCCCATGACACCGGCGAGGGCGGGCTCTCCAAGTACCACAAGGAGGCCGGCGGCGACCTCATCTGGCAGATCGGCACCGGCTACTTCGGCTGTCGCGACGCCAACGGAGACTTCGACCCGGAGGCGTTCCGCGCCAACGCGAGCCTCCCCCAGGTCAAGATGATCGAGATCAAGGTCTCCCAGGGAGCCAAGCCGGGCCACGGCGGCATCCTGCCGGCGGCGAAGGTGACCGCGGAGATCGCCGAGGCCCGGATGGTCCCGCAGGGGCAGGACGTGTTCTCGCCGACGTACCACAAGGCTTTTTCCACGCCCCTGGAGATGGTGGCCTTCATTGCCCAGCTGCGCGAGCTGAGCGGCGGGAAGCCGGTCGGGTTCAAGCTTTGTGTCGGGGACCCCCGGGAGTTCGCCGCAATCGTCAAGGCGATGCTCCAGACCGGCATCTACGCCGACTTCATCGTCGTCGACGGTGGCGAGGGCGGCACGGGTGCGGCCCCCCTGGAGTTCTCCGACTCCCTCGGCGCGCCCCTGAACGAGGGCCTGCTCGTCGTCCAGAACACGCTGGTCGGCGCCGGCATCCGGGACCGAGTCAAGATCGGCGCCAGCGGCAAGATGGTGACGGCATCGGCGATGGCCCGCTCGATGGCCCTGGGGGCGGACTGGTGCAACTCGGCCCGCGCGTTCATGTTCGCGGTCGGCTGCATCCAGTCGCAGCGCTGCCACACCAACAAGTGTCCCGTCGGGGTCACCACACAGGACGCCAAGCTGCAGCGGGCCTTGATCGTGCCGGACAAGGCGACGCGCGTGCACAACTATCACCGCAACACGGTGCACGCCCTCGCCGAGATGGTCGCCGCCATGGGGCTGGACCACAGCAACGAGCTGCGTCCGTACCACGCCGTCCGACGGGTGAGCGAGTTCCAGGCGCTGGCCTTCAGCGAGTTCTATGACTTCGTGACGCCCGGCGCGCTCATCGACGGGACGGCGGCGCCGCGTTTCCAGGGCTTCTGGGACGAGGCGTCGGCGGAGTCTTTCCGTCCCTGGTCGGCCGCCGATCTGCGCGCGCGTGTCGGCGAGCCAGCCGCACACGTGGACGGAAGCCGAGCGCCGGCACACGTGGCAGCCGTCCAGGTCGCCCCTGCCGTGCGGCCGACGGAGAGCCGGCCGACCTCGACCGGCGAGCCCGGCCTCGGCGATGACCTCACCCGGACACCCCTCAACGACCAGTGACGCGACCGCAAGGGACAGGGGACGACCATGCTGACTGACGCCGTGGCCAGCGTGGCCAGCGTGGCCAGCGTGGCCAACGTGGCCCTCGCCGTGGACCCGGTGCCGTGGGCCCGTTCCCAGATGGCGTTCACCCTCGCGTTCCACATCATCCTCGTGCCCCTGGGGGTGTCCTGGTCGGTGATGGCGCTGATCGCCAACTACCGGGGCATCAAGCATCGCGACGCCGACGCGATGCTGCTGGCCCAGCGCTGGTCCAAGTACATGGCGGTGACCTTCGCCGTCGGGGCGGTCACCGGCACGGTGCTGTCGTTCGAGTTCGGTTTGCTGTGGCCGAAGTTCATGGGCCAGTGGGGCGCCGCCTTCGGCGTGCCCTTCGCCTTCGAGGGGATCTTCTTCTTCACCGAGGCGGTCTTCATCTCGATCTACATCTTCGGCTGGCGGCGGCTGAAGCCGTGGACCCACTTCTGGACCGGCATCCCGATCGCGGTCGCGGGGGTGTTCGGCAGCATCTCGGTGGTGGCGGCGAACGCGTGGATGAACGCACCTGAGGGGGTCACGCTGGACTCCACCGGGAAGGTCGTCGACGTCGACCCGATCGGAGTCATCTTCAACAGCGCGATGCCGTTGATGGCCGCGCACATGGTGGTGGCGGCATACCTGGTGGGCGGCTTCCTGGTCGCCTCGGTGTACGCGACGGGCATGCTGCGCGGACGCCGCGACAGGTACCACCGCGTTGCCTTCCTGATCGCCTTCTCCGTCGCCGCGATCGCGACGCCGGTGCAGATGGGGGTCGGCGACGCCTTGGCGCGATGGGTGTTCATCGAGCAGCCAGGCAAGTTCGCCTCGATCGAGCTGGTGCCCGAGACGAGCACCGACGTCCCCGAAGTGCTCTTCGGGCACCTGAACCCCGACTACCAGGTGGTCGGAGGGATCAAGATCCCCGGGCTCGCGTCGATCCTCTCCGACCCCGGCACGGGCACCGCAACCAGCATCCAGGGCCTCAACACGATCCCCGTCGCTGACCGGCCGACCACCACCGAGGTGAACGTCACCCACCTGGCGTGGGACATCATGGTGGGGCTCGGCACCCTGCTGTTCCTGCTGACCCTGTGGTACTGGGCGAGCTGGATCTTCCGAAGAGACATGCCACGGAGCAAGTGGTTCCTGCGGGCTGCCGCCTCGGCGGGCGTGCTGTCGGTGATCACCCTCGAGGCGGGCTGGACGGTGAGCGAGGTCGGACGGCAGCCGTGGATCGTCTACGAGAAGATGAAGGTGGTCGACGCCGCCACGGCCAACACCGGCATCTGGGTCACCTTCGTCGGCGTCACCATCCTGTACCTGGGCCTGGGCGTCACCACGATCCTCGTCCTCCGGATGATGAGCCGCCGGTTCCGCCGCGGCGACGGGGCCGGCGACGAGGAGGTTCCCTACGGACCCAGCGAGGAGCCGTCCCTGTCGGGCGAGGAGGGGGCACTGCTGGGTGACGAGCCGGCCCGGCCGAGCGAGGAGCCGGTCGGATGAGCACCGCGGCCGCTGTCATCCTGTTCGCCGCCATCACCGTCTACGCGGTCTTCGGAGGAGCGGACTTCGGAGCCGGCTTCTGGGACCTCGTCGCCGGCGGAGCACGACGCGGCCAGCGGCCCCGTGAGGTCATCGACCACTCCATCGCCCCGGTGTGGGAGGCGAACCACGTCTGGCTGATCTTCGTCTTCGTCGTGCTGTGGACCTGCTTCCCGCAGGCGTACGCCTCGATCACCCTGACCCTGTTCGTCCCCCTGACCCTGGCCGCTCTGGGCATCGTGCTGCGCGGTGCCAGCTTCGCGTTCCGCAAGGCGGTCATCCGCACCCGCGACCAGCGCAACTTCGGTGCGGCGTTCGCCCTCGGGTCGGTTCTGGTGCCGTACTGCCTCGGTGCGGTCGTCGGCAGCGTCGCCTCCGATCGCGTCCCTGCAGGCGGAGTGGCCGGTGACCCGTGGAGCAGCTGGGTCAACCCCACGTCGGTCGTATGCGGTGTGCTCGCCCTGTGCACGTCGGCCTACCTGGCCGCCTGCTTCCTCGTCTCCGACGCGGGTCGGCTCTCCGATGACACGATGGTCGCCTACTTCCGGCGGCGTGCCGTCGCCGCGGCCGTCGCCGCCGGTCTCGTCGCGTTCGCCGGGATCTTCGTCCTGAGCAACGACGCCACCTACCTCTTCGACGGCCTCAAGTCCCGGGGTCTGGTCTTCGTGATCCTCTCTGCCGCACTCGGGCTCGGTGCGCTGGTGCTGCTCGCCCGCCACGCTCGCCGTGGGGCCCGGCTCGCCGCCGTCGGCGCCGTGGTCAGTGTCGTCGCGGCCTGGGGAGTCGCGCAGTGGGACTACCTGCTGCCCACCAGTCTGACCGTCGCCGACGCCGCCGCACCCACGGGAACGATGGGCGCCGTGTTCGTCGCCACCGGCTTGGCCGCGGTGCTGATCGTGCCCGCCTTTGCCCTGCTGTACGTCCTGGACCAGAAGAGCCTGCTGCCGGAGGAGGGCATGCCGGAGCCGACTCCGATCCGCTCGACGCACGACTGAACGGCCGAGGACAGGCGCCTCGACCATCGGAGGGTGACGTGCCTGCGTCCGGAGACGGTGGCTCAGAATCGTGCTGTGCCTCACACGCTCGGCGCGGTTGGAACCGCCTGACACGCCGCGATGGGCGCGTCGGATCCTGCCGAGTCGGTTGCCCGCATGACCGAACCATGGAGCACCATCCCGGACGAACATCGTCCGGGGTGACGCCTACGATCGGGCCGTGAAGGGGACGGACGTCCGGCGCTGAAAGGGGATGTGATGCATCGGGCCACAGCGACCGAGTTCCAGATGGCGGACGGCGTCCGGGTCTGGCGCGTCCTGGACACCGGCGCGAGCGCCTGGTTCGACGCGCCGTCGATGACCGCGGGTGCGGCACTCGTGCGCCGCATCGCCGAGCTGACGGCCGCCACCGGTATGCCGCACGCGGACCTGCGCCCCGGAGGGGTGCGCGTGCGGATCGGCCCGGAGCGAGATCTCACCCGTGCCGACGTGGAGCTGGCACGTTCGCTCTCCGCCGCAGCCCGGGATCTGGGCATGGCCGCCGTCCCGGCCGCTCTCCAGGCCGTTGCGCTCGTGTTCGACACCGGGGACCCGACGTCTCTGGTGTCCTTCTGGCGCACCGTGCTCGGCTACGAGCCCATCGATGTCCACGGGCTCGCGGACCCGTCGCGACGGAGTCCCGCACTGTCCTTCCACGGGAGCAGGCACGGGCCGCACCGCGACCGGATCCACGTCGACGTCGTTCGCCCGCCGGACGCGGTGGAGGCAGCCCGGGCCGCCGTCGGACAAGAGCCGTTCGGCGCGTACGGGCTCGCGCTGGCCGACGCCGACGGGAACGAGGTCGACGTGGTTCCCGGTGACAGGCTCTCGGAGGGGCCGGAGACCGCGGACTGGCAGGTGTTGTTCGGCGCCATGGCGTACTACCCCGTCGACTCCCCACTGCGGGCGAGTGCGTTGGTGTCGACGGTCGCTGGCCTGGCTGACGACGCGGGAGTGCCGTTGATGGTCGACGTGCGGCCCGATGGCGTCACCATCGACAGTGGCAAGGACCAGTGGGAGGACGAGGAGGGCTCCGCCACGACCCGGTTCGTCTCCCTCGCCGCCCGGGTCCAGGCCGCAGCGCGCGAGCTGGGTCTTTCAGCTGATCTGACGCGTCCACGTTTTGTCCAGCTCGGCATCGACGCGGTCGACGTTCCCGCGGTGCGAGCCTTCTGGGCGTCCGTGCTCGGATACGCGTACGACCCACGCGCGTTCGTGACCGACATCTACGATCCGCGCCGACTCGATCCGGTCGTGTTCTTCCAAGCGATGGACGCGTCGGACCCAGAGCGGCGGCAGCATCGCAACCGCGTCCACGTCGACCTCCTCGTCCCGAACGACCATGCCCGAGCCCGCGTCGACGCGGCGGTGGCTGCCGGAGGACGGGTCGTCGCCGAGACCGCCCCGAGTCGTCGAACCCTCGTCGACCCGGAGGGCAACGAGGTCGACATCGTCACGCTCCCTCAGACGTAGGTGGATCGCCAGTTACGTCGAGGGCTGGTTTGCGGAACGGGCGACGGCGGCCGCCTGTCCACGGTTGGCAACGCCGAGCTTGGTGAGGACCCGTCCGACGTGTGCGCTGGCGGTCTTCTCGCTGATGAAGAGAGCTGCTGCGATGGCACGGTCGGTCGCCCCCGTCGCGACGAGTTCGAGGACTTCGCGTTCTCGAGGCGTGAGCCGGTTGAGTGGGCCTGGCCCGCCGCTGTGGAGCGGCAGCGCCACTCGCAACCGACGGGCGACCAGCGCGGCCTGCCGCTCGATCCAGCCAGCTCCGATGGTGCGGGCATCGTGCCAGGTCGCGATGAGGAGCTCCTTGCCCTCCGCGCGGGGGCCGTGGTCGAGCAGGGCTCGTGCCAGCTCGAGTCGCGGACGAAGCGCCGTGTACCGGCCGTGTCGCAGGGCCAGGTCGCTTGCACGCCGCCATTCCTCGACCGCAGGTCGCTCGTCGAGCGTGGCATTGTGGGCCACGGCGAAGCTCAAATGCATGCCATACCAGCTCGCTTCCCATTGCGACGACTCCTGCGCTCGAGCGGAGGCGAGAGCTGCATGGCTCGCCTGCACGAGCTCCGCCGATGCAGGGAGCCGGGCTCCCCCGGCCAGTATCAGCGCTCGCAGTCCGTAGCTGGCGAGCTGGGCTTGAACGAGGGGGGAATCATTGACGGCGAGCTCGAGGACCATCTTCGTCGTGGTCGAGAGCATGCCGACAAGGTCGCCCACCTGCTCGCAGGCCTCGATGAGTCGTGGCGTGTGGTCAAGGGTCAGCCGGTCCTCGAGGTGGGCAGCGGCCGCTTCCCGCTCGAGGGCCAGGGCGGCCGCGCCCTCACCGTGCGCGAGCATCAGCCAGGCGCGCAACCAGTCCTGCCGAAACGCCGACCCTCCCGGCAGGCATGCCTCCTTGAAGAGCTTCTCGGCCGCCGCCAGCTGGCCGTCTCGGATCAGCCACTCCGCCTCCTGCTCGGCGGCGAACGCCACGAACCGGGGCAGGCCAGCTTGCTCGGCGGACGCCCTGGTGCGTCGCGCGAGTGCCAGTCCTTCGTCGATTCGCCCGAGCAACAGCAGATAGAAGGCGATCTCGGCCGCGATGTTCAGTGCCGCACCCGTCTGGTCGGCCTGTTCAGCGTCTCGCAGCGCCAATCGGTACACCTCGAGGCCCTCCTCGCACCGACCGAGCCGCCACAGCGCGTTGAACACCGCCCACCGAGCATCCGGGACCACGTCGCCCGCTCCCACCGACAGAGCGACCTCCAAGCACCTCTGCGCGAGGCCAAGTTCTGGACCGACGTTCTTGTGTGCCTGGTGGAAACAGCCTGCCACCAGAGCCTCTGCGAGTTCCCGGCTGGGTGTGTTCCCGGCCAGGTTCAGTGCCTTGTCCAGCGCCTCGTCCTGGGAGAGGACCCCCGATACCTGGCTGTACTCGCTGACGATCGCGGTGTACACCCGACAAGCCGCCAGGGGGTCGCTCCCCGGCCTGAGTAGGGTCACCGCCTGGCGCAGCAGGGCGTGCACCCGGTCGGGGTCGTCGTCATAGAGCACCCTCGCGGCCAACGTTGGCAGGTCCGTGCGGGCCAGCCCGGAGCGGCCGCCGGGGTCGGGCACCCGGTCCCACAGCTCCAACGCTCGTTCGAAGTGGTCGGCCGCGGCCGCCGCCCCGTACTGCTTCCCCGCCAGTCCCGCCCACACCGAGGCGTCGAAGGCCAGAGTCAGGTCGTGGGCGGCATACGCGTGAAGCGCGAGGCCGGCGCCGTACTGCAGCCGCTGTGCCGAGTCACCTGCCTCGACGCGGGGGCGAAGAGCGCGGGCGTAGGCCGCGTGCAGTTGTGCGCGCTGCGAAGGCAGCAGGTCAGCGTCGACCGCCTCTCGGAGCAGCGCGTGACGGAAGGAGAAGACATCGCCCCTGCGTACGAGAACGTTCGCGTCCAGCAGTGCCTGCAGCGCCGCCGTGTACACGTCGGGGCTCAGCTCGCTGGCGTCCTGCAGCAGGTCGACGTCGACAACGGTGCCGCCGGCAGACGCAAGGTGGGCCAGACGCCTTGGCACGATCGGGAGTCGGTCGACGTGCCGCACCAGCAGGTCGTGCAAGAGCACCGGAATGCTGCCCTCCGCTTCGAGCAGCTCTTCCACGAAGAGCGGGTTGCCGTCGGTCCGCGTGAGCAGCGACTCGATGACCCCTCGCTCCAGGTAACGGCCGGTGCGCCGGCGAGCGAGCTCGGTGACTGGACCGGCACCGAGTCCGTGCAGTTCGAGGCGCAGCGTCCCTGGGGTCCGAGCCAGGTCCACGAGGACCGGCCGGAGCGGGTGGTCGCGACCCAGCTCCTCTGAACGGAAGGTCAGTCCCAGCAGCAGCGGCGCGCGGCAGGTCCGAACCAGAGCGATCGCCCAGCTGCGCACCGACGTGTCGGCCCAGTGCACGTCCTCGAGGACGAGCACGAAAGGAGCAGCCTCGGCCAGCGACTCCGTGGCCGCCAGGAGCTCCTCCAGTGAACGGGCGGCTCCCGGGTCGGCGTCCGCGAGCCAAGCCGCCGATGCCGGTTTGTCGCTTCGGCCCGCGTCGCCGGAGCGCACCAGTGCACGAAGCGCTTCGAGCACGGGCCCGAACGGCGGGCCGGTCGCCAGGTCGAGACAGTGACCCACGCCGAAGCCCAGCCCCACAGCCGATGCACGTGAGCCCACCGCATGCACGAGGGTGGTCTTGCCTATGCCGGCGTCTCCGCCGAGCAGCAGAGCCCTGGCGTGCCTATTCGGAGAGTCGGCGCTGCCCGCCACGTCGAGGAGCAGCCCGTCGGTCTCGGCAAGCTCCTGGTCCCTGCCGATGGGCTCCTGGAGGTCGAACGCTCGCGCCACTGGTCACTCTCCGACGGTCCTGAGGCCGTACACCCCTCCTGCCAAGGGTAGGCGGGAGGGGCCAGGGCGTTCAGAGGAACGCGGCAGCGGGGGCGTTGAGCACAAGGACGATCTCGTTGTGCGCTCCACTCCGATGGGTGGCGGCATAGTCGGTGCGGAGCTCCTGCAGGAGCGACGCGACCCTGGTGTCCCAGGCGGTGCCGGTCCCCGGGTCCTCACGGATCGGCGATCCATGTGCGGCCGGGGCGACGGTGAGCATGGCGGCCACGAGCAGGCCCGCGGCGGTCAGGCGAGCGGTCATGAACGTTCTCCTTGATCTGGTGCGGTGGCCTCAGTGCCACCACCTCCAGAGTTCGCTGTGCCCGCCCCCGCTCACATCGGGAAAACTCCCACACCTCGCGCGGGCCCCTACCTACAACGCGGGCCCCTGGAGCCGATACACGTCGCCGACACACACCCCCAACCGTCGATCACTAGCGCGCTGAGCGCACGCATGCCCCCACCGCGATCGGTGCGGGGCTTTGGATCGCAGGCGCAGCCCTGACTCGCGCCAGCTACAGGACGCCGATCGTCCGTGATCGGGAGTACGTTGCCGGCATGTCCGACTTCACGATCAAGGCGCTCACGCCGGAGACGTTCGACGATTTCGCCGCTCTCGTCGAGCGGAACAAGGGCATGTTCGCCAGCTGCTGGTGCACGCATTTCCATCCCGACTGCGCGGAGCGGGGCCAGAGTGCCGAGGGGAACCGGGCGCTCAAACAGCGTCTGGTGGCCGACGGGATCGCGCACGCCGCGCTGGTCTACGACGGCGACCGCGCCGTCGCCTGGGCGGAGTACGGGTCACCCGAGGAGCTGCCCAACATCCAGCACCGCAAGGAGTACCTCGCCACCACCGGACGACTTCCCGACTACCGGGTCACGTGCATCCTCGTCGAGCGCGGCGTCCGCGGTCAGGGCCTGGCGGCGATCGCCCTGCGCGGAGCCGTCGAGCTCATCGCCGAGGCCGGAGGAGGCGTGGTGGAGGGCTACCCCCACGACACCGGCGGGGTCCGGAAGAAGAACTCGTCCTTCCTTTACAACGGCACTCGCACGATGTACGAGCGCGAGGGCTTCACCTACGACCGGCCCAAGGGCCAGGGCAACTGCGTGATGGTGCGCACGGTGACCCCGAGGACGCGAGACTGAGCTGGTCCAGCGCTCCGCGTGAAGACGCGAGCCACTCGCTCCGGGCCGCCTCTCACGTCGCTGCGCTTTCCGTCGCGGGTGCCACAGCTCACCTCGCGTTGAGCTCCTGGGCGAGCATCACGATGATGCCGCTGGGTCCGCGGACGTAGGTGAGCTTGTAGACGTCCTCGTACGTGGCCACTCCGCGCAGCGGGTGGCATCCGTGCTTCGCGGCGATCTCGAGGGCATCGTCGATGTCGTCGACCGAGAAGGCGACTCGGTGCATGCCGATCTCGTTGGGCCGGGTGGGCGTCGTCTCGATGGCGGCGGGGTGGATGTACTGGAAGAGCTCGAGGCGACCGAGCCCGTCCGGCGTCTGGAGCATCGCGATGTGGGCATGGTTGCCGTCGAGGCCCACCGCGGTGTCGGCCCACTCGCCGCTGACCGTGTCCCGACCCAGGACGGTCAGTCCGAGGTCGGTGAAGAAGGCGATCGTCGCCTCCAGGTCGTCCACGGCGATACCGACGTTCTCGAGCTTGATGGGCATGCTCAGCACGGTACCGAAGCGACGCGGCCGCGTTGGGTCTGGCACCCTCGGGATACTGGGGTGACCCGTCGTGCTGATGAGGGTAGGGGACGTCAATGGGTTGGGTTTCTTCGGTGGTCTGGTGGCACTGCTACCCGTTGGGGTTCGTCGGCGCCGAACCTCGCGTCGCTGACGTGTCCGCTGGCAAGATCTGCCACCGCCTCGGGCACCTCACCGGCTGGTTCGACTACCTCATCGAGCTGGGCGCCAACGGACTCATGCTGGCGCCGGTGTTCGCCTCCACGTCCCACGGATACGACACCCTCGACTACCTTCGCATCGACCCGCGGCTCGGCGGCTTGGCAGACTTCGACGCCCTCGTCCGTGCCGCTCAGGAGCGTGGCATCCGGATCTGCCTGGACGGCGTGTTCAACCATGTCAGCGAGGATCACGAGATCGTGCGACGAGCCCTTGCCGACGGCCCGGACTCCGAGGCCGGCCAGTGGGTGACGTGGAATGACGGTTACACGATCGGCTTCGAGGGCAACCTCGACCTTGTCGAGCTCAACTTCGCCCACCCACCCGTGGTCGACTACATCGTGGATGTCATGTGCTTCTGGCTGGACCGTGGCGTCGACGGATGGCGGCTCGATGCTGCCTTCGCTGCCGGCGGGGCAGCGTGGCGGCCGATCGTCAACCGTGTCAAGGCAGCCCACCCGGACGCCTGGATCGTCGCAGAGTTGATCAACGGCGGCTACACGGAGTTCGTCGCCCAGAGCAATGTCGACTCGGTCACCCAGTACGAGCTGTGGAAGGCGATCTGGAGCTCGCTCAACGACCACAACCTTCACGAGCTCGCCTGGGCGCTGAGCAGGCACGCCGACTTCTCGGCGAGGTTCCGGTCCCAGACGTTCCTTGGCAACCACGACCAGAGCCGGATCGCGACGCTGTTGCGGGAGCCGCGCAACCTGCCACTGGCTGTTGCCGTGCTCATGCTCGTGCCCGGTATCCCCACGATCTACGCCGGAGACGAACAGGCCTTCACCGGTGAGAAGCTCGACCAGCCGGGCGGCGACAACGCGGTCCGGCCGCCGTTCCCGAAGTCGCCCGCCGAGCTGTTGCCCTTCGGTGCCGCGACCCTGACCGTCTACCAGGACCTGGTGCGAGTTCGCCGCAACCATCCCTGGCTGGTCGATGCCGCGCTCACGACTTCTGATGTCACCAACACCACGATGACCATCCACCTGACGACCGAGACCGACCATCTCACCCTGGCCTTGAACGCCGGCGACGAACCCGCCACTGCGGGCGCCCATTCGCTGCAACCGCACTCGTACGCGATCGGCCCCTGAAGCGCTCGGCCTCGGCCGGTCACGCCAACGGTGAGGCGCTACCGCTGTGGGCCTCGCTCCAGCACGCCCTCGAAGCGCACGGGAGCCGGCCTCAGGAGACAGACGGCGGCCAGCGATGAGCGCGCCACTCGGCCCAGGTTGCGAACCCGGGCGGTGGCTCATCAACGGGTTCGCTGCCGTCCAGCTCCCCCGGCGTCGGGATGTCGATCTGTGCAGCCCACTGGACGAGTTCCTCATCGGACATGCGCCAGGTCGTGTGCGAGGCCTCGGCCTGGCGCTGATCCAGTCGACTCCGTTGCTCGGCCGGGCCGAGCTCGAAGTAGCGCATCTCCACCCTGGCGCCGCGGTCCGCTGCCGCCTGACGCAAGGCGGAGCGCTCGTCTCGGCCCCAGAGGCCGTAGTCGATCACGACGTTGTTGCCGAGCTCGAGGACGCGCAGCCCGATCTGGACGAGCCGCCCTTCGATCACGTCCTGGGCCGACGGCGGATTCTCCTGCCCGTAGAGGGCCTTGACCCATTCGTCCTTCGTGAGACGAAGTGCGCTCTGCTCGACCTCGATGCGCCGCGCGGCAGTGGTCTTGCCGGTACCGGGAAGACCCACTGTCAGGAACAGTGTCGGTCGTCTCATCATCTCCTCCGATCCGAAGCCAACGCGCTCATCATGGTGCCCACGGACGTATGCCGGCGGTTGGCCTGGTCGGGCGCGTCTGGGCGCTCGGCGAGTGAACGCCCCGGCATCAGGCTGCCGCTGGCAGGCACTGTCGTCCTAGGGGGACGCCTCGCCGCTGGCGGTGGGGGCCACGCTGTCGCTGGGTGAGGGCTCGGGCGTGGTTTCGTCCGAGCTGACGTCGCCGGAGCTGGGGACGGGCGTCCCTGTCGGTGACGGTTCGCTCGTGCTGCCCGGATCTGTTGCGCCGCTCTCCCCCGCCGTGCCGGTGCTCGGAGAGACGCTCTCGCCCGGGCTGGTGGCGTCGGACGTCGGGGAGCCGCCGTCGCTGCCCTGGACCGTCGCCGACGGGGAGCCCGAAGGCAGGGTCGCCGGGTCGCCCGATGTGAGCGGACCCTGCTCCTTCTCGATGATCTGGAGGATCTCCTGCTCGTAGGCCGCGAGTCGCTCCGCGATCTCGCTGAGTGGCACCTCGGCGATGTGCGTGCCGAAATCGGCAATCTGCTTCCACAAAGCGGCGATCTCCCGGTTGCCTGCGTCGCTGAGCGGCCCCTCGAGGGTGACGAAAAGCTGGGTCGCGAGCGCGTAGGAAAGGCAGTTGATGCAGTCGTAGTTGACCGCAGCCGAGATGTTCTGCGGCACCGCAACGTGATTGTCACCGGTGACCAGCACGATCTGGAAGCCAACCGCGACCGCGGCACAGTTGGTGCAGCTGGAGAACGCGTAGGCCTCGTTGGTGTTGAGCGCCGGCGAGTCGTCGTCGATCCAGATGAGGGCGAACGCGACGTCGTACTGAGTCGTGTTGTCGGTCGTGTTGACCGCCATCGCCTGGTTGTCGCCGGTCCCCGGTGAGAGCGGCTTGTTGAACGGGAAGACCCAGGACTGCGGCACGTTCGCCCCGGTTCCTCCATTGACGTCGCCGCCGGGATCTGCTGCCTCGGTGCCGGTGGAGGAGCCGGTCGAGGTGCCGGTCGCACGAGGAACCAGCACGAGGGCCAGCTCCGGCTTCTCACGGGTGGGCCGGGCATCAGAGTCGGCCCAGCCGGTGAGCAGGCTCCCGCGCTGGCCCTCGACGAGACCGCTCGACGCCGGGCGGACCACCGCCGGAACTGGGATGGCGTGAGCTGCCTGCGTGAGCGTGCCGCCCTCGTAGGGCTGGATCGGGCGGTACGTATCGGCGTTCGGCCACCAGGCCAGGGCCAACCCGGCGACGAGGGCTGCGGCGCCGAGGCCGACCAAGCCCCGGCGCACGGGCTTGCCCTCGGTGCGCCGCAGCGACGCGCTGACGATCTGGCGCAGCAGACGGGTGAGTAGGACGGCGGTCGCCAGGATGGGGAACGCCACGGCGAGGATGGCGATGCCCCGGGCTGCGACCTCGACCAGGGCAGCATCGGACCAGGCCCGAGCCAGAAGAGTGGACTGCTTGCCCATGCTGGCCCACGCGGTGCCGAGAAGCCGCGGAAGGGCGATGACCATCGTGAAGATCGAGAAGGCGAGCACAGGGACCACCACCAGCACCCACAGGGTCACGACCGCGCGCGCCCAGGGCTTGAGGATGCGCGTCTCGGGGTGCTTCCACCGCCACGGCAAGACGCCGAGCAGGGTGGGCTTGATCCGGTGAAAGAGGTCAGGGACGCCGGTGACGTCGGCGAGCACGTGGTAGCCGTCGAAGCGGACGAGCGGCGTCAGCTGCCGGACCATCTGGAGGATCTGCGTCGCCACGACGAGCAGCAGCGCGTCCCACTGTGTGGCCCACCACGCCCCGGCGATCCCGACGGCGATGATGGCGTTGAAGTACAGGCCGCCGAGGTCGGTGCGGACCCGGCCCACCCGGCCCAGCCGGTAGGAGTCGGTGACGTCGGTGTAGAACGCCGGCCAGACGAGGTAGACCCCGGCGCCCATCACGCCGGGCGTCGCACCTCCACGCCGAGCTGCGGCGGCGTGGCCGAACTCGTGGAAGCCGGCCGACAGGATGGTGACCGCCACGACGAGCAGCAGGAGGCCGGGTTTATCGAATGCCTGATGCGTTGCGGAGGCAAGGCCCTTGTGGAAGAGCACCCACCAGCTCACGGCCACGAACGCCGCCATCACCAGCGCCACGACGACGGGGTGGAAGAGCCGCGCGAAGGGTGAGGTCACCCGCCGCGTCTGCTCGGGGTCGCTGACGGCGTACTTGAATCTCAGAGCCAGCAGAGGGTTGGACTTCTTGACGTCCGGCTGAGAGCCGTCCTCCTTGGCCAGCAACCCCAGCGGGCGCAACTGTTGGTCCACCAGGGTGCGCACGTTGTCACCGGTGACGGTCCGGCCGTACACGGCGCTGACCCGCTCACCGACCTCGTCGTACGAGCGCCTGCCGTCGACCGTGGCCAGCACGAGGTAGACCAGCGGCGTCAGCTGGAACGTCTGGCCGTCGCCCCGGCGGGCGAGAGCCGGCGGCTCTCGGTAGCCGGACCCCACCATCTCGCCCATGAGCTCGACGCCATCCGCACGGACGGCCGCTCCGGACGCGGAGGCGACAGGACGGGACGACATCACCTCGTCGCCGCGTCCTGTCCAAGCCCCGGGCAGGACCGTCATGTGCCCCTACTGCTTGATGTCGGAGGTCTGGTCCGACGTCGCCTCGGCGGAACCGGTGATGTCCTGGTTGATGATCGCGTCCTGCTGCGAGACCGCGATCGCGTCGCTGCCGACGGAACCGACATTGGCGCCGACCGCGGCGTCGATCGGAGCTGCGACGTTCGCGTTCGCCGCCACGGCGCCGTTGATGGGCGCCGCGACGTCCGCGTCCGCGTCGACGTTGACGTCGACGTTCAGCAGGTCACCATCCAGCAGGCCGCCACTGGTCACGCTGCCTGCCGTGTCGCCCACGGTGCCGTCGACACCGTCGACCGCACCGCCGACGTCGTCCGTGGCCCCGTCGACGGCGTCACCGACCGTTCCGGTCGTGTCGCCGACTGCGCCACCCAGGCCGCCGGTTGTGTCACCCACGACGGCGCCCGCAGCGTCACCCGCCGTTCCGGTCGTGTCGCCCACGGTCCCGCCGACGCCGGTGGAGTCCGCGTCAGCCGCCGCGGCAGTGCTCCCGGCGGCACCACTCGCGTCGCCCGCACCAGTCGCGCTGCCCGCATCGACCACGTCGTTGCCCTGGTCGAGATTGCTGTCCTGCACCGCGTGCGCAGTGGCGTCGGCGTCGATGCCCTGGTTGATGATCACGCCTTGATCGCTGAGAGCCTGCGCGGTCGAGTCTGAGGACAGGATGTTTGCGCTGACCGCCGCGTCGATCGGTGCGGCCACGTTGGCGTTCGCTGCCACGGCCAGGTCGATGGGGGCGGCGGCGTCGATCGCGAGGTTGATGTCGGCGTTCAGGTCGAGGATCGAGACGACCTCCTTGTCCGGCAGGGCAGTCGTGCTCTCAGCGGCGAGCTCTTCGGCTGACAGGCCGGTGGGCTGGGTGTCACTCATCGCGGATCTCCATTCTGGCGGCAAGACGGTTCGGACATCGGTTCCGGTCATACCCCGACTGTCGGGTGGGCGAACGGACATCTGGCAGCGGCGCCGCGCGCGGGGTGCGGACGCGGCAGGAGCCGGCAGGACCCGCGGACGCCTCGCAGTTGGCCGAGCGCTCCACGTGAGGGCTCCCCCCAACTGGGTACGCCTCCAGCATCGACCATGGAGGAGGCCTCATGGACATCGGAAGACTCGCCGCGCGCGTGGTGATCGGTGGACTCTTCGTCGGGCACGGGACGCAGAAGCTCTTTGGCTGGTTCGGCGGGCCGGGGCTCGAGGCCACCGAGCAGATGATGGGTGCGCTGGACATGCGACCCACACGCGCCAACGCACTCGCCGCCGGCATCAGCGAAAGCGCCGGCGGTGCCCTCGTCATGCTCGGCGCAGCCACCCCGGCAGCGGCCGCGAGCCTGATCGGCACTATGGCCACAGCGATCTACAAGGTCCACAAGCCGAACGGGCCATGGGTCGCAGAGGGCGGGTGGGAGTACAACGCTGTCCTCATCGCCGCCCTGACCGCACTCATCGACGCCGGCCCGGGTGACGTCTCGGTCGACGCAGGGTTGGGACGCAAGGAGTGGGGACCGGGCTGGGCCCTCGGCGGACTCGCGCTGGGCGTCGCCGCCTCAGCGACCGCTGTGGCGCTGGGTCGGCATGGCTCTTCGGGCGCGACACCGTCGCCCACTGACCCGGTCGTGCAGGCGGCCGCCGGCGACAAGGCCGGGGACCCGGTCACGGCCGTCGACTGACGCCGCCCCACGATGGGCAGCCACGCGTTCGGCCTCTGTGCGCAGCCGTCAGTGGACGGTCTCGTGGTGGTGGCACATCTCGACGAACTTCGCGATGCGGGCGGCCCGGGTCTCCGGCTTCTTGGCGTCGTGCACGCGGTAGAGGATCGCAAAGCGATTGGCGCCGCTAAGGGTCTCGAAGAACGCCTTGGCTTGCGGGTCGGCCTCCAGCGCGGCAGCCAGGTCGTCGGGGACGGTCGCGCTCTTCTGGCCGGCATACGCCGCCGCCCACCGTCCGTCCGCCTTCGCCGCGTCGACCTGCGCCTGCCCGGCGGGGCGCATGCGACCGGTCGTGATCAGCGCCTCGGCCTTGTCCCGGTTGATCTGTGACCACTTGCTCCGCGGCCCGCGCGGGGTGAAGCGCTGCAACCAGTAGGTCTCGTCGTATGCCCTCTTCTGCCCGTCGATCCAGCCGTAGCAGAGAGCGACGTCGAGGGCCTCCGCGTAGTTGACCGTCCTCGCTGCGCCCACCTTCCCGATCTTCAGCCAGAAGCCGCGGTGGTCGGCGTGGTGCTCGGCGAACCACACCTCGCAGTCTGGGACAGCAGCGAACGAGATCACCGGCTGACCGGCCAGCTCCTCGGGCGACTCCTCGGACATACGGCCATCGTGTCATCGCCCACCGACAGGATGGCCGACTGCACGCCCAGCACGTGCGGCACCTGATCGCGCACGCTTACAACACGGCGACGCCGCGCGTCACGCAGGCCGCACTCAGCGAGTCGGCGTCACGGACCTGTCTGAAGGACCTACCTCGCCTGGCTTCCTGCCGGGCATCCTTCGAGGCGTGGCTGTCGCGTGCGCCGACCCGCGGCCCGTCGACTCTCAGTCGAGGGGCTCGAACTCGTTGAGGCGCCAGGTTTGGTCGAACCAGGGCTGCAGTGGGCCGTAGAGGCGGAACAGCTGGAACCACGCCTTGCCGGGGAGGGTCTCGACCCAGTTCGTCTCGCGGCCTTTGGGAGGCACGGGGCCGAAGTACAGATCGTGGGATCCGTCGTCGTTGGGTTGGAGGGCGCCGGTGTTGCTTGCCAGTGCCGGCCATTTCGTCGATGGCACCCGGAGGAGCGACCGGGTCTGTGTGTCATAGACATCCACGGCCCAGAAGTTCTTCGCAGGGACGTCTGCGTCGACGTGGAGGCGGTAGGTCCGTGCCCCGTCCAGGAGCGCCCCTTGACTGTCGTGGATGGTGTACGCATAGGCCGATCCGGCACCGACCTGGGCGTGAGCCATCGCGGGGGTCACGACGGTGGCGAGGTAGTGGAACTGGGTCCGGGCGTCGAGCATTCGCGCTCCGTTGCGGAGGAACTCGTAGCTGCCTCCGACGAATCCCCGTCTCCAGGAGCCGTAGAGAACGGCTTCGGGATCGCGGGGCTCGTAGGCGACCGTGCGGGCCATACCGGCCCCGATCTCGGCTGCTTGACTGAGGATGCGACGCATCCTGTCGTCCGGTGCAAAGGGCTGTCCTGCGACCAGACCGATGGCCGCGAGCTGCCCGGCACGCTCTGCGTCGAGAGCGCTGACTGGTTCCTCCTGGAGGAGCTCATCGACCTCCTCGTAGAAGGAGAAGTCATTGCTGTGCACCGTGTTGAAGGCCTGCTCGGCGATGTTGATGAACTCGTTGGCCTCCGGCGCGGTCACCTCGCGAAGTGGATAGATCTTGGTCTGCCTGATCGCCGGCACGCCGCCGAGCGCCCTGAGAAGGACCCAGTTGGAATACGTCGGGCAACGGTAGGTGAAGTAGCCGTCCGGGATCTCACCTTCGTACCCAGGGGGCAGGAACAGGTACTTGCCACCCTCGCCGCGGTCGGGGCCCGCGATGCCCATGTCGGCGACGTAGCGGAACCAGAAGTCGTCCACCACGCACAACGACTGCGGCGGCGCTTCGATGACGGTCGGGCCCCAGTCCCTGAGGTTCAGGAAGGCAAGCCCATACGTGGTCTCCGTGTTCGGGGTGAGGAACAGGGCCCCAGAGTTCGCTCGCGGATCCGTGAAGCCGATCACGCGTGGGGACGTGATACCGGCTGCGCGCATGCCACGACGCATCGCCACCAGGGATGCGCCCGGTACGGCGTTGAGGAACACCTCGATGCCACGCATGAGATCAAGGGCGTCGTAGACGGTGGACACGGTCTCCGGTCGCGGCAGTCCGTCGAAGAACGCCATCTGCCCGAACGGCGAGTCGATCGTGTCGGGCGAGGACAACCCCGGGATGACGTCATCCCTCATCTGCTCCGACGTCAGACTCGTACCTGTACTGCCCGCGGTGGCCATGCGTTCTCCTGACGCTCGTCTGACGTGGTCGTCCAAGCGTGGCCGCAACACCTGCCGACCGGATCACCCTGGAGGGGTGACGCAGTCCAAGAACAATCTCCTCCCAGCAAGTCCGTCTGTGTTGCGGTGGGGTTCTGGCCGTCGTGACGCACTTGATCACTTAGCACAAGGTGCGATCAGGAGAGCTGCCAAGTCGGACCGCAGGACAGGCCGACATCCCGCCACACCGTGAAGCGGTCCGAGATACGGCTCACTCCGTGTGGCTCATCGGGGCTGACTCAACCCGCCGCCCGCTCGTGCCGTTGGTGATCGATGCTTTGCAGCCCGTCCGGGACCCGAGGCAAGGGACCGGTCGGGTCAGGAGCCTGGAGGAGCACACCACCGGTGGGGCGGAGGTGCTTGTCGTCGACGACCCTGCCGCGCTGCGCCGGGGCGTGCCGCTCGGGCGCGGTGCGCGTCGGGCGATCGTCATCCTGGTCGTGATGGTGCTGCTGCTGGCAACCGGCGTCGTGCCGCCGGCGGTTGCCGGCCTCCTGGCGGCCTGCGCCGTGGTGCTCAGCGGGGTGCTCGATCGCGGCAGTGGTGGCGGCCGATGTGGGCGCCTCACCGCTGCCGTTCCTGATGGCGGTGGGCATCTCCGGGGCGGCGTCGTTCCTGACGCCGGTGGCCACGCCCCGGAACACGATGGTGCTCGAGCCGGGAGGTTACCGCTTCGGTGACTACTGGAAGCTGGGCCTGCCACTGCTGCTGCTCTTCCTCGCGGTGGCGGTGTTCTGGGTGCCGTTGGTGTGGCGGTTCTAGCCCATGGCTCCGGTCGTGGAAGTCCCAGGGTGCGCCCGCGGCCGCGTGGTTGGATCATCGGACCAGGACCAGTGGAGGCCTCGTGAACCCGGTGCTCGCATTCGTCGTCGTCATGGCCGTCTGGACCGTCAGCGAGTACGTCGCGAGGAAGACGAAGTCGCTACTGTCCTCGCTGTTCGTGGCCTCGCTGATCTTCCTCGTCGGTTTCCTCACCGGCATCTTCCCCGACGACCTGCTGGCCAGCTCCTCGCTGCTCGCGCTGGCCGGCGTCGTCGTCGGCTTCATCATCGTGCACCTGGGCACGATGATCAGCCTCGACGACTTCATCAAGCAGTGGAAGACCTTCCTGATCGGGGCCTCCACCGTCCTGGGTATCGGGCTTGCGCTGTGGCTCGCGGCCCTGATCTTCGGCCGCAGCATAGCCGGCAGCGCCGCCGACGGTTACGCCCAGGCCCTCGACTTCGTCGTGGCCGGGACCGGCGCCCTGAGCGGTGGCACGATCTCGGTGATCATCGTCCAGGAGGCCGCGCTCGGGGTGGGGCTCACCGCGATCGCGATCTTCCCCGTGCTCATCGCGGCCCTGCAGGGGCTGATCGGGTTCCCGCTGACCTCGATCATCCTTCGCCGGGAGGCCGCCCGGCTCAAGGGCGAGTACCGCGCGGGAAACCTGGACGTGGCGGAGGTGGCGGAGCAGCAGGCGGCGTCGTCGGAGGGGAGACTCCCTGCGTTGTTCCGCAACACCCCTGGCACCCTGTTCGTGGTGGGTGTCGTGGTGCTCGCTGCGCTCGGCCTGAACAACCTCACCGACGGCATCCTCAACACCTTCGTCGTGGCGCTGGTCTTCGGCATCCTTCTGCGCACCTTTGGCGTCTTCAAGCCCTCGGTGCTGGCCGGCATCGACTCCCTCGGCCTGATGATGCTCGCCATCATGATCCTGGTCTTCGGGCCACTGGCCACCGTCGAGGTCGCCGACCTGAAGGCCCTGGCCTGGCCGCTCGTGCTGGTCTTCGTGTTCGGTGTTGTGGGCATCGCCGGCACCTCCGCCCTGGTCGGCAAGCTGCTCGGCTACAGCATCCCGATGTCGGTCGCCATCGGGCTCACCTCGCTGTACGGCTTCCCGGGCACGATGATCCTGTCGCAGGAGGCCGCCAAGGGCGCGGGCGAGAGCCCCGAGGAGGTCACCGCCATCGAGCACGAGATCCTGCCCAAGATGATCATCGCTGGGTTCTCGACGGTCACGATCACTTCGGTCATCGTCACGAGCATCATCGCCGGCCGGATCGGCGCCGGCTAGGCCCGACCGGGGACCCGGAGGCCGGGCCCGGCGTCTCCCATGGCTCCCCCACTTCATCTCCCACTGCTGGAGACGGTCCGGAAATGGCTCCAATCGGTCGTGCCGAGATCCGGGCGCTCGGGTCGCCGGGCGCGGACCGGTGCCTTCCTGCGTACCGTGAAGGGCATGGAGTTCGGAGTCGGTTACTTCGCCACCCACGACGCCATGGAGCCGGGTGCCCTCGCTGCCCTGGTGGAGGAGGTGGGGCAGGAGTCCTTGTTCTTCGCCGAGCACACGCACATCCCGGCGGCCCGGACGACGCCGTACGCGAACGGGGCCGACTTGCCGCGGAAGTACTGGCATACCCACGACTTGTTCGTGGCCCTCACCGCCGCGGCCCTCGCGACCTCGCGCCTGCGGGTCGGCAGCGGCGTCTGTCTGGTCGCCCAGCGTGACCCGATCATCACCGCCAAGCAGGTCGCGAGCATCGACGTGCTCTCTGGTGGGCGGCTGGAGTTCGGTGTGGGAGCCGGCTGGAACCGTGAGGAGATGGAGAACCACGGCACCGACCCGCGAAGGCGGATGGCGGTGTTGCGTGAGCGCGTCGAGGCAATGAAGCAGATCTGGACCCAGGACGAGGCGACCTACCACGGCGAGCACGTGAGTTTCGACCGGATTTGGTCGTGGCCCAAGCCCGCCCAGCGGCCGCACCCACCCGTGCTCGTCGGAGGTCTGGGGCCGACGGTGCACGAGCGAGTGCTCGCCTTCGGCGACGCGTGGTTCCCGAACCACGCTCCGGCCGTCCTTGAGCGGGCGCGAGACCTGCGCGCGCGTGCCGACCGCCACGTCGACCTCATGGTGATGGGCGTGCCGGCCAACCCGCGCGTGTTGGAGCAGTACGAGCAGGCGGGCTTTCAGCGTGTCGTGCACTGGCTGCCGTCCTACCCGCGTGGTCCGCTCGAGCGGGCACTGTATGAGTGGGAGTCCGCGATCGCCGACCTGCACGGCGAGTAGACCGCCCAGCGCGCGTCGGCCGCAGGCCGAGGGGGATCATCCGCTGGGACGCGACCAACGGTGGGTCTCCGGCTCGACGCCCGACGCGGCTGGACCTGTGAGTAAGCCGGAAGACAAGCACTCCCCCACCCACCAGAGCGAACGCACTCGTCTGCGGCGCTGAGGACGGCTAGGTTCGACCACCCGAACTACGTCCGCATCGACCTCCTCCCGAGCACGCTCCAGTTCACCTCTCGGAGTGTCGAGCTCACGATCACCTAGCCTGGCCGGGGCGCCCCCACATGCCGCATGGGTCGAGTTCCGCCCTTGCCGGCGCGGCCTGGATGTTCACGCGTCTTGGCGCACGGTCTGCCACGCTCTGAACCATGGTTCACTCCGGTCGCTCAGCCGAGTACCTCGAGCCGTCGGGGTGGCGGCGGCATGGCCGCCGCCGCTCATGGCTCCGGAGCGCGAGGCTGAACGTCGTCGGATGGTCGGGGCTATTGGGCGCGTGCCTCGTTGTTGCCGCACTGGGAATCGCAACGACGACCGCTCTTGGTTGGCCACGCGCCCTTGGCGCCGCCGGCGCGGTCATCCCGGTGGCGGCGGTCGTCGTCGCCGATCGAAGACGCTGGGCTCGGATGGAGACGAGCGTCGATTGGGGCGGCTCGGTGGAGGAGGTTGCTCGAATCGCCGACGAGCTTGGCGCAGACGGGGTCGACGCACGCGTCCGTGTAGAGGCCCCCGGGTCCCCGTGGCGCGACGGTGCGAAGCCTCCTCCCGACGCCGCCGAAGCAACGACAGCAGCCCTCGAATACCGCAACGGGGACGCTGATGTGGTGAGCAAGAAGCTGCGCGAGCACGGCGTCCATCCACCGGCTCTGCCATGAGACCCGCCCTCGCGGGGCCGCATCGCATCGTGGGAAGCCAGGGGGGCGTGGGGACAGCAGCAGGTTGCCGAGAGGGGCGCGAATGCTGTCGCCGGGTCGCGCACTGAGCTGGTGAGGGACAGACCTCCACCCATGCCCGGGCGCACGGTCTTGGAACGCTCAGCGGAGAACGTCGAGGACCTGCTTCTGGATGCCGTTGGCGTAGAGCTGGTGCTCGAGGACACGTAGTCGTTGGGCGGCGGTGTCCGCGTCGCTGAACAGTGATTTGCCAGCGCCGAGCAGCACCGGGAACACCAGCAGGTGGTAGCGGTCGATCAGGCCAGCGTCCTGCAGCGCCCGGTTGAGCGTCGCGCTCCCGTGCACGAGCAGCGGGTCACCGTCGGTCTCCTTGAGCGTGGCGACCTCGTCGACCGAGCGCAGCAGAGTCGTCTCGCCCCAGTCATCGACGAGGTCATCCTCCTCGAGGGTCGTTGAGACGACGTACTTGGGCAGCGTCTTGTAGCGGGCGAACTCCGCCATGCCGGGCCACACTGGTGCGAACAGCTGGTAGCTCCTGCGCCCCAGCAGCAGGGCGCCCGCCTCCTCTTGTTCGCGGCCCTTGAGCTCGTAGGCCTCCGGCAGGAAGTCGACGGTCTTGAAGGTCCACTGGGTGTCGTGCAGCCCGGGGTCGCCGCCAGTGGGGTCGAGCTTTCCGTCGAGCGAGACGAACGACGTCGAGATCAGGGTGCGCATTGGCGTTCTCCTTCACAGTTGGTAATGGCGCTTCCATCACCACGTCGAATGGCGGCAGGCGAATTCGACGTCCCGCCGGGATGTTGCTCCGTCAGGCGGAACGCCGACGGACCATGCTCCGCCGGCTCGACGTGTACTCCATGATTTGTCCCTGGCGCGCCACCCGACGAACGTCCGCATGTGCCGCAGGGTTGACGTCGGCCGGGGCTCCGCAGGTTCGTACAGGTGAGGTGTGTCCCGCTGGCAGAGCGGAGTCCCTGACACTCCCGGGTGATTGCCCGGCCGCCGACGAGATGCCTACCCTGATGGCCATGGACCTGACGTGGTCGCTCAGCAGGGGCGGACGCAGGATCTGAGGACAGGTGCGACGTTGGATGAGGTTCGACCTGGACACCAAGGCGTCGCCTGAGCAGGTGCTCGAGGCCATGACGGACTTCACCGACCGTCGGTCGAGGATATGGAAGACCCTCGATCCCCGGGTCTATGAGGTCCGTGAGCGGGGTGACACCTGGGCGGTGGCGCGGGAGGGCTCGCCCCGGTCGCCGTACTGGGTCGTCGTCCGGTACGACTGGTCCGACCCCCGTGTGGTCAGGTGGACCGAGCTGGAGACCAATCATGGAGATCCTGGCGACGGATTCATGAAGATCGACTCCAATGAGTCCGGTGGCAGCCGGCTGCACGTCGAGTGGAGCACACACCCCCTGCGTCCACGAGACAAGGTCGCGATGTTCCTCCTGCATCACACAATGAACCCCGTCATCGCCCGAATGTGGCGAAGGGACTTGGATCGGTTCGCCCAGATGTGAACCGGCATCGGGCCATCGCATGTACCAGCCTACGCCGAGTCGCCAGTTGCGCTCAGCCGCATAGGTGCCCAAGCCCAGGGCCAGAGAAATGAACTAGCAAGAAGGCCTCCGGCGACCACCGCCACTCCGGTCAGAGGGCCGTATGCCGTCCCGCCGGTCCCAGGTGGCACCGTGGCCGCCGCAGCAGCTCGGGCTCAGCGGACGCTGGGCGACGAGAGCCGGACGAGGCAGGCGCCCTCGCGGGCGAAGGGCACGAGGCGCACCTCCGTGTCGGCGGCGCCCGACCGCTCCAGGGTGGCGCGCAGCATCTCCTCGTGCATCGTGCACAGAACACCGGGATGGGCGCGGGCCGACCAGAGCACCGGGCACGTGCGCAGTGCGACGTCGCCGTCCGGCTCCACCTGCGGCGAGAAGCCCGCCGTCGTGAGAAGCCCGACGACGAGGTCGATGGGCGGTGTCGCGCGTGTCTCCGGCGACGGCGCCACGCTCAGCTGGCCGGCCCAGCGACGTCCGATCGCGCGTGCATGGACCTCGGGATCAGCGGTGCCAGCAAGGTGCTCGGCCATGGCCGTGACGAGCTCGTCGGTCGAGACAGGCCGTGACGTGCGCAGCGCCTCGACCACGAGCCGTCCGCGCTCGGTCAGGTGGTGGCCGAGCGCAGGCCGTCCCCGCGTGCCGGCCTCGATGGTCGTGCGCGCGACAAGACCGTCGTCGACCAGCCGGGCGAGGTGGGCGCGGGTCGTGTTGGGGTGCCCGCCGAGGGTCTCGACGAGCGCGCCGATCGTCGCCGGTCCCTCCGGCTCGTAGCCCGCCAGCGCATCGAGCACGCGCTCGCGCGCCGCTGGAACCTCGGGCAGGGCCTCCGGGCCACGCTGCCGGCCCGGCGCCGGGCCAGGCCGCTCGACCGGCTCGGGACTGGACGGCCGGACCTGCTCGGAAGCCGGCTCGATGCCTCGGGGTGGCGCAGCGCCGTCACGTGGGCTATTTTTCACATGGGCAGTGTAATAAATAGTCGCCCTCGCCGCATCCCAGGAGCCATCGTGAGCATCCACGAGTCCCTTCCCGTGTCCGACGTCAGCTCGACCGGTTGCACCTGTGGGTGCTCCGACGAAAGCGAGCCGGAGCTCGACGTGCGCGCCATCCCGCACACGATCCGCCACGCCACCGTCCTAGGCGCCCTCGGAGCCGTGCCTGCCGGTGGGTCCCTGCGCCTCGTGGCACCCCATGACCCGAAGCCGTTGCTCGCCCAGATCGAGGATCGCGAAGGCGGCACCATCGAGGTCGACTATCTGGTGCGTGGCCCCCAGGCCTGGACCCTGCGCCTCACCCGCAAGGCCTGAGCGACCACGGGGAGAAACCACGACTTCCACCACCACCGACGACCGACGACGGGAACGGATGATGTGCAGCTACTGCGGATGTGCCGATCTGGAGGTGGTCGGCCGGTTCATGGCCGAGCACGAACACATCATCAACCACCTCAGCGCCCTGCGGAGCGCGCTCGACGACGAGCCCCGCCGGCGAGCAGTTGCGCGCCACCTCAACGACCACCTGACGCCGCACGTCGTGGCCGAGGAGGCCGGCCTCTTCACCGTCATGGCCCGCGACGAGCTGTTCACCGACCACATCGCCCGGCTCTGCGGCGAGCATCACGAGCTCGATCAGCTGCTCGCTGCCGTCGCCGACGGTGAGGTAGCGCTCTTCACCTGCTTCGAGGACGCCCTACGCGACCACATCGACCGCGAGGACAACGGCCTCTTCCCGGCCGCTGCCATCCACCTCGGCGGCCCCGAGTGGGACGAGGTCGAGCTCCTCACCCCGGCGGCAGCAGGAGCCCACCGGTGACCAGGAAACGGCCAGAGAAGACACCAACTACAGCGGGTCGTAGGTCTGGCCACGTGCGCCCCGGCCGTGACAAGGTGCAGAACATGGCAACCCCCGAGGTGACCTGGCCGCGAAGGAAGGCACGGAAGGGGGTGCGTCGTGGCTGAAAGGTCATCGACCACGTCCACGGGTCCCACTGGTCCCCCAAGAGCTGTTGGCCTCGACGGCTCGGCGTCGGCAGCGCTGCTCAAGGCGGGTCGCTTCTTCACCCGGTGGGAGGAGTCCGCTGACGGGAGAGCCGTCTACCGCGAGGGGGGCCGCGCCGGCGACGTCTTCTACCGCGACCGGTGGAGCCACGACAAGGTCGTGCGCTCGACCCACGGCGTCAACTGCACCGGCTCCTGCTCGTGGAAGGTCTACGTCAAGGACGGGATCATCACGTGGGAGACGCAGCAGACGGACTACCCCTCCGTCGGACCCGATCGTCCGGAGTACGAACCGCGCGGTTGCCCCCGCGGAGCGGCGTTCTCCTGGTACACCTACTCGCCGACCCGCGTGCGCTACCCCTACGTGCGCGGCGTCCTGCTGGAGATGTACCGCGAGGCCAAGGCGCGGCTCGGCGACCCCGTCGACGCCTGGCACGAGCTCACGACTGACCCCGAAAAGCGCCGGCGGTACCAGAGCGCCCGCGGCAAGGGCGGGCTCGTGCGCGCGTCGTGGGGTGAGGCCGTCGAGATCGCGGCAGCTGCCCACGTGCACACGATCAAGGAATACGGCCCCGACCGCGTCGCGGGCTTCTCGCCGATCCCCGCGATGTCGATGGTGTCGCACTGCGTCGGCACCCGCTTCATCCAGCTCATCGGCGGCGTCATGACGAGCTTCTACGACTGGTACGCAGACCTCCCCGTCGCGAGCCCCCAGGTCTTCGGCGACCAGACCGACGTGCCGGAGTCCGGCGACTGGTGGGACGCGACCTACCTCATGATGTGGGGCTCCAACGTCCCCGTCACCCGCACGCCCGACGCGCACTGGATGGCCGAGGTCCGCTACCGCGGCACCAAGGTCGTCACGGTCAGCCCCGACTACGCCGACAACACGAAGTTCGCCGACGAGTGGATGCCCGCCCAGGCCGGCACCGACGCGGCGCTCGCCATGGCGATGGGCCACGTGCTCCTCAAGGAGTTCTTCGTCGAACGCGAGGTCGACTTCTTCACCGACTACGTGCGGACCTACAGCGACCTGCCCTTCCTCATCCGTCTCGAGCCTCCGGAGGAGGAGTATCCCGTCGCGCCGGGTGGCGCGGGCACCGCCCCCCTCGTGCCGGGCAAGTTCCTCATGGCCGCGGATCTCGCCGACGCGGGCGCCCCCGTGCCTGACGAGGATGCCTGGAAGACAGTGCTGCTCGACGGTGCGACGGGTGAGCCGGTCGTGCCGAACGGCTCGATGGGCTTTCGCTACGCCGACTCGGGCAAGGGGCGTTGGAACCTCGACCTCGACGGCGTCAGCCCCGCTCTGACGATGGCCGGTGGCGCTGCCGAGCCGGTCGAGGTGCTGCTGCCGGCCTTCGTCGCGCCCGACGGCACCGGCTCGGTGCTTCGCCGCGGCGTACCCGCGCGCCGGGTCGGGCGCCACCTCGTCACCACCGTCTACGACCTCATGCTCGCGCAGTACGGCGTCGAGCGACCCGGGCTGCCGGGCAGCTGGCCCACCGGCTACGACGACGTGACCGCCCCCTACACACCCGCCTGGCAGGCCGAGATCACCGGCGTGCCCGCGGACCAGTGCATCCGCATCGCCCGGGAGTTCGCGACGAACTCCGAGCAGTCGCAAGGCCGCTCGATGATCATCATGGGGGCCGGCATCTGCCAGTGGTTCCACGGTGACGCCACCTACCGTGCGATCCTCTCGCTGCTCATCCTCACCGGGTGCATGGGCCGCAACGGTGGCGGCTGGGCACACTACGTCGGCCAGGAGAAGTGCCGGCCAATCACGGGCTGGATCTCCCTCGCCAACGCCCTCGACTGGGGCCGGCCGCCACGCACGATGACGGGCACGTCGTACTGGTACATGCATACCGACCAGTGGCGCAACGACGGCTACTCGGCAGACTCGCTGAACTCGCCTCTTGCCAGAGGCCATCTGGCCGGCAAGCACACGGCCGACACGATCGCACAGTCCGCCCGGATGGGCTGGATGCCGTTCTACCCGCAGTTCGGCACCAACCCGCTCCAGGTGGCCGAGGACGCCCAGGCCGCCGTCGACGCCGGCACCGCGGCCAGCCCGGCGGCATACGTGGCGGGTGCACTGCACGAGGGGTCGCTGACCTCGGCGATCGAGGACGTCGACGCCCCGGAGAACTGGCCGCGCACGCTCGTGCTCTGGCGCAGCAACCTCATGGGCTCCTCGGCGAAGGGCAACGAGTACTTCCTGCGCAACCTGCTCGGCACGCACCACAACGTCTTGGGCAGCGAGAACCCGCGTGCACCAAGGCCGTCCGAGGTGCGGTGGCACGACGAGGCACCCCAGGGCAAGCTCGACCTGCTGCTCTCGGCCGACTTCCGCATGACGTCGACGACACTGCTGTCCGACATCGTGCTGCCCGCGGCGACGTGGTACGAGAAGCACGACCTCAGCTCGACCGACATGCACCCGTTCGTGCACGCCTTCACCCCCGCGATCGACCCGCCCTGGGAGGCCAAGAGCGACTTCGAGCTCTTCCACCTGCTCGCCGAGAAGCTCTCCGACCTCGCGCGCACCCACCTCGGCGTGCGCAAGGACCTCGTCAGCGTGCCGCTCATGCACGACACCCCGGGCGAGACCGCGCAACCGGGTGGACGCGCGATCGACTGGCGCATGACCGGGCAGCCGGGCACGCCCGGCAGGACGATGCCGGTCTTCCAGCTCGTCGAGCGCGACTACACCGCGATCAGCGAGAAGCTCGCCACGGTGGGCCCACTCGCCGACTCGCTCGGCTTCACCGTCAAGAACGTGACCTTCCGGGTCGAGGAGGAGGTCGCTCGCCTGGCCGCCAAGAACGGCGTCATGCTCGGCGGCGCGGGAGACGGCCGTCCGGCCATCGACACGGACTCGAAGCTGGCCGAGGCCATCCTCACCTTCTCGGGGACGACGAACGGGCACCTCGCCGTCCAAGGCTTCCGCACGCTCGAGGAGCGTGTGGGCAAGAAGCTCATCGACCTCGCCGAGGGCTCCGAGGAGAAGCGGATCACCTTCGCCGACACGCAGGTGCAGCCGGTGCCGGTCATCACGTCACCGGAGTGGTCGGGTTCGGAAACTGGTGGACGGCGCTACGCCCCCTTCACCGTCAACATCGAGCGCCTCAAGCCCTTCCACACCCTCACCGGTCGGATGCACTTCTACCTCGACCACGACTGGATGCAGGACCTGGGGGAGGCGTTGCCGATCTACCGGCCTCCGCTCGACATGCACCGGCTCTTCGGTGAGCCGAGGCTCGGGCCGGACGGTGGCCGGCAGGTGACCGTGCGATACCTGACGCCGCACTCGAAGTGGTCGATCCACTCGGAGTACCAGGACAACCTGCTCATGCTGTCGCTCTCGCGCGGCGGGCCGACGGTGTGGATGAGCCCGCAGGACGCAGGGTCCATCGACGTCGCCGACAACGACTGGGTCGAGTGCCTCAACGACAACGGCGTGCTCGTCGGCCGGGCGATCGTCAGCCACCGTATGCCGGAGGGCGTGGTCTACGTGCACCACGCGCAGGAGCGCACGATCGACGTCCCGAAGTCCGAGGCGACCGGTCGCCGCGGCGGGATCCACAACTCGGTCACCCGGCTGCTCGTCAAGCCGACCCACCTCGTCGGGGGCTACGCACAGCTCTCCTACACCTTCAACTACCTCGGTCCGACCGGGAACCAGCGCGACATGGTCTCGACCGTGCGCAAGCGTTCCCAGGAGGTGGCGTACTGATGCGAGTCATGGCCCAGATGGGCATGGTGATGAACCTCGACAAGTGCATTGGCTGCCACACCTGCTCGGTGACGTGCAAGCAGGCATGGACCAACCGCGCCGGCACGGAGTACGTCTGGTTCAACAACGTCGAGACCCGGCCCGGCCAGGGCTACCCGCGGCGTTACGAGGACCAGGACACGTGGAAGGGCGGCTGGACCCTGACCAACCGCGGCAACCTCAAGCTCAAGGCCGGAGGCCGCGTGCAGAAGCTCCTCGGCATCTTCGCGAGCCCCGTGCAGCCCAAGCTCGCCGACTACTACGAGCCGTGGACCTACGACTACCAGACCCTCATCGAGGCACCCCTCGGCGACGACTTCCCCGTCGCCCGGCCCAAGTCCCTCATCACCGGCGAGAACACGAAGATCACCTGGTCCGCGAACTGGGACGACAACCTCGGTGGCACGAGCGAGATGGGCCACCTCGACCCCATCGTCGCCAAGCTCAACGCCTCGGTGCGCCGCGAGTCGGAGGAGAAGGTCCGCTTCGAGCTCGAGAAGACCTTCATGTTCTACCTCCCCCGCATCTGCGAGCACTGCCTCAACCCCTCCTGCATGGCGTCGTGCCCCTCCGGCGCGATCTACAAGCGCGAGGAGGACGGCATCGTCCTCGTCGACCAGGACCGGTGCCGCGGCTGGCGACAGTGCATCACCGGCTGCCCCTACAAGAAGATCTACTTCAACCACAAGAGCGGCAAAGCCGAGAAGTGCACCTTCTGCTACCCGCGCATCGAGGTCGGACTGCCGACGGTCTGCTCCGAGACCTGCGTCGGCCGGCTGCGCTACCTCGGCCTCTTCCTCTACGACGCCGACCGCGTCACGGCCGCGGCGGCGACTCCCGATGAAGCTGACCTCTACGAGGCGCAGCTCGACCTGATCCTCGACCCGAGGGACCCCGAGGTGATCTCGGCGGCGCGGCGCGACGGCATACCGGACGACTGGATGGACGCGGCGCGGCGCTCGCCCGTCTACGCGCTCGCCAAGACCTACCGGGTGGCGCTGCCGCTGCACCCGGAGTACCGCACGATGCCGATGGTCTGGTACGTGCCCCCGCTCTCGCCGATCGTCGACGTCCTGTCGTCGCAGGGCCACGACGCCGAGGACCGCGACGTGCTCTTCGGCGCCATCGAGGCACTGCGCATTCCTGTTGACTACCTCGCCGAGCTCTTCACCGCCGGTCGCACCGACATCGTGACGGGGGTGCTCCAGAAGCTCGCCGCGATGCGCGCGTACATGCGCGACGTGTCGCTCGGGCGAGAGGGTGACCCGTCGATCCCGGAGGCCGTCGGGATGAGCGAGGAGTCGCTCTACGAGATGTACCGCCTCATGGCGATCGCGAAGTACGCCGACCGTTACGTCATCCCCACGGCGCACGTCGAGCGCGCGCACGAGCTCGAGGAGATCGGCTGCTCGCTCGACTTCGAGGAGGGGCCGGGGATGTACGAGTCCGGTCCGTTCGGGGAGGCGAGCGGACGGCCCGCACCGGTCGCGGTCGAGACGTTCCACGCGCTGAGGGAGCGCCAGACGTCCGACACACCGACGTCGACGACTGCCGGCGGCGAGCTGCGAGGACGGGTCAACCTGCTCAACTGGGACGGCAACGGGGCGCCCGACGGGCTCTTCCCCGACGCGTCCGCCGGGGGCAACGCGACGACCGAGGCGACGGAGGGCCAACGATGATCGGGCTGAGACGGTTCACCGACCGCAAGGCCGACCGCCGGCGCGACGACCGCGTCGTGCACCTCGTCGCCGCTCGTTGCCTCGACTACCCGGGAGACGAGCTCGTCGCGTCGCTGCCGATGCTCACGCAAGCCCTTTCCGAGCAAGGTGACTCGCCGGGCGCTCGGGAGCTGACGCCTCTCGTCGCGCACCTGGCCTCACGTCCGCTGGCCGACCTGCAGCGGGCCTATGTCGACACCTTCGACCTCAGCCGCAAGCACGCGCTCTACCTCTCGTACTGGACCGACGGTGACACCCGCCGAAGGGGCGAGGTGCTGGGACGGTTCAAGGCGGCATACCGGCGCACCGGCTTTCTCGTCGACACCCATGGTGAGCTGCCCGACTACCTCCCCATGGTGCTCGAGTTCGCGGCGTGCGCTGACCCGAAGGCAGGTGCCGCGCTGTTGCAGGACTACCGAGCCAGCCTCGAGCTTCTCCGGATCGCACTGCAGGAGAAGCAGAGTCCGTATGCCGCAGCCGCCGTGGCCGTGTGCGCCACCCTCCCCGGGCCGTCGCCCGTCGACCGCGCGGCCGTCATGGAGATGGTCGGGTTGAGCGGTGCGCAGCCCACGGAGAGCGTGGGACTCGATCCCTACGACCCGAGGCTGATTCCGCTGCAAACCGTTTCGCGCGAGGCAGCGGAGGCGTCGTCGTGAGCACCTTCCTCTGGGGCGTGCTGCCCTACCTCTGTATCGCGAGTCTCGTCGGCGGCACCATCTGGCGCTACCGCTACGACAAGTTCGGCTGGACGACCCGCTCGTCGCAGCTCTACGAGTCGCGCCTGCTCCGCATCGGGTCTCCGCTCTTCCATTTCGGCATCCTCCTGGTCTTCTTCGGGCACATCGGGGGGCTCGTCATCCCAGAGTCGTGGACCGAGGTGGTGGGGGTCAGTGAGGGGCTCTACCACTTCAATGCGCTGCTCTTCGGCGGCATCGCCGGCGTCTGCACCCTCGTCGGCATCATCATCCTCGTCTACCGCCGCCGCACGACCGGGCCGGTCTTCATGGCGACGACGAAGAACGACAAGCTGATGTACGTCCTCCTCGTCGCTGCCATCGTGCTCGGGCTCTGGACGACGCTCGTCAGCGTGGGTGCCGGCAGTGAGGCGCACAACTACCGCGAGACGGTGTCGCCGTGGTTCCGCTCGGTCTTCCTCCTCCGTCCGGACGTCGCCGCGATGGCGGCAGCGCCCATCCAGTTCCACATCCACGCCATCGTCGGCATGCTGCTCTTCGCCCTGTGGCCCTTCACCCGGCTCGTGCACGCCTTCACGGCTCCGCTGCACTACCTCTTCCGTCCCTACATCGTCTACCGCTCGCGGGACCGCCAGGTCTCCGGAGCGAGGCAAGCCCGCCCCGGCTGGAGCGGCATCGGCACCGCCGACCGCGACCGACAGCGCTGAGGCGCACGGTGCGGCACCTGATGGCCGACCGTGCGATGCGGCAAACGCGCCGCGGACGTCGAGCGACCAGACCTGACAACGACAACGCACAGATGAGGACTTCATGAGCAGGACCGCACCGACCGCGCCCTCGCCGAGCGCGGACCTGAGCGGGCAGGGGAAGAACCTCGCGCTGGCGACCTGGGCCTTCGCGATCACCTTCTGGGCCTGGAACATCATCGGCCCGCTGGGCGTGAGGTACACCGGCGAGATGGGCCTCAGCAGCAGCCAGAAGGCGCTGCTCGTCGCGACGCCCGTGCTCGTCGGCGCGGTGGGCCGCATCCCGGTGGGCGCGCTGACCGACCGCTACGGCGGCCGGGTCATGTTTCCGATCCTCACACTGGTCACCGTCCCCTTCGTCCTGCTGGTGGCGCTGGCCGGCAACCTGAAGTCGTTCCCGCTGATGCTGGTCTTCGGCTTCTTCCTCGGCATCGCCGGCACGACCTTCGCCGTCGGGGTGCCCTTCGTCAACGCGTGGTACCAGGCCGACCGGCGCGGCTTCGCCACCGGCGTCTTCGGCGCCGGCATGGGCGGCACCGCCCTGTCGTCCGCGCTGACCCCGCGGATGGTGACGTGGTTCGGCTACACGATGACCCACATCATCATCGCGCTGATGCTCGTCGCGACGGCCGCCCTGTGCTGGACGGCGATGCGCAACTCCCCCGCCTGGAAGCCCAACACCGACCCCGTCGTGCCGAAGCTCAAGGCAGCGATCAGGTTGCCCGTGACGTGGCAGATGTCGCTGCTCTATGCCGTGGCCTTCGGCGGCTTCGTCGCCTTCTCAACCTACCTCCCCACCCTGCTGAAGGACGTCTACTCCTTCGACCTCACCGCAGCCGGGACGCGGACGGCCGGCTTCGCGATCGCTGCCGTCCTCGCCCGTCCCATCGGTGGATCCCTGTCCGACCGCGTCGGCCCGCGCGCCGTCGTCGGCGTCTCGATGGCCGGCACCGCCGTGCTCGCGGCCGTCCTTGCGTTCGAGCCGCCGCTCGAGGTGCCCGCCGGCGCGGCGTTCGTCGCCATCGCGTTCTTCCTCGGGCTCGGGACGGGCGGTGTCTTCGCGTGGGTGGCGCGCCTCGCGCCCCCGGAGCGGGTCGGCAGCGTGACGGGACTCGTCGGTGCGGCCGGCGGCCTCGGCGGGTACTTCCCGCCGCTCGTGCTCGGGGCGACCTACGGCAAGATCTTCGACCACTACGGCTTCGGTTTGATGCTGCTCTGCCTCGTGGCGGTTGCCGCCCTGGTGTTCGCGCTCGTCGGCGTCAAGGACGCCCGCGACAAGCAGACTCGAACGGCGGCCGCCACGGTGTGAGCCTGTGTGTAGGGGGGCGCTCGGCAGCGAGGTCGCAGCCCGCTCCCCCGGAACCCAACCTCGCCGCCCCACCCTCCGACCGAGGGTCGCGCCGCGTCGACGGTCGGAGACGGGGCTGTCCAGGTGGATGGCACGGGTGACCTCGGGCCTGCGTGCACCGACTCGGAGAATCCGCCACGCGTTCGGCGCTGATTGTCCACGGGACGGTCAAGCCCAGATGCCATGCCCAGGTCACGGCTTGAAGTTGCTGTACGGTCCGCCCACGGCGGGCAACTGGGCCAAGTGGCTTGGCCGTCGCCTCCTTGGGTACGAAAGGCGTGTTCCTCGGTAAGCGAACGTCTCCGGCCCCTCACAAGCCTGCGCCTGCGATCGTTCGGTCCTCGCGTCGCTTCAGGCTACGAGTCGCTGGAGGAGACCCAGTGCAGAACGATGAGGTCGTCGCCGAGATCGTCGACATCGCCGCCTCCACGGTTCCACTGCTGGAACGGACACGCGGCCTCGTGGAAAGCCTGGACGGTTGGCTGGCCGTCGATGCCATCTGGCTGAGCCTGGCCGACCCCGAGTCGAACGTCTACGCGACCGTCGGAAGCACAGGGCTCGAACGACCCGTCCTCGAGTACCTGGACCGTCCGACGGTGGCGCGGGAGATCCAGCTGGCCGAGCTCAACCAGGACCGGCCACCCATCGCCGTGACGGAGCTGCCGGTTCCCGTAGAGGGGCTGCCCACGTGGGCGGAGTGCCTGATCCCGGCCGGCTTCCGCGATGGTCTGGCAGTGCCACTCATCGAGCCCGGGGGCCCGTACCTCGGCATGCTCAGCCTGCTGTACTCGAGCACAGAGCCACCGTCCGGTCGCCTACGTGACAGTATCGGGCAGCTCGCTCCGCTCATCGCTCGAGCAGTGTCGCCCCTGCGTTCGCTGCTCGCGACCGCGCGCCTCGTGCGCGGTGCAACGGCGGGCGCCGTCCTACTCCGCGACGGCAGCACCTATCCGCTTCCGGGACTTGAGAACCACCCGTCGCTCGTCGACTCGCTGGTCCTGGGCATCGCCCGGCAGACGCTGTTGGCCGGACAGGTCTACCGGTCGTTCATGTGGCCGTCGCAGGACGCACCCGACCTTGCCGATCACGTGCGAATCACCGTCCTCGCTGCAACCGACGCACCGGCTTTCGTGCTCGGCACGGTCCTGCTGGCACCTGATGCGGAGTGCCGTGGCCTTACGCCGCGCGAGATGGAGGTGCTGGGGCTCATCGTGGAAGGACGCTCGAACCAGCAGATCGCGACGCGACTCACCGTCGCCCCCCGGACCGTGGCCGCCCACGTGGAGCACATCCTGCACAAGCTCGAGGTGCCGACGAGGACTCTGGCTGCTGTCCAGGCAGAACGGGAGGGTTGCTACGTACCGCCCTGTCCGCGAGTACGCCGATGACGCGGCACGACGCCGCCGGCCCTACTGGATGTGTCCCACTTTGGTGACGCTTGCCGCCGCGGGGCGAAGAGCCAGGAGTACAGAGTCAGGTGCCTAGACGATGCCCAGGGGCGACGCGTCGCGACATCGGACCGCTCCTTCCGCTCGTGCCCGCTCTCCGAGTGCCCGTGCCGATGTGCGAATGGGCTGATGAGGGTCCCGCCGCGATACCGCTGCCGCGGCGACCACAACGGCCCCGGCCACCAGCCGCCTCATGAGGTGGACAATTGCAGGCCAGCGGTGGGATGACGTCGCTGGCCTACACGTCGACGCGCCGCCAATGTGTCGATTCCGGGCCAGCCAGTTCGTCATAGTGATGCGGCCGCCCAGTTCTCCGGTGTGGCTGCCCCTTTGGCACTCGATAGGAGCGGAGAAGCAATGATGCCGGTCAACGAAGAGACAGCCCGAAAAGGTGACGCTGTGAAGTTTCTCGTGGTGCTGGCGCAGGAGGACCACTTCAACCGCTGGGACGCCGCAGGTGAGGCAGAGCGAGAAGAGTTCTTCCGCGGACATGCCGAGTTCCTTGCCGCGGTTCGCGCGCTCGGCGAAGTCCTCGCCGTCGAACCGCTCCAACGGCCCGAGCACGCGGTCACCCTACGGTCAGGCATAGCCAGCGACGGTCCGTTCGTCGAGACGACCGAACTGGTCAACGGCATCTACATCATCGAGATGCCCTCCCTCCAAGACGCGGTTGAAGCTGCCCGCCACATCCGGATGCCCACGGTCGAGATCCGCCCTCTTCTGGAGGTGTAAGGCACAGCGCACCGTCTCGCCGCGACGTCTGGAAACGTCCTCGGCTCCCTCTCTGCAGCGCTGAGGTGCTCACTGCCGCGATCGGCGGATGCCGCCGCCACGGCTCGGGCAGGTTGGATGTCCGCGATGGTGAGCCTGTCCCCCACAGCCGACCCGCCGCCGGTCTCGCTGCGCTCAGTGGCTTGCTCAACGGCGCTGCCAGACGCCGTCAGGACCCGGCGGGCTGACGTCCGGGTCGGGAGGGAGAGTTGTCCGGCTGGATCATCCGTGGGCGGGCTGGCGTTCGGTTGCCTCAGCGCGGTTCGGGATCCGAGTGGGGCGAGGTGCGGCTGTGACGTCGGCACCCGACCCGATGCCCTCGGTGTCCGGCATGAGCGCCGCGACGACGTCCTCCTCGTCCTCGTGCGAGCGGCGGACGGCGGCGTTGAGCAGCCGGAGTTGGCGGTCCAGCGGCTCTTGTCGATCGGGCGGTGCGACGGACTTGAGGTCGGCCAGGGCGGCGCACATCTTCCTGGTCACCTGCGGCTCCGACGCCCCGGCCAGGCGGACCTCGTCGAAGGCCAGCCTCACGTAGCCGTCCCAGCTCACGGTCCGCTCGACGAGGCGGATCACCCCGTCCTCGTCACGGTGCTCACCGCCTGGCAGGGGGCGAGCGGCGATCTGGCGCAACAGGTCGTGCAGCCGGTGCAGCGCCTGGACCGTCGTCGTGGGGTCGTTGAATGGCTGCGCGATCGACCGGACGGCGATGTCGACCAGCTTGCGGAAGCCATAGGCGAGGTCCTCGGTGTGGACCCGCTCGGGCCCGAGCAGGACGTGCCGGGTGACGTCGCTGGCCCGGAGCCGGCCGGCAGCATCCCTGTCCGCGGTGGCCGTCGACCGGGTGCTCGGGTGGACTCGGAACAGAGGTGCACCGCCGACCACGAAGTCGCCCATGACGGGGACCAGCTCGAGGACGCAGTCCGCCTGTCGGGCGGCGGCGACAAGGGCGAGGCGGTCGACGCGGACCACGTTGCCCGGCTGGTCGGCGACGATCTCGCCCGTGCCGCCGGTGACCACGGGCAGCTCTCCGTGCTCGCGGACGATGAACTCGCGGCTGCGGTCGCCGACGAGGTCGATCAGTCCGGCGACGCGCAGGCCCTGGCCGGCGTGGTGCACGAAGAGGATCAGAACGACGATGCTGGCGAACATCAGGACGTAGCACAGCACCATCGACGCTCCGGGCACCGTCCCGGTGTCGGAGCCGCGGATCTCACGGAGGGTCAACACCACGACCAGGAAGCTCGCACCGAACAACCCGATCGCCAGCTGGCTCCACCGGTCGGCGAGCAGGGCTCCCACGATGCGGGGCGAGAACTGACCCATCGCCAACTGGACCGCGACCAAGGTGACCGTCAGAACGAGGGTCGTCAGCGACACCAGGGCGGTGGCGAAGGAGGACAGGATCGTCTGGGCGTCCGACGGCGTCCCGGTGAGGCTGGGCGGAACGAGCTCGTACCCCGTCAGCCGGTCCAGCGCGATCGTTCCGACGCCGAGGACGGCGCCCGCGATGAGGCAGCCGATCGGCACCAGCCACAGGCTCGAGCGGACGAAGCGCTGGATCCTCAGCATGCTCATGGCCGTGGGCCTGCGGCCCTGCCGCAGATGGCCGAGGTGCACTGGTTCATCGTCTCCCCTCCCTGTGCCGTGTCGCCGACGCGACCCGGCGGCTCGAAGAACTCCGGACCTCCCATCGAACCTCGTGTCGAGGGGCAGCGCTATCGGCAGAACGCCCTATACGAGTCGGCGGGCTATGGGGACACGGGCACGTCGATAGAGCGCAAAGGCGGCTCGCGCAACTGCGTGTCAGATGCCCGGGCGCGGGTACGCGTGTCGACAAAACCCAGGAGGTGGACATGTTCAGCAGGCGCACCCTCAAGGGCCGCCGGATCGCGGTTCTCGCTGCGGACGGATTCGAGAAGGTCGAGCTGACCGTGCCCCTGCGCGCTCTGCGGGCGGCGGGCGCGAAGGTCGACGTGGTGTCGCTGCGGAAAGGACGTATCCGTGGCCTGAACCTGAACCTGCCGGCCACCCGCGTGCGGGTTGACACGACCGTCGACCAGGCGGGCGCGGACGACTACGACGGCCTCCTGGTTCCCGGCGGTTTCATCAACCCGGACCTGCTCCGCCAGTCGGCACCGGCGCGCGCGCTGGTGGCTGAGTTCGTCGAGAGCGGCAAGCCGGTTGTCACGCTGTGCCACGGGCCGTGGGTGCTCGCGTCGGCCGGGGTCCTCCAGGGCCGCACCGTCACGTCCTGGGCGGGCATCAGGGACGACGTGGTGAACGCCGGGGCGACGTGGCTCGACCAAGAGGTGGTACGCGAGGGCAACCTCACCACCAGCAGGGGACCTCAGGACATGGCGGCGTTCGTACCCGCCATGCTCGATGCCTTCGCCGCCGGAACGCTCGCCGAGACGACCTCACACCCGGCTTCGCGCTCAGACCCCCAGCGCAGCAGCCCGCCGGACCTCGTCACAGCAGCGACTCGGTGGTCCCCGAAGCCGTCGACCGTCGCCCTGGCCGGGGTCAGCCTGGCAGCGTTGGCGAGGCGGTGGAGTGCCCAAGACGGCGGCGCGCAAACGTAGCGACTCTGGTCTTGGCGTTGAACGCGCCCTTGAGTGCCTTGTCTGCCACCGACCCGTCCGGCGGCAACAGGCCCACTTGGCGTGCGAACGTCATCTGATCGAAGACGACGGTGTTGGTGCCGACCTTGCCGTCACGCAGGACGAAGTGGTCGATCCCGTCGAGCTCGATCTCCTTGCCGGTGCCTGTGATCCCGAGCAGCAGGCCAATGTGGCGTCCCGTCATCCGCCAGTGAACGAACGCGTCGTCGCCCGACTCGGCGACAGCCAGCACTTCGAGATGGAAGTCTTCGATTGCGGTGAACTTGTCCGCGAAGTAGGCGGCCACCTCATCACCGCCGCGGCACGTAGCGTCCGGGAAGTACTCGACGGTCGAGCCGGTCCAGAGCTGGCGCAGGCTCGTGATGTCGTGCTCATTGAGACGGTCGAACATCCAGCGGAGAAGGTCGGTGGTCGTGATATCGCCGGGAGGCACAGCAGCTGGCATACAACGACCATGTCACCAGCGGTGATGGTGCCGCACGCGTTCGGGCTGGCAAGACGACTCACGGTCCTACATGACCTTCAGGGCTGGGTCTGCGCGGGCCGCCCTGGGGGCGCCGACGAACGAGACAGCCCCTGACCCGCGTCTCCGCTGGTCAGGGGCTGTCTCGTCCTGGTGGGCGATACTGGGTTTGAACCAGTGACCTCTTCCGTGTCAAGGAAGCGCGCTACCGCTGCGCCAATCGCCCGTGGGTGCTGCTCGTACTGCTGTGGTGTCTCACCGAGGTGGAGACGGGATTTGAACCCGTGTACGCGGCTTTGCAGGCCGCTGCCTCGCCTCTCGGCCACTCCACCGTGCAAGGCAAGTGGATCTTTGCCTCCGAGCGGACGACCGGGCTCGAACCGGCGACCTCAACCTTGGCAAGGTTGCGCTCTACCAACTGAGCTACGTCCGCGGAACACCAGCGGTGTAACTTCCCCGCTCGGTGCTTGGTAGACAGTAGCCGATCGGTCCACGAGATACCAAACCGGCTCCGGAGCCCTGGTCAGGCCCGTCGGGACGTCCCCGTGGACGCGTCCGTCTCGGCGTTCGAACCCCCTTCGGAGCCGCTGTCGGAGGCTGGGTGCGAGGCCCGTTGGACAGTGCGCTCGAACTGCTGCTCGCGTCGGCGTCGGGACTGCTCCTGCGCCGGCTCGACATCGTCGCCCGGCTCGAACGTGGCACCGTCTGCGCCTGTCGTGTCGGTGTCCGCGCGGCCCAGCAGCCCACCGGCCCCCTCCCTCGCCCAGTGCACCAGGCGCACATCGGCACCCTCGTGCAGCTCGACGGGCCACAACGTGCGCACCCCGGCGTTGAGCCCCGCACCGATGAGGATGGCGATGGCGAGGGCATAGAGCCAGACGAGCAGGACGATCGGGGTGCTCAGCGGCCCGTAGATGGACGAGCCCCCCATCGACGCCTCCAATGAGACCCGCACGACGTAGGACGCACCCGTCCAGATCGCGATGGCCAGGAGGGCGCCCGGCAGGTCGCGGCGCCAGGGACTGCGCTGCGGTGTGGACACGTGGTACAGCGTCGCGAGGAGCATCACGCTGAAGACGGCCAGCGCCGGCCAGTAGAGCGCCCTGGTCACGGTGGCGGCGCCGTCGGGCAGCCAGGACGCCAGCAGTCCCGGGCCGAGAAGCATGAGGGGCAGGATGAGGATGGCGGCGAGCACGCCCAAGGTGTAGAGCAGCAGGCTGAAGGCTCGCATGTGCACGATGCCGCGGGCGCCGTTCTGCCCGTACATGATCGAGACGGTGTCGACGAAGACGTTGAGCGCTCGCGACCCGGACCAGAGGGCCAGGATGAAGCCGACCGAGAGGATCTCGACGCGTCCGCCACGCAGGACGTCGTTGATGGTCGGCAGGAGCAGCTGCTGGATGCTCGACTCCGAGAGGAAGCGCGAGGCGTACTGCTCGATGGCGGACACGATCCCGTCGACGGTGTTCGACCCGATCCACCCACCCACGAAGCCGAGGCCGCCGAAGAGTCCGAGGACGAGCGGCGGGAGGCTGAGCAGCATGAAGAAGGCGCCCTCTGCGGCAAGGCCGGTCACGCGGTAGCGCAGGCACACCCGCACGGTCTCCCGGGTCAGCCGTGCGAGCGGGAGGCCCCATGGCACCCGCTCCAGCACTGCCCGCGTCCTCGTCCTCACACCCATCACCTCCGAGGCTAACGGCGGCACGACGACGTGCGTCACGCGTGACCCGCACGACACGCCTCCGGCATGAGGTGGAGGATGCCGGCGGCCTAGTCTCGGCGGGGTGAGCACACACGAGGTGACCAACCAGGTGCCGCCCTTCGTCGGTGGCGACTTCCTCGCGGACGACGTCGCCTTGAGGGAGTCCGTGGACCGCTGGGCCGGTTCCGCAGCGGCCGCGGACCTCGCCCCGCTCGGCGCCCTCGCCGGCACGGAGGAGGCGCAGGAGCACGGCCGGCTCGCCGACTCGCACGTGCCGGTCCTGCGCACCCACGACGCCCGCGGTCACCGGGTCGACGAGGTCGAGTTCCATCCCTCGTGGCACTGGCTCATGACCCAGGCCGTGGGAGCCGGCCTCACGGCCGGGCCGTGGACGGCACCCACCGGCTCCGGCGCCCACGTCCGTCGCGCCGCCGGCTTCCTCCTCTGGTCGCGTGTCGAGGCCGGCCACGGCTGCCCCGTCTCGATGACGTATGCCGCCGGCTCGGCCCTGCGGCACGACGCCGCGCTCGGTGCCCGGTGGCTTCCGGCGCTGGCGAGCCGGAGCTATGACGTCGGCATTCGCCCCGTGACGCAGAAGGCCGGGGCGATCTCGGGGATGGGCATGACCGAGAAGCAGGGTGGCTCGGACGTGCGCACCAACACGACGCGTGCTGTCGCCACCCCGGGCGGACCGCTGCCGGGCGAGACCTACCGCCTCACGGGCCACAAGTGGTTCTGTTCGGCTCCGATGAGCGACGTCTTCCTCGTCCTGGCCCAGGCGCGGGGCGGTCTGACCTGCTTCGTCGTACCGCGTGCACTCGACGACGGCACGCGCAACGCCTTTGCCCTGCAGCGACTCAAGGACAAGCTCGGCAACCACTCGAACGCCTCGGCCGAGGTCGAGCTCGACGGGACGTGGGGCAGCCGGCTCGGCCTCGAGGGCCGTGGTGTGCGCACCATCATCGACATGGTGGGCGCCACCCGGCTGGACTGCATCCTCGGTTCGACGGCGACGATGCGTGACGCCCTCTCGCGCGCGCTCCACCACGCCCGCCGCCGGGAGGCCTTCGGTGCGCTGCTCGCGGACCAGCCCTTGATGCGCAACGTGCTGGCCGACCTCGCCCTCGAGGCCGAGGCCGCGACCGTCCTCGGCCTCAGGCTGGCCCATGCCGTCGACGCCGGTGAGACCGAGCTCGCGCGTCTGGGGGTGGCGCTCGGCAAGTTCTGGGTGTGCAAGCGCACGGCCCCTCTGGTGGCCGAGGCACTCGAGTGCCTGGGGGGAAACGGCTACGTCGAGGAGAACGGTCTGGCGCGTCTCTACCGCGAGGCGCCCCTCAACTCGATCTGGGAGGGGTCGGGCAACGTCAACGCGCTGGACGTCATGCGCGCCGTGACGCGCGAGCCCACCACCCTCGAGGCCCTGACCAAGGAGGTGCACGAGGTCCGAGGCCGCAGCACCGAGCTCGACGCATACGTGGACTCCGCTCTGGCGGAGGCGCGCTCGCTCGACCCCACGTCAGCGGAAGCGGCGTTCGGTGCGCGTGCCCTCGTCGAGCGACTCGCACTTGCCCTCCAGGCGGCCCTGCTCGTCCAGCACTCCCCCAGCCCCGTAGCCGACGCTTTCGTCGCGAGCCGCATCGCGGGCCGTCGCGGCCACACCTTCGGGTCGCTCGACGTGGACCTCGCCGGCGCAGCCTCGGTGGTCATCGACCGCGCCGGCTGACGACACGGCGGCCCCTACGAGCCTCGTTGCGCGGTAGTCGTTCTCGCCCGACGAGCCTCCGATGAGCGCCCGACGGGGGACCCCGCGGTCAGCTCGTGGCGAGCCGCTCCTTCTCGGCCTCGACGTCGAAGTCGGCCAGCGGCCACTGGAGGTTGAGGCCGCGCAGCGCCTCGAGCAGCAGCTGCTGGACCGCGAGCCGGGCGTACCACTTGTGGTCGGCGGGAACCACGTACCAGGGCGCCTCGGCCGTCGAGGTCTTGTCCAGGACTGCCTGGTAGGCCTCCATGTAGGCGTCCCAGTGCAGCCGCTCGTCGACGTCGCCCGGGTGGTACTTGTAGTACTTGTCCGGACGGTCGAGACGCTCCATGAGGCGCGACTTCTGCTCGTCCTTGGAGATGTGCGTCATCACCTTGATGACGGTCGTGCCCGCCTCCGTGACCTCTCGCTCGAAGTCGTTGATCTGGTCGTACCGGGCGGACCACACGGACTCGGGGACGAGGTCGTGGACCCGGACGATGAGGACGTCCTCGTAGTGCGACCTGTCGAAGACCCCGAGTTGACCGGCGCCGGGCAGTGCCTTGCGGATGCGCCAGAGGAAGTCGTGGGAGAGCTCCTCCTTCGTTGGGGCCTTGAACCCGGTCGCCTTGACTCCCTGGGGGTTCACCGAGATGACGTGGCGCATGATGCCGCCCTTGCCCGAGGTGTCCATGCCCTGCACGACGAGCAGGAGAGACCGGTTGATGCCCGCCGTCGACTCGGCGAAGAGCCGCTCGAGCAGGTCGGTGAGCTCTTCTTCGCAGGCCTTGAGCGCCGCCTTGCCCGCGAGCTTGTCGCCGGTGAAGCCGGGGGTGCCGGAGGTCTCGACGTCGGCAAGGACGAACCCCTCGCCGACGCGCAGGGCGCCCGCCACGTCCTTGATCTCGTCGACGGCGGCCTCCTCCTGCGCGGCGACCGCCTCGTCCTCGGCCGCCCGCTGCTTGAGCTCCTTGGCCTCCTTCTTGCTGAACTTCTTGCCCGACTTCTTGCCCGACTTCTTGCCCTTGCCCATGGGCGTCATCCTGCCCGACGGTGGAGCGACGCGACGGGATGCGAGCGCACCGATCCCCCCGCGTCCCGCGCGCTCACGGATACTGACCGCATGCGCCTGCTCGTGTCCGGCCGCTCCGGACTGCCCGCCCTGTCCGACCTCGACGCTGCTGGACTCTTCACCGCGTACGCCGCTCCGCAGGCACAGTGGGCGCGGTGCAACATGGTGACGAGCCTCGATGGGGCCGCGACGGGCGCGGACGGGCGCTCGGGTTCGATCAACAACGAGGCCGACCACGTCGTCTTCGAGGTCCTGCGGGCCCTCAGCCACGTCGTCGTGGTCGGCGCCGGCACGGTCCGTACGGAGGGCTATCCCCCTCTGTCCGTGGCCGATCCACTCGTCCCCCTGCGCCGCGACCACGGCCTCCCGGACACCCTGCCCCTCGTCGCCGTGAGCAACCGCGGGGAGGTCCCCTCGACCCTGCGAGGCTGCCGAGACGGTCGGGCGCTGATGGCGGTGCCAGCCGCCGCCGCTGGGCTCGACGACGCACGGCGTGACCTGGGCGCGGAGAACGTGCTGGTCTGTGGCGACGACGAGGTGGACGTGAAGGCGCTGGTCGAGGCCCTGCACGGCCGGGGATGGGACCACGTGCTGACCGAGGGCGGCCCGAGCCTCCTGGGCTCCTTCCTCGCGGCCGGGCAGCTCGACGAGCTCTGCTTCACCATCGCGCCCTGGGTCGTGGGCGGCGAGCACCCACGTCCCGTCGGCGCCGACGGCACGCCCGTGGACCTCGACCTCGAGGTGCTCGTCGAGCAGGATGCCACCCTGATGGGCCGCTGGTTCGTCCGCCGCTGACCACCGACGTTGACCTCCGACGTTGACATCCGACGTTGACCTCCGACGTTGACCTTCGGCGGGGCCGCTCGGTGCTGACGTACGTCGCTGCCGCCCGGCGGCGTCCCTCTGACTCCGACCTGCGCGTGACGGTGGGCGCTCAACGGCTCTCGACGAACTCGCGCAGGACGCGCTCCCAACGGCCCGGGTCGTGGTTCCACTCGCGGCAGTGCCGCGCGGTGTCCCAGCGCTCGAAGCGGACGAGGTCGGGACGGCGTCCCGCCAGCGCCACGGCTGGTCCGATCGGCACGAAGTCGTCGCCGTCCGACGCGATGACGAGCATCGGGTGGCGCAGCTCGTCGGCGCGGGCTACCCAGTCGGTGCGTGCCACGTCGATCGGCTCGCGCACCCCGACGAGGCGCCGCGTGCGACGCGAGCCCATGAGGTCGGTCGCGACTCGCACGAGCGGACCGGGCACGTTGTGCAGCCGTCCGTGGTGGCGCAGCACGACTCCCCAGTCGATGACCGGGGAGTCGAGCGCCACGCCGACGACGTAGTCCGACAGCGGTGACCGGTCGAGCGCCTGCAGCACGATGGCGCCGCCCATCGACCACCCGAGAAGGAGGATCCGCCGCGCACCGTGCGACACGGCATACCCCATGGCCGCCTCGACGTCACGCCACTCCGACAGCCCGAGGTTGTAGCGCCCGTCCGGCCCGCGCGGGGCATCGCGGTCGTTGCGGTAGGCGGTGACGAGACTCGTCCACCCCGCCTTCCGCAGCACGGGCACCGCTCGGAGCGTCTCCTCCTTGCGTGCGCCGCGGCCGTGCACGAGCACGGCCCAGTCCGATCCCGCGTTCCCACCCTTCGGACGCACCACCCAGCCCGGCAGGGACCCGACGTCGGACAGGATGGCGACGTCCTCGTCGGGCAGGCCCAGGCTGACGGACGGGCGGTCCCAGTAGTAGTACTGGTTCCACCGGGCGGTCCCCACCTCGACGAGCCCGCGGTCGACGGCGATGAGCCGGCGCGTCACCGAGGCCGCGTCCGCATCCACGATGTCGCCGATCCGCGCATGGCCCGCTCCCCCGTCGAGCCAGACGCCGTAGCGACCCGGGACGACCGGATCGGGCGCGACGGCGAAGGTGACCGTGTCGCCGTCGTGGCGCAGGATCTCGACGTCGTCGGGCTGCAGCTCGTCGGGGGTGATGACCCTGCGGGCGAAGTAGGCGGCGGCGGCAACCGACCCGCTGGCGGCGCCGAGCACGGAACCGGTGCCGGCGGCCGCAGCCACGAGCACCGGACGCGAGACGAGACGGCGCACCTGCACGGGCCCATCGTGGCAAACGACCGCGACGCGGCGCGGGAGGGCATGCCGCGAGGACACGTCCGACCAGGACCATGCGTATCAAAACCGGACGTCCCGGACACCGTCCTGCGGGAGCCTCGGGGATCCACGGGCGGCGAGCCGCACACCTCGATCGTTCCTCGGCCCGCCCGCGGGCCGGTCGCGGTCGAGGGGTGCCCGTTCGGGGTCAGTCACCACCCGGCTGTCTCGGGGTGCGAGGAGCCTGCTCCGCGCGCCGTTTCCCACCGTCTCGTTCCCACGAAAGGGGACATCCGTGTTCACCACCATGCGCCGCAGCGCACTCAGCATCGCGGCGGCCGGGGCGCTCGTCGCCACGCCCGCCCTCGCCATGGGGGCCGGCGTCAGCCCGTCCACCTACGACGCGTCCGTCAACCCGGGCGACACCGTCCACGTCACCAAGACCGTCAGCACACCGGAGATCCCGCCCAAGCCCGACATCGTCCTCGTCGTCGACGAGACGGGCAGCATGGGCTCGGCCATCGCCAACGTGAAGTCGGAGATGGGCTCGATCGTCACCACGGTCCAGTCCGCCCAGCCGCAGGCCCAGTTCGCCATCGCCTCGTACAAGGACGAAGGAGACGGCGCGGAATTCTTCCAGCTCGAGACCGACCTCACGGGTAGCGGGGCCACCGCACAGACGGCCATCGACAGCCTGGTCGCCTCCGGGGGCGGGGACACCCCGGAGGGTCAGCTCAACGCGCTGTGGCAGGTCGGGACCGGTGGCGAGGCCATCTCGTTCCGACCCGACTCCTCGCGCATCGTCGTCTGGTTCGGCGACGCGAGCGGTCACGACCCGAGCGGCGGGCACAGCGAGGCGGACGCGACGGCCTCCCTCACGGGCGTCGGCGCACAGGTCATCGCCATCAATGTCGCGTCCGGTGGGGCCGACGGCCTCAACGCCACGGGACAGGCACAACGCATCGCTGGTGCCACGTCGGGCACGTTCTTCCCGAGCGTGACGCCGGGCAACGTCGCCAGCACGATCCTCGCCGGGCTGGGCAACCTGCCGGCCGAGGTCACCGCCGCCGTGTCGTGCGACGCCGGCCTGTCGATCGCCCTCACGCCGTCACTGCCCCAGACCGTCACCAGTGGCGGCGACGTCGTCCTCGACGAGGCGATCACCGTCGCGGCTGCGGCGCCCCAGGGCTCGACGCTGACCTGCACGACGACGTTCCTGGTCAATGGTGCCGAGGCCGGACCGGAGTTCGTCCAGACCGTGAGCATCCGGGTCAACGACGTGACCCCACCGACCGTGTCGTGCGGACCGGGGGTCAACCCCACGGGTCACACGCCCGGTGGGTGGCGCAACGCGGGACTCTTCCAGATGGTCGCCGCCGACAACCTCCCCGGTGTCGCTGTCTCCATCACCGACACCGGGACGGGCACGACCTTCGGGCCGTACGCGCCCGGCACCTTCGTCAAGCTGACGCAGGCACCCGGGACGGCCGCCTCCACCGTCGTCCCGTTCCTGGGAGCCGTCGACTGGCACTTCACCTTCAAGGGTGACGCCACGCTGACGGCCACCGACGCGGCCGGCAACTCGGCCACCGCCTCGTGCACCGTCCCGCCGAAGCAGAAGTGACGCCGACCCGACGATGACCATGCCCGGCCCACCGCTCATCGGGCCGTGCGGCACGAGGGCCCCGGTCACCCCGGGGCCCTCGTGGTCTCGTGGTCTCTCGTGGTCTCTCGTGGTCTCCCCCCGCCGGGGCCGCGTCAGGCATCGTCGTGAGGCCAGGGCTCCGGACGGGCACAAAGCCGGGCGACCCGGCGTTGCTCAGGACATGAGCCACCACAGCACCTCCGACAAGCCGTATGCCGTCCAGCGCACCGACGAGGAGTGGCGCGCAGCCCTGACGCCCGCCGAGTACAAGGTCCTGCGCCAGGCCGGCACCGAACCGGCCTTCCGCGGCGAGTACACCGACACGAAGACGCAGGGCGTCTACTCATGCCGCGCCTGCGGCACCGAGCTGTTCCGCAGCGACACGAAGTTCGAGTCGCACTGTGGGTGGCCGTCGTTCTACTCGCCGCTCGCCGGCGACACCGTCGAGTACATCGAGGACCGGGCCTTCGGGATGAAGCGCGTCGAGGTGCGCTGCGCCAACTGCGGTTCGCACCTCGGACACGTCTTCGAGGGCGAGGGCTACGACACCCCGACCGACCAGCGCTACTGCATCAACTCGATCTCGTTGCGGCTGCAGCCCGACGAGGGACCGTCGGCGCAGGAGTGACCTCGTGACCCGCGTGCGGTGGCCGGGGCGCTTCGCCTAGATTCGTAGCATGGTCGACGACGGCGACATCCGCATCGGCAGCGCCGAACGGGACGAGGCCCTGGCCGCGCTCGCGGAGCACCATGCCGCCGGGCGCCTCGATGCGAACGAGTACGAGGACCGACGCGGCCGGGCCGCCGACGCGGTCGTGCGACGGGACCTGACCTCGCTCTTCGTCGACCTTCCCGAGCCGCGTCCGACGCTGACCGCCGCTGCGTCCACGCTGTCGCGCCCCCGTGCGTCCCGCGCGATGTCGCGTCCGACGGCTCAGGGCAAGGTGGCGCGTACGCTCGTCAGCCTCTCGCCGTTCATCGCGATCGGAGCGTTCTTCCTGACCCGCTCGTGGCTGGCGTTCCTGCTCATCCCGGTCATCGCGATCCTCGCCAGGACGCTCGACGACTGAGACCCCGACCGCGGGCGCCGGCGTGCGCCTGCCGCCGGGCCTGGATGGCGTGCGCCTGCGCCGCGCTGCGGTCAGCGCAGGTTGGCGACGAGCTCCGCGGGCTCGACCTTCGGCCCCGTGAAGAAGGGGATCTCCTCGCGCACGTGCATGCGGGCGCGGGACGCGCGGAGCTCGCGCATCAGGTCGACGATCCGATGGAGCTCGTCCGCCTCGAAGGCCAGCAGCCACTCGTAGTCCCCGAGCGCGAAGGAGGCGATGGTGTTGGCACGCACGTCGGGGAAGTCCCGCGCCATCTGCCCGTGCTCGCGCAGCAGGTCGCGGCGCTCACCGTCCTCGAGGAGGTACCACTCGTAGGAACGGACGAAGGGGTAGACACAGACGTACTTGCGGGCGACCTCGTCGGCCATGAAGGCCGGCACGTGGCTCTTGTTGAACTCCGCAGGTCGGTGCAGCGCCGCGTTGCTCCAGACCGGCTCGAGGTGCGAGCCGAGCTCGGTGCGCAGCAGCCGGTGGTAGGCCGACTGGAGCTGCTCGATCGTCTCGGCGTGCCACCAGACCATGAAGTCCGCGTCGCCGCGTAGGCCCGCGACGTCGTAGAGTCCGCGGACGACGACGCCCTCGCCGGCGATCTCGTCGAGGAAGGTCTCGAGCTCTGCCGTGACCGTGGCCCGGTCCTCGCCGATGGGGGTGACGGTGCTGAACACCGACCACATGCAGTAACGGATGCTGTCGTTGATCTCCCGCATCTGGGCCGGGGTCAGGCGCTCGCTCATGGGCCCATCATCCCAAGCGGCCCACGTGGAAACGTCAGCGGGTCAGGACGGACCGGGCAGCGGCACGTCCGGACGCGATGCACGCAGGGATCCCCACGCCGTCGTATGCCGCCCCGCACAGCGCGAGACCGGGTGGCAGCCCACGGGTGGGCGCCAGCCTTGAGCGGTGCCCGACGGCATACTGCGGCAGTCCCCCACCCCAGCGCTGCACGTGCACGTCAGCGGGGTCGGGCAGGTCGGGCCCGAGCACCGTGCGGAGGTCGGTGAGGGCCACGTCGACGAGCTCGTCGTCGGGCCGCTGGAGCGAGGACTCCTCCCGATGCCGGCCGACCGAGGCCCGGAGAAAGGTGCGGCCGGGGTGGGCGGCGGCCAGCCATGGCCACTTGACCGAGCTGAAGGTCGATGCCTTGATCGTCAGCGACTCGGTCGGCGGGACGAGGAAGCCGCTGCTGTCCATGACCTCCGGCACCGGGCCCTCCAGCGCGAACGTCACGATCGCCATCGACGCGTACTCGATGGACGCCAGCGCCGCGGCCGCCGCGGGTGCGACGTGACGCAGCAGGCGCGAGGTCGGAGCTGCGGGAACCGCGACGACGACGGCGTCGAAGCGCTCCTCGACGACGTGGGTCGTCGGGCCCGTCGACACGACCCAGCCGTCCCCGTCTCGACGTAGCCCGCGGGCCACGACGCTCTTGCGCACCTCCACACCGGCAGCGGCCAGTGCGCGCTCGAGCACCTCTGGCAACGTCCCGAGGCCGCCGACGAGCGAGGCGAAGACCGGGCGACCGGCCGTGACCCCCTTCGCCCCGGCCTCCGCAGCGGCACGGGCGACCTCGAGGAGCGGCCGGCCGTCGTGTGCAGCGGCCGCGAGGACGGGGACGGCCTGCTCCGCGGAGATGTCGCGGGCATGCCCGGCGTAGACGCCTGCGAGGAGAGGCTCGACGAGCCGGTCGGTCACGGCCCGACCCAGGCGGGCATCCACGAGGTCGCCCACGGAGACGTCTCCGACGACGGGGCCCTCGACCTTCTCGTGGGCCAGCCGCTCCACCTCCTCGTCGGTGAGCAACCCGCGGACCGACTCGGGATCGGACGGAACGCCCATGAGGGTGCCGCGCGGCATGGGCCAGCGCCCGCCCCGCGACACGATCGAGGCACCGGCAGGTCCCGGGTGTGTGGTCAGGCGCTCGACACCGAGCTGTTCGATGAGGGTGAGCGCCTCAGGGCGACGGGCCAGGACCGACTCGGCCCCGACGTCGATGCGCGCACCGTCCACATCCGCCAGCCGCAGCTTTCCGCCGACGCGGTCGGTGCCCTCGAGGACCGTCACGGAGAGGTCGGCGCCCGAGCGACCCAGCTCCCACGCCGCCGCCAGTCCGCTGATGCCACCGCCGATGACCGCGACCGTCCTGCCCATGGCGTCACTCTCCCATCCCCTCCCCCCGCGCCGTGTCCGAGGCCCGGCCGCTGGGGGAATGTGGAGCCCATGAGTACTGCCGCGCCGCTCGCCACACAGCCTCCTGCGGAGCTCTCCGGACTCGTCGGTGTCGCATACCGCGTCATCGAGGCCCTCGGCGAGTGGGGAGTCGGGGCCCTGACGTTCCTGGAGACCGTGGTCCCTCCGATCCCGAGCGAGGTCGTGCTCCCGCTGTCGGGCTTCATCGCCCGACAGGGCCAGCTCAACCTCGGGCTGCTCCTCCTCACGAGCACGCTCGGCTCCTACCTCGGTGCGCTGTCCCTCTACCTGTTGGCCGCCCGGCTCGGACAGGAGCGGGCCATCGCAGTCATGGCGCGGCTGCCACTCGTCGACCGCCACGACTTCGAGCGCGCGACGGAGTGGTTCACCGACCACGGCCGTCGGTCCGTCTTCCTCGGCCGGCTCGTCCCCGGCGTTCGCAGCCTCGTCTCCCTCCCCGCCGGCGCGGTCCACATGCCGTTGGCGCGGTTCAGCGTGTTCACGATCGCGGGCAGCGCGCTGTGGAACGGCCTGCTCATCGGACTCGGCTGGGTCCTCGGGTCCCGCTACGAGCTCGTCGACCGGTACTCGTCGGTCCTGGACTGGGTCGTGGCGCTCGTCGTGGCGGGCCTCGTGGGGTGGCTCATCGTGCGGCGGGTGCGCAGAGGGCGACTGAGGCGGCAGGCGCGGCACGAGCGCGGGGCTCAGGTCGATGAGGAGGGCGCACCAGGTGTGACGGAGGCAGAGAGGCAAGGTGCGGACAGCCGTCCCGGGCCCGACCCCGCCCGCGAGCGGGGCTGACCCGACGACGAACGGCAGCCGAACGGGCGCGTGAACGGGCGGGAAACGGGCGTAGGGCAGATCCGACGAGCAGAGCGCGCGATCCGGACCGAAGCGCGGGATATGTCGCGCGCGCGGCGCAGGTTTCGCGCGCTCCTGCTGCGAGCGCGCGATCCGGACCGAAGCGCGGGACCTGTCGCGCGCCCGGCGCAGGTTTCGCGCGCTCCTGCTGCGAGCGCGCGATCCGGACCGAAAGCGCGGGACATGTCGCGCGCCCGGTGCAGGTTTCGCGCGCTCCTGCTGCGAGCGCGCGATCCGGATCGAACGTGCCGGACATCGCCCGGCCCGGGGACGCAGGCACGCTCGCGCCCGTCACCCTCGACAACGGCTTTGACCACACGCCAGGACGTGCGGACGTGCGGACGTACCGACGCAGCACGGGCGCGATCGGAGGCGCACCGCAACGATCGGATCCTGTCGGGTGTCTCTGGTGACAAAGGACGTCGCCACCCACGTCGCGCGCTGCACAGCACCACCACCCGGCACCGCACGGAGGCGACCCGTCGAAAGGTTCGCCATGACCACCACGCCCCACCTGCCGCACCTCGCGTCACTGCCTCCCGCCCGACGCCGCCTTCTCACCGTGCTGGCCGTGGTCGTGGCGGTGCTCGGGCTCTCGATCCCCTTGGGTCTCAGCGCCCTCCGTGGCGCATCGTCGTCGAGCTCCTCCGCCGGTGCCTCAGCCGGGGAGTCGGCTGGCACCACCAGCGGAAGGGGCCTGGCCGGCACCGAGGTGACTCCCCTGCCAGACGCCGACGCGGGCGTGAAGGCCCCGGCCGCTGACACCGGCGCGGCGACCGGGACGGGGCCGGCGGGCACGGTGGCGGTCATCGAGTCGAAGATCGCGCGCAGCGCCTGGCTCGGGATCAAGGTCACCGACCTCAGCGGCTCCGCGGCGCGCGCCCGGGTCGTCGCGACCGATGCAGGCGGCCAGGTGACGTCCGAGAACGTCGTCACCTCGGTCGACCCCACGGGCGGTCCCGCTGGTCCGGGCGGGGTCGACCCTCGCCTCGAGTCGGGCTCGTCCCTGCCGAGCGTCGGCGTGGACGAGGCCCGGATGGTGCTCAGCGTCCCCGCCAAGGCCCTCGACGACGTGCTGACCCAGCTGTCGAAGATCGGGTCGGTGTCCTACCGCTCGTCGCAGTCAGAGGACGTCACCGACACCTACGTCGACACGAAGGCCCGCATCCAGCCGATGCGTGACGGCATCGACCGCGTGCGTGCCCTGCTGGCCAAGACGACGGACCTCCAGCAGGTCATCACCCTCGAGAGCGAGCTGAGCCGTCGTCAGGCCGACCTCGACTCGCTGACGCAGCGCCTGGCGCAGCTCGACGCGATGACCACGATGAGCGACGTCACCGTCACGCTCTGGACCGACGCGACGACCCCCGTGGAGACCCGGGGCGGGTTCGGCGGCGGGCTGCGCACCGCGTGGGAGAGCCTCCTCGGCTCGCTCACCGTCATCCTCACCGGGCTCGCGGCGCTGCTGCCCTGGCTCGTCCTCCTCGTGCCGCTCACCCTCCTCGGTCTGCGGCTGTGGCGCCGCCACACAGCGGGTATGCCGTCCGCGACCTCCCCAGCGGCTGGTGGCGCGGGCACGGGCCCCGCACCGCAGCCTGCCGGAGCACCCGCCTCGGCCGCATCCACGTCGGCCACACCCGGGCCGCGAACGCCGGGCGACTGACGTCCTGAGGCGCCGACGGCTCGAGGCGGACAAGCGCCGCCGACCGGGCCAGCGGACCACGGCTCACCATGCGTCACCACGCGCCAGGCCGACGACGGCTCCCAACGGCGCTGGGCGGACGACCGTCGCCGACCGGGCCAGCGGTCCACGGCTCACCATGCGTCACCACGGCGCGAGGCCGACGATGGCTCCCACGCGGGCGGACGACCGCCGGCGGGGGCTGGGTCAGCGGCGGAGCCGTCGGCGGACCATGTCTGCCACCTGACGGATCTCGCGCACGTGCAGCGCGTGCGCGATGCCCAGGTAGATGACACCGAAGACGACACCGACCAGGCCGATCTCGAGAGCGCTGGCGAACATCTGCTTGAGGATCGAGGACGAGCCGTCGACGGCCGCGCTCGTGATGGGGTCGAGGACGAGGGTGACGCCCCAGGCGACGACTCCGGCGACGGCCGCGGCGACCCCGACCCGCGATGCCGTGACGACGGCCCCCATGAGACCGAGGCTGCCGGTGCGCTTCCGCAGCAGGTAGAGCCCGCCGGCAGAGCTCGCGACGTTGCCCACGGTCTGGCCCATCGCCATGACCGCGATGGCCCAGATCGGGTTGATGAAGAGCGTCACGACGCCGGCGAGGGCACTGGTGCCGGTGAGCAGCACCTGCATGACGACCGTCGGCCTCCCGTGCTCGAGGGCGAAGAACATGCGGTAGCAGAGCAGGTCGAGACCGAACGGCACGAGGCCCAGGATCATGATCACGAGCACGCTGGCGGCCACGTCGACGGACCGGTCGTCGATGCCGGGGTAGAGCAAGGAGACGATCGGGTGCGCGAGCACGATGACCGCCACCATGATCGGCACGTTGGCGACGAGGGGCGTCGTCAGTCCGGTGCGGAAGTCCCGACGCAGGCCGGCCGTGTCCCCGGAGGCCGCTGAGGCGGAGAACCGCGGGAAGAGCGCCGTGATGATCGACGTCGTCACGAACGCGTGCGGCAGCATGAAGAGGGTGAAGGCGATGCCGTAGGCAGCCGGGCCGCGCACCTCGCCCTCGAGACCGAGGACCGAGGCCTCCGACGTCGCGTTGTTGAGGACGCTCTGGCTGATGAAGAAGCCGAGCTGGGAGATCGCGAGTCCGCCGAAGGCCCAGACGGCCAGCCGGCTGACCCCGCCCAGACCGACGCCGCGCAGGCCCCAGCGCGGCCGGTAGCGGAACCCCGTGCGGCGCAGGGCGGGCACGAGCGAGAGCGCCTGGACCATGACCGACAGCGTCGCCGAGCCGGCGAAGAGCCAGATCATCGGTCCGGTCCACTCGGACGGATCACGCGGGCGGGGGTTGCCGTCCGGACCGGCGAGGTGCGGCTGCGGGAAGATCACGAGAAAGAGGAGGAGGCCGGCGACCGCGACGATGTTGGCGAGGAACGGCGCCCAGGCGAAGGCACCGAACCGCCCTCGTGCATTGAGGATCTGGCCGAGCAGCGCGAAGAGGCCGTAGAAGAAGATCTGCGGCAGGCAGATCAGCGAGAAGGCGAGCGCGAGGTCCTTGAACTGCGGTGACGAGTTGCGGGCGAGCAGCCAGACGAACCCCGCGGCGCCCGCCATGACCAGGACCGTGATGGCCGCCATGGCGGCGAGCGCGAGCGTGATGACGCGGTCGGTGAACTCCTGACCGCCGTCCTCGAGCTTCATGGCGCGCGCGAGGGACGGGATCAGCACCGCGTTGAGGATGCCGCCTGCGGCGAGGACGTACAGCACGTTGGGCAGGGTGTTCGCGAGCGAGAAGGCGTCGCCGGCGAACGTCGCCCCGATGATGGCGGTGATGAGGGCGTTGCGCAGGATGCCGAGCACGCGCGACGCGACAGACCCACCGAGCATCGTGAGGCTGGAGCGAGCAACGGACGGTGCCGCCGTCGTCATCGGCGGCTCGAGCACTCGTGGACGAGCGCGGTGACCCGGGTCAGCACGTCGGGGTCCACGGTGGGCAGCACACCATGACCGAGGTTGAAGATGTGGCCAGGCGCGCGGCGTCCCTCTTCCACGATCTCGCGCACGCGCCGCTCGAGGACCTCCCACGGCGCGAAGAGCAGCGCGGGATCGAGGTTGCCCTGGACGGCATACGTGGGCCCGAGCCGCTCCGCGGCGTCGGTCAGCGACACGCGGTAGTCGACGCCGACGACCTCGGCGCCCGCCTCACCCATGAGGCGCAGCAGCTCACCGGTGCCCACTCCGAAGTGGATCCGCGGCACGTCGAGGTCCTCGACGGCCGCCAGCGCGACCGCGGAGTGCGGCATCGCCCGCGAGGCGTAGTCGGCGCGCGACAGCGCACCGGCCCACGAGTCGAACAGCTGGACGGCGCTGGCCCCGGCTTGGGCCTGGACGCGGAGGAACTCCCCCGAGATCTGGGCCAGCCTCGCGCACAACGCATCCCACAGCCCGGGGTCGCCGTGCATCAGCGCCTTGGTCTTCTCGTGGTTTTTCGAGGGACCGCCCTCGACGAGGTAGGACGCGAGGGTGAAGGGTGCGCCGGCGAAGCCGATCAGCGGCGTGTCGCCGAGCTCGCGCACGAGCTGGCTCACGGCCTCGGTGACGAAGGGGACGTGCTCGGCGGTCAGCGGGACGAGCTGGTCGAGATCGGCCACGGTGCGGATCGGGTGGGCCATGACGGGCCCGACGCCGGGGACGATGTCGAGGTCGACGCCGATGGCCTTGAGCGGCACGACGATGTCACTGAAGAAGATGGCGGCGTCGACGCCGTGGCGGCGCACGGGCTGCAGCGTGATCTCGGTGACGAGGTCGGGACGCATGCACGACTCGAGCATGGGGATGCCCTCGCGGACGGCGCGGTACTCCGGCAGCGAACGCCCGGCCTGGCGCATGAACCACACCGGCGTCCGGGTCACCGACTCGCGGCGCGCAGCGCGGACGAGGTCGCTGTGGCGGGTGTCTGGCGGGGCTGTGGTCGGCACCGGACAATCCTGCCACGCAGGCGGGCGCTCCCTCGCCACGCGCATCCGGCGCGCCCTGAGGACAGATCGACCGAGTCCGGCATACGCTCATCTGGTGCACACCCGAACGTTGCCGGGCAACCACGGCGCGGTCTTCGCAAGGACGCTGGACGCCCTGCGGGACGTCCGTCTGCGCTCCGAGGTGCGTCTGACCGAGGTGCCGGCGCCGACCCGCATCGCGCCCTACGCCGCAGCGCTGACGGCCGACGTCATCGACGTCGCGGACCCGGACGACGACCTCGCGACCGGTCGGTTCGTGCTGTTGCACGACCCTGCGGCGCCTGACACGTGGGACGGCCAGTGGCGCATCGTCACGTTCGCGCGGGCCGAGCTCGAGCCCGAGCTCGCCGGTGACCCGATGCTCGGTGCCGTCGGGTGGTCGTGGCTCACCGACTCCCTGACGAACCGCAACCTCGGGTGGACCGCCGAGGCCGGCACGGTGACCCGTGTGGTCAGCGAGAGCTTCGCGGGTCTCGCCGACCGCGAGGCGAGCGTCGAGATGGAGATCCGCGCCTCGTGGACACCGGTGGGCGGAGACGCCACGGACCACCTGCGCGCCTGGGCCGACATGCTGTGCACCATCGCCGGCATCCCGCCGCTGCCCGACGGCGTCGTCCCCCTGCCGGGGCAGCGACGGTGACGGCAGAGCCGAACGAGCCCACCGCCGACCTCGACGACACCGCCGCCGACCTCGCACCAGACCTCGTCCCCGACCTCGTTCCACTGACCCACCCGCGTGACGGCGTGCCCGACGTCGTCGTCGACGAGCGCACCCTGATGCGGGCCGCGGAGGCCATCGGCGCCGGCACCGGGCCGGTCGGCATCGACGCTGAGCGGGCGTCGGGCTATCGCTACGGCCAGCGCGCCTACCTCGTGCAGATCCGGCGCGAGGGCTCCGGGACGTGGCTCATCGACCCCATCGCCTGCCCCGACCTCTCCCCCGTCGGTGAGGCCATCGGCGACGCCGAGTGGATCCTGCACGCGGCCACCCAGGACCTTCCGTGCCTTGCCGAGGTCGGTCTGCACCCCACGTCGCTCTTCGACACCGAGCTCGGCGGCCGACTAGCGGGCCTGCCCCGCGTCGGACTGGGTGCCATGGTCGAGCACTACCTCGGTCTCCAGCTGGCCAAGGAGCACTCGGCGGTCGACTGGTCGGTGCGACCGTTGCCCGAGCCGTGGCTGCGGTATGCCGCCCTCGACGTCGAGGTGCTCGTCGACCTGCGGGACGCGGTGGGCGCCGAGCTCACCTCGCAGGGCAAGGCCGGGTGGGCGGCGGAGGAGTTCGAGCACCTGCTCAAGTTCACCGGCCCCGAGGCCCGCGTCGACCCGTGGCGGCGCACGTCCGGGATGCACAAGGTGCGGGGCCGTCGCGGTCTGGCCATCGTCCGTGAGCTGTGGCTGTGGCGGGATGCCGCGGCCCAGCAGCGCGACACCTCGCCCGGGCGGGTGCTGCCGGACGCCGCGATCAGCGAGATCGCGATCGCCAACCAGCGCGCGACGAAGCCGCCGCGCACGGTGGGCTCCGCCGAGCCGCGGCTCGCCCGCTCGGTGCGCCGCCACCAGGAGGCGATCATCGAGGTCGTCGCGCGGGCGCTCCAGCTGCCCGAGTCCGACCTGCCCGTCCTGGCCCTGCCGCCGAGCGGGCCGCCGCCGCCCAAGGCGTGGGCCGACCGGGACCCGGTCGCCGCGGCACGTCTGGCACGCGCACGGGAGCTGCTCGGTGCGATCTCCGACGAGCTGGCCGTGCCGGTCGAGAACCTGCTGACCCCCGACCTGCTGCGCCGGTTCCTCTGGGAAGGCCCCGCAGCACCCTCGACCACCGAGGTGGCCGAGGCACTCGCGGCCATGGGCGCCCGGCGGTGGCAGACGACGATCACCGCGCCGCTCATCTCGCTCGCATGCAGCGAGAACCCACCCACCTGACCGACCCCCCGTTTCGCGCGCTCCTGCTGCGAGCGCGCGGTCCAGGAGCGAAGCGCGGGAGATGTCGCGCGCCCGGTGCAGGTTTCGCGCGCCCGATGCAGGTCCCGCCGTCCCGATGCAGGTCCCGCGCGCCCGATGCAGGTTTCGCGCGCTCCTGCTGTGAGCGCGCGATCCGGTCCTAAGCGCGGGAGATGTCGCGCGCCAGGTGCAGGTTTCGCGCGCTCCTGCTGCGAGCGCGCGATCCGGACCGAAGCGCGGGAGATGTCGCACCCGCCCGGCGGCAAAATCTGCGCTCGGGTGAGGAGGCTCACCCTCGGCCCCGTTGCCCCGAAGTTACCGGGAAGTAGGATCAAGGAGGTCGCGCGGCGTCGCGGCCGGCCCATCGACCGCTGGTCCAGCGATCACCCACGACCCACCAGGAGGCACCGTGCCCCGCGCACTCAACGAGGTCGTCTTCGTCGACGGCGTCCGCACGCCGTTCGGCAAGGCCGGCGACAAGGGCATGTATGCCGAGACCCGTGCCGACGACCTCGTCATCCGGTGCATCCGCGAGCTGCTGCACCGCAACCCGAACCTGCCGAAGCACAAGGTCGAGGAGGTCGCGATCGCGGCGACCACCCAGATCGGCGACCAGGGGCTCACCCTGGGCCGCACGGCCGCCCTCCTCTCGGGGCTGCCCCACACGACACCCGGCTACTCGATCGACCGCATGTGCGCCGGCGCGATGACCGCCGTGACCACCACCGCCAGCTCGATCGCCTTCGGCGCCTACGACGTCGCCATCGCCGGCGGTGTCGAGCACATGGGCCGCCATCCCATGGGCGAGGGCGTCGACCCCAACCCGCGCATCGTCGCCGAGAAGATCGTCGACCCCGACGCGCTCGTCATGGGCAAGACCGCCGAGAACCTCCACGACCGCTTCCCGCACCTGACCAAGCAGCGCTCCGACGTCTTCGCCGTCGGCAGCCAGGACAAGCTGGAGCGGGCGTATGCCGACGGTAAGATCCAGCGCGACCTCGTCACCGTCGCGACGCGGCACGCCGAGCACGGCTGGGGCCTCGCCACCGCCGACGAGCCGCCGCGACCCGGCACGACCGTCGACGACCTCGGCCTGCTCAAGACGCCCTTCCGCGCGCACGGCAACGTCACCGCGGGCAATGCCGCTGGCCTCAACGACGGCGCGACCGCCTGCCTGCTCGCCTCCGAGCAGGCAGCGGCCGACCTGGGCCTGCCGGTCCGGATGCGCCTCGTGTCGTTCTCGTTCGTCGGCGTCGAGCCCGAGGTGATGGGAGTCGGCCCGGTCCCCGCCACCGAGAAGGCACTCGCCAAGGCCGGGCTGCGCATCGAGGACATCGGCCTCTTCGAGCTCAACGAGGCCTTCGCCGTGCAGGTGCTCGCCTTCCTCGACCACTTCGGCATCGCCGACGACGACCCGCGCGTCAACGAGTACGGCGGGGCCATCGCCACCGGTCACCCGCTCGCGAGCTCCGGCGTGCGCCTCATGACCCAGCTCTCCCGCCAGTTCGAGGAGCACCCCGAGGTCCGCTACGGCCTGACCGCCATGTGCATCGGCATCGGCATGGGCGGCGCCGTCATCTGGGAGAACCCGCACCACGCCGACTACGCCACGAGCGTCGACGCCCCGTCCCCCGCCACCCAGGAGATCGCCCAGTGAGCGCCGCCACGACCACCGAGAAGCCCACCGCCGCTTCCGAGTTCGCGACCGAGGTCGTGACACGCACGCCCGTCCAGGACATCGCCCTCCCCGCAGGGGCAGGCACGCTCGCGCTCGTCACCCTCGACAACGGCTTCGACCACACGAGGCCCAACACGTTCGGCCCGCAGTCGATCGCCGGGCTCACGGCCACCGTGGCCCACCTGCGTGAGCGTGCCGAGGCCGGCGAGATCGTCGCCGTCGCCGTCACCGGCAAGCCGTTCGTCTTCGCCGTCGGCGCCGACCTGTCGGGTGTGCCGTTCATCGGATCGCGCGAGCAGGCGCTCGCGATCGCCCGGGCCGGCCACACGGCATACGCGGCCTTCTCCGACCTGCCGGTCCCGACCTTCGCCTTCGTCAACGGCGCGGCCATGGGCGGGGGCGTCGAGCTGGCACTGTCCGCGACCTACCGCACCATGAGCGCCGGTGTCCCAGCCGTCGCGCTGCCCGAGGTCTTCCTCGGACTGGTCCCCGGGTGGGGCGGTTGCTGGATGCTGCCCAACCTCATCGGTGTCGAGAAGGCGATCACGGTCGTCATCGACAACCCGCTGAGCCAGAACCGCATGCTGAAGGGCGTCGACGCGTACCGCCTCGGCATGGCGGACGTCCTCCTCGAGCCCGCCGACTTCCTCGAGGAGTCCGTCGCGTGGGCGGCCCGAGTCCTGTCGGGTGAGGTCACCGTCGAGCGTGCCGAGGTCGACCGTGACGAGACGGCGTGGAGCACCGCCATCGCCAAGGCGAAGGGCCTCGCCGACGTCAAGACCGGTCGCCAGGCGAGGAGCCCGTATGCCGCCCTCGACCTGCTCGCCGCGGCGCGCACCGCGACCCGCGAGGAGGGCTTCGCCGCCGAGGACGAGGTGCTCGCCGATCTGCTCATGAGCGACGAGCTGCGCGCCGGCCTCTACGCCTTCGACCTCGTGCAGAAGCGTGCCAAGCGCCCGGCCGGTGCCCCGGACAAGGCGCTCGCGCGTCCCGTCACCAAGGTCGGCATCGTCGGGGCGGGGCTCATGGCGAGCCAGCTCGCGCTGCTCTTCATCCAGCGCCTGCAGGTGCCGGTCGTGCTGACCGACATCGACGACGAGCGCGTCGCCAAGGGCGTCGGCTACGTCCACGCCGAGCTCGACAAGCTCGCGGGCAAGGGACGCCTGGGCCCCGACCGGCTCAACCGCTACCGGGCCCTCGTCACCGGGTCGACGAGCAAGGACGGCTTCGCCGACGCCGACTTCGTCATCGAGGCGGTCTTCGAGGAGATGTCGGTCAAGCAGCAGGTCTTCGCCGAGGTCGAGGCCGTCGTCTCGCCCGAGTGCGTGCTCGCCACCAACACCTCGAGCCTGTCGATCGCCGAGATGGCCTCGAAGCTCTCGCACCCGGAGCGCGTCGTCGGCTTCCACTTCTTCAACCCCGTGGCCGTCATGCCGCTGCTCGAGATCATCCCGGGCGAGCACACCGATGACGCCACCCTCGCGACGGCCTTCGCCGTCGGCAAGGCCCTGAGGAAGACGTGCATCCGCGCGGCCGACCGGCCCTCGTTCATCGTCAACCGTCTCCTCGGCCGCTTCATGGGCGAGGCAGCGAAGATCCTCGACGAGGGCACGCCGATCGAGGTCGTCGACCGCGCCTTCGCCGGTCTCGCGCCGATGCCGCCGTTCGTCCTCATCGGGCTCGTCGGTCCGGCCATCGCGCTGCACAACGGCGAGACGCTGGTGCAGGCCTTCCCCGACCGCTTCTACGCCTCGCCGACGCTCCAGCGGATCGTCGCGGCCGGCAAGCGCGGCTTCTACGACCTCAGCTCGGGCCGTCCGGTCCTCGACCCCGAGGTCGCCGAGCTGATCGAGAGGCCGGTCGAGCCGGTCGTTCTCGACCTCGCCCAGGTGCGCGAGCGGGTGCTCACCGTGCTCGCCGACGAGGCGCGCCGGATGCTCGACGAGGGCGTCGCCCAGGCGCCGATGGACATCGACCTCGCGATGATCACCGGTGCGGGGTTCCAGTTCTGGAACGGTGGCATCACCCCGCTCCTCGACCGCACCGGAGTGGCCGAGGCCGTGACCGGCTCCCGGTTCCTGCCTGTCGGCGTCGCCAACGCCCGCCGGTGACGGAGCGTCGCCGCGCCCGCACGTGAGGCCGGGTCACGGCTCCACCGGTCGGCACGCGGCACACGACCGCTTCCGTGCAGGCCACGATCGGGCACGTCCTGGTTCGTGGCCTGCACGGGCGTGGCTGATTTGCCATAACTCATATATGAGTTAGCCTCGACGTCGTGCCTCAGACCTACCTCACCCGGATCGGCGGACTCATCCGCGACGCTCGACGCCACAAGGGGATGACCCAGTCAGACCTCGCGGAGCAGCTCGGGACCTCCCAGGGCGCGGTCACCCGCATCGAGCAGGGCAAGCAGAACCTCAGCCTCGACATGCTCGCGAAGATCGGTGACGCCCTCGACTCCGAGTTCGTCTCCGTCGGCCACTCCGGCCCCCAGCACCTGCGCATCGTCGGCGGTCAGAAGCTGACCGGCTCGATCGACGTCAAGACCTCCAAGAACGCCGCGGTGGCACTGCTCTGCGCCGCCCTGCTCAACCGCGGCCGCACCACGCTGCGCAGCCTGGCCCGCATCGAGGAGGTCAACCGCATCCTCGAGGTACTGGCCTCGATCGGCGTCAGGACGCGGTGGCTGCCCGACAGCAACGACCTCGAGATCCTGCCCCCGGCCGTGCTCAACCTCGCCGACATCGACGTCGCGGCCGCGCGCCGTACGCGTACCGTCATCATGTTCCTCGGCCCCCTGCTGCACGAGCACGAGGCCTTCCAGCTGCCGTATGCCGGTGGCTGCGACCTCGGCACCCGCACCGTCGAGCCCCACCTCGCCGCGCTGCGAGCGTTCGGCCTCGAGGTCACCGCAACTCATGGGTTCTACGAGGCGCGCTCCGACCGGACGGTCAACCCCGAACGGGCCATCGTGCTCACCGAGCGCGGTGACACCGTCACCGAGAACGTCCTTCTGGCAGCCGCGCGTCACGCCGGCACGACGGTCATCCGCAACGCGAGCCCCAACTACATGGTCCAGGACCTCTGCTTCTTCCTCGAGAAGCTGGGCGTGCGCATCGAGGGCATCGGCACGACCACCCTCACGGTTCACGGCGTCGCCGAGATCGACGTCGACGTGGAGTACGCCCCGAGCGAGGACCCCATCGAGGCGATGAGCCTCATCGCGGCAGCGGTCGTCACCAACAGCGCCATCACCATCCGGCGCGTCCCGATCGAGTTCATCGAGATCGAGCTCGCCACCCTCGACGGCATGGGGATGAAGTACAACCTCACGTCGGAGTACACGTCGGCCAACGGCAAGACGCGGCTCGTGGACCTCACGACGATCCCCGGTCCCCTGCACGCCCCGGCCGACAAGATCCACCCGATGCCGTTCCCCGGCCTCAACATCGACAACCTGCCGTTCTTCGCGCTCATCGGAGCCGTCGCCGAGGGCAGCACGATGATCCACGACTGGGTCTACGAGAACCGCGCGATCTACCTGACCGAGCTCACGAAGGTCGGCGCCAAGGTGCAGCTGCTCGACCCCCACCGGGTCATCCTCGAGGGCCCGACCCGCTGGCGTGCGGCCGAGGTCGTGTGCCCGCCCGCCCTGCGGCCGGGCGTCGTCGTGCTGCTCGCGATGCTGGCCGCGCCCGGCACGTCGGTGCTGCGCAACGTCTACGTCATCAACCGCGGCTACGAGGACCTCGCCGAGCGCCTCAACGCTCTTGGCGCGACCATCGAGGTCTTCCGCGACATCTGATCACCGTGCCGACCCCGTGCATCGCGGCGCCGCGCCAGCCGCGCTGCGGTGACGGGCTCGACCACGCGGGTCCACACCCACCAGTACGCGAGTCCCAGCGCCATCGACGCGACGAACGCGGGGACCGGCCGGCCCCAGAGGACCTCCAGGGCCTGCCAGTGGATGACGTAGATGAACAGGGAGGCCGAGGCGAGCACCTTGGCAGCCGGGACGAGCACCGCGGGCACCCTCGTCACGGGCAGCCACAGCAGGACGAGCACGAAGGCGAGCGTGAGCCCGTCCCGCGCGGGGTTGAAGGAGAAGGTCCCGATGAGGACGACCGCCACCACCGTCATCCAGCGCCGCTGCCGCGGAGTGCTCACCCGGGCCAGGGTCCAGCCCAGCAGGAAGAGGTGGAGCACGACGAGTGCGGAGCCGTGCATGCGGGGCACCGGGAGCGGCAGCAGCGGCAGGCGTAGCAGCACGAAGGCGAGCAGGGTCAAGGTGAGCGGGAAGGCGAACGGGTATCGCTGCTCGAGTCGGTGACCCCTGCGCCAGGCGTTGAGGCAGGCGGTGAGGACGAGGCCCAGCACGAGGGCTTCGATGAACCAGAACCGCCAAGGCTGGCCCAGCCGTTCCTCGCCGAACACCCAGTTGGCGAGGAAGAGGTTCCGGGTCTCGTAGTAGCCGCCGAGCACGTGGGCCGGGACGATGACGGCGAGCGCCGGTACCGCAATGCGTGCGGCGGCGCGGGTGATGCGCGCGACCCGGGCGGCTCGACCCGACACGCCCAGCTGGAACCGGACGAGCTGGTAGCCGGCGATGACGAGAAGCGCGTTCGCCGTGCCCTGCAGGGAGAAGAGGCCCGCGTGGGTGCCGACGATGAGGATGATGGCCAGCGAGCGAAGCCAGATCCCGGACTCCATCGAGCGCCACCGGCCAGCCGGTGCAGCGGGAGCCCCCGTCGGGGAAGCGCCGTCGCGGCGCAGCGTCTCGAGCTCGGCGACCGGCATGACGTGCCAGCCCGCGGGCAGCCGACCCAGCAGCTCCTCGAGCCGGATGGACACCTCGACGTACGACAGCGAGTCGCCGCCGAGCGACACGAAGGAGGCGTCGTCCGCAACGTGGCGGCGGTGCAGCAGCGTCGCGTAGAGCCTCGCGACGCCCGCCTCCCCGCCGGTCGAGGCGTCGGCGTTCTCCGCGGGCGCATCGTCCGCCAGCCGCAGCATCGCGGGGTAGTCGGGCTTGCCCGAGCCGAGCACGAGGTGCTCGTCGACGACGAGTGCCCGCAGCGCGTCCCGCGGGACGCCGCAGGCACGGAGGGCCGCGCGCCGCACCACGTCGACCGGCGGGCCGCAGTCACCGACCACCACGACGACCAGTCCGTCGCGACCGGCACAGCGCACGTCGTGGCCCTCGCCGCGCAGCCGCTCCTCGAGCGCGTCGAGGTCGACCCGGTGACCCAGGACCTTGACGAAGCGCGCCCGGCGACCCACGACCTGCAGGAGACCGCCATCGGTGATCCGGCCCAGGTCGCCCGTGCGCAGCTCGGTCGTCGTGCGACCCAGGGCGAGGTCCGCGGGCCTCTCGGCATAGCCGAGCATGACGTTCGGGCCCCGGTAGACGATCTCGCCTTCCTCGATGTCGATCGAGGCCCCGGGTACCGGCAAGCCGACGGCGCCCGGGTGCTCCAGGGCGAGGTGCGGTGGTAGCCAGGCCATGCGCGCGGTGGCCTCGCACTGGCCGTACATCACGTAGAGATCCCAGCCCCGCTCACGTCCGGTCGCGGCCCAGCGGCTCACGCGCTCGGCGCTCATCCGCCCCCCGGCCTGGGTGACGTAGCGCAGCCGCGGCAGGTCGCGCTGCGCGAAGCCGCTGCGCTCCAGCAGCTCGAACGTGTGGGGCACCGCCGGGAACGTCGTCGCCCCGGCCTCCCGGAAGAGGTCCCAGAAGCACTCGTCGACGACCGACAGGTCGGTGAGCAGCACCGATGCGCCGGCGGCAAGGTGCGTGTTGAGGACCGAGAGCCCATAGCAGTAGGTCAACGGCAAGGTCATTGCCGCACAGTCGTCTTCGCGGATGTCGAGGTATCCGGCGATCTGCTCGGCGTTGGCCGCGAGGTTGGCCCACGAGAGCCGCACGAGCTTCGCGGAGCCGGTCGACCCGCTCGTGCTGAGCAGCAGCGCGAGGTCGGGGTGCAGGTCATGAGCCGACTGCTCGCGCAGCACCTCGACCGACCCCTCGGCACCCAGCACGATGTCGGGGTCGTAGTCCGCCTGGAGCCGAGGCGCGGCACCGCCGGCTCCCGACGCCGCGAGCAGCACGACATGTCCTGCCCCGAGGGCGGCGAGGTAGGCGACGACGGTGTCGGGCGTCGCCCCACCCTCGACCAGGACGAGACGGCGCGGGCCGGCCAGTCGCGATGCCAGCGACTCGACGCGGTCGGCGAGGTCGGCATACGTCGTCGTGGACCGGGCCGTGACGAGCGCGGGGCGCTCCGCGTGCGCGCGCAGCCCGGACACCCACGGGAGGCCAGAGGCGAGCGGACGGCGGAGGACGGGCACGGTCACGGGCCCAGTCAATAAGGTTAGGCACACCTAACGCAAATGAAGCGTGGGATTGGGGGCGGGCCCGGACGTCGGCTAGTCTGCGCGGACGTAGGCAAGCCTTTCCTAAGGCGCTGCCCGACGTCCGACACGAGACCGACCCCAGGAGCCCCGGTGCCTCGCCGCCTTTCCCTTCTCGCCGCCTTGACCGCTGTCGCCGTCGCCGCCCTGGCAGCCTGCGGCAGCAGCCTCGAGGCCACCGGCACGCTCGACGCCGGGAAGCTGACGATCTACTCGGCGCAGCACAAGGACCTCACCGAGGAGTGGGCGAAGGAGTTCCAGGACAGGAGCGGGGTCCAGGTCCAGATCCGCTACGGCAACGACTCCTCGATGGGCGCCCAGATCGTCCAGGAGGGCGCGAGCTCGCCCGCCGACGTCTTCCTCACCGAGAACTCCCCCGCCATGACGACGGTCCAGAACGGCGGCCTGCTCGCACCCGTCGAGGCCGCCACGCTGGCGCAGGTCGACCCGCTGTACGTCCCGTCCACGAAGGAGTGGGTCGGGATCGCCGCACGCTCCACCGTGCTCGTCTACAACCCGACGCTCATCTCCGAAGCGCAGCTGCCCGGCTCGCTCATGGACCTGGCCAAGCCGGAGTTCGCCGGGAAGTGGGGGGTCGCCGCCGGTGGCGCCGACTTCCAGGCCATCGTATCGGCCGTCCTCGCCACACAGGGAGAGCAGCAGACGTCGCAGTGGCTGACCGCCCTCGAGTCCGGCGCGAAGATCTACCAGAACAACATCGCGACGATGAAGGCCGTCAACGCCGGCCAGTCGCCGATGGGCGTCATCTACCACTACTACTGGTACCGCGACCAGGGTCTCGACAAGGAGAGCAGCGGCAACACGAAGCTGCACTACTTCAAGAACGGCGACCCGGGCGCGTTCGTCAGCCTCTCCGGCGGGGGCGTCCTCAAGAGCAGCAAGAAGGCTGCGGACGCCCAGAAGTTCCTCGCCTACGTCACGAGCCCCGATGGTCAGAAGGTTCTCGGCACGACCGACTCCAAGGAGTATGCCGTGGGCAAGGGCGTCGCGTCGGACCCCGCACTCCCACCCCTCGAGTCGCTCCAGTCACCGAAGATCGACCCGTTCACCCTCAACGGCCCCAAGGTCATGCAGCTCATGACTCAGGCCGGACTCCTCTAGGTCTCCACGCCGACGACCTCCCCGCGGAGACGGGCGGGGCCGCGGCTCCCCCGGGACGATGGGCGCGCTGCTCCGCGAACGCCAGTGGGGCGGTCGCCTCCTTCGAGAGAACGTGCATGTGGGGCTCGACACCGATCGGGCCGGTTTGTGTCGTGCGACCACACTGGGGGCGGTGACGAGCCTCCCTAGTCTTCCGGCATGGCCGACGCCCCCACCGACGCACGCGACGACGCCCCGGACCGCCTCCAGCGCGGCTCCCGGGCGGTCAACGAACCCATCGACCTGACGGGTCGCACGGCCCTCGTCACCGGCGCCGCCAGCGGCATCGGGGCGAGCGTCGCACGGGCTCTCGCGGCGGCCGGTGCGAAGGTCCATGCCGTGGACCGCGACGAGGAGGGCCTCGCCGTCCTGGCCGAGGGGTCCGGCATCGGGACCATCGCGGCCGACCTCGCCGACCTCGACCGGCTGACCGACTTGCCGACCGAGGTCGACATCCTCGTCAACAACGCCGGCATCCAGCACGTGAGCCCTGTCGAGGACTTCCCGCTCGACCGCTTCGACCTCATCCTCGACCTCATGCTCGTCTCGCCGTTCCGGCTGATCCGGCAGAGCCTGCCGCACATGTACGACCGAGGCTGGGGCCGCGTCGTCAACATCTCGAGCGTCCATGGTCTGCGCGCGAGCGCGTTCAAGTCGGCCTACGTCACGGCCAAGCACGGGCTCGAAGGTCTCTCCAAGGTGGTCGCCCTCGAAGGCGCCCCGCGCGGCGTCACCTCGACGTGCATCAACCCCGCCTACGTGCGGACACCCCTCGTCGAGAAGCAGATCGCCGACCAGGCCCGTACCCACGGCATCCCCGAGTCCGAGGTCGTCGAGAAGGTCATGCTCGCGCCCGTGGCCGTCAAGCGACTCGTCGAGCCCGACGAGGTCGCGGCGCTGACCCTCTTCCTGTGCGGCCCGGCATCGGGCTCGATCAGCGGCACGTCCTTCTCGATGGACGGTGGCTGGACGGCGCACTGAGCACCCCGCCGCACCCCGATCAAGACCCCACCCGCCTAGGATCTGCCCGTGCCCACCCGTACCGACCCGCAGTCCCCCGCCGAGCGGGCGGGCGGTGTCGCGCCGGACGAGCAGGCCGACCAGGTGATCGGCCTGCTCGAGCTGCTGGCTGCCGACGCCCCCGTCGCCGAGATCGCCGCTGCCGACGCGCCGGCCCCGGCCCGGGACCTGGCACTGCGGATCGCGAGTGCCCGCGAGGTGCACCAGCACCGGGAGGCCGGCCTCGCGGCTCTGCTCGACACGGCCCGCGAGCTCGCCACCGAGAGCGACCCGGGCTCCGTCCTCGACGCGATCGTGCGGCGAGCCCGGCGACTGGTCGGCACCGATCTCGCCTACCTCACGCTCTACGACCCCGAGGCCGGCGACACGTTCATGCGTGCCACTGACGGCTCCGTCTCGGCCGCGTTCCAGTCGGTGCGCCTGGCGCTCGGCGCGGGTCTCGGTGGGCTCGTCGCCTCGACGCACAAGCCGTACTGGACCGCTGACTACTGGGCTGACGAGCGCTTCCGGCACACGTCGGCGATCGACGGCGCCGTCGGCGAGGAGGGCATCATCGCGATCTGCGGCACGCCGCTCATCGTCGAGAGCCACTTCGTCGGCGTGCTCTTCGCGGCCAACCGCTCGTCGCGCCCGTTCACCCGCGAGGAGGTCGGCCTCCTCGGCAACCTCGCCACCCTGGCGGCGCTCACCCTCGTGCAGACGCGCGCCCTCGCCGACGCGGAGCACGCCCTGGCGGCTCTCTCCGATGCTCACGAGACGGTCCGGCAGTATGCCGCGGGCGTGGAGAAGGCGGCTGCCGCGCACGACCGCTTCGCCTCCCTCGTGCTCGGTGGCGGCGGGGTCGACGACATCACGCACGCGCTGGCCGAGCTCCTCGGCGGATGGGCAGTGCTCGTCGACGAGAACGGGCACCGGAACAGCGCGTCCGGGCCTGCCCCGGAGCACGACGCCTCCGGCGGCGACCCCTTCGCCGCCCTCGCCGCCCTCCCGGGCCTCGGCGCCGGACGGCTCGTCGAGCGCGACGGCGTCTACGCCGTCGCCGTGACCGCGGCACGCGAGCGGCTCGGCACCATCTATGTCGGCGGACCCACCCTCAGCGACTCGGACCAGCGCACGGTCGAGCGTGCCGGTGTCGTGACCGCCCTCGTCCTGCTCTTCGAGCGCCAGGCCGCCGACGCCCGGCAGTCCGCGCGCAACCGGCTCGTCAGCGACCTCGTCAGCGCGCGGGGCTCGCGCGAGGAGCGCCTGACCCTCGCCCGCACCGTCGGCTTCGACCCCCAGAAGCCCTTCTGCCTGCTCGTGCTCCGCGGCGACGAGCCGACCGGCCACCGGGCCCTGCTCATCTCGGCGAGCGCCGCCACCGGCGAGGCCTCGCTCGTCGGCTCCCACGACGGCGACGTCATCGCCCTGGTGCCGGGCACCGACCCCGACGGGCTCGCCCGAGCCACGGCCGCCCGCATCGGCAAGCGCACGTGCGTCACGGTGGCCGGCGTGGGTCCGCTGCACGACGTCGACGGGATCAGCGAGGCGCATGAGGAAGGGCACCGCACGGTGGGCGCCCTCATTGCGCTCGGCCACCGGGGCAAGGGCGCGGCGGCGACCCAGCTCGGCTTCGCCGGACTCATCGTGGGCTCGGCGCCCGACGTCGACGAGTACGTCCGCAAGCTCCTCGGTCCCGTCGTCGACTACGACGACCGGCGCGGCACCGACCTCGTCGGCACGCTGGCTGCCTACTTCGCGGCGGGCGGCAGCCCGCGGCACGCGGCGGGCGCCCTCCACGTCCACGTCAACACCGTGTCACAGCGCCTCGAGCGCATCGCGGCGCTGCTCGGCGAGTCGTGGCAGCATCCCGACCACGCGCTCGAGCTGCAGATCGCGCTGCGCCTGCGCTCGCTCCAGGCCCCGGCCTGAAGGCACCCGGACGTCACCGACGGGCAGGGCCGGCGGCTTCGGACGGCTGCCCGGCGGCGCTCAGGCCGTGAGCAGCCGGTCGACCGCGTCGACGACGGCAGTGACGCCGCGGTCGCCCAGGATGACGTCGTAGTGGTTCGCGTCGACCCGGGTCGTCCGGACGCCATCGGGCAGCTGGAGCGCCGCCAGCCGCGACTCGTCGTAGAGCCCCTGCGGTTCGTCCAGCAGGCCGCGCTCGGCCCAGACGAGCTCGGCCCGGACGCCCTGCCGCACGGCGGTGCGCAGCCCGGCATGGGTCTCGCGGTCGGCCATGACGTCGGCCCCATCGGCCCGCACCGCCTCGAGCACGCAGGTGCTGCGCCATCGGGCGTCCGCTGGGTCCTGCACGAGGTCGTGCCCGATGTAGGCGCGGGCGGCGTCGCCGCCGGGCCCGTCGAGCAGCGGTCCGAGCGCGGGGTGGCCCGCCCAGAAGTCGAGGTATGCCGCGGGGTCGGCGAAGCGCATCGACAGCCGGTCCATGGCCGGCCCGATGACCGACTGGAGCGCGGCGTCGATGTCGAGGTCGTCGGGCACGGGAAAGGCCAGGCCGCCGTCGACGAGCACCGTGGAGGGAAAGCGGTCCGGATGACGGGCTGCAGCGAGAGCCGCGATGAAGGCGCCCATCGAGTGCCCGACGAGCAGCGGCGCGGAGGCGAAGGCCGTCGCGATGGAGGTGAGGTCGTCGACGTGCGCGGCGAGCCCGTAGGGGCCGGGGACGTCGCGGCTGTCTCCGCGTCCACGCAGGTCGGGCGCGAGGAAGCGGACGGCTCCGGGACCGTGTCGATGACCGATCTCGTCGGCGACGCGGCGCCACGAGAGCCCGTTGGCCGTGATGCCATGGACGGCGAGCACGACCGGCGCGTCGGCGGCCGGCGTGCCGCTGCTGAGGTCGTGGATGGCGAGGCTTCCCTCGGGCAGCTCGATGACGAAGGCGGACGGTGTGGAGCTCATCGAGTCCCTGACCTCCTGATCAGTCTGCCGCCCAGCCCGGTCAGGCCCGACGGAGCGAAGTAGACCACGACGACGAAGAAGCTGCCCAGGATGAAGAGCGGCTGCGACAGGACCTGACCTACGACGTCCGGCAGGTTCTCCAGCCACGCGGCGTTGCTCACCTCGACGAGCCGGGCGTCGGCGTAGGTGTAGAGCACCCCGCCGATGACGGCGCCCCACCGGTGGCCCGCGCCGCCGAGCACCACCATGACGAGAAGCGAGAGCGTGAACTCGGAGGTGGTCAGGTGCGGGTTCGAGCCGCCGAGCACGAGGGCGTGGACGACGCCGCCCAGGGCTCCGAGGAACGACCCGACGACGACGGCGAGGAGCTTGACGCGGTAGGTCCCGAAGCCGAGGACCGCCGCACGCTGCTCGTTCTCTCGGACCGCCGCCATCGCGTGACCGGCGCGAGACCGCACGAGGAGGGTGACGACGACCCAGGCGAGCACGAGGAAGGCCAGCGCCAGCCAGTAGCGGTAGGGCGCGTTGGCCACACCGACCAGCAGGTCCGGCACCGCGTCCCGGTCGAGCGGTCGTCCCTCCTCGCCGCCGGTCACACCACCGGGGTTGCGCATGACGATGATCGAGGCGGCCTGCGCGAACGCCAGGGTCACCATCGCGAACGCGATGCCGCCGACCCGCAGGGCGATCCCGCCGACGACGAGGGCGAGCGCCGTGGACAGGACGAGCGCCACGAGCACTGCGAGCGGCAGCGGCAGCGCCCACGTGGAGAGCGAGATCGTCAGCAGGTAGCTGCCGGCAGCGACGAAGAGGGCATGGCCGAAGCTGAGCAGCCCCGTGCGCCCGAAGAGGACGTCGTAGCTCAGGGCGATGCCGCCGATGACGAGGCACGTCGCGAGCAGCTGCATCGAGCCCGGCGCGTTGACCCGCCCCGGGAGGACGCCCGGCAGCTCGACAGGGAGGTAGGGCAGGTAGGCGAGCACGGCCAGCCCGATGACGGCAGGCAAGGCCCGGAGCAGTCGTCGACCGCGGGGGCGGCGCTCCTGGCCCGGGGCCGTCCGCGCCGCGGTCGCGAGGTCGCCGTCGGCGTCCGTCACCGAGGGCGTATGCGTGTGCGCGAGGTGGTCCGTGGGCGACGTCATGCCGTCGCTCCCTTCAGGGAGGTCGGTCGGAGCAGGAGCACCAGCGCGAGGAGAAGCACGACCGACAGGTCGCCGACACCGCTCGCCGCGTAGTAGTTGGCGAGCTGCTGGACGAGTCCGACGACGACGGCGGCGACAGCGGTGCCCGTGAGCGAGCCCATGCCGCCGATGACGACGACGATGAAGGCGAAGATAAGCAGGGAGCCTCCCTGTGCGGGTGACACGGCTCCGGCGTACTGCGAGTGAAGCACGCCGGCGAGACCGGCCGCGGCGCCGCCGAGGGCGAAGACCACGGTGAAGGTCCGGTGGACGTCGATGCCGAGGGCCTCGACCATCGTCCGGTTCTCGACGCCGGCCCGGATCACGAGGCCGAGCCGCGTGAGATGCAGCAGGGCGAGGAGCCCGGCGAAGAGCCCGAGAGCGACGAGCAGGTAGACGAAGCGGTCGTTCGGAAGCCGTGCACCGAGGAGTTCGGTCGTCCCGCTCATCCAGGCCGGCTTGTCGACGGACCGCGGATCGGCACCCCAGATCCCCTGTGCGGCAGCGACGCCCGCGAGGGACAGGCCGACGGTGACGAGAACCTGCTGGATGTGGTGGCGGTAGAGCGGCCGGATGAGCAGGACCTCGACGACCAGCCCGACCACGGCACCGACCGCAACGGCCACGAGGACCCCGATGACGAGGCGGCCCGCCATGGGCCACGTCCCGGGCAGGGCTCCCATGGTCAGCCAGGCGGCGTACGCTCCGGCCGTCATGAAGACGCCGTGGGCGAAGTTGAGCACCCCCATGAGCCCGTAGATGAGGCTGAGGCCGCTCGCTGCGATGAAGTAGAGCGCACCGAGCCCGACGCCGGTGACGAGGAGCAGGACGAGGTCGCTCATGCCGCGCCCTCCCGTCGCATCGAGACCCCGAGCAGCTCACGCGTCAGGTCGGCATCGCCCACGAGGTCGGCTGCGGCGCCGCGGTGCACGACCACCCCCGCGTCCAGGACGACCACGCGGTCCGCGATGCGCCGCACGAGGGGGAGGTTCTGCTCGACGAGCAGGATCGGCGTGGTGAGCGCCACCTCGGCGAGCACGTCGGCGACCTCGGTGACGAGCTTGGGCGCGAGCCCCTTCGTCGGCTCGTCGATGAGCAGGAGGGCGTTCTCGCGCAGCAGGACCCTGGCCAGCGAGACCATCTGCTGCTGCCCGCCCGACAGCGTGCCGGCACGCTGTCCCCTACGGGTCACGAGGTCGGGGAAGAGCCGTGCGACCACGGGAGCGTCGACTCCGTGGTCGGGATCGACCAGCCGGAGGTTCTCGTCGACGGTGAGGCCACCGAAGACCTCCCGATCCTCCGGGACGTAGCCGATGCCGCCACGCACGATCCGCGCCGTGCGCTGGGCCTGGATCTCATTGCCCTGCAACAGGATCCGTCCGGTCCGTGGCGCCAGCCCCATGATCGACCTGAGGGTCGTCGTCTTGCCCACGCCGTTGCGGCCCAGGAGGGCGGTCACGCCGGTGGCGGGCACGTCGAAGGACACCCCTTGGAGGATGTGCGACCCTCCGTAGCGCACATGGACGTCATGGAGGGTCAGCACCGGCGGCCCGGGCGGTTCCGGCGCGTCGGCTCGGGTCGACGGGTTCTCCTCGGTCACAGTGCTTCTCCCAGGTAGGCCTGCTGAACCCGCGCGTCGCTGGTCACCTCGGTCGGCGCACCGACGGCGAGCAGCTGCCCGTGGTGCAGGACGGCGACGCGGTCGGCGAGGCCGAGCACGACGTGCATGTGGTGCTCGACCATCGCCACCGCGACACCCGAGTCACGGACCTCGCCGATGATCTCGGTCAGGCCTTCCACGTCCTCCGCGGACACTCCCGCCATCGGCTCGTCCAGGAGCAGCACGGCAGGCTCGGACGCGAGAGCCATCGCGAGCTCGAGCTTGCGACGGTCGCCGTGGGAGAGGTCACGCGCGAGCGTCTGTGCGCGACCCGGCATACGCACACGGGTCAGGAGGGACTCGATGACTCCTGACGACGCCGAACCCGCGGCCCGGAAGGGCGAGAAGGCCGCGGTGCCGGCCGCCTGCACGGCGAGCCGGACGTTCTCCCCCGCTGTGAGACCGTCGAAGAGGGCGGAGGTCTGGAAGGACCGGGCCAGTCCCATCCGGGCGCGCCGGGTGGCGCTGACTCCCGTGACGTCCTTGTCCTGCAGGGTGATCCGGCCACTGGATGGCTTGGTCACCCCACTGAGGATGTTGACGAACGACGACTTGCCCGCGCCGTTGGGGCCGATGATGCCGAGCAGCTCACCGGCCCCCACGGTCAGGGTGACGTCGTCGAGGATCTGGGCGCCGCCGACCTTCCAGCCCACCGCCTCTGCGCTGATCACGTCGGGAACTGTCCGATCACTTGAAGGGAGTGACGGGCGGCGCGACGGTGGCAGCGTCGAGCGTGTCGACGAGCTTCGGGAGGACGTTGCTGCCGTCCTTGGCGAGGGTCGCCGTGAACATCGGCTGGAGCAGCGCGTGGTCCTCCGCCCGGATCTCGAGCGAGCCCTTGGGACCGTCGAACGTCCATCCCTCGAGCGAGGTGACCATCTTGTCGACGTCACCGGCGCCTGCCTCCAGGGCGTGGACGATCATCTGGCCTGCGACGAAGCCGTCGGTCGTGAAGAGGTCGACGGTGGCACCCTGCTTCTTCAGGCCCGCGTCGAGCGCCTGGTAGGCAGGGTTGTCGGCCGCGCCCTCGAAGAAGTGCGAGAGGAAGTTGATCTTCGTCGCGACCTCACCGAAGAGCGCATGCGTCGCCTTGATGTCGAGGCCGGTGACGACCTTCGTCGAGTCGAAGACGCCCTGCTGGCCGAGTGTCGTCCACATCGCCGTGGCGTTGGCACCGGCCCAGGCGACGAACAGCAGGTCGGGCGCAGCGCCCTTGACCTTCGTCGCGAACGGAGTCAGGTCGGTCGCCGCCGAGGGCACCTCGACGGCACCGACGGTCGCGCCCTTCGCGCCGAGGACCGCGGTCACCGCGGCGATGTTGGCCTTGCCGAATGCGCTGTCCTGCGCGAGCACCGTGACCTTCTTGCCCTTGACGTCGCCGAGGATGCTCCCTGCCGTCGCGACGTCCTGGAAGGTCTGGCGGCCCGAGCGGAACGTGTAGCGGTTCGCGCCGGTCACGGCGTCGGCGGCCGCCGGGCCGGAGATGAAGAGCACCTTGTTGTCCTTGGCGAGAGGCGCCATCTGCAGGGCCACACCGCTCGACGTCGACCCGGCGAGGATCGTGTTGCCCTGGCCGATGAGGTCGGTCGCGGAGGCGACGGCCTTGGCCGGGTCGCCCGCGTCGTCCTGCTCCGTGATCTGGATCGGGTGTCCCGCCACGGCGCCGGTCCCCTTGGTGGCGTAGTCGATGCCGGCCGTCAGGCCCTGACGGTACTGCTCGCCGTAGCTGGCAAGGGGTCCCGACTTGGAGTAGACGAGGCCCACCTTGTAGGGGGCTCCGGCACCGCCGGCGGCCGCCTCCGTGCCGTTGCCGGCCGCCGGGGCACCCGGCTGGCCGGGAGACCCGCAAGCCGTGACCGACAGCGTGATCATGGCGCTCGCGAGCGCGAGACTCCACCGCTTGGACACCGTTGTCCTCCACCTCTGGCGGGCGCTCGCGCCTTTGCCGCAACGAGATCCGTTGACGCCCAACCGTTTCGGCGAACGTAGTTCAGCCCCCGACGGCTGACGGTGGGGCAGGAGACCACAAAGGCGGCGTAGGCATGTGTCTCGCGACCACGTCGAGGAGAACTACAGGCGGGGCTCGAGGTCCGCGACGACCTGGTCCCCGGTCAGGCCGAGCTCCTCGAGGATCTGGCCGCGCGACGCGTGGTCGAGGAAGCGCTTCGGGAGGCCGTACGTGTGCACCGGCACGTCGACGTCGGCCTCGCGCAGAGCCCACGTCACGGCAGCCCCGACGCCACCGCTGACGAGGTTGTCCTCGACGACGGCCACGGCCCCCGCACGGCGGGCGAGGGCGACGACGTCGTCGCTGACGGGAAGCACCCAGCGCGGGTCGACGACGCGGACGGAGCGTCCGTGCGCTGCGATCTTCTCGCCGGCGTCGATGGCGAGACCGGCGAAGGCGCCGACCCCGACGACGAGCAGGTCGACGTCGTCGCCGGCGTTCTCGAAGAGCACGTCGACGTCGCCGATCGAGCGCACGGCCGTCAACGGGTCGGCGACGTCACCCTTGGGGAAGCGGATGACGGTGGGGCCGTCGGAGACGTCGATGGCCTCACGCAACTGCTTGCGGACCTGCTCGCCGTCACGGGGTGCGGCCAGGCGCAGTCCGGGCACGATGGACGTGAGCGTCATGTCCCACATGCCGTTGTGCGAAGCGCCGTCGCTGCCGGTGACACCGGCGCGGTCGAGGATGACGGTGACGCCGGCCCGGTGGAGGGCGCAGTCCATCAGCAGCTGGTCGAAGGCCCGGTTGAGGAACGTCGCGTAGACGGCGACGACGGGGTGCAGGCCGGAGTAGGCGAGCCCGGACGCCATCGTGACGGCGTGCTGCTCGGCGATGCCGACGTCGAAGACGCGGTCGGGGTGAGCCGCCGCGAAGCCGTCGAGGCCGACCGGGATGAGCATCGCGGCGGTCAGGGCGACGACGTCGGGTCGCTCACGCCCGATCGCCACCATCTCGTCGTTGAACTCATCGGTCCAGATGCGTCCGGAGACCTCGAACGGCAGCCCCGTCTCGGGGTTGAACTTGCCGACGCCGTGGAACTGGTCGGCCTCGTCGTCGATGGCCGGCTGGTAGCCCCGGCCCTTCTGGGTGATGACGTGGACGATGACCGGGCCGCCGAAGTCCTTCGCCTTGCGCAGCGCCCGCTCGAGCGCCTGCTCGTCGTGGCCGTCGAACGGGCCGAGGTACTTCAGCCCCAGGTCCTCGAACATGCCCTGGGGCGCGACGATGTCCTTGATCCCCTTCTTGACGCCGTGCAGCGTCTCGAACATGGCGCCACCGACGACGGGCGTCCGTGCGAGCGAGCGCTTGCCCCAGTCGAGGAACCGCTCGTAGCCGCGAGTGGTGCGCAGCGTCGCGAGGTGGTCGGCGAGGCCGCCGATCGTCGGGGCGTAGGAGCGCTCGTTGTCGTTGACGACGATGACGAGCGGCAGCGTCTTGTCGACGGCGATGTTGTTGATCGCCTCCCACGCCATGCCGCCGGTGAGGGCGCCGTCCCCGATGACGGCGACCGTGTGCCGGTCCGGCTCGCCGCTCAGGCGACGACCCTTGGCGATGCCGTCGGCCCACGACAGCGCGGTCGAGGCGTGTGAGTTCTCCACCACGTCGTGCTCGGACTCGACGCGGCTCGGGTAGCCGGACAGGCCGCCCTTCTTCTTCAGCTTGCTGAAGTCGTGCCGCCCGGTCAGCAGCTTGTGCACGTACGCCTGGTGCCCCGTGTCGAAGACGATGGTGTCGCGAGGAGACGCGAAGACCCGGTGCAGCGCGATCGTCAGCTCGACGACCCCGAGGTTCGGGCCGAGGTGGCCGCCGGTCTTGGACACCTCGGTGACGAGGAAGGTGCGGATCTCCTCCGCCAGCGCCGGCAGCTCGGTCGCGGGCAGCGCCTGGAGCGCCGCCGGGCTCGTGATCGTCTCCAGCAGGGCCACGCTGCCTCGTCCTCTCGGTGGTCGTCGACCCACTCGGGTGGGTCGGTCGAGTCTACGGGTCGACGCCCGGGCGCTCCCAACGGTGCGTGCGGGCCGGTGTCGGCCTTCACACACGACCTTCACACCACCTCCCGTCCACCGTCAGAGGCGCGGCGCGAAGACCTTGCCCTGAAGGGCCTCGTGGAGCAGCCGCGCCGAGCGCGACGCGGCGAGCAGGCGGATCCCCTCGGCCTCGATCTGCCCGAGGATCTCGGTGAGCGCCTCTGCCGGGACGTGCGGCCCGATGGCCACCCGTGCCTCGCGCCACGCGTCCCGCATGGCGACGACCTGGCCGTCGAGGTGGCGCCCGGCCAGCCAGGCGAGCGCGATGGGGTGACGCCGCCACCCGGCATACGCCCGGTAGTCCGGGGGGCACTGGTCGAGGAGCCACAGCACGGCGCGCTCCTCCCACCCGGTGGTGTGAGCCGGCGGGACGCCCGGCGGCCACCCGGGTGGGGTGTGCGCGGACGAGGTCGGGGTCGGCATGCTCCCAGTCTGCCTCGCCTAGTCTCGGTCCATGACGACGGTCAGCTGGGTGACGGCCTTCCTCGACCTCCCGCCGGACCTGTTGGCCACGGGTACCCACTTCTGGTCGGCAGTGACGGGGTATGCCGTGTCGCCGCCTCGCGGGGACGACGCGGAGTTCACGACGCTGCTCCCGCCTGTCGGTGATCCGTACCTCAAGATCCAGCGCACGGGCACCGGTGACGGCAAGGTCACCGGCCCGAGTGTCCACCTCGACCTCCACGTCACCTCGGTCGCGGAGTCGGCGGCCCGCGGCGAGTCCCTCGGCGCCGAGGCCGTCCACCGGTCGGAGCACGGCTACGTCGTGCTCCGCTCCCCCGGCGGCTTCGTCTTCTGCTTCGTGCACGAGGTGCTCAGCCAGCGTCCGTGGCCGACCCGGTGGCCGCAGGCGCACGAGAGCGTCGTCGACCAGGTCTGCCTCGACATCCCCGCCGACGGCTATGAGCTCGAGTGCACGTTCTGGGGCGCGCTGACCGGCTGGCGCCTGCGCGGCTCGGTGAGCAGGCCCGAGTTCCGGCACCTCGTGCGCCCCGACGGCATCCCGATCCGCCTGCTGCTCCAGCGCCTCGGCGAGCCCGCGGAGGGGCCGGTCGCGGGTCCCTTGGACCTCGCCTGCGACGACCGACCCACCGAGGTCGCGAGACACCGGGGACTCGGGGCGACCGTCGTGGCCGACCACGGTGGCGGGTGGACGACGCTGCGCGACCCGGCCGGGGCCCGCTACTGCATCACCGACCGCGACCCGCGCTCCGGGCTCGGTCGCTGACGCACCCTCGGGGACACCTCGGCGCAGACACGCCGGCGCGGACGCGCGCCCCTCGACGGTGTCCCCGTCGAGGGCGCGCCGTCACTCGTCGGCTGGGCCCTGCCGTCCGCGCGGACCGCGCGGGTCCGTCACCAGTTGGCCTCGGCGGGGGCTTGCGGCAGGGCGTGGCCCGCGGGACGGATGACGTAGACGATGCCTCCGCTGTGCGGCACCCAGACGTTCTCGAACTGCGCCCGGTCGTAGACGACCCGGACCTGGTCGTTGCTCGCGACGAGGTGCGACGCGGGGTCGTTGCAGACGACGTCACCCGTGGCCGTGAAGCCGACGACGACCATGAGGTGGCCGTTCGTGCCGTAGCCCGCGCCCTTGAGCTCGCCCTTCTTGAACGACACCGACACGACGAGGGGGATGCCGGCTGCGATGAACGCCTCGGCCTCGGTCAGGCTGCGCAGCCGGGTGACGAACCCGCGCAGGTCGCCGCGCGTCGCGGCGTACGCGGTGTTGAACGGCCAGTTCCCGGCCCCGTCGTAGGTGTAGTCGAAGACGTTGCGGGCCGTGAAGTCGACCTGGGCGTCGACCGGCGGGTCGACCCATGCGGTCTCGGCCGCCGAGGGCCCGGTGCCCCAGTAGTCGACCACCATGGACGTCGAGGTGGGCGAGCACCAGGCCTCACCGCCGTTGTCCCACTGCGGGTAGTGGCCGACGTGGACCTCCTGCGAGTAGGTGGGCACGTCGAGCGTCGTGCCACAGGCGGGTCCGTTGGGGCTGCGCGGCACCTTCTTCGCCTCGGGCAGTGCGGACGCCATGGCCCCCACGACCGACACGGTCGGGGTGTCGGTGCTCCCCTGCGGACGCATGAGCCGGACCTCGAGCTGCCAGTCGGTCAACGTGAACCCGGTGCGGGTCGCGAGGGTGTCGGTGAGGACCGTGGCCACGGCGTCACCCTGGCCTGCCAGCGAGGTGCGGTGGATGCCGCCGCCGTCGGCGGGGTCGCGGTCCGCCCACCGGCCGAGCACGTAGTCCTTCGTCGCGGTGCCCGCACTCGTCCCGCGCACCCGCACCTCGACCCACGAGTGGCCGGGCGTGCTGGCGTTCCACGAGGCGACGAGCTCGGTCAGCCCGAAGCCCGGGGCGACGACGGGAGAGGTCCAGGTCGCGACCTCATACGTGACGGGGGTGGCGGTCGTGGCGTGAGGGTCCGTGTAGTCGACGGTGCGGTCGAACGGGCCGAAGACGAGCTGGCTGCCACTCCATGAGGTGTAGGAGACGTGGCGGTCAGCGGCCGGCTTCTTCGCCTCTGCGGCTCGGGACCGCGGCGCTCCGGTGACGCCGACGAGGGCTGCCCCGGCGGCTGCGGTGGCCAGCAGGGAGCGACGGCTGGGCTGGAACGGAGAGGCTGAGACGGTCGAGCGACTGGGCATGGCACACCTTCCGGGAGGGGGATCGCGCGGCCAGTCAACACCCGGCATGTGCTCCGCGGGGGCTTCGAGGCGGAAATTCTCGCGATGAGGACAACCCTCGCAGGAAAATGACGTGTCACCGCCAGTGTCGGCTCCGCGGGTGAGGGCGCGTCACCGCCAGTTGGGCTCGGCGGGTGGCGGTGGCAGGGCCACGTCCAGCGGGTGCATGACGTACGCGAGGCCGCCGTTGGCACCCAGCCAGACCCGCTCGAACTGGTCGCGGCGGTAGACGGTACGCACCTCGTCGTTGCTGGGGAGGCGGTGCGAGTTCGGGTCGTTGGACACGACGTCTCCCTCGGCGGTGAAGCCGACCACCGTCAGCAGGTGACCGTTCGTGGCGTAGCCGGCCCCGTCGAGCTCGTGCTCACGGAAGCTGACCGACACGACGAGCGGCACGCCCGCGGCCACGAACGCCTCAGCCTCCGTCAGGTCGCGCAGACGGGTCACGTAGGCCCGCAGTCCTCGCGCGCCGGCGTAGGCCGTGTTGAACGCCCAGTTGCCCGCCCCACGGTAGGAGCGGTCGAAGACACGTCGGACCCCGTGCACGACCTCGGGGTCGCTGTCGTGGCCGACCCACGCCGCCTCCTCGCGCCCGGGGGCGAGCCCCCAGTGCTCTAGGAGCATCGTCGTCGACGTCGGCGAGCACCACGACTGGCCGCCGTTGTCCCACTCGGGGAAGGAGTCGACGTGCAGGCGCTGCGAGTGCGGCGGGACCGGGATCTCACGGCCTCGGCCGACACCCGGCACACTCGTCGGCTCATCTGGCGTGATCGCGAATCGTGAGGCAACGCCCGCGACGAGCGAGACTGTGGGCCAAGCGATCTCGTCGTCGGGGACTGCCAGGGCGCTCACGCGCAGCTGCCACCGGTCGACGCCCCGACCCGGTGCCGAGAGCCAGGTGTCGGTCGAGACGCGGCCGGCGTCGAGCTCCTGGTCACGCACCGTCGTCCGGGTGATCGGCGACTCTCCCGCCGGGTCGTCCTCGGCCCACCGGGCGAACGTGAACCACGGCGTCCAGCCGGACGCATCGGCCACCCGACCCTCGACGTGCAGCCACGTGCCGGGCGGCGTGCGGGCGTTCCACGACGGGATGAGCTCTGTTGCCGCGAAGGGCGACTCGACGACCGGCGACTCCCAGACCCGTGCCCGGTAGGTCGCCTGGGCGGCCCCGTCGACGTGGACGTCCGCATAGTCGACGTCGGGCGCCGGGGACCACTCGAAACCGGTGTCCCAGGCGGTCAGGATCGCGTGTCGCTCGGTCACGCGACGAGCATGCCACCCGCGTGCGTATACCGCGCCGCCGGGTCCCCGCCCGACCTGCCCGCGCCGCACCCGTCCTGCCCACGCGCTCGACCGCGTCCTCGACCGCGTCCTCGACCGTGCGCTCGGCCGCAGGGCCGCCTCACCCGACCGCCGGCATACGGCCGCCACCGCGCGTGGCGTCCACGCGGTGACGGCAACGGGCCCCGTACACCGCGCGGAGCGGCATACGGGGCCCCTCGGGCGGTACGGGTCAGCTGTTCACCAGCGACCGCAGGACGTACTGGAGGATGCCGCCGTTGCGGTAGTAGTCGGCCTCTCCGGGGGTGTCGATGCGCACGACGGCGTCGAACTCGACCGTCTCGCCACCGTCCTTCGTCGCGACGACCTTGACGGTCCCCGGCGTCGTGCCCTCGTTGAGGGCCGTGATGCCGGTGATGGAGAAGGTCTCGGTGCCGTCGAGGCCGAGCGAGTCGGCGTTCTGGCCGGCCGGGTACTGCAGCGGGATGACGCCCATGCCGATGAGGTTGGAGCGGTGGATGCGCTCGTAGCTCTCGGCGATGACGGCCTTGACCCCGAGCAGGCTGGTGCCCTTGGCCGCCCAGTCGCGCGACGAGCCCGAGCCGTACTCCTTGCCCGAGAGGATGACGAGCGGCGTGCCGGCCGCAGCGTAGCTCTGCGCCGCGTCGTAGATCGTCGTCTGCTCGCCGCCCTTGGTGAAGTCGCGCGTGAAGCCGCCCTCGACGCCGTCGAGGAGGAGGTTCTTCAGGCGGATGTTGGCGAACGTGCCACGGATCATGACCTCGTGGTTGCCGCGGCGCGAGCCGTAGGAGTTGAAGTCCTTGCGCTCGATGCCGTGGTCGGCGAGGTACCTGCCGGCCGGGCTGTCGTTCTTGATGGCGCCGGCGGGGCTGATGTGGTCGGTCGTGACCGAGTCACCGAGCTTGGCGAGCACGCGCGCACCGTCGATGTCGGCGACCGGGGTCGTCTCCATCGACATGCCGTCGAAGTACGGCGGCTTGCGGACGTACGTCGACTCGGCGTCCCACGCGAACGTGTCGCCCTCGGGGGTCGGCAGGGACTGCCAGCGCTCGTCGCCGGCGAAGACGTCGGCGTAGTCCTCGGTGAACATCTCCTGGCTGATCGAGCTCGCGATGGTGCGCTCGACGTCGGCGGGCGCCGGCCAGATGTCGTCGAGGAAGACGTCCTTGCCGTCGGTGTCCTGACCGAGCGGCTGCGAGGCGAAGTCGAAGTCCATGGTGCCGGCGAGGGCGTAGGCGATGACGAGCGGCGGGCTCGCGAGGTAGTTCATCTTCACGTCGGGGTTGATGCGACCCTCGAAGTTGCGGTTGCCCGAGAGGACCGACGTGACGGCGAGGTCGTTGTCGTTGATCGCCGCGGAGATCTCGTCGTTGAGCGGGCCCGAGTTGCCGATGCACGTCGTGCAGCCGTAGCCGACGAGGTGGAAGCCGAGCTTCTCGAGGTAGGGCCACATGCCGGCCTTGTCGTAGTAGCCCGTGACGACCTTGGACCCGGGCGCCATCGAGGTCTTGACCCACGGAGCGACGGTGAGGCCCTTCTCGACGGCGTTCTTGGCGAGCATCGCGGCCGCCATCATCACCGACGGGTTGGACGTGTTGGTGCAGCTCGTGATGGAGGCGATCGACACGATGCCGTGGTCGATCTCGAACTCGCGGCCCTCGGTGTCGGTCACCGACACCTTCCTGGACGGCCGTCCGGACACGTCCCCGTTCTCGCCGGGCTTGCTGCCGCCGTTGACCTCGTCGGTCGAGTCGGTCGGGGCGGGGTCGCTCGCCGGGAACGACGCTGCGGTGCCGGCGTCGCCCTCCTCGTGCGCGACGTACGTCGGGAGCACCTTGCGGAACGCGTCCCTCGCGTCGGTCAGGGCAATGCGGTCCTGCGGACGCTTGGGGCCGGCGATCGACGGGACGACGGTCGACAGGTCGAGCTCGAGGTACTCGCTGTAGCGGGCCTCGGGCTGGTCCGGGCCGGCCTTGAGCCACATGCCCTGCTCCTTGGCGTACGCCTCGACGAGGGCGACGCTCTCGTCGGAGCGGCCCGTGAGGCGCAGGTACTCGAGGGTGACGTCGTCGATCGGGAAGATCGCGCAGGTCGAGCCGAACTCGGGGCTCATGTTGCCGATGGTGGCGCGGTTGGCGAGCGGCACCTGCGAGACGCCCTCGCCGTAGAACTCGACGAACTTGCCGACGACACCGTGCTTGCGGAGCATCTCGGTGATCGTGAGGACGACGTCCGTCGCGGTGGCGGCGGTGGGGATGGTGCCGCTCAGCTTGAAGCCGACGACGCGCGGGATGAGCATCGAGACGGGCTGGCCGAGCATGGCCGCCTCGGCCTCGATGCCGCCGACGCCCCAGCCGAGCACGCCGAGGCCGTTGACCATCGTCGTGTGCGAGTCGGTGCCGACGCAGGTGTCGGGGTAGGCCACGCGCTCGCCGTCGATCTCGCGGACCATGACCGTGCGCGCGAGGTGCTCGATGTTGACCTGGTGGACGATGCCGGTGCCCGGCGGGACGACCTTGAAGTCGTCGAAGGCGGTCTGGCCCCAGCGGAGGAACTGGTAGCGCTCGCGGTTGCGCTGGTACTCGATCTCGACGTTGCGCTCGAAGGCGTCGGCGCGGCCGAAGACGTCGATGATGACGGAGTGGTCGATGACGAGCTCGGCCGGGGCGAGCGGGTTGATCTTGGCAGGGTCGCCGCCGAGGTCGGCGACCGCCTCACGCATCGTGGCCAGGTCGACGACGCAGGGCACGCCCGTGAAGTCCTGCATGATCACGCGTGCCGGCGTGAACTGGATCTCGGTGTCCGGCTGGGCGTTCTCGTCCCACGAGCCCACCGCACTGATGTGCTCCGCGGTGATGTTCGCGCCGTCCTCGGTGCGCAGGAGGTTCTCGAGGAGGACCTTGAGGCTGTACGGCAGGGTCTCCTGCCCCTCGACCCCTGCGAGGCGGTAGATCTCGTAGGACTGACCACCGACCTCGAGGGTCCCCTTGGCCTTGAAGCTGTCAACACTGCCCACGACGGGCTCCTTCCAGCAACTCTGATGTCACGGTGCTCGATTTATCTTGACGTCAAGATATATCTAACCACACGCGTGCGTCCTTGTCAGTCCACCCCTACCCCGTCCATCCTTCCCCCCGCTCGGGCTGTTGTCGCCCCCTGACCGGCTGGTGCTCGACGGTGGTCACCGTGCCGCTCGGGGTCAGGCTCGCCGGTTTCCCGCCTGGGCGTCGCTGAGTGCCAGCCGGAAGTGCGGGTCGAGGTCGGTCTTCGCTCCAGCCTCGGTGTCGAACCACACGTACGTGATGACGCAGGTGGCGGTGAGCAGCGGGTGCTCACCTCGGCGCCAGATCTCATGGCGAAGGGTGAACGACGAGGTGCCGATCCGGTCGACGACGACGCGGATGTCCGCATGGTCGAGTGGCTTGAGGCTTGCGGTCCAGTCGATCTCGGCGTGACGCACGAGCGCGAGCCGGTGCTCGTCGGCGAAGCGGTAGGGCCCGTAGCCGAGGTGGTCGAGGAACGCCATCTTCGCGTCCTCGCACCACGTCAGGTAGTGGGAGTTGAACACGACACCCGCGAGGTCGATCTCGGAGAACTTCACGGCGACGGGATAGCTGAACGACATGCCCCCCATGGTGTCGTGGCGGCCGCCCACGCGCGTGGGCAGACCCATCGGGCCAGGTGCGCCGGCCGACGCGTTCGGCTGCCCGGCGGTTCGTCGTGTCGCCGTCGAGAGCGACTCAGGCGGGCAGGCACTGACCAGGCCCCCTGACGGTTTCGGCGTCCGGCGCGGCCGTGCCTCTTGTAGGTTCGCCAGGTGGACATCTCGCAGATCGGACCCGCCGACTGGGAGCGGTTCCGGGCGGTGCGGCTGGCTTCGCTGTCCGAGGCTCCTGCCGCCTTCGGTTCGCGACATGCCGACTGGGTCGATGCCCCGGCCGAGCGCTGGCAGTCCCGCCTGACCCAGGTTCCCCTGACGCTGCTGGCGCACGAGGGAACGGCGGTCCTCGGTGTCGTCAGCGGACAACCTGTCGGTGACGCGTGGGTCGAGCTCATCTCGATGTGGGTGGCTCCGGCTGCCCGGGGCACGGGTGTCGCCGGCCGGCTCATCGACGCATTGGCGGACTGGGCGACGGGTCAGGGCAGGAAGACCTACCTGATGGTTCGTAGCGACAACACCCGCGCGCGCAAGGCGTACGAACGGGCAGGATTCGTCGACACCGGAATCCCCGATGGTTGGCCCGCCGAGGAGCCCCCTGAGCACCGCATGGAGCTGCGCTCCTGACCTGCGCTCGCCGGTGAGCGAGGGCCACGCACGGCGAGCCGCTGCGCTGGCCCCGAGGAGGATGGCCGAGGGGCTCGGACCGCCCGACCTTCAGGCTGGAGGGCGCGTGGACTCGCTTCGCGGCTCCAGGACGGCGATGCACTCGACGTGGTGAGTCATCGGGAAGGCGTCCCAGGCCTCGAGCGAGACGAGGTCGTAGCCGAGCGCCGCCGCCGCCTTGACGTCTCGGGCCAGCGCAGCCGGGTCGCACGCGACGTAGACGACCCGTCGCGGCCCCATCTGCGCGAGCAGGCCCATGACGTCCTTGCCGGCACCGGTGCGGGGCGGGTCGAGGACGGCCAGGTCGGCGCGGACGTCCTGGCCGACGAGTGAGCGCAGCTCACGGTCGACGCGGTTGGCGCGCCACTCGACGTTGTCGAGGTGCTCGGTGTTGACCGCGCCGTTCTCGACGGCCCGCCTGTCGCCCTCGACGCCGAGGACGAAACCGTCGGGAGCGACGAGCTCCCCGAGGCGCATGGTGAACAGGCCAGACCCGGCGAAGAGGTCGAGCACGCGGTCCCCCGGCTCCGCGCCGAGCAGCGCCGTCACGCGGGACAGGAAGGTGGATGCCGCGCCCGGGTGCACCTGCCAGAAGCCCCGAGCAGCGACGACGTACTCGCCCTCCCAGTCCCCGTCGTGGACGAGCTCGCCAACGAGGCCACCGTCCCCACCCTCGGGTGCAGGCAACGGGACGAGCACCGGCTCGGCGGGGTGCGCGGCGTCGACGACGTCGACCGAGTCGAGGTCGGGCCACTCGGTGTCGAGGACGCCGGAGTCGATGACCGCGTGGGTTGCGATGAGGCAGTCCTCGACGGGCACGACCTGGCGCGACCGGTGGACGCGCAGTCCGGCACGTCCGGCCCCGTCGAGGGCGAACTCGACGCGGGTGCGCCAGCGCAGTCCATCTTCGGCACCGGGGACCGGCTGGACCTCGACGTCGACCTCGAGACCCGCGAGTCGGGAGAACTGCTCGCGGACGACCGCTGACTTGAGCTCCCGCTGCGTGTCGAGGGTCGCGTGCTGGAAGTCGCAGCCACCACACCGGCCGGGGGCGGCATACGGGCACGGGGCCACGACGCGGCCGGGGGCCGCCTCCAGCACCTCGATGGCGTCAGCGCGCACGAAGCTGTCACCGACGCGTCCCTCGGTGACGCGGGCGACGACGCGCTCACCGGGCAGCGTGTGCCGTACGAAGACGACCTGGCCCTCGTGCCGGGCCACGCAGTGACCACCGTGGGCGACGGGGCCGACCGCCACGGTCCACTCCTGGCCGACGAGCGACTCGCCGCCGGCGGCTCGCTCGCGGGTCTGGCGGCCGCTCACAGCCCACCACCTCGCACGGACCCGCTGACCGGCGGCTCGTCGATCCAGTCGCGTTCGGCTCCCTCGGAAGACTGGAGCTGCCACGGCACGCTGACGACCATGACGCCCGGGGTGAACAGCAGGCGGGCCTTGAGGCGCAGGGCGCTCTGGTTGTGCAGCACCTGCTCCCACCACTTTCCGAGGACGTACTCCGGCAGGTAGACGGTGACGATGTCGCGCGGGTTGCCACTGCGGATCGACCGGACGTAGTCGAGGATCGGTTTGGTGATCTGGCGGTAGGGCGAGGAGAGGACCTTGAGCGGTACCGGGATGTCACGCTTGTCCCACTCGTCGAGCAGCGCCTGCGTCTCGTCCGGGTCGACGTCGACCGTGACGGCCTCGAGGTAGGAGGGCCGGCTCGCCCGGGCGTACGCCAGCGCGCGCATCGTCGGCTTGTGCACCTTGGAGATGCAGACGATCGCGTGCACGTGGCTCGGCAGCATCGGCCGCTCGACGTCCCAGTCGATGGCGAGCTCGTCACGCACGCGGGTGTAGTGCTTCTTGATCCCGAGCATGAGGGCGAAGAGGACGACCATCGCGAGGATGGCGTACTTCGCGCCCGCCTGGAACTTCGTCAGGAGGACGACGACGAGCACCGTTCCCGACATGGCCGCGCCGACCGCGTTGATGACGCGGGAGCGCTGCATCCGCGCGCGCTCCTTGGCGTTGCGCTCGAGCCTGAGGTGGCGCGACCAGTGCCGCACCATGCCGATCTGCGAGGTGGTGAAGGAGACGAACACGCCGACGATGTAGAGCTGGATCAGCGCGGTCACCTCGGCCTTGAACACGATGACGAGGACCATGGCGGCGCCGGCGAGGATGAGGATGCCGTTGCTGAAGGCGAGACGGTCGCCACGCGTGTGCATCTGGCGCGGCAGGTAGCCGTCGCGGGCGAGGATCGAGCCGAGCACCGGGAAGCCGTTGAACGCGGTGTTGGCGGCCAGGACGAGGATGAGGCCGGTCACAATCGAGACGAAGACGACGCCGATCGGGAAGTTCGCGAACACCGACTCGGCGAGCTGGCCGATGGCCGTGTGCTGGATGTAGGAATCACCGACCGGCTGCCCGTCGCGCAGCAGCTGCGTGCTCGGGTCGTCGGCGATCTTGACGCCGGTCCACTGGCTGAGCGCGATGATCGACCCGAGCATGACGACCGAGAGCGTCCCCATGAGCAGCAGGGTCGTTGCGGCGTTGGTGCTCTTCGGCTTCTTGAACGCCGGCACGCCGTTCGAGATGGCCTCGACGCCGGTCAGGGCCGCACAACCGGATGAGAAGGCTCGCAGCAGCAGGAAGGCGGCCGCCAGCCCGGTGAGGCCCTGGCCCTCCTCCGGCTCGAGCGTCAGGCCCGCGCTCTCGGCCGGGGTCAGGGTGCCCGTGAAGTGCTGGACGAAGCCGTAGATGCCCATGCCGATGATGGCCAGCATGAAGGCGTACACCGGGACGGCGAAGGCCTTGCCCGACTCACGGACCCCTCGCAGGTTCATGGCCGTGAGGAAAGCGATCAGGGCCACCGCGACGACGACCTCGTGGCCGCGCACAAAGGAGAGCACGGTCGATGCGTTCTGCACGCCGGACGAGATCGACACCGCGACGGTGAGCACGTAGTCGACGAGCAGGGCACTGGCGACGGTGAGCCCGGCCCGGGGGCCGAGGTTGACCGTCGCGACCTCGTAGTCGCCGCCGCCCGAGGGGTAGGCGTGGACGTTCTGCCGGTACGACGCCACCACGACGACCATGACGAGGACGACCGCGATGGTGACCTGCCAGCTGTGCGTCGCGACGAACGCCCCTCCGGCAAGACCCAGCATGAGCAGGATCTCGTCGGGGGCGTAGGCCACGGACGAGAGCGCGTCGCTCGCGAAGATCGGCAGGGCGAGCCGCTTGGGCAGGAGGGTGTCGCCGAGCTTGTCGCTGCGCATCGCGCGACCGAGGAGGAGGCGCTTGAACAGCGAACCGGTACCGGGCACGACGCCACTGTATGACGAATCGCCCCCCTTCACTGACCTGCTCGTGAGGGCGCGGACACGGCGCCGAGAACGTATGCCGTCCCGGGCGTTTCACGGGCTGTGCAGCCTTGCGCGGCCTGCGGGGTGGGCGGCCGCGGCACGGTGTAGCGTCGCGTCCGTGCACTTCGTCATCATGGGATGCGGCCGCGTCGGCTCGACCCTCGCCCGCACGCTGGGCCGCAACGGCCACGACGTCGCCATCATCGACGCGGACGCCTCCGCGTTCCGCCGGCTGGGCACCTCCTTCGAGGGGCAGACGGTCACGGGCATCGGCTTCGACCGCGACACCCTCATCGCCGCCGGCATCCGGGACGCGTACGCGTTCGCGGCGGTGAGCAGCGGTGACAACTCCAACATCCTCGCGGCCCGCGTGGCCCGCGAGACGTTCGGCGTCGAGCACGTCGCCGCCCGCATCTACGACCCGCAGCGCGCGATGGTCTACCAGCGTCTCGGCATCCCGACGGTTGCGACGGTTCGCTGGACGTCCGACCAGATGATCCAACGGCTGCTCCCGCAGGGCGCGGTGCCGGAGCTCACCGACCCCAGCGGCAAGATCGTCATCGCCGAGGTGCCGCTCGCCGAGGCCTGGGTCGGCCGGCACTTCACCGACCTCGAGGACCAGACCGGCGCCCGTGTCGCCTACGTCACCCGTCTCGGGGAGGGCACCCTCCCCCGGGCCGACATGGTCGTCCAGCAGGGCGACCTCGTGCACCTCACCGTCCCGCGCGACGACCTCGCTCGCGTCGAGCGGCTCTGCGACCAGGCCCCGGCCGCCCACTGACCGGCACAGGAGAAGAAACCCCATGCGCGTCGTCATCGCCGGAGCCGGAAGCGTCGGCCGCTCCATCGCCCGTGAGCTGCTCGGCAACGGCCACCAGGTGCTGCTCATCGACAAGGACGCCGACGACGTCCAGGCCTCGCGCGTGCCCGAGGCGTCGTGGCTGCTCGCCGACGCGTGCGAGCTCGCCGCCCTCGAGGAGGCTCGGCTCGAGGAGTCCGACGTCTGCGTCGCTGCCACCGGTGACGACAAGGCCAACCTCGTGCTCTCGCTCCTGGCCAAGACCGAGTTCGGCGTGCCGCGCACCGTCGCCCGCGTCAACAACCCGAAGAACGAGTGGATGTTCGACGAGTCCTGGGGCGTCGACGTCGCGGTGTCGACGCCGCGCCTCATGACGGCGCTCATCGAGGAGGCCGTGAGCATCGGCGACCTCGTGCGGATCTTCGAGTTCCAGCAGGGCCGGGCCTCGATGGTCGAGATCACGCTGCCCGACGGCAGCCCGTTCGCCGGGCGCCGCGTCGGTGACGTCGACTGGCCCACCGACACGGTGCTCGTCGCGATCATCCGTGAGGAGCGCCCGTTGGCGCCCACGCCTGACGACGCGATGGAAGCCGGGGACGAGCTGCTCTTCATCACGACGACGGAGCAGGAGGACCGCCTCCAGGACCTCGTGGCCCCGGACGAGCGCCACCACGCCACCCACGACAACTGATCCCGCCGCATACTCCACCCGGCCGCAGACAGGTGGCCCGCCGCGTACTCCACCCGCCGCCCACGGGCCCCCCACCGGCCCCCGTCTCGCGCGCTCATGACGCGAGCGCGCGAACCAGGTTCCGGGCGCGTGAGATTTCGCGCGCGTCGCGTACGTATCGCGCGCTCAGCGTAGGAGCGCGCGAAACGTGGTCAGGCGAGGCGGGCGGGGTCGATCGGGGTCCGGCCGCGGAGCAGGATCGCGCCCATCGCCGTGATGGCGAGCAGGTAGGCCGGCCAGCCGAGGACCACCTTGGCCACGCCCAGGGCGGCGACCTGCTCGCCCAGGTAGAGCGGGACCATGATCGCGAGCCGCACGACGTTGAGGGCGATGAGCACCCACGCGAGACGCGCCGCGACGGTGACGATGCCGGAGTGGCGACGCCACCACGTGGGGTTCTCCGCGAAGGCCTCCGGCTCGGCCACGCCGACGACGAAGCCGAAGAGCGGCCACCGCGTCAGGTTCGTCACGAGCAGGAGCACCATCATCGCGGCGTTCTGCAGCATGCCCGGCAGGAAGGCGTCCTCGGCCCGACCCGAGCGCAGCGCGAAGAAGGCCGAGATGCCCACTCCGGCTGCGGCATACGCGATGAAGCGGGGGTTCTGCCGTTGCACGAGCCGCACGACGAGGAGGACGCCGACGAGCACGCCGGCCACGACCAGGGAGGTGCGAAGGTTCTCCGTGCGCGCCCACACGAGGGCGAACGCGAGGGTGGGGACGGCCGACTCGACCGCACCACGCCAGCCACCGAGAGCCTCGGACAGCTTGTCGCGCAGCAGCTCCTCGACGGTGTCGTAGCGGCGAAGGTCCGCCTCGGAGCGGACGAGCCCTTCGCGCTCCCCCGAGCCCGGTGCAGCGGTGTCGCGGTCGCGCTCAGCCATGGGGGTGCGCCCTGCCGATGATCTCGTAGGCCGGGTTGAACATCGTCATGACCTTTCGGCGGGTGGTGATGCGGCCCGTGGCCTGGATCTTGACACCCGGGACGATGCCGGCGATGCGGCGGCGACCCAGCCAGACGAGGTGCAGGGACTCGGTGCCGTCCCACACCTCCACGTCGAGTGCCGGGGTCTCCTCCCGCGGCCGCAGGGTCACGGAGCGGACGTCGCCACACACGGTGACCTTGGTCCGCTGGGGCGCCTCGCCGATGTGGACGACGCCGACGATGTCCGAGGACTCGCGCCGCAGCTCGGCGGCCTCGATCTCGTGCGACGAGCGGGTCAGGCGGTCGGCGAGCCGACGCATGGCGCCGGGGTGCCCCGTGCTCACGGGCGCGCCCCGGTGGGGCACGAGGCGGGACACGGGCCCGACATCAACGAACCTCGGTGATCTCGGGGCCCCGCTCGAACGGGTTGAGGTCGGGTCCACCGGCTGCGCCGGGATCGTCGGCCTCTGCCTGGTCCGCCCCCTGCGCCTCGGGCAGGCGCAACGGGAGCAGCTCGCGCGGCGGCATGGCCTCCTCGCCCCGGTCGATGACCGTCGTGCGGATGACCTCGTGGACCGCCTCCGCGGCGGCGGGCTCGATCGCGGCCCGCCCCGAGACGACGGCGCGGAGGAACCAGCGGGGTCCGTCGACGCCGACGAAACGGGCCGGCATGAAGACGGTCCGGCCGTCGGGGCCGGCCTGCGGCATCCGCGTCAAGAGCTCTTCGCCGAACTCGCCGGTGAGGACCTCGGCCGTGCCACCGGCATCGACGATGCTGGCGGCGATCTCGTTGCGGATGTCGATCCACACGCCCTCGGTGCGTGGCGCCGCGAAGGCCTGCAGCTGCACGGCCGACTCACCGATGACGGCGGTCACGCCCGTGATCTGCTGCTCCTGCTCGTTGACCTCGAGGCGCAGCTCCATGCCCTGCTGCCCACGCAGCCAGATGGCGCCGAGGTTGAGGTAGTCGGTGTCGTCCTCGACCTCGCTGCGATCGAGCGGGCGGGCCGTGGCTGCCGAGATGTCGGCGTCCGACTCGTCGGCGATCTCGTCCGTCTCGTCCCGCCGGTCCTGGTCGAGCTCGTCGCTCAGCTCCGCTTCCACGGCACCGGTGTCCGGGCGGTCCTTCGACTTGCCCCGGCTGAAGAGTCCCACGTCATTCCGTCCTTAGAGTCCTGCTGCCCGGCGGGCGTCCTGCCCGGCCGGAGAGGTGGTCGTCGCGGCGCTGACGCAGCGCCCGGCGAACCGTATCCGATGATCACGCCCCGGAGGACGTCTCCCCCGCTCTCGGCGGGGCGGCGCCCACGGGACCGAACCCACCGGTGGATCCGTGTCCAGTGTCCCCCCGACTGGTCTCGTCGAGCGAATCGACCTCGACGAACCGCACCCGCTCGACCCGCTGGACGACCAGCTGGGCGATCCGGTCGCCCCGGCGGACCGTGAACGGCTCGCTGCGGTCGAGGTTCACGAGGTTGACGAGGATCTCCCCCCGGTACCCCTCGTCGACAGTCCCGGGGGCGTTGACGATGGAGATGCCGTGGCGGGCCGCGAGACCGGAGCGCGGGTGCACGAAGCCGGCGTGGCCGGCCGGCAGGGCCAGCGCGACGCCCGTGGGGACCAGGACGCGCTCCCCGGGCGCGACGGTCACCTCGACCCGGGAGCAGAGGTCGGCGCCGGCGTCGCCCGCGTGGGCATAGCCGGGCAGCGGCAGGTCGGGGTCGAGCCTCCTGACCGGGACAGCACAAGGGTCGGTCACGAGGACCGACCCTACTTGCTCCTGGCCGCGCTGCTGCCCGGTGACGGATGCGCTCAGGCTGCGCACTCCGTGCAGATCATCATGCCGTTGCTCTCCTTGGCGAGCTGGCTGCGGTGGTGGACGAGGAAACAACGCCCACAGGTGAACTCGTCGGCCTGCTTGGGCAGGACACGGACCGACAGCTCCTCACCGGAGAGGTCGGCGCCGGGGAGCTCGAAGCCCTCGGCCTGCTCGGTCTCGTCGACGTCCACACTGGACGAGGTCTTGTCGACCCGACGGGACTTCAGCTCCTCGATGGAGTCTTCGCTCAGATCGTCGTCAGTCTTGCGTGGCGCGTCGTAATCGGTTGCCATCTCGTTGTCTCGCTTCTACTCGTGCTGCGCCTTGCGGTGTGTGACGCGGAGAACGCTCATGGGCTCATGCTTGTTCCCGGGGGAACACACACGGTCGACAACGTCGGCGACGGCCACGGAACATGTCTGCGTGCGCGTATGGTGCCCGATCCCCACCGCGTTGTCACGTTGCGCGAGCCAAGGCCTGAGACGGGACCCCGGTGGCATCGCCGGCTCCTGTCCTTTTCGCACCAACTGTTCCCCTGCGCCATGCCGTCCACCGACCAAGCCGGGTGCACATTGGTGGTCCGACGGCACGGTAGGGTCGCCGGACTCGACCGACGACAACCCAGGCCCGGAGGTGGCACCCATGACCGAGTTCGTCGACCAGATCAGGCAACGTGTCAACGACGCGCTGGGCGACCTCGCGGAGGCGCGGCAGGCGGGTGACGTCTATCGCATGCAGGTTCACACCGGCGAGCTGGAGTCCTTTGCCCGCCTCGCCGCCGAGAACGGCATCCGCGTCCCCGAGCTCGAGCCGTTCCGAGCGGCCTGAGCAGCGTCCCAGCGTCACGCACAGCAACCAGAGGGCGTATGCCGCCCGCTGCCCCAGTACGGACAGGCGCCCCACCCGGCACGGCCGGGTGGGGCGTTCGTGGTGTGTGTGCTGCCCGGTGTGCCGGTGCCCGGTCAGCCGGTGACGCCGTCCGGACCGACGAAGAGCGTGCGCACCTGATGGACGAGCGCAGGTCCCGCGGCGACGGTGAGCGCCGTGCCCGGCGCGGACCCCGGCCCTTCCCCGGCACCGAGGACGACGCCTCCGGCCTCCTCGACGACGAGCCAGCCGGCCGCCAGGTCCCAGGCGTTGAGCCCCGTCTCGGCATACGCGTCGACGGATCCGTCGGCCACCCGCACGAGGTCGAGCGCCGCGCTGCCGATGCGCCGGATGTCGCGGACGAGGGGCAGGACCCGGAGGAGGACCTCGGCCTGCCGGGCGCGGACGTCAGGGGCGTAGCCGAAGCCGGTCGCAAGCAGCGTGCGGGCGAGACGCTCCTCGGCCGAGACCGAGAGCCGGGTGGGCTCAACACCCTCAGCAGGGTCCTCCGGACTGGTCCACGCACCCGAGCCACGGCCGGCGTGGTGCACCAGACGCCGGCACGGGTCGGCGACCGCCCCGGCAACCGGGGTCCAGCCGCCCTGGGACCGCGTGTCACCGACGACGACGGCCACGGAGACGGCATACGCCGGAATCTCGTAGAGGTAGTTGACGGTGCCGTCGATCGGGTCGACGACCCACGTCAGTCCGGAGGTACCGGTGACGTCGGCCCCTTCCTCGCCGAGGATGCCGTCGTCGGGGCGGGACTGCCGGATGAGGCGGTGCAGCAGCTCCTCGGATCGCTGGTCCATGACGGTCACGACGTCGGTCTCCGTCGACTTCGTCGCGGCGACGCCCATCCGCGGCGGGCGCTCCTCTCGGATGAAGCGCGCGGCCTCGGATGCGAGCTCGATGCAGAGGCGCTCGAGCTCCTCGACCGTGACGCCGTCGGGCAGCGCTGGCAGGGAGCGTGGGGTCATCGCGGCACCTCTCAGTCGCTGCCGCACAGGGCCGGTCGGGCCTGGCGCAGGTTCGGGCAACAGCCGGGGGCGCACACCGAGGGCATCCGGCGCTCGAACTGCGGCACCTCCTCGCCGCGGGCCTCGGCCGCGCGCTCGAGCAGGGCATCGACGAGGTCGCGCACGAAGACGGCGTCGGTGCCGACGGTCGGGACCCGCACGTGCGTGATCCCGAGCTCGTCGGCGGTCTCCTGTGCTTCGGTGTCGAGGTCGTAGACGACCTCCATGTGGTCGCTGACGAACCCGATGGGGGCAGTCACCACAGTGCGGACGCCCGCAGCGGCGAGCTCGCGCATGCGGTCGTTGACGTCGGGCTCGAGCCACGGCTGGGTCGGCGGCCCGGAGCGCGAGCAGAAGACGAGCTCACCCGTGAGATCCCGGCCCAGGACCCGGTTCGCCTCCTCGGTGAGGTGGGAGGCGAGCGCCAGGTGCTGACGCTGGTAGAGGTTGCCCTCACCGTCACCCGGCCCCGAGGTGTCGTCCATGGCGACGGGGATGGAGTGGGTCACGAAGAGCAGGGCGATCTCCGAGTCGGGAGCCCCGTCGAGCGCACGCAGCGAACGCACGAGCACCCCGGCGTTGGACTCGGCGAATCCGGGCCGGGCGGCGTACTGCGACACCTTGTCGATCTGCAGCTCGACGCCCTCCTCCGCCACGGTGGCGGCGGCGTCCGCGAGGTTCTCGCGGTACTGGCGGCAGGACGAGTAGGACGAGTAGGCGCTCGTCGTCAGCGCCACGACCCTGCGGTGCCCGGCGGCATGGCTCTCGCGCAACGCCTCGTCGATGAAGGGCTCGCTGTTGCGGTTGCCCCAGACGATCGGGGTCTCGATGCCGCGGACGTCGAGCTCCGCACGCAGGGCGGCGATGAGGGCCCGGTTCTGGTCGTTGATGGGGCTGCGGCCTCCGAAGTGGTGGTAGTGCTCGGCGACGGCCTCGAGCCGCTGGTCCGGGATGCCCCGGCCGGCCGTGACCCGGCGCAGGAAGGGCATCACCTCCTCGGGGCCCTCCGGCCCGCCGAAGCCGAGGAGGATCACGGCGTCGTACGGTGCGAGCGCCGACGATCCGGCCGCTGCGTCCGCCGCCGGCTCGGGTGCGGTCTCCCCGACGCCCGCTGGGGGCTGGGTCGGCTCGGGCGTCGGTGCTGCGTCTGGTGTCATGTCTCCGCCATCGGTGGGTGAGCAGGATCGGGGCGTACCGGGGGTGGGTGGGCCGACCGCGGTCAGGTCGGGCTGGAGCGCAACGGAGTCGGGGCGTTGAGGTCGAGGTGGACGGCGAGCAGGCGCAGGGCGAAGACGAGGCCGGCCGCGGTCCAGAGCACCCAGTCCTGCAACGAACCGAGCTGCGCGGCGACGACGACAAGGAGCGACCCGAGCATGGCCGGTACGGCATACAGCTCCCGGCGAAGCACCTCCGGGACCTGGCCGGCGAGCAGGTCGCGCACGACCCCGCCACCGACCGCCGTGATGACGCCGACGAGCACGGCGGCGACGGCCGACACCCCCGGTGTCGTCACCGCCTTGAGGCTCCCGGCGACGGCGAAGGCTGCCAGCCCGGCGGCATCGAGCACGCGGACGAACCGGGTGATGCGCTCGACACCGGGGTGGAAGAGGAACGTGACGAGGCCACCGAGCGCGGCAGCGGTCAGCAGGCGCCAGTCGCTGATGCCGACCGGGGGGATGTCGCCGATGAGCAGGTCACGCACGATCCCGCCGCCGAGGGCCGCGGCACAGGCGAGCACCAGCACCCCGAAGAGGTCGAAACGCTTCTTCACGGCGACGAGCCCGCCGGAGAGCGCGAAGACGAACACGCCCACGAGGTCGAGGGCGAGCTGCGCAGACGTGAAAGAGGTAGGCATGCCAGAGCAAACGGTACCCGTGCGGCGTGGTCGCTTTGGTGGGCACCCGGGCCGGTGGCATGCTCGACAGCACGGCGCACCGGCCGGCACCCGGACCCGACAGGGCATCGCACCATGGGGACGTGACCGGCGCACCATCAGTGCTCGACCACGCAGACTCGGTACCGGGAGACCACCCATGCAGCACCTCAGGCTCGTCGGCGTCCACGAGGACGGATTGCACCTGCTGCTGGCCGATGAGCAGGGCAATCGCTTCTCCATCCCTCTCGACGACTCGCTCCGCGCCGCTGCCCGGCGCGACCGACCGCGGCTAGGCCAGCTCCAGATCGAGACCTCCGGCGGCCTGCGGCCCAAGGACGTCCAGGCGATGGTCCGGGCCGGCATGACGGCCGAGGAGGTTGCCGAGCGCGCCGACTGGCCGGTCGAGAAGGTGCACCGCTACGAGGGCCCGATCCTCGCCGAGCGCGAGCACATCGCGGGTCTCGCCCGTCAGGTGCGGCTCCGGCCGCGAGGCGGGTCGCACGGCGCGGCTCCCACCCTCGAGGCCCGCGTCACCGAGCGCTTGCGCACCCGTGAGATCGACTCCGTCAGTGCCCGGTGGGACTCGCGTCGCACCGACAAGGACGCATGGACCGTCCTGCTGATCTTCAACGCCGGTGGTCGTCAGCGCGAGGCCGCCTGGCAGTTCGACCCGCTGGCGCGCACCGTCTCGGCCGTCGACGACGAGGCCCGCTGGCTCAGCGAGGACGAGGACCAGCAGACTCCGGGCCCGATCCCGGCCCCGCACCTGAGCGCGTCCAACCGTCCGAGCCGCGTGTACGACGTCGAGGCCGAGGGCGGCGTGGGCGCCTCGACGATGCGCCGGCGTGAGGGCGAGACCGTCGACCTCATGGCCGCCATGCGCGAACGCAGTGCGCAGCGCGGTCGTCGGCGCCGGCCCAAGTCCACAGAGGTCCCGGGCCTCGACGAGGCACCCGAGGAGGCCCTGCCGCTGCAGGGGCTCGCCACCGACCCGCGCGACGAGCTGCCGCCCCCGGCACACACGCACCCGGAGGATGACCCCGAGGTGGTCAAGACGGGATCCGTCGAGGCGCGGGTCGGTGTCGACGCGGCCCGGCGTGCGGCGCGGCGCACCGAGCCCACGCAACCGCTGCGCCAGACGACGAAGGACCGGTCGGCCGGGTCGTCGGCCGGGTCGTCGGCCGGGTCGTCGGCCGCGCCCGCGACCCCCACGCCGCCGAGCACCCCGGCAACCCCGGTAACCCCGACGGAGGTCGCCGTCGACGCCATGGGGACGCCGGCAGATCCCGTGGTCGATCTCGGCGTCCGGGAGGGGGTCAAAACTGCCGGCGAGACGGCTGTCGAGCCCCGCTCGGGGGCAGAGCGCCGCGACCTCCACGACATCGACGCCGACGCCGACGACGGAGGGGTGTCTACGGAGCGGCCGGCGCCTGAGCCGCCTGCTGAGCGCCCGCGGCGTCCCGCGGCACGCCGCCGCCCGGAGTCGCGGCCGCTGTCACGCGTCCCGGCGGCCGGGGTCGCTCCCTCCCCCACCGCCGACAGCCACGACCGGCACGTCCTGCCCCAACAGTCTGACGAGACCGAGCCCGACGAGGCGCGGCGCGACGAGGCCGACGGCGACGACGGCTACGACGTCGTCGGGCAACGGGCCGCTGCGCCGGCCCCCGTCCCCCGCCCCGCACCGCCGGCGCGCAAGTCCGGCCGGCCCAGCGTGCCGAGCTGGGACGACATCATGTTCGGCCGCAAGAACGAGTGATCGGCGCCACCGTCGCACCACGCCTGTCAGCCGCGAGGTCTCCTCGCCCATGTGGGACGGTCACTGGCGCGCCCGGCTGCTCGGCGGCATACGACGTCCGGTGACGCCGTCTCTGCCTCAGTCCGCCTGGGTGATCGGCAACGGCGGCAGCGGGCACACGTCGAGGTCGAAGGGCAGCACCTCGGGTGAGAGCGCGGCGGCCCGCGCGGCGTGCGAGGTCATCCGGCGCATGTAGTGCCGGCGGCACAGCACCTCGTACTCGACGAGCCCCGTCGTGCTGGGCTGCGTGTCCCCGACGACGACCTGCTCACCCTCGACGACCATGACACCGTCCATGACGCGGGCGTTGGTCGTGGCGCGCCGGCCACACCAGCACAGCGCCTCGACCTGGAGCACCTGGACCCGGTCGGCCAGCTCGATGAGCCGCTTGCTGCCGGGAAAGAGCTCGGTGCGGAAGTCCGCGGTGATGCCGAAGGCGAAGACGTCGACGTCCATCTCGTCGACGATGCGGGCCAGCTGCTCCACCTGCTCACAGGTGTAGAACTGGGCCTCGTCGCAGATGAGGTAGTCGATCCGGGTCCCTGCCGTGGCGCGCTCGACGATCGCCTCCCAGAAGTCGAGGTCGTCACGGACCTCGAGCGCCCCCGTCGACAGGCCGAGACGTGAGCTGAGGACGTTCGCGCCGGCACGGTCCATCTTGGTGAAGATGAGGCCGACCCGACCCCGCGCGCCGTGGTTGTGGTCCATCTGGAGGGCGAGGGTCGACTTGCCGCAGTCCATGGTCCCGGAGAAGAAGACGAGCTCAGCCACGAGGCACCACCCTAGGCGCCCCGGCGGGGTGGCACCACGACCACGGGCACGGCGAGTTCCGCGTCGCTCGTCGAGCCGTGCAGGCCCAGCAGCGCAACCACCTCGGGACGCATGAGCCCGGAGTGCACGACGGCGAAGGAGCCTTCCATGACGACCAGGAGGTCGCCGATCCGGCCGTCCACGCCCGCCCGCACGGGGCCGAACCAGCCCTCGTCGACCGCCTGCGCGCGGGTCAGGATGCGCGCGCGGTCGCCGAGTCGGGCCGCCCACGCGTTCTCGACATCGGCGACGGCGCCGGGCTCGGCATAGAGCTGCAGGTTCCGCGGCTCTCCGCCGAGGTGGCGCACCCCCGCCATGAGGCCCGGCTCGTGCACGAGGTCGATGCGGGCCGGGAAGGGGACGTCGACCATGCCGTGGTCGGCCGTGACGACGATCGAGGTGTCGTCGGGGACCCGCGCGGCGAGCTGACGCAGGGCGGCGTCGACGGACTCGACCTCGTCACCCCACTGCCACGACTGGCAGCCGTGCACGTGGCCGATCTTGTCCACGTCGCCCCAGTAGAGGTAGACGAGGGCTCGTGGCGTGGCCCGCACGGCCGACACCGCGGCCGCCACCCGGTCGTCCAGTGTGCGACCCGCCCGGAACTGCCCGCCGCGCAGCGCTGCGGTGGTCAGCCCGGAGCCGTCGAAGTAGTACGGACCGACCATCGTCACGGAGACGCCGGCGTCCTCGGCGGCCTCGAAGACGGTCTCGTTGGGCTGCCACGCCCGCGGGTCGGGACCGTCCTCCCAGGAGAGCTCGTTGAGGAGCCGGTCGGTGGCCGGGTCGAGCACCTGCATGCCGACGAGCCCGTGCGAGCCCGGAGGCAGACCTGTGCCGAAGGTCCCCATCGACGTCGCGGTCGTCGTCGGGAAGCCGCACGGCACGCGGTGCGTGGTGCCGATGTGACTTCGGAGGAAGGGGGCGTGACCACTGCGCTGGCGCAGCAGGTCGTGGCCGAGCCCGTCGACGAGGACGACGACGGTCCGCCGCACGGCGGGCAGGTCGAAGACGTCGCGGCCGGCAAACCGGGGCACCCCGAGGCGCCCGGCCACCGACGGCAGCACGGAGGCCAGCGAGCCCGCCGACCAGTCGGTCGGGGCAGGCGTGCGAGCGGTCTCGTCGGTCACCTCGTCGGTCACGTCGTCGGCCACGCCGAGTCAGTGAGCCGTGCCGCCACCGATGCTCGCCGAGAGCACCCGGGCGAAGCGCATCGCGCGGCCCACGGCGTCCTCGCCGTCGGCGGCCGAGCTGATGCGCAGCGAGATGTCGTCGGAGGCGATGGTGCCCTCGAAGCCGTGGTCGGCCGTGCAGTCGGGGTCGCCGCACTGGGCGGGGATCATGTCGACGCGGCTCACGGCGCCCCACCCGAGCGTGAGCGTGAGGTCCCGCCCGTGGGTGCCGGGCGCGAAGGTGTCGGGCTGCGCCACGACGTGGGTCAGCATGATGCCGCGGACGGCCGCGAGGGGCACCGTCTCGGTCGTCGCCGTCGCCATGAGCCGGTCCTCGGACTCGGCGTGGTCGTCGGCGTGGGCGATGACGAGCCGGAGCGGCGTGACGACGAGAACCGTCACGTGGCGACGCACCGTCTCGTGGTCGAAGGTCGTCTCCTGGTGCACGAGGTGCGAGACGACCTCGTCGTCGGCGATCGCCGACTCGACGACGTCGCAGACCAGCGAGGGGTAGTAACCGGCACGAGTGATCGCCTCGATGAGGTCTTCGGGGAGGGCTCGGCCGATGCCCTGGGTGACGCGTCGCATGCCCCCATCCTTGCACCCGCACGGGAGAGACCCCTCCGAGCGGTCCACACACCCGCCCCTCTCGCACGGCTATGTCCCGGTTGCGGGCCGGCGACCGGCGAGGCGTGGCATCGCTCTGCGCTGCCCGGTGGAGTGCCGCGGTTCCGGCCGCCGGCGTCAGGTCATGCGGCGGCGGCCCGGGTCCTTGCGCACGAGCGCAGGCCGCACGACGACCTCGGCGCCGAGCACGTCGACGCCCCCGGTCCACGCGTTGACCGGGTTGAGCTCGACCGAGGAGAGCTCGGGATGGTCGTCCGCGAGCACGGACAGCCGGGCGATGAGGTCGGCGAGGGCCGCCCGGTGCACCGGCGCTGCGCCGCGGTGACCGCTGAGCAGCGGGGCCGCCTTCACCCCGTCGATGAGGTCGGTGACGTCGACGTCGGTCAGCGGGGGGATGCGGTGGGCGACGTCCTCGAGCAGGTCCGTGGGAGGCCCCGCGACGGAGAAGCTGACGACCGGGCCGAAGAGCGGGTCCTCACTCGCGTGGATGACGCACGAGACACCGGGGACCGCCATGCGCTGAACGACGAACCTGTCTGCCACCAGTGGCCCGAGGCGCTGGCTCAACGACGTGTGGGCGTCGCGGACGGCCTCGGAGTCGACGAGGTCTCCGCGGACGCCCACGAGCCCGGGTTGGTGGCGCACCACCGGCGACGTCGACTTGAGGATGACGGGATAGGTGAGCTCGTCGGCGGCTGCCACCGCGGCGTCGACGCCGGCGACCTCGACGGCGGGCCAGACGCGGATGCCGTAGGCACCGAGCAGGTCCCGCACCTCCGCGCGCGTCAACGCGCGCCCCTCGGGACTGCCCGCCAGGTAGCTCTCGAGGAGCGACTCGGCACGGAGCCGGTCGATGCCCACCGGGCTGACCGGGGTGCCGCGGTCGCGCTGGCGCCACTGCGCATACCGGGTGACGGCGTTGAGGGCGCGGATGCCGTCCTCGGGCATGGAGTATGCCGGCACGGATCGAGGGATGCCGTGCTGCTCGTAGGACAGGCCGTCACCGACACCGCGCATGCCGAGAAAAGTTGCGACACAGGGCTTTTCGTAATCGGCGACGATGGTGCGGACGGCCATGTGCACCTCCTCGTCCTGTGTCACCAGGGGTGGGATGAAGGCCGCGACGACGCTGTCCACCTCCGGGTCTGCGAAGGCGGCGTCGAGCGCGGCGGCGAACTCCTCCGCGGAGGCCTGAGGCTGCAACGACACGGGCCCGTGCGTGACGCGCAGGCCCCAGCTGACGCAGGCGCTCGCGCTCAGGGCGCCCAAGGCGTCGGAGTTGCCGACGATGGCGACGCGGTCGCCCTTCGGCAGCGGCTGGTGGAGCGTCAGCTGTGCGACGTCGAAGAGCTGGTGGACGTTCTCGACGCGAATGACGCCGGCCTGGCGCAGCAGGGCGTCGAACGCCTGCGGCGGCACGTTCGTGACGCGGGTGCGGTGGCCGGGAGGCGCGGCATAGCTGGACACCCCGGAGCTGACGACGATGACCGGCTTGACCGAGGCCAGGTGACGGGCGATGCGCGAGAACTTGCGCGGGTTGCCCATCGACTCGAGGTAGAGGCCGACGGTGTCGGTCTCCTGGTCGTCGATCCAGTACTGCATGAGGTCGTTGCCCGACACGTCGATGCGGTTGCCGGCCGACGCGAACACCGAGATGCCGAGTCCTCGTCGTGCGGCCGACGCGAGCACCGCGACACCGAGGGCGCCGCTCTGCGCGAAGAGACCCAGGCGACCGGACTCGGGGATCACGGAGGCGAGGGTCGCGTTGAGGCGCACCGACGGGTCGTTGTTGATGAGGCCGAAGCTGTTGGGGCCGACGACCCGCATGCCGGCGCGACGCACCCGCCGACGCAGCTTCTCCTGCAGGCGGACTCCCTCGTCGCCGGCCTCGGCGAACCCGGCCGAGAGGACGAGCAGGGCCTTGACCCCCGCCCGGCCGCAGTCCTTGACGACGTCGATGGCCTTCGCCGCCGGGACGACGACCACGGCGAGGTCGACGGGCTGGGGTACGTCGCGGATGCTCGCGTAGGCCTTGAGTCCCTGGATGCGGTCGGCGACGCGATGGATGGGGTAGAGCTCACCCTGGTAGCCGGCCGCCATGATGTTGCGCATGACGAGAGCGCCGATGGACTCCTCGCGTCGGCTCGCCCCGATGATCGCCACCCGCTCGGGGAAGAGGATCGTGTGCACGCTGCGCGACTCGGCGCGGTGCTCGCGCGAGAGCTGGACGGCCTTGCTCTGCTCGGTCGGCGAGATGTCGAAGGAGACCTCGACGACTCCGTCCTCGATGTGGTGCGTGACCTCGTAGCCCGCCTCCTTGAAGACGGTGAGCATCTTGCGGTTCTGCGGGAGCACCTCGGCGACGAACCGGTTGATCCCCATCTCCTGCGCGATGGCCGCCAGGTGCTCGAGCATGACCGAGCCGATGCCCTTGCCCTGGAAGTGGTCCGAGATGTTGAAGGCCACCTCGGCCGACGAGGGGTCGATCCGGTCGTAGCGGCCGATCCCGATGATCTCGCCGTCCAAAGTGGCGACGAGGGCCACGCGGTCGTGGTGGTCGACGTGCGTGAACCGGTGGAGGTCGCGTGCGCTCAGCTCGCGCAGCGGCGCGAAGAAGCGCAGGTAGATGGACTCCGCCGACTGCCGGCTGTGGAAGTGCTGGATCCCCTCCGCGTCCTCGGGCGTGATCGGCCTGATGTGCGCCACGGTGCCGTCGCGGAGCACGACGTCCGCCTCCCACTCGACGGGAGCCCCCGTTGCCTGCGCCGAGACCCGCTCGATCGCACCGGTGTCGTCGCTGAGCTCGCCACCCTCCATGGGGTCATCGTGTCACGTCGGTCTGCCCGGCCCGGGAGATGGGAGTGTGGGCCCATGGAGTTCTCCGAGGTCGTCCGCGGCCGACGCATGGTCCGCCGCTACGACCCCGACCGGGCGGTCCCGCGCGAGGTCGTCGAACGCTGCCTGGACAACGCGGTCCGCTCCCCCAGCGCCGGGTTCAGCCAGGGCTGGGACTTCCTCGTCCTGACGACCCCGCCGGAGCGCGACGCCTTCTGGGGCGCCACCGCGGAGGCCGGCGCACCGATCGACCCGTGGCTCGACGGCATACGAGCAGCGCCCGTGCTGGTGGTGTGCCTGTCGCACAAGGACGCCTACCTCGACCGCTACGCGGCACCGGACAAGGGCTGGACCGACCGCGACGAGGCCCGCTGGCCCGTGCCCTACTGGGACGTCGACACGGGCATGGCCTCGCTGCTCATCCTGCTGACCGCCACCGACATGGGGTTGGGGAGCCTCTTCTTCGGCGTGCCGCCGGACCGCCACGACGCCGTCCGCCAGGCGTTCGCCATCCCCGCGAGCCGCACGATCGTCGGCGTCGTGTCGATCGGGTATGCCGTCCCGGGCCCCCGGAGCCCCAGCCTCCGTCGACACCGTCGCAGCGGCCGCGAGGTGTCGCACTGGGGCCGTTTCGGCGTGGCAGGTGAAGACGCGTGAAGGCCTTGCGCGAAGATGGGGTGTTCACCCGCTAGCGGCAAGGAGCAGCACCCGGCATGGCCCGTGCAAAGACCCCCCCGCCTCCCCCCGAGGACTTCGAGGAGAAGATCGTCGGCATCGACGTCGAGGAGGAGATGCAGAACGCCTTCCTCGAGTACTCCTACAGCGTCATCTACAGCCGGGCGCTGCCCGACGCCCGCGACGGCCTCAAGCCCGTCCAGCGGAGGATCCTCTACGGCGCCAACGAGCTCGGGCTGCGACCGGACCGCGGCCACGTCAAGAGCCAGCGCGTCGTCGGTGAGGTCATGGGCAAGTACCACCCGCACGGCGACCAGGCGATCTACGACGCCCTCGTGCGCATGGCCCAGCCCTTCACGCTGCGCCTGCCCCTCATCGACGGGCACGGCAACTTCGGCTCGCTCGACGACGGCCCGGCGGCCGCGCGGTACACCGAGGCGCGCATGGCCGACGCCGCACTGCTCATGGTCGCGGGACTGGACGAGGACACCGTCGACTTCGTCCCGAACTACGACGACACCCAGCTCCAGCCCGGCGTCATGCCCGCGGCCTACCCCAACCTCCTCGTCAACGGGGCGGCCGGCATCGCCGTCGGGATGGCGACGAACATGCCGCCGCACAACCTCGTCGAGGTGGTCGGCGCCGCACGGCACCTCATCGCCAACCCGACGTGCTCGCTCGAGGACCTCATGAAGTTCATCCCGGGCCCGGACCTGCCGTGCGGTGGCAGGATCGTCGGGCTCGAGGGCATCCGCGACGCCTACCTCACCGGCCGCGGCAGCTTCCGCACCCGGGCCACGGCGCGCATCGAGTCGATCACCGCGCGGCGCAAGGGCATCGTCGTCACCGAGCTGCCCTACCTCGTCGGCCCGGAGAAGGTCATGGACAAGGTGAAGGACCTCGTCCAGGGCAAGAAGCTGCAGGGCATCGCCGACCTCAAGGACCTCTCGGACCGTGCGCACGGCCTGCGCCTGGTCATCGAGATCAAGAACGGCTTCAACCCCGACGCCGTCCTCGAGCAGCTCTACAGGCTGACGCCGATGGAGGAGAACTTCGGCATCAACAACGTGGCCCTCGTCGAGGGCCAGCCGCGCACCATGGGGCTCAAGGAGCTGCTCCGCGTCTACGTCGACTTCCGCACCGACGTCGTGCGCCGGCGGACCGCCCACCGGCTCGCCAAACGGGAGGAGCGGCTGCACCTCGTCGAGGGCCTGCTCATCGCGATCGTCGACATCGACGAGGTCATCCAGGTCATCCGGACCTCCGACGACGCCGCCACGGCGCGCGCTCGCCTCATGGACGTCTTCGACCTGTCGGAGGCCCAGGCGACGTACATCCTCGACCTGCAGCTGCGGCGCCTGACGAAGTTCTCCCGGATCGAGCTCGAGAACGAGAGGAGCGAGCTCGAGCGTGCCATCGAGGAGCTGCGGGCCCTGCTCGACAACGAGAAGCTCCTCATGAAGCTGGTGTCCACGGAGCTCGCGGACGTCGCGAAGGCGCACGGCTCCCCGCGTCGCACCGTGCTCCTCGAGGGCTCCGGCGTCAGCGCGAAGGCGACGGCGGCCTCCCCGCTCGAGATCGCCGACGACCCGTGCTGGGTGCTGCTGTCCTCGACGGGTCTGCTGGCCCGCACCGGCACGGCAGAGCCCGTCACGGCCGAGGGCTCCCGGTCGAAGCACGACGTCGTCGTGGGAGCGGTCCGCACGACCGCTCGCGGTGAGTTCGGACTCGTCACCAGTGCCGGCCGGATGGTGCGTCTCTCGGCGCTCGACCTGCCGACCCTCCCGCCGACCAACGGCGCTCCGAGCCTGTCGGGCGGCGCGCCGCTCGCGGCCTACGTCGACCTCGGCAAGGGTGAGGAGCCCGTGACCATCGCGCCCATCGGTGCCCAAGCGCCCGTCCTCGCCGTCGGCACGGCCTCCGGTGTCGTCAAGCGGGTCACGTCCGAGGCGCCGAAGGGCAGTGACTGGGACGTCATCACCCTCAAGGACGGCGACCGTGTCGTCGGCGCGGCGGTGGCCGACCGCGAGGACCTCGACCTCGTGTTCGTCACGACCGACGCCCAGCTGCTCCGCTTCCCTGCACGAACGGTGCGGCCCCAGGGACGCAGCGCCGGCGGCATGGCAGGCATCAAGCTCGCCGCCGGAGCCCGCGTGGTGTTCTTCGGTGTGGCCGACCCCGCTCACGAGGCGGTCGTCGTCACGTCGTCGGGCTCGTCCGGCGCGCTGCCGGGTACCGAGGGCGGATCGCTCAAGGTGACGCCGTATGCCGAGTACCCCGCCAAGGGGCGGGCGACCGGTGGCGTTCGCTGCCACCGCTTCCTCAAGGGTGAGGACACGCTCGTGCTCGCCTTCGCCGGTAACACCCCGGCTCGGGCATCTGCGGCGAACGGTGTGGCCATCGAGCTGCCTGCCGCCGACGGACGCCGGGACGGATCCGGCATGCCCACGACCGCCGTCATCGCCCACGTCGCCGCTGCGCCCGCGCACACGCAGTCAGGCGGTTCGCCGGGCCCCGCGGTCGTGGCAGGACCCGATGGCGGCGACGACAGTGGCGGCGACGACGACGGAGGCGCCGCATGAACCGGTCCTCGGGCGCCCAGGCCGCCCGCCGCGCCGCAGCAGCGGCCGGCGCCGCAGCGGCGGCGACGGTGACGTCCCTCGTCGACGCCCTGTCCGGGACCGCCTCCGCCGAGGGTGCCGACCCGGACGGCGATCGTGGTGCCCCTGACACGACACGGCCGGTCACCGCCGGCACTGCCGGCACCACCGGCGCGGCCACCTCGGAGAGCCCCGAGGCGGCGGGCGGCGACGAGCCGGAGCACGACGAGCACCCGGCGACCACCGGCTACGGCACGCCGGCCCCCGACGCCTGCTCGGCTCAGTGGGACCACGACGGCACGAGCGCCTACGGCACGGCCGCGACCGCCCGCTTCTTCGTCATCGTCGAGCAGCCCGGACCCTGGGGGCGCGACGCCGCCCGGGAGTCGCACCTGGACCGTGAGCTCGGAGCCGAGCTGGACGCCCGCACGAGCCGGGCGGGCGGCCGCTTCATGCTCGTCCGGCGCCCCGGCGGCCACCCGGCCCACGACGGCCCGCGCCACGTCCTGCTGGCCCACGCCGGGGCGCGCCCCGAGGACGCTTGGTTGCTCACGGCAGAGGTCGACCAGGTCGGCGACCTGCTCGGCCTCGACTGGGCCGCCCTCGCACGCGGCAGCCGCGCCCCCGTGCAGGCCTCGCTGCTCGGGTCACGACCCGGCGACCCCACGTTGCTCGTGTGCACGAACGGTCGTCGCGACGTCTGCTGCGCCGTCCGGGGCCGCCCACTCGCCGCGCACGCCGCTCGGGTCGCGCCGGGGCGTGCGTGGGAGGTCTCGCACACGGGCGGCCACCGATTCGCGCCGACCGCCGTCCTGCTGCCCTGGGGCCAGACCTTCGCACGGCTCGACGACCACGCGTCGGCCGCGCTGCTGGGCGCCAGCGAGAGCGGGCACCTTCCGGCCGAGCTGCTCGGTCCGCTGCACGACCGGGGACGGTCCGGCGTTCCCGGACCCTCGCAGAGCGCCGAGTCCCACGTGCGCGCCGAGACCGGCGAGACCCGGCTGGCCGCTCTCTGGGCCGATGACCCGACGGAGGTCGACGGGGGCTGGGACGTCATCGTCACCCATGCCGACGGTCGACGCTGGCGGGTGCGCGTGACCCGCGAGCCCGTCGGTCGCACCCGCCCCGAGTCCTGTGGCAAGAAGGCGATCGAGGTTCTCGAGCACCGGGCGACGATCCTCGAGGCGTGGTTCTAGACCAGCGGACCGCGCCGGCCGCTCACCACGGCTTGGGGACGCCCTGCGAGCCGTCACCGGGCACCGTGTCGTCCGAGCCCTGTTGTTGCTGGTTGCGCTCGATGGTGTTCTGGCGCTGCTGCTCCTGGAGGTAGTCCTGCTCCTCCTGGCTGGGAGTGTTGCCCGGGTCGGGCGTGGGATCGGTGGGCTGGTTCGGGCCCGGCTGCGGCTGGGGGTCGTCCGGCGGCTGCTGGTCCTGCGGGGGCGTGTCGGAGTTCTTCTCCTCCATCCGCTGCTGCGCCTGCTGGAGCTGCTCGCCGGTCTGACCTCCCTCAGGCGCCTCGCAGAGCGGCGGGCGCTCCTTCGTGATCGTGATGCCCTTGTCGTAGTACTGCTTCCACTCGTCGGTGCGCTCCCGCGCCTTGGCCGCGTCGCCGAGGGCCTCGTACGTCAGGCCGAGGTTGACGCGCACCTTGCAGTCGTCGATCCCGCCCTTGGGAACCTGCTCGAACGCCTGCTCGAACCACGGACGGGCCAGCTCGAAGTGGCCCGAGAGGACGTGCGCGTCGCCGATGGCGAACGGTGACCGGAACTGCTCGACGACGTTGACCCAGCCCTGCCGCTCGCCCCACGTCAGGGTTGTGGGTTTGTCGCCGGCCTCGTAGGCGGCGAGCGTCTGTGCGTGCACGAGGTTGAGCGAGAGCAGCCTGGCTGCCACGAGCAGGACCAGGACGACGACAGGGGCTGACCCGAGCAGGAGCCGCCGACGTCGCCGGCGCAGGTGCGGCGGGAGTGGCCGCCTCGGACGTCGGCGGAGTCCGAGCCGACCGCTTACGCCGGCTTCGGGGGTGCTGGCCGCCCGCGCCGGACGGTCGTCGAGGAGTGTCATGGGCGGGTCTCCCTCCGGCGGCGCGTCTGGACGAGCGCCGTGATGCCGGCGCCCACCTCCCACGCAGCGATGCCGGCCACGCCGAGGAGCAGCGGCCAGTAGAGCTCACGGCGGGCGATGACCTTCTGCTTCTCGATCTCCTCACTCGTGCCGAAGCGCTCGAGGTCGATGCCGTCGACGGCCGGGCCGATGCCGTCACCTGCCAGACGGTGGACGTAGGAGAGACCGAGCTGGTCGCCGATCGCCTGCAACGTGTCCTCGCTGACGACCGAGCGGGCGTCCTCACCGGTGGCGGGATCCTTGATGTAGTCACGGGTCGTGTCGAAGCGTGACCGGGTGGCCTTCATCCGACCGCCCTCGGTGGTGCCGTAGCCCAGCACCGCCCCACCGTTGATGAGCCGCTTGTCGATCTCGAACGGCGCGGGAGGTTCCTGGGCGGTCTGCTCGCCGTCGCCGAGGTAGAAGACGACCCGTCCACGTTCCGGTGTGCGCGCTGCGGCCTGCTGGAGCAGCTTCCCGAGCCGGTCGCCGGCCTCGCTCACCGATGTTCCCCGCGAGACCTCGTAGGACTCGGGCAGCAGCGTCTCGACCGCCGCGTCGAGCGCCGTCGTGTCCGTCGTCAGCGGCAGGCGTACGCGGGCCTGCTGGTCGAAGGTCACGACGGAGTACCGGGCCCCCGGCAGGGCGGCCGCGATGGCCGAGATGTCCGACGAGACGCCCTCGATGCGCGGCCGCTCGTCGCCGTAGTCCTCGGCGATGATGCTGCTCGTCGTGTCGACGACGAAGTAGACGTTGAGGTTGGCCGCCGTCGTGTCGACCTGCTCGCCCGGGACGGCGGGGCGCAGCGCGGCGATCCCGAGCAGCACGACCGCGGCCGTGAGGCGCCAGTGCGTGGCGCGCGACTCCCCCGGCACCGAGCGGGACGAGGGGTTCCACCAGACGGCGGCGAGCGCCCCGACGGCGAGGACGAGCAGCACGGGCCACGGCACGACGGGCAGCAAGGTCACGATGCCCACCTCCGACTGGCACCGATGACCCCGACGAGGCCGATCCCGGCGAGGGCGATCGGCAGGGTCGGGTTGTCCGAGTAGAGCGAGCGGGACGCCGCGTCGATGAGCGTCGCCTCCTGCAGCTGCACCGCGTCGACGATGCCCTTGATGGCCGCCTGGTCGTTCATCGCGAAGTACCGGCCGCCGGTGCCGGTGACGATGTCGCGCATCTCCATCGCCTCGTCGTCGGCGCCGTCCTCCTCGGGGTTGAGCCCGTAGACCCGCACGCCCTTGGCCTTGGCCAGCTCGCCGGCCTCGTCCACGTCGATGATCGGCCGTCCGGCGAGGTGGTTGTCGGTGGCGAAGACCACCGAGCGCGCACGCTGGAGGTCCACCTTGTCGAAGCTCGAGGCACACGTTGCGAGACCGTCGCCGATGAGCGAGGTGCCGCGGCCGTTGAAGGTGCCGGCGAAGAAGGAGTCGTACTCCGGGTCGCCGGTCAGCGCCCGGCTGGCCGAGTCGAGCTCGTCGTTGATGAAGTCGTAGTCGTCGGTCAACGGGAAGACCGTGGCGGCCGAGGAGTTGAAGATGACGAGCCCGATGCGCTCGCCCTCGAAGCTCGTGACGAGCGTCTTGAACGTCGACACGAGCGTGGCGTCGTAGGCGGCCATCGAGCCGGAGATGTCGAGACACAGCATGATGTCGCGGCTGCGGGTCTGCGGCTTGTCGATGGTGGTGTCCAGCGGCCGGGCCGCGCCGACCAGGGCCGCACCACCGAGGAGCACGGCGCTCGCTGCGAGCACGGCCATCCGGATGCGGTGCAGGCGCAGCGCCCGGCGGTACTCCGGCAGCTCGGTCAGGGCGCTCGAGTTGGCGACCGCTGCCGCCGCGCGGGCCTGGCGCCGCGACATGTGGCGGTAGACGGCATACGCCAGCAGTATCCCGAGCAGCGTTCCCAGACCGAGCACGCCCGGCCACTTGAGGTCCAGACCGTTCAGCTCCATCGGGCCACCACCTGCTTGGCGACGGTGCCTGCGCCGACGAGCGTCGCGGTCTCGCGCGGGCCGAACTCACCCGGGTAGAGCGTCCCCACGACCTCCGAGACCGGTGTCAGCCGGGAGCCCTTCGCGTTGAGCTCCGTGAGCGTCATGGTGGGCGCGTGGATCCCCGACACCTCCTGGACGAAGTGACGCACGAGGACACTGAGCTGCTGGTGCGCCCGGCGCTGGCTGATCTCGCCGGCAGCGGCGCGGTCGAGGACCAGGTCGATCTGCCTCGTGTAGTCGGCTCGCAACCGCGTCAGCCGGTCCGGCGCGATCCGCGGCGGCACGACGACCGTCCTCTCGCGCGTCGACCACCACACCCAGGCGTACCAGGCGGCGACCAGCACGAGGACAGCGACGCCGATCCAGAGCCACTTCGTGGCATACGGGTCGGGGGCGTAGAAGCCCGGCGGCGGAGCGTCAGCGGCGTGCACGACGCTGCCTCTCGAGCAGGGCGAAGATCGTGGCGACGACCTCGTCGGACGACCCCAGCCGCGCGTGGTTGATCCCGCGCCGGTCGAGCAGCTCGCTGGTGCGCCGTACGCGCTCGGCGACCGACGCGGCATACGCCGCGCGCACCCGCGGGTCGAGCCGCACGAGCGTCGGCAGGGTGTACGTGTCGGCGACGTCGTATGCCGTGCGGTCGCCGTCGATGACCGTCGGGTCGGCGTCCTCGACCGTGATCCAGAGGATCTCGTGCTGCACGTGGAGGCGGCGCAACAGCTCGTCGAGCGCCGGGTCGAGCTCCTTGTCGTCGGCGACGACGAGCAGCACCAGGCGGCGGCGGACGTTGCGCACGATCCAGCGCAGCTGCGTCGCGAGGTTGCTCTGGCCGCCGTCGAGGACGGTCGAGGTGTCGACGGCGCGCAGGAGCAGCTCGAGGTGGGCCTCGGAGCCGCGGAGGTCGTGCGCCACGGTCGAGTCGGCCGTGCCGCGCACGAGCCCGATGAGGTCACCGTGACGCTGCGCGAGGTAGCCCACGAGTCCGGCTGCGGCGATGGCGACCGACTTCTTCGGCTCGCCGCTGCGGGTCGTGGCCGCCATCCCGCGGCCGGTGTCGACGACGAGCATGAGGTTCTGCTTGCGGGTCGCGACGTAGCGCTTGACGAGCGGCGCCTGGTGCCGCGCAGTGGCCCGCCAGTCGATGTCGCGCACCTCGTCGCCCGGCACGTAGTCGCGCAGGTCGTCGTAGTCGAGGCTGCGGCCGTGGAACACGGAGGCGTACTCCCCCTCGAGCAGGTTGCGTGACTTGCGGCGCGCGTGGACGAAGAGCTTGCTCTTCACCTTCGTCAGCAGCGTCGTCGTCATGTCGCGTCCCTCGCCTGGCGCCCGGTCAGGGCGTGCGGATCCCGTTGACCATCGCGTCGATGATGCTCTCGACGGCCACCTCGTCGGCGGCGGCCTCGAACCCGAGCGTCACGCGGTGCCGCAGCACCCGGTGCGTCAGTGCCTTGACGTCGTCGGGGACGACGTGGTTGCGCCCGTCGATGAGAGCGCGCGCGCGGGCTGCGCTCGTGAACGCGATGCTCGCCCGCGGGCTCGCACCGAAGTCGACGTAGCCGGCGAGGCGCGGCTCGATGTAGTCGCGCGGGTGACGCGTGACGTAGCCGATGCCGACGATGTAGTTGACGATGGCGGGGTCGATGTAGACCCGGCCCACCAGCGCCTGGAGACGCTTGACGTCCGCGACCGACACGACCGGCTCGGAGGCCGTGACGAAGATGCCAGAGTCGATGCGTCGCAGCACCTCCGCCTCCTCCGCCGGCGAGGGGTAGTCGAGGACGTCCTTGAGCATGAAACGGTCCATCTGCGCCTCGGGCAGCGGGTAGGTGCCCTCCTGCTCGATGGGGTTCTGGGTCGCCAGCACGAGGAACGGGTCCGGCAGTGGATAGCTCTTGTCGCCGATCGAGGTCTGCCGCTCCTGCATCGCCTCCAGCATGGCCGACTGCGTCTTGGCGCTGCTGCGGTTGATCTCGTCGAGCAGCACGAAGTTGGCGTGGACGGGGCCGAGCTGGGTCTCGAACGTGCCGGAGTGCTGGTTATAGACCTGCGTGCCGACGATGTCGCTAGGCAGCAGGTCGGGTGTGCACTGGATGCGGTGGAACCGGCCGCCGACGGCCTGCGCGATCGTCTGGGCTGCGGTCGTCTTGGCGAGACCGGGGACGCTCTCGAGGAGCACGTGGCCGCCCGTGAGCAGTGCGATGAGGAGGGTCTCCTGCAGGCGCGCCTGGCCGACGACCTTCGAGGCGAAGGCGGTCGAGATGGCTTCGACGGTCTCGCCGGCCCAGTGCAGCTCGTCGGGGCTGAGGTAGCGCGCCGGAGCGGGCGTCGTGCGGTCGGGCGCGGTGTCGATGCCGGCGACGGCCACGTCGTCGTCCGGGGCGGCGGGCGAGCCCGAGAGTTGATCCGGCTCGTCCGGGACCGCGGCCTCCTCCACCACGTTCGCGCCGTCCCCGAAGCGCGGGGCATCAACAGGAGCACCGGAGGCGGCTGGGTCCGCGGGGCCGGCCGGGGCGGCTGGGCCGCTGGCAGTGGCGGTTGGGCCCGCCGTGGCGCCGGGGAGGGCCACCGTGAAGGTCTCGCCGTCGACCTCAGCCGGCTGGGCCGGCGGGAACAGGTCCGGCTGCACGCCCGGGCCCCCACGCGTGCCGGACTGCTCGTCGGCGACCGACTCCTCGGCATTGACGTTGCCCACCATCGACTCCCCTTCTCGAGGCGTACCGGCGGAGGGAGTCGCGCCGGCAGGGACACATCGTAAGCACGGCTTGCTGTGCCGCGCCGGTGGTCCCGTCACACCGCAGACACTCCGGAGGCCTGCAACCGTTGCGTCAGGCGTCGATGCGCTGGCGATCGACCTCGGCCGCGGACTCGATGATGAAGTCCTTGCGCGGTGCCACCTCGTTGCCCATCAGCAGCTCGAAGACGCGCTCGGCGGCCTCGAGGTCACGCATCGTCACCTTGCGTAGCGTGCGATGGCGCGGGTCCATCGTCGTGTCGGCGAGCTGGTCGGCGTCCATCTCGCCGAGTCCCTTGTAACGCTGCATCGGCTGCTTGATCTTCTTGCCCGTCTTCTCCAGGCGCGCCAGCGTGCGGCGCATCTCGGGCTCGTTGAAGGTGTAGATCAGCTCGTTCTTCTTCGCCCCGGCGTTGATGACCTCGAGCCGGTGCAGCGGCGGCATGGCCGCGTAGACGCGACCGGCGTCGACGAGGGGACGCATGTACCGGAAGAAGAGCGTCAGCAGCAGGGTGCGGATGTGGGCGCCGTCGACGTCGGCGTCGGTCATGATGATGACCTTGCCGTAGCGGGCCGCCGGCAGGTCGAAGCTGCGGCCCGAGCCCGCACCGATCACCTGGATGATCGAGGCGCACTCGGCGTTCTTGAGCATGTCGGAGACCGACGCCTTCTGGACGTTGAGGATCTTGCCGCGGATCGGCAGGAGCGCCTGGAACTCGGAGTTTCGGGCTTCCTTCGCGGTGCCCATGGCCGAGTCGCCCTCGACGATGAACAGCTCGGAGCGCTCGACGTCGGTGGTACGACAGTCCCGGAGCTTTGACGGCAGGGTCGAGCTCTCGAGGGCGTTCTTGCGGCGCTGGGTCTCCTTGTGCAGCCGGGCGCTGATCCGCGACTTCATCTCGGAGACGACCTTCTCGAGCAGCAGCGCCGCCTGCGCCTTGTCGCCGCGCTTGCTCGAGGTGAGCCGGTCGGTCAGCTCCTTCTCGACGACCTTGGCCACGATGGCGCGCACGGCGTTGGTGCCGAGCACCTCCTTGGTCTGGCCCTCGAACTGCGGCTCGGCCAGACGCACCGTGACGACGGCGGTCATGCCCGCGAGGATGTCGTCCTTCTCGGGCTTGTCGTTGCCGACCTTGAGCCGCCGGGCGTTGAGCTCCAGCTGCTTGCGGAACACCTTGACGATGGACTGCTCGAAGCCGGCGACGTGGGTGCCGCCCTTGGGCGTCGTGATGATGTTGACGAAGGACTGGACCTTGGTGTCATAGCCCTGGCCCCAGCGCAGCGCGACCTCGACGGCGCACTCGCGCTCGAGCTCGGTCGGGGTCATGTGGCCGTTGACGTCGAGGACCGGGACCGTCTCGGTGAAGCTGCCGGAACCCTCGAGACGCCACACGTCGGTGATCGGGGTGTCCGGTGCGAGGAACTCGACGAAGTCGGTGATGCCGCCGTGGTGCTGGAAGACCTCCTCGATGGGGCCCTCCTCGCCGGGGGTGCCCTTGAGGCGCCGCTCGTCGCGGATGGACAGGCGCAGACCGGGCACGAGGAACGAGGTCTGCCTGGCCCGACCGAGGATGGCGTCGTAGTCCAGCTCGGCGTCCTTGAGGAAGATCTGCCGGTCGGGCCAGAAGCGCACGCGGGAGCCGGTGACTCCTCGCTTGGCCTTGCCGACGACGGGCAGCGCGCTCTTCTTCTCGTAGGGCGTGAACTCGGAGTCGGGCGAGTGCACCGGCGTGCGGTCGCCGAACGTGCCGGGCTCGCCGCGGCGGAAGCTCATGCCGTACGTCTTGCCGCCGCGGTCGACCGCGACGTCGAGCCGCGCGGACAGGGCGTTGACGACGGAGGCGCCGACGCCGTGGAGGCCACCGGTGGCGGCATACGACGCACCGCCGAACTTGCCGCCCGCGTGCAGCTTGGTGAAGACGACCTCGACACCCGAGAGACCGGTGCGGGGCTCGATGTCGACGGGGATGCCGCGACCGTTGTCACGGACCTCGATGGACCCGTCGCTGCCGAGGATGACCTCGATGGCGGTGCACACGCCGGCCAGGGCCTCGTCGACCGCGTTGTCGATGATCTCCCAGAGGCAGTGCATGAGGCCGCGCTGGTCGGTCGAGCCGATGTACATGCCGGGACGCTTGCGCACGGCCTCGAGGCCCTCGAGGACCTGGAGGTGACGCGCGGTGTAGTCGCCGTTGCCGGAGGGGGCGGGTCGTGAGGCGGAGGCCACGGTGTGTCGGTCTCTTTCGGTAGGTGTGCGGCCAGCGGTCGGGCTGTGGAGGGCTGGCAGGGGAAGCCTAGTCACCCGCACCGACGGCTCCCGGCAGGCTCGCTGGGCCCCGCGTGACGGACCTCACGGACCCTTGCTGCAGGCTCGCCGGCAGCCTCGGGCGCATCGCCCTGAGCACGCTGGCAATCCGTATCTGCGGGGCGCGGCGAATCACTGACACGTAACGATGTCGACGCGCTGGGTGTCTCAATCACCGAGCCTCGCCATCGGGAAGGTTTCGACGTGATTCACTGTTGGAACGTCCGCGATGCGCGAGAGGTCCACCGGATGGACCGATCAGGCGTCGTAGACACATGGAAGGGTTTCCCTCCGGGGGACCCTCGAGGGAGGAAAGAGGCGAAATACGATGACGACAGCACTGGCACCCGAACTGACTGCTGCTGACCGCTGCGACCGATGTGGGGCTCAGGCCTACATCCGCGCCCGCCTCGTTTCCGGCGGAGAGCTGCTCTTCTGCGCGCACCACGGTCGGGAGCACCTCCCGGCGCTGAAGGACAAGGCTCTCGACATCCGCGACGAGACGGAACGACTCACCGAGATCCCGGGATCCGCTCCCGTGGACGAACGCTGAGTCCAGAGGCGATCTTCGACCCGGCCCTTCCTGACCCCATCCTGATCCGAACGCCGCCGACGGCTGCCCCGTGATCACCGCGACGAACGTCCTCGTCCTGCTCGCGATGCTCGTGGGTACCGTCGGCATCGTCGTCCCGGTGCTTCCGGGGCTGTTCGTGGTCTGGGGTGCGACGCTCGTGTGGGCGTTCGAGCGTCAGGACGGGCCGGGTTGGCTCGTCTTCGGTATCGCGACGGTGCTGTATGCCGTGGGCCTGGTCGCGCAGTACCTCGTCCCCGGGCGTCGGATGAAGACCGCAGGGGTCGACGGCATCATCGTCGCGGTGGCCCTGGCCGTCGCGGTGGTGGGCTTCTTCGTCGTGCCAGTCGTGGGCGCGCCGCTCGGCTTCGTCCTGGCGATCTACGTCCTCGAACGGATCAAGCGCGGCTCGCACGCCGCGGCCTGGCGCGCGACGACGCAGGCCATCCGGGCGGTCCTCCTCAGCACGGGCATCGAGCTCGCGACGGCGTTCGCGATCATCGCCACGTGGGCAGTCGGCGTCTACGCCACCCGCCCCTAGCAGGGCCCACCCCCCGGACCCCGGACCGCGCCTTCTCGACCCCCGTACGCACCGTGACACGGAGAAGGACCCGACGCGTGCGTCTGGGTCCTTCTCCGTAGGTGTGCCGGGCCGGGTCGGCGGCGGTCACCACTGGTCGCGGCGGCGCTTCTCCCAGCGTTCCTCGAGGCGCTCCATGAAAGTGCCCTGCTTGGCGGTGGCGGCCTTTGCCTTGCCCTGCCGGGGTTTGGGGGTGCCGTCGCTGGCCACGGCTGCGAGCTTCGTCTTCGACGGGGTGATCGCGTAGACGATGCCGGCCACCATGATCGCGAAGCCGACGGCACCGAGCCAGATGCTGCTGCTCATGGCCGAGAAGACCACCAGGGCGAGGCCGATGACCGCGGCCACCACACCGATGACCAGGCGCCCACGACCGAGACCGCGCGACTTCGTCTTCTCGATACGCGAGGCGAATCGAGGGTCTTCGGCGTAGAGGGCTTCCTCCATCTGCTGGAGGAGTGCTTCCTCGTGTTCCGAGAGTGCCACCTGGCACCTCCATGGTGCGAAATCGACTGTGCCCGAATCGTATGTCGGAAACGGCCGACGCGGACTTGTTTCCCTCAGGATAAGTCGCGCCGCTCGCGTTGGGAACCCGAGGTCCGGTCGGGCATGAGTGATGCCGGGCGCACCGATCCCGCACCGAAGCGCGCACTCGCCCGGTCGACCGCCCGGTCGGCCTCACGCCACCCGTGTTCTGGCTCGTCGAGGGTGGCCTGGATGGGAGCCACCGCCGAGGGCACCAGTCCCTCCAGACGTACCCCGACGAGCCTGATCCGAGCCCGCTGGAGGCCGAGGCGGTCGTAGAGCTCGCGGGCGGTCGCGAAGATGTCGCGGGAGACGTCGGTGTGGTGACGCAGGGTCTTGGCCCGGGTGATCGTCGTGAAGTCCGCGAAACGGACCTTGATCGACACGGTGCGTCCCGTCATCCCGGCGGACCGGGCCCGGGCGGCGGTGCGGTCGGCCAGGCGCAGCAGCTCGCGGTGGATGCGGACAGGGTCGTCGATGTCGTGCGCGAAGGTCTCGTCGGCTCCGATCGACTTCTCGCGCCGCTCCGGCACGACGGACCGGGGGTCGCGACCCCATGCGAGGTCGTGCAGGCTCCGGCCGGCCACGTCGCCGAGAGCCCGCTGCAGGGTCTCGACCGGCGTGTGGGCGAGGTCGGCGACGGTGCGCAGCCCGAGGCGGTGCAGGTGCTCCTCGGTCTTGTCGCCGACGCCCCAGATCGCGCCGACGGGCAGCTGGTGCAGGAACGAGACGACCTCCTCGCGCGGGACGACGATGAGCCCGTCGGGTTTGGCGAGGTTGGAGGCGAGCTTGGCGACGAACTTCGTCGAGGCCACCCCCACCGAGCAGGTGATGCCCTGCTCGTCGGCGATGGTGTCGCGCAGCTGCTCGGCGATCTGCGTCGGCCTGCCCAGGCGGCGCACGGCCCCGGAGACGTCGAGGAACGCCTCGTCTAGCGAGAGCGGCTCGACGCTGTCGGTGATCGTCGCGAAGGTCGCCATGACGGCCTCGGAGATGGCGGCGTAGCGGCGGTGGTCGGGCTCGATGATGACCGCCTGCGGGCACAGGCGCTGCGCCCTCGCCATCGGCATGGCCGAGGTGACGCCGAAGGCCCGCGCCTCGTAGGTCGCCGAGAGCACGACGGACCGCCCGCTCGCGCCGCCGATGATGACGGGCCGCCCTCGCAGCTCGGGACGCGAGATGAGCGACGCGGACGCGTAGAAGGCGTCCATGTCGACGTGCAGGACGGTGCAGCCGCTGTCGTCGGGCGGCTCGGAGCCTCCCCGGACGGGGGCGGTGAACTGGCGACGGCTCATGGTCGGCCCGCCCCACGGGTCGACGCGCTCACGAGGGCGGCGTCAGTCGCGACGAGCGACGACGTGGAGGGCATTGCCGAGGGTTCGGAGGAACTCGCGTCCCGGACCGGTGACGAGCAGCTCGTCGAGCTCGGCCAGCGCAGCACGGTCGGCCTCGGAGTCGATGTGCGAGGCCGGTACGAGGTGACCGAGGATGTTGGTGCCGCGCACCCGGACGTCGGTGAAGCCGGCGTCGGCGAGAAGCACCTCGAGCTGCTCGACGTCGAAGCGGCGCGGCAGCGGGTCGGTGCTCCCCCACCGACCGGACGGGTCCACGAGTGCGGTCCGGGCCTGCCCGAACTCGCCTGCGATGGCCTTGGCGAAGACGACGGACAGCCGGCCGGAGACGAGCAGCGAGAGGACACCACCGTCCCCCAGCGCCTGCGCGATGGCGTTGAGCGTGGCGGCAGGGTCGTCGACGAACTCGAGCGTGCCGTGGCAGCAGGCGAGGTCGACGCGACGTCCGTCGAGTACGGCGTCGAGGGAGTCGCCGTCGCCCTGGACGGCGGTGACGCGGTCGACGATGCCGGCCTCGCGGGCACGGCGGCCCAGGGACGCGAGGGCGTCGGGACTGGGGTCGACGACGGTGACGTGGTGGCCGGCCTCGGCGAGCGGGACGGCGACGCCACCGGTGCCGCCTCCGAGGTCGAGCACCTCGAGCGGTCGGCCGAGCCGCTGCGCGCACTCGTCGGCGAGGCGGCCCACCGCCGAGACGACGGCCGACGGCCGGACGCCTCCGCGTCGCTGGGGGCGCTGCTCGTCGGGCACGGGATCCTCCGTCGGGGAACGTGGTACGCGTGGTGCCGCGTGTGGTTCGTGTGCGTCTTCACCCTAGTGCCCCGAGCTTCCCGGACTCGCGTGCCACAGCTTGCGTGGCGGGCCGCCCATGGTCTCGCTGGGCACGAGCCCGCTCGTGCCGCGTGGTCCCTTGACGTCCTCGCCCGCCGGCTTGATGTCGGCGTAGGGCGACTGCTTGAAACCCGAGGCGTGGACGAGCACCCGCCGCCCGCCCGGACCTTCTCCGACACCGGCGCTCGCCCCGTCGGGTCCGGCGAGCGCGGTGGCGCGCTCCCACGCCGACCGGTCGGCGGCGTCGAGCGCATCACGGACGGCGGTGATGCCACCGGAGGTCCACGCGTCCTGCAGTGCCGAGAGCTCCCACGCGCCGGTGGCCCGGATCGAGACGCCGCGCGGACCGGTGCGTCGCACGAGCCCGCGGCAGAGCAGCAGCCACGAGTGGAAGACGGTGGCGGCATACGGGCCCTGGACGTCCTCGAAGAAGGTGAGGTCGGCCGGACCGGTGGCGTCGTCGAGCGTGAGGAAGACGACGCGGCGCCCGGTGCGGATCGGCGGGGTCTGGGTGGCGACCTTGACGCCGGCGACGAGGACCTCGCGACCGCTGCGTCCGGAGAGCAGGTCGCGCGACCGGGTCACGCCGAGCGCGTCGAGGAGCGGGCCGTAGAAGTCGACGACGTGACCGCTCGCATCGAGGCCGAGCACCTCGAGCTCGGCCCGGACGCGCTCCGGACCGGTCATCTCCGGCAGGCCGCTCGTCGCGGAGAGGCGTGGAGTGTCGCCGAGGTCGAGCGTCAGCTGGGTCGCGATCTGCTCGGGCACCCCTGCGGAGGCCTGCGACTGGGCGGCCGCGAGGGCCCGGATGTCGCCGGTGGCCGAGACGGAGGTGACCCGCCCTCGTGACGAGCCCGGTCCCGACGACCGGCTCGCAGCCGAGACCCGGCGACGGGACGACCGCTGCGAGGAGGACCAGCGGTCGAGCTCGGCGACGTGGAGCAGCAGGTCGCGCCGGGTGACCCGCCCACGACGACCGAGGCCGCCCCTGGCACGACCGACGACTCCTGACCCGCTCTCGTCGAGACGTGACGGACCCCCGAGGTCGATGTCGTGCAGCGAGTCGAATCCTCCGGCGAGCACGAGCTTCTCGGCGACGGGCCGTGACACGTGGGCCCGCTGCCAGAAGTCGGAGAGGCTGGAGTAGGGCTGGCCGGCGACGATCTGTGCGACCTCGGCCTCGCTGATGCCGTGGACGTCGGCGAGCGAGAGCCGGATGGCCTCCCCGCCGTCCTCGGTGCGTTCGAAGCGGTAGGCGCCGGTCGAGACGTTGACGTCGAGACCGAGGATCGCGATGCCGAAGGTGCGGGCGTCATCGAGGATGAGGCGCTTGGGGTACATGCCGGGGTCGTGGGTGAGCACCCCGGCGAGGAAGGCAGCCGGGTGGTGCGTCTTGAGCCACGCCGACTGGTAGGTCGGCAACGCGAACGCAGCGGCGTGGGCCTTGCAGAAGCCGAACGACGCGAAGGCCTTGAGCACCTCCCAGATCCGGTCGGCGACGTCGGGGGCGTAGCCGCGGTCCCGGGCCGCTGGTCGCCACCACGCCTCGATCCGCTTCTGCCCGTCGGGCGTGCCGAGCGCGCGACGCACCTCGTCGGCCTGCGCCAGGGTCACGCCGGTCGTCTCGGCGACGATCATGAGCACCTGCTCGTGGAAGACGACGACACCCTCGGTCTCCTCGAGGGCGGGGACGAGCGTCGGGTGGAGGTAGGACGGGTCCTTCCACCCCTGCCGCGCGTTGAGGAACGGGATGATCATGTCGCTCTTGACCGGCCCGGGGCGGAAGAGCGAGATGTCGATGATGAGGTCGTCGAAGGTGCGCGGCCCGAACTTGCCGATGAGCTCACGCTGGCCGGGGCTCTCGATCTGGAAGCAGCCGAGGGTCTTCGTCGAGCGGACGAGCTCGAAGGTCGGCTCGTCGTCGAAGGGCACCTGAGACTCGTCGTCGAGGTCGATGTGGTCGCCGTCGACGCGCTCGACCTCGACGACCGCGTGGGCCATCGCCGACTGCATCCGAATGCCGAGGACGTCGAGCTTGAGGAGGCCCATCTCCTCGACGTCGTCCTTGTCGAACTGGCTCATCGGGAAGCCGAGCCAGCTCGCCTCGACCGGCGTGCGGTCGAGCAGGACGGAGTCGGACAGCACCACCCCGCACGGGTGCAGCGCGATGTGCCGGGGCAGCCCGTCGAGGCGCTCGACGATGTCGAACATCAGCTGCAGGCGCGGCACGTCGAGGCCGCTCGCCCGGAGCTCGGGCAGCTCGGCCAGGGCGTTGCGCACGTTGCGGGCGGCGATGTGCGGGAAGGCCTTGGCCATGGCGTCGACCTCGGGCGGAGGCAGACCGAGGGCGGCTCCGGCGTCACGGATCGCGTGGCGCACCCGATAGGTGTCCATCATCGAGACGCATGTGACGCGGTCGCCACCGAAGTGGTCGAGGATGCGCTCGTAGATCTCGGTGCGCCGGGCCGACTCGACGTCGATGTCGATGTCGGGCAGCTCGGCGCGCAGCGGCGAGCAGAAGCGCTCCATGAGCAGCCCGTGTCGCATCGGGTCGACGCCGGAGATGCCGAGCAGGTAGTTGACGAGCGACCCCGCCCCGGACCCGCGGGCCGCGACCCGCACCCCCATCTCGCGGATGAGGTCGCAGACCTGGGCGACGGTGAGGAAGTACGTCGCGTAGCCGAGGGTCTCGATGACGCCGAGCTCGTCCTCGAGCCGGTCGCTGACGGCGCGGAGCTCGCTCTCGGTGCGGCCTGGGAAGCGGGTCGCGATCGACTCGCGGCACCGGCGCGCCAGGACGCGGTGCGGGTTGGTGCCGGGCCGGATGCCCAGGACGCCTGGCTCGGGCAGGTGCACCGAGCCGATGCCGAGGTCGGCGCGCGGGTCCTGGACGCACTCGGCGGCGAGCGCCGTCGTGCGGGCGAGCAGCTCGCGTGCCTGCTCACGGGCCAGTGACCCGCCGCCGACGAGCCCCGGCCCCGAGACCTGCACGACGTCGAGGGCGAGCGCGTGCATGAGGGGCGTCGGCGAGAGGTGTCCCGCCGTCGTGACGCGGTCGAGGTGGCGAGCGTCGAGCGCGACGAGCCGGCGGGCGGCGTCGAGGACGTCGACGATGGCAGCATCCTGCGGGTCGGTGTGGCGCACCGCGGCGGTGATGACGCTCGGCACGCCGACCTCGCGGGCGAGCGCGAGCATGCGCCCGGCCTGCCCGAGGCTGCCGGGCTGGTGCTCGGGTCCGCCGTGGCACACGACCTCGACGACGACGGCGCCGCGCGGCATCAGCGCGATCCAGCGCTCGAGCGCCGCCCGGGCGTGGTCGCGTCGCTTGGTGAGCACCGCGCGGCCGACATCGGAGTCGGGTCCGAGCAGCACGACGAGCCGGGAGGGCCCGTCGTCCGCCACCGACGGCGTATGCCGTCCACCTCGTCCGTCAGGCCGGTCGTCCCCCGCGACGGGCGAGGTGGGCAGCAGGCGCGCGTGCTCGGCGACGAGGCTCGCGGTCGTGACGGGGTTGCCGCGCTCGCCGCGCAGGTGGGTGGCGGTGACGAGGCGACAGAGCGCCGCCCACCCCGCGCCGGGTGCGAGGCCGGTGCTGCTGCCCCGGGCCAGCACGGTGACGCGTGGGAGCCGCGGGTCCACGAGGGCGCCGCCGCGCACCGGCGTGCGCACGGGGCGTCCGTGCCGGCGCTCGGGCTGCTCGGGACCGAGGGCGAGGTCGACCCCGAGGACGGGTGCGACGTCGTGCTCCATGCAGGAACGGACGAACTTCACGGCGCCGTAGAGCCCGTCGCGATCGGTCAGGGCGAGGGCGGGCTGCCCGAACGCTGCGGCACGCTCGACGAGCTGGTGCGGCTTGGCCGTGCCGTAGCGCATGGAGTAGCCGGACGCGACGTGCAGGTGCACGAAGCTCTCGGCGCTACCGGCCGTGTCGGTGATGGTGGTGGTCATGCCGCTCATCACGCCCCGCTCGCCCGGCTCCTCGAGACGGGGGTGATCGACTGCGGCAGCGGGACGGTCAGCGGGACACCGAGGAGGTCCAGGACGATCTCGAGGAACATCTCGGCCTGGCGCAGCAGGTCGTCGGACTCGCGCGCACGGATGTGACCGCCGCGGTCGATGACCGACCGGTGGGCCGAGCAGGCCGCGAAGAAGGCGGCCCACTCCCCCAGCTCGGGCGCGATGCCGGGCAGCACCTGCCAGACGCTGCGCGGGCGTGCTCGTGGGGTCGGGACGGTGCGAGCCGCGACGATGGCAGCGGCGGCGCGCAGGGCACCGAGGTGGGCGTCGCGGTAGCGCTCCGAGGCATCGCTCGTGCGACAGGCTGACTCGAGCGTCGCGCGGGCCCGCTCGAGCAGGTCGAGCACAGCGACCGAGATGGGTGGACGGGGCAGGTGGGCGGCGGTCACGGTGGTCTCCTCTTCTCCGGACGGAGGGCTGCGGTCAGTCGACGACCCGGACGAGCGACCACTGGTCGCCACGCGGGGACTCGTCGTGGGCGAGGTCGTAGACACCGGGCGGGAACGACCAGCCCGGACTCGCCTCGACGCGCCAGACGTGCTGCTCGCTCGCCGCGGCGACGAGCGTCTCGCCGGGACGCACCTGCGCCTCGTCGGCCTCCAGCGCGTCGTGCCACCAGGCCCGCCGCTCGCGCCACTGGGCGAGGACGCCACGCACGACGTAGAGACGACCGCGCCAGATGAACGCCTCCGGTGGTGACTCGAGGGATCCACCCTCGAGGCACCCGAGAGGTCCGGAGGGCCCGGGCCCCACGGCCGGGCTCGTCGGCCTACCGACCGAACCACCCGACCTGCGGGCCGAGCCGGTCCTGGGAGCCGAACCCCTCGTCCGGGCCACCTCTGGCCGCTCCTGCTGCTGCCGTACCCTCACCTGCACGGAGTCACTGAACCTGCGCACCACGACACGTCTCCTTCGGACACGTCGAGGTCGACATCCCGACCCGGACCACCCGCGCCCCACACGAGCGGTCCGACACCAACCGACGACTTGAACTGACAACCTGACTGACTCGAAGACCGGCTCGAACCTCGTCCCCCGAGCACCTCACTCAGGGAGCCAGCGTTCGAACACCTGTTCGATACTCGCAGCCTAAACCCTGCCGCCGACAGGCTGTCAAGAAGGTCCACGGCGCGACGCCCTCCCGCCGAAACCCTCGCCGAAGGCCTCGTCGCGGGGCTCCCAGGGACCCGCCCGTTCGGTCCCGCTCCGCACCCATCTGAGTATCCGTGCTCAGGTCAGGCCGAGGCGGCCACCGGCAGAGTCTGGCTGCGGGTTCGGTCCGCGAACGGAGGGGTGCAGGGGCCCTGTCCGCTCACGGATCGGGCCCGTTCCGCTGCTCGTCACTCCCCTGCACACCCCTTGCCTTCCGGCTCCGCCGACCGCCGGGGACTCGGCGCAGCCGACGGCAGCGCGCCGCGTTGCGCCGCCAGCGGGAATACGGGAGCGTCAAGGGCGTTGGACTGGGCTCGGCCGACCGGCAGGGCACCAGACGCACCGGCGCACCTCGCGACCGGCGCACGACCGAAGGAGTGTCGTGGGCGCCGAACTCATCCCCATGGCCTTCACCACCGGGTGGGGCAGCGGCATCAACGCATACGCCGTCGTGCTCGTCCTCGGACTCGCCGACAAGATCTGGGGCCTCAGCCAGATACCCAACGCGCTGGCCCGCACCGACGTGCTCATCGCCGCCGGCATCCTCTTCGTGGTCGAGATGCTCGCCGACAAGATCCCCTACGTCGACTCCGTCTGGGACTCGGTGCACACGATCGTCAGACCAGCGGTCGGCGCGACGATCGGCTACCTCATCGGCCACGACACGGCGAGCCTCGACGCTGCCATCGGCGCGGCCACGGGCGGGGTGACGGCTCTCATCTCGCACGGCATCAAGGCCGGTCTGCGCGCGGCCGTCAACACCTCCCCCGAGCCGGCGAGCAACGTCCTCGTCAGCACCACCGAGGACGTCACGGTCACCGGTGTCACCGCCCTCGCCATCGCGCACCCGTGGTGGGCAGCGACCATCGCCCTGCTCCTCCTCGTGCTCGGCGCCTTCCTCGTCTACAAGCTGGCCAGTCGCATCCGCCGCTACAAGCGTCGCTACGACGCGTGGGGCGAACGCAGGGGCATCGCCGTGCCGTCCGAGCGCCAGCGGCGAACCGGGCCGGTGGCACCTCAACCGTCGTCGCCGGCCCATGCCGAAGAACGGCTCGAGCGACCCTTCGACCAGGAGACCTGACCCTCCTTCCGGGTGGCCCACCCAGGCGTCGATCACAGGTCGGCGCCCACCTCACAGGACTTCCCCACGCGCACGAGAGCGTGACCACAGGGCCCGTCCCGACGGTGGACACAGCTGGCACGAGGCCAGTCCATCGAAGGAGGGGAACGCATGAGGAACAAGACCATCGCGCTGGCAGGCGCCGGCATCCTGGCTGCATCAGCGCTGGCGCTCGGCGGGGCCGCGCTCGCCAGCGCGGACGAGACGGGCAGCACCGGCAGCACGAGCTCCGGGACCGGCGGCACATACGGGCAGCTCGGCGAGGGCGCGGGCGGCGGCCCGGACCTGAAGGGCAACGGCAACACCGACCCGAGCAGGCCGACGCGCTCCGACGAGAAGCTGCTCACGGGCGACATCGCTGCCAAGGTGACCGCTGCCGCCAAGGCCAAGGAGCCGACCGCGACGATCGAGCGCGTCGAGACCGACTCGGACGGCGTCTACGAGGCGCACATGGTGCGCGCCGACGGCACCCACGTCACGGTCCAGGTCGACGCGAGCTTCACCGTGACGGCCGTCCAGGAGGGCGGACCCGGCGGATCAGGTCGGCCTGGTGGCTCGGGTGGACCAGGCAGCCGCAGCGGGGACCGCGACGCCGACGGCGCGGAAGGCCAGCAGGGCGGGTCCACGACGACGCCGGAGAGCACGGCCACGCCCTCGGCCACGACCTGACGGTCCCAGACGCAGACTGATCCGCAGCCAGTCGACCGACTCGATCAAGCTGCGGATCAGTGTGCGTCGGAGCCGGGCAGACGACGACTCCATCAAGGTGCGGGACAGTCTGCGTCGGAGGTTGCCAGGACGACACCACCGCAGGCTGATCCGCAGGCAGGGCGTCGGCGGGGGTCAGAGGTTGCCGAAGACCTCGAGCGTCGCCGACGAGCGGTTCATCGTGATGAAGTGGATGCCCGGGGCGCCCTCGTCGAGCAGGCGGCGCGACGACTCGGTGGCGATGGCCATGCCCTCGGCGCGCACGCCTGCGACGTCGTCACCGTGGCGCTCGAGGCGGTCGGTGACCGCTGTCGGCATCGGCTGTCCCGCGAGCTGCGCCATGCGCACGACCTGACGCGCATTGGTGATCGGCATGATGGCCGGGACGACGGGGAGCCGCGAGCCGCGCCGGACCAGCTCGTCTCGCAGCCGCAGGTAGTTGTCGACGTCGAAGACCATCTGGGTGATCGCGAACTGCGCGCCGGCCCGCTCCTTGCGGATGAGCGTCTCGGCGTCCTCGCTGATGTCGCCCGACTCGGGGTGGCCGTCGGGGAAGGCCGCCACCCCGACCGTGAAGTCACCGAGCCCACGGACCAGGGCGACGAGCTCGTCGGCGTGGTCGAGGCCCTCGGGGTGCGCGACCCACGGCTGGCCGAGGCCGCCCTGGGGGTCACCGCGCAGGGCCAGGATGTTGCGGACGCCGGCCGCGGCATACGACCCGACGATGCCGCGCAGCTCGGCGACCGAGTGACCGACACACGTCAGGTGCGCCATGGGCGTCAGCGAGGTCGCCTCGAGGACGCGCTGGGTGAGGCGCACGGTGCGGTCGCGGGTGCTGCCACCGGCGCCGTAGGTGATCGAGACGAAGCTCGGCGAGACCTTCTCGAGGCGGCGGATGGCGTCCCAGAGCTGCGCCTCGGACGCGTCGTCCTTGGGCGGGAAGAACTCGAAGCTGAACGTCGGGTTGTCGGCCTCGATCATCGCCGGGATGGACCGCGTGAACCGCTCCGCCCGCGCCATCGAGGATGCCGTGCCGTGTGCCATGCCGCACACCCTAGGCCGACCCCGCCCACGGTGTGTGGGCTGTTCACAGGCCGACCGGCCCGCCGCGTAGGCTGACCACGATTCCCGCGACTCGATGGAGGAACCCGTGCAGACCCCCACCGACCTCGGCGTGCTGCGCCGTCGGGTGCAGCAGGCGATCGACGGGCAGATCGCCGGGGCCACGCAGTCGCTCAGCGCGATCGGCGAGGAGACCGCCCCGCTCGTGTCGGCCGTGTCCGGTCTGCTGAGCGGGGGCAAGGGACTGCGCGCCGGCTTCCTCTACTGGGGCTACCGTGCCGCCGGCGGCGCCGACTCCGACTCCCTCGTGCGCCTCGCCGCGAGCATGGAGTTCTTCCAGGGCGCCGCCCTGCTCCACGACGACGTCATGGACCGCAGCGACACCCGACGAGGTATGCCGTCCGCTCACCGCGCCGTCGCCTCGCTGCACCAGGCGCGTGGCTGGGCGGGCGACGCCGACCGGTTCGGCGAGGGCACCGCGATCCTTGCCGGCGACCTGTGCCTGACGTGGTGCGACGAGCTCTACGCGACGTGTGGCCTGCCCGTCGACGAGCTCGCGCGCGGTCGCCGTCTCTTCGACTCGATGCGCACGCAGCTGATGGGTGGCCAGTTCCTCGACCTTCTCGAGTCTGCCCGTGGCTGGGACGGACTCGACCTCGAGGCGCGGATCGCCTCGGCCCGCAAGGTGATCCGCTTCAAGAGCGCGAAGTACACCATCGAGCACCCGTTGCTCATCGGCGCGCTCGTCGGTGGCGCGCCCGACGGCTCGCTCGGGCCGCTGTCGGACTACGGCCTCGCGCTCGGTGAGGCGTTCCAGCTGCGTGACGACCTGCTCGGTGTCTTCGGCGACCCCGAGGCCACCGGCAAGCCCGCGGGTGACGACCTGCGCGAGGGGAAGCGCACCGTGCTCGTCGCCCACGCGCTCGATGTGGCGACCGACACCGATCGGGAGACCGTCGAGAGCCTTCTCGGGCGCGAGGACCTCGACCTCGCCGGCGTCGAGGCGATCCGCCGAATCCTCGTGGACACCGGCGCGGTCGACCGGGTCGAGAGCCTCATCACGGCTCTGGCGGGCGAGGCCTGCCGCGCGGTCGAACGGGCGCGCGCCACGGGGTCCTACGAGGCGTCGGCGCTCGAGGTCCTCGAGTCGCTCATCGCGGTCTCGACAGCCCGCCGGTCCTGACCAACGGGCCACACGGCATACGCCAGCGGACGGTGGGGAGCGGTCAGCGGCCCATCTAAGGCGTCACGAGGCGCCGGGGCGCCTCAGAAGGCGAGCTCCTGCGCGCGGCGCCGGATCTCCGTCTTGTGCCCCGCCAGCATCGCGTCGATGGGCGCGCCCTCGACAGGCAGGGTCTCGTCAGGAGTGTGCAGCCACTCGATGATCTCGTCGTCGTTCATGCCGCCGTCGGCGAGGACGGTGAAGGTGCCGCGCAGCTCCGGGCGTGGACCGGTCTCAGAGAAGAACTTGGCGGGGATGGCCGTGACCCGGCGCTCGCCGATGCGGGCGGCGAGGACCTCACGGTCGGCGATGAGCTGACGCACCTGCGACAGCGGGACGCCGAGCCGCTCGGCGGCGTCGGGAACGGTCAGCCACTCCCCGACGAGCGACTCGAGGTCGCGGGAGGTGGGCACGTCGGGCTGCGCTTCAGGGGTCTCGCTCACAGGGCAAGAGTCTGCCACCGTCGCTGCCGGTCAGCCCACCGGCTCCGCTCGTTCGGTGAGCAGCGCGCGGACGTCGAGCGGACACCGGCAGGGCCTGCCTGGGCGCAGCGGGGCCGCACCTGCCCGACGAGAACGAATTACACCGCTGTATTTATACTTTAGTGCTCAATTATGCGCTATCGTCACAGGCGCCACTCCGCTCACAGCCGCCACAGGAAACTCACACAGCACCATGGGTGACTCCTCCGGCACCCGGGAAGCACCCGCAACCCGCGACCGCACCCTTCCGAACGGCCCCTCCACGCTCTCGAACTCAGCTCGGGCTCCAGGAAAGGACTCCACCTCATGCCCTTCGCCGACGTCGCCGCGCTCGCGCTGCCCGCACACGCTGCCGTGGCCCCCGTGGCCGCCACCCCGTGGAAGACCGTCACGGTCCGACCGGGTGACACGCTCTGGCACCTTGCCATCGCCAACCACACGACGATCCAGGCGATCGTCGAGAAGAACCGGCTGGCCGGTGGCGGTGCGCTGATCCACCCCGGGCAGAAGCTGCTTGTCCCCGGCCGTCCGTCGGCGACCCCGACGAGGTCCGCCACGTCGACACCGGCGGCGGCCCGTCCGGCCAGCACGACCGCCACCGTCATCCACGTGGTCCGCGCGGGCGAGACGATGAGCGGGATCGCCAAGCGGTACGGGTTGTCGCTGACCAAGCTCCTCGCCGCGAACCGGCTCGCCAACGCCGGACTCATCTTCGTCGGGCACCGGATCAGCGTCCCGGGTGCCAAGGCACCTGCCACGCCGAAGCCCTCCACGCCGAAGCCCTCCGCGCCGGCCACGGGACCGACGACGCCGAGCGGTGCCGGCTCCATCTACGTCGTCAAGGCCGGCGACAGCATGAGCGTCATCGCGCAGCGCCACGGCGTGTCGCTGACCAAACTGCTCGCGGCCAACAAGCTGGCCGACGCAAGCCGCATCTACGTGGGGCAGAAGATCGTCATCCCCGGCACCGTCTCGGCCCCCGCGCCGACGACGCCGGCCCCCGCACCGGCCCCCGCGCCGGGCTACCAGTACCCCAGCAAGACGGCGCAGGCCGTCGCCGAGAGCAAGGCGAAGCTCGCGGCCATGGACGTGCCCACCCGCACCGAGACCGCCGCGATGGTCCGCGCGACCGCGACCCGGCACGGCGTCGACCCGAAGCTCGCCCTCGCCATCGGCTACCTCGAGTCGGGGTGGTACCAGCGCGCCGTCTCCTACACCAACGCGGTCGGCGTCATGCAGCTGATGCCGGTCGCCCAGACGTGGGCGTCCCAGCTCGCGGGCCGGACGCTCGACCGCTACGACACGCAGGACAACATCACCGGCGGCGTCCTCATCATCCGCGCCCTCCAGGCCACCGCCGACTCGCGCGAGCAGGCCATCGCCGGCTACTACCAGGGGCTCTACTCGGTTCGGACCAAGGGCATGTACGAGGACACGAAGAAGTACGTGGCCAACATCCTGGCCGTCTACGACCGACTCTGAGGGAGCCGCTCCGCGTCTCAGGCCGTCTCGGGCCGTCTCGGGCCGTCTCGGGCCGTCTCGGGCCGTCTCGGGCCGTCCGCCGGGGTGGTCCCCCGGCGCTCCTGCTCGAACGCCGAGCACCTTGCGGAGGTCTCGCGGTGACCACGACCTGGCGCGCCCACGGGCGGGCAGCGCGCCCGCACCGCGGGCCTCCGCTGCGGCTGGCCTCCGCAGGATGCACGGGCTCAGCCCGTAAACTCTGCCCGTGACGTCCAGCGTGGCGGACGCCCTCGTCGGTCGGGTGATCGACGGCCGGTACCGCATCCTCTCCCACCTCGCAGACGGAGGCATGGCCTCCGTGTACGTGGCGCTGGACGAACGCCTCGACCGGGAGGTGGCGCTGAAGATCATGCGCCCCGGGCTCGCGACCGACGAGGTCTTCGTCGAGCGGTTCCGCGCCGAAGCCCGCTCCGCCGCGCGACTGAGCCACCCCAACGTCGTGGCCGTCTTCGACCAGGGAGAGGACGCCGGCGAGGTCTTCCTCGCCATGGAGCTCGTCGAGGGCAAGACCCTGCGCGACGTCATCCACGAGGAGGCGCCCCTCACGGCGCGCGAGGCGCTCGCCATCCTGGAGCCGATCCTGCTGGCGCTACGGGCCGCCCACGTGGCGGGCATGATCCATCGCGACGTCAAGCCCGAGAACGTCATCGTGCGTCGCGACGGCGAGGTCAAGGTCGCCGACTTCGGGCTCGCCCGGGCGATCACCAACCAGGCCACCACGAGCCAGACCGGCGTCCTGCTCGGCACCGTCTCCTACCTCTCCCCGGAGCAGGTCGAGCGCGGCGTCGCCGACACCCGCAGCGACGTGTACGCGGCGGGCCTGCTCCTCTTCGAGATGCTCACCGGGCGCAAGGCCGTCACCGGCGCGACACCGATCCAGATCGCCTACAACCACGTCCACGGCTCGATCGTCACGCCGAGCACCGTCGTCCCCACCGTGCCGGCCGAGCTCGACGCCCTCGTCGCGCGCGCCACGGCCCTGGAGCCCGAGGACCGTTTCGACTCGGCCGCGTCGTTCGTGACCGCCCTGCGCGCGGTGCGGCGAGGCCTGTCGGCCGACGAGCTCGACGAGCGCGGGACTGCGGTCGTGCCCGATCCCGCCACGACCGCGCTGCTGCCGTCCGACTCGTCGACGTCGCAGCTCCCTCCCGTCGATCGGCCGCGCCGAGCAGGTGCCCCCGCTGGCTCCGAGCGCCACCGCACCCGGCCCAACGACGTCGGACGCGCTGCACTCGCCGGACTGCCCGTCCACGACGACGGTCCCATCGTCGAGCACACGGCGGCCATGCCGATCGACCGTCGGCACCGCCCCGACCGTCGGCGGCGGTGGCCGCTCTGGCTCGCCGCGGTCCTCGTCGTTGCCGGGGGCGCGTTGGCCGGATGGTGGTTCACGGCCGGACCCGGAGGTTCGACCGTCGTGCCGACCGTGGTCGGCCAGCCGATCGCGCGGGCCGAGGTGGCGCTGCAGCAGGCGTCCCTGTCGCTCGAGAGGGTCGAGGAGTTCTCCGAGGGCAGGGCCAAGGGCGTCGTCCTGCGCGTCGAGCCCGGCGCGGGCAGTGAGCTCGGCAAGGACTCGACGGTCCGTGTCGTCATCTCCAAGGGCAAGGAGCGGTATGCCGTCCCGAAGCTCGTCGGGACCAGGCTCGGTGGCGCCGGGTCGGTCCTGTCTCCCCTGACGCTCCGGCTCGGGGACCGGTCGGAGGACTGGAGCGAGACCGTGCCCGAGGGCGTCGTCATCGCCCAGGATCCCGCCCCCGGCGCGTCGGTCAAGCGCAACACCGCCGTGTCCGTCGTCGTGTCGAAGGGACGTGAGCCGATCGAGGTGCCCGTCGTCACGGGCGCGTCGTTCGAGGCGGCGTCGGCAGCCATCACCAAGGCCGGGCTCACCGTGCGGCGCGGCGAGGACGTCAACAGCGACGCCGTGCCCGCAGGGCAGGTCGTGTCGCAGTCTCCTGACAAGGGGACCCTGCACCGGGGCGACGCCGTGAAGGTCGTCGTGTCCAAGGGGCCGGTCATGGTGCAGGTTCCCGATGTCGTCGACCAGCAGGACGTCGCGGCCGAGAAGACGCTGACAGACCTGGGCCTGACGGTCGACAAGCAGTACCCCTTCGGTGACCTCTTCGAGAAGAAGGTCCGTGCCCAGAGCCCCACCGCCGGCACATCCGTGCCCAAGGGCACCACGGTCAAGCTGACGATCGTCTGAGGCCTGCCCGTGACTCCTGCGGCGCGCACGCGCCTGGCCACGCTGCTCCTCGTCGTGCTCACCGCCGTGTGGGGCTCGACGTTCTTCCTCATCCGCGACCTGCTCGAGACCATCCCGCCCGTCGACTTCCTCGCGGTGCGCTTCAGCCTCTCGGCCGTCATCATGCTCATCGTGTTCTGGCGACCGGTGCGTGCCCTGACCCGTCGTCAGGTCCTCGTCGGCGCCGCTCTCGGCGGCCTCTACGGCCTGGCCCAGATCTTCCAGACCCAGGGACTCGCGACGACCCCCGCCTCCGTGTCGGGGTTCATCACGGGCACGTACGTCGTGCTCACCCCCGTCTTCACCGCCGTGCTGCTCCGCGAACGCGTGGCTGGATCCACTTGGGCCGCAGTCGGGCTCGCGACCGTCGGTCTGGCCCTGCTCTCCCTCAACGGGTTCTCTGTCGGTGTCGGCGAGGCCATCACCCTTCTCGCCGCCGCCCTCTACGCACTGCACATCGTGGGCCTCGGCCGCTACAGCGCCTCCGAGATCGCGACCGGCCTGTCGGTCGTGCAGATGGTCGTCATCGCGGTGCTGTGCGCCATCGGTGCGGCGCCAGGAGGCGTCGTCCTGCCGAGCACACCCGGCCAGTGGGCGTCGGTGCTCTACATGGTCGTCTTCGCGAGCATCCTCGCCCTGTGGGTCCAGACGTGGGCGCAGGCTCACATGCCCGCCACCCGAGCGGCCATCGTCATGACCCTCGAGCCGGTCTTTGCGGCATTCTTCGCAGTGACGCTGGGCGACGAGACCGCGACGCTCCGGATGGCGGTCGGTGGCGCGCTCGTCCTGACGGCGATGTATGCCGTCGAGCTCCTCGCGCGCCGACGGCCGGGCGAGCTGCCCGCCGAGGCCCTCCACCACGAGGTCTGACCCACACCAGGCGCCCGCGGTTCGAGGTGATCGCGACACCGACGTGGCTCCCGGCATCACCTCGAACCGGAGGCAGCGACGGGCGGGTCGAGGTGATCGCGACACCGGCGGCGGGTCGAGGTGATCGCGACACCGACGTGGCTACCGGCATCACCTCGAACCGGGGGCAGCGACGGGCGGGTCGAGGTGATCGCGACACCGACGTAGGTCGCGGCATCACCTCGAACCACCGGGGGGTCAGGTTGCCGGGCCGGCGCGCAGGAGGCCGGTGAGGACGTCGATGGCGGCATCCGTCGCCGCGTCGTCGACGTCGAGGTGCCAAACGAGGCGCACGGCACCGGGCCCCACGGCATACGTCCTCACGCCGGAGGCGAGGGCTGCGTCCACGAAGGGGGCCGAGGCCCAGCCGACCGCGGCGACGTCGACGATGACGATGTTCGTCTCGACGGTGGCGAGATCGACGGCACCAGGGGCCGCCTCAGCCATCGCTTCGGCCGCACGGCGGGCTCGTGCGTGGTCGTCGGCGAGACGCTCGACGTTGTGGTCGAGCGCGAAAAGGCCTGCGGCAGCGAGGATCCCGGCCTGTCGCATCCCGCCACCGAAACGCTTGCGCCAGATGCGTGACTCGGCCATGGCGTCGGCCGAGCCCACGAGGACGCTACCGACGGGCGCGCCGAGACCCTTGCTCAGGCAGATCGAGACCGTGTCGAACTCGCGGCCGTAGTCGCTGATCGACACCCCTGAGGCGACGTGGGCGTTGAACAACCGCGCCCCGTCGAGGTGCATGGCCACGCCCCGCTGGCGCGTCACCTCGCGCGCGCACCGGATCTCCTCGAGCGATTGCACCGTGCCGCCACCGAAGTTGTGGGTGTTCTCGACGATCACGAGCGACGTGCACACCTGGTAGGGCCGGACCCCGGTGATCATGAGGGACGCAGCATCGTCGGCGCGGAAGCGGCCGCGCTCGGAGACCCAGGTCCGCGACGAGATGCCAGAGAGCACCGCGGCCGCCCCGAGCTCGGCACGCACGACGTGAGCCAGAGAGTCGCCGATGAGCTCCTCCCCCGGCTTGACGTGCAGCCGCACTCCCAGCTGGTTGGCCATCGAGCCCGACGGCGTGAAGAGCGCGGCCTCGTGTCCGAGCATGCCGGCGACGCGCTCCTCGAGGGCGCGCAGCGTCGGGTCCTCACCGAAGACGTCGTCGCCGACCTCGGCGCGCGCCATGGCATCGCGCATGGCGTTGCTGGGCCGGGTCAGGGTGTCGCTGAGCAGGTCCGCCCGGTAGGGGCTCGTCGCGGTCACCGCTCAGGCCTGGCCGAGCATCTCGGCGACGAGGAACGCGAGCTCGAGCGACTGCTGGTGGTTCAGGCGGGGGTCGCACACCGACTCGTAACGCTTCTCGAGGTCGGAGTCGATGATCTTCTCGGCGCCGCCGAGGCACTCGGTGACGTCGTTGCCGGTGAGCTCCACGTGGATGCCGCCGGGGATCGTGCCGAGGGACTGGTGCACCTCGAAGAACCCGCGCACCTCCTCGACGATGTCCTCGAAGTCGCGCGTCTTGTATCCCGACGGGCTCTCGAACGTGTTGCCATGCATCGGGTCGCAGATCCATGCCACGGTGGCTCCGGACGCCGTCACCTTGTCGACGAGAGCCGGCAGCGCGTCGCGGATCGTGCCGGCCCCCATGCGCGTGATGAAGGTCAGGCGACCCGGCGTGCGGTTCGGGTCGACCTTGTCGATGAGGCGCAGGACCTCGTCGATGTCGGCCTTGGGCCCGAGCTTGACGCCGATCGGGTTGCTGATGCGCGAGACGAAGTCGACGTGCGCGCCGTCGAGCTGGCGGGTCCGCTCGCCGACCCACACGAAGTGGCCCGACGTGTCGTAGAGGCGACCCGAGCGCGAGTCGATGCGTGTCAGCGGGCGTTCGTAGTCGAGCAGCAGCGCCTCGTGCGCGGCGTAGAACTCGACGGTGCGCATGGCGTCGAAGTCGGCGCCGCACGCCCACATGAAACGCATCGCCTTGTCGATGTCCTTGGCGATCTTCTCGTAGCGCTGGTTGGCCGAGTTGGCGACGAAGCCACGGTTCCAGTCGTGCACGTGCCTCAGGTCGGCGAAGCCGCCCGTCGTGAAGGCACGCACGAGGTTGAGCGTCGCCGAGCTGGCGTGGTAGGCACGAACGAGGCGCTGTGGGTCGGGAATGCGGGCGGACTCGTGGAACGCGAAGTCGTTGACCATGTCGCCGCGGAAAGCCGGCAGCGTGACGCCCTCACGGGTCTCGACGGTCGAGCTGCGCGGCTTGGCGTACTGACCCGCCATGCGACCGATCTTGATGACCGGCACGGACGCGCCGTAGGTCAGCACCGCCGCCATCTGCAGGATGGTCTTGATGCGGTCGCGGATGTTGTCGGCGGTGGCGGACGCGAACGTCTCGGCGCAGTCGCCCCCCTGGAGCACGAAGGCCTCACCGACGGCGGCCTTGGCCATCCGGTCGGTCAGGACGTCGCACTCACCCGCGAAGACGAGCGGAGGATACGAGGCGAGGGTCTCGATCACCTCGGCCAGGGCAGCCGTGTCGGGCCAGGCCGGCTGCTGCTGGGCCTCGAGCTCGCTGGCCGCGGCCGCGAGGGCGGCGAGGGCCTCGGACCCGTCAACGGGTTCGAGGCCGGCATCGGCGGTGACGGTCCTCATGTTCACCCCGACAGCGTAGACGCCGCACGCAGGGTGCTTCTGCCGAGGTCCGCATCCCGAAACCTTGCCGATCCCAGCCGTCACCGACGTCGTATGCCGTCTGTCCGTTCCCGGGTCAGTGCGCGTCAGCTCGTGTGCCAGTCAGGTGGGGTCGGCGAGGTCGAGGCCGCGCTCCATGGCGAAGCGGACGAGCTCGACCCGGTTGTGCATCTGCAGCTTGCCGAAGATGTTCTGCACGTGGTTCTGGACGGTGCGGTGCGAGAGGAAGAGCGTCGCCGCGATCTCCTTGTAGCCCATGCCCGTCGCGACGTACTTGAGGATCTCGGTCTCGCGCTCGGTGAGCTCCGGAACGGGTCGCTCCGGGGTCCCGCCACCGGCAGCCTTGACCCGCCGGAACTCGCCGAGCACGAGGCCCGCGAGGCCGGCCGTGAAGACCGGCTCGCCGGCGGCGGTCGCCCGGACGGCGGCGAGGAACTCCTCGCGGCCCGCCGACTTCACGAGGTAGCCGAGCGCCCCGGCCTTGACCGCGTCGAGGACGTCCTGCTGGTCGCCGCTGGCCGAGAGGATGAGGATGCGGGTCGGCACGCCGGCGGCGGCCAGGGCGGCACACACCTGGGCGCCGGTGAGGCCCGGGAGGTTGAGGTCCAGGACGAGGACGTCCGGCGCGGTGGCGCGGGTCCGGGCCACGGCTGACCGCCCGTCGTCGGCCGTGGCGAGCACCTCGAAGCCGGCATCGGCCAGGTCGCGGGCGACGGCGTCGCGCCACATGGGGTGGTCGTCGGCGACGACGACCCGGATGTGCTCGGGCAACGTGCTGCTCCCCCGCCGTCGCATGGCGTCCTCCTGCTGCGTCACGATCCTCCTCGTCCCGGGGTCGGGGCTCCTGTCGCGGTGCCTGACCCGATGTCCGTTCGGCGACCATGGTGCCGGTTCGTCCGACGTGTCGTCCTGTGATTCGGGATCCGCAGCTCGACGGTCGTCCCGCCGGCGGGTCCCGACACGATGCTCGCGGTCCCGCCGAGGTCGGCCAGCCGACCGAGGATGCTCGACGAGACGCCGAGGCGGCCCTGGCCGACGGCCTCCTCGAGCCGGCCGGCGGGAACACCCTGGCCGGAGTCGCGGATCGTCACCGCGATCTCGTCGCCGTCGTCGTCGAGCAGCACCCAGGCCCGGGCGTCGGCTCCCGCGTGCCGTCGGACGTTCTCGAGGGCCGCCTCGACGGCGGCGACGACCTCGTCGGCGACGCGCCTCGGCAGGAGCACGGCGTCGGCGGGCGAGACGAGCTGGACGCCAGCACCCTCGACGTGCCGTAGCAGTCCGCGCAGGTCGGCGTCTCCGCTGACGGCGCGGCCCACCTCCGCGAGGTCGGTCTGGCTCACGAGCGTGCGCAGGATCCGCTCCTGCTCGCCGGCCATCGCACCCAGTCGCGCCGTCTCCCCACCGAGGTCACTGGCGCGACGGTTGATGAAGGCGAGGGTCTGGAGTACGCCGTCGTGGACGGTCCGAGCGAGTCGGTCGCGCTCCGCGCGCGCGGCGTCGAGCCGCATGGCCTCGGCGAGGGCCGCGTGGCTCGAGCGGGCGAGGTCGACGCAGTAGCCGATGCAGCCACCGAGCAGCAGCCCGAAGATGGAGTTGGACACCGTGTTGGCGGTCGGCTCGACCACCTCGATGAAGGAGCACGCGGCGACGAGGGAGGCGGCCGCAAGCCCGCCGCGCCAGCCCCGCAGCACCGCGAAACCGATCACCGCCGCGGTCGGCCAGATCGAGGGAATGGTCTTGGCACCGGCCAGGATGACGTCCGGGTCGTCGACGAGCCGCGTCGCGAGGATCGCGGAACAGCCGATGGCGAGCTCGATGGCGTAGGCGCGGACCGTGCGCCGCGGCCACAGGGTCACGGCCAGCGTCCAGCCGGCGAGGATGGCGAGGATCGCGACGGCCCCGAGGAGGTGCGCAATCTGCTCGTGACGCTCCCACGCCGACCAGGCGGCATACGCGAGGGCGAGACAGCGGAAGACGTCGATGCCGCGCCACAGGCCACGGACGATGGCGTGCTCGTCGTCGAGTACCGCCATGGTGGAGGCGGACGCGGGAGCCGTCACGTCGTCGTCGGAGAGCGGGACCGGAGCAGGGACCGGAGCAGGGACCGGAGCAGGGACCGGGAGCGCGCCGACCTCTCCGGTCTCGCCGTCGCGGTCCGGGCCGGCGCCGTGGCGCGTGAGGGCCATGGCCTCAGGACGCCGCCACGACGGGAGCGTCACCGTCTCCGTCGTCGTCGTCGCGGTCGTTGTCGCGGTCGGGGTCGGCGGCGTCCGAGACAGAGCCGTCGTCGACGCTCGCCACCGCAGCGGGAGCCTGCGAGGCGCGGGGCCGGCCCTCCGCGGCGTCGAGCGCCTCCTCGAGCTCGGGGGCGGCACTCCCCGGCTTGGCGGCCTCCTGGAGCTCGCGGGCCTTGGCCCGGGCTGCGGAGACGAGGCGGTCCTTCATCGACGTGGCATACATGTCGACGTACTCCTGGCCCGACAGCAGCATCAGCTCGTACATGATCTCGTCGGTGATGGAGCGCAGGACGAACCGGTCGTCCTCCATGCCCTCGTAGCGGGAGAAGTCCAGCGGCTTGCCGACCCGCACGCCGACCCGCATGATGCGCGGGATGACCTTGCCGGTGGGCTGCGCCTTGTCGGTCCCGATCATGGCGACCGGGATGACCGTGACCTTGCCCTCCAGCGCCATCCGCGCGACGCCGGTGCGCCCGCGGTAGAGACGACCATCGGGCGAGCGCGTGCCCTCGGGGTAGATGCCGAGCAGCTCACCGCGCCCCAGCACCTTGAGGCCAGAGCTGAGAGCCGCGTTGCTCGCCTTGCCGCCGGACCGGTCTACCGGCAGCTGCCCGACCCCCTTGAAGAAGGCCGCGGTGAGCCGTCCCTTGATGCCGCGTCCGGTGAAGTAATCACTCTTCGCGAGGAAGGTGACGCGACGGGACACCACCAGAGGCAGGAAGATCGAGTCGGAGAAGGACAGGTGGTTGCTCGCGAAGATCGCGGCGCCGTCCTCGGGGATGTTCTCCTCCCCCTCCACCCACGGACGGAAGAGGAGCTTGATGATCGGCCCGATGACGATCGTCTTGAGGAACCAGTAGAACAACCGTGTCCGCCTTCCGTCTGTGACGGCTCGAACTCTACGACACTCGCGCACTGACAGCGGCGCATGCGAGGATCAGCAGGTCCATTCGCTTCGCCCGAGGAGCCCCACCGTGACGGTCCGTCTCGACGCCGCAGCGGGCTCAGGTGTGTCCGCCCGACCGCTGCCCGACCGCTCCGGGGACCGGCCGTGAGCGACCGGGACCTCGACGCGGAGTTCGCGCGCATCATCGCCGGGTGGGACGACGAGGCCCCCGACCCGCAGGCTCGTGAGCGTGACCCTGCCGCCCCCGACGACGCCCCGTCGTCACCGGAGACGGCCGATCCTGCTGAGCCTCCGACCTCGCTCGCGGACAGCGGTCGGTCGACCGGGACCGACGAGCCCCCGTCCGGGGACGAGTCGACACCCTCTGCCGTGGACGGTCCTCAGGGCGGCCGCAGCACCGATCCTGCGGTGCCGCCGCAGCAGCCCGCGTCCGGCGGGCCGTCCGGCGCGTCCGGCCTGCTCGAGCTGCCGATCGCCCCGACGACGTCCCACGCGTGGCGAGCCAGCACACCACGTGCCGACGGTGCCGACGACGGGTCGGACGGGGACGACCACTTCGTCCCGCCCTCGGAGATCGACCTCCCGTCGGCCGAGACCGACCCCATGTTCTGGGCCATCGTCACCGGCCTCGCAGGGGGACCGCTGTTGCTGCTCTACGTGCTCTTCTTCGACCGGGACGGCAGCGCGTGGTGGGTCGTGACCGCCCTGACCATGGTCGTCGTCGGCTTCGTGCTGCTCGTCCTGCGCGGCGGCACGGAGCGGGACCCGTTCGACGACGGCACCCGGGTCTAGCGCCCCCTCAGCTGTCCCTGGGCTCGAGCCGACGTCACATCGAGTCAACCGGACCGGCCGGTGGCCGGGGAACGTCGGCATCCAGCCAACGTCAGCGGGTGGCGCGCTGCGACGAGGTTCGTGTGCCGTCCCACCGGGTCGCGGTCGGATGCCCTCCCAGCGGGTCGCGGTCGTATGCCGTCCCAGCGGGTCGCGGTCGTATGCCGTCCCACCGGGTCGCGACGGCATACCCCCGCGTTCGGTCGGGAAGCGGACCGGCAGACGCCCCGCGGCGGGAAGCCGTGGTGCTGCGGTCGGGCCGGGGACACTCGGGCGGTCAGCGGCCGGCGCGGGCCAGCTCTGCCGCCCCGATCAGACCGGCATCGCTGCCGAGCACGGCGCGCACGATCCGTGCCTCGGGCCGGTAGCCGCGTCCCGGCAGCTGGCGGCGGAAGGCCTCGCGGGCCGGACCGATGAGCATCTCGTCGGCCGCGCTGACGCCGCCGCCGATGACGAACAGTCCCGGGTCGAAGGCCGAGGCGAGGTTGGCGAGCCCGATGCCCAGCCACTCGCCGATGTCGGCGAGCAGCTCTCGCGCCGTCGGGTCACCCTCACGGGCGGCCTCGGTGATGAACGGACCGGTCAGTGCCGTGGCGTCGCCGCCGAGCCGGACGAGCAGGTCGGCCACGACGGGCGACCCGGCCTCGATCATGGCGCGGGCCTCGCGCACGAGGGCGTTGCCGCTGGCGTACTGCTCCCAGCAGCCGCGGTTGCCGCACTCGCAGCGCGCGCCCCCCGGCATGATCTGCATGTGGCCGAACTCGCCAGCGATGCCGTGCCGCCCGCGCTGGACGTTGCCGTCGATGATGAGGGCGCCACCGATGCCCGTGCCGAGGGTGATGATGATGACGTGCGACTCACCTCGGGCGGCACCGAAGGTCGCCTCGGCCCACGCCGCGGCGTTGGCGTCGTTGTCAACGGTGATCGGCAGGGCGATGCGCTGGGACAGCGCCTCGCGCAGGGGCTCGCTGCGCCATGACAGGTGAGGCGCGAAGACGACGGTCGCCCGGTCCTCGGCGACGAAGCCTGCGGCCCCGATGCCGACGGCGACGACCTCGTCGGGATCGACCTGCCGCAACAGCTCCTCGACGGCTTCGACGATGGTGTTCTCGACGACCGCAGGAGACGTCGAGCGGTGCGGGGTGTCACGACGAGCGCGGTGGGTGATGACGCCCGCCTCGTCGACGACACCGCCGGCGACCTTCGTACCGCCGATGTCGATGCCGATCGCCAGTCGTCTGCTCACGCGGTGCCTCCGGTCGACGTCTCCTCGGGGTCGTTGCCGGTTGCGGGCGTGGTTCCGCGCTCCCGCTGGGCGGCCGCGAGGTCGCGCAGGGCTGTCGCCGCGAAGCCGACGAAGTCGGCGACCTTCTCGATGGTGTCGGGGTTGACCTGCTGGACGAACGCGATGAGCTGGCACACGGGACACACGCGGCAGGCGGCGGGCGTGGTGCCTCCGCACGTGCACTCCCCGGCTCGCCCATCCGGACGACCGGTGGCGTCCGCACCGGTCGAGTCCTCGGGGATGCCCGTCCCTCCGGCGGCTCCGTCGTCGTGCGCGGCAGCGTCCGCAGGTTCGCCCCCTGACCGGCGCGGGGGCATACCCGAGAGGCTCGACCAGCTGCGACGGGAGAGCAGGTCGACGAGCAGCGCGGCCTCCTCGGCGACGCTGCCCGGCGGCGGTGCGTCCTCGCGCCGGGCCGAGCCGGTCCCGCCGGTCGGGTCCGGCTGCTCGGGCTGGGTTGGCTGGTCTGCCTGGCCGGGTGCTGTGTCAGGGCTGTCGTTCTGGGTCACGGTGGGTCAGGCCTCGACCCGCTTCTTCAGCTCCTTGAGCGCGGTGTCGACGATGACCTTCTCCGCCTTCCGCTTGAGCAGCCCGATCATGGGGATCTTGACGTCGACCGAGAGGCGGTAGGTCACCGTGGTGGCCGCACCGTCCCCGGTCAGCGTGTACGACCCGTTCATGGCCTTGAGGACCTGGGCCGAGACCAGCGACCACGAGACGACCCCGGTGCCGTCCTCGACGACGTCCCACTCGTAGTCGAGGACGTAGGTGTCCTTGATGGCTCCCGCGTCGAGCGTGAACTGGACCTGGTCGGCCCAGCCGTCGCCCTCCTCAGCGAGCACGCTGACGTCCTTCACCTCGCCCGCCCACTCGGGATAGGCCTCGAAGTCCGCGATGACGTCGAGCACCTCACCGGGCGGAGCGTCGATGACGATGGAGGACTCGGTTCGATCGGCCATGCGCCGAAGGCTATCGCGTCGTCGGGAGGTCGATGCTGCGTGTCCTGCTGCCGTCACGGCACATCGGAGGCGTGCCAAGATGGGGAGCGACGGCAGCCCTGCACCGGGGTGGCGTGCCCGACCACGGGCCCGCCCTGTGATCATGGTGACGTGGTCTGCGCGGTTACCCATCGGTAAGGTGCAGCACAGTTTCCCGCCCCCCATCAGGAGTGACAGTGAAGGACAACGTCGTCGCACCACTCGCCCCCGTCACCACGGAGGGAAGCCTTGCCGACCTCCCCGTGCGCAACGCCAGGGAGAACGCGAGCGAGACGGCGTTCTCACGCAAGACGCCCTCGGGAGGGTGGACCCACCTGACGTGGGCACAGTTCGCCGACGACGTCGCGGCGGTCGCCAAGGGCCTCATCGCGGAGGGCGTACGCCCCGGCGACCGAGTCGCCCTCATGTCCCGCACGCGTTACGAATGGACCCTGGTCGACTTCGCAGCCTGGAGCGCGGGCGCCGTGGTGGTGCCGATCTACGAGACCTCCTCCGCGGAACAGGTCCAGTGGATCCTCTCGGACTCCGACGCTCAGGTCGTCGTCGTCGAGACCGAGGCCCACCGCGCCACCGTCGACCAGGTCAGGGGCGACCTGCCCACTCTCCGCGGCGTGGTCACCATCGAGGCTGGTGGTCTCGAGGCCCTGCGTGAGAAGGGCCGGGACGTCCCCGACGCCGACCTCACGGCGCGGCGCGCCGGCCTGGACCGCCGTTCGATCGCGACCATCATCTACACCTCGGGCACGACGGGACGGCCCAAGGGCTGCGAGCTGACCCACGGCAACTTCCTCGACCTCGCCGAGAACGCCATCGAGAAGCTCGGTCAGGTCGTCCTCACCGAGAACGCCTCGACCCTGCTCTTCCTGCCTCTCGCCCACGTCTTCGCCCGCTTCATCGAGGTTCTCTGTGTGGCGGGCCGGGCACGGATGGGTCACTCGGCGGACATCAAGACCCTGCTCGACGACTTCGCCGGCTTCCAGCCGACCTTCGTGCTGGCCGTGCCTCGCGTCTTCGAGAAGATCTTCAACTCCGCCGAGGCCAAGGCGTCCGCCGAGGGCAAGGGCAAGATCTTCCTCCGAGCGGCCACCATCGCCATCGCCTACAGCGAGGCACTGGACGCCGGGCGTCCCGGACTGGCGCTTCGCGTGCAGCACGCGGTCTTCGACCGCCTGGTCTACGGCAAGCTGCGCGCCGCCATGGGCGGCCAGGTGCGCTACGCCGTGTCCGGCGGTGCCCCGCTCGGCACCCGCCTGGGCCACTTCTACCGGGGCATCGGGATCGTCATCCTCGAGGGGTACGGCCTCACGGAGACCACAGCTCCCGTCGCGGTCAACACGCCGGACAAGATCAAGATCGGCACCGTGGGACCGCCGCTGCCCGGGACCGGGATCCGCATCGCCGACGACGGCGAGATCCTGCTCAAGGGCGTCGGCGTCTTCGGCAGCTACCACGGGAACCCGACCGCCACCGCGGACGCCATCGTCGGCGGCTGGTTCCACACCGGCGACATCGGCGAGATGGACGCCGACGGCTACCTGCGGATCACCGGGCGCAAGAAGGAGATCCTCGTGACCGCAGGCGGCAAGAACGTGGCCCCCGCGGTGCTGGAGGACCGGCTGCGCGCGCACCCCCTCGTCTCCCAGTGCATCGTCGTCGGCGACCAGAAGCCCTTCGTCGCCGTCCTCCTGACGCTCGACGAGGAGATGTGGCCGCTCTGGGCCAAGACCCACGGCGTCGACGGCGTCTCGCTCGACGAGGCTCGCACGGACCCGAGGGTCCTGGCAGCCCTGCAGGAGGCCGTCGACCGGGCCAACGAGGCGGTCTCCAAGGCCGAGTCGATCCGCAAGTTCGCGGTCCTGCCCGACGACTTCACCGAGGCCAACGGCTACCTGACACCGTCTCTCAAGCTCAAGCGCAACGTCGTCATGAAGGACTTCGGCGACGAGGTCGAGAAGCTCTACGCCTGACGGCTCAGCGCAGCAGCTCGCGGATCCTGGCCTGCCAGTCCCTCACGAGGGCGGCCCGCGTCATGCGCGACGAGGCGCGCAGGGCTGCGTCCACCGCCGCCTCCCGGTCGTCGAGCCGGGAGGTAGGGACGTCGAGCCCGCCGGCCGCGGCGCGGTAGAGGCGGACGGCGGCCTGCGTGCCCTGCGCGTCTGCGAGGGTACGCAGCGCCAGCAGTGAGAGGCCGTATGCCGCGGGAAGCGCGTGGGTGCTCGGGTCGAAGTCTGCGTCCGCCGGCAGCGCCCGCGGCAGGCCGGACGCGCGCACGCGCTCGAGCGCGGCCGCCACGATGGTTGCCTCCGGCAGGTCGACCGGCGAGTACGCGACGAGCTCGGCGAAGCCCTCGGAGAGCCAGACCGGCACAGCCCGCGTCGTCGAGGCGCGCACGGTCAGGTGGGTCAGCTCATGCGTCATGACGACATCGCGCCCCTCTGGGCGCAGCGACGTCCAGGCCCCGGGGACGAGCACGATGCGGTCTGCGCCTGCCCCTACCCCCGGCGTCAGGGGGCCGTCGGTCGCGGCGGCCACGCCGGCGAGGTCGTCGGCCGTTCGTCCGAGCAGCCGGGCGGCATCCGTGTCCGTGGCCGGAGCGATCCAGACGGCGGGCCGCGCCGCCCCCCACACGGCCGCCACGCGTGACGCCGCCGTGCGCGCCCGACGGACCACCTCCTCGACCCGGTCATGGTCGCCCACGGCGAGCACGAGAGCGGAGTCAGACCTCCGGACGACGAGGCCGGGAAGGTCCCACGGCTGCGGCCGCCCGAAGGGGGCTGTCGCCGTGATGAGGAGATTGGACGGGCGCGCCGGATCAGCCTTGAGGGTGAGGTCGAGGTCGAAGGTGCGCGGGGCGGAGTCGAAGGCCCGAAGCCTGTAGGTGAGGCTCGCCCTGACGTCCCACTCGACTGCGGTCCCAGGGGGCGCAGGTACCGGCGGGGTGGTCTCGCGGACGCCGACGAGCCGAAGGTCCTCCACGCCCATCCCCGTCATGCGGTCGAAGATCGCGGACTGGCTCGTGCGCATCGACGGGGGGCCGGCCGGGTGCAGGGGCGCGAGCCAGGCTGCCTCGTCTCCTCGCTCGACTCGGGCGAACCGGGTCCGCAGGAGGTTCGTGGCAGCGCGCTCGCGGGCGCCGGCCCAGGCCTCCGCAGCGATCTCCGACGCCGTGGTCGCCGCCTTCGCCGGAGCCGTTGCCGCAGCCGCAGCCGATGCGGGTGCCACAGTCGGGCTCACCGAGGTGCACGCGACCAGGGTCAGGGCCGACAGTCCGGCGAGGGCCGCCGACACGGCGTCCCGCGCGGGGCTACGACCACGTTGGCTCAGCACCGCGACATCGTGTCACGCCTGCTGCCGCGTCGACCCCGGCGGATCAGACGGCCCGACGCACCCGGTGGTGCACCGGGACCTCGACGGGGTCGAGCTCGGCGCGGGCGGCGTTGGCCGTGGTGGTGGAGACGAGCCCCGCCGCGACGAAGGCCGACACGGCCCGCCGCTCGGCGCGGTCGAGCGGCGCGGTGACGACGTCGTCGGCCCCAGGTCGGACGTCGACCGCATCGGAACGGCCGGAGCGCGCTCGGGGGCCCCGGTACCCGTCCGTCTCTGGGCCGTGGGCGGTCGCGCCCCGACGCAGTGGGATCGTCGTCAGCGCGGTCACCATGCAGTCTGCGCAGTGGACGTCGCGCACCGGGCAGGTCTGGCAGTCGACGAGCATCATCGTGGTCCAACCCTTCGTCTCTCGTTGCGATCTGTCGTGAAAGACGCTAGGTGGGCCCACTGACACTGCCCGACACAGCTGGCGCGCCGGACGTCCGGCTGACGGCCTCCGCACGACACTGCGGGCGCGCCGGTGACCAGACACGCGAGAGAGCTGACGACGTGGGGTGGGCTCCGGAGGCCTTGTGGGAGAAGGGCTTGCGACCGCCGCGCCTCCGAGGCATTGTCGGCACCCCGGCATACGGTCGGGGCCATGCAAGCGATCCAGGCGACGTTCGACGACCTCGGCACCCCGCTGGCCGGCGTCACCTTCGTCGTCGTGGACCTCGAGACCACCGGGGGCTCCCCGGCGCAGTGCGGCATCACCGAGATCGGAGCGGTCAAGGTGCGCGGCGGCGAGGTGCTCGGCGAGTTCCAGACTCTCGTCAACCCGGCCGAGCCCATCCCCGCGTTCATCTCCGTCCTCACGGGCATCACCGACACGATGGTCCGCGACGCGCCGCGCATCGAGAGCGCCCTGCCTGCCTTCCTCGAGTTCGCCAGCGGCAGCGTCCTGGTCGCCCACAACGCCGGCTTCGACATCGGCTTCCTCAAGGCGGCTGCCGCGCGCGTCGGCGCCTCCTGGCCCGGGTTCCCCGTCCTCGACACCCTCCAGCTGGCCCGCCAGCTCGTGGTCCGGGACGAGTCGCCCAACCACCGGCTGTCCTCGCTCGCCCATGTCTTCGGCTCCCCCACCACCCCGGACCACCGAGCCCTGCACGACGCGCGCGCGACGGTCGACGTGCTCCACGGCCTCATCGAACGCGTCGGCAACCTCGGTGTGCACACGCTCGAGGAGCTCTCCAGCTACAGCTCCCGGATCACCCCGTCGCAGCGACGCAAGCGCTTCCTCGCCGACCCTCTGCCGAGCGCCCCCGGCGTCTACCTCTTCAAGGACGGCAGTGAGCGCGTCCTCTACGTCGGCACCAGCAGGGACATCCGCACCCGCGTCCGCACCTACTTCACGGCCTCGGAGCAACGCAGCCGGATGGCCGAGATGGTGCGGCTCGCCCAGGTCGTCCACCCCATCGTCTGCCAGACCCCGCTCGAGGCACAGGTGCGCGAGCTGCGGCTCATCGACGAGCACAAGCCTCGCTTCAACCGTCGGTCCAAGGACGGCCGAAAGGTCATGTGGGTCAAGCTCACCCAGGAACGCTTCCCGCGCCTTTCGATCGTCAAGCAGGTGCGTGACGACGACGCCCACTACATCGGGCCCTTCCGGTCCAGGGCCACGGCCCAGTCGGCCATCGATGCCGTCCACGAGGTCGTGCCGCTGCGCCAGTGCACGGGTCGACTCACCGGCCGCGGCACAGCCTGCGCCCTGGCCGACATGGGTCGCTGTGGCGCCCCGTGCACCGGCGCACAGTCCGAGGGCGACTACGCCGTCGTCGTCGCCGAGTGCCGCGCCATCTTCACCGGCAACGCCCGACCGAGCGCCGAGCTGCTCCGTGCCCGGCTCGAGGAGCTGGCATCGCAGGAGCGGTTCGAGGATGCCGCCCGGGTGCGCGACCGCTTCCTCCAGCTCGTGCGCGGGGCGGCCAGGGCGCAACGGCTCGCACCCCTGGTGCGCTCGCCCGAGATCATCGCCGCGCGGCGCAGCGACGTCGGGGGGTGGGAGCTCGTCTCCATCCGCCACGGTCGGATGGCAGGCGTCGTGGTGAGTCCGCGAGGGGCTGACCCGATGCCCTACGTCCGCTCGATGCAGGCCACCGCCGAGGTCGTGCCGGCCCCCACCCCCGACCGTCCGTCCGCGCTCACGGAGGAGACCGAGATCCTGCTCCGCTGGCTGGAGGCGCCCGGGGTACGCATCGTCGAGCTGGAGGGATCCTGGACCTGCCCCGTCGGCGGCGCCGGGTCCGTGCGCGGAGAGCTCGAGCCTGCCGTCGCGTCGGCCCACGACGTCATCGGGTTCGACCACGACGTCCCGGGCGCCCGCGGCGGCGCCCACGGCGGCCGGCCCGGGCGCCCCGGTCACACCGGCAGGGGCGCCGGCCTGCGACGGGCCGGATAGCCCCCGGTTAGGCTGTTCTCGTGATCACCGCCATCGTCATGATCAGCTGCGAGGTCGACCGCATCCCGGAGGTGGCCGAGGCCATCGCCGACATCCCGGCCGTGTCCGAGGTCTACTCGGTGACGGGCGACGCCGATCTGATCGCCATGGTGCGGGTCAAGGCGCACGAGGAGTTCGCCGACGTCATCGCCGACCGGCTCAACAAGGTGCAGGGCATCGTCGGCACCTCGACCCACATCGCCTTCCGCACCTACTCCTCGCACGACCTCGAGGCGGCCTTCAGCCTCGGCCTCGAGGACGCCTAGCTCCCGACGAGGCTGGGTCGACCCCCGAGATGCCGACCGAACAGTCGAGCTCAGCGTCGGGTGGCCGCCACCCAGCGATCGACCAGGTCCGTCGCGGCCCCGCTGTCGATGGCGGTCGCCGCGAGCTCCATCCCGGCCCGCAGGTCGGCGTCGAAGTCGGCCGCTGACGGTCCCGAGTCGGGCCGGGTCAGCGCGAGGGCGATGCCGGCGTTGAGCAGCACCGCGTCACGGATGGCTCCGGTGGCACCGGCGAACACGTCGCGGACGACACCGGCGTTGTGCGACGCGTCGCCACCGCGCAGGTCCTCGATGGGATGCAGCTCGAGGCCCAGCCGCGTCGGGTCGACCGAGCGCTCGGCGACGGTACCGCCCCGCACCCACCACACGTGGGTCGTCGTCGAGACGGTGACCTCGTCGAGGCCGTCGTCGCCCCGGAAGACCGCGGCATCCTTGCCTCGATCGGCGAAGACCCCGGCCAGCAGTGGAGCCATGCGGGCGTCCGCGCAGCCCACGGCGGCATACGTCGGCTGGGCCGGGTTCGTCAGGGGCCCGAGGAAGTTGAATGCCGTCCCGATGCCGAGGTCGCGGCGGGGCACCGCGGTGTGGCGGAACGAGGGGTGGAAGGTCTGCGCGAAGCAGAACGTGATGCCGGCTTCCGACGCCACCTCGACGACGCGCTCGGGAGGCAGGGACAGGTCGACGCCGAGGGCCTCGAGCACGTCTGCCGAACCGGACGACGACGACGCGGCCCGGTTGCCGTGCTTGACGAGCCGTACTCCCGCGGCAGCGGCCACCATCGAGGACATCGTCGAGATGTTGACCGTGTGGGCGCGGTCACCGCCGGTGCCGACGATGTCGAGGCTGGGTCCGGGCACCTGGATGCGGCGCGCGTGGGCGAGCATCTGCTCGGCCAGACCCCGCATCTCCTCGATGCTCTCGCCCTTGGCCCGCAGGCCGATGAGGAAGCCCGCAACCTGTGAGGGCGTGGCCTCTCCCGTCATGATCTGGGCCATGGCCCATTCGGCCGTCGCCCGGTCGAGGTCGCGACCGCCGATGAGGTCGGTGAGCAGTGCAGGCCAGGTCGTCGTGTCCGGCGCCATGTGTCAGGCCGAGGGCACGCCCGAGCGCGCCAGCGTGGCGACGGCCGACGTCAGCGCGATCGGGTCGAGCGGGTGCGGGACAGCCAGGTCGGCCTGGGACCAGGCTGCGAGCCAGCTGTCCTGCGGTCGACCCGTGAGGACGATGATGGGCGGGCACTCGAAGATCTCGTTCTTGAGCTGGCGGGCCAGCCCCAGACCGCCGACCTTCGCGGCCTCGCCGTCGAGGACGATGATGTCGAACCGGTCTGACTCGACGGAGCTGATGACGGCGTCTGCCGTGGCGCACTCGTGCCAGCGGACCACCTCGACGTCCTTCGCAGGTCGACGACCGACCGCCGCACGCACGGCGTCACGGGTCGTGTAGTCGTCGCTGTAGAGCAACACGCTGACTCGGGCGACCGGGCGCTGCGCCGCGGTCGTCGTGGCGATGCCGGTGGACGTGCCTTGCGCTGCACTGTCGTTCGAGGCGGTCATGCGCCCGATGCTACCGGCCCCGGCACAACGCCTCGCAGGGACCTCCCCACCTGCACTCGGCTCGCCACACCGCGTGAGAAAGTGGGTCCGGACGGTCACGACAGGCCTGTTCATGGTTCGTGTCGTTATGGTCACGAACCCTCTACACCCGCGCGGGAAAGACTCCGAAGCGGGGGGGTCCTCGCGCAGCCGGACGGGAATGTGGGAATAATGTCCAACGTGGCGACAGCATCGGCAGTTCCTTCAAGTGCAGTAGCGAATCCGGCCCACCACGGGCCGGCGACCCGCCCCAACATGGTTGCCGTCGGCACCATCGTGTGGCTCTCCAGCGAACTCATGTTCTTCGCGGGTCTTTTCGCCGTCTACTTCCAGCTGAGGTCGGTCCGCGGCGACCTGTGGGCGGTGCAGACCGAGAAGCTGAACCTGCCGTTCGCGAGCGTCAACTGCCTCGTGCTCGTCATCTCCTCGGTGTGGTGCCAGCTCGGCGTCTGGAAGGCCGAGCGCGGCCAGAAGGCGCGCACCGGCAAGCTCCTGGACATCAAGGGCTGGGGCATGCGCGAGTGGTACGTGCTGACCTACCTCTTCGGCGCCTTCTTCATCGCCGGCCAGGTCATGGAGTACTCCGAGCTCGTCCACGAGAACGTCACGCTGAGCTCCGACGCCTACGGCTCGGTCTTCTACATGGCGACCGGCTTCCACGGTCTGCACGTGACCGGCGGCCTCATCGCCTTCCTGCTGATCATCGCCCGCACGTTCACGACGCGGCGCTACACGCACGCCAACGCCACCGGCGCCGTCGTGACGTCGTACTACTGGCACTTCGTCGACGTCGTGTGGATCGCCCTCTTCGCGACCATCTACATCCTGCGCTGACCCCGGCATGGTCGCGCAGCCGCACCCGAGCCCCACCTCCATGGACGACAGGAACCCACAGTGAACGCCTTGGCCGCCCGACGCCGACACCCCGCCGCGATCGCGGTGCTGCTGCTGCTCGGCCTCCTCGTGACCGGTGGCGCCTACTCCTTCCTCGCCCCCAAGGACGCCAACGCCGCCGCGCAGAGCGCGGCCGCCGACGACGTCGCCAACGGCAAGGACCTCTTCATCGCCAACTGCGCCACCTGCCACGGGATCAACGGCCAGGGCACCAAGTCGGGACCCTCCCTCGTCGGCGTCGGCGCCGCCTCGGTGGACTTCCAGGTCGGCACGGGGCGTATGCCGCTCCCCGGCCCGAACGTCCAGGCGCCCGACAACAAGGTCAAGTTCGACGAGCAGGAGATCTCGGACCTGGCGGCCTACGTCGCCTCGCTCGGCCCCGGCCCGGCGGTCCCCGAGGAGAAGTACACGACGGTCATCAAGCCGGGCACCCCCGAGGCCAACAAGGCCATCGCCGAGGGTGGCGAGATCTTCCGCGTCAACTGCGCCATGTGCCACAACTTCGCGGGCGCGGGCGGCGCCCTGACGCGCGGCAAGTACGCCCCGCCACTCGACGGCGTGTCGCCGAAGCACATCTACGAGGCCATGGTCACCGGACCGCAGTCGATGCCGGTCTTCAACGACTCGAACCTCACGCCCGAGGCCAAGCAGAAGGTCATCTCCTACCTCAGTGCGCAGGAGAACCAGACCAACGTGGGCGGGCTGACGCTCGGCAACCTCGGCCCGGTGTCCGAGGGGCTGTTCGCGTGGATCTTCGGCCTGGGCATCCTCATCGGCTGTGCCGTCTGGCTCGGCAAGAAGGCCGCATGACCACGCGACGCATCGCCCCGATCACGAACCACGACAGGACCACGACCCGATGAACGACAACGAGACCACGGACCACGAGAAGAGCACGTCACTCGTCCCCGCGTCCGGTGACGGACACGACCGGCTCCCGGCCTCGCTCATCGCCGGTGACGACCAGTTCGAGAACCCCGGTCTTCCCGCGCACGTCCATCGCGCCGCCGACGACGACCCCGCCGCGGCCAAGCGTGCCGAGCGCCAGGTCGCGACGCTGTTCGGCCTGTCGATGCTCGCCACCCTCGTGTTCCTCGTCAGCTACTTCGCCATCCCCGACGAGGCCACCTTCTTCTTCCCCGGCATCGGCATGGCCAAGACGCAGAACGTCGTGCTGGGCCTCTCGCTCGGCTTCGCGATCTTCCTCATCGGCATCGGTGCCGTGCACTGGGCCAAGACGCTCATGTCCGACGAGGAGATCATCGAGGAGCGCCACGAGCAGGCGTCGACCCCGGAGCAGCGCGCAAAGGCCGTCGCCGTCGTCGCCGAGGGCGTCGACTCCACCCAGCTGCCGCGTCGCCCGCTCCTCAAGTACTCCCTGGGCGGCGCGCTCGGTCTCTTCGCCCTGCCCCTCGGCCTCCAGGTCGTGGGGTCGCTCGGGCCGGTCAACATCGACGAGCTGGGGCATACCATCTGGGACCCCAAGGACAACGACGGCAAGCCGATCCGTCTCATGCGCGACCCCGAGATGACGCCCATCCGCTTCGACGAGGTCACGAACGGGTCGGTCTTCCACGTCATGCCGGAGACGCTCCAGAAGTACATCGACGAGGGCAAGCACGTCCTCGAGGCCAGGGCCAAGGCTGCGGTCATCCTGATCCGCCTCGATCCTGATCTGATCAAGGTGCAGAAGGCGAAGGACTGGGGCGTCGACGGCGCCCTCGCCTACTCCAAGATCTGCACCCACGTGGGCTGCGCGGTCGGCCTGTACGAGCAGCAGACGCACCACCTGCTCTGCCCGTGCCACCAGTCGACCTTCGACCTCACCGAGGACTGCGCGGTCATCTTCGGGCCGGCCAGGAGGCCGCTGCCGCAACTCAAGATCACCGTCGACGACGCGGGCTACCTCGTCGCCACCCAGGGCTTCCAGGAGCCCGTGGGACCGAGCTACTGGGAGCGTGCGCGATGAGCACCACCAACGAAACTCGCCCAGCCGAGGCGCTGCGCACCGGCGACCGCCAGGCCGACGAACGCGCGTCCGCGACGAAGCCCCTCGGCGGCATCGCCGGCTGGATGGACGACCGCATCGGTGCCGCCAAGGGCGTCTCCTTCCTCGCGAAGAAGGTCTTCCCCGACCACTGGTCGTTCATGCTCGGCGAGATCGCGATGTACTCCATGATCGTCTGCCTCCTGACGGGCGTGTTCCTGACGTTCTGGTTCGTCCCCAGCGCGAGCCAGGTCGTCTACGACGGCTCCTACGTCCCCCTCCAGGGTGTGACGATGTCGGACGCGTACCGCTCGACCCTGGCGATCTCCTTCGACATCCGTGGCGGTCTGCTCATCCGGCAGATCCACCACTGGGCGGCCCTGATCTTCGTCGTCTCCGTCTTCGTGCACATGGCGCGCGTGTTCTTCACCGGAGCGTTCCGCAAGCCCCGCGAGATCAACTGGGTGTTCGGCACGATCCTGTCGCTGCTCGCCTGCATCGAGGGCTTCGCCGGCTACTCCCTCCCCGACGACCTACTCTCGGGCACCGGCATCCGGGCCATGAACGGCTTCATGCAGTCGGCCCCCGTCATCGGCTCCTACCTGTCGTACTTCGTCTTCGGTGGCGCCTTCCCGGGCGAGGCGATCATCCCGCGCCTCTACTCCGCGCACGTGCTGCTCATCCCGGCCATCCTCGTGGGCCTCTTCACGGCGCACATCCTGCTGGTGTTCCTGCACAAGCACACGCAGTTCCCCGGGCCGGGTCGCACGAACAAGAACGTCGTCGGCTACCCGCTCCTGCCGGTGTACGTCGCCAAGGCCGGTGGCTTCTTCTTCATCGTCTTCGGCGTCATTGCGCTCATCTCCGCGGTCGTCACGATCAACCCGATCTGGGCCTACGGCCCGTACGACCCCTCCCCCATCACCGCGGGCTCGCAGCCTGACTGGTACATGGGCTTCGCCGACGGCGCGCTCCGCCTGCTTCCGGGGTGGCTCGAGTTCGAGACCTTCGGTTTCACCTGGAGCATGAACATCTTCCCGGGGTCGCTCATCCTGCTTCCCCTGATGTGGACGATCATCGGCGTCTACCCCTTCGTAGAGGCCTGGGTGACGGGCGACAAGCGGGAGCACCACCTGCTCGACCGCCCACGCAACGCGCCGACACGCACCGCGATCGGCATCGCCGGCATCTCGATGTACGTCGTGCTCTTCCTCGCGGCGGGCAACGACCTCATGGCGATCAAGCTGCACCTGTCGATCAACGACATCACGCAGACGCTCCGAGTCCTCTTCTTCGTGGCCCCGCCCGTCTCCTTCTGGATCACCAAGCGCATCTGCCTGAGCCTGCAGCGCGCCGACCGCCAGAAGGTCCTCCACGGCCGCGAGACCGGCACCATCTGGCGGTACGCGGACGGTCGCTTCGAGGAGATCCATGCCCAGCTCACGCCGGAAGAGCGGTGGGTCCTGGTCCAGCACGAGTCACAGGAGCCGCTGCAGCTGACGGCGGGCAAGGATGCCAACGGCGTCGACACCCCGATCGCCCGCAAGCAGCGTCTGCGTGCGAAGTTCTCGCGCTTCTACTTCAAGGACCGGGTGGCGCCACCGACGCCGTCCGAGCTCGAGGCGGCCCACCACGAGCACGCCGACCACGGCGCGGCACTCGACGGCGGGCACGAGGCCATCGAGCCCGCAGGGGCCGGCCAGGAGCGCGAGACGATCAAGGCGGACAGGCAGCACGACTGACACGCCTGTCGCCGGTCCGCCGTCCGCGGTCCGACGCGAAGAGGGACCTTTCACCACGGAAGGTCCCTCTTGGCATCTCTGGGGCGAAACCCGGGACGTGATGGCTCGCTCATCGTCGGCGCGACGAGGGCGTTCGGCAGGGCTCCCTCGACGGCAGCGCGGGTCGTCGACCTGACGAGCCGGTCCGGTGGGAAGGGCCGCTCGTCGTCGCCGTGACACACTCGGCGCATGCACCACCTGTCCGATGCGCAGTTCGAGGAAGCCGTGGGCGACGCTCTCGACTCCATCCCCCAGGACCTCGCCCGCGCCATGGACAACGTCGTCGTGCTCGTCGAGCCGGAACCCCCGCCGGACGACCCTGACCTTCTCGGCGTCTACGACGGCACGCCGCTGACCGAGCGGGACGGCTGGTGGGACGCCGGGGCACTCCCGGACCGCATCACCATCTTCCAGGGCCCTCTCGAGCGCATGTGTGACACCGCGGAGCAGCTGCGGGAGGAGATCGCGATCACCGTCGTGCACGAGGTGGCCCACCACTTCGGCATCGACGACGCGCACCTCCACGAGCTCGGCTGGGCCTGACAGCTCGGAGAACCCTGACAGTTCGGATGCCCGGCGCTGGATGCCCGCCGTCGGCTCCGCCGCTCCACGTCTCGAACCCGGGACAGTTTGTCGTGCCTCGTGGGAGCGCCCCTTTACGCCGCCGCCGGCCGGGGATACGGTCGAAGAACCGTTCAACCGATCGGATGGAGGTGCGTCGCATGTTCTCTCCCACACGATCGCACTGCGAGCCGCTCGGGCCGTGAAGGTCAGGGTCGGATCGAAGGGGAAGGCCACGGCCTTCCCCTTCGCGCTGCCCGGCCCGAGGAACCCGGCGGCGAGGTGTGCGAGGCCACGGACACCGCAGCACATGGTCGCGACCGGGCTACATCGTCGCGATCGGGCTCCTGCAAAGCCGGACGCGCCACCGTGGCCGAGCTGGTTGATCAGGGCAACCGCGTCCACGCGTACATCCGAGGAGCCGGCTGCACGGACGCAGACCGGCCCCGGCGGCATCGGGCGTGTCGAACGCCGTGCGGTGGGGTGATCACCCCACCGGAACGCAGACCATGACGTCGATGAAGTCGCAGGTCAGCCGTCTTCCGTGGTCACACTCTCCAGCCGGAGGACGTTCGACTGGTGTCCGTCGCGGAGCTGCTCCTGCCCCGGTCAGATGACCGGGGCCTGGCGACTGCCCCAGCCCGGGGGCCGCCGAGAAGCGTCGACTCAGATGGAGTACTCACCCGAGAAGGACTCGAAGACCCACAGGCACACGGCGACGACCGCGAAGACGGCACCGATGATGAACAGCCACCAGCCGATCGCGAGGCCCGCGAACATGAGGGCGCCCGAGGCCGCGAGCCACAGGGGCGTCCACGAGCTGGCGACGAAGTAGCCGTAGTTGCCCTCGGCGTCCTCGATCTCACCGCCCGCGTTGTCCTCGGGGCGCAGCGGCAGCTTCTTGCCCGTCATCCAGAGGTAGAAGCCGGTCAGCGCGAACAGGAGGGCCGTGAGGATGAGCGCGGTGACGCCGATCGGCTCCTCCCAGTCGGACCAGACTCCGTAGATCAGCACGACGGGGACGAAGAAGATGAACAGGTAGAGGAAGAGCTTGGTCTCGACGCGCATCGCTATCAGTCCTCACGCTTCGTGCTGGTGCTGGCCGTCGCAGGCCCGGCGACGTCGGCCGGCCCCATGACCGCGACGAGAACGCCCTGGTCGGCGACTGGGGCGACCCCGGACACTCCCTCGGGGTGGTGCAGGTCGAACGCGGGGCGCTCGGACCGGATGCGGGGCAGCGACGTGAAGTTGTGGCGCGGCGGCGGGCACGAGGTGGCCCACTCGAGCGACGCGCCGTAGCCCCACGGGTCGTCGGACTCGACGAGGGGGGCGTGCCGCCAGGTCTTCCAGACGTTGTAGACGAACGGGATCATCGACGCGCCGAGCAGGAACGCCCCGGCGCTCGAGATGATGTTCGCGAGCTGGAAGCCCTCCTCGGGGAGGTAGTCGGCGTAGCGGCGTGTCATGCCCTCCACGCCGAGCCAGTGCTGGATGAAGAACGTCACGTGGAAGCCGATGAAGAGCATCCAGAAGTGGATCTTGCCCAGCCGCTCGTCGAGCATCCGGCCGGTCAGCTTGGGCCACCAGAAGTAGAACCCCGAGAACATCGCGAAGACCACGGTGCCGAAGACGGTGTAGTGGAAGTGTGCGACGACGAAGTAGCTGTCGGAGAGCTGGAAGTCGAGCGCCG
>JIBA01000012.1 GCA_000620545.1 Intrasporangiaceae bacterium URHB0013 | reverse complement strand
ACGGGCGGTGACTGGGTGGCCAGAAAGGTGTCCACCGTCGGCGTCGTCTGCGTGTCGTGGCAGCAGGTATCCGTCGGACGCCACCACGCCGGCGAACGCTGCGACGTCCACATCGGCGAGAACGTGCTCCAGTTCTGGATCGGCAACGAGCTGCTGCGCACGGTCACCCGCGACAGCACCGGCCCGGTACGCAACAAGCGACCCCTAGGAGGTGCCCTCACCAAGACCCGCACGACACAATGACGTTACGAGTGTCAAGGATCAACCGAGACAGTCACGTCAACCATCACCCGAAGCCCTACAGGCCCACCACAGACGTGTATGACGTCGCTTGCGGTGCTCACGTGCCCTGAGGCGCTGACATTGCGTTCCAGTGCGGGCCGTGGGGGCGGATGAGGCATGGAAGCGGACGATGCCCGCTGCTCCATCCAGCGACCCTCGCGTACGTGCACCGCCATGAGCGCCACAACCTCGCCGGCCCCTACGCCGTCACAGGCACGAGCCTGTGTGCGAGCGAGCCGCAGGTGGCGGGGATGGCGCTGTGCGGGGGCTTGACTTGATACCCCCTAGGGGTATCTTGGATGTATGGACACGCACAGCGAACACTCGGCCTCGACGACCTCGCTCGTGAAGGACCCGGTCTGCGGCATGGACGTCGACCCCGCCACCAGCGAGCACCACCTGGAGTTGGACGGGCACGACCACTACTTCTGCTCCGCGGGTTGCAAGGCCGCGTTCCAAGCGGACCCGGGCGCCTACGTGAACGCCCCGGCGCACCCGTCCAGCGGGACAGGCCACGGCATGCGTGACCACGGCGTCCATGGTCACCACCATGCCCACCACCGCGGGGGCACTGCCGACCAGGCAGCTCACGGGCCGGCCCTCGGGCCTGCGGTTCCGGTCGGTGAGGTCTCGGAGTGGACGTGCCCGATGCACCCGGAGGTCCGACGACCTGGCGCCGGCACCTGCCCGATCTGCGGCATGGCCCTCGAACCGGTCATGGTGACGGCGGCAACCGGCCCCAACCCCGAGCTCGCTGACATGACGCGACGGTTCTGGGTCGCCGTGGTCCTCAGCATCCCCGTGCTGGTGCTGTCGATGGGTCGCGAGCTCATTCCCGCCCTCCAGGACGCGATCTCCGCGACCGCGGCCAACTGGGCCCAGTTCGTGCTGGCGACACCTGTTGTGCTGTGGGCCGGCTGGCCGTTCTTCGAGCGTGGATGGACCTCGGTCCGCACCATGAAGTTGAACATGTTCACGCTCATCGCCATGGGCACCGGCGTGGCATGGCTGTTCAGCGTCGTCGCGACCGTCGCACCCGGAGTGTTCCCGGAAGCTTTCCGGATGGATGGCGCGGTCGCCGTCTACTTCGAGGCGGCGGCGATCATCACGACCCTGGTCCTGCTCGGCCAGGTGCTCGAGCTGCGCGCCCGGGAGAGCACCTCCGGCGCCATCCGTGCGCTGCTCGACCTGACCCCCAAGACGGCGCACCGCATCGGCGTGGACGGCGACGAAGCCGACATCCCTCTCGAGGAGGTGCAGCTCGGCGACCTCCTGCGAGTGCGGCCCGGCGAGTCCCTTCCCGTGGACGGGACCGTTCACGAGGGTCGCTCGAGCGTGGACGAGTCCATGGTCACTGGCGAGTCGATGCCGGTCACCAAGGCGATCGGCGATGCCGTCATCGGTGGCACCGTCAACCAGACCGGATCGTTCATCATCCGCGCGGAGAAGGTCGGACGCGACACGATGCTCGCCCGCATCGTGCAGATGGTCGCCGAGGCACAACGGTCCCGCGCACCGATCCAGCGGCTCGCCGACCGCGTCTCCGCCCTCTTCGTCCCTGCCGTGATCATCATCGCCGCCGCGGCGTTCCTGGTGTGGGCCACCGTCGGCCCCGACCCGCGGCTCGCGCACGCATTCGTTGTCGCCGTCAGCGTCCTCATCATCGCCTGCCCGTGCGCCCTCGGGCTGGCCACGCCCGTGTCGATCATGGTGGGCGTTGGCCGGGGCGCCTCCTTGGGCGTTCTCATCAAGAACGCGGAGGCACTGGAGCTCCTGGAGAAGGTCGACACGCTCGTCGTGGACAAGACCGGCACACTCACCGAGGGGCGACCGTCCGTCACCCACGTCAGTCCCGCGGACGGTGTCGACGAGAACGAGCTGCTGCGCCTTGCCGCCGCCGTCGAGCGCATCAGCGAGCACCCACTCGGACTCGCCGTCGTGCGGGCCGCCACTGCCGCAGGACTGAAGGTTCCCGACGTCACCGACTTCGACGCGCCCATCGGCAAGGGCGTCACCGGCACTGTCGAGGGACGACGGGTTCTGGTGGGCAGCAAGACGTTCCTCTCCGGGGAAGGCGTCGACACCGGCACGATGGACATCGAAGCGGACCGGCTACGCACCGACGGCGCCAGCGCCGTGTACGTCGCCGTCGACGGCCTCGTCGCTGGAGCGCTCGCCATCGCCGACCCCGTCAAGGACACCACGCCCGCCGCCCTGAAGACCCTGCGCGACGACGGCATCGAGGTCGTCATGCTCACCGGCGACAACCAGGTCACCGCCCGCGCCGTCGCCCGCAGCCTGGGCATCGAGCGCGTCGAGGCCGAGGTCCTTCCCGACCACAAGAGCGACGTCGTCAAGGCGCTGCGAGCAGAGGGCCGCGTCGTCGCCATGGCCGGCGACGGGGTCAACGACGCACCGGCCTTGACCGCAGCCGATGTCGGCATCGCAATGAGCACCGGCACGGACGTCGCCATCGAGAGCGCCGGGGTGACCCTGCTCAAGGGCGACCTGACAGGCATCGTCAGGGCCCGCGCCCTTTCCGGGGGCACCATGTCGAACATCCGTCAGAACCTCGTGTTCGCCTTCGTCTACAACGCTGCCGGCATCCCCCTGGCGGCCGGCGTGCTCTATCCGGCCTTCGGCCTGCTGCTCTCACCCATGATCGCCGCAGCCGCGATGGCGCTCTCCTCCGTCAGCGTCATCGGCAACGCGCTCCGCCTCCGCACCCAGGAGCTGCAGCGAACACCCGCGTGAGCCGGGAAACACCACGCAGGCATGGGCGACCTACCGTGGAACCACGCCGACCCGCCAAACCCGGAGGCCGCCATGGACGTCGATGGCATCTGCACAGAGCTGGACCTGGTCCGCGCCGACTTCCGAGACCTCCTCGAGACGGCAACCGTGACGGAGCTGAGCCAACCGAGCGCCGGGACCAAGTGGACCAACGAGCAGCTGCTCTTCCACATGCTCTTCGGCTACCTGCTGGTGCGAAACCTCCGCTTCCTGGTGCGCGCCTTCGGCCGGCTCCCGGACGGAGCGTCCAAACGGTTCGCTGCACTGCTCAACGCCGGCACCCGCCCGTTCCACGTCGTCAACTACCTCGGCTCCCTCGGGGGCGCCCGGGTCCTCGGCTACCCACGCATGGAACGGCTCATGGGCGGCGTGATCGCCACCCTGCAAAGCTCGCTTCGTCGGCAGACAGCCGCGTCGCTCGACCGCGGAATGCACTTCCCGGTCGGGTGGGACCCCTACTTCAGAGACCACATGACCCTTCGCGAGGTCTACCACTACCCCACACAGCACTACGAGCACCACCGCCGACAGCTGACGCTGGCCAGGGCGCGCAGACAGTGACCCACGGCCGCATGGGCCCGCCGACCCGGCGCTCCACCGTCCGCCCGCGTCGGGCGTCGGGCGTCGGGCGACGACCCGTACACTCGCGTGCGAGGAAAACCCTCGTCGCCTGAGAGGCCGCAACCCTCGACCGACGTCAATCCGCCGGTCGTCGGTTCGAGCCCGACGGGGCCCACCCGGTAACGCCCCGGCGTACGCCTGTCGTATGCCGCCCCCCTCGACCAGGAAGTCACGATCGTGAACGACGCGTTCGTCTACGACGCCCTCCGCACGCCCTTCGGCCGCTTCGGCGGGGCCCTCGCCGCGACACGTCCGGACGACCTCGCCGCGCTCGTGGTCCGGGCGGCCGTCGACCGCTCCCCCGGCCTGGTCGCCGACGCCGGCCTGCTCGACGAGGTCGTCTTCGGCAACGCGAACGGCGCCGGTGAGGAGAACCGCAACGTCGCGCGGATGGCGACCCTGCTCGCGGGCCTGCCGACGAGCATCCCCGGGACGACGGTCAACCGCCTCTGCGGCTCGAGCCTCGACGCGGCGATGATCGCCTCGCGGCAGATCGAGACGGGCGACGCCGACGTCGTCCTCGTCGGCGGCGTCGAGTCCATGACACGAGCGCCCTGGGTCATGCCGAAGACGGAGAAGCCGTATCCCGTGGGCAGTCTGGAGCTCTCGTCGACGACGCTCGGCTGGCGGCTCGTCAACCCGGCGATGCCGTCGGAGTGGACGGTGTCGCTCGGGGAGGCCACGGAGCAGCTGCGTGAGCGACACGGCGTCACGCGTGAGCGCCAGGACGAGTTCGCGGCGCGCTCGCACCGTCTCGCGGATGACGCGTGGACCGAGGGTTTCTACGACCACCTCGTCGTGCCGGTCCCGGGTGTCGGCCTGTCGCGCGACGAGTCGATCCGCGGCGACACGACGGTCGAGCGCCTCGCCGGGCTGCGCACGTCCTTCCGCAAGGAGGGCGGCACCGTCACCGCGGGCAACGCCTCGCCGCTCAACGACGGAGCGTCGGCCGTCCTGCTCGGCAGCGCAGCCGCGCAGGAGCGCCTCGGACTCGACCCCGTGGCCCGCATCGCCGGTCGTGGCGCGAGTGCGCTCGACCCGCAGCTGTTCGGCTTCGCGCCGGTCGAGGCGGCCGACCGAGCCCTCGCCCGCGCGGGCATCACCTGGGCCGACGTGTCGGCGGTCGAGCTGAACGAGGCGTTCGCCGCGCAGTCGCTCGCCTGCATCGACGCCTGGGGCATCGACCCGGACATCGTCAACCGGCACGGCGGCGCCATTGCCATCGGCCACCCGCTGGGCGCGTCAGGCGGTCGTATCCTCGGCACGCTCGCCCGTGACCTGCAGGGGTCCGGTGGAAGGTGGGGCGTCGCCTGCATCTGCATCGGCGTCGGCCAGGGACTCGCGGTCGTGCTCGAGAACGTCACCGTCTGAGCGCGGGCCGGGCAACCGCCCCCAGCCTTCGCCGACAGGAGGACCCCGGACGCGGACCTCCTGCTCACGCTGGGGCACGAGCTCCGAGGAGCGCACAGCAGGCTGGCGCGAGTCAGCACGATCAGGGCAGAGACGCGCCGCCGCACATGAGGATGGTCTGACCCGTCACCATGGCGCCCGTCCTTTCGAGCAGGAACCGGGTAAGGGCGGCCACTTCCGACGGCTCGACGAGCCGACCGAGCGGTGGCACGACGGGCGGCACCGACGCGCGCTTGGGGTCCTCGAGCATCGCGGTGCGCGTCGGCCCCGGAGCGACGACGTTGACGGTGACCCTGCGCGGCGCGAGCTCCGAGGCCCACGCCCGGGCCATCGCGGCGAGAGCGGCCTTCGTGGCGGAGTACTGGCTCTTGCCCGGCACTCCCGTCATGGTGCGGCTTCCGACCAGGACGACTCGACCGCCGTCGACGAGTACACCGACGAGGCCGCCGACGACGAGCTCGGCGCCGCGCACGTGCACCGCCCACATGCGCTCACCCCGCTCCGGCCGCAGCTCGCCGACACCGGCGGAGTACTGCAGGCCGGCGGCGTGGACGATCGCGTCCACGCCGCCGGCAGCCGCCCTGCGCACCACGCGTACGGCCTCGTCGGCCGAGATCAGGTCAGCCAGGTCGCACGGCACCCACGTGGCGGCGTCCGGCAGTGCGCCGCGGGAGCGGCAGAGCCCGAGGACGTGCCATCCGGCACCGACGAGGTCGTCGGCGATCGCGAGGCCGATGCCTGAGCTGGCCCCCGTGACGACCGCGGTGCGCGTCGCGCGCTCGGCGGTTGGGAAGGGAGCCCACTCGGGCCCCGGAGCCGCGGTCACCGGGATGGGCCCCGGAGGCGGTCGACGACGTCGGCGGGCAGGTGCAGGTGCTTGATGGCTCGGCGGTGGTAGGTGTAGGCGATGTGCAGGTCGCCGCCGGGACCAGGCAGCACCGAGGGGTACGACAGCTCGCGGTTGAGCCCGTCGCGCGAGTTGTTGGACATGCAGTAGCCGTCGCCGATCTCGAGGTCGACCTGCACCGGCCACGACCGGCCCTCGTCGGGGCTGAGACCGAGCGTCATGGGCGCCCGTGGCGCACCCCAGAAGGCGGTGCGCCGGCCAGCGGCCTCGGCCACCTCCGGCGACGGCTCGGCCACGACCGGCCCGTCGAGGCCGTCGACGACACCCTCGTCGTCGATCTCGTCGTAGAGCGACACGCGCCGCTCGGTGGCGTCGAGGGCCGAGCTCCGGTTGAAGACGAGCGCGACCTCTCCGCCGTCGACCGCCACGGCCTGGATCGAGGAGTTGTTGTTGGGCAGCGCCGTCGGCGTGGGCTCGGCCCATGTCAGCCCGTCATCGACCGAGGTCGTCTCCCAGACGTGGTCTGCCCAGCGGCTGCGGAAGCAGGCCCAGAGCGAACCGTCCTGTCGCACGACGACGTTCATGTGCACGCAACCGACCGACCCGGGCACTATTGCCTCGGTCCAGCTGGTCCCGCCGTCATCGCTCCACCAGACGCTCGAGGTGTCCTGGTTGCCGACCCACTTCTCGCCGGGCACGGTGACGCAGTTGAAGACCGGCAGCAGGATGCGGCCGCCGGCGAGCACGACGGGCGGCTGGCGCACGAAGACGCCGCCGGCCTCGGTCGCCGGGAGCAGCACCGTCGGCGCCTCCCACGTGTCGCCGCCGTCCCGGGACACGCGGCGCCGCACCTCCGAGGTGTCCTGGTTGCCGGCGCGCTGCGCCGTGTAGAGCAGCCACACCTCGCCGTCGGGTGCGGTGAACAGGACCGGGTTCTGCTCCGACCGGGTGGGGTCGTCGCTGAGCGGCACCGGGCTTCGCCACGTGTCCGAGCCGGACGGCAGACGCGAGAGGTAGGCGGTGATGTCGCTGACCCCCTCCTGGGTGCCGCCGAACCACACGCACGCGAGGTCACCGTCGGGGAGCCACGCCAGGTTGGCGGCGTGGCACTGCACGGTCGGGGTGGGAAGGTATGCCGTGTGGCCGCCCCCGTCACGCGGGCGCAGCACGCCGTCGCTCGGCAGGGCCTGCGTCGACTGGGCAGCGTCAGCCACTGTCACGACTCGCCCCGGGCCGCCTTGAGATGGGCCGTCGCGGCCTGCTCGAGGTGGATGAGGTCGGACGAGACCGTGGCGAGGGTGAAGCCCTGGCCGAGGCGCTTGGCTGCGACCTCTCCACTGGGAGTGTGGAACCCGGCTGCGATGCCAGCCGACTGGGCAGCTGCCAGGACCCGCGACACGGCGTCCTCGAAGGCCTCGTCGACGGCGGGGTCGGTCGACGTCGCGCCGCCGACGGCGATGCGGAGGTCGGACGGGCCGATGTAGAGGCCGTCGATGCCGGGCGTCGCCGCGATGGCCTCGACGTTCTCGAGCCCCTGCGGGGTCTCGATCATCGCCAGCACGACGGTCGCCTCGTTGGAGTCGGCAGGGTTGGGGCCGATCCGCAGCTGCGACCGCATCGGGCCGTAGGACCGGATCCCCGTCGGAGGGTACTTCGCGAACGACACGGCGCGAGCCGCGTCCTCAGCCGTGTTGACGAGCGGCACGATGATGCCGGCGGCTCCCGAGTCGAGCGCCTGCCCGATGAGGAACGGGTCGTTGGCGCCCACGCGAACCATGCCGACCGACTCGCCCCCTGCGTCGATGGCCGTCATTCCCGCGAGGATGCCCTTGTAGTCGAGCAACCCGTGCTGAGCATCGAAGCAGACGTAGTCGTAGCCGAGGCGGGCCAGACGCTCCGTCGACACGGGTGAGTCGATGATGACCCAGTAGCCGAGGATCGTCTCGCGGGCCCGGACGCGTCGGGCGTAGTCGAGCACGCGTTCGCGGCTACGCTCCATCGCGGTCCCTCCCACGCCGCTCATCGGTTGTACCCCGGCATCGACCCGGCAAGCGCCAGGCCTGCCTCGTCGCAGGCGGCGAGGACGTCGTCGGGGAGCGGACCGGCTTGTGCAGCAGCGATGTTGGTCTCCAGCTGATGTGGTTTGGATCCCCCGAGCAGGACGGACGATACGACCGGCTTGCTCAGCAGCCAGCGCAGCGACAGCTCGGGGAGGGTGATGCCGGCCTCCGACGCGATGGCGCCCAGGGCCTCGATGACCGTGAACGTCTCGGCGTTCCAGTAGCGGTCCTTGTACATGGTCGCGAGGGCCGACGAGCCGAAACGCCCCTCCCCCGGGGACTCCGTGAAGGAGTGGCGCCCGGTCAGCAGGCCGCCGCCGAGCGGGTTGTAGACGATCGTCGCGAGACCCTTGCTCACCGCGAACTCGGCGTACTCGGCCTCGATCCGGCGCGCGACGAGGTTGTAGAGCTGCTGCGCGAGAACGGGTCTCGGCGTACCGAGCGCATCGCACGCGGCGAACACGTCGCCGATCTGCCAGGCGGAGAAGTTCGAGACGCCGATCGCGCGGACCGTGCCCTCCTTGACGAACTGGCCCAGGGCGGAGACCGTCTCGGCGATCGGGACCGACCGGTCCGGCTGGTGAAGGTAGTAGACGTCGACGTGGTCGGTGCGCAGTCGGCGCAGGCTGGCCTCGAGCGACGAGCGCAGACCGGCCGCCGAGAGCAGCGGGGCGTCGCCTGCGTCGGCGGGGTAGATGCCGGCCTTCGTCGCGATCGTCGCGGCGTCGCGGCGGCCGACGAGGATCTCGGCGAGCATCTCCTCGCTGCGCCCAGCGGCATACCCGTTGGCGGTGTCGATCGACGTGATCCCGCGGTCGAGTGCGGTGTCGACCATGGTGCGGGCCGTGCCGAGGTCGACGGTGTCGCCGAAGGTCATGGTCCCGAGCACGAGCCGCGACAGCGGCCGGTCGAGTCCCGGCAGGTCGATCCCGGGGAGGGCGCTGGCGGTCATGAGGCCTTCTCGGTCTCGGCCGTACGGGAGGCGGCGATGTGTCGGATCAGGTGGCGCGGCTTGATGCCCGTCATGAGACCGGGCTCGAGGGCCGAGCGACGCAGGCGCTGGGTGTAGTCCTCCTGAGGGCGCGAGAGGAGGTCGTCGGTGCGTCCGCTCTCGACGATGCGGCCGGCCCGCATGACGACGGTGTTTTGGGAGATGGCGCGCACGACTCCGAGGTTGTGGGAGATGAAGAGGTAGGTCAGCCCCGTCTCGGCCTGGATGTCGGCGAGCAGCTCGAGCACCTGGGCCTGGACGGACACGTCGAGGGCGCTGGTCGCCTCGTCGCACACGAGCAGCTCCGGACCGGACGCGAGCGCCCGGGCGATCCCGATGCGCTGGCGCTGCCCACCGGAGAACTCCGGGGGCTTGCGGTCGAGTGCGGTGCGCGGCAGCCCGACCCGCTCGATGAGCGCGGCAGCCTTGTCCCGCTGGGTCTTGCGCGACTTCTCTCCCCGCACCCTGATCGGCTCGGCGACGATGTCCTGAGCGGTCAGGTGCGGGTCGAGCGAGCCGTACGGGTCCTGGAAGACCATCTGCACGCGGTGGCGCATCGGGCGCAGCTGCTTCTCGGGGATCCGTGCCAAGTCGGTGCCGTCGAGGTCGATGACACCTGAGGTCGGGGTGAGCAACCGGACGAGCGCCTTGGCGATCGTCGACTTGCCGCAGCCCGATTCGCCGACGATGGCGAGGGTGCCGCCGCGTGGCACGCGGAAGGACACGTCGTCGACCGCACGGAAGGTGTCCTTGCCGGTGCCGTACTCGACGACGAGGTTGCTGACGGTGAGCAGGTCCTCAGCCATGGCTTGCCTCCTTGACGAACGGGGCCGTGACGCTCGGGTCCTCCCAGGGGCCCAGCTCGGGAATCGCGCCGAGCAGCTTCTGGGTGTAGGGGTGCTGTGGGTGGTCGACGACGTCGGTCACGGGGCCGCCCTCGACGAAGGCGCCCGACTTCATGACGTGGACGCGGTCGCTCATGAGGCGCGCCACGCCGAGGTCGTGCGTGATGAGCAGCAGTGCGATCCCGGTCTGCTCCTGGAGCTCGAGGAGCAGGTCGAGGATGCCGGCCTGCACCGTGACGTCGAGCGCGCTGGTCGGCTCGTCGGCGACGATGAGGTCGGCGTCGGTCGAGACCGCCATCGCAATGAGCACGCGCTGGAGCATGCCACCCGAGAGCTGGTGCGGGTAGGCGTCGAACTGCTTCGCGGGGGTGCGGATGTGCACTTGCTCCATCAGCGAGAGGGCCCGCGCCCTCGCCTCCGCCTTGCCGAGCTCGGGGTACTTGATGCGCACGGCTTCGGTCATCTGCCGGCCGATGGTGCGGATGGGGTTGAGCGCCGTCATGGGGTCCTGCGGGATGAGCGCGACGGCGCGCCCGCGCAGCTCGTCGATGACCGTTCGGCTGCCCGTGACGTCCTGGCCCGAGATGCGGGCCTCTCCGGAGATGACCGCGAGGTCGTCGGGGAGCAGGCGCAGGATGGCCATGGCCGTCGTCGACTTGCCCGACCCGGACTCACCGATGATCGTCACCGTCTCGCCCCGGTCGATGTGGAAGCTGACGCCGTCGACGGCGCGCACGACGCTGGTGCCCGTCAGCAGCTCGACCTGCAGGTCCCTGACCTCGAGGACTCTCATGCCCGGTCTCCCTTCGCGCGACGCACGCGGTCGCGCAGGCCGTCACCGATGAGGTTGACCCCGACGACGAGGAGCGCGATGGCCACACCCGGCACCGTGACCAGCCACGGCTTGCCCGTGACGAAGAGCTCGCGCCCGTCGGAGATGATGCCGCCCCAGGTGGGGTAGGGGCGCTGGACGCCGGCTCCGAGGAAGGACAGTGCGCTCTCGAGCAGCACGGCCTGCGCCAGCAGCAGGAGCACCACGACGAGAACCTGCTGGAGGATGTTGGGGACGACGTGCTTGCTGAGGATGGAGAACTTCGGCAGGCCGAGCACCCGCGCCGCCGCGACGTACGGCTTCTCCCGCTCCACGAGCACGAGGGCGCGGGTGATGCGCGCCGGCTCGGGCCACTGCGCGAAGGCGATGACGAGCGTGATGACAGGGATGGACGGGCCGAAGAGCGCGACGACGAGGAGCAGCATGAGCAGCAGCGGCAGCGCCATCTGCGCCTCGAGCAGCCGCGAGATGATCGTGTCGACCCAGCCGCCGAAGTAGCCGGCCGCGGCGCCCGCGACGATGCCGAAGAGCCCCGAGACGAAGATTGCGAGGAAGCCGATGACGAGGGACGTCTGGCCGCCGTGGAGGATGCGCGAGAGCAGGTCGCGACCGTTGGGGTCGGTGCCGAGCAGGTGACCAGCGCTGAACGGCGGCAGCGACGACTCGGACAGGGCGCCGACGATGGGGTCGGGCAGCGGGAGGACTCCCGCCAGGACGACCGGGATGACGACGACCCCGGCGCAGATCGCACCGACCCAGATCTTGACGGTGCTGTAGCGCGCCCGTCGCGCGGCCGCCGAACGTCGCAGCAGCACCTTCGTCACGGCCGAGTCGCGCCCGAGGATGGAGCCGGGCACCTCGGCGAGGTTCGGCACCTGCGGGTGGCCGGGAAGGTTCGTCGAGGTGGTCATGAGCTGGCCTCTCCGAGTCGGACGCGCGGATCCATGAGCGGGTAGAGCAGATCGACGATCAGCTGGACGACGAGTGCCAGCAGCACCGTGACGAGGACAGTCGCCTGGATGAGCGGGAAATCACGCTGCTTGAGCGCGTTGACGACGAGCTCACCGACGCCGGGCCAGTTGAAGACGACCTCGACGATGACGACGCCGTTGAGCATCGCCGCGAAGCGGGTGCCGAGCGCCGTCACGACGGGCAGCGCGGCGTTGGAGAAGGCGTAGCGCCAGGTCAGCGACCGCTCCGACACCCCGCGCGACCGGGCCACCGTCAGGTAGGGCGACGCGAGGTTGACGACCATCTCCCGGCGCACGAGCCGTGAGATGAGCGCGATCTGCAGGATCGCGATCGTCACCGTGGGCAGGATGATCGAGGCGGCCGAGTCGAACCCCGAGGGGGCGAACCAGTGGAGGTTCACGGCGAAGAGGATGAGCAGCACGAAGCCGATCCAGAAGTCCGGCATCGACTGGCCGGCGATGGTGCCGATGTTGGCCCCCAGCTCCGGAGCCGTGTCGCTGCGACGCGCCATCCACACGCCGAGTGGGATGGCCACCACCGCGGTGACGACGATCGACGCCACCGCGAGGGTGATCGTGTAGGGCAGGCGTTCCATGACGACCTCGAGCGCCGGGCGCTTGAAGAAGAACGAGCTCCCGACGTCCCCCTGGAACAGGTGCTGCAGGAAGGTCATGAACTGCAGCGGGATCGGCTGGTCGAGACCGAACTGCTCGCGGATGGCGGCGAGCTGCTCCGAGCTCGGGTTCGGCGGCGCGTAGTTGGCCGCGGGGTCACCCGGGGCCATCCGGAGCAGGACGAACACGGTCGCGACGGCCAGGAAGGCCGTCAGGATCGTCTGGCCCACCCGTTTGAGGACGTACTTGAGCATGGGATCACCTTGCGTGCTGAGGGGTCCGGCCGCCCGATCAGGCCGAGACCGTCACGGCGCCGAGGTCGTAGGAGTTGATCGCGCGCAGCTTGAGCGTCGCGACGCGCTTGCGCTTGGCGAGGACGTTGTTGGGCGTCCACGCCCACATGGCGGGCCACAGGGCCCAGATCTTTTCCTGTGCCTGCCCCAGCAGCTGGTTCCGCTTGGCCTCGTCGGCCTCCGCGCCGGCCTGGTCGAGCAGGGCAGTGACCTCGGGGACGACGAAGCCGTGGTAGGTGTCGCGCGTCTTCTCCTTCTCGGCCGTGCCGCCGTACTGCCCTTGGAGGTTCGTCAGCGCCAGACCGGTCTGGTTGCCGTAGCCATTGGCCAGCACGTCCCAGTCGCCGGCCTCGCCGCGTCGCCAGGCGTTGATCTCGCCACCCTTGGGGATCATCTTGAGGGTTGCCGTGACGCCGACGGCCGCGAGCATCTGCGAGACCGCCTCGAGAACGCGCGAGGCACCGGCGAACTCCGAGTCCTCCCAGATGAAGGTGAGCTTCAGGTCGCTCGCGCCGTTGGCGGCGAGCAGCTGCTTGGCCTTGGCCTGGTCGTAGGTGTACTCACCCGTCCTGGCGAAGCCGGCGAGGGTCTTGGGCACGACACCCTCGGCAGAGGTGACCTGGTCATTCATGAGGGCCTTGATGAGCGACTCGTGGTCGATCGCGTACGTCAGCGCCTCGCGCACCTTGGGATTCGCGAGCGGGTGCCCGGCCGGCTTGCGGAAGTTGTAGAAGAGGTGGATCAGGCGCGTGCCCGGGGTCTCGATGACGTCGATGTCGGAGTTCGTCTTGAGCGAGGCGGCCGACTCGGGCGTGATCGTGTCGATGACGTCGGCCTGGCCAGAGGTGATGGCGATGACGCGGGCGCCCTCCTCCTCCTGGTAGGAGACGTTGACCTGCTCGAGCTTGGGCTTCTCGCCCCAGTAGTTCTCGTTGCGGGTCAGCTTGTAGGTGCCGGTGCCGGTGTCGGCGTCGGCGATGACGTAGGGCCCGGTGCCGAGCCCCGTGCTCAGCTCCTCGGCCTTGTTGTCCTTGGCCGGGGTGATGAGGATGTTCGACATCAGCGAGTTGAGCGTGACGACCGGCGTCTTCGTCGTCAGCGTGAACGTCTTGTCGTCGACCTTGGTGAACGTCGGCTGCTCGGGGAACTGGGCGGCGACGTAGCCGGCCTTGACCTGGAAGTAGAGCTTGAGCGCCGTCTCGACGTCCTCGACCGTGACGGGCGACTTGTCGGAGTAGTGGATGTCGCTGCGCAGCTTGACGGTCCAGACGGTGGGCTTGGTCTGCTCGAACGACTCGGCGAGCACCAGCTCCGGCTTGAGGTCGTCGCCGATCTTCGTGAGGGCCTCGCGCACGGCCCGCTGGACGGTGACGGCCGCGTCGTACTGGTTCAGCTTGTTGTCGAGGCTGACCAGGTTGCGGTTGAGCACGACGCTCAGCGCGCCCCCCGCGGCCCCGGCCCCGGCCGTGCTGGCGCTGTTGGCGGTCTTGGGCCCGGCACAGGCGGCAAGAGCGGGAGCGAAGAGCGCTCCGGCCCCGGCCAGCGAGGCGAGCTTGAGGATCGAGCGACGCGAGACCTCACGCGTCGGCTGGTCAGACGTGGGAAGCAGTGCAGGCTGCTGGGGCATCGGGACTCCTCGTTGAGCGGTGGCCTCCCCGGCGGCGACGCACGCTGCGCCCCTCGGGTTGGACCACCTTCGCACCATTGCGCGATTCGCGCAATACCTGTAGCGTTTTTTGTGAAGGAGTCATTGGTCGTCTGCCGTCCGGTGCACTTCCAGGGGGCTCGCGCCACTCCTTCGGTCACGTCGGCAGGGTCGCCAAATCCTCTGCCGCACAAGTAATCACGCATCGACGGCATGGGCAGGAGGAGATATGGGCGCGCTGGCGCTGGGTATCGTCGCGGACGACCTGAGTGGCGCAGCCGAATGCGCGTCCCATGCTCTGGTGCGCGTTCCGCGCAGCAATGTGCAACTCGCCAGCCTGTCCACTCGACCCGCCGCCACCGCTCCCGGCACCGTGGGCACGGTCGTCACCGTCGACACGGACTCCCGCGGCCTCGACGCCGAGCACGCAGCACGCGCGGTTCGCGCAGCCGCCCCTCTCGTCGCCGACGCACGGGTCGTCGTCAAGAAGGTCGACTCCTTGCTGCGGGGAAACGTCGCGGCCGAGGTCGCGGCACTTGCCGAGCACCTGCACCGCGTGCCCGTCGTGGCCGTCGCCAACCCGGCCCTCGACCGCGTCGTGCGCGACGGTGTGCTGCACGTCGGCGGCACGCCGCTGCACGACACCGACCTCTGGGTGGTCGAGCGAGGGCCGGCACCCAGACGGGTCGCCGATGCCCTGCACCCCCTGCGCGTCGTGCTCGTCTCCCACGCCACCGTGCTGAGCGGTGTCGAGGCCGTCGCTGTCGCACTCGTCGACGCGTACCGCACCGGGCTGGTCGCGGTGTGCGACGCCCTGACGGAGGCCGACCTCGACGTCGTCCACGCAGCAGCGGTGAGCGCGAGTGCGGCGCACGGCTCGGGCACGCTCCTCGTCGGCTCCGGTGCCCTGGCGGACGCTGCCGTGCGCGCTCTTCCGGACGTCCGCGACTCGAGCCCGCTCGGCCGCCCACCCGAGGGCCACCAGCGCCAGACACCGGCGGCCGGCGACACGGCATACGCCCTCCGTACCGGCCACTGCTCCTCGCTGCTCGTCGTCCTCGGGACGCGCGCCCCCGGTGTGCCGGCGCAGATCGCGCAGCTGGAGCCCCTCGCCAGCGAAACCCTGCTGCTCGCGCCCGACACGGTCCTGGACGACCCGACCGGCCTGCAGGAGCGGCTCGCCGCGCTGGCCGCCGCCGGGGTCGTGCTCGTGGCCCTCGACACCGCGGCCCCTGTCGACGCACGCCGGTCGCGGGCACTCACCGAGGCATTGGCGGCAGCCGTCGCGCCCCTGCTCGACCGCTACGACGCGACCTTCCTCTCCGGCGGGGAGTCGGCCCGGGCCGTCCTCGACCGGCTCGACGTGCACTCTCTCGACGTCATCGGCGAGGTCGAGACGGGCACCGTCGTCAGCCGGCGTCCCGGTGGCCGGCTCGTCGTCACCCGCCCCGGCAGCTACGGCGACCCCGCGTCGCTCGTCCGCGTGGCCGAGCACGTCCTCGGTCACTGCTCCCCCACCGCACGCAGCACCGCACCGACTCACACCGCACCGACTCACACCGCACCGACTCACACCGCAACCCGCGCCACAGCCGGCGCGAACACCGAGGAGAACTCATGAGCGCCGCCCTTCCCCGCATCGCCGTGACCATGGGAGACGGCGCCGGCATCGGCCCCGAGATCATCGTCAAGGCCCTCGCCGACCCGCACGTCGCAACCATGGCGCGGGTCGTCGTCGTTGGTGACGCGCTGCGCCTCAAGCAGGCCGCCGACATCGCCGGCGTCCCAGTCGACATCGTCACCATCGAGGACGTCGAGCAGGCCACCGAGATCCCCGGACGCATCAACGTCATCGACCTGGCCCTGCTGCCTGCCGACCTTCCATTCGGCCAGCTCTCGGCCGTCGCCGGCAACGCCGCCTACCACTACATCCGTGTGGCTTCCGAGCTCGCCATGGCGGGCAAGGTTCAGGCCATCTGCACCGCTCCCCTCAACAAGGAGGCCCTGCACGCCGGCGGCCACGTCTTCCCGGGTCACACGGAGCTGCTCGCGCACCTCACGGGCACGCCAGAGGTCTCGATGATGCTCTCCACCGAGAAGGTCAAGGTCATCCACGTGACCACCCACATCGGTCTCATCGACGCCGTCAACCGCATCGAGCCCGGCCTCGTCGAGCGCGTCATCCGCCGCGGCCACCGGGCGCTCGTCGACGCCGGCAACCCCGACCCCAAGATCGGCGTGTGCGGCATCAACCCGCACGCCGGCGAGAACGGCCTCTTCGGCTACGGCGAGGAGGCCTCGAAGATCAACCCCGCCATCGAGCTCTGCCGCGCCGACGGCATCGACGTGCACGGCGCCCTGCCGGCCGACACGCTCTTCTTCCTCGCCGGCCGCGGGGACTACGACCTCGTCGTCGCGATGTACCACGACCAGGGCCACGGCCCGGTCAAGGTGCTCGGCCTCGAGGCGGGCGTCAACGTCACGATCGGCCTGCCCGTCATCCGTACGTCGGTCGACCATGGCACGGCCTTCGACATCGCCGGCACCGGCATCGCCGACCACCGGTCGATGATCGAGGCACTGCGCCTCGGTGCTGAGATGGCGCCGCGGCCCGACGGCGCCTAAGGTGCCCAGCGTGGCGAAGCACACCGCGCAGACGCGACGGGGCGAGATCGTCCGCCTCGCCACCACCAGTGGGCTCGCGAGCGTGGAGGAGCTCTCCGACCAGCTCGGGGTCACCGCGTCGACCATCCGGCGCGATCTCGCCAAGCTGACGGCGCAGGGCAAGCTCGCCCGCACCTACGGCGGCGTCATGAGCCTCGCCCACCACCCCGAGGCCTCGCTGCGCCAGCGCCTCGGCGAGGCGCATGCGGCCAAGCGCGACATCGCCCGGTGGGCGGCCGACCAGATCGAGCCCGGCGAGACCGTGCTCCTCGACGCCGGCTCGACGATGGGCGCGCTCGCCGACGCCATCACGAAGACCCCCGAGCTGACCGAGCTCACCGTGGTCACGGCCGGCATCAGTGCCATGGGCACCCTCGCCGACAGCGTCGGCATCGACGTCATCGCGCTCGGCGGCAGACTGCGACCACTCAGCCAGGCCTTCGTGGGACCGCTGGCCGAGGCCGCCGTGCAGCGGCTCTCCTTCGACCGTGCCTTCATGGGCGCCGACAGCGTGCACGCGGAGCGCGGCATCTGCGAGGCCGACCTCGAGCAGACCCGGCTCAAGGAGCTCATGATGAGCCGCGCCGAGCACACCTACGTCCTCGCGCACGCCGACAAGCTCGGTCAGTCACCCTTCCACGCGTGGGCCGTCATGCCGCACAACTGGACTCTCGTCACCGACGAGTCCGCTGATCCCCTTGCGCTGCAGTCCTTTCGCGACAACGGCATCGAGGTCGTCGTCGCGCCGCGCCGCGACTGACGCACCGGACGACGAGCTGGCGTGTGCCGGGGGCTGCGACTGACGGCATACGCCCGCGCGCCGTCGGCGGGGTCAGTCCTCGACGACGGTGGTCATCACCCAGTCCCTGACCTCTGGCAGGTCCTCGAGGTGCTCGACGATGTAGGTCTGGTGGCGGGCGAGCTGGGACTCGCACCACTTCTTGACCTCGCTCGAGCCGCGCACCTGCCGGCCGGCGTTGTTGATGGCGTCCATGACGAGGCTGTAGCGGTCGACGCCGTTGCGCACCACCATGTCGAACGGCGTGGTCGTCGTGCCCTCCTCGCTGAAGCCGCGCACGTGGAAGCGGTCGGCGTCCGGACGCCCGTGCACGAGCTGGTGGATCGCGCCGTGGTAGCCGTGGAAGGCGAACACGACGTCGACGTGGTCGGTGAACAGCTCGCCGAAGCGCACGTCGTCCATGCCGTGCGGGTGGCTGCGCTCCCGCGGCAGGGTCATGAGGTCGACCACGTTGACGACACGCACCCGCAGCTGCGGCAGCTTCTCCTTGAGGATCTGGGCGGCCGCGACGACCTCCATCGTCACGACGTCACCGGCGCACGCGAGCACGACGTCCGGGTCTCGCTCGCCGTCGTCGGTACCGGCCCAGTCCCAGATGCCCGCGCCGGCCGCACAGTGCGCGACGGCCTCGTCCATCGACAGCCACTGCGGCTGCGGCTGCTTGTCGATGACGATGAGGTTGACGTAGTTCTTCGACCGGAAGCAGTGGTCGGCAACGGAGAGAAGGCAGTTCGCGTCCGGCGGCAGGTAGATGCGCGACACCTCGCCGCGCGCGTTGAGCACGGTCTGGATGAGGCCCGGCCCCTGGTGCGAGAAGCCGTTGTGGTCGTTGCGCCAGGCCGTCGAGGTGAGCAGGATGTTGAGGCTCGGGACCTTGGCGCGCCAGTCGAGCTTGTTGGCCTCCTGCAGCCACTTGCTGTGCTGCACCGTCATCGACGCGCTCACCATGGCGAACGCCTCGTAGGTCGCGAAGAGCCCGTGCCGGCCAGTCAGCGTGTAGCCCTCGAGCCAGCCGTGGCAGTTGTGCTCCGACAGCACCTCCATGACGCGGCCGTCGCGCGAGATGCCTTCGTCGATGTCGACGACCGGCTCCGCGGACATCCGGTCGGAGACGTCGAAGACCGCGCCGACCCGGTTGCTGTTCGTCTCGTCCGGGCTGAAGAGGCGGAAGGACTGCGGGTTGCGCACGTAGAGCTCTCGCATCAGCTCCCCGAGGGCTCGCGTCGACTCGGCACGAACGGCGGCGGGCGAGGGGACGTCGCGCGCGAAGTCGCGGAAGTCGGGCAGATCCAGCTCGCGCGTGACGAGTCCACCGTTGGCGTGCGGTGACGCGCTCATCCTCAGGTTGCCGTCCGGATTTGCTTGCAGCACCACGTCGCTCGGCTTTCCGGACTCGTCGAAGAGCTCCTCGGGCCGATAGGAGCGGAGCCACTTCTCGAGCAGCGCCAGGTGGTCCGGGTCGTCCTTGACACCAGAGAGCGGCACCTGGTGGGCGCGCCACGTCCCCTCGACCTGCTTGCCGTCGACGACGTCGGGCCCGGTCCACCCCTTGGGACTGCGCAGGACGATGAGCGGCCAGCGGGGGCGGGCGCCGTCCCAGTCGCCGCCGCGCGCCTCCTGCTGGATGCTCCGGATCCTGTCGTATGCCGTCCCGAGAGTCTCCGCGAAGCGCTCGTGCATCCCGGGCACGTCGTGGCCCTCGACCTCCAGCACGTCGTAGCCGTGGCCCTCGAGCAGGCTGCGGACCTCGGCCGGATCCTTGCGGCCGAGCACCGTGGGGCCGGCGATCTTCGCGCCGTTGAGGTGCAGGATCGGCAGCACTGCGCCGTCGCGCCGCGGGTTGAGGAAGGAGATGCCCTTCCACGAGCCCTCGAGCGGGCCCGTCTCGGCCTCGCCGTCCCCGACGACGGCCAGCGCCAGCAGGTCGGGGTTGTCCATGACCGCCCCGAAGGCGTGGACGAGGACGTAGCCGAGCTCCCCGCCCTCGTGGATGGAGCCGGGCGTCGTCACGGAGACATGGCTCGGGATGCCGCCCGGAGCCGAGAACTGACGGAAGAGCCGCCGCAGCCCTTCCTCGTCCAAGGTCACCTTGGGGTAGACCTCCGAGTACGTGCCCTCGAGATAGCCGGCAGCCACCAGCGCGGGGCCGCCGTGTCCGGGACCGGTGAGGTAGATCGTCTCCTGGCCGGTGTGGCGGATGACCCGCGACATGTGCGTGTAGATGAACGACAGTCCGGGGCTCGTGCCCCAGTGGCCGAGCAACCGCGGTTTGATGTCCTCGGGGACCAGCGACCGCCGCAGGAGCGCGTTGTCCTGCAGGTAGATCTGCCCGATGGTGAGGTAGTTGTTGGCCCGCCACCATGCATCCATCGCCGCGATCTCGTCCGGCGTCGCGGCGGGCACAGCGGTCGTGGCGGTCGTGGCGGTCGTGGTCGGCGGTGTCGTCACAGCAAGGGCCTCTCGGGGCGATGAGGGCGTCTGTCCCGTCGAGCCTCACCGACCTGCCCGGCGCTGGCAAGGGGTCGGGCGTCCCGAAGCCGGCCGGACGGCATACGCGTTCGGTTCGAGCAGGAGGAGCGGGTACGGCAGTGGGCCGGTCCCCGTCGGGACCGACCCACCCCACTCCGGAAGGTCAGCGGTTGAAGGCGTCCTTGACGTCGTCGCCCGCGTCCTTGAGCTGCTCGCCCCGCTGCTTGAGGTCCGCCGAGGCCTGGTCACGCTCGCCCTCGGCCTCGAGTCGCTCGTTGTCGGTGACCTTTCCGGCGGCTTCCTTGGCCTTGCCCTTCAGGTCTTCACCCGTGTTGTTGGCCTTGTCTGCGATACCCATGTCGGGCTCCTTTCGCATTCCTTCGGATAACCTCCCCCTACCCGGTCGCCGTTGATCGCCACCACATCCCGACGGTGTCGGCGACCACCTGGCAGCACGTCCACGGAGGGGTGGCACGTTTCACGGCGTCGGTGGCCTTTGCGACACTGGAGCTGTGACAGTGATCCCCAGCCCCGCCTCGAACCAGCCCGATGAAGGCGCCTCGTCCGGGCGTGCACCGCAGAGGCGCGACCTGAGCCGGTTCGCCTACCTCTCCATCGCGGCCGCCGTCGTCACCATCACGCTCAAGGTGGTCGCCTGGCGCATCACCGGCTCCGTGGGCCTGCTCTCGGACGCGGCCGAGTCGGTCGTCAACCTCGTCGCCGCGGTCGCCGTGCTCATCGCGCTCAAGGTCGCGGCGATGCCCGCCGACAAGAACCACCACTTCGGCCACACGAAGGCCGAGTACTTCTCGGCTGCCGTCGAGGGGATGATGATCTTCGTCGCCGCCCTCGTGATCATGTACACCGCGGTCGAGCGCTTCCTCAACCCGCGGCCGATCGAGAACGTCGGCATCGGTCTGGCCATCTCGGTCGTCGCGTCGGCCGTCAACGGCGCCGTCGCGGTGGTCCTGCTGCGAGCCGGCCGCGAGCACCGCTCGATGACGCTCACCGCCGACGGCAAGCACCTCATGACCGACGTCTGGACGTCCGCCGGGGTCGTCGTCGGCGTCCTGCTGGTGGGTCTCACCGGCATCGCGCGCCTCGACCCCGTCATCGCCTTCCTCGTCGGCATCAACATCGTCTGGACCGGATGGAAGCTCATCCGCGAGTCCACCGAAGGGCTCATGGACATCTCGATGCCCAAGGAGGACAACAGCGCGATCGCCGAGATCCTGGCGCGCTTCGTCACGCGCGAGGTCCACTTCCACGCGTTGCGCACGCGCGTCTCGGGCCACCACCGCTTCGCGGAGGTGCACGTGCTGGTGCCCGGCGCGTGGACCGTCCAGCAGGGCCATGACCTCGTCGAGGAGGTCGAGGAGGCCGTGCACCGCGGTTTCGGCGAGATCGCCCTCACCTGCCATCTCGAGCCCTCCGAGGACCCCCGCGCCTACGGCGACTACGCGGCCGAGTTCCCCATCCCGAGCCACGACGACATCGTCGCCGCGCACGGGGCGACCCACCGGGGCGACGACGAGGCATGAGCCGCGCGCACGTCGTCCTCCCCTCGCCGATCGGTGGGCTCACCGTCGTCGCCGAGGACGGCGCCATCACGCACCTGCTCATGGATGCTGCGAGATACCGCCCTGAGGACCCCGAGGTCCTGGGGACGGGCGGCGACCCGTCCGACGAGCCGTTCGCCGCGGCCGGCGTCCAGCTCGCCGCGTACTTCACCGGCGCCCTGACCGAGTTCGACCTGCCGCTCGCGCCACGCGGGGACGACTTCCACCAGCGGGTGTGGGCGCTGCTGCGCGAGATCCCCTACGGCGAGACGCGCAGCTACGGCGACCTCGCGCGGGCGCTCGGCGACCGCAACCTCGCCCAGGCCGTCGGCACGGCCAACGGACGCAACCCGATCGCCGTCGTCGTGCCGTGCCACCGCGTCATCGGCTCCGACGGCGCGCTCGTCGGGTATGCCGGTGGGCTGGTCCGCAAGCGTTTCCTCCTCGCGCTCGAGGAGCCCCCGGCCGCTGACTCCGGCCGCCTCTTCTGACCGTGCACCCACCTGGCTCCCACCGGGCATTGCCTGGGTGCTCCGCGCCCCTCGGGTGGGCGTCCCACCGACCTGGACGGCGGCTGCGTCCCGTCCGTCACACTGGGTGACCTCACACTTCCCGAGGCCGGAGCGTCTACAGGGCATGAAGCGACCGTTCGAGCAGGCCGTCACCGAGCACGGGCCCATGGTGCTGCGCGTCTGCCGCGCCGTGCTCGGGCCCACCGAGGCCGACGACGCGTGGTCCGAGACCTTCCTCTCCGCCCTGCGGGCGTGGCCCGACCTGCCCGACGACGCGAACGTCCGGGCGTGGCTCGTCACCATCGCGCACCGCAAGGCCATCGACGTCGCCCGGGCGGGCGCCCGTCTCGCCGTCCCGGTCGCGGTCGTGCCCGATGCCGCCGCCCCACGCGCCGACCAGCCCGAAGACGCCCTGCCCGACGGGGACCTCTGGACGGCCGTCGCCGCACTCCCCGAAAAGCAGCGCCTCTGCGTGGCCTACCACCACGTCGCCGGACTGCCCCACCCCGAGGTCGCCCGCATCGTCGGCGGCACGCCCGCGGCAGCACGCCGCGCGGCGGCAGACGGCATCGCGCGGCTCCGGTCCACCTATGCCCTTGAGAGAACGGTGAGCACCCATGTCTGACCCCACGATCCAGCTCGTGAGCGATCCGGTCACCGGGGACGCCGAGCGCCTGGCCAGGCTCCACGCCGCGCTCGTTGACCGCGCCTCGGCGGAGTCCTGCGTCGACGTGACGTACCGCCTCCTCGACTCGCCCGTCGGCCAGCTCCTGCTCGCTGCGACCGAGAGCGGGGTCGTACGCGTCGCCTTCGAGATCGAGGACCACGACCGCGTCCTCGACTCGCTCGGGTCGTCCGTCGGGTCGCGGATCCTTCGCGGCGGCGACCGCCTCGACCCGCTGGCCCGCGAGCTCGACGACTACTTCGCCGGACGCCGGCACGGGTTCGACGTCCCGCTCGACCTCCGGCTGGCGCGGGGCTTCCGGCTCACCGTGCTCCGGCACCTGAGCGAGATCCCGTACGGCTCGACCGAGAGCTACGGCGAGGTCGCCCTGGCATCCGGCAGCCCGCGCGCGGTGCGCGCGGTCGGCTCCGCCTGCGCGACCAACCCGCTGCCGATCGTCGTCCCCTGCCACCGCGTCGTCCGCTCGGACGGCGCCCTCGGGGGCTACCTCGGCGGCCTGCCGGCCAAGGAGCGGCTCCTCGCCCTCGAGCGAGCCGCCTGAGCCCGACGCGTGAGACGACGGGCCGCTCGACGTGCTCCACGTCGGGCGGCCTCGGCTCCAGCCGGCGACGAGGACTCAGGGGCCCCTCCAGGGACGGGGCGCTCACTCGAGTGGCGGGTGGGACGATCAGGGCATGCGCCCAGGGGATCCGTCGTGACGTGGCCGGTGCGGGCGACGGAGGTCGTCTACGAGAACCCGTGGATCCGCGTCCGGGAGGACGCCGTGACCCGGCCCGACGGCACCGACGGCATCTACGGGGTCGTCGAGCTGCAGCGCCCCGCCGTCTTCGTCGTGGCCCTCACCGACGACGACGAGGTCGTCCTCGTGACGGTCGAGCGGCACACCGTCGGCACCTCGGTCGAGGTCCCGGCAGGCGGCACCGACGGTGAGGACCCCCTCGTCGCCGCCCGACGCGAGCTGGCCGAGGAGGCGGGGCTCGTCGCCCGCCACTGGCGCCCGGTCGGCACGATGAACGCCCTCAACGGGGTGTGCCGCGCGCCCGAGGTCGTCTTCCTCGCCACGGGGCTCGAGCCAGCACCCGGGACTGCCGACACGGCCGCGCGCGCCGAGGAGGGCATCCGCGACGTCCGCCGGGTCGCCGTCGGCGACGTCATCGCGCTCATCAGGAGCGGGGCGATCACCGACGGCGAGACGATCGCCGCACTCATGCTCGCGCTGGTTGCCCTCGAGCGGGTCTCCTGAGCCATCGCCCGCGCGCGACCGCAGGACCGCGCCACGCGGCATACGCCATCGGACGAGTCGGTCGCCTGATGCAACGGTTCGGCGAGCGCCCGTGTCTAGGGGGATGTACGACACTGACAGCCAGACGATCGGCACCACCCTGACGACCGGGACCGGCGGGAGCACATGAGACGCAGGGACGAGGCGGCGTTCCGCAGCTTCGTGGAGGAGCGGCAGACGATGCTGCGCCGACGCGCCTACCTGCTCTGCGGCAACTGGGCCGACGGCGACGAGCTCGTCCAGGAGGCGCTGGCCCGCGTCTACGTCGCCTGGCCACGCATCACGACCGGCGCGGAGACGGCCTACACGAGGCGCACCATGATGAACCTCTACCTCAACGACCAGCGCAAACGGCGCCGCGAGGTCCTCACCGACGAGGCACCCGAGCCGCCGACGACCGACCACGACCGCGAGCTGGCGATGACCCTCACCGACCTGTTGCGCGACCTCCCCGAGAAGCAGCGCGCCGTCCTCGTCCTCCGCTTCTGGGAGGACCTCACGGTGCCCCAGATCGCCGAGTGCACCGGCGTGGCCGAGGGCACCATCAAGAGCCAGATCTCGCGCGGGCTCGCCGCCCTGCGCGACCGGCTGGCCGAACCACCACTGACCGGGGCAGGAGCCGTCACATGAGCGACGAGACGACGCGCGGACCTGGCGCTCCCGACGGCACCACGCCGGAGGAGGGCGAGCTGCAGCTGCGAAAGGCGCTGTCCACCATGAACGACCTCGAACCACCACGCGACGACCTCTTCGCCCAGCGCGCCCTGATGCGCGGCCGCGCCCGCACCTCACGCCGCCGGTCCATCGTGCTCGGCGCCGCGGCCGCGATCGTCGTGGTCGGGGCCGTCGGCGGCACGTGGGCCGCCAACCAGGGCCAGACGTCGACCAGCGCCAGCGCCGGATCTGCTGCCGAGGTCGTGAAGGACGCCAACACCGGCGCCGGCCGGGACGACGGCGCGCCCAGCCCCCAGTCGTTGAGTGGTTCGCCCACGCCGAGCGGGTCGGGCCTGGCCCCGTCAGCCCCGTCGGTGCCGGCGGCCCCGTCGGTGCCGGCGGCGCGCGACACGAGCCAGTGGTTCGGCGCCCTCTCGACGCCGCAGACCAACATGTTCAACGCCGTGGAGCCCACGGTGGCCACGCGCTGGCCCGACGTCTACTCGGGGGCGTATGCCGCCGACGCCGCAGGTGCCCGCGTGGCGGTCGTCGTCACCCGGCACGACACCGACCTCGAGGCCTTCGTGGCCACCGCGATGCCGTCCCCGACCGATGTGGAGTTCGTCGTCATGAGTCACTCACTGGCCGAGAAGCAGAAGGTGGCGAAGGAGATCGTCGACCAGCGGCTGCTGTGGCGCTCCAAGGGGATCGAGATCATCGCTGTGACCCAGGACGGGCGCAGCGACCAGGTCGTCGTCATGGCCGACGAGGGCTCCTCCCCCGGTCTCATCGCCCAGCAGTACGGCGACATCGTCCGCGTCGTCCCGTCGACCCAGACGCCTCCGGGCAAGCTCCCCGACGGGAGCACGCTGCCGCCCCTGCAGCGGTAGGACTCATCGCCGGAGCCCCCGCGGTTAGGCTCTCGGCATGGAGCAGCCGACCCCTCCGCAGGCACCGATCAGCGCGCTCGATGCGCTGCGCCGCATCTGTTTCCTCCTCGAGCGGGGACGGGAGAGCAGCTATCGCATCGATGCGTTCCGCAAGACCATCGAGGCCATCACCCTCGTCCCGGAGTCCGAGCTGCGCGAGCGCGTCGAGGCCGGAACCCTCAAGCAGATCAAGGGAATCGGTGACTCGAGCGCCGCGATCATCGGTCAGGCCGTGCGCGGCGTCCTGCCGGCCTACCTGGTGTCCGCCGAGGAGAAGCACGGCGCTCCCCTGACGGCCGGAGGCGCCGAGCTGTATGCGGCCCTCCGCGGAGACCTGCACGCACACTCCAACTGGAGCGACGGTGGCAGCCCCATCGAGGAGATGGTGCTCGCCGCCGTCCAGCTCGGGCAGGAGTGGATGGCCCTGACCGACCACTCACCGCGCCTCACGATCGCCAACGGCCTGAGCCGGGCCCGCCTGACCGACCAGCTCAAGCGGGTCGAGTCGATCAACGCGAGCCTCGGTGACTCCTTCACGCTCCTCAAGGGCATCGAGGTCGACATCCACCTCGACGGCACCCTCGACCAGGACGACGACATGCTCGAGCAGCTCGACGTCGTCACGGCGTCGATCCACTCGAAGCTGCGACAGCCGTCGTTCGAGCTGACGCCGCGCATGGTGGCGGCGGTGCGCAATCCGCGCACCAACGTGCTCGCCCACTGCACGGGCCAGCTCGTGACGGGCAGCCGCGGCAAGCGACCCCCGTCGCAGTTCGACGCGGAGAAGGTCTTCCGCGCCTGTGTCGAGCACGACGTCGCCGTCGAGATCAACTCGCGCCCCGAGCGCTGCGACCCGCCCGACGCGCTCATCGAGCTGGCTCGGGACCTCGGCTGCCTCTTCACCATCGACTCCGATGCCCACGCACCCGGCCAGCTCGACATGAAGTCGCTCGGCTGCGAGCGCGCCGAGCGGCTCGGCATCCCAGCCGAACGCATCGTCACGACGTGGTCGGTCGACGAGGTCCGTGCTTGGGCCAAGGGGTGATCCGAGACGCGTCCCGGTGGCCGTCGCACGGGCGTCCACAGCGGATTTGGACCGTGCCGGAAACTCCCCTATAGTTTCGACGTCCCAACGGATAGGTCGGGCAGGTCCCCATCGTCTAGCGGCCTAGGACTCCGCCCTTTCACGGCGGCAGCACGGGTTCGAATCCCGTTGGGGATACGCAGTACAGTTCGACACGCATCACCCAGTAAGGCCCCGTAGCGCAGTTGGTTAGCGCGCCGCCCTGTCACGGCGGAGGTCGCCGGTTCGAGCCCGGTCGGGGTCGCAAGACCATGGAGGCGCCGCTCTCAGCAGAGAGCGGCGCTTCTCGCATCCCGGGCCCCGAGGCCGTCTCCTAGGCTGGGCTCGTGCGGATCGCGGTGCTCGACGACTACCAGGGCGTGGCCCTGTCCAGCGCCGACTGGAGGCCGGTCACTGACCATCCGAGCACACCGTGCACGGTCGACGTCTTTCGCGACCACCTCAGCGAGGCCGACGCCCTCGTCGAGCGGCTCACCCCCTACGACGCCGTCGTCGTGATGCGGGAGCGCACGCCGTTGCCGGCCGGCGTGCTCACGTCCCTGCCCCGCCTTCGGCTCGTCGTCACGACTGGCCGCCGCAACCCCAGCATCGACCTCGCCGCGGCCGCCGCCGCCGACATCACGGTGTGCGGCACCGACAGCCTCGCGACGGCGCCGGCCGAGCTGACCTGGGCGCTCATCCTGGGGCTGGCCCGCCAGCTCGTGCCCGAGGCCACGACGGTCCGCGCCGGCGGCTGGCAGACCACGGTCGGGCGCGATCTCGCGGGGCACACGCTCGGCCTCCTCGGGCTCGGCCGCATCGGCACGCAGGTCGCGGCCGTCGGTCGCGCCTTCGGCATGGACGTCGTCGCGTGGAGTCGCAGCCTGACGCCGGAGCGGGCGGCGCAGGCCGGCGCCCATTCGGCCTCCGTCGACGAGGTGCTGTCCGGGTCCGACGTGGTCTCCATCCATCTCGTCCTCGGCGAAGGCACGCGCGGCCTCGTCAGCGAGCGGGAGCTGGCGCTCCTGCGTCCCGACGCGCTGCTCGTCAACACCTCGCGCGGGCCGATCATCGACGAGCGCGCCCTGCTCGCGGCCCTCGAGCGCGGCCACCTCGGCGGCGTCGCGCTCGACGTCTTCGACGAGGAGCCGCTCCCCGCCGACCACCCGCTCCGCACGGCACCGCGCACGCTCCTGACGCCGCACCTCGGCTACGTGACGCGCGACGTCTACGCCACCTTCTTCACCGGCGTCGTCGAGGACGTGACGGCATACCTCGCCGGTTCCCCGGTCCGCACGCTCTGAGCCGATGGCGTATGCCGTCCGTCCTGCTCCCGCTCAGCGGTGCCCGGCGCGCAGGACCAGCTCGAGCTCGAAGCGCACCTCGGGGTCGTCGAGCGCGTCGCCGAAGAGCTCCTTGAGCTGCGCGACCCGGTAGCCCACGGTCTGCTGGTGGACGAACAGCTCCGCGGCGATCGGCGCGCGCTGGCCCTGGTGACGCAGCCACGACAGGAGCGTCTCGGTGAGGCGCTCGCGCACGGCCGGCCGCAGGCCGTCGAGGGGAGCGAGCCGGGTGCGGGCGAGGTCGTCGGTGGCGAGCGGCTCGGCGAGCACGACGAGCTCGGCGAGGTGGTCCTCCACCCAGACGGGGGCTGCGTCGCCGTGCGGCCGGTCCGGTCCGGGAGCGACGCCGTGGGCATCCGCCGACGCCGCGAGGTGCAGCGACTCGCCCGCCTGCTGCCACGGTCGAGGAGGCCCGATGATGGCCCGGCGGCCCCCGAGAGCCCGCTCGAGGTCGCGCCGCCGCAGCTTGCGGCTGACGAAGGGGAAGACGACGACGACGTCGGTACCTCGCTCGGCGACCAGGCCTTCGGGGCCGAGAGCCGCGCGGAGCCCGTCGACGTGCGGGAAGGGCACGAGAGCGACGACGACGACCTCGGGCAGGGTCCACCCGACAGCCGCGGCCAGGCGCGCCACGCCCCCGTCGCTCGAGTCGCCGCGCAGGATCATCTCGAGGAGCTCACCCCGGAGGCGCAGCTGCTCACCGGCCCGCTCGGACTGCTCCTGGGCATAGCCCTGCGCACTGGCAGCGGACAGCTCGTCGATGTAGGCGAAGAGCGACTCACCGAGCGAGAGCAGCGCGTCGGGCTGCAGCTGCGACACGTCGACCGTCCGCGAGATCGCGCGGAAGGTGACACGGGCGCCGTAGCGGTAGGCCGCGAGCAGCGACTCGAGGCTGCGGCCCGACCGGACCTCCCCCCGGCCGAGGTTCTCGTAGACCCACTTGCCGTCCTCGGACAGCGCCGACAGGCGTGTCCCGGGCAGGTCGAGGAAGCGGTTGAGGGCCACCGTCACGCCCCGCCGGACGCCTTGGCCGAACCGGCCCTCCATGGGCATCGCGTACACGGGGACGTCACGGGGTATGCCTTCGATGATGGCCTCGACGATGTCGGTCACCACAGGACGGAGCACGGTGGAGACTTCGGCGGGAAGAGACAACCATGGTGGGTCGGATGTGGCGAGCGCCACGTCGGTCTCCTGTCTTTTGTCGTCACGCGATAGTTTCCTCCTTCAAAGAGTACGCGCTGCCCCAAGACAGGGAGCCCCCTTGGCGACCACCATGGAACGATGACCCAGATCAGAGCTCTCCGGCGTGTGGCGTCGCTCCTGACGACCCCGCTCGCGCCCGAGGACATCATCAATCTGGTCAACCCGCTGGCTTCGGCACGCCAGCTGCGCGGCGTCGTCACCAAGGTCGTCCGGGAGACCCCCGACTCGACCTCCATCCACTTCCGCCCCGGCCGCGGCTGGAACGCGCACGCTGCGGGCCAGTGGGCGCGCATCGGTGTCGAGATCGACGGGGTGCGGCACTGGCGCAGCTACTCGCTGTCGGCCGCGGTCGGGCACGACCCGGCCATCACGGTCACCGCGATCGGCTTCGTCTCGACGGCGCTCGCCCGCAGGACCAAGGTCGGCGACATCCTCTTCCTCGACACCCCGCAGGGCGACTTCGTGCTTCCCGAGCACCCCCGTCCGCTGCTCATGCTGACGGCCGGCAGCGGCCTCACGCCGGTCATGTCGATGATCCGCACGCTCGTGCCACGCCGACCCGACGCCGACGTCGTGCTCATCCACTCGGCTCGCACGCGCGACGAGGCCCTCTTCCACGACGAGCTGCTCGAGCTCGCCGACCAGTTCCCGGGCCTCACGGTCCGGCACTGGTTCACCCGTGAGGAGGGCTCTCGCCGCCTCGACCTCTCGGACGTCACCGACCTCGAGACGCTCTGCCCCGACTGGCGCGAGCGGGCGGCATACGCCTGCGGCCCTCCGGACTTCCTCGACGCTGCCACCGAGCTCTGGCTGCGCGACGGCGACGACGCCACCCACCAGAACCTCACCATCGAGCGTTTCGCTCCCGTCCTGCTGGAGGGATCCGGCGGAGAGGGCGGGCTGCTGACGTTCGAGAAGTCGGACAAGGAAGTGGAGGCGGGCGGCGACGTCCCCCTCCTCGAGGCCGGCGAGGACTGCGGCGTCGTCATGCCGAGCGGGTGCCGCATGGGCATCTGCCGCAGCTGCCTCGTCCCGCTCGTCGCCGGAAAGGTCCGCGACCTGCGCACCGGCGAGGTCCACGGTGACGAGGGCGAGCTCATCCAGACCTGCGTCAACGCGGCCGCCGGACCCGTCCACCTGGACATCTGAGAAGGGAACCACCATGACTGCCACCACGAACCGACCGACGACGACGCCGAGCGGCGCCACCGACGCCATCGGTGCCGTCGAGGGCACCCCCACGACGAGCCGGCCCCGCAAGCCGATCCTCGCGGCGTCCGGCGGACCCACCAAGCGCCCGAGCGCCGCCGCGCACCTCAGCGACGAGGACGTCGAGCGCCTCGGCACCGAGCTCGACGCCCTGCGCGACCGCATCATCGCGACGCGCGGCGCAGCCGACGCGGCCTACATCCGCCGCGTCATCCGCATCCAGCGCACGCTCGAGGTCGGCGGGCGCGCCACCCTGCTGCTCTCGAAGAGGAAGACGGCCTTCGTCGCGGGCACCGCGATGCTCTCCGTCGCGAAGATCCTCGAGAACATGGAGATCGGCCACAACGTCCTACACGGTCAGTGGGACTGGATGCGTGACCCCGACATCCACTCCACCACGTGGGAGTGGGACTTCGTCACCCCCGCGGCCGCCTGGAAGCACACGCACAACGACCTGCACCACACCTGGACCAACGTGCTCGGCAAGGACAAGGACGTGGGCTACTCGACGCTGCGCATGGCCGAGGACCAGCCCTGGCGCCCGTTCAACATCCTCAACCCGGCCATCAACCTCGTGCTCGCGCCGTTCTTCGAGTGGGGCATCGCGATCTACGACCTCGAGCTCGAGGCCGTCAAGGACGGCGAGAAGTCCAAGGAGGACCTCAAGCGCGACCTCAAGGCCATGGGGCGCAAAGTCGTCCGCCAGTTCACCAAGGACTACGCCGCGACCCCGCTCGCCGCCGTTCCCTTCGGCTCGGGCAAGCAGGCGCTCATCGGCACCTTCACGGCCAACGCGATCCGCAACGTCTGGGCACACTCGGTCATCTTCTGCGGTCACTTCCCCGACGGCGTCGACACGTTCACCGAGGAGGAGATCGAGGGCGAGACCCGCGGGGACTGGTACATCCGCCAGATGCTCGGCTCTGCCAACATCTCGGGCAGCAGGCTCATGCACATCATGACGGGCAACCTCAGCCACCAGATCGAGCACCACTGCTTCCCCGACCTGCCGAGCAACCGCTACCACGAGGTCGCGGTCGAGGTGCGCGAGATCTGCCAGCGCTACGGCCTGCCCTACACGACCGGCCCGCTGCCGAAGCAGGTCTACCAGGCGTGGGCCAAGGTCTTCCGTCTCGCACTGCCCAACCGCCCGCGTCCCCTGCCGAAGAACGCCGCCAAGGCCGTCAACGCCCCGGTCCCGCCGCGGCGCTCCGCCCTGCCGATGGTGGCCAGTGTCGGGTGAGGCGACGGCACGACCCGTGCCGACGGCCGCCTTCTTCGACCTCGACCGCACACTGATCCGGGGGTCCGCCAACTACCCGCTCGCGATCGCCGCCTTCCGCGGCGGTCACGTGCCGTGGAAGGACCTCGTCAAGGACACCGTCAACGCGATCTCCTTCCACCGCAAGGGATCCACCGATGCGAGCTCGGAGGCCCTGCGCCAGCGCATCCTGCGGGCCGTGGCCGGGATCCCGCAGTCCGACATCATCCATCTGGCCGACGCGATCGTGCCGGGCATCGTGCGCCGGGCGATCCCGGCCTCGATGGCGCTGCTGTCGGAGGCCCGCGAGCGCGGGCACGACCGCATCGTCGTGTCGGCCTCCCCCATCGAGCTCGTGAGCCGCATCGCGACGGCGCTCGGGCTCGAGGGCGCCGTGGCCACGCGCAGCGAGCTCGACGACGAGGGCTGCTACACCGGGCACCTCACGGGCGAGTTCTGCTACGGCGCGGGCAAGGTCATCGAGATCGAGAAGCTCGCCGCCGAGCGCGGCTACGACCTCGAGCGGTGCACCGCCTACAGCGACTCCATCAGCGACCTGCCCATGATGGAGCGGGTCGGCAACGCCGTCGCGGTCAACCCCGACCGTGAGCTGCGCGAGCTCGCGCGCGAGCGCGGCTGGCGCATCGTCGAGATCGGCCGCAAGCGCCACTGACCGGTCGCGCGAGCCGCGTTCGAGCCGACGACCGGGGCTCGGTCCGGTGACATGTCACGGGACCGAGCACGGCCCACCCGCCGACGACCGGGTCTCGGTCCGGTGACATGTCACGGGACCGAGCACGGCCCACCCGCCGACGACCGATTCGCAGGACACGGCCGACCCGCCGGGCTCGGCGGCACGAGCCTCACCAGGAGGTGTGGAGCGGCCGTCCCTCGGCGAAGCCGGCCGTGCTCTGGAGCCCGACGACCGCCCGCTCGTGGAACTCCTCGAGGGTGCGCGCACCGGCATACGTGCAGCTGCTCCGAAGCCCGGCGACGATCTGGTCGATGACGTCCTCGACGGAGGGGCGGGTGGGGTCGACGTACATCCGGGCCGTGCTGATGCCTTCCTCGAAGAGGGACTTGCGCGCACGGTCGTAGTCGGTGTCGCCGGCCGTGCGGCCCCGCACCGCTCGGCTGCTCGCCATGCCGAACGACTCCTTGTACTGGCGGCCGTCGTTGTCGGTGTAGAGGTCACCGGGCGACTCGAGCGTGCGAGCGAACCACGAGCCGATCATGACGTTGGAGGCACCGGCCGCCAGCGCCAGGGCGACGTCGCGAGGGTGACGGACCCCGCCGTCGGCCCAGACGTGCTTGCCGAGCTGCCTTGCTGCTGAGGCACATTCGAGCACCGCCGAGAACTGCGGTCGCCCCACCGCCGTCATCATGCGGGTCGTGCACATCGCGCCGGGTCCGACCCCGACCTTGACGACGTCGGCCCCGGCCTCGATGAGCTCGCGGGTGCCGGCGGCCGACACGACGTTGCCGGCCACCACCGGGACGCGCGGGTCCAGCGCGCGCACCGCACGGAGTGCGTCGATCATCTTGTCCTGGTGCCCGTGGGCGGTGTCGATGACGAGGACGTCGGCCCCGGTGTCGAGCACCTCCGCGGCCTTGGCCGCGACGTCACCGTTGATGCCGACCGCGGCAGCCACGCGCAGTCGCTGGAGGTCATCGACGGCGGGTCGGTAGAGCCCTGCGCGGACGGCGCCGCCTCGGGTGAGGATGCCGACGAGCTCGCCGTGCTCGGAGACCACGGGGGCAACCTTGCGCCGGGCCGCCGCGAGCCGCTCGAACGCCTCGCGCGGGTCGATGGAGTCGGGCAGCACGACCATGTCCTCGTGCATGACGTCGTGCACCTGCGTGTAGCGGTCGACGCCGGTCAGGTCCTTCTCGGTGACGATGCCCACCGGCTTGGGCCCGTCGACGACGACGGCGGCGCCGTGGGCCCGCTTGCCGATGAGGACGAGGGCCTCGCCGGCCGTCATGTGCCGCTCGAGGGTGATCGGCGTGTCGTGGACGAGGTGGCGCTGCTTGACCCAGCCGACGACGTCCCGGACCACCTCGACGGGGATGTCCTGGGGGATGACGGCGATGCCACCACGCCGAGCGACGGTCTCGGCCATGCGGCGTCCGGCGATGGCCGTCATGTTGGCGACGACGAGCGGGATCGTCGTGCCCGAGCCGTCGACGGTCGTCAGGTCGACATCGAGGCGGCTCGTCACCGACGAGCGGCTCGGGACCATGAAGACGTCGTCGTAGGTGAGGTCGAGCTGGGGCTGGAGGCCGTTGAGGAACTGCACGGTCACCAACTCTAGGCGTCCGAGCCCGCCGAACCGCACGGGGCGGACCACGCCGTCCGGCGGCGGACGGCATACGCCCCTGGACGGCATACGCCCGTTCGCCTGTGCCGAGCCTGCCCCGGGAGGACGATGAAGACGGGCGCGGCTGCGCCCCGGACCGACTGGGGGAACGCCATGACGGATGCACCGCACGTGTGCTTCGACCGGATCCTTCCCAAGGACCTGATGCGACCTCACCGGCGCGAGCGTGGACCGGATGGCGCGGACCGCGCGATCTCGCCCATCGGCAAGGCGTGGATGACCGGCACGACCCTCAAGGTCCGCTTCCTCGAGGGGACGCCGGAGCAACAGGCCACGGCCCGAGAGCAGGCCGCATGGTGGCAGGCGGCGTGCAACATCGCCTTCGACTTCGGCGACCACCCGAACGCCGACCTCCGGGTCTCGTTCGACCCGACCGACGGCGCCTGGTCCTACGTCGGCACCGACAACACGAGCATCCCGAGCAACGAGGCGACGATGAACCTCGGCTTCCTCGACGGCGGCACGGCGGCGCACGAGTTCGGCCACGCCATCGGGCTCGCGCACGAGCACTCGAACCCGCAGGGCGGGATCCAGTGGAACGAGCCGGTCGTGCTCGCCGCACTCGCCGGGCCACCGAACCGCTGGGACGCGGCGAAGGTGCGCCACAACGTCTTCATGAAGTACGCGCTCGACCAGGTCAAGGGCACCACGTTCGACCCCGACTCGATCATGCTCTACGCGTTCCCGGCGACGTGGACGCTCAACGGCGTCGCGACCCATGCCAATGACACCCTCTCGACGCTCGACAAGGCGTTCGTCTCCGGGGCAGCCATGTATCCCAGGTCGGCTCCGGTCGTCACCGACGCCACGGCCGTCACGGTCGACGGCCCGAAGGTCGAGGGCTCGATCGGGGCCGCCGGCGAGGAGGACCTCTACGCCTTCGACGTCGCGAGCGACGGCCTCTACGAGGTGACGACACGCGGTTCGACCGACGTCTACCTCTCCCTATTCGGTCCCGACAGCGACACCGACCTCATCGCCGAGGACGACGACAGCGGCTACGGCGTCAACGCGCGCGTGCGCGCCGGGCTCACTCCCGGTCGCTATGTCGCCCAGGTGCGCCACTACCGACCGAGCGGGACCGGCTCCTACTCGCTCCGGGTGCGTCGCCGCTGAGGCCAGGCGCACCGTCCGACCGCCTCCACCGAGGCGTATGCCGTCCGCTGCCTAGCGACGGCACACCCGCTCGCGATCCGCCTCCGGCGTAAGGTGTTGACCGTAGCTCGTAATGGAGTAATCCTGATTACATGATTACGAATGAAGCACTGGAGCGGGTGCGTGGCTGGTTCGTCGGCCGCCTGCCCGAGGAGTGGCGCACGACGCCCCCCGAGATCACCGTCGACCGTGAGGAGATCACCGTCGTCCTCACCATCGCCGACGTCGACCTGCCCGACGGGTCGAGCGACGCCGAGCGCGACGAGGCACGCGCCGGCCGCACCAAGGCCTTCCGCGAGGACACGCGCGGCCGCCGCATGGAGGTCGCCCGCGAGGCCGAGCACCGGTTCGACCGCAAGGTCTCGTGGGCGGTGCGCGTCGGCGACCGCACCGAGCTCTTCACCCACGTCGCCGCGCCGGCGATGACGCGGCTGCGCCAGCCCGAACGACTCATCCTCGACACCCTCGTCGACGCCGGCGTCGCCCGGTCGCGCGCCGAGGCGCTCGGCTGGTGCGTCAAGCTGGTCGGCCAGCACGAGAGCGACTGGCTCGGCGAGCTGCGCGAGGCGATGTCACACGTCGCTGACGTGCGCACCAAGGGCCCCGCAGCCTGACGGGCCCGCAGCCTGACAGCCGGGGCAGTCGGGTCGCGAGATCTGTTGGCACGACGATGGGACCGGCCGTGTCGGCCCGGTCCCTCGTCGGAACCGCCTTGGCGCTGAGGCGCTTTGGGGCGCTAGGTCTTGGGCGCAGCCGTCGGCATCTTGGAGCTGTCGGCAATCCCGCCGCGTCAGTCCTCGTCGGCCGACGCGTCGCTGCCGCGCTTGACGGCGGAGATCTCGAACTCGAGCGAGATCTTCTCCGAGACGAGCACGCCACCGGCATCGAGGGGCATGTTCCACTCGAGGCCGAAGTCCCGGCGGTTGATCCGGCGTGAGCCCTCGAAACCCGCACGCAGAGCGCCCGAGGCGTCGGCCTGCACGCCGACCAGCTCGATCGGGATCGTGACGGGCCTGGTGATGTCGCGGATCGTGAGGTTGCCGGAGACCATGTAGGCCCTGTCCTGGACCTCCTCGATCTGCGTGCTCTCGAAGCGGATCTCCGGCCATTTCTCGGCGTCGAAGAAGTCCCCGCTGCGGAGATGGTCGTCGCGCTGCTGGTTGCGGGTGTCGACGCTGGCGACCTTGAGGACCACCTCGGCGTAGGACTTGCTCATGTCGTCCACGTCGGCGAAGAGGCGGCCGGTCACGTCATTGAAGGAGCCGCGGACGGTCGTCACCATCGCATGTCGGGCCGAGAACCCGACTCGGGTGTGGGCCGGGTCGAAGTCCCAGTCTCCGCTCAGGGCCGATGCGTCGTCGGTCATGGTGTCTCCCCTACGGGTGGGCGGACGAGTCGCGGCAGCCTCCAGCGACCCACGGTGCTTGAGTCTTTCACTTTCGCCTCGTTCATTGACACCCTCGGAGCGTGGCCGGCCGGCCCGCGGCCCCGGAATGGCCGTCCTCCCCGTACCGGCCGACGATCGGCGTACGCGGCGGCTCCCACTCGTGGCCGGTTTGCCGGGAGCCCGGACGGGTCGGCTATAGTTCCACTCGTTGTTCCGGCCAGGTAGCTCAGTTGGTACGAGCGTCCGACTGAAAATCGGAAGGTCGGCGGTTCGACCCCGCCCCTGGCCACCACCCGAAACCGCAGGTCAGAAGCCTTTGACCTGCGGTTTTGTCGTCCACCGCGAGGTGCAGTAGGAAACCAAGACGGCGACGCGAGCGCCCGTGAGTGACCGCAACACGCCGACGTTCGCCGGGAGTTATCGCACGAGTTATCGCACGGCGCCTCCCTAGGTGCACGGGCGACCGCCGCCCAGCAAGGGGATGGTCATGGCCGGCAAGCTCGTGGCGCCTTGGCGGTCCGTTTAGCACGGGCTCATCCTCGTAGCCTCTTCGCTAATGCCGTCGCCGCCAGCGGTGCCGTGGGCGTCCTCCGCGCAGGTCGACGTGCCCCCGGTGCACGAGCGCATTCTCCGGTCTCGGCGTAGCCGCTGGGCGAGGGTCACGGCCAAGACGCGAGGCTCCTCGTGTCTGGCGCTCGAACCGACCACTTCCTGCGCTGCGCGGGTCGAGGTTCAGCTGGACCGCAGCGAACGGAGCGGCCTCACAACTCCCAGCCCGGGCGGTCGCTGGACCGGATCGTTGTCGGCAGGAGCGGCTAGTCTCGCCGCGGAGACAGGGAGGTCCTCGTGGCGGTGCAGCTGACGGTGACGGCATATGGTGCCGCGGCCTTGGACGCGCTGCGGGCCGTCGTTGCCGAGGCGAAGCGGGATGACGCGATGGCGCCCGTCACGGTGCTGGTTCCGAGCAACGTCGCCGGCATCGTCGCCCGCCGTCACCTGGCCCGCGGCCTCAGGTCCGAGCACAACGGCGTCACGGGCATCTGGTTCAGCACGCTTCCCCGGCTCGCCGAGCAGCTTGCCGCGCCAAGCCTCACGGCGGAGGGCCGACGGCCGGCCACCCGCCCGATCACGACCGCCGCGATCCGGGCGTGCCTCGATGCCGAGCCAGGCGTCTTCGAGCGCGTTGCCGGGCACCCCTCGACGGCGCGTGCCATCGCCCGAGCCCATCACGCCCTCCGAGACGTCGAGGCGCAGGTGCTCCGCACCCTGGCTGGGACCGAACCGCTCGTGAGGGACCTCGTTCGCGTCCATCGCGACACGACCGCACGCCTGGATGAGCAGTGGTACGACACCACCGACGTGCTTGCGACGGCCGCCGACCTGGTCCGTCGCGGGGCAGCCGACACGCGTCATCTCGGGGTCGTCCTGCTCTACCTGCCGCAGGACCTCGCCCGAGCCGAGGTCGCGTTCGCGCGGGCGCTCTCCGAGCGTGAGGGTCTGCATGTGATCGCGGGGGTCACCGAAGTTCCGTCGGCCGACAAGTCGATTGCGGCAACCCTGATCACACTGGGCGTGGACCTTCCGGCCCCCGGTCGCGCCGAGCCCGTTGCCCACCGGGTGCTCACCGCCTCCGACTCCGACGACGAGGTGCGGTGTGTGGTGCGCGACGTCGTGCAGGTCCTTCGCACGACCCCGGCCCACCGCGTCGCCGTGCTGTACGCCGCGAAGGTGCCCTACGCGCGTCTGCTGCACGAGCACCTGGGCGCGGCGGCCATCACGGTCAACGGCGCCGGTGTCCGTCCGGTCAACGAGCGGGCCGTGTCCCGCCTCGTCCTTGGGCTACTCGAGACGGCTCGCACGGGGCTCCGCCGGGCCGATGTCATGCGAACGGCCGGAGAGGTGAGCGCCACGACCTTCCGCGGCGAGCGGATCAGCGTGACCCGCTGGGAGCGTGTGTCCCGCGAGGCCGGCGTGGTCGGTGACGGCGACTGGCAGACGCGGCTGGACGCCTATGTGCGACGGCTAGAGCTCGACCTGGGCGAGGCGGAGTACGAGTCGACGAGGGCCCGAGCAGAGCGCAACCGCGAGACCGCCGTCCAGCTGCGGGACTTCATCGTCGAGCTGCGGAGCCGCTTCGCGATGGCAGCGACGATGACCCTGTGGGCTGACCTCGGCGGATGGGCGCTCGACCTGTTCCACGCGCTGGTGCCCGGTGACAGCCACGCGAGGCTGCCGCTTGAGGAGCAGTACGCCGTCGGCGTGATCGAGCGGACGCTCACCGGCCTCGCCGCCCTCGACGCACAGGGGCTCCCCGCCTCACTCCAGGGCCTCGAGGAGGTACTCGGGGTCGAGCTCGAGGCCGCCCTCCCCCGCGTCGGCCGCTTCGGGGAAGGCGTGCTCGTCGCGCCCATCACCCACGCCCGCGGGCTCGACCTCGATGCACTCTTCGTCGTCGGGCTGTCGGAGGACCTCTACCCCGGTCGCCTGCACGACGACTCGCTCCTGCCCGAGCGGGTCCGTGAGCGGACCGCTGGCCAGCTGCCCTCGACGCGCTCGACCTTCGACCGCCGGCACCGCTGTCTGCTCGCTGCCTTCGACTCCGCCGCAGACGTGACGGTCACGTTCCCGCGCGGAGACCTGCGACGGCATACGCACCGCCTGCCGAGCCGTTGGCTCCTGCCCACGCTGCGGCACCTGAGCGGCAAGCCCGAGCTGGCAGCAACGGAGTGGGAGCAGGGCACGCTCCACACCGGCGACTGGTTGCGCACGTCGCCGTCGTATGCCGGGTCGGTCCTCACGACCGAGGTGCCGAGCACCGAGCAGGAGTGGCGCATCCGCGCTGCGGTGGCTGGGCATGACCTCGGCGACCCCGTCATCGACGGTGCCATCGCGATGCGCCAGGCAAGAGACTCGGACGAGTTCACCCGCTTCGACGGCAACCTCGCCCGGCAGGAGGAACTGCCGGATCTGGCTGCCGGCGAGCGGGCGGTCTCCCCGACGGCGCTCGAGCACTACGCCGCCTGCCCGCACCAGTACTTCGTGCAGCGAATGCTCGGCGTGGAGCCCGTCGAGCGCCCCGAGGAGCTCGTCGAGATCAGCCCCCTCGATGTCGGCAACCTCGTCCACGAGAGCTTCGACGCGCTCATCACCGAGGCCGACGCGCACGACGAGCTGCCCGACTACGGCCAGCCGTGGTCCGGTGCCCAACGCACGCGCCTCCGGGAGATCGCCGAGGCCAAGGCCTCCAGGTACGAGGCCGAGGGCCGCACCGGCCACCCGCGGATGTGGCCGCGCATGCGGGCCCAGATCCTCACCATCCTCGACTGGATGATCGACGAGGACAACCGCTGGCGAGCCGAGCACGATGCGAAGGTCGTGGCCAGCGAGCTGCCCTTCGGCCTGCGGGGCGCGGAGCCGGTCACCCTCGTGGTCGGCGACGGTAGGCAGGTGAGGTTCCGGGGCTCGGCGGACAAGGTCGACCAGTCGCGCGACGGCACCCTGCTTGTCACCGACATCAAGACCGGCGGGCGCAGCAAGTTCAAGGGCATCTCCGAGGGCGACCCCGTCGCCCACGGCGAGAAGCTCCAGCTGCCCGTCTACGCGATGGCGGCGCGGGCTGCCCGAGGTGACGATCAGACGCCCGTCCGCGCGATGTACTGGTTCGTCCGCAAGGATAGGAGCCGCATCGAGGTCCCCCTCACCGCCGAGGTGCAGCAGACGTATGCCGACACCGTGCGGCTTCTCGTGTCGTCGATGGCGGCAGGCGCCTTCCCGGCCCGCGCCCCCAAGGACGCCGACTTCAAGTGGGTGCAGTGCCCGTACTGCAACCCCGACGGGCTGGGACACGGCGCCGTCCGGGAGCGGTGGGAGGCCAAGCGGCTCGCTTCCGAGCTCGTGGCGTACACGGGTCTTGTCGAGCCCGACGCCGTCGCGGCTGCCGAGACCGGGCGTGGCGCCGGCGCCGACGATGGAGGGGATGGGGCATGAGGCGCACCGACAAGCTGGTCGACGAAGCCGCTCGGCTGCGGATCCGCCACGACACGCAGGACACCCTCTTCGTCGACGCGGGAGCGGGCTCGGGCAAGACCAGCGCCCTGGTCAGCCGGGTGCAGGAGCTCGTCGTCAAGGACGGGATCCCCATCGACCAGATGGCGGCGGTCACCTTCACCGAGCGCGCTGCGGCCGAGCTGCGCGACCGGCTCAGGGGCCGCCTGGAGGCAGCGGCGCGCCACACGACGACCGACCTGACGCATGAGCGCGCCGAGGCCGCCCTCGACGGGCTCGACCTGGCGGCGATCGGCACGCTGCACTCCTTCGCGCAGCGAATCCTCACCGAGCACCCCATCGAGGCCGGCATCCCACCACTGCTCGAAGTGCTCGACGAGGTCGCCTCGTCGGTCGCCTTCGAGAGCCGATGGGGGCAGCTGCGCAGCGAGCTGCTCGATGACCCCGACATGGCCGTGACGCTGGAGATGGCGTGGGCGACGGGGATCACCCTCGAGCACGTCCGAGCCGTCATCGCAAAGCTCAACTCCGACTGGGACCTCATCGCCTCGCACGTCCTCGGCGCCGGCGCGCCGGAGCCGCCACAGCTGCCCGATGTCGCCCCGATCCTCGCAGAGGCACGCCGGCTCGTCGACTTCCGGGACCACTGCACGAAGGACGGCGACAAGTTCCTCAGCCGGCTCGACGAGCTCGCCGAGTGGGCCGGTGCCCTGGAAGCGATCGCCGACGACGCCCCCTCGCTGCTGTCCGCCCTCAGGGGCGCCGCCAAGCTCAGCTTCGCCTACGGCCAGAAGGGCAACTGGGGCAACCGCCTCGACGAGTTCCGGGGCAGCTGCAAGGAGTGGCAGCGGGAGGTCAAGCACCTGGTCGACCGGGTCACCGAGACGACGCTGCGCTCGATCGTCCACTGGTGTGGCGAACGCGTGCTCGACTCCGCCCGCGCACGTCAGGGGGAGGGGCGCCTCGAGTTCCACGACCTGCTCGTGCTGGCCCGCGACCTGCTGCGCGACAACCCCGACGTCCGGGCCATCCTGCAGGAGCGCTACCAGCGCCTGCTCCTCGACGAGTTCCAGGACACCGACCCCATCCAGATCGAGATCGCGGTCCGCATCGCCGGTGGCGCCGCGGCAGGCCAGGAGCGCTGGGAGGACGTGCCGGTGCCGCCTGGGGCGCTCTTCGTGGTCGGCGACCCCAAGCAGTCGATCTACCGCTTCCGGCGGGCCGACATCGGGATGTACCTCCAGGCCCAGCAGGTCCTCGGTGGGCACGTCTCCCTCACGACGAACTTCCGCACCGGCGCACCGATCCTCGACTGGGTCAACGCGGTCTTCGGCGAGCTGATCCAGGCCGACGACGCGAAGCAGCCGCCGTACGAGCCGCTCGACCACCACCGCGCAGGCCCAACGGTCGGCGCCGCCGTGACGGTGCTCGGCGCCGGCGAGCACCCCGGGCGGATGTACGCCAGCGAGCTGCGCGAGATCGAGGCCCACGACGTCGCACAAGCCGTCGTGACCGCGCTCGAGGAGGGCTGGACCACCGAGGTCCCGCTCGACGAGAAGGAGGCCGACGGCACACCGCGCACCGAGTGGCGGCCGCTGCACCCGGGCGACATCACGATCCTCGTTCCGTCACGGACCTCGCTGCCGTTCCTGGAAGCGGCGCTCGACGATGCCAAGGTCATGTACCGAACCGAGTCGAGCTCCCTCGTCTACCAGGCGCAGGAGGTGCGCGACCTCTTCGCCGTGGCGCGCGCGGTTGCAGATCCCTCGGACTCGTTCGCGCTGGTCACGGCGCTGCGATCGCCCATCTTCGGGTGCGGCGACGACGACCTGTGGACCTGGAAGCGGTCGGGTGGCGCCTTCAGCGTCGTGGCTCCCCCACGGGAGGACGCCGAATCCCACCCGGTCGGGCGGGCCCTGTTGTACCTGCGGCGGTTGCACTACGAGTCCCGCTGGTTGACGCCGTCCGAGGTGCTCGGACGCGTCGCCGTCGACCGGCGGATGTTCGAGGCCGCGGCGTTCGGGCCACGGGCCCGCGACTCGTGGCGGCGCCTGCGCTTCGTCATCGACCAGGCCCGGGCCTGGTCGGAGGCCGAGCACGGCGGTCTGAGGGCCTACCTCGCCTGGGCGGCCGCGCAGTCGGCTGAGGGGTCCCGGGTGGCCGAGTCCGTCCTTCCGGAGTCCGACGTGGACTCGGTGCGGATCATGACGATCCACGCTTCCAAGGGTCTGGAGTTCCCCATGGTCGTCCTCTCGGGCATGACGTCCCGGCCCGGCAACAGCGGCGGCGTTCGCCTGCTGTGGAAGGAGCACGGGTATGCCGTCCGGCTCGGAAAGGACGTCGAGACCGAGGACTTCCAGGAGCAGGTTCCGCTCGACGAGCAGATGAGCGACTACGAGCGGATGCGGCTGCTCTATGTCGGGGCGACCCGCGCACGCGACCACCTCGTCGTGTCACTGCACCGGTGCGGGAAGACCGAGACGAACGCGAAGTACCTCGCGGAAGCAGGCGCCGCGCAGGTGGCGGGCGCGGTCGAGCTCCCGCCCGGCGACCGGCAGCTGGACGGGGCGGGCGCGGCCGTGGTCACCCCTCCGCCGGACTGGGAGCGCTGGGTGGATGGGGTGCGTGCCTCCGCTGACGCCAGTCGGCGCAAGCCCGCGTCGAGCGCCTCCGGTCTGGAGGGTACGGACCCCGACGCCCTTGCGCCGGCCGTCGCCGGGGTGGACGGGCCTGTTGAGGCCAGCGAGGCCGGCAGTGCGGTCCCCGCAGGCGTGGCCAAGGGCGCCAGGGATGTCGAGCAACCCCCTTGGGCCAAGGGCCGCTATGGCTCAGCGATCGGCCGCGCGGTCCACGGCGCGCTCCAGAGCATCGACCTGTCGACGGGCCAGGGACTCGACGAGGCAGTCGCCGCGCAGTGCGTGGCGGAGGGCGTCGTCGAGTTCTCGGATCTCGTGACGGCGCTCGTCCGCTCGGCGCTGGAGTCCGACGTGGTCCGGAGGGCTGCGGCGCGTGACCACTGGCGTGAGCCCTACGTTGGTGTGGTGCAGGAGGACGGCACCGTCCTCGAGGGCTTCATCGACCTCGTCTACCGGGAGGACGACGGCTCCCTGGTCATCGTCGACTACAAGACCGACGACGTCCCCGACGCCGCACTGCCGTCACGAGTGACCTTCTACGCACCTCAGCTCCGCGCCTACAGGCAGATGGTCACGACGGCCACCATGTCCCGCACTTCAGCCGCAGTCCTGGTCTTCGCCAAGCAGGAGGGACCCGTCCAGCGAGCGCTCCCCGAGTGAGACGTGAATCGGGCCGGTGGTCACGAATGAATACGATGCCGGACGGCGAGATCGCGCTTCTGCTCGGCAGCCGAGGAGTTGGTTTGTCCGTCACCCCCTTCGGCGCTTCAAAAGACCGCCCGGCTACGTATCGTCAGGCTGTCTCCCCCGGCAGCATGCCCAGCGTGTTCGTCCGAGCACCGCTAGATCCCCCCGGCCCCTTCCCGTAATTGCGAGCGCCCGTCGCTTCCACGCACCCATCGCACGCTGGTCCTAGTGCAGGCTTCGCCGCAGCGACGGTCACGCCCCTCGAACGGCGAGTGCAGGGGCGACATGCTTTGTGTCCATCGGCCCGGCCGGGAGCGCATTGGGTAACGGTGGAGCAAGCGCGGTGATCTAGGGTGAACCCTCGTGGCGGACTGGACACGCGAAGAGATCGTCATCGTCTGCGCCGAACTCAAGGCGAACGACTGATCGCTTACCGGGCGCGATCGAAGGAGGCCGCTGAAGTGTCGGCCCTGCTCAACCGCGCGGAGTTCGTGCCGCAGGCTGCGCGAGATGACGACTTCCGAAGCCCGGATAGCGTCCAGCGGAAGATGTACGACTTGTCCACGCTCCTCCCGACCTATACCGGCAAGCCCACCAAGGGTGGGCGCACGACTCGGGAAGTGCTCGGCGCCTTCTTGGAGAGGCCGGAAGAGATGAACGCGCTCGCGGCGCGGCTGCGCGCGGGGGTCGAGTCGCGGGAAAAACCGCCGATCGGATCCGCGAACGCCATCGACACGGATTGGGAGTCAGACGTCGACACACCGGAGGCCGACTATGAGGCCGAAGAGGGATCGCCGCTCCTTGTTCGTCACTACCGTCGTGAGCGGAACCGGACCATTCGCAAGCACAAACTCGCTGCCGTCAAGGCAGCCGGCCTACCCGTCGCATGTGAGGTTTGCGAATTTCACTTCGGCACGACGTACGGCCAAGTGGGCGACGGATACATCGAGGTCCATCACGTCCTGCCGTTGCATGCCTCCGGGCCCACGATCACCAAACTCGCCGACCTCGCTCTGCTCTGCAGTAACTGCCATCGGATGATTCATCGAGCCCGGCCTTGGCTCACGCCTGAGGAACTGCGAGAGCGGCTGGCATGAGGCCATCTCTCGCGCCTTTGAACACTGCAGTTCAAGGCGGACTTCTTCGGTGCTGAGGCGCTCCCAACAACTCCGAGTCGCGAGTGCGGCCGCTCACCATCCGACAGGACGCTCGCGATCTCCCAAGTGCTTTGAGGGCGCCCTACAGAGGCAACATCTGCCTACTCAGGCTTTCGGGCTACGCGCTCAGATCAGTCCCGACCAGTACAGCCGCATCGATGGCGAGCCCGCCAGCCATGACCGGCAGGAACGTGATGTAAGCCGCCTCCACATCAGCATGGTCTGCCAACCAAGTCACCGCTGACGGAGTCAGCGAGCCGACGGCAGACCCCAAGGCCCCAGCAGCGACCGGTCCGTCGGGCGCGGCGGGCGCCCTCGGGGAAATCAAGCACCAGCCAACGGGCACCGCGCGACTCCGACGCGTGACCGCTAACGGAGCCGGCAGCGGGGGAAGGTTGCCGCCGTGCCCGCCTGCGAGCCGGACCAACTCGTCGGCGTCCCCGTACCGGACAAGTACCGTCTCGGGGAGCAGGTCGGCCAACTTCCCCGCTACCGCAGCCGGTTGAGCAAGCATCAGTGGCGGAAGCCCCGCCAACTGTCCGCCGTAGCCGATCAAGGCTGCCCGGTCCGTGGCAAGGTCAGTCACAGCGCAGCGGTGCCACTCATTCCTTGGTTCGGACAGCGCTGCGACACAGATCAGCCGCTCATCGAACCAGTGCGGCCACGGCTCCCGGGGTCGGGCGCCTGCGGGCAATTCGTCCTCATCGATCGGTACGCACGCAAGGCGCTCCAGCAGGTCTTGGGCCGGCACCCTGCCTCGTCGTTGAGGTGGGCAGGGGCACAGGCCGACGTACATCCCGGCCAGCTCTCGCCACTGGGTGGAGAAGTCTTGGGCGACCACGGCCACGTAGATCGCCGGGTCGTCGGTGTCCAGGGCGTCGTGCACGCCCCGACGGGCGCCGGTGATGAACACCAGTGCAGTTGAGGGATCGATGCCAGTCACCTCAAGGGGAGGGCGTAGCGGTTCGGGATGCGGTAACAACCACTTGGCCATGGTGGCCAGTCGCAGTCCCGCTTGGACGTTGATCAACCAGTCGGCGCACTCGGTCAGCAGGCTCTGACATTCCAGATGCATCGCGTCCGGGCGGCGTGCATGATCGGTCGAGGGGCGCTGCTCCTTAGCCTGGCTCAATGGCCACAGGGCATGCTCCGCCTCGGCGGAGCATCGTTGTGGTCGGAGGAGTCGAGCGTCCTCTTGGCTATGCGTCACTCTGGCATCATCGAGCACGGCGACTTGGGGAAGGGTGGGATGGTCCGCTCACCTCTGTCGCGTTCTGACGCAGAACTCGTGGCCCAGGTCGCAGCAGCGGGATTTGACGTCACCCAGTTCCAGCTCGAACGGTGGCGACGGTGTGGGCTTCTGCGACGCCCCGACTACAGCCGCCATCCGTCCGCCGGCACCCGGGTCGAGCCGCCGGACGAGACTGACGTCTGCGTGGCCACGGTGCTGGCCGAACATTCCGGCCGCGGCCGTGACTGGCAGTTTGGGGCAAACGCGCTGTTCGCCTACGGGCTTCCGCTCAGCGAGCCGGTGCTGCGCGACGCTGCCCGCTGGAGCATCGGCCGAAGATTCCCCAGCGCGTCCCGTATCTGGCAGCACGCGGCCACTCGGCTGCGGGCGACCTCCCTGTCCGATCCGGACGTGCTTGGAGACGTGGCTCACTTGGCCGCGGATCTCGCACGCGAGTACCCCTCGATGCGGGCGATGTACAAGGCAGCGGTGCGCGACGTGCAGCATGCAGGCAACCCACCCGAGCTGGTCAAGGAGCGCGCATACCTGGCCCTCGGCCTGCGCTTGGCCGACATGGCGGGCGTCCCACTCACGCCGGAGTTGGTCCTCACGGCGAAGTACGGGGACCTCTACGCGGCCATCGCGCCCGAGCCCTTTGTGTTGGCTAGCGAACAGTTGCGCTGCATCGAGACACTGACGGTTCGGGAGGCGTACACCGTCCGGCGGTTGATCGTCGCGGCTCACGAACTATTTCGTGACCCTGACGTAGAGGAGGCCCTCGAATTGACCGGCTTGCTGGGCTTCACAATCGTTTCGATTGCCAACATGAGGGCCGGGGAGCCACCTGCGTTCGAGGTGTCCAGACCGCTGGAGAGTTACACGCTGACGAACCTCGAACGGCGGGCCGCCGCTCTGGAGCATCAGGCCATGGCGGCCGGGCAAACAAACGCGGAGCCGAGCCCGATCCAAGTGCCGCTTGATAGCCCCATGAGTACTTAAAGCGGACTCGCGTCTCATCGCTCGTCACCCTCGCGTTATTACGGCTCGAGACCCTCGCGTCATTCCGCCCAGCGGGCGCTGGCCATGCCCTCACGCTGTAGTTATCCCGTTCGACTCACCTGAAAGGACCCTACAGATGCTCCCCGTAATCGGACTGTTCGCCTTGGCCGGAGCGCTCGTCGGCGGCGGCATTGGTGGCGGCTACGTGGCCATCGAGGCCGCGCGTGCCGAGGCCGCCCGTGAGATCTCCCGCCGAGACCGCCAAGCAGTGCGCGAGGCCCTCGAGCAGGAGTGTGACCTGGCCGAGCTGCGTCAGCGCGCAACCGGTCTCGGCCTAGACCCCGCGGCTGTCGAAGCCGGCTACTGGGCATATCGCAGCCGCCAGATCAGCCTTGACCAACTCATCAGCAGCCTCAACCTCATGGCCTGACGCCTACCGACCACACCAGAAGGAGAGCGAGACAATGACTAGCGACACCTATGGCCGCCGCTACCCCGGTGCCGGCGGCGCCCGTAGTGCACCGCCCTCTGGCGGAGCGCCCTACCACCCGATGCCTGAAGGCATCATCAACGAGGTGCCCGTGATCGAGCAGCGGGAAGAGGTCCGCGAGCCATCTCTGCTTGGCCGGCTCATTGGGCGCAAGCCAACCGTGATCACGCGCGATGTCGTGGTCGGCACCCGGATCGAGAAGCGTTACCGCTAGTTCGCACGCTGGTGGCGAGCTCACAACCAGCGAGCCAGGGACAATAGTGAGCCCGACCCTCTGGTTGTCGGGCTCGCTACCGTTCCCGCGTTGGCCTGTGCTGTAGTCGCAGCAGCGGCCGTTGACGCCGCTCACGGGCGCCTACCAGTCGTGCCGGCGCACGCGGGGGTCCATGAGGATCGCCCAGGTGTACGCGGGGCCTTGGCAATCCGAGATGTCCCCAGGACGATCAACCGGCATGGCCTCGAGCGCCCTCGCGAAGTTGGTCCGGGAGAGTGAACGGTTAATCTCACGCCCGTCACGAGTCACTCTCAAGAACTGACCTGGCACCCGGTAGGTGAATTCCAGGCCGGTAGACGTCTTGAAGGTTTGCCCCGCGTGCTGGACGATTCGTGGCCACACGCTATCGATGTTCATCAGTTCCTCCGACTCCCATTGGGCACCGCACCGGTCACAGTTGCGGTCGTATCCGGGGTGAAGGCAGCCGACCCACTCAATCCACGGCGGCGTACCGGTCATCGGTTCCGGGTCTGCGGGAAGACCGATCACCAGGTGCCGAACTTCGCTCCCTCCGCACACCGGGCAGGTGCCGCGCGGAACGTCGTACGGCGTAACCTCGCCGGCATCCTCGTCACCCGGTCGGATCATCATCTCAAAGCCTTGCATTGGGGTGTCGGGGACCGAGGCGGTTTCCGGCTCACCGGCGTAGGGAACCAGTGTTTGGGCGGCCGTCTTGCTCCGGCAGCTCGGCGACGAGGTCTTTGAGTTCGCCGACGGCGGCCAGCCTGTCGCCGGCGAGGTAGTCGAGCGCTGGGCCGTAGTCGAAGGACCGCAGTCTCGGACCGAACCGATCCCGAAGCTGAGCGAGGAGCCGCCCGGCTGGCTCGGCGTCCTCAAAGGCAGCGACTTCCCGGTGAAGCTCGATCCCGTTGGCATAGAGGACCAGCCAATGGTCTTCATCGAGCTTCTCCAACTTGAGGATCGCCCGCACCTCTCCCTGGCGTAGGGCAGCGTGCTCGGTGAGAACACAGGCGCGACTCTCCTGCACCCGCGGCCACCACTGCTCGCGCTCCTCTAGCTCGGCTAGATGCGCAATTGCCTCGGCATTGCCCGACCCTGCCGCATCACGGACCTCTTCGGAGGTCGGGAACGAGACCGTTCCGACCTTGCTCCGGCACCGCGGACAGTCGAACTCTGCCAGTTCCCTGAACATTTCGCCCTGCAGCAATTCCGAGCCGAGTCCCTTCCAACCACAGGGGCACGTGAACGTCATCAGCTTGTAGCCGTAGTAGTCAAGCATCTTGGCTCCCTCTGAATTGTGGCGCGGCTCAGCACTCGGTTCGGAACAGTAGGTCACCGACGGCTCTCGCGGGCGCAAATAGGCAACTCACGGGACCGCATGACCGGGAGCGATTTGGCGCCAAGCGCGTCTAGCCCAAGCGGGTATCACTCAACCGCGGACTCTGCGCCGTTCTGCTTCAGCCGGCCTTGGAGATAATTGCGGGTCTCGCTTGCGCGAGCAGATCCCCGTGCGGCGTGAAGTTCGCGACTATCGCGCTCTGCTTCCTCTTCAAGACAGGGGCTGATCGACGACCAGTCCTGGTTGCCTTCGACCAGCGTGGCGAAGACGTGAAGGCAGCGCTTGCACATGACTCCTCCGTCTGCAAGACGCTCTACGCGTCCGCCGCCCCGTCGATGGAGCATGACAAAGCCACTCCTCCGGCTCAGCTCTGGCAGCTTGGCGTGCAAGGACGGGTCGTCCCAACGGTTGTAGCCCTCGCTTCGTGGGAGGAACGGGCGTCCGGCTTGGCGGAAACTCACGCTGTGTGCCCACGGTGCGATCGCGTCTCGTATTTCTCGAAGCCTCGACGAGGAAAGCGGCAGGCCCGGCCGCGTCGGCGCTCTCATCAGGCCGACCTCGTCGCCGTTTTGGTCGATCAGGTCGAAGCGCTGCTGGACTGCCTGTCGCCCCATCAGCTTCGAGGTGCGCCGGGCCGCGGGTCACTTGGTAGTGCTCCGTCGCTGTGAGCTCACCTCGCCGCACCGCGGCGGGGAGATGCCCAACGTGCCAGGTACCGCACTGCTCACATTGGTACTCGCCTGGCTGGGATCCCAGACCCGCGAGCCCGTCGAGTACGGCGCCTCGCGCGTCGACCTGAGAGTCCGGCCAAGTGCCGGTAACTGCGCAGCCCCGCGTGGAAACCGGGCCTGTCACCGGCCATGTCCCGAAGAGCCGGGGTCGGGCGACACAGGTGGAGGCCCCACCGGGTCGTTGGTGGAGCCTCCATCGCGAAGCCACGCTAGCGGCCGCCACCGACAGTCCACGCGCGCCTTCTAGCCGTCGGTCGGTGGGGCACCAGGACCACGGGTCGACACACCTCCCTGTCGCAGCGCCCGGCGGATCGCTGACTGGCTGCGGCCGGTGAGCTCAGCGAGTTGGCGTAGCGACCGCCCGCCTGCGTACTCGCGAGAGACGAACTCGAGCAGCTGCGCACGCTGCTCCGGGGTTTGGCGTGTACCGGCGGTCCCGACGAATTGCGGGAGCACGTCGAGCACCGGGCGTGCTGGGTAGGGCATCGCGGCCACCTAAATCTTCACAATTGAGAAAGGTGGGCGGATCAGACATGGGGCGCAGTGTAGGAATCTTCCCTTCGGCGGTCGTCGACCCCGACTTCTGACCGAATGGCAGCCAGCCAGCGTGAGGGCAAACTTCATCAGAAGGGTCGCCTCCTCGACTGATCCTGCGACGGGGTGGTTATGTGCTCGTGCCAAAGGACCTCCAACTCCGCGTCCATCACGTCCTCAAACGGACCGGCGCGGAACAGGCAGTGCTCGCACAGCGCGTAGTAGTCATCCCAGCCCATTACGACGCCCACAAGGTGCATTGACTCGCCCCTCAAGCGCCAGTAGAAGCTTGCGAGGGACGTCGGCTCCACATCCCCGCCGCGTAACTTCTTGAGACACGGTACCGGCCCCTCTTGCCCAGGACGGCCACGATCCACGGAGTCATATCGACCCGTGCTGTATGCACGATGATGTGGCCCACGTTCACGTGCGCGTTGCTGTCGGCCCGACGGACCAAGTACTCGACGAAGGCGCCAACTGTGTCTCCGTCAAGCAAGTCGTAGTCCAGCCATAGCTCGTCGATGTGTCGGTTCACCAAAGACGAAACAAGCCGGATGGCCTCCGCAGACGTCTGCGCATGCTCATGATTTCGGCCGTCCCGGAAGGTGCGCGCATCGTCGACGAGGACCACCAATCGGTGCCCTATCGCCGGCTGCGCCGGGGCCAACACGTCGGGATGCAACGCGTAGGGGTTCCATGTGGCCAAGGGGTAGTCAGGGAGCCATTCCCACTTAGTGAACGTGACCGGCGACCTGTGTGAAGGCGTACTCGCGCCTTCAGCTGAACGCCCGGTCTGTCGAGTGGCATCGCCTGCCACATGACCCGGCGTGCCTGCGGATGCCTGGATTGCGGCGGCGACGCTCCGCGCGTGCTCAGGCCCAGTCGGCTGGGTGGGGACTTCAACGGCAATCGGACGAGACATGTCGTTCTCCTCGGTTCAGAGCCCCTGACCGAGGCCCGCATTGCCTCTCGGGAACCCAGAGAGGCCAGGTCTTCCTTGGACAGCACCGGTGCGGACCGGTTGCCGAGCGGCCACTCCAAGGTGTGACGGCCGCTGCTCTTGACCTACCGACATTCTGGCATGGACCACCGACAGTGGTGGGCAGGTGGTGGGGCTGTGCACGCGTCGCGCCACATGACTGTCCCGGGTCCTACGGGCGTTGCGGGCTCACAGAGCGGCTGTCTTCTTGGAAAGCGCCAGAGAATCGTTGATACCCGTACCCTCTGAACATGCGTATCTCGTTCGCCGAGTCCGACCACCGCGCCGTCACGGTTGGCGGAGACCTCACCGGCACTGTCCGGACATTGCGCATCCGCGTGCCTGAGATCACCGTCGAAGTTGGCATCTCGGACGTTCCGGAGGACGAACCGGAAGGGTGGATCGACCCTAGGTACAGCAGCGTCGTGCTGGATCGAGTCACGGACGCGTTTAAGCGATGGCTCATGGACCAAGACGGCCGCAACTACCACGAATGATGTATGCCGATGAAAGTTCGGTCACCACTCGACCGACGAACGCGCCGAAACCTTTGACCCTCGGATCAGAGCTCAGCTTGATCGACTTTCGGACCGACGAACAGCATTCATCCTTCTTCCTGACGTACGAGTGCACGGGAAGCGTTGGCCTCCTTGGTCTGTCCGTCAGGGCTGGTCGCAGCCGCTTTTGGCTCCTGGACCGTGAGGGCCGGCTAGATGACGTCGCCCTGCCGACCCCCGCCCGGTGGGGCCTCCTACCGCCTCACCTTCACCCCGTTCGTACCGCAGCCCAGGTACGTGCTCACGCGTATGCGGTCGTGACCGAGTTCGTGCGAGACGGTAACTCTCCAACACTTGGTCCTCCTTCCGCCAGCCTGGGTCCTAGTTACAACAGCCCGGCGGTCTAGCTCGGCCCGATGCGCGAACCCCATGGGTCGCATAGGTGCCTGACCGATTGCCGAACAGGCCTCTACTGACCGATTGCCGAATAGGCCTCTAATGGATCAAGGGCCGGCTACGCCGGCCCGCCCTGCGGGCGGCGCCGACGCGCCGTCCTCGGCGGCCGATCGCTCTCTCGACGCGCCCTCATGACCTTCCGGGCTCACCGGCCACAACACGCCAACGTCGACCTACCCCTGAACTGTTGCCTCACAACTCTGAGAGGCGATGACTCGCGGTGCCGCCCGCAGGGCAATCTCCTTGGGGACATCTATGGACCACATCCGCAGTATCCGTATCTGTCTTGAGCAGGAGGACGATCTGGCACCCGTCAACTAAACCCATGGCCACTGACACAGCCCGCAGGCTGGACAATTGTGCGTTGCTTGTAGCCCTACGCACCGTCAGGTCCCCAAAGGCTCCAGGCAGCCGGAAGTACCTGGTCGCTGGCGCCGTCCGTAGGTCCAAATACCATGTCAACCACTTGTTGACGGGCAGTCCGCTCCCTCGGAGGACATCACGGTCGACCGTACGACTATAACCAACCACGCTTCCTTGCACTTGGATATTCTTTGGCATCCGGGGCTCAGTATCTTCGACAGGCACCGCACCTCGCTCGACCAAGTCAAATAGACCCTCTGAGTTGAGTCCAACGACGTTGCTCGACAGGCACTGGTCGATCCGCCAAACCGTGACCGGATAGCGAGCCCTCGCTTCAACGCGCAGTCGCTCCACCGGCAGAGGACCTAGATCGTGAAGCACCTCAACGACGACGTCCAAGGCGTTTCCATAACGCTTGTCCGTTCCAGGAACCTTCCAATCGGTCAACGCCCACGTTCCCTCGGGGCGAACCTGAGCGAAAGACGCATCCCTCCGCAATAACTCAGAGAACGCGTGCTCGTTGTCCGCACCTGCAGTAGCAGCCAGCTCAGACATTGACCGTGGGGAGCCCTCGGACCTGAGCCACAGGAAGGCCGTATCACGAGCTCGCTTCCGCAACCTCACCCAGCCGAATTCAGTCTTCACTATACCGAGGTTCTGCGCTGATGAGATCACACTCCAGGCCAACCCACCCGCCAATGCGAGATCGGCAGCAGCCGCTTCGAATTCGTCCTCCGAGCACGGAACCACAGCTCCAAGCCGGTGCAACTTGTCCTGCAAGCACTTCCTGTCAAGTGACCACAACGGAGGGGCGGTCGCTGCATCAACGATGACGCGATGAATCCCCAACGCCCGAAGAATCACTTCCCGGGCCACAGAGTCCTCGAGACCAGAGGCATCGACGACCTCGGAGTCTTGTAAAGGCGAACCCGAATCACACGCCTCTTTGAGGATATGGCCCAAGTTTGCGAAGGATAGTTCTTGAGCGGCAACTAAGCTCTTCGTCGCCTTGGACTGCAGCTGGCGGATATGCTCACGCGTACACCCGTATCGCAATCCAATACTGTCCAGAGTCTCACCAGCCATCCGCCGAGTGAGGATGTCTCGAGAACGATCCGTGAGAGAGGCCCACGCATCGTCCAACCAGGCACCCGGACTTTTCCCGCCACCCGACGGTTCAGTGCGCACATCCCAAAACTCACTCATCGGACCCCGACCGCTGAACGACAAATTCACCACGCCCACCTGTCACATGGAAACATGCCGAACGGCAAGACCACAGCGCCGAGCCATCCGCTCGTGGGCATGCTTTTGGTTTGTGGGAGTCGGGTTCGTAAAGGTTTCGACAACGCACAAGGTCCAATCACGCGCATCGCCTTCCACGCTCGCGGTGAGGGCTGCCCATACCAAATGTTTGAAGTCGCGCGCCTTGCCCCATGTGAGGACAGCCTCCTCTTCGCCGCATCGTGCGGCCACACGCATCGGCTTCACCGCGATTGAGGAACTCACGACCTCCCAATCCGGCCCGAGAGTCTTGCGAACCAAAGTAGCGGGCACATCTTCCGACTCCTCGACAAATTCAGCGTACTTTCCAATGCCGCTGAGCGCTCGGGACCACTCCTTCATTGGTCCATCCTTTATCCAGAGCCTCGCCTGGGAATCCGACACGAACTCGCGAAGACGGCCGCCAACCTCAGGGTCATTCACCCACAGCGAGTACTGCGCAGTGCGACCCTGCGGGGTGACAGATCCCCAATCCAGCTCCTTGGCGTCGCTATAGAGCCTTGCGACCACTTGGCGCTCCACTTCTTTCGGAATCATTACTAGTCCAGTCCGATCGCCGTTGGAAACTGCAGGCGCACCTCGTCAGCCGCCGTCTCCAGGTCGGCCGCGTCCTGTATCCAATAGTCGAGAAGAGAGCCCGCCGTCTCGTCGCTGAACTCGATGTGAGACCCCGCGGGGACTGCTTCGGTCAACTCTTCACTCTCTCCGCCCCTTATAGCCGCCAGCGATCGCCTTAGGTCTAGGCCAGCCGCAACTCGACGCACATCAGTTACGAAGTCGAGAACCTTGAGACTTTCCTTTCCCTCCCGGAGTCGCAGACCCCGCCCAAGTTGCTGGACGAAGATCCGGCGGCTGTGCGTCACCCGAAGGAAGGCGATTAGGTTCACATCCGGAACATCGACGCCCTCATTGAAGACGTCGACACATGTAATGATGGGGACTCGCCCCAGACGAAACCCGTTCAACAGGACCTGCCTCTGTTGTCGCCCAAGGCCACTATGCAAGAACGCGGCTCGACGCCAGCTACTGTCCGCTCCTGCAAGCAGTGTGGCCATCCGCTCGGCATGTTCAATCGTCTGACAGAAGACGATCGCTCGAGGATCTAGGATCTCCCGCCAGGCTGCGCGGAAGGCATCGACAATCTCTTCATCCCGCTGCGGCAGGAATAGAGACTTGTTGAGTTCCTTTATCGAATATCCGTGCTCACTCGCATGCCGAACAAAGTCCCAATCGATATTGTCGACAAACATGCGATAATCAACAGCGGTCAGGTACCCGCTCGCCATTCCCTCAGCGATGCCCAACTGATAAGAGGGGCGGCCAAATCTCGCGGTGATATCAAATTTATCGCCTCGCCACGGCGTCGCGGTCACACCAAACTGCTTAGACTCCGAGCAGATGTCGAGAAGCTCGGCGAACATGCCTGTTTGGCCGACATGATGAGTCTCGTCCACCATAATCAGACTCGGCCGCCACCCTCCGCGCACCAGACCAAGCACAGAGTCGATGGTCGCAACAGTGACGCCCTCGAACGATTCGGGTTTGCGATCCCCTGTCAGGACCTGGGTGGGCACTCTTTTGTCGAGATGGCGCCATAGCGCCTTCTCCAGCTGCTCCACGAGCTCCTTCATGTGAGCGACCACCAGGACGGACGATTCAGGCGAGGTTTCCAAGTGGCGACGGATCACCTCGCCGCCCACCACAGTTTTGCCCAGCCCAGTCGCCAGCACCAACAGTGCGCGTCCCGCAGAGGCGAGGTCATCGCACAAAGCGTCAGCCGCCTCGGCTTGATAGTCCCGTAGCTGGTACTCGCTGGGGACTCGATCCGGCATGCTCTCAAAAATGGCTTCTAAAGTGGGCCCGGTCCATGCGTCGATATTTATCCCGACATTTGCGAGGGCCCTGCGGCGACTCTGCGCGGTGGCATTCAGTCCTGTGTTAGTAACAACGACGGCATGGTCGGCCGCATAGCGAGACCTGGCGCGCTCTGCGTCATCGACCCCTGTCCGATCAACCGGGCCTCGACTCGAAAACTTGCACTGAAAGACCCACTGCTCGCGGTCCCGAACAGCCAGGATGTCCGCACCCTCGTCACCTGAGCCATCAATGATTCGAACATCCTTGAATCCGAGGTGCCAAAGGGCGCGCTCAGCGGCAAGGTTGAGGCCGGCCGGACCGCCACGCAAAAGCGCCACTGGCGACAGAAAGCCGTCCATCAACTTTCCGGCGCCAGTTCTCGAGCCAACAACTCCACCGAGAGGCGCGTTCGGCGCAACTGCGTGATATTGGGCGATTGAAACGTCAGAAGAGTCGCGAGATCGTTTAGGTAACCAACCACTCGAGCGATGCTGAGTCTTCTTGAGGACGCGGAGGTGAGTGAAGCGTAGGGGGGCGCGAATACCAGGCCATCCAAGAAGGCTTCCGGCCAACTCTCGAGAAGTTTCACGAGGTACAGAGGCGGGGCGTAGATCACGAAATTGCCGTCAGCTCCTAGACTCGCTGTCATCGTATCGGCGCCATCAGCGATAAGAGCGGTTTCCGTCTGAGTCTGCTCATCGGGGTCCATCACGCTGAGCGCACGTTGAGGGTCCTGCGCAACCCTTTCTGCCATACGACTGCGGATGTCGGACAGCAATTCGCTGGCTTGCGCACGAACGACCCCGGCATCGACCGCCGTGTCAGGCAAACACATCGCCCGCAGGCGAGCTGCGATTTGCGAGAAGGTTTGATGGCTGTCGGACTTTACCTTCAGCGCTGCGGCGATCTCGGCGATTAGCAATTCCGAGTAATCCATACCCATTTTGGCAAAGGCTTCATGCACCGAGCTGATAAAGGCGGTCGCAGTTCCACCTGCGCCCTGAACAAGCCAGACAGGCGTGGGTTGCCCTTCGGAGTCAATCACCTGCTCCGACAATGTGTACGTATCGACCTTTATTGTCCCGGTGTCAGGCAGCCCGTAATCCCTGCTCAAGTCGGAATACTCATTGCCAGTCGCCAAGTATCGGGTCACCCTTTCCTGGACAGTCTCGGGCTTGGTCGACTCAGGAGAGCTGGCGGACGAGTCCCCGGTCCCCGCCGGCGCTGGGGTCGACGGCGCCTGGGAGGACCCGCCGCCCAACGCCTTTAGAACCGCGTCTTCGTCGGGGTCGGACGCGGCCCCGCCAGTGGCCTTGTCCAGCTTCGACTGAAGAACGCGCTGCTCATGCATGAGCACCTGCTCATACCACTTCTGGTCTGACTGATAATCAGGGTCGCCCGCCCAGAACTTGCGCGCCCAGGCGCGGGTGTCTTCGTGCAGCGGTCGAGACCCATCACCGGGGATAAGGTAGCGCAAACCTGCGTCGTTACGGCGGTATCCCTTAAAGAGTCTCCCCAGAGGGGAATCATTCTCTGGATAACCCGCGGCCTTAGCCTTTTGTGGTTGCAAGGGCGCCTCGCCGCGCAGATAGTCGACCGCCGCGCGCCAAGATCGATCGCTGTATTCGAATGCCGTCTTGTCGTAATGCACCGGAACGTAGTCGAGATGAATCTCGCCTATGAGTCGTCCACCCTGGTTCGCAAGTTCTACTGGATATTCGGGCTCCGACGACCCAGTGGGATCATTCGGATTCCTCCAGTTGAACAAACTCTTGTCATACTGGAGGATTTTTCGGCCGTTCCTTAGGAAGTCGATTCCAAACTCGCGCTTATCGAGGTGTCTTTGGACCCCGAGCCAGCCGTGCAGATGCCGTTCGCGTTGACGAAGTCGCTCGCTCCCGCACTCATCGCACACGGACTTTCCAGGATTCTGCCAATTTCCGCACAGTTCACACGCGTCGGCAGGCTCAAACTTTTCGTCAATCTCAATATAAGCCGGGATTTGCTCAGCGTTCGACCCGCTCCCGAAGACCACGAATCGATCATCGCCCCAGCGGCAGGCTCGACGTGGCTTTACCTTGACCCCTTGGACCCAAAGTTCAAAGGGTCGATTGTCGAGCAACCACCCATAGACTCGCCCAAGGGTGGTGCGAAGGTTTTCGCCGTTACGTTGTAGCCACTCTGCCCGGTCACGGTGAAGCCGATCGACGATGATCCACGTACCATGTTCGCTGGGATCATCTTTTGCTGCGGTGATGTCCGGCGCTTCGAAATCGTCGCCCAGCTTCTCGAGATCGATCTCGACCCCAATCCACTCGGGATCCCCTTCTCTGGTCGTGAGCACACGAGTGCGGCGGCCCAGTCGCGCAGTTGCCACGTTGAAGCCCATACCGAAAAGGCCCAACTTGTCGAATCGGTCGTTGCTGGACCATCCAGCTTTGACCGCTTGTTCTAGAGTCTCGCGCGTCATGCCGCGCCCAGTATCCTTGACTACAACTTCTGCCCCGGTTAGTGGAGCGGCTGGGCTCGGTAGGGAGACGCTGACCTTGTAGCCTCCTGGCCAGGGCTGCCCTACAGCGGAAATTTCCGAAAAGTCGTCGAATGCATTGTCGACAAGCTCGGCAATGCACTGCCACTCGTCAAACTCGATTTCACCGAGCATCCGAAGGATGCGCGGAGACGGTGTAACGTCCACGCTTAACCTTTCACGATCCAGCGTGCCCCTGTCGGCACATCAGCTGAGTTTGCCTTGGCTCGCCGCCAAGCTTCCGCGAGGGCTGTCGCCCGGTTTGGGCAGTCTGTCACGTCCCCGATGTAGCGTTCTGCGGTTTTGGACGATCCTGATGTCCATCTGAGGTAGGCGTAAACCCGACGACTCTTCGGATAGCAGCGCAGAGCGACGCTGGCCAAGGCTTGCGTGCCGTCAGCGCGCGGCACTACCCGCACCGCCCTTCCTCCTGCGGCTCGATCCTGTTCTTCAGTTCTGTCCGCGCGTGTGAGCCCGGGTGCGGGAGCATAGGCCGCCACAACACGCGGTAAGCGCCTCGCGAGTGTCATGATGTGCCCTTCAAGGCCCTTACGACTAGATTCGCCGTTCCAACTGGGTCGGCGAGCACATCGCTGGCCCAGAGCCGCAATACTCGCCAGCCAGCGACCTCTAGACCACGGGTCACCTCGCGGTCGCGCTGTACATTGCGCTCGATCTTCGCCACCCACCACTCGGTCCGAGTGGGAAACATCTCAGCCATTGAGGGGTGCCCGCGGCGCTCCCACTCCTTTGGGTTCCCATGCCACATGTCCCCGTCGACGAAGACCGCGACCTTGCGGCTCCGAACTGCAATGTCGGGGCTACCGAGAACATCCCGAGGGTGAACCCTATAGCGAACCCCTTGGGCATGGATGGCTCGGCGAAGGATCATCTCGGGCTTCGTGTCTTTCGAACGGACAGCGCGCATTATGCGCTGTGTGACCGCCGGATCACGGGCCTTCCTTCCACCATCGGAGGGTGTCATCTGGAAGCCAGCGCATTTGCGATACTTGTGCCCATGATTCGTCCAAGTTCAACAGGCACCGCATTGCCAAGTTGACGCATTTGCTCGCCGCGCGGCCCTTCCAGTCGCCAATCATCGGGAAAGGTCATAATCCTGGCAACTTCCCGGACAGTGAGATAGCGGAGACTTCCGTCGTCCCTGCGCAAGACGGATTCTCCTCCGGGGACGCCGTGAACGCCGGCCTTCACCGTCTTCGCCGGTCGATCTAGATCGTTTGGCCTGTGGCCCGGGTATTCACGAGCGCCGGGCCAACCCACGTGATGAATATACCCAGGCGTCTCTTTTCGGAGTTCTGGCTCAGGAAGGTCGTGAATTGCGTCTCGCAACGTCAGCCAAGGCTTCAAACCATCCTCCGGTGGCGTCACCCCCGGGTGCTCTTCCAAGGCCGCACTCGGGTGGCGACTCTGGTATGCGCCAGAGATCTGCGATCGCACAAGCGCCCCAGAGCTGTGCGTCTGCTTTGGAAAGTTCCACTCGACATTTAAATCTTTTCGAAAGCCCACGAGAACGACGCGCCATCTGTTCTGCGGGACGCCATAGTCGGCCGCATTCACAAGTTTGAACGCCACGTCGTACCGCTCAGTCGGATCGCCGTCCGACTTCAGAGCTTTCAGTAGACGTCGATCGTGATCTTGCCAAGATTCCCCGTCGACGCGCTGCTCGAAAGGGGCGGCCAGCTCGCGTCTAATGTAGTCAAAGTAGGGCTCAAAAGATGGGCGTAGGAGTCCCCGCACGTTTTCAGCAATAATTGCGAGAGGTCGCGTCTGCCGGACGCAGCGATTGAATTCTGGCCACAGGTTTCGCTCATCCAGGTGACCCCTGTGCGCTCCGCCAAGGCTGAACGGCTGGCATGGAACGCCACCGGCGACAAGATCAACCTCGCCAACAAAAGGCGTGAAGTCGACTTGCTCTATCCCTCCCTCTACGAGAGGCCAAGGATCCGTGAGCGTAACCGGTTGCGCCTCATCTGCCACATAGTCGACAGCCGAGTTGGCGCGAAGGGTGGCGCATGCCCGATGGTTGGACTCGTTGAGCAGCAGGTGTCGAAAGCGTGCCGCATGTAGCGCCATCGCGAGCCCACCGCCACCCGAGAACAACTCGATGCAGGTCCCAGCCTCCTGCGCGGCTCCGCCTGTATCCCCTCCAGTCATACCGCGGAACCTACCGCACACCGTCGAAACCAAGCTGGTGGCGCACCGAGACAACCGGACCCGACCTAGGCGCGCCGCAGGCCTTCTCCTCGGCTCTCAGCGAACTGCCGTGGTTGTCGATCGTTCCAGCGCAGGGTGCGGTCTCCGACACACCACGCCGTAAGCTCACCGCTGGAGTCCGGGACAAGGTGCCGCTGCCGCCGAAGCGAGGCGACTGAAGCCAGCAATACAGCAGAGGTGCCAGCAGCGGGTCCGTCAGACGAACGGTGTAACTGGCGTTTTCATGGTTAGAGGTTCTCCGCGGCCGGCATCCGGTCAGCGGAGGTGATCGCGAACGCGTTCAGGGCCGGCTTCCACCGGGTCACCCATCGTGCCTGCCCGAGCCCTTTGGGGTCCAGGCTCCGCGTGACGAGGTACAGCGTCTTGAGTGCGGCCTGCTGGGTCGGGAAGTGGCCCTTGGCGTTGACGGCCCGCCGGTAGCGCGCGTTGAGGGACTCGATCGCGTTCGTCGAGCAGAGCACCTTGCGGATCTCCAGGTCGTAGGCCAAGAACGGGATGAACTGTTCCCACGCGGCCCGCCACAGCCGCGGGATGGCCGGGTAGGCCCTGCCCCATTTCTCCTCGAACTCCTCAAACGCCGCCCACGCCGCTTCGGCACTCGGTGCTTGATAGATCGGGCGCAGATCGCGTGCGGTCGTCTCCCAGTACTTCTTCGAACGACCGCATCCACATCGCTCAGGCGCCGCTGCCGCTTCTTGAGGATCACCGGCTCGAAGCTGCCGTCCCGGTCCCGCGGGACCTCGATGTCGGCAGGGCCGGCGTTGTCGGTCAGGACCGTCTTGGCCCGGGTCCCGTTCCGGGAGTTGGCCCCGTTCCGACCCTCGGCGGCGTGCTTGTCGTAGCCGACGTGCTCGGTCATCTCCTCCTCGAGGGCGGCCTCGAGGACCTGTTTGGTGATCGCCTTGAGCAGCCCGTCCGGGCCGGTCAGGTCATCACCCCTGGCGCGAGCGGCCTTGACCAGCTCACGCACCGCCGCACGCGCCACCTCATCAGGGGTGAGCGTCTTCTTGCCTGCCTTCCGCAGTGGGCTCACACCCACCAGTGTGTCGCTCATCGGGCGACCCTTCCCGCTGACCACGTCAGCGCGTCAGGCCAGTTACACCGTGAGTCGGACAGTCTCCCAGCAGCAGACGTGCCCAAGGTCAGCGATGAGTGGTGCCGACCGATGGAGGAGAAGCAGGATCGGCCGAGATGATTGCAAGCGCCTGGAGTTCGGGACGAAGTGCGCCGCCTGTTGGCACGTGAAGCACGGACCCGCTGAAGGCGAAGTCACCGACTGGGGCTCCGCTCGGCACCTTGACGATGGGGTGGCCGTTCTGGGGATTGAGAGCGCGCCCGTCGCGCTGCAGCTATGAGGACGGCGCCCTCGGCGTGAGCCCTTGCCGGGCTGTTCAGGTTCTTCTTCTCGCGGGCTCGCGCCTCTGTGGCACTCGTATCGGAGCCGGATCGGGCCAAGACCTGCTCCACTACGGCCGTCGGCTCCGTCACCGTGGGGCGTTCGTGAGCTGTCGCAGAGTCGGGGTCGTACATGGTGTCGACGTACAGGCGGTTGCTCTCCCGTCCTCGGGTGGCCATGACGTAGAGCGGTTCGCGCATGGTCGTCGCGGTGACGAACGCGTGGGTCGTGTCTACCGTCCTGCCCTGGGCGCGGTGCGCAGTGGTGGCGTAGGCAAGCTCGACATGGTCGCGGACGTACTCCCGGTCAAGTCTTGCCAGCCCCACACCGGACTCCCGCCGGACGAGCAGACCTCCGTTGGCAGTTATGGAGGCGACAGTCCACTGGTCTCCGTTCTTCACCCATCCCGTCGACGACGCCAGTTCGCGCTGGTTCTGGCGCGTCACCACGATGTCTCCGACCCCGATGGTCGATCCGTCAGCCACCGTGACACCGCCTTCCGCAACCGCACCCTCGGCGACCCTGTATGCACGCGCCCGACGGTTCAGCTCCGACACAGTCGTAGTGTCCACCGCGACCATCAAGGACCTCTTCCCGCGTGATGTCTCGTCGGCCCAGTTCGCGAACAGCTCGTCGAGCATCGACTCCCTGTCGCCACCGTGCAGCCGACCGTGTCGCGCGTACTGCGCAACAGCTACCTTGGCCCCGACCCGCAGCTTGAGCGAAGCCTCGCGCTCCCATTCGTGAACGAACCGGCGGACGTCATGGAGCGCGGGCGCGTCCGGGCGGTCGGTCGCGAGCAGCTTGAACGCCCCGCCCGCGGCGACTGGCGACAGCTGAGCCCAGTCGCCGACGAGGAGCACTTTCGCGCCGGCGGTGTGGGCGTCTGCCGTCAGCGAGTCGAGCTCGAATGTGCCGGCCATGGAGGCTTCGTCCACGATCACTAGCTGCCCTGGGCGCAGGCGCCACCGGTCGATCTCGGCGGACAGTTCACGCGCACGACGCATCAGGGCGCGCGTTTGCAGCGACGGACTGGCACGGTCGAGAGCAGCCATGAACCCCTCCAACTCGCGCACGCGATCTGGCTGCCGGGCGGCTTCAGCGAGCCACTTGGCGGTGTTCTCGGTCGGCACGCCGACCGCCTCGGACAGCACCTCCGCCGCCGCTGCGGACGGGGCTAGACCGACAACAGAACCTCGCCCGAACTGCGACTCCCAGACGGCACGGACCCCCGCCATGGCCGTCGACTTTCCGGCACCGGCCGGGCCGACGAGCAGATCGAGCGCACGACGGGACGTCGCGATCCGGCATACGGCAGCGGCCTGCTCGACCGACAACGGATGGTCACGACCGGGCAGGTCTTTGGCACACACGGCGGCGGCCTTCGCCTCCTCGACGGCCGGGCCATGGGCAGCGCGGCCCGCGGCCAGCAGCCGTTCCTCGGCATCCAGCAACGCCTGGGTCGTGTACAGATTGGAGTCGCGAGGCCGGAAGCGGGACGTGCCATCCGGACGTCGCAACTCCTCGGGAACGTAGCCAACCTCGGGGGGCGTCAGGGCGATCGCGCGCTGGAGTCCGAGCGTCGTAACCCGCTCCGCGACGGCGACCCGGTCGCCCGGTGAGGCGAACCGGACCCCGTGGATCTGCCGCAGCACCTCGGCGAAGACGTTGGCACGCGTGAAGGTCGATCGCTTCCCGGAAACAACCTCGAGCGAGACCCGCGCCGCGTCCTCGAGCATCGCCTCGGCCAGGTCGCCGGCCAGTAGCAGCGGCAGATCGTTGCGTTCAGCGAGGGTGGCAACCCACGCCTGCGGCGCGTCCACCACAAAGCGTTCGGCCCGCGTCCGCCACCCGGCAACAAGGTCGCCGAGGGACCGCAGCTCCTTGACCGGGCGCGTCTCGAGCGTCGCTCGCTGACGCAGCTGCAGCACCTCCCGCGGAGTTGGCTGCCGCCCGTGTCCGGCGACGAAGTCGGCCAGCAGGACGTCCTTGGCGGCGTCGATCTCCGTGCTGCGCTGGGAGAACTCCGCCCGTAGCGCCTCTCCAACGCCGGCGACCTCCCACTTCTCCACCCGGGAGTGCCGGCGCTGTTCTGGCGCCCAGCCGTAGCCCAGATCCGCGGTCACGAGGTCGGCGAGGACGCCGTTGTACAACTCCGACAGGCCGACCGCGGCCCGGAAGAGCGCCTTGCTGTCGAGGGTGCGCCACTGCCCGTCAGGGGCGGCCTGTACCCGGTTGAGCACGACGACGTGGGTGTGCAGCTGCGGGTCGCCGGACCGGGAGTCCCAATGGTCGAACGCCGCCGCGACGACGCCCCGCACGTCCTCCGAGACCACTCCCCCACGCCCGGTGCGGGTGGCGAAGACGTTCTGTTCGGCGTACCCGATGACGAACTCCAACGCCGCAACGTGTGCTGCATGGATGCGCCGCCGGGTCGGCTCGTCCGCAAGGCCCCACGCCACCGACACCGACTTCGGAGCGCTGAACGTCAGGTCGAACCCGGCAACCGTTTTCGGCGCCTTCCTCGTCCGCCCCAACCCGTCGACGTACACGGTCCGCTCGGCCCCCGGGGCCCGGCCCAGCGGGTCCCCGGTGACCGGGTCCTGCAGCATACCGAGCATCCGCCATAGGTGCTCCTCACTCACCGTCGCCCCCCGCTCGACACCCCGCCCACGGTCGAGGCCGGCCAGGCCGGCCCCAAGGAAGCGGCCGGGTGGCGTACCGGGCTCGGTGTAGTAGAACGCAAGCGGCGACGCGGCCGGTCCCGCGGCGTCGCCGCGCGCGACCGACGCCATCAGGTACCGGTAACCGGAGCCCAGCGTCATCCGGCGGATCGACATCGTCACCCAGAACCAACTCCGCGCCGGGGGCACCCGCGGAGCTCGCGGCCACCTTGGTGCCAGACGTGTGGAGCGAAGAATCGTGCCGATTGAGGCGTTGGCGCCCGTGAGTCCACAGGGCGGTGTCGTGCGGGCGGTCGTCGGTGGGAAGGAGAGGGCTTGGCAGGACGTCGTGGGTGTCGTGGAACTCGTGATGAGGACGGGCGTCCATGGAGTTGCCGCAATGGCCCTATGGAGCGCCGATCATGCAGTGGCGCCGCCGCCCATATGCTGGTTGAGCCGGCGCCCGTTCTCCCCTGTACGGGCGCCGGCTTCTTCATAGGTCCTGTGCGCTACGGCGGACCGTCAACCTGTCGAACCCCTGTTCGAAGGTGCGCGACACTAGAGCCATGGCCGGTGGATCGGGACGAGGGCACGAGCACCCCATCCCACTGCCGCCGCCCGCCCGCCAGCACTGCTGGGTGACGGGTCCCGCATCGGCGCGAGGACCCCACCCAGGGCTCGTCGTCGAGTGGTCCCGTCGTGACGACGGGTGGTGGGCCCTTGTCACCTACGTCATCGAAGCCGACGCCGCGGTCGTGCAGCAGTGGCTGCCAGGCCACCTGCTCACGCCGACTCGCCCTCCCCGACGGTGACCCCGTCGACGCGTGATCAGAGCAGGAGCCCCGGGAGAGGAAGGACTGCTCATGCGACACCCCGTGGACCACGGAGCCAGGCAGCGCTTGCTGGAAGCGCAGCGCGCCGAAGCGGACGCGCTGCGAAAGGTCGAGGCTGCGGCCAAAGGCTGCGACGCGGTCCGGAGTCGTCTCGCGACCGCAGACGCCAAGCTGCTCGAAGCTCAGAGAAGTCTGGTGCGCACTTCCGGGGTCGCTCGGGCCGCTCTGCTGTTGGGCGTCGAGGAGACAACTTTACGCCGGGAGCTGCGTCGCACTGACGACACGACGAACAGACCCACCGCCTCGCCTCCAAGCAGCGCTCATATCGATGCTGAAACTAACGTCCAACCAAGGTCGTGAAGTAGCCCCGGGGTAGCCATCCTCTGCAGCGTCCGCGCCGCCGTGGATCCAGGAGACCAAGGGTCAGGCAGGATGTTGGTGATGCAGAGCCACGAAGCAAGCGAACTGGCGGCCCATCATCTGGCCGACATGGGCTCCCGCTGGGCCCACGTCCAGGCAGTGGGGCGCCTGGCGGACGCTCTCGCGACCGAGGGCCGGGTTTCGAGCGACGTAGCCACGGCGGCCTGGCTCCATGACGTGGGCTACGCACCTGAGCTCGCGCATACGGGATTCCATCCGCTGGACGGGGCCCGTTTCCTGCAGGGGCTCTCGGTGCACGCCAACGTCGTCGGGCTGGTCGCGCACCACACCGGCGCGGCCTATGAGGCCGAAGAGCGCGGATTCAGTGGAGCACTGGCGGCGCTGCCCACCCCAACTCCAACAGACCTGGAGGAGCTCAACCTCCTCGACCTCGTGATCGGTCCGGATGGTTCGTTGACCTCCCCGTGGGCAAGGCTTTGTGAGGTGCTCGAGCGCTATCCCGCGGACGACCCTGTGCATCGCGCTGTTGCTGTTTCGCGGCCCGCCCTGCTCGTGGGAGCGGCCAGAGCTCGCCGTCGACTGCACCTACCCGATGAATGGCCGCTGTCTGTCACTGAGGGCATGCTTGAGGCGTAAGCGCATGGAAGGGTGGATCGGAAGCGCGTCGATCTCGGCGCCCGTCAACCACTCGACCTCGCTGCTCTCGCTGCTGGTCCGTCGATCGCCTCCGATCAGCCGGGCCTTGAACGCGATCGAGAACTGTTGCCTGACCTCGCCATCGTCATAGGCCATCACATGCCGGGGGTTGGTATAGATACCGGTGATGGCTTCAACTTTGACGTCGTAGCCGGTCTCTTCCTTGACCTCTCGCTCGACCGTCTCGGAAATAGACTCACCGGGCTCGTGTCCGCCACCTGGCAACGCCCACTTGTCGTTGTCGGTCTTGTGGATCATGAGGACCCGGCCGTCCTCCCGCTGGACGATCGCCACGACCGAGGGCACGACGCTGTTGATGGCGGGTGCCTCTGGGTCGTCGATGTAATCAATGCGTCCCATGCCGATCGAGCCTATCTGCGCGGCGGATGATCACGACTGTGCTGATGATGCCCAGACTCGCTCGAACGAATCGAGGTAGTGCGTGAACAGCCGACCGCCTGGGATCCGACAGAGGTGGAGGACAGGAGACTGCGAGGCGCTGCTTCCGTAGGCATGCCCATTGGCCAGGAGGGTGTCGTCGAACCTGAACAGTGAGGCGTAGAGGGTGGTGTCGTGCCGTCGCGCTTCGATCGGGTGGGCGGCGAGCAGGGGCGTCACATAGACCCAGGTGAGCTTGCAGCGCGCCGCCATGAGCTCACCGATGCCCTCCTCCCGGCCGCGCAGGTCGACGGCTTGGCCGTCGGGGTCGCCGAAGAGCAGCCTCACCTGCACCCCTTGTTGCGACCTCTCGGCCAGCCTGTTCATGAACTCCGGGATGCTGTCGTGCAGGAAGCTTGCAGCGTAGGCAAGGACGTCGATGCGCTCCTTGGCCTGCGCGACAAGCTCAAGCCATGTCGGGGGCTCGATGGCACTTCGGCTGGGGTAGATGTGAACGAGCTCCGCCTGCGTCGAGGAGGTGCTTGCCCGGTCGGAATGGGTTGCGGGCCAGAGGAAGCCATCGCTCTTGCGCAGGATCTCGGAAGCGCGAATCCGGTGGGAGCGATGTGGCAATCGGTCTGCCGCGATCCAGCGCTCGACCGTCTTGGGATCGACGGCGACCATCTCGCTGAATGACTGCGTCGTGAGGCCGGCTCCCGCGATTGCGGCCCGTAGTCGCTCATTCGACATGACTCCTCCTAGGACGATTCGGGACGTCCCCGCCGTGGTGAGGACGTCCGCAGACGTCCCAACCGCATGGTGTTGGCGTCCCTGCGCCGGCTGGTCGAGTGAACGGCATGAAGACGCATCCCCAGCCGGACCGGCAGAGGTTCCCCAAGACGGCTGACCTCGGCGCGAGGGCGACGTCCCGGGACCAGACATGCGCAGCCGCGTGCGCATACCAGAGTCCTCCGCACATTCGGCGGGAGCGCAAGACGCGGACCGCGCCGCTGTGGACAACCCCGTCAGGACCTTCGGATGTCCACAGCCGAGGCACTTCCAAGCGGCGAGCCCTGCCGCAAAGCGGGACAAATGTTATTGGGCGCGGAGCCGCCATGGCTTCGCCGATCTCACCGAGGAGCAGGCGATGACCGGTCAGGATCTGAAAGCAAAGACACTCGCGGACGCTCTGGCGCGTTGCGGGACGCTGAGTCAACCCTCGTCCGAGCGAGACGAGCTCTGGATCACGGTCCGGGAGACCGTGTGCACCAAGGGCTTGTGCCTGGTCGTGCCGATGGGGTCGAGCGCGCCGGTGCCCGTGACGGCAGACCACGCCACCGACGAGCTCATTGCAGCCATGGACTGGCTGAGGACACACGAGTCGCAGGCCCGGGCGATGGCGCCGCAACAGCTCTTCATCATGCTCCGCGGTGTCGCGACCAAGGGCGCCTTCGGCTCTGCGCGAGCCGCGCAGTCCGATGCCCTTCACGGGATGACCCACGTGCGTCCCGGCGAGCCGGTCGTCTTCGCCGACCTCGACCGAAGCGAGGTGGCTTGACCATGCCGCGCTCCACCTTCATCGACTGGACGGCCGCGCAGCTCCACGTCACGCAGGAAGAGCTTGACGACGTCAAGCTCAGCCCCGTCTTCGATCTCTTCATCTCGCGGATCGAGGAGGCCCGGCGACGAGGTGCCACAGACCCACTCACGACGATCACGACGAAACGCGCCGGCGGAAACTCGCGGGCGTGCACCAAGAGGATGCTCGAGCAGCTCGGCTTCACGGCGGCCCAGCGACGCGCTGTCCACCGCCTGCTGGCCGGATCCCCCTCGGGCTGGCCGGGCCTCCTTCGGTTGTATGCCGCGACGGCCGACCTCACCAGCGGGCAGCGCCAGTACGCGCGTCGTCAGCTGCAGACCCTGCGCAGTCACGAGCTGGCTCGCAGCGGCTCCAGAGCCGGGTGTTCGGTCAGCCCGGCAACGCCGTAGAGCGCCATGACTCCAGCCACCGCCACCACGGGTACCTGTCCCCCTGACAGCAGCCGGGGCACACCGTCGCCGTAGTCGAAGACGACATAGCCCCTCGACAGCGATGGTTCGAACCGCACGAGGGTGCCCCACCACAGTGAGATGCAGTTCCCGGCTGACGTCCTGAGCAGCACACGCCGGTCGGTCACGAGAGCGACCGCGGGCATGGCTGCACACCACTCTCCTGAGATGTGATGCCGCAGCTCGACGCCCACTTCGCGCCAGGCGCGTTCACCCGTCTCGAGGACGATGCCCCGTCCCATGACGTCGACGACGGGCGATGGAAGCAGGCCCGCGGCCTCCAACGCGAGACGTCTCGCGTCCTCGTGGATCTCGCCCACGTCGCGTTCCCGACGGGCATTCTTCAAGCGCAGCATGCGGGATACCTCCTCGGCGAGGAGAAGTCCGCGCGCAGGGGCACCATCGGTAGACGAGCGCCCAGTAGTGCCCCGAACGCACGGTTCGCGCACCATGTCGCTCAGCCATGTCGTTGCCGGCCTGTCCGTGGGTGGACTGGTGGCACTCGGCGGACTCGGCCTCGTGACTGTTGCCGCTGGTCAGAGTGGGGCGCTGCCGTCACGGCCCCTAGCGTGCGTCTCGACCGGGCCTGTGCAAGGCCTATCGGCGGCTCAAGCGCAGAACGCCCGCATCATCGTCGCCACCACAGAGCAGCGCGCCGGCAGGGCCGGCGCCTACATCGCGCTCATGGCGGCGCTGACGGAGTCCGACCTTCGTGTCCTGTCGAACCCCAACGACCCGGCAGGTGCAGCCTTCCCCAGTCAGGGCGTCGGGCACGATCATGACTCGCTGGGCCTGTTCCAACAGCGGCCGGGCTGGGGCAGCGCGTCCAAGCGCATGGATGCGACCGAGTCGACCCAGCTCTTCGTGGATGCCCTCCTCCAGGTGGACGGCTGGCAGTCTATGACGCCTTGGTATGCCGCCCAGACGGTCCAGCGCTCAGCGTTCACCGGGCTGCCCGGTGCAGCCAACGGCGGCTCGCGCGTGGTGGGCGAGAACTACCTCCGACAGGCCGGTCGAGCATCGGCGATCCTCAGCATCGTCGAAGGCGGCAGCGCTGCCCTCGACTGTGGCGGCGCACCCGCAGACGCACTGGCCCCCGCGGCATCGGGCGCTCATGGACTACCGAGCGCCTTCACGCTTCCCGCAACGACCAGCCCAGCAGGGCGGACGGCTGTGGCCTTCGCCCTGGCGCAGCTCGGGAAGCCGTACCAGTGGGGCGGCAACGGACCCAGCTCGTTCGACTGCTCCGGACTGACCCAACAGGCGTGGCGCCGCGCAGGCGTCTCAATCGGCCGCGTCGTCACCCAACAGCTTCTGGACGGGTCAGCGACGACGCCGACGGCCCTCGTGCCTGGGGATCTCGTCATGATTCCGGGCTCCGAAGGGACGCTCGCCTCGCCCGGCCACGTCGGCATGTACATCGGGCACGGCCTGGTTGTGAACGCTCCCCGCACCGGAGACGTGGTGCGCGTCGTCTCTTACAAATCCTTTGTCTCCAAAGGATTTTCGGGCCTGCGTCACATCGCCTGACGGCGACTGCGTCACTCCCGTGAGTGGCCTTCGACGCATAGTGCCCCAATCGGTTCTCTATCGCAGCCATGCGTGGAACCAGTCCTCGCAAGCTGCGAAAGGCATACCGATGAAGACCTGGATGATTCCCTCAGTCGACGTCACGCCGAACCAGAACGGCCTGCCGGGCATCGCCGCGATCGAGAAGATCGTTGGCGCCCTCCTGACCTTCGGGCTCATCGCCGCCGTCGCCGGCATCGCCATCTCGGCGATCGCCTGGGCGATCGGCTCTCACTCCTCCAACCCACACATCGCCGGCCGCGGCAAGACCGGCGTCCTCGTATCGGCGGGAGCCGCCATGCTGATCGGAGCCGCGAACACCCTCGTCACTTTCTTCAGCGCTGCCGGCTCCGCGGTCCAGTGACATGAGGTGGAGAGCCCTCGGCCCGTTCGTAATCGGATCGGTCATCGCTGCACTGCTCACGGCCACGGTCGTCGGTGTGGTGCTCTCCGGCCGTCAGCGACCCCCGATCGAGACGGAGCACGCGTCCTCGACAGCTCAGCCGTCGGTGACCCCAACGTCTGCACCGGCAGCACACACCGCGGCGCCGGCGCCAGAAGCGGATCCGGTTGCCGCGGACATCGAGCGGCTGCGCGCGGTGAGCTGGGTCGCAACGCCGACGCGAGAGTCACGGATCACCGGGGATGCCACCCAGCAGCCGGACCTCTATGCCGCTGAGTTCGTCCGTCGGCTCCTCACCCAGGACTACCGCAGGCCACGCATTGAACACCTCTCCTGGGTGCAGGCCGAGTCCGCGCAGACGACCGAGCCACTCGTCGTGGGCTTGGTCCCCAAGGATCTGCGCGGCCGCCTGGCGGTCTACTCCGTCACCGAGGCGGCCGGACAGGCGCCGGCCGTGTCGGGGGCAAAGGAGTGGCTCGCGCTCGGAGTCCAGCACGGCTACACAACCGTCCGCATCGACCGTGTGGAAGAGCCGATGGCCTGGAGCACCGCCGTGTCCAGCGGCCGCATCAGTGACCCTGGCGTCACAGGCAGAGAGGTCTCCGCAACTGTGACGCTGCACTACCTCAAGGCCGGCCGGCCAGCCAGCGCCACCTCGTCCGTCGACATGACGCTCAATCTCGAGGGCCCTCCCAGTCGTCCCTCATGGGGCTTCGTCACAGCAGTGACCTACTCCTCTCTGCCGGTGGGTGCGGCATGAGCTGCGACGGAATCATGGCCACCAACCCGATGTGCCTCGTAGCCCAAGCGGCTGCCGGCGCTGCCGGCGCGGCGTCGAACGTCGTAGACGGGGCGTTCTCCAGCATCGCAGGCTACTTCGGCCTCGCGGCGCAGAACGCCACCACGTGGCTCTGGCAGCAGATCGGCTCCGCGACGACATTGGATCTCCGGTCGCCGGCGCTCTTGCGGGAGATGACCATCACCGGCTCCATCGCAGCCACCCTGTGCCTCGGTCTCTTCCTCATCCAGATCACCGCAGGGGTAATCCGCGGGAATCCTGTCGCGCTGGGGCGCGCCGCCAGCGGGCTGCTCATCAGCTTCGTCGGATCGGCCCTGGCGCTCGCCACGACCCGCGTGCTTCTCAGTGCCGTGGATGCCCTCAGTGACGGGGTCGTTCGCTTCACGATGGACACCCAGATCGGAGCCCTCGGCAGCAAGCTCTCCTTCGTCGGCCTGGCTCAGATGCAGAACCCTGCCGTCGTCATCCTGCTGGCCATAGTCATCATCGTCGCGGCCGTCGTGGTCTGGGCGGCCATGATGATTCGCAAGCTCATGCTCATCGTGGCTGCTGTGCTGGCGCCACTGGCCTTCGCGGGCGCCACCGCCGACTACACCCGTGCGTGGGTCCGCCGGTGGATCGAACTCGTGGCAGCCATGATCGTCTCCAAGCTGCTGCTCGTCATCATGCTCACCATCGGCGTCGCCGTCCTCAACGGCGCCGGGCAGTCCGGTGCCGGCCTCGGGCAGACAGTCACCCAGCTCGCCGGCGGCTCACTCATCCTCCTCCTCGGCGGCTTGGCGCCTTGGGTCGCGATTCGCATGTTCCACTTCGCCGGCGACACGCTCCACTCTGCCCATGCGACGGCGCGCCAAGCGTCCGTCGGCGCGCAGACACTCGTCAGCGCGCCACAGAAGGTGAGCGCCATCCAGGCCCAGGGTCGGGCGCTGGCGTCCATGGGCTCGTCAGGCGCCAGCAGAGGCGGCAGAAGCGGCGGCAGCATGCCGCCCCCTCCCCCACGTCCCGCCCACTCCACGCCGCCGGGCCCGCCCTCATCGGGTACAGGCGCGGGCCTTCCCGGGGGCGTCGCTGGGCCGGCTGGAGCAGCCAGCGGAGGCGGCGCCGCAGCCGCCGCCTCGGTGGCTGCTCCAGCTGCCGCCGTCGGCTCGCTTGCCCTAGCCGGTAAGTCGATGGTGATGAAGGCCGGTGATGTTGCGACGAACCCGCCCGGGACCTCGTCGGGCGCATCCGCCGGCGCGAGCGCTCCCATCCAGGAGTCCCCGATGAAGCAGCCACCCTCCTACAGCTCAAGGAGCTGACCGATGACCGACGCCACCACCAACCCGATGACGGTCCGCTTCGGACGGCTCCCTCGCCGAGGCCTGCTCCTAGGGCTCTCGGCGTCCCGCGTCCTGTGTCTTTGCATCGCCGTCCTCGTCTTCGTCCCATCGATCTTCCTGGGGAGCTCGACCGGTGCAGGCCTCACCGCGCCGCTGTGGGGAAGCCTCATCGCGCTCGCCTTCGTGCGCTGGCACGGGCGCCCAGCGGTCGAGTCGATGCCCACCGCCGGGCACTTCGCCGTCCGCAAGATGCTCCGCCAGACGAAGTACCGGGCCCGCCCTTCGGCGCCGCGGCCGGGCGGCACGCTGGCGCTGCCCGGGGACGCTGCCGCCCTGCGTTTCCTCGTCGACGAGGACACCGGCACCGCCATGCTGCACGACCCGCACGCGCAGACGCTCACTGCGGTCGCGCTCGTGCGCCACCCGGCATACGTCCTCCTCTCGAGCGACGAGCAGGCGCGACGCGTCCACGGATGGGGACGTGCCCTCGCCAGCCTCGCCGCGTCCGGGACCGGGTGCCGGCTGCAGGTTCTCGAGGTGTCGCTACCCGACGCCGGCCGGGGCATCACCGGCTGGTGGGAGCTCAACGGGGTGAAGCAGCCGGGCCAGTGGGCTGTCAAGCAGTACGAGTCACTGATGCGCACAGCGGCGCCGGCCGCCTCCACCCACCGGACTCTGATCGCGCTCTCGCTCGACCTTCGCGGCGCCCGAGCTCACATCAAGCAGGCAGGACGCGGCCTGAAGGGTGCGGCTGCCTTCCTACGCCAAGAAATGACATCGCTCGAGGCAGGTCTCCGTGCTTCAGACCTCTCGCTAGAGACCTGGTTTAACGAGAGCGAGCTCGCGGCCACGCTGCGTGAGTCCTTCGAGCCCGGCTTCGAGGGACGGGACGACGTCCACCAGACCCTCGCCGGCGCCGGCCCAGTTGCGATGGACGAGGAGTGGGACCACGTACGCCACGACACGGCATACTCCGCGGTGCTGTGGATCAACGAGTGGCCGCGGGTGGCAGCGCCTCCGTACTTTCTGCACTCACTCGTCTTCCAACCCGGTATCCGCAAGACGATCTCCTTGACCATTCAGCCGATCCCTGCCGACGCGGCGATGCGCGACATCCGCAAGGCCAAGGTCGAGTACGCGACGGAGGCGGCGCAGAAGGCGAAGATCGGCGCCATCGCCGACCTGTCCGATGCCGCAGAACGCGACGACGTCATCGAGCGCGAGCGAGCCCTGATCAGCGGCCACGCGGACGTGAAATTCACCGGGCTCATCTCCGTCACCGCCCCGTCTCTCGACGAGCTCGAAGCCGCGGTCGCCGAGATCTCCCGCGCCGCGATCCAGTGCGGCTGCGAGACGCGGCGCCTGTACGGGCAGCAGGCCCGGGCGTTTGTCTCGGCATCGCTGCCCCTGGCACGAAAGGTCAGCTGATGCGTGCCACCCAGCAGTCGCCGTCCTTCTATGTGCCGCACGGCACCAAGCGCCGACGTGGCGGTCGGCATGCGAAGCCACCCGGGTTGCGTGCCGCGGTGGTCGCGTCAGCGTCGAACGACGGCGACTTTGCGCCGAAGGTGTTCCTGCCGGCCGAAGGAGTGCTCGGGCCGGAGGCCGGCCGCTCCTACCGGCGGTTTCGGCTACCCGGGCACCGAGCCACGTCTGATGTGGTCGCTGGTGCCTATCCCTTCCTGGCCGAGGGTGGGCTGGGCAGCGAGGGCGTCTACGTCGGCCAGGACGCCTGGTCCGGCGGCGGCTTCTGCTTCGACCCCTGGGTGCTCTACCGCGACGGGGTGATCACGAACCCCAACTGCCTCCTCGCCGGTGTGGTCGGCAAGGGAAAGTCCTGTCTCGCAAAATCGCTCGCGACGCGTTCGATCGCCTTCGGGCGCCGTGTCTACGTGCCAGGCGACCCCAAGGGCGAGTGGTCCGTCGTGGCCAAAGCAGTCGGTGGCGTCGCCATCCAGGTCGGTGGCGGCTCCACGAACCGCCTCAACCCCTTGGACCCCGGACCGCGCGGTGCTGCGTTGTCCGACGCGCAGTGGCGCTCCCTGGTCACCAACCGTCGCCGTGCTCTCGTCGGTTCCCTGGCCCAGTCCTCGCTCGGGCGGGCACTCCACTCGGTGGAGCACACCGCTCTCGACGTCGCTCTGGCCGACGCGGCAGCTGAAGCGTCCGAGCCCACACTGCCGCTCGTGGTGGACCTGCTGCTCGAGCCACGTACGTCTCTGCCCGGTGCCTGCGCCACGGACCTGGCGCGCGATGGCCGCGACCTCGCCCACGCACTACGCCGGCTCGTGGCCGGCGACCTCAGCGGCCTTTTCGATGGGCCATCGACCATCACGTTCGACCCGTCACTGCCGATGGTGACGCTTGACCTCTCCCAGATCCAGGGCTCGGACGAGCTCATTGCCATGGTGATGACGTGTGCCTCGGCCTGGATGGAGGCCGCTCTCTCGGCACCCGACGGAGGTCAGCGCTGGGTCATCTATGACGAGGCCTGGCGCCTGATGCGACAGCCGGCCCTCCTTGCGCGCATGCAGTCGCAGTGGAAGCTCTCCCGCGGCCTCGGCATCGCCAATCTCCTCATCGTGCACCGGCTCTCGGACCTGGACGCCGTCGGTGATGCGGGCTCGGAGTCGCGGGCGCTGGCCCGAGGTCTGCTCGGTGACTGTTCGACGAAGATCGTGTACCAGCAGGAGGTCAGTGAGGCGCCACAAACAGCAGTCGAACTGGGTCTCTCGAGCGCCGAGCGGGCACAGCTCCCAGACCTTCAACGCGGCGAGGGACTCTGGCGAGTCGGGCAGCGAGCCTTCGTCGTCAGGCATGTCGCCACGGACGGCGAGCTGTCGCTCTTCGACACCAACACCCGCATGCACGTGTCACGGTGATCTGGTGCGCTGCGTCAGCCGCCGATCGGACCGCGTCTTGGCGCCCGATACGGCTGTGCGGTGGTGCAGTGTGGGCGGCATGCCTGTGGTGTCGTTGCATGCCCCGGTCGCCTTGGCGCGGCCCGTGGATGAGCTCACCCCGTCTGGAGTCAAGGATCTGGTGTGGGAGCCCAAGTGGGACGGATACCGGGCGCTGGTCGGTGCCGGCCGCATCTACTCCCGCAACGGCACCAACCTCACTCCCCTGTTTCCGGACCTCACGCCTGTCCTGACCGCCCGACTACCCGACGACCTGGTGCTGGACGGTGAGGTCATCGCCTGGGATCCGGGCGCCGGTCGGCTGGACTTCGAGGGGTTGCAGGCCCGCATGACTGCCGGTCGACGAATTCGCACGGTCGCCGCCCGACGCCCCGCCCAGCTCGTCGTCTTCGACGTGCTCGCGGCCGGCGCCGAGGACCTGCGCGGTCGACCCTTGCGGGATCGTCGAGCGGTGCTCGAGCAGGCCCTGGCGGGGATCGCTTCCCCCATCGTGCTCTGCCAGCAGACCGATGACGTCGCTCTCGCCCGAGAATGGTTCCAGACACTCACGGCCGGCGGCATCGAAGGTTTGGTGATCAAGGACGCCGGCGGCAGCTACCCGACCGAGCCGGGTCAGCGGGTGTGGTGGAAGGTGAAGGCGAAGCAGACGCTGGACATGCTGGCGATCGGGTTCACCGGCGACGACGCCGCTCCCGCGGCGTTAGTTCTCGCGTTTCCGGGAGACGTCGACGACGAGGGCAGGCCGGTCACCGCAGGGTCGACGACCTCGCTCCCGAAAGCGGCGGCCAAGTCCCTCGCGCCGTTGTTGCGCCCGACTGGCGAGGCGTTCGAGCGCACCTTCGCCTGGGGCTCGGCTACCCCGACTCGCGTGACGGTAGTCGCGCCGTTCATCGTCGAGGTCGAGGCGGATGCCTCGGCCGCCGCCGGCGTGCTGCGACACGCTGTGCGGCTGCACCGGGCGAGACCGGACGTCGACCCGGAGAGGACGAACTAGGGGACAGCGAACGGAAGCAGGCTCGTGGGAGCTACTCCTTCCAAGTTGGGCACACCGTTTGGAACGATGCACCGACCGGCAACATGCGCGGATTTGCGCCCCCGGGCATGTTCACGATGACGTACTGGCGCGCCAGCCGCCAGCCGCCAGCCGCCAGCCGCCAGCCGCCAGTGAGCATCCGTCCGCCGCAACATGGCCGTGTGGGACATACGCCGCCGGGCTCCGTCGTAGACGACCCACCGCCGGCTGCCCTGCGGGGGCTGTGGGTGATGCGCGACTCGGTACTGTGTGCGCTGGCGATGGACTCCGAGGCCTGGTTCAAGATCTCTCGCGTGCGGTGGTGTGTGGGGACACTTGATAGATCGCCGCTCACCCGGCTCGGGAGTCGCCTCCCACCCAGGCGCCCTTCTTGGCGTCACCGTCGTGGAACATGCGAATGGATGCTGCAACTGGCTCAGCGACGCTGAGACTCGTGGTCAGTGACTGGGGCACGGAGTGGACCTGCCGCAGGTCATCGACGAGTGGGGTGCTGGGCGATGACGTGCAGCGCACTTCGGATTTCTCGGCGTCAGCCGACGGTCTCAAACGTGGGCGTCGGAGCCTCTTACCCCCTTGGGACGAGAAGGAGGTGTCCGGGCCTCCCCCGGCAGGGGTGCCTACCTCGTCGTTACGCACACTCGCGCCGGCCGACCTGCACGCAGGAATCGTTTGGGCGCTCCCGGGTCAAGGACCTGATGTGTCACTTCAGACGTCGAAACGTTGAGTTGGCGACATGCTTTGGTGATGGCCTCCGCGACTGTCTCAGCCTCCACCGTGAGGGATCTTGGTGCCGGCCTTGTCACGCGGGGCGGCGCAACCGAAGGTGTCGCCGCCCCTGGTGTTACTGACGCCCGGGTAGGGGTTGCGGCTGCGGTCGGAGAGCCGCTGGGCGGCCAAGCGGATGCGGATGGTGCTTGCCGGAGCGAAAGTTCTACCTTCTTGCGCTGATCGTCGAAGCCGACTACGACAGCTGTGACGCGTTGTCCTCGCGTGAGAGCGTCTGACGGTTTTCCCACGCGTGCTGCTGAGATCTGCGCAACGTGGATGCTGCCATCGACGCCGCCCGGGAGTCTCACGTACGCGAAATAGTCGTTGAATCCCGTCACCTCCGCGGAGATCGCGGATCCGATCGGCGTGCTTGCCTTGAATGCCGGATACGGCTCAGGGAGCAGGGCCTTTATCGAGAGCTCTGCCTGTCGGCGTTCGTCGTCGAACTTCAGGATCTTGGCTCTGAGGCTGTCGCCGGCTCGAAACTTCGATGATGCGTCGTCGACGCGCGAATGCTCAAGCTGGCTCACATGCAGGACTCCGGGAGCACCGCTCACGTGGCGGACGTTGACATGCGTCTTAGACACACGCGTCACTGTGAAGTCAGCGGAGTCTCCAACGCGGTGCTGGCGTTTGAAGTCCTGATAGGGCTCGGGAAGAAGAGCCTTCACCGATAGTTCTAGTTGCCGCTTTGCATCGTTGAACTTGATGAGTCGAGCGTCGAACGTCGAACCCGGCGCGTAGAGCATGGTGGCGTCATCAACTCGCTCCCACCGAAGATTGCTGACGTGGACCACACCATCGAGCGCTCCGACCTTCACATTCACGTGTGTCGCAGAGACTCGACGCACAAGGGCTGTTACCGTCTCGCCGAGATTGTGATGGAGCTTGTAGTCCTCGTATGGGTGAGGAAGCGTTCGCTTGCGGGAGAGATTCACCTTGCGCGTGCGTTCATCGAAGCCGAGGACTTCCACCTCAATGGTTGCGCCAACTTCGGCAAAGTGGACGGCTGTGTCCACCGGTGCGTAGTCAAGTTCCGAGACGTGGATCGACCCGTCCAAGTCGTTCCCAAGGTCGACGAAGACAGCGCTATCGATCGCCCCGTCTACCGTTCCAGTCACCCGTGCCCCTGGCTGGTAGAGGCTCTTGAAGGCCTCGAAGGGGTCTCGAATGAGCGCCTTGGCCGACACCCGAGGTCGGGCTGGAGGATCGGGGATGTCCAGCACGACGCCGAATAGTGCGCGGCCGGGCGTGACGATTTGATCGGCGTGTCTGACTCGGTTGGCCCAAGACAGTTCGGCCAGCGGAATGAATCCTTCGACGCCGCCTTCGAGATCCACGATGACGCCGCTGTTGCTGAGGGATCTCACCACGCACTCGACCACGCTGTTAATGGGGTGCGCGGCGGCAAATGCAGCGAGCTGAACCTTTCGCTGTTCTGCGGGAGTGGACTCTTCGATGTGTACCGTTGCGGGCACCTCGAACGGCTCTTTGAGCATGCCTGGAATGAATGGGGTTCGGTCGTCGACGCGCAGGTGGTGGGTGCGGGCCCAAAATGACCAGACCTCATTTGGCCAGTCGGGCTCGTCGCTGAGACCTACAAGGGCGGCCGCGGCCGAACGTGAGAGGGGTTTCTCGGTCTTGGCCAGCACCTCGGTGCCCGAGGGTGCGAGTTCGCCCTGGTCGGTGGCCGAGTCCTCACTGTCCGGGTCCTGGGTCGCCACGGCGTCGCCGTCGGAGGGTGTAGGCGAGGCCTCGCCGCTGCGTGCCCGCTTAGCATTGCTCGCAGACCTCTTACTCTCGTCAGGAAGCCCGTTGATCGTGATCTGTCCTGCTTGCTGTGCTTCGATGCTTCGGAGGGCTTCGACGCTAAGGCCAGTGACGTCGAGGCTCGCGCGGTCGCTTTGCAGCTTCACCATGATCGCGTCACCGGTTGCGAGTTGGGGTTCGTAGTTGGGCGCCTCGGCCTCAACAGGGTCGCCTCCGGCTGGGCGCTCCTGAACACGAGGCTTCACGCTGAAGTCGAATCTGTGGACGACTCCGAGCTTGCTGTCTTGGTGAAGTAGACGGGCAGTCACGTAACCGTTGACGTTCGCGGCGGAGTCGACGACAGCGGTGTGGACTCTCTCTCGGCGGTGGTTGCGCCCCCGCTGCTGAAGGATCTCGTTGCTTGCTCCGCGGCCGTCCTGTGCCTTGGACCAGTGTTGATGCAGTAGCTCCAGAAGGGTGATGGTCAACGTCCCCTCGGCACGTGCGGGGACGACTGTCGCTTTGACGATTGACTCGCGTGCAAGTCTCTCCAAGAGGCCGGTCTGGCCTCGATCGAGACTGACGGCGATTTCGCGCCGACGAACCTGTTCGTTGGCGTATCGGCTGCGGGCCTCGGCGAGGATGAATCGCCCCTTGCCATCGACTCGGTCGAATGCGCGGAGCGAGCCGCCGTGGTGCCTAAGCAACTGGCCAACCCGGACGTCTATGGGGTCGCCTGCCTTCAGGTCCGGGTGCTGGCCGGCATTGCTCGCCTCGCCTCGTCGCCAGTCGGATCGGAGCTTCACCAGAAACCCGTTCTCATCCCGGGCGTACCCGGTTACTTCGAACCAACCACCGGAGTGGATCGAAGTCGTATCAATCTCAACCCGGGGTGTCGAGACATCTGTGCCGTGGGTTGCCTGGTGTCGCCACTGCGCGAGAAGGTCCTCTCTCTTTCCTGGCTCGCTCGGACTTCCATTTCGCTCGCAGTCCTCGGGTCGGTCGTCCCGGCAGGGGAAGCACTGACCGCAAGCTTGCAGCAATCCACTGTCCTGGTCGGCCTGGAGTAGCCTGGCTCGCTCGCTGCCTTCGTCGTCGTACCCGCGGCGTTGGTCGAGGCGTAACTCGGTCGCGATGTCTTCTCGGGAGCCGGAGTCCTCATCCTCAACTGGGCGCCGGGGCTGCTGGCGGCCACTTCGACCGCGACGTGTGTCGTCCCCTCGCTCCTCTCGGGACTTCGGTCTGGGGAAGGGCCTCAACGGAGCCGAGAGCGTCCTGGCGGTAGTGGTCCCGTCGACAGTTTCTAGTTCGAGTTGGACTCGTTGGCCGACCGGCCAAGCTTCGATGTACTGCAGGGCTTCACTCTTGGCAGCATCGGCGGGCGCGAACTTTGATGCAGCCACGAGCATCTGCATTGCGTCAACGATGCTCGATGGCTGCTTCGTCCGGGGCTTGGGCATCGCCCACTCCTGTGCAACCACAAGCGATGAGAGCCGGTTGTCGAGCTTTGACCCACGGCGCCTCAGTGCCACAACCTGTTCCGATCCCGGCTTCAGCAGTGAGTCCTCCTCGAGCGTGAAGGGCCGGGACGGGGGTGTTGGTTGGATTGATGTATCCGAGGCGTCACCAAGGGGCAGGGTGGGCTCAGCTGATCCATTCCCGTCGACGAACGGTGGGTTTGGTTTGGATGGCAGCGCTCCCGCAGCTGCGTAGCCGTCTTCAGCGCAGCGGACGAAAATGTTCGCAGCCATGGCTCGGGTTATGACTCCGCGCGTGCGGTTGATGAGTGCCGGTTCGACGAAGCGCTTCACCTCTTCCTTCATGGCGGGTGAAAGTGCGGCGAGCACATCGTGACGCTTTTGGGCTGCTTCCAGTAGAACGGCGTGATTGACCCACCATTGACGTGCCCAGTCCTGCCGAGCTACGGAGTCCACCCAAGGTGCTTGGTTTGGGTCGGACCACTCCCACGCCGCACTGATTAGGAGGACGAGTTCCGCTTCGTCTTCGCACAGCGTGGCAAGTCCACGATGGCGTTCGGCTGCCTCTAGGCGCCAATCGTCCGGCCAGTCGTAGTCGTCCAGAAGGAGGCCCCGCTGGCCAATGAGTCGTGTGTCTTCCAGTAGTGCAATGACAGTTGCAACCTCGGGCACGCACGCCAGTCGATCAGCATACATAATCGCCAATGCACTCGCTGTTGACCCGAGGCCTTGGAACCGGACGAGTTCCTTGCCGAAGGATGTGGGATGGCCGTCATCGTCGACGGCGCCGCCAGTGCGAAGGGCGTGGTCTGCGCGGTGGAGTTCCCTCACGAATACTTCGCGCGCTTGCTTGGCCTTCTCATCAAGCTCCACAGTGGTTGGCTGGAACGCGGCCGGCCAGTCGAAGCTGAGTACGTTGTCGATACCGCCCATCTTGGCTGTCATGACGAGGGCTTCGAGGTTGTCGCGAGTCGAGCCGGGCGGAGTGTCTTCGGCAAGGTCGAGGAACTGTGCCTTCGTGTACAACGGGAACACCCAACCCGGTGCCTTACGCCCTACTCGGCCCCACCTTTGCTTGATTCCCGCCTGGCTGTGTGGCTTGGTCGGGATGCTGCCCTTGGCGAGCTCTGGGTCCCACTCGGATTGGGCGATGATGCCGCTGTCGACAACGAACCGGACGCCTTCAACAGTCAGCGACGTCTCGGCAAGGTTCGTTGAGATGACGATCTTGCGTGGGTCCCCCATCCTCCGCTTTGCCAGGGCTCGCTTCTGTCGATCCTTGGGCAGACTGGAGATCAACGGGAAGACCTGATCTTTGTAAGCTCGGCCCAGCGCTCGCTCGATCTCCTCGCAAACAGGCTCTATGGTCCGTTTCGTCGGGAGGAATCCAAGGATGTCACCAAAGATTTCGGCGTCGTCCAGCCCGCGGGCGAGCTTAATGACGAACTTGGCCATCTCGCCCGGCATCCGCTCCTGCCACTCCTCGACTGGGATCTTTCTATCGAAGCGTAGGTCGGAGATCAGCCGCGTCGTCTCCCAGACGTCCTCGATGAAGCCGTCGTCGGACTTGTCGGCTACATCGTCTGGGTACTGCAATGGCTCCGCAAACTGCGACTTCCAGTGGGTCTTGACGAAATCTGTTTCGTCTCGCGGCGTCTGGGCGACCAGTGGCAGAGCAGGGTCGGTCCAGCGATCAAGCACTTCCTCTTCGCCGACCTCTGGGGCATCGAGGTTGGGGAAGAACGGCATTCCGTAACCGAAGGTCTTTTCCGGTGGAACGTCCATCACGTGGACGTTCGCCGGACCACCGAAGTACTCAAGGTAGAAGTCCGTGTTGAACGTTGCCGATGTGACGATCACCCGGAGATGCGGGTATCGAGGCAGCTCGCGCTTCAAGTAGCCCATGATGAAGTCGATGTTGGTGCTGCGCTCGTGAGCTTCGTCCACGATCACTGTCCCGATTCGGCTCAAACGGCCTTCGCGGAGCCAGTTGATCATCGTTCCGTCGGTGACGTAAATCAGCTCGCACGCTTCGTCGTGATTTCGATCCCCAGACACTTGGTAGCCCACGGGGTAGCCAGGGCCAACGCCGCCTGCGCCGGACATCACGCCTCCGACGAAGGACGCAACTCCAACGGCGGCCTGCACGCGAGGTTCCGTGACGATGATGGGACCTAGATCGGTCAGTTTCGCGAATGGTGCTCCGGGCGGGACGTCGGACACCGTTGCGGGCGGGGGATCCATGAGTCTGTAGGGCGCAAAGGTGGACTTCCCGGTCCCGGTACCTGCCTTCAGAATGAGGACCTGCTTCTGCCTGAGTTTCCCCACCATCTCCACGACGTGGTCATCGGTCATGCCGACTCGGACCTCTTCGAGGTCGTAACTTGTTCCCGGAACCTCTTCGTGCGCGGTGGGAAGCGGCCCGAGGCCCCCGAGGGGTCCGGTTGGGTTCTCCCGGTCGGATACCTCGCCCACGGTCTTTAAGTCAATGTAGGCAACGGCCAAGCCTTGGATGTTGACGCGATGCTTCGCACGATGCTCTTTGCAGCGGTCTGACCGCGACCCACCCCGCTCGACTAGGTTCCGCGCCCAGTTCTCGTTGTATGTCGCCTTCTCTAGTCGGCAGTCCAGTTTGGCCCTCAGCTTCTTGAGTTCGGCCTTGCTGGCCCCGTGGCTCTCCGAAGCTGCGAGCTCGACCTGCATGCCGTCGACTTCACGCTGACAGTCCTTGCACGTGAAGGCTCGCATGTGCGACGCCGACATACCGCGCTTCGGCGTTCCAGTGCCGCTTACGCCGTCCACGGGGTCCCCTTTCGGAAGGTACTGCTCTGCGCGACGACCTGGCCTTGGCGCTTGTCTGGGTTGATGACGCGGTCTGCACCACTCCCCGCGTCGTCACGATTGCGGGCGTTGTGGTTGCCGCGTCTAGATTTCTGTCCGGCGCCGACCCTTCCGTCCCGCTCGGTTGGGTGCTTCTTCGGCTTGGGGGGCGCTACGTGGTACATCGGTTGCACTGACACTGAGCCCGGAAACCTCATCAAGTGGTTTGTCAGCGCACGGTAGAAGCCCACGACGGCGGTCTCAAGGCCCGTTTGGTACACGTGCAGACGCACGTGGTCCTCGTTCCGGCAAAGCTCCTCGAGCTGCCGCAGGCTGATGTCGTACGCGAGATCATCAGTCATGGCGGCGGGCCGAGGTCGCGAGATCTCGGCGTTGCGGAGCCAAGCGCCGTGCACGACGGCATCCATCTCGGTATGTCTGATCGACAAGAGGGCAAACCGCAACTCCAGAGAAGCCGGCGGAAGCTCGGCGAGCATCGGCAGCGCACGCAGCGGGAACGGGTGGGCTGCCTTCGAACCGTCGCGATACTCCACAGGCGCTTCGACTTGGGACATGCCTGGCTCGGAGGCAACGAACTCGCGCAGGATCTCGGTCACGATGGCGTTGTTGATGCCGCTCGGCGAGATTGGCACTCGTCGTTGGGCGCTGGGGTTCAGCGCTTCCTTTATCTGTGCACGGAATCGCTCTTCCACCGCGCGAGCCCCGAAGACGCCCTCGTCCGCCTCCCACGAGTCAGCCGGGGCTTCGGCGGCCCCGAGGAATGGGGTCTTCGTGTCCCCCGGACCGTGCGGAGCAACCACAAGAACTGGCATGAGCCCGGACCGTGCGAGTCCGTTTGCGGCGGTGATGATCTCCTTGGGTAGCCCGGGTGACCAGTCGCTGGCATCTTGACCGAACAGCATTGTCGGCCCGCGTTGCGGAAGGGCGACCGGGACGCGCGTCGCCCCGTCCCGACTCAGCGCCGCCTGTTCGAGGCGGGAAGCAAGTGCCTCGAATCGCGCGACGTCGAGACGGTCGCCTGGCTCAGCCTTGCTCGCCCGGCCAGCCGCAGAGCGGACGTCGTCAACCAGACCCATGGTTGAGCGGTCAGCGGGCAAACCGATGACCCAGGCGCGCTCGGTACTCATCCTCGAGAGATCCTCGACTTGAGGAGTCGGTCCTCGATGGCCTTGTCGATGTCAGCGAGACGATCGGGGCACCTAAGTACCCGAACGGGCGAGGGCATCGCGGAGGGCGTTGGAGCATCTGCGGGGACGAGGATTGCCTTGTCTCCAGGAACATCGGCGTCGGCAATCTCGCCCAGCACGTCTGCGCTGATCGCAGTCCTGGGAAAGACTGTGAGAGTGTCGACGGCCGATGTTGCAAAGGTCCACGGGACGGGCTCGGAAGGGTCGAGGCCCGTGAGCGTCACCGCGGCAACGTTTGGTCGGACCTCCCACTGGATGCCCTTGGTCCGATCTTCGACTACTCGCACGACTTCACCTCCTCCGGGCGCTCCGTAAGTGGCGTTCAGCCTGCGAAACAGCATGCCCGTGGTCACAGCGCCCCGACAGATCTCGGACTCAGCTTGCCGTGCGAAGCGGTCGGTCCAGTCCGCTCCACCGCTCAGGATTGATGCTGCTCGGCCCGTGGTTGCGAGCAGGTAGTCCATCTCGATCTCGCGCCAGACCTGGGAGAGGAGTAGGAAGCAGATCCGTTCCGGAGCGATGCCGCGATTCTCGACAGCGTCGTTGACGCGGGTTCTCAAGGCAGGGGGCATCGGCGTGATCGCCAAGAAGAGGTCGCGGGCTTCCCGAGGACTGATGGCTGCGTGATCCTCGTCGCCTAGTGAGACGCCAACCGTTCGGCCGAATCGCCTCAGGCTTGCCGGCACTGCCATCTCCGGGTGACCGGGGAGATCAAGTGGGTTGCCTTTATGGACGATCCGCGACTTGCGGTCGAAACGAATCTCCATCGTTCCTCCGCTCTGGAACGCGTCACAGAGCGTAAGGGCAGCAAGGGCTCGATTGGCCTCATGGGTTGCGACGTGCGGGACCTCGCAGGTTTGCCAAGCTGGTACGGAGAGCCCGTCGAAGCTGGAGTCATGAGCTATCGCTCCCAACGCGACGATGACGTTCTGGCATGCGACCCGCACGGGCCTTACGACGAAATCCCGCGGGCGCTTCTCCTTGTCAAGGTGGCTGCGCTCGTACGCGGGACCGATCTGATCAAGTACTCGCCGAAGCCCAGCCTTCCTAGCTACGAGCTCTTCTTCGATCGAGGCGACGTAGAGGAGTGGATCGATGTCGAGCAACTGGAGTTGATGCTCTGCCGGCACCGTCGAAAGGTGAAGCCGATAGACGTGTCCCTCGCGAGTCCCAGGGATGGCCGCGTCGATCGCAACGACAGCGATACTTCCCTCGTCAACAAGACAGAGCGGCAGAAGGGATCCACGCCAATCCGATGGGAGCAGGTGGACTGCGTCTGAAACGGTGTGCGCAGTTCCGAATCCTTCGGGCGCAAGGAGAAGGTCGCGAACAGGTTGCTTCCACTCGGTCGCGTATACGAACACGAGTTGCTCGAGCGCGCTGGATTGGGGCAGGACTTCGCTCATAGAGCGTTATCGCAGTGAACGAAGAACGTCGGCCAAGGCTCGCTCTGCCGCGCGGACTTGGTTGCCATCAGGAGACTTCAACTCGATCTGGTGGGAATGCTTCGTCTGCCCGTTCCGACGGTCCGTGACGTGCATCTTCACGTTGCCATTGAGCTCGTGAATCACATGGACGTGCAGTTCTGGATGGTGACCCTGCTCTCCGTCCTCACCGACGAAGTAGTCGATCGTCCCGTCCTTTGCCAAGCGGGATACGAACGCCTGACGTTGTTTCCCGCCATCGATGCTGACGCTTGGGAGTCGTTGCGCGGCCACGACGGCGTCGAGCTGGGATCTCGAAAGCGCAGACGCAGCGGTCCTCGGGGACGAGGGTTGCGACGAGAGGTAGTCACGGCTGACGTGATTGTTACCGCAGGCCACATGCCCCTCCGTGCGTTCGATCCCTAACCCCGAGGGGCTCCTTCTTGGCCAAGACTGCCAGCAGTTGGCGGCCGGCGGGGCCAGTTTCTGGAACTCGGGTTGCGCCGCAAGATCGTCCCCTTGATGAGACGGGACTGTTCAAACCTAGCGGCAGAGTGGTACGGCGTCGGGCGAGGAAGGCCTGGGACCGCTGCTGACTCCGGAGCCGCCTTGTTTCGCAGAAGTGCACGTCGTTCCGCCCTGCAGTTCGAGATCGCCTACTACGCTGCCAACACTTCGTCTCCGCAAGCATCGAAGAAGCTCACTGCCTCTGCGCTAAACATGCGGCAGTTCAATGTGCGAATGGCCGCGCCGGTACTAGCTGCCTCGTCGTGACATCACAGCGATGTGAGGGGCGCCCCGTCAGTGGAGACGCTGCGGCGCGTGCGTTACGCATGTCAAAGGAAGCCCAGACAGCTGTCCATATGGCAGTGTGGCCACTGCAGTAACGTGCAATCTCGTTCTCTCCTCCAGCGCTGCCTGGTCGTCTGCGAAACACGGCAGCGCCGAACCTCCGATTTCGAGGTGCTGACGCGGGGAGCAATCTGGCGCAGGGGAGCTCTACATGACCACCACCCACAAGCATCCTCTGCTCGAGCTTCCCGTGGATGACATCCTGCTTCTAGTGCAGAAGCTCCCTGGCTTAAGCGAGGTCGTGGCGCGAGAATGCAAACTCCCCGTCGCGACCCTCATGTCCGGTGGCCGCAGAGCGTCTCAGTCGCTCCAGACGCAGCTGGCGCGTAGACCCGCCGCTATTGCGAGCCTGTGGAACGCTTACACGCGCTGGCCAGAACAGGAGGAGGACGAAGCCGTCGTCGCCTTCCTCGGTTTGGTGATCAGGGAGCTGCCCGAGCACCTCGCTGACCTCGTGCTACGGGAGTTCCGGCTGGAGCGGCCCGCATCACCTTCAGGGGTTGATCAGGAGAGCAGCCCAGCCGTCGAGGGGGAGGACCGCAGGCCACAAAGTCGCGAGGAGTTGGCGGGCGCCTTCCACGAGGTCACTTCTCTCCTAAGCGAAGCGAGGGCACTGGAAGGGCCGCTGCGCATAGCGGTCGAGGACGTCGCGGCTGGCCGGCATTCCAATTTCGACTGGACGGTCGTTGCGGATTGGTGCGCACGGACTTGGGCCGCACTCAAGCAGTCGCCGGACGATGTCGCAGATCTGGGACGCCTTCAAGAATGGCTGACGAAGGTGACCGAGGAGCTGCGCCAGCAAGATGAGGTTCAGAAACTAATCGAGTTGCGCCGGGCGGCAGTGGACGTGGAGAGCGGCGTCGGCAGGCGCTGGGCTCTTGACATCCTCAGGCAACACGGATTCGCGGACTTGGAAGCCTTGGACGCGGCCATCGCGCAGCAGCTTGGGGCTGCGTCTTCGATCGACATCGTTTCGAGGCCGGAGTTGGTGGCGCCGGCGGAGCACGAGCCGGTCGCGATTTCCGAGCAGGAGCCAAAGCGTGAGTTGATGGTGGCGGCCCACCAAGAGCCGGAGCACGAGCCGGAGTCGGTGTTGGTGGTCGAGCAGGAGCCGATGGCGGCCGCAGAGCCGGAGCCGAAGCCGGCTATCGAGCACGAGCCGGTGGCGGCTGCAGAGCCGGAGTTGGTGGTCGAGCAGGAGCCGGCGGCTGCAGAGCCGGAGCCGAAGCCGGCTATCGAGCACGAGCCGGTGGCGGCTGCAGAGCCGGAGTTGGTGGTCGAGCAGGAGCCGGCGGCTGCAGAGCCGGAGCCGAAGCCGGCTATCGAGCACGAGCCAGTGGCGGCCGCAGAGCCGCAGCCGGCTCCGGTTGTAGAGCCGGAGCCGGCTGCGGTTGCAGAGCGGGAGTTGGTGGCGGACGAGCACCAGCCGGTGACGGCTGCAGAACCAGTGGCGGAGCCGGAGTCAGTGCTTGCGGCAAAGCGCGAGTCGGTAGCGGGGCCGGCTTCGGCTGCGGAGCCGAACTTGGTTCAGGAGGAGCAGGAGTCCGCGCCTGCGGCAGCGCCACCTTGGCGGCAAGTTAGCGTGCCTGCGAACCCATGGGAGACTGGCTCGCCACCGCTTCTGGCGTACCTCATTAGCCGAGGACAGGAGGCGCTCGCCTACCAGGTGGCAAATAGTGCGCACACGACAGAGTGCAGACTTGGTCTCCTGCGCTTTCTGGTGGCAGCGTTCAACCTAGATTCCGAGTCGCTCGCCCTTCAGCTTCCCGACCTCCTGGTGACTGGCGAAGAAGATAAAGAGCTGACTGCTGACGAGGCCCAAGTCTTCCTGAGTGCGCTCATGCGCGCCGGGCTGGCGCTGGGATACCTGCCGCTCGGGCCCGTCGACGATCTGCTTGTTCGGGCGGGCATGGTCGAGACGGCGGAAGGGAAGTTGGTCCGCGAGGCGGCCGATGCGGTTCTAATGACGGGTTATCGCCATGACTCCTCAGTAGGCATTCTTGAGTTGAGTGAGCTACCCGCCTCGTGGGTGGCGCGGGCCCAAGACGCGGCGCGGCTGCGGTCGCGTCTGGCGGGCAGCCGGACGAATTTCCAACGTGCATCCAAAGTGATTCATCACCTGGTGGGCGAGGGGCAGCCCTTGGGCGACATCCTGTCGCTGCTCGAAGAGCTGGCGCAGGGAGGGAGCAAAGCGACGTCGGACGCCCGATGGGGTCTGGTGGAGGTCAACTACCGCGCCTGGGGCGACGGGGACCACCGCCGAGCGCTTCTGTCGAGCGCGGACCGCTCGGTCAGCTCAAGGCAGCAGCTGCGGAAGGAGATCGTGGGGCCTGCACGGGATGCCATCGAGAACGCGATACTCGACGTTCGGGCACTCATGGCCGAAATGCTGGAGCTCCAGCGGCGGACCCATGCGGCATCCCTCCGTGGAGGCGCTGATGTCCTTCACGACTTCTCTGCCTCCTTGGCTGCTGCGGTTACCGGCGCGACCGAGCCGGCAACCGTCGGACATGCGGCCATGTCAAGGCTCGTTAGCTGGCTCAGTACTCCCCAGGACGGCGTATTGCCCAGCGGCGAGGTCGATGAGCTGCTGCAGCGCTGCCTGCTGCCGCTGTACGAGCTGCCCCGGGACCGCAAGGGCCGGCCACACCGATCGCCGACAGCGGCCGAGCTCGGTGTGCTCATCGCCGGACGGGACGCGGACGAGGCGGTCCGCGGCCACATTGAGGCGGGGAATTTTGCGGCGGTCGTAGAACTCTTGGCGACCGTTAGTGATGGGACACGTGCAGGCTTCGAGGAGCGCGTCCAGGTCGGCACGGCGAACGCCAAGGCCCGGGTCGCCTCGGCGCGGGCCGAGGTGGAGCGGCTGGCTGCACGGCTTCGCAGCCTTTTTCACGAGGAGGATGCACGCCAGATCCTTGCGGATCCAGCGCTCGTTGAGCCCGGCGACGATTCCGGCCGCTTCGACCTGACGCTGCAGGCACTCGGTCTTCTGGAGACCCAGGCGAACAACGCGCTGGGGGCCGCACGTCAGGGGCTGCGCGAGCGCGCGTCCACGGTGAGGCAGGTCGAGGACCGCGCGCGGATCGATGGGCTGCTCGAGGTAGGTGACGAGGCACTAGCCGCCGAGTTCCTAGCCATGCTCGAGGTGGGGCAGGAACTGCCGAGAATCGAGCCGCCACCTGGGGACGACTTCTGCACGTTCTTCCCTGCGGTTGTGGATGTCGCCATACGGAACCCGGGACCCGGACGACTGCAAGCCGTGCGCAGCTTCGCGCGTAAGCGGGTCGGGCCGCAAGACCTTCCCGACAACCGCATTCTCCGCGAGGGGGCCACGGCGTGGCGCAACCTGGAGAAGGAGAAGCGTGGGGCCAGCTTCGCCGTGAATCTTGCCCAAGTGCTGCGCCTGATCGGCCTTATCCCTAGGTCCGACAATTGGTTCCGGGAGTCAGGCGTAGCCAAACGTGCCGGCTACGCGACGGTCACTGTAAACGCCACCCCTCTCGGGCGCTCCTACATACCTTCGCTCGGCACCCAAGCCAACGGGATCTACCAGGTCACGCTCGTGTGGGACAGCTCGACGCCCCAGCGTCTGCTAGAGCTCATCCCTGCCCAGAAGCGGATGTCGGCGAACATCATCCTGTACTTCGGGGTGCTCACCCCAGCACAGCGGTCGGACCTGCGACGTCTGAGCGGGAGGGGCCGGGGTACCGGGCTGTCGCCCCTAGTGGTGGACGAGGCGGTCGCTGGCTGGCTGTCCGCCCAGGCAGAGCCCGGGTGGAAGCTGACGCAGCGGGTCACTTTGCCCTTCACGACCCTGAACCCCTACACGCCGTTCGCCGGTGGAGCGGTGCCGGACGAGGTCTTCGTGGGCCGTGAGCACGAGCAGAGCCAGATCGTCGACCCGACCGGATCCATGTTCGTATACGGCGGCCGCCAGCTTGGCAAGTCAGCGCTGCTTCGCAAGGTGCAGCGAACCTTCACAGACCCCAGCCCTGTCGCGCCGGCCAAGGAGCTCGCACCGCGCACGGGCATGGTCGTGCTCTACCTCGACCTACAAGCAAATGGCATCGGGACGATGCGGGAACCCGCGGACACCTGGTCGGTCATCGCCGAGCACCTGCAGGACGAGCAGGTCATCCCGCGGAGCGAGCGCCAGCACTGGAGCGCCAAACGGATCGCCGACATTGTGCGGACGTGGCTGGCCGCCGACCCGTCGAACCGGTTGCTCCTCCTCCTCGACGAGGCTGACAACTTCCTCACCGCAGACGCGGGCGCTCGGGCCAGCGATGGCACGGGAGCCTTCCCCGTATTGCAGGAGCTCAAGGGCCTCATGGAGAGTACGGACCGGCGCTTCAAGCCTGTCTTCGCGGGCCTTCACCAGGTCCAACGCTTCCACGACCTAGAGAACACCCCCGTGGCGCACGGCGGCGCGGACATCTTAGTCGGGCCGCTTCAACCGTCCGACGCCCGCGAGCTAGTTCGCGATCCAATGCTCGCCCTCGGGTACGAGTTCGAGTCTGAGGAGGCGATTTGGCGTCTCCTGCTGGCGACCAACTATCAGGCCAGCCTTGTGCAGATCGTTTGCGAGGCGCTCGTCAAGCACGTGCAGCGCAGATCCATTTCTCCGCAGGGGAACCGCGTCAAGATCAGTGCTCAAGACGTTGTCGACGTCACCACCAGCCAAGAGGTTCGGGAGCTGATCGCCCAGCGCTTTAGGTGGACGATCAACCTCGACCCCAGGTACAGGGTCATTGCCCTCGTCGTGGCTTTCCTTTCGCTCGACGCCGGCCCTGGGGAGCCCTTTCAAGCGACAGATCTCCACGAGGAGTGCGCACTTTACTGGGCCAACGGCTTCAGCCGCTCACAGATGTCGAGTCAGGACTTCGAGCGTTATCTTGTCGAGTTGACAGGACTAGGCGTCTTGGTGCGGCACGCCGGTGGCTACCTGCTCCGCTCTCCAAGCGTGATAAGCCTATTGGGAGACCGCGCCAGCCTTGAGCGCGAACTCGAGGAGGCCGACAGCACGCTTGAGCTGCCCTATCGATACAACCCCGTCGTGCACCGACGGCCGTTGCGCGGGCACGGTGAGCCGTGGCAACCCCGCTCACCCATCACCGACGCAGAGATCGTTCGAGCGACGTCAGACTTGGTCACCGGCGGTGGAGGACTGGCGGTGGTCTTCGGCAGCGAGGCCAATGGCATCCGCCGGGTCTCGAACGTTTTCCAACAGGTCAGCGTCGACCAAGGATGGAAATTCGACAGGTATACCGCCTCGCGCGATTTGCGCATCTCTCGCAGCGAGGTCCGCCGTCACGTTGTGATCGACGCCCTCGACGGCACCCTGGACGCGGAGTCGGTGCTGCGCCTACAAGAGGAGTCCCGCCGCCCCGGTCTCTCCGTCACGGTTGTGATGGGATCAGACGCGGCGGACACGATTGACTCGCTGGTGTCGAGAGTCCCCGTCCTGACGCTGCACCGCTGGACGATCGAGGGGCTCGGGGCCTGGCACGAATCGCCCTTCGACACTCGCGAGCTCCGACGGCGGCTCCACCGGGTCACTTCCGGCTGGCCGACGCTTGTGGAAGAGGCGATGCGGAGGTCGCACCAGGGGGCGGCCGACAAGCAGGTCCTCGACGACATCGTCGCGTCGCTGAGGCAAACGACCGGACGCGACTTGATCCGGGCCGCCGGGATCGACGTCGCCGCTGCTGAACAGTGGGCCTCGTGGTCGCAGCTCGGGGACGACGGCTTGTTCGAAGGAGTGCCGCTCACGATCGCGGACCTGATGGACTTATTGCCTGGCGACGCTGCCGAGGTGGTGGGACGGTTCGAACTTCTCGACGCGGCGCAGGAGACGGAACAAGGCTGGGTCCTTGACCGGGCCATCGTCGAGACACTCCGACCTCAGGACTGACCCGGTGCTGTCTGAGGCGGTGTGGGGGCTCCCGGGGCCTTCTTCCTTCGTCGACGCCATCACGGCCGACGCCGCGCGGGGTTTGCACACAGTTGCTGTCCTCCCGCGAAGGATGCTGGTCTCACCGGACACGGTGAACGAGCTGGCGGGCGTGCTTACCACCGCGATGATCCAGCGCGACCTCATATGCGAGCGCGTTTTCCCGGACTGCCAGCAGCCCCTCCTACCGGCGCTGGGTCAGCAGCTTTGCTTCAGCACCGCACTGTCTCTGCCGCTGCAGGACCTCATCCGCCACCCCGACGTCCATGGGCGGGTGATCGTCGTCTCCGTCTCCGACCTCGCCCCGGATCAAGTCGGCGCACTGCCGGACTTGGTGCGTCGGCTCGTCGAGGTTTCCCGCCCCCTCGCTCCCTCTGACCGCGTCACGTTCGCATTCATCGCGGGGCGTGAGGCTGTCGCAGCCCTGGAGGGAGGAGCGACGGCGGACGTCTGGCTCGCCTCCCACTGGTGGTGGAACCGGGTCACCAGGTGGGACTCGGGGGCGCACGTCGCCCGGGTCAGTCCGGCTTCCCACCACTCACTGCCTGCGGAAGTGCGCGCTGAAGTCATTGTCGAGGTGGCGCGGTGGGACCTCGAGCTCGCTGAGCACCTGGTACGAACGTGGAATGGGGAAGACGCTGAACTGCAGCGACACGTCAAGGAATGGTGGTCGTCCGGCATTTTCGGTGTTGAAGAGCTGAAGTCTGCCCGGGTTGGTGTCTCTCCCCCCGCACACCTCGCCGGGTCGTGGGACGCAGGCCACATAGACGTCTGGCACGGGGATATTTGCGTGGCCGCCGGATGTCTGTTGACGGAGCCGGACTGGGAGCAGTTGCTTTGGCGGGCCCAAGCCCGGGTGCTGCTGCCTTGGATCGACTTGCGCCGCGCAGAACTCCATGGGGCTCTGGTGCAGCGCCTTGGCCCTCGCTGGCGGGCCGCGGTTGAGATGCTCGACGAACAACCGGGGGTGGGAGACGTTCTTGAAGTGGGCCAGCTCGCTCACATAGCGAGGGTCCGGCTGGGGGGCGCGGATCCGCTGCTGACCGGCTGCGCCAACGAGCTGGCGCGCGTTCGGAACGAGATGGCCCATCTGCGTCCCGTGACATTTGACGACCTTGAGAGACTGCTGCGCAGCTGCCGAGTGCTGCAACGAAGGCCCTGAGGCCGGTGGGCCGGCGCCTGCACGGCCGAGCACTGGCGGCGCCGCTGCGGTATCCACGGCTTGCATAACGGATATCCGGCAAGCGCCCTGATCAGCACCGTCACCGGCGGTCCACTGGCTAGCGCGTTCAATCGACCGTTCCGAACACTGCCGCGCGCGTGTCACCCCCGACATATTCCGTCGTGATCGTGCCCCGGCGCGATGGTCCTCGGTGCATGAATCGGGAAGGGCGGCCGCACCCCCAGAGCGACCGTGCAATGTTGTGGGGTCTCGCTGGCGCCTTCGCGGGGTGTCTGCTGCTCTGGTTTGCCGCCGTCACGGGAGCTTGGCTCCGTGGCAGCCCCGCGCCGTCGCTCTCGGCACTCAGAGTGGCGCAGCTGCTGCTGCATCCGTCTGATCCCGTTGCGGCCTGGGGTGTCGACGTTGGGTCGGCGTTCGCGTACTGGGGGCTGCTCCTGCTGCAAATCCTCACGATTGCCGGTGCAGCGGTGCTCGAGCGGCGACACCGCACCAACTCGTCACCGGACAACAGCTGGGCCGCGCGCGTGGGCATCGCGTCACGTTCCGAGGTCAGGGCTGCGGCAGGAGCGGCCCGGGTCAGGAACCGTGTCGCAGTCCTGCGGCCCTCCTCCCCCGGCGGTTCAGTGGAGTCGGTGGCGCACGCTGTCGGCTACAGCGGCGGCGTCCAATGCTTCGTCACGGTCGAGGACTCCACCGTCGTCCTTGGTCCCCCGCGCTCGGGCAAGGGACTTCATCTCGTCATCCCGGCCATCCTCGAGGCGCCGGGAGCGGTAGTGACCACCAGCACCCGCCCGGACAACCTGACGGCCACCCTTCTGGCGCGGAAGAGCGTCGGCCCGGTAGCCGTCTTCGACCCGCAAGGCCTCGCCCCCGGCATACCGTCCACCGCACGCTGGTCCCCCATCCGCGGCTGCGAGGACCCGCACGTGGCGATGGTCCGCGCAAAGGCCCTTACCAAGGGCGCCGCGTCCGGCACCACCGACGCCAACTTCTGGCAGTCATCGGCCGAGCAGGCCGTCCGCGCGCTCCTGCACGCCGCGGCCCTCGGCGGCTGCAACGCCGGCGACCTCTACCGGTGGTCCCTCTCCGCAGTCCATGCGCGCGAAGCAGTCATGATCCTCGGCACCAACCCCGCCGCAGCGCAGGCGTGGCACCAAGGCCTCGACTCCATCATCAGCGCCGACCCGCGACAGCGAGACTCCGTCTGGGCGATGGTCTCGATCGCCTTCGCAGCCATCGCCGACCCGCGAGTCCTCGACGCCGTCTCCCCGGCTGAGGGCGAGCAGCTCGACCCGGCGGAGATCCTCGCCAACAACGGCACCGTGTACCTCCTCGGCACCTCCACCGGCGCGGCCGCCACGGCCGGGCTCGTCGGCGCCTTCCTCGAGGACGTCCTCGAGGTCGCCCGCCGCAAGGCCGCCGGCTCCCCCGCGTCCCGGCTCGACCCGCCCCTGTCGATGATCCTCGACGAAGCCGCCAACTACCCGCTGCCCTCGCTCGCCTCGCTCATGTCCGACGGCGGCGGATCCGGCATCGCCACGACCGTCGTCCTGCAGTCCCTGGCTCAAGCCCGCGCCGTCTGGGGCGAACACGCAGCAGCCGCCATCTGGGACGCCGCCATCGTCAAGCTGATCCTCGGCGGTGGCTCCAACGCCCGCGACCTCGACGACCTGTCCAAGCTCATCGGCACACGCCCCAAGCAGGTCACGAGCCGCAGCACCGGGCACGACGGCCGCCATTCGACATCCACCTCGACGAGCGACGTGCCTATCCTGACCCAGGCCGAGCTGCGCACCCTGCCGTTCGGATCCGCCGTCCTCCTCCTGCGCTCCGCACCACCGATCGCGCTCACCATGAGCCCCTGGACCAAGCGGAGAGACGCGAAGGACCTCACCGCAGCCCGACTTGAGCTGGAGCAGAGGATCCGCCATGTCAGCCGGGCTCATGTCTGAGGGAGCGGCACTGCGCAGCCGTCGCGCCTCCTACGACGCCTACCTCAACTCCCGCGCCTGGAGCCACAGACGCAAGCAGTGGTATGCCACGTGGCTGACCGCCGCCGGCGTCGAACCCTCCTGCCTCGTGTGCGGGCGACGCTGGACGCTCAAGGCCGGCCACCTACACCACGCGACGTACGACCGACTCGGCGCCGAGGCGCTCCACGACCTGCTGCCCCTCTGCCGACGCGACCACAAGACCCTGCACGCGATCATCGACTCGCACCCGACCTGGCGACGGACCGACCGCCAGACCGCAACCGCCGCGATCATCGCCGCCCTCCGCAAGGCCCGCGCCCAACGCCATGAGACGAGCCAGCAGCGTCCTGCCACAGGGCCATCGTGACCACGGACGAGCCCCTCGACTTCGGCGAGGACCCGTTCGAGCGGACCTTCGGCCAGCTCCGTGGCCCGGTCCACTGGCCCTCCCTCACCGAGGACGAGACCCGCGACCGGATGCGTGAGCTCGACGGGTGGGTCAACGACCTCGTCCGCCGCTTCGCCCTCGAGCCCCGCGTCGTCCCGCCCTGCTGGGCCGATCACACCGCCCTCGTCGAGATGCTCTCGGCACTCCGGGACCACGAGCGAGCCGACTACGCCGACACCGCCTCGCCCACCGCGGCCATGGACTTCATCCGCGCGCTGCACGACGCACAGCTCTTCCTCGCCGACCAGGTCTCCAAAACGCAGTGCTCCGTCGCCGGCCACCGCGACGACATGGTTGCCTCGTGGACCATGACGAAAGCGACTGAGCCGCAGGCTAACTGACACGACAGATGGTGTCCCGGTCGGAGAGTCCTCTCCCCAGAAGCGCGGGAGGCGCCCGCGCCGGGAAGGGTCGTCATGTCAGCCACCGCGCACCCCACACGATCCACACCATTCCCACGAGACGGTGTCGTCGACCAGCTCATGGCCCTGGCCCGCAACGCCAGCCTCAACGTCGAGCAGCACGACCCCATCGACTACTGGTACCGCCTCGGGCAGCGCAACGCCTACGCCCACGCCACCGCGCAGCTCCTCGCCGCCGAGCTCGGCCATGACCCCTTCGCCATCGCCGAGCGCATCACGACCGCGCTTGACGCGGGGACCACCGACCTCTGCGAGCTGCGCGACGCGGCATACGGCGCCCGACCGGTCGCCGCTCCCCCAGAGCCCAGCATCGAATGGGTCGGTCCCAAGGCGTTCGACAGCCAGCACCGCAACATCCGCGGCGTCGACCGCGACTACGGCATGCGATGGGGACCACGCAGCAACCAGCGGATCTCGCTGCGCCTGGAAGGCGACGAGGCCACCCACGGGCTGCTCTACGCCTACGACCCCACGTGGCAGGAGTATGCCGTCCTGTCCACGAGCGCCCCACGTGCCGCCGTCGACCGTGCCTTCGCACACGCCACCGACACCGACATCCACATGCCCATCGAGACCTTCGCCCAGCTCGTCGGCTCCTACGGCGCCGCGCTCGAGTCCGCCCGACGCGCTCCCGCTCCGGCGGCCGAGGTTCAGCTGTGACCGCGCAACGCCCGTCCGTCGACGTCGAGGCGATCCGGGCCCGGCACCCGCTCCCCGAGGTGATCGCGGCCGCCGGTATCGAGCTGCAGGCGCGCGGGCACGGCTACATGGGGTGCTGCCCCTTCCACGAGGACAAGACCCCATCGATGTCGGTGGACGGCGTCCCCGGCCGCTTTCACTGTTTCGGGTGCGGCGCCAGCGGCGACGTCATCGACTTCATCCGACGCACCCGCAACCTCGGCTTCCTCGAGGCCGTCACGGAGCTCGACGGCGGCCAGTACCGCGACCGCCCCCTCTCCGCGGTCCGACCTGGGCCGCGGCTTCACGCTGTCCCGGACCTGGCCGCCGCGATCCCGCCGGGGCGGGCCTTCGAGATCAACCAGCTGGCCTGGGAGCAGTTCGCCACCCCCGTCGGCACCGGCTTCGCTGCCCACTACCTGCAGCACCGTCGGGGACTTGACCTCGAACCTCTGACCCACGAGTTCGCGGGCCGGCGGTTCGTCGGTCACGCCACACATGGCTGGGCCGCTCTCACCGAGCACCTCAGATCTGCGGGCGTCGACGACGACGAGCTCATCGGCATGGACCTGGCCACGCGGACGCGAGGTGGCCGGCTCATCGACACCTACCGCAACCGCCTCATCTTCCCGATCACCAACGCCAGCGGTCAGATCCACGGCTTCATCGGCCGCGACATCAGCGGCCACCCGGCCGCGCCCAAGTACCGCAACCCGACGCGTACGCCGGTCTTCGACAAGTCGCAGGTTCTGTACCGCCCGACTCACCACTCGCTCGCCGCCGATGCGGAGGTGCTCGTTGTCGAAGGACCCATCGACGCTCTCGCCGTCGCGGCCGCGACTGCCGCCACCGGAGCGACGCACCGCGTCGCTGTCTGTTCCAGCAACGGGGTATCCGCCTCCCCGGCGCAGGTGCGCGCGGTGCTGGCGCTGACGCAGCGGCCCCCACGCATCGCCTTCGACGGCGACGAAGCGGGACAGCAGGGCACCGTCCGCTGGGTCGCCGAGGCCTGCCTCGAGCAGCGCTCCCCCGTCCTGACCACGCGTATGCCGCCCAGCATCGACCCGGCGGACTGGCTCGCCACCCACGGCCCCCACGGCCTTCGAGACCTCCTGGCGGCGCCGTCGCAAGCGACCAGCGACGACGTCCCCAACACGATCGTTCCCGGACGAGACATCATCCGAGCCCTGCTCTACAAAGCAGACGACCCGATCCGCGACGCCGTCGAGCTCGTCACCGCGCTGGCCTCTCAGCTGCCGTCCACGGAGCGCCGCGAGCTCCTACGCGACTCAGCCGTCGAGATGACCCGGCACGGCTGGAACCCCCGCGACACCTATGTGAAGGCGCTCGAGCACGCGATGCGCGAGCAACCCACCGCTCATTCCTGCATGTGGCGCTCACCGGCCACGCCGTCGCTCATCTGAGCCAGAAGGGCCGCTGTTTCTATGTCCTTGACCATCCTTCTCGATCGCGCTTCCGCTGAGCTGCATTGCGCTGCAGACCAAGCCGAGGCGCGTGCCGAGGGCAACCCGCTGGACCCTTGGTCAGCCATGGCCGGCACGGTCCGCCTCCTGGCCGCCGCTATCAACCCGATGCCCGTGGCGTTGCCCGTCCAGGTCTCTGCAATTCACGAGCACTTCACCGCAGCCCTTGACGCTCTCGACCAGGTGTCCGGCGCGGAGGCCCCGCTGGACCTTCCCTTCTGGCGCGCCCACATCGCTGACCTCTCGACCAACGCCCACACACTCGAGATCGGTCGGCCGGCCGAGCCGAAGGCTGGCTCCTGATGGCGACGACCGCGACGGACCTGATCGACCGGGCCCGACGCGCCCTCGTCGAGCTCCAGCAGACCGACGCCCCGATCTCGCGACAACAGTGGGAGGCGTTCGACCAGACCGTCTACCGCCTGCTTCACGAGCTCGATGGGGCAGTCACCGGCCGGCTCTCCAACGACAAGGACGCCGCCGAACTGCATCAGGTGCTGCGTGACTACCCGCAGCCGCTTCAGCCCGTGGATGACCGACCGGACTTCTCCATCAAGGAAGCGGCACGACTACTCGGCACCAGCGAGAACGTCGTGAGGAACCGAATCTGGGCCGGCGCACTCCTGGCCGCCCCCACAAGCAACGGCTACCGCATCCCGCGCAGCGAGGCCACAGTCCGTCGCGACCTCCGGCCAGCCTCGACGGACGACACACACCCGATCGCCCGCCTCTCCTGCACGCTCGGCGCGCTCAACGACCTCCTGGTCCTCCACCGGCTCCACCCGAGCGCGCCCGGGCTGCAGACTCAGTCGGCCCTCTCACTCGCCACGCAAACGCTATCCATCACCGCGAAAGCCGCCAGGCGAACGCTCGCCCTCTGCGACCCAATTGCTGCAGACCGACCGCTGCTGATCGCCCGATACGCAGCCACAGCAGCGTCGATGTTGCCCGACCCTTCCCCACTCCGCGGCCTCCAGAACCCAGCGATCGCAGCGCCCGGTCACGCGCCGAACGCACCTGGCGCAGAACTCGAGGGCTCCCTGCACGAGTGGGCCACCGCCGCCCGAGACGAACTACGTGACGCCGTGCCGAGCGTTGCCGTGCTCCAAGACATCAACCGCCAAGGCGTTCACCTCTACGCGGCCCTGGATGCGGTGCTGAGTGCCCCGACCGGAGACGCCGATCACTCGGAGTCTCGGAAGGAATTACGCACGGCGGCCTTGGCGCTTCAGAGCGCCGCCGACGCCTGGAAGCAGACGTCCACCGGTATGCCGCCGTCCCGGGTATACGTTGAGACCTCTCGTCGCCTCTACGCCGCTCTCAGCGGCATCACGGGAACCGCAGGGCCTGAGCCCGACACTATTTCGGCTGTCTATGAGGCGCTCCTGCGTGGAGCTAGCGACGTTGCCTGGCTGACGACGCTGGTCACGGCATCGGCTTCTCGGCTGCATAACGCGGGCGCCCTCTTTATCCACGCCCGGCACGCCAAGGGTGATCCGTCGCGCCTGAGCGCAAGGCTCGGAGGACGCATGGTCGAGGCCACGACTCACGACCTGCCGCACCTTCACGAGAACACCTGGGCGGCGCAGAGAGCCGCTGCCCACACTGCCCGTGTGCTGCCCGCAGAGATCATGCGCTCGCAGGACCGGCAATTTGCGGTCCCCTCGATCGCCCTGTAACCCGGTCGCCCACACCGCCCAGTGTGGGGCAGCGACAGAGCCAACCTCGCGGCGCGTCGCCGCGGCTAAGGCGCGCTTTCTGGGCCGCAGGTCGTGCCTCGTAGAGGCTTGAGCGGGGAGTTGCGATCTGCGCTTCTCCTAGAGGGCCCCCGGCGTCGGTCGAAACGGCACCCGGACCAACGTTCAGCGCAACGCTGGACCGATTGCTCACGCTAAGACGAACAGGGGCTGGGACTCAAGTTCGTTTTCAACCAGTAAGGCAGCAGCTCCTGCAGCAAAATCTGCCACCACGTTCCTCCATACGTCGGCTTTCTGGGTGTGCGCCTGGTCGATCCGAACCCCGGATAGCCACGCTGCGTAGACCAACTTCAGCACTACGCTGCGGACGAGTTCTTCTCGTTGGTCCAGCGTCAATTCGCTTCGAGAAAGGATGCGACGAGCCGCAATGCGTGAAATTACCGCAAGTCGGGTGAGGGTGGAAGGGTGATCCCCCGCGCCACTCCAGTCGGCGTCAACGATCCCCACACCAAGAAGCGCCAGCGTTGCTCCGTCGATCGCCTGCATCTCCGTCGTTAGCGTGGCATCGCCCGCGTCCTCGCCCGCGACGATCAGCAAGGACAGTACATCGGCCCGCACCTCCGCCTTCTGGGATTCACTCAATCCCTGAATCTCTACGGCGACGCTAGGCTCAGCTAGAAGAGCGTCGACTTCCTGCAAGACCAACTTGTCCGGCTTCTGAGTCGAGTCCTTCATAATCAGGTGCGCCAACTCATGAGCAATGATGAAGAGCTCCGCCCATTGAGTGGTCCTCATCGCTAGCGAGATCACATGTGACGGTGCCATGAATATCCGAGAGCCTTCTCGGTCGCCCCTCGCCAATCGGGCAAAGGCCGCGAGCATTCCGTCCCGTAACGCCTCCGACCTCGCCCCAAGGCGTGCGTCGATCTTGGCGCGGTCTACGAATTGAACGAAGTCGCCGAGTGTAATCAATGCCGCAACTGTCGCGTCAGAATAGGCAAAGCTTATGTAGACCGTTCCTCCCTTACGATGCTTGAGTGAGGAGGCGGTCATATCCTCGAATCGGCCGCGGCCAGCGTAGATTGTATCTACCCGTGCGCGCCAACTGGGGTTCACGACGAGGCCCTTGACCTCAAGGACCCGCTCGTGAAGTTCGGGGCAGTTCGCATGCGCGGTAGGTGCGCACGGGTCCCAGGCGCGGACCTTGCGCCATTCTATTGATTGCTCATCAACCTGTGTGCCGCGAATGGTCATTTCCACGATCCACGGGTTTTCACAGCGGCGCTGCTTTGCCTCATGGAAGAATCGATTACGCGAATCGGCCAACGACTCCATTGCTCACCTCGCATATCGCGGAATAATCAGATCAAACCTGGCGATCGCACCCCAATCATCATACGGCTTTGCCGGCTCTTCACAATCGATGGTGTAGGCGTGGTCTGAAGCCTCTGGTCTCGATTGTGAAGAGCCCTCAAAGGTTGAAGGTCCACGGCCAACTGTCTAGCCCTCTGCTCCCTTGGCAGCTCGTCGAGCGAGCCGTGCCTATCCCCGCCTGCCCGGCGGTGGTCCACCCCTTGAGTCATCGGGGCGCCGCAGGACGGTCCGTCCATCGGCTCCCGGGGCTCGTCCGCAAACCGGCGCATCTTCTCTGTGTCGACGAGCATCGGGGGTAGTCGATCTTGGTGGACGACTCACAACCCCTCTGCGGACGAATGTCCCGCGGTCAGCGCCTAGCGACGTCGCAATAGCCTGCGCTTCGATCGCGGCATCCGTCGTGGCTGGGGACGTTGACCTCGGTTGCCGGGCTCGGCCATCTCCAGGGTCACTGCAGGCGCTGGTGCAGCGTCTGAAGTGAGCTGCCAGGCGGCCTTATTGCCGGCCTTGCCGGGGACGCGCTCGATTTTGTTCGCCTTCCGGAGAGCGAGGAACACGTCCTTCATAGAGTTCTCGGAGTTGATGCCCGTCAACTCTCTGGCAATCGCATTGGTGATCTCGTCATGCGCGGCGAGGTACTCCAGGACAATCTCCTGCGGTCGCGCCAGCGGAGTATGTTCGATCGTTACCACGAAATAGTTGTCCTCCAGCTCGAACACGGGGGCCTTCAACTTAGCTTCAGCCATGCTCCGGACTGTCGTCTTCAGGCCCTCACCGATGTCCTTGTTGGGCGGGTCCGGGTACTTGTTGATCAGGCGGTTGATCGTCGGGTTTCGCGAAAACCGGTCTGTCAGAAGGTTGTCGATCGTCATGTGCCCGGGAAGGCGCCCGGGGCTACGGACCTCGACTCGGTTGTCGAAGACGCGGATAACGATGTCGTCCGAGATGTTGTAGTCGCGGTGGATCACCGCATTGACGATGACCTCCTTGAGCGCCTCGGGTGGGTACACCAACGGCTCCATTTCACCACTGGGCTTTAGCACTGCAACGGCTTGAATGAGTCGCTGAACTTCAGCCATTGTCTGTTCGATCAACTGGTAAGCCGGGGCCTCGATCGTGATGGGGGTACCACTGAGATGCTTTCGATCAGGCTTCTCGACTCTGGTCTCGTAGCGGGCAACCTTCACCGCGCAGCGCTTGGTAGCCACCGCGCTCGGGGACTCAGCGAACAAGATCGCGCCTGACAGCCTGGCCCTCCCAGTCTCCTTGTTCGCTAGCCGTTGCTTTCGTACGAAGTCGTCCGCAGGTGTCTTCGGGCTCAGGTTGCCGAGAAACCTCGCAAGCTCCGGCTCGTCCGCTAGTTCGTCAGCGGTGTAGTCGCCAAGCTCTTGATTCTCGAACGTCTCGGCACCCTTCGAGAGGGCAAGGTTCACACGCTCGGCCGCATCAATCTTGACCGTGGACGCGTTGCGGCGGACGTACACTGTGCCGTCGGCGGTCTCGTGAACGGTGGGGCTCTTGCGGATGCCCAAGAGACATCCGTAGCCAGCAGACTCGTGACCGTCAACCTGCAGCCACTCCACGATGTACGGGATCGGCGGCTTCACGTCCGCGCTCAGGGACTGCATGACGTGGTTGCCGTCCTCGACGAGAGGGAATCCTGCCCATCGTCCCAAGCCCACGCCGGTCTTGGCATCCTCGACGCCGACCAGAAACTCTCCACCATCCGCGTTCGCGAGGGCGCAACCGATCTTTTGAATGACCTTGCCGCTGCTCTTCGCGCTCTTGAAGTCCCAGAAGTGAGACTCGCTGCGGGCGACCAGATCGAGGGCCTCATCGATCGTGATTGTTCGAGTTTCCATGTGCGAGACCCTACGTGGACCTGCCAGCAACATTCGGCACGATGGGGAGAGAGCGCGTGGCCTCCACGTCCGCTGTCTGCGCACTCATAGCTGCATGCGGCGCTCACGAGGATGCGTCACTTCGCCGCGTCAAGGACACACAAGAGGCTCGCCCGGCGAGGCGGACGGCAGTCGACCCCGCACAGCCGGTGCCGCCCAGAATCAGGAAGAGCGCCTGCCACGTACGCCTCGTCTTCCGCCGATCGCGAGCGGGTGAACGTCGCGCAGCGGCGTATAGATGAGCTGCTCGGCGGAGCGTGCCGCTGTGTTCGTCTCCTGACCAGCGAGAGACGTTATCCAGCTCGGCTCTGCCAGGCCGACGTCGTGAAACTGAATCGCCTGTAGGACGCTGCTCTTGCCCGCGTTATTGGATCCGACCAGAAGAGTGAGGGCGCCCAATGGGACCGTCACATCTGGGATCGACTTGAACCGCTGAATGGAACCGACGTGATCGAGTCATCTTCACTCGTCAAGGATCTTTACACCTGCGTGCGCCCAGCCGTGGCACGTGGCACGGACCAATCTCTCCGGAAGCCAAGGCACGCAGGGCGCCCGCCCTCGCCGGGGCGGGCGACCTGCGTTGCTGGCCTCAGCGAGAGGCGTTGTATGCGTCCTGCACTTCCTGGCTGACCCGGCCACGGTCAGAGACCTTGAAGCCGTTGGCGCGTGCCCAGTCGCGCATGGCCTGGAGCTGGTTCTTGTCTGTCTTTCCGACAAGCGATTTGGCCGAAGAGCGGCGGCGGCCGCCGGTCTTACGGGCTTTGCTCGTGAAGGGCTCGAGCGCCCTGATCAACTTCTCCTCATTCTTCTTCGAGAGGTCGATCTCGTACTGAGTGCCTTGGTAGCTGAACTGAATCGTGGAATCGGCGGGGCCACCGTCGATGTCATCATCCAGAATGGTCTGAATTCGCTGTGCCATGCCGTGGGTTCTCCAACTGTTTGATGAATCCCTGCGGCAGCATCGAATCACAAGCAATGCGCGGTTCGCCACCTCAGCGTGAGAGGGAGGCGAGGAATGGTCCCGATGACGCTTTCCACACCCCTGCCGCTGGCCGCGGGTGAGCCAGCATGCACCCTGCTGGCCGACCGTGACCCTCAGCGGGGCGCAGCCTGCAACTGATGGTGACCCCCGTCCGCGGTTCGCGCTCAGACCGCACAAGGAGCGCGCAAAATGGAGCGACTGCTGACCGTCGAGGACGCTGCCAGGGTTCTCGGAACCACCGCGAGGTTTCCGCGACGCCTCATCGCTGAGAGACGAATTCGGTTTGTTCGTGTCGGAAGGCACGTCCGGATCCCCGAGACCGAGCTCCAGGAGTTCATCAACGAGGGCACGGTCGAGCGGCTGCGCCTCTATCCGGCCGGTTCGGGCTGATGACCCGCCGCCGGTTCGGGTACATCCGCAAGCTTCCGTCAGGTCGCTTCCACGCCAGCTACAAGACTCCAGACGGTCACCGGCACAACGCGCCCGAGACGTACCGGACCGAGGCAGACGCTCGACGTTTCCTCGACCGGATCCAGCAGGAGGTCGAGCGCGGACATTGGCAGCCCGACTCGCGACTGGGGCAGCGCACCCTCCGCGAGTGCTGTGACGCATACCTCGAGGAGAACCCCCGGGTCGGCGAGCGGTGGGCGGAGACGTGCCGTCGCAACATGCGGCTCCATCTCGACGACCTGCTCGACCGGCCGATCGCAAGCATCAACCCTCCGATGGTCCGCGCCTGGCACGCGAAGGCCCTCCGGGGATCGGGTGGTCGCACATCGATCAGCCAGTCCTACAGACTCATCCGTGCTGTCCTCAACGTGGCCGTTCAGGACAGCGCGATCGTCAGAAATCCGTGCCAGATCCCCGGCGCCGGCGCCCAGCGGTCCGCCGAGCGCCCCATCGCCACTCCGGTCGAGGTCGCCCAGCTGATAGAGGCCACCACCCCTCGCTTCCGCGCCGCTGTGGCCCTCGCCGCATGGTGCGGCTTGCGCCGGGGTGAGATCTGCGCGCTCCGGACACCTGATGTCGACCTGGAGCACGGTCGGGTCACTGTCCGCCGCAACTACGTCGAACTGCTTGAAGCACCAAGGAAGTTCGAGAAGGATCCTAAGAGCGAGGCCGGCAAACGCACGGTCACGATCCCCCCGCACATCATTCCCTTGCTTAAGGGCCACGCGCGCGCCCACTCTGGTCCGACTTACTTCCTCGCGGACCGCCACGGGCAGCAGGTGCGGGGAAACACGATCTACCAGGCATTCGTCCGCGCCCGGCAGCAGGTGGGCCTCACCATCGCCTTCCACGATCTGCGGCACACCGGGCAGTCCCTTGCGGCTGCCACGGGCGCGAGCCTCGTGGACCTCAAGAAGCGCTTGGGTCATTCCTCTACTGCTGCGGCTCAGCGCTACATGCACGCGGTCGAGGGCAGGGACGCGCAGATCGCCGATGCCCTGTCGGAGCTGGCCGCCAGGGGCGATGCAAGCAAGCTGCCCAAGTCGTTCTGACTCCATCGATCGCACGCCAGATCGCACAGCCGGCCAGAGACAGGGCCTGACCTGCACGAATGCGTCTCCCTGAAAATCGGAAGGTCGGCGGTTCGACCCCGCCCCTGGCCACCACCCGAAACCGCAGGTCAGAAGCCTCTGACCTGCGGTTTCGTCGTTCTCGAGCGCCCGGACCCCACCGAGGCACCTTGGGCGAAAGCGGTGGGTGCCATGAAGGACGCCGTCCGAGCGCACGCTGTGGACGCACCCCGCCGAGGCCACGTATGCCGCCGGACTCAGCCGAGCGGCATACGTGGCCTTCTCCAGCTCAGAAGTGGCCGGCAGCCGTCACGACGTCCTCCTGGTTGATGGGCGTCGGAGTGAACTGCGCCCCGTAGAACCACACCACCGTCTGGCGGTTGTTGCTGTCGGTCCAGAGGGCATGGAAGGTCCCATCGGGCCCGACACTCAGGTCGGTGTAGTCGCCGAAGAACTCACCGCCGAATCCGTTGCGGGTGTTGATCGGATGGGTGCTCACGGTCCGCGTCGCCCCGAGATCGGTGACGGCATACGTGAGCCGGGTGTTGTGGATGAAGTCGCCCAGCGTCGTGCAGTCGATCCGGCCCACCGGGGGCTCGGGTCCGGCTGCGCACGTCTGCCACGGGGAGACCACGGAGCCTCGGTAGGCGCCGAAGTGCACGCGCCCGTCGCTGCCGACATCGACGGCGGGGAATATCTCCTCGACGGCGATCGGTGCAGGCGCGGTCAGGGTTCCTCCCCTCGGCTGTGTCACCGGGTAGCCCTCGGCGACGCGTGGCGCGTCGGGGAAGACGCGGGCCGGCGTGCTCCACGTGGCGGCACCGTCGGTGGACGTGCTGTAGACCGCGGTCGAGGTGGTCCCGACCATGGTCGTCCACGTCGCGTAGAGGTCACCGTTCGGAGCGGCGGCGGCAGCGGGGAAGCTGTTGTCGCGGAAGGCGGTGTCGGTCAGCACGTGACTGTCCCGGACCGTGCTGATGGCGACGGGCTTGCCCCAGGAGATGCCGCCATCGGTCGACTTGACGACATAGGTCGAGTTGAGGGACGCGAGTCTCGTCGAGCCCTCGAAGAAGACGTAGACCGACCCGTCAGGCCCGACGACGGGACGCGACCCCTGGTCGTACTTCACGTTGCCGGTGATCTGCGTCGGCGCGCTGAAGGTGCGCCCGCCGTTGCTCGACCACACGAAGAAGATCGGCGACTGCACGTAGGCGCCGTTCTGCGGGTTGAAGAGGAACCGCGTCCACGTCACGTAGACCCGGTCCCGGAAGGCGCTCGACGCGTTGGCGTCGGCCGCGATCCACTCCTTGTCGTTGAGGGTCGATGGTGAGGTCGTCTGGTTGATGAAGGTCGGGGCGCTCCAGGTGAGTCCGCCAGTCCCACTGAAGGATCCACGGTTGACTGTCACGGCGTTTGGTGCACTCGTGCGGTTGAAGCCGAGACCGGCGTAGTAGACCGTGCCGCGGCTGTCGAAGGCCAGGGCCGGGTCACCGCCGGCGTCATAGGGGCCGCCTGCGAGTCGCTCCACGCCAGGGATGAGTGTGCCGAGGTGGGCGGGGTCGCTGTTGCCGCAGCACCACGTCCCCCCACCGTCGTTGGAGACGTAGGTCCCGGAATAGCCATCCCCGAGCGCGCTGCACGGCGTGCCGGCCACGGTGCACGTCCACGCGCGCGTCGTGTAGTCGTTGGCTGCTGCGACGACCCTGCGAGGGTTGTTGGGATCGACGGCGATGGCTGTCTCGTTCTGGGGGGCGCCAGCCGTGTCCTGGTTGACCGTCACGGCCGGCGCCGCGACAGAGGTCGCATCGAGCGGACTGCGGAGGACGTGCGTCGGCGTGATCGGCGCCGCAAGGGGCGCAGCGTCCTCCTCTGCCTCCTCCTCGAGGAAGGACGAGAAGCGGACCTGCAAGCCGGCGGTGCCGCGCAGGGAGGCGACCTTCCCGGCGAGCGTGGTGATGTCGTAGGTGGGTTGACTTGCGCCAGCAGGAGCTCCGAGGAGCCAGCCGGCGGATGCGAGCGCGAGAGTGGCGAGAAATGCTGAGAACCTCTTCACGAGGTCTACCTCCAGACCAGAGCGGAGGCGGCGGTCGAAACCTCGGCGATGCAGCTGGGGCCGTCGCAGGACGTTTCACGCTAGCCCCCGCCGCGGCGACGACGCAATGAGGACTGGCTCGCACCGGGCACGCTCGATCGGGGTTCCTCGACCTCGACCTCGACGTCTCGTCGTGGCGGCAGATGAAGAATGCCTAGAGCAGCGTGCCGAGCGGGCCGAGGTCGATGTCGAGATCCTCGGACGTCAGGCCGTAGCGCTCCTTCAGCTCCTCCATCGCCTGCTCCAGGTGCATGAGGCCGGTGCCCAGGCCCTCCACCTGCTCCTCGGTGAGGTCGCCCTCGTCCACGCGGCGCAGAGCCTGCTTCTCCATCAGCTGTCGGATGAGCTCGATGATGGTGAGCACCAGCTTGAGCAGATCCCGCGCGACGGCATCGCCGTCGGTCTCGAGCCGCTGCGGCAGCAGCGCCCGACCGAGCGCCGATCCGAGCTGGCCGTCCCCCCAGAGCGAATCCGAGGACGAAGGGTCCTGTGACGGCAGCTCGTTCACCGGGGGCCGACCTTCCGGTTCTGCGCCATCTCTGCTCGTACCGCGCTCACCACCAGGTGCAGCCGGATCTCCACGAGGTCGACCCCGGCCAGCGACACGACCACGTCGCCGGCCACCACGACCCCGGAGCCCAGCAGCCGGTCGAGCAGGTCGACCAGCGCCACCGGTGCGAGGTCGCGCGGGCGCGAGCCTGGTCGGGCGAGGCCGTCCGTGCCGGTGCCCGCGGCGTCCTGCGAGTGGATGGCCGTCAACCTTCCTCCAGCATGGCGAAGGAGTAGGGAGGCCAAGGGCCGCGGGACTCGATCAGCACGTCGGGCTGTTCGCCTCGCACGCTCGACAGCAACGCCTCGAAGGCGCTCGCATCGTCGTCCTGCACCAGGTAGGCGGCATTGAGCACCATGCTCCCCTGGTGGCCCGACAACCGCGGGTCCTGCGCCGGCAACCGGCGGCTCGCCCGCGCCCGGCCGGCAAGCTGCTGGTGGATCAGCTGGGCTGCCGCAGCTGCCTTCTCGTCGGCCTCCAGCGCTCGAGTCGCCTGGGCCTTCTTGCGGCGCAGGTACTCCGCGCCGCTCGCCGGCGGCTCGACCGCGGCGCCGGAAGGCGCGGCGCCCTGCGCGGACGTCAGCACCTTCACGCTCCACTCCGCACATCCCGTGACCCTGTCGAGGGCGGCGCTCAACGAGGCGTATGCGTCGTCCAGGCGCTGCCGGACGGCATCGTCGTCGTAGCAGACCGTGGCGAACCGCAGGGGCGCCGTGGGCGCCAGCGTGGCGGCAGCCTGGATGACCGCGTCGTGGGCGCGGACCATGGTCTCCAGCCACGCGAGGTCCTCGAGGTTGCGTCGCAGCGACTCCTCACCGAAGGTCGCCATCGGCACCGAACTGACGAGCGCGGCCAGGTCGCGGTGGGTCACGAGCTCCAGCGGTTGGTCGTCGATGCCTCGTACCGCCGCGAGGTCCGACATGGTGAGCCCGCGGGACACGGCATACATGTAGCGTCCGCTCGCCGGCACATCAACGCGCTGTGCCGCGGGCGTCGTCGTGGCGGGATCCTCATCCCGTTGCGCCGTCATCACCCTGACCTCGCGCTGACTCCGTCCGACCACGTGAACCGGATCCAGACTCTTCGTCCTCGTCGTCCGCCTCGTCCACCTCGTCCGCCTCGAATGCGTCGTCGGTATCGTCCGCGTCGCTCTCGTCCGCGTCGTCCTCGTCAGCGTCGTCCGCGCGACCCTCGAGCTGCGCCAGGCGTTCGCGCAGCTCCCGGTTCTCCTCGTCGAGACCTCGCTCCCGGACCGTCAGCATCGGGTCGTGGCGCCACCAGTCGATACCCATCTCCTGCGCCTTGTCGACCGACACGACGAGCAACCGCAGCTTGATCGTGAGCAGCTCGATGTCGAGGAGGTTCACCCGGATGTCACCCGCGATGATGATGCCCTTGTCCAGGACGCGCTCCAGGATGTCGGCCAGGGTCGCCGCCTGGGGCGCGCCGCTCCGGCTCGGAGCGCTCGGGTAGTACGCCCGAGCGGGCGGACCCGCAGGCGAGGACTCCGAGGAGCCCTCGCCGGCACCGCTCGAGCGTTCGGCCCTCACCTCGCTCATCCGCGCTCCCCCGCATCGCCGCGCACGTAGCGAGCCACACGGTGGTAGCCGACCAGCTCTCCCGAGCCATCCAAGGTGACCTCGAACGTGGCGAGGACGTCCGTGGTGCTGGGGATGCGTGACATCTCGAGCACCTCGACCTCGACACACCAGCCGTCCTCGGACTTGCGAATGCCCACGATGCCCTCGAACTGCTTCCCCGTGAGCTCGGCCAGGTGCAGGGCCGCTCGACGGGCGGCGCGTCGGCCATTCATCCGCTTCTTGTCTCCACCGCCGGAAGAGGACTTGTCTCGATCGCCCTTTCCCTCGGCCTTGCCCCGCGGCCGCGACTCTTCCCTGCTGTCGTCGGCCTGCTCCTGTTCGGTGTCGCTTGCGTTGTCGGCCTCAGCCATGTCGTGTCCTCTCCTGAGCCACCATCAGCCGCTCGATGAGGTCGTCCTCGAGCTCGGTCGCGGTGACATCGTCGATCTGGCCCTCCTCCCGCAGGCGTTCCACCTCCTCGAGCTGACTGCGGATCGAGGAAGGGTCGTAGTAGATCTCCTCGGCCTGTTCCAGCAGCACCTCGGCCACGGCGACGACGCCCCGCAGCGGCGCGAGGGGCAGCGTCAGGAGCCCGCTGATCAGTCCCATGAGCCCTCACTGACGAAGTCGTAGGGCGCGAGCGGACCGAGCAACCGCATCCGGATGGTGCTGTGCACCGCCTCTGCGAGGTTCTCGAGCTCGGCCACGAGGTCGTCGGCACGAGAGTCCTCCACGAGCAAGGCCACGTCGAGGATCTGCTTGGCCGAGACGGGGCTGCGCATCACATGTGCCACGGTCAGTGGTACCACAGTGGCAAGTACCATGTCGGCGTCTCGAGCGCTTCGGTCCTCGAGGGCCCAAGCGACCAGCTCCCCCAAGCGGACTCGCTGGCGGTAGGACGCCTCCTCAGGCACGTCCCGGGTGAGCTCACGCAGCTCGCGGACTTCGGGACTGCCGGCAACGATCTCTGCCAGCACGGCCTCCTCGACCGGTGTGGCACGAAGGTTGAACTGCCGTCGACCCCGCAGCCCCTCGAGCATCCGGACGAACTGCTCACCCTGGCCGACGTGGAGCTCGTCCACCAAGGTGTCCGCATCGGGCAGCACAGTCCCGAAGCGAACGGGGACAACCGGCGCGGCCGCGGCCATCGCGTCAAGGACCGCCTGGTAGGCGAGCAGGTCAGCGCGGCGCTGCGGCGGCCTGTCCAGGTCGACCACCGTTGCGGCCGTGGCAAGTTCACCCTCCAGGACGAGGACCACCGGTTGACCGTCGATCCCGGTCAGGCCCCCGGCCAGCCGGCCCTCGACGGCGTCGAGGTCGGCTGCCGGGATCACTCCGTAGACGAACAGTGCCTGGTCGATGTCCACCTCGACGGGCGGTGAGGGCCCTGCGGTCGCACGCTTCGCCATGTCCTGCACGTCACTCTGACGACGAAGCGGTCTTCTTCGCCGGCCTGCGCTCGCCCTCACCACTGTTGCGACCGCCGGTGATGGCGCGCTTGACGCCCTCCACCGCACCGGAGGTCTTGCCCGAGGCGCCTTCGTGCTGCATGTCGTGCACCAGCTCAGTCAGGTCCTTGCCGCCCTTCTCATAGAGGTCGAGGCGGTTGGTGGCCTCGGCGAACCTCAGGTAGGTGTCCACGCTCGCGATGACGATGCGGGCGTCGATCGTGAGCAGCTCGATGCCGACCAGCGATACGCGGATGTAGGCGTCGATGACGATGCCCTTGTCCAGGATGATGTCGATGACATCGGCGAGCCCACTCGGAGCCGGGCGCTCCAGGTAGCCACCGCCCTGTCGTCGTTGTGCCTGTACTGTCATGGATCCGACTCCTGCCCCGTTCCACGGAACGTGCTCTGTCTCGGCTCTTGCTGGACTCGCCCACCGTCGCGATGGTGCGGTGTTGGCGGTGCGGGCCTACTTGCGCCTGCGGCCGCCCCGCTGGGGGGTGGCCTGAGCGGCGCTCTCTGGCTCCGCGTCGCCCTCGGACTCCGCGCCTTCCTCGGACTCTGCGTCGCCCTCGGACTCCGCGTCGCCCTCCGACTCCGCGTCACCCTGGGACTCCGCGCCTTCCTCGGACTCGTCGCCTTCCTCGAGCTCCGCATCGTCCTCGAGCTCCGAGTCGTCGCCGAGCTCTGCGTCGTCGTCCTCGAGGTCCTCGTCGTCGTCCTCGAGCTCCTCGTCGTCGTCCTCGTCCGCCAGGTCGTCGTCCGACACGTCGTCGTCCTCGAAGGAGTCCTCGTCCGACTCACCGGCCGCGTCGTCCGACTCGTCCTCGTCCTCGTAGGCATCGGACTCGCCGGAGTCCGACTCGTTCTCCGGGGACTCGGACTCCTCGGAGCCGCCACCCTCGCCGTCCTGCGAGTCCTGCTGGGCCTCGTCGGACTGCTCCTCCTGAGCCTCCTGCTCGAGGGCATCCTCGTGCGTCGTCACGACCTCGCTGTCCTTGATCGTTCCGCGCCACCCCTCGACCTCATCCGCGTTGAGGATGGTCCGGGTCATGACGTGCCGGCGGAAGTGCTTCAGCTCCAAGCGGGCTCGACGACCTTGGGCGCGCCACAGGTTGCCGGTTCGCTCGAAGAGGCCCTGCGGGTAGTACTCCAGCACCACGAGGACCCGGGTCATCGTCGGTGTGACCTCGTGGAACGTCACGGCGCCGTCGACGTGCCCCTTCTTGCCCTTGGAGCGCCACACGATGCGCTCGTCAGGGATCTGCTCGAGGATCGTCGCGTCCCACTCGCGGTGCGACCAGACGATCTTCGCCTTCCAGTGAAGCTTGTTGTCCTCCTGCGCATCGACGGTCTCGACCTTCTTCATGAAGGTGGGGAAGTCGCCGAACTGCGTCCACTGGTTGTAGGCCACGCGAATCGGGACGCCGACATCGGTCTCCTCGATGATGTTGGTGGCCTTCGTCGGCTTTGCCGCCTTGCCGCCACCCCCGGAGCCGGAACCGTCTCCGAGACCGGGGATGGCGTCCTTCACCTTGTCCTTGAGGCCGGTCGCGGCGCCCTTCAGCGCACCCTTGACGGGGCTCTCGCCCTTGAGGACGGACGTCCCGCCACCGATCGCGGCCTTCGCCGACGGGTCGCCGTTGGCCACGCCCTCGAGGCGGTCCGTCAAGCCGGTGACACGGTTACCGATCGATCCGACCGCCTTGTCGCCCAAGGCCTTCATCAGGCCACCGGACGCAGTCTTCAGTCGTGTTCCACCCGGACTCACCATGGCGATCACTGACCCTTCCTGGCCGGGCGCTTGGCCGTCTTCTTCGCGGAGACCTTCTTGGCCACGGTGCGCGGAGTTGCCTTCTTCGCCGGGGGCGCGGAGTCCTCGGACACCTCGTCGGTCGACGAGTCGTCTCCGCCCTCCTCTTCATCCGCCTGGTCGTCCTGCGACTGCGGCTGGTCCTGCTCGTCCTCGTACGCCTCGTCGTCCTGCTCGTCGTCCTGGGCCTCGTCGTCCTGGGACTGCGGCTCGTCCTCGTACGCCTCGTCGTCCTCGGCTTCGTCGTCCTGGGACTGCGGCTCGTCCTCGTACGCCTCGTCGTCCTCGGCCTCGTCGTCCTGCGACTGCGGCTCGTCCTGCTCGTCGTCCTGCTCGTCGTCCTGGGCCTCGTCGTCCTGGGACTGCGGCTCGTCCTCGTACGCCTCGTCGTCCTCGGCCTCGTCGTCCTGGGACTGCGGCTCGTCCTCGTACGCCTCGTCGTCCTCGGCCTCGTCGTCCTGCGACTGCGGCTCGTCCTGCTCGTCACCGGACTGCTCGTCCTCGGCCTGCCGGCGCCTTCTCTTCCTGAGACCTGACAGCGAGCTGGTCAGGCCGCTCACAGACGATGCGGGTCCGCCCTCGTCCTGCTGCTCGTCGGACTGCTCACCGCCGGACTGCTGTCGACCCTGGAGCGACGTCGTCAGGGACTCGACCCGGGAGGCCACCATGGCCAGCGCCGCCTCACGAGCGACCTCGACGAGACGCCCCGTGATCTGGCCCTGCAGCTCCTTGAGCTGTGGGTTGTCCTGGATCAGCTTGGCTCCCTGGGAGAGCAGGTCCTCGCGCTGTGCGGCCAGCCGCTTGCCGGCGAGCATGCCGCCGAGGGCGATGGCCAGACGAAGATTCTTCGTGCGTCCCAGCAGGTATCCACCTGCGACGCCTACGGCGATTTTCGTTGGTACAGACATAGATTCAAGCCGCGATGCCGCTCATTCGGGCGGCAGGTCGCGGCCACCTCCTTCGTAGTGTTTGTACCCCTGACCCTCGTCATGTAACCGTAAATTCTCTTGCCCGGGAAGGGGCGCGGCAGGTGCTCGAGCGAGCCTCCGGGCAGCCCTCAAGCGGGGGCCGCCGCCGTGCGGCGCCCCCGGAATGTGCGGCTCGCTAAGCCGATCCCGCGAGATCAGCCAAGCGCCGCATCATGGTCACGCTCGGGTAGTTCTCGTCGCGCATCTTCTGCAACAGCACGGCGGCATACGCGGGCACCTCGTCGGGCAGCAACAGCTCCTCGATGAGGTTCATCATGGTGCTCGACGCGTACCTGTCCTGGGCGACCTTCTCCAGCAGCATGTCCAGCAAGCGAGCGCGGACGTCCGTGCCATCGTCGTTCGTCATCGTTCCTCGTTCCCTCTGGCCGACCCTGGGGTGGGCCGGGATCACCGTTGGCGCAGCGTGCGTGGCCACACCTCGTCTCCGCGCCGCACGTCGTGTGGCGGATGGGGTCGACAGGGCCGACCGACAGGAGCACTGACCGCTCGCGGCCCCCCGGAGCCACGAGCTGCCTCGATCATCGACGCCCCCTCAGCACTCTTCTCGACCGTCGGGCACAGAAGGGGCGTCCTGTCCGGACATACCCAGCCGACCGTGATCCTCACCCGTTCGCCGGTCGGCCCGTGGGGCACCCGGGCGGGGACCGCGCCCTGCGGACCATCACCAGGTCGATCCAGGCCCACGACCCTGCGCGTCGGACCCGCTGTCCCGATGCCGACGGCGAGCCGTCCGCATCGGGACGATTGCCAGAGACCCCACCCCTGAGGACCATGGGAGCGTGAGCCAGCCCCCCACCACTGCTGCGGCGAGCGACCTCCGTCGAGCGCTTGCTCCCCTGGCGCTGGCCCAGTTCATCTGCAGCTTCGCCGGATCCAACATGAACGTCATGATCAACGACATCAGCACGGACCTCGACACCACGGTGCAGGGAGTGCAGACCGCGATCACGATCTTCCTGCTCGTCATGGCGGCGTTGATGATCCCCGGTGGCAAGCTCACCGACAAGTACGGTCGCAAGCGGTGCTTCAGCCTCGGGCTCCTGCTCTACGGGACGGGTGCGCTGCTCAGTGCCGTCTCCCCCAATCTCGGGGTGCTCATCCTCGGCAACTCCATCTTCGAGGGCGTCGGCACAGCGTTGTTGATCCCGCCGGTCTACATCCTGACGACCCTCATGTTCACCGAGCTCACCACGCGTGCGCGCGCGTTCGGGATCATCAGCGCCCTGGGCGGCATCGGCGCAGCAGCCGGGCCCCTGATCGGTGGACTGATCACCTCGACCATCAGCTGGCGTGCCGCCTTCCTCTTCCAGGCAGTCGTCGTCGGTGTCATCTACGTCCTGAGCCGGCGCATCGTGGATCCTCTGCCCGCCGATCCCACCCGCTCGTTCGACACCGGTGGAGCGGTCCTGTCCGCCGTCGGGCTGGCGCTCGTCGTCCTGGGCATCCTCGCCGCTGACGACAACGGCTGGCTCATGCTCGCCTGCATCGTCCTGGGCGCCGCCGTCCTGACGTGGTTCTTCCTGTCCATGCGCGCCAAGGAGCGTGCCGGCAAGGAGCCGTTGCTCTCGCCCGCCATGTTCCACAACCGGACCTCGAACCTGGGCATGGTCACCCAGAACGCGCAGTGGCTGCTGCTGAGCGGGTCCTCCTTCGTGGTGTCCGCCTACCTCCAGGTCGTTCGCGGGTACGACGCGATCCAGACCGGGATCATCTTCACCGCCACCACGCTGGGGCTCATGGCCACCTCGCTGGCGGCCGCGCGGCTGGCCGCGCGTCGACCCCAGCGCACCCTCATCGTCGTGGGGTTCACCGTCACCACCGGGGGGATAGCCCTGCTCCTGCTCACGGTCCCCGGGTCGAGCAGCGCGTGGACGTTCGTGCCGGGGCTGCTGCTTCTCGGTCTGGGACTGGGCACCATGCTCACGCCCTCGGTCAACGTCGTGCAGTCGAGCTTCCCCGAGCAGCAGCAGGGCGAGATCTCCGGGTTGTCGCGCAGCGTCTCCAACCTCGGGTCCTCGCTGGGCACGGCCGTCGCGGGGACCATCCTCGTGGCGGGTATCGCCGCGTCGCCAGGCCGGGCCTACGGCTTGGCCCTGGCGGTCCTCGGCGTGCTCGGCGTCGGAGGTCTGGTTGCCGCCTTGATGCTGCCTCGCGCAGGCGCTGGGCAGGTCACCCGAAGCGGGTGATGCTCCCTCCACGCGGCGCGGGCGATGCTGGCGGTGCAGCCCATCAGGAGGAGGCCCTGGTCCATGTCTCGGTACCCGCTCATCGCCGACCACGGTCTCATCGGAGACCTGCAGACCTCGGCCCTCGTCGACATCGACGGCACGATCGACTGGTTCTGCGCGCCGCGATTCGACTCGCCCAGCATCTTCGGCTCCCTGCTCGACCACGATCGCGGCGGCCACTTCAGCATCACGGCGCAGGCTGATGTCTTCACCCGCAAGCAGCTCTACTTCCCCGGCACCGCCATCCTCGTGACCCGTTTCCTCACCGAGGAAGGGGTGGGCGAGGTCGTCGACTTCATGCCGCTGGCAGGGACGACTGCGACAGGTGAGCACCGGATCGTGCGCATGGTCCGTTGTGTCAGGGGTCGGATGACGTTCGCGATCGAGATCGCTCCCCGCCTCGACTACGGTCGTGACCCGCACCAGACGCACCTGAGCGACGACGGAGTCGTCTTCGAAGGGAGGACGACGTCCGTGTCGGTGAGCCTCGTGCGCGAGCCCGATGACGAGCGACTCGCCCACTCCGTGGTGAGCGAGGACGGCGATGTGCGCGCCGACCTGGAGCTCGTGGCCGGTCAGATGCGCGGGCTGGTTCTCGTGACGGGAGAGCCGGGCGGCGTCCGGGCGGTCCGCGTCGCGGAAGCGTGGGAGATCTTTCACGACACGGTGAAGTTCTGGAGGTCCTGGCTGGCGCAGTCGCCGTATGCCGGACGCTGGAGGGAGACCGTGCACCGATCCGCCATCACCCTCAAGCTCATGACGTATGCGCCGAGCGGCGGGCTGGTCGCGGCCCCCACAGCGGCCCTGCCGGAGCAGATCGGGGGCGAGAGGAACTGGGACTACCGCTACACCTGGGTCCGGGACGCGTCGTTCTCCGTCTACTCGCTCCTCGGACTCGGGTTCACCGACGAGGCGGCGGCTCTGGGGCGCTGGCTTCGGGCGCGGGTGGACGAGAAGCAGGGCGGGGCGAGCGGTCCGCTCAACATCATGTACCGCGTCGACGGCTCCAGCGACCTGTCGGAGGAGGTGCTGGACCACTGGGAGGGGTACCGCGGGTCCGCCCCTGTGCGGATCGGGAACGGCGCTGCCGACCAGCTGCAGCTGGACATCTACGGCGAGGCGATGGACAGCATCTACATCGGCGACCAGCGCGGGCTCGAGGCGGGCCACGAGGGGTGGCTGCGGATCAGCGAGCTCCTCGAGTGGCTGGCGGAGAACTGGGACCAGCCCGAGGAGGGGATCTGGGAGACCCGGGGAGGCCGGGAGGAGTTCACCTACGGCCGGGTGATGAGCTGGGTCGCCCTGGACCGCGGTATCCGGCTGGCCCTGGACAACGGGAGACCGGCGCCGCTGGACAGGTGGCGAGCCGAGCGCGACAACATCTACCGCCAGGTCATGGAGCGCGGCTGGAACCAGGAGCGCCAGGCCTTTGTCCAGCACTACCGCACGGACGTCCTCGACTCCTCTCTCCTGCGTATGTCGTCCGCCGGCTTCATCGCGCCCACCGACCCGCGCTGGGTCTCGACCCTGGCGGCGATGGACCGGGAGCTCGTCACCGACAGCCTCGTCTACCGCTACGACCCGGCGGCCTCACCGGACGGGCTGCGCGGCTCGGAGGGGACGTTCTCGCTGTGCACCTTCGCCTACGTCGATGCCCTCGCACGGGCCGGCCAGGTCGACAAGGCCCTCGTGACGTTCGAGAAGATGCTGACCTACGCGAACCACCTCGGCCTCTTCTCCGAGGAGATCGCCCTGACGGGCGAGCAGATCGGCAACTTCCCCCAGGCGTTCACCCATCTGGCACTCATCGACGCAGCCATCACCCTCGACCGGGAGCTGGAACGGGGCGCCGCGCGGGGACACCGGGCCTGGTCACCGTCACGGGGCAGGTGAGCGACGACGAGGGCCGAACGCGAGTCCCCACGTCCGAGCCCGAGCAAGCAGCAGCCCAGGGCCCCGCCGGACCGGCCCCGAAAAGGAGACCCGATGGACACCGAGGAGCATCGACGGCTCAGGGATGCCACCGGGCGCGCCGAGGACGACCTGTTCTCCGCCAACCCCTGGTACGAGTGGGGCCCCTATCTCTCGGAACGCGCCTGGGGCACCGTCCGGGAGGACTACAGCGCCGACGGGGATGCGTGGAGCTCCTTTCCCCACGACCATGCGCGGTCGCGGGCGTACCGCTGGAACGAGGACGGGATGGCGGGCCTGTCGGACATCCGACAGGAGCTGTGTCTGGGTCTGGCGCTGTGGAACGGCACCGACCCGATCCTCAAGGAGCGGATGTTCGGGCTCACCGGCCCGCAGGGCAACCACGGCGAGGACGCCAAGGAGTACTGGTGGTACCTCGAGGGCCTGCCCAGCCACGCCTGGCTGCGCTGGCGCTACCACTACCCGCAGACGGCATACCCCTACGGCCGGCTCGAGGAGGAGAACGCGCGGCGGTCGCGGCGCGAGCCCGAGTTCGAGCTCCTCGACACGAGCGCCTTCGACGACGACCGCTACTGGGTCGTCGAGGTCACCTACGCGAAGGCGTCGGCGACCGAGATCCTCGCGAGGATCACGGTGGAGAACCGCGGGCCGGAGGAGGCGAGCCTGTCGGTGCTCCCCACCCTCTGGTTCCGCAACACCTGGCGGGTCACCGGCGGCGACCCTCCGCAGCTGCGGCTCGCGAACGGCGGCATCACCGTCGACCACCCTCGGCTGGCCGGCTACCGCCTCGACGCAGCAGCAGCAGCAGGCGGAGGCCGTCCTGAGGCACTGTTCTGCGACAACGAGACCAACACCGTTCGACTGTTCGGAGCCGCGCCGCTCACGCCGTATCCGAAGGACGGGATCAACGACCACATCGTCTCCGGCGCCGCCACCGTCAACCCGTCACAGCTCGGGACCAAGGCCTGCTGGCGCTACCACCTCACCGTCCCAGCCGGAGGCCAGGCCGAGATCCGACTCCGCCTTTCTCGCCCGACATCCGGAGACGAGGGAGACGGCTGGTCCGGGCGCTACTTCGACGACGTCTTCACGGCCCGCAGCCGGGATGCCGACGAGTTCTACACGGCGCTCGCCCCCGCAGACCTCGATGCCGAGCGGATGAGGCTCCTCCGTCAGGCGTGCGCCGGACTCGTCTGGAGCAAGCAGATCTATCCGTACCACGTGGCGCGCTGGCTCGACGGTGACCCGGGACAACCGGTTCCGCCGTCCGGCCACAGCGGAAGTCGCAACGGCGGCTGGCGCCATCTCGATGCGTTCGACGTGCTGGCGATGCCGGACCCGTGGGAGTACCCGTGGTTCGCGGCCTGGGACCTCGCCTTCCACACGATCCCGTGGGCGCATCTCGATTCTGCGTTCGCCAAGTACCAGCTGCTCGTCCTCCTGCGCGAATGGTTCCAGCACCCGAACGGCGCCCTCCCCGCCTACGAATGGAACTTCGACGACGTCAACCCCCCGGTCCATGCCCTCGCAGCGCTGCGCGTCTTCGTCATCGACGGCAGCACGGACTACGACTTCCTGGAACGCGTCTTCCAGAAGCTCCTGGTCAACTTCACGTGGTGGCTCAACCGCCAGGACCCCGACGGCAACAACATCTTCGGGGGCGGGTTCCTGGGACTGGACAACATCTCTCCCCTCGACCGCTCCCACCTGCCCGACGGGTTCCGGCTCGACCAGGCCGACGGCACCGCGTGGATGGCCTTCTACTCCCTGGCCATGCTGACCGTGGCGGTCGTGCTCGCCGAGCGCGACAATGTCTACGACGACATGGTCGTCAAGTTCACCGAGCAGTCCGTGATGGTCATGGACGCGCTGGAGCGCTCGGGGTGCTACGACTCCGACGACGGCTTCTTCTACGACCGCCTGACCGACCCTCGAGGAACCAGCGACCTCATCAGGGTGCAGAGTCTCGTCGGCGTGATCCCCGTGCTGCCGGCCATCGCCTTGCCGGCGATCCACCTCCGGCGACTCCAACGGCTGCAGAAGCGGTTCGCCCGGATCCTCGAGCGCCAGGGTAGACGCGAGATCATGGACTGGCGCCTGCGCGGTACCGATGCCGAGCGACACCTGCTCCTGTCGGTCGTGTCCCCGGATCCGCTGTCGCGCATCTTCGCGACCTTGTTCGACGAGGGAACGTTCCTGTCACCTCATGGATTGCGTTCGCTGTCCAAGCGTCACTCGGAGCCGTACACCGTTCCCCACCTTCCCGGGGCGAGCATCGAGTACGAGCCTGCCGAGTCCGCGACGGCCATGTACGGCGGCAACTCCAACTGGCGCGGGCCCGTCTGGATGCCCGTCAACTACCTGGTCATCCGAGCACTCCTGCAGTATGCGGAGTTCACGGGTTCGGACTTCACGACGGAGTACCCGACGGGGTCAGGGCAACGAATGACGTTGCAGGACATCGCTGGCGACCTGTCCGAGCGGCTCATCAGCATCTGGCTGCCCGACCCGACAGGGCGCCGACCCGTCTACGGAGGCGTCGAGCGGCTGCAGACCGACCCGGCCTGGAAGGACAACCTCCTGTTCTACGAGTACTTCCACGGCGACAACGGAGCGGGACTGGGCGCCATGCACCAGACGGGGTGGACGGCACTCGTCGTCGACCTGCTCCTCGATCCCCCCGCCAGCAGCACCCTCACCATCTTCGGCAACGCCGGACCGGGCGGGCCGGCCGCACGCCCGTAGGCGACCCCATGACGGATGCCGCCCACCTCCTCGGAGGGGACGGCATCCGCCACGCTGGTCGGTGTTGCCTTCCGGTCAGCGCACCGCGTAGGCCGCCTTGACGACCTGCGTCACGGTGGCGCCCTTGGCGTCGGTCACCTGGACGCGGGTGTCCACGGTCTTGCCGCTCGCGCCGGTGTGGTCGACCGTCGCGGCCCACGCACCACCGTTGCCCGAGACAACAGCATCGGTCCACGTCCTGCCGCCGTCGTAGGAGTAGGCGAACTTGGCAACGGCGATGGCACCCGGCGTGTAGCCACCGTGACCGGTCACCCGGATCGGCAGCACCTGCCCGGCCGAGGCCGCGAGGGTCTTGCTGCCCGCCTCGGGCAGGGTGACCCGCGGGAAGAGCAGCGGGAGACCGACTGAGAACGTGTCAGGGTCGAGCGCGGAGCGGAAGCCCCACGTCGTCTTGACCTCGGTCGAACGCGCCCACTGCCTCGCCGGACCCCCGTACTTGCCGGTGTTCATCTCGAGCTCGTAGGCCGAGTCCTCGGCCGGCACCTCGAAGACGCCGTTGGGGTAGTAGCTGTAGCCGATCTCCTCGCCGTTGCGGCGCAGCGTGAGGTTGCCCTCGTCGCCGAAGCTGCCGGGGTTGGCCACGTGCCCGAAGTCGTCACCCCACATCTGGGGGGCGAAGCCCATGAGCCCACCCTGCCTCTCGGCTGTCAGCTGCTCGACGCCCTGGTCGTTCTTGATGGCGGCCGGGGCGACGATGCCGCCGTACCAGCTGTCGGTGCGGACGCTGCCGGCCGGGTACGTGCGCCACGCGTCGGCCATCGCCTCTCCGAAGGGGAAGCTCGAGGTGAGGTAGTGGAACCACTTCGTGCCGCCGTCGGTGTAGAACTCGGTGCGCTTGGTCGCCACGTGGACCGGCTCATAGGCGGAGACACCGAAGGCGAGACCGTCAGCCCGTCCCGCGTAGACGTAGTCCAGGAGCGGGGTGTGGACGCCCATGCCCTTGTAGTCCGCCTCCGTGCGCCCGAGCTTCTTGTCCTGCACGACGAACGTCTTGTCGTCGGTCAGGGGGGTCGACTGGGTGAAGCCGAGGTTGTAGACGTACGGGCTGCTTGCCGTCGCCGTCCAGGAGAGGGTCAGCTGACCGCCAGGGGCGGCAGCAAGGAGCGCCTGGAGCTGCTCGCCCTCGGCCATGGGAAGGGAGTAGGTGCCCACGGCGAGCGGTGCGAAGCCGGCCACGGGCAGCCACTTGCCGGGCGCCGGAGCGTAGGCGAGCAGCGTCTTGACGCCGGCGGTGCGAGCCCGGTTCACCATCGACGGGGAGATCCCTTCAGGGCTGACCTTGACGAGCACGACCTTGCCACCCACGCGAGCCGGGTCGAAGAACGAGCCGTTGCCGCCGTCGACGAGGCCGGCCGTCCCGACACCGTCGAGACCGGGCGCCGCGTTCGGGGCCGCGATGGGGTGCAGCACCGGTCCTCCGACGACCGACAGGGACTCCACGGCAGGCGCGTAGCGGCGCGACCAGTCACCGAACTCCCACGTGCCCTGCTGCGGGTTGCCCTGCACGTCGGCATACACGGCGGTCGTCGTCACACCCGCACTGAGCGAGCCGGAGTGGATCCACGTGTCGTCCCAGGTGCGGGCGAACGAGAGGACGGACGCCTTGGCCTCACTGGGCCGGTCGGTCTTGACCGACAGCAGGTGCGCCTTGGTCGCATCGAAGTCGAGGGTCGTGTCGCCCGTGACCTTGAGCTCCGGACGACCGAAGTAGGCGATCGAGCCTTGCGTGTTCGGCGTCAGGTAGGCGGGGTCCGGCGTCCTGACGAAGCTCGACACGAAGTAGGTGCCGGGGCGCACCTGGAACGTCTGCTCCGCGGCGCCGTTGTTGAAGGCGCGCTCGGCCTTGATGGAGTCGATGTTGACCACGTCGACGCTCGAGCCGAGGTTGGCCGGGTTGCCGAGGCGGTCCTTCATCCGGACCGTGAGCTGCACCGTCTCGGGGCTGACGTAGAGCGAGAAGGGCGTCGACACCTTCGCGTCGCCGGTGGCGACGATGCGACCGGTGACGTCACCGTACTGCGCGGCCGCCAGCCTCGCGGTGGGGTCGACCTTCAGGGGCACCTTGACGGAGGCACCCGCGGGGATGGTCACCACCGAGGCTCCGAGGATCGCCGGCGCCGACTTGACGGCAGAGCCGTCGTCACCGGTGACACCGGCGATGGACAGCTGGAGCGTCACCGCCTTGTCGGAGACGTTGGTGTAGGGCACGTCGACCGTCGTGACCTGCTCGCTCGTGTGCGGCCAGGCGAAGGTGCCGCCCTGCACGGGCATGGTCGTCACTGCCTCCTTGACCGCAGCCAGCACGTCCAGACGTCCCGCGCCCTGGGCGCGAACGTCACCGGGCACGTCCGACTTCGCGGAGGAGACGAGGGCTGCCTTGAGCTGTTGCCCGGTCCACGTGGGGTGCGCCTGCTTGACGATGGCGGCAGCCCCGGCGACGTGTGGCGTTGCCATGGAGGTGCCCGACATGGCCATGTACGCGTCGTCGCCGCGCCCGCCCGAGCGTGCGGCGGAGATGCCGACGCCGGGTGCGGACATCTCCGGCTTGAGGTTGTGGTCGACCGCGGTGGGGCCGCGGCTGGAGAACCACGCCGGCACGTCCTGGCGGTCCACGGCGCCGATCGTCAGCACGCCGGGAGCGCAACCGGGAGCCGAGACCGTGTTGTTGGCCGAGCCCCTGTTGCCGGCGGCGATGACGAAGAGGCTGGAGCTCGTGGTGGCGAGCGCCTGGGCCGCAGACGACATGGGGTCGTTGCAGGCGGCAGGCGCCCCGTTGCTGCCGAGGCTCATGGAGATGACGTCGGCGCCCTGCGCGACCGCCCACTCCATGCCACCGATGATCATCGAGTCGGAACCACCGCCGTTGTCACCGAGCACCTTGCCGATGAGCAGCTGCGTCTCGGGGGCGACACCCTTCTTGGCCCCTCCGCTCGCGGCTCCGGAGCCGCCGACCGTGGAGGCCGTGTGCGTGCCGTGGCCGTGCACATCGCTCAGAGCCCCGCCCGCGGAGCCGGTGAAGTCCTTCGAGGCCGCGATCCGACCCAGCAGGTCGGGGTGCTCGGCGTCGGCGCCGGTGTCGAGGACGGCGACCTTCGTGCCGGCACCCTTGAAGCCCTCGGCCCAGGCCTTGTCGGCGTTGACCTGTTTCGTCGACTGGTCGAGGGTGGCGTACGCCTTGGCATCGAGCCAGATCTTCTCGATCTTCGCCCCTGCCGCGGTGGACTGGTCCGTCGCGTCGGCGAAGAACGCAGCGGCCTGCGCCTTGCCGGCCTTGAGCGCGATGCCGTCGATCGAGTGCAGGGTCTGGCCCTTGGCCGCACCCTTCGGCGTGGCGGGGGCGGAACGAGCCCGGCTGAGGTCCGAGGAGTAGCGGGCGATGACCGGCACGCTGTCGGTGCTCGCGTCGTCGTAGCCCATGGCGACGAGCCCGGTCACGTTGAAGAGCTCCTCGTCCACCTTGCCCGAAGCCAGGGCGTCCGCGGCATCGGCCGGATAGACGTAGACGTCCTTGCCGACCCGACGCGTCTCGGCGGACGGCACGGTGCCGTCCTCGCGCGGCAGCACGGTCGCGATCGGCGAGTTCGTGCCCGCCCCGGTGACCAGGACCTTGTCGCCCGTGATGAGGGTGACCGTCTTGGGCGCGCCGTTGGCCGCTTGCGCAGCGGACGATCCGACGATGGGCCGCGGTGGGGCACCTGAGTCCTGGCCGAAGGCCGAGGTCGGGGCGGCCGCGGTAGCGGCGACGATGGCTACCGTCGCCGCCCCTAGGGTGTTACGCCAGATGGGGCGCATGCTGGTCCTCCGGAAAGTGGCGCGCGAGCCCGCTGTTCGGGTCACGCTGCGTGGGGGGAGACACCGGGTTCGACTCCGGCGTCGCGAGCCACAGTGCCCGAGAGGCCGGTTCGTCCGGAAGGACATGAAAGCGGCGGACATGCGCCATGGCGCAGGTGCGCCACCCCGCGGGTCGGGATGGGCTGTGCCCTGCGGTCAGCTACCTACCGCCCAGGCCCCCACCGTCGAGACCCCACCGTCCAGCTCTGTCCAGCCCTACCGCCCGGCCGCGACCGGACGCGCCGCCGGGTCCGTATCGGACCGGTCCTCGACGATGCCGAGGCGGCGCGAGAGGAAGAGCACAGCGGCCGCAAAGTCGTTGCCGGCCGTCTCCCGCTCCACACGCTCCCAGTCGACCTGCTCGCGGAGGGCACGCAGCACGGGGAGCACCGCTGCGAGGTCGCAGTAGTGCTCGTCGAGGGAGGCCAGCTTGTGGACGACGAGCTCCGTCGCCTCGAGCACCGGCATCTCGACCGACAGCACCTGCATCGTCGTGGCGCGTTCCACGTCGCTGCGCTCGGCGTCCGCACCCACGGGGCCGTGGATGACGTCGACCATCGCGCCACCGGTGAAGACCTTGAAGAGCCAGTCCTCCGGCGGCTGCACCACGTCGAGGCCCTGGTCGGCGAGGAACTGCGCGACGTGGTCGGCGTCCTGCTCGGCGACGAGGAAGTCGACGTCGTGCTCGGGCTCCGGCCCTCCGCGGGCCCACGCGGCATACCCGCCCATCAACGCGAAGGGCACCCCGCTTCCCTTGAGGGCCACGGCCACCGTCTTGAGGGCCTCCCGCAGATCGGGCGCATCGTCAACTCCCATGCGTTCTGTTTACCCACACTCGCCCGCCCGGCGTTGTGGGCGGCAGCCGACGACGACGGCCCCCGGGCGGGCGCGTGCACGGCGCACCGCGGGCCGGGTAGGGACCAGTCATGAGAGTGGCGACCTTCAACATCCTCAACGGGCGGGTCCCGACCGACCAGCACGTCGACCTCGACGGCTTCCGCCGGGCGATCCGGCAGCTCGACGCGGACGTGCTGGCCATGCAGGAGGTGGACCGCAACCAGCACCGGTCCGACCACGCGGATCTGACCGCCATCGCCGCCGAGGCGATGGACGCACCGGAGCACCGGTTCGTCGCGGCATTGTCCGGAGGAGCGGGCGCCACCTGGGTGGCTGCCACCGGTGAGGAGCAGCCGGACGCAGCGGCGTACGGGATCGCGCTGCTCTCACGCTTTCCCGTGCACGGCTGGCGGATCGTGCGGCTCGCCCCGGTGCCTGTCCCGGTACCCATGCGCTTCTCGGGCCGCCGTCGGCCGGAGCTCGTGCGCGACGAACCTCGTGTCGCCGTGGTGGCAGACGTGGAGTCGCCCGAGGGGCCGGTCACCGTGGTCAACACCCACCTGTCGTTCATCGACTGGTGGAACGGGCGCCAGCTGCGCCGGCTCATGTCGGACATCGCCGACGACTCGGGCGCCGTCGTGCTCATGGGCGACCTCAACATGGAGCCGGACCGCACCGCCCGCATCACCGGCATGCGCGCGGCGGTGGAGGCGACGACGTATCCGACCGACGCGCCGCGGCAGCAGATCGACCACATCCGCCTCCGGGGCCCGGTGCGGTCCGATGGCGGGGAAGCCGTGCCGCTGCCGGTGTCGGACCATCGGGCGCTCACGGCCGAGCTGACCCTGCTCGGCCCTTCCGCCGGTCTGTGAGCGAAGGTAGGGGCTGCGCCTCACGCAGTGCCGCGACGCCCTTCCACCGGCAGGTCGATGGTGTGCGCACCGCGCACCATCTTCGTGGCCAGGTAGTGGGCGTTCGCGTCGGACAGGTGGACCCCGGTCGGAATGCGACGGGTCACCGTCACCCCGAGCGCACGCAGCTGCCGGGCCTTGTCGGGGTTGTTGCTGAGCAGGGCGACCCTGCTGATGCCCAGCGCCACCAGCATCTGGGCCGCGACGGTGTAGTCGCGCTCGTCCTCGCCGTAGCCGAGAGCGACGTTCGCCTCGTACGTGTCGAGCCCGGCGTCCTGGAGCACGTAGGCGTCGAGCTTGGGGTAGAGCCCGATGCCCCGCCCCTCCTGCCGCAGGTAGAGCAGGAAGCCGCCGGAGGCGTCGAGACGCTCGACCGACTCGCGCAGCTGGGCGCCGCAGTCACAGCGCCGGCTGCCGAACACGTCGCCGGTCAGGCACTCGCTGTGCAGCCGGGTGGGCGTCGGGTCCCGATGGCGGGCCCCTGGCCCAGGCGCACCGACTCGGTCGCCGAGGCCCAGGGCGAGGTGCTCGCGACCGTCGGCCAGGCCCTCGAAGGTGAAGATGCGCGCGGTCGTCTCGAAACCGTCGGCGAACGCGATCGGCACGAGCACGTGCGTGCGGATCCGCGCCGGACCCGGCGCTGCGGCCCCCTGTGCCGACGGCGTCGCGGACGTCATGCGCTCTCCCGGAAACGTGGCGACAACGCATACCTCAGGAGCACCACGTCACCGATCTGCCGCACCTCGGCGAGCCTCGCGCGGCGGCCGGGGTTCCACGGGTACCGCCCGTCCCCGACGAACCGGCACGCGCCCGAGTCACCGACGAAGAAGGGAGCCACGACCAGCTGGAGCTCGTCGGCGAGGTCGGCGGTGAGCAGCTGCGTGTGCACGGTGCCACCCCCCTCGACCATGAGCCGCTGCATGCCCCGTTCGCCGAGGTCCTCGCAGACGCGGCGCATCGTCGCCGGACGTCCCGCATCCACCACGGCGGCAGCCGCACCGAGACGAGACCGCGCCTGGGGCACGACGTCGCTCGGGCAGTAGACGATCTTGTCGGCACCGTCGGCCGCGAAGAAGCTGGCCGCAGAGTCGAGCTCGCCGTGCCTCGTGACCGTCACCTTCGTCGGCGACGGGGCGAGCCCGCGAGCCACCCTGGCCGCGCGGCGCTCGGGAGACCGGACGAGCAGGCGGGGGTTGTCGTGGCGGATCGTGCTGGCGCCCACGAGGATCGCGTCGCTCGCAGCCCGCTCGGCATCGACCCGGTCGAAGTCGGCATCGTTGGACAGCATGAGACGGGTCGAGGTGCCGGCACTGAGGTAACCGTCGATCGACATGCCACAGCTGAGCAGGGTGTAGGGGCGGTCAGGCACCGGCGGCTCCTTCGGTCGCGAGCACGGGCTGGGTCCGCGCCCTCTCGCGCCGCGACACGACGAGCAGTGCTGCACCCGGCAGGGCGGCGACGAACGCCATGATGCCGTAGACGACGGCGGTACCGACTCCCCCGGCGGCACCGAGTCCCGCAAGTCCGAACACCCAGGCCGCCGCCCCTTCACGAGGACCCCATCCGGCGATGTTGAGCGGCAAGGCCATCGCCACGAGCACGACGAGCGCGAGCGGCACCAGCGAGCTCACCGACGCCGTGACTCCTGCGCTCCTGGCCGCGAGGACGAACGTCGCCACGTGCCCGCTGACGGCGACCGAGGAGACCGCGACGACCCCCGGCCACGTATGCCGCCCCAGCAGCCCGGCGCGCACGTCGGCCACCGCGCCCCGTGCGACACGCACGGGCAGGGCGCTCTCCCGCAGCCGGCCCGAGCGCACCGCCAGCACGGCGAGAACGGCTGCCACCGCAACGGCCCCCGAGGCGAGGAGCGCTGCCGGGAGAACCGTCTCGGCCCACGGCAACGACGACGCCGGTGAGGGCAGGACCAGCACGGCGCCCAGCGTGATGGCGAACAGCACGACCTGTCCCGCCGACCTCTCCCAGACGACGGACCGCAGGCCGCGCCCGAGGTCGCCACCGTCGCGACCGTGTCGCACCCCCCGGTGCACGTCACCGAGCACCCCGCCGGGCAGGGTCACGTTGAGGAACTGCGACCGGTAGCACTCGGCGACGGCCGAGCGCAGCGACAGCTCGGTGCCGAGGCCCCTGGCCACGAGCAGCCATCGCCATGCCCCGCACACGGTGGTCACCAGGGCGATCGCGGCCGCCATCGCGACCGACCGCGCGTCGACGTGCCGCAGGGCGTCGACGAAGGCGCCGGCACCGACGCGCCAGACGAGCACGCCGAGGATCACGAGCCCCCCGAGGGGGCGCAGCCACGACCTGTCGGGGTGCATCTCCTCCGCCCTTTCTGCGAGGACCGCTGATGGTGACGACGTCCGACGCGGCCATCGGGTTCAGCCACCCGGCACCCCGGCGAGCACGGCCGAGACCTCGCTGGCGGTCACCGACCACGGCGAGAGCGCCTCCCGCCGCTGCAGCGCACGCCGACGCAGCTCCTCGCGCAGCTCACCGTCGGTCAGCCAAGATCGGAGGGCGCCTGCCAGCGCGTCGGGGCGACCGGCGGGCACGAGCAGGCCGGGACGGCCCTCGTCGGTCTCTCCCAGCGCCTCGGCGACACCACCGACGTCCGTCGCGAGGACCGGGATGCCGCGGGCGAGCGCCTCGGTCACGACCATCCCGTACGTCTCGACGTGCGAGGGCAGCACGAGAAGGTCGGCGGCATACGCGCGCTCGAGGGCGGCACCGTCGAGGGCGCCGACCAGCTGCACTCGGTCGGCGAGCCCCGACTCCGAGAGCCGCCTGCGCAGCCGCTCCACGACCTCTGGCTCACGGGTCAGTGATCCGGCCAGGACGCACGACCACGCCAGCTCGGACACGAGCGCCAGCGCATCGGCGAGGTCGCCGTGCCCCTTGTGGGCGGCCACCGCCGCCACGCTCAGCAGCCGACCCCCGTCCGCCGTGTGCGCGGACCGCCCAGCGCGGTCGGCGCCAGGGGATGCGACGCCGATGACCTCGTGCGGGAGGGCGTACGCGTCGAGCAGCACGCCACGGGTCCACCGGCTCGTCGTGATGACGGCGGAGGCCGCCCGGAGGACGCGGCCCTCTGCGACGGCGGCGACGGGATCGGTCAGTCCGAGCGGCAGGTGGACGAGGACGACGAGACGCAGGCGGTCCGCGGCGGGCACGAGGACGTCCTCGGCAGCGGAGGCGATGAGACCGTCGACGAGGAGCAGTCCACCGGGGGGCACCGCGGCGACCACCTCCGCCAGCCGCCCCAGTGCCGCTGCGTCCGGTCGGGGCCAGGACCCGCCCACCGCGTGCTCGGTCACCTCCCATCCTGCCGCCCGCAACCCGTCGAGGACCCGCCGGTCATACGCGTTGCCCCCGCTCCGGAGCGACGGGTCGTCGATGCCGGCGGGGACGACGGCATGGACCTCGCTCAGACGTTGCACTCGTAGCTGGCCCAGGCGACGTGCGACTCGTGGAGCGTCACGGTCAGGGCCGTGATGCGGTCGATCGCGTTCCCGAGCTCGCCCGCGCGGACGAGGTCGGCTATGCGGTCCGCGACCGTGCGAGCCAGCACCTCGGTCGAAGTGTTGACCCCGGTGAAGGCGGGGTCGTCGTCGAGGTTGCGGTAGCTGAGGGCGCCGACGACCTCGTGGACGTGCCGGGTGGCGAGTCCGATGTCGACGAGGATGTCGTCGCCGTCGAGCTCCGGCCCGCGGAAGGTGACGTCGACGACGAACGTCGCTCCGTGCAGCCGCTGGGCCGGCCCGAAGACCTCCCCGGTGAAGCTGTGCGCGACCATCATGTGGTCCCGGACGGTCACGCTGAACATCGGCTCCTCGCTTCAGTCGGTCAGTCGGTAGGTGATGGTGTGGCAGATGGCCGGCAGGGAGCCGTCCGCGAGCCGCGGCATGACGTCGGGCAGCTCCTCGAACGACGAGTCGCCGCTGAGCAGGGCGTCGAAGGACGGGTCACGCAGCAGGTCGATCGCGAGGGCGAGCCGCTGGGCGTGGGTGTACCGCGAGCGCCTCGCTGCAGCAACCGAACCCACCTGACTGGCACGGATGCGCAGACGCGAGGAGTGGAACGACCCACCGAGCGACAGCTGGACCCGCGAGTCGCCGTACCAGCTGAGGTCGAGCACCGTCGCCTCCGGCGCGAGCAGGTCGAGCGAGAGCTGGAGGCCGGCGCCGGTCGCGCTCGTGTGGACGACGAGGTCGTGGTCGCCCCGCGCCAGGGACAGGTCGTCGGGCCGGGCGAAGGCGACGCCGAGCCCGGCGGCCACTGCCGCCCGGGCTGCGTCCACGTCCACGAGGGTGACCCGGCAGCCGGGGATCCCGGCGAGCAGTCGCGCGACGCAGCACCCGACCATTCCCGCCCCCACGACGGCGACCCGGTCACCGACCCGGGGGCCGACGTCCCAGAGCGCGTTGACGGCCGTCTCGACCGTGCCGGCGAGCACCGCCCGTCGCGCCGGTACGTCGTCGGGGACGACGACCACCGACTCGACGGGGACGACGTATGCCGTCTGGTGCGGGTGCAGGCAGAAGACCGTCCGTCCGACGAGCTCCACCGGTCCTTCCTCGACGACGCCGACACCGAGGTAGCCGTACTTGACCGGACCGGGGAAGTCCCCCTCCTGGTGCGGGGCACGCATGACGGCGTGCTGGTCCTCGGGGACGGCCCCGCGGAAGACGATCGTTTCCGTGCCGCGGCTCACGCCCGAGTACAGCGCCCGCACGAGCACCTCACCCGGCCGGGGGTCGGGCACGCTGACCGGCCGGATCTCGCCCCTGCCGGGCTCGACCACCCAGAACGCCCGCGCATCGGTGGACACGGGACCAGACTAGGGCCGGGCCCGTGAACTCCGGCGGCAACGACGGCGTCCTTGGGTCGAACCCTTTCGGTGAGGTGGAGGCGCGTGCGTCAGGTGATCCCTCCCGGCCCACGTGCCGGGCTCGTCGGTGTGCTGGCCCTGCTGGCCGCCCTGGACCAGGGCGTCCAACTGGGCAGGGCCGGCTGGGCCGTCGGACTCGTCTGCGGGGTGGCGCTGTGCGTGGCGCTCGGCGCCGGGCTCGTCCGCTCGTCGCGCCGTCACCTCCTGCCGGCCGACCACGTCACCCTGATGCGGTCGGTGCTCGCCTGCGGCGTCGCGGCCCTCGTCGCCGACGCCCTCGCCTCTCGCGCGGGGGTCCCCCAGCCCACCGGCGTCCTCGTCGCGCTGGCCTCGGTCGCTCTCGTCCTCGATGCCGTCGACGGCCGGGTCGCGCGCCGCACCGGGACCGTCCACCCCCTCGGCGCGCGCTTCGACATGGAGACCGACGCCTTCCTCATTCTCGTCCTCAGCGTTCTCGTCGCACGCGACGTCGGGTGGTGGGTTCTCGGCATCGGGGCCGCCCGCTACCTCCTGCTGCTCGTCGCTCTCGTGGGGCGGTGGGCACCGTGGATGCGCGGACAGGTCCCGGCCCGGCTGTGGCGCAAGGTCGTCGCGGCATACCAGGGCATCGTGCTCACGGTGGCCGTGGCCGGCGTCGTGCCCACCCCGGTCACCGTCATCGCCGTGGGCACCGGGCTGGGCCTGCTCGTCGTCTCCTTCGGCACGGAGGTGTCGACGCTGCGCAGGCTGTCGCCGCCGGCTCCGGACGTCGAGCCCCCCTCCTCCTGGTCGGACGTCCAGCCGCGCTCCGTCGACGCGCGCGTGCGGCCGTGACGATGCGGAGGCGTCCCGTCTCGCTGCGCCGGGCTTCCGGACTCGCCGTCTCGGCGCTCGCCGTCCTGCTCGTGTGGGTCGCGCTGGTGGCTCCCGGCCCCCTGCTCGGGTGGTCCCCGACGGCGGTCGCGCTCCTCCGGCTCCCGGTCGAGGGCCTGCTCCTCGTCGCCGGGCTGCTCCTCCTCCGCGGGGCCGCTGCACGGTGGTTCGCGATCCTCTTCGGTCTGCTGCTGGGGGTGCTCCTCGTCGTGCGCATCCTCGACGCGGCCTTCCTCACGACCCTGTACCGACCGTTCAACCCGCTCACCGACTGGCGCTACGCCGGGTCCGCCACGGGGCTGCTCGGCGACTCGGTCGGTCAGGTCACAGCGGTGCTGGCCGTCGTCGCAGCGGGACTGCTCCTGTCAGGGCTCCTCGTCCTCACCCCGCTGGCCGTGCGACGGGTCGGACGGCTCGTCGACCGGCACCGCACGGGTGCGCTGCGCGCCCTCGTGGCCGCGACGCTCGTCTGGGTGGTCTGCGCCTCGCTCGGGCTCGGCGCGTCGGTCGACCTGCCCACGGCCTCGTCGAGCACCCTGGCGCTGGCCACCCGGGAGGCCACGTCCGTACGCGACGGCCTGCACGACCAGGGGGTCTTCGCCGGGCAGATCGCCGTCGACCCGTTCCGCGACACCGCCCCGGCCGACCTGCTGACCGCGCTGCGCGGCAAGGACGTGGTCGTCATCTTCGTCGAGAGCTACGGCAGGGTGGCCGTCGACGAGAGCCCTGACGTCGCAAGGTCGCTCGCCACCGGAACGACGGGGTTGCGCGCGGCCGGCTTCACAACCCGCAGCGCGTGGCTCACGTCCCCGACCTTTGGCGGGATCAGCTGGCTGGCACACTCGACGCTCCAGTCCGGCCTCTGGGTGAGCAGTGAGCAGCGCTACGACCAGCTGCTCGACACCGCCTCGTCCGCGAGCCGACGCCTCACGCTGGCCGGTGCCTTCTCCCGGGCCGGGTGGCGCACCGTCGACGTCATCCCGGCCAACCGCCGCGACTGGCCCGAGGGGCAGGCGTTCTACGGCTACGACGAGGTCTACGACGCCCGCACCCTGGGCTACGCCGGTCCCGGCTTCGGCTACGCCCCGATGCCGGACCAGTACACGCTGTCCGCCTTCAACCGTCTGGAGCTCGAGCGCCGGCCGACGCGTGCTCGACCACCGGTCATGGCCGAGATCGACCTCGTCACGAGCCACGTGCCGTGGGCCCCGCTGCCCGAGCTCGTCGACTGGGCCGCGATCGGCGACGGCTCCGTCTTCGGAGCCCAGGCAGGCAAGGCCCTGCCGCGCGCGGTCGTGTGGAGCAGTCCGGCCCGGGTGAGGACGGCCTACGGCCAGACCGTCGCGTACTCCATCGACTCCGTCGTGTCGTTCCTGCGGGCGACCCACGACGACGACCTCGTCGCCGTCGTCCTCGGCGACCACCAGCCGGTGAGTGTCGTCTCCGGCGACCACGCCGGACACGACGTGCCCGTGACCGTCGTCTCGCGCGACCGGGCGGTCCTCGACCGCATCAACGCCTGGGGCTGGCACGACGGCCTGCGGCCCGGACCGACGGCTCCGGTCTGGCCGATGGACCGCTTCCGCGACCGGTTCCTCACGGCCTACGGCCCCGGCACGAACGGCTGAACCACCGGTCACGCCGGGGCGTCTTCAGGGAGAGCGAGTCCAACACCGCGGCGCCAACGGGACGCCGAGGCGCGACCGGGACGACAGGAGCGCATCATGAGACTCCGAGGCGTGGGTGCGGTGGCGTTGCTCGTCTCCGCCGGCGTGCATCTCTACCTGTGGTTCGACGGGGTGAAGAACCAGAGCGTGGGGCCGATGTTCCTCATGAACGTCGTGGCCGGCGTGGTCATCGCCGTCCTGCTGCTCCGCTGGGAGCACTGGATACCGGCCTTCCTCACCGCCGGCTTCGGGGCCGCGACCCTCGGGGCTTTCATCATCGCGTCCACCGTCGGGCTGCTCGGCGTGCACACCGAGTGGGCGGGCCTGTCCGTCTGGACGGCCGCCGTCGCGGAGGTCGTCTGCATCGTCGTCGGCGGCCTCCTCCTGATGCGTGGGCGAGCGATGACGCCCCCGCTGGCCAGCCCGCGCAAGACGCACGCCTCCTGAGGCTCACCCACATCGGGGGATGCGTGCGGCATCGAGGCCGCGGGACGCTCGGTGAGCAGGCCCGTCGCCTGCATCCGCGACACGCTGGAGGTCGACATGCCCGCACGGTTGCGCTCGGCTCTGGCAGCCGTGCTCCTCGTCCTCGGCATCGTTCTCGTCCCGGTCGGGGTGACCGCGACGTGGCTGCGCACCACGGTCACCGACACCGACACCTGGGTCTCGACGGTCGCGCCCCTCGCCACGGACCCGGCCGTCACGACCCTCGTCGAGGAGCGCGCCACCGCGCGTGTCGTGACCGCGATCAGTGACCAGCACCTCGTCGAACGCGCCCTGGACGCACTCGAGACCCGGGGTCTGCCCGCCGCCGCCAAGGCACTCGGGCTCCTCGCCGCGCCGCTCGCGGCCGAGGTCGAGCAGGTCGTTGGACGGATCGTGACAGCGGTGGTGGCGAGCGACCAGTTCGCCGCGGCCTGGGTCGCCGCCAACCGGATCGCACAGGCGCAGGTCGTGGCTCTCCTCTCGGGCTCGTCCGAGGGTGTCCTCGTCGACGACGGCACGACAGTCGACATCGACATCGGCAACCTCGTCGCGCCCATCGAGCAACGGCTCGTCGCCGCCGGAGTCCCCCTCGTCGACAAGCTGCCGCCGATCACCGTGTCGGTGCCGCTGTTCCAGAGCGCCGACCTCAAGAGCGCGCAAACGGCCTACAACGCCCTGCGCATCGGTGGGGTCGTCCTACCGATCCTGGCGCTCCTGCTCCTCGCCGGCGGGCTGGCGATGGCTCGCGACCGGCGACGAGCACTCGTACGCGTGGGGCTCGGTATCGCGGTCGCCTGCGTCGTGGTGGTGCTGGGGCTCTCCTTCGCGCGGTCCCGGCTGGCGACCGGTGTGCAGCCCGACGCGTCCGCGGCCGCCATCGCCATCGTCGACACCGTCACCCAGGGCCTGCGCCAGCTGCTGCGTGTCGTCGTCGTCCTGTCCCTGGTGCTCGTGCTCGTCGCCCTCGTGGTCGGACCGTCGCGCGGCGCCCGTCGGGTGCGCGCCCTGGGCGTGGCGGGCTGGAACGGTGCGCGCGGTGGCGTGGACCGCGCCGCCGGCACGCCTCTCGCCCTCCCGGTCGCGGTCGGGGTGGCCGTCGTCTGTGTGCTCGTCGTCGTCTTCGCCGGCGACCTCGGCACCGGGTGGACCCTCCTGCTCGTGGCCGTCGCCGCCGTGGCCCTGCTCGTCGCGTTGTCAGCCGGACGAACCGCCGCCCCGCCGACCGATCCCGGGGCTCTGGGTCCCGCCCCCGACACCCCTGAAGTCACAGCGCCGGCAGCAGGAGCCTGACGCTCGTCCCCCGACCCAGCTCGGAGTCGACGTCGATCCGTCCACCGTGCCGGCTGACGACGCGCTGGGCGATGCTCAGACCCAGGCCCGTGCCCGGCACCCGGAGGCTCTGCGGGTTCGTCCCGCGGAAGAACTCGGTGAAGAGACCTGCCTGGTCCTCCGACGAGATGCCCAGGCCGTCATCGGTGCACTCGAGGACGACCCGGTCGCGACGGCTCGCGACCGAGACCGCCACGTTGCCGCCGGCGGGGGTGAACTTCACGGCGTTGCTCACGAGGTTCTGCACGACACGTTCGAGGTCACCGGCGCTGCCCCGGACGAGCGGCAGCTTCCCCTGCAGGTCGAAGGTCAGGCTGACCTGCTGCGTGTCTGCCCGCGGACGGAACATGTCGACGACCTCGCGCGACACCTCACCGAGGTCGACGTCGGCCTCGGGCATGGCCCGGTCGGGATCACTGACCCGCGAGAGCGTCAACAGGTCGTCGACGAGGCTCTGCAGCCGCTCCGTGTTGCGCTCGATGACTCCGAGCGACCACTCGCGGTCGCCGTCGGGCTCCTGCCGCAGCAGCTCCACGTGCCCGACGATCGAGGCGAGCGGGTTCTTCAGCTCGTGCGACACGGTGGAGAAGAGCTGGGTCTTGCTCCGATCCGCCTCACGCAGCTCGGCTGCGACACGCCGCTCGACGGCATACAACCGGGCGTTGCGGATGGCCCGGCCGAGGTCACGTCCCATCTCGAGCGCCGCCTGCGCCTCGGCGTCGGTCCAGTCCGGGTCGCCGGGCGCGCGGGTGCACGCGATGTAGCCGAAGCAGCTCGACCCCGAGCCCATCGGCGCGACGAGCATCGATCGCGCACCGGCGTCGTCGAGGAAGGCGCGCACCTGCGCGACGTCCTCGGCAGCCCAGAGCGGCACCGGCTCCTCGTGGTCGTGACCGATGACCGCGACGACGCCGGCCTGCCAGCAGCGCGCCGCGACCCGCCGTGCGACGGCCACCAGGGACACCGGGGTGCGCACGGGTCCACCGCTGCGCGCCGACACGCTCTCGCGCTCGTCGTCGTCCTCGCCCGCGAACGCCCGCAGCCACAGGCCTGCCGAGGCAAGCCCTGCCGAGATCGGCACCGCTGCGGCGTCGACCACCTTGGCCGGGTCGAGGTCCTCCTGGGCGATGCGGGCCACCGTCTGCACGGCCTCGCCGAGTCGGACCCGCTCCGAGAGGGCGTGGCGCTGTCGGGCGGCCGAGATCGCGATGCCCGTCTGGTTGGCGAAGAGCTCGAGCACGGCCCGTTGCGTCGCGTCGGGACGTCGACCACTGAGCGGAAGGTCGACCGAGAGGAAGCCGAGCAGCTCACCGACGGCGTCGAAGAACGGCGCGATGAGTGTGTCCTCGGGGTTCCATGCGTCGGGGTCACCAGCAGGCGTCGGCGCCGTCCAGTCCGAGGAGACCCAGCCCTCCGCCGACTCGTCGGGCAGCCCACCGGCCGGGACGAAGCGCAGGCTTCCCCAGTGCTCGGCCACCGCGAACTCCCCCTCGAGGATCGCCTGGGCGGTCCGCCGCCCGAGCAGCTCGCTGCGCGCGTCGTCGTCCCCGGCGACGGCCACGACCTCGACGTCGCCCGAGGGGACGACGACGCTGATCGCGGCGACCTTGAAGCCTACGACGTCGGCCGCGCCGTCGACGACCATGTCGAAGAGGCTCGACAGGTCGTCCTGAGCACTGACCCGGTTCATCAGCTCCGTGAGCCGGCGAAGCGCCAGCACCTCCCACACCACGCCGTCGCGCACCCTGTCCCCTTGTCCCCGTCCTACGCCTGGATCGGGACCGCCGGCCATCGTCCCGATCGTCACGATATGTCCTGAGATGCATGAGGAGTCGGAGGGCCCGTCGAAGTGGAGACGGGAAGGCACACGGTGAAGGTCGATCCCTCTTCCGGCGTCGAGTCGAGCGACACCGACCCGCCGTGCCCCTCGGCGATGGCACGCACGATCGACAGCCCGAGGCCGGAGCCCTGGATGGCTCGTTCGTTGGCCGCGCTCGAGCGGAAGAAGCGCGCGAAGACGCGTTCGTGGTCGGCGGGCGGGATGCCCATTCCCGTGTCGGAGACGACGAGGCGCACCGTGTCCGGGCGCCGGTCGTCGTGGTGCGCGGCGAGCGCCACCCGGCCGCCGTCCGGCGTGAACTTCACGGCGTTCGAGAGCAGGTTGGTGACCATCAGCTCGAGTGCGGCGGGGTCACCCTCGACCCACAGCGGCCGCGGCGACACCTCGAGCTCGCGCACGAGGTCGCGCTGTGCGGTGACCGACTCGACCGACGTCCACGCGCTCGTGACGACGTCGGACAGGTCGCAGCGGCGCGGGTCGAGCTCGAGGCGACCGGCCTCGATGCGTGAGTTGAGCAGCAGGTCCTCGATGAGCGACAGCAGTCGACGGCCGTTGCGGTCGACGCGGGCGACGAGCTCGAGCTGGCGGTCGGTGAGCGCACCGGCGGCCCCGTCCTCGAGCATCTCGGTGTAGCCGAGGACGCTGGCGAGCGGCGTGCGCAGCTCGTGGCTGATGGCCGAGACGAAGTCGGACTTGGTCCGGTCGAGCTGCGTGAGCTCCTCGACCGCCTGACGCTCCCGGTCCAGGGCGACCTGCAGGGTGACCTCGACCTGCCGCCGCCGGGTCACGTCCTCCGCGACGCCGAGGTAGCCGGTGAGCTGCCCTCCCTCGTCGCGGATTCCGCTCATCGTCAGGGACACCGTGCGGCGCATCCCGTCCTTGCGGACGTACGTCCAGTCACGGGTCTCGGTCGCCGCGCCCTCCCGGACGCGGTGGACGAGCACGTCGAAGCCGGACTCGACGCCGAGCTCGTCGGCGCGACGGTCGATCTGGACGGGGTCGTGCAGCAGGGACCAGTCTCGTCGGCCGACGACCTCTGCCGCCTGCCAGCCGAGCACGTTCTCTGCACCACGGTTGAAAAGGGTGATGCCGCCGACGAGGTCGGTGCCGATGATGGGTGTCGCCGTGGCGGCCTCGAGGACGGCCTCGACGAAGGTTCGGGCCGCGCGCTCGTCGGTGACGTCGACGCCGGTCTTGACCAGGTGGGTGCGGTGGCCGTCGTCATCCCTGAGGTAGGCGTTGGTCCACACGATGTGGCGCAGGCCGAGTCCCTCGACGCGCCAGTCCTGCTCCTCGTGCAGCGCCGCGGTGCCCTCGGCGATGTCGGACATCAGGTCGGACACCTCATCGTGGTCGTTGACCGGGAAGACGTCCGCGGCCGGGCGACCCACGAGCTCGTCCTCGGGCGCACCGAGCAGGCGCGCTGCGGTCGCGTTGAGGCGGGCGATGAGCCCGGACCGGTCGAGGACGATGATGGCACTGGCCGCAGTGTCGAGCACGACGCCGCTGAGCTCGACCTCGCCGCGGAGGTCGCCGAGGGCCGTGCGACGCTGCGTCGACGCGACCGCGAGCGAGAGGGCAGTGACGGCTGCCGTCGCGAGGAACGCCTGGGTGAGCGCACCGACCGTCTCCGGGAGGATGCCGACGACGCGAGCCGCCGCGGCGAAGGGGCCCCCGCCGAAGCTGGTCAGCGTCACCGCCAGGACCCCGACGACGAGCAGCTGGAGGGCGACGGTGCGCAGCCCGAGGCGCAGGGCGCCCCAGACGAGGAGCGGGATGGGCAGGAAGGCCAGCGGGAGCGTCTGGCCGGTGTGGAAGACCCAGGCGGTGAGGCCGACGGTGACGACCCACTGGACCAGGTCCTCGAAACCGGGGCTCCGCGCGCGTCGTGTGCCGGCCGAGATGCCGAGCGGCGCGAAGACGAGGACGGCTGCGGCGTGCGAGGCGGTCACGGCGGACGCCGTGGCGAGGAACGGCCCACCGAGCCCGATGCTCACTGTGAGGCCGGCGAGCAGTGCGAAGACGAGTGCTCCAGCCAGTGTCGCGGCCAGCAGGCGCCACAGGTCGTCCATGGAGGCGAGCGTGGGCCGTCGACCGCCGTGGGTCAGCAGACCGAAGACGACTGCCGCCTCGGCAGCGTTGGCCACCCCCAGGCACAACGCGACGAGCGGCGGGCGCCCTCCGTAGGCGTTGGCGGCCGCACTCGAGACGAGGACACCGAGGACGAACAGCCAGGCGCGTGGACCGGGTGCGGTCGCGAGCAGGAAGGACACCGCCAAGCCGGCGGCCGGCCACCACACGGCGACGCTCGATCCGGGAGGAGCGAAGCGCACGGCGGTCGCGCCCAGCACGAACACGCCGACGAGCGCGAGAGCCGCGGCCACCGACCATCGGGTGCGGCCGAGGAGGCGGCTCACCCAGCCGCTCCGCGCGACCGCGTGGCGACGGAGGGCCGGCGTGCACCTCGTGCCGCGGACGCCGTCCCCGGACGCGGGACGTCAGCAGCAGCCATCTGCGCGCACCTCATCCCGTCATGATGTCCCAGACGGGGAACCAAACGGGCAAAAGGGACTTTTCGCGACCCCGTGTCGTTGAAGGCGGGTCTCCGCACGTCACCAGCCGGACTGCATCGCCGAGTGCTCGGGAACGGGGGTGCGGGTGAGTCGGAGGAAGCCCCCGGGCATGTCCCGTGCGTCGATGGCGCGCCTCGTCAGTCCGTTCGCTGCGGCCATGGCGACGCTCTTGTCGACGAACGTGGGCTCGGTGCACGTGAACTCGCGTCCCTTCCACCGGACGGTGCAGCCGCCCGCGGCACGGACGTTGCGGACCCAGTCGGTGCGGCGCCCCCACGGCAGGGCGATGATGAACGCCGTGGGGGTGGGGATGACGGCGATCGGCGTGGCGTAGTCCTTGCCGGTCGACCGCCCCCGGTGGCGCAGCACCGCCCAGATCGGGAAGATGCGGTGCCCGGCGAGCCGGACGGCGACCTTGTTGAACTGCTTCGCGGCTGCGGGTGGGCCTGCCATCCCCTCAGCATGCTCCCCCGGCCGGGCGCACGGGAACGGTCACCCAGGGCGTATGCCGCCGCGCCGGGGAGGGACTTCGCCTCAACCCAGGTGCCCGCGCACCGACACGTGGCCCTTGAGCAGGTTCCGGGCGATGGTGCGCCGCTGGATCTCGTCGGTGCCCTCGTAGATGCGCAGCAGGCGCAGCTCGCGGTACCAGCGCTCGACGGGCAGCTCTCGCGTGTAGCCCATCCCACCGTGCATCTGGAGCACGCGGTCGACGATCTCGTTGGCCTTGACCCCGCCGAAGAGCTTGGCCATCGACTGTGACTGGCGCGAGTCGAGACCGCGGTCGACCTGCCAGGCGGCGGTCAGCACCAGCCACCGCAGGGCCTCGATCTCGACGGCGGAGTCGGCGACCATCCACTGGATGGCCTGACGCTCGGCGATCGGCCGACCGAAGGTGACGCGGTTGCGGGCCCAGTCCATCCCCATCTCGACGAGGCGCTCGCAGGACCCCAGGGCGTGGGCGGGCAGCATGTACCGCCCCTTGCCGATCCACCGCATCGCGAGCTCGAAGCCCCGGCCCTCCTCGCCGAGGATGGCGGAGTGCGGTACGCGGACGTCGTCGAAGACGAGTGCGGCCGGTCCCCACTCGCCCATCGTGTCGATGGGCGTGCTCGTCCAGCCTCGCTCGCGGTCGACGAGGAAGCACGTGACGCCACCGTCGGCGCCCTTCTCCTTGTCCGTCACGGCGAAGACCATGACGAAGTCGGCCTCGTTCCCGCCGGTGATGAAGGTCTTCTCGCCGTTGATGACCCACTCGTCGCCCTCTCGGCGGGCGCTGGTGCGGATGGCGCGCGCGTCGGAGCCGGCACCGGGCTCGGTGATCGCGAAGCACGACCTCCGGCTGCCCTCGATGGTCGGACGGAGGTAGGTGTCCTGCTGCTCCTCGGTGGCCGAGAAGAGGATGTTGTCGGCCTCGCCGGCGAAGCGGAACGGCACGAAGGACCGGCCCAGCTCGATCTCGATGAGCGCCGCGACCACGGCACCCTGCCCCATCCCGCCGTGGCTCTCGGGCGTCTGGATACCGAAGAAGCCGGACGAGCGCGCTTTGTCCTGAAGGGCTTTCAGCTCGTCGGCGCCGAGCCCTCGCTCGTTGCGGCGCTCGCGCTCGAGCACCTCCGGCTCGAGCGGCACGATCTCCTTGCGGACGAAGGTGCGCACCCAGTCGCGGATCTCGCGCTCCTCGGCGCTGAGGTCGAAGTCCATCGTCGGTCCCTTCGTCGTGCGGTGGAGTGGATCGTGCCGTGGGCACCCAGCGGGCGTATGCCGTCCGGCGGGGGTCAGCGGGCCGCATACCTCCGCAGCTCGGCCTTGGCGAGCGCGTTCTTGTGCACCTCGTCGGGGCCGTCGGCGAAGCGCAGGGTGCGGATGCCGGCGAAGGCGGCGGCGAGCTCGGTGTCCTGGCTGAGCCCGGCCGCCCCGTGCGTCTGGATCGCCTTGTCGAGGATCCACTCGACGGTCTTGGGCGTCGCGATCTTGATCGCCTGGATCTCGGTGTGCGCCCCCTTGTTGCCGACCGTGTCCATCAGCCAGGCGGTCTTGAGCACGAGCAGGCGCAGCTGCTCGATGCGCACGCGTGACTCGGCGATCCAGTCCCGCACGACGCCCTGCTCGGCGAGGGGCCGGCCGAAGGCGACCCGTTCGGAGGCGCGGCGGCACATGGCCTCGATCGCGACCTCGGCCAGACCGATCGAGCGCATGCAGTGGTGGATTCGGCCCGGCCCCAGGCGGGCCTGGGCGATGGCGAAGCCGGTCCCCTCCTCGCCGATGAGGTTGCTCGCAGGCACGCGGACGTCGGTGAAGCGAAGCTCGGCGTGGCCGCCGTGGTCGTGGTCGTCGTAGCCGAAGACCTCCATGCCGCGGACCACCTCGACGCCGGGGGTGTCACGGGGCACGAGGACCATCGACTGCTGGCGGTGCCGGTCGGCGTCGGGGTCGGTCTTGCCCATGACGATGAGGACCTCGCACTCGGGGTTCATCGCGCCGGTGATCCACCACTTGCGGCCGTTGATGACGTAGTCGTCGCCGTCGCGCCGGATGCTCGTGCCGATGTTGGTCGCATCGCTGCTCGCGACGTCCGGCTCGGTCATCGCGAATGCGGAACGAATCTGCCCGCGCAGCAAGGGTTCCAGCCATCGTCCCTGCTGCTCGGGCGTGCCGAACTGCGCGAGCACCTCCATGTTGCCGGTGTCGGGGGCGGCGCAGTTGAGGGCGGCGGGAGCGAGACGGATGCAGCGGCCGGTGATCTCGGCGAGCGGCGCGTACTCGAGGTTCGTCAGGCCCGCGCCGTGCTCTCCGGGGAGGAAGACGTTCCACAGGCCGAGGTCCCGGGCCTCGCGGCGCAGGTCCTGCAGGACCGGTGCCGTGCTCCACGACCACGGGTCGGCCAACGCCGACACCTGCGCGTCGAAGACCGGAAGCGACGGCACGATGCGCTCGTCCATGAAGCCGAGCAGCGACTTCTGCAGCTCCACTGTGCGGGCGTCGAATCCGAAGTCCATGTCAGCTCTCCTTGACGGCGGCGAGGCCGGCCGTGACGAGCGGAACCGTGGCCTCACCGATGCTGGCGAAGCCGCTCCCGACCGTCTGGCCCCGGGTGTAGCGGTAGTGGATGCCCTCGAGGATGACCGCGAGCTTGAAGTAGGCGAGTCCGAGGTGGAACGAGAGGTGGCCGAGGTCACGACCGCTCGCCGCGGCATACCGCTGGCGCAGCTCCGGACCGCTGATGAAGCCGGGTGTGCGCGCGACGTCGGAGACCGCGACGCTGTCCATCATGAGCGGGAGGGTCTGGTACGCCTCGAGCAGCGCCACGTCGGTGAGCGGGTCCCCCAGCGTGGCCATCTCCCAGTCCAGCACCGCCGACACCTCGTCGTCGGTGGTGACGAGGAGGTTGTCGAGGCGGAAGTCGCCGTGGACGATCGTCGAGTCACCTTGCGCGGGAACGGATCGAGCGAGTCGTTCGTGCAGCTCGTCGATGCCCGGGAGCTCGCGGCTGCGTGACGCGTCGAGCTGCTGCTTCCACCGCCGCACCTGCCGCTCGAGGAAGCCCTCCGGTCGGCCGAAGTCGCCGAGCCCCACCGCCGCGGCGTCGACGGCGTGCAGGGCGACGAGCGAGTCGACCATCCGCTCGCTGATCGCTCGTACCCGCTCCGCACCGAGCGGCTGGAGCTGCGCCTCGAAGCGGTACGGGGTGCCCGCCACGCGCTCCATCACGTAGAAGGGCGCGCCGATGACGTCGGGGTCCTCGCACACGGCATACGTCGTCGGGACGGGGACCGCGGTGTCGCGCAGGGCGGTGATGACGCGGTGCTCGCGCACCATGTCGTGCGCGGTGGCGAGCACGTGGCCGAGCGGAGGCCGGCGGACGATGACGGTGCTCGTGCCGTCGCCCACCTCGTAGGTGAGGTTCGACTTGCCGCCCGCGACGACCCGACCCGTCAGCGGCCCGTCGAGCAGGTCGGGCGCCTCCACGTCGAGGAAGGCCCGGAGCCGGTCGAGCGGCAGGCCCGGCGGGTCGCTCGTGGGGCCGGCGGTGCCCCGGGCGTCGGTCACGTCAGTCCTTCGGTCCGCCGGCGACGTAGATGACCTGGCCGGAGACGAAGCCGGCCTCCTCGCGCACGAGGAAGGAAGCCGTGGCGGCGATGTCCTCGGGCTGGCCGACGCGGCCGACGGGGATCTCCTTGGCCGCGCCCTCGAGGAACTGCTCGAAGGTGATGCCCATGCGCTCGGCGGTCTGCCGGGTCATGTCGGTGGCGATGAAGCCGGGCGCGATGGCGTTGGCCGTGACGCCGAACTTGCCGAGCTCGATGGCCAAGGTCTTCGTGAAGCCCTGCAGCCCGGCCTTCGCGGCGGAGTAGTTGGCCTGCCCGCGGTTGCCGAGCGCCGAGGTCGAGCTGAGGTTGACGATGCGACCGAACTTCGCGTCGATCATGTGCTTCTGCGTCGCGCGTGTCATGAGGAACGAGCCACGGAGGTGGACGTTCATGACGGCGTCCCAGTCGTCGGCGCTCATCTTGAAGAGCATGTTGTCGCGGATGATGCCGGCGTTGTTGACGAGCACCGTCGGTGCGCCGAGCTCGCTGGCGACGCGGTCGACGGCCGCCTGCACGGCTGCCTCGTCGGACACGTCGACACCGACGGCGAGGCCCCTGCCCCCGGCGGCCTCGATCGTGGAGACGACCGCGGCGCAGGCCGACTCGTCGAGGTCGAGGACCGCGACGGCATACCCGTCGGAGGCGAGGCGCGTGGCGACGGCGGCGCCGATGCCGCGCGCAGCCCCGGTCACGATGGCGGTGCGGTGGGCGTCGGTGGTGGTCGGCAGGTCGGTCATGCGTTCTCCTGGGTCGGGGCGGTGGAGGTCTGCTGGGTCTGCTGGTCGAGCTTCTGCTGGAGCCGGTTCATGCCGGCGAGCCAGGCGTCGGGGTCGGCCGCCCGGTGCGCGTAGTAGTCGCCTACGTCGGGGTGCGGGAGCACGTAGAAGTCGTCGCCCGCGAGGGCCTGCCACGCGGCCTCGGCGACCTCGTCGGCGGTGAGCGTCGCGTCGAGCGTCAGCAGCTCGCGGAGCGGGCCGGCGCCGTCCAGCATCCGGGTCTGCACCCCCTGCGGGCAGATCGCCTGCACGACGATCCCCCGGTGGCGGTACGTCGCGCTCAGCCACTCGGCGAAGGCCACCGCGCCGTGCTTGCTCACGGAGTAGGGCGCGTCGCCGAGCATCGTCAGCAGCCCGGCCGCCGATGCGGTGACGACGAGGCGGCCGCCACCGGCGTCGAGCCAGCGCGGCACGAGGTGACGGGCGGCGCGCACGTGGGCGAGGACGTTCGTCTCGAGCACGCGGGCCCACTGCGCATCGGTCGCCTCCAGACCCGCGAGGGAGCCGATGCCCGCGTTGGCGAAGAACACGTCGACGTGACCGAGGCTGTCGTATGCCGTGTCGACGAGGTGGCGCACACCGGCCTCGGTCGACGTGTCGCCCGGGACCGCGAGCGCGCCGATCTCCTCGGCCGCGGTCTCGAGCTCGCGGGCGTCGAGGTCGGCGACGACGACCTGCCAGCCCTCACGCGCCAGGCGGACGGCGATGGCGCGGCCGATCCCCCGGGCGGCTCCGGTGACGACGGCGGTGTCGGGCATGCTGCTCCTCAGGTGGACTAAGCGCTTGCTTACCTTGGCGACTCGACGGTCCCCCCGTCAAGTGACCCACCACCAGACACCGTCGAAAGGCCAAACTTCGCGCCCTCCCCACCGTCGAAAGGCCAAACTTCGCGGCCTCCCCACCGTCGAAAGGCCAAACTTCGCGGCCTCCCCACCGTCGAAAGGCCAATCTTCGTGGCCTCTTGTCGGTCGAAGGGCCACAGCTCGCATCCTCAGCCGGCGACCCGGTGGACGAACGCGACGACTCGGTCGAGCGCCTCACGTCCGTCAGGCGTGTCGAGGTCGAACTGGTACTCATGCGGGAGCCGCGGGTCGTGGTCGTCGGGGAACAGCATGGTGTCGTGGTCGACGCCATGCAGCTCCAGGGCCTTGACGAGGCCGAGCGTGTGCGGGAGCAATGGGTCACCGTTGCCGGCCGAGACGAAGGTGGGCGGGAAGGACGGGGGGACGTGGACCCCAACCGACCCCTCACGGGTGGTCCGCCTGTCATGCCGTCGGGTGGAACCGAGGTAGGACCAGATGGCCGTGTCGATGAGCCAGGTGCCGAGGCGGCCCGACCCCCGGGCAAGCGTGAAGTCGTAGGCGCCGCAGAAGAGCACGAGACCGCTCAGGGCAGAGGGCGGCAGCTCGACGTCGATCCCGACCTCGCGCGCGTACGACGGGTCGGTGATGAGCAGCGCGACCTGGGCCGCGATCTGGGCGCCCGCCGAGTCACCGGCGAGAACGACTCGACCGGGGTCGATGCCGAGGCGGTCGGCGTGGTCGACGAGGTGCGCGAGCGCTGCCGACACCTGCTTGACCGGCGTCGGGTAGCGTGAACCCGGGGCGATAGAGTAGTCGACTCCGACCGTCGCGAGCCCGCGCCCGGCGAGCACGCGCAGGTAGTTGGCGACGTCCGCCTTGGACCCCGACACGAACGCACCACCGTGCACCCAGACGACGGTCGGTAGCGCCTCGTCGCAACCGGACCTGAAGACGTCAAGACGGCCGTCTGGCGAGGCGATGTCGTACGCCTCACCGACGACCTCGACGAGATCGCGCGGGACGTGCCGCTCGAGCGCCGTACTCGTCCGAGTCGCCCCTCGGTGGAACACCGCGCGGAGCGCCAGGGCGGAGGGCCATGGAGTCGTCCGCGCCGCTACGGCGAGTGTGCCTGCCGCGGCGACAGCACCCAGCGCTGCTGTTCGCGCCAGGCCGCGAGTCCGGTCGACGACACCCATGCAGCGAATCTAGTGCTTGTGACGTGCACAAAGGTGACCACGCGACGGCGGGAACGGCAGGCCACGACCTCCGACGCTTGGGCAGCCGCGAACTTTGGCCTCTGGACGGGTGGGGACCCGCGAAGTTTGGCCTCTCGACGGGTGGGGACCCGCGAACTTTGGCCTCTCGACGGGTGGGGACCCGCGAAGTTTGGCCTCTCGACGGGTGGGTGTCGGCGTGGCGGGGCAGGATCGGGGGATGCAGCTCTCCGACGTCGTCGCCACCTCGCACACCGTCGCCGCCACGTCGTCGCGCACCGCGAAGGTCGATGCACTCGCGGCGTGCCTGCGGCGTGCGGCCGAGGACGGCCCCGACGTCGTGGAGGTCGTCACCGCGCACCTGTCGGGCGTCCTGCGGCAACGGCGCATCGGCGTCAGCTGGCGCGGTCTGCAGAGCCTTCCCGGGCCTGCCGACACCTCGACCCTGACGGTCGAGGAGGTCGACGCTGCCGCGACGACCATCGCCGCCATCGGCGGATCCGGCTCGGGCGCCGCTCGCTCCACCGCCGTGCGGGAGCTCTTCGCCCGGGCGACCGCCGATGAGCAGGCCTGGCTGCGGGGCCTCATCACGGGTGAGACACGACAGGGAGCCGGCGACGGCGTCATGCTCCAGGCGGTCGCGAAGGCGGCCGATGTGCCCGACGCCGCCGTCCGCCGGGCCGTCATGCTCGCCGGCTTCACCGGGCCGGTCGCCCGCGCGGCCCTGAGCGGCGGCGCCGAGGCACTCGAGGCCCTGACGCTCGAGGTGGGCCGCCCGCTGCGACCGATGCTCGCCGGCTCCGCCCCCGACGTCGCCGCGGCGCTGGCCACACTGGGAGGCGAGGTGGTCGTCGAGACCAAGCTCGACGGCATACGCCTGCAGGCGCACGTCGACAACCGCACGAGCCCGGGCAGCGTGCGGCTCTTCACTCGCACGCTCGACGAGGTGACCGACCGCATGCCCGAGATCACCGAGGCCCTCGCCGCCCTCGAGGTGGAGACCCTCGTGCTCGACGGCGAGGTCATCGCCCTCGGCGATGACGGGCGGCCGCAGCCCTTCCAGGTCACGGGCGCCCGCACCGCCAGCAGCGCGGACGTCGACCGACTGCGCGAGGACGTGCCGCTGACCCCGTTCTTCTTCGACCTGCTCCACCTCGACGGCGACGACCTCCTCGACGAACCGGCACACGTCCGCTGGCAGCGCCTGGCCTCGACGGTGCCACCCGCGTGGATGGTGCCGCGCGAGCTCACCGACGACCCCGAGCGCGCGCAGCAGTTCTTCACCGACCTCGTCGCCGCCGGGCACGAGGGCGTCGTCGTCAAGGACCCCGCGCTGCCGTATGCCGCCGGCCGCCGCGGTCCCGGGTGGGTCAAGGTCAAGCCGCGACACACTCTCGACCTCGTCGTCCTCGCTGTCGAGTGGGGCAGCGGTCGCCGCAAGGGCTGGCTGTCCAACATCCACCTGGGTGCGCGCGACGCCGACACGGGTGAGCTCGTCATGCTCGGCAAGACGTTCAAGGGGATGACCGACGAGATGCTCGCCTGGCAGACCGAGCGCTTCCAGGAGCTGGCGGTCGAGCGCGGCGACTGGGTCGTCACCGTCCGGCCCGAGCAGGTCGTCGAGATCGCCTTCGACGGCGTCCAGCGCTCGACGCGCTATCCCGGCGGCATGGCGCTGCGCTTCGCCAGGGTCCTGCGCTACCGCGACGACAAGCCGGTCTCCGAGATCGACAGCGTGCAGACCGTGAGGTCACTCGCCGGCTGGTGAGCCAGCCGGATGGGCGGGTCGTGAGACGGCGCGCCGCTATCTGTTGCCTACGCCACGGTACGTAGGTAAGTTCCGGGCGGACGACAGTTTGCGTGAATTCTTCACATTTATGGAGGCACCATGTCCATGTCCGAACTCTCACGTCGCTCGGTGATCGCCGGTGGCCTGGCTGCCGCCGCGGCCGGCACCGCAGCCGGCAGTGCCCGTGCCGCCTCGAGCGCATCCCCCGCAGCCATGGCCGGCGAGGAGGGCTGGATCACCTCCACGATGTCTCGGATGTCGTTGGAGGAGAAGGTCGGTCAGCTCTTCATCCAGAACGTCTACGGCAAGGACGCGACGAGCCCCGACAGCCGCAACCTGCCGCTCTACGGCGTCGCGAGCCCTGCCGAGGTCGTGCAGAAGTACCACCTCGGCGGCGTCATCTACTTCGCATGGACCGACAGCGTCCAGGACCCCGACCAGATCGTCGGCCTGTCCAACGGCCTGCAGAAGGCGGCTCTGACGCAGCAGAGCAAGGTCCGGGTCCCCCTCCAGGTCGCCATCGACCAGGAGCAGGGCGTCGTGACGCGGATCGGGCCGCCGGCGACCCAGTTCCCCGGATCGATGGCCCTCGGCGCCGGGCGCAGCGCCGCGGACGCGCGCACGGCCGCCGCCATCACCGGCCGCGAGCTGCTCGCGATGGGCGTCAATACGAACTTCGCGCCCGTCTGCGACGTCAACGTCAACCCGCTCAACCCGGTCATCGGCACACGGTCCTTCTCCTCGCACCCGGACCTCGCCGCCGAGCTCGTCGCCGCACAGGTTGCCGGCTACCAGCGCGACGGTGGCGTGTCGTCGTCGGCCAAGCACTTCCCCGGCCACGGAGACACCGCGACCGACAGCCACGTCGCCTTCCCGGTCATCACCCACACGCGCGCGCAGTGGGAGTCCATCGACGCGCCGCCCTTCAAGGCGGCGATCAACGAGCAGATCGACATGATCATGACGGCACACCTGGCGTTCCCGGCGCTCGACGACTCGGGCAACCCGGCCACGCTGAGCAAGCCGATCATGACCGGCGTCCTGCGCGAGGAGCTCGGCTACAAGGGGGTCATCGTCACCGACTCACTCGCCATGCAGGGTGTCCGCGACCTCTACGGTGACGCCGAGGTGGCCGTCCGCGCCCTGCTCGCGGGCGTCGACCAGCTGCTCATGACGCCCGCCATGGACGACGCGTATGCCGCCGTCATCGCCGCCGTGCGCAGCCACCGGATCCACCCCAGCGAGCTCGACGCCAAGGTACGCCGCGTGCTGAGCCTCAAGTACCGTCGCGGCATCGTGGCACGCCCGTACGCCGACCCGGCCGGGGTGGCCACGGCCGTCGGCACGACCCCTCACCTCGCAGCGGCCGACTCGGTCACCGACCGCACGACGACGCTCGTCAAGAACGACGCCGGGGCCCTGCCCATCACGCCGAGAGGCAAGAAGGTCCTCGTCACCGGCTACGGCGTCTCGACGACCGCGACGCTCGCAGCTGCCCTGACGGCCAAGGGAGCGACGGTCCAGACCCTCCAGACCGGCACCTCCCCGACCGACACCGTGGTGGCTTCGGCCGTCGCCGCGGCCGCCGACAAGGACGTCGTCGTCGTCACGACGATGAAGGCCTGGGACACGAGTGTCACGGACACCCGCGGGGGCCAGCAGAAGCTCGTCAAGCAGCTGCTCGCGACCGGGAAGGACGTCGTCGTGGTGGCCGTGCGCGACCCGTGCGACATCGCGTACTTCACCAGCGCGCCGACCTACGTCGCGACCTACTCCTACAGCCCGGTCGCGATCGAGGCCGCCGCCCGCGTGCTCGTGGGCGAGGTGGCCCCGACCGCCTCCCTGCCCGTCGACATCCCGGTGGCCGGCGACCCGGCCGCGGTGCTGTACCCGTTCGGACACGGACTGACGTACTGAGATGAGCGCCCTGCACCGGCCGGCCGTGACCGTCGCCCCACTGCTCCACCAAGGATCGGAGAGCTCCAGATGACCCACCTCAACCGCAGGCAGCTACTCACCGCCGGCGCCCTCGGTGCCGTCGCCATCCCCGCCACGGCGACCGGTTCCGTTGCCGCGCAAGCCGGCTCGACGGCATACGCGGCCAAGTACCCGAGCAACCCCGTCACGACGGGCGCCCAGAGCGCAGCCGCCTCGTCGTGGTCGGCCTTGTCGGGCCAGAAGGTCGGGATCATCACCAACCCGACCGGCATCCTCACCAACCTGCGCACCATCGTCGACGAGATGCACGAGTCCGGCGCGGTCGACATCGTCGGTGTCTTCGGGCCCGAGCACGGCTTCCGCGGCACCGCCCAGGCGGGTGACTCCGAGGGCAACCACACGGACCCGCGTACCGGACTCATGGTCTACGACGCCTACGGGGCCAACGCGGCCAAGATGACGACGCTCTTCCGGACCGCCGGCGTCGAGACCCTCGTCTTCGACATCCAGGACGTCGGCTCGCGCTTCTACACCTACATCTGGACGATGTACACGGCCATGCGTGCTGCCGTAGCGGTCGGCGCCCGCTTCGTCGTGCTCGACCGACCCAACCCCATCGGGGGCACTGCGATGGGTCCCATGATGACGACGCCGTGGACCTCCGGCGTCGGCGCCAAGGAGATCGTCCAGGCCCACGGCATGACCATCGGCGAGCTCGCCCGCTACTTCGACGGCGAGTTCCTCACGGCTGACGCGGGCGGCCGGCTCACCGACCTGTCCGTCATCGAGGTCAAGGGCTGGCGCCGTGACGTGCCGTATGCCGTCACCGGCCTCCCGTGGGTCATGCCGAGTCCCAACATGCCGACTCCCGACACCGCGCTCGTCTACCCCGGCACGGGCATGTTCGAGGGCACCAACCTCTCCGAGGGGCGCGGCACGACGCGGCCCTTCGAGCTCATCGGTGCGCCCTACGTCGACTACAAGTGGGCCGAACGCCTTGCGGCACTTGACCTTCCGGGCGTCGGCTTCCGTGAGGCATACTTCTCGCCCACGTTCAACAAGCACGCCGGCCTCGTCTGCGGTGGCGTGCAGGTCCATGTCACCGACCCGTCGACCTTCGACCCGATCGGCTCGACCGTCGAGATGCTCGTGGCGGCCAAGGCGCTCTATCGGGACTTCGCGTGGCGCTACGACTCCTACGACCCGGCACGGCCCTACTGGATCGACAAGCTGACGGGCTCTCAGCGGCTACGCACCCAGATCTCGGCCGGCGCGCCGGCCGCAGAGGTGGTCGGCGCCTGGCGTGACGAGCTCGCGGCCTTCGACGCCCGGCGCCAGCAGTACCTCATCTACCGGGGCCCCTCGAACTGACCTCGCCCGCCACCTGCTGCACCGACTGTTGCACGATCTAGGAGTGACATGCGCCTGCGCACCCTCGTCCCGGCCGCCCTGGGCAGCCTCGCCCTCGCCGGCAGTCTCGTGACCGCCGGGCCGGTCGGCTCGGCGACGGCCGACGACTTCAGCAAGCCGGACCGGGGCTTCGCCCCGCCCAACACCGTCCTGTCCGACGCGGCCCCCGCGTCGATCGGGCTCGACCCGGCTCCGATCGCCGAGTCGGTCGCCCAGATCCACGCCCACGAGCAGGCGGTGGCAGGCGGCCACCCGCTCTTCGCGGGCGCCGTCGGGATCATGGGCCACGAAGGGCGCATCGTCGAGCGCGACGCGAGCGGCTGGGCGTTGCGCTACGCCGATACGACGAACGAGCTGCCCCGGGACCAGTGGGAGCCGATGCGGACGGACACGGTCTTCGACCTCGCCTCGGTGTCGAAGCTCTTCACCTCCGTCGCCGTCGTCCAGCTCGTCGAGGAGGGCCGCGTGTCTCTCGAGAGCCCCGTCGCGGCCTACCTGCCGGAGTTCGCGGCGGCCGGAAAGGAGTCGGTGACCGTGCGCCACCTGCTCACCCACACCTCGGGCTTCACGTCGTGGCTCCCGCTGTGGAGCAAGTGGCCCGACAAGGCCTCGCGCATTCAGGCCGTCATGGACCAACCGCTGACCAACGCGCCCGGCACGACCTACCTCTACAGCGACCTCAACCTCATCACCCTCGGCGTCATGGTCGAGAAGCTGCGCGGCCAACCGCTCGACGTCGTCGTCCACGACCGCATCACCGCGCCGCTCGGCATGGCGGACACCGGCTACAACCCGACGGACAAGGCGCGCACCGCAGCGACGGAGTACCAGACGGCGCCGGCGCGCGGCATGGTGCGCGGTGAGGTGCACGACGAGAACGCGTGGTCGCTCGGTGGCGTCGCCGGGCACGCGGGTGTCTTCTCCACGGTCGACGACCTCGCGACGCTGTCGCAGGCCCTCCTCAACGGCGGCACCTACCGCGGCCAGCGCATCCTGAGCCGCAAGAGCGTCGAGGCCCTCATCACGAACTTCAACGGCGCCTTCCCCGGCGACGACCACGGCCTCGGCTTCGAGCTCGACCAGCGGTGGTACATGGACGCCCTCTCCGGCCCGCGCACCGCTGGTCACACCGGCTACACCGGCACGTCCATCGTCATCGACTTCAGCTCGCGGTCGTTCGCGATCCTGCTGACCAACCGGGTGCACCCGTCACGGGACTGGGGCTCGATCAACCTGGCCCGCCGCGAGTGGGCGCACGGACTCGCTGCCTCGATGGGCATCCGGCCGCGCCACGGCGACACGGCATGGTTCACCGGGGCCGCGAACGCGACGACGACCACCCTGACGACGCCCACGCTGCCGGTGGGCGCCGGCGGGGCGCGCCTCGGCTTCGACCTCTTCCTCGACACGGAGGAGACGGACCTTCTCCGACTCGAGCGCTCCACCGACGGCGGCGCGACGTGGACGGCCCTGCCGTTCGACGTCGTCGACCGCGGCCAGACCGAGCCGGCCGACGGCGTCGTCTCCGGTGCGGGCACGCGGCGCTGGGTGCAGGTGCGAGCCGACCTACCCGCGGGCTCCCAGCAGCTGCGCTGGCGGCACACGACCGACGGTGGTTACCTCGGGCGCGGGGTCGCCGTGGACGACGTCGTCGTCCAGGGCCCTGGCGGCATCCTGTTCGACGGGGAGAAGACACCTGACGCCTTCACGGCCGTCGGGTGGCGGCTCGCCGCCCGCGACGCCGTAGCGTAGGCGCATGCCCAGGACCGAGGACGGGGCCTCGTCCCCCGCAGGCGCCGCGAGCGCATCGCTGCTCATCCGCCTGCGGGGGATCAAGCCTTCGCTGTCGCCCGCCGAGGACCGTGTCGCCGACATCGTCCTCGCGGACGCGCGCCGTGCCGCCGGACTGACCATCAGCGAGCTCGCCACGGCGGCCCGCACGTCAGAGACCACGGTGCTGCGCTTCTGTCGGCGGCTCGGGCTGCCGGGCTACCCGCAGCTGCGCCTCGCACTCGCCGAGGAGTCGGCCCAGCCGCGCACGATGAACCGCAGCGGCAGCGACATCAGCGCCAAGGACACGATCGACGACATCATCGCCAAGGTGGCGTTCACCGACGCGAGCGCGGTCGAGGAGACCGCGCAGCAGCTCGACCGCCAGGCCCTGTCCGAGGCGGCTGCCTTCATCGCCAAGGCCGGACGCGTCGACATCTACGGTGTCGCCGCGAGCGCCGTCGTCGGGGCCGACCTCCAGCAGAAGCTGCACCGCATGGGCATCGTCGCCTTCGTCTGGAACGACCCGCACCTCGCCCTGACGAGCGCCACCCTGCTCGGGTCTGGCGACATCGCCATCGGCATCTCCCACTCCGGCACGACGACCGAGACCATCGAGGCGCTGGCGGCCGCGCGCTCGACCGGGGCCAAGACCCTGGCCATCACGAACTTCCCTCTGTCGCGCCTGGCCTCGGGCGTCGACTACCTGCTCACCACCGCCGCGCGCGAGACGAGCCTGCGCTCGGGAGCGACGGCGAGCCGCATCGCGGCCCTCACCGTGGTCGACTGCCTCTACATCGCGGTCGCCCAGCGCAACCTGCGGCGGGTGCGCAAGGCCGTCGCCGAGACACGCGAGGCCGTGGCCGGCCACCACGTCACCGACTGAGCCCAAAATGTTACTCATTTACGGCATTGACGGTGAAGACGTAGGAAACTAACCTCACGGGGGTGAGCAGCGAGGTGACCGTGGACGCCCCCACAGAGGAGCGCCATCCGGGGACGACGTCCATCGACACACACACCTCCCTCGACATCCTCCGGGCACTCAACGCCGAGGACGCGACCGTGGCCGGCGCCGTGAGCGACGTCCTCCCCGAGCTCGCCCGCCTCGTCGACCGCGCCGTCGACTCCCTGCGGGCAGGCGGAGCCGTGCACTACTTCGGTGCCGGCACGTCGGGCCGCCTGGCGGTCCTCGACGCCGCCGAGCTGCGCCCCACCTTCAACGCCCCCACCGGCCTCGTCGTCGCCCACCACGCGGGTGGCCCCGACGCACTGGTGCAGGCCGTCGAGAACGTCGAGGACGACGTCGACCTCGGTCGCGCCGAGGCCGACGCCCTGCACCCCGGTGACATCGCCATCGGCCTGACCGCCTCCGGACGTACGCCGTTCGTGGCCGGCGCCCTCGCGCGGGCTCGCGAGGTGGGTGCCGTCACGGCTCTCATCACCGCCAACCCGCACGCCGAGGTCGCCGTCCACGCCGACGTGCTGCTCGCCGTGCGCACCGGCCCGGAGGCCCTGACCGGCTCGACGCGGCTCAAGGCGGGCACGGCCCAGAAGCTCGTGCTCAACTCGTTCTCGACCGCCGTGATGATCCGGCTCGGCCGCACGTGGAGCAACCTCATGGTCGACGTCGTGGCGACCAACGCCAAGCTGCGCGGCCGGGTCGTGCGCATCCTGCAAGAGGCCACCGGGGCCGACGCCGAACAGTCCCGTCGGGCCCTCGACGACGCCGACGGCGAGCTCAAGCCCGCGCTGCTCTCCATGCTCGCGGGCGTCGACGCCGGTACGGCCCGCGACGCCATCGCCGCGCACGAGGGCTCGGTGGCCGGCGCGCTGACGTCCCTCGGCGGCCAGGTGGCCGCGGCCCCGACCCCCGAACGCTGATCCCACCCCTTCCACCCGCAGTGCCGCCCCCCAGGCACCAGCAGAACCCGACAGGAGCACCACCATGACGTTCGCCCCACGCCTTCCCGGCTCGTCGCGGCGCGCACGCCGCACGGTCCTCACGATCGCCGCCCTCTCCGGCGCGCTCGTCGTGACCGCCTGTTCGCCGTCGTCCTCGGGCTCCTCGAGCACGGGCGACGACGGCAAGGTCACCCTCACGGTGTGGTCGTGGCGCGTGGAGGACGAGGCGGCCTACAACAAGATCTTCGACGCGTACGAGAAGGCCCACCCCGGCGTCACGGTGGACTTCAAGGCGTTCAAGGCCACGGAGTACAACAAGATCCTCGCCACCGGCCTCGCGGGTGCGAGCGGGCCCGACGTGCCGCAGGTGCGCTCCTACGGCCAGCTCCAGGGCACCGTCGCGAGCAAGTCGCTGCTGCCGCTCGACGGCAAGGTCGACCTCTCCGGCTGGGACGAGAACGTCGTCGCCAGCGCCAAGGGCAAGGAGGACGGCAAGACCTACTCGGTGCCGCTCGCCCGCCAGACCGTGCAGATGTTCTACAACCAGGGCCTGTTCGACAAGAACGGCATCAAGGCCCCGAGCACGTGGGCCGAGTTCGTCGCGGCCAACGACAAGCTCATGGCGGCGGGCGTGACCCCGATCGCCGTCGGGGCCAAGGACGACTGGACCCTTCCGATCGTCCACGAGGTCCTCGCCGGCTCCCGCTTCGGCGGGAAGGCCTTCCGCGACGAGGTGCTCTCGGGCAAGACGTCGTTCACCGACCCCGACTGGGTCGGCTCCGTCCAGGTCGTCGGTGACCTCGCGAAGTACATGCCCAAGAACGTCACCGGGGTGGCCCAGACCGACGCCCAGACGCTCTTCTCCGCCGAGAAGGCGGCGATGATCCCCGGCGGCAGCTTCGACCTCTCGGTCTTCCAGAAGGCCAACCCCGCCATGAAGATCGGCATCTTCCAGGTGCCGGCGGCCCCGGGCTCGCCGAGCGGATCCAGCCCGACGACGGCAGGATGGGCCGATGGCAACTTCGCCGTCTCCGCCAGGTCGAAGCACCCCGCCGAGGCCACGGAGCTCGTCTCGTGGATGACCTCCAAGGAGTTCGGCCAGATGGTCAGCGACGACATCAAGCAGCTCTCGGCCGTACCGGGCATCGAGCCGAGCGACCCGCTGCTCAAGCAGATGAGCGACAACTACACGAACTCCGGTTCGCCGTACCTGCTCCTCACGGACTTCCGCTACGGGGCTCCCTCGGGCACCGACCTGCTCGGCAAGGGGCTGCAGGAGATGCTCCTCGGCGCCAAGGACGCCGCCACGGTCAGCCAGGAGCTCCAGACCGGCGTCCAGACCTGGTTCAAGCCGAGCGCGTGACGGTTCCCGCATGAGGCGCCGCACCGGCCTTGTCTTCGTCGCCCCGGCGCTCGCGCTCTTCGCGGTGTTCGTGCTCTACCCGATGGTGACGGCGTTCTCGTACGCCTTCTTCTCGTGGCAGGGGACGACCCGGGGGGCGTTCGCGGGCGTGGAGAACTTCGTGACCCTCTTCACCCGGGCGCCGTTCACGACCGACCTGCCGCGAGCCCTGCTGCACAACGTCCTCTTCTTCGTCGGCACGATGCTCGTCCAGAACACGGTGGGGCTGACGATCGCGTACCTGCTCTACACCCGGCCGCGCAGCCGCCGGCTGCTGCAGACGCTCTACGCGATGCCCTACCTCGTGAGCCCGATCGTCATCGGCTACCTCTGGACGCTGCTGCTCTCGCCGACGTTCGGCCCGGTCAACACCCTGCTGACGAAGGTCGGTCTCGAGTCGTGGGCGCTGCCGTGGCTGGGCGACCCGAAGACGGCGATCTGGGTCGTCATCCTCGTCAGTGTCTGGCAGTGGATCGGCTTCCCGGTGCTGCTCTACGGAGCGGCGCTGGGTGGCATCCCGGAGGAGCTGGGCGAGGCGGCCCGCGTCGACGGTGCGAGCAACCGGCAGGCCTTCTCCAAGATCACGCTGCCACTGCTCGTGCCCGCCATCGGGACGGTGTCGGTGTTGACGTTCATCTTCGCGATGGAGGCCTTCGCCCTGCCCTACGCCTTCGGAGGATCAACCGGAAACCCCGCGGGCGCAACGGACTTCGTGTCGTTGCTCTTCTACCGGACAGCCTTCGACTCGGGCGCGACCGACGCCATCGGCAGCTCGTCGGCCCTGGCGACGCTGCTCTTCCTCATCATCTTCGGCGGCGCCTACGCCGCCACGGCCGTGCTGCGCCGTCACGAGCGGAGGATCACCGCATGACCACGGCCGTCGTCACCACCGAGGCGCCGGCGAAGGAGGCCCCGGCCCGTCCCGCCCAGCCCGGCCGCGGTCGCGGTCGCCCACCGCGGGTCAACCGTCCCGTGGGCGGTGTGGGCGCGAGCGCGCTCCTCTGGGGGTATGCCGCCCTGGCGCTCGTGCCGTTGCTGCTCATGGTGAGCAACAGCTTCCGCTCCAACGCCGACCTCATCACCGATCCGCTCGGGCTGCCCTCTCCCCCGACGACGGCGAGCTACGTCGAGGCCTGGACGACGGGCAGCTTCGCGACGTACTTCGCCAACTCGCTCACCGTCACCGTCGGCGCGGTCGCGATCTCGACGGCCGTCGCGACGATGGCGGCATACGCCCTGGCCCGTGGCCGGTCCCGGATCTTCCGTTGGCTGGAGGCGCTTTTCCTCTCGGGCCTCATGCTGCCGATCCACCTGGCGATCCTGCCGATCTTCTACCTCTTCGACGGCCTGGGGCTCATCGACTCGCGTCTCGGCCTCATGCTGATGTACGCCGCGTCGGGCATCCCGTTCTCGGTCTTCGTCCTCACGACGTTCTTCCGGCAGCTGCCGGAGGAGCTCGAGGAGGCGGCGGCCCTCGACGGCGCGAGCAGCTGGCAGACCTTCTGGCGGATCATGGTCCCGCTCGTTCGGCCGGCCCTGGCGACCGTGGCGGTCTTCCGCTTCGTGCCCATCTGGAACGACTTCCTCTTCCCGCTCGTCCTGCTGCGCAACGAGGACAAGTACACCCTGCCGGTCGGCCTCACGAACTTCTTCGGCGAGAACGCGACGAACTACTCGGCCGTCTTCGCCGGGCTGGTCATCACGACGATCCCGCTCATCCTGCTCTTCCTCGTCGCCACGAAGCAGATCGTCGCGGGCTTGACCGCCGGCATGGCCAAGTGATCGGCTCGCTCGCGTGAGCGAGCCCGTGACGTCCCCTGCCGGGACGGTCGTCGCCGTGGACGTCGGCGGATCGGGCCTCCGCCTGCAGACGTATGCCGTCACGCCGGGTCGCGTGCTCACCGCACCGGGGGTGCGTGTCGGGGCCGGCGGCATCGACGTCGTGGCCTTGGTGGCCGACGCGCGGGCCCTGCTCGTGAGCACCGCCGACGAGCTCGGCCCTCGGGCAGGACCGCCCGACGTCGTCGTCTGGTCGATGCGCGGCCTCCTCTTCCTCGCCGACCGCGCGGAGGTGCTCCGCACCGTGATCGAGGGGCTCGGCGCCCGACGCACCGTCGTCGTCAGCGACGCCGTCGCCAACCTCGTCGGGGCGACCGGACGCATCGGGCCCGGCGCCGTCGTCGCGGCCGGCACCGGTTCGGTGGCCTTCGGCACCGATTTCGACCGCCAGTGGCGACGGGTCGACGGGTGGGGCCACGTGCTCGGCGACGCCGGGTCGGCGGCGGCGCTCGGCATGGCCGGTCTCCGGGCGGCGCTACGCGCCGGCGACGGCCTCGCCGATGGGTCGCCAGCCCTCCTGTCCGCGGCCACCCGCCTGCTCGGGCCGCCCGAGGGTTGGCCACGGCTCGTCATGACGAGCCCCGACGCGCCCGAGCGCCTGGCCTCGGTCGCCCCTCTCGTGACGGCAGCCGCCGCCGACGACCCTGTGGCCCGAGCCCTCTGCGTGCGCTCGGGAGCCGACCTCGCCGACTCCCTGCTCCGGGCGGCGGAGGGTCTCGACGACCCGGTCCTCACGGCCACCGGCGGCCTGCTCGCCGCACGCGTGGTCGCCGACGCCCTCGACGCCCGCCTCGCCGAGGTGGGGCACGGAGCGAGCCTCTGCCCCGCCCGTGGCCGGGCGCTCGACGGCGCCCTGCACCTGGCCCGACGCCTCCGGGACACCGGAGCGCTCCCCGAGCACCCGGCATACCTCCTCGTCGGCTGAGCCCGCCATGACGACCGACGCCGGCCGATCCTGTCGAGCGCGGCCGAGCCCGGTCTGCCCGGCGGAGGCCGTGTCCGCCGACCCCACCGGAGCGGGTACGACTCCAAGCGGTCCCGGCAGCGCGTTCTTCGCTCGGGCCGCCCCTCACCAACCGACTGGAGCCAGCATGTCCGAGCACGACGCCCCGCGCCCAGGACTCGGGTCCATGCCCCATGAGGACGGGACCGCTTTCCGCGTGTGGGCTCCGCACGCCGACGGCGTCGCGGTCACGGGGACCTTCACCGACTGGTCGGAGGACGGCCACCCGATGGTTCCCGAGGACAACGGCCACTGGTACGCCGACGTCGCGGGCGTGCGTCCGGGCGCGGAGTACCAGTTCGTCATCACCAACGGGGACCAGCGCCTCATGCGCATCGACCCCCGCGCCCGCGTCGTCACCAACTCCTCGGGCAACGCCGTCGTCTACGACCGGGACGCCTTCGACTGGGCGGGCGACACGTTCGGCTGCCCGCCCCATGACGAGCTCGTCGTCTACGAGACCCACATCGGCTCGTTCGTCGCAGCCGAGGGTGATGCGGGTGACCTCGGTGGCCTGGCCGGCAAGCTCGGCTACCTGGCCGAGCTCGGCATCAACGCCATCGAGCTCATGCCGGTGGCCGAGTTCGCCGGCGACTACTCGTGGGGCTACAACCCGTCCAATCCCTTCGCGGTCGAGAGCGGCTACGGCGGCGCCGACGCCCTCAAGGGCTTCGTCAAGGAGGCCCACGCTCACGGCATCGCGGTCATCCTCGACGTCGTCATCAACCACTACGGCCCGAGCGACCTCGCCCTGTGGCAGTTCGACGGGTGGAGCGAGGAGGGCAAGGGCGGCATCTACTTCTACAACGACGAGCGCTCGTCGACACCGTGGGGGGAAACCCGTCCCGACTACGGTCGCCCGGAGGTTCGCGCCTACCTGCACGACAACGCCCTGATGTGGCTCGAGGAGTTCCACCTCGACGGCCTGCGGTTCGACGCGACGCTCTACGTGCGCACCATCGACGGGCTCGGCACCGGCGACCTGCCGGAGGGTTGGGACGTCCTGCGCTCGCTCACGACGACGATCCGCGAGCGCCATCCCGACAAGATCCTCATCGCCGAGGACCTCCAGTCCGACCCGGCGATCACCGCCACCGACGAGGGCGGCGCCGGCTTCCACGCCCAGTGGGACACGACCTTCGTCCACCCCGTCCGGCGCCTGCTGACCACCGTCGACGACGGCGACCGTTCGATGACCGAGCTGGCCGATGCGTTGCGCGGCGTCGACGAGCCGTTCCGGCGCATCGTCTACACCGAGAGCCACGACGAGGTCGCCAACGGCAAGCTCCGCGTCCCGCACGAGGTCGACGGCGAGGACCCGAGCGGCTGGGCGGCGCAGAAGCGCGCGACGCTCGGGCTGGCTATCGCGCTGACGACGCCGGGCATCCCGATGCTCTTCCAGGGCCAGGAGTTCCTCGAGGACGAGTGGTTCCGCGACGACGTACCGCTCGACTGGGAGCGCGCCGAGCAGTTCCGCGACATCGTCCGGCTCGCTCGGGACCTCATCCACCTGCGCCGCGACGTCGACGGCGTCTCGCGAGGTCTGCGCGGCGACGGCTTCGAGGTGCTGCACCTCGACGACGAGGCGAAGGCCCTCGTCTGGGCGCGCCGCTCGGACGAGGACGTCGCGGTGGTCGTCGTCAACGCGAGCGCGGAGGCCCGCGACATCACGACGGGTATGCCGTCCGCCGGGTCGTGGGTGGTCCGCTTCAACTCCGACGCGGCCACCTACAGCGCCCTCTTCGCGGGCCACGAGACCCACGACGTCGACGCGGTGGAGGAGCCGCTCGACGACCAGCCCGCGAGCACCACCGTCTCGGTCGGCGCGTACAGCCTCGTCGTCCTCACCCCCGCCTGAGGTACGCGGCAACTGCCGGCTCGGGAGCCGGCGCTGGCCTCCGCGGGCGCAGAGACGCGACGGGGCCCACCTGACGAGGTTCGTCGAGTGGGCCCCGTCCGGCGCTCGGGTGACCCGGCGCGGCGGTCGGTCTGTGCAGCGGGTCGGTCAGCGCGGCGGATTGGTCAGCGCAGGGGGTCGAACGGCGACAGCTGCTCGGGCGCGCGGCCGGTCACGATCTGCTCGGCGAGCAGGCGCCCGGTCACGGGCCCGAGGGTGATGCCCCACATGCCGTGGCCGCCGGCGACGAAGACCTTGGGGTTGCGCGAGGCGCCGATGAGCGGCAGCCCGTCGATCGTGCACGGGCGCGAGCCGACCCATTCGTCCTGCCGGTGGTCGAGGTCGGCGCCGGTGAGCAGCGGACGGGCCGAGTCGACGATGGCCTGGATGCGACGTGGGTCGAGCGCGGCCTCCGGCTGGCGGAACTCCATCATCCCGGCGACGCGGAGGCGGTCTCCCACCGGCGTGCACGCGACGCGGGCGGCCGGGAAGTAGACAGGGCCGTTGGGAAGGTCGTCGACGGCGACGCTGAAGGAGTAGCCGCGGCCGGCCTGCACGACCCGCTTGACGCCGAACTCCCGCGCCAGCTTGCCGAGCCACGCGCCGGTCGCGACGACGACGGCGTCGTAGTGCTCAGCCTGGCCGAAGTCGTTCGTGACGAGGACGCCGGTCGGGGTGTCGACGATGCGCTCGACGGCACTGCCGGTGACGATCTTGCCGCCGCGGGCGGTGACCGAGTCGGCGAGCGCGGCGACGTACGCACCCGGGTTGATGAAGCGCTGGCCGTGGAGCACGATCGCGGCGCCGATCTCGTCGGAGAGGGCCGGCTCGATGGCGCGTGCCTCGTCGCCGCTGAGCACGTCGAAGGTGATGTCGCCACCGGAGGCGTGGATGTGCTCGATCTCCTCGAGGAGGGTCTGGCGCTCCTCCGCCGTGCGGTAGGCGGCGGTGAACGACTTCGCCTCGTAGGTGTCGGCGTCGACGCCACCGGCCTTGAGCAGGTCGAAGCTCTGCAGCGACAGGTCGTTGACGGGCACGAGGGCACCCATGGCCCTCTTCCAGGCCTTCATCGTGCTGTGGCGCGTGAAGCCGGTGACGAAGCGGAGGAAGTCGGGACGCGCACTCGGCGGCACGTAGACTGGCGAGCTCGGGCTGAGCACGGCGCGCAGGCCGTACTTCAGCACGGCCGGCTCGGGCAGCGGCGTCGTGATGCCCGGCGTCAGCCAGCCCGCGTTGCCCCAGGACGCGCCAGCGGCCACGCCGTCGCGGTCGATGACGGTGACCTCGACGCCCCGCTCCTGGAGGAACCAGGCGGTGGCGAGACCGACCATGCCGGCGCCGACGACGGCAACGCGGTCGGGGACGGGGGTACCGGCGGCGGGGGCAACGGACATGCGATCGACTCCTGTGTCAGATATGGGCGAGTGCCTACCTCCATGGTCGGTCCGGCAGCGGGCAGGCCCATGGGGCTGCGGTACCAGAGTTGCCCCGCTCACTTGTGCCCCCAGCACAGTCACGTGAGCGATGATGAGGTATGCCGTCCGCCCCCTCCCGCCCCCGCCGACGTTCCCGGGCGGCTGCAACGCGCACCTCCTCGACGACCCCGGTCGGTCTGCCGATCTCACAGCTGGTCGGCACGCTCGGTGGTGGCCTGCTCACGGTCGTCGTCGACGTCGGTGGCCCAGCGGTGGACGACGTGACCCTCGCGGAGCCGGGGTCAGGCGTCTTCGGCCAGGCCGGCGACCTGCTCCTCGGCGTCGGGGTGGAGGGTGCGGCCGACGCGGCAGCCCTGCTCGAGGGGGCCGCCGCCGTGGACTGCGGCGCCGTGGTGCTGCGGCGGGCCGCCGCCCGCAACCAGCAGGTCCGCGCCGCCGCCGACCGCTTCGGCGTCAGCCTCGTCGAGCTCGCCGACCACGCGTCGTGGGCCCACGTCGTGTGGCTGCTCCGTGGGGTGCTCGACCGGGCCGCGAGCGGGCCGGCCCTGCGCGCCGAGGGCCCGGTCCTCGACGAGCTCTTCGCCCTCGCCGACGCCTGCGCCGCCCTCGTCGCGGCTCCCATCACGATCGAGGACACCCAGTCGCGGGTGCTCGCCTACTCCTCGACGCAGGACGTCGCGGATCCCGCGCGCGTCTCGACGATCGTCGGCCGCCGCGTGCCGGACGAGGTCATCGCCAACCTCCGGGGGCGCGGCGTGTTCCGGCGCCTGGCGCGGTCGGACGAGCCGTTCTTCGTGCCGGCCGGGCGCGGGCTGCGGGCGCGCGTCGTCGTGCCCGTCAGGGCCGGCACGGAGTGGCTCGGCTCGATCTGGGCGGTCGTCGACGAGGAGCCGCCCGAACACGTCATGGCCTCGCTCGTCCAGACCGCCTCGGTCGTGGCCCTGCACCTGCTGCGACTGCGTTCGCAGGCAGATCTCGCCCGGCGTGTCTCGGCTGACCGGCTGCGTGCCGTGCTCAGCGGCGACACCCTCGAGGCCGAGGGCTGGTTGCCCTCCGCGCCGTGGCGGGTCGTCGTGCTCTCGGGAGCCCATCGCGACGACGCTGCCGGCGACGACGCGCCCCGGGACACCCAGCGCGAGCTCGACGTGTGGGAGTCGGCCGCCCGACGCCGGTCGTGGCGCCAGCCTCTCCTCGCGGTCTTCGACGGCGTCGCCCTGACCCTCGTGCGTGACGTGCCCGGCGACGCCTCCCCCGGCACGTGGGAGTGGCTGCTGGGCGTCGTCGAGGAGGTGGCAGGGGTCACGCCGACGGCCACGGCGAGCGCCGGCGGTCGGGTCTCCCGCACGGTCGACCTCGACCGGTCGCGACGTGAGGCCACCGAGGTGCAGCGCCTGCGAGACGCCGGTCGCGTCACCGGCACCACGACCACGGTCGAGGACGCGTGGGCCGCCGTCACGAACGCCCGCGCCCTCGGCGGCATCTGGACGGAGGAGCTGCTCGGCCCGGTCGCCGGCCTGCGCGAGCACGACGAGACGCACCACACGGCATACCTCGAGACGGTCGCGGCGTGGCTGGACCATCCCGGCGACCCACGGGCTGCGGCCGCTCGCGTCCACGTGCACCCCAACACGCTCCGCTACCGGATGCAGCGCCTGTCGGACGTCGTCGACCTCGACCTGCACGACCCGGAGACGCGTCTGGCCCTGCGCCTCCAGCTGCGCGCCCTCGGCCACTGACGGACACGCCTCGCCGCTAGCGTGGCCTCGTGGGCGATGCAGACCAGGTCGCAGGGGCCGTACCTGACCGACTGGAGCACAACGACTTCGAGCGGATCTACGGCCCCCAGCAGCCGTGGACGCCGTCCGAGGCCGGCGAGGTGATGGCCGGGGTCGGCGTCCCGTGGTGGGTCGCGGGGGGCTGGGCCATCGAGGCGTTCACGGGCGTCGTCCGCCCGCACGAGGACATCGACCTGTCGGTCCTTCGTCGTGACGTCGGTGCGGTGCGCGCCCACCTCGAGGCGGACTGGCACCTGTGGGCCGCAAGCGACCGCGGGCTGCTCCACCTGCCGCCCGGCCGCGAGGTTCCCGACCACGCCGAGCAGGTCTGGGTGCGTCGGCATGCCCTGGCGCCATGGCGTGGCGAGGTCCTGCTCAACCCGGACCGGGACGGCCGGTGGGTCTTCAAGCGCGACCCGTCGCTCGTGCTGCCGCTGGACGAGGCGACGTGGGAGCGCGACGGCGTGCGCTTCCTGCGACCGGAGCTCGTGCTCGCGCACAAGGCAGCCTCGGGCAGGCCCAAGGACGACGCCGACCTCGAGGCGGCCCTGCCGCTGCTCGACCCCCGCCAGGTCGACCTCGTCCGACGAGCCGTGTCGCAGCAGCGCGCCGACCACGCGTGGCGGGCGCGGCTCGCCTAGACGTCACCCAGGTGGACCGTGCCGTCGGGGTCGACCCGGAAGCCCGGGTTGTGGACGAAGTCCCACCGGTAGCCGTCGGGGTCGGCCACGCACGCGCTCACCCCGCCCCACTCGCGCACGCTGGGAGCCGAGACGGAGCTCGCCCCGGCAGCGAGCGCGGCGGCATACAGCTGCTCGACCTCCTCGGCCGCGGCCACGTTGTGGCCGAGCGACACGGGCGGCGCGGACGGCCCGTGGGCGACATCGCCGTACTCGCTCGGCATCGCGGTGACGTCCCACAACGCGAGGAGCTGGCCGGGTGCGCCCTGGACGAAGCTGATCTCGGGCAGCTGGAGCACGGACCGGAAGCCGAGGCCGTCGACGTAGAAGGCGCGGGACCGCTCGACGTCGCGCACGCCGAGAGTGATGGCGGTGATGTCCGGTGAGGTCCTCATCTCGCCACCCTAGGCTCACCCACCGACGTCGCCGGGGCGGGAGCAGAGCACCCGGTGACCTCGTCGTCATGGCCGACGCAGCGGCGCGCGCTCGACGCCACCACCTCCCGGGCCGCCCTCGTCCCTGCGCCCTGGCGATGATGGCGTCGTGAAGCGCGCCATGTGCGTCAGTCCGTCCCCCACGGCCGGGCTTGAGCACAGGCTTCCCGCATCCATCCACCGGTCGGATCGCCGTCGGGAGGTGCGCCGTGTGGTGCCCTCCGCCGATGACCTGACCGGCTGCTCCAACTGTTCGGCCGAGCTCAGTGCCCGCCGCCCAGAAGGTCGCGTACCTCTGACTCGCGATACCTCCGGTGCCCACCAAGGGTCCGGATCGAAGTCAGCTTTCCTGCCTTGGCCCAGCGAGTGACCGTCTTCGGGTCCACTCGGAAGAGGGCCGCCACCTCGGCAGGAGTGAGAAGTTTCTCGGTCTCGTGTCGATCCTGAGTCGTCATTGTCATATCCCCACCGCCCTGTCGCTAGGTGCAGCGACACGCATGCGCCCCAATCGGGGCTCAGTAAAGCAAGGGTAAAGTCTCGCCCGGCTTAATTGCGGTTAAACACTGAAAAGAGTCAAATCACCCCGCTTCCGAGGCGCAGGGTGTATACGGCAGCTCCGGCAGTGCCCGCGAGCCCGACCGACGGCGGTCCGGCTTGAGCTCGACCCGCGAGTCGGGACCCCGATGGGCGCCTTTGCGGGCATCAGCTCCGCGGAAGCCGCCTGGACCGGGGCCGGCGACGGGCCCCGGGAGCACGGAGGCAGGACGCGCCCCGGCGAGCCGAGGGTGCGCGGGCGCGGGACTTGCCTCACTCATGTAGCGTTAGCACCACGAGAACACACACATTCCCGGGGCCGCTACGCGGACATCGAAGAGCCACCCGGTTCTCCGAGGAGCGATGCCGTCCCGGCACGACGCACGAGGGGGTCACGCCATGGGGCGCGGCCGAGCCAAAGCCAAGCAGACCAAGGTCGCACGGCAGCTCAAGTACTACACACCTGACACGGACTTGAGCGCGCTGGAGCGTGAGCTGCACGGGCCGTCGCAACGCGACGTCTCCAACCAGCCACGATCCGTCGACGACGACGAGTACGACGAATACGGGAAGTGGGCCACGGGCGGGAGTTGATCCCGCCCGCTCCCCTTCCGTCTGCACCTCGTGCGTCGGGTGTTCACACCCGGCGCGCGGTCGGTGCTGCCCTCGTGGCAACCGACGCCTTCGGCACCAGTGGCCGGGTCGCGTCGGAGTGACGCAACGATGCCCGCACGCCCTCCCGGGTGGTGCGGGCTTCGTCATGTCTGAACCCGCCGGTCGGCGAGGCTCACCAAACGGTCAGGCGGTCGGGTGCTGTCCCACGACCTGGACGGCGCCGCCGTCGACACCCTTGGCACCGCGCACGATCTCGGTGCCGCCCGCGACGAGCCCGTCGGCGTGCGCGCGCTCCTCGGTGGTGACCTCGCCGAGACGCCACGCGCGTATGCCGCGGGCCTCGCTCAGCTCGATCGCCCGCTCCGCCTGGGCCTCCGGGAGCACCGCGACGAAGCCGATGCCCTGATTGAGGGTGCGCTCGATGTCGGCCTGCGGCACGCGGCCGATATCCTGGATCGTGCGGAAGACGGCCGGTGGCGTCCACGTCGAGCGGTCGACGCGGGCGAAGGAGCCGGTCGGCAGCACGCGAGCGAGGTTCGCGGCGAGCCCGCCCCCGGTGACGTGGCTCAGGGCGTGCACGTCGACGCCGTCCGCGGCGATGAGCTCGAGCAGCGGCTTGGTGTAGATGCGGGTCGGCTCGAGCAGCTCCTCACCGAGCGTTCGACCGAAGTCGTCGACGTGGCGGTCCAGGGACCAGCCGGCACTCGCGACGACGCGCCGCACGAGGCTGTAGCCGTTGCTGTGCAGGCCGCTGCTCGCGAGCGCCACCACGACGTCACCGTCGGCGACGCGCTGGGGACCCAGCACGGCGGCATGCTCCACGACGCCGGTGGCCGCCCCGGCGACGTCGTACTCGTCGGGCTCGAGCAGGCCCGGGTGCTCCGCGGTCTCGCCACCGACGAGGGCGACCCCCGCCTCCTCGCAGGCGCGCGCGATGCCGCCGACGATGGCGGCGATGCGCTCGGGCACGACCTTGCCGGTGGCGATGTAGTCGGTCATGAAGAGCGGCTCGGCCCCGCAGACGACGATGTCGTCGACGACCATGCCGACGAGGTCGAAGCCGATGGTGTCGTGCACGTCGAGGGCCTGCGCGATGGCGACCTTGGTGCCGACGCCGTCGGTGCTCGTCGCCAGGATCGGGCGGGTCATCCGGGCGATCGCGCTCGCGTCGAACATGCCGGCGAAGCCGCCGAGGCCGCCGACGACCTCTGGCCGGGTGGCGCGTCGCACCGATGCCTTCATCAGCTCGACGGCCTTGTCACCCGCTTCGACGTCGACTCCGGCCGAGGCATACGTGATGGGGGCGTCGCTCACGCGCCCCAGCCTACCGGCGCCCCCGCCGCGCGCCCCTCCGGTCCCGCCCCCGCCGGTTCGATGTATTCGGCTGTCACGGGTGACCGTCGAACACATCGACCGGGAGCGTGACGAGTCCACACCCCCCGGGCCCCGGTGCGCGGCGTCCACAGGGCTGGCCTTCACGATCGCTCAGCCGCCCTCGGTGCGCCAGCCTCAGGCCATGGACAGGGAACGGCTCGCCACGGCGCGCAGACTGGCGCAGAGCCAAGACGGAGTCGTGTCGCGCCGCCAGCTGTATGCCGCCGGGCTGAGCGAGATCCACGTCCGCCGAGCCGTCGAGTCGGGTCGGTGGCGGATGCACGGCAGGCAGACCGTCGCGGTCCACACCGCACCGCTCGATGTCGTCGCCCGACGATGGCGCGCGGTCTGGGAGGTCGGGGAGTCGATCGCGGCCATCGACGGGGTGACCGCGCTGCAGGCTGCCGGGATGAAGGGCTACGAGGACGACCGGGTCCACGTGTCCGCCAAGCACAACCACAACACCGTCGCCACCCGGGGCATCACGGTCCACAAGATCATTCGTCGCGTTCCTGATGAGGTGCTCGCATCGGGGGTGCCGCGAGTACGTCCGGCGGTGGCCGCGGTCCGCGCTGCTCACTGGGCGGTCTCGGATCGGCAGGCAGCTCTCGTGCTGCTCATGACCGTCCAGCAGAAGCTCACGACTCCGCCCCTTCTGGCCGCGGCTCAACGATCCGTTCGTGGACGCACGCGAAGGGCGTTCATCTCGGCGGTGGTTCGAGACATCGCGTCGGGCGTCGAGTCCCTGGGCGAGCTGGATTTCGCGCGTCGCTGTCGACGACGCGGCCTGCCCGAGCCGAGCCGTCAGGTCGTCCGGCACGGCGCACGGGGACGCATCTACCTCGATGTCCGGTGGGACTGCTGCGACCTCGTGGTCGAGATCGACGGCGCGCACCACCGTCAGGGCCTGAACGTCATGATGGACAACCTGCGCCAGAACGCCCTCGTGCTTGCGGGCGACCGGGTGCTACGCATCGACGTCATCGCGGCCAGCCGGGTCCGAGTCCGGCTCGTGCAGGAGGCCTGCGCCTCGAGCCCGATCTCTTCCTCGACCAGGTTGCCGCTGCACACACCCACACCGGCCGCCGGTTCGATGTATTCCGCGGTCACGAGTGACCGTCGAATACATCGAACCGCCGGAGGAGCAGGGCGCAGAACGGTCAGGGGTGCTGGAGGGCGTTCTCGCCACCGAGGCCCACGCCGAGGCTGACGCCCTCGACGTCGACCGAGCGGTCGTGGCCGGTGCGGACCGACAACGGCAGCGTCTCGAGGACGTGCTTGCCGATGCGGCCGTCCTCGGGCAGCTCGATCGGGTAGCGACCGGTGAAGCATGCCGAGCACAGCTCGTCGGCAGGCTGGTTTGTCGCGCCGATCATGCCCTCCTCGGAGATGTAGCCGAGCGAGTCGGCTCCGATCGAGGCACGGATCTCCTCGACGCCGAGACCCGTCGCGATGAGCTCGGCCCGTGTCGCAAAGTCGATGCCGTAGAAGCACGGCCACTGCACGGGCGGCGAGCTGATCCGCACGTGCACCTCGGCCGCTCCCGCCTCGCGGAGCATCCGGATCTGCGCGCGCTGGGTGTTGCCGCGCACGATCGAGTCGTCGACGACGACGAGGCGCTTGCCGCGGATCGTGTGCTCGAGCGGGTTGAGCTTGAGCCGGATGCCGAGCTGGCGCAGGGTCTGCGAGGGCTGGATGAAGGTGCGCCCGACGTAGGCGTTCTTGACGAAGCCCTGGCCGAACGGGATGCCCGACTCCTGTGAATAACCTACAGCCGCAGGCACGCCCGACTCCGGGACGCCGATGACCAGGTCAGCCTCGACCGGGTGCTCACGCGCCAGGACGCGGCCCATCTCGACGCGGGCCTCGTGCACGACCCGGCCGCGGATCACGGCGTCCGGGCGGGCGAGGTAGACGTACTCGAACACACAGCCCTTGGGCTGCGGCTCCGCGAACTTGTGCGAGCGCAGGCCGTCCTCGTCGATGACGATGAGCTCGCCGGGCTCGACCTCGCGGATGACGGCAGCGCCGATGGTCTGCAGCGCAGCGGTTTCCGACGCGACGACCCAGCCCCGCTCGAGGCGGCCGAGCGCGAGGGGACGCACACCCCACGGGTCGCGGGCGGCATACAACGTCGTCTCGTCCATGAAGACGAAGGAGAACGCGCCCCGCAGCTTGGGCAGCAGGTCGAGGGCGGCCTGCTCGGGGGTGCGGTCCTCGTCGGCCGAGAGCAACGTCGTGACGAGAGCCGTGTCCGAGGTGTTTCCGCGGGCGAGCTCACCGGTGACGCGCGCGCCGCCGAAGTGCTCGTCGACGAGGGCCCTGAGCTCGACGGTGTTGATGAGGTTGCCGTTGTGGGCGAGCGCCAGCGTGCTGTGGCCGGTGCCGCCGAGAGTCGGCTGGGCGTTCTCCCAGGTGGAGCCGCCGGTGGTGGAGTAGCGCGTGTGACCGATGGCGATGTGGCCACGGAGCGAGCTGAGCGCGGTCTCGTCGAAGACCTGCGAGACGAGGCCCATGTCCTTGTAGACGAGGATCTTCTCCCCGTCACCGGTGGCGATGCCGGCCGACTCCTGCCCGCGGTGCTGCAGAGCATAGAGCCCGAAGTACGTCAGCTTCGCGACGTCCTCCCCCGGAGCCCAGACGCCGAAGACCCCGCAGGCATCCTGCGGGCCCTTCTCGCCGGGGATGAGGTCATGGTTCAAACGACCGTCGCCACGTGCCACGTCGCCAGTGTCCCACATGCCCGAGGCCGACCGGACCGCGGTGAGGGCCGCGGTTAGCGCCGCGGTTCAGGACCGCGGTTCAGGACCGCAGCGGCAGCTCCGCCAGCACCTCGTAGCGGGGACGGCGCCCCCGCCCTTCCCCGAGGTGTGACTCCACGAGCGCCAGGTGGTCGACCCGCCAGGCTGGCCCCTCCCACGCCTCGAGCGCCCGGATCCAGCGGGTCGCCTCGGTGGGACGGTGGAAGCGTCCGAGCGTCAGGTGCGGGTGGAAGCGCGTGCCGTCGGGCGTCGCCCCCGCCGATGTCGACGCACGGCGTATGCCGCCTGCCACCGCACCGAGGTCACCGCGGACCTGCTCGACACCGGCCCAGAGGACTCGGGCGGCGTACGGGTTGGGGAAGGCTCCGGCTCCGGCGAGCTGCAGGATGAGCGGGTCACGCCGCCCGGCGGACCGCGCGAGCGCGTCGGTGACGTCGTCGAGGCGTGCCTCGGGGACGGCGCCGAGGAAGGCGAGGGTGACATGCCACTGGTGGCGGTCGGTCCAGCGGATCTCTGGGCCGGCCTCGCGTCGTGGCTCGAGGTGCTCCTCGAGGTCGTCGAGCACGTCGTCAGGCGGGACGACGGCGATGAAGAGCCTCATGGTGTGGACGCGGCGCCCGAGGCGATCAGCCCGTCGACGTCGGCGATGCCCCACGCGGTGAGGGCCGACCGGGTGTCGGCGCCCGGCGTCGAGGGAGGCGTGCCGAGCGCGGCGAGGGTACGCGAGAAGCGAGGCGCGGGGGCGGGCTGCACGACCCCGTGGTGCGTGATGTAGGTACCGCGTGCGGCCAGGTGCGGGTGGCTGGGTGCCTCGGCGTAGCTGAGGACCGGCACGACGCAGGCGTCGGTGCCCTCGAAGATCGCCGCCCACGCGTCCCGGGTCCGCCTGCGGAAGGTGTCGGCCAACAACGCGCGCAGGGCCGGCCACTGGCTCGGGTCGAGGCGGTCGGGGGCCGTGTCGGTGAGGTCGAGCAGTCGCAACAGCTCGGCGTAGAAGGCGTGCTCCAGCGGGCCGACCGCGAGCCAGCCGCCGTCGCTCGTCTCGTAGACGTCGTAGAACGGGGCGCCCGTGTCGAGGAGGTTGGTGCCCCGACGGTCGGTCCAGAGGCCGGCCGACACAAGACCGACGACGAGCGAGGAGAGGTGGGCCGTGCCGTCGACGATCGCGGCGTCGACGACCTGTCCGCGGCCGCTCGTGCGGCGCTCGAGAAGGGCGGCGAGCACGCCGACGACGAGGTAGAGCGCGCCGCCGCCGAAGTCGCCGACGAGGTTGACCGGGACCTGCGGCGGTCCGCCGGAGCGGCCGATGGCGTGCAGGGCGCCGGTGACGGCCACGTAGCCGATGTCGTGCCCGGCCGCGTGGGCGAGGGGACCGTCCTGGCCCCAGCCGGTCATCCGGCCGTACACGAGCCGGGGGTTGCGGGCCAGGCAGTCGTCGGGCCCGAGGCCGAGGCGCTCGGCGACGCCGGGTCGGTACCCCTCGACGAGCACGTCGGCTCGCTCGACGAGGGCCAGGGTGGTCGCGAGCCCCTCCGGGTGCTTGAGGTCGAGCGCCACCGAAGGACGGCCTCGCCGCAGCAGGTCGGCCTCAGGTGGCAGCGGCACCGGCAGAGCGGACTCGCCGGGTCGGTCGATGCGGATGACGTCGGCGCCCAGGTCGGCGAGGAGCATCGCCGCGAACGGCGCCGGACCGATGCCGGCCAGCTCCACGACGCGGACCCCGGCAAGGGGTCCCATTCGCGCGCCAGGGACGTCCTCCGCGTCGCCGACCGGCGCGGTCACGACTGGTCGCGACCGGACCGGTCGAGGAGGATGCCGATGACGCCGGCGACGCCGGTGCCGATGAAGGCGCCGAATGCACCGATGTAGAGCGCGCCGGACGACGCGGTGTAGCCCTCCACCGGGTCGCCGAGGGCCGAGATGAGCGCGCCCACGATGAAACCCAGAACCGCACCGGTGATGAGGAAGCGCTTGAAGTTCGGGATGCGGGGGCGGTTCGGGCTGCTCGTCGGCGAGGGCTGGGTCACGAGCCCAGCCTAAGCGAGGCGAGCGGCAGGAGGCCGTCGAGGTGGGCTCGCTGGCCGCTCGCCCGAACGAGCGCACCGTCGAGCGCCGACTGCCACGCCAGGTCCCCGACAGCGAGGCGCAGCCACGTCGCCGCATCGGTCTCGATGACGTTGGGCGGGGTGCCGCGCGTGTGCACCGGCCCCTCGATGCACTGCACGGCCCCGTGCGGCGGCACGCGCACCTCGACGGTGCGCCCGGGAGCGATGGTCGCGAGCTCCTCCAGCGTGTAACGCACGGCCGTCGCGGTCGTCCGGCGGTCGGCAGCCCACTCTGCCGCTCGGCATGCCTCGAGCGCAGCGTGTCCCTCGGCGACAGGAGTTCGGCGGCGTGGTGGCATACCTCGCAGGCTATCGGCGGCCCGCGACGGCGAGGAGCAGCCCTCAGCGCAGCCGGGGGATGACGTCGGCGACGACCTCGTCGAGGACGTCACGCGCGCCCCGGAAGGGCTCGGTCGCCCGCGGCCAGTGGGTGATGACGTCGGTGAAGCCGAGGTCGGCCGCGCGCCCCACCGCGTCCTCGAAGGTGGCTGCACTCGTCAGCGAGAAGGTCGGCGCGGCGTCGAGGTTGAGGTAGCGCGTGAAGCCGTCACCGTCGCGGCCTGCCGCGGCGAGGGCGTCGTCGACGCGGCGGACGTGCCCCGCCACGAGGGCCCACCAGTCGTCATCGGTGTCTGCGTTGCCGCCGTAGGTCATCCAGCCGTCACCGCGCTCGACCGCGAGGCGGATCGACTTGGGACCGTTGGCCGCGACGACGAGCGGCACCCGGTTGCCCGTGTCACCGCCCCGGACCGGGCCGGGGAGGGTGCGCACGTCGCGGGCGGCGTAGAAGCGACCGTCCGTGGTGACGTGGTCGTCGCTGAGGAGCCGGTCGAGGAGGGCGGCGAACTCGTGGAAGCGGGCGACGCGGTCACGCACGGCGAGGTCCTCACCCGTGATGCGCGCGTCGAGGTCACCACCCGTGCCGATGCCGAGGAGGAAGCGCCCGCCCGAGATGTCGTCGAGGGCAAGGACCTCACGCATGTACTGGACGGGGTGGTGGTTGTTGGGCGACGACACGAACGTGCCGAGCGTGATGCGGTCGGTGACGGCGGCCGCCGCGGCGAGCGTCGGCACGGCGGCGAACCACGGCGACTCGGGCAAGCCGCCCCACGTCACGTGGTCGAAGGTCCAGGCGTGGTCGAAGCCCATCTGCTCCGCCTCGCGCCACATCGGCTCGGCCTCGGACCACGGGTACTCGGGCAGGATCGCCAGACCGAATCGCATGCCACGACCGTAGCCGGTCGGGGTGATGACGAACCGGGACGCCGTTGTGCCTGTCGGCGGCGGGCAATAGCGTCGGGCAAGAGCCTCGGAGCGACCGTGGCGGACCACCCGCCGGCGCCATCCGGTGCAGGAGAGAAGGAGGAGCCATGTCCAACCTCGTCGTCCACTTCGAGATCCACGGCTCGGAGCCCGAGCGCCTCGCCGACTTCTACTCCTCGCTGCTCGGCTGGTCGTTCCAGCGTTTCGGCGACGCGCCCTACTGGGTCATCGACACCGGTGAGGGCTCGATCCGCCAGGGCGGCTCGGGCAACGGCATCAACGGCGGCCTGACCCAGCGCCAGGGGCCCGCCCCCGAGATCGGCGGCCCGGTCAGCGGCTGCAACATCGTCGTGGGCGTCGAGGACGTGGACGGGCTGTTCGCCAAGGGACTCGAGCTCGGCGGATCGGAGGCGCTGGCGCCGGCCGACATGCCCGGCGTCGGCAGGCTCGCCTACCTCCACGATCCCGACGGCAACATCTTCGGCATCATCTCCAACGTCATGTCCGACGGCACCGACGCGATGGGCGCCTGACGGGCGTGGCCACCTCGCGCAACCGGGTGTGGGACGCGGCCGCGGTCCTGGCCGCCTCCAACGCGTGGGTCTGGGTGCCGGAGGGCGCGCCGCACGTGCTGAACGACGAGTACGTCGTCGTGGCCTACCCCGACTACTTCCTGACGCCGACGTCGGCGCGGGTGTTCGGCTCCGAGCGCGATGCCGTCGACCTCGCCGACGAGATCAGCGCGGTCGCGCGCGAGCTGGGTCGCGACCGACTCTGGTGGCGGCTCTCGGCGTTCACCCGGCCTTCGGGGCTCGAGCCCGAGCTCGTCCGCCGTGGCGCGACGGTCGTCGACCGGATGGACGTGCTCGCCCTCCCGCTCGAGGACGGCGTACCGGATCTCGCCGTGCCCGACGACGTCGAGGTGCGGCGCGCCGACGACGAGCCGACGGTGCGGGACGCGATCCTCATCGGCAACGACGCCTTCGGCGGCGAGGAACCGACGGCCGAGCAGGTCGCCACGGCGCTGGCCGAGACGCAGCGCGGTCTCGCAGACGGGTCGGGCGGGCGCTGGGTGGCCTACGTGGACGGCCGGCCGGCGGGCACCGGCGGCTTCACGCTCGCCGATGACGTATGCCGTCTCTGGGGCGGCAGCACGCACGGCGCCCTGCGCGGGCGTGGCGCCTACCGCGCCGTCCTTGCTGCCCGGCTGGAGGCCGCGCGCGCTGCCGGTGCGACGCTCGCCCTGACCCACGGGGTCGTCGACACATCGTCACCGATCCTGCGGCGGATCGGCTTCACCCGCTACGGCGAGGAACGCACACTCGTCCTGGACCTCGGGTGAGCGCGGGTTCGCCTGCCGCGCAGCACGTCTCGCTGGAATGGGATGAGCGCGGCGGCGTCACCGTGCACATGGACGGCTCCCCGCAGTCGCACGTGCAGCCCGACGACCCGACGCTGCTCGTCTTCGAGTACGTCCAGCACCTCGCCCTCGCCATCGACGCGCTGCCGGCCGGACCGCTGGGGGTCACGCACGTCGGCGGCGCCGGGCTGACCCTGCCGCGCTGGGTCGAGGCCACCCGTCCGGGGTCGCCGCAGATCGTCCTCGAGCCCGACGAGGCCCTCACCGAGCTCGTTCGCCGGGAGATCCCGCTCCCCCGGCGGCACCGGATCCGGGTGCGTCCCGTCGACGGGCTGACCGGGCTGCGGTCGCTCAAGGACGGCTCGGCCGACGTCGTCGTGACGGACGCCTACGCGGGAGGCCGCGTGCCCGCGGAGCTGGTCGGGACGGCATACGCCCAGGGCGTGGCCCGGGTGCTCAAACCGACCGGGACGGCACTGTGGAACCTGGCCGACGAGCCCGGGATGCGTTGGGTGGCAAGGGTGGTCGTCACCGTGGCCACGTCGCTGCCGCACGTCGCCCTCATCGCGACGCACGAGGTGCTCAAGGGTCGGCGCTTCGGCAACTCGGTGCTGGTCGCGAGCTGGTCGCCTCTGCCCGTCGAGACCCTGCGGCGTGACGTGGCCCGGGCCAACCTGCCGACCGGGCTGCGTGACGGGGCAGCGCTGATGCGGCTGCTCGCCGGCGCCCGGCCCTTCGACGAGACCGGCACGCCGAGTCCGCCACCACCGGACGCCGGGAAGTGGCGCGCCCGCTGAGCGGAAGCATCACGAGCCGGCCGTTGTTGCACGGGTCGTGAAGAACATCGGCTTTCTCTCGTTCGGGCACTGGACGCCGTCGCCGCACTCGCAGACGCGCTCGGCGTCCGACGCACTGCTCCAGTCGATCGACCTCGCGGTCGCCGCCGAGGAGCTCGGCGCCGACGGCGCCTACTTCCGCGTGCACCACTTCGCCCGGCAGCTCGCCTCGCCCTTCCCGCTCCTCGCGGCTGTCGGAGCTCGCACCAGCCGCATCGAGATCGGCACCGGTGTCATCGACATGCGCTACGAGAACCCGCTCTACATGGCCGAGGACGCGGGCGCCGCCGACCTCATCTCCGGCGGCCGGCTGCAGCTCGGCATCAGCCGCGGGTCACCCGAGCAGGTCATCGACGGCTTCCGCTACTTCGGCCACGAGCCGGAGAACGGCGACCACGCCGCCATGGCCCGCGAGCACACGCGTGCCTTCCTCGAGGTCATCCGAGGCGAGGGCTTCGCGGAGCCGAACCCGAGGCCGATGTTCCCCAACCCGCCGGGCCTGCTCCCCATCGAGCCACACTCGCCCGGCCTGCGCGACCGCATCTGGTGGGGCGCCGGGTCGCGAGCGACGGCCGAGTGGACCGCCGAGCAGGGGATGAACCTGATGAGCTCGACCCTGCTCACCGAGGACACCGGCGTGCCGTTCCACGAGCTGCAGGCCGAGCAGATCCAGCGGTTCCGCGACGCCTGGACCGCCGCAGGTCACGGCCGTGAGCCGCGCGTGTCGGTCAGCCGCAGCATCTTCCCGCTCGTCAGCGACCTCGACCGACAGCTCTTCTTCCGGGAGACCGCCAGCCGCGACCAGGTCGGGCACCTCGAGGGTGGCCTCGCGCGGTTCGGACGGTCGTATGCCGGTGAGCCGGACCAGCTCGTGCGCGAGCTGGCCGAGGACACCGCCATCGCTGCCGCCGACACCCTGCTCCTCACGGTCCCGAACCAGCTCGGTGTCGACTACAACGCGCACGTCATCGAGAGCGTGCTGACCCATCTGGCTCCGGAGCTGGGCTGGCGCTGAGCCTCACCGACGCGCGACCACCTTCGCCGCGCCGCGGGAGGCGTCCGGTGCCGGGAACTTCCAGACTCCGGGAGGTGCCGCCACGCGCCGGGAGGCCGTCGGGCGCCGGGAGCCGTCAGCCGCCGAAGACGGCGGGAAGCGTGAACTCGTGGGCCGACTTGAGCTCGGCGATCGAGACGGAGAAGTGGCCGACGACCTCGAGGTCCCGCCCGCCCGTCACCCCGATGCGGGCATGCGGCACGTCGCCGAGCATCGCCTCGAACTCGGCCGCGTGGCCGACGGGCACGGCGACGAGAGCCCGAGCGCTCGACTCGGAGAAGAGCGCCGTGAAGGCGTCGAGCGGGTTGCCCTCGGCGTCGGAGCCGACCCCGTCGAGACCGTCGACCGTCACCCCGACACCGTGTCGCATGCACGCCTCGGCGAGCGCGATGGCCAGGCCACCCTCCGACAGGTCGTGCGCCGCCTCGACGACCCCGGTGCGGGCCGCCTCGACGAGGACCCGACCGAGGGCCTGTTCGGCCGCGAGGTCGACCTTCGGCGGGAGACCACCGAGATGCTTGTGGACGACGTGCGCCCACTCGGAGCCGTCGAGCTCGTCACGGGTCGTGCCGAGGAGGTAGACGTGGGCGTCGTCGCTGCGGAAGCCGGAACCCGAACGCCTGGAGACGTCCTCCATGACGCCGAGCACACCGATGACCGGGGTCGGGTGGATCGCCACGTCCCCCGTCTGGTTGTAGAACGACACGTTGCCGCCGGTGACGGGGATCCCGAGGAACCGGCACCCCTCGGCGATGCCACGGATCGCCTCGCGGAACTGCCACATGACACCCGGGTCCTCCGGCGAGCCGAAGTTGAGGCAGTCGGTGACCGCGAGTGGCGCGGCACCGACCGTGGCGACGTTGCGGTAGGCCTCGGCGAGCGCGAGCTGTGCGCCCGCATACGGGTCCAGTTTGGCGAAGCGGCCGTTGCAGTCGGTCGACACGGCGACGCCGCGGCCCGTCTCCTCGTCGACGCGTACGACCCCCGAGTCGTCGGGCTGCGCGAGCGCGGTGTTGCCCATGACGTAGCGGTCGTACTGGTCGGTGATCCACGACTTGTCGCAGAGGTTGGGCGAGCCGACGAGCGTCAGCAGCTGTGCGCGGATCTCGTCGCCGGAGCCGGGCCGGGCCAGCGTCGCCGTGCCCGCGGCGTTGAGACCGTCGAGGTATGCCGGTCGGGCCAGCGGACGGTCGTACGTCGGGCCCTCGTGGGCGACCGAGCGCGGCGGCACGTCGACGATGACCTCACCGTGCCAGGTGATGACGAGGTGGTCGCCGTCGGTGACCTCACCGATGACCGTCGCCTCGACGTCCCAGTTGTCGGTGATGGCCAGGAACTCCTCGAGGTGCTTCGGCTCGACGACCGCCATCATGCGTTCCTGGGACTCCGACATGAGGATCTCCTGCGGCTGCAGGCTCGCGTCGCGGAGCGGCACGAGGTCGAGCTCGACCTGCATGCCGCCGTCACCGTTCGAAGCGAGCTCGCTGGTGGCACAGGAGAGCCCGGCACCACCGAGGTCCTGGATGCCGTCGACGACGCCCGCCTTGTAGAGGTCGAGGCAGCACTCGATGAGCACCTTCTCGGCGAAGGGGTCGCCGACCTGGACGGCCGGACGCTTGGTCGGTCCGCCCGCGGCGAAGGTCTCGGACGCGAGCACCGAGACGCCACCGATCCCGTCGCCGCCGGTCTTGGCACCGAAGAGGATGACCTTGTTGCCGACGCCGGACGCCCTGGCGAGGTGGATGTCCTCGATGCGCATCGCACCCACGCAGAGCGCGTTGACGAGCGGGTTGCCCTGGTAGCAGTCGTCGAAGACGACCTCGCCACCGATGTTGGGCAGCCCGATGCAGTTGCCGTAGCCGCCGACGCCCGCGACGACGCCCGGCAGGACGCGCTGGGTGTCGGGGTGGTGCAGGTTGCCGAAGCGCAGCGGGTCCATGACGGCGATCGGGCGTGCCCCCATCGACATGATGTCGCGGATGATGCCACCGACGCCGGTCGCGGCGCCCTGGTACGGCTCGACGTAGGACGGGTGGTTGTGCGACTCGACCTTGAAGGTCACGGCCCAGCCGTCGCCGATGTCGACGACGCCGGCGTTCTCACCGATGCCGACGAGGAGCTTCTCGCGCATCTCGTCGGTCGTGTTCTCGCCCCACAGCGAGAAATGGATCTTGCTCGACTTGTAGGAGCAGTGCTCGCTCCACATGACGGAGTACATCGCGAGCTCGGCGATGGTCGGCCGACGCCCGAGGATGTCTCGGATGTTGGCGTACTCGTCCGCCTTGAGGCCGAGCTCGGCCCACGGCTGCTCGACGTCGGGCGTCGTCGCGGCGTGCTCGACGGTGTCGAGGGACAAGGTCTGGGTGTCGCTCATGCGGTGGCTGCGCTCTCGAGGGTCTGCTTGATGATCGAGGTGAAGAAGCCTCGACCGTCGAGGCTGGGGCCGTAGCCCTCCTCGACGGCGTGCTCGGGGTGCGGCATCAGCCCGACGACGTTGCCCCGCTCGTTCGTGATGCCGGCGATGTGGCGGTAGGAGCCGTTAGGGTTGCGCCCCTCGGCGTCGGCGACGTAGCGGAAGACGACGCGACCCTCGCCCTCGAGGATGTCGAGCGTCTTCTCGTCGGCGACGAAGCCACCCTCGCCGTTCTTGAGGACGACGGTGATCTCCTGCCCGGCCTCGAAGTCGGACGTCCATGCGGTGGAGGCGTTCTCGACGACCAGCCGCTGGTCGACGCAGTTGAACTTGCGGTGGTCGTTGCGGATCAGCGCGCCGGGGAGCAGGTGGCTCTCGGTGAGCACCTGGAAGCCGTTGCAGATGCCGAGGACCGGCAGACCGCCCCGGGCCGCGGGCACCAGGGCATCCATGACCGGCGCGAAGCGCGCGATGGCGCCGCAGCGGAGGTAGTCGCCGTAGGAGAAGCCTCCGGGCAGGATGACCGCGTCGACCCCTCGGAGGTCCGCGTCGCCGTGCCAGAGCGGGATGGCCTCGCCGCCGCACTCGCGCACGGCACGCGCCGCGTCGCGGTCGTCGAGCGAGCCGGGGAACGTGACGACGCCGATCCTCACTGCTCGTCGTCCTCCGCCTCGCCGGGCTCGCCGTCTGTCTCCTCAGCCGCACTCTCGTCAACGGCGTCCTCGTCCGCCGGGCTCTCGGCCACCACATCGTCGGCCACGGGGCCCTCGTCGCCCACGTGCACGGAGACGACGTCCTCGATGACGGGGTTGGACAGGAGGGTCTCGGCGGCCTCGCGAGCTGCGGCGAGGTGCTCGTCCGTGACGTCACCCTCGACCGTGAGCACGAAGCGCTTGCCCTGGCGGACGTCGGTGAAACCGTTGATCCCGAGCCGTGGCAGGGCGCCACCGACGGCCTGTCCCTGGGGGTCGAGGATCTCGGGCTTGAGCATGACGTCGACGACGATGCTTCCCATCAGTGGTGCTTCTCCCTGGGCTGGATGGGGATGGAGGGTGTCCCGCGGGACGGCCCGAGTCTATCGGGCGCCGTGGGGCCGCCCGGACGGCGTCTCAACGCGACTGCAGGGCGTCGAGCGCGACCGCCATCGCCATGCCGACGCGCCAGTCGATGGGCTTGCCGTCGGCGAGGGCCGGGAGCGTCACGTGGTAGACGTCCGTGATGCCGGCCTTCTTCGTGGAGCTGAGGGCGAGCGACCCGTCGGGGGCGGCGAAGTCGAAGTGGAAGAGCCATGGCGAACCCAGGTCACCGACGACCGGGACGAAGTCCCAGACGCGCCGGATGACCGCGACCTTGGCGTTGCGCTCGCGACCGAGGAACTCGCGTCCGTCCGGTAGCCCGAGGATCCACGTCGAGTTCACGAGCGAGGCCTTGAACTGCTTCTTGAACCAGCCGATCGGCAGCCCCTGGCTGTCCACGACGTCGTAGCCCGAGCTGAGGTCGATGCGCTTGCGGGCCTTGAACCCGAAGAGTGGATGCGTCTTCGCCGAGTCGGTGTAGAAGGTGACCTGCTCCTTGGCCGCCATCCGCTTCTGCTCGGCGAAGCACAGCAGACCCAGCTCCTTGCCGTTCTCGTCGGCTCGGATGACCTCGTAGCGGTTGACCATGAGCGTCAGCTTCTGGCGCAGTAGGTAACGCTCCCCGGGAGCGTCGGAGGTGGAGTCGGCGACAGGCTCGGTCATGGGCCCAGCGTGCCACAGCGGGTGGGCTCGGCTCCGGCCGTGTGCCGGGTGGCAGACTGCCCGCGTGAGCCTTCCGGTGCGCGCCGCGCGACCCCACGAGCTCGCCGTTCTCCCCACCATCGAGGCGGCCTCCGACGAGCTGTTCGCGGAGCACGGCATCGGGCCCCTGCCGCGAGTGGTCACGACGGTCGACGAGCTCGGGAGGGCGGCAGGTGTACTCGTCGCCGGCGACCCGGTCGTTGGGTTCGCCCGGCTCGAGGTCGTGGGAGGCGAGTCCCACCTCGAGCAGCTGTCGGTGCACCCTGCCGCCGCGCGCCGCGGCGTCGGCGGCGCCCTGGTCGAGGCGGCCGCGGAGTGGGCCGCCCTGACCGGGCACGACTCGCTCACCCTCTGCACGTTCGCGGATGTGCCGTGGAACATGCCGTTCTACCTCCGCCACGGGTTCGAGGTGGTCGAGGACCTGGGCCCGAGCCTGCACGCGCTACGTGCGAGCGAGCGCCGTATCGGACTCGACGGGCTGGGACAGCGCGTCGTCATGCGGCGACGCGTGGGACCCGAGGCGGTGCTCGCAGATCTCACGGCCGGCCTCACGACGGCCCTCGGGGACCACCTCGTCGGGCTCTACGCCCACGGTTCTCTCGTCTACGGCGACTTCGCACCGGCACGCAGTGACCTCGACGTCCTCGCCGTGGTCGCCCGCCCGCCGGATGAGGCGATGCTGGCGGCGGTCGCGCCCGTGCACGCTGCCCTGGTGGCACGGCATCCCGCCTGGCGTGGACGCATCGAGGTCGAGACGTGCGCCCGGTCCACGGTGGAGATGTACGCGACGGGCGGCCACTCGAACGTCTCGGACCGGATCATGCGGATCAGTCCCGGCGAGGCCCTCCACCTCCTTCCGGCGACGCCGCACCGGGTGGTGACGTGGGCCGGGGTGCGGAACCGGGGCCGGGCGCTGGCCGGCCCGCCCGCGGTCGACGTGCTCCCGGCCATCGGTCGCGACGTGGTGCGCGCCGCGTTCCTGGCCCACGTGCGCGACTGGCCGCTCTGGGTGGAAGACATGAGAACGGTGGGAGGACAGGCCTACTCGGTGCTGTCGCTGTGCCGCGCCTGGTGCCTGTCCGACAGCGGAGAGCAGCTGTCAAAGCGCGCCGCGGCCGACCGTGCCGCCGAGGGCCTCCCGCGGGACGCGCCGCTCGTGACGTGGGCCCGGGACTGGTGGTACGCGGGCGGCGGTGACGACGAGCCGGACCGCCATGCCGAGGTGCAGGACTTCGTCCGGCGGACGAGCCTGAAGATCCTTCACGACGCCGGCCCGGCGACCGGCTGACCGGGCCGGCGCACCGAAGGGACGCCCGCGGCCACCGACGGCGCACCGAGGGCACACCGACGGCACACCGACGGTGACCGCGGGCGTCAGAAGGTCTCGCCGGTGAGCCGCTCGTAGGCCTCGACGTACTTCGCGCGCGTCTGCTCGACGACGTGCTCGGGCAGCTCTGGAGGAGGCCCGCCGGCCTTGCGGTCCCAGCCCGACTCTGGTGAGGTGAGCCAGTCCCGCACGAACTGCTTGTCATAGGACGGCTGCGGATGGCCGGGCTCCCAGAGGTCTGCCGGCCAGAAGCGGGACGAGTCCGGGGTCAGCACCTCGTCGGCGAGCACCACCCCTCCCGTGCCGTCGGGTGAGAGGCCGAACTCGACCTTCGTGTCGGCGATGAGGATGCCGCGCTCGGCAGCGATCTCGTTGCCCCTGGCGAGGATCGCGCGCGTCAGCCGCGACACCTCCTCCGCGAGCTCGGCGCCGACCTCGGCCTCGACCTCGTCGGGCGACATCGGCAGATCGTGCTCGCCGACGGGCGCCTTGGTCGTCGGGGTGAAGACCGGCTCGGGCAGCCTGGACCCGTCGACGAGACCTTCGGGCAGCCTGACGCCCGAGACGGAGCCCTTCTGCTGGTACTCCTCGAGGCCGCCTCCGGTGAGGTAGGCCCTCGCGATGGCCTCGACCTTGAGCATGTCGAGCCGGCGCACGAGCACCGCGCGCCCGGCCACGGCGGCGGGAACGTCCGTCGACACGACGTGGTTGGGCACGAGGTCCGAGAGCTGGTCGAACCACCAGAGGGACAGTCGCGTCAGCACCGCACCCTTGTCGGGGATCTCGGGCGACATCATCCAGTCGTACGCCGAGAGCCGGTCCGACGCGACGAGGAGCAGGCGGTCGGGCACGCCACCGGCCTCGGCGTCGACCGGGACATAGAGGTCGCGGACCTTGCCCGAGTAGACGGGGGCGTAGCCGGGCAGGTCGAGCGCACTCACCGGACGCCTCCGCTCATGACGTCGCCGCGTTCGGCACGCAGCCCGATGTCCGTGCGGTGGTGCGCCCCGTCGAGCTCGATGACGGCCACGGCGTCGTAGGCCGCGTGCCGGGCCTTCGCGAGCGAGGGCGCAACGGAAACGACGTCGAGCACACGCCCGCCGGCGGAGACGAGCATGCCGCTGTCGTCCAGCGCGGTGCCGGCGTGGAGCACGACGGTGCCGGGCACCTCGGCCGCGGCGTCGAGCCCGCTGATCGGGTCACCGGTCCTCGGCGAGGTGGGATAGCCCGCGGAGGCGACCACCACCACGACCGCGTGGTCTGCCGACCAGCGGAGCCGACCGAACTCGGCGAGGCCACCGGTGGCGGCGGCGAGGAGCAGCTGCGCGACGGGCGTCTCGAGTCGGGCGAGCGACGCCTGGCCGTCGGGATCGCCGAAGCGCGCGTTGAACTCGATAACCCGTGGCCCGCGCGACGTGAGGGCGAGTCCGACGTAGAGGACGCCGACGAAGGGTGTGCCTCGACGGCGCATCTCGTCGATGGTCGGCTGGGCCACGCGCCGCACGATGTCGTCGGCGAGCCCGTCCGGCGCCCAGTCGAGCGGCGAGTAGGCGCCCATGCCGCCGGTGTTGGGGCCCGCGTCGTCGTCGCCGACGCGCTTGAAGTCCTGGGCCGGCGCGAGCGCGACGACCGTCTCCCCGTCGCTGAGGCAGAAGACCGACACCTCCGGCCCGTCGAGGAACTCCTCCACGACGAGGCGCCCGTCCGGCTTGGCGAGGCAGGCGCGGGCGTGCTCGACGGCTGCCTCGCGCGAGTCGGTGACGACGACGCCCTTGCCGGCCGCGAGTCCGTCGTCCTTGACCACGTGCGGGGCGCCGAGGCCGTCGAGGGCGGCCTCGACCTCGTCGATCGTCGTGCAGACGTGGGCCAGGGCGGTCGGCACGTCGGCCGCCGCCATGACCTCCTTGGCGAAGGACTTGCTGCCCTCGAGACGGGCCGCCTCCGCGGAGGGCCCGAACACGGCGAACCCGGCCGCACGGCATACGTCGGCAACGCCCGCGACGAGCGGGGCCTCGGGCCCCACGACGACGAGGTCGACCTCGTGCTCGCGCGCCAGGGCGGCAACCGCGTCCCCGTCGAGGATGTCGACGGGGACGCAGAGGGCGGTCGCGTCGATCCCCGGGTTGCCGGGCGCGGCGATGACCGCGTCGACCTCGGGATCGGCCGCGACGGCCTTGACGAGTGCGTGTTCACGGGCGCCGGAGCCGAGCACGAGGACCTTCACGGCGCCCAGCCTATTGGCTCACCCCGCCCGTCCTGCCACGACGTCTCGACGCCCGGAGGTCACCGAGCCGACCACGGCGCGCCGGGCAGTCTCGTCGTCGCACCCCCGTGAGGAGCCGAGCACTCAGCCGAGGCGCGCCAGCAGCCCCGTCCGGACCCTGGGCCACTCGTCGACGAGGATCGAGTGCACGGCGGAGTCGCGCCACGAGCCGTCAGCGCGGCGCACGTCGCGACGGGTGACTCCCTCGAACGTCGCCCCCAGCTTGAGGATCGCCGCGCGAGAGCGGGCGTTGACGACGTCGGTCTGGAGCTTGACCCGCCCGAAGCCGCACGTCTCGAACGCGTGGGCGAGGAGCAGGAACTTGCTCTCCGGGTTGACCTGCGTGCCCCACCAGCGGGAGCCGTACATCGTCCACCCGAGGTGCACGTGCTCGCGATCCGTGTCGACGTCACCGAGCGAGCTCGAGCCGACGACGGTGCCCGCCGGACCGAGGTCGCCATCGGCGACGAGCCTGATCGTGTATGCCGTCCGGCCGGCTCCGCGGGCCGCCACCGCGGCCGCCACGAGAGCCTCCGTCTCAGCCATCGACGTGTGCGGCCGCATCATGGCGAATCCCTGCTCGTAGCAGCGCGGGTCGGAGTAGACGGCGAAGAGCGCGGCACTGTCGTCGGGGGTCGTCACGTCGAGGCGGACGAAGCGGCCGACGAGCGGCGCGCCGGTGGGCGGGACACAGAGCTCGTTCGGCATGGACTGACAGTAGACTTGATGGTTCCCGCGCCGCCGAGGCGTCCCTCAGAATCCTTGGATGTCAGTGAGCACTTCGAACGCATCGTCCCAGCGGACCAGCGCGCCCGGATCACGGGGCCCCTCATCGGTGTCGACCAAGAGCATCCCCGACGAGCTCGCCCGCGAGATCGCCGTCGAGCAGGCCCACGTCGACCGGGTCCACGAGGAGCTGGAGAAGGCCGGCGTGCGCGCCGACAGCGTCCAGGCCGAGGGTCTCGCCCGCAGCCACTTCGGGCGCCAGGTCGAGGTCGGTGACGCCGAGGGCGCCGCCCTCTTCGAGCGGGACGCCCTGATGTTCCATGCGGCCAAGCGGCGCACCGCTCTCGACACGCAGTACGAGGGGCTCGTCTTCGGGCGCCTCGACGTCGACCACGCGATGCTCCGCGCCGGGGCGGCCGACGGCAACGGCACCGGCCACCGCCCGTCCGACGGCAGCTCCGGCGGCGACCGCGAGATCCGCTACATCGGACGCCTCGGTGTGCGCGACGACGACTACGAGCCGCTCGTCATCGACTGGCGCGCGCCCGCGGCCTCCGCGTTCTACCGCGCGACGCCGACGCAGCCGATGGGCGTCCTGCGCCGGCGCGTCCTGCGTAGTCGCGGCACCGTCGTCATCGGCATCGAGGACGACCTCATGGTGCCCGAGGCACCCGACGACCTCGTCGTCGTCGGTGACGGCGCGCTCATGGCGGCCCTGACCCGCAGCCGCGGCGAGCGCATGCGCGACATCGTCGCCACGATCCAGGCCCACCAGGACGAGGCGATCCGGGCCAGCGCCCGCGGCGTCACCGAGATCACGGGCGGCCCGGGGACCGGCAAGACCGTCGTCGCACTGCACCGTGCGGCCTACCTGCTCTATTCCGACCGGCGCCGCTTCGAGTCCGGCGGCATCCTCGTCGTCGGCCCGTCGGGGGCCTACACGGCCTACATCGAGCGCGTGCTCCCCTCGCTGGGAGAGGAGAGCGTCATCCTCCGCGCCCTCGGTGACGTCCTCGACGTCGTGCACACCGAACGCTTCGACTCCCCGTCGGTCGCGCGCACCAAGGGCTCGACCCGCATCCGCACCCTGCTCGGCGCCGCCGCCCGCGGCCGCGTCCCCGGGACCCCGACCGAGTTCCGCGCCATGGTGGCCGGCCGCCCGGTCCGGCTCGAGACGCGTGTGCTCGACCGGGTCCGCGCCCAGGTGCTGCGCCAGCACCAGCGCAACACGGGCACGGCGGCCGCCCAGGACGCCCTCGGGGAGGCCGCCTGGGCCTCCCTCGGCATCACCGGCGAGCGCGAGGCCAAGGAGGAGTTCCTCGACAAGTGGGAGGACCACCTCGACGTCGAGTCGTTCATGCAAGCCTGGTGGCCGCAGGTCGACCCCCGCGAGGTGCTGCTCTGGCTCGGCGACCCTGAGCTCGTGCGGCGCCACGCCAGGGGCACCCTGCGCGACGACGAGATCGAGCCGCTGGCCGCCTCCTTCCGTCTCGCCCTCGAGACCGGCACGTGGTCGGTGGCCGACGTCGCGCTCATCGACGACGTCGCGGCCCGCGTCGGCCCCGTCCAGGAGGCCCCCAAGGAGGAGCGCGGCTTCTACGAGATCGAGGAGCTCGACGACCTCAGCCAGTATGGCGTGACCGAGGTGCAGCCGGTCGTCAGCGCTGCCCGCGACACCGGCGCGCCACTCGTGGTCACGGACCCGCGCGACAAGCTCCTGTCCGGCCGCATCGGCAAGCCCGACGAGTACGCCCACGTCCTCGTCGACGAGGCGCAGGACCTCTCCCCCATGCAGTGGCGGATGATCGGCCGCCGGGGCCGGTATGCCTCGTGGACCGTGGTCGGGGACGCCGCCCAGGCTTCGTGGCCCGACGCGAGCGAGGCGGCTGCCGCGCGCGAGGAGGCCTTCGGGTCCCAGGCGCGCCAGCGGTTCCACATGGACACCAACTACCGCAACGCGCGCGAGATCTTCGACCACGCGGCGGAGGTCATCCGCCGTGAGGTGCCCGACGCGGACATCCCCCAGGCCGTGCGCGAGACGGGGATCGACCCCGTCCAGGGACTCCTGGGTCCCGATCCGCTCGCCTCGGTCCGTGCCGCCGTCGAGTCGCTGCTGGGGCAGGTCGAGGGAGCGATCGCCGTCATCACCCCTGCGGCGCACGCCGCACGCCTCGCGACGGTCGAGACGCTCGGTGACGGACGCGTGCAGGTCATCGACCCGATGTCGACCAAGGGCCTCGAGTACGACGCGACCGTCGTCGTCGATCCCGAGGAGATCACGCGAGAGTCGCCTGGCGGCGTCCGGGTCCTCTACGTCGCCCTGACTCGCGCGGCGCACCGGATGACCGTCCTGTCCTGATCTGCCCGGCGCCGACCGGTAACCACTCCCCCGGGGGTCGGGGCGATTTGTTGTGGTTCGGTCGTCCTGATTTCGAGGCCGATGGGAGCAGACTTCGCCGTTTGCCCGAGCGGTGGCGACGCAATGTCGTCACCCGGGTTGACGCGGACGCAGGATGGTCGGTCTGGGCCCTTTTCGTTTAGGTAAAGACTTGTTCAAGGATTCCACGAACCGTCGACGCGGCCCCCACGCGGGGGGATGATTGCTTCAACGCCAAGGAGCGCGAACCTACCCTCCCCGCCGTCTCCTCCCCCCGAGACCCTTGGCGTTCGGCGAAGTCCCGCCCCCCATGTGGACGACGCACCGGGCGAGGGACGAGATGCAACCCCCCTGCATCTCGCCCCTCGCCCGCTCCATGCCCGACCGGCTCCCCGGGTGACTGCCCGTGCGACGGCTCAGGCGCCGTGGCCGACGAGGGTGCGGACGCGGTCGGCGCCGACGGCGAGGAGCAGCGTGGGCAGTCGCGGTCCGGTGTCCTTCCCGACGAGCAGCCGGTAGACGAGGACGAAGAAGGCGCGCTGGGCGGCCGAGAGCTCCGGGTCCTTGACCTTGGCCTCGGGGTCGATGCCGCGCTGGATCTTCGGTACGCCGTAGACGAGGTGCGTCAGGCCGTCGAGCGACCAGTGCTCGTCGAGCCCCTCGGCGAGCAGGCGCAGTGACTCCTGCTGCTGCCCGTCGAGGCTGCCGAGCAGCTCCGCGTCGGGTTCGCTGCGCACGACGGTGCGGTCCTCGGCCGGCACGTAGCCGAGCATCCAGCGCTCGGCGCAGTCGAGCCGGGGCCGCAGGTCCTCGGTCGAGGCCACAGGGTTGTCGGGGTCGAGCTCGCTGAGGATGCGGACCGCCTGCTCCTCGTCGCCCTGCGTCACGTCGATGACCGAGGCGATGGTGCGGAAGGGCATCGGGCGGGGTGTGGAGGGCAGCACCCCCGCTGCCGTCGACGTGGCGCGCAGGTGCGCAGCGAGGTCAGCAGCCTGGGCCGATCCGTCGGCCACCTTGCGCCCCAACGCGTCCCACTCGTCGTAGAGCCGCTGGAGCTCGGGTCCGAAGGCGACGTCGAAACTCTGGTTGGGCCGGCGACGGGCGTAGAGCCAGCGCAGCACCGGCGCCTCCATCACCTCGAGCGCGTCGGTCGGGATCGGCACGCCGCCCTTGCTCGAGCTCATCTTGGCCATGCCGGCGATGCCGACGAAGGCGTACATCGGGCCGACCGGGCGCTCCCAGCCGAAGATCGGCGCGAGGTCCTTGCCGACGACGAAGCTGCTGCCGGGGCTCTGGTGGTCGACGCCCGACGGCTCGAACACGACGTGCTCGTGCCCCCAGCGCATCGGCCAGTCGACCTTCCACACGAGCTTGCCGTTGGTGAAGGTGTCGAGGTCGACGGTCTCGGCGTGGCCGCACCTGGTGCAGTCATAGGTCAGCTCGTGGCTGTCGTCGTCGTAGGCCGTGACGGTCGTGAAGTCGGTGCCGCACACGCTGCAGAACGGCTTGTAGGGGTAGTAGCCGGCCTTGCCCTCGCTGCCGTCGTCCTCGGACGCGGCGCCCGAGCCGCGCTCGGCCTCGGTGGCCGCCGCGGCCTGCTCCTCGGTGAGCTTGGCGGGGCTGCCGCCGCCCCGCTGCTGGCCGCCCTTGCCCTTGCCGGTCGACTTCTGCCGTGCAGCCTCGACCGCCTCGAGCGTGCGGTACTGGTCGAGCACCTTGTCGATGGCGAAACGCTCGCGCATGGCCAGGAGCACCTGCTCGCGATAGACACCGGCGCGGTACTGCTCGGTCTGGCTGATCTGGCGCACCTCGATGCCGGTGGCCGCCATCGCCTCGAGGAGCGGTGCCTTGAAGTGGTCGGCCCAGCTCGCGTGCGGCGAGCCTGCCGGCGGCGGCACGGAGGTCAGCGGCATACCGATGTACTGCTCCCACGAGTCGTCCACTCCAGCAAGGTTCTTCGGGACGCGCCGGAAGCGGTCGAAGTCGTCCCAGCTGAGGATGTGCTCGCAGTCGATGCCACGCCGCCTGATCTCGTCCGCGACGAGGTGCGGCGTGATCAGCTCGCGGAAGTTACCCAGGTGGATCGGGCCGGACGGGCTGATCCCGGACGCGCAAATGATCGTCTCACCGGGGTTGCGCTCCTGCGCCTCCGCGATCACGTCGTCGGCCAGACGCGTGACCCAGTCGAGCGGGGTGACGACTTCAGTCATGGGTTTCCCTCGGTTCCAAAGGCTTTCGTATGCCGTGCGCTGCGTGACGGCGTGACGGTGCGGTGCGTCAGCCGGCGACGGCCGGCTTGAGCGGGAAGCGCTCGATGATCTCGTCACGACCGGGGCCGACGCCGATGGCCGAGACCCGGGCACCGATGAGCTCCTCGACCCGGAGCACGTAGGCCTGGGCGTTGGCCGGCAGGTCCTCGAAGGAGCGACAGTCGGTGATGTCCTCCCACCAGCCGTCGAGCTCCTCGTAGATCGGCGTCGCGTGGTGGAAGTCGGTCTGGTTGACCGGCATCTCGTCGTGGCGCACGCCGCCCACGTCGTAGGCCACGCAGACCGGGACCTTCTCGAGGCCGGTCAGCACGTCCAGCTTGGTGATGACGAAGTCGGTGACGCCGTTGATCCGGGTCGCGTAGCGGCCGACGACGGTGTCCATCCAGCCGCAGCGGCGGGGACGACCGGTGGTCGTGCCGTACTCGGCCCCGGTCTTGCGCAGGAACTCGCCGGAGTCGTCGTGCAGCTCGGTCGGGAACGGGCCCTCGCCGACGCGGGTCGTGTAGGCCTTGAGGATCGCGATGACCGAGTCGATGCGGGTCGGCGGCACGCCCGAGCCCGTGCACGCACCGGCCGCGACGGCGTTGCTCGACGTGACATAGGGGTAGGTCCCGTGGTCGACGTCGAGCAGGGTCGCCTGCCCCGCTTCGAAGAGCACCGTGTCGCCCCGGTCGAGCGCCTGGGTCAGCACGAGGCTGGTGTCGGCGACCATGGGAGCAAGGCGGGCGGCATACGACAGGAGCTCTCCGACCACGTCGTCGACGGCGGAGGCGCGGGTGTTGTAGATCTTGGCGAGCACCTGGTTCTTCAGCTCGAGGGCCGCCTCGACCTTCTGGCGCAGGATGCCCTCGTCGTAGAGGTCCTGGATCCGGATGCCGACGCGATTCATCTTGTCGGCATAGGTCGGGCCGATGCCGCGGCCCGTCGTGCCGATGCGGCGCTTGCCCAGGAAGCGCTCGGTCACCTTGTCGATGGTGCGGTTGTAGCTCGCGATGATGTGCGCGTTGGCGCTGACGAGCAGCTTGCTCGTGTCGACGCCCCGCGCCTCCAGGCCGTCGAGCTCCTCGAAGAGGACGGAGAGGTCGATGACGACGCCGTTGCCGATGACCGGCACGCAGTTGGGGCTGAGGATGCCCGAGGGCAGCAGGTGCAGCGCGTACTTCTCGCGCTTGCCGTCCTTCTCGATGACGACGGTGTGGCCGGCGTTGTTGCCGCCGTTGAACTTGACGACGTAGTCGACGCTGCTGCCGAGCAGGTCGGTCGCCTTGCCCTTGCCCTCGTCACCCCACTGCGCTCCGACGAGCACGATTGCCGGCATCGGTCTGCCTTCCGGTTGTGGTCCAAGCCAACCGCAAGGTTATCGGTTGCCGGGCGGTGTCCCCGACGCCCTCCGGTCACGCCGGCTCGTGTCAGGCCACGCCGCTCCTGCCGCGGGATCTGTGCAGGATCGGTCGACCCGGCTTCGGTCCGGCGACATGTCGTCGGAACCAACGCTGGTCGCGGGCTCGGAGACGCATCGCCGACTCACCCACGGACCCCTCCAGCGGGGCGGGCCGCCGCAGCGCGACGCAGGGCCGCCTCCACCAGCGCTCGGACTCGCTCGGGGTGCTGCAGGTCGGCCCACGTGAGCCGGACCACCTCCCATCCGAGAGAGCGGATCCGGTCCTCGCGACGCTTTCCTCCCACAGGTCCTGGGGTGATGCGTACTTGGACCGCCCGTCGAACTCCACGAGCACCTTCGTGCCGACGATTCCGGCATCGGCACGGTAGCCCCGGCCGCCTGGGGTGAACGGCTCGGTGCCCGGGACGACGAACTGCGGGACCGTCCGGAAGCCGAGGCGGTGCAGCACCGAGGCGGCGACCGTCTCGCCCGGTGACTCGTGGCGCGCGTCGCACCGTTGCACCGCGGCCCTGACGCGCTCGATGCCGGGACGCCGACCGATCACCTCGGCGGCGAGCCGGAGCTCGTCCACCGTGACGCGGCGCTCGCGGAGGGCGGCGTCGGCCGGAACCAGGAACGCGCACGGGTCGGTGAGGCCCGCCAGCGCGATGGCCACGGCGGGATGCACCGCCCGCTCGGTCGCCGGCAGGCGGGCCGCGTGCTCGTCGTCGAGGCAGGGGCGGACCACGAGGTCGGGCTTGCGATGCGCCTTGGTGCGCTTCGCGCCGGTCGGGCCGGTTCGCATGAGGTGCGCGACCGCCCAGTCCGGCTCGTAGGTCGGCAACCCGAGCAAGAGCAGTGCCGAGGCGTCGCTGGCCACGGCGCGGGAGGCGTACTGCTGGAGCAGGGCGGCGAGCCTCAGTCGGTGCCGGTCCTCGTCGTCGGCCGGCTCCCGGGTGGAGAACCACCCGTGGTGCAGTCGGTGCACCCGGCCCTGCCTGGTGAGCCGCCGCAGCTCGGGTCGGTCGATGCCGACGGCGAGGGCCCGAGCGAGGGGGAAGACGTCGTCGTGGGCGATGAGGGACAGCTGCATGGACCGACCGTCACCTCGGAGGAGGTGAGGCGCCAGCCGTTCCCGAGCGTGTGTGGACGGTGGGGGCCGGCCGGCGCGGGGTGGGGACAACGCCTCGGTCGGGCGGTCTGGGCTCGGTCCCCCGACAGGTCGCCGGACCGAACCCGAACCTCGGCCCTCAGCACAGATCACCGCCGGCGCCGGATGGCGGTCCGCTCAGTGGCGCGCCAGCCACTCCTCGAGGTACGCGGCCACGCCGTCCTCGCGGTGGTGGCCGGTGACGACCGAGGCTGCCTCGAGGGCGGGGTCGACGGCGTTGGCGACCGCGACGGCCGTGCCCGCGACGGCGAAGGCGGACACGTCGTTGTGGTTGTCGCCGAAGAAGACCGTGTCGGCCACGTCGACGCCGAGCTCACCCGCGAGCGCGCGCAGCCCCTCGCCCTTGGAGCAGCCGGCGCTGGCGATCTCGAGGTAGGTGGCCTTGGACCGGTAGGCCACGAGGCCCGGCCGCCCCTCGAGCGCCGCCTCGAGGGTGGCGACCGACGCCGGGTCGCCCATGGCCATGACCTTGTGCGGCGGCTGCCTGTCCACACCCCCACCCGACACGTAGTCGTGCGCCGACTCGGGCCGGGGGTCGACGGCGGTGATGGTCGCCTCGCGCTCGGTCCACTCGTCCGGACCCCACGCGTACCAGTCGTCACCGACGAAGAAGCTCGCGTGGAGGTGGAGGCCGACGGACTCGTCGTAGACGGCTCGCGCGTCGTCGGGCGCGATCGACACGTCGGTCACGACAGAGCGGTCGGCGCGCAGCACGAGGCCGCCGTTGTAGGCGATGAGCGGGGTCGGCTCGACACCACACAGGCGCTCGAGGCCCTCCAGGGACGCCGGCATCCGCGACGAGCAGAGCACGAACGCGTGGCCGGCCTCCCGCACCGCCCGGATGGCGGCGACGGTGCGGGAGGACAGCGTGCGTCGGTGGTCGAGCAGCGTGCCGTCGACGTCGGAGCAGAAGAGCGTCATGAGGCGAGGCAGGGCCTCAGAGGCCGAGCTCGCGCGCCGCCTCGGCCGAGCTGTCGCGCAGGAACTGCGTGCAGCGCGCCTCCTCGTCGCTCTCGCCGATCGCCCGCGCCGCCCGGGCGAGCGCGGCGAGGGCACGCAGGAAGCCGCGGTTGGGCTCGTGCGACCACGGCACCGGGCCCTGGCCGCGCCAGCCGGACTTGCGCAGCGAGTCGAGCGCCCGGTGGTAGCCGGTCCGGGCGTAGGCGTAGGCCTCGACGTCGCGGTCACCGTCGGCGAGGGCATCCTCCGCGAGGACCGCCCATGCGAGCGAGCTCGCGGGGAAGGCCGCCGCCACCTGCACCGGGTCGACCCCGGCGTCGATCTTCTCGGCGGCCGGGTCTACGGCGAGGCGGGTCTCGGGGATGCCGAGCAGGTTGTCGCTCACTGGTGCGTCCCCGCCGAGCGCAGCGCGGTGCAGGCCTCGACGACGCGCACCGCCATGGCCTCCTCGGCCGCCTTGCCCCAGGCGCGCGGGTCGTACTGCTTCTTGTTGCCGACCTCGCCGTCGACCTTGAGCACACCGGCGTAGCCCGAGATCATCCAGTCGGCGATCCTGCGGGTGAAGGCGTACTGCGTGTCGGTGTCGACGTTCATCTTGATGACGCCGTGGTCCACGGCGGCCGCGATCTCCTCCGGCAGCGAGCCGGAGCCGCCGTGGAAGACGAGGTCGAACGGGCGTGCCTCGTCGGACAGGCCGAGCTCCTTGGCGGCCGCCTGCTGGGCCTGCAGCAGGATCTCGGGGCGCAGCTTCACGTTGCCGGGCTTGTAGACCCCGTGGACGTTGCCGAAGGTGAGGGCCGTCAGGTAGCGGCCGTTCTCACCGGAGCCGAGCGCCTTGACCGTCGCGATGGCGTCGTCGGGGGTCGAGTAGAGCTTGTCGTCGATGGCACCCTCGACGCCGTCCTCCTCGCCACCCACGACGCCGACCTCGATCTCGAGGATGACGTTCGCGGCCTTGGCCAGGGCGAGCAGCTCCTGCGCGATCGACAGGTTCTCGTCGAGCGGCACCGCCGAGCCGTCCCACATGTGCGACTGGAACCACGGCGTGCCACCGGCCTGGACGCGCTCGGTGCTCGCCGCGAGGAGCGGGCGCACGAAGCCGTCGAGCTTGTCCTTCGGACAGTGGTCGGTGTGCAGGGCGATGTGGACGGGGTAGTTCTTGGCCACCTCGTGGGCGTACGCAGCGAAGGCCAGCGAGCCGCTCACCATGTTCTTGATGCTCGGGCCGGAGAGGTAGTCGGCGCCGCCCGTCGAGACCTGGATGATGCCGTCGGAGCCCGCGTCGGCGAAGCCCTTGAGCGCGGCGTTCAGCGTCTGCGAGCTCGAGACGTTGATGGCGGGGTACGCGAAGGAGCCGGCCTTCGCGCGGTCGAGCATGTCGGCATACACCTCGGGGGTGGCGATGGGCATTGCTACTCCTGCTGTTCTGGTGAGCGGGTTTCCGATCCGCCGCGAATCCTGCCACGTATGCCGTCACGGGCCCACGGGTGCCCACCCACCGGTGAGCGCCCGCTCAGCGGGGGTCGAAGACGTACGGCGTCGTCGTCGCCACGCGGTGCAGGCCGAGGCGGCGCAGGATCGGCTCGGAGTCGGGGGACGCATCGACGCGGACGTACTCCTTGCCCCGGTCGAGACCCAGCCGAGCGCGGTGGAGCAGGGTGGCGCGGTAGAGGCCGCGGCCGCGCCACGACGAGAGGGTCGACCCGCCCCACAGGCCGGTGAAGCTACTCGTGTCGTACTCGCCCCGCGCCGCGCAGAGCACGGGTCCCTCACGGGACTCCTCCACGACGACGACGTCCATCGAGTCGGGCCGGGCCACCCACTCGGGATGGAGCGACTCCGTGACCCAGGCCTGGTCCCCGCCCCAGACGGTCTCGGACATGGTGCGCATCCGCACGAAGTCCTCGAAGGAGTCCGCCGCCCGGACGACGACACCGTCGGGGAGGGCCAGGTCCTGCGCGGCCAGCGGGGCGGCCTCGCCGAGGATGAGGGCCTCGTCGTCCTCGCGGACGAAGCCGGCCGCCTCCAGGCGCTCGCCGAGGTCGCGCGGCTCGTCGTAGTCGTACGTCTTCCACTCGACGCGCTGGCCGCGCTCGGCGAAGAAGTCGCGCACCCGCGCGACGAGTCCGTCGGGGTCGTCACCGAGACCGTCGGGGCTCTCGACCATCGCGAAGTGGCCGGCCGGGTCGAGGTCGTAGTGCTTGCGCACGGGGCCGTCCAGCTCCAGGGGCCGCTCCGCCGTGCCCAGCGGGACGGGCGCGCGCGTCTGGTCGTGGAACACCCGCAGCAGCTGCTCGGCGACGGGCTCGGCGGGTTCGGCGGGTTCGGCGGCACGTTCGGCGCGCCCGGCGGGCTCGGCGGCGGGTTCGGGATCGCTCTGGAGCGAACGGGGGTTCACAGGCACCAGCCAAGCATGGTCTGATCCGTCTCGTCATGCCTGTTTCCTCGCGCCGCAAGCGCTCCCGTGACCCCGACCGTCCGTCGGGCGTCCTCAGCGAGCGCGCCGCCGCTGCTCTCGCCGACGCGCGTCCCGTCCCGTTCTGGACCGACCGGCCCGAACGACCCGACCCGCGGGCGGCCCTGACCGGCGCCGCACCACGCACCGACCTGCTCGTCGTCGGAGGCGGGTTCACCGGGCTGTGGGCCGCGATCCAGGCCAAGGAGGCCGACCCGGGGCGTGACGTCGTCGTCGTCGACGCCGGACGCCTGGGCGACGGCGCTTCTGGGCGCAACGGCGGCTTCCTGGCCCCGTCACTGACCCACGGACTCGCCCAGGGAGTCGGCTGCTGGCCGGACGAGATGCGGGCCCTCGACCGGCTCGCGGCGGAGAACGTCGCGGCCATCGAGAAGGCGCTGACGGCATACGGCATCGACGCGGACCACCACGTGCCGGGTGAGCTGACCCTCGCCCTCACCGAGCACCAGGTCACGTCGGTGCGCGAGTCCTTCGAGCTGCACCGCGCCCACGGGATGCCGGTCGAGCTGCTCGACGCCGGGCAGTCGCGGGCGCGCGTCGACTCACCACGCTACCTCGCCGGGATGTACGACCCCGAGGTCGCCCTCGTCGACCCGGCGCGCCTCGTCTGGGGGCTCGCGCGCGCCGCGGAGTCGCTCGGTGTCCGCGTCCACGAGCACACGCGCGCAACGGGATTCGACGCGGAGGGCGTCGGCGTCAGGGTGTCGCTCGACGGCGGCTCCATCCACGCGCGTCGGGTGGTCCTCGGCACCAACGCGTCACCGGGGGTGCTCAAGCGCCTCAGCGCCTGGGTGCTCCCGGTCTACGACCACGTCCTCATGACCGAGCCGCTGACGCCGGCCCAGCTCGCGTCCGTCGGCTGGCAGGGACGCGAGGGACTCACCGATGCGGGCAACCAGTTCCACTACTACCGAAGGACGCTCGATGACCGGGTGCTCTTCGGCGGCTACGACGCCAACTACCACTTCCCGGGCCGCGTCGATCCCGCGCTCGAGCAGTCGGACGCCTCTCACGGTCTCCTCGCCGACCACTTCCTGGACCTCTTCCCGCAGCTCGAGGGCATCCGGTTCACGCATCGCTGGGCCGGCGTCATCGACACGACATCGCGCTTCACACCGGTGTTCGGCACCGCACTCGGCGGACGGATGGCGTATGCCGTCGGCTACACCGGGCTGGGCGTCGCCTCCACCCGCTTCGGCGCGGCCGTAGCCCTGGATCTCGTCGACGGGAAGGACACGGAGCTCACCCGGCTCGGAATGGTGCGGCGCAAGCCGATCCCCTTTCCGCCGGAGCCCATCCGGTATGCCGCCGTGCGGGCGACGCGGTCGTCCCTCGCCGCCGAGGACCGCACCGGCCGCCGCAACCTCTGGCTGCGCACGCTCGACCGCCTCGGCGTCGGCTTCGACTCCTGACGCCCGGGCCGGCCCGCGGACGTGACCGGCCGACGGGCGGGATCGCACGTCGATCTCGCTCGGTCGCCGACCGGCTCGACGGTCAGAGGGTCACGAGCTCCGTCGGGCGCGTGTTGAAGCGCTCCACGCCGTCGTCGGTGACGGCCACGATGTCCTCGATGCGTGCGCCCCACCGCCCGGCGAGATAGACGCCGGGCTCGATGCTGAAGGTCATGCCTGGCTCGACGGACAGGTCGTTTCCGGCGACGATGTAGGGCTCCTCGTGGCCGTCGAGACCGATGCCGTGACCCGTGCGGTGGATGAAGTGCTCGGCGAGCCCGGCCTCGGCGAGAACGTCGCGGGCCGCACGGTCGACGGCCTCGCACGTCACTCCCGGGCGCACGGACTCGACGGACGCCTGCTGCGCCGCCTGCAGCGCGGCATACGCGGAGACCACGTCGGGCTCACGGGGCGACCCGAGGGCGTACGTCCTGGTGCTGTCGGAGCCGTAGCCGGACGGCAGGGGGCCGCCGATGTCGACGACGACGACGTCGCCGTCCTCGATGACACGGTCGCTGACCGAGTGGTGCGGGCTGGCGCCGTTGGGACCCGAGCCGACGATCACGAACTCCGCTGCGGCATGGCCCTCCTCGAGGATGGCAGCCGCGATGTCGGCGGCAACGTCGGCCTCGGTGCGCCCCACCCTGAGCCAGTCGCCGACCCGGGCGTGCACTCGGTCGATGGCCGCTCCCGCGGCGCGCAGCTCCGCGAGCTCGACCGCGTCCTTGCGCATCCGCAGCTCTCGCAGCACCGGTCCGGCGAGCTGCTGCTCGGTGGCCCCCGCATCGCGCAACCGCAGCAGGTGGAGCGCCGGCGTCATGTCCGACACCGCGACGCGACCGCCCGGGACTCCGCCGAGCGCCAGGGCATACGGGTCCTCGCCGTCGACCCACGTGCGCACCTCGACGCCGAGCTCGCCCAGGGGCACATGGCCGAGACCCGCGTACTCGAGCGCGGGCGAGACGAACACCGGCGCGACGGCGGCGTCGCTCGGGACGACGAGAGCCGTCAGCCGCTCGAAGGACGAGCCGGCGATGCCGGTGAGGTAGCGCAGGTCGGAGCCGGGCGACACGACGGTGGTCGCCACGCCCGCGCCGGTCGCGTGGCGCCGGAGCCGGTCGAGCCGGGAGCGCATGGTCGTGACGTCGAGGACGGAGGAGCTGACACCCATGCGCCGACCGTAGCGCCCGGGCCGCCACCTCCCGGCTTCCTCCTCACGGGGGAGCCGGTGCTGCACGACTGTGCCTAGGCTGGGCGTCATGTCCGGGGGCCCCACACTGATCGCACGCGTCGAGACGTGGGCCGGCGTCGACACCGACTGGGAGCGACGCCCGGACGACCCCGCACGGACGCGGCGCGTCGACACGTGGGTCGCCCTCGCCTTCCTCGTCTCCGGGTCGCTGGGCGTGGAGCTGCTGCGGAGCATCGACGCCCTCGGAGGGCAGCAGGACTCCTGGCTCTGGCCGCACGTCGCCGTTCTCGTCGGCACGGTGCCCCTCGTGTGGCGCCGGCGCTGGCCCCTGCTCGTCGCCGCAGGACTGTCCCTGCACCTGTTCGCCTTCGGGCTCATCATGCCGGCCGTCGCGGTCTCGGTGCCGATGCAGGTCGTCTACTTCTTCGCCCTCTTCACCGGTGTCGCCTGGGCCCGCGACCGACGAGCGATGATCGGCGTCGTCATCGGGGTCGTGCTGCTCATGTTCGGCTGGCTCACCTGGCAGTTCGCCGTCGGCAGCGGCGTCGAGGAGGCGATGAGCCGCAGCGACCAGCCGCTGACCCACCAGGGCCTCTTCAGCCCGGCCGGCGCCTTCGTGATCTACACGCTGCTCATCAACGTCTTCTACTTCGGCGGTGCCATCATCGGCGGCCAGGCGGCCTGGCGATCAGCTCTCCAGCGCGACCGCCTCGCGGAGCAGGCCCGCACCATCGACGCCCAGGCCACGAGCCTGCAGCGGCAGGCCGTGGTCGAGGAGCGGCTGCGCATCGCCCGCGAGCTCCACGACGTCGTGGCCCACCACGTCTCGGTGATCGGCATCCAGGCGGCCGCCGCCCGGCGGGTGCTGCGGAGGGACACCGAGGCAGCCGAGACGGCGCTGAGGTCGGTCGAGACGTCGTCCCGTGAGGCGGTCACGCAGATGCGCGAGCTGCTCGGCACGCTGCGTTCGGGGGAGGACGACAGGCCCGACGGCACGCGCTCCCCCGAGCCGAGGCTCGCCGACGTGCCCGCCCTCGTCGAGGAGGTGACTGCCGCCGGCGTGCACGTCGACTGCCAGGTCGTCGAGGACGCCCCCGGCGCCGTCGCGGCCGTGCCGGACCCGGTGGGGCTCTCCCTCTACCGCACGGTGCAGGAGGCACTGTCGAACATCCGTCGCCACTCCAGCGCGTCTGCCGCCACGGTGTTCGTCCGGGTGGACCGACGACCCGAGCCCGGCTTCGCCCACGGGTACGCCGAGGTGGAGGTGCTCGATGACGGGCGCCCACGGTCCGGCACCTCGGGCACCGGCCTCGGGCTGCTCGGCGTCCGCGAGCGCCTCGCGGCCCACGGCGGCGTGAGCGAGATCGGACCGCGCGTGACCGGCGGCTACCGCGTCCGAGTGCGTATGCCGCTGCCCGAGGAGGCGTCGTGACGGCACCCACCCGCGTCCTGCTCGTCGACGACCACCGGCTCGTGCGCTCCGGCTTCTCGCTCATCCTCTCGGTGGAGGACGACCTCGAGGTCGTCGGCGAGGCGAGCGACGGCGCCGAGGCGGTGCGGCTGACCCGCGAGCTGCGCCCTGACGTCGTGCTCATGGACGTGCAGATGCCGGTCATGGACGGCATCGAGGCGACGCGCCTCATCGTGGACGACGACCTGTCCAAGGTCGTGATCCTCACGACGTTCGACCGCGATGACTACGTGTTCGCGGGACTCCGCGCCGGCGCCAGCGGGTTCCTGCTCAAGAACTCCGACGCCGAGCACCTCGTCGAGGCGGTCCGGGCCGTCGCCGACGGGCACGCGCTGCTCGCGCCGGAGGTGACGCGAAGGGTCATCGAGCAGATGACGAGCGCACCTCGTGCGGACCGCACGCCCGCTGACGGACTCGTGCACACGGCATACGCAGGCAGGTCGTTCGCCTCGAACGCGGCGGAGGCGCCCGGTCCGCGCGACCCACGGCTCGACGACCTCACGCCGCGCGAGCTCGAGGTGCTCGGGCTCGTCGGCCGCGGCCTGTCCAACGCCGAGGTCGCCACGCGGCTGTTCGTCGGTGAAGCGACCGTCAAGACGCACCTGTCCAACGTCTTCGCCAAGCTCCACCTGCGCGACCGCGTCCAGGCCGTCGTGCTCGCCTACGAGGCGGGGCTCATCCTCCCGGGGGACCCCGAAGGTCAGTCGGGCGGCTGATCCTCCCACCCGGCGAACCGCCCTAGCGTGGGTCGCATGAGCGAACACGGGGACTCGCGTGCCAGAGCACGCGCCACGACCGACATCGAGCTGCGGCACCTGACCCGCACGTTCGGGGAGATCCGCGCCGTCGACGACGTCAGCTTCGTCGTCGGCGCCGGTCAGCTGACCGGCTTCGTCGGCGGCAACGGCGCCGGCAAGACGACGACGATGCGGATGATCATGGGCGTCCTCGCCCCGACCGGCGGAGAGGTGCTCTGGGAGGGCCGGCCGATCACGGCCCTCGACCGTCGTCAGTTCGGCTACATGCCCGAGGAGCGGGGTCTCTATCCCAAGCAGGCGGTGCTCGACCAGCTCGTCTACCTCGGTCGGCTGCGAGGGCTCAGCGGCGCGGTGGCGAAGGCGTCGGTCACGGCCCACCTCGAGCGCCTCGGTCTCGCCGAGCGCGCCAAGGACCACGTCGAGAAGCTGTCGCTCGGCAACCAGCAGCGGGTGCAGATCATCGCCGCCCTCATGGGAGCGCCGCGCGCACTCGTGCTCGACGAGCCCTTCAGCGGGCTCGACCCGGCGGCCGTCGACAACATGGCCGACCTGCTGCGAGAGCACACCTCCCGCGGAGTGCCGGTGCTCTTCTCCTCCCACCAGCTGGACCTCGTCGAGCGGCTGTGCGAGCGCCTCGTCGTGCTCGCCAAGGGTCGCGTCGTCGCCTCCGGCACCCCCGACGACCTGCGGGCCACGTCGGTCGCGCGGCACCGCCTCGTCCTCTCCGGCGACGCCGGGTGGGTCCGTGGCATCAGCGGTGTGCATGCCGTCGACGTCGAGGGCCGCACGGCGCTGCTCGAGATCATCGAGCACGGCGCCGAGCGGGTGCTCCTCGAGGAGGCCCTGCGACGCGGCGAGGTGCACGAGTTCTCCCCCCAGCGGCCGAGCCTGGCCCAGATCTACCGTGAGGTGACGGCATGAGCACCATCCAGCAGCGCCCCGAACCGGGCCGCACCGGCGGCCCGGGGAGCACCGCGACGTCGGCAACCACCGGCGCCCCGAGTGGCTCGGACGGCTTGGGCGTCACCGGTGGCACCGGCGGCCCGGGCGGCTTCGCTGCCGACGGACAGGAGCCGGCGGGAGACGGCCGGCCCTGGGTGATCGTGGCCGTGCGCGAGATCGTCGTGCGGGTCACGAACCGCACGTTCCTCTTCTCCACCCTCTTCACCCTGGTGTTCATCGCCGGCTTCGCGGCCTTCTCGGCCTGGCAGGCGGGCAAGACCACGACCTACACCGTCGCGGTGTCGTCCGCAGAGGGCACGCGCCTCGTCGAACAGGCCGTCGCGTCGGCGAGGACGAGCAGCGACACGGTCGTCATCACGCCGAGCACCGTCGCCGGTGAGGACGCGGCACGGTCCGCCGTCGACCGGGGCGACATCGACGCGTGGCTGCACGAGACGACGTCCGGCTGGGCCCTCACGTCCGGTGACGACGTGTCGCTGTCGTTGCAGACCCCGCTCGAAGGTGCCGTGCGCGACGCTGCGCTGGACCGCAACGCAGCCGCTGCGGGCCTGACGGTCGAGGCGCTCGAGCGTGGCGCGACCCTGACGGCCGACCGCTTCGACGGACAGACGACGAACCGGGGCTTCGTGCAGGCGGCGACGTTCGCCTTCGCGCTCCTCTTCTTCATGGGGGTCCTGATGTTCGGGCAGCAGATCGCGGCAAGCGTCGTCGAGGAGAAGCAGTCCCGTCTCGTCGAGATCATCGCGACGGCGATCCCGCTGCGCGCCCTGCTGGCCGGCAAGGTGGTCGGCAACTCCGTCATCGCCCTGGCCCAGGTCGTGCTCTTCGCCGGCGTCGGACTCGTCGGCGTCTCGTTCACGGAGTGGTCCTCTCTCCTTCCCGGGCTCTCGACCGCGGTCGTCTGGTTCATCGTCTTCTTCGCCGTCGGCTTCTTCGCGCTGGCCTGCCTCTTCGCCGTCGCGGGTGCCCTCGCCTCGCGCACCGAGGACCTCCAGTCGACGACCTCCCCGTTGACGACGGTGCTCATGCTCGTCTACTTCGCGAGCTTCGCCCTGAGCGGCACGGCCCTCAAGATCGCCTCCTTCGTGCCGATCCTGTCCGTCGTCACGATGCCGGGCCGCATCATCGCGGGCGACGCGGCGTGGTGGGAGCCGGTCGTGGCCCTGCTCGTCATGGCGGCCTTCTCCGCCGGGACCGTGCTCATCGGCGAGAAGGTGTACCGGCGATCCCTGATGCAGACCAGGGGTCGGATGTCGTGGAAACAGGCTCTCCGCACGGCGGACTGACGAGCGGCGGGACGCACCCCGTCGCTACGGAGGAGCGCGCGTGGCGTCGTCGCACGAGTTCAGCAAGGTTGAAAAGGGACGAATGCCGTATGGCGTGATGTTTCGGTCTCGCCCTCCGGCCGGCGCTGGGCTCTCCTTACGGGATGCCTACGGTTCCTTGACACCACGTTGTCGAGTCCTGACCCGAACGGCGACCGCGGAGGCCCGTTCTGCCCTACCGTGAACATGACGTTCGGAGGGCTCCGGGCGACGACCAGCGACCGGATGCTCCCCCGGTCGCGCCGAGCAGGCCCCGGCAACCGGATGCGTCGGGGCCTGCTCGATGCCCGCGGCCGGTCAGGAGGCCTGCCTTGTGCGCGTGCCGGTCGGCACGGGCTGGGGTGGCGGCGGCCCGACGTAACGCGCTGCAGGGCGGATGATCTTCGGGTCCCGGCTCTGCTCGAGGACGTTCGCGGTCCAGCCGACGACGCGGGCGACGCAGAACGTCGGCGTGAACATCGACGGATCGAGGCCTGCCAGCTTCATGACGACGCCCGCGTAGAACTCGACGTTGGCGTGGAGTTCCCGCCCGGGCTTGAGCTCCGCCAGCGCCGTCTCGATGGCGTCCTCCACCCCGACCGCGAGGTCGACGAGAGGGTCGTCCCAGCGGCGGGCGATCGCCTTGAGCATCTCGGAGCGCGGGTCGCGAGTGCGGTAGACGGCGTGGCCGAAGCCCATGATCCGCTCGCCCGACCCGATGCGCTCACGCACCCACACGTCGGCCCGGTCGAGAGTGCCGATCTCGTCGAGTGCCTCGAGGGCCCGGCTCGGGGCGCCGCCGTGCTTGGGTCCGGAGAACGAGCCGATGGCCCCGACGAGGCAGGCCGCCAGGTCGGCTCCTGTGCTCGCGATGACCCGCGCCGTGAAGGTGGAGGCGTTGAAGCCATGGTCCATCGTCGCGACGAGGTACTGCTCGACGGCGCGGGCATCGCGCGCGGAGGGCAGCCGCCCGGTCACCATGCGCAGGTAGTCCGCGGCGTGGCCGAGGGTCGGGTCTGCCGGCACCGGCTCGAGTCCCCGGTGGAGGCGGTGTGCAGCGGCCAGGATCGTCGGGGTGACGGCCACGGCGGCGAGGGCGGCTGCGGCCTTCTCCTCCTCGGCGCAGTCGTAGAGCGGGCGGAGACCGGTGATGCCGCCCCAGGCGGACAGCGCGGTGCGCAGGACCTGGAGCGAGTCGTTCGTCGACGAGCAGATGGCGGGGAGCAGGTCGGCGAGCTCCGGCGGCATGACGCGCAGCCGCCCGACCTCGACCGTGAACGCCGACAGCTCGTCGTCGTCCGGGAGGTGGCCGCGCTCGAACAGGTGCCAGGCCTGCTCGAAGCCGACCTGCTCGGCCAGCTCGACCGCGGAGTACTGGCGGTAGTGGAAGAAGCCCTCGTCGCCGCGAACGTCGCCCAGCGCGGTGTCGGTGACGACCACCTTCGCGAGGCCCTTCGGGACCGTGATGAAGCCGCCGTCGTCGGTGGGTGGCGGGGTGGAGGTCGGGATCGTGGTGTGGGTGGACATGGGTGCTCCTCTCGGGTTCACTTCTCACCATCAGCGATGTTGATCAACACCGTCAATGTTGATCCAGTCAACGTTGATCTGATCAACACGAGTGCAGGGAGCGACATGGACGGAACGAGCGGCACCCCGCTGGGCACGTGGATCACGACGACGGAGGCAGCGCAGCGGCTCGGCGTCAAGCGGGCGACGCTCTATGCCTACGTCAGCCGGGGGCTGCTGCGCAGCGAGCGCCGACCCGGCCAGCAGGAGAGTCTCTTCGACCGGACACAGATCGACATCATGGCCTCGGCGACCCGTCCCCCTGGCGGCCCCCAGCCGGTGCTCCGGTTCCGGAGCGTCGCCACGGCGGTGAGCAGCCAGGTCGATGGTGAGCTCTTCTACCGTGGCCGGCCCCTCGGCGACGTCGTGGCGCTGGGGTCGCTCGAGGAGGCAGCGGCCCTCGTGATGGGTGCGCCTGTCTCGCGAGCCATTCCGGACGCTCGGTCCGGAGTCGACATCCGCTTGTCGGCCCTCCCCCTCGAACGCCGTATGCCCGTGGCCCTCCAGCTGCTCGCCGCAGCCGACCCCTTCGCCTCCGACACCGACCCCGAGCGGGTGAGGGCCGCAGCGCTCCCGACCCTGCGGGGCGCGCTGACCCTCGTCGCCGGCGGTGGCGGGGGGTCCGCCCGCGCGAGGCGCGAGCTCGCGCGTCCCGACCTCACGGCGCTCGTGCTGCAGGTGCTCGGTGGCTCACCGTCGGCACCGGGCGACGTCGCCGTGCTCCGGGTGCTGCTCGTCGCCCTGCTCGACCACGGCCTCACGGCATCGACCGTCGCCGCACGGGTCGCCGCCTCGACCCGTGCCGGGCTGCACGACTGCCTCTCGGCCGCCTACGCCGCGATGGCCGGGCCGCTCCACGGCGCCGCACCGGTGTCCGCTCACGCCCTGCTCGCCGACGGTGTCGACCCCGCGGTCCTCGTGGCCCGATCACTGCGCGAGCGCGGCGGGGTGGCCGGCTTCGGGCACTTCCTCTACCCCGGAGGCGACCCGCGGGCCGACGTCGTCCTCGAGGCACTCTGGCGCCGACGTGGCACCACCCGGTTGCGCCGGCGCGTCGAAGGCCTCGTCACGCTCGTCGGCGAGCGCACCGGCGCGCTGCCCAACATCGACCTCGCGAGCGCCGCGGTGCTGCAGGCGCTGGGCCTGCCCGCCGAGTCGGGTGAGGTCGTCTTCCAGGTGGCCAGGTCGGTGGGGGTCGCCGCGCACGTCGTCGAGGAGTACGCCGAGGAGCCGTTGCGCTGGCGCGGCCGCGACCCGCAGGGCTGAGCTACACCTGCTGCTCGAAGACGTGCCGACGCACCCAGGCGTGCATCGCGATCGCCGCCGCCGCCCCCGCGTTGATCGACCGGGTCGAGCCGAACTGCTCGATATGCAGGACGGCGGCACACTCGCCGCGCATCGGCTCGGACAGGCCGGGACCCTCCTGCCCGAACACGAGCACGCACCGACGCGGCAGGTCGAACGTCTCGATGGGCAGCGAGCCGGGCAGGTTGTCGACCCCGACCAGCGTGAGACCCTCGGCGGTCGCCCACGCGGCCAGCGACGAGGCGTCCGGGTGGTGGTGCTCGTGCTGGTAGCGGTCGGTGACCATGGCGCCGCGCCGGTTCCACCGTCGCCTCCCGACGATGTGGAAGGCGCGGGCGCCCATGGCGTTCGCCGTGCGGATGACCGAGCCGATGTTGAAGTCGTGGCCCCAGTTCTCGACGGCGACGTGGAAGTCGTGCCGCTTGGCGTCGAGGTCGGCGACGATCGCCTCGTGGCGCCAGTAGCGGTACGCGTCGACGACGTTGCGCCGGTCGCCGTGCTCGAGCAGCTCGGGGTCCCAGTGGTCGCCTCCGGGCCAGGCACCCGCCCACGGCCCGACGCCGACCGGCGTGGTCGGCTGGGTCGGCTGGGTCGGCTGGATCGGCTCCGTCGGCCGGGTCGGCTCCGTGTGCTCGGTCGGCACGGTCGGGCCGGGCGGCGTCTCACCCCCTTCGGTCGATGCCACTGCTTCCCCTCCGGTTCATTCTGGTGTCACATCGGATGCCCGGAAGACTAACGACCGGGTGAACGGCCGGACGACACAGCGACGCACGGCCAGGTGGCGACAGGAGACCCGCGATGCGACCCTCGACCTCTACGACCTCCGCGACGTCCGGGCGACCGACATGAGCACCGCAGCGGTCGTGATCCTCCTCGTGCTCCTCGTGCCGATGATCGGGATCCTCGCGTGGATGGTGGTCCTGGCCTCGGTCATCAAGATCCCGGCAGGCACCCTCGGACTGGTGCTCAAGAACGGCAAGGCGACCGAGCACTCGCTGCCACCAGGCCGGCACTGGGTGCCGCTGCTGCGCAAGACGATGGTCGTCGAGTACCCGTCGGTGGAGATGGCATACCGCGCCGGCCAGGATGCCTCCTCCGCTGCGTCGCAGCTCGACCGGACGGGCCCCAGCCTGAGCTGCGCACTGGGCGACCGGGCCCTGGCCGAGGTCGCGTACACGGTGCGCTACGCGATCATTCCCGAACGCCTCCGCACGGTGCACGAGCGGTTCGGCCCGGAGGGCGTCGACGGCCTCGTCCGTGACGAGAGCGGTCGAGCGATCAGCCGAGCTCTCAGCGACCCCGCGATCACCGTCGAGTCCCTCTTCGGCCGGGACCGGTCCGACACCGAGGCGAGGCTCGGTCAGGCCGTCACCGCCGCGCTGGAGGAGCACGGCATCCGCGTCGCAGGCTTCGTGCTCGGCCCCGTCGACCTCGGCCGCACCGGTGAGGTCATCCAGGCCACCGTGCGGGCCACCTTCGAGCTCGCCCTCGAGGAGGCCGAGGCGGCCACCAGGATCGCCCGAGCGCAGAACGACGGCCGGCTCGAGCAGCAGATCACGACCCTCAGCGAGGATGCGTGGCGCTACCGGGAGACGGACCTGTGGCGCGACCTCGTCCAGCGCTCCGACGGCGTGCAGGTGGGCCGCCGCCGACCCGGCTACGGCCCCGGCAGACTGGGCCTCACGGTGCGCGAGGACACCCCGGCCAACGAGCCGGCCGCCGCTGACCAGCCGACGACCACCGAGCCGCAATGAACCCCGAGGGCTCCTTCATCGACCGGTTGATCGAGATGGTCACCGTGCTCGTGCTCGGCCTCGCCACGGTGGGCACCGCGTGGTGCGGCTACCAGGCAGCCCAGTGGAACGGGGCGCAGAGCACGGCGACGAGCACGTCGACCGACCAGCGGGTCGAGGCCAGCCGACTCTTCGGTGTCGCCACCCAGAAGGTCAGCTACGACAGCAGCATGATCGCGCAGTACGCGCAGGCCGTGCAGGCCAAGAACACCCAGCTCGTCGCGTTCTACCGTGCGACCCTCATCCGCGAGGAGGTGCTCCCGGTGATCGACGAGTGGGAGGCCACGATCAGGGCGGGCGGCACGCCGACGCCGCTCATCGACGACAGGAGCTACCTCGACGCCCAGCTCGGGCCCTACCGCGCGGCCACCGCCAAGGCGGATGCGTCGAGCAAGGAGGCCCTGCGGGCCGGCGAGGTGTCGCACGACTACGTCATCAACACCATCCTGCTCGCGGTCGCGCTCTTCTTCTCCGGCGTCACGTCGAGCTTCCGCTTCCGGCCCGCGCGGCTGCTGCTCGTGCTGTCCGCCATCGCGACCGTGGCGGTCGCCGCCGTGAACCTCGCGGACCTGCCGATCGCCTGAGGGCGCAGCCCTGACCGCGCTGGCCGACCCACAGCCGTCCCACCCGGGCGGCGCTGGGGATCAGGAGGAGGGCGGCACGTCCGCCGTCGCGTCAGCCGTGGCATCCGCGGCCCCGAGTGTTCCGGCAGGTGCCGGCCCTCCTCCCTCGCTCCCGCGTCCATCGTGAACCGACCCCGCGACCCGATGGAAGGGACGTCGTCCCATCGATACGCCTTCGAGACCCGCTCGAGACCCACAGGGGGCTCACAGCGCGGATGAAGGCGGTCACCGGCACACGGCATACCCTGTGACGCATGCACGCTCTCGCCGCCCTGCCGGCCGTCGCCCCGGCCCTCGGCCCCAAGTGGATGGACCCCGCCTACCTGCTCGAGCAGTACGGCGCCGCCTTCTTCTGGATCGCCATCGCCATCGTCTTCATCGAGTGCGGGCTGCTCTTCCCGATCCTGCCTGGCGACTCGCTGCTCTTCGCCGTCGGCCTGTTCATCGCGACCGGCCAGGTTCACGTCAACCTCGGCGTCGCGATCGTCGCGCTGTGCGCTGCGGCCTTCCTCGGCAACGTCGTCGGCTACGAGATCGGGCGCGGCGTCGGCTCGCCGCTCTACGAGCGGGACGGCCGGATCCTCAAGAAGAAGTACTTCGACGAGACCACGGCCTTCTTCGACAAGCACGGCAACAAGGCCCTCGTCATCGGCCGCTTCGTGCCGATCGTGCGCACCTTCATCACCGTCGTCGCCGGGGTCAGCCGGATGGAGCGCCGTCGCTTCTTCACCTGGAGCGCCGTCGGCGCCGTGCTGTGGGTCGCCGGCCTGACCCTCCTCGGCTACTTCCTCGGCCAGACCTTCCCGTGGCTGTCCGACAAGCTGGAGATCGCCGTCCTGCTCATCGTCGCCGTGTCCGTGCTGCCGATGGTCTACGAGTTCGTCAAGCACCGCCGCCAGGCCGCCGCCATGGCCGCCGAGGCGGCCGAGGCCGCGAGCGACATCGCCGACCACGCGACGGGCAACGACCGCACGTCCTGACGACGTCCCCACCTCAACCACCGATGTCGTGACGCCCACCCCGCGCCCGGAGCACACTGGTGGTGGGGGGTGAGGGGAGCACGTCATGGGGACAGTCACCGAGACCGCGCAGGCCGGTTCCGACCTCGGCCGGTCCTACCGGCGCAGCATCCAGTGGTGGTCGCAACAGGTCGGTGCGGTCACCGACGACCAGTGGGACCTGCCGACACCGTGCAGCGACTGGACGGTTCGCGACCTCGTCAACCACGTCACCGGCGAGGACCTGTGGACCTCGCCGCTCATGCACGGCCGCACGATCGCCGAGGTCGGCAGCAGGCTCGACGGCGACCTGCTCGGTGAGGACCCCCGGGGTGCCGCGACGTCCGCAGCGGCCGAGGCCCTCGCCACGGTCGACGAGACGCTCCCGTCACACGGCACGGTGCAGCTGTCGTACGGCGAGGAGTCGATGGACGAGTACGTCCGGCAGCTCCTCGCCGACCACCTCGTGCACGGCTGGGATCTCGCCGTCGCGACCGCACGGGACCGCAGGCTCGACCCCGGGCTCGTCGCCGAGGTGGGGGTGTGGTTCGACGGCATGGAGGAGGCCTACCGCTCCGGCGGCGCCGTCGGAGCACGTATGCCGTCAGGTGGTGGCGCGCAGGCCGACCTCCTCGCGCGCTTCGGGCGCGACGCCACCTGGGGCCCGACCCACGCGGGTTTCACCGCCTTCGTCGCGGCCTTCGGCCGGGGCGATGTCGGCGCGATCATGAGGCTCATGACCGACGACTGCGTCTTCGAGGCCACCGGTCCCGCGCCGGACGGCCTCCGCCATGAGGGTGCGGCCGACGTGCGCTCGGTGTGGGAGTCGCTCTTCACCGAGACGGGCAGTCCCGCCTTCACCGCGGAGGAATCCTTCGTGGCCGGTGACCGTGGCGTGCTGCGCTGGCGCTTCGACTGGGTCGCCCCCGACGGCTCCCCCGGGCACGTCCGCGGCGTCGACGTCGTGCGGCTGCGTGACGGAAGGGTCTGCGAGAAGCTCTCCTACGTCAAGGGCTGACGCGGGCGGTACGGCAGAACGCTCCGAGCGGATCCCACGGCCGTCGTGCCTGCAGTGTGGTGGGGTCAGGCGCCGGGGTTGGCCGAACCCGTCGTGGAGTCGGACGTCGGATCCGGCTGGGCAGCACCGGGAGCCTGGGCCTGGGGCAGCGCACCCGGCGCACCACCGGGCTGCGTAGACGGGCCGCCGACGGCGCCGGGCTGGGTCGAGGGCGCGACGGCCGGGGCGGCGGCACCCCCGACGGCGTTGTCGCCGAAGGACACGTTGGGGACGACGGCCTCGGTGGCGGGCGCCTCGAAGTACTCGGCCCGCTTCACGCCGGCCATGTTGGCGACGATGTTGGACGGCACCGACTCGACCTTGGTGTTGAGCTCGCGCACGAGGGCGTTGTAGTAGCGGCGTGAGCTCGCGATGCGGTCCTCGGTGCTCGTCAGCTCCTGCTGGAGCGCCGCGAAGTTCTGGTTGGCCTTGAGGTCGGGGTAGGCCTCGGCGACGGCCATGAGGCGACCGAGCGCCTGGCTCAGCTGGCCTTCGGCCTGGGCGGCGGCGGCGGGCGTCGGGGCGCCGGACATCGCAGCAGAGCGGGCGGCGATGACCTCCTCGAGCGTGCCCCGCTCGTGGGTGGCATACCCCTTGACGGTCTCGACGAGGTTGGGGATGAGGTCGTGGCGGCGCTTCAGCTCGACGTCGATCTGGCGCCAGCCCTCCTCGACCTTGTTGCGCAGGCCGATCAGGCCGTTGTACATGACGACGCCCACGACGGCGAGGATCACGACGAGGCCGAGCAGGATCCAGACGAAGATCATGGGTTCTCCCGAAATCAGGGCGGTCAGTGTGCCGATCCTAGTGCGCGGACGCGCGCGCGGACCGGGGCCACCGGTGCGACGGCACGCGGCCGCCCGCGGTTCCTGTCGGTGCCGGGTCATAGCGTGGGGTCATGACGACACTCCGGTTCACCGCCGAGCTGTGGCGGTGGGAGGCGCAGAGCGGATGGTTCTTCGTGACGGTCGGTGACGACGCCTCGGCGCGCATCCGCGAGGTCCCGCGGATGCCGCGCGGCTTCGGCTCGGTGCGTGTCCGGGCGACCGTGGGGGCAACGTCATGGACCACGTCGGTGTTCCCCGACTCCACGCGAGGTGCCTACGTGCTCCCGGTGAAGAAGGCGGTCCGGCGGGCCGAGGGCCTGGACGAGGGAGATCCGGCCGAGGTCGTGCTCGAGGTCCTCGAATGAGCGCGCGCGGCAACCCCGCCCGCAACCGGGTCGACCCCTTCGGCGACGTCGTCGCGGCCTCCGGGCGCGGCGACCTCATGGGCAACCGAGGCCGCCTCCACGACGGCGCCGGCACCCGCGACGTGCGCCGACACCACGTCGGTCGTGCGTGGATCACGTGCCTGCTCGACTTCCGCGGTCGCCGTGTGCGGCAGTGGGACCCCAGCCACTACACACCGCTCTTCTTCCTCGACGAGGCGCTGGCGCTCGCGGCCGGACACCGCCCCTGCGCAGAGTGCCGTCGCGCGGACTTCGGCCGGTTCCGCGCCCTCGTCGCGGCAAGCCACCGCACGACCCACCTGCCGGCCCCCGGGCTCGACCGGCTGCTCCACGACGAGCGCTGGGACCCGCGCCGCCGCACCCGCCGGCTGCACGCGTACGCGTGGGATGACCTCCCTGACGGCACCTACGTGCTGCTGCGAACGGGTCCCGCCGTCGTCGCCGGTGGCGGCCTGCTGCCGTGGCTGCCCGACAACACGTATGCCGCAACGCCCGTCGAGCGCCCCCGCGCCGGCATCGCGACGGTGATCACGCCACCGTCGTCGGTCGAGGCGCTGAGGGCGGGGTTCGACGTCCGCGTCGGGCGCCGCCCGAGCGGGCCTCAGGCGAGCCCGAGCTCCTCGAGCGAGAACGCGTAGCGGTACTCTACGCCGGCTTCGGCGGTGATCCGGTCGCCGGCGCCGGTGGCGCGGTCGGCGATCGTGGCGACGGCGACGACGTCGGCGCCGTCCTCACGTGCTGCCTCGACGGCGGCGAGCGGCGAGGCACCGGTCGTCGTGGTGTCCTCGACGACGAGCACCTGTCGGCCCGTGATCGACGGGCCCTCGATGCGCTGCTGGAGGCCGTGTGCCTTGCCGGCCTTGCGCACGACGAAGGCGTCGAGGCGCTCGCCGGCGGCCGCGGCCGCGTGCAGCATCGAGGTCGCGACGGGGTCGGCGCCGAGCGTGAGGCCACCGACGGCGGCATACGGCAGGTCCTTGGTCAGCTCGCGCATGACGATCCCGACGAGGGGGGCGGCCTCGCCGTCGAGGGAGATGCGACGCAGGTCGACGTAGTAGTCGGCCTCCTTGCCGGAGCTGAGCGTCACGCGACCGTGGACGATCGCCTTCTCCCGGATGATCTCGAGCAGGCGGGCACGGGCAGCGGCGGTGTCAGTGACGGTCACGAGGCTCCATCGTAGGGCCCTCGCTGGCTCGGGACAGCCTCGTCAGATCGCGAGTCACCGACGGACGAGGCGGGCTTGGCGGCGCACGACCGACCGCGGCACGAACCGGAGCAGCCCGACGATCGCCTTGTACTGCAGGCCCGGGACCGACACGACCCGCCCCTTGTCGACGTCGTCGAGGCAGTCGGAGACGAGCCTCGCCGGGTCGAGCCACAGGAAGCCGGGGCCGGGCTTGCTAATGCCCGCGCGCTGCTGGAACTCCGTGTGGGTGAAGCCCGGGCACAGGGCGGTCACGGTGACACCGGAGCCACCGAGCTCGCTCGCCAACCCCTCGCTGAACGTCGTCACCCAGGCCTTGGCTGCGGAGTACGACCCGGAGGCGATGAAGCCGGCCACGGACGAGACGTTGACGATCTGCCCACGGCCGCGCTCACGCATGGCGACGCCGGCCGCGTGGGACAGGACGAGCACGGCACGCGTCAGCACGTCGAACGCCGCCTCCTCGTCGGCAAGGTCGTTGCGCAGGAAGCTGCGGCGCTGGCCGTAGCCGGCGTTGTTGACCAGCACGTCGACGGGACGCTCCGAGTCGCCCACGCGGTCGGCGACCGTCTGCAGCGCCGACCGGTCGGAGAGGTCGGCGACGAGGATGTCAGCGGTGACGGCATACCGGCTCGTCAGCTCCGCCGCCACCGCCTCCAGGCGCTGGCGGTCGCGGGCGACGAGGACGAGGTCGTGCTGCCGCGCCGCGAGCTGGCGGGCGAACTCGTGTCCGATGCCCGCGCTCGCGCCCGTCACGAGGGCGGTGGGTCGCGCCGTCCGCGGTGAGGTCATGGGCCTCACCCTAGGCACAGGCCGTCGGCGCGGCGGTCTAGGGTGGCCGACTGTGCGCATCGCCACCTGGAACGTCAACTCCATCCGATCCCGGGTCGACCGCGTCGCCGCCTGGCTCGAACGCGCCGATGTCGACGTGCTCGCGATCCAGGAGACCAAGGCGCGCGAGGACCAGTTCCCGCTGGACCGCTTCGAGGCCCTCGGCTACGAGGTGGCCCACCACGGCCTCAACCAGTGGAACGGCGTCGCGATCGTCTCGCGCGTCGGCATCGACGACGTCCGCGTCGGCTTCGACGGCATGCCCGGCTGGGGCGAGCCGGCAGCCCTCGAGGCGCGGGCCATCGGGGCACTCTGCAACGGCGTACGCGTGTGGTCGCTGTACGTGCCCAACGGACGCTCCCTGGCCGACCCGCACCTCGGCTACAAGCTGACCTGGCTCGAGGCCCTCGCCGTGGCCGGCCGTGGCTGGCTCGCCGAGGACCCGACCGCACAGATCGCCCTGCTCGGCGACTGGAACATCGCGCCGACCGACGCCGACGTGTGGAGCGTCCCCTTCTTCGAGAACCGGACGCACACGTCGCCCGGCGAACGCGCCGCCTTCCAGGGCGTCGTCGACGCCGGCTTCAGCGACGTCGTGCGGCCCCACACGAGCGAGCCCGGCACCTTCACCTACTGGGACTACACGCAGCTGCGCTTCCAGAAGCGTCAGGGCATGCGCATCGACTTCGCGCTGTGCTCCCCCGCCCTCGCCGAGCGCGTCGTCGGAGCCGCCATCGACCGCGAGGAGCGCAAGGGCAAGGGCGCGTCCGACCACGCCCCCGTCGTCTTCCAGGTCGGGGAGTGATGGAGCAGACCCCCCGCACCGTCGTCACGCCGGACGGGACGATGCTCTCGGTGCACGTCCACAGCGCGCGCGACACCCCCGCAGACGCGCCGACCATCGCGCTCGCGCACGGCTGGACCCTGACCCACGAGAGCTGGCGTCCCGTCGTCGACGCCCTCGCCGACTCAGGGCTACGCGTCGTTCTGTGGGACCAGCGCGGTCACGGGCGGTCGCCGATCGGCTTGCGGCGCAGTCAGATCGACACCCTGACGGTTGACCACCTCGGCCGTGACCTCCGCACCGTGGTCCGCGCCGTCGTGCCCCCGGAGTCGCCGGTCGTGCTGGGTGGTCACTCCCTCGGCGGCATGACGGTGATGTCGTATGCCGCCCAGTTCCCCGACGAGATCGCCGCACGCGTGCGTGGCGTCCTCCTCGTCGCGACGGCGTCGCACGGCACCGAGCTCGGCAGCCGTCGTGGCGAGGCGCGCTTCATGAGGCTTCTCGCCAAGGGGATGCCGCTGCCCGCGGGGCCGGCCGCACGCTACAAGGCGCAGCGAGCCTCGCTCTTCGGCGACTCCCCTGCACCGGAGCACGTGACGGCGGTGCGCGAGCAGGTGGCCTCGACCCGGACGACGACCTTCGGCGCGTTCCACGGGCCGATGGCCCGGGTCGACGTGCGAGGCGCGTTCGCTGCACTCGGCGCGCTGCCGGTGTCGATCGTCGTCGGGCGTCGCGACCGGCTGACGCCGACCGAGCGGTCCCGGGCCCTCTGGCTGGCACTGCCGCACTCGAGGTGGACCGAGGTCCCCACCGCGGGTCACATGCTGCCCTACGAGGCGACCGACCTCATCGTCCGCGAGCTGACCGGCCTGGCCGCGGGCGTGGTCGCGGGAAGGGCCGCGGGAAGGGTCGCCGCCCGCGAGGACGCCCCATCCTGACCCTCGTCCCGACCACGCCTCGTCCTCGTCCGCAACACACCCGGTAGTCGCCCTCTCGTGGCGGTTGCAACCGCTGCGATCTGACAGATCTTCGGTGTGTTGCGGGACGGGCCGGTCAGAGGGCGACGAAGCGGGGTGCGTCGGCGTCCTCAGCGTCCCTCGCAGCCGTGCGGCCGCTGACCCCGAGGGTGAACGCGACGACGCCCCCGAGCAGGGCCGCGATGGCCCCACCGAGGAAGACCGCCTGCACCTGGACCACGCCGGCCCCGATGAGGGCATCGGTGTCGAGCTGGTCCGGCAGCCGGCGCACGGCCTCGAAGTAGCGGTTGAGGCCGATCGAGGTGAGCAGGGCGAGCCCGACGACCATGCCCACCATCCGGGCCACGACGACGAGGGAGCTCGCGACACCGTGGGCATCTGGCGGTGAGTCGGCCAGCGCCGCGTTGTTGACGGGCGCGAGCGCGAGGCCCATGCCCAGGCCGACCAGGACGAGCACGATGGTGGCCGGCGCCGTGTCGCTGACCGACTCGAGGGTCCAGCCCGACATGACGAGGAGCCCGCCCCCGGCGAGGAGCAGGCCGACCCCGGCCACGGCACCGTCACCCAGGCGACGCAGCGACCACCCGCCGAGCAGGGCCCCGACGGGGACGGCGAGCAGGAACCGGACGAGGACCAGCGCGGCGCCGGTCTCGTCATAGGTGTCGGTGAGCCGGGCGAGGAGCGGCACGTCGACGACGACCGCGACCAGGGCAGCGCCGACGAGGAGGCTGACGACCAGTGACCGCACGCCGCGGGCGCCGAGGACCCCTCTTGGGATGAGCGGGTCGGCGGCGTGACGGTGCCACCAGGCGAGCGCGACCAGGGCGAGGGCACCGACGGGCAGCAAGCTGTAGCCGAGCGGGCCGACGACCTCCTTCTCCGGATCGGACGACGCGAAGGTCAGGACGAGGCTGCCGAGCGCGACGGCCACGAGCAGCGCGCCGACGAGGTCGGCCCGACGCAGCACGGCCCACCAGCGAGGGAAGGTCAGCACGGCGACGACGAGGAGCAGCCCGAGTCCCACGGCGCCGATCGGCGTCAGCACCCGCGAGCTGCCGGCGAAGGGCACGAACGGCTCGCCGAGCGTGACGTCGGCCACGAGCGACTCGGGGGCCGCGAGCGCCAGCCCGGTGACGCCGAGGGCAAGGACCAGGAGCACTCCCGCGGCCATCGACACCGCGCGCTGGCGGCGTGGCGGTGCGGCTCCGGAGCCGCCAGCCGACCCCGACGGGGCCGAGCGCACCCCGAGGAGGTGGATGACGGCATACAACACGAGGGCTGCAGCGACGTTGAGCCAGAAGATGGCCCGCCATCCGGACCACGCGAGGACGACGGCCCCGACCACCGGGCCGAGCACCGAGCCGAGCTCCTGCACCGCACCGACGACGCCGAGCGGGGTGCCGCGACGGTGTGCCGGCCACAGGTCCGCGACGAGGGCGAGGGTGGCCGGGACGAGCCCGCCACCACCGATGCCCTGGAGCACCCGGCCGCTGACGAGCACGGGCATCTCGACGGCGAGCGCCGTGACGGCCGAGCCGACGACGAACACGAGGAGGCACCCGAGCAGGATGCGCCGGCGGTCGAGCAGGTCCGACAGACGACCGATGAGCGGCAGCACCGCGACGTAGCCGAGGAGGAATCCCGAGATGATCGGCGTCGCCCGCTGGAGGGCGTCGATGCCGATGCCGACGCCGGCCATCATGTCGGTCAGCGCGAGGACCACGACATACGTGTCGGCGGCGGCCAGCGCGACCGCCGCGGACGCGGCCGAGAGCAGCGCCAGACGGTGCGTGGTGCCGGCCGCCACCGGCGGTGCGGGTGACGTCACCGGCGCGTCACGGCTTGGTGATCGTGACGGGCTGGCCGTACTGGTCGAGCGTCAGGGTGTAGGTCGACGTCGTGCCGGCGCCGAAGAACGGTCCGGTGATGACGACCTGGCGCAGCTCCTGGGAGTCGGTCAGGCCGTAGGTCACGTTGAAGGTGCCGTTGCTGTCGCCGATGAGGAAGAGGTCGGCGACCGCCTTGCCCGGCACCGTGCCCGTGATCGTCGAGAGCACCTCGGAGCCCTGTCGCACCTTCTCGCCCGCCACCGGCGAGGTCGTCGCGGTGAGCAGCGTCGTCAGCCCCTTGTCGGGCGAGAAGAGCACGGCCGGGTCCGGCAGGCCGAACGCCTTGGGGTCGATGGGACGGGTGCCCGGGATGAGCGGCAGCTTCGCGTAGACCTGACCGTCGAGCGAGGTGATCTCGGCGTCGGCCTGCACTCCCTTGAGCGACACCTTGAAGGTGCCCTTGAAGGCCGGCGGGTGCTTGCCCCAGCCGTCGGCCGACACGACGCCGCTCGTGCCCTGTGGGACGTTGCTGCTCGCGAGCTTGAGATGCACCGACGGCGCAGCGTCGACCTTGGCCTTGGCGGCCGCGAGCTGCTGCTCCGGCGAGAGCTGCGTGGCACTCGGCGTGGACGTCTCCGGGTCGCTCGAGCAGGAGGCCACCCCGACGACACAGAGCGCCGACAGGGCAGCGGCGGCGAGCTTTCCCGTGATGCGCATGGGGGTCAGGCTAACCGAGGAGCGCCATGGCTCCGGCCCGCCACGGCAATGTGGGTATGGCTAGGGTCGGGGACGATCACGGCGGGACAACCCGCCACCTGACGAAGGAGCGCGAACCCATGGCCCTGCTCGGAGTCATCCTGCTGCTGGTCGGCGCCGGAGTCGGTGTCGTCGCCTACCTGGCGACCCATGCCGCGCCGGGGACGGTGGCCGTCACCGCTTTCGGCTTCAGCCGCAACGCGACCCCACTCGAGCTCGTCATCTACGGCGCGGTCGCGGTCCTGCTGTTCGCGATCGGCTGGGCCATGATCTCGGCCGCCGCCCGTCGTCGAGCCCGCCTGCGCCGCGAGGACAAGGAGGCCGCCCGCCTCACCGAGGTCGAGGAGAACGCCGAGGCCGCGCGCCTGGACCACGAGCGCCGTGTCGAGGAGGCCGGCCTGCGCGACGAGGACCTGAGCCGCCGTGAGAGCGAGCTGTCGGCGCGGCGCGAGGGCCTCGACGCCCGCGAGGCCGAGCTGTCCCGCCGCGAGGCCGAGTGGCGTGAGCGCGAGCGTCCGTCCGTCGCCGACGTCGTGACGGGCCGCGCCGAGGGCAACGTCAACGAGGGCACCGCGTCGTGGGCCGACGAGGGCGGTTCCGCGGGCGGCGTCGAGCGACCCGCCGGGACGCACACGGGCGACCGCGCCGACCGTCCGGAGGCCACCGACGTCACCCAGTCGCCCGAGCGGTCCGACAGCACGGCCGGATCCACCTCCGTCGACGAACGCGAACAGCGCGACTCGACGGTGTGAGCGAGCACGCCGCCCACGTCTTCGACCTCGACGGCGTGGTCCGGGACTTCGCGCCGGGCGACGCAGGCCCCGCCATCGAGTCGGCCCTCGGCCTGCCGGCCGGGCACGTCGCGGCGACGGCGTTCCGCAGCGACCTGCTCCTGCCGACCATCACGGGCCGCCGAACCTTCGAGCAGTGGTATGCCGCCATCTGCGCCGCGCTCGAGGAGGTCGTCCCCGAGCCGGCGGCGGTGCGCGGGCAGATGACACGATGGCGGGAACACCGCGGCTCCGTCATCGACGAGACCGTCGAGCGACTCGAGGCGCTGCGCGCCGAGGGACATCGGACGTACGTCTTCACCAACGGCACCAACCACGTGCCGCAGGAGCTGGAGCTGCTCGGCATCACGCGGCTCTTCGACGGAGTCCTCAACAGCGCCGACTACGGCGTCGCCAAGCCGGACCCGCTGGCGTATGCCGCTGCCCACCGGGCGATCGAGGCCGACCTCGGGCGCGTGGTGGAACGTGCCGAGGTGTGGTTCACGGACGACCGGGACGACAACGTCGCCGCGGCGCGTGAGTTCGGCTGGGAGGCAGTGCTCTTCACACGCTGAGCCGCTGCTGCCACCGCTGCCGTTCCCGCCGACGGATGACCGTCGGCAACGGGGCGTACGACCACGGAGGCCCCGCACGCGCGGGGCCTCCGTGGCCGGTCGGGCCAATGGGGACGAACGGCCGTCCGTGGTCAGACCAGGATGAGCGCCTCGCCCCCGGCGTCGACGCCGACCTTGACCGTCGAGCCGTCACGCACCTCGCCCGAGAGCAGGCCGCGGGCGAGCCGGTCGCCGATCTCGCGCTGCACGAGGCGTCGCAACGGTCGCGCACCGTAGGCGGGGTCGTAGCCGCGGACTGCGAGCCACTGCCGCGCGTCGTCGGTCACCTCGAGGGCGATGCGCCGCTCGGAGAGCCGCTCGGCGAAGGCCTCGACCTGCAGGTCGACGATGTGGGCGAGGTCGTCGTGGCTCAGGGCATCGAAGATCACGACCTCGTCGAGACGGTTGAGGAACTCGGGCTTGAACGCCGACCGGACGACGCCCATGACGGACTCGCGCCGAGCCTCCGGGCCGAGCAGCGGGTCGGTGAGGAACTGCGACCCGAGGTTCGAGGTGAGCACCAGGATGACGTTGCGGAAGTCGACGGTGCGCCCCTGGCCGTCGGTGAGGCGGCCGTCGTCGAGCACCTGGAGCAGGATGTCGAAGGTCTCGGGGTGCGCCTTCTCGACCTCGTCCAGCAGGATCACGGAGTACGGCCGACGGCGGACGGCCTCGGTCAGCTGGCCGCCCTCCTCGTAGCCGACGTAGCCCGGGGGCGCACCGATGAGGCGCGCGACCGAGTGCCTCTCGGAGTACTCCGACATGTCGATGCGCACCATGGCCCGCTCGTCGTCGAAGAGGAAGTCGGCCAGGCTCTTGGCGAGCTCCGTCTTGCCGACACCCGTGGGGCCGAGGAAGAGGAACGAGCCGGTCGGCCGGTCGGGGTCGGAGACGCCGGCGCGCGTGCGGCGCACCGCGTCGGAGACGGCCCGCACCGCGTCGGTCTGGCCGATGAGCCGCGCCCCGATGTGCTGCTCCATGTGCAGCAGCTTCTGGGACTCGCCCTCCAGAAGGCGACCCGCGGGGATGCCGGTCCAGGCGGAGATGACGTCCGCGATGTCGTCGGCGCCGACCTCCTCCTTGACCATCGGCTCGTCGTCGTTCGAGGTGGCTGCGGCCTCGCGCTCCTGGGCCGTCGCGAGCTCCTTCTCGAGCGTCGGCAGGTCGCCGTAGAGGATCTTGGAGGCAGCAGCGAGGTCACCCTCGCGCTGGAGGCGGTCGGCCTGCGTGCGCAGGTCGTCGATGCGTGCCTTGAGGTCGCCGACGGCATTGAGACCGGACTTCTCGGCCTCCCACCGGGCGTTGAGCGCCGCGAGCTCCTCGGAGCGGTCGGCGAGGTCCTTGCGCAGGCGCTCGAGGCGGTCCCTGCTCGCCGCGTCGCTCTCCTGCTCGAGGGCGAACTCCTCCATCTTGAGGCGGTCGACGACACGCCGGAGCTCGTCGATCTCGACGGGGCTCGAGTCGATCTCCATGCGCAGTCGGGAGGCCGCCTCGTCGATGAGGTCGATGGCCTTGTCGGGCAGCTGGCGGCCGCTGATGTAACGGTCGGACAGGCTGGCCGCGGCGACGAGTGCCGAGTCGGCGATCGTCACCTTGTGGTGTCCCTCGTAGCGCTCCTTGAGGCCGCGCAGGATGGCGATGGTGTCCTCGACCGACGGCTCGCCCACGAAGACCTGCTGGAAGCGGCGCTCGAGCGCGGCGTCCTTCTCGACGTGCTTGCGGTACTCGTCGAGCGTCGTCGCGCCGACGAGGCGGAGCTCGCCGCGGGCGAGCATCGGCTTGAGCATGTTGCCCGCGTCCATGGCGCTGTCGCCACCGGCCCCCGCGCCGACGACGGTGTGGATCTCGTCGATGAAGGTGACGATCTGGCCGTCGCTGCCCTGGATCTCCTCGAGGACGGCCTTGAGCCGCTCCTCGAACTCGCCGCGGTACTTGGCCCCGGCGATCATCGAGCCGAGGTCGAGCGCGTAGAGCGTCTTGTCGCGCAGGCTCTCGGGCACGTCGCCCTCGACGATGCGCTGGGCCAGGCCCTCGACGACGGCGGTCTTGCCGACGCCCGGGTCACCGATGAGGACGGGGTTGTTCTTCGTCCGGCGCGAGAGCACCTGCACGACGCGGCGGATCTCGGCGTCGCGCCCGATGACGGGGTCGAGCTTGCCCTCCCGTGCGCGGGCCGTGAGGTCCGTGCCGTACTTGGACAGCGCCTCGAAGGTGCCCTCCGGGTTGTCGGACGTCACGGGGCGCCCGCCGCGCAGTTCGGGGATCGCCCTCTCGACCGCATCGGCGGAGAGGCCGAACTGCCCCGTGCGAGCGATCGCCAGCAACAGGTGGTCGGTGGACACGTAGGAGTCACCCATCGCCGTCATGTACTGCTGCGCCTGCTGGACGACGCGGCCGGCCGCCGCGGAGAGCTGCGGCGGCTGGGCGCCGCCGCTCACCTGCGGCATGGCCGCCATGGCGCGCTCCGCTGCCGCGGTTGCAGCCGCGACGCTCGAGCCGGCGGCGGTGAGCAGGGCCGGCGTGGTGGTGCCGCTCTGGGCCGCCAGCGCGAGCAGCAGGTGGGCCGGCTCGATGTTCGGGTGGTGCTTGCCCGTCGCGGTCGTCGCAGCCTGGGCAAGTGCCTCCTCAGCCTTGTGGGTCAGCTGTAGGTCCATGCGTACTCCTGGTGAGAGGATCGGTTCACTCGGGTTCAACTGGCTCTGACTTGAGTCTATTCCACTCAACTTCGTGCGACGCGGGACGTCCGTGCAGGCTCGACCGTGGGGGCGAGGGTGGTCGCGTCGTCGTGCCTCTCGAAGGGCCGACGCCACGAGCGCCGCGGACCGCCGTGGAGCCGCGGACGTCACCCTCGGCGCGAGCCTCCACCGAGTCCCTCAGCCGAACGGCTCGGGGTCGTACCACCCGTCGTGCGCCGCGGCGAGCGCCTGGAAGCGGGTGACGTAGGCCGGGTCGGCAGGCGTGCGCACGTAGACGGCCCACTCGTGGTCCTCGGAGTCGTCCTCGCCCGCGAGCGCCTCGCGGACGACGCGGACGTCAGGCAGCCCCTCGGCCTCGAGGTCGTCGGCGAGCGTCTCGGCGGTCTCGCGCTCGGGCAGCACGATGAGGTGTTGCGCGTCGTCGGTCCTGCTCACGTCCCCAGCGTAGGACCGTCAGACGACGTCGCTGGGCTCGGCGCCCGTCTCGATGACGCGTCGCGCAACCTCACGCAGCTTGACGTTGTGGTCCTGCGACGCGCGCCGGAGCACCTCGAAGGCCTCTTCGGACACGATGCGGTGTCGCTCGATGAGGATGCCCATGGCCTGGCCGACGAGTCGGTGGCTCTCGACCGCTCGCTCGAGGTTGGCCTCGTTCTTGCGGAAGCGGTCGACCGTGACGATCCGGTCCACGGCCTGCGCCAGGGAGTGCAGGAGCAGCTCCGCCATGGTGCGCTCGACGGCCACCTGGTCGCAGGGCCGGCTCAGTCCGACCCAGACCCGGCACGTGGCGTGGCGCCCCGACGACTCGAGGAGCAGGCCGCGCACGTCGTCGGCCGGCGCACCATTCGCATCCGCCTCCGGACCGGTCGGCGCGGACAGGACCGAGCGGACGGCGGCCGACAGCGCTGAGGGTGGGACGACACCGGAAGCGCTGGCATGCAGGTCGTGCTGGGTGGCCGTGACCCGGAGCACCGCCTCGGAGGCGAGCGCCTCCCCGATGGCCGACGCCGCCACGGCGAGAACCTCCTCGAGGTCCTCCGAGCGCACCAGCTGCCGGGCCGCGGCGGTGATCCGCGCCGTCCCCGCGAGGCCGGTGGCCTCGTCGTCGTCAGCGGTCGCCGGTGGCAGGACGCACACGGGGGGCCTCCAGGGTATGCATGGGGAGGCCCGCGAACTTGGAGGCAGCACAGTCTTGCATCTCGCAGGGCCCTCGGACAAAACGCGACACGAGGCGGTTGCCGGGAGCACCGATCCGCGCCGGGCGCAGGACCCCACGGACACCACGACCCCCAGGACCGCAGGGTCCCGGGGGTCGTCGTGGTGCGCGCGAGGGCCGGCCGGCTCAGGCCTGATCGGGGTCCTGACCGGTCTCGACGACCCTCGTCGCGATCTCACGCAGCTTGACGTTGCGGTTGAGGGAGGCCTGCCGCAGCATCTCGAAACCCTGCTTGGCGGTGACGCGGTGCCGCTCGATGAGAACGCCCACGGCGTGCCCGATGAGCCGGTGGCTCTCAATGGCCTGCTCGAGCTGGCGCTCCTTCTCCGCGCTGGCCCGTTGCGCGATGACACGGTCGACGGCCTGACCCAGCGTCTGAGCGAGCAGGTCGCCCACGATGAGCTCGTCGCTCGAGACGAGCCGTGGCTCGTCGAACTGCACCCAGGCCCGACAGTCGGACTGCTGCGCCGTCGGCAGCAGCAGAAGCCCTTCCCGCTTGTCGCCGACGAGCACGTCGTGACGGGACGGCGTCGACTCGAGGCCGCGTTGCACGGCCGCGTCGAGATCACCGAAGGCGACCCGTCCGCGCGGCGACAGGATCGTGACATCGCCCTTCGTCGGTGACACCCGCAGGGTGACGGCTCCGTCGAAGAGCACGGTGAACCCGGTGATCGCCGTGGCAAGTGCCTGGTCGAGGTCCTCGGCGGACGCGAGGTCGACGGCGATACGGGCGGCCAGCTCGCGCCGCATCCGCGACTCGTGCTCACGCGTCTCGTCGCGCGCCACGACGATGACGAAGCCGGCGTGCTCGGGCGACTCGGGCACCGTCGCGGCCCGGACGTGGACCCACGCTTCGCCGCCACCACGACGAAGGATGCGGTAGCGGTCCTCGACCACCGGCTGGCCCGCGAGCAGGTGCTCCATGCGCTGCTCGTGCTCGCCGTGCTCGGTCGTGCTCTGCTCGGCCGGGATCCACCAGGGGTAGGGCGGCACGAGCGGACCGTCGGCGAGCGACCAGCCGAACGTCCGCGTGAAGGCGGGGTTCATCTCCACCACCCGCCCCTGCGCATCGCTGATCACGAAGGGCTCCTGGATGGCGCTCACGATCGCGCGCAGCCAGGCCGCATCCCGCGAGCGGGACCGCGATCGCACGAGGTTGGCGGCAAGCCTCGCGCGCAGCTCCTCCGGCTGGAACGGCTTGATGACGTAGTCGTCGGCCCCCTCGAGGAGCCCGGTGGTGCTGGCCTCGACGCCCGCACGTGCCGAGAGCAGCACGACCGGCAGGTCTTGCAGCGCGGGGTCCGACCGGATCTCGCGCACGAGCGTGAGCCCGTCCATGCGCGGCATCATCACGTCGGCGAGGACGATGGCCGGGCGCTGGCTCCGAAGGCGCTCGAGGGCCTCCACGCCGTCGCGGACCGACACGACGTCGTAGTCGACGACGCAGTGGCGCGCGATGTAGTCGCGCATGTCGTGGTTGTCCTCCACGACGAGCAGCGTGGGGCGCCCGGCGCCCGGATCCACCGTCGACGACCGCGGAGCGGGCGACGGGCTGTGCACCGTCTCGACCTGACCCGCGACGTCGTCGCGCATGAGCCAGGTGCTGGCCTCGTGGATGAACGACTCCGCCGAGCGCGGCGTGATCGACGGACGGAGGGCGGCCTGCGAGGCCGGCCGGCCCCAGGGGAAGGACACCGCGAAGGTGCTGCCCTGCCCCTGCTGCGACTGCACCGACACGCTGCCGCCGAGCAGCCCGACGAGCTGCCGCACGATGGACAGGCCGATCCCGGCTCCTTCGCGGGAGCGGCGGTCGTCGCCACGGTCGAGTTGGCGGAACCGGTCGAAGACGAAGTCGAGGTCCTTCTCCGCGATGCCGATGCCGGTGTCGGTGACCGACACGACATAGCCGTCCGCGCCGCCGCTCAGGCGTAGCGCGATGCGACCGCGGGGCGTGAACTTCAGCGCGTTGGAGAGCAGGTTGAGCACGATCCGCTCGAACATGTCGACGTCGACGTAGGTCTCGTGGTCGAGCTCGTCGCAGACCACGTCGAACTCGAGACCGGTCCGCTCGATGGCTGCCCTGAAGTTCGCGGCGATGCCGGTGGTGAGCTCCTCGACGTCGGCCTCGACCCAGTGTGGCTCGACGGCGCCCGCCTCCACGCGCGTGAGGTCGAGGATGCGGTCGACGAGCTCGGTGAGCCGTTCGGTGTTGCGTCGGATCAGCTCGAAGCGTTGGCGCTGCTCGGCGTCGAGGCCGTCCGCCGCGAGCGCGTCCTGGACGGGGCCGGCGATGAGCGTGAGCGGCGTGCGCAGCTCGTGGCTGACGTTGGCGAAGAAGTCCGACTTGGCGACGTCGAGCTCTGCGAGGGAGTCCGAGCGGTGGCGCTCGTCCTGGAGGCGCCGCATGCCGCTGAGCGCCATGGCGACGTGCGAGGCGCAGAGCTCGGCGTACACCTGGAGCTGGGCGTCCCAGGGTCGGCGCGGGTTCTCGGTCAGCAGCAGGTGGGCCGTCGGCTCGACGAGACCGGGCTCCACGACGGGCACCACGTGCACGGCGTTCCCGTCGGCGACCGCAGCCGGCGCCGTCTCGCCGGGGCCGCACCACAGCAGGTCGCTCTCGAGGTGGTCATGGGTCTGCGAGCCGAGCACGCCGAGGGTGCGAAGGCGTACGTCCTCGGGGGTCTGGGCGTCGGCGAGCGTCTCGACGAGTCGCGCGGACACGTCCGTGCGGCGCTCGGAGATCACCTTGGCAGTGGTCTCCGTGGCCACGTTGAGGACGCCGGCCACGTGACCCGTGGCGTCGCGGATCGCGCCGTAGGACCACGTGAAGTACGCCTCCTCCATGAAGCCGAAGCGGTCGATGACGAGCATCTCGTCCTCGACCCAGGTCGCCGGTCCCCCGGCGAGAACGCCGTCGAACATCGGGCCGATGACGTCCCAGATCTCCGGCCAGACCTGCTGGACCGGACGGCCCAGCGCGGCTGGGTGCTTGCTCGTCCCGAGGATCTTGCGGTAGCCGTCGTTGTACACCATGACGAGCTCGGGGCCCCAGCACACGAGCATGGGGAAGCGCGACGACATGCAGATGTCGACGATGCTGCGCAGGTTGGCGGGCCAGGAGTCGACAGGTCCGAGCGGCGTTGCGGACCAGTCGGTTCGGCCGAAGAGGTCCTGCATCTCGCTCGTCGCCGTCGATACAGAGTCGAGGCGCGCAGCCCCTGAGGGAGACGCCTCAGGTAGGTGCGGGGTCACACGACCTCCGGGAGAGGGATCAAGAAACTGCCTCCGGGGGCATCTCACACTGACGCGCCCCATCTGTTTGAGGCTCGCACAGTGTGCCACACGCACGAGACCTCGAGGGCGTGAAGCTCAGCGCTCTGGTCGCCACACGACGAGGGCCTGCGAGGAGGGCACACGCGGCGGACGCTGACCCGGCCTGACGGTGACCACCTCTCCCCGCGGACCGACCGCGAAGACGCGCGCACCCGTCGACAGCGCGGCCTGGGCGGCCGCGAGCTCGACGGTGAGCTCCTCGACCCGGGACCGGAGCGCAGCCACATGGTTCTCCAGATCGAGGATGCGCTGGATGCCGGCCAGGGAGACACCCTCCTGGGAGAGACGCTGCACCTCACGGAGCAGCTCGACATCGTGCGTGCTGTAGCGACGACCGCCGCCGCGCGTGCGCGACGGTGAGACGAGGCCGAGCCGGTCGTACTGCCGCAGCGTCTGCGCGTGCATCCCGGCCAGCTCGGCCGCGACGGAGATGACGAAGACCGGTGCGTCGTCGTCGTGCCCACCGGGGCGGGCGCTCTTGCGGGCCATCATCGTCCTCCGTCCGTTCGGGTCTCTGGGTGCTGCGTCAGGCTCGGGCGCGCTGGAAGAGGTCGGCCCGCGGGTCGTGACCGTCCTCCGCGGCGGCCATCCGCTCGACGGCCTCGCGGGCCTCGTCGGTCAGCCGCTGTGGCACGACGACCTGCACCCGGGCGAGGAGGTCGCCGGTGTGGTCGCCGCGCTTGACCCCGCGACCCTTGAGGCGCAGGACGCGACCGCTCGGGGTGCCGGGTGCCACCTTCACCTTGACCGACCCGCCGTCGAGCGTCGGCACCGCGACGGTCGCGCCGAGTGCGGCCTCCGCGAAGGTGACCGGCAGGTCGAGGGTGAGGTTGTCGCCGTCGCGCCCGTAGACGGGGTGCTTGTCGACCGCCACGGTGAGGATCAGGTCACCTGCCGGCGCGCCGGGGTCTCCTTGACGGCCCTTGCCGCGCAGGCGAATCCGCTGACCGTCCTTGACGCCCGCGGGGATGCGGGCGTTGATGCGACCGAGGTCGGGCGAGCTGAGCGACACTGTCGAGCCCTCCACGGCGTCGCGGAAGCCGATGCGGGTGCTCGCCTGCACGTCGGCACCTGGCCGCGGTCCGGCAGGCGCGCCGTAGCCGCCGTAGCCGGCGCCGGGAGCACCGCCGGCGAACATCTGCCCGAGGATGTCCTCGAGGTTCGGCTGGCCCCCCGCGCCACCGGTGTCGAACCGCACGCGCTGACCACCGGCACCGGGACCTCCCGCGCCGCCGAACGCCGAGAAGATGTCCTCGAAGCCGGCTCCGGGTCCGCCCGGACCGCCCGCCGTGAAGCGGGCACCGCCGTGCGACATGGCGCGGATCGCGTCGTACTCACGTCGCTTCTCGGGGTCGCCCAGGACGGCATACGCCTCCCCGACCTCCTTGAAGCGCTCCTCCGCCTGCGGGTCGCCGACGTTGTGGTCGGGGTGCATGGTGCGGGCGACCTTGCGGTAGGTCTTCTTGATCGTCGCGGCGTCGGCGTCCTGGGGCACGCCGAGGATCGCGTAGAAGTCCTTCTCGAACCAGTCCTGACTAGCCATGGCGCACCTCCTCCTTCTGGGTGACTCTCACGCTGCTCCCATCATCGGGTATGCCGCCGGGCTGCGTGTGCAGCCCGGCGGCGGACGTCTCAGGCAGGGTCGGCGACCGAGACCCGAGCGGCACGCACGAGCCGGTCACCGATGCGGTACCCCGGCTGGAGCACCTGGACGACGGTGGTGCCGGTCGCCCCGTCGGGAAGTTCGGCCTCGACGTGCATGAGGGCCTCGTGCACGGTGGGGTCGAACTCCTGGCCGGCCTCGCCCACGCGCTCGACGCCGAAACGGCCGAGGGTCGCCTCGAGCTTGTCGGCGATCGCGGCGAAGGGACCGCCGGCCAGGTCGCCCGCCTGCCGGGCCATGTGGATGTCGTCGAGGACCGGCAGCAGCGACTCGACGACGCTGCCGACGGCGGTGTGACGGATGACCTCGCGGTCGCGGTCGACGCGCTTCTTGTAGTTGACGTACTCGGCCTGCAGTCGCTGCAGGTCGGCGAGCAGCGTCGCGGCCATGGTGTCCTCCTCTGCGAGGGCGGCACCCTCGATCTCCGACGAATCGCCCGACTCGCCGGAGCTGCTCGACTCGACCGACTCGACCGACTCGCTCGACTCGCCCGGTTCGTCCAGCTCGGTCAACTCGTCCAGCTCGTCCGATGCGACGGAGTCGCTTGCGGTGTGGTCGAACTCGTCCTCACCACCGGGCTCGGACGAGGCGCCCGCGCCGCCCTGGTAGTACGTGTGGTGGCGCTCGCCGTGGGCTCCGTCACCCTGCGGCGGGGTGCCGGCGGCGTCGCCGCCGGCACCCGTCGCGCCCGTGGCGGTCACGTCCGGCTGCTCGCCGGACGTGCCGTGGGGCTGGGACTCGGTCACTTGGCTTCCTTGGCCTCGTCGTCGTCGACGACCTCGGCGTCGACGACGTCGTCGTCGGCCGCGTCGGACCCGGTCGGGCCGGACGTGTTCCCACCGGCGGACGAACCGTCCTGCTCCCCAGCGGAACTCGCGGCGTTCGCGGAGGCCTGCTCGGAGGCGTACACGGCCTGGCCCATGGCCTGCGACTTCGTGTTGAGGTCCTCGACCTTGGCCTTGATGTCGTCGGCGCTGGCCTCGGAGCCCTCGGCGATGGCGGCCTTGAGGTCGGCGAGCGACTCCTCGACCGGCGTCTTGACGTCGGCCGGGACCTTGTCACCCGACTCCTTGAGGAAGGACTCGGTCGAGAAGACCAGCTGCTCGGCCTGGTTGCGGGCCTCGGCCTCCTCGCGGCGCTTCTTGTCCTCGTCGGCGTGCGCCTCGGCGTCCTTGACCATGCGGTCGATCTCGTCCTTCGACAGCGCGGAACCACCGGTGATCGTCATCTTCTGCTCCTTGCCGGTGCCCTGGTCCTTGGCGGAGACGTTGACGATGCCGTTGGCGTCGATGTCGAAGGTGACCTCGATCTTCGGCACACCGCGCGGGGCCGGCGCGATGCCGGTCAGCTCGAAGGTACCGAGCGACTTGTTGTGCTGGGCGATCTCGCGCTCACCCTGGAAGACCTGGATGAGGACCGACGGCTGGTTGTCGTCGGCGGTGCTGAAGATCTCCGAGCGCTTGGTCGGGATCGCGGTGTTGCGCTCGATGAGCTTGGTGAACAGGCCACCCTTGGTCTCGATGCCGAGCGAGAGCGGCGTGACGTCGATGAGCAGGACGTCCTTGCGCTCACCCTTGAGGACACCGGCCTGCAGGCTTGCGCCCATGGCGACGACCTCGTCGGGGTTGACGCCCTTGTTGGGCTCCTTGCCGCCGGTGAGCTCCTTGACGAGCGCCGTGACGGCGGGCATGCGCGTCGAGCCACCGACGAGGACGACGTGGTCGATGTCGGCGACCTTGATGCCGGCGTCCTCGATGACCTTGTGGAACGGCGCCTTGGCCCGGTCGAGGAGCGACTTGGTCATCTGCTCGAACTGGGCGCGGGTGAGGTTCTCGTCGAGGTGGATCGGGCCCTCGGGCGTCATCGAGATGTACTGCGCCGAGATGTTGGTGCTCGTCGCGGTGGAGAGCTCCTTCTTGGCGCGCTCGGCCTCGTCGCGGAGGCGCTGCATCGCGATCTTGTCCTTGGACAGGTCCTGGCCGGTCTTGTTCTTCACCTGGGTGATGAGGTGCTGGACGACGACGTCGTCCCAGTCGTCACCACCGAGGTGGTTGTCGCCGTTGGTGGCGCGCACCTGGATCGTGGCGAAGCCGTCCTCGGCGTCCTTGCCGACCTCGAGGAGGGACACGTCGAACGTGCCGCCACCGAGGTCGAAGACGAGGATGAGCTCGTCCTCCTTGCCCTTGTCGAGGCCGTAGGCGAGCGCGGCCGCGGTGGGCTCGTTGACGATGCGCAGGACGTTGAGGCCCGCGATCTCACCGGCCTCCTTGGTGGCCTGGCGCTCGGCATCGTCGAAGTAGGCGGGGACGGTGATGACGGCGTCGGTGACGGTCTCACCGAGGTAGGACTCGGCGTCGCGCTTGAGCTTCTGGAGGATGCGCGCACTGATCTCCTGGGCGTTGTAGGTCTTGCCGTCGATCTCCGGCGACTTCCACCCGGTGCCCATGTGGCGCTTGACGGAGCGGATCGTCCGGTCGACGTTGGTGACGGCCTGGCGCTTGGCGACCTCGCCGACGAGCACCTCGCCGTTCTTGGAGAACGCGACGACGGAGGGCGTCGTGCGCCCGCCCTCGGCGTTCGCGATGATGCTCGGCTCGCCGCCCTCGAGGACGGAGACGGCCGAGTTGGTGGTACCGAGGTCGATTCCGACGGCACGTGCCATGGGTGACTCCTTGTTGATCTAGCGGTTGGTCCAGCTGGTGGGCCCAGGTGTCGACCTGGGTGGCGACCGTGGTCCGGTGGTCTGGTGGAACAGGTCCTCGCTCAATCTGCTCCGGTCACGACGTGATTGTCAAAACCGGACTCGCAAATCTTGCGTTCACCAGACTCAACTCTGGGTTCCGACGGATTGTTCCCGGGCGATCAGATCAACACGTCGACGGGAGCGCGCCCGACGGGGACCCGGAGCTGCGGTAGTCGAGCCGGATCTGCTCGCTCTTGGGCACCGCGATCGCCCTTCCTGTTCGCCGGTTCCACCCTGCCGGTAGGAAGACGTACTGCCCGTTCGAGTTGAGCAGGAGCACCAGTCCCGAGTAGCGATAGCGGTATGCGGCCGACTCGCCGCCGCTGCAGCGCAGCGTCGACACCCCTGCCGCGCTGATGCCGAGCGCCTTGTCGCTGTAGAGCACGACCTGCGGACCCTGGTCCAAGGAAGCGGCGAGCTCGGCGGCCCGCTGTCGGCCCACGGCCGCCGAGTAGTCCCCCGCTGCCCAGAAGAGGGCCATGGCGATGACGAGCGTGAGGGCCGTGATCTCCGCGACCCCGGCGCCGCGCGAGTAGGTCAGTCGCCGCGCACGCACCGTGTGCCCGGCCAGGCTGAGGAGCGTGACGCCGACCACGAGGCACAGCGGGGCCACCGTGAGGCTGTCGACGAACAGCCCCCGGCCGAAGAGGCCGAGCACGCCGTTCGTCGCGAACAGGGCTCCGACCGCCGCGGCGGCAGGTCCCACCCAGGTGGCGCGAAGAGTCGAGCTGTGACCGGAGCGACGCACGAGGGTGAGCACCCACGTCATCACGAGGACGAGCAGCGCGATGACGGCACCCGGCACGAAGAGGCCGTCCTGGCTCGTCAGCAGGTAGTCGGTGCTCGAGAAGCCGAGGGACGTGGGGTCGATCCCGAACCAGCCGAAGAGGGCGGTCGTGCGCGACCACCCGAAGAAGATGAGCAGGGCGGTGATGAGCGTCGCGGGTGCGACGACCTGGCCGAGGACCTTCAGGAGCGGGGGCAGCTCCTGAAGGACGTTGGGGGCCTGTCCGTCCGACAGGACCCGGAGGTCCGTCTGGCCGCTCGGCTCACCCTGAGGAGCCATCGGGCTGTCCGTCGCTCGGCGAGCCGCCGTCCGTCGGCGTCCCGGAGTTCGGTGCATCCGTCGACGGGACGGAGCCGTCAGTCGTTGCATCCGTCCCAGACCCCGATCCGTCGAGCCCGTTGGCTCGGTCGCAGTCCTCCTGCGACTCGGTGAGCACCTTGACCGTCGATCCTCGGACGGCCTGCGTGGCCGGCTCGTAACCGGCGAAGCAGGCGCCAGCGCCGTACTCGAGCTGCACGCACAGGTCTTGACCGCCGCAGGCCGCGACGAAGAGGCCCCTGATGCCGTCACGGACGTCGTCCAGGGACAGGTGCTTCGCCGGGATCGTGGGGACGTCGATCGGCGAGCCTGCGGCCTGGTTCCCGCCGCCCCCACCGCCCGCACCACCGGCGTTCTCGCCGCTGCCGTCAGGCGTCGTGGGTGGCTCGGTCGGCTCGGTCGGCTCGGTCGGCTCGGTCTGCTCGGTCTGCTCGGTCGGCTGGATCGGCTGGATCGGCTGGGTCGGCTCGGTGAGCTCCACGGACTCCGAGGCCGGGTCGGCGGCTGCCGGACCGGGTGTCGACGTCCCGCTGCACCCCGTCACGAGGACGAGGCAGCACGCAGCGATCCCGAGCGCCTGACGAGCGCGCGTGCTGTGAATGGGTCGGCGTGCCATGGTTCCCTCCCGTGGGAGTCCTGCCGGGCTGCTCTTCAGTGGGATCCGTGAAGGCACTGATACGGCTGCAGCACCGCGTCATCCCCGGAGTCGACGTGTGACGGTCGGGATGTCCGGACGCGCCGGACGGGAACGGCTTGCACACCAGCATGCACCTGGGGCACGTCGGGCGAGAAGCCCCGGGCGCCGGACACGAGGGCACCGCGTCCCCGCGTCCCCGCGTCACCCGATCGACGACCCGACAACCCGGGTCAGGTGGATGCCGGCAGGCGCACGCTCGCGACCGTGGTCAGCACCGGGTGGGCGTCGTCGCCGTCGCGGATCTCACCCCCGCGCCAGACGATCGAGAGGTCGCGGCCCTGGACCGTCAGCTCGGCGAGGCAGTTGCCGAACCACGGCCCGTCGGTGACCACCCAGGGATACGCCGGGTCGGGCACGTGCTTCGAGTGCTCCGCGATGAACCGCATCGGACGCACGAGCCCGCGGGCGAAGGCCGACATCATGACGCGGATCATCCGCGGCATGGGGTTGCGGATCGGTGAACAGACCGCCTGCACGACTCGGGAGCGAGCGCCGTGGCGGCTCCGGGCGTCGACGACCTCGGCGACGTAGGAGTTGTGCACGTCGCCGGAGAGGAACACGACGCTCGAGGGGGCGGTTCCGCGCTCGCCCCGCGCCACCTGCATGACCATGTCGAAGACCTCGACGAAGCCGTCGTTGAAGGCGGCCCAGTGCTCGAGGTCGATCGACTGCCGCGCCTTCTCGGCCCCTTCGGCGATGACACGTCCGTGCGTGCCCATGGCCAGCACCTCGTCGATCGTCTCGAGGTCGTGCAGGCCCGGCGGCAGCATGATGGGCAGGGACGTGCCGACGAACAGGTGCTCGACGTCGCCCGTCAGCTGCTCGTCGAGCCAGCGCATCTCGTCAGGGTCGAGCATCGACCGGTGCTTCGGCTCGAGGACGCGGGCCGCCCGCGAGTCGATGACGACGAGTCGGCTGTCGCCGAGGTCGCGGCGGAAGCTCCAGCGGTAGACCTCGGGGTGTCGGTCGCACCGACGTGCCAGGTCGAAGACGGCGTCCGTGAGGTCGAGCTCCGTGCGTGCGCCGTCCTCGGGCGCCGACGGGAGCGCCCCGCCTGCCGACTCGAGCACGCGCGCGAAGATCTCGTCGTCGGCGAGCTGCCCGGGCGAGAGGTTACCGATGTGCTGGTAGACCCAGTAGGAGGAGAGGCCGCCCATGAGTCGCTCGTGCCACCACGGCGTCCGGTTGATCTCCTCGTGCCAGGTCCACGACGTGTTCCAGTCGTCACGGATGTCGTGGTCGTCGAAGATCATGCAGCTGGGCACCGTCGAGAGCAGCCAGCGGTTCGCCTCGTCGCCCCAGGCCAGGCGGTAGAGGTGGGCGTACTCCTCGTAGTCCTTGATCTCCTCACCGGGGGGCTCGTCGATGTCGCGGCGGGACGAGATGAACTCGCGCATCGCCTCGGACGTCTCGTCGGCGTAGACCTGGTCGCCGAGGAACGCCACGAGGTCGGGCCACTCCTCCTCGCCGCGCGCCAGGGCGAGGGCGAGGGTGCGCAGTGCGTCGACGCCGTTGGTGCGGTGCCCCTCCCGGTCGTTGGACACGCTGGTGCGGCAGGACCCGAAGAGCAGCCGGGTCGGCCGGCCGCGGTCGATCGTGCGGATGCGGGGGGCGGGGAAGTCGCTGTCCCGCTCGGGCCACACGGGCACGCCGTCGATGCTCACGGCGTAGTCCCATGAACCGCCGGGCTCGAGCCCCTCGACGACGACGAGGGCGTAGTGGTGTCCCTTGACGGAGAAGGTCGGCGAGGACCAGTCACGGCCGTCCGCATGGACCGTCGCCACCCCGGCACGCGACGTCTCGACCCACACGGTCGCGTCGGTCTCGCCGATGTAGCGCAGCATCGGACCGAGGACGAGCGGCCCCGCCACCTCGGGAGGGGCGTCGGGCGTGGGTTCCCGTAGAGGGTCGGAGTCACTCATGGCACAGGCATACTGCACGCGGGGCCGCGCAGGGGAGGAAAGGCCCCCTCCGACTCACGGGGGGCGACCCCACTCCGGCTCGTCGCTCACCGGGACAGGTGCTCGCCGAGGAAGGCGAGAGTGCGCTGCCACGCGTCGGAGGCGACGTCGGCGTTGTACCTGGACGGCGAGGTGTCGTTGAAGAAGGCGTGCCCGACGCCGTGGTAGACCCGCGCCGTGAAGTCGACGCCGGCCCGCTCCATGCGCTCCTCGAGCTCGGGGACGCCGTCGGTGATGCCGCGGTCGTCCTCGCCGTAGAAGGCCAGGACCGGGCAGTCGATCGTCGCGGGGTCCGCGTGCTCCGGGAAGCCCCCGTAGAAGGGCACCGCGGCGCGCAGCCGTGTGTCGGCAGCCGCGAGGGCGAACGCATACGTCCCCCCGAAGCAGAAGCCGACCACTCCCACCCGACCGTCGACACCCGGCTCGTCGACGAGCAGGTCGACGACGGCACGCAGGGCGGGGACGGCCCACGCCGCGAACTCGGGCTGCCGTGCGGGGGTCGTCGCCTCGCGCATCCGTGGCTGCGCAGCGAGCCGGTCCTCCTCCGAGGCACTGGACATCAGCCCGAAGATCCGCGCGCCGACCTCGGGCGTGAGCCCGACGTGCCCGAGCAGGTCGGGCGCCACGGCCACGTAGCCCTGGGCGGCCACGCGGTCGGCGACGTCCGTGATGTGCTCGACCAGGCCCCAGATCTCCTGGATGACCACCACCGCGCCGCGGAACTCCGCGGTCGGGTCGGCCCGGTAGGCCGTGAGGTCGTGGTCGGGGAGGTCGATCATCGTGCCCATGCACCATTCCTACTCCGTGCAGCGACAATCGAGGCGTGAGCGACGACCCGACCGCAGTCTGGCTGGCCGGGCTCGCGGCTGAGGTCGCGCCGACGGGCGCGGGCGTCCGGGAGAGACTCAGCGCCCCTGGACCGGCAGTGGTGCGCCGTACGACGGCGTCAGGGGCCGAGCTCGCCTTCCTCGGTGACGTCGTCGTCAAGCTGCACCACCCGAGGACGGATGCGGTCGCGCTCGCGAGGCGGCTGGGCGCGGTCGTGCGCGGGACGGGGAAGGACGTGTGGCTGCAGCCGCTCGAGGACAGCCCGCGCCGGTGCCCAGACGGTCGGGTCGCGACGGCGTGGCCCTGCGTCGACGTGCTCGAGGAGACCGACGCCGACGTCCCGTGGGCAGAGGCTGCGCGGCTGCTCGCCGTGCTGCACCTCACCGGCCGAGACCTCCCCGGCGCCGAGCTCGACGCCCTTCCCGTCCAGGGTGGCCCGGCCCGAGTGGGCCGCACCCTCACCCGGGTCGGGGCTCTGGACCACCCGGCCGCGGCGATGCTCGAGCGGCTCGGCACCCGACTGCTCGACGAGGCCATGCAGTCACCTGGTCGGCGGACCGTCGTGCACGGCGACTGGCATCTCGGCCAGCTGGCCCGCACCCGGGACGGGCTGCGGCTGCTGGACGTCGACGACTTGGGGTTCGGCGACCCTGCCTGGGACCTCTCCCGACCGGCAGGGTTCTGGGCGGCAGGACTGCTCGAGGACTCTGCCTGGGAGTGCTTCCTGACGGCCTACCGCGACGCGGGTGGCCCTGCCGTCCCGAGGGTGGGTGACCCGTGGCCGGACCTCGACCTGGCCACCCGCTGCGCGGTCTTCGTGGCGGCCGTCCGCAGCCTCGGCGTCCAGCCGACTCACAGCACGGACCCAGCCGACGCCCTGTTGGAGGCGTGTGCCCGGATGTGAGGATGGGGCCATGACCCAGCAACCGCCCCCCTTCCCGCACCAGGACTCGACCGGTGCCGCCTACCAGCCGCAGGGCTTCGTGTGCCCGAAGTGCCGCGGCGCGATGCGCACCTACGACCGCAACGGTGTGCACGTCGAGCAGTGCGACCAGTGCCGCGGCATCTTCCTCGACTTCGGCGAGTTCGAGCACCTGAGCCAGCTCGAGGGCCGTTTCGTCGCCCAGCCGCCGCCCCAGCAGTACGGCGGACCGGCCTGGGGCAACCGCGGCGGCAAGCACTACCGCAAGAAGGGGATGGCGGGCCTCTTCTTCTCGAGCTGAGGGGTCGGCGCGACCGGCAGGCCCCGAGCGGCTCCGGCGCTACGTCCCTCGCGTCGGATCCGTCCCCGCCCGGGGACTGCTCGCGACCTCGGTAGTAGCCACCGTGGTGACCACCGTGGTGACCACCGTCGTCACCGAGGGGCGCGCGGGGGTCGAGGAGAAGCCGAAGCGGCACGGCGGGTCGACGGGGGCGAGCGCGCCCAGCGACGCACCGTCGAAGCGGCCCTCGAGGGCCGTCACGGCATGCAGGTCGGTGGCGCCGTAGTACTCCCGCCGACCCTGGAGCGCCGTGCCACGGGTGCGGACGCCCTTCAGCACGACCCGCGCGACCGGGTCGACCAGCGTCGCCCACGTCCGACTCGCTGCGACGCGCGAGGGCACGGCCCGCAGCAGCCGGCCGAGCGGCATACGCCCGCCGACCGTGAGGTCGAGGGACAGCGACGGAGACCGGACCTGCCAGCCCACGCCGTCGGACGACACGGTGATCGGCTCGAGGCGCACCTCGTCGAAGACGTACGTGGCCTCGATGAACTCCGCCACGTCCGGGTCGGGCGCGATGAGGACCCGGTGCCCGCCGGGGGTCTCGACCATGGCGTCACCGAACGACCCGAGCGGCGTCCGGCCCCATGACCCCACGACGACCCGGACGCCGGACGTGGAGCCGACCCCGGCGATCTGCCCCTCGAACCGCTGCGTTGGCACATCCCGAGCATAGGTCGGCCGGGACGCACGGCTCAGTCGACCCGGGTGACGGTCTCCTCCATACCGGCGACGAGCTTCGAGTAGTCATCGGTGGGCGACCCGCCCAGTACCGACCCCCACGCCGGCACGAGCTCGGGACCGTAGCGGTGGCCGTAGCCGTCAGGCGGGTCATGGCCGACGGCCATGTCGGTGGTCAGCTGCCAGAACGTCACGAAGGGGATCCACGTGACGTCGGGATTGACGTCGTCGCCTCGCCGTTCACGCAGCCAGTCGGGCTCCGCGCCGAGCAGGGCCGGGTTCCACCAGACGACGGGGTCGGAGGCGTGCTGGGCGTAGACGAAGCGCGGGAAGTCCCACGGGCCGTAGTCCCGACCGTAGGAGTCGTGGGACAGCTGGTCGCCGCTCGCGGCGAAGCGGATGTGCAGTCCTTCGTCGACCACGGGCACGATCTCTGGCGAGCCCTCGTTGCGCCGGGCCGTCAGGGACGCCGCGATGTCGGTGAAGCTCGGGGTGCCGACCCACACCCCGCCCTGAGCGCGGGCGAGCATGTCGTCCGCGTCCGTGAAGGCGGCCTGCCCCCCGTAGGCCCCGAGCGACTCCCCGCCGACGACGAGCTTCGGGCGGTCGTCGGCCGGCAGCGTGCGCCACACGGCATACACCTTGTCGAAGAGCGCCCGGCCGGCCTCACGAGGGGTGTCGCGGTCGGTCATCATCGACATCGCGCTCGGCAGGTAGGAGTACTGCATCGCGGCGATCGCGCTGTCGCCGTCGCTGAGGTACTCGACGGACTGGGCGGACCAGTCGTCGACCCAGCCCGTGCCCGTCGTCGTGAAGACAGCGAGCACCCTGCGGTTGAACGCCTTGGTGCGCATGAGCTCCGCGACGACGGCGTCGGCAACGTCGGCAACCGTGCGCTCGGGGGTGCGCCCGGCGTAGACCCGGATCGGCTCGATCGCCCCCCGGTCCGTGGCCGCGCTGATCTGGGTCGACGTCGGCGCGCTCGTGACGAACATCTGGCCCTGGTAGCCGAGGCTGTCCCAGGCCTCGAGCGAGCCCGGCCCCCCGGAGCGCAGCGGTGACGTCGGCGCCGCGCGACCGGTCGGCGCGATGTTGACCTGCGCCGCGATGCCCGCGAAGGCCTGCATGCCACGGTGGAAGAGAACGCTGTCGGTGACCCACGCCGTCGCCAGGGCCACGACGACGACCGCCATGAGGGTCGCGATCGTCTTGGGCAGCACGTGGCCCGCGGCCTCGGCGAGCTGGCGGGTCGCGCCGCGCAGGCCCCGCGCGACCGCGAGGAAGAGGACGGCCACGAGGGCCGCCAGGGCGAGCGCCATGACCTGGTCGAACGGGTCGAGGGGGGTCAGCTGGACGAAGGCAGCCGTGCGCGCCTGCGAGCGCACGTTGGCCACGGTCAGCCCGAGGACCGCCACGGCGCCGAACACCGGCGCGGCGACGAGCAGCCAGTGCCGGGCCTCGCCGCTGACGGTGACGTGCAGGTCGATGAGGCGCGCCACCCGGCGCACGACCCAGGACACGAACACGCCGAGCGCGTAGCCGACCGAGGCGCAGAGCCCGCTGATGAGTCCCTGATAGTACCACGTGCGGGGCAGCAGGCTCGGGGCCATCGAGGTGAGGAAGTAGGCCGCGCCGAAGAACAGCCCGGTGCGCGACACGTGCCACCAGGCGCGGCCTGCGCCGGGGTGGTGGGTGCGCGGGTCGGGCGCGTCGGGCATGTCCCCACAGTAGGTCGCACGCGCTCCGCGCCGCCTCGGGTTTGACCCTTACGGGATGCCCCTGACCGGGGTTCGACGGCCGGCTGGGGGACGATGGGGACATGCGAGCCCTCGACGAGCGGATCACCACCTTCAGCCGCGACGGGCTGCGCTTCGACGTGACCGACGGAGGACCGCTCGACGGCGACGTCGTCGTGCTGCTGCACGGGTTCCCGGCCGACCGCACGAGCTGGTCCCGCGTCTCCGCGCGGCTGCACGAGGCGGGCCTGCGCACCCTCGCCCCCGACCAGCGCGGCTACTCCGCCTCGGCGTGTCCGGCCGGCCGGGACGCGTACCGCCTCGAGGAGCTCGTCGCCGACGTCCTCGCCCTCGTGGAGGCGTCCGGGCGGGAGCGGGTCCACCTCGTCGGGCACGACTGGGGCGGCGCCCTGGCGTGGCTGGTGGCGGCGAACCATCCCCACCGCGTCGCGTCCCTGACCGTGCTGTCGACACCGCACCCCGCCGCGATGTCCCGGGCCCTGAAGAACGGCCTGGAGCAGAAGCGCAAGTCCTGGTACATGGCAGCGTTCCAGGTGCCCTGGGTGCCCGAGCACGCCCTGGCGGCGAGCTTCCACTCGGTGCTCGCACGCTCCGGCCTGCCGACCGAGGACCGCCGGAGGTATGCCGCCCGGCTGGCCAGCGCCGACGCGCTCGCCGGGCCGATCAGCTGGTACCGCGCGGCCCCGCACTCCCACGTCTCCGCCCATCGCGTCGAGGTGCCGACGACGTACGTGTGGGGCTCGCGCGACCCCTTCCTCGGGCGCACCGCGGCCGAGCTGACGCGGGAACACGTGGGCGCCGACTACGGGTTCGTCGAGCTCGACGCCGGGCACTGGCTGCCCGAGGCCCGTGACGCGGACTGCGCAGCGGCCATCCTGCACCGGGTCACCGGAGCCGGCTGAACGGCATACGCACCTCTCGGGCAGCGTGACCGACGCCTCCCGCGGTGCCGGGAACACGCCGGCCGGCGGGTAGGTTGCACGACCGTGAAGATCGACATCTGGTCCGACATCGTGTGCCCGTTCTGCTACCTCGGCAAGCGTCGGCTCGAGGCTGCCGTGGCGGCCTTCGAACACGCCGACGAGGTCGAGGTGACGTGGCACAGCTTCGAGCTGGACCGCGGCGCCGAGCCGGTGTCGGACCTTCCGCTCGTCGACCTCGTCGCCGCGAAGTACGGCACGACGCGCGAGCAGGCGGTCGCGCAGCACCGGTCCATGGCGCAGGCCGCGGCCGAGCTCGGTCTCGCGTTCGACTGGGAGCATGCCCGCTACGGCAACACCTTCGACGCCCACCGCGTCGTCCACCTCGCCGCCGAGCAGGGTCTCGCCGACGCCGCCCACGAGCGGCTCATGCGCGCCTACTTCACCGACGGCCTCGCCGTCGGTGACCGTGAGGTGCTCGTGCGGCTCGCGACGGAGATCGGCCTCGAGGCCGACGCCGTGCGCACGATGCTCGAGTCCGACGAGTACGGCAACCACGTGCGCAGCGACGAGGCCACGGCCAGGATGCTCGGCATCGAGTCCGTGCCGTTCTTCGTCTTCGACCGAAAGTACGGCGTCTCCGGCGCCCAGCCCGTCGACGTCTTCAGCCAGGCCCTCGAGACCGCGTGGTCGACCCGGCACGACGTGCCCGAGCCGGTCGCCGTCGGTGGTGGGTGCGGCGGTGGCTGCGGCGCCGGCGGGTGCGGCGGGGTCTGCGGCGCCTGAGGCGCTCCGGCGTCCGCCGGGCCTACCGTTGAGGCGTGGCGCACCCCCTGATGTTCGACGGCGCGGACCCCTACCTGAACCGGGTCCGTGAGATCTGCCTGGCGCTGCCCGGAGCCGACGAGAAGGTGTCGCACGGGCGCCCGACCTTCTTCACGACGAAGGTCTTCGCAACCTACGGCGGGACGGTCAAGGGCGACCACGACCCCGAGCCCTACCGCCAGTCCGTCATCGTGCTCACCGACGCCGCCGAGCGGCCGGCGCTGCTCGGCGACGGGCGTTTCTACGACCCGGCCTACCTGGGCCCGTCCGGCTGGGTGGGACTCGACCTGCGCGCGTGCGGCGCGCCCGAGGACGTCGACTGGCAGGAGGTGTCCGAGCTCGTCGACGCCTCCTACCGCCTCACGGCCCCGAGGCGGCTCCTGCGCGGGCTCGAGGCCGGCGGGTCGCCCCCGTGAGCCGGGCGCGGGTCGTGCGCGGAAACCGCGGCACCTGAGTCCGGCGCGACGACGCCGTGCGCCTCCATCGTCCACGCGCGCCCGGCGGGGCGCGTAAGGTACCGCTCGCTGGGTCGACGAGAGGCGCACATGGGACGGCACACCGATCGCGCGGTGATCGGGTCGCCGCGGGCGGCGGTGGCGACCCTGACGCTGTCCGCGGTGCTCGTCATCGGCGGTCTCGCGATCCACCACGCGTCCACTGGGCAGGTCCCCGGTCAGAGCTCCACACCATCGGTGCCTGCGGCCACGCCGAGCAGCCACGTCGCCGACGTCATCGACCCGGGTCGGACGCCGTCGACGTCGCCCGGCCCTCCCCGCACGACCGCTCCACGGTCGACCCTCCCGGTGGCGACCACCTCCCCGTCGCCCTCCACGACGTCGCCGCAGCGGTCCAGCGGTCTCGCCGCGGTTGCGGTCGGGTGGCCGGTCCCGGTGGCCGGACGAACCCCGCCACCGGCGCCCACGGCGACATCGCCCTCGGCGGCGCCACCGCTCGCTGCGACGGCAGGCACCTGACCCGGACGTTCGGCCGTCTGAGCCGCCGTAGGTTGGTCACCATGAAGGCCTGGCACTCGCAGGACCGGCACGTCGTCCGCCTCGACTGGGGAGCCGGCCCGGCGCACGCCCTGACGAGGTATGCCGTCTCGGCGGGCTCCCCGGTGTGCGCCGTCGTCGTCGACGTCCTCAGCTTCACGACGTGCGTGTCGGTGGCCGCGGACGCGGGCACGCGCGTGCATCCCTTCCGCTGGAAGGACGAGTCGGCGCAGGCGTTCGCGGACGCGCGAGGTGCGACGCTCGCACGGCCGCGGTCAGCGACGAGGGACGACGGCGGCGTCAGCCTGTCGCCGTCCTCGATCCGGGCCGCGGGCACGATCGGGGAGCTGGTGCTGCCGTCACCGAACGGCTCGACGGTGAGTGCCGTCCTGACCGAGGCCGGAGCAGACGTCGTCGCCGCGTCGCTGCGCAACCGCACCGCGGTGGCGACGTGGCTCGTCGAGTGGCTCGAGTCCTCGCGGGGGTCGCAGGGCTTGGCGGCTGGGCCTGCCATCGTCCTGGTCCCAGCGGGTGAGCGCTGGCCCGACGGGTCGCTGCGGCCCGCCGTCGAGGACCTCTGGGGAGCCGGCGCCGTCGTCGCGGCCCTCACCGGCCGCCTGGAGCACCGGGCCGGGCCACTGCTGCTCAGCCCCGAGGCCGAGGCTGCCGGCACGGCATGGCTGGCCGTGGAGGACCGGCTCGGCGAGGCGCTTCAGGCGTGTGCGAGTGGCCGTGAGCTCGTCGAGCAGGGCTGGGCCGCCGACGTGGCGGTCGCGGCCGAGCTGGACACGTCGGAGGTCGTGCCCGTGCTCACGGACGGCGTCTACGCGGCACACCGCAGCTGACGCGGCACACGCCGGTTGGCGAGCAGGCTCAGCAGCGCGGGGACGAGCCAGCCGGCGAGGCTACTGCCCGAGGGCGGTCCAGAAGGCGGAGGCCGCGCGCGACGGACGGCCGGTACGCCGCTCCGACCAGTCGGCCGAGGTCATGAGCGCGGTGACGGCGTTGACGCCGAGCCACCGCAGGGGCTCGGGCTCCCAGTCGCGCGACGTGCGCCCGGCCCAGGGCAGGCTGGCGAGGTCGTCGGGGTCGTCGCCGCGGATCATCGCGGCCAGGGTGCGTCCGGCGAGCGCCGACGTCGCGACCCCGTCGCCGACGTAGCCGCCCGCGAAGGCAAGACCCGTGTGGCGGTCGTGGCGCACGGAGGGGAACCAGTCGCGCGGCACGCCGAGGTTTCCTCCCCAGGCGTGCGTGAAGGTGACCCCGTCGAGGACGGGGAACAGCTCGAGGAGGATCCGACGCAGGGCGGCGTGGACGCGGGCGTCCCGCTCGTAGAGCGGCGAGACCTTGGAGGCGTAGTGGTAGGGAGCGCCCCTGCCGCCGAAGGCGATCCGCCCGTCGCGGGTGCGCTGGCCGTAGATCGTCAGGTGTCTGTTGTCGGCGAAGGTCGTGCGCTTGTCGAGGCCGATCTGGGCCCACGTGTCCTCGGGCAACGGCTCCGTCGCGGTCATCAGCGAGTAGATCGGCGCGATGGCGCGGCGCCGCCCCGCGACGGTGGGGGTGTATCCCTCGGTCGCGAGGACGACGTGTTCGGCCCGGACCGTGCCGTGCGCCGTGATCACGCGGCGGCTGCGCACGTCCACGGCCGCCGTGCGCTCGTGGACGACGACGCCGCGCCGCTCGACGGCGTCGGCGAGGCCGCGGACGAGACGGGCCGGGTGGATCGCCGCGCAGTGCGGCGTGAACGAGCCACCGAGCGCGTCGCTGACGCCGGCGACCGCCATGACCTCGGACGCGTCGAGGAGGCGGTGGTCGTCCTCCCCGAAGCCCCACTCGCGATGGTCGGCGACCTCGTCGCGCACCCGTTCGAGCTGCGCCGGGTTGCGCGCGACGGAGAGGTAGCCGCCCTGGTCGAAGTGGCAGTCGATGCCCTCCGCCTCGGCGATCCACCCGACGTCGGCGACGGTGTCGTGCAGCAGGTGCTGCATCCGCACCGCCGCCTCACGACCGCGTTCGGTGGCCATCCGCTTCAGCGAGGCGGGGAAGAGGGCCGAGCACCAGCCGCCGTTGCGGCCCGAGGCGCCGAAGCCGGCGACCTCCTTCTCGATGACCGCGACGCGGATCGAGGGGTCGGCGGCGACGAGGTGGTAGGCCGTCCAGAGGCCGGTGTAGCCGGCCCCGACGACGGCGACGTCGACCTCGATGTCCGTGCCCAGGGAGGGGCGCGGCTCGATGTCGTCGATCGTGTCGTGCCAGAGGCTGAGGCCGCGGTAACCGGTCGGGGGCATGGGCGGGATCATGCCATCTCCGACGCGCTCCGCAAGGCCCCGGAACCTGTGCCTTTTCACTTGAATCACCTTCCAACACCTACGGAATCCGTGGTGTCGAGAGCTTCGGCGACTGGCTTCCGCCGCGTCTCTCGTGACGGCATGATGCGGGCATGAGCACCGTCGACCGCATCCGCCTCGCCGAGCTGCACGCCCGGGAGAGGGCCGCCTTCATCGACGCCCGACCGCGATCCCGGGCCCTGGCCGAGCAGGCGGCCGCCCACATGCCCGGTGGGGTACCGATGAGCTGGATGGTCAAGTGGCCCGGCGACTTCCCCGTCTTCGTCGATCACGCCGAGGGCGCCCACTTCACGTGCGTCGACGGCATCGACCACGTCGACCTGTGCCTCGGTGACACCGGAGCGATGATGGGCCACTCCCCGGCGCCGACGGTCGAGGCCGTGACCCGCCAGCTCTCGCGCGGGATCACGACGATGCTGCCCACCGAGGACGCGATCGCGGTGTCGGCCGGTCTGGCGGAGCGCTTCGGGCTGCCCTACTGGCAGTTCACGCTGACGGCGACGGACGCCAACCGCCACGCAATCCGCTATGCGCGCCACCTCACGGGGCGCCGCAAGGTCGTCGTGCACAACTGGTGCTACCACGGCTCGGTCGACGAGGCCTTCGCGACGCTGGCGCCGGACGGCTCGACGGTCGACCGGCGGAGCAACATCGGGGCTCCCGTCGACACCTCCGAGACGACGCGCGTCGTCGAGTTCAACGACCTCGAGGGGCTCGAGCGGGCCCTCGCCCACGGTGACGTCGCTGCGGTGCTCGTCGAGCCCGCCCTGACCAACATCGGCATCGTGCTGCCCGACCCGGGCTACAACGAGGGGGTGCGCGAGCTCGCGACCCGTTACGGAGCCCTCCTCGTCAACGACGAGACCCACACGATCTGCGCCGGCCCGGGCGGCTACACCGCCGCCCACGACCTCGCGCCGGACCTCCTCGTCATCGGCAAGTCGATCGGTGGCGGCATCCCCTGCGGCACCTTCGGTTTCAGCCAGGACATCGCCGACCGGATCGCCCGCTCGATCGAGCTCGAGGACATCGACGTGGGCGGCATCGGCGGCACCCTCGCCGGCAACGGCCTGTCGATGGCGGCCATGAAGGCCACGCTCGAGCAGGTCATGACGACCGCAGCCTTCGAGCACATGGTGCCGCTTGCGAACGCGTGGGCCGACGGCGTGCAGGCGGGCATCGACGCGGTCGGGGCGGACTGGCACGTGACGCGCCTCGGCGCCCGGGCCGAGTACAACTTCTCGGGACGCCGCTCGCACGACGGGCAGGAGGCCCACGACGCCGACGACTTCGACCTCCAGCAGTACCTCCACCTCTACGCCCTGAACCGCGGCATCCTGCTGACGCCGTTCCACAACATGGCCCTCATGTGCCCGGTCACGACCGAGGCCGACGTCGCGGCGCACACGACGATGTTCGAGGCGTGCGTGCGCGAGCTGTTCGCGTAGGCGGGCCTGCGCGAGCTGTCCGCGTAGGCGCACCCCGCGACGAATGCCGCAGCGTCGATGGACGTGCGGGAGGACGAGCGGCTGGCGCGTCAGGCGGCGGCATACGACCAGGAGGACCTCGAGGCACTCGTCCGGACAGTCGGGCTCCCGACTCGGAGGCGCACGACCCGGGCTGCGGCGTCAGGCCACGCGCGACGGGCGCCCGAAGCGCGTGGCAACGCCGGGCGAGAACAGGGCGCGCAGGCGCGGACCGACCGTCGTGACGCCGGCCGCCTCGAGGAGGTCGTCGGCGAGGTCGACCACCTCGGCGGCACACAACGGCCACGGCGGGTGCTCGTTCGGCACCCACAGCGTGCGACCGGCCACCCGGGTGTGGGCACCCCAGCGGGCCGTGAGCCAGAGCTCCAGCGGCGTGGGCTCGATGCGGTCACCGACGCGGATGGTGAGGACGCTGCGCAGCCCACGAGCGGGGAACCGGCGCCGGCTCGCGTAGCTGACGAGGTCGCCGTCGCGCCGCAGCCGCATCCGCGCCCAGGTGTACGGGACCCCGAGCCCCACGCGTGCCGCGACGACGACGAGCGCCCGCTCGGTCTCGAGCGACCGGAAGAGCACACCGTGACGGCCGGCGTCGTCGACCGAGTAGAGCCGGATGTTCGTCTCGAGGAAGCTGCCGAGCCACGGCAGGGTGGGTGACGGCGCGCGCCCGAGCCGTGTGCCGTCCATGACGAAGGGGACGAGCCCGACGTAGGTCAGGCCGTCGGCGAAGACGTCGGGGCTGGTGCCGGCGGGGAAGTGGTGCCGGACGGAGTCCGGGTCCACCGGCCAGTGCACGAAGGTGAGGTCGCGCCACACCTGGTCGAGCACGGCGGGCGGTCGAAGAGGTGGGGGCTGCACCGGATAGCCGTCCAGCGACGGGACGGCATCCACGGGCGGGTCCACCCACCCATCGTCACACGCCGTCCCGGCCCCCCGGCACGATCAGCGACCTCCCAGCTCTCGCAAAGCGCCTCCCGCCTGCCGCGCGCGGCAGCTCGCACCTGACACACTCGCAGCGACCAGGTGGACGACGAGCGGAGGAGGACCGCCCATGACCGTGGACGCACCGCCAGGCAGCGAGCGTCAGGCCCTGCGTCGGGCCGGCGCCACCGCGCTCTGTGCCGCTGTCGTCCTCGTCGTGGCCGCCTGCTCGGGCGGCGCCGTCACGCCCGCAGAGGCACCGACGAGACAAGCGCCGAACTTCGACCTGCAGGCACACCGCGGCGGGGCGGCCCTGACGTCGGAGAACACGCTGGCCGCGTTCTCGCAGGCCCTCGACCTCGGCGTCACCACCCTCGAGCTCGACACCCAGGTCACGCGCGACGGCGCCGTCGTCGTGGCCCACGACAATCGGGTCAGCCCTGACAAGTGCCGCGACACGAGCCCCGCCAGCGCCTCGGATGCCCTGTTCCCCTACTCCGGCAAGCCTTTTCGGCTGCTGACGCTCGCCCAGGTCCGCACCCTCGACTGCGGGTACCAGCCGGCCCCCGACTTCCCGGACCAGCGCGCCGTGGCGGGGGCGAAGGTGCCCGAGCTCCGCGAGGTCGTCGACCTCCTCCACGACCGAGGTGCGGACGACGTCGGCCTCAACGTCGAGATCAAGGTGCAGGCGGACGACCTCGACCTCAGCGCACCACGCGACGAGTTCGCGGCTTCGGTCTGGGCGGTGCTCGAGGACGGCGGCGTCGCCGACCGGGTGACGATCCAGTCGTTCGACTGGGCGAGCCTCGCCGCGGTCCACCGCATCGCGCCGCGCGCCCGGCTCGTCGCCCTCGTCTCGCCCGATCGTCTCGAGCGGGGCCAGGAGGGTGCGTCGCCGTGGCTCGGCGGCGCCGACATCGACGCCGTGGACGGCGACGTCGTCCGCGCGGCCTCCGGCGTCCCGGGGGTCGTCACCATCTCCCCGCGCGCGGACCTCCCCGTCGACGCCGCGCTCGTCCGGTCGGCGCACGCCGCCGGGCTCGCCGTGGTGCCGTGGACCGTCGACGACGCGGACGACATGGGGCGTCTCGTCGACCTCGGTGTCGACGGCCTCATCACCAACCGACCCGACCTGCTCCGGTCCGTGCTGGCGCAGCGCGGCATCGCCACGCCTCCGGCCCATCCCGCAGCCGGGTGACGCCCTGCGGGGCCGTGCGGAGCATGATGGGACCGTGAGCTCGTCCGCCGCCTTCGACGCCGACCCGGTTCGTCCACCGGTGACGGGTCTGGCGACGGACCCGGTGACGGGTCTGGCGACGGACCCGGTGACGGACCCGGCCGGCGCCCCGCCGGCCAGGGCGACCTACCACCACGGTGACCTGCGCCGGGCCCTGCTCGAGGCCGGCACGGACCTCGCCCGGGAGGGAGGTCCGGACAAGGTCGTCCTGCGCGAGGCGACGCGTCGCGTCGGGGTCTCGGCCAATGCGGCATACCGCCACTTCGCGGATCGGGACGCGCTGCTCAGCGAGGTCGTCTCCCGCGCCCAGGCGCGTGCCGCCGACGTCATCAGCGCCACCATGGACGCCGTCCCCGACGGCCTCCAGCCCGGTCAGCGCGCGCGCGCCAGGTTCCGTGCGGTCGGCGTGGGCTACCTGAGGTTCGCGATGGACGAGCCCGGGCTCTTCCGTGCAGCGTTCGCCGTACCGGTCGACCTGAGCCGGGCTGCGTCAGCCGATGCGGCCGGCGCCAGCGGACGCACGCCCTTCCAGCTGCTCGCCGACTCCCTCGACACCATGGTCGACGCGGGGGTCATGTCCGAGGACGAGCGTCCCGGTGCCGAGCTGCTCGCCTGGTCCGCCGTCCACGGCATGGCGATGCTCGCGCTCGAGGGACCACTGCGCAACCTGCCCCCCGGCGCCGTCGAGGAGCTCGCGCCCCGCCTGGTCCGGATGGTCGACCTCGGGCTGGGGCTCTCCGACGGCGCGGGGTGAGGGCCCGCCATCCGGTTCGACGACCGGGTCAGACCCACTGGACGAGCTGGACGACGAGACCGTTGGGGTCGCGGTACTGCACGAAGCGCTCTCTCCACGGCTCGATTTCCGGCGGCGTGACGACCTCGACGCCCCCGGCCACCAAGCGCTCGTGGTGAGCGTCGAGGTCGTCCACGACGAACGCGAGCAGCAGCCCGTCACCCGCGGAGCCCGCGATGTCAGCGGGTTTGAAGGTGGGCAGGCCGGTGCGCAGGAAGACGATGTTCGACCCCCCGTCGGGGTGGGTGAGCGAGACGAAGCCGTCGTCACGCATCTCGACGCTGTAGCCGAGGTGGGTGACGAGGAACGCTGCCGACGCCTCGGGCTCGGGGACGTTGAGCGAGATGGCGAAGCCGGTGAACATGGGAGGCATGGGCTCTCTTTCCGTACGATGTACGGGTTATAACGTACGCCCTACGGGAAGGGTTCCCGGACGGCGCCGGGGACGTTGCCGTGACGACGTGCGGGCGTCGACGGAGCGCCTGCGGGCCGCCGCGCACGTGCCGCGGAGACGATGGAAGGGAGCCGCGTGGGCACGGTCCAGCTGCTCTGGCGCCACGAGCGCCCACTCCCCCCGAGGCCCGGCCGACCTGCGACGATCACCGTCGACGCCGTGGTCGATGCCGGAATCGAGGAGGCCGACGGGCGAGGGCTCGCCGCCTTCTCCCTGCGTCGGGTGGCGGAGCGCCTCGGCGTCGGGGTGATGACGCTCTACGGTCACGTGGCGAACCGGGCACAGCTCCTCGAGCTCATGGTCGACCAGTGCCGTCTCGACATGGAGTTCGCGTCGCCGACCGGATCCTGGCGCGAGATGCTCGCGCAGGTGGCGGCCGAGAACCTCGCGCTCCTGGAGCGACACCCGTGGCTGGCCCACCTCGAGACGGAGCGCGCCGTGCTGGGACCGGGCACGCTCGGGAAGTACGAACGCGAGCTCGCCGCCGTCGAGCCCCTTCCGCTCGGTGACGCGGCCAAGGACCAAGCGCTCGCCCTCGTCCTGAGCTTCGTCCGGTCCTCCGCACGCGCGCTCGAGGCAGCGCGCGTCGAGCGCAGCGACGAGACGCCGGAGCAGTGGTGGGAGCGCGAGGGTGCCGAGCTCGCGGCACTCGGGGTCGAGGAGCGGTTCCCCCTCGCCAGCCGCATCGGACAGGCTGCGGGCGAGGCCACGAATGCCGCAGCCGACGCCCGCGCGGCTCATGCCTTCGGGCTCGCGGTCCTGCTCGACGGCCTCGCGGAGCGCGACGCCGAGCCTGTCTGATCCACGGTCACCCGCCCCGGACCGCCCTCACGGGGACACCTAGGGTGGCTGGGTGACCAGCGAGATCTGCGACAGCACGGGCTTCGAGCTCGACCGCGACACCCCTGCCTTCTACCGGCGGCTCGGCCCGGGCCTCTACGCGCCGACCGTGCACGTGCAGGGGGCCTGGCGCGACGACGAGCAGCACATGGCCCCGGTCAGCGGCATCCTCGCCCATGAGATCGACCTGCACGAGCCGCGTGACGGCCTGCAGCTCGCCCGCATCTCCTTCGACATCCTCGGCATGATCCCTGCGCGTCCCAGCCGGGTCCAGGTGCGCACGACCCGGCCCGGGCGCACCATCGAGCTCGTCGAGGCGACGATGCTCGTCGACGACCGCGCCGTCGTACGGGCGCACGCGTGGAGGCTCGCGGCGCACGACTCCGAGCCGGTGGCCGGCGTCGAGCTCGAACCGATTCCCGGACCCGACGAGATGGAGGCCTGGGCCGGCGCGGACACGTGGGAGGGCGGCTACATCGAGGGCCTCGAGTTCCGGGTGGACCCCGAACGCCGGCCCGGCCGGACCCGCGCCTGGATCCGAGCGCGCAATCCGCTCATCGACGGTGAGACCTCTTCTCCCACAGCCGATCTCGTCCGCCTGGCCGACACGGCGAACGGCATCGCCGTGCGCGTCTCGCCGCGTGAGTGGATGTTCCCGAACGTCGATCTCAGCGTTCACCTCTTCCGCGAGCCGGTCCGCGGCTGGGTCGGTTTCGACACCCGCGTGACGATGGGTCCGACCGGTCTCGGGCTCACCTCGACGACGCTGCACGACGAGCACGGACCGGTCGGCCGGGCCGAGCAGATCCTCACCGTGCGTCGGCTGCCCGGCGCCTGACCTCCTGCTGCGCACGGATCGCCGGACCGCGACAACCTTCCGACGCGTCAAGGCGTCGGTGTCGGTGTGGGCACGCCGCGCCAAAGCGTGGTTGGCCTGCCACAATGAAGGCGCGCGACCGCGCCGACTCACACCCGCCGTCGTGCGGTTCGGAAAACAGGGGACACCATGAGGACCATCCGCATGGACAGGAATCGCACCGTGGGCACCGTCGCGGCGGGACTCACGGCGTTGGCTCTGGCGGTCACGGCGCCGGCCGCGCGGGCCGACGACCTCACCGGCACGCCGACACCGCCCGGCAGCTCCATGTCGACCGGCGCCACCGCGGAGAGCACGTCGACCGAGACATCGACCACCACGACGACCTCCACCGCCCCGTCGACGACCACCTCGTCAGCGACCACCACGGCCACGCCGTCGACGACGACCACCGCGACCACGCCGCCGATCCCGCCGAGCCCGGTCGTCATCCCCGCGGGCAGCGAGGGAGACAAGGTCAAGAACCTGCAGGTGCGCCTGCGCCTCGTCAAACCGAGCTACTGGACCCTGCGCATCTCGGGCTACTACGGGTGGACGCTCGGTCAGGGCGTCCTCGCCTTCCAACGGGACCAGTCCCTCCCGCAGTCGGGAGTCGTGGACCAGCGCACCTGGAACCGGCTCGTCGCGCTGACGGCGACACCGACCCTCGCCAAGGAGGGCGTCTCCGGCGACATCGTCAAGGACCTCCAGGTGCGCATCCGCATCGTCCGGGCGTCCTGGTGGCCGCTCCGAGTCTCCGGCTACTACGGCTGGACCCTCGGCCAGAGCGTCCTTGCCTTCCAGCGCACGTACGACCTGCCGCAGTCGGGCGTCCTCGACCAGCGCACGTGGTCGCGCCTCGTCGCGATGACCACGACGACCGTCACCGTCAGCACGACCTCGCCCGTGGCCAACATCCGTGAGCTCCAACGCCGCCTCGCCGCCAAGGGCTTCTGGCCGTACGCGTACTCCGGGGTCTACGGGTGGACGCTCGGCCAGAAGGTGCTCGCCTTCCAGCGGGCCTACGACGTGCCCCAGTCGGGTGTCGTCGACAGCCGCACCTGGGCGCGCCTGCGCGCCCTGACCTACACGCCGGGGACCTTCGACAAGCACCGCTACAACGCCGGGCTGCGTCCGCTCCTGCCCACCCTTGCCTCGCTCGACAAGCGGTGCCGCACTGGTCGCGTCATGTGCGTCGACAAGGCCACCCGCACCCTGACCTGGGTCGTCGACGGCAAGCCGCTCTCGGTCATGTGGGCCCGCTTCGGCGGACCCGGCCGCGAGACGCGAGAGGGCACCTTCCACGTCTCGCGCAAGTACGAGTACGTCGTCTCGAACCTCTACTTCACGCCGATGCCCTACTCGATGTTCTTCTCTGGCGGGCAAGCCGTGCACTACTCGTCGAACTTCGCGCGGTTGGGCTACGCCAGTGCCAGCCACGGATGCGTCAACATCGCCGACCACGCCCAGGTCAAGGCCCTCTTCTTCTCGGTGCGCGTCGGGGACAAGGTCGTGGTCCACCCCTGAGCCTGACCGTCGGACCAGGTGCCCTGTCAGCAGAGCAAGACCGATCAAGCACCCGGGTCGGCGGCGCGCGCAGGATGAGGACGTGACCGGCTCACGTGACACCTTCAGCGCCTGGCTGGACGTGCTCGTCGACACTCTCGACGAGTCCGACCTGACCGGTGAGCAGATCGCGGCCCGGCTCCACCTGTCGCGGTTCCACCTCGATCGCATCGTCAGCGCCAGTGCGGGCGAGGCGCCGAGCTCCCTGCGCCGCAGGGTCCTGCTCGAGCGCTCCGCCTTCCGTCTCGCGGCGAGCCGTCTCTCGGTCCTCGACGTCGCCGTCGAGGCCGGCTACGGCTCGCACGAGGCCTTCACCCGGGCGTTCCGCCGCGCCTACGGCACGACGCCGAGCGCGTGGCGCGGACGTCCGGGGACGATCCGTCTCGAGGCCGCCAACGACATCCACTTCCACCCACCCGGCGGCATCCGCCTGCCGGCCCAGCGAAAGGTCACCGCCATGGACCTCGTGCAGCAGATGGTCGAGCACCACATCTGGCTGACCGGCCAGCTCATCGAGTGCGCCGGCCAGCTTACCGACGAGCAGCTCGACGAGCCGATCGTCGTCAATGTCGACGACGACCCCGACCCGTCGACGCTGCGCCGCATCATCAGCCGCCTCGTCGGCCAGATGGCCATGTGGAACGCGACGATGGCCAGCAGGGAGTACGACTTCTCGCTCGAGGAGCACGAGTCGCTGACGTCGGCGCGACGACGCCTCGCCGAGGCCGCGCCCACCTTCCTCGGGCATGTGCGCGACGCGATCGAGAAGGGCAAGCTCGACGACGTTTTCGTCGACGCCACGAGCGAGCCGCCCTACGTCTGCTCGTACGGCGCGATGATCGCCCACGTCCTGACCTTCGCGGCGCACCGCCGCACCTTGGCGGTCCGCGCCCTCGACAAGCACGGCGTCACGCGGCTCGGGTGGGGCGACCCCATCGAGTGGCTCGACGCCGCGCACCGCGCCTGACGGCATACGCCGTCGGTTGGTCACTCGACCTTGGCGGTGACCTTCGAGCCGAGCTCGACGGTGCGACTCACGGTGCACCACTCGTCGTGTGAGCGCTGGACCATCTTCGGCAGCATCTCCCGCGCCGCATCACCGCCCTGGCCCTCGGGGAAGCGCACGCGGAAGCTCACCGTGATGTCCTGCAGGTGGTTGCCGTGCTCGTCCTTCACCTTGTGGGCCGTCACCTCGACCTCGAAGTCGTCGGGCTCGGCGCGCCGGCTCGTCACGGTGTCGACGTCGACGGCGGTGCAGGCCGCGATGCCGGCGAGCAGCAGCTCGACGGGCGAGAGCTCCTCGGTGCCGGAGCTGACGGTGATCGAGCCGCCGCGACGGTTGCGGGCGGTGTAGTGGCCCATGCTGTCGCGGGTCAGCGTGACGGAGCGGAGGTCGGAAGCATCGGTGGTCATGGGACAAGCCTTCCAGAGGTGGCAGGGGCGGGGCTGGTCGGTCCGGCGGGTCCGTCGGGCGGGCAGGTCCGTGGGGTCGGGGCGGTCCGGTGGGTCGGCCGGGTGCTCAGCTCCAGGCGTCGGCGAGCAGCTCGTAGGAACGCAGGCGCGCGTCGTGGTCGTGCGCGCCGCACGTGACGATGACCTCGTCGACGCCCGTGGCCTCGACGAAGCCGGCCAGGCCCTCGCGCACCTCGGCGGGTGTCCCGACGAGCGAGACGCGCGTCATCTCACTGACGGCCTGACGCTCCGCCAGGGACCACTGCGCCATCAGGCTCGCGATGTCGCCCTCGGGCTCGGGCAGGCCGGTGCGGCGTCCCGTCACGATGCCGTGGAAGCGCTGGAGCACACTCGTGAAGAGTCGTTCGGCCTCGGCCGTCGTGTCGGCGACCATGACGTTGACGCCGGCCATCGAGCGCGGCGCGTCGAGACCGCCGGGCTCCGTCGACGGCGTGAAACGGGACCGGTAGACCTCGAGGGCGCTCATCAGGGCGGCCGGCGCGAAGTGGGACGCGAAGGAGTAGGGCAGGCCGAGAGCGGCTGCCACCTGGGCTCCGCCGTGGCTCGAGCCGAGGATCCAGATCGGCACATGGGTGCCCTCGCCCGGGATGGCACGGACCTTGGCATCGGGGTCGGGGTCACCGAGGTAGCCGATGAGCTCCTCCACCTCGCCGGCGAAGTTCATCGCAGCGGCCTCGCTGCGCCGCAGCGCGCGCGTGGTGAACGGGTCGGTGCCGGGGGCTCGGCCGAGCCCCAGGTCGATGCGGCCTGGATGGATCGTGGCGAGCGTGCCGAACTGCTCGGCGACGACGTAGGGCGCGTGGTTGGGCAGCATGATCCCGCCGGCGCCGACGCGGATCGTCTCCGTGTGGTCCGCGACGTGCCCGATGAGCACGGGCGTCGAGCTCGACGCCACACCGCGCATGTTGTGGTGCTCGGCCATCCAGTAGCGGCCGTAGCCCCACTTCTCGGCGTGGCGTGCGATGTCCACCGTCGACGCGATGGCTTCCCCGGCGCTGCCACCGTCGAGGACGGGGACGAGATCGAGGATGTTCAGCTGGGCTCTGGAGACAGGACTCACGAGGATGCCAACGGGCCGAGAGCGCCGGGCTATTCCATCGCGGGCGCGGCATTCCTGCCGTCGTTGCCGAACCTTCCGAACCTGGAGGACGGGCGGAGGACCATGGATTCTGGAGCCTCTGTTCTGCCAGACTCGGGTGCATGGGTTGGCTGGAGTCGCTGAGGCCCAAGGCCGAAGAGATGGAGCGGCGCACCGCGTCGGCGCTTCCGGCTGCGGGCCACGAGCATGCCGGCCCCATCGGCCGCCTGGTGCTCGACACGGGGCTCGACGGTCTCGGACCCATCCAGTCGGCGGCCCACGTCGCCGACGCCGCGCTGCGTGCTGCCGACGATGCCGAGGAGGCCGTCGAGGCGCTGGTGCGCAGTCACCTCGCCCTTGGCGCCGTCGGTGGGTTCCTCACCGGCGTTGGGGGCTACGTGACGCTGCCCGTCGCGCTCCCGCTGAACCTTGCGGAGTTCTACCTCGTGGCCACCCGCATGGTCGGGGCGATCGCCGTGGTCCGCGGCTACGACGTGCGCCAACCGGAGGTGCGCACCGCGGTGCTGCTCACCCTCGTCGCCTCACGCTCTGACGAAGTGATCGCCAAGGAAGGCTTCGGGGCACGCGGGCTGTCGCGAATAGGACTCCGCCGCCTGCCGCCAGGGGCCTTGATGCTGGTCAACAAGGCCATCTTCTTCCGCCTGCTGCGCCGCGTGAACAAGCGCCTCTTCTGGAACCTCGGCCGCGGCATGCCGCTCGTGGGCGGCGCCACCGGCGCCGCGTTGGACTCCTGGATGATGGCGCGCATCGCCGGGCAGGCTCTGGTGGAGTTTCCGCTGGTGGAGGCCACCGAGGACCCTGCAGCCTGAGGTGCGCCGCCTTCGGGGTGCCGTGGACTCTGTTCGTGCAGACGGGGGCGCAGTCGTGCGGCTGATCGCACGTGTGCCGGGGGGTTCTCAAGGACGCCGCGGGTGCGACACGCTGCCATAGTGCCCGTTCGGAGCACCACGGAAAGCGGAAGGAATGTGTCATGCGCACCCCTGCCCTCAGATCCCGTCTCGTTGCCGAGGCACTCGGCACGTTCTTGCTCGTCTTCGCCGGCTGCGGCACCGCCGTCTATGCGTCAGTCTTCCTCCAGCCGAACCGGGCCGCCGGACAGAGCGTCCAGGTGGGCGTCGGCCACGCCGGGGTCGCCCTGGCCTTCGGCCTCACCGTGATGACGATGGCCTATGCCGTGGGCCACGTGTCCGGGGCCCACTTCAACCCGGCAGTGACGATCGGCGCCGCGATCGCCCAGCGCTTCCCGTGGAAGGACGTCCCCGGCTACATCGCCACCCAGGTGGTCGCGGGACTGATTGCCGGCCTGGCCCTGTGGGGCATCGCGAGCGGCAAACCTGGCTTCACGGTGACCGGCAATCTGGCCGCGAACGGCTACGGCGAGCACTCTCCGGGTGGATACGGCCTGATCTCGGTGCTGTGTGCCGAGGCCCTGCTCACCGCCTTCTTCCTCTACATCATCCTGGGCGCCACCGACGACAAGGCGCCGGTCGGGTTCGCCCCGTTGGCCATCGGTCTGGGGCTCACCTTCATCCACCTCGTCTCGATCCCGATCAGCAACACCTCGGTCAACCCTGCCCGCTCCACCGCCGTCGCGTTCTTCAACGGCAACGGCGCACCCGGTCAGCTCTGGGCCTTCTGGGTGGCCCCCATCGTCGGCGCCGCGATCGCCGGCGCCACCTACCACCTGGTGACCGGCGTCGACCGTCGCGCCGAGGAGATCACCGGCATGGTCGACCCCAAGCAGACCAGCGCAGGCTGACGCGCGGTCGGTCAGCGACGTGCGTCAGGCATCGTCTTCACTCGACGGGCGCCACGGCTCGTGCTGGTGCGAGAGCCAGACCTCGTCGGGGGCGAGCGCCCGGATCAACCGCTGGCCTTCGGTGCGTGGATCATCGAGCTCGTCGAAGAAGACGGCCGTGTCGCCGGCGATGACGACGGAGTGGCCGCCCTTCTCAACGAGCACGACCTGCGAGCCTCGGGTGTGACCCGGTGTCGGAACGAGCCGCAGGCCCCGCAGCAGCTCGAGCGTGCCGTCGACGGGCACGTACTGCACTCCGGGCGCCTCGACCCATTCGCGGATCGTGTAGTCCTCCTCGCTCAACGCGTCGTCGAGCTCCGCGCGTTGGACGTAGACCGGAGTGCCGGTGAAGAGGTGGTTGCCGCCGCAGTGGTCGAAGTGCAGGTGCGTGTTGACGACGATGTCGATTCCGGCGAGGTCGAAGTCGGTCTGCTCGCTCAGCGGGGTGAGGAGCGGATCCATGTCGTCGACCGCCGGATGCACCTGCGTCATGCCGGTGTCGACGAGCACGCGCCCCTCGGGATGGTCGATGACGTGCACGTAGACCGGCATCCGTTCGCCCTCGGCGAGGAGCTCGGCCACGAGCACCGGAGTGATGGTCGGCATCGAGACCGCGTTTCCCGGTCCCTCGCCCTTCTCGGTTCGTGAGTCAGCCATGGCGGACAGTCTGGGGCACCGAGGCCGGCTGGCGGTGGCGATGCGGCACGTCGATCCCGCCCATGCCTTCGCCTAGGCCGATTCGACCCCCGTCGTCGAGGCAAGCAGCCGTCGCGCTCGACGACCAAGGTCGCTCAGGTCCACCCGGCCCTCATCGGCGGCGGCCGCCAGACGCGCGGCCAGGTCCAAGGCCTCATCGAGCTCAGGACCGACGGCGGCAGCCTCTTGGCCCATGTCACGAAGGATCGTGCCCTCAGTCCTCGAGGCGATCAACGGATCAGATATCCCGTCGATCCACACCCGGGTGCGGCGGCCGTCACCGCGGTCCTCTCCGGTGATTCGCTCGAGCGCGAAGATGCGATCTGCGCGCGCGAACTTGCCGAAACCCAAAGCCACCATCCGAGTGTCTGACCCCACGCGGACATCTTGACACCCCCAGCCGCCTTGGTCTCCGTCTCGAAGACCCCGGAGGCGGGCGCGGCCGGCTTCGGGTGCTCGCCGACGTCTGTGCAGCAGCACTCACTGTCGCCGGCCGAGAACTGACGCAGCCGAACTCGTGGCGAAACTCCTACCGGCCGGCCTGCCAGACGGGCGCGACGTCGCGGTAGTACGACCTGCCGGCCAGTCGGCTGAGCAGAAAGGTCACCGGCGCCGGGATCGTCGAGCGAAGGTAGGCGCGCTCCGGGTCGGGCATGCCGTCCTGGACCCAGGCCATGAACCGACCCGTGTCGGCGAGGGATGCGGGCCGCAGCTGCTTCTCGACGGCCTTCCACTCGGGCGTCTCGAGATGCGGCAGCATGAGCGGCTCGAGGTCGTTCTCCTCGTGATGCAGGTGCCGCTCGACGACGTCGTTCGCTCTCAGGATGGCGTTCCTGGCGTGCTGGGCGTCGCTGGCGGACCCGGTCGAGGCGTAGGCGTCCATCGCGGTGCGCGCACCGGCGAGTGCGTCAGCCATGGCCTCATGCTCTGCCTCCATGACCGCGACCAGCTCCGTGGCCCCTTCCACCCTGGCCAGGAACGGGAACACGTGCGTGTCCTCCCCCTCGTGATGGCGCCCCAGCTGGTCGTGGAGGTTGGCGTAGGCCACCTGGAGCTGCCTGGCGCGAACCTTGTCGCCGTCAGGGGCTGCGGCGAGGGCGGACTCGAGGCGACCGAGGTCGCGTCGCACCGCCGCATGGATGACGCGGTTCATCGTCATGGGACCTGTCATGGCGGAGACGATATCCATCCGGGCCCGAGGCGAAGGCGGGAATCCACGCAATCGCAGTCGGCCAAGAAGCCCACGACCTTCACCCAACGGTTGGGAGTGAGCGGTCGACCCGGTTCAGCGGACCTTGCGGAGCAGTGACGCCACGACCGCTGCCAGAGCCACGGTCCGAGCAACCCGACCGAGGCTGAACGGGGACAACCCCACGAAGGCTGCCACGGCAGTCCCCACGCTCTCGATCGGCCGGCTGCCCGAGAGCACCTCCTCGACGTACACACCAGGAGTCAGGTACTGGCTCTGCTTGTCGCCCTCGTCCCTGTCGTTGTCCTGCTTGCCCATGGCGACCTCCCAACCTCAAGGATGCCTCAGCAGGAACGATGACGCAGCCCAACAGCCACCCGGCCGCCGGCTCGGAGCGCGGCGGCGATCAGCGGCCCGGTGTGTAATGAGTGATGGTCCACGGGTAGCCGTAGTCCACATCTTCGCGAACGAGAGAAGTGATCGCGCATGGCGACCGCAGAGTTCACCGTCCACACGACGTTGTCGCCGAGCGAAGTCATGGCCGTCATCACCGACTTCGGCCCCGACCGGTCTCGTTGGTGGCCGAACGTCGACGACGCTCATTTCCAGGTTCATGGTCAGGGCCAGGGCTGGGCGGAGGTGACCGAAGGCACTGGCATGGGCTGGGAGCGGGAACGCTACTCGTGGGACGAGGTGGCGGGCACCGTCACGATCGAGACCCTCGACTCGAACCTGTGGGCGCCGGGCAGTGGCTGGCGGTACGAGATGGTGCCGGCACCTGAGGGCACCAACCTGCGGGTCTTCCTGACTCGGCTACCGAACTCGTTCAAGGGAAAGGTCATCGCGGCGTTGATCCCCGTCGCGGGGCCGCGAGCACTGGGGAAGCAGTTCCAGTCGGTCCTGCGCAGGGCGGAGAGTCGATGAACGTCGCTGCGCCCGGCCTGTCCGGAGAGAAGCGTGTCGACGACCTCGGCACTCACGCGGTCGGTGTCAGGCGTGCAACCGCGATCCTGCGCCCCGCCTTCGCCTCGTAGGCCGCGAAGGAGGGGTGGGTCGCGACGATGACGTCCTTCCACGCCGCCTCGGACTCCGCTCCGCGCAGCACCTCGACAGTCGTCGTCCTCTTCTGGCGGCCGACCTCGATGGTCGCGGTCGAGGCGGCGCGCAGGTTGCGGACCCACTGCGGCTCCTTCGGCTGGCCCCCGGCGGTCGCCGCGAGGTAGTAGGCGCCGTCGCGCTCGACGTACGCCACCGGCACCGAGTGCGGCATGCCGGACCTGCGCCCGGCCACGGTGAGCAGCAGCACAGGGCTGCCGCCCCTCGCTCTGCCGCCGACCCTGCCACCGGTGCGCCGGTACATCCACACGGCCGCCGTGTTGGCGACCTTCCACAAGCGCTGTGCCATCGACGCCATGTCATCCTCGCTCGCTCGCCGGAGGTGCCCCACGACGAGTCAACCACGACGCGGTCCTGCTGGCGCCGCAACGGGGGCGGTGGGCCTGACCAGCGTGGTGGGGGCGCGTCTGTCCCGCCTACGTCATCGCCTTCGGGCGATCGTCAGTCCGTCGAAGGCGGTCAGCACCACCGTCTCGACGCGATCATCGGCGGCCACCATGTCGTTGAAGTCGCGTAGCGCGGTGGTGTTCGCATCAGCGACCTCGGGATCGGCGATCCGACCGCTCCACAGGACGTTGTCTGCGAGCAACAGCCCCCCGGGCCGAACCCGCGGCACCAGCTCCGCCCAGTAGGCGGCATACCCCGGCTTGTCCGCATCGATGAAGGCGAGGTCGATGTCTGCCGTCTTCGGCAGGTCACGCAGGGTGTCCAGCGCCGGTGCGATTCGCAGCTCGATCCGGTCAGCCAGACCGGCCGATTCCCAGGCACGTCGGCCGATCTCGGTCCACTCTGCGCTGACGTCGCAACACAGCAGGGAACCTCCCTCGGCCAGGCCGCGGGCGATGCACATGCTCGAGTAGCCGGTGAACGTCCCCACCTCGACCGCCCGGCGCGCGCTGATCAGCCGGGTGAGCATCGTGAGCAGCTGCCCCTGGTCGTCGCCGATCTGCATCCCCGCCGGGTCCCCGAGCGCGACTGTCTCTGCTTGAAGCTCACGAACCACGGGGTCGGGGCGCCACGATCCGTGAGCGACGGCGTAGGAGCGAATCGAGTCCGTTACCGGGAAGCTACGCATCCTGTGACGCTACGCCACCGCTCGCTTTCGTGACCCGCACCGACCAGCCGCTGTGAACGACCATTCAGCATCAGGCAGGCTGAGGCCATGCTGACGATCGGACGGCTGGCGTCCTACGCCGGGGTGACCATTCGCGCGGTCCGGCACTACCACCAGATCGGACTGCTCCCAGAGCCGGAGCGCGACGCCTCCGGTTACCGCACGTACGACGCCGCCGCGGTCGTGCGGCTCATCCGGATACGCACCCTGGCCGAGGCCGGCGTGCCGCTGGCCCGGGTTCGCGAGCTCCTCGATGCAGACCCGGCGACGTTCGCCGCCGCGACCGCCCAGATCGACCGGCAGCTACGTGAGCAGATCCGCGCGCTCCAGCAGCACCGCCGGCGGATCGCGCAGCTGGGCTCCGGCGATTCGTTGGCGCTGCCCAGGGAGGTGGTCGACTACCTGGACCGGTTGCGCACCATCGGAGCATCGGAGGTGATCATCGAGCCCGAGCGAGATGCCTGGATCCTGATGGCCGCCCGCTATCCGGAAGCGATCCCGGACTTCATGGCCGAGAAGGTCGCCCAGCTGGACAACCCGAAGGTCGTCCGGCTCTACCAGCTCATCGGGTCGATCGCCGAGAACTGGCAGGACGAGAAGGTGCTTGGCGAGACGGCCGACCTGATGAGCGAGCTGCTCGAGCAGGCAGCAGCCAGCGGCGAGCTGGAGCTGCAGGACGAGCACATGCCCGACGCGGCGTTCGTTGGCCTGATGGACTCGTTCGCCGACGCCGCCCACCCCGCCGTCGCGCGGCTGCGGGAGCTGATCGCCGAGCGTGGTTGGACCGGCTGGACCCGGATCGAGAAGCGTCAACCCTGAGGCATCACGCTCGTCAGCGGCCGCGCGTCACTCGCGCTGGTTCACGCTGCACTGCTCAGCCCTCCGGGTAGCCGGAGTCGAGGCAGAGGATGTTGCCCTCGCTGTCCTTGAACCAGGCCGCCTTACCCATCCCACCCATGTCGGCGATGCCGTCATCCCACTCCACGCCCGGCAGGTCGTAGGTCTCGAGTGCGACGCCCTTGGCCTGCAGGGCGCCGCGCCTCGGACACGACGTCGTCGACGTGGAACTGGGCGATGGTGTGCCCGGCCTGGCCGGCGTACTCGGTCTGGTAGACGCTGAACACGGTTCCGCCGTCGGTGCGATAGATGAGCATTCCGGCGTCCCCGAGATCGGTGGCCGGCTCCAGGCCGAGGGTGTCGGCATAGAACGATCGGGCCCGCTCGATATCGGCGGCGGGGATGTTGGCGGTGACGGACGCACTCGTGAGCATGGAGACCTCCTGTTGGGCGGCACCGCTGGCGGCTACCGCACGACATGTGTGAACGGCTCGACAGGCTGGTGACGCCACGACGTCGACGCAGGATGCATGCCGGCGCTGTTGTCGTGCTGCCACCGTCCGGGTCGATGAGGACCACATCGGGATGGCCCTCTTCCCGCTCTACACCTCCGCCGGCGACTCTGCAGCCGAACCGCAACATTCGGTGATTCACGGGCGCTGGTCTCTGGTCCGAGGTGGACATCCCCTGCGCGAGTCGAGGCCTATTTCGTCGGCCAGCCGGAGCCGAAGCAGGCGGACTCCGGCGGCCGGCGGGTAGACCACGCCCCCGGGACGGCAGCCGATCACGGCGCTGTCCCGGGGGCGGGTCTTCGTTCACTTGGTGATGAGCACCGAGCCGCTCAGCGCCGGCACGGTCAGCGTGACCTTGCCGTTGGACGGCTGGACCGAGCGACCGGTCACGGCATCCTTGTACGGCTTGTCGCCGTAGCCGACCGGCAGGTCCACGGTGACCTCACGCGGCGTCGTCGAGTTGTTGAACGCGGTGACGGCGCGGACACCCTGGTACTTGCGGGTGAGCACGATGATGTTCTCGTCCAGCTGGAGCGGCGCATCGATGGAGCCGCGCCGCAGGACCTCGTGCTGGTTGCGCAGGCCGATCATCTTCTGGAAGTCGGCCAGCATGGCGGTGTCCGGGGCGCCGCCCTTGTCGGCCCAGGGGTAGGTGCCGCGGTTCAGCGGGTCCGCTCCACCCGTGACGCCGACCTCGTCGCCGTAGTACACCGCAGGCGCTCCGGGGAACGTCATCTGGAACAGCACGGCCAGCCGGAAGCGCGCCTTGGCCTGGTCGACCTGGGCCGGCGTGCTCCTGTCGGTGTAGCCGAGCTCGTTGAGCGTCCGCGCCACGTCATGGGTCGACAGCAGGTTCATCAGGGCGTAGAAGGCCTGGGGCGGATACGCCTCACGGATGAGCTCGATGCTCTGGTAGGCCGCCTTGGCGTTGCGGCCGCTGGCGTAGTCGATGACGGCGTTGCGGAAGATGTAGTTCATCGTCGTGTCGAACTCGTCGCCAAGGAAGTACTTGGAGGAGTCGAACCACGTCTCCGCGACGGTCAGCGCGTTCGGGCTGTGCTCCTTGATCGACGTGCGCCACTCCCGCCAGAACTCGTCGCTCACCCACGGGGCGACGTCCATGCGCCAGCCCGCGGTGCCGCGGTCCAGCCAGGTCTTCATCACCGAGTCCGGCTTGCGGAACGCGAAGTCCTTGAAGCTGTCCGACTCGGTCAGCTCGGGCAGCGTGGGGCCACCCCAGCCCGAGTACTGCTGGTCGGGCTGAGTCTTGTCCGGGAAGAAGGAGTACCAGTCGGCATACGGCGAGTCGGACTGGATCTTGGCGCCCTCGAACGCGCCGGTCTCCGGGAAGTTGGCGTACCGGTCGAAGTAGGCCGAGTCGCTACCCGTGTGGTTCAGCGAGGTGTCGAGGATGACCCGGATCCCGCGGGCCTTGGCCTGCTCGGTCAGCTTGGTGACGTCGTCGTTGCTGCCGAAGCTGTCGTCGACCTTGAGGTAGTCAGCGGTGTCGTACTTGTGGTTGCTGCCCGCCTCGAAGATCGGGTTGATGTAGAGCGTGTTGACGCCGAGCGTCTTCAGGTAGTCGAGCTTCTCGATGATGCCGGCGAGGTCGCCGCCGAAGAAGTCGTTGTTGTAGGTGTTGTCGTCAGTGGTGGAGCCGTCCGCGTTACCCGGGACGTACGGCTTGTCCAGCCAGTTCTTGTGCAGCTCGACGGGGCCGTCGAGGTAGGTGGCCGTGCCGGGCTGCGGGTCGTTGGCGGTGTCGCCGTTGCGGAAGCGCTCCGGGAAGATGTAGTAGTACACCGCGTCCTGGGCCCACCCGGGCACCGTGAAGCCGGGGTCGTAGACCGTCTGCCGGTAGCGGCGCACGAGCTTCGGGTCGGACGGCGCGAAGCCGATCTGACCGACGCCGAAGGACCCGCGCTCGGTGGTCCAGTAGATCGAGTCGTTGTTGTTCTGGTAGACGTACTGCTGCCCGTCGATGGTCAGCTCGAAGTAGTAGCCGTAGACGCTCTTCTTGTCGAAGCGGTGCGAGGCGCTCCACGTGTCGATGGCGCCGTCCGGCGTACGGGTCATGGGGATCCGCACCGGGTCGAGGTATTCGAGGACCTCCTGGTTGCCCTCGAGGCGGCGGGTCTCCACCACCAGGTTCGCTGAGGTCACGCCCCGGGGAGCGGTGAGCGAGAAGCGCGCCTTCTGACCCGTCGTCATGGCTCCGTACGGCGTCTTGAAGGCGCTGTCGCGGGAGTCGTACTTGACCTGCCGGGCCACGGAGTTGGTGACGGGAGCAGGGATGCCGGGGTTGACCCACGACTTGGGCAGGATCGTCAACGTCGGGCGCTGTTCGGCGCCGGTGAAGTTCACCCGCAGGGTGTGCTCGCCGGTGAAGTCGAAGCGCAGGTTGGCGGTGGCGCCCTCGGCGTCGGAGGCGAGCGGGAACGGCTGGCCGTCGGTCACGACCGAGTGGCTCGCGTCGGGCGCGCCCAGGCGCGTCTTCGGCGGGCCGATGGGGTCGAGGATCTTGAACTCGTGCGTGCCCTGGAGGTTCACGTTGAGGTAGTAGCCGTCACAGCTGTACGTGAAGAAGTCCGCCGGGCGCGGGGTGAACCCGTTGAAGTCGCCGCTCAGCCCGAGCAGGGCATCATCGAGCGGGTTCTGCGCGCAGGGGCTGATGGTCAGCTTCGGTGCCGTCTTCGACTGGGAGACGTCGAGAACCACCTTCTGCACGCCGCTGAACGTGTAGGTCAGGTTGGACCCCCGGAGCGCCAGCTGCAGCGGCACGCCCGGCTGCGGGCGGCTGCCGGCGGCACCTCCGCCGAAGTCGGCGTCGGCGGACCAGTTGGCGTCGGCGACCTTGAAGTCACTGCTGCCGCTGATGTTGGCGGTCAGCTCGAACCGGTTGCAGTTGTAGGCGAACTTGTAGTCGGGGCTGGCCGACCAGCCGTTGAACCCGCCCTTGAGGTAGAGCGGGCGGTTGCCGAACGGGTTGTCGATACACGGCGCGTCCGCGGCCGCGGCCGGGGTCGCCGAGCTCGACAACATCACGGCGGAGCTGAAGAGCATGGCGAAGATGGCAGTCACGGCTGCCAACATCGCTGGTTTGGACCTGCGCATACATAGCCTCCTTGCTAGGCGCGCCGACGGGAACGGCGTCAACTGCGTTGCACCACCGGGCCGAGCAGGTTCGGACGAGGACTGGTTGCGCAAGCGCTTACGTAAGAGATTGTGAGGATTTGTCGGACGTTGTCAAGAGCCCATGCGCCGGCTGTCAGCCCACTGTGCGTGGCGAGCCGCTCGTCCCCCGGACGACCAGCTGCGTCGGCAGCGTCACGTGCTGCTCCTCCACCGTCTCGTCGTTGAGGAGCCGGTACACGAGGGCGCCGGCCTCCCGACCCAGCTCGAGAACCGGCTGCCGCACCGTCGTGAGCTCAACGACGTCCGCCATCTCGTGGTCGTCGATGCCCACGAGGGAGAGGGTGTGCGGAACGGCTATCCCCGAGCGCCGCAGGGTGCGCAGGGCGCCGAAGGCCATCTCGTCGGAGAACGCCACGACCGCCGTCGGGGGCCGCGGGAGACTGAGCAGGCGGGCCATCGCGTCCGCACCACCGGAGCTTCCCCACTCGGCCTGCACCACCAGCTCCGGTTCCCCCGGGAGGGCTGCGTCGCGAAGGGCGCCGAGGTAGCCCTGGAACCGATCCTGCGGACCGGCATACGGCAGGCGCCAGCGGCCGGTGGCGTTGATCAGCGCCACGCGTTCGTGCCCGGCGAGGATGAGATGGTGTGTGGCCTGCCTCGCCGCCTCGACGTCGTCGATGCGGACGTGGGGCCGGTCGCCCAGGGTGCCACCGGCCATCACGACCGTGACGCCCATGAGGTCGAGCTGCAGGCGCTCCTGGTCGCTGACCGGGAAGGCCAGGATGATGAGGGCGTCCACCTGGCGGCGGGCCGGCAGCTCGTCGAAGAACCTCCTGCGCTCCTCTTCGCGCTTGACCTCGTAGAGCAGCACGTCGAGGTCCGACCCGCGCAGCGCGGTCATGATGCCCTCGAGCAGGGAGGCGTAGAACCAGTGGGCGAGGTCGGCGGTCACGACGGCGACCCGGCCGCGGGACCCCTTTGCCAGTCGCGCCGCATCCGGGGAGACCGCGTAGTTGAGCTCGGCGGCCAGCCTGCGTATCCGGGTGCGCGTGGCTTCGGACACTCCTGAAGAGCCGCTGAGTGCACGGGAGACCGACGCGATGGACACGCCCGCCTGAGCTGCGATGTCGGACATGTTGAGGTCTCCGTGCCGAGCCATTGCCCCAAACTAGCAAGAAGCAGCGAAAATTTTCGTTACCGCCGCGTCACGGCGTATGCGACGTCAACCGGGAGGCAGCGCCGGCGGGCGTGACGCCACTGGCCGTCACCGCCGGCACGCCCCGGCGGAGCGCAGGCGCACGCGCTTGTCGTCGCTCCCCGTCCACGCGATCACGGTACGGGGAACGCTGCTCGTCGGTGCAGCGGCGCGGTTGGCCGCCTGGAGAGACGGGTAGTCCTCGTGCATGGCCAGAAGGCATGGAGTCCGGGCACAGGCGGCGACCAGGTTGACGCGAAGCCACCGCAGGGGTCATGGGGAGCAGGCGTGATGGGTGTCGAGGGCACCGGCGCCGGCGACTCCTGGCTGGACGGCGAGCGGTTTCACCGGGAAGCCTTGCCGGTCCACACCGGCGACCCCTCCGTGGCGCACCTGCTGAAGCGCGGAGCCGACATGGCGCACGTCGCCTACCGACCCTCGCATCCGAACCCGGGCGAGCAGGGCGTGCGAGCGGGCCAGGGTACGAGTCGATGCGTCTGGGTCTGCAGCGAGCAGGGAGCGCAGGCTGAGGGCATCAGTGAGTCGTGCCTCGACGGCATCATCGACACCCGGCTCGATCCCGGGGCGAGCATCGGCTGGCATCTGCACGACCGCACCGAGGAGATCTACTACCTGATCGGCGGGAGCCTCACCGTGACGGTGCAGGACCGCTCCGGCCGAGTCCACCTCCTCGAGCTCCTGCCCGGCGACAGCCACCGCGTCGGCACCGGGATGCGGCATGGGTGCCTCGCGGGCGCCGACGGCGCACGCTTCCTCTGCGTCATGTCCGCGGCGCACGCCGGCACCGCTCCGACCGGCGGCGACGCATGAGGGCAGCGGTGGTGGGCACCGGGTGGGGCCGAGTTCACGTCCAGGCCCTGCGCCGCAGCGGCGCCGAGGTGGTCGCCGTGTGCGGGGCACCGGAACACGCCGGACGCACGCGGGACTTCGCGGCCGAGGAGCAGATCCCGCTCGCCCTGCACGAGGCCCGCTCGGTGCTGGACCTCGGTGTCGACGTCGTCACCGTTGCGACGCCGGCCCGCACGCACCAGGACATGTTGAGCCTCTTTCGCGACGTTCCACTCATCTGCGAGAAGCCGGTGGTCGGCGTCGCTGGTGACCTGACCGGGCTGCCCATGGGCGGCGCCGCCACGTACATCAACTACGCGTTCCCCTTCCTCGACACCGCGAAGGTGTTCTGCCGGACACTGGAGCGGCTCGGCGGGCCGTCCTGGGTGAGCGTCGAGACGGCATACGACCTGCCGTTGCGCTTCACCGGGCCGGAGTGGTTCCTCGAGGTGGCCAGCCACCCACTCTCCCTCGTCGTCCACCAGCTCGGGGAACCGGTGCTCCTGACCGGCTCGACGATCACCGACCCCCACGACCTCACCCGACTCGACCTCGCCATCGACGATGTCGAGGTCCGGGTGGTCTCGCGTCACCAGCCGGGGCTGGACGGCCTACGGCACGCGATCCGAGCCTGCAGCAGCGAAGGCGTGCTCGAGCTCACGGGCGCCTTCCACACCGGGCATCGCTGGCGGTTCGAACCCGTTCGGCTCGACGGTGCCCCGCTCAATGAGGGTGAGTGGTCACCGCACGACTGCTGGCACCGGGCCAACGACCGAAGCATCGGTGCCGCCCTGGACGCCATTCGAGCCGAGCTGGCACCCGAGCAGTCAGCAGCCGCGGGCCTCTTCACGCCGTCGCGTGCGGTGAGCATCGACCGGTGCCTGCAGCAGGCCCTGGCGTGAGAAACGCGACCTGGTCTCCCGATCACCTGGTGAGTCATGCCGACCTTGCGGCTCACTGACCCTGCCCACGTCTGTCGCCCAGGGTTCGCGGCGACTTCCCTTCGCTGCGCACCGACTTCCAGCGCGTCTTCGTCCCCGAGCTTCCGGCTCATGCGGCCGAGGTGGTGCGCGACGAGAACGACGAGCTCTACCCGGCGTCGGCAGGCTGTGCGCATGTCATCGGCGAGGACCATCGCGGCTTGTAGATCGCCCGCCTCTTCTGGGGCTGACGTGACGCCTGCCGCCGAGGCTCGATGAGCAGCCGTTGCGGCAAGGGGTTGGCGACGCATGCACCGGGGGCGCAGGATGACAGCGTGGAGACCTGGGACGCCCTGCGAGCGCGACGAAACGTCCGGCAGTTCACCGAGCAGCCAGTCCCTGACGAGGCGCTCGACCGAATCCTCGAGGCGGGGCGACGTGCACCGTCGGCGGGTAACTGGCAGCCGTGGGACTTCGTGCTGGTCACGGACAGGGGGCAGCTGGTCGAGCTGGCGAAGGTCTGGCAGGGCGCCAGGCATGTCGCCGGAGCGGCGGCTGCGATCGCGATCGTCGCGCCCGAGCCGCAGGACGATCGGCAGTCGGCCCTGCTCCAGTACGACCTGGGCCAGGCCACGTATGCGATGACGATCGCCGCCGCCGACCTGGGTGTCGGAACGGGCCATGCTGCGGCCGCCGACCAGGAGCAGGCAAGGACCGTTCTCGGCTTCCCCGAGGGACGCTTCCTCGCCTACGTGCTCTCCGTCGGCTATCCGTCGGACAAGCCACTGGTCGTCATCGAGCGGCTGAACCGGCGCCCGTTCGACGAGGTCGTGCACCGCGGAGAGTGGTGACCCGATGTCACTGACACGGATTCACAACCTGTCGATCTCGCTTGATGGCTTTGCCACTGGCGAGCCGCAGTCCGCCGAGGCACCGTTCGGCCACGCAGGCGAGCGGCTGCACCAGTGGATGTTCGCAACTCGCTTCTGGGACGCGGGCGGGACCTCCGGAGTCGACGACGCCCTTGCCGAGCGCCACAGCCACGGCATCGGCGCCGAGATCATGGGCGCCAACAAGTTCGGCCCTCCCGGTTGGGCGAACGACCCGGACTGGAAGGGCTGGTGGGGCCCGAACCCCCCGTTTCACACTCCGACCTTCGTGCTCACCCACCACCCGCAGCCCTCGATGGCCATGGAGGGCGGCACGACGTTCCACTTCCTCGACGCCGCCCCGGCCGAAGCGCTCGAGGCAGCCCGAGAAGCAGCCGATGGTCTGGACGTCCGCATCGGCGGCGGCGCCACCGTCGTCCGCGACTTCCTCGCCGCCGGGCTCGTCGACCACATGCATCTCGTCCAGGTCCCGATCGTCCTCGGCCGCGGCGTCCGCCTGTGGGACGGGCTCGAGGCGCTCGAGGACGCGTACGACGTGGAGGCGGTCTCGTCCCCCAGCGGCGTCACCCACCTCACCTTCACGCGCAAGGCCTCCTGACCCTCTGCGCCGCGGCAACGCCGCTGGGCAGACGAGCGGGTCCGCCATCTCATCCGCCACGGAAGGACCGCCCGCGCAAGGCCGTGTCATCGTTTCCAGATGACCACCTCGCCTGTGCTTCGCGGCATCGATGCGATCACGATCCCCGTGCCCGGGCTGGACGAAGGACTCGCGTTCTACCAGGAGCGGCTCGGGCACCAGCTGCTGTGGCGCAACGACGCTGTCGGGCAGGCAGGCCTTGCCCTTCCCGACAGCGACGTCGAAGTGGTGCTGACGACGCGACAGCCAATGGAACCGAACTGGCTGGTCGACAGCCTCGACACTGCCGTCCGTGATCTCGTGCAGGGCGGCGCCAGGGTGGCCGCGGAACCCACGAGCATCCCCGTCGGCCGAGTCGCGGTCGTCATCGACCCCTTCGGCAATCCGCTCGTCCTCGTCGAGCTGATGGGCCGGTACGAGACCGCGAGCGACGGAGGCGCCGTCCCTGGATGAGACGGAGGCGCCGCACCTGGATGAGATGCGTTCCGGTGAGGATGCGTCCGGGCGGACGCCTCCCGTCGGTCAGAGTCCGATGAGTCCCGAGGGGCTAGCGCTCCCCGAGCTCTGCGTCGACCCCCCGCGCCGTGCGCTAGGTAACCCCTCTTGGGTGATGTGCCACGGTGCCGGCCGCTCCTAGGGTCGTCAAGACACCGGTTCGACACGAGGAGATGCTGGGCATGGGGCTCTTTCGAGGACGACGAGACGATGACGCCACCCCCCGCCGCTTCCAGATGAGGGAGAAGCTCGCGTCCATCGGGGACGACTTCTGGATCGAGGACGAGCAGGGGACGCGAGCGTTCAAGGTGAACGGGAAGGCGGCGCGAGTCCGCGACACCTTCCTGCTCGAGGACGCGTCCGGCCGCGAGGTGGCCAAGATCCAGGAGCGGAAGCTCAGCGTCCGCGACAAGGTCGACATCGAGCGGGACGGCCGGACGGTCGCGACGGTGCACAAGGCGCTGGTCGGCATCCGGGACCGCTTCTCGATCGACGTGGACGGCGGCGCGGACCTGAAGGCACACGGCAACATCGTCGACCACGAGTTCGAGATCGAGCGCGACGGCGACACGGTCGCGCACATCTCGAAGAAGTGGTTCCGCGTCCGGGACTCGTACGGGGTGGAGATCGCGGCTGGCCAGGACGAGGCGCTGGTGCTGGCCACCGTCGTCGCCCTGGAGTCCTTGACGGACTAGGCGTCCGCTCCGGGGTGGTGCCGTGGACGAGCTGACACGCTGACCGGACCCAGGTCTGTCACCTCGCTACGTGCGCTTCCCGCGCTGGCGCGGGTGGCGGCCTGGCGTGCGCCGTGCTTTGCTCATCTGGGTACTTGTGGTGCAACCATCACGGGCCGACCGTCCGTGGCCTCCGACTCCATGAGCGGTCTCCATGTCGACGCAGTCCATCGCCTCCGCCCCGACCGGACGGCGCGCGCGCGTGCTCGCCCCGAGGTCGCGACGCCGTCTGCTCGTGCCCATGGTGGTCGCGGCCGCGTTCCTCGTGACCCAGGGCGTCGCCCAGGCGGTCACCCCGTTCATCCGGCAGGACGACTGGGGGTTCCTGCTGCCCGCCGGCTCACCCGGAGCGGTTCCACCGTCGTACTACAACCTGAGCGAGGGGCGGTGGCTCAACACCGCATGGTGGTTCCTGGTCGGCCAGCACGGAACCCCGACGACCGCAGCGCTCACCTACGCGTTGGGCTACGCCGTGCTCGTCGCCGGCATGTGGCGGGTGCTCCACCTCTCAGGGGTGCGGCCCGGGCCCGTGGTCGATGCCGTCCTCGGCATCGCACTCTTCGCCTCGTGCGTGTGGGTGCAGCTGCTCTACTGGCCGGGAGCGCTGACGCCTTCGGTCCTCGTGGCCGCGGCGGCCGTCTGGCTGTTGCCCTGGGCGGCGTGCTCTCGCCGGAGGCTCGGCCTCTGGCTCCTCTTCGGCCCGATGGCGGCCGTGATGACCTATCCGCCTGTCGGCGTCGTCCTGCTGGTGTTCGCCGTCGTCATCCTGCGGGGCGCCCCGTGGCGCCGCGTGCTCTTCGTCGTCGGCGGCTGGGTCACGGGACTCGGTGTGGGCGTCGGCCTGGCCTACACGCTCAACTGGATCACCGAGGGGCACTTCGGACTCCAGCTCGCCGCCTGGCGGCAAGCCAACCCGCTGACCTCGCTCGACGCCCTCGTGGCCAACGCAGGGCGATGGCTCGCGGCCACCGGATCACTGTGGGCCACCCAGTGGTGGGTGGCGCTCGTGGGTCTCGTCGGCATCGTGCTCGGCTGGCGGGACGCTGCCGTACGTCCGCGCCTGCAGCGGCTCCTCGTCGCCTTCGCCGTCGCGGCCGCTCTCGACGTCGCACAGTCGCTCGCGATGGGCATCGTCACCGAGGCTCGAGGCCAGCTGTGGACCTGGTTGGTCGCCCTGCTGCCCGTCGCCCTCCTGCTAGGTGCGGACCGACGGCCACGGGCCGCCGACGGTGTCGTACGCGATCGGCTCGCCAGCCGTGTCGCCACGGGGTTGCTCGTGGTGCTCGCCGTGGGCGGGGTGCTGGCGTGGCGGACCGACATAGGTCAGCACCAGGCCACGCGTCAGGAGTACGCCGCGATCGCAGCGGCCGCCACCGCTCACGACGCCGGGACCGTCGCGCCGGTTGTCGTCGTCTACCAGGACCGCGCCGTCCGCGACACCCGCTCGGGTCGGCTCATGGCCAGCACGATGTTCATGGCCGTGCGGGAGGAGCAGGGTGGCGTCGTGCCCCGCTGGTGCAGCGGCGTCGAGTGCCGGGACCTGGCCGCGCGCGCCTCCTCCGGGCCGGTCATCCACCTGGGACCCGACGGTCCCGGGCCTGAGGTCGTCGGCATCATCGTGCCACCGCCGCCGAGCTGGATCTGAGGTCGCCGCAGGACCCCCGGCGCACGCCACCGCACCACCCACCACCCGCGCCACCGGGCGCCACCGGGCGCCCGGGCGCCACCGCACCGCCACAGCACGCCACCGGACGCCGGCCGCACGCCTACGCGCGTCACGGCAGGCGCAGCTGGGACACCTGGTCGTCGAAGTCGGGACAGAACGCCTGCACGCCCGCGGCCATCAGCTGCTTCGTGCGCAGCGCGCCGCCCGTGTTGGGCAGCGGCTTGTCGTCGTCCCCGACCGCGATCTGGGCCAGCTCGACACCGCCGTTCGTCAGGGCCCAGCACGTCGTCGTCCCGGTCTCGATGTCGTCGTCGACGGTGACTCCGGTGACGTCGGCGCCGAGCTCCTGGGCGGCGAGGACGAACGCGGCCTCCTCAGCCGAGATGCTCGGCCGCGCGTCCGCGACACCCGCGGGCAGGTCGTCCACCGTGGGCTCCGTGCCACCGCAGGCGGCCAGGGTGAGCACGACGAGGAGGCCTGCCCCGGCAGCGAGCGCCCGTCGGGGAGCCCGCCTGACGGCATACGCGCTCGGAGCGCTCGCTCCCGTGGTGTCCCTCATCGTTACCCTGAACGCGTGAGCGAGCCCGATCGTCCCGCCGACGCCGCGGCTGCCCGACTGGCCGCCGAGGCGCCGCTGGCCCGGGGGGCAGTCGTCGCCTCGCTGTCCGCGGTCGTCCTCGGCTTCACGTTCGTGCCGCAGCTGCTCGGTCTGGCGCTCGCGGGGCTGAGCCTCGCGCGCCGTGAGCCGGGCGGACGCCGACCAGCGCTCCTCGCCGTCGTGATCAGCCTGCTGCTGACCGTGGTGTGGGGCATCGTGCTGGGCCTGCTCCTCAAGTGGTGGGCCACCTCCCGCTGACCGCACCGCCCCCGCCATGGCGGGATAGCTGCGGCGAGAGCGCCGGATCGACCACCAGGGCTCCACCGTGGCGGGATGGATGCGGCGATCGACGCGCCCTTGCCGCGGGCCGGTCGTGGCGGTCGAGCGCAGCCGGGCGCGGCCACCCACTACTGCGAGTACGTCGAGAGGAACTTCTCGAGGCGCCCCACCGCGTCCTCGAGGTCCTCAACGCGCGGCAGGAAGACGAGCCGGAAGTGGTCGGGCGTCGCCCAGTTGAAGCCGGTGCCGTGGACGATGAGCATCTTCTGGTCGCGCAGCAGGTCGAGGGCGAAGCGCTCGTCGTCTCGGATGTCGTGGACCTTCGGGTCGAGCCGCGGGAAGAGGTAGAGCGCCCCCTCCGGCTTGGTCACTGACACCCCGCGGATCTCGTTGAGCATCTCCCACGCCACGTTGCGCTGCTCGAGCAGCCGGCCGCCGGGCAGGATCAGCTCGTTGATCGACTGGTAGCCGCCGAGCGCGACCTGGATGGCGTGCTGCGCCGGCACGTTGGCGCACAGCCGCATGTTCGCGAGGATGTCGAGGCCCTCGAGGTAGTTGCGCGCATGCTCCTTGGGCCCGCTGATGACGAGCCATCCGGAGCGGAAACCGGCCACGCGGTAGGCCTTGGACAGACCGTTGAAGGTCAGGCACAGCAGGTCGGGCGCGAGGGCAGCGATCGAGGTGTGCGTCGCGCCGTCGTAGAGGATCTTGTCGTAGATCTCGTCGGCCATGATGATCAGCTCGTGCTCGCGCGCGACCTGCGCGATGGCGGCGAGGACCTCACGCGGGTAGACGGCGCCGGTCGGGTTGTTGGGGTTGATCACGACGATCGCGCGCGTGCGGTCGGTGACCTTGCTGCGGATGTCGTCGAGGTCGGGCGCCCAGCCGGCCTGCTCGTCGCAGACGTAGTGGACGGCGTTGCCGCCGGCGAGGCTCGCGGCCGCGGTCCACAGCGGGTAGTCGGGCGCCGGCACGAGCACCTCGTCGCCGTTGTCCAGCAGGCCCTGCATGGCCATGACGATGAGCTCGCTGACGCCGTTGCCGAGGTAGATGTCCTCGACGCCGACGGGCGGGAAGTCGCGCACCTCGTAGTGCTGCTTGACGGCGCGCCGGGCCGAGAGGATGCCCTTGCTGTCGCTGTAGCCCTGTGCGGTCGGCAGCTCCTGGATGACGTCGACGAGGATGTCCTCGGGCGCCTCGAACCCGAACGGCGCCGGGTTGCCGATGTTGAGCTTGAGGATGCGGTGACCCTCGTCCTCGAGCCGCTTGGCCTCGGCCAGCACGGGACCTCGGATCTCGTAACAGACGTTCTGGAGCTTCTTGCTCTGGGTCACCGCACGCATGTGGACCAGCGTCCCACCGGCGTATGCCGTGGGCTGCGTCATTCCCACGATGTGGCCCGTCGCGTCGGTCACGTCCGCCGCGGACGCGTGGGTCGAGCGATCGCTCGTGGCGGGCGGAGGGCGCCGGGCGGGGCCCGGCAGCACGGCTAGCGGCCGAGGCAGCCGAGGCCGGAGCCGGGGCTCTGACCCTTCAGCAACGCCACGAGCTGGTTGAGGGCACCGGCCTCGACGTCGATCGTCAGCACGTGGCCGTCCACGTCGCGGGTCAGGTGGGCGACGGCCGGCGGCACGGCGGCGCCCTGCTTCCAGCCCTTCTGCTCGAGGTAGCCGACGAGCTCGGCGGCCTGCGGCCCGGTCGACGGCGGGTAGGTGCGGGTGATCCACCCGCTGTCGGTGTCGCGGCAGGGCGGGATCTCCCCGTGGGCGAGCGGCGGCAGGCTGCGGTCGAGCACCTCGATCTCCCGAGCGAGCGAGTCGTAGGCGGCCACGTCGTCGGCGTGCACGCGGGCGCGCCAGGCCCAGCCACCGAAGGCCACGAGGCCGACGACGAGCACGACGAATCCGATGGTCGCCGCGCCCGGACGCCGTCGCCCCCGGGCGGTCGGGGCCTGCTCAACGGCGCCGACGGGGATGCCGGAGCCACCGGGCGCCGGGCGTGTCGCGGAGGCCCGCTCGTGCCCGGACGGGACCTCGTCGACGAAGCCGGAGTCACTCACCGGGACAGTCTCGGATACCGGGCCCAGGACGGCGGGCGGCCGTGGCCAACTGTCGCCGATCCGTGACCGGCGGCCGCCTCGGTTCGAGGTGATCGCGTCACCCACGTGGGTGCCGCGATCACCTCGAACGGGCGGAACGGGCGGGGGCAGCGGGGGCGGTGGAACCGCGGCGCACGAGGGGGCGGTCGAGGTCGAGAAGGTGCCTCCAGTCGGTGCGGCGGGCGGTGCGCAGCCCGCGCCGCAGCAGCAGGACGAGGACGACGAGTGCGATCGGCACCCCGACAGCGGTGGTCGTCAATCCGAGGCTGTAGCCCTCCGGCAGGGTCGCGAAGCAGGCGATGCTCGCGACGACGGCGAGCGGGCGCTCGAGACGCTCCTGCCACAGCGCACCGAGCGACACGGCGAAGAGCGGGAGCACCCAGAGGTAGTACCAGCCCAGGAAGACGGGAGCGAGCACGACGACGGCGAGCATCGCCCACGCGATGCCGCGCACCGGCCGCAGCCGTGGCTCGGTCGCGGCGGCCTCCCCGGTCAACCCGCCGGTGTCAGCGGGCTTGAGCGCCGCGAGCCAGACGAGCGGGAGGAGCAGGGCCAGGACGACGAGCGCGACGGCCCGCGCGGTGTCGACGCCGATGTCACGCCACTCGTCGTGGCCGAGCAGGTGCCCGACAGCGCCGACGGCGACCCCGACCGCGGTGGGCAGCGACGTCCACTGCTCGTTCTTGCCGGGGGTCCCCGTCGGGTTGAGCCACGAGAAGCCGAGACCGGTCACGACTCCGCCGAGCGCCAGGGGCACGCCGGCGCAGGCCACCGTCAGGGCGCCCGCGCGCACGACATCACCCCAGCGGGCGTATGCCGTGCCGCCCGTCCCGCTCATCGGCGAAGGCCGTGCGGCCGCGCGGTGGCGGGCCCAGAGGATCACGACGAATGGCAGGGCGATGACGGCCGTGATCTTGACCATGGCCCCGAGCGCGATGACGACGCACGCGACGACGAAGCGGCCGCGCAGCGCGAGGGCGAGGCCACCGAGCACCGCACCGACCATGAGGGCGTCGTTGTGCGCTCCCCCGACGAAGTGGGCACCGACGAGCGGCACCGCCACGCCCAGCCACAGCGCCCGCACGGGCGACCAGCCGATCCGGCGAGCGACGTCGGGCACGGCCCACGCCATGACGACGACGCCGACGACGGCGAGCAGACGAAGGAGCAGCAACGCGACCCAGAGCTCGCCCGAGACCGATGCGACGGCCCTGGCGAGGAGCAGCCACACCGGCCCGTAGGGCGTCGGGCTGTCGAGCCACGTCGGCGCGGTCGAGGCACGCCACGGCGAGTCGAGCTCGCGGACGACGTGGTCGTAGGGGCTCAGTCCCTGGTCCCAGAGCAGGCCCTGGGCGGCATACGAGTAGAGGTCTCGGCTGTAGAGCGGCATCGCGGCGACGAGCGGCGCGAACCACAGCGCGATCGTCAGCCACCACCAGCGGACCGACACCTCCGTGTCGCGCAGGCGCCACCAGGCGAGGACGAGCAGGGCCATGGCGAGTGTCGAGACCGTGGCGAGCAGGGGCGAGCCGCCCTTGGTCGTCCACCACGCGACCCCCGGCCACAGCACACCGGTGTTGGGTCGCGGCAGAGCGCCCGATCCCCACGACGCGGCAGCGAGGACGAGGCCGCCGACGGCGCCGGCCCAGCGCCACGTGCCAGCGGGTCGCGAGTCAGCCATGCGTGACCGGCTCGTCGCCCCAGGCGAGTAGCCGCCAACCGACCTCGGGGTCACCTTCCAGCGTCACGACGTGCGCGTTGTCGAGGCGGCGTCCGTCGAAGAAGTCGGCGGGCAGGCCGAGCGAGGCGGAGCACCAAACGCGCATGGCGGCGCCGTGGCTCACCGCGACCGCGGACTCGTGACCGTCGGAGGCGATGCGTGCGATCGCCGCGTCGTACCGCTGCATGAAGGCGGCACCGCTGTCGCCACCGGGGATCGTGTGAGCGGGGTCGTCGCGCCACCGGGTGACGGCGTCGATGTAGGGCTGCCACTCGGTCGACATCTCGTAGTCGCCGGCCTGGATCTCGCGAAGCCCCGGGAGCACGACCAGCTCCAGGCCGAGGAGGTCGGCGAGCGGGGCCGCGGTCTGCTGGGTGCGCACGAGGTCCGAGGTGTAGATCGCGCCGAGGTCCTCGCCCCCGAGCCGGTCGGCGAGAGCCCGGGCCTGGGCCCGTCCCTCGTCGGTGAGGTCCACACCGGGTACGGCCGTGTCGAGCTGACGGGCGACGTTGGCGTGCGTCTGCCCGTGCCGCACGAGGAAGAGCCGCACCGTCAGCGACCCTTGACCGTCACACCGCTCAGGCACTCGACGCCCTTGTCCGGCCCGGTGTGGAAGCTGGTGATCGCGACGGGTGCGGTTGCGCCGGCGGCCAGCTTGACGTCGACCTCCTTGCCGGCGACGTCGGAGGCGTCGGACTTCCTGACGATGAAGACGGCCACGGTGAACGTGTGCTCCTCGGTGTCGGAGTTGGTCAGCGTGCCGGTGAAGCTCCATGACTCGCCGGTGGGCCGGCAGGTGGCGCCGGTCAGGCTCGATGCGGCGTCGAAGAGGCCGCCGTCGCTCGGCGCGGTCGTGTCGCTCGGGTCGGGCTGGTCGTCGGTCGGTGTCTCGGCGGTGATGGTCGGCTGCACGGGGACGCTCACCGTGCGACCGACGGAGTCGTCGGTCGATTGCGCAGGCTGGCCGCAGCCCGCGAGCACGAACGAGGCCGACAGCCCCAGCGCGAGGGCCGGGACGGCATACGCCCGAGCGGTGGTGCGGGGTCCGCCGCTGGCTCGGATCGTGCTGCTGGCACGGGTGGCTGGGCGGGGTCGGCCTGGCACGGGCACGTGCGGCCCCTTCCTGTCGCGAGGTGTGCGCGGCCATTGTGCCTCGCGGAGGGCTCAGGGCAGCAGCAGCCGGGCCGCGACCGCCGCGGCGACCACGAGCAGGCCGGCACCGACGGCCAGCGTGTCGGGCAGGCGCCACGGCGCGGGCCCCGCCCAGGAGCGTCGCCGGGCCTCGGCGAAGCCGCGTGCGTCCATCGCGAGCGCGAGCGTCGACGCCTGGCCGAGCGCGCCGATGAGCAGCCCGCCCGTCACGACGACCGCCTCGCGTGCGCGTGCGAGCGGCCCCCGGTCCGCCCGGATGCCGCGCACGCGGCGGGTCGTCATGAGCTCGCGCCACAGCGTGTCGAACGACTGGAGCCGCTGGAGCGACGCGGTCGCGGCGACGACGGGGCGCGCCGGGAGCCGGACCCGCTGGGCCAGGTGGTCGCCGAGTCCCTCGGGGTCGAGGAAGCCGACGACGAAGGCCGAGGGCACGAGCAGGCAGAGCACACGCAGCGCGGCTCCCGACGCGACCTCGAGGTCACGTCCGCCCAGGAGCCAGGCCGACCAGGCGACACCGACGACGGCGAGCGCGGCGGGCGCCAGCCGCGCGAGAACGCCCCGCAGACGTCCCTCGGGCGCGCGGCCGCGACCCGGCGCGAGCAGGCCGACGAGGCCGAGCACGACCTCGACGGCGAGGACGGCCAGGCCCTGGCGCCAGGTGTCGAGCAAGGCGGGCAGGGGCAGGACGCACAGGGCCGCCACGAGCAGGGCGAGGGGCCCGACACGAGCCAGCAACGGGTGGCGCTCCGGCTCCCGGGCGGCCAGCGGCGGGGTTGGAGCCTCCAGCCGCACGACGCGGTCGGCGTGCCCCACGACGCCTGGGTCGTGGGTCGTGACGACGACGGCCGCACCCTCGTCCCGGGCCGCCGCCAGCACGCCGGACACGGCCGCCCACGTGAGCCGGTCCTGCCCGACGGTCGGCTCGTCGGCCAGCACCAGCGCGGGGCCGTGCGCCACGGCAGCGGCCATCGCGAGGCGGCGCTGCTCGCCGCCGGAGAGCTGTCGCGGGTCGGCGTCCGCCAGGTGCGCGAGCCCGAGCGCACCGAGGAGGGCGTCGGCTCGGCGACCGGCGACGTCCGGATCGTGCCCCAGTGCCAGCGGGGTGGTCAGGACGTCGTCGCGCACGGTGCGACCGACCAGGGAGGTGGCCGCACGCTGGGGGACCCAGGCGACGACGCGCGCCAGGTCGGGCGAGGACCACTCGTGCGGCGGCGCGAGCCGGTCGCGCGCGACGGCGCGCCTCCCCGTCTCGGCGGGCGTCAGGGGCAGGGCCACGTCCACGGTGCCGCGCGCCGGCTCGGCGAGGCCGCCGAGCGCGGACATGAGCGACGACTTGCCGGCGCCGCTGGGTCCGACGAGCGCCACCGACCGACCTGCCCGCGCCTCGAGGTCGGCGGAGTCGACGGCGAGCGTCGTGCGGGACCGCTCCCCCAGCCGCCGGCTGCGGTGCTCGACCCGGACGTCCGACGCCGCCGCCACGACACGGCCCGGCGGCACGCGCCCAGCCGCCGCACCCCGAGCCGGCTCGAGGTCGAGCGTCAGCGGCACTGGGTCTGGCATGCCCGGGACCCAGATGCCTTGCGCCGCAAGAGAGTCCCCGTGTTCTCTGAGGACCTGACGCGGCTCGCCGTCGGCCACGACGGAACCGGAGTCATCGATGACGACGAGCCGGTCGACGAGGTCGAGCCAGCCGTCGAGCCGGTGCTCGACGACGACGAGGGTGAGACCGCGCCTCTCGACGACGTCGGCGACGACGGCCCGCACGTCTCCCGCTGTTGCGGCATCGAGCATCGCCGTCGGCTCGTCGAGCAGCAGCACCGACGGCTCCATGACGAGCGCCCCGGCGAGCGCGAGCCGCTGGGACTCGCCCCCGCTCAGGGTCGCCGGCGAGCTGTCGGGCGACATGGTGAGCCCGACCTCGCGCAGTGCTGCCTCCACCCGGGACGGCATCTCCCCGGGTGGCAGCGAGACGTTCTCGAGACCGAAGGCGACGTCACGGCCGATGCTCGACGCGACGACGCCCGCCCCCGGGTCCTGCAGCACGAGGCCCACCGAACCCGGAACGTCCTGTGGCCCAAGGCCGCCCACGGTCACCGTGCCCGACAGGTCACCGGCGTCGGCGGTCAGCAGCAGGCCGGCGACGGCCCGGAGCAGCGTCGACTTGCCCGACCCGCTCGGCCCGGCGAGCAGCACCCGCTCGCCGGGCTCGACAGTGAGGTCGAGGCCGTCGAGGACCGGACGGGAGCGCCCGAAGGGTCGCCACGTCAGGTCGCGCACCTGCACCGAGAGGCCGCCGGGCTCCCGGGCGGCGTCACGGGAGGCGTTCTCGTGCCTCGTCTCCACCGGAGGACTCACCTCGTGCGGGTCAGACGGCGCGCTGCTCGCGGAGCTCCTGGCCCGGCGGGAACGGGTTGAGCGCTCCGGCCGCGGCGAGGACACGCGTCAGGGCGACGGCGAGGAGCGAGCCGAAGACGGCCACCGAGCCGCCGAGCAGGAAGAGGTAGGCGACCTTGTAGTCCCAGGCCCAGTCGGTCCAGTAGGAGTACCACTCGTAGACGGCCTCGAACGCGCCGGCGAGGAAGCCGCCGAGCAGCAGCGGGCCCCAGCTGTAGACGGCATACCCGAAGACGGCGAAGCCGAGCTCGACGCCGAGGCCCTGGACGAGACCCGAGACGAGCGTGGTCAGGCCCCACTGCGTACCGATGAGCGCGGACACGATGGCGGCGAGCAGCTCGGTGAAGACGGCCGCACCGGGGCGCCGGATGATGAGCATGCCGACGATGCCGGCGACGAGCCAGGGCCAGTTGAAGAGGGCGCCGAGGGGCGGAAAGGGCGCGGACACGGCCTCCGACGGGACGGAGTAGACCAGCCCCCAGGCCCAGTAGGCGACGCCGAAGGCGACCCCGAGGAAGGCGCAGGTGAGCAGGTCGATGGTGCGCCAGCGGGTCAACGGACCGCTCGCGGTGATGGTCTTGGACATGGTGTGTCTCCCGGGTTCCAGTGGATACGTGTGGATACCTGGGGGAAGCCAGCCGATCGGGACACGTCGTTGACGTGTGCCGTGCGGTGGCCTGAGAAATACCGACTTCCTTCGCCGGTGCTAACCGGAGCAGGTTCGAGGGTCTGCGGCTCGGCCGTCTGGCTGCCGCACTCTCAGCGCTCGAGGGCGCTCCCCTGTCGTGATGAACGGGTGGTGCTATGCAGTTGTCGGGGTGACTCTACTCCGGGCGGCATGGGTACAGTCACAGCATGGGTTCCAAGGACACGAAGAAGGCGGTCTCCACGGCCGCGGCCAAGGCCGACCGGACGAAGCACACCCCGGCCGGCGGCCCTGTCTGGAGGATCCTCAGCATCGGCTCGACCGTCCTCGCGACGAAGGTGGCGACCGACGTCGCGCAGCGGAGCTGGAAGCTCGCAACGGGACGCAGCGTCCCGGTCAAGGGCGACTACGAGCGGGAGCGCACCCGCGACGTCATCCTCTTCACCGCGCTGTCCTCGATGCTCATCTCGGCGGCCCGTGTCGCGGCTGAACGGGGTGCGGCGACCTACTACCGCAACTCGGCGGGCCACCTGCCGGAGCGCCTCGAGGAGGAGACCCTCTCCCCGACGGACAGGAAGGCCTACGCCAAGATCGCCCGCACCAGGCGCCGGTCGGAGTTCCTCCTCAGGAGGGCCATCGACCGGGCGGCGAACTGACGCCCGCTCTGGCAGTCCCACCGGGCGTGCCGGTGCCGCCAGGCGTGCCGGTGCCGCCAGGCGTGCCGGTGCTGCCCGGCGTGCCGGTGCGCCTCGCACCTTGCCCACGGCCGACGAGTCAGGCGTCCCCGACGCGGACCAGCCCCGTCTCGTAGGCCAGCACGACCATCTGCACCCGGTCACGCAGTCCGAGCTTGGCGAGGATGCGGCCGATGTGCGTCTTGACGGTGGCTTCGGCGACGTAGAGGGTCGCGGCGATCTCGGTGTTGTTGAGCCCCTTGCCCACCGCTTCGAGCACCTCGCGCTCGCGCTCGGTCAGCACGTCGAGCTGCTCCAGCGCGGTCGGTTCGACGGGATCCACGAGCACGGGCAGGAAGCGGTCGAGCAGCCGGCGGGTCGGTCCCGGGGCGACGACGGCGTCACCGGTGTGCACCGCGCGGATCGCCGCGAGCAGCTCCGACGGTCCGGCGTCCTTGAGCAGGAAGCCGGCCGCGCCCGCACGCAGGGCTGCGTAGACGTACTCGTCGAGGTCGAAGGTCGTCAGGACGAGCACCTTCGGGGTGTCGCCGCGCTCGACGACCCGCCGGGTCGCCTCGATGCCGTCGAGCCGGGGCATCCGGATGTCCATGAGCACGACGTCGACGTCACGGCCGGGCAGCGCGTCGAGGGCAGCCAGCCCGTCGGCGCACTCGGCGACCACGTCGATGTCGGGCTCCGCGTCGAGCACCATGCGGAAGCCCGCGCGCACGAGCGCCTGGTCGTCGACGATCATCACCCGGGTCGCCCGGTCCGTCGACCGCTCGCTCATCACCTCGGTCACCGCTCCCCCTTCGTCGGCATCGTCGCGCGCACCTCGAAGCCGCCACCCGCTCGCGGCCCCGCGGTGAGGGTGCCGCCGTGCACGGCGACCCGCTCGCGCATGCCGGGCAGCCCGTGGCCGCGACCGTCGTCGACGCTGCGTGCGCCGACGCCGTCGTCGCTCACGACGATGCGCAGCACCTCGTCGGTCTGCTCGACGTCGACGACGGCGGACGCGCCCGACCCGGCGTGCTTGATGACGTTGGTCAGGGACTCCTGGACCACGCGGTATGCCGCGAGGTCCAGGCCCACGGATCGGCTGCGCTCCGCGCCCCGGACCGTCAGGGCCACCGGCACCCCGGCCGCGCGCACGCCGGCGACGAGGTCGTCGAGCTCGCAGACGCCACCGGTCGGCGCCAGCTCGACGCCCGAGTCCGGATCGCGCAGGACTCCCACGAGGCGGCGGGTCTCGGTCAGGGCGTCACGGGCTGTCGACCCGATGGTCCCCAGCGCGCCCACCGACCGGGCGAGCGCACCCTCGGGGCTGCGCTCGGCGGCATACGCGGCGCCGTCGGCCTGCACGACGATGACGGACAGCGCGTGCGCCACGACATCGTGCATCTCACGGGCGATGGCTGCGCGCTCCTGCTGGGCGGCGAGCCGCAGCTCCTGCTCGCGCTCGCGCTCGACCCGCTCGGCGCGGTCCCGGAGGTCGGCAAGGCGCTGGAGGCGGGCCCGCTTGAGGTCGCCGAGGGCCCACGCCGCGAGCGAGGCCGCGGCGCAGGCGAGGAAGGTGAAGAGGAACTCGCCGGCCCCGGGCACACGTCCGCTCGCGGCGCTGAACCGCGCCCCGGCGATGGCCGAGCCGAGCGCGGCCACGCCGAGGCCGGCCAGACGCACGCCGCGGCGCCGGTCGTAGGCGGCGAGCGAGTAGAGCGCGACGAGGAAGGCGATGTCGCCGGGCAGCAGGTTGCTCGTCGGGATGACCCGCAGGGCCAGGACGACGCTGACGACCGCGAAGGCCATGGCCGGACGGGATCGGCGCCAGATGAGCGCGAGGTCCGACAGGCCCACGACGGCCCACCCGATGCCCTGGCCCTCACCGAGGACGACGAGGCTGAGCAGCGCGAGGACGACAGCGAGCGGGACGTCGAGCAGCATCGGTCGGCGCTGCAGCCAGTCGTAGACGTTCCCCTCACTCACGCCCCGAAGCCTACGAGGGCGCCGGGAGTCGGGTCGTCAGACCGTGGTCGCACGGGCGAGCGGTCCAGCGCGTCGCGCCGCCGCGGGTCCACGAGCGCGTGCTCGACGACGTCTCGTATGCCTGGGGCCGGGAAGACCTTCCCGTCCGCGCCCGAAGGTGGTCTCCTTGGAGTGAAACCCGAGCGCGAGGAGGTGTGCCATGGAGGCACGGGTCGGTGACCGCATCACGATGGCCGCGGAGCACGTCGGTCAGAGCACGCGCGAGGGGACCATCCGGGAGGTGAAGGGCGAGGGCGGCGCCCCGCCCTACGTCGTGGAGTGGTCCGACGGCCACACCGGGATCATCCATCCCGGCCCCGGTTCGGTGCTGCGCTGCGAGCACCCGGCCGACGACGCGGCCGGCTCCTAGAGGTCCAGGGCGCGGACGATCGGCACCCCGGCCCGGTAGGCGAGGTGCAGGTGGCTCGGCGCGTCGATGACGGCCAGCTCGGCGGGCTGCCCGGGTGCGACCCGGCGGTCGAGGCCGAGCGAGCGCGCCGACACGGCGGTCGCGGCGTGCAGCGCCTCGGCGGGCGTCATCCCCATCTCACGGACCGCGAGGGCGATCGCGAAGGGGATCGACGAGGAGTAGCAGGTGCCGGGGTTGCAGTCCGAGGCGAGCGCCACGTCGACGCCGGCGTCGATGAGCGCCCGCGCGTCCGGGTACGGCGAGCGCGTCGAGAACTCGACCCCGGGCAGCAGCGTCGCGACGGTCGTGCCACGCGCCGCGACGAGAGCGTCGACGTCGGCATCGCGCAGGTAGGTGCAGTGGTCGACGCTGCGCGCCCCGAGCTCGCAGGCCAGCCGTACGCCCGGCCCGTGTCCGAGCTGGTTGCCGTGGACGCGCAGGGCGAGACCCGCGGCGCGACCGGCCTCGAGGATCGTGCGCGACTCGTCGCCGTCGAAGGCGTGCGTCGAGTGCGGCTCGCAGAAGACGTCGATGCTCTCGGCCAGGGACGTGGGACCGTCGGCGACGACCGCGTCGAGCATGGGGCCCGTCACGAGGTCGACGTAGGCCGCCCGCTGCGTCGCGTACTCGCCGGGCACGACGTGGGCGCCGAGGAACGTGGTGTGCGGGGTGAGCTCGCGCGCGATGCGGAGGCTGCGGAGCTCGTCGTCGAGGGTCAGGCCGTAGCCGCTCTTGATCTCGACCGTCGTCGTGCCCTGGGCGCGCATCTCGGCGACGCGGGCGGCCACGCGGGCGCGGAGGTCGTCGTCGCTCGCGGCGCGGGTGGCCGCGACCGACACCGCGATGCCGCCGCCGTCGTAGGGCGTGCCCGTCATGCGCGCGGCGAACTCCGCCGAACGGTCGCCGGCGAAGACGAGGTGCGTGTGCGAGTCGACGAAGCCCGGGATGACCGCGCGACCGCCGAGGTGGCGGTGGTCGTCGGCGTCGGGAGCCTGGGCCGCCGGGCCCACCCACTCGATCTCACCGTCGGCGGACACGACGAGGGCAGCGTCGCGGACGATGCCGAGGAGGGCGTCGCCGGGGTCGGCGGCGCCGTCACCGCGGGCCGGGTCGTTCGTCGTCAGCTCCGTGATGCCCGTCAGGAGCAGGCTCACGCCGGGACCCCTCCCGCGACGCGCTCGATGGCGCTGACGAGCATCCGCCCGACGTCGCCCATCCGGTGGTGCCCGTCGCTGACGACGACGTCGCCGCCGACGACGACGGTCGACACGTCGGACGCGACGCACGCGTAGAGGATCTGGTCGTGCGCGGCTCCCGCCGTGTTGACCGTGTCGGTGCGCACCGTGACGAAGTCGGCGAGCGCGCCCTTGCTCAGGTGGCCTCCGTCAGTCCAGCCGAGCGACCGGTAGCCGTTGAAGGAGGCCGCGAGGAGCAGGTCGTTGGCCGAGAAGCGGTCGCGCTCGTTGGTGACGAGCCGCTCGTGCATCTCGAGACCACGCAGCTCCTCGAACGGGTCGATGACGACGTGCTGGTCGGAGCCGAGCGAGAGCGGGCTGCCGGCGTCGTGGAGGGCCCGGGCCGGACCGATGCCGTCAGCGAGGTCGCGCTCGGTCGTCGGGCAGAAGCACGCGCCCGTGCCCGTGCCGCCGAGGAGGTCGATGTCGCGGTCCTCGAGGTGCGTGGCGTGCACGGCCGTCGAGTGGGCGCCGAGGGCGCCGGCCTCGTCGAGCAGCTGGGTCGGGCTGGCCCCGTAGAACATCTGGCAGGCGAGGTTCTCGCCGTGCTGCTCCGACAGGTGCACGTGCAGCGGCAGGTCACCTGCCGCCTCGACCACGCGCGGCAGGTCGGCGCGCCTGACCGCGCGGACGGAGTGGATCGCCGCGCCGAGACGCACCCGGTCGGTCTCGAGGCGCCGCGCCGACATGCGCTCGGCCCAGGCCTCGACGGTGCCGTCGCTGAAGCGGCGCTGGCCGGGGTGCAGGTCGACGTGACCACCGCCGTTGAGGCCGCCCTCGAGGTAGCACGTGTCGAGCAGCGTCAGCCGGATGCCGGCCTCGTCCGCCGCCTGGCGCACCGCGAGACCCATGGCGTTCGGGTCACCGTAGGGGTGGCCGCCCGGACGGTGGTGGACGTAGTGGAACTCGCCCACGACCGTGATGCCGGCCTGCACCATCTCGGCGAAGGCAGCCCGCGCGAGCGCGAAGTACGTGTCCGGGTTGAGCTGCTCCGCGGCGGCATACATCTGCTCGCGCCAGCTCCAGAAGTTGCCGCCACCGCCGTTGACGCGCCCGCGCAGGGCGCGGTGGAAGGCGTGGCTGTGCGCGTTGGCCATGCCGGGCAGCGTCACCCCGGGGAGGCGGACGTCGTCGGGCTCGGGGTCGGCGTCGACGAGCACGTCCTTGAGCAGGCCGTCCTGCGTCACAAGACGGACCCGTCGCGCCAAACCTCCCGTCAGCCAGGCGCTCTCGCACCAGAACGCGGTCATCGGACGTCGCTCATCGACTCGGGGTCCTTCCCTGTGCACAGCTCGGTCACGACGGCGGTGAGGGCCGTGACCCCATGGTGGCAGTCGTCCACCCGCGCGAGCTCCGCCGGGGAGTGTGAGACTCCCGTGGGGTTGCGGACGAACAGCATCGCGCTCGGCACCCCGTGCGTCGCGAGGATGCCTGCATCGTGCCCCGCGCCGGTGCCGAGCAGGGGCGCATCGGGCAGGACCGCACGCAGCGTGCCGACGAGGTCGGCGTCGAAGGTGGTGGTCGGCGTCCACGACTCCGAGGTCGTGGTCGCGCCCAGCCGGCTCGCCTCCGACGACACGGCATCGACCGTCGCGTGCACGACGTGCTCGGTGCGGCCGCGTGCGTCGAGCCAGGCCGTGACGTGGCTCGGGATCGCGTTGACGCCGCCCGGGATGACGTCGACCTTGCCGACGGTGGCCACCGAGCCCAGCGCGACGGCATACGACCGGGCGCTCTGGATGACGGTGGCGAGGCCGATCATCGCGTCCCGACGGTCGGGGATGCGGGTCGTGCCGGCGTGGTTGGCCTCACCCGGGATGTCGATGCGCCAGCGGCCGTGCGGCCAGATGTCGGTGCCGATGGCGACGGCACGTGCGGGATCGGCGAGGTCCTCGCCGCCGTCGGGGGCGAGCGCCAGAGCCTTGCCCTGCTCGACGTGCAGCTCGACGAACCTGCCGACGCGACGCACGGCCTCGTCGTCACGGCCGAGGGTCACCGGGTCGCGGCCGGCGCGCTCCCACGCCTGCGCCATCGAGACGCCGTCCGCGTCCGTCAGCGAGCGGGCCCGGTCGGCTTCGAGGGCACCGGTGATGATGCGCGAGCCCGCGCAGGCGATGCCGAAGCGCGCCCCCTCCTCGTCGACGAAGTTGACGACACCGAGCGGCACGTCCGGCTCTACGCCCCCCGCGCGCAGCGCGTCGACGGTCGCGAACGCCGTGACGACGCCGAGCGGGCCGTCGAACGCGCCCCCGTCGGGCACCGAGTCGAGGTGCGAGCCGATGACGACGCCCGGCGTCGTGTCGGGATCGCCCCACCAGCCCCACTGGTTGCCGGCGCGGTCCTCGACGAGGTCCAGGCCGCGTGCCAGGCACTCGGCGGCGAACCACTCCCGCAGGTCGTGGTCGGTCCGGGTCCACGCGTAGCGGCGGTAGCCGCCCGTCCTCGGGTCGCGACCGACGGGCTCGAGATCAGCCCACATCCGGTCGAAGCTCGTCGTCACCTCGATCACCACTCCTCGCAACGCCGGCACGTGCGTCCGGCTCCGTAACTAGGCTCTGTCCCATGGATCCTGACCTCGATGACACCGCCGAGCGTAGTGACTCGGGCTCGGAACCGACGATCCACACGCCCGCGGTCGACGCGGTCCTCGCGGCGGGCATCGAGCACACGGTGACCCGGCACGGGCGGGTGTCGAGTCTCGAGGAGGCGGCCGCCGCCCGCGGCATCGAGCCGCGTGACCTCATCAAGACCCTCGTCGTGCGCCGGGCGGAGGACGACCACGTCTTCGTCCTCGTGCCCGGTGACCGGACGTTCTCGTGGGCCAAGGTGCGGGCCCTGCTCGGCACCAACCGCATCTCGATGCCCGACGCCGCCGCGGCCAAGGCCGTCACCGGCTACGAGCGCGGCACGATCACGCCCTTCGGCTCGGCCGCGCGCCTGCCGGTCATCGCCGACAGCCACCTCGTCGGGCGCCGCATCTCGCTCGGTGGCGGCGGTCACGGGATCGGCCTGACGGTGAACGGCGACGACGTCATCAGGCTGTTCGATGCGACCGTCGCCGACATCTCCGACGAGGAGGTCCGCAAGGACCGTTGACGGGCCCGCGGCCCGCAGGGCGCACACTGTGCTCATGTCACGCACCCCGCTGCCCACCAAACCGTGCGCTCGATGCGGCCGCACGATCACGTGGCGCAAGGCGTGGCAGCGCGACTGGGACTCCGTGCGGTGGTGCTCCGACAACTGCCGCAAGCACGGCCTCACCCAGGTCGACCTGCAGCTGCAGGACACCCTGGAGTCGTTGCTCGCGGAAGGGGCCGACTCGGCCTCCGTCGACCCGACCGAGGTGGCTCGAGCCGTCGGCGGTGCGGGCTGGGAGAAGCTGCTCGAGCCGGCCCGCTCGGCGGCCCGACGGCTCGTTGCCGCTGGACGCGCCGAGATCACCCAGGGCGGGCGGGTCATCGACCCCGACCACGCGAAGGGCACGATCCGGGTGCGCCGCCCTCGGTGAGCCGACCCGCGACCCTTCCCGCCTCCGGGCTCGACCTGGGCTCGACGTGGGCTCGACGTGGGCTCGACGTGGGCTCGACGTGGGTGGCGGTCACGGATGGCCGCGCCCCACCTCGAACGAGCGGGACGGCATACGGGCTCTCAGCCCTCCTGCATCGGGATGCGGACACCACGTTCGTGCGCGACCCGGTCGGCGATGTCGTAGCCGGCGTCGACGTGGCGGATGACGCCCATGCTGGGGTCGTTGGTCAGGACGCGCGCGAGCTTCTGTGCCGCGAGGTCGGTGCCGTCGGCGAGCGAGACCTGGCCGGCGTGCAGGCTGCGGCCGATGCCCACGCCGCCACCGTGGTGGATGGAGACCCAGCTCGCGCCGGAGCTCGTGTTGACCAGGGCGTTGAGCAGCGGCCAGTCGGCGATGGCGTCGGAGCCGTCGGCCATCGACTCGGTCTCGCGGTAGGGCGAGGCGACCGAACCGCTGTCGAGGTGGTCGCGACCGATGACGACCGGCGCCGAGATCTCGCCCGTGCGCACCATCTCGTTGAACTTCAGACCGGCCTTGTCGCGCTCGCCGTGGCCGAGCCAGCAGATCCGGGCAGGCAGGCCTTGGAAGGCGATCCGCTCCTGGGCCCCGCGGATCCACTTGTGGAGGCGGTCGTTGTCGGGGAAGAGCTCGAGCACGGCCTTGTCGGTGGCGGCGATGTCACGGGGGTCGCCCGAGAGTGCGGCCCAGCGGAACGGCCCCTTGCCCTCGCAGAAGAGCGGCCGGATGTAGGCCGGCACGAAGCCGGGGAACTCGAAGGCGCGGTCGTAGCCGCCCTGGCGGGCCTCGTCGCGGATCGAGTTGCCGTAGTCGAAGACCTCGGCCCCGGCGTCCTGGAACTCGACCATGGCCTTGACGTGCCTGGCCATCGAGGCGCGGGCGCGGTCGGTGAAGTCCTCGGGCTTCTTCTCGGCGTACTCGGCCCAGTCGGCGAGCTCGACGCCTTCCGGCAGGTAGCTGAGCGGGTCGTGCGCCGAGGTCTGGTCGGTCACGATGTCGATCTCGACGCCGCGGCGGAGCAGCTCGGGGAAGACCTCGGCGGCGTTGCCCACGACACCGACGGACCAGCCCCGGCGCTCGCGCTTGGCCGCCAGGGCCTTGTCGATCGCGTCGTCGAGGTCCTTCGCGACCTCGTCGAGGTAGCGGTGCTCGACGCGCCGCTGGAGCCGGGCCGGGTCCACGTCGACGATGAGGCACGCGCCGTCGTTGAGGGTGACGGCGAGCGGCTGCGCGCCCCCCATGCCGCCGCAGCCGCCGGTGAGCGTGAGCGTGCCGGCGAGGGTGCCGCCGAACTTCTTCTCGGCGACGGCGGCGAACGTCTCGTAGGTGCCCTGGACGATGCCCTGCGTGCCGATGTAGATCCACGAGCCCGCGGTCATCTGGCCGTACATCGTCAGCCCGAGGTGCTCGAGCCGGCGGAACTCCGGCCAGGTCGCCCAGTCGCCGACGAGGTTGGAGTTGGCGATGAGGACGCGCGGCGCCCACTCGTGCGTCTGCATGACGCCGACGGGACGACCCGACTGGACGAGCATCGTCTCGTCCTGCTTGAGCGTGGTGAGCGTGCGGACCATCGCGTCGAAGGACTTCCAGTCGCGCGCCGCGCGGCCGGTGCCGCCGTAGACGACGAGGTCGTCCGGGCGCTCGGCCACCTCGGGGTCGAGGTTGTTCATGAGCATCCGCAGCGGGGCCTCCGTGGCCCACGACTGCGCCGTCAGGGTCGTCCCGCGTGCCGCGCGGACGGGTCGTGCACCTTCCATGTCAGTTCCCTTCTCGTTCATCACAGTGCTCGGGTATGCCGTGTGCCCGGCTCACCGGCCCCTCGTCCCCAACCGTCGAGAGGCCATTTCTTGCGGCCTCGTCGTCGTCGAGAGGCCAGTTCGTGTCGCATGCTTTGGCCTCTCGACGGGCCGGGGCCGCAAAGTTTGGCCTTTCGACGGTCAGCGGAGGGGGCCGGTGACGGACTCGGCCGCGGCGAGGACGTCGCCGTCGGTCACGGCCGCGCAGGCGCCCTCGATGTCCGGGGCCAGGAAGCGGTCCGGCCCCGGGGCGGCGTCGGTCCGCGCACCGAGGGCGGCGATGACGGCTGCACCCGCAGGGCCGGGCTCGAGCGGGGCCCGCAGCTGGATGCCGCGCGCGGCCGTCATCACCTCGATGGCCAGGACGCGGCCGAGCGCGTCGACCGAGCGCCGCAGCTTGCGGGCCCCGGACCAGCCCATCGACACGTGGTCCTCCTGCATGGCCGAGCTCGGGATGGAGTCGACCGATGCGGGGACCGCGAGGCGCTTCATCTCCGAGACCATCGCCGCCTGGGTGTACTGCGCGATCATGAGGCCCGAGTCGACGCCGGGGTCGTCGGCGAGGAACGGCGGCAGACCCTGGCTGCGGGCCTGGTCGAGGAACCGGTCGGTGCGGCGCTCGGCCATCGACGCGACGTCGGCCGCCACGATGGCGAGGAAGTCGAGCACGTAGGCCACGGGTGCCCCGTGGAAGTTGCCGTTGGACTCGACGCGGCCGTCCGGCGTCACGACGGGGTTGTCGACGGCGGAGGCGAGCTCGGCGGCCGCCACGCGCGCGGCGTGCTCGATGGTGTCGCGGGCACCGCCGTGCACCTGCGGTGCGCAGCGCAGGGAGTAGGCGTCCTGCACCCGCGTGCACGCCTCGGTGCGGTGCGACTCGCGGATCGGCGAACCGGCCATGACAGCACGGATGTTCGCGGCCGACGCACCTTGGCCCGGTTGGGGGCGCAGCGCGTGGAGGTCCGGCGCGAAGACGTCGTCGGTGCCGAGCAGTCCCTCGACGCTCATCGCGGCGGAGACGTCGGCGACCTTGAGCAGGTGGCGCAGGTCGTGGATCGCGAGGACGAGCATGCCGAGCATGCCGTCAGTGCCGTTGATGAGGGCCAGGCCCTCCTTCTCGGCGAGGACGACAGGCTCGATCCCGTTGTCCTGCAACGCAGCTGCCGCATCGGTCAGGGTGCCGTCCGCGAGCCGAACCGGCCCCTCACCCATGATGGCGAGAGCGCAGTGGGCCAGCGGGGCGAGGTCGCCGGAGCAGCCGAGCGAGCCGTACTCGTGCACGACCGGGGTGATGCCGGCACTCAGCAGGGCGGCATACGCCCGGGCGGTCTCGAGCCGGACGCCGGTGCGGCCGGTCGCGAGGGTCGACAGCCGCAGCAGCATGAGGGCGCGCACGACCTCGCGCTCGACCTCGGGGCCGGCGCCGGCGGCGTGCGACCGCACGAGCGAGCGCTGCAGCTGGGCGCGCAGCGCCACCGGGATGTGGCGGGTCGCGAGCGCGCCGAAGCCCGTCGAGACGCCGTAGTGGGCGACCGTGTCGTGGGCGAGGTCCTCGATGACCTCGCGGCTGCGCACGATCTCGGCCTCGGCCTCGGCGGCGAGCTCGACCCGGGCGCCCTGGCGGGCGACGGCCACGACGTCGTCGAGGGAGAGCGGAGCGGTGCCGACCGTGACGGTGGCCGCGACGGAGGCGGCGACTGTGGCTGGTGCTGCGTTCATGGATCCATCGAACCGCTGAACGACTGGCGCGTCGGCCCGCGAAGGGGGACAATTGTCTCGGATGTGAGACGTTGTCGCCACGGACAGGAGGGACCCCACGTGTCCAACGCCCCGGCCGCCGCCAACGCCCTCGACGTCCTCGAGCACCTCTCCCGTCACGCCGAGCCGGTGCCCGCCGCGTCCATCGCGCGCGACCTCGGCCTGCCCCGCAGCTCGGTCTACCACCTGCTCAAGGTGCTGCACGGGCGTGGCTACGTCACCCACTACGTGGAGGAGCGGCGTTTCGGGCTCGGCCAGGCGGCCTACGAGCTGGGGTCGGCCTACCAGCGGCAGGCGCCCCTCGCGCGGGTCGCCCGTGCCGCGATGCGCCGGCTCGTCGACCAGTGCGGACGCAACGCCCACTTCGCCACGCTCGACGGGCGCGACGTCATCTACCTCCTCGAGGAACGCGCGCCCGGGCAGCCGATGCTCGTCACCGACGTCGGCGTGCGACTTCCCGCGCACCTCACGGCGAGCGGCCTGGCCATGCTGTCGGCGCTCCCCGCGACGCAGGTGCGCGCGCTCTACCCCGACCGCGCCTCCTTCGTGCAGCGCAGCGGTGGTGGGCCGCGGTCACTCGCCGAGCTCCGCAGTCTGCTCACCCGGACACGCACCGACGGCTACGCCCGCGAGGAGGGCACCGTGACGGCCGACCTGTCATCGGTGGCCGTGCCCGTGCTCGACCGGGCCGGCCGGCCGCTCGCCGCGATCGCGCTGACGCTCCGCACCGCGGAGGCCGGCGCCGAGCAGGTGGCAGAGCTGGTGGCCCGGGCCCGGCTGGGGGCCGACGACATCGCGCGCCGGCTCAGCCCCCCGAACGGCGTAGGGCCTCGCCGGCGGGTCCCGCAGACCCCCACCGAGTCCCCGTGAGCGCTCGCGTCTCCTAGGGTGCCCACATGGATGTCCATCTCGTCGGCGGTGGCTGGGACGACGCCCTCGCCCCCACGCTCTACGGCGGGTTCGTCGAGGCGGCCGCCCGCCGCGCCGGCGCGACCCCACGCCTCCTGCTCGTCGTCATGGGGACCGACGCCGAGTCGCTCGACTACCACGAGAGGTACCTCCACACGCTCGGTCTCGTCGGCGGGCACGAGCTCGTGGTCGAGCGGGTGGCTGACGGAACCCCGTTCGACCACGGCGCGCTCGACGGGATCGACGGTCTGTTCGTCGGTGGCGGCCCCACGCCGGAGTACCACGCGGCGCTCGCGGGTGCCTACCCCCGGATCCGCTCGCTGGTCTCCGCGGGTATGCCGTATGCCGGGTTCTCCGCGGGCGCTGCCATTGCCGGCTCCCACGCGGTGATCGGCGGTTGGCGGCTCGACGGGGTGCCGGTGTGCCCGGAGGACAGCAACGAGGGTCTCGACGCCGTGGCCGTGGTCGACGGGATCGGCCTGGTGCCGGGGGCCGTCGACGTGCACGCGGCCCAGCGTGGCAACGTGTCACGGGTCGTCGCCGTGGTCGCGGCAGGGCTGGCGCCGAGCGGTGTCGCTATCGACGAGGGGACACGGCTGGGGCCGGACGGGGTCATCGTCGGTGCCGGCCACGTGTGGCACGTCAACCGGGACGCGTCAGCGACCGGTGGGGTCCTCGTTCGCGTCGGGGCTGCTGGTCAATAGGCTCGCACCCATGCGCGCCATCACGATCCCCGAACCTGGAGACGCCGACAGCCTCGTCCTCGACGAGGTGCCCGACCCCGAGGTGCAGGCCGGGCAGGTGCTCATCGACGTCGTGGCCGCAGGCGTCAACCGGGCCGACGTCATGCAACGGCTCGGCCACTACCCACCGCCTCCCGGCGCGTCGGAGTACCCCGGCCTCGAGGTGAGCGGCCGGATCGCGGCAATCGGTGACGGCGTCGAGGACTGGCAGGTCGGTGACGAGGTCTGTGCCCTCCTCGACGGCGGCGGCTACGCCGAGCGCGTGGTGGCGCCGGTGGAGCAAGTGCTGCCCGTGCCGCGCGGTGTCTCGCTCGTCGACGCCGCCGGCCTGCCCGAGGTGACGTGCACCGGGTGGTCCAACGTCTTCCTCGTCGCCAACATCCAGCCAGGCCAGGTGCTGCTCGTCCACGGCGGCAGCTCCGGCATCGGCACCATGGCCATCCAGCTGGCCAAGGCGGTCGGGGCCCACGTCGCCGTCACCGCAGGCAGCCAGGCCAAGCTCGACGTGTGCCGCGACCTCGGCGCGGAGATCCTCGTCAACTACCGCGAGGAGGACTTCGTCGAGCGCGTGCGCGAGCTGTCGAACGGCCACGGCGCCGACGTCATCCTCGACAACATGGGAGCGAAGTACCTCGCCCGCAACGTCGACGTCCTGGCCACGAACGGCCGGCTCGTCACCATCGGCCTCATGGGCGGCCGCACGGGCGAGCTCGACATGGGCACGCTCCTCGCCAAGCGCGGCGCCGTCATCGCCACGTCGCTGCGGGCCCGCCCCGTCACGGAGAAGGCGGCCATCGTCGCCGCCGTCCGGGAGCACGTGTGGCCGCTCGTCGAGGCGGGCGCCGTGCGCCCCGTCATCCACTCCCGACACCCGCTCGAGCACGCCGCCGAGGCACATCGCGAGATGGAGGCGTCAGGTCACATCGGCAAGATCCTCCTCACCACCTGAACAGCTCACCACCTGAGCCGCGTGAGGGGCGGCGAACACCCTTCTCGGACGGAACGATCCGGCCGTGTCGGACTCGTCCGGTGACGGGCCGCCTGCACCGGCGTACCGTCGGTCGATGGACCACTTCGGCTCGAAGCGGCCCCCCATCCCGACGGAGGTTCACCGTGTTCATCCAGGTCATACAGGGTCGGTGCACCGACGCCGACGCACTCCACCGCCAGATGGACCGGTGGACCGAGGAGCTCGAGCCGGGCGCGACCGGCTGGCTCGGCGGGACGTACGGCATCACCGACGACAACGAGTTCGTGGGCGTCGTCCGGTTCGACTCACGAGCCTCTGCCGAGGCGAACTCGGCCCGGCCGGAGCAAGGTGCCTGGTGGGAGGAGACGGCTCGTCACCTCGACGGCGACGCGAGCTTCCACGACTGCGACGACGTGACGATGATGCTCGACGGAGGCGCCGACGACGCGGGCTTCGTCCAGGTCATCCAGGGTCGGCTCAGCGACCCGGAGCGCTTCCGCCACATGATGGAGCAGCCGATGGACATGCTCCAGGAAGCCCGACCCGACATCATCGGCGGCACCATCGCCATCGACGCGGACGGCTTCTTCACGCAGACGATGTCGTTCCGCACCGAGGCCGCGGCCCGCGAGGGCGAGCAGAAGAGCCCACCGCCGGACGCGCAGCAGGACATGGACGAGATGACGGCTTTGATGAGCGACGTCAGCTACCACGACCTGCACCACCCCTGGTTCGCCACCGCCAGCGCGACCTGACGGGCGCGCCCAGGCCCGGATGGCTTGAGGCAGGATGGAGCGCATGAGTGACGACGCGAGCCGACAGGGCCAGGGCACCGACACCGACTCCACCCGCGACGACCCGCGCATCGTCGTCCTGACGCCTGACGGCATGGGTGTCGCGAACGCCCCCGGCGACGACCAGCACACCGAGGGCGAGGACGGCCGTGGCAGGGGTCAGGACGAGCGCCGCGAGCGTGAGCGCACCAACCCGGCGGACCTCGTCGAGGAGCCGGCCAAGGTCATGCGCATCGGGTCGATGATCAAACAGCTGCTCGAGGAGGTCCGCAACGCACCGCTCGACGAGGCCGGGCGCCGCCGCCTCGCCGACGTGCACCACCAGTCCATCGAGGAGCTCAAGGACGGCCTCGCACCCGAGCTCGTCGCCGAGCTCGACCGGATCGCCCTGCCCTTCCGCGACGACTCCCCGACGGATGCCGAGCTGCGCATCGCCCAGGCTCAGCTCGTCGGCTGGCTCGAGGGCCTCTTCCACGGCATCCAGACCGCACTGGTCGCACAGCAGATGGCGGCGCAGCAGCAGCTCCAGCAGATGCGTGCCCTGCCGCCCGGCCCGGGCGCCGCCTACGGCACGCCCCCCGGCGTGCACACGGGCGATCACCAGCCGGGCGAGCCCGGACCCACCGGCCAGTACCTGTGACGCGGGCCGTCGTCTACGACGCGCCGCGCCGGTTCGACCTGCGTGAGGTCCCGACCCCCGCAGCCGCCGTCGGCGAGGTCGTCGTGGACGTCGAGCTCGCCGGGGTCTGCGGCACCGACCTGCACCTGCACGACGGCGGCTTCTTCGCCAGCTTCCCGCTGACGCCGGGGCACGAGAGCGTCGGATCGGTGCGCGAGGTCGGCGAGGGCGTCGAGCACGTCCACGTCGGTCAGCGCGTCGTCGTCGACAACGCGTCCGCCTGCGGTCGGTGCGCCGCCTGCTCGCGCGGCGACGCACTCTTCTGCGAGCGGTTCCGCTCCCTCGGCGTCAACGCCCCCGGCGGCTTCGCCGGCTCCCTCGTCAGCCCCGGGCACAAGGTGTATGCCGCCGACGACCTGCCGCTCGACGTGGCCGTCTTCGCCGAGCCCCTCGCCTGCGCCGTGCACGGCATGGACGTCCTCGGCCTGCGACCCGGCGCCGACGTGCTCGTCGTCGGTTCCGGCACGACGGGTCTGCTGCTCACCCAGCTCCTCGTCCACGGCGGCGCCGGCCGCGTCACCGTGGCCGCCCCGACCGAGTTCAAGCTCGGCCTGGCCCGCTCCTACGGCGCCGACCGCGTGGTCCACGTGACCCGGGACGCCGCCGAGACGGCCCGCGCCCTCGCCGGCCTGCAGCCGCAGGGCTTCGACGTGACCGTCGACGTCACGGGCGCCTCCTCCGTCGTCGAGACGCTGCCCTCCCTCACCGCCTCCAACGGCACGGTCTTCGTCTACGGCATGTGCGACGAGGACGACCGGGTCGCGCTCAGCCCCTACGACGTCTTCCGCCGCCAGCTGACCGTCAAGGGCTCCTTCGCCCAGGTCAACTGCATGGAGCGGTCCCTCGCGATGCTCCGCTCCGGTCGCGTGCGCACGGAGGGGCTCATCACGCACCGCTTCCCGCTGGCCGGCTACGGCGACGCCCTGGACACCCTCGCGCACGACCCGACGAGCCTCAAGGTCGTCGTCGAGCCGCAGCGCTGAGGCCGGTCACCCCTCTCAGCGGTCGAGGATCTGGCGGATCCCAGGCCGGACGACGCGCTCCGGATGTGGCGTCGGCGTCCGGTTAGGGTGAGGCGATGCGACAGGTGGGGAACCTGCTGGCCGGCGACAGCCCCTGGCTGCGCCGGGGCTCGCACGTCCTCAAGTGGCTCGCGGTGCTCGCGGCGTGCTACCTCGGCGGCGTCGCCGCGACGAACCTCGCACCGACCGTCGCAGAGACGTCTCAGTACCGCGCCGTCCTGCGCCTCGATCCCGTGCCGCGGCACTCCCCCGTGCTGCACGCGCCCACCATCGTCGGCGACGTCGACGTCCAGTTCGCCTCTCCCATCGTCGCACCGGGCGTCGACGTACAGGTCGCGGTGCGCGAGGAGATCACCAACCTCTTCACCCGACCCAACGTCGACATCAGGGCCCTGCAGCCCTCGCTCGACGAGATCTCGTCCGCGGTCCTGCAGGCCGGGGTCGGCGTGGGCCTCCGCTTCCTCCTCGGTGCGACGGCGATCGCCGTGCTCCTCGCCCTCGCCTCGCACTACATCCGCCAGCGCAACACCCGACGCCACCACGTGCTCTTCGTCGCCTCCGCGATGGTCGTCGCCACCGTCGTCACGTTCGGCGGGATCGCACTGACGTACCAGCCGAGCCGGTTCGCCGAGTACCGCACGAGCGGCGTCCTCGGCGTGGTCCAGCGCAACGCCGGCCTGCTCGCCGACGTCGAGGCGCGCGCCACCCAGGTGACGCCCTACTTCCGCAACCTCCTCGCGGTGACGCAGGCGCTCCAGCAGAAGTACGTCGCAGGCAACGTCGACGAGCCGGCCTCGGCCCGCCTGCTGCTCGTCTCCGACATCCACGGCGCGAACCAGTACGCCCTCATGCGCACCATCATCGAGGAGGAGGACGTGGACGCCGTCGTCGACAGCGGCGACCTCGTCAACTTCGGCCGCGTGCAGGAGGGTGACGCCGCCGGGCTCTACGCGTCCATCCAGTCGCTCGGCGTCCCGTACATCTTCACGAGCGGCAACCACGACCAGTCGTCCGCGGCCGACCGCGCCGTGCTGACCCGACTCGCGCGCATCCCGAACGTCGTGCTCCTCGAGGACGCGGCCGGGTCGCTGAGGGAGCTGAGGTTCCACGGTCTGCGCATCACCGGCTTCAACGACCCCCGCTACTTCGGCGACGACAACGCCGACCCGACGGCGAAGGCGAAGCCCGCGGCCGACCGCTACAACGCGGCCGTCGCCGACCAGCCCGAGCCCGACGTCGTCGTGACGCACGAGCCGTATGCCGCCGAGCAGGTCGAGCGCGGACGCCTCCTCGTCAACGGGCACATGCACACCCCCGCGATCGAGGGCAACCGGATCCAGGTCGGCACCTTCACCGGTGGTGGGGTCGTGTCGCACTACTCCGAGGGGCCCGGCGAGGAGCTCGACGGGCAGCCGTACTCGTTCGACATCGCGCAGTTCGGCACGTCGTGCGAGCTGACCTCGCTGACCCGCTACTCCTTCCGCAACCTGCTCGAGGGGCGGCCCGCCTACGACAACGTCCAGGTCATCAGCGGGGCGCGCATCGACCCCTACCGGCCGGTCGCCGGGGCCGTGCAGCAGCCGGGCCTGGACCAGCCGGACCCGGCCAAACGCATCTGCAGTCGCATCGACGAGACCACCGTGCGTCCGTTGCCGTCCGCGTCGGACGACCCCGGCTCATCCACCCCGACACAAGCGACCGGCGCGGCCGTCAACCCTTGAGCTCCGGGAACTGCTCGTCGCGCCACTCCTGCTCGGGCTGCCCGACACCGGTCGCGTCGAGCTCGTTCTCCCGGCCGCGCAGCTCGACCCGGCGGATCTTGCCGGAGATCGTCTTGGGCAGCTCGTAGAACTCGATGCGACGCACCCGCTGCCACGGTGGGAGCTTCTCCCGGGCGTGGGCGAGGATCGAGCGCGCCACGTCCTCGCCGGGCTCGAGGCCCGGCGCGAGGGCGATGTAGGCCTTGGGCACCGCCAGGCGCACCGGGTCGGGCGAGGGCACGACGGCGGCCTCGGCCACGGCCGGGTGCTCGATGAGGACCGACTCGACCTCGAACGGGCTGATCTTGTAGTCGCTCGCCTTGAAGACGTCGTCGGTGCGGCCGACGAAGGAGATGTAGCCGTCGCTGTCCACGGAGGCGACGTCGCCCGTGTGGTAGTATCCGCCCGCCATCGCGTCGGCGTTGCGCTGCTCGTCGCCCTGGTAGCCGGTCATGAGCGGCACGGGGTGCTGCGAGAGGTCGAGGCAGATCTCGCCCTCGCGGTTGCCCTCCGAGTCGGCCTCCGTGACAAGGGTGTTCGTGACCGGGTCGACGACGACGACAGGGCAGCCCGGCAGCGGCCGCCCCATCGAGCCCGGCTTGACGGTGGAGCCGGGAGTGTTGCCGACGGCCGCCGTCATCTCCGTCTGGCCGTAGCCGTCGCGGATCGTCAGGCCCCACGCCTTGTCGACCTGGGCGATGACCTCGGGGTTGAGCGGCTCACCGGCGCCGATGACCTCGCGCAGCGAGCCCGGGCCGCCCGAGAGGTCGCTCGTGATGAGCATCCGCCACACGGTCGGCGGCGCGCAGATCGAGGTGACCTGATGCGTGCGCAGGACCCGCAGCAGCGCGGCCGGGTCGAAGCGGCTGTAGTTGTAGACGAACGCGGTCGCCTCGGCGGCCCAGGGGGCGAAGAACGACGACCAGGCGTGCTTGGCCCAGCCGGGGCTGCTGATGTTGAGGTGCACGTCGCCGGGTTGCAGCCCGATCCAGTACATCGTCGACAGGTGCCCCACCGGGTAGGAGCGCTGGGTGTGCTCGACGAGCTTGGGCCGGCTCGTCGTGCCGGACGTGAAGTAGAGCAGCATCCGGTCATCGGGCCCCGTGCCCGGGTGCTCCGTCGCGGGGACCTCGCGGTGGAAGGCCGCGGCATACTCCTCCCAGCCGACCGTGGCGGCCCCGGCCGCGTCGGCCCCTCCGACGGCGACCCGCACGTAGTCCCCGGGCACGTCGTCGAACTTGTGCACCTCGGACGTGTTGGTGATGACGGCGCGGGCGGCGCCGCGCTCCATCCGGTCGACGAGGTCGCCGGGGCCGGCCGCTGTCGTCGTCGGCATGACGACGGCACCGAGCTTGATGACGGCGAGCATCGACTCCCACAGCTCCACCTGGTTGCCCAGCATGAGGACCACCGAGTCGCCGCGGCGGACGCCCAGGGCGGCCAGACGAGCGGCCACCTGGTCGGAGCGGCGTGCCATCTCGTCGTAGGAGTAGGACTGCGCCGACTCGTCCTGCTCGACGATGGTCAGGCACGCCCTGTCGTTGCCACGGCCCACGGCGTCGAACCAGTCGACGGCCCAATTCCAGCGGTCTCCGACGTCGGGGAAGGCGAACTCCCGGACGGCGCGAGCATGATCACCGCGGAGCCCTAGCAGCTCGTCACGGGCGGCCCGGTAGGCCGCGGTCACACCGGCTTCGTCGACAGTGGAGGTCATGACCCGACGATGCCACACGCGCCCGTCGGGGACAGGTCAGAGCGGCTGGTCGCTGCCGTCGCGGAGGTCACGCGGGCGGCGCCGCTCCTCGGCGAGCTCCGGGCGCTCGGGACGCTCGGGGCGCTCGGCGCCCGGGCGGCGGATCGACGTCGTGTCCTCGCCGTAGCCGTCACCCCCGTAGGTGAAGGCTGCGTCCGAGCCGGGGCCGTCGGGCGCGCCACGACCGTGCGTGCGCCGGCGCAGGTCGTCCTCGTCGATGAGGCGGTTGATGAGCTGCTGGACCTCGTTGCTGCGCGGGATGTTGGTGAGGTTCTCGTCGGGGCTGTCGCCGGCCGACTCGATGTGCAGCGAACCGGAGCGGATGAGCCGGTCGACGACGGTCTGCTGGAAGCTCACGTCGGTGATCTTCGAGAGCGTGATGTCCTTGCCGGTCTTGGTCAGGATGCCGCGACGCACCATGACGCGGTGCGAGGTGATGACGTAGTGGGTCGTGCGCCAACGGAGATAGGGCACGACGACGGCTGCGATGGCGACGAGGACGAACACGGCGAGCGCGATCCACTGGATCCGGTTGCCGGTGTCGTCGTCAGGAGTGACGCCGGACACGGCGATGCAGGCTGCCGCCAGCAGCAGGCCGAAGATCGTCGGAACGACGACGGTGAGCCAGTGCGGGTGCAGGTCGCGCTCGACCTTCTCTCCCTTGGCGAGCACGTTCTCCGGGAAGCCCACGGTCATCCTCCTGTCCTCGAGGCCCTCACGGGCCAGGCCCTGACCTCCCAGCCTAGGTGGTGCAGTGTCGTTCGCCGCGTCGCCGCGGGAAGGAGCGCGTTCGGCTCGCGGGTCCGGCCGGGTGGCCCTACTGTCCGGGCAGGGGACGGTGACGCGGGCACATCGTGGTCGGCGGGCCCAGTCCTCGAGGTTGCAGTGCTCGGCGTCAGCAAGCCTTCCACCACAAAGGAGTGAGTCGTGAAGAGCAGGTCCGTCATGTCCTCCCCCCGCAGCCGAGCCCTCCGGGCCGGCCTCACCGCCCTCATCGGTCTCGGTGCCACGCTCTCCCTCGGCGGGCCCGCCACCGCGGCGGGCACGACCTACGTCGCCCTCGGCGACTCGTACTCCTCCGGCACCGGGACGCGGACGTACATCAGCGACGGCACGACCTGCCAGCGCTCGGTCTACGCCTACCCCGCGCTCGACGCCTCGGCCCTCGGCCTCGCGCTGAACTTCCGCGCGTGCTCCGGGGCCAGGATCGCCGATGTGACGAACACCCAGCTGTCCGCGCTGACGAGCACGACGGCATACGTCACGATCTCGGTGGGCGGCAACGACGCCGGCTTCGCGAGCGTGCTGACGACCTGCGCGCAGCCGAGCTGGGCCAGCAACTGCAACGGCGCCATCGACACGGCGCAGAGCACCATCACCAGCACGATCCCGGGTCGCCTCGCGACGCTCTACTCCTCGATCCGTGCCAAGGCGCCGAGCGCTCGCGTCATCGTCGTCGGCTATCCGCGCATCTTCAACGGCGAGGACTGCAACGCCTTCACCTGGTTCTCGCCCACCGAGGAGTCGCGGCTCAACGCGACGGCCGACCTGCTCAACGCGAGGACGGCCACGGCTGCGGCGAACGCCGGCTTCACGTTCGTCAACCCGACCTCGAGGTTCGTCGGTCACGCCGTCTGTGACAGCGTCGAGTGGCTCAACGGACTGTCCAACCCGACGAGCGAGAGCTACCACCCCTCCATCGCCGGGCACCGCGACGGGTACGCCGTGGTGACGAAGCCGGCCTTCGGACTCACCTCCACCCTCTCCGCCGCGAACGCGGAGGCCAAGGCGGTCGCGTCCGCCGACTCGCTCGCCCGTGACGCACGGCGGTATGCCGCCGTCGACCGCGCGATCACGCCCGAGCGTTTCGTCGCCCCGGACCTCACGACGCCCGAGGTGCGCGCTGCCGCAGCCCGGGCCGGGGTCGACCTGAGCAGCCGCGCCAGCATCGACGCGGCCGACCGCATCTACGCGGCCCGACAGGACGCCGCGCGCCGCTGACGCAGCCACGGGGCTGGGGTGGAGGTGCCCACTCGACGTCGAGTGGGCACCTCCCCGTTCGCCTAGGGTGGCCCCGTGCGCTACGACGACATCATCATCGGGGCCGGCCACAACGGGCTCACGGCTGCCGCCTACCTGGCCCGCGCCGGACGAACCGTCCTGCTTCTCGAGCGGTCCGACCGGGTCGGCGGTGCGGCCGTCTCGGCCCGTGCCTTCAAGGGCGTCGACGCACGGCTGTCGCGCTACTCCTACCTCGTGTCGCTGCTGCCACGTCAGGTCCTCACCGACCTCGACCTCGACCTGCGGCTCATCCGGCGGCGGTTCTCGTCCTACACACCGGTGCCGTCAGACCCCGACCGGGGGCTGCTCGTCGACCACGGTGACGAGACCGCGACCCGCACGGCCTTCCGCGCGCTCACCGGTGGCGACGACGCGTATGCCGGGTGGAGCAGCTTCTACGGGCGCATGGCCGATGTCGCCGGGCGTGTCTTCCCGACTGTGCTCCAGCCGCTGCGCTCGCGCGAGGAGATGCGCCTGCTCTCCGGCGACGTCGACCTCTTCGACGCGCTGACGACGCGACCCCTCGGTGAGCTCATCGAGGCGGTCACCGACGACGACACGCTCCGCGGCATCATCGCCACCGACGCCCTCATCGGCACCTTCGCCTCGCTCGGCGAGACCGACCTGCGTCAGAACGTCTGCTTCCTCTACCACCTCATCGGTGGCGGTACCGGTGACTGGGACGTGCCCGTCGGCGGCATGGGCGCTCTCACGGACTCCCTTGCGGCAGCTGCCGTCTCGGCTGGCGCGACGGTCATCACCGGAGCCGAGGTCGTGTCCGTCGACCCCTCGACCGGTGAGGTGGCGTGGTCCGGCGGGGACGCGGGCAGCGGCAGCGCCGTGGGTGGCACCCTCGTCGCGGGCTGCGCGCCGACCGTGCTCAACCGGCTCCTCGCGGCCGCAGGAGCCGAGCCCATCGCCACCGAGCCCGACGTCGAGGGCGCGCAGCTCAAGGTCAACATGCTGCTGACCCGGCTCCCACGCCTGCGCGACGCAACCGTCGACCCTGCGGCCGCCTTCGCCGGTACCTTCCACATCAACGAGGGTTACGGCCAGCTCGAAGAGACGTATGCCGCCGCGCGCGACGGGCGCATCCCCGAGCTGCCGCCGTGCGAGATCTACTGCCACACCCTCTCGGACCGCTCGATCCTGGGGCCCGAGCTCGCCGCGAGCGGCGCCCAGACGCTGACCCTCTTCGGCCTGCACCTTCCCGCGCGCCTCTTCCGCGGCGACAACGAGACGGCGACGAAGCAGGCGCTCGAGGCGACGCTGCGCTCGCTCGACTCGGTGCTCGGCGAGCCGATCGAGTCGGTGCTGGCCCGCGACGCCCACGGCAACCCCTGCATCGAGGTGAAGAGCCCCGTCGACCTCGAGGAGTCGATCGGCCTGCCGGGGGGCAACATCTTCCACCGCTCGCTGCAGTGGCCGTGGGCGGAGCAGGACTCCGAGGTGGGCACCTGGGGCGTCGAGACGGCATACGACAACGTGCTGCTCGGCGGGGCGGGGGCCCGGCGCGGCGGTGGGGTCAGCGCGATCCCCGGCCACAACGCGGCAAAGGCCGTCCTCGGCTGAGCGCTACGCGGGCCAGACGCCGGAGCTGCCCCGGCGGTGGCTGGACATGAGGTGGGTGTCGATGATGCCGACTGCCTCCATCAACGCATACATCGTCGTCGGTCCCACGAAGGCAAACCCCTTCTTGCGCAAGGCCTTCGACAGCGCCTTGCTCTCGTCGGAGACGGTGGGCACCTCGGAGTGGTCGATCGGGCGCGGGGTGTCGGCGGGTTGGAAGCCCCAGACGAAGTCGACGAGGCCGCCCTCCTCGCGCAGTGCGATCGTCGCGCGGGCGTTGCCGATGGCGGCCCGGATCTTTCCCCGGTGGCGGATGATGCCGGCGTCGCCGAGGAGCCGCTCGACGTCGGCCTCCGTGTAGGCCGCGACGACGTCGGGCTCGAAGTCGGCGAAGGCCGCGCGGAAGTTGGGGCGCTTGCGCAGGATCGTCGCCCACGACAGGCCGGACTGGAAGCCCTCGAGGCAGATGCGCTCGTAGAGCCCGCGCTCGTCGCGGACCGGCACGCCCCACTCGGTGTCGTAGTAGTCCATGAGGAGGGGATCCACCGAGGCCCACGTGGGGCGGGCGAGCCCGTCAGCACCAACGACCGTCATGCCGCGACCCTAGGACAGCGATCGGCGCATGACGACGCGGGGGAAGCCCCCCGAGACGGCGTCCGTGTCGGCCGCCTTGACGAACCCTGCTCTCTCGAAGAGGGCCCGGGTCCCGACGTACGCCATCGTGAGGTCGACCTTCTGGCCGCGATTGTCGACGGGATAGCCCTCGACCGCCGGCGCACCCTGGTCGCGCGCATAGTCGACGGCACCCTCGAGCAGCGGCTGGGCGATGCCGCGCCCACGATGACCGGGCCGGACCCGGACGCACCAGACCGACCACACGGGGAGGTCGTCGACGTGCGGGATCTTCGTCGACCGGGCGAAGGGCAGCTCCGACCGTGGCGCCAGCGCTGCCCAGCCGACGACCTCGTCGCCGTCGTAGGCCAGCACCCCGGGCGCGACCGGGCGGCGCGTCAGGGCCCGCACGAACTCGCCGCGCTCCGGTCCGACGAGCCCCTGGTTGGTCCGTGCGTCGAGACGGTGGCTCAGGCACCAGCAGACGTTCGAGGTCGGGTTCTTCGGGCCGAGCATCGTCGCGACGTCGTCGAACCGGGCATGCGTGGCCGGCCGCACCTCGAAGCTCATGGCAGCCACGCTAGCCACGGGCACCGACACCCGTCACGCGCTCGCGCCAGCGTCGTCGCCGTCCGAGACCCGGAGAGGACGACGCACGGGTTTCGTGGCCGATCCGGGGAGATATGTCCGTTTTGTCGACAGGAGGCCACCGGCCTCCGTACCGTGGCTGGACGGCACACGCCCGCATCACCTCGGAGGACCCATGCCCGCGATCAGAACGCCCGCCCGTACCCGCCTCGGTCTTGTCGTCGCCGCGTCCGCTGCGCTCTCCGCCGCTCCGGCGGTCGGCCCACCGCAGCGCGCCGAGGCCGCGACGGTGAGCGGCCAGCAGCAGGTCATCCAGCTCGTCAACGCGCAGCGGACCAAGGTCGGGTGTCGCGCCCTGGTGCTCGACGCGCGCCTCTCGCGCGCCGCCCAGGCGCACTCCATCGACATGGCCAAGCGCCGCTACTTCTCGCACACCAGCCTCGACGGGCGGACCTTCGCCCAGCGCATCCGGGCCCAGGGGTACACCGGCGCGTTTCTCGGCGAGAACATCGCGGCGGGCCAACCGACGCCCAAGGCCGTGATGGACGCCTGGATGAAGAGCCCGGGGCACAGGGCCAACATCCTCAACTGCCGCTACACGGCCATCGGCGTCGGCGCGGCGGTGGGCGGGCCCTACCGCTACTACTGGACCCAGGACTTCGGGAGCTGACGGCGGCTGACGGCGGCTGACGGCAGCTGACGGCAGCTCCGCCTCGTCGCGCGGCTGGGTGTCCGGACGGCCCACGTCCGCAGCCGCGCGCCTCCGTACGGGTAAGGACGAGGACATGTCAGAGCCCACGCGACCGCAGACACCGGACGACACCATCGGTGCGCGTGACCTCACCACCTGGCACAGCCGCTTCGGCCGCTGGCTCGTCAGCGTCTTCGCCGCGCTCACCCGCATCTCCCGCCCCGTGGCACGCCGCGTCGCGTCGTGGTCCTCGGCGCACCTGGCGTTCGTCGTGTTCGCGGTCATCGCGCTCGTCATCATGGTCGCCCTCGTCGAGGGCATCGAGACGATCTACGAGGGCGTGGTCGGGCACGACGGGCTCACCGCGGTCGACCAACCCGTCCTCGACGGCGCGATCTCGCTGCGCTCCCCCGGCCTCGACTCCGCGGTCACCACCTTCACCGACATCGGTGGCCCCGTCGGCATGCCGGTCCTGGCGCTCGTGGTCGTCGCGCTCATCACGTGGCGCCGCCGCGGGTGGACGCCGATCGTCCTCATCGTCATCGCGGCAGCCGGCTCGTTGGCCATGACGATCGTCGGCAAGAACACCGTCGGCCGCGCCCGCCCGTCGGCCGCGCTGGCCGTGCCACCGCTCGAGGTGTCGCCGTCGTTCCCGAGCGGCCACACCCTCAACGCGACGGTGCTCACGACGATGGTCGTCTACCTCGTCCTCATCGAGACCACTGCGGCCTGGCAGCGGACCCTCGCGATCACGATCGGCACCGTCTTCGTCGTGACGATGGGCCTGTCGCGCGTCTTCCTCGGGCACCACTGGCTGACCGATGTGCTCGCCGGCTGGCTCATCGGCCTGGCCTGGGCCCTGGCCGTCATCACCGCGCACCGTCTCTGGCTCACCCTGCGCGAGCGACCCGAGACGGTGCGCGGCACCGTCACCGCGACGGACGACGCACCTGCTACTCCTTGACCGCGCCCTCCAGCGAACCGGAGATGATCCGCTTCTGGAAGACGAAGAACATCAGGGCCACCGGGATGGTCATGAGCACCGCTGCGGCGAGCTTGAGCGGGTAGCGGTTGCCCGCTCCGAGCGCACCGGTGAGCAGACCGGCCACACCGGTGGTCAGCGTGTTCGTCTCGGGCGACGCCCGGGACACGAGGAAGTGCGGCAGCTCGTTCCACGACGACTGGAAGGCGATGATCGTGATCGTGATGAGCGCGGGCTTCGCGACCGGCAGCACGACCGACCAGAAGGTCCGGAAGACACCGGCGCCGTCGAGCTTGGCCGCCTCCTCGAGGCTGACCGGGACCGACTCGAAGAAGTTCTTCATGATGAAGACCCCCGCGGCGTCGGCGATGAGCGGCAGGACCATGCCGCTGTAGGTGTCGTACATCCCGAGCTGCTTGATGATGAGGAACTTCGGGATGAGCAGCACGACGCCGGGCACGGCCATCGTCGCGACGACGGCCAGGGTCACCGCCCCGCGCCCACGAAAGCGCAGGCGGGCCAAGGCATACCCGGCCAGCGAGTCGAAGAAGACGCGTCCGGCGGTGACGAGGAGCGCCACCACGAGCGAGTTGGTGAACCAGAGCCCGAAGTCCTGCTGGAAGAGCTGCTGGTAGGCCGCCGTCGTGAAGTTCGACGGGATCGGGTTGAGCGGGTTGGCCGTCGCGTCCGGGTCGGTCTTGAAGCTCGTGCCGATCTGGATGACGAACGGGAAGAGGTAGAGCAGCGCGAAGACCGTCAGCGCCGAGTAGCCGAGCGCCTTGAGAACGGCAGTCCGCGTGGCGTTCGGCGGGGGCGCCGCCGCCGGCGCCTCGGGGTCGTATGCCGTCTGCTTCCTCGTCAGAGTCGCCTGGCTCATGTCGTCGGTCCCATCGGCTGCATCGAGTTGGGTGGGGTCACCGGTTGAACTGCGCGCCTGCGTCCGAAGCGGCCGCGGGAGCCGGGGTCCCGGTCACGCAGGACGAGCGACTGGATCGCCGTGAAGACGACGATGATGCCGAACAGCACGAACGACATGGCCGTGCCGGATCCCCACTGCCCGTTGTTGATGGACTGGTCATAGCTGAGGAAGGCCGGCGTCAGGGTCGTCTTGCCCGGGTTGCCCTTGCTCATGATGTAGACCTGATCGAAGACCTGCCACGTGCCGATCAACCCGAGGGTCAGCACCGTGAAGAGGGTCGGTCGCAGCAGCGGGAGGGTGATCGAGCGCAGCGTCCGCCAGCGGGTCGCGCCGTCGATCGCGGCGGCCTCGTAGACGTCCGACGAGACGTTCTGCAGGCCGGCGAGGAAGAGCAGCATGTAGCCGCCGGCCGAGACCCAGATGACGAGAGCGATGATCGTCAACATCGCGACGGACGGACCGGCGAGCCAGTCCCACCAGGAGAGACCGAGGAAGTCGTGCGACGTCAGCGCGACCGGTCCGGGGCCGTCGGCGCCGTTGCCGATGCCGACCCAGCCCAGGGCGATGTGCAGGACGCCGCGAGGGTCGGCGAACCACTGGGGCCCGTCGATGCCGAAGATCCCGAGCAGGGCGTTGACCGAGCCGCCGCCGGCGAAGAGGAAGAGGAAGACGGAGGCGATCGCGACGGAGCTCGTCACGGAAGGGAAGTAGTACGCGGTGCGGAAAAAGCTGAGCCCCTTGAGCCGTCGCTGGTTGAGCAGCAGCGCGAGGGCGAGCGCGAGGACGGTCTGGATCGGCACGACGAGGAGCACGTAGTAGAAGTTGTTCCGCAGGGAGGTCGCGAAGTCGCTCCGGGTCAGGGAGTCCTCGGTCAGCAGCTGCCGGTAGTTCTCGGCGCCGACGAATGACACGCCGGAGCTGAGCGGTGAACCCCTGCCGTTCCAGTCGCTGACGCTCACCCAGAACGCGATGACGATCGGCGCGACGAGGAACAGCCCGAGGACGATGATGACCGGGCTCACGAACAGCCAGCCCGAGCGGGTCTCTGCGGCGCGTGCGGATCCGCCTCTGCGCATGGTGGTGCCCTCCTGGTCAGAGGAGTGGCGTGGCGGCCGGGGTGGGTCCGGCCGCCACGCCGGGGTGGGGTCTCGGGACTAGCTGAGCGCTGCCTGGCCGTTCTTCTGGAGGCGGGCGAGCATGGCCTTCGGGTCGGCGCCCGGCAGGCCCTGCAGCTGCGTGTCGAAGTCCTTGAGCACCGGGTCCATGCCGGCCACGGTGACCGGGCCCTGGGCGTACTCGGCCCCGGCGAGGAACGCGGCCTCGTCGGGGAAGGCGGCCTTGTAGCCGTCGGCCGCCGACTTCAGGGACGGCATGACGCCGAGGCCCTTGGCGAGCGCGAGCGCCGGCTCGGCGGTCGAGAGGTACTTCACGAGATCGATCGCCGCGGCCTGGTTCTTGCTCACCGATGCGATGCCGTAGCACTGCGTGAACGACAGCGTGCCCTTGCCCTGGGGTCCCTCGGGCAGCTCGAACGCCTTCCACTTCAGGTCCGGGAAGTCGTTCTTGACGGCGCCCTTGATCCAGTTGCCCTCGATCGTCATGGCGGCCTTGCCCTTGCCGATGGCCTCGCCGCCCCAGCCGGAGTCGACGCTCTTGGGGTAGGCGGCCGAGCCGCTGGCGAGCAGCTTCTGCACCTCCTGCAGGCCGGCGAGGTTCTCCGGGGTGTCGGCGGTCATCTGTGTCTGGTCGGCGTTCGCGATCCATCCGCCGGCCTGCTTCATGAAGGCACCGACGCGGTCGCGGGTGTCACCGATGACGAGGCCCTTGACGCCGCCGGTCGTCAGCTTCTTGGAGACCGTCTCGAGGTCGGCCCACGTCTTCGGGACGTCGGCGTCGGTGAGCCCGGCCTTGGTCCACATGTCGGTGTTGATGATGAGGGCGAGGGTCGAGAAGTCCTTCGGGGCGCAGTAGAACTTGTCGTCGTAGGTGAAGGTCTTGACGAGGCCCTCGTAGAAGTCGCTCTTCATGTCGAGCTGGTCGCCGTAGGCGAGCATGTTGCCGGCCTTGGCATACGTCGGGAAGACGTTGGCGTCGGTGAAGAAGACGTCGGCCGGCGAACCGGCCGCGAAGCCCTGCGTCAGCTGCTGGTTGATGTCGGACGCGGCGATGACCTCCACCTTGTTGCCGGTCTTGGTCTCCCAGGCCTTGACCGTGTCCTGCTGGAGCTTGACGTCGGCCGGCCCGTTCGAGGTGATCATGAACTTCAGCGTGACGGGGCCGCTCGCGGTCGGCTGCGTCGCGCCGCTGTCGGCGCCGCTGTCGAAGCCGCCTCCGCCGCCGCAGGCTGCGAGCGCGAGGACTCCGGTGAGGCAGGCTGCAACAGCCGCCGTGGTGGTCTTGCGTGACATCGATGTCTCCTGTTTCGGGTGTGGTGGTGGTTCTGCGGCGCTGCCGTTGGGTCAGTGACGTGTCCCGGGTGGGTCGTCGGCCCACCCGTGCTCGGGGGTGGCTCGGGTGCCTGCACCCTCGAGCCCTGTCGGGTCGCGGCGGCTCGAGGCGCGCACGGTGAGGAACGGTTCGAGGAGCACCGGCCCGGGGGTCGACACGGGGCCCACGAGCATGTCCCACGCGCTGCGGGCGGCCTCGGCCACGGGCTGGTGCACGCTGGTCAGCTGCATGGCGGCGGCGACGTCGGTGTCGTCGAACCCGACGACACCCACGTCGCGCCCGGGCTCGAGGCCTCTGTTGCGGGCAGCGCGCAGGACGCCGAGCGCGAGCAGGTCCGAGGCGCAGACGACGGCGGCGTCGGGTCCGAGCCGGTCGAGCAGTCGGGCAGCGGCGCCGGTCGCCTCGTCGAGGTCCTGGACCGCCTCGGCGGTCGGCGCGTCACCGGAGACCCCTAGGCCGGAGATGCCGTCGGCCCAGCCCTGGCGTCGGTCGTCACCGACGGGCGAGCCGGTGGGCCAGCCGAGCCAGCCGATCTGGGCATAGCCGGCCTCGGCGAGGTGGCGGACCGCCTGGAGCACGCCGGCACGGCCGTCGACGTCGACCCACCGGGTGAGCTCGGGCAGGTCCCACAGGCGACCGAACGAGACGAACGGCACGTTGCGCTCGAGCAGCCACGGCGGACGCGGGTCGGCGTGCCGGGTGTCGGCCAGGACGAAGCCGTCGACGAGCCCACTCGCCAGGATCTGCTGGTAGCCCGCGATGACGTCGTCGGGATCGGGCGCGAAGGCGACCAGATGGCTCGCGTGCGACGGAGCGGACACGGTCAGCTGGACGAGGAACTCGTCGAGGATGTGGCCGAGTCGCCGGTGCCCCGACGGGTTGACCTCGAAGCCGTAGGCCGATGCGCGCCGTCGGCGCAGCTGCTGGGCGGAGGCGTGCGGTGTGAAGCGCAGCCGCTCGATCTCCCGGAGCACGCGCTCGAGGGTCTCGGAGGCGACCTTGTCCGGACGGTTGAGGGCGTTGCTGACGGTCTGTCGCGAGACGCCGGCAGCCTCCGCGACGTCGACGATCGTCGGGCGCGGCGAGGCCACGACGGCATCGAGCACGGGCTCGCGGCTCTCGTCGGACGTCACCGTCACGCTCCCTTGCGCATCATCGTGGCCGCTTTGGCCGGGTTGATCGTTCAAAGTAGCGACTTGAACGTTCATACGAGAGGGAGCATGCTCTTGTCTGCCCCCGTGGTCAAGCGTCCTCGGCCGGACCGTCACCGGTCGGTCGGACGCGTCCCCACCCCGGCACCCCGCCCGCCAAACGATCACCGCTCCTGACGGAAGGCTCCTCGGTGTCCGAGCGCCACGCGCCGCATCCCCCTCGCCAGCCCTGGCTCCACGAGCTGTCCATCATCGTCGACGGCAACGCGACGGTGCTCTCGGACCGCTCGGGTGACATCGTCCCCGGCACGAGCCACGGGCTCTACGTCGACGACCGTCGCATTCTCGGCACGCTGCGTCTCGACGTCGCGGGCGAGGCGCCCGACTTCGTCGCGGAGCGTGCGTCCGGCGCGGAGGCCGAGTACGCCGGGGCCGCTCGCAGCCTCGGCAACCCGGGGCCGGACCCGACGGTCGAGGTACGCCGCTCCAGGCGACTGCTGGGCTCGGGTACCCGCACCATGACCGAGCAGGTCAGCATCAGCTCGCGCGCGGCACAGACCGTCCACGCTCCGCTGCGTCTCGTCGTGGGCGGCGACGGCCTCGACATCGGCGCCGTGAAGTCCGGTCGCGTCACCGGCCCGGCCACCGCCGTGACGCCTACAGCCGACGGTCTCGTCCTCACGGACGACTGGCACCGTACGACCGTGGCGCTCGTGGAGCTCCCCGCCGGCACGACCGTGTCGACGCGGCCGCGCGACGACGGCTCCGTCGCGCTCGAGGCCACGCTCGTCGTCGAGCCGGGGAAGACCGCCTCCGTCTGGCTGCGCGTGACCACCGAGCGGCTCCAGGCGTCGGCGTTCGACGCCGACCCCGGCGCTGACGCCGTCACGTGGGACGACGTGTGCGTCACGGCGCAGGACCACCGACTGACGCGCACCGTCACGCGCGGCCTGGACGACCTGCGCCACCTCCTCCTGCGCGACCCCGCATCGCCTGAGCACGTCTTTGCTGCCGCCGGGACCCCCTGGTACCTCACGCTCTTCGGCCGCGACTCCCTCTGGACGGCACGCATGCTGCTGCCCCTCGGCACCGAGCTCGCCGAGGGCACGCTGCACACGCTCGCGCGGCGCCAGGGCACGGCGCACGATGCCTCCACGGGTGAGGCGCCGGGCAAGATCCCGCACGAGCTGCGCCGCCACGTGCACCGTGACACCACCACCGGCATGGCCCTGCCACAGGTCTACTACGGCACCGTCGACGCGACCGCCCTGTGGGTCTGCCTGCTCGCCGATGCCTGCGACTGGGGGCTACCACGCGAGCGCGTCACGCCTCTCCTGCCCGCTCTGCGGTCCGCCGTCGCATGGCTCACCGGCGACGGACAGCCCGACGAGGACGGCCTGCTCAAGTACGTCGACACGTCGGGCACCGGCCTGGCCAACCAGGGCTGGAAGGACTCCGGCGACTCGATCCGTCGGCGCGACGGCACGGTAGCCGACGCACCCATCGCACTCGTCGAGGCCCAGGCGTATGCCGTCGAGGCACTCCGTGCTGCCGCGCGCCTCTACCGGTGGCTCGGGATCGAAGGCACCGACCACGACGGTGACGCAGATGCCATCGGGGCGGCCGCGACGGCACTCGCGGACCGACTGCGCGACCGGTTCTGGGTCGACACCGACGCCGGCCACCACCTCGCCATCGCCCTCGACGGCTCCGGGCGCGCGGTCGACGGGCTGGCCTCCAACATGGGCCATGTGCTCGGCACCGGCGTCCTGACTGCAGAGGAGGCCGCCTCCGTGGCCGCCACGGTGACCGGCCCCGAGCTGTTGGACGCCTTCGGGGTGCGCACCCTCGGCACCGGCAACGGCGGCTTCAACCCCATCGGCTACCACACCGGATCGATCTGGACCCACGACACGGCCATCACTGCGATCGGCCTGTCCCGTGAGGGATTCGGCGCCGAGGCGGCCGACGTCGCTCGCACCCTGCTCGCGTCGGCCGAGGCCTTCTCCTACCGCTGGCCGGAGCTCTACTCGGGCCTCGCCCTCGCCGGCGCACCGACGCCCTACCCGGCCTCGTGCCGTCCGCAGGCGTGGTCGGCGGCGTCTGCCGTCGCCCTCCTCACGGTGGCGCTGCGACCGCAGCCCGACGCGCCCCACCGCGTCCTGCGCCTGTCTCCCGTGCGACCTGCTCCCTACGGCGCCCTGCGCGTCGAGGGACTGCGCTTCTGCGGCGGTCGCATCGACCTCGCGGTCTCGGCCGACGGCGAGGTCGAGGTGCTCAGCGCGCCCGAGGACGTCACCGTCGTCGTCGACTGAGGCGACGGCATACTCCGCAAGGCCCGGGGCTCCTAGGATCGTCGGGGTGAAGCCGGCGATCATCCTCGTGTCCCAGACCCGATGTGACGAGCTGCTCGACGAGTTCGGGCGGTACGCCCGCGACTACGAGCTGCCCACCGCGACCTCCGCGCACGAGGCGAAGCAGGCGGCCAAGCGCGTCGTCGCCGAGGGCGGCCAGGTCGCGATGTTCGTCACCGAGTCGCGCCTGCCGGACGCCGAGGTGCTCGAGGCCTTCCACTGGTGGCGCTCGACGGTGCCGACCGCGCGGCGTGTGATCGCCGCCCACGTCTCGAGCTTCCGCGAGGACGCCGAGCGGCTGCGGGGTGGCATGGCCAAGGGCAAGTACGACGCCTACCTCCTCGCGCCGCGCGGTGCCCGCGACGAGGAGTTCCACACGGCCATCTGCGAGCTGCTTTCCGACTGGGGCTCGACCGTGGCGGAGCCCGAGGTCGTGGCGGTGGCCATCGTCTCCCCCGTCGAGGACGCCCTGACCTTGGGCATCCGCGACTACCTCGACCGGATGGGGATGCCGAACCGCGTCTACGCGCCCGACAGCGACAAGGGGCGCGCCGTGCTCGAGCACCTCACGGCCGGGGGTGGCGCGCCGGAGTACCCGCTCGTCATGGACCTCGGCAAGCACGTCGCGACGGCACGCAGCGTGCGTGACGTCGCGAGCCGCATCTACGGGCGCCCCGCCGACGTCGACGTCGACCGGGTCGTCGACGTGGCCATCGTCGGCGCCGGGCCCGCGGGGCTGGCCGCCGCCGTCTACGCGTCGTCCGAGGGGCTCACGACGGTCGTCCTCGAGGCCGAGGCGATCGGTGGCCAGGCCGGCACCTCGTCGATGATCCGCAACTACCTCGGCTTCCCCCGTGGCATCTCCGGGATGCGGCTCTCCCAGCGGGCGCGCAACCAGGCGATCCGTTTCGGCACCGAGTTCTTCACCGGCTGGCCGGTCACGTCGTTCACTCCGGGAGCCGTGGACGACGACGGCGTTCCCACACCGCACGTGCTGTGCACCGAGGGCGGCGACGTCCACGCCCGGGCCGTCGTCGTGTCGGCGGGCGTCAAGTACCGGCGCCTCGACGCACCGGGCATCGAGCGTCTCGTCGGGCTCGGCGTCCACTACGGCAGCGCCATGACGGCCGCGCGCGAGATGGAGGGCGCCGACGTCATCGTCGTCGGTGGCGGCAACTCGGCCGGACAGGCCGCCATCCACCTCGCCCGCTTCGCCCGGACCGTGACGATCCTCGTGCGACGGGAGTCGCTCGCCGAGACGATGTCGAGCTATCTCGTCGGCGAGATCGCCTACAACCCGCGGGTCTCGGTCCTCGCGTGCTCCGAGGTCATCGAGGGCGGACCCGGCGAGGACGGTCGGCTCGGCTGGGTCACGGTGCGCAACACCGCCGACGGCACCGAGGAGCGGCGTGACTGCCGCGGCCTCTTCCTGCTCATCGGCGCGGCGCCCTACTGCGACTGGCTGCCGGACGAGGTCGCGCGCGACGAACGGGGCTTCGTCCTGACGGGACGCGACGTGCCGCAGGACCGTTGGCGCGGCGGGCTGCCGCCGGAGAGCCTCGAGACGACGGTGCCCGGCGTCTTCGCGGCCGGCGACATCCGCGCGGGCTCGATGAAGCGCGTCGCTGCGGCGAGCGGTGAGGGGGCTTCGGTCGTGCCGCTCGTGCACGCCTGGCTCGACCCTGCCCGCTGAGGACTGTCGTCGTCGGCCAGACAGGGGCCGGTTGGTTCAGAGGCGGATGAGCTGCCCGTCACGGAACGAGTAGCGGTAGGCCGTCGTCGTCGCCGCCGGCAGGTTGGCCGGGTGCGCCGCATGGTGGGGGTGCGGGCGCGGGGCGGGCTCGCCGGCAGTGTGCACGGGCGTCAGGCCACCGGCGACGCCTGCCGCGTGGGCCTGCCCGGCCCCGAGGGCCGTGGTGCCGACGAACGCGACGGCCACTGCAGCGCCTGCGGCGCCGAGGCCACGACGCAGCGTGGAGCGAAAGGTCGAAGGGACGTGTCCGGGGCGGGGTGTCGTGTCCATGCCCCTACGGTCGCGTCTGCGCCTGTGGGGCATCTGTGGCGCACGGATGCATTGGACATGCGTGTGCAGCTCTGTGCCGCAAGGTTTCTCGGCGCCGATGCCTTCCGCGCCCTCAGCCGCGCAGGGAGCGCTCCATGTCGTCGGCGACCATGTGCGCCGCGACGCCGCCCTCGACCCGCAGTCCGCCGATCACCCCCTCGCGGTCCGCGTCGGACCGGTTCTGGCTGAGCTTCGCCTTGCCCTCGACGGACTCGACGACGAGCTCGATGCCGACGATGGCACGCAGCTGCCCACGGACGTACGGGGCCGGCGCGTCGCCGACGGACCAAGGGCGCTCCCGACCGGTCTCATGACGCTCCGTGAGCCGGGTGACGACGTCGAGCACCCAGTCGGGGTCGTCGTGGACGGTGACCGCGCCACGCAGCTGGACCTCGCTGTAGTTCCACGTCGGGACGACGCGTCCGTGCGAGGCCTTGGTGGCATACCAGGCGGGCGAGACGTAGGCGTCCGCACCGCTGACGACGAGGAGACCGGGCGAGGCCGGGGCGATGCGGCTGCAGTGGGGGTTGGCGCGGGCCAGGTGGCCGATGACGCGCTCGCCGGCGACGAGGACCGGCAGCAGCGTCGAGTCCGGCCTGCCATCGCGGCCGACGGTCACGAGGCGCGCCGCGGAGTGCGCGTCGAGGAACGCCGCGACGTCGGGGTCGGCCATGGCGTTGGCCCTGGGCACGTACATGTCCCGATCGTCGCACGGTCCACCATCCCTGCGACCCGCGGTGGGCCGGGGGCCAGGTGACCGGATACGTCGCGCGCCCGGCGCGGAGCCCGCCGACGGCTGTCGACGGGCTCCGCGGAGAGGGGCAGGAGGACGGGCTCAGGTGTGCCGGTGCGGGGCCCGCCGAGGGGCCGCCGCCCAGGGCCGGGGACTCCCGGCGCGCGGGGCCGGAACCACGTGCAGCTCGGCCCGGCCCGGCCGCTGCGCCCGCTCGGCCCGCTCGCCGGAGGGGTCGAGCCGCTCGGCGAGGCTGCGCAGGAGGAGCGCGGCCCGGACGTGCCGGCGGGTGCGGCCGGCCTTGGGGGCGTGGTGGCGGGCGGCGACGCGCTCGACGATGCGGTCGCGGGCGATCGCCTCCTGCGGCGACAGGCTCAGGGTTCCGGCGCTCATGCGAGGCTCACCTGCGCCCGCTTGACCCGGATGTCGCCGCTCCCCGAGTGCACGACGAGGCGCGCCTGGGCCTCGGCGTCACCGGGGCCCGACGTCTCCTCGAGGTCGATGTCGACGTCACCGGTGACGGTGTTGAGGTCGAGGTAGGCCGCAACCCCGTGGGCGACCGCGATGGTGACGTCGCCCGTGCCGGTCCGGGCCCGGACCTCGCCGCCGTGCACGCCGTCGAGGCTGACGTCTCCCGTGCCGGTCGTCAGCTCGAGGTCGCCGGTCGAGGCGCCGATCTGCAGGTCGCCCGAACCGGTCTTCGCCTTGACGGCCGCGTCGGAGCGCCGCAGCGTGATGTCGCCACTGCCGGAGACGAGGTCGAGACGTCCGCCGCCCGCGCCGACGGTGATGTCACCGGAGCCGGTCTTGGCGTCGAGGTCGCGGCTCGTCGACTGGAGCGTGATGTCGCCGGAGCCCGACTTGAGCCGGGCGCCGGCGACCTCGTGGAAGGTCAGGTCGCCTGCCCCCGTGGCCGCGCGGACCTCGCCGAGCAGCCCGGCAGCGGCGATGTCACCGGCGCCGGTCCTGGCGTCGACCGCGCTGGCCGAGGGCAGCTCGATCTCGACGTCGACGGAGCCCTTGGTGCCGAGGGAGAAGAAGCCGTCGCGCAGCTTCGGTGCCAGCACGACGACATCGTTGCCGTGTGCCTCGACCGTGAACTTCTCGGCGACCTCGTCGCCGTGCTTGCCGCGCGGGTGGAGGCGGACGATCGTCGTCGGGCCGTCGCCGACGGTGAGGGTCAGGTCGCCTACGAGGAGCTCGACCTTGAGGTTGATGGGACCCGTCGTGTCGAAGCGGGTCTCGAGAGTGGTGCCCATGGGATGTCCCCTTGCTCGGTGATGGTCGTGAGGTCGGTGCGATGTCGTGGGTGAACGTCCGTGCGGTCCGTGCGGGTCAGCGGACCCAGCCCTGGACGCGCTTGTTGGAGGAGCGGTTGCGGCCGGGGGCGCCGGGCCCGAACTGCGGGCCGGGCGGCAGCGGCGGGAAGCCGGGCATCGGCGGGAGCCCGGCCCCCGTGGCGGCGCGGACGGCGTTGACGATCCAGGTGTTGAGCGACTGCCCGCGGCCGGTCGCGAGCTCCTCGGCGCGCACCTTGAGGGCCTCCGGGAGGCGCAACGTGATGCGCGACGTCTCGGCCCCCTCGTCGTCCGCTGACACCACCGTGGTGTCAGCGGTGTCGATGACCTGGGTGTCGTCGGCGACGGCTGACGGGCCGGCCCCCACGACGACGAAGACCGGCTCGCGGCCCTGCAGCCGAACCTCGACCGAGGTGCCGTCGAGCTCGTTGGTGATCTCCGCTGCAGCGTGCGAGAGCGCATCCATCAGCGCGAGACGGGCGGAGGAGTCGAGGGCGAAGCCGATCCGCTCGGCGGCCTGCTCGGTCTCCGGACCCATCGCCCTGGCCGCTTGGGCGAGATCCCGACGCAGTGCGTCGACGTACTCGGTGATGTCCATGCGCATCACTATGACGCCATTGTGGTGTCACGTCAACACCATGATGACGCCGATTCGCAGCGGGGTACGTTCAGCAGGCCCCTCCGCTCCCGTGAAAGGTCCCCGATGCGCAGCCCCGGAACCTCCGACCGCCGGTCCGTCCGCGCGCTCTCGTCGGTCATCGAGAAGGTCTCCTCACGCACCCACGCACGCCGGTTCGTCCGGGTGATGAACCGGATGGGGGCCTCCCCCGCGTCGATCCGGCCCCTCGTAGAGAACTCCCCGAACTTCAGGAACCGCCGCTTCGAGGGTGAGGAGCCGTCCCTGCGCCCACGCGTACGGGCGCAGACGGGTGCCCTCATCGCCGCCCTCCGGGTCAGCGGCCGGGGCCGGCCGGCCGGGACGGTCCCCGTTCTCACGGCGCGACCGCCGCACCAGCCCGGAGACCTCGCCGTCACGTGGTACGGCCACGCGACGAGCGTCCTCGAAATCGACGGGGCCCGCTTCCTCATCGACCCGGTCTTCAGCGAGCGCGTGTCACCCATCCGGCACACGGGGCCCAAGCGCCTGCACCGCGTCCCGGGGTCGATCGCCGACCTCCCGGGCATCGACGCGGTGCTCCTCAGCCACGACCACTACGACCACCTCGACCAGCCCTCGATCGCGCGGCTCGAACAGACCCACCGCCCGCACTACGTCGTGCCCCTCGGCGTCAACGCCCACCTGCTCACCTGGGGTGTCCCGGAGTCTCGGATCACCGCCCTCGACTGGCGCGGCGAGACCGAGGTGGCGGGTATCCGGCTCACCTGCACCGAGGCGAGGCACAACTCCGGGCGCGGGATCGTCGACAGCCAGACGCTCTGGGCGGGCTGGGCCCTGCACGGCCCGCGCCACTCCGCCTACTTCGCCGGCGACTCGGGGACGTCCAAGCGCTTCGCCGCCATCGGCGCCGACCTCGGCCCCTTCGACGTCACCCTGATGCCCATCGGGGCCTACGACACGTTCTGGCCCGATATTCACATGGACCCCGAGCAGGCGCTGGCGGCCCACCGCGACGTCAACCGCATCGGCGACGAGGCCCACGCCCTGACGGCGGACGCCGCAGGCATCGCCGACGACTTCATCGAGGGCGACCAGCGCATCGACACCCCGGGCGGGACCCATGAGGAGGGCGACCCCACCGTGACGACACGAACGGTGCAGACGGCCGCCGGCCAGTCCCTCCTCGTCCCGATCCACTGGGCCACCTTCAACCTCTCGATGCACTGGTGGGCCGAGCCCGTACGCCGCATCCGCCGTGCCGCCCTCGAGGCCAGGGTCCCCGTCGCCTTCCCCCGGGTCGGCGAGCGTGTCGACCTCACGACCGGTGACGCCGCCGCAGTCGCGGCCGCCCACTCCGAGCCGTGGTGGGAGGAGTGTGCGGCTCCGGAGGACCGAGACTGACGAGCCTGGTCCGGCGGCACACGACCACCGGGAACTCGGGCGGCCCGCCCGACGCTGGAGCAGAATGACGGCAGACCGCACTCGCGTGGCGCCCGAGCCGTGAGGCACGACAGGCAGGAGAAGACCGTGCAGCTCCCGATCCTCCGCCGGATGGGTGCGTCGACCGCGACCCAGCGTTCGCGCGCCACCGCGTCGCCGAACTACCGCGACGGCGAGTTCCGGTCGCACGAGCCGACGCACGTCGTTGCGACGTCCGAGGCCGAGGGACCGGGCAGCATGCTCGCGACGATGGTCCGCGAGTTCGGCCGCGGGCGACCGCGCGGCACCGTGCCGCTCGTGCCGCCGCGACACCCGCAGGAGCCCGCCGACCTGGCGGTCACGTGGTACGGCCACGCGTCGAGCGTCGTCGAGCTCGACGGACGACGCTTCCTGCTCGACCCCGTCTTCGGCAAGCGAGCCTCGCCGTCCCTCGTCGCCGGTCCCAAGCGGTTGCACCCGGTCCCGGGCCGCATCGCCGAGATCCCTCGCCTCGACGCGGTCGTCATCAGCCACGACCACTACGACCACCTCGACGAGCCGTCGATCATGCAGCTCGAGCGCACGCACCGTCCCCACTACGTCGTGCCGCTCGGGGTCGACGAGCACCTGCGGTCGTGGGGCGTGCCCACGGGGCGCATCACGAGCCTCGACTGGCGAGAGGAGACCGAGATCGCGGGCATCCGCGTCACGTGCACCGAGGCCCGGCACTTCTCCGGCCGTGGCTTCGTGCGCAACCAGACGCTGTGGGCCGCCTGGTCACTGCGCGGACCGCGCCACGCGGTCTTCTTCGGGGGCGACTCGGGGCCGACGCACCGCTACGCCGACATCGGCGCCGACCTCGGCCCGTTCGACCTCACGATCATCCCGATCGGCGCGTACAGCGTGCACTGGCCCGACATCCACCTCAACCCCGAGGAGGCGGTCGAGGCGCATCTCGACGTCAACAAGGGCGAGACCGAGTCGGTGCTGCTGCCCATCCACTGGGCCACCTTCAACCTCGCGACCCACTGGTGGAGCGAGCCGATCCGCCGGGCGCGTCGGGCTGCCGCCCAGCGCGATGTGCGCCTGGTGGCGCCGCGCGTGGGTGCGCGGATCCAGTTGAGCGACAGCGACATCGGCGAGGTCATCGCCTCCCACCAGGACCCGTGGTGGGAGGCGTGCGCCGCCGCCGAGGACCACGACTAGGGCATCAGCCGGTCCGGCGGGTCGCCTCACGGCTCTCCCCGCGGGCGGACCAGCGCACCATCGCCGGCGTATGCCGTGTCGTGGCCGTCCGTCGGTCCGCTGGCCGGGCCGGTGGTGGTGACTGCCGGCGCGCGGAAGATCCAGCGACGCATCGCGACGAACCGGAGGGCGGTCGACAGCACGTTGGCCACCGCGACGACGAGGGTCTGCACGAGCGTCCCGGCGCTGGGGGCCAGCGCACCGAGCACCGCGAGCGCAACGGTCGTGGCGGCATACGTGATGGCGAAGATGACGAGCGCCTGGCCATGGTGCGCCACGAGGTTGCGGCGACCCGAGACCCCGAACGTCCACGCCCGGTTGAGCCCTGTGTTGAGGACTGTCGCGATGACGAGGGACACGCCGTTGGCCAGCTGGGACGGGGCACCGCCCCGCACCAGGCCCGCGAAGAGGCCGAGGTGCAGGGCGGTGGAGAGCACTCCCACGCCGGCGAAGCGGATGAGTTGTTGGGAGAGGCGGATTCGCGCCACCGACGTGGAGACCGACATGGTCGTCACTGGAGAGGCTGCGTCAGGTCGTAGAACGTCGAGCCGTCGATCGTCACGGCGGTGAAGTTCTCCTGAACCCATGAGCTGATCTCCGACGAGGCGCTGCTGCCACCGTTCTGGTTGCCGAAACCCCTTCCCCCGCCGGCGAAGTAGTGCACCTGCCCGGCTGCGACGTACTGCTGGAACTGCGCGAGCGTCGGGCTCGGGTCCGACCCGTTGAAGCCGCCGATGGCCATGATCGGGAGCTGCGTGCCGAGCTGGAGACCGGCCGCCGTCTGCGAGCCGACCGCCGCGGCAACCCACGTGTAGCGGTCGGCGTCCGCCGAGAGGGCCGCGACGACCGCGGTGCTCGGAGCCGAGGCGTCGAGCAGACCGCCCATGCCGCCACCGGCGCCGCCCGTCTGCGGTGCCCCCGGCACGGGGCCCGTGGCGCCCTGCTGCGTCGTCCCGTTGGTGCCCGTCTGGCCCGGCACCTGCGGTGGGGTGCCGCCCCTGCCACCGGGACCACGGCTCGAGCCCGCGGGGCCGGCGGTCACGATCGAGCCGCTGTGGCCCTGTGCCGTCGTCGACACGGCATACGTGCCGGGGCCGGCAAGCCCGGCAACGAGCGCCGCTGCGAGGACGAACGGGACGGCCCGGGCGTGCATCCAGCGGGTCGCGAGGACGAGCAGCGCCGCGGCCATGCCGACCGCGAGCACCGAGATACGCAGCCAGTCGCCGTAGGCGGTCGTGCGGGAGAGGAGGATGAAGCCCCACGTCGCTGCCGCGGCGGTCGCCGCGGCGAGGATGATCGCGCCGACCGCGCCGGAGCGACGCTGCCAGGCCTCGACCGCGCCCATGCCGACGACGGCGCCGATCGCGGGGGCGAGCGCCACGGTGTAGTACTCGTGGAAGATGCCGGCCATGAAGGAGAAGACGAGCATCGTCACGACGAGCCAGCCGCCCCACACGAGGTAGGCGGCACGGCGCAGGTCGGTGCGCGGGCGACGGCCGCGGAGCCAGAGCCCGGCCGCCAGCAGGATGAGGGCACTCGGGATGAGCCACGAGACCTGGTCCCCGACGCTGGAGGAGAACATCCGGAGGAGGCCGGTCGACCCCCAGGTACCGCCACCGGCGGCGGCGCCGCCACCCACCGAGCCGGTCTCGTCCCCGTTGAGGCGACCCAGGCCGTTGTAGCCGAAGGTCAGCTCGAGGAACGAGTTGGTCTGGCTGCCACCGATGTACGGGCGCGCCGAGGCCGGGATGAGCTCGACGATCGCGACCCACCACCCCGCCGACAGCACCATCGCAGCAACGGCGAGGAGCGAGTGGACGATGCGCCTTCGCAGGGTCGTCGGAGCCGCGACGAGGTAGGCCAGGCCGAAGAAGGGCACGACGAGGAGGACCTGGAGGGTCTTGGTGAGGAAGCCGAGGCCGATGAGGACACCGACGATCACCATCCACCTGGGCGAGGCCTGCTCGATGGCCTTCATCGTGGCCCACGCGCCCAGCGCCATGAGGAGCGTCAGGAGCGCGTCGGGGTTGTTGAAGGTGAACATGAGCGCCGCGACCGGTGTCAGCGCGACGACGACGCCGGCGATGAGGCCCGCCGCCGCGCCGAAGTGGCGCTTGAGGGTCGTGAACACGACACCGACCGTCGCGACGCCCATGAGGGCCTGCGGCAGCAGGATCGCGAAGGAGCTGAGGCCGAGGACCCGCACCGACAGGGCCATCACCCAGAGGGAGGCCGGAGGCTTGTCGACGGTGATCGAGCTCGCGGCGTCGGAGCTGCCGAAGAAGAAGGCCTTCCAGCTCTCGCTCCCGGCCTGCACCGCGGCGGAGTAGAACGAGTTGGCGTAGCCGCTCGCGGTGAGGTTCCACGTGTAGAGCACGAGCGTGACGAGCAGCACGACCAGGAGAGCCGGGCGAGCCCACGGCGGGTCCACGTCGGCACCGCGCCAGAGGCGCTGGAGCCGACCCGGACGACCCGTTCGTTCGACGGGCGGCTGCATGGTCCGGGGTCCGGGGTCGCCCGGCCCTGCGGGCGCCGGTGCGCTGCTGCCCGCCGGGCCGGTTCCCGTGGTGGTGAGGGTCATCGTGTCCATGCCCCTACCGTCGAACCGGGGTCTGTGCGCTTGCTATGACGCGACTGGGGCGGGCTGATGAGAGTCCTCGTCGGCTCCGGTCCGGTGCGGCCGGCTGCACCGACGCGGCGCCCGTCTCGCACACCGCCGCACGGCAGTGAGCTCGAGACCGGGCGCCGCGTTCGATGCGGGGCTTCGCGTCAGGGGGCAGCGGGCAGGAGCAGGCTGAAGGTCGTGTCGCCGGGACGGCTGTCGAGCTCGACCCGTCCCCCGTGGGCCTTGCTCACGGCCGCGACGATCGAGAGCCCGAGGCCGGTGCTCCCGCCGGCTCGCACGCGGGCGTCGTCACCACGGGCGAAGCGCTCGAAGACGTTGGGCTGCAAGCTCTCCGGCACACCGGGTCCGTCGTCGTGGACGGCCACTCGTACCCACTCACCCTCGGGGCGCACCGACGTCGTGACGCGCGTGCCGTCGGGGGTGTGCGTCCGTGCGTTGGCCAGGAGGTTGGCCACCACCTGGTGCAGTCGGGCACCGTCTCCGGTCACCTCGACGGGCTCTGGTGGCAGGTCGAGGTCCCACCGGTGACCGGGCGAGGCAGCGTGCGCGTCGCTCACCGCATTGATGACGAGCATCGACATGTCGACCGGCCCCTCCTGGAGCGGGCGGCCTGCGTCGAGGCGTGCGAGCAGGAGCAGGTCCTCGACGAGCGAGCTCATCCGGTTGGCCTCCGACTCGATACGGCCCATCGCGTGGGTCACCGTGGGAGGCACGGGCTCCGGCTCGCGACGCGACAGCTCGGCGTACCCCTTGATGGAGGCGAGCGGCGTCCGCAGCTCGTGCGAGGCGTCGGCGACGAACTGCCGCACCCGCTGCTCGCTCTGGTGTCGCGCGTTGAGTGCCTCGTCGACGTGGTCGAGCATCTCGTTGAAGGCGGCCCCGACCTGCCCGACCTCGGTACGCGTGTCGGTGTCTGCGGGGTCGACCCGCTCGGCGAGGGCGACCTTGCCGGAGTCGAGCGGTGTCTGCGAGACCTTCGTCGCCGTCGCGGCGAGGCGCCGGAGCGGCTCGAGGTTGCGGCGCACGAGCCACGTCCCGAGCAGGGCCACGAGGATGATGCCCGCGGCCACGGTGCTGATCGCGAGGATCGCCATCTGCTGCACGGTGCGCTGCTGCTGCGCCATCTGCAGACCGACGACGAACGTGCCGTTCGTGGCGGTGCGTGCCTGGCGGTTGATGAGAGAGCCCGCCGCCGCCACGAGCCGGTAGGGCCCGAGACCGTCGATGGTGACCGTGCTGGGCTGCGGTCCCAGCCCTGCCGAGCTGAGCTGGGCCAGCTGGGTCGTCGACAGACGCACCCGCTGGCGGCCGGCGGACGAGGCGACCCCGCTCGCGGTGGGAACGTCGGCCGACGGCGTCGTCGGGAGGAACGCGACGAGACCCTCGTCGCCGGGCCCCCTGGGGCCATCACTCACGCCGGCGTCGAGCCCGGAGTCGAAGGGTCGGCCGTTGACCATCTGCGCGACCGACGTGCGCAGCTGGTCGTCGACCTGACCCGTCAGCTGCCGGTCGAGGGCGACGACGGTGAAGGCGCCGGTGGCGAGGCTGAGCACGGTGAAGAGGGCGAGCATCGAGGCGACGAGCTTGGCGCGCAGCGTCCAGGCCGACCACGGCCGGACCCGGCTCCGCGCATCGGCGAGTCGCCGGCCGAGCGACGCCGAGTCATCCGCGTCGCGCTCCTGTCCGGGAGCGGACTGCGCCGTGGCCGGGGGAGGCGCCGACACGGCATACGCGCTCGTGCCGTCCTCGGACTCGTCGTCGACGAAGCCGACGCCCTGGGGGAAGCCGGGCGCGCTCGCGCCGTCGTCGTCGGGCAGGTCCGCGCGATCCGGCAGCTCGGTGCCGGTCTCAGGCGGCCGGCTTGAGGACATACCCAGCTCCTCGCATGGTGTGGATCATCGGCTCCCGTCCGGCGTCGATCTTCTTGCGCAGGTAGGAGATGTAGAGCTCGACGACGTTGGCCTGGCCACCGAAGTCGTAGTTCCACACGCGGTCGAGGATCTGCGCCTTGGACAGCACGCGCTTCGGATTGCGCATGAGGTAGCGCAGCAGCTCGAACTCCGTCGCGGTGAGGTGGATCTCCTCGCTGCCGCGCATCACCTCGTGGCTGTCCTCGTCGAGGGTGAGATCTCCGACGACCAGGACGGAGTCGGAGGACGACACGGCGATCGTCGTGCGGCGCATCAGCGCGCGGACCCGGGCGACGACCTCCTCGAGGGAGAAGGGCTTGGTGACGTAGTCGTCGCCGCCGGCGGTCAGGCCCGAGACGCGGTCCTCGACGGCGTCCTTGGCCGTGAGGAAGAGCACCGGCACGTTGCTGTTGTCGGCGCGCATGCGTCGCAGCACCTCGAGGCCGTCGAAGTCGGGGAGCATCATGTCGAGCACGACCGCGTCGGGGTCGAACTCACGGGCAGCGCGCACGGCCTCCATGCCGGTGCCGGCGGCGCGCACCTCCCAGCCCTCGTAGCGCAGGGCCATGCCGAGCAGCTCGGTGAGGTTGGCCTCGTCGTCGACGACGAGCACCCGCACCGGGGAGCCGTCGAGTCGCTGGAGTCGCGCCGCTGCGGGCTTGGTCTTCTCGCTCATGTCATCCAGTGAAACCCCTGGGCCTGTGCCGAGACCAGTACCTCCCTGTGCGATTCCTGTGGAGCATCTGTCCCGAAGACCCAGCGCCTCGACGGCTCCGGCACAGCACTCGCACAGCCGGTCGCCCGACGGTTGCCCCATGAGCAACGAGTCCACGCCACAGGTCCCGGCCGCGCCACCGACGTCCGGGCTGCCGCAGTTCGACCCGAACGCGCCCGCCCATCCCACCGTCGAGGACACCCAGCAGCTCCCGTCCGTGGCGACGTCGGCCATCCCGGTGACGCCGCCCGCCACCCCCTACGCGTATGCCGCGCCGTCGGGTCCGGCGACCCCGCTCGCCGGTCCCGACGTGCCGCTCTCCCCCACCGGGCTGCCGGTTCGCCAGAAGCCGGCGGGTGCCGAGACCGGTGACGGCGCCCGGTGGAACGCGAAGAAGACCGCCCTGACCGCCGGGCTCGCGCTCCTGCTCACGTCGGCAGGCGCCATCGGCGCCGCGGCCGCGATGCCGGCCGGGTCCACCGGCGGCGACACGGGCGTCCGCGGTCCGGGCGGCGGCCGCAGCTTCCCGTTCCCCCGGTGGCCAGCAGGGTCAGCAGGGTCAGCAGGGTCAGCAGGGTCAGCAGGGCACGAGCCCCCAACAGCTGCCGAACCTGCCGAACGGCGCGCCCGGCGGCGGGCTGAACGGGATCGACCCGAACCAGCTGGGCCAGCTCGACCCGCAGGACCTCCTCCAGCTGCTCGGTCAGGGCGTCGACCCGTTCTCGGACGACACCGGGCAGGACCCGAGCCAGGACGACTCGAGCTCCGGCACCTCGGGCGGCGTGAAGACGACCTGATCAGCGACGCAGCGCCGCCGCGTACTCCTCGAGCGCCATCGTCGCCCGGTGGACCTCGTGCTCGACCCGGGCGACCAGGGCTTCGTCGGCGAGGCGCCCTGCGGCCCCGAGGTCTTCCACCTCATGGCACACGTCGGCCAGGACGGAGGCGCCGAGGTTGGAGGCGGTCCCCTTGAGCCCATGGGCGATCCGGCCCTGTGCCTCGGCGTCGCCGTCGGTGCGCGCCTCGAGGAGGTCGGCGACACGCTGCCGGGCGCCCGGGCCGAAACGGTCGATGAAGCGCAGCAGCAGCGAGGGGTCACCGGGCTCGAGGTCGCGCAGCTCTTCGAGCCGGCGGGCGTCGAGCACGTCCGGCACGTCTGGCACGTCCGTCACGTCGGGATATCCCGGCAGCTCCGTCACGGCCGGCGGGTCCGCCACCGCGGAGTCGACCTCGGACCGCGCCTCGCCGACCCCGGCTCGCGAGGCAACCCCCGAGGCGGCCCTCGACGCAGGGCTCGTGACGGCGCGCGCCCTCGGCACCGGCCCCGCGCCGGTCCAGCGCTGGAGGGTCGAGGCGAGCAGCGCGACGTCTATGGGCTTGGTGAGGAAGTCGTCCATGCCGGCCTGCAGGCAGCGTTCGCGTTCGCCCGCGATGGCCGAGGCCGTCATCGCGATGACGGGGAGCCGGTGGCCCGGCCCTTCCTGCGCGCGGATCGCCCGGGTCGCTGCGTAGCCGTCCATCTGCGGCATCTGGCAGTCCATGAGGACGGCCACGAACTCGTCCCCGCGGGCGTGGTGGGCCGCGACGCCCTCGACGCCGTTGCCGGCGAGCACCACCGCATAGCCGAGGCTCTCGAGGACGCCCTGGGCGACGAGCTGGTTGACCTCGTTGTCCTCGACGACGAGGACCGTTCCGAGGTGGCCGTCGGGGCCGGCGCGCTCGACGAACGACCGGGTCGGCACCGGCTCGGGCACGAGGTGCCGGCCGGCGACGTCGGCCATGGCGTCGAAGAGCGACGACGGCATGACGGGCGCGGTCAGGGTCGCGTCGACCCCGGCCTCCCTCAACGTGGCCACGTCGGGGGGCGGCACGTGCGCGCACACGAGGACGACGCGTACGCCGGCGAAGCGTTCGTCGGATCGGATCATCCGGGCGACCTGCAGCCCGCCGGCGCCCGAGCCGGGGTCGTCGAGCACGACCACGTCGAGCGGGACGCCTCCACGGTCGGCCCGGTCGAGCTGGACGAGGCCGTCGACCCCGGACCCGGCGGACGTGACGGACATCGACCATGCCGTGAGCTGCTCCTCGACGCGGACGCGGTGGGCCACGTTGGCGCCCACGACGAGCGCCCGGAGGCCGGAGACGGCCGCCGCCTGCGACTCGGAGCGACCGACGCTGCGGGCCGAGGCCGGCGCGAACGCCGCGGTGAACCAGAAGGTGCTGCCCCGCCCCGGCTCGCTCTCGACGCCGATCTCACCTCCGAAGGCCGTCACGATCTGGCGGCTGATGGCCAGGCCGAGCCCGGTGCCGCCGTACTCGCGGGTGGTCGACGAGTCACCCTGGGAGAAGGACTCGAAGAGTCGCGAGCGGACCCCGGGCGCGATGCCCGCGCCCGTGTCGGTGACCTCCACCCTGAGCACCGGTCCGTCCTCGGTCTCGTGGTCGAGGCCGAGGTGGATCAGGACACTGCCCGAGTCGGTGAACTTCACCGCGTTGGTCGTGAGGTTGGCGACGACCTGACCGAAGCGCACCGGGTCGCCGGCCACCATGAACGGCACGTCGGGACCGTGCGTCACCGACAGGTCGAGCGATTTGGACCGGGCCCGCTCGGCGAGCAGTGCGACACCGCGCTCGAGCACGGCGGCGGGGTCGAAGTCGACCGACTCGAGCTCGAGGCGCCCGGCCTCGATCTTCGACAGGTCGAGGATGTCGTTGACGAGCCCGAGCAGGACGTGGCCGGCCTGTTCGATCCCGTCGGACAACCGCCGTTGGTGCGGGGTCAGCTCGGTGCGTCCGAGCAGCTCGGACAGGCCGATGACCCCGTTGAGCGGGGTGCGGATCTCGTGGCTCATCGTGGCGAGGAACGCCGACTTGGCGCGCGAGGCCTCCATGGCCGCGTCACGGGCCTGGGCCAGGTCCTCGGCGGTCCACTCACGGTCCGCCACCCGGGCGAACAGGGCGGTGATCTGCGCGATCGTCACGGCGTCGGTCGCGACGGGGGGTGCCGAGCTGCGCATGTCGAGGACGACGACGCAGGCCACCCGTCCCTCGTGGATGACGGGCACCGCGACGACGGTCGAGCCCTCCGGCGAGGGCTCCGCGACGACCGAGAGGGTCGCCGCGGCACGGGACGCGAAGTCCATGCCGGCCTCGACCGGGAGCGAGCTGGACTCGGTCCCCTCGGGCGCCCGGATGGGCGCACCGAGGTCACCCGCGGCGTCGACGACCGTGGCCAGCACGGGCCGCCAGGTCGTGTACCGGGCCACCTCGACGAGGACCGTCGGCAGGGCCTCGCCGAGCGTCGCGGACTCGTTGGCGGCGGTCGCCATGGCCGTGACGAGAGCGAGGGCCTGCTCGGCGTCCTTCTTCTCCGTGATGTCCTGGGTCGTGCCGCCCATCCGGATCGGGCGCCCCTCGGGATCGCGGGTCACGAGCCCCCGACCGCGGATCCACGCGATCTCACCGCCCGTGCGGACGACGCGGGCGTCGAACTCGAACGCGTCCCCGGTCGCGAGGGCTGCCCCCACGACCTCGGCCACGTGCTCCCGGTCGTCGGCGTGGATGCGGGCGAGGAAGCCCTCGTAGGTCGGCGTGAGGTCGGTGGTGTCGAGCCCGTAGATGCGGTAGAGCTCGTCGGACCAGGACACGCGGTCGGCGGCGACATCCCACTCCCAGCTGCCGATCTTGGCGATGGACTGGGCGTCCGCGAGCTGGTCGAGCAGCTTGCGCTGGGCACTGTGCTCGCTGACCCGGTGCATCCAGCCGCGGTGCACGCCCGCGTCGTCGAGGAGCGGGGTGTGCGACACGAGCGCCCAGAAGCGGTTGCCGTCGGCGTCAAGGAGGCTGCACTCGATGTTGTCGCCCGGCACACCCTGGACGGCGAGCTCCTCGAGGTGGCGGCGGAACTGCTCCTTGCCGACGTCGTCGACCGCCTCGAACACCGAGAAGCCGACCATGTCACCGGGCTCGCGCCCGAGCAGCTCGGCCATCCGGGCGTTCGCAAAGACCGTGCGCCCCGCCTCGTCGAAGACCCACAAGCCGTCGGGCGACGCGGAGACCATCCAGCGGAAGAGGTCGTCCCCCGCTGCTCCAGACCCGCCCCGAATGTCCGACATGTCACGATCCTCGCGTATGCCGGCCGGTTGCGCCCGGATGTCGGCCCCTTTTCGGCGCGGGAGCCGTCCAGGTGAGCCTCACCTACCGTGACAGTGGCGGCAGCAGGTGCCACGATCGGCAGGAACGCAGCCACCCGTCGATCGGAGCAGCACCTCATGTCCGACGTCCGCGCGTCCCACGAGCCCACCCCCCTCGACGCCGGCCACGACCGCATGGAGCCTCACGGGGCCAACCTGGGCGCACGTCTCAACTGGCTGCGCGCCGGCGTCCTCGGCGCCAACGACGGCATCGTCTCGACCGCGGGCGTCGTCGTCGGCGTCGCGGGCGCGACCTCGGACAAGGCCGCGATCATGCTCGCGGGCATCGCTGCGATGTCGGCCGGCGCCATGTCGATGGCAGCCGGCGAGTACGTCTCGGTCAGCAGCCAGCGTGACTCGGAGCGGGCCTTGCTGACCCTCGAGAGGAAGGAGCTGCACGAGGACCCCGCGGGCGAGCTCGAGGAGCTGACGCAGCTCTACCAGGCCAAGGGGATGCGGCGGGAGCTGGCCGCCGAGGTGGCGCGCGAGCTCACGGACCATGACGCGCTCACGGCCCACGCTGAGGCGGAGCTCGGCATCGACCCGACCGACCTCACCAACCCGTGGCACGCCGCCGGCGCCTCGATGCTGGCCTTCGTCGTCGGCGCCATCCTGCCGATGCTCACCATCGCCTTCAGCCCGCAGTTCATCCGGATCCACGTCACCGTGGTCAGCGTCGCCGCAGCCCTGGCCCTGACCGGCGCGGTCAGCGCCCGCCTCGGCCGCAGCCCGGCCCTCCGGGCGGTCCTGCGCAACGTCGCCGGCGGCCTGCTGGCCATGGGTGTCACGTATGCCATCGGCGCGCTCGTCGGCGTCAACATCGGCTGAGCGCGCGGCATACGACACGATCGGCCTCGCCGGGCTGTAGAGTCGAGGTGTCCCAAGCGCCCGTTCGTGGCGCAACCGCCGGTCCGGCGCTCGGGACACGGGGCGCGCGATCCGCGTCCACCGGGACTCGAGCCGAGTCCGCCGCCGACACCTCGACACGGTGCCGTCCGCGGGCCCAGCCCGCTCGACGTCCTCCGCGTCATCAGGAGGAACATGGCAACGCGCGTCCGCCGCCGACCGACCGACGGCCAGGGCCCGAAGCAGGGGCAGAACCAGGGCCAGCGAAAGGCCACCCAGCGCAGGGACGACCCCGCCCCGCTCATCCCCGTGCTCGCACGCCGGGTCCGCGAGGTCGAGTCCCGGGTGTCGAGCAAGGGCAAGGCCAGTCCCACGAACCGGACCAAGTTCCTCGTCGTGGCCCTGCTCATGCGGTCCGAGCGCGCCCGCGTCCGCGAGGACGCGTCCATCCCGTCGGCCACCCGCGCCGACCTGCTCAAGCGCCTCGACGGCATCGCGACGATCCTCGCGCAGATCGCGGCCCGGGACACGAGCCTGCTCACGTTGCTCGACGCCGACGCCAAGCCCGGCGCCGCGGCCCAGCAGATGCGCCAGGACTGGCTCCTCGAGTCGGGCGCCGAGCTCGGCGAGGAGGACCTCGTCATCCAGGCGCCGGAGCCGCCGCGGCCCGTCGTCCCGCCGCAGATCGCGGCCCGTCAGGTCATGCCGCAGTCGGTGCCCTCACGCGCGCTCGCCAACCCGTTCCTCACCCCCGACCTGGGGCGCCTCCAGAGCGACTACCTGCCGAGCCGCCTTGCCGGCTGGGACCTGCTCGGCCCGCTCTACCGCGCCTTCGAGCAGGGCGCCGGCGGCGAGGCGGCGTCGATGGAGCTGCCGCCGACGCCGCAGATCGACCGCTTCTCGCCACCCGGGTCGCAGCTCATGGTCCACCAGTCCCGCTTCCTCCAGAGCGTGCAGGAGGGTCACCGCACCTTCCTGCTCGCCGACGAGCCGGGTCTCGGCAAGACGGCGCAGTCGGTCATGGCCGCCTCGATCGCCGGCGCCTACCCGATGCTCGCCGTCGTGCCGAACGTCGTGAAGATCAACTGGGCCCGCGAGGTCGAGCGCTGGACGCCGCAGCGCCGGGTCACCGTGATCCACGGCGACGGCAACGACGTCGACGCCTTCGCCGACGTGTTCGTCGTCAACTACGAGATCCTCGACCGGCACTTCGGGTGGCTCTCGAGCTTCGGCTTCCGCTCGATGGTCGTCGACGAGGCCCACTTCATCAAGAACCTCGCGTCGCAGCGGTCCCAGCAGGTGCTGGCTCTCGGTGACCGGCTGCGCGCGACGACACCCGGCGGCAACCCGCTGCTCATGGCCCTCACCGGGACGCCGCTCATCAACGACGTCAAGGACTTCGACGCGATCTGGCGTTTCCTCGGCTGGATCAAGGACGGCAAGCCGACCGCCGAGATCGTCCGGCGGCTCGACGACACCGGGCACACGCCCGCCGACCGCGCCTTCTACCCCGAGGCACGTCGCACCGTCATCGACATGGGCATCGTGCGCCGTCGCAAGGTCGACGTGGCCAAGGACCTGCCCGACAAGCGGATCGCCGACATCACCGTCGAGCTCGACGACGACCTCGGTCGCTCGATCCGCGAGGCCGAGCGCGCGCTCGGGCGTCGCCTGGCCCAGCGCTACCGATCGCTGCTCGCCACCGGCGACGGGCGCGAGGAGGACGGCGAGCCGGACTCCTCCCTCATGCGACGGGTCGCCGTCGCGGAGCTGCGGGCCGCGTCGGCGGACAAGGGCACCGACAACGTCTTCTCGCTCGTGCGCCGCATCGGCCAGGCCAAGTCGACGCTGGCCGCCGACTACACCGTGCAGCTGTCGCACTCGGTCGGCAAGGTCGTCTTCTTCGCCAAGCACATCGACGTCATGGACGCCGCCGAACGCATCCTCGCGTCAGCGGGGCTCCGGACCGTCTCGGTCCGCGGCGACCAGACCTCGAAGCAGCGGCAGGAGGCGATCGACGGCTTCCAGAAGGATCCCGAGGTCGCCGTCGCGGTCTGCTCCCTGACCGCTGCCGGCGTCGGCCTCAACCTGCACGCCGCGTCCAACGTCGTGCTCGCCGAGCTGTCATGGACCGCCGCCGAGCAGCAGCAGGCGATCGACCGAGTGCACCGGATCGGCCAGGACGAGCCCGTCACCGCGTGGCGCATCCTCGCGTCCGGGACCATCGACTCCAAGATCGCCGAGCTCATCGACGCCAAGCAGGGGCTCGCCGCGCGGGCCCTCGACGGCAGCGACGAGGACGTCACCTCGGGTGACACGCTCCAGCTCGACGCGCTGGTCGAGCTGCTGCGCCGGGCGCTCGCCGAGGTCTGACCCCCGCTGGGCAGGGCACGCGCTGGCGGCGCGCTGATTCGCCGGCGCGCCTCAGAGGTCCACGTGCATGATCCGCAGGCCCACGCGCTCCCCCGTCGGGAGCTCGTGGGCCCGCGGCACCGTGCCGATGACGGTGAAGCCAAGGCTCTCGTAGAGCCGGACCGCGCCCGTGTTCGTGGCGACGACGGCGTTGAACTGCATGGCGGCAAAGCCCCGGTCGCGCGCCCAGTCGATGGAGTCGACGACGAGGGCGCGCCCGACGCCGCGACCGCGCGCCTCGGCGGACACCATGTAGCTCGCCGTCGCGACGTGCGAGCCGGGGCCGGGACGGTTGCGCCCCATCTTCGCCGTGCCGAGGACCCGGTCGTCCTCGACGGCGACGCTGGTCCGGCCACCGGGGCCGTTCTCGAGCCAGATGTCCCGCGCCTCCGCCTCGGTGAGGTCCGTGGGGTACGGGAAGGTGTCTCCTGCGCGGACAACCTCCTCGATGACCGGCCACACCAAGGGCCAGTCGGCGTCGGCGTAGTCACGGACGATGAGCTTCTCAGCCACGTGGACCGCCCTACTTCTCAGGGACATTCGCGTCGAGCTCGCTCAGCCACGCCACCGCGGTCACGTCGGACGGCATACGCCACTCACTGCGCGGCGACAGGGAGCCGCCGGCGACGACCTTTGGCCCGTTGGGCAGCGCCGAACGCTTGAACTGGTTGGCGAAGTAGCGCTTGACGAAGACTTCGAGCCAGTGCCGGATGGTGGCGAGGTCGTATGCCGTCCGCTCCGTCTCGGGGTAGCCCGCGGGCCAGTCCCCCGCCTCGCTGTCACGCCACGCGTTCCACGCGAGGTAGGCGATCTTCGACGGGCGGTAGCCGCGGCGGAGCACGTGGTAGAGCGTGAAGTCCTGCAGGGCGTACGGGCCGATCTTGGCCTGGGTGCTCTGGGGCTTCTCGCCCTCCTTCGCCGGGACGAGCTCGGGCGTGATCTCCGTGTCGAGGATCGAGGTCAGCGTGCCGGAGACCTCCTCGTCGAACTGGCTCGAGGAGACGACCCAGCGGATGAGGTGCTGCATGAGGGTCTTCGGGACGCCGGAGTTGACGCCGTAGTGGCTCATCTGGTCGCCGACGCCGTACGTGCACCAGCCGAGGGCGAGCTCGGACAGGTCACCCGTGCCGAGGACGATGCCGCCGCGCTGGTTGGCGATGCGGAAGAGGTAGTCGGTGCGCAGCCCGGCCTGGACGTTCTCGAAGGTGACGTCGTAGACCTCCTCGCCCCGGCCGAAGGGGTGGCCCATGGCCTCGAGCATCTGCGTCGCCGCCGGCCGGATGTCGAGCTCCTCCCAGGTGACGTCGAGCGACTCCATGAGCGCGATGGCGTTGCTCTTCGTGTGGTCGCTCGTGGCGAAGCCGGGCATCGTGAAGGCGAGGATGTCGCTGCGTGGCCGGTCGAGCCGGTCCATGGCCTTGGCGGCCACGATGAGCGCGTGCGTCGAGTCGAGGCCGCCGCTGACGCCGATGACGACCTTGGGCTGGCCGATGGCCCGCAGCCGCTGCTCCAGCCCCGAGACCTGGATGTTGTACGCCTCGTAGCAGTCGAGCGCGAGGCGCTCCTCGTCGTCGGGGACGAACGGGAAGCGGTCGACCTTGCGCAGCAGGCCCAGGTCGCCGCCCGGCGGGTCGAGCTCGAGCTCCACGGTGCGGAAGCCGTCGGTCCGCTCGGTGAGGGTGCGGCGGTTGTCGTCGAAGGTGCCCTGGCGCTGGCGCTCCTGGCGCAGGAGGTCGAGGTCGATGTCGGCGACGGAGGCACGGGCCCCGTCGGGGAACCGCTCGCTCTCGGCGAGCAGGTTGCCGACCTCGTAGATCATCGTCATGCCGTCCCACGACAGGTCCGTCGAGCTCTCGCCCTCTCCTGCGGCGGCGTAGAGGTAGGCGGCGAGGCACCGTGCGGAGGCGCTGCGGGCCAGGAGGTGGCGGTCCTCGGCACGCGAGACGGTGATCGGGGACCCGGAGAGGTTGGTCAGGATCGTCGCGCCGGCCAGGGCCGCCTCGTGGCTCGGCGGGACCGGCACCCACATGTCCTCGCAGACCTCGACGTGCAGCACGAAGCCCGGCACGTCGGTGGCCCGGAACAGCAGGTCGGGGCCGAACGGCACCCGGTCACCGGCGACCTCGATGGTCTGGCCGCGCTGGTCGTCGCCGGGCGCGAAGTGGCGCCGCTCGTAGAACTCGCGGTAGGTCGGCAGGTAGGACTTCGGCGCGACGCCGAGGATGCGTCCGCCGTGGATGACGACGCCGCAGTTGTAGACGCGCGAGCCCTTCTCGAGCGGTGCGCCGACGACGACGACGGGGCGCAGGTCGACGGTGGCCTCGGCGATGCGGGCCAGGGCGTCGTCGACGGCGTCGAGCAGCGGGTCCTGCAGGAACAGGTCGTCGATCGCGTACCCGGAGAGGCACAGCTCCGGGAAGAGCGCGAGACCGACGCCCTCGTCGTCGAGCTCGCGCAGCTGCGCGATGACGGCGTCAGCGTTGCGCTCGGGGTCGGCTGCGACGATCGGCACCGTGCAGGCGGCGACGCGGGCGAAGCCTTGGGCCCAGGAGCTGTAGAAGTCCATGGGCACAGTCAATCGCACGGCCGTTCGGCCGACGCATGTGATGCGGGACTCGCCGCGGCCACAGGTACGCATCGGCCCGTTTCTACTACCATCAGTAGTAGTCGAGCAGTCGCCGACGAGATCTTGAGGAGGCCGCCATGTCGGACCACAACCCCGTCCACGTCCTTGACCCGGAGGAGTCCTGGGGCTTCCTCCGCACGCACGAGCTCGGTCGCCTGGCCTTCCACCTCGTCGGCGAGGTCCACCTGGTACCGATCAACTACGCCCTCGACGGCGAGCGCATCATCTTTCTCACGGGGGAGGGCAGCAAGCTCTTCGGCGTGACGGCCAACCCCGATGTCGCCTTCGAGGTCGACGAGGTCGTCGGAGAGCGTGCCACGAGCGTCATCTGCCGTGGCCGGGCCCGCACGCTCGAGGGGCAGGCGGCCCACGTCGTCGAGCGCCTGCCGGTGCGACCCTGGTTCGACAGCCCGAAGTCGGTCGTCGTGGCGGTCGAGGTCGACGAGATCTCCGGACGCCGCTTCGACCTGACCCGGCCGTGGCTGCGAGACCTCCCCACCGGCTGATCCCGCAGACCCAGCCGGTGGGTGGGCTCAGCCGACCGCCTCCCGAGCGGCGACGAAGGCGTCGACGCAGGCGCGTACGTCGGCCTCGGAGTGCGCGGCCGACAGCTGCACGCGGATACGGGCCTTGCCGCGCGGCACGACGGGGAAGCTGAAGGCGATGACGTAGACGCCGTTGCCGAGCATGTGGTCGGCGATCTGCGCGGCCTGTCGGGCGCCGTCCTCGCCCGGGAACATGACCGGACGGATGGGGTGGGTGCCCGGCAGCAGCTCGAAGCCGGCGTCGGTCATGAGCGAGTGGAAGAGGGCCGTGTTGGCCTTGAGCGTCTCGCGCTTCTCGGCCGACGTCTCGACGAGCTCGAGCGCGGCCATGGAACCGGCGACGACGGACGGCGCCACGGAGTTGCTGAAGAGATAGGGACGCGAGCGCTGTCGCAGCAGGTCGACGATCTCGCGGTGCGACGACACGTACCCGCCGGACGCGCCGCCGAGGGCCTTGCCGAGCGTGCCGGTGATGATGTCGACGCGGTCCAGGACGCCGTAGAGCTCGGGTGTGCCGCGGCCACCGTCCCCGACGAAGCCGACCGCATGGGAGTCGTCGACGAAGACGAGGGCGCCGAACTCGTCGGCCAGGTCGCAGATCTCGTCGAGCGGGGCGTACGAGCCGTCCATCGAGAAGACACCGTCGGTCACCACGACGACGCGCTGTGCGCCGGCCGCGCGGGCCGCCTCCAGCTGCGCGCGCAGGTCGGTCATGTCGGCGTTCTTGTACCGGTAGCGCATCGCCTTGGACAGCCGCACCCCGTCGATGATGGAGGCGTGGTTCAGCTCGTCGCTGATGATGGCGTCCCCGGCGCCGAAGAGCACCTCGAAGACGCCACCGTTCGCGTCGAAGCACGAGGAGTAGAGGATCGTCGCCTCCATCCCGAGGAACTCGCTGATCTTCTGCTCGAGGGAGGTGTGGAGCGTCTGGGTGCCGCAGATGAAGCGCACCGAGGCCATGCCGAAGCCCCACTCGTCCAGCGCCTGCCGCGATGCAGCGACGACGCCCTCGTCGTTGGCGAGACCGAGGTAGTTGTTGGCGCAGAAGTTGAGCGCCTCCGCCTTGAGGGTCGTGACGTGCGCCGACTGGGGCGACGTCAGCTCCCGCTCGTTCTTGAAGAGACCGGCATCCCGGATCTCCTGCAGCGTCGCGGCGATCTCGTCCTTGACTGAGCCGTACATCGGTGTCCTTCGCGGGTCCGTGGGGCGGGTGGCGCCACCCAGCGTATGCCGCCGTGAACTGCCCGTTGAACGTCGGCGAAGCCGCCACCGGAACGACCGGCCCGGCGTAGCGTGGTCCCATCCATTCCCCGGGGGATCGATCAGCGAGGCGATGTCATGCCAGAGTTCATGGACGTGCACACCAACATGCCCGGTGTCACCTCAGAAGCACTGATGGAGGCCCACCAGGCCGATCTCGACATCCAGGATGACGAGGGCGTGGTGTTCAAGCACGCCTGGGCCGACCCGACGACCGGCCACGTCTTCTGCCTGTCGGAGGGCCCGAACGCCGACGCCGTCAAGCGCATCCACGAGCGCACCGGCCACCCGGCCGACGAGATCCACGAGATCACCGTCACGGCCTGAGGCGTCGGCGAGGGGGCACCGCCGCCCCCTCGCCGACGAACAGGGGCGCCTACGCTGGTCGCCGTGCACGACCACCGGCAGCGCTTCGCCGGCGCCCGCGTCGCCCGGCTGGCGACGGCCGGCGCCGACGGACGCCCGCACCTCGTGCCCGTCGTCTTCGCCGTGGTCGGTGACGTCGTGTGGAGCGCGGTGGACGCCAAGCCCAAGTCCACACGGGCCCTCAAGCGGCTCGCCAACATCACGGCCCAGCCGCACGTCAGCCTCCTCGTCGACCACTACGACGAGGACTGGGCCCGGCTGGGGTGGGTGCGCGCCGACGGCACGGCCGAGGTTCTCGGGCTCGGCGCGTCCGGCACCGCCGGCGCGCTCGACGCCCTGACCGCGAAGTACCCGCAATACGCCCTCCAGCCACCCGCCGGCCCGTTCGTGCGGGTGGCGGTGACGCGGTGGTCGGGGTGGAGCGCGACGGGTGGCACCGTGCACGACGTCTAGGGTTGCCGGGGTTCTCGCCGGGCCGAGCCGGGCGGACCGACCTCGTCCCCCACCCCCAGGAACCGCTTTCGTGCTCCGCCGCCTGACCCTCGCCTGCGCCACGGGCGCCCTCGCCCTCCCCCTCGCCGCCTGCGACGGCAGCCGTTCGGCCTCGTCGCCCGAGGTCGTCGCGCACCCCGTCTGGGCCGTCGTGGCGGAGCTGGTCTGCCCGTCGAGCGGCGACTCCGACGGGTCGTTCGCTGACCACCGGATCACGTGCACGGGGGCCCGGGGCAAGCCGCTCGAGGTGGCGTTCTTCGACCGGCCCGTCGATCTCGACCGGCGGGTCAGCACGTTCGAGTGCACGACCGGTGAGAAGTCCGTGGCCGGCATGGACTGGCTGGTTCCGGCGATCACCGACGAGCAGGTCGTGTCGAAGCTGCTCGACGCCGGCGGCATCAACCTCTGCTGACCCCGGAGCCGTCGTGCCCGTCGAGGAACGCGTGCGTGAGGTCGGCGAGCTCGCGAGCGGACTCGGTGTTGAGGAGCGCGCCGGCGCCGTCGATGACCTGGAGGCGGGCGGTCGGCAGCTGCCGCACCAGCTCCTGCGCGGCGGCGATGCCCGCCTTGTCCTTCGACCCGGCGACGACGAGGACCGGCGCCAGGATCGTCCGTAGCGACTCCGTGCCGTCGAAGTCCTTGAGCGCGTCGAGCACGGCGAGCATCCGTGGCCGCGAGACCCCGGCGTCGACGAGCTTGCCCTCAGGCACGAGCCTCAGGGCGAGGCGCTGCATCCGCAGCGCCCCCTTGCTCGGTCGCACCAGCGCGCCGCCGAGGACGAGTCGCCCGACGAGCTCCGGCCGCTCGACGGCGAGGCGCAGCGCCACGCTCGCGCCGACCGACACCCCGACGAAGTCGGCCTGCCGCACGCCCTGGAGCTCCAGCTCGTCGGCGACCCCCGAGGCCGCGGCCCCGAGGTCGAAGCCGACGGGGTCCTGAGGCTTGAGCCCGCGCATCCACGGCGCGCTCATCGGTCGCCCTGCCCCATGGGCCGACACGAAGTCCTGCCACGCGATCGGCGACTGGCCGAGCCCGTGCAGCAGCACGAGCGGGCGGGGACGGGCAACGGGATCGGGAGCGGACGGCATACGAAAGCCCTTCAGCTCCAGTCGAGGACGACCTTGCCGCACTGGCCGGACCGCGCGGTCTCGAAGGCCTCCTCCCACTGCTCGGCGGGGAAGCGGTGCGTGATGACCTGCGCGACGGCGGAGCGGAAGCGCTCGGACGTCGCGATCATCTGCGACATGGCGTACCAGGTGTCGTACATCTCGCGGCCGTAGATGCCCTTGAGCGTGATCATGTGGGTGATGACCTTGCCCCAGTCGAGCTCGTAGGACTGGTGCGGCAGGCCGAGCAGCGCGATGCGGCCCCCGTGGTTCATGTTCGCGATCATGTCGGTCACGGCCGGCGCGGCGCCCGACATCTCGAGACCGATGTCGAAGCCCTCCTTCATGCCGAGGTGGGTCTGCGCGTCGGCGAGGCTCTCGCGGGTCACGTTGATCGTGAGGTCGGCGCCCGCGTGCTCGGCGAGCGCGAGGCGGTAGTCGCTCGCGTCGGTGACGACGACGTAGCGGGCTCCCGCGTGGCGCGCGATCGCGGCCGCCATGACCCCGATCGGCCCGGCACCCGTGATGACGACGTCCTCGCCGACCATCGGCCACTGGAGGGCCGTGTGGGTCGCGTTGCCCAGCGGGTCGAAGACTGCGCCGAGGTCGGGGTCGAGGCCGTCGGGCTGGATCCAGGCGTTGCTCGCCGGGATGACGACGTGGTCGGCGAAGGCACCGTCACGGTTGACGCCGATGCCCTGGGTGCGGATGCAGAGGTGGCGCCGCCCGGCACGGCAATTGCGGCAGCGGCCGCACACGATGTGGCCCTCGCCCGACGCGCGGTCGCCGATCGAGACACCGGTGACGTCCTCGCCCACCTCGACGACCTCTCCGTAGAACTCGTGGCCGATGACGAGCGGCGGGGTGACCGTCGACTCGGCCCAGTCGTCCCAGCCGGCGAGGTGCAGGTCGGTGCCGCAGATGCCGGCGCGCAGCACGCGGATCTTGACGTCGGCGGGTCCGCACTCGGGTTCGGGGCGGTCGACGAGCTCCAGGCCGGGGCCTGCGGTCAGCTTGGTGAGGGCGCGCACGGGGGAGAGTCTGCCACTGCGGATAATGGGCTCGTGCCCCCCTCGTCCGACAGCGCCGCCGGGAGTCCACCTCCGCGACCGCCCGACAGTGCCCGGGTGGCCGGCGCCGTCGCCCGGCTTCGCTCGGCCGGTGAGCGGGTCACCCCGGCGAGGTATGCCGTCCTGCGCGTCATCGATGCGGCCGACCTCGCCGACGAGCACCTCACGGCCGAGCACGTCGGGTCCCGCGTCGCGGAGATCGAGCCGAGCGTCCACCGGGCCACCGTCTACCGGACGCTGACCTCCCTCGTCGACACCGGCGTGCTCGCGCACGTCCACCTCGGCGGGGCGGCCACCGTCTACCACCTCGCCGAGGGCGTGGACCCCGACGAGCGGACGCCGGAGCAGCACCACGAGCCCGGGCACGCCCACGTCCAGTGCCACGTCTGCGGCCGGGTGCTCGACGTGGCGCCGGACGTGTTCGACGGGGTCGCCGCGCGACTGCGCAAGGAGCTCGGCTTCGTCCTTGACACCCGACACGCCGCCCTCCTCGGCACCTGCCACACCTGCAGCACCGCACCCACCCCCACGACCCCAACCTCCCCCACCTCCACCACCCCAGACATCTGACCCCCAACTCCACCCGTCGAGAGGCCAAAGTTCGCGGCCCACAGCACGTCGAGAGGCCAAAGTTCGTGGCCCACGGCACGTCGAGAGGCCAAACTCTCCAACCGTCGAGAGGCCGAAGTTTGCGGCCCCGGGCACGTCGAGAGGCCAAACTTTGCGGCCGACATCGGCCTCTCGACTGACACCAGCCCGCGAACTTTGGCCTTTCGAAAGGTGGGAGCCCGCGAACTTTGGCCTCTCGACGGTGGGAACCCGCGAACTTTGGCCTTTCGAAAGGTGGGAGCCCGCGAACTTTGGCCTCTCGACGGTTGAGGGGTGGGGGGTGAGGTCAGCGGGCGTGGAGGTCGAGGAGGTAGCCCTGGGCCGGGCCCAGGATCGGGACCGGCAGGCCGACGGCCGTCAGGACCGACCCCGGGACGAGGACGCCGTCCTCGCCGAGGGCGGGCTCCCACCAGACAGGCGGCGTGTTCTGCACGACGGCGGGCAGGCCGGCCTCGGGACGGACGCGGACGGCATACGAGCGGGTCGGGTCGAGGCCCGGCAGGGGCAGCGCCCCGGTCACGGCGTCGCGGCCGGTCACGAGACGGGCCACGGTGTAGGCCGCCCGGCTCTGGTCTGCGGAGACGGTGCCCGTGACGAGGACCGTGCCGTCGGGGCTCTCGGAGCGCACGAGGTCACCGGTGTGGAGCAGCGGACGCAGCTCGCGGGCGAGCGCCGTCCACGCCGTCAGCGCCTGGAGCTCCTCGTCCGAGCACTGCGTGATGTCCCACTCCAGGCCGGCGTGGCCCTGGAGCGCCATGAGCGTGCGGAAGCCGAGGTCGACGGTGCGGTGCGTCGTGTGGGCCGTTGCCGGACCGACGTGCGTGCCCATGAGCTCGGCCGGCACGAGCAGGGCCGTCCAGCGCTGGATGCTCGCGCGCTCGAGCGCGTCGTTGCAGTCGCTCGTCCAGATGCGGTCGGTGCGGTCAAGCACGGCGAGGTCGACGCGTGCGCCACCGCTGCTGCATGACTCGATCTCGAGCTGCGGGTGACGCGTCCGGAGGTCGTCGAGCAGGCGGTAGAAGGCCAGCGTGTGCGCGTGCACGGCGGGGGCGTCGACGAGGCGCCCGGTCGGGCCGTCGACGGTGTGCACGGCCTCGAGCAGGTCGCGGTTGTGGTCCCACTTGATGTAGTCGATGCCGTACAGGTCCACCAGACCGCTGATCCGCTCGAGCAGCTGCTCGCGGGCATCGTCGCGGGTCAGGTCGAGCAGCTGTTGGAACCGCCACTCGCGCGGCGAGCCGGCGGCCGGACCCAGTACCCACTCCGGGTGGGCGCGCACGAGGTCACTGTCCTCGTTGACCATCTCGGGCTCGAACCACAGCCCGAACTCCAGACCGAGGCCCTTGACGTGGTCGACGAGCGGGCTCATGCCCTCGGGCCACACGTCGGTGGAGACGACCCAGTCGCCGAGGCCGGCGCGGTCGTGGCGGCGGCCGCCGAACCACCCGTCATCGAGGACGAAGCGTTCGACCCCGATGCGAGCAGCCGTGTCGGCCAGCGCCTTGAGGTGGTCGAGGTCGGTCTTGAAGTAGACGGCCTCCCACGTGTTGAGCACGACGGGACGCGGACGCGATGGGTGGCCAGCACGGGCGCGGAGGCTGCGGTGGAGCCGGCGCGAGAGGCCGTCGAGGCCCTCGGTCGAGTGGACGAAGACGACCGTCGGGGCGGCATACGACTCCCCCGGGGCGAGGCGCACTTCGCCGGGGGCGAGCAGCTCGCCACCGCCGATGACGGCGTGGTGGCGTCCGGCGCCTTCGGGCAGCGCCTCGACGAGGTGCTCGTGGTTGCCGCTCCACGCGGTGTGCACGGCCCACACCTCCCCGGTGCGCCAGTCGAACCCTGCGGTGCCTGCCATCATCAGGAGCGTGGCGTCGTGTCCGGTGCGACCGCGACGCGAGGCGCGCAGGTGGGTGCCGTGGTCGAGCCGGCTGCGCTGCGGCGAGCGCTCGCGGCACCAGCGTCCGGTGAGGTCGAGCACCTCGTCGGCGCGCGTCGGCAGCGGCAGGATCGCGCGCAACGCCGAGACGTCGAGCGGGGCAGTGGCCTCGCCCGTGTTGGTCACCGACGCGTCGACGCGGAGCACGCCGTGCTCGTCGAGGGCGTGCCGCAGCTCGAGGCGTATGCCGTCCGGCGAGCTCGCTCGGGTCACGACCATGCCGTCCGCGACCTCGGAGGACACGTCGTGCCAGCGCACGGCACCGGCAGATCCGGCGCGGTGGCCGGCCCATCCGGGCGTGCCCGACCAGCCGTCGGCCTCGCCGGGCAGCACGGTGAGCGGCCACGGCACGTCGAGCGCGCTGTGGCCGACGGGCGCCGGCGTGAGCGAGGACAGGGCTGCATACGTGCTCGCGCCACCCTCGAGCGCGGGGCCCCAGTGGACGACCTCGGGCAGCCCCGAGCCGCCGGGGCGCGGCTCGAGCACGAGCGCGGTCCCGGCGGACTCCAGGTGGACGGTGGACAGGTCGGACTGGGAGGTCAGGTCGGTCACGTCATCCCTTGGTCGCGCCGAGCGTGAGGCCGGCCACGAAGTGTCGTTGGAGCACGAAGAAGATGACCAGGGTCGGGATCGCGACGATCATCGACCCGGCGGCCACGAGGTTGTTGTCGGTGAAGAACTGGCCCCGCAGGTTGTTGAGCGAGCTCGTCACCGGGAACTTGTCGCCCTGCTGGAGCAGCACCGTGGCCCAGAAGAACTCGTTGTAGATCCAGGTCGTCTGGAGCACCGCCAGCGCGGCCAGGGCCGGTCGGCACAGCGGCAGGGTGATCTGGAAGAACTGCCGCGTCACGCTGGCACCGTCGATGACCGCCGACTCGTAGAGCTCCTTCGGCAGGGCCTTCATGTAGTTGCTCAGCACGAAGGCGCAGAAGCCGATCTGGAAGGCCATGTTGACGAGGATGAGGCCGACGAAGCTGTTGAGCAGGGTGCCCGAGTCGCTGATCCACAGGGGGACCTCGATCGCCCGGAACATCCGGTAGACCGGGATGAGCAGCGCCTGGGGCGGCAGGAGGTTCGCCGCCAGGAAGAACCCCAGCAGTGCGAGGTTGAACGTGTACGAGAAGCGGGCGACGACGAAGGCCACACAACACGACAGGAACAGCGTGAGGATGACCGCGGGGACCGTGATGATCGCCGAGTTGAGGAAGTGCAGCCCGAAGTCGGCCTGCTCCCAGGCGTTCGTGTAGTTGTCGAGCGTGAACCCGCCCCACGAGACGTAGCCGTTCTTCGCGGTGAAGGCGTAGTCCCGGAAGGAGTTGACGAGGGCGAGGAGCAGCGGGAAGAGCCAGATCAGCGAGATGAGGGTGAGCATGACCGGCAGCAGCCAGCGGCGGCCGGACTGCGGGCCCCCCTCGCGCGGCTTGAGCAGCGCCTGGCTGCGCTCCTCGACCGGGTCGGCGGTGACGGTCATGTCAGTCCTCCTTCATGGCGATGCGCAGGTAGACGAAGACGAGCACGCTCGAGATGAGCAGCATGATCGTGGCGAGCGCCGACCCGAAGCCGATCCGGCTCGCCTCGCCGACCACGTTCTGAGTGACGAGGGTCGAGATGAGCTCGAGGCCGTTGCGGCCCTTGTTGATGACCCACACGAGGTCGAAGGCACGCAGCGACTCGATGAACGTCACGACGAGGACGATGATGTTGATCGGCCGCATCACGGGGAAGACGACCTTGAAGAACGTCTGCGACTCGCTGGCACCGTCGATCCTGGCCGCCTCGCGCAGGGACGGGTCGACGCCCTTGAGGCCGGCCAGGTAGAGCAGCATGATGTAGCCCGCGTGCCGCCAGCTCGCCGCCACGAGCGCCGCCCACAGGTTGACGTTCGGGTCGCCGTACCAGTCGGTCGTGCCACCGGTGATCGCGTTGATGAGGCCCTGGTCGCGCGAGTAGATCAGCTGCCAGATGAAGCCGATGAGGGCCAGTGACAGCACGACCGGGAGGTAGATGCTCGTCTGGTAGAACCGCGTGCCGGCCACACCCCGGTCGACGAGCACGGCGAAGAGCATGCCGAGGGGGGTCGCGACGAGGAACATCACCGCGAGCCAGATGAGGTTGTGCTGGATCGCCGGCCAGAACGGCGGGTAGATCGTCGCGATGTCCCGGTAGTTCTGCAGGCCCACGGACTTGATGCCGGAGAGCGGCCCGATCCCGTCCCAGTTGGTGAAGGAGAGCAGGACCGAGCCGATCGCCGGCAGCCAGACGAGCCACAGGACGATGAGGGTCGGCACGACGACCATGAGCGTCACGACGACCTTGTCACGCGCCGAGAGCTGGTCGATACCTCTGTACTTGCGCTTGCTCGCCATGGTGGCTCGCCTCCCGTCAGGAACCGAAGATGCTCTTCTTCTGGGCCTCGATGCTCGTGAGGAGGCCGTCGATGTCCTTCGGGTTCTTGATGAAGCTCTGGATGGCCGGGATCATCACCGTCGAGGCGAAGTCCGGGCGGGTGTCGCGGTCCATGAACTGCGCGATGGACTTGGCGGACTTGACGTACTCGGCGGACTTCTTCTGCAGCGCCGTGTAGCCGCTCGTGTCGGCGGTGTCGTTCGTCGCGATGACGCTCGGGTCCGCCTTGAGGGCGAGCAGCTGGGCCTCGGGCTGGGAGATGTACTGGAGCAGCTTCTTGGCGGCGCCCTCGTTCTTCGGCTTGGCGCTCATCATGTAGCCGTCGATGGGTGCCTCGATGGCGTCGGTGCCGATCGTCGAGTCGATCTCCGGGAAGGTGAAGAAGTCGAGGTCGTCCTGCTCGGCGCCCTTGCTGAACTGCTGGGCGAGGAAGGACCCCAGGACGTACATGCCGGACTTCTTCTGCTGCAGGGACTGCGCCGCCTCCTGCCACGTGCGACCGAGCGAGTCGGCCTGGTGGAGGGGCAGGATGCCGGCCCACGTGTCGAAGACCTTCTTGACCTTGGGGTCGGTCCACGACTCCTTGCCCGACATCAGGCTGACGTGGAAGTCGTAGCCGTTGACGCGCAGGTTGATCTGGTCGAACGTGCCCATCGCGGGCCAGCCGTCCTTGTCGCCGAAGGCGATCGGCGCCAGGCCGTCCTTCTTCATCTGCGCACCGAGGGCGTTGAGGTCATCGAGGGTCTTGGGAACCTCGTAGCCCTTCTCCTGGAACAGGCTCTTGCGGTAGAAGACCGCCCACGGGTAGTTGGTGATCGGCACGAAGTACTGCTTGCCGTCGGTGGCGGTGGAGGCCTTCTTCAGGGCCTCGCTCATCCCGGTGATGTTCTTCCAGACGTCGGAGACGTCGCCGACGAGGCCCTTCTCGGCGAAGAACTGCATGCGGTAGCCGGCGAACCACGTGAAGACGTCGTCGGGCGAGCCCTGCAGGTAGTTGTTGATGTTCTCCTGGAAGGAGTTGTGGTCGACGGTGTTGATCTTGACCGTCGTGCCGGAGTTGGCCTTCTCGAACGCGTCCATGTAGGACTGGACGGCGGCCTTCGGCACGGCGTCCGACTGGTTGGAACCGACGGTGACGGTGCCGGTGACGGCGCCCGTCGGGACGCCGGTGCCACCGGTGCTGTCGGAGCCGCACGCCGCGAGGCCGCCCACTCCGAGCAGGGTGCCGACGCCGAGGGCGCCGCGCAGCAGGGTCCGACGGTCGACACCGCGGACGGACGGGGGAACCATGCGGGCCAGGTACTCGGCCTCGCTCGAGGGGCGGGTCATTGCGGTCTCCTTTGACGCTGTGCCGGGTTCGTTGTCGATCAAGGGGCGACAGAGTCGAACATCCGTCACCAGAAACCTTCAACAACAAACAGAGGATGTCGGCGCCCGGGTGCCGTGTCAAGAGATTCGTCCACTCCCATCGACGTCCGGGACCAAACCGGTACCTCGACACCCGTCATGACCGCGAGATTTACACCGTTGCAATGGTATTGGATCCGCATGGACCGGGCCCCAGGGCCCGTTCCGGGCGACGGGTCTCCGCCAGGTCCGCCAGCCGAGACGGTGGCGACCACGCGCACCACCCGACACCTCGAAGATGTTTGAAAATGTTGACATCGCGACGAACGAGGCGACACCCTGTCACCCATGCGCTCATGGCCGACCAAGACCCTGGCACTCGGTGGCGACTACAACCCCGAGCAGTGGCCCCACCCCGTCTGGGACGACGACATCGCGCTGATGCAACGCGCCAACGTGTCGTTCGTCAGCCTCGGCATCTTCTCGTGGAGCTGGCTGGAGCCTGCCAAGGGCGAGTACGAGTTCGAGTGGCTCGACACGATCATGGACAAGCTCCATGCGGGCGGCATCGCCGTCGACCTGGCCACCGCGACGGCCACTCCCCCGCCGTGGCTCTCGACCGCCCACCCCGAGATCCTCCCCGTCGACGTCGACGGGCACACGTTGTCGCCGGGCAGCCGCCAGGCGTGGTGCCCGACCACGCCGGTCTTCCGGGACTACGCCCTGGCCCTGACGCGGCAGATGGCGACGCGCTACCACGAGCACCCTGCCGTGGCGATGTGGCACGTCTCGAACGAGTACGCGTGCCACAACGTCCCCTGCTACTGCGACGAGTGCGCCCGCCACTTCCGCACGTGGCTCCGCCGTCGTTACACGACCCTCGACGACCTCAACGACGTGTGGGGCACCGCCTTCTGGAGCCAGCGCTACACCGACTGGGACCAGATCCTGCCCCCACGCCGCTCGACGACCTTCAGCAACCCGACCCACGTGCTCGACTACAAGCGCTTCAGCTCCGACGCGCTGCTCGACCACATGCGGGCCGAGCGCGCCGTCCTGGACGAGCTCTCGCCCGGGGTGCCGGTCACGACGAACTTCATGACGCTCAAGCACTTCCGCCACCTCGACTACACGCAGTGGACGCCGACCGTGGACGTCGTCAGCACCGACCACTACATCGTCGACACGCTCGAGCACCCGCGGGCCGAGCTCGCCTACAGCGGCGACCTGACGCGTGGCCTCGCCGCCGGCGCGCCGTGGATGCTGATGGAGCACTCGACGAGCGCGGTGAACTGGCAGCCGACCAACCACGCCAAGGACTTCGGCCAGACGATCCGGGACGCGCTGGCGCACGTGGCCCGGGGCGCCGACACGATCGGCTGGTTCCAGTGGCGACAGTCGCGAGCGGGGTCGGAGAAGTTCCACAGTGCCGTCGTCCCGCACGCCGGCGCCGACAGCGCGCGATTCCGCGAGGTCGAGGAGCTCGGCCGCATCGCCGGCCGCCTCGGCGAGCTCGTCGGCAGCCGCGTCGAGTCGCGCGTCGCGATCCTGCACGACTACCAGGCGATCTGGGCCGCCGAGGGGCCATGCATGCCGAGCACCGAGCTCGACGCGCTCGAGGCCGCCTCGACGATCCATCGCCTCCTGCACGACCGCGGCGTCACGGCGGACGTCGTGCACCCGTCGACCGACCTCACGGCATACGCCGTCGTGGTCGTGCCGCAGCTCTACCTCGTCACCGACGCGCACGCAGCGGGCGTCGTGGCCGCCGCCGAGGCGGGCGCCCAGGTCGTCGTCACCTACTTCTCCGGGATCAGCGACGAGAACGACCACGTGCGCCTCGGCGGCTACCCCGGCGCGTTCCGCGACCTGCTCGGCGTCCGCGTCGAGGAGTTCTTCCCGCTCGGCCCCGGCGGCACCGTCGCGCTGACCGAGGGCACCGGAACGTGGTGGAGCGAGGACCTGACCGCGCTCCCCGGCACCGACGTGCTGACCACGTATGCCGCGGGGCCGCTCACCGGCCGACCTGCCGTCACCCGTCGCGCGGGCAGCGGCAGCACGGGCAGCGGCAGCGCAGGATCCGCGTGGTACCTCAGCACGCTGCCGGACGACGCAACCCTCGGCGCCCTCCTGGACGACGTGCTGTCGAGGGCCGGTGTCGAGCCCGCCGTCGCCGGCCTCCCGCGCGGCGTCGAGACCACCCGGCGCAGCGACGGCGACGTCTCGTGGCTCTTCCTGCTCAACCACACGGATGCGGAGCACACCATCGCCGCGAGTGGGTACGACCTCGTCACGGACGCCCCTGTCCACGGCAGCGTCCGCCTCGCCCCGGGGGGCGTGGCCGTGCTCAGGGAGGACTGACGATGCTCGCCAGCCAGCGGCGCTCCGTGATCCTCGAGCTCGTCGAGGAGTCGGGAGCCGTCAAGGTCTCGGACCTCGTCGACCGCCTCGGCGTCTCCGACATGACGATCCGCCGCGACATCGAGCGACTCTCGACCGACGGGCTCCTCGAGCGGGTCCATGGCGGCGCCCTGGCCCTCGGTGGCACCCGGAGCAGCGAGGAGCCCGGTTTCTCGGCGAAGTCGCTGCTCCAGCTCGGGCAGAAGCAGGCCATCGCCCGCGCTGCGGCCCAGCGTGTCGAGGCCGGCAGCGCCATCGGCATCTCCGCGGGCACGACGACCTACGAGCTGGCCCGTGCCGTCAAGGACATCCCGCAGCTCACCGTGGTGACGAACTCCGTCCCCGTGGCCCAGCTGCTCCACGAGTCCGGCGCGCCCGGCCAGACCGTGGTGCTGACCGGCGGCGTACGCACTCCGTCCGACGCACTCGTCGGCCCGGTCGCCGTGTCCGCCCTGCGCGTGCTCCACGTCGACCTGCTCTTCCTCGGGGCGCACGGCGTCGACGGCCGCACGGGCCTGACCACGCCCAACCTCGTCGAGTCCGAGACCAACCGCGCGCTCGTCGCGTCGGCGCGGCACGTGTGCCTCCTCGCCGACTCGTCGAAGTGGGGCACCGTGGGTCTGAGCACCTTCGCCGACCTCGCCGACGTCGACCTGTTCGTCACCGACGACGCCTTCCCCGAGCGGGCCCGCGACGCCGCGCGCGAGAGCGTCGGCTCCCTCGAGATCGTGGAGGCATGATGCCCACCGACAGCCGGACGGCCGCTCGTTTCACCACGCGGCACCTCGCCGACGGGCGCGAGATCATCTACGTCGACGAGCCGGGCACGCCCGAGCGCACGGCCGCCGACCCGCGCCCGTCCGAGCCGCGCGTCCAGTCGGGCGAGCTGCGCCACGACGCCCTCGTCGACGACTGGGTGGCCGTCGCGGCGCACCGCCAGCACCGCACCTTCATGCCACCCAAGGACGAGTGCCCCCTGTGCCCGACGGGCCTCGGCTCGGCCCCGTCGGAGATCCCCGAGCGCGACTACCAGGTCGTCGTCTTCGAGAACCGCTTCCCGTCGTATGCCGTCACCTCCCTCGGTGCCGACGCCCCCGACCCGGCCGGCATCTTCGGCACCCGCCCGGCCGTCGGCCGCTGCGAGGTCGTCTGCTTCACGAGCAACCACGAGTCGTCGTTCAAGGACCTGCCCGTCGAGCGGGTGCGCACCGTCATCGACACGTGGGCACAACGCACCGAGACCCTCGGCGCCCTGCCGGAGGTCGAGCACGTGTTCGCCTTCGAGAACCGCGGCCGCGAGATCGGCGTGACCCTCCCCCACCCGCACGGTCAGATCTACGCCTACCCCTACCTGCCGGACCGCACCAAGGCCCTGCTCGACGCGGCCCGCCGGCACCACGACCGCACCGGCCGGCTCCTCGGGGCCGACATCCTCGCTGCCGAGCAGGCCGACGGCTCGAGGGTCGTCGTCTCGGGGACGAACTGGACGGCATACGTCCCGTTCGCGGCGCGCTGGCCGGTCGAGGTGCACCTCGCACCGCACCGCGACGTGCCCGACCTCGTCGCCCTCGACGACGACGAGCGCGACGAGCTCGCCGTCCTCTACCGTGACCTGCTCAGCCGGCTCGACCGCTACTACGTGGCCGAGGACGGCTCACCGGTGACCCTGCCCTACATCGCCGCCTGGCAGCAGGCACCGGCCAGGACCGGCCGCGACGTCTCGCGGCTGCACCTGCAGCTCATGTCGGTGCTGCGCGGACCCGGTCGCCTCAAGTTCCTCGCCGGGTCCGAGTCGGGCGTCGGCGGCTGGGTCAACGACGTGGCCCCCGAGAAGGCGGCCGCCCGCCTGCGCGAGGTCGCCCCGTGAGCGACCGCACCCCGGGCGAGGTCGTCCGGTCGGTGACGAGCGCCTTCGAGCGGACCTTCGGCGGTGCCCCCACCGGCGTGTGGTCGGCGCCGGGCCGGGTCAACCTCATCGGTGAGCACACCGACTACAACGGTGGCCTGTGCCTGCCGATCGCCCTGCCGCGTCGGACGTATGCCGCCGCGGCCCGGCGGGATGACGGTGTCCTCCGGATCGCCTCCGTCCAGCAGGACGGCGTCGTCGAGGTCGCTCTCGACGACGTCAGCCCCGAGCTGCCCGGTGGCTGGGGTTCCTACGTCGCGGGCGTGCTCTGGTCGCTGCGACGTGACGGTCTGTCGGTCGACGGTCTCGACGTGCTCGTCGACTCCACCGTGCCGCTCGGCGCGGGCCTCTCGAGCTCGGCCGCCCTCGAGTGTGCCGTGGCCGCGGCCGCGAGCGACCTCTTCGACCTCGACCTGCTCGGTTCGCCGGAAGGGCGCGAGCGCCTGGCCGCACGGTGCGTCGAGGCCGAGAACGTCATCGCCGGCGCCCCCACAGGCGGCATGGACCAGTCGGCCTCGCTGTTGTGCGAGGACGCTGCGGCCCTCCTGCTCGACTGCCGGTCCGGCGAGACGCGCCACGTGCCCTTCGACCTCGACGCCGCGGGCCACGTCCTCCTCGTCACCGACACGAGGGCCGAGCACGCCCTCGTCGACGGGCAGTACGCCGCCCGGCGTGACGCGTGCGAGCAGGCCGCGCGTGAGCTCGGCATCGAGACGCTGCGCGAGATCGACCCCGCCGGGCTCGACGCCGCGCTGGAGCGGCTCGGGTCCGACGAGGTGCGCCGCCGGGTCCGTCACGTCGTCACCGAGATCGAGCGGGTGACGCTCGCCGTGGCGGCGCTCGAGAGCGACGACCTCGAGGAGATCGGCCGGCTCTTCGACGCCTCGCACGCGTCGTTGCGCGACGACTACGAGGTGTCCTGCGAGGAGCTCGACCTCGCGACCGCGACCGCACGGTCGGAGGGCGCGCTCGGTGCCCGGATGACCGGCGGCGGCTTCGGTGGCTCGTGCATCGCCATCGTGAGTGCAGCCGACGCCGAGGCCGTGGCCACGGCGATCGCAACGGCCTTCAGGGGCGAGGGTCTCACCGCGCCCGTGTCGTTCACGGTGACCGCATCAGGCCCTGCCGCCCGCGACAGCTGACCCTCCCCGCCGTGCCGCTCGTCCGACTGGGCAGCATCACGGGCCGACCGTCACTAGGGTGCGTCCATGACCTCGGCGACGCCGCCTGCCACGAGCCCGATGCTGCCTGCTGCCGTGCGCCGCGGCTACGGCCTCGGTTCCGTCGCCACCGGATCCTTCGGCACCGTGCCCGGGCTGCTCCTGCTGCCCTACCTCACCGATCGGCTGGGGGTGCCGGCCGCGTTGGCCGGGGTCATCGTCTTCGCACCCAAGGCGTGGGACGTCGTCCTCAACCCGGTCGCGGGCCGCATCAGCGACCGGTCGACGCACCCCGACGGCCGGCGGCGCCCCTTCCTCATCCGCGCCGGTCTGCTCCTCGCTGCGATGTTCGCCGTCCTGTTCCTCGGGCCGACCACGCCCCAGTGGCTGGCGGCCGGATGGGTCGCCGCCGCGTACCTCGCCTGTGCGACGGCCTACAGCTTCTTCCAGGTGCCCTACGTCGCGATGCCGGCCGAGATCACGGACGACTACGACGAGCGCACTCGGCTCATGACGTGGCGGGTCGCGATCCTCGCGCTCGCGATCCTCGTCAGCGGCGGGGCGTCGCCGGCCATCCGGGACGCGCTGGGTCCCGAGTGGGGCTACCGCGTCGTCGGCTTCTTCGTCGCCACCCTCATCGCGCTCGGAGCCTACGGCGCCTGGCGAGGCACGCGATCGGCGCCGGTGCGGACGGGCGCGACGACGAGCGCCACCTTCGGTGACCAGCTGCGGATCATCCGCTCGGACAGGCCGTTCCGTCTGCTGCTGACGACGTTCGTGCTCCAGGCGCTCGCGACCGGAGCGATGCTCGCGGGAGTCGACTACGTGGCCCGATGGGTGATCGGCGAGCCGCTCTCGGCGACCCTGCTCTTCGTCTGCTTCGTCGCCCCGGCGCTCGTCGTCACCCCGCTGTGGCAACGGATCGGCACCGCGCGGGGCAAGAAGTCCAGCTACCTCGTCGCCTCCCTCCTGCTCGGTGGCGGCGCCCTCGCGCTCGTGCTCCTGCGGTCCCTGCCCGAGGGCGTGGTCTACGCGTGCGTGGCCGTCGTCGGTGTCGGCTACGCAGGCGCCCAGATGTTCCCGTTGGCCATGCTCGCCGACGTCGCCAGCCGCACGAGTGAGGCCCGCACCCGCGTGGGCCTCTACACCGGCGTCTGGACCGCCGGGGAGACGCTCGGCCTGGCGCTCGGACCTGCGGTGTATGCCGCCACGCTGGCCCTCGGCGGCTACGTGTCGACCACGGGATCGACCGTGCCGCAGTCGGACTCCGCCCTGACCGCGATCGCGCTCGGCTTCTCCCTCGTGCCCGCTGCCCTTGTCGCGGTCTCCTTCCTGCCGTTGCGCGCCTTCACCCTCGACCCCCACCGCGGTTCGAGGTGATCCCGGCGCCCGCGTGGCTGTCGGCATCACCTCGAACCGGAGTCAGGGAGGACCGGAATCAGCCATGACGATGGACCACGACGAGATCCGCGAGGCCCTGGCGACGATGCGCGCCCGCGACCTGCCGACGCACGGCGGCCGCACCCTCGCCTACGTCTACGACTCAGGTCTGGCGTCGGCCGACGCCATCGGTCGCGAGGCCCTCGCGGCATTCTCGTCGACGAACGGCCTCGACCCGACGGCCTTCCCGTCACTGCTGCAGATGGAGAACGACCTCGTCGGCATCGCCGGCCGACTCGTCGACGCACCAGCGGGATTCGCCGGCGTGGTCACCTCGGGCGGCACCGAGTCGATCCTGCTCGCCGTCCTCGCGGCCCGTGACGCGCGACCGGACGTGGCTGCCCCACGGATGGTCCTCCCGACGACGGCCCACGCGGCCTTCCACAAGGCCGCGCACTGGTTGCGCGTCGAGCCGGTCCTCGTCGACGTCGACCCCGTGACAAAGCGCGCCGACCCCATGGCCATGGCCGCGGCCATCGACGACCGGACCGTCCTCGTCGTCGCGTCCGCACCGTCCTATGCGCACGGCGTCATCGACCCGGTCGAACCGATCGCGGCCGCAGCCGCAGCTGCCGGAGTGCGCTGCCACGTCGACGCCTGCATCGGTGGCTGGGTGCTGCCGCACCTGCGCGACGGGGAGGCGGGGCAGCCCCAGTGGACGTTCGCCGTCGAGGGCGTGACGAGCCTGTCGCTCGACCTCCACAAGTACGCCTACACCCCCAAGGGCGTCTCCGTGCTGCTCCACGCGTCGGCCGACCTGCGCCGCACGCACCTGTTCGCCTCGGCCCGCTGGCCGGGCTACACGATGCTCAACACGACTGCCCAGTCGACGAAGTCGGGTGGCCCGGTCGCCGCGGCCTGGGCGGTGGTGCACCACATCGGCGCGGACCGCTACACGTCGCTCGCCCGAGACGCCCGCACGGCGACGCTCGACCTCGCCGCCGCGGTGGACGGCATACCCGGGCTCTCGGTGGCCGCTCCCCCGGACTCGACGCTGCTCTCCCTCGTCACCGACGACTCGTGCGACGTCTTCACGATCTGCGACGAGATGCTCGAGCGCGGCTGGTTCGTCCAGCCGCAGATGTGCTTCCGCGACTTGCCCGCCACGCTGCACCTCACCTTCAGCGCAGTGACGGCGTCGGCGTCGGACCTCATCGCGTCCGACCTCGCCGCCGCGACGGCAGCCGCGCGGGATGCTGGTCCGGCCGTCCCACCGGCCGACCTCGTGGCGATGGCCTCGTCCATCGACCCGGCGACACTCGACGAGGCGGCGTTCACCGGGCTGCTCGCTGCCGCCGGTCTGGCGGACGGCGACGGCGGGCTCGAGCTCCCCGAGCGGATGGCACCGGTCAACGCCCTGCTCGACGCCGTGCCGCCGGCCCTGCGCGAGGTGCTGCTGCTCGGCGTCGTCGATCGGCTGGCGCGCCCGACCGGCTGACCCGAAGCTGACGCGACGAAGGCGGTCACCCCTCATCGGGGTGACCGCCTCGCGCGTCGTGCTGGACCTCGCCCGACATCACGCCGGGATGATGAGCCCCTTGGTGGCCTTGGCGCGCTCGAGGCGAGCGGAGACGTCCTGCCAGTTGACGACGTTCCACCAGGCCTTGACGTAGTCGGCCTTGACGTTCTCGTACTGCAGGTAGAAGGCGTGCTCCCACATGTCGAGCTGGAGCAGCGGGATCTGACCGACGGGGATGTTGCCCTGCTGGTCGAACAGCTGCATGATGTGCGGCCGCTCGGCGAGGGTGTCCCACGCGAGAATCGACCAGCCGGAACCCTGGATCGCGTTGGCATTGGCGTTGAAGTGCGCCTGGAACTTCTCGAAGCCGCCGAAGTACTCGGTGATCGCCGCGGCAACCTCACCCTCGGGCTCGCCACCGCCGTCGGGGCTCATGTTCTTCCAGAACACGGAGTGGTTCATGTGGCCACCGAGGTGGAAGGCGAGGTTCTTCTCCACACCGTTGAGGGCGGCATAGTCGCCCGACTCGCGCAGCTCCTCCAGCTTGGTGACGGCGGCGTTGGCGCCGTCGACGTAGGCCTTGTGGTGCTTGCTGTGGTGCAGCTCCATGATGCGAGCGCTGATGTGGGGCTCGAGGGCGGCGTAGTCGTAGTCGAGCTCGGGAAGCGTGTAAGCCACTTGTCGTTCCTTTCTGGAGACCATCCGGCTCCGACCACTCTATGCCGCACCGGAGCGGGCTCGACAAGGTGTGCGTGAGCACGGCTGTGGGTGGGCGACCCACCGGGCCCACTCTTCGCCTTCAACCGCGCTCGCGGTCAAACCGGTGCCTCACTGACGAGCGAGGAACGCCTCGAGGGTCTCGACGACGAGCCGGTGGTCCTCGCGCTGAGGCAGGCCCGACACCGCGATGGTGCCGATGCAGCCGACCCCGCGGACGATGACGGGGAACGCCCCACCATGTGCGGCGAACGTCGCGCGGTCCAGCCGAGAGCTGTCCTCGAACGTCTTGCCGGAGGCCCGGAACTCCTCGCCCACCCGCAGCGACGAGCGGCCGTAGCGGTCGACGACGGCGCCCTTCCGCTCGAGCCAGCCGTCGTTGTCGGCGGAGGCGCCTGGCAGGGCGGCGTGGAAGAGCCGCTGGCCGTTGCGGCGGATCGAGATGGCGACGGGCGACCCGGCGGCACTGGCCGCGTCGCGCAGCGCGACGCCGAGCTGCCAGGCGGTGTCCTCGTCGAAGCGGTCGAAGACGAGACTCGTCTCCTGGGCGATGATCTCGTCGAGCGTGGGGTGTTCGGTCACGCGCGTGCCACCCGCCGGAACCCGACACCGACCAGGACGAGGACGATGCCGACGCCGATCGCCATGAAGGCGACGCCGAAGGCCAGAACCGACGTGAAGAGCGACGCCCGCAGGAACGAGCCGGTCATGACGACCTGCCGGTTCGGGTCGTCCTGGGGCAGCTCGGCGTAGGTCTTGCCACCGCTTGCCGCGAGGGCGTGCTTCTCGATGGTCTCGGCCTCCGAGTATGCCTCCCACGGCGTGTCGACCGCCTGACCGGCGAACATCGACGCGTCTGCCGAGACGGTGATCTTCTCGCTGGCGAGCTGCGACTGCACCTGGTACCAGGTGAACCCGCCCGCCAGGATCATGATGATGCCGAAGACGACGACCAGAGTCCCGATGACCGAGACCGAGTGGAGCCGCTCCGGTGTGCCGGGGATGCTGGGTCTGACCGTGCTGCTGCTCATGTGAGTCCTCCGAGGCGGTGGGGTGTCGCGAGCCGTGCCTGCGGGCCGCCCGTCCGAGACGGCTCAGTTCCACGCTAGGGCCTCACCACGGGGCGTGGGGCGGGATGCGGATCAGCCTCGGTTCAGGCGAGTCCGAGCAGGTCGCGCACCTCGTCGGCCGTGATCGCGCCGGAGAGGGAGCCACCCTCGTCGACGACGCGCTGGAACAGGTCGCGCTTGCGCTCCTGGAGCGCGACGACCTTCTCCTCGATGGTGCCCGCGGACACGAGGCGGTAGACGGTGACCGGCCGGTTCTGGCCGATGCGGTGCGCCCGGTCGATGGCCTGGGCCTCGGCGGCGGGGTTCCACCACGGGTCGAGGACGTAGACGTAGTCGGCCTCGGTCAGCGTCAGTCCGAACCCACCGGCCTTGAGGCTGATCAGGAAGGCCACCGCGTCGCCATCGCGAAAACCGCGCACGACGGACTGCCGGTCCTTGGTCGAACCGTCGAGGTAGGCCGTCGCCAGGCCCGCACGCGTCAGCGCGGCCTCGACGATGCGCAGGAAGCCGGTGAACTGGCTGAACACGAGCGCCCGGTGGCCCTCGGCCGCCAGCTCGCGCAACTGGTCGACGAGGAACTCGATCTTGGCGGCGGTCGCCTTGCCGGCGTGGACCTCGTCGACGAGGACGGGGTCGAGGGCGAGCTGCCGCAGCCGGGTCAGGGCGGCGAGGATCGCGACGCGGTTGGAGTCGGGGTCGTCGAGCAGCCCGAGGACGCGCTGTCGCTCGCGCTGGAGGTGCTGGTCGTAGATGTGCCGGTGCACCGGGTGGGGGTCGAGCGACATGACCTGAATCTGCTTGGGCGGCAGGTCGATCGCGACCTGCTCCTTGGTGCGACGCAGCATGAGCGGACGGATCCGCCGACGCAGCAGGTCGAGCAGCTCGGGCCGCTCACCCGACTCGATGGGCTTGCGGTAGTTCTTCGTGAAGACGTCGGGCCGCGGGTAGAGACCCGGAGCCGTCAGCGAGAGCAGCGACCAGAGGTCCATGAGGGAGTTCTCGAGGGGCGTGCCCGTGACCGCGACCGTGAAGGGCACCCCGAGCCGGCGGACGGCGACGTGCGTCTTGGCCTGCCGGTTCTTGACGAACTGGGCCTCGTCGAGCACGACCCCACCCCAGCGGACGGCGTGGAAGGCGGCGTCGTCGAGGCGCAGGACGGCATACGACGTGACAACGACCTCGGCCCCGGCGACCGTGTCAGCGAGGGGCACCCCACGCTTGCGCTCGGTCGCGGTGACCGCCACCGCCGACAGGTGCGGCGCGAAGGTCTCCAGCTCACCCAGCCAGGTGCCGACGACGCTCGTCGGCGCGACGACGAGCACCGGACCGCGTGACTGGGGACCACCCTCGCCGAGCTCACCCCGGTCGTGCGCCCGGACGAGGGCCGCGATGACCTGGAGCGTCTTGCCCAGGCCCATGTCGTCGGCGAGGATGCCGCCGATGCGGGCGTCCCAGAGGCGCGCGAGCCAGCGGTAGCCGTCGAGCTGGTAGGGCCGCAGGGTCGCGCGCAGGTCAGGCGGCACCTCGGCGAGCGGACCGGACTCGAGCGAGCCGAGCGCCTCGACGTTGGCAGCCCACCGCGCGCTCTGCTCGTCGACGACGCCGAGCGCGACGAGCTCGTCCCAGAGGTCGGCGTGGTGCGCGCTGAGTCGCAGCCCGCCCGTCTCCGGGTCGGCGATGTCGCGGGCCTCCTCGATGAGGTCACGCAGGCGCAGCAGCTCCGGCCGGTCGAGCCGGAAGAAGGCGCCGGAGTCGAGGAGCATGATCTCGTCGCCTCGGGCCAGCGCACCGAAGAGCGGCTCGAACGGGACGTCCTCACCGTCGACCTCGACGGAGACGCGCAGGTCGAACCAGTCACCGGGCTCGGAGTCACGGCGCTCGGCCTGCCCCGTCGAGGCACCCGCTTGGCCCGCCGACGCGTCGCTCGCGCCGAGCCGGACGACCGGTGCGGAGGTGACCTCCTCGTAGGCGGGCACGTCGCCGTCGACCTCGACGGTCACGTGCTCATCGGCCTCGAGCAGCGGCAGCGTGTCCACGACGAACCGGGCGGCGCGGAGGCCGGTGAGCACGACCCGGGGCACGAGGTAGGCGTGCCCGCCGAGGTCGGCGCGAAGCGCACCAGGGACCGAACGCAACGACGACGCGGCCTGGACCGCGGCGGACTCGGCGTCGCGGTCGCGGCCGCCGACGGTGCCGAAGCGCGTCGTCGTGAACGGTCTCGGGGTGCCGTCGTAGGCGTGGCCGATGTCGAGCCGCAGCTCGCCGGGCACGTCGCTGACGACCCGGACGTGGACCGTGACGACCTCGGGCTGGACGTCCTCGGGCAGCTCGGGCGCCGGCAGCGGCACCTCCGACCGGACGCGCAGCCGCTGCCGCAGGCCCGGCACGACCGAGCGCAGGAATCGGCCCCGCTCGTCGGCGGGCACCCGGAGGCCGGCGAGCGCCGAGGCGAGCGCGTCGGGACCCAGCTCGAGGTCCTGGTCGAGGGGCACGAACGTCAGTGACCCGTCGTCGCCCTCGACGGCGACGGCGTGCACGGGGTCACCGAGATGGAGCCGTTCGCCGGTGAGCCCGGCGGGCATCCCCTCGATGTCGACGTCGAGGTCGAGGTCGCCGCTGCCGTCGGGGGCCCGCTTGACGAGGAGCACGAGCGTGGCCGGGTCGTCGACGAGCTGGACCGGTCCCGTGACGCCCTCCCCCGGCAGGAGCACGATGCCGGCGGCCCGGGCCTCGCGCAGCAGCGGCCAGACCTCCGGGCCCGCATCGAGCGAGAGCGGTGGCGTGGCCGAGAAGTAGGTCGTGCCCCCCGATCCGTGCCGGGCCACGTCGTGCAGGCGTCCCATGATCCGCTCGTGCTCGGGCAGGAACCGGATGCCCGCCCGCCACTGGGGCAGGGCGTCGTGCCAGGAGAGCGTGCGGTGCCACGTGCCGGCGCGGGTCCAGCGGGTCGGGCGCAGGCCGTAGCTCAGCTCGGGCACGCCGCGTCGGCCCCGCTGGTCGCGGTAGACGGTGTCGACGAAGAGACCGGCCGGCATGAGGTCCCCGCGCGGCTCGGGGCGCTCCGGCAGGGGTTCGGGCTCGAGCACGCGCGGTCGGACGTGACCGAGGACGTCAGACCAGTGCGGCGGCACGACCAGCGGCACCGGCTCGGTCGCGACGGGCTCGGCCGTACCCTCGGCACCCTGACCCGACGTCGGCGCGACGACCCGCCCCTGCGCGACGTCACGGGCCGTCAGCATGAGGGCCACGACGTGCTTGCAGTCGCTGGCGACCGGGCAGCTGCACCGGCCGCTCCAGAGGTGCGAGCGGCCCTTGGGATGAGGCCGCGCCTCGATGATCGTCTGGTAGGTCTCGCCGCCACTTCCCTCGATGGTGCCGAGCACCATCATCCCGTCGGGGCGGGTGGCGAGCGAGCGCACCCGCCGCTCAACGGCATACGCCTGGCCGCGGTCGAACGTGCGCGTGCCGACCTGCTGGGCGATGTCCGGGTCGGTGACGTCAGCCACCCACGTCGCCCGACCCACGCTCCACGCCACCCGAGCACTCTACGTTCGCCCGCTGACACACCCGGGCGTCGTCCACAGGCTCGGGCAGGATGGGCGTATGTCCAGCACGTCCGACGCCCGTGAGCTGACGCTCGCCGACTTCCCGGTCCACCGCTCGGTGACGACCCGGTGGTCCGACAACGACATGTACGGCCACCTCAACAACGCCGTCTACTACGAGCTGTTCGACTCCGCGATCAACGGCTGGCAGGCCGAGCACGTGACGATCGACCCGATGACCGACGCGACCCAGGGCGTCGTCGCCGAGTCGTCGTGCGCCTTCTACGCCGAGGTGGCCTTCCCGGCACCGCTCGTCGTGGGCGTACGCGTGGTGCGGCTCGGGCGCAGCAGCGTCACGTACCAGCTCGGCCTCTTCGTCGACCCCGAGCGCGGTCCCGCCGCCGATGCCGGCATCAAGGCGCTCGGGCACTGGGTGCACGTCGAGATCGATGCCGCGACGCGCCGGCCGACCCCCATCCCGGACCACCTCCGCGCGCTGATGGAGACGGCGGTGGTGGAGGTTCCTGCATGAGCGACGGACCGCTCGACGAGACGTGGGCGTCGTGGACGAGGCGCGTCGGAGGCGACCTCGCGGCGCTCACGGACGACGACTGGCTCACCTTCACCGTCCATGTGCCGTCACAGGCGTCGAGCACGTATGCCGCCGAGTCGACCCCGCGCGGGTGGCGCCGGGGTGGCGCGCGGCCGGTCCGCGTGGCTCGGGTCCCCGATGTCTTCGTGCAGGCTCGGCGGCTCGAGGGCGTGCTCGCGCTCGAGTGCATCGGTGACACGGAGTTCGAGGGGCTGACCGACCTGACGCGCGAGCAGCAGGCCGCGCTCGCTGGGCTCGGCTGGGTGCGCCAGGGCGACGAGCCGGAGTTCAGCCGCGCCTTCGACAGCGCCGCAGAGGCGGCCGAGCTGCTGCGGGCGAGCCTGACCGAGGTGCTGGGTGCGACCACACCGGCCGACGTCGACATCCGGCGCGCCCCGCGCCCCTGAGCCCCCCGCCTCCAGCGGTGTGGCGAGTGGCGGCGAGACATCGCCACGGCGACCGGGCCCGCCTTGCGTGCACGTGGCTATGACGGGCACCGATGTCGATGCCAACCCACCCGGACGCGTCGATCGCCCCGGGTGGGGCGACAAAACCGGTGGGGACACCGTGGTCCCTGCGCGACACTGACCGATGTGGAAGAGGTCGAGGTCGTGGTCGCCCATCACGAGCGCGCGACACTTCGCGTCGGCGAGGTGTTCCTGAAGATCGACGCCGACCAGACTCGGTCCGACGTCGAGGTCGAGGCCATGACGATGGCGCCGATCCCCGTTCCGGAGGTCCTGTGGCGAAGGCCGCCGGTGCTCGCGCTCGCCGCTCTTCCGGGGACGGCCCTCGGCCGCCTCGGCGAGCCGTCGCCCGCGTCCGCGGCGGCGTGGGCCGCTGCTGGTGCCACCGTCCGGAAGCTGCATGACGCGCCGCTGCCGCCGTGGCCCGGGGCAAGCCTGGAGGAGAAGACATCGAGCCTCGACAGCGAGTGCGAGTGGCTCCTGGCCAACGACGTCCTGCCCGCCGAGTTGGTCACGCGCAACCGCCAGGTCGCCGAGGCCGCGCTCCGGCCGTGTTCACCGGTATTCATGCACGGCGACCTCCAGGTCGCCCACGTCTTCGTCGACGGTGACGAGATCACCGGCGTCGTCGACTGGTCCGAGGCAGGCCGAGGCGATGCGATGTACGACCTCGCCAGCCTGACGCTCGGGCACCCGGAGCACCTCCGCGACGTCGTCGCCGGCTACGGCGGTGCCGTCGACCTCGACGTCATCCGCGCCTGGTGGTCACTGCGGAGCCTGACCGCGATCCGGTGGCTCGTCGAGCACGGCTTCGACCCGGCCCTGCCGGGCTGCGAGGTCGACGTCCTGAGATCCCAGGCTTGAGCCCCCCAGGCACCACACGGCCTCGACCGCGCTCGCGCCCTCACCGCGCGACTCGCGCACGTGCTCCTGCCTTCTCGTGCGCCCCAAGCTGCCGCTGCCCAGGATGTGGGAAACCCGCACCGGGACCGAGCGTCGATGCCGGTAGTCGGCCCTCTCGGGTCGAATGCTGAACCGCCTGCTGCTACCGTCCTTCACAGTTGCCGTCCCAGTCCGTGCAGTACCGGCTCGGCACGACTGAGCCACCGCGCGAAGGTTCGCGTCGCTCGCTCATCGTGACCATCGGCAGCTTGAGGTCTCCACACGGGAGGACTCGCTTACCAGAAGAGGCAACACCAGTGGCAACAGGCACCGTGAAGTGGTTCAACAGCGAAAAGGGCTTCGGCTTCATTGAGCAGGACGGCGGCGGCGCCGATGTCTTCGTTCACTACTCGGCCATCGAGAGCGGCGGCTACCGCGAGCTCCAGGAGGGCCAGAAGGTCGAGTTCGACGTCACGCAGGGCCCGAAGGGCCCCCAGGCGGAGAAGGTCAAGGGCATCTGACCCCAAGACAGCGCCGGTGACCCCGGTCCCCAGCGAGTCCCCCGACCATCCGGTCGGGGGACTCGCTGTTTCCAGGGCCCAGAAGCAACGGGCCAAGATGGAGCCGTGAACCCGCCCCCGGAGGTCATCCGCGTCCTCATCGTCGATGACCACGCGCTCTACCGCCGGGGCCTGCGGACGGTCCTTGCCGTCGAGGATGGCATCGAGGTCGTCGGAGAAGCCGCCGACGGGATCGAGGCGGTTGAGAAGGCGGAGGCCATGCTGCCCGACGTCATCGTCATGGACGTCGGCATGCCGAGACGCGGCGGCATCGAGGCTTGCCGGCTGATCAGGCAACGGGTCCCCTCGGCGCGCATCCTGATGCTCACGAGTTCCGATGAGGAGGCCGACCTCTTCGAGGCGGTCCGCGCCGGAGCCAACGGCTACCTGCTCAAGGCTGTCACCGAGGAGCTCGCGGCAGGGATCCGGGGCGTCCATCACGGCGAGTCACTGCTGTCCCCGACGGTGGCTACCAAGCTGCTCCTCGAGTTCAACCAGCTCAGCCGGCGCGCGTCCGCGCCGGAAGCCATCCCGGGGCTGGAACGGCCGCGGCTGACCACCCGGGAGCTCGACATCCTTCAACGCGTCGCCCAGGGCCGGCTCAACCGCGAGATCGCTGAGGAGCTGGTGATCTCCGAGAACACCGTGCGCAGCCACATCCGGAACATCCTCGAGAAGCTGCACGTGCACTCGCGCATGGAAGCGGCGATGTATGCCGTTCGTCAGCGGCTCATCGATCCCGACGGTTGAGTGGCTCCTCAGCACGGGGTCGCCTCACACGCGCCGACGGACGTCCGATCCGCGGGTGGGCACCCGGCCGTGGGGCGTGGGGGCCGGACTAGGCGGCGCGCGGCGCCGGGGCGTCAGGGCGTCAGGCGGGCTGGCTCTTCCTTGGCAACCCGCCGATGCGCGCCTACAGTCGGTCCGAGCGCAGCGGGACCCGCAATGAGGGGAACTCATGAAGCTGTACGTCTGCTGGAGCACCAACGGAGGTGCTCACCACGACTGCCACAAGGCCCACCAGGCTCTGGTCGACGCCGGCTACAGCCCTGAGGTGGTGAAGGCCAGAGGGCAGGAACATCTGCCGAGTTTCCTGCAGCTCAAGGTCCGCCGCGAAGTCCATGCGTTGACCGGCTCGTTCTTCGTCCCGGTGCTGGTGCTCGATGACGGCACCGCGATCAACAAGCCAGACGAGATCGTGGCTTGGGCACAAGCCCGCCCCGCCCGGTAGAGGACTTCTCCCGACGACCAGTCACGATGACCGGTCCGGCTCCCTGCCGTTGACCGCTGCTCGTCACCTGCCAACGGCGGAGGAGTCTCGTGCGGGGTCTCCCTCGCAGTTCGCTGGGTGGCTCACGTCGAAGCAGCGGAGCGCGCGTCGGATTCGATCTGTGACCGGTGGTCAGACCACCACTGCTCGTCGTGCGGCTCCTGGTTCAGGTTGTCCGCCCGCATCCCGGCGCGCCCGTCCAGCTGTTCGCGCAGGATGTCAGCGTGTCCAGCGTGGCGCGCGGTCTCGGCCAGGACGTGCACCAGCACCCCGTGCAGCGTGACATCCGGTCGCGGCCACCACGGCACGTACCCGGGAGCGTCCAGGTCCAGCGAGCGGATCGTCTCGTCCGCGTGAGCCATCGCATCCCGGTACGTCTGGACGATGCCCTCGCGGCTCTCGGACGCCGTCGCCCACAGGTCGGCGCCTTCAGCGGCGTCGTCGTCCCACCACGGCAGGTGCGGCTCGAACGGGCGGTCGAAGGCCTGGCCGAAGTACCAGGCCTCGCCGACCGACAGGTGCTTGATGAGTCCGAGCAGGTTGGTGCCGGTGCGCGTGAGCGGCCGACGGACGTCGTACTCCGACAGCCCTTCAGCCTTCCAGATCACTGCTTCCCGGGTCTTCGTGAGGTAGTCATGGAGGCGCTGCCTGTGTTCCTCGCTCATGCGATCCACCCTGCCGCATCCACGCCACCTCGACGACACACGCACACCCGGACGGGCCCGGTGCGGTCGGGCCGACGAGCCCGCCCGGGCCAGTGCGGACCCTTGTGCCGCTCAGGCGGTCGGCCCCGGGCTCTTGTTCTCGGCCGACGCTTCGGGACACGATGCACCCGTGGATGCCCCTGCCTTCCGGATCTGGCCCCCGCTTGCCCTGGGCGTACCACTCGCCGCGGGGCTCTTGCTGACCGCTGCGGTCGGCGACCCCCTCTCGATCGCCGGCGTGGCCACGCGGTGGATCGGCGGCGCACTGGCCGGGGCGTTCGTGCTGTGGAACGGCTGGACCCTGTCAGTGATGGCGGCCAACCGCACGGCAATCCTGCCGGGGGGCGCGACGGTTCTCATCCTCCAGTCAGGGCCCTTCCGACTCAGCCGCAATCCGCTGTACGTCGGTCTCGTCGCGCTGGACCTCGCGGTGGCGCTGCTGGCTGCCTCCTTCTGGGCGTTGGTGTTCGTACCGATCGGCGTTGCTGCCCTCTCCTGGGGAGCGATTCGACCCGAAGAGCGCTACCTGTCAGCCAAGTTCGGCCCCGAGTACGAGTCGTACCGAGCACGGGTTCGCCGGTGGCTCTGACCACGCAACCAGTCGCGCAGCGCTGACCCTGCGAGCGAGACCTGCACTGTGACCCGTGCTTCCCGGACGCGGAGTGACGAAGACGTGGACGTCGCGACTCAGCGGCCTGCGGCGACCCGCCTGGCCGTGCGCTTCATGACGGCGGTGTAGGCCGGGCGGGCAAACCGCTTGGCCCGCCAGGCGAGGTGTCCGTCGCGGTCGGTGAGAATGACGTCGCGACGCGCGTCGATGCCGCGGACGACGATGTGGGCGACCTCCTCGGCCGTTCGCTTCGAGCCGCTCACCATCTTCTTGCCGGCCGCCTCCATCTCGGTGTCGGCGCCCTGGAACGACGAGCCGAGGTTGGTGCGGAAGAACGACGGGCAGACGACGGACACGTCGACGCCGTGCGGTGCGAGCTCGTGCGACAGCGTCTCGCTCAGCGCGACGACGCCGGCCTTGACCGTGTTGTAGGCGGCCATGCCCGGCGCGTGAACCAGGCCCGCGAGCGACGCGGTGTTGACGATGTGGCCGTTGCCCTGCTCCTTGAGCATCGGCGTGAAGGTGCGGCAGCCGCGGACGACACCGAGCAGGTTGATGTCGATGATCCAGTGCCACTCGTCCATCGTCGCCACGTCGATGCGACCGCCCGCGGCGACGCCGGCGTTGTTGACGAGCACGTCGAGACCGCCCCAGGTCTGACGGACGTGGGCGAGCGCCGCAGCCCAGGCCTCGTCGCTGCGCACGTCGAGGGGGAGGTAGGTCGCGGCGTCGGGCAGCGCGTCGGGCCGGTCGGTCCGCACGTCGGTGGCGAGCACGTGGTCACCACGGGCGACGAGCGCACGCACGAGCGCGAGCCCGAGCCCGGAGGCGCCGCCGGTGACGAGAACACGGCGTGCGGACGTGGGGGTGCGGAGCGGGCGGGACGGCATACGCCCAACCTACTGGCGCACCGTGAGCGTCACCTTGCCGAGGGCGCGGCGCTCGTCGATCTCGGCGAGTGCGACAGCGACGTCGTCCAGTGCGTGCCGCGTGCCGACCGCGGGTGCGAGCGCACCGCTCTCGAGCAGCGGCAGGATCGCGTCCCACTGGGAGCGCAGGTAGGTCGGGTCGGGCATCCAGAAGGCGCCCCAGCCGACGCCGACGACACTGAGGTTGTTGAGCAGCAGCCGGTTGACCCTGACCTCGGGGATCTGCCCGGCCGTGAAGCCGATGACGAGGAGGCGACCCTCGGGCGCCAGGCTCCGGAGGCTGTCGGTGAAGCGGTCACCACCCACCGGGTCGACGACGATGTCGACGCCGCGGCCCTGGGTGAGCTCCTTGACGGCCGTGAGGAACCCGTCGGCGAGCAGGACATGGTGGGCGCCGGCCGCACGCGCGGTCTCGACCTTGTCCTCGGACGAGACCACGGCGATGACCCGGGCGTCCATGGCGCGGGCCAGCTGGACGGCGGCAGTGCCGATGCCACCCGCGGCGCCGTGGACGAGGACGACCTCGCCGCGCTCGAGCTGGCCGCGCCGGGTGAGTGCGAACTGGACGGTGAGGTAGTTCATCGGCAGCGCGGCGCCTGTCTCGAACGACACGGTGTCGGGCAGCGGGAAGACCATCGCCTCGGGCACGGCGACCGCCTCCGCGAACGCCCCGAGGACGGGGAACGCCGCGACCCGGTCGCCGACGCGGAAGGCGCTGGCCTCGGGGACCGCGCGCACGACGCCCGAGCACTCAGCGCCCGGGACGAAGGGCAGGTCGGGGCGCAGCTGGTAGAGGCCGCGGCTCATGAGCACGTCGGGGAAACTCACTCCGGCCTCGTGGACGTCGATGAGGACGTCGCCGGGTCCGGCCGCTGGCTCCTCGATCTCGCCGACGGTGACGGACGACGGCCCGTCGAGGCTGGTGACACGTGCGGCGCGCATGGGGCTCCTCATCGTCGGGTCGGGATCCCGACCCTAGTCGTCCGCAGGGCCACACCGGACGGGTCGCAGGCCGGTTCCGGGCCCGCTACGCCGTGATCCTGAACGTCGACCGGAGCAGGTCGGCGTCGCGCGAGCTCGGTCCGACCCGGAGCTCGAACTCGCCGGCCTCGACGACGCGACGACCGGTCGCATCGACGATGGAGCAGGCCGCGGCCGGCAGCTCGAGACGGGCCCTGACCGACTCGCCCGGCGGGACGGTGACGCGGCGGAACGCCTTGAGCTCCTTGGTTGCCCACGTGACACTCGTGACGACGTCGGTGACGTATGCCTGCACGACCTCGTATGCCGTCCGGTCGCCCGTGTTGGTCAGCGTGACCGCCGCGGCCACGACGCCGTCGGGCGAGAGCTCCGTGGTGTCGAGGCTCAGCTGCGACCACTCCACGCTCGTGTAGGTCAGTCCCTCGCCGAAGACGAACTGCGGCTCCTGGGTGAGGTCGGCGTAGCGGTGGCCGTGCTGGCCGCGCACCTGGTTGTAGTACGTGGGCTGCTGGCCGACGTGACGCGGGATGGAGACCGGGAGTCTGCCAGCCGGCTCGATGTGCCCGAGGACGAGCTCGGCCACGGCGCGGCCGCCTCGCATGCCGGGGCTGAAGGCCTCGATGAGCGCGGCGGCGCGCAGTGCGCTGGGCGGCAGGACGTTGGGCTTCGAGTGCAGCAGCACCACGACGACCGGCGTGCCGGTGTCGACGAGGGCGTCGAGGAGGGCGCTCTGGCCGCCCTGGAGGTCGAGGGTGGCGGTCGAGCAGCCTTCTCCCGTCAGGCTGATCGTGTCGCCGAGGACGACGACAGCGAGGTCCGCGGCGCGTGCGGTCGCCACGGCCTCGGCCAGCTGGGCGGGGTCCACGGGTGCGCTGACCGAGATCGGCGGACGCGGCTGGCCGTCGGGGAAGAGGGGTCCCTCGGGGTCGTTCCCGAGGGTCTCGATCTCGGCACCGCGCGCGTGGGTGACCGTCCACGTCGCCGGGACGACGGCGCGGAAGCCGTCGAGCACGGTCTCGACCGCCTCACGAGGGTGGCCGTCGGGCATCCAGTCGACCTGGCCCGACGCACCGGCCCAGTCGCCGAGGTTGGCCTGCGGGTCGTCGGCGTTGGGGCCGATGACGGCAACCGTCCGTGGTGAGCCGTTCCCGCGAGCACCTGCGGCATACGGGAGGATGCCGTCGTTGGTGAGGAGCACCAACGACCGACGGGCCAGCTCGAGGTTGAGGGCAGCGTGCTCGTCTGAGCCGATGACGAGACGCTGGCGGTCGACATCCGGCGGGCGGGGGTTCTCGAAGAGGCCGAGCTCCAGCTTGAGGCGCAGCACCCTGCGAGCAGCCTCGTCGACGAGGCGCTCGTCGAGCAGGCCCCCGGTCACGGCTTGCTGCGCGGCCTCGAAGAAGGCAGGCGTCGTCATGACGAGGTCGTTTCCGGCCCGGACCGCGACGGTGGCAGCCTCGACGTCGTCAGCGCAGACCTTCTGCTCCCAGACCATGCGCCCGACGTTGTCCCAGTCGGTGACGAGGGTGCCGGTGAAGCCCCACTCGCCCTTGAGCACCTCGTCGAGGAGCCAGCCGTTGGCCGTCACGGGAACACCGTCGATGGCCTGGTAGCCGAGCATGACGGTGCGACAGCCCTCCTGGACGGCCCGCTCGAACGGCGGCAGGAACCACGACGTCAGCTTGCGGCGGCTGAGGTCGGCCTCGCTCGCGTCACGGCCGCCCTGGGTCTCGGAGTAGCCGGCGAAGTGCTTGGCGCAGGCCAGCACGGCCGTGGGGTCGGTGAGTCCGTCGCCCTGGTACCCACGGACCATCGCGGCTCCCAGCTCGCCGATGAGGTGCGGGTCCTCGCCGAAGGTCTCACCGACCCGGCCCCAGCGCAGGTCGCGCGTGATGCAGAGGACCGGCGAGAAGGTCCAGTGCACGCCCGTCGCGGAGACCTCGACGGCAGTGACGCGCGCGGCCTGCTCCACCAGGTCCGGGTCCCACGAGCACGCCATCCCGAGCTGGGTCGGGAAGATCGTCGCGCCCGGCCAGAACGAGTGGCCGTGGATGCAGTCGTCCGCGGTGAGGAGCGGGATGCCGAGCCGTGTCTGCTCCGCGAGGGCGATGGCCTCGAGCATCCGCTCGGGCGAGGTGTGCAGGATCGAGCCGGCGAGCTTGGTGTGGACGATGTCGGTCAGGTCCCCGCGCCCGTCGAGCTGGAGCATCTGGCCGACCTTCTCCGGCAGAGTCATCCGTCCGATGAGGTCATCGACGCGCTCATCCACGGAGAGCGATGGGTCGCGGTACGGCAGGACCTTCGAGGGCACGGTGATGGCGTCGTCGGGCACGTCACGACGCTAGTCGACGGTGCTCGACCTACGCTGGCAGGGTGATGGAGCCCCTGACGCGACTGCCCGACGGGACCATCAAGCAGGTCAACCCCTTCACCGGCACGAAGGTGTGGACGCTGCCCGGTCGCGGTGCTCGACCCTTCGGTGTCGCCCGGCCCGACCCCGCGCCACTCGACCCCGGCCAGCACGACCGGCACTGCGCCTTCTGCTGGGGCCGGATGAGGGACACGACCCCGGAGATCGCCAGGGTCGTCCGCGACGGGTCGTCGTGGCGGGAGGTGCGCGGGCTCCTCGCGGAGCAGCTCGACGACACGGTGCCGGAGCTGCGGCTGTTCCCGAACCTCTTCGAGATCCTCACCTACGACTACTGGCACCTCGCCCACGGCTACGAGCCGACGCCCGAGTCGCTCGCACACCGGACGGCATACCTCTCGACGCCCGCAGGGCGTGCGCACGTCACGGCGCTGGCCCGCATCCGGATGCGGGCGCGGGGGGCCAGTGGCGCGGACGCAGACCGCCTCCCCGCCGAGGACCTCGAACGCGAGTCGCTCGGGCTATTCGCCGGCAACCACCAGGTCATCGTGTCCCGACGGCACTTCGTCGACGGTGCCACCGACGACTCGCAGAATGCTGCGGCCGGTACGTTGACGCCCGAGGAGCACTGGCAGTACACGCGGTTCACGATCCGCGCGGTGCACGGTCTCTACCGGGACAACCCGCACGCCCAGTACGTCTCAGCGTTCCAGAACTGGCTGCGGCCTGCGGGGGCGTCGTTCGAGCACCTGCACAAGCAGCTCATCGCCATCGACGAGCCAGGTGTCGACCTCGAGCGCGAGTCCGAGCGGGTGCGAGCCGAGCCTGACCTCTTCGCACGCTGGGGACCGGAGTACGCCGAGGCGCAGGGGCTCGTCGTCGCGCGCACCGCCACGGCCATGGCCTGCGCCGGGATCGGGCACCAGTACCCGTCGCTCGTCGTGTACACGGCCAACACGTCGCGGCGCCCGTGGGAGCTCTCGGACGAGGAGGTACGGGACTTCTCGGACCTGCTGCACGCCTGCCACGCCGCAACCGGCTCGGACGTACCGACCAACGAGGAGTGGCACCACGGCCCGCCGGCGCTGGGCCTGCCCGTGCCGTTGCGCGCGGTCATCAAGTGGCGGGTCTCGACACTGGGCGGCTTCGAGGGCGGCACGAAGATCTACGTCAACACGATCGACCCCTGGGGAGTCCGTGAGCACACGGTGACCCGGTTGCACGCGCTCGCCGCCCAGGGCCTCGTCTCCGAGCGCGTGGAGGTCGCGTGACCGCCCGGGGGCTCAGATCTCGCTGCCGTGACCCTCGGTCCGGCCGACGTTGCCGTCCGCTCCGATCGGACCGCTCGTGTCCGCGCCCCGACCGGTCGCCTGCTGGAGGCGGTCGATGTGCTCGGAGGCCTGCGCCTTGGTGAGGTCGCCGGGCAGGGTCTCGCCGGCCTCACGGGCCAAGGTCTCGAGATAGCTGCGCTGCGCGCCGGTCACGTCCTCGTCACCGGTCACCCAGCTCCCGGGGTCCTTGACCGCCGAGTCGCCGGTCGAGGTCGGTGCGGTGGCGCCGATGACGTCGTCGTTCGAAGATGTGTTCGATGCGCTCATGGTGTCGTCGTACCCACTTCGCCGCGCCGTGGCACGCGCTGGGGCGATGTCCTCCCTCGTGGTCCCGAAGGCTCCTCGACGAGCACCCCGGGCGGATGTCAGCGGGCGAACGACATGGCGTCCGTGACGTCGCTGCGGAGCATGTCGCGCCGGTCGAGCAGGTAGTTCTGCCGCATCAGCCACGGGGCGCCGTCTCCCTGCTGGGGCAGATCGTCGGCCGCCCGCGTCACGTAGCCCGACGAAAGCGGCAGCAAGGGGCGCCCCACCATCCCTGCGGGCGCCCGCGGGGTCGCGACCCTCCAGGCGTGCTGCTGCATGTGGTTGAGCAGTCGGCACACATATCGACTCGCGAGGTCGGCGCGCAGGGTCCACGAGGCGTTGACGTAGCCGACGCAGACCGCGAGGTTGGGGACGTCGGCGAACATGAGGCCGCGGTAGACCGTGAGATCCCCCGGGGGCCTGGCCTGACCGTCGACGGTGATCGCCACGCCGCCGGCGATCTGGATGCGCAGCCCCGTCGCCGTGACCACGACGTCGGCATCGAGCTCTCGCCCCGAGTGCAGCCGTATGCCGTGTGGGAGGAATGTCTCGATGGTGTCCGTGACCACGTGGGCCTGTCCACTGCGCACGGCCTCGAAGAGGTCGCCGTCGGGCACGACGCACAGTCGCTGGTCCCACGGGTCGTACGTCGGGGTGAAGTGGTCGGCGACGAGGTCGGTCGACCCGAGCGACTTCGCCGCGCCCTTGGACAGTAGTGACCTCGTGACCGCAGGTCGACGGCGGCTCAGCTCGTAGACGCCCATCGTGCCGAGGACGTTCTTGTAGCGCGCGGCCGTCCCGGCGGCCCGGGTCGGCAGCACCTTCTGCAGCACGTCGCGGGCCCGGTCGCGGCGCGGGAGCGAGGCGATCCACGACGGCGTCCGCTGCAGCATCGTCACGTAGGCGCCGGCATCGGCGAGCGAGGGCACGAGCGTCACGGCAGTGGCCCCGGACCCGATGACGACGACCTTGCGCCCCGCCACCGCGAGGTCGTCCGGCCAGAACTGCGGGTGCACGACCTCGCCGTCGAACGACCCGAGACCGGGCAGCTGCGGGTCGTGCGGGCGCTCGTAGTCGTAGTAGCCGCTGCAGAGGTAGAGGAACCCGCACGTCAGCTGCTCGCGGACCTCCCCGCGCTCCACCGTCACCGTCCAGCGGGCGCTCTCGCTGGACCAGTCGGCCTCCACCACCTTGTGGCCCAGACGGATCCGCTCCGTGATGCCGTGCTTGTCAGCGGTCTCACGCAGGTAGTCGAGGATCTTCGGCCCGTCGGCGATGGCATCGCGGTCGGTCCACGGCTCGAACGGGAAGCCGAGGGTCATCATGTCCGAGTCCGACCGGACGCCGGGGTAGCGGAAGAGGTCCCACGTGCCACCGAGTGAGTCCCGCGCCTCGAGGATCGCCCAGGTGCGCGACGGGGACATCTCCCTCAGCCGGTAGCCGGCACCGATGCCGGACAGCCCTGCTCCGACGACGAGGACGTCGAGGTGCTCCAGATCGCTCACCTCGCCATTGTCACGCACTGTGACGCAGGCCGCGCGATCGGCTACCGAACGGTAACCAGCGGCTACCCTCGGGCGGGTGACGACGGCATACCCCCACCTGCTCGAACCGCTCGACCTCGGCTTCACGACGCTGCGCAACCGTGTCGTCATGGGCTCCATGCACACCGGGCTCGAGGACCGCGCCAAGGACTTCGACCGCCTCGCGGCCTACTACGCCGAGCGGGCCCGTGGCGGCGTGGGCCTCATCGTCACGGGCGGCTTCGCCCCCAGCCTCGCCGGCGCGCTCTACCCCGGCAGCTCCGTCCTCGTCACGAGCCGACAGGCCCGCCGCCACCGCGTCATCACGAACGCCGTGCACCGCGAGGGAGGGCGGATCGCCCTGCAGATCCTCCACGCCGGCCGCTACGCGTACCACCCGCTCGCCGTCTCGGCATCGGCACTCAGGTCGCCCATCTCCCCCTTCGCGCCCCGCGCTCTGTCCGCCCGCGGCATCCGGAGCACCATCGCGGCGTACGCCCGCTGTGCTCGCCTGGCGCGCGAGGCCGGCTACGACGGCGTCGAGATCATGGGCTCAGAGGGCTACCTCCTCAACCAGTTCCTCGCGCCGCGCACCAACCACCGCACCGACGAGTGGGGTGGATCGCCGGAGAACCGCCGCCGCCTCGCCGTCGAGGTCGTCCGCGCGGTCCGCGAGGCGGCCGGCCCCGACTTCGTCGTCGTCTACCGCCTCTCGATGATCGACCTCGTGCCCGAGGGACAGTCGTGGGACGAGGTCGTGGCGCTCGCCCACGAGGTCGAGACCGCCGGCGCGACGATCATCAACACCGGCATCGGCTGGCACGAGGCGCGCGTGCCGACGATCGTCACCTCCGTGCCGCGCGGGGCCTTCACGCGGGTGACCGCGAAGCTGCGCCCCGAGGTCACCGTCCCGGTCATCACGTCCAACCGCATCTCGATGCCCGACCTCGCCGAGCAGGTCGTCGCCGACGGCAGCGCCGACCTCGTCTCGATGGCACGCCCCTTCCTCGCCGACCCCGACTGGGTGGCCAAGGCCGCGGGTGACCGCGCGGACGAGATCAACACCTGCATCGCCTGCAACCAGGCGTGCCTCGACCACACCTTCGCCAGACGGACCGCGACGTGCCTCGTGAACCCGCGCGCGGTTCGCGAGACGACGCTCGTCATCGCGCCGAGCCGCCGCTCGAAGCACGTCGCCGTCGTCGGCGCCGGACCAGCCGGTCTCGCGAGCGCCGTGGCCCTGACCGAGCGCGGCCACCGCGTCGAGCTCTTCGAGGCCGGAGACGACCTCGGCGGCCAGTTCGCCATCGCCATGCGGATCCCCGGCAAGGAGGAGTTCGCCGAGACGATCCGCTACTTCCGCAGGCGGCTCGAGCTCGGCGGCGTCAAGGTCCACCTCGGCCGCCGCGCCGACGTCGAGGACCTCACTGACTTCGACGAGGTCGTCGTCGCCACGGGCGTCGAGCCCCGCGTGCCCGACGTCCCCGGCATCGACCACCCCAAGGTCGTCACGTATGCCGCCGCGGTCCGCGGAGAGGCACCGCTCGGTCGGCGCGTGGCGGTCATGGGCGCCGGCGGTATCGGGGTCGACGTGTCGGAGTACCTCACCCACGCCGAGTCGCCGATGACGGTCGAGCAGTGGATGACGGAGTGGGGTGTCGGCGAGCCGGATGCCTCACGCGGTGGGCTCGTCGAGGCGTCGCCGTCACCGTCACCGCGCGAGGTGCACCTGCTCCAGCGCAAGGCCACGCCGATCGGCAGGGGGCTCGGCAAGACGACCGGGTGGGTGCACCGGGCGGCGCTGAAGGCCAAGGGGGTTCACCACCACGTCGGCGTCAACTACGAGCGCATCGACGACGCTGGCCTGCACATCACGCACGGTGAGAACCGTTCCGACCCGCAGGTGCTCGACGTCGACACGGTCGTGCTCTGCACCGGTCAGGAGTCCGTCAACACGCTCGGGCCGCAGCTGGCGGAGCGCGGCGTCAAGGTCCACGTCATCGGGGGTGCCGACGTCGCCGCGGAGCTCGACGCCAAGCGCGCCGTCCGCCAGGCCACCGAGCTCGCCGCGCGGGTCTGACGCCGCACGGCCGGCCGTCAGTCCGTGCTCGTCCGTGGGGTCACGGCCGGGACCTCCCGCAGGGGCCCCGCGTCGTCGTCCGAGACGTCTGGCGCGGCATCGAGCAGGAACGTGCTCATCGGGCCCTTGCTCTTGACGAGGACCGTCCCGCGGGCGCGGACCGTGAAGCCGGACCCGAGCGCCGACGCGACGCGATCGGTCACATGGATCTCCCCCGGCAGCCCGTGGGACTCCATCCGGCTGGCCGTGTTGACCGTGTCGCCCCAGAGGTCGTAGATGAACTTCCGGCGTCCGATGACCCCTGCGACGGCGGGCCCGGTGTCGATGCCGATGCGCACGGCGAGCCACTCGCAGCCCGGCTCCCGCGCGATGGACGCGATCTCCTCGCGCATCGCCAGCGCCACCCGCGCGACCGCCGGTACGTGGTCGGGTCGCCGCTCGGGCACGCCGCCCGCGACCATGTAGGCGTCGCCGATCGTCTTGATCTTCTCGACCGCCTGCGCGTCGGCCTCCCGGTCGAAGGCGGAGAAGATGCGGTCGAGGAGGGCGATGAGCTCGTCGGCGGGCATGACCTGGGTCCGCTCGGTGAAGCCGACGAGGTCTGCGAACAGGACGGTCACGGCCTCGTAGTGCTCGGCGATGACGCCCGGCCCCCGTTTGAGCCGTTCGGCGATCGGGCGCGGCAGGACGTTGAGCAGCAGACGCTCGGACCGCTCCTGCTCCGCCTCGAGGGCGACGCGCGCCCTCTCGCGCTGCTCCACGAAGTAGCCGAGCATGGCGTAGGCACTGACGGTCACGCCCACGACGTTGAGGACGAAGAAGGTGACGACGAAACCGGTCGGCAGGCCAGCCGGCTGCTCCGACAGCCGCGGGTCGAGGAGCGCGAGCGTCAGGACCGCCGCGAAGTACGCCACGAGCCACCCGACCGAGCGCCGCACACCGAGCAAGGCGAGGGCGGCGAGCGGCACGAAGAGCGCCCACAGCACCATCCCGCTCGAGGCGACGAAACCGCCGAGCGAGGCCTGGAGCAGGGCAGGGAGCACGAGGAACGCCACGAGCTGTGTGGTGCGGAAGACGGCGAAACGCCTCGTGCGCGAGAGGACGACGAGCCCCACCACGGTGATCACCTGGTAGGCCGCCGGGATCGCGGCCGAGAGGGGATGGCCGTAGGCGAGGTAGGTGCCGACCCAGATGGCGGAGAGCATCGCGATGAGCACGGACGCGAAGATCAGCATCCCCTGGCGCAGCCGCTCGTCCTGGGAGCTCTCCGGCCGGGCCCCGATGTCGGCGAGGCGCTCGACCACGCGGACGACAGCCCCTCTGAGGCCGGTCCGAGGAAGGGTGAGCACGTCGGATGCGCCCATGCCGCGATGGTACGGCGGACCGCATCCGTCCTTCATGGCATTGCAGTCGGTTGGGCCGGCGCGCCTGCGGCCGCAACACACCCCGCAGCCGTCAGGCTCCTACGGTTGCAACCGCCGATGTTGCGCACTGCTCGGTGTGTTGCCGGAGAGGTGGGCGTCGATGAGGGCGGCCGCCTCGCCGGCGCCGTCCTCGGCCCGGACCCGCTCGCCGAGGGCGCGCGCCGCCGCCCGGGCCGTCGGGGACAGCGCGACCTCGAGCGCCCGCTCGAGGCGCGCGGCGGTCAGGTCCTTGCGCGGGACAGCTGCCGCGGCGACCCCGAGGTCAGCCATCCGCCGGCCCCAGTACGGCTGGTCCGCCGCGTGCGGCACGACGACCTGAGGCACCCCCGCCCGGACCGCGGCCGCGGTCGTTCCGGCTCCCCCGTGGTGAACGACGACGGCGCACCGCGGGAAGAGCAGGTCATGGGGGGCGCGACCGATCCCGGCCACCCGGGCCGTCGATCCGACGGACAGCCCCGCGATGCCCTCGCTGACGACGCCACGGACCCCGAGACGACCGAGCACCGCGACCACGTCGCGCCCGACACGCTCCGGGTCGGGCGTCGGCATCGACCCGAAGCCGACGAAGACCGGCGCGGCGCCGTCACCGAGGAACGCGTCGAGCGCCGGCTCCAACGATTCTTCGCCCGCGTCGTGGCGCACCCAGTAGCCGGTCTGGCGCAGCGCGGCGGGCCAGTCGGCCGCGGGCGGCACGACGTGCGGACTCGCCGCGAGCAGCGTCGGCGTCCGCTCGGCCGCGGCGGTGTAGTGGCGGAAACGCTGTCGCTGCAGTCCCCTTCGCGCACGGACGAGGTCTCCGGCCGGCCGGAAGAGGTCGAACGCCACACGCCCCGCGAGAGTGCTCCACCGGTGGTTGGCCCACGACGTGGATCGCGGCAGGAGCGCGAGCGCCACCGACTCCCCATGAGCGCTCGGCCAGACCGGCGCGAAGATGGCGTAGAGGTGGGGCTTCGCCGGACGGCCGTTCCCCGGGCCACGGCCGGTCGTCAGCAGGGCGTCGACGAGGTCGAAGGTCAGCGCCCCGGAGACCACCGCGTCGGCCGCCCCGACGAGACGCGAGACGTCGGCAGCGAGGGCCTCCGCCGTCCCGGCCATGACCTGCCGCATGAGCCGGGCCTCCCGCACCTGCGTCCGGGCCGACCCGCGAAGCGCGTCGCGCCCCAGCCCCTCGCGGAGCGGTCCCTCGAGGTCGAAGGACAGCGGCTCGAAGCGGACGCCACTGCCCACCACGACGTGCGCGAGGTCGGCCGGGGCGGCGAGCGACACGGCATACCCCATCCGCCGGAGGCGCTGCCCCAGTGCGACGAGCGGCTGCACGTCACCTCGGGAGCCCATGCCGAGCAGCAGGACCTGCACGTCAGTCCTCGCCGAGCTGCGCGCGTACGCGCGGCACGACCTCCTCGGCGTAGAGGCGGATGCACTCGATCCGCTGGTCGTGCGGGAGAGTGCCCATCGAGTACTTGAGCTGGAACCGCGAGGCGCCGAGCACCCGCACGGTGTCGACGATCTTGGCGGCGACGGTGTCGGGCGACCCGCAGTAGACGGCGCCGCCGGGCCCGAGCTGCGTCAGCGCCTGCTCCTGTGTCATCGGCGCCCAGCGGCGCTCGCGGCCGATCTTGTTCATGTAGGGCACGAAGTGCGGCATGAACTCCTCGCGCGCCTGCTCGTCGGTGGCCGCCACGTAGCCCGGCGAGTGCACGCCGATCGGCAGGGCGGGCTTCTCCATCTGCGTCAGGGCCTGTCGGTAGAGGTCGGCGAGGGGCGCGAACTGACGTGACGCCCCGCCGATGATCGCGATCACGACGGGGAAGCCGTAGTGGGCGGCCCGGACGACCGACTGCGGTGTGCCGCCGACGCCGACCCAGATGGGCAGTCGGCCGGACTCCGTTGCGGGCATGACCCTCTCGACGTGGACAGGCGGCCGGATCGAGCCCTCCCAGTGGACGGGCTGCTCGGCGACGACGGCCGCGAGCAGGTCGAGCTTCTCCTCGAACAGCGTCTCGTAGTCAGAGAGGTCCAGCCCCGAAGAGCGGGAACGACTCGACGAACGAGCCTCTGCCGACGGTGATCTCGGCACGGCCGCGGCTGATCGCGTCGACGGTCGAGAAGCGCTGGAAGACGCGAATCGGGTCGTCGCTCGACAGGACCGTCACCGAGGTACCTAGCCGGATGTGCTCGGTGCGACCCGCCAGACCGGCGAGCAGCACGTCGGGGGCGCTGACGGCGTAGTCGTCGCGGTGGTGCTCACCGACACCGAAGAAGTCGAGGCCGAGCCGGTCGGCGAGCTCGCCCTCGGCCAGCACCTCCCGGATCACCGTGGCCGGGTGGAGCGGGGCGCCGTCGGGTCCGGAGGCGATGTCGCCGAACGTGTCGAGGCCGAGTTCGAGGCTCATGCGCCCATCGTAGGTATGCCGCCGACCCGCCACGTGCGGCCGGCGGTGGGGTCCCAGCGGCGCACCGACTCGATCGCCCCGTCGCGAGGGCCGGAGTGTCCGAGGACGGCGAGCGCCTCGCCGACCTGGCTCGACGCCAGGCCGCGTGCGATCGTCACGTGCGGCGTCCAGCGCCCGGGGCGGACGCGCTCCGGCACGTCGGGGCACGCCGCCATCGCAGCAGCGACCGCGTGCTGGAGCAGGAGCAGGTCGGAGGTCGGGACGACGAGCCGCGCGAGGACGTGGCGGCGCGAGCCCATCACGACGAGGGGCCCGAGCGTGACAGGCAGGGCCGGCATCCCGGCGAGCGCCCGGACCACACGGGCCTCGACGACGTCCGGCACGCCTCCGGCCGCTGACAGCGTGACGTGCGGCGCGTTCGTCGCCCCCTCGTGGCCGGCCTGGCTCGGCAGGCCCGCCTCGGCGAGAGCCTCCCACTCCCGCCGGACCTGCGCGTCCGTGCCGGAGTCCAGGAGGCCCTCGACCGAGTGCAGCGCCACGGTCAGGCGACCCGGTCCGGCTCTGGACGGGCGGTTCCGCGGGCGAGCCCGAGGTGCTCGGCGACGAAGGCGCGGACAGCGGCCGCGTGCTCCTCCCGTCGCCCATCGCCGACCGGCACGACGAGGGTCGGCAGGTCGAGCCCGGCGACCACCTCGAGCTCCAGCGCCCGACGCTCGCGCATGAACTCGACGTAGCCGTCGAACCCGTCGAGACCCCGGCGCCGTCCACGGCCCTGCCGCGTGTGGTAGTCGATGACGAGCTCGAGCCACTCTGCGGGCCGCTCTGCCGCGGCTCGCTCGAGAACCGGTCGCGGCTCGCCGGCGTCGAGGTAGACCAGCGCCGGGGCGTGCGACCGGACGGCATCGACGAGAGCTGCGACGTGTCGTCTCACCATCTCGGTCGGCTGGTCGGCTCGCGCCACGAGCGCGCACACCGGGTTCTGCAGGAGCACGCACTCCCACACGTGCACGATCCCCGGCTCGGCGGCCGGCCTCGTGCGGCCGAATCGGCGCCAGCTGTCGATGAGCACCCGCGAGTGGACCTCGGCAGGGAGATCGCCGTCATAGGCGTCGTGCGTCCGGAGTCGCTCGACGAGGGCCGCAGGCAGCGTGGGGTGGAGGGCATGGCGCACGAGCCACACGTCGTCGCGCTGTTCGGCGGCCGCCAGCAGGGCCCGGCGGGTCTCGGGAGACTCTGCGGCCATGGCGAGCAGCTTCTCGGTGCCCAGCACCGCGACCTGCTCGAAGTCGACGGGGTGGTCGACGCGTCCCTCGGTCCAGTGCTGGACCTCGACCTCGTGCTCGGCGAGCCAGGTCGCGATGGCCTGGGCGGTCGTGCTCTTGCCCGAGCCCGGGAGCCCCTCGACCATGACGACCGCGTTCACTGCACCCACCCACCAGATCCTGACCGGCACTCGCCCCGGCATCGCGTGCCTCCCGTTGGCGGCAGGGAAGTCTATGACACCCGATGCTCAGGGGTCCCGAGGGTCGAGCTTGCCGAGGATGGTGGCCAGCGACGTGCGCTCGCGGTCGCTGAGGGCGCCGAAGAACTCATCCGCGCCCACGCGCCGCGCCTCGTCGACCTCCGCGAGCACGGACGTGCCGAGCGCGGTGAGCGAGACGGTCATGGCGCGCCGGTCGGCGGGGTCGGGCGAGCGCTGCACCAGGCCGCGGGACTCGAGCCGGTCGACGACGTCGGTGGCCGAGCGGGCCGCGATGCGGAGGTGGTCGGCAACGACCCCGAGCCGGGTGGGCCCGTGGTGCCCGATGACCCGCAGGGCGCGGGCGTCGTGCGGCGACAGGTCGGGACCGAGCCCGGTCGCCCAGCGGCGCCGGAGGGCGCGGGACGCACCCATGAGCAGCTCGTCGAGGGAAGGCTCGTTGGCGTCGCGCATGGGCAGCAGCATACGCGGGAGTTGGCCCTTACCTCATAGTGAGGTAACCTCATCAATATGATCCGGAGACCATGGATGGAGTGACCACATGAACGACACCCCCAGCCCACCCAGCCTTCCCACCCGCGGAGGCGGCGGTGGAGGCGGCGGCGGCAGCCGTCAGCCCACGAGGACGGACCCGCAGGACCGCGCCCAGCTCGCCGAGTCCCCCGTCTCCATGCGACGGGTCGCCCGCCTCTTCCACCCCCACGCCCGCACCGTCGCGGTCGTCACCGCGATCATCGCGGCCATCTCGGTCATCTCGATGGCGCAGCCCTTCCTCCTGCGAGCCGTCATCGACGACGCGCTGCCGCACCAGGACGTCCGTCTCCTCCTCACGGCCGTCGGCGGCATGCTCGCCGTCACCGTCGTGAGCCAGCTCCTCGGCGTGGTCCAGACCTGGCTCACCACGACCGTCGGCCAGCGGGTCATGCACGGCCTGCGCACCGACGTCTTCCGCCACCTGCAGCGCCAGTCCGTCGCCTTCTTCACCCGCACGCGCAGCGGTGAGGTCCAGTCGCGCCTCACCCACGACATCAGCGGCATGCAGTCGGTCATCACCTCGACGGCGACGTCCATCGCGAGCAACCTCACCACCGCCGTCGCGACGGCGATCGCCATGGCCGCGCTCAGCCCGCGGCTCTCCCTGCTGTCCCTGCTCGTCATCCCGCCGGCCGTCCTCATGACCCGCAAGGTGGCGCTGCTGCGCCGCGACATCACCGCGCAGCGCCAGCGCCGCCTCGCCGATCTCCACAGCCAGGTCGAGGAGGGGCTCACCGTCAGCGGTGCCACGCTCATCAAGACGCTCGGTGCGGGGGCGGCGACGGCAGACCGCTTCGCCGCGACGTCCACCGACCTCATCGACCTCGAGCTGCGCTCCCAGCTCGCCGGCCGCTGGCGGATGGCGACGATGCAGATCATCTTCGCGGCGATCCCGGCCCTGATCTACCTCGCGGCAGGGCTCCCCGCGACGTCCGGCGGCATGACCATCGGCACGCTGATCGCCTTCACGACCCTGCAGGCCGGCATCTTCCGTCCCCTCATGGGGCTGCTCGACGTCGGCGCGCAGTGGGTGACCTCGATGGCTCTCTTCAGCCGCATCTTCGGCTACCTGGACCTGCCCGTCGAGGTCGCGCCGCCCGTCGAGCCCGTGGCAGTGCAGCACGACCGCCTGCGCGGCGAGGTGCGCTTCGAGGACGTCAGCTTCAGCCACGACCCCGGCGCCCGGACGCTCACGAACGCCGTCGACCACGTGTCGCTCCTCGTCCCCGCTGGCACGACGCTCGCACTCGTCGGGGAGACCGGCTCGGGCAAGTCGAGTCTCGCGGGCCTGCTCGCGCGTCTGCACGACCCCCAGTCCGGACGGGTCACGATCGACGGCATCGACCTGCGCGACCTCGACCCGGCCGACCTCGCCCGCATCGTCGGGGTCGTGTCGCAGGACACCTACCTCGTGCACGGCTCCATCCGTGACAACCTCCTTCTCGCTGCCCCGGGCGCGACCGACGACGAGCTGTGGCAGGCGCTCGCCGCCGCCCAGGTCGCGCCGCTCGTCGCGAGCCTGCCCGAGGGGCTCGCCACCATCGTCGGCGCCCGCGGACACCGGTTCTCCGGCGGCGAGAAGCAACGGCTGGCGATCGCCCGCACGCTGCTGCGCAACCCCCGCGTCCTCGTGCTCGACGAGGCCACGAGCGCCCTCGACAACGAGACGGAGCGAGAGCTCCAGGTCGCGATCGACCGGCTCATGGCCGGCCGCACCAGCGTGACCATCGCCCACCGCCTCTCGACGATCCGCGACGCCGAGCAGATCGCCGTGCTCGACCACGGCCGCGTCACCGAGCTCGGGGACCACGACGGGCTCCTGGCGCGCGGGGGTCGCTACGCCCGGCTCGTCGAGGCGCGTGAGAGCTCGGCACGAGCCGCGCTCGCCGCCTGAGCGCCGGGCCCCCGAGCTGGGCCGTGCGGCTCACCGTGGTCGGGTGCAGCCTGCCACTGTGCGTGACACCGTGGGGCCGTGGAACCCGCCGACGTGCCCGTTGTCCCCGAGCCGGGGCCCCGCGAGCCCGCGCTGCCCGAGCCGGGCCCCCGCGAGCCCGGGCTGCCCGAGTCGGGGCTCCGCGAGCCGGCGCTGCCCGAGCCGGCGCTCCGCGAGCCCGCTCACCGGGTCTCACGCCGCGCCATCGTCATGTGGACGATCCAGGCCCTCGTCGTGCTCGCGGTGCTGCTCGCGGGCCAGGTCGTCTGGTGGCTCGTCGACGACGCCCCCTCGCGCACGCCGCACTGGATCGTCGGCGCCGCCTGGCTCGTCGGCGGAGCCGTGTATGCCGTCGCCATGCCGCAGTGGCGCTACCGCGTGCACCGCTGGGAGGCCACGCCACGCGCGATCTACACGCAGAGCGGCTGGCTCTGGCAGGAGCGCCGCATCGCGCCGCTCGGCCGGGTGCAGACCGTCGACCTCGAGCGCGGACCCGTGGCACAGCTGCTCGGCCTGGCCGCCGTGACCGTCACGACCGCGTCGGCAGCCGGCCCGGTCACCATCCACGGGCTCGACCTGCCTGTCGCTCGTGAGCTCGTGGACGCCCTGACGGCGGCGGCCGTGGCCGAGACGGGCGACGCGACATGAGCAACGGCGCCGGGCCCGGGGACGAGGCGGGCGGCTGGCGCCGGCTCGATGCCCGGATGCTGCTCGTCCACCCGCTCGAGACGCTGATCCGCTTCCTCCCGGCCTTGCTCGCGATCGTCATCTTCCGGGCCGGCTCCGACGACAACGACCGGTGGGAGCTGTATGCCGTCCCCCTCATCGTCGCGTTCGGCGTCCTGCGCTGGGTGACGACCCGCTATCGCATCACCGAGGGCCAGATCGAGCTCCGGCGCGGCCTCTTCACGAAGCAGACGACGACGGCGCGTCTCGACAAGGTGCGCACCATCGATCTCACGGCGCGGGTGCACCACCGCCTCCTCGGTCTCGCGAAGGTCGAGATCTCGACGGCCTGCGGCGGTCACGACCGGCTCGTCCTGGACTCGCTGAGCGTCGACGACGGGCGCCGGCTGCGAGCCGAGCTGCTCCACCGGGTCGACCCCGCCGTCACCGGGCTGCCCGCCCCGACCGGCGCCCCCACGGCGGTCGAGGACGTGCCCGACGACGCACCGCCTCCGGTCGACGAGGAGGTGCTCGTGCGCCTCGACCCGACGTGGATCCGCTACGCGCCCCTCACCGTGACCGGGCTCGCGAGCGCGGCAGCCATCGTCGGCTTCGCGTCCCAGGGCTTCTCGCGCTTCTCAGAGGAGCGCTCCGTCTTCCGCGACGGCGCCACGTGGGTCTCTCGGCTGCAGTGGTGGGTCGACGTGCTGCTCCTGCTGGGCGTCGTGTCGCTGCTCGCGGTCGGGGCCTACGTGCTGACCTTCTGGGGATTCCGGCTGACCCGCAACCGGCTCGGCACGCTGCACACGCGCCGCGGCCTGCTCACCAGTCGCGAGACGAGCATCGACGCGGCCCGCGTGCGGGGCCTCCGGCTCGACGAACCGCTCGGTCTCCGTCTCGCCGGGGCACGTCGGCTCAAGGTCGTGACGTCGGGTCTGCTGCGCGAGCAGGGTGGGTCCGACTGGCTGTGTCCGCCGGCGCCGGCCGGCGTGGTGACGCCGCTCGCCCTACGCATCAGACCTGACGAGGCCGCTGTGTCGGGGCCGCTCCTGCAGCATGGCCCGGCCGCGCAGCGACGGCGGACGTCACGCGCCCTCGTGCCGGCCATCCTCGTGGCCGCGGCGCTCGTGTCGGCACGGTTCCTCTGGGACTGGCACGGTTCGGTGCTCGTTCTCGTGCCCGTGCTCCTCGTCGCGGCCGTGGCGCTGGGACGGGACCGCTACCGTGCCCTGGGCCACTCCGTGACGCCCGATCACCTCGTCTCGCGCCACGGCTCGCTCGACCGGCAGCGCGTCGTGCTCGACCGCGACGGCATCATCGGCTGGAAGGTCGAGCAGTCGTTCTTCCAGCGGCGCGCAGGCGTCGCGACGCTCGTCGCCACCACGGCGGCCGGTGCCCAGCACTACGACATCCTCGACGTGCCCGTCGCGCAGGCGTATGCCGTGCTGTCGCAGGTGAGCCCCGACCTGCTCGCCGAGTTCGCCTGAGCTCAGGGCTTCTCGAGGATCTTCGCGATGGCGGCATACCCCTTGTCGCGAGCATGCTCGAGCGCGGTGACGCCCTCCTTGTCGGCGATCGAGCGGTCCGCGCCCGCGTCGAGCAGGAGCCGAACGATCTGCTGGTGGCGTTCGCCGCCGTCGCCGAGGATGACGGCCTCGAGCAACGCCGTCCAGCCGAGGTCGTTGACGTGGTCGACGTCGATACCGGTCCGCACGACGCGACGGACGTAGTCGACGTGGCCGCGCTCGCTCGCCGGGATGATCGAGACCCCGCCGTAGCGGTTGCGGATCGTCAGGTCGGGCCCGGCCGGCAGCAGGGCCTCGAGCATCGCGACGCTACCGGTGACGCCGGTCACGAGCCACGGCGTGTCGTGGCGGTCGTCCAGGGCGTCGGGGTCGGCGCCCATCGCCACGAGAACCCGTGCGGCGTCCACGTGGTCGCCGGTGACCGCGAGCAGCAGTGCGGTGCGCCGCTTCGCGTCGCGCGTCTCGAGGTCCGCCCCGGCGCGCAGGGCGAGTGCCACGGCGTCAGCGTCTCCGCGCGCGGCGGCGCCCAGCAGTGCGGCGTCGGGGTGGTCGACGGGGTCGGCGGTGGTCGCCCTCACGAGAGCTCCTGCCAGTCGGTCCAGTCCCCGCTCGCGGGCCATCTGGAGCGGCGTGAGCCGTTCGTCCCGCGAGGGTCGGGTCAGCTCGACCCCGCCGGCGACGAGGACCCGGACGGTGTCGAGGTAGGTGGTCGTGTCACGGCCGAACCAGACGGCCTCGTGGACGGCCTGGTAGCCGATCCGGTTGACGTGGTCCCGGTCGATGCCGGCCCTGAGCAGGGCGCCGACGACGAGGCCGTGCCCCCGTTCGGCCGCGCGGATGAGACCGGTGCCGTTCCAGCTGTCCTTGTCGTCCACCTTCGCCCCGTGGCTCAGCGCGAGACGTAGCAGCCCGAGCCGCCCCTCGCTCGTCGCGATGAGGTACGCGGACTGCTGGGTCTCGTCCTTCGCGTTGACGTCCGCCCCTCGCACGACGAGAGCTGTCGCCCGTGCCCGGTCGTCCTTCCACGCCGCGTCGCGCAGGTCGGCGTCGAGCCGGCCCTGCTCGGCTGGGGTGAGCGGCCGCGGTGTGGCGGATGGCTGCGCCGTGGTCGGCACGGTGGTCGCCGTGGTGGCAGGGTTCGCGCTGGGCCTCGTGCTCGGGTCCATGGTCGCCGTCCTCGTGGTGGCCGGTGTGGTGGGGGCGGGGGCGACCGGCGTCGACGGCCCGGAGCACGCGGCGAGGGCCGCCACGGCGAGCACGGCCGCTCCCGCGGCGGCGCGCGGCATCCGGAGCCGGCTCCTGCCCATGTCTGTCATCGTGCCAGTGGCGAGGTGACGACCTCGTACGGGCCCGATGCCACCGCCTCGTCGAACTTGCTGTCGACGTAGAGCGTCCGGCCGCGGAGCACCTTGGCCGTCGTGAGGACCCGCGCCGGGTCAGTCGCCTGCTGCGACACCAGCCGGGCGCTGCTCCCGTCGGCGGCCAGCTCGAGGGTGGCGAGCATCCGGGCGAAGTTGCGCACGACGGTCAGCCGTGAGCCCTGCCGCACCAGGCCGTCGGCGTCGGTCAGGGCTGCGCCACCCGTGTCGACGGGCGTCACGGCGGCACTGCGCAGGTCGAAACGCCACAGCAGACCCACGTTGCCCTGGGCGACGACGAGTGCGGAGCGGTCGGCGCTGACGACGATGCCCCCGAGGTTGAAGCCGGCGCGCTGCTCGATCGTGCCCGTCGCATCGGCCCAACGCGTCACGCCCCAGTCGCCGCCGTCTCGTGCGACCCGGAACACCTGCGGCGCGTTGGAGTTCGTGAAGTACGCAGCACCGTCCGGCCCGATGGCGACGTCGTTGAGGAAGACGTTCTCGCCCGGAGCCCTCAGCGCGGCAAGCAGCTTGCCGTCGGGCGAGTAGACCCAGAGGTCGGGACGGCCCGTCCCGATACCGTTCGGCCCGCCCGCGACGTAGACGCGCCCGGCGGCATCCGTCGTGACACCGCGCGCGGTGAAGCGGCCGTCGGTGCCGTCGCCTGCCAGCCACTCGCGGGTCCGGGTGCTCTGGACCGACCCACGGTGGATCTCACCGCCCGTCGTCTCGCTGACGTAGAAGACGCCGCGTCGCTCGTCGGCGCCGATGCCCTCGAACTTCGACCCACCGTCGTCTCCGGTGAGCAGGTAGGTGCCCGGACGGCCGGGGTCGGACGGCTGGGCCTGCGCGGGTGCCGCGGCGAGCAGCAGCGGGGCGGCGACGGCGGCGGTGAGGGCGGCGGTGAGGGCGGGGAGCGTGCGCTTCATGGTGGTCTCCGGATCATGGTGACGGTGGCGGTCGGTGCAGCACTCCAAGCGTGGCCGGTGCAGCCCATCCGCCGCGTCGGGCGACTGGCCACCGCGCGATAGCCGATCGGATGATGCCCCCGTGCCCCGGTCGTCCCTAGGCTGCCGGTCATGGAGGAGGGCATCCTCGCGCCGGTGGCGCGACTCGACCGCTGGCTCGACGCCGTGCTGGTCGTGCTCCTCGTGACGTGCTCGGTGCGCTACCTGCTGCGTCACGACCTCGACGCGACGGCCTGGCTCGTGCTCGCCGGTGCGGCCGTGCTCGGGGCCGCGTACCTCACCCGTCGCCTCGTCGCCGACCACGCCGCGTGGCCCTACGTGTGGATCGCCGTGGTCGTCGTGCTCTGGGTGATCCTCACCCTCGTCGCGCCGTCCTTCGCGTGGACGGCCGTGCCCGTGGCCTTCGCCGTGCTCCAGGTGCTGCCCTTCGCGTATGCCGTCACGGTCGTCGTCGTCATGACAGCGGTCGTCAGCGTGGCGTGGAGCCGCATCACCGACGACCTCGACCCGACCGTTCTCGTCGGGCCGGTCGGGATCGCCATCGTCACCGTGCTGTCGTACCGCGCCCTCGAGCGTGAGGCTCGCACGCGGCAGATCCTCATCGACGAGCTCACCGAGGCCCAGAGCGATCTTGCCGTGGCCCAGCGCCGCTCGGGCGCCCTGGCGGAGCGGACCCGGTTGTCGCGGGAGATCCACGACTCGGTGGGCCAGGGCCTGTCCAGCATCACGCTCCTGCTCGGCGCGGCCGAGCAGGACTGGGACCGCAGGCCCGCCGCCGCGCGGCAGCACGTCGCCACCGCGGGCGTGGTGGCGCGTGAAGGGCTCGACGAGGTGCGCCGCGTGGTGCGTGACCTGGCACCGGCCGATCTCGAGGACGACGCGTCCGGCGAGGCCCTCCCGGCTGCTCTCGGTCGGGTCGCGGCGACGGGGGCCCATGGCGTGGACGTGCAGGTGCGGGTCCACGGCGAGCCCGTCGGCGTGCCACCCGCCGTGGCCAGCGCCCTGGTCAGGTCGGCCCGGGGTGCCCTCGCCAACGTCGTCGAGCACGCCGGCGCCACCAGAGCCGTCGTGAGCCTCACCTACCTCTCGGACGAGGTGCTCCTCGACGTCCGCGACGACGGCCACGGCTTCGACCCGACCCGGCCGGGAGCGCGCAACGGGCGCGGACGCGGGCTGGACGGCATACGCGAGCGCGCGGATGACCTCGGGGGCAGCGCCGACATCGAGAGCGCCCCTGGTGAGGGCACGACCGTGTCGGTGCGCTTCCCCCTCGGGCCGGAGGAGCTCCGTGGCTGACAGCCTGCCGGCCGGCGTGCGCGTCGTCCTCGTCGACGACCACCCGGTCGTGCGGGCGGGGCTGCGAGCCCTCGTCGACGGGCAGGACGGCATCGACGTCGTGGGAGAGGCGAGCGACCTGGCGGGCGCCGAGCGCGTCGTCGCCGCGGAACGGCCCGACGTGGTCCTCATGGACCTCAACCTCGGCGACGGGCCCGGCGGCGCCGAGGTGACGGCCCGGCTGCGCGCCCTGCCGCAGCCGCCGAACGTCCTCGTGCTGACGACCTACGACACCGAGGCCGACATCCTGCGCGCGCTCGATGCGGGCGCCGTCGGCTACCTGCTCAAGGACGCGCCGCCCGAGCAGCTCTTCGCCGGCATCCGCGCCACCGCGCGCGGCGAGACCGTTCTCGCGCCCTCGGTGGCTGCGCGGCTCGTCCGGCGCACCGCGTCACCCGGCCCGGTCGTCACGGAGCGGGAGGTGGAGGTGCTCGAGCTGCTGTCACGCGGGCTGGGGAACCGCGAGATGGCCCGTGAGCTGCTCGTCTCGGAGGCCACGGTGAAGTCCCACCTGTCGCACGTCTACACCAAGCTCGGCGTCGACACCCGGGCTGGCGCGGTCGCGGCAGCGATCGAGCGCCGCATCATCCGACCGGGCGGCTGACGCGGCGCTCGACCTGACGGCTCGGCGCGTCCGCGGTCAGAGGCGCATCGACGCGCCGACCTTCTCGGTCTGCTCGTCGACCCAGCCGCCGAGCCCGCCCTCGACCTCGACGTCCCTGGTCTCGAGCGGCGCGGCGGGGTCGGTCTGGACCATCTCGCCGACGCCCTCGCCCGGCGCGGTCTCCTGCACCGTGAGGGAGAAGTCGTCACCGTGCTCACTGACCCCCGCGACGACCGCGTGCTCGACCGCGGCGACGGCGTACTGACGCCGGACGACCTGGGGGTCACGGGCTAGGTCCTTCACGAGCGCGACGGCCAACCCGATCATGATGACGAGAAAGGGCAGGGCCGCCACGATCGTGACGTTCTGCAGACCCGACAGGGCGTCCTCGCCGCCGATGAGCAGCATGGTCGCGGCGACGGCGCCGGTGGCCGCGCCCCAGAAGACCACGGTCTTCCTGGAGGGCTCGAGCGTGCCCTTCTCCGAGAGCGTGCCCATGACGATCGACGCGGCGTCGGCGCCGGACACGAAGAAGATCGCGACGAGCAGCACGACGACGACCGCGCTCACGGTCGGCCAGGGCAGGTTGCCGAGCATCGCGAAGAGCGAGCCCTCTGGCGAGGCCTGGCCGGCGATGTCCTGGCCGTTCCGCTGCTGGTCGATGCCGGCGCCACCGAAGATGGCGAACCAGACGAGCGAGACGACCGACGGCACGAGCAGCACGCCCGAGACGAACTGGCGGATCGTGCGGCCACGCGAGATGCGGGCGATGAACATGCCGACGAACGGCGTCCAGCTGACCCACCAGGCCCAGTAGAAGATCGTCCACCCGGCGAGCCAGTCCTTCATACCGTCGCCACCCGCGGCATCCGTGCGAGCCGACATCATCGCGAGGTCCTCGAGGTACGAGCCGATGGTCGTCGGGACGAGGTCGAGGATGAAGACGGTCGGGCCGACGACGAGGACGAAGAACGCCAGGGCGAGCGCGAGCACCATGTTGATGTTCGAGAGCCACTGGATGCCCTTGGCGACACCCGAGACGGCCGAGACGATGAAGCAGACCGTCAGGACGACGATGATCGCGATGAGCACGCCGTTGCCGACCGGACCGATGCCCGTGACGATCTCGAGGCCGGAGCCGATCTGCAGTGCGCCCAGACCGAGCGAGGTAGCGGAGCCGAAGAGCGTCGCGAAGATCGCGAAGATGTCGATGACGCGGCCGACCGGTCCGCCCGCCCGCTTCTCGCCGAAGAGCGGCGCGAAGGCCGAGCTGATGAGCAGCGACCTGCCCTTGCGGAAGACCCCGTAGGCCACGGCGAGGCCGACGACGGCGTAGATGGCCCAAGGGTGCAGTGACCAGTGGAACATCGTCGTGGCCATCGCGGTCTGGACGGCAGCGGGGTTGTCCGCGGGGCCGGTGCCGGGCGGCGGCGTCACGAGGTGGCTGAGCGGCTCGGTGACGCCGTAGAACATCAGGCCGATGCCCATGCCTGCGGAGAACATCATCGCGACCCACGACGACGTGCGGAACTCGGGAGCCTCGCCGTCACCGCCGAGCGGGATGTTGCCGTACCTGCTCGCAGCCAGCCAGATGACGAAGACGACGAAGCCGGAGGCGACGAGCGAGAAGAGCCAGCCGGTGTTGTGGACGACGAAGTCGAGGCCTGAGGCCGCGCTCGTGCTGAGGCTCTCGGTGCCGAGGGCGCCCCACAGGACGAACGCGATGGCCACACCGGCGGCGACCCCGAAGACGACCTTGTCGAGCCGGGACGGTGCTGCGTCCTCGTGGTTCACCGGTGGGGGCTCGAGCGCCGGGTGCAGGACCTCGTCGGGACTCTTGGTCAGCTCACTCATACGTCATGGACGGCACCCCGACGAGGGGCGCCGTCTGTCTCCTCACAGTCACGTGTCACAGATGTCTCGATGAAGCGACCACTGTGTCGAAGACGTCCGGACGTGCGCAAAGCGAGCGTGGCGGCGGGACGCGGCGGACGGCATACGCCATCGCGAGTTCGTAGGTGTGCCAATGCTTTCCACGGTGCCCGACGCTCAGCGTGAGATGGACCACGGCACCGTCGAAGGGCCACGAACCAACTGGTTCGTGGCCCTTCGACGGCGGTTCAGCAGTGGTCAGCGGGTGGAGCCGACGAGCTCGGGCTCGTGGCCCGGAGTCCCCGGGGTGCGCGGGGCGTGGGCGTCGGGCAGTTCGTCGTCCTGGTCCAGCATGCTCGCCTCGTCGAAGCGGTCCCGTCCCGCGAGGACCCGCGTCGCCTTGTCGCGGTCGATCTCGCCGACCCAGGTGCCGATGAGCACCGTGGCGATGGCGTTGCCGGCGAAGTTGGTCAGGGCGCGGGCCTCGCTCATGAGGCGGTCGATGCCGACGATGAAGCCGACGCCCGGCACGAGGTCCGGACGGTGTGACTGGAGACCACCGGCGAGGGTCGCGAGACCGGCGCCGCTGACGCCGGCGGCACCCTTGCTGGCGATGATCATGAACACGAGGAGCGAGATCTGCTCACCGATGCTGAACGGCTTGTCCATGGCCTCGGCGATGAAGAGGCTCGCCATCGTCAGGTAGATCGCGGTGCCGTCGAGGTTGAAGGAGTAGCCGGTCGGGACGGTGATGCCGACGACCGGCCGGGAGACGCCGAGGTGCTCCATCTTGGCGATGAGGCGCGGCAGCGCCGACTCCGACGACGACGTCGACAGGATGAGGAGGAACTCGCGACCGAGGTAGCGGAAGAGCGAGAAGACGTTGATCCCGGTGACGACCTTGAGGATGCTGCCGAGGAAGGCGAAGACGAAGATCGCGCACGTCGCGTAGAAGGCGAGCATGAGCAGCCCGAGGCTCTTGAGCGAGCCGATGCCGGTGGCGCCGACGAGGGCGGCCATGGCACCGAACGCCCCGATGGGTGCGGCCCACATGATCATCGCCATGAGCCGGAACACGAGGCGCTCGAGGTGCTTGACGGCCCCCAGGATCGGCTCGCCGGACCTGCCCATCTTCTGCAGCGCGAACCCGACGAGGAGTGCGATGAGCAGGGTCTCGAGCACCGAGCCCGAGGTCAGCGCGGACACGAGCGTGTCGGGGATGAGGCCGAGGAGGAAGTCGACCGTGCCCTCCGACTCGGCGGCCACCTGGGCCTGACCGGTCTCGGCGAGCGCGGCGGTGAGGTTGAGACTGTCACCGGGCTTGATGATGTTGCCGACGACGAGGCCGATCGCGAGGGCGACCGTCGACATCGTGATGAAGTAGCCGAGAGCGAGGCCGCCCACCTTGCCGACCTGTGCGGCGCGCCGCACGGAGCCGATCCCGAGGACGATCGTGCAGAAGATGATCGGGCTGATCATCATCTTGATGAGGTTGACGAACCCGGTCCCGAGGGGCTTGAGACTCTTGCCCACCTCGGGGAAGGCCCACCCCACGAGGATGCCGGCCACCATCGCGACGATGACGGCGACGTAGAGGTAATGGGTGCGGTCACGCTTGGGGGTCGAGCCCGGCTGGGCGTCGACGGCGCTGTCGGCGGTTGAACTCACGATGTCCTCCGTTGGCTGGGCCCGACGCTGCGCACCGGACCGGTGAATGTCACGAGGCTGCCCGCGCCAGTGACTAGGGTCACGTTTGTGTTCATTGAGTTCTCGCGGCCGGGCGGAGGCCGTTGAGCTCGCTCTCGTCGACCGCGGCCCGGGTGCTGTCCACCCCGGGGCGGTGGAGCGTCGCGGCCCAGACCTTCGCACTACAGGTCCTCATCGCCGCGCTCGTCGTCATCGCCGGCCTCGCGGGCGTGTACGGCCAGACGCAACGCGCCGGCGACCAGGAGGCCACCGCGCGCGCCCTCGCGGTGGCCGAGACGGTGGCGGCGACACCAGGCGTGATCAGCGCCGTGCAGGGGCCGGACCCGTCCGCGTCGCTCCAGCCGTATGCCGAGCGCGTCCGGGTCGAGTCCGGCACCGACTTCGTCGTCGTCATGGGCCGCGACGCGGTCCGCTACACCCACCCCGACCCGACGCAGCTCGGCAAGAAGTTCCTCGGCCACACCGAGGAGGCGCTCGCGGGCGGCCTCGTCGAGGAGGACTACACCGGCACGCTGGGCCCGTCGTCACGCGTCGTCGTCCCCGTGACCGACCGGGGGCGCGTCGTCGCGCTGGTCTCGGTCGGCATCCGCAAGGCCGCGGTCGGCGAGCGGGTGCGCGCCCAGCTGCCCGGGCTGCTGCTCGCGGGTTTCGTGGCGGCGCTGGTCTCGTGGCTCGGCACGGGACTCGTGTCCCGGCGCATCAGGCGGCAGACGCACGGCCTCGGCGAGCAGCAGCTGCGCGAGATGTACGAGTACTACGACGCCGTGCTCCATGCCGTCACGGAGGGCCTCGTCATCACCGACCTCGAGGGCCGCCTCCGGCTCGCGAACGACGAGGCCGTGCGGCTCCTCGCCCTGCCCGACGACGCGGTCGGTCGTCCCGTCGCAGAGCTCGGGCTGACGCCCGCCCTGGCCGCTGCGCTCACGGACGAGGACGCCCACGAGGACGAGCTGCACGTGACGTCGGCCCGGGTGCTCGTGCTCAATCGCGGCCCGGCTCGCTGGCAGGGCCGGCTGCTCGGCCATGTCGCGACGCTGCGTGACCGCACCGATCTCGAGGCCCTGACGGGCGAGCTGGACTCGGCGCGCGGCCTCACGGAGGCGCTTCGCTCGCAGGCGCACGAGTCCGCCAACCGCCTCCACACGATCGTCAGCCTCATCGAGCTGGGGCACACCGAGCGCGCCCTCGACTTCGCGACCGACGAGCTGCAGGTCTCACAGCTGCTCACCGACCGCGTCGTCGACTCGGTCGACGAGCCGGCGCTCACGGCGGTGCTCCTCGGCAAGGCTGCCGAGGCCCACGAGCGCGGCATCGCCTTCGAGATCGAGCCGGGAGCGCACTGGCCGCGCGACGTCGCGCCGACCCGTGACCTCGTGACCATCGTCGGCAACCTGATCGACAACGCCCTCGACGCCGTCGGCGGCGAGGCCCCGTCGCCGCGGGTCGAGCGGCACGTGCGCTTCGACGCGCGGGTCGAGCAGGCGTATGCCGTCCTCCAGGTCTCCGACGACGGGCCGGGGCTGCCGCCGGGCGCCGTCGAGGACGCCTTCCGGCGCGGGTGGTCGACGAAGGAGCAGGGCAGCGCGGGCCGCGCGCGGGATCGGGCTGGCGCTGGTGGCGCAGACCGTCGACCGGCTCGGCGGCACGATGGAGGTGTCAGGTCCGCCGGGTGCCACCTTCACGGTGAGGCTGCCCATCGACGGCGCGAGGGAGGGGGCTGGCGATGACTGAGGCTCCGGAGTCCGGCGTGCTTCGGGTGCTCGTCGTCGAGGACGAGCCGGTCGCGGCGGAGGCCCACACGGCATACGTCGGCCGGGTGGACGGCTTCCAGGTGGTGGCGACGGTGGGCACATCGCAGGCGGCGCTGAAGACCCTGCAGGACAAGGAGATCGACGTCGTTTTGCTCGACATGAACCTGCCCGACCGCCACGGCCTCGACGTCGTCCGCGCGATGCGCGCCGCCGGTCACCGCGCCGACGTCATCGCCGTCACGTCGGCGCGCGACCTCGACGTCGTCCGCGCCGCCGTGTCGCTGGGGATCGTGCAGTACCTCCTGAAGCCCTTCGTCTTCGCGACCCTGCGGGACCGGCTCCTCGCCTACCGCGCCTACCGCGACCAGGTGACGAGCGGAGCCGAGATCGGGACGCAGGCCGAGGTGGACGAGGTCTTCGCCGGCGCGCGGGTGGCCGCCGAGGCGCGTCTGCCCAAGGGAATGGGCGAGGAGCTGCTTGCCCGCGTCTCACGCCTGCTGCGAGAGGCCGACGGCGGACGGTCGGCGACCGAGCTCGCCGACGAGCTGGGCGTCAGTCGCGTCACCGCGCGACGCTACGCCGAGCACCTTTGCGAGACAAAGCTGGTCGCGCGCCGCTCGCGGTATGCCGGCGCGGGCCGTCCCGAGGTCGAGTACCTCTGGGCGCGCTGACCGTTCGGGCGTCCGCGCGCGTGGTGGCGTCGGCGGTGGTCGTGGCGCCGGTCGAACCTGCTCGTCCGTCGGTCTTGGTACGTTCCGAGGCGTGAGGACGTCTGCCGGTGCAGGACGCACCGCGGCCCGCGACGACATCGAGCGGGCCCACCTCGTCGACCCCACCGACGACACCTGGTCGATCATCCGCGCCTCCGTCTCCCCCGACCTGTCGGAGCTCGCGCGTCGCTTCTGGATCCCGGTGTGGGACGTGCCCGAGGGACGCGACTCCGTCCAGCAGGTGCTGCAGTACCCCGTGTGCCTCGTCGTCGTCTCCGACACCTATGCGCGCTTCTACGGCGTCACGTCCGGCCTGTCGCACACCATGCTGACCGGCCGCGGCTGGGCCGTCGGCGTCATGCTCCAGCCCGCCGCAGGTCACCTCCTGACCCGCGAGCCCGTGCGCCGGATGACGGACCGGTTCGTCGACCTCCCCACGTTGCCGACCCTCGACGGCACGGACCTCAGCCGGCGCGTGCGGTCGCTGATGCGGCATGACCCGGCGTCGCCCGCCGCTCAGGCCGAGGCACGCGCGGTCGTCGAGGACGCGTTGCGACCGCTCCTGCCCGTCGACGACGAGGGAAGTCTCGTCAACGCGATCATCGAGGACGTCGAGACCTCGCCTGACCTGCTCCGGGTCGGCGACCTCTGCGCGCGCTTCGACATCAGCGAGCGCACGCTGCAACGTCTGCTGCACAAGCGGGTCGGTCTGGGACCCAAGTGGCTCATCCGCCGTCGCCGACTCCAGGAGGCCGCCGACCGGCTGCGCGACTCGGACGCAGAGCTGGCCCGGATCGCGGTCGAGCTCGGCTACGCCGACCAGGGCCACTTCACGCGCGACTTCCGCAGGGCCACGGGGATGACGCCGGGCGAGTTCGCCTCACGCTTTCGCTGACCGACCGACCGTCGGACGAGCGCCGGACGGCGCCGGACGTGCGCCGGACGACCGTTGGTCGCGGGGCCAAACCGTCGCGCGGCCCGGGTGAGCGAGCGCGGACGCATCGGTGCCAGCCTCCGCCGCAGCGGCATCGAGCTGGCGCCGACAGGACTCGGGCTGACCGCTGAGGCCGATCCGCTCACCCCACGACGCGAAGGAGCCGGAGTCGAGCACGAGGTCGAGCACGCGTGCGCGCTCCACGGCCGGCGTACCGTCACTCCTCCTTCAGCCAGGCGCGGATCGCTGCGCCGTCCTCGTCGAGAGTCGGCGGTGCCTCATGGTCCCGACGCGTCACCTCGGTGCCGTCGCCGTCGAAGAAGCGCAGCGGAGGCCCGGGAAGGGTGAGCGGGCCGAGCGTCGGGTGGTCGACCTCGACGATGAGGCCCTGGCTCGCGGTCTGGTCCCACGCATACACCTCGTCCAGCGTGCGCACCTTGCCAGCCGGCACCCCGACCTCGGCGAGCCGGGCGAGCAGCGGTTCGGCGTCCCAGTCCGCGAAGGCCGCCTCGACGACCTCGATGACACGGGCGCGCGCGGCCACGCGCTCGGCGTTCGTCGCCAGCCCGTCGGTGGCAGGGTCGAGTCCGAAGGCGGCGCACAGGCGTTGCCACAGCCCCTCGCTGCCGACGGCGATCTGAACCGAGCCGTCGCGGCAGCGGAAGAGCCCGTAGGGGCTGATCGACGGGTGGTGGTTGCCGGCCGAGCGGCCCACCTCACCGGCCACCGTCCAACGGGTGCCCTGGAAGGCGTGGACGCCGACGACCGCAGCCAGCAGGGACGTGCGCACGACCGCGCCCCGACCCGTGCGGTGGCGTTCGTTGAGGGCGGCCACGACGCCGTAGGCGCCGTACATTCCCGAGAGCAGGTCGGCGATGGGGACACCGACGCGCTGCGGGTCATCGGGACCGGACCCGGTCAGGGACATGACCCCCGCCTCGCCCTGGGCGATCTGGTCGTAGCCGGCCCGGCCACCCTCGGGACCGTCGTGCCCGAAGCCGGTGATCGACAGCACGACGAGCCGAGGGTTGCGCTCCATGAGCGAGTCGACGCCGAGGCCGAGGCGGTCGAGGACGCCGGTGCGGAAGTTCTCGACGAGCACGTCGGCCCGGTCGACGAGCGCGAGCAGCACGTCGCGGTCCGCAGCGTCCTTGAGGTCGAGGGTGATCGACTCCTTGTTGCGGTTGGCCGAGAGGAAGTACGTCGACTCGCGCCGTGCCTCGTCACCGACGAAGGGCGGGCCCCAGCCGCGGGTGTCGTCCCCGCGTCCGGGGGCCTCGACCTTGATCACGCGCGCGCCCTGGTCGGCCAGCATCATCGTCGCGTGCGGTCCCGCGAGGGCGCGCGACAGATCGACGACGAGGACGTCGCTGAGGGGTCCATGAGCGGTCATTGCGTCACCATCCGGGATCGGGGCGGCCCACACGAGCAACGAGCCGGCGACGACCACGATCACGCTGTGGGTGGGGATCTGCTTGTAGTACACCGGTTGGCTGACCGTGTCGGGCCGGTTCGTCGTGGATCGAGTCGAACGATCTCACGACAGCGACCGAGTCGAGGTGATCGCGGCAGCCACGTCCCTGCCGACATCACCTCGAACCAGGGGAGGAGCGGGCGGTTCGAGGTGATCGCGGCAGCCACGTCCCTCCCGGCATCACCTCGAACCAGGGGGAGGAGCGGGCCGTGCGGCGAGTCGAGGTGATCACGAAAGCCAGGTCCCTGCCGGCATCACCTCGAACCGCGGGGAGGGCATCGCGAGTCGAGGTGATCGCGACAGCGAGGTCCCTGCCGGCATCACCTCGAACCGCGGGGAGGAGATCGCGGCGGCGGAATCAGGCCGTGGAGGTGCGGGCGACGCCGGTCCGGAGGGCCAGGGCGTCCTTGACGAGGCCGGTCGCGAGGGCCGCGCCGACGCCCTCCCCCGCCCGGATCCGCAGGTCGAGGAGCGGCTCGAGACCGAGCTCGCGCAGCACGAGGGCATGGGCCTTCTCACGTGAGCGTTGGCCTGCCACGAGATGCGCCGCGACCGCCGGCTCGAGGCGCACGGCGGCGAGCGCGCACACCGACGTCGCGAGCCCGTCGAGGACGATGACGCCGCCGGCCTCGGTCACGCCGAGGACCACTCCGGTGAGGACGGCGAGCTCTCCGCCACCGAGGCGCCGGACGGCCTCGGCGGGACCGACGCGACCGACCCGGGCGAGCGCGCGGGTCACGACGTCGCGCTTGCGGGCGAGCATCGCGGTGTCGGCGGACGACCCGAGGCCCACGACCTCGTCGGCCGCCACGTCCAGCAGCGCCGCGGCCAGGGCCGCAGCCACTGTCGTGTTGCCGACACCCACCTCGCCGAGGGCGACCGGACCGGTCCGGGCCAGCACGCGACCGCGCTCACGTCCGAGACCCAGCAGCGCGGCATACGTCGTCTCGTCGAGCGCGTCTGAGGTGACGAGATCACCCCTGCGGCAGCCGATGCCGGCGTCGATGAGCTCGACGTCCAGACCGGCCGCGCGTGCGGCCACCGCCCCCATCGAGGTGCCTTCGCGCGTGGCTCGGGCGACGTCAGCCGTGACCGACGGGTCGAAGGCGGAGATGGCGTATGCCGTGACCGCGTGGTCGGCGGCCGCGACGACGAGAGTGCCCCGGCCGTCCACGGCAGCCAGCGCGGTGATGCGGTCGAGGACGGTGTCGAGGACGCCGAGCGAGCCAGGCACCGTGAGCAGGTCGTCCGAGCGGTCCCGCGCGGCGACGACGTCGGCGGGCTCGGGTGCCCGCAGGTGCGAGGTCGGGGCGTCGCGCTCGGTCCAGCGCTCGCGCATGACGACCTGCTCGAGCGGAAGGCGCTTGCTCCAGCCGGCGCGCTCGAGGCCGGGCTCGGGCGGGCGCTCGTCGGGCCAGCCGAGGCACAGCCAGCCGAGGGTCTCGACGCCCTCGGGCAGGCCGAGCAGGTCGGCCAGCTCTGCCGGCTCGAAGAGGGTGACCCAGCCGACGCCCAGGCCGTGGGCGCGGGCGGTCAGCCACAGGTTCTCCATGGCGGCGGCGCAGGACCAGAGGTCGGCGTCGGGGAACGTCGCCCGTCCGAGCACCCCGGCGGCCGGGGTGCGGCGGTCGCAGGCCACGACGACACCGACGGGCGCCTCCCGGATGCCTTCGAGACGCAGGTCGAGCAAGCCGCGGGCCGACTCCTCCGTCATGCCGGCAGCCTGGTGCAGCCGGCACCGGTCGGCCATGAGCGCCGCGGTGTCGCGCGTCGCGGCCTCCGTGACGACGACGAACCGCCACGGCTGGCTGTGGCCGACCGACGGTCCCCGGTGGGCAGCCGTGAGCACCGCGGTGAGCACCTCGTCGGGAACGGGGTCGGGCCGGAAGCGGCGGATGTCGCGACGCGCGCCGACGACCCTCTCGAGCGAGTCGAGGTCGTCGTGCAGGGCCCACGCGTCGGGCGCCTGGGCCCGCTCGGCTGCCGAGGACGGGTCGCCGATCGTCGGTACGGGCCTGCGGTAGCTCACGTGCCAGACTCTAGTTCCCGGCGTCGACGAGGTCGGTGGCGCGGGACGTGCGCCCCCTCATGGGGACGACGGCGCGGCCGCGATGGTGCCGGCCGGCCGATGCCGGCAACGTGTTGCCGGCCGCGCGCCTCCTGCGAGTGACGACCCGCCCGTCCCGTCCAGGGCCGTGGGGGCCAGGCCGGGCCGGACCGGGTCAGGCGTCGATGTCGTCCAGGCCGGCGATGACGATCTCGAGGAGCCGGGCCAGCTCGTGCCGCTCGTCGTCGGACAGGTCGCGCAGCGTGTCGCTCTCGACGACGTTGGACTCGCGGACCGCGGCACTGAAGAGGGCCCACCCGTCCTTGGTGAGCGACACGAGCGTGCGGGTGCGGTTGGACTCGTCGGGCCGGCGCTGGACCAGGCCGCGCCCGGCCATCTTGTCGAGCCGGTGGGTCATCGACGAGGGCGCGACGTTGGAGAGGTCGGCGAGCTGGCTCGGGGTGAGGCACGTGTCGCCCGCGCGGGCCAGGGAGGCCAGCACCGACCACTCCCCCTGGGTCAGGTCGAGATCGGCGAACTGGCGGACGTACCACTGGTCGAGCTTCTTCGTCACCGCGTAGACGGCCGTGATGACGCGCTGCACCGACTCCTCACCACCGGCGGCGACGTACGTGGAGACGTCGGCCGCGTGCTCCTGCTGGGCGGTCCGTCGCCGTTTCGCTGCCATGGAAAGGCATTGTCGCACCCGTACGGCGCGGTGCTAGTCTTTCGAAGTCGAACTTCGATTACGAAATATTCGATGACGAAGGTGTGTTGAACCGCCAGCTCGTCTCCCGACCCCCAGAAAGGGTGTGAAACCCATGCGCACCAAGCTGCTCATCCTCGCGTCGTCCATCGGCATGCTCGGATGGGGGACCGTGCTTCCCTACCAGTACGCGTATGCGGCCAACACCCGCGGTTGGGGTGCCTTCGCGGCGGCCCTGGCCAGCACGCTGTTCTCGGTCGGCGCCCTCGTGGCTGCGCCCTTCGCCGGGCGCCTCAGCGACCGTTTCGACCCGGTGGCCGTTGCCGTCGTGGCAAAGCTGCTGGCCGCGGTCGGCGTCGGCAGCCTCGTGTGGGCCCAGTCGGCCCCGGCCTTCCTCGTGGGCATGTTCGTCTTCGGTTTCGGCCTGACGGCGGCTGGTCCTGCTGCGTCGGTGCTCGTGCTGCGCTGGGCCGGCAGCAACGACCGCCGCAAGGTCTTCGCCTACAAGTTCACGGCTGAGTCGATCGGCATGGCCGTGGGCGCGTTCGTGGCCGGCCAGTTCGTCGACCTGTCGCGCCCCGACGGCATGACCTTCGCCTTCCTCACCGCGGGTGCCGGCTTCGCGATCTCTGCCGTGCTCATCCACGTCGCCGGTATCGGCGCCACGAGCGAGGTGGCTCCCGACCTGGCAGCCAGTGAGGCGGAGGCGCGCCTCGGCACGATGGAGGCCCTGCGCCGCATCTTCGCCGTGCCGGCGCTGCGCTGGACCGCCGTCGTTGCGGTGGCCCTGGCCCTCGGCTTCTACGCGCAGTTCGAGTCGGGTCTGCCCGCGTACGCGCTGACCGTCCTCGACGTCGACGAGACCGCCATCGGTCTCGCGGCCGCCGTCAACTGCGTCGTCATCGTGGCGCTGCAGGTCGTCGTCGTTCGGGTGACCGCGCGGCGCAACGCGGCCAGCCTGCTCATGGTCGTCGGTGCCATCTGGACGCTGTCGTGGGTCGTCCTCTCGGTGGCGCAGCTGACCCCGGAGGTCGCGTCGGCTCTCTTCGTCACGACGTTCGGCATCTTCGCCGTCGGCGAGACGATGTACGCCCCGGTGCTCAACCCGCTCACCGCGAGCCTGGCCCCCCGCGGGCTGGTCGGCACGACGCTCGGCACGTTCACGGCGATCCAGACGACCTTCTCGGCCGTCGGGCCGCTCGTCGCCGGTGCCCTGCTCGGCATGGGTCTCGCGAACGGCTTCCTCGGCCTGCACCTCCTGATCAGCCTCGTCGCCGTCTACGGCGCCTGGCGCCTCCGGGGCGTGCTGCGTTCCCGCAGGGTCGAGGTCCCCGACGACGCCGGCGCCCTCGGCGAGGCCGGCCCCCTCGGCGACGCCCGCGCGCCCGAGCCGGCGCGGGGCCGCGCCCCCGTCGCTGCCTGAACGCCTGACGGCGCTGACGGCGCCGACGGCGCTGTTGCGGACGAACGTCGGTCGCCGGCCTCGCGTCACGCGAGGTCGGCGACCGGCGTCAGCAGGTACCGTCCGGCCATCCCGACCGTGCGCGACAGCGTCGCGAGGAAGTCGGTGCGCAGCGGCTCGACGCCCTCGAGCGACCACAGGACCCGGGAATTGGTCCACGCCGCATCGCGGGCGCGCGCGATGCTCCAGCCGCTGACGAGGTTGGCCACCGGGCCCGCGTACTGCTCGTCGACGGCGAGCGCGATGCCGTCCAGGAACGAGCGCCGGACCTGCTCCTGCACGGACGCGAGCAGGTCGTTGACGCGGTGGTAGTCCGCCTCGACGCCGGGGCTGTCGGGCGTCAGGCCGAGCTGACGGCACGTCGTCACCACGGCGACGGGCAGGTCGTGGTTGATGTGGGCGTTCATGCCGGCGAGCGCGAACTGGATCGGTACGCGACCGGGCTCCCGCCGGCACGCGAAGAGCGGCGCCCACGACGGATCAGGCGCCGCCGTGCCGACCGCGTCGAGGTAGAGCCCCGCGAAGACGAGGTCGAGCCGGGTGACGAACTCCGGGTTGCTGAACCAGCCCTCGACGAGGCGATCGCGGACGAGCTCGGTGACGCGCAGATACATCCGGTTGAAGTCGGCGACGCCGTCGCCCGCGGGCAGGGCTCGGTCGATCTCGTGCATCCGCTCGACGAGCGCGTCGACGGACGTCAGCTGGCCGGCCGGAGGTGGCTCGGGGCGCGGTCGACCGCCGATCCGCGAGCGCACCCACGCCACGACGTCGGAGAACCACCCCATGCGGCGACGCTAGCGGCTCAGCGCGCGTTGAAGGCCTCGATCCGCTCGATCGCCTCGCCGACCGCCGTGGCGCCGGCCGCGAAGCTCAGCCGCACCGAGTGGCCGCCCGCCCGGTCGTCGAAGTCCCCGCCCGGCGTGATCGCCACTCCCACGTCCTCCAGCAGGGCTCGGGAGTATGCCGCCGAGCCGCCCCAGCGAGCCAGCCGTGGTCCGAGGTCGGCCCAGTAGTAGAACGCGCCGTCCGGTGGAGCCGACTCACCCCACCCGAGTCGGGACGCGTTGTCCAGCAACAGCTTCCGCGTCCGAGCGAACTCGGCGACCGCTTCGTCGCACTCGCGGTAGGACTCCTCGGCGAAGGCCGACACGGCGGCATACTGCGCCGGTGCGGGTGGGCACAGGGCGACGTTGCCGGCGAGCGCGTCGACGGGGCGCACCAGGTCGGCGGGGAGCAGCATCCAGCCCAGGCGCCAGCCCGTCATGCCCCAGTACTTGCTGAAGGACGAGATGACGAGGGAGGTGTCGTCGCTCTCCCAGGCGCTGACGCCCCGGGGGTCGGCGGCATCCGGCTCCGGAAACGTGACGCCGTGGTAGATCTCGTCGCTGACGAGCCGCACCTCGTGGGCGGCGCACCAGTCGGTGATGGCGGTGAGCTCGGCGCGGTCGACCATCGTGCCGGTCGGGTTGGCCGGCGACGCGACGATGAGACCGGCGAGCGCCCCGTCGGCGTGCGCGGCGTCGAGCAGCTCTGGGGTGGGCTGGTAGCGGGTCTCGGGGCCGCAGTCGATCTCGACGACCTCGCACCCGAGCGAGGTGAGGATGTTGCGGTAGGCAGGATAGCCGGGCCGGGCCAGGGCGACGCGGTCTCCCGCCTCGAAGGCGGCGAGGAAGGCGAGGACGAATCCGCCCGACGAGCCCGTCGTGACGGCGACCCTCGCCGGGTCGACGTCGAGGCCGTACCACCGGCCGTAGTGGGCGGCGATCTCGGAGCGCAGCTGGTGGATACCGAGGGCCGACGTGTAGGTCAGGGCACGGCCGGACCGGTGGATCCGCGCCGCGGCCTCCGAGACGAGGCTCGGCGCACCCCCGGACGGTTCGCCCGCGCAGAGCGACACGACGTCGCGGCCCTCGGCGCGCAGCACGGCCACCCGGTCGAGCACATCCATGACCTCGAAGGGCGGCACCTGCGAGCGCCGGGAGGGCTGGAGCGGTCGGGTCGCGGAGGTCACCCGGCCAGTCTGCCCGAACCCTCCGAACCCTCCGAACCCTCCGTAACGCGAAGGACGCGCCGGTGACGCGACCGGACTCGCCTTCTTCACCTGCCCACGGCCCACCTGGGTCGTCGTACCGTGGTCGGCCGAGCCGCCCGGGTCGGGGTCGCAGGTCACCGAGTCTCCAGAATCGTCCTGATCCGCGCGAGGTCCTTGGTCATCGCAGTGCGCATCGCCGCGGCCATCGGCCTCGCCCCGATGGCCGCGAAGCCGGTGGGCCTGCCGGTGTTGCGCAGCACCATGCGTGTGCTGCCCTCCTGGACGGCCTCCCACTCGTACGTCGTGCGCATGGGGAAGGGCTTGCCATCCGTCTGCATCACGAGCCGCGCACCGGGGACGAGCTCGACGATCTCGTAGACGTACTTGATCCGGCGCCCGAGGAACCGGGCGGCGAACGCGAGCCTGCTGCCCACCCTCATCGGCGGTGGCGTCTGCCAGTCGACGGAGTCGATGTTCGAGTACCACTCGGGCGCATGGGAGGGGTCGCCGGCGTAGGCGGCCACCTCGGCGACCGGTCTCGAGATGACCGTCTCCACCCGCACGTCGACCGCCATCGTCTTCCTCCTGACGCGTCCGTCCCCGATCGTGCCGCTCGTTCCCGATCGTCCCGACCGGCCGATTCTCCCGCAGCCGGCCATCACCTGGGCAGCCGACACAGCACGGTTCTGGACGTGTGCGCGCGCCGTCCGCGCCCCGAGGTCGACGGACTGCACCCCGTGCTGGTCCCAGCGAGCGGACGTAGTGTGCGAGACATGGACCTCGGACTGCACCTCGCCAACTTCACCTGGAGCGGCGGCTCCACGACCTTCGTCGACGACCTCGTCCGCACGGCGCGCACCGCGGAGGACGTCGGCTTCTCCAAGCTCTCCGTGATGGACCACGTGTGGCAGATCGGCGTGATCGGTCCCAAGGAGCACGAGATGCTCGAGGCCTACACGGCCCTCGGCTTCCTCGCTGCGGTGACCGAGCGCGTCCAGCTGCTCGCGTGGGTCACGGCCGCCGTCTACCGCGAGCCGGGCCTGCTCGCCAAGGAGGTCACGACCCTCGACGTGCTGTCGAAGGGGCGCGCGATGCTCGGAATCGGTGCTGCGTGGAACGAGGAGGAGTGCGTCGGTCTGGGCCTGCCCTTCCCCGCGACGGCCGAGCGGTTCGAGCGGCTCGAGGAGACGCTGCAGATCTGCCTGCAGATGTGGGGCGACAGCGAGGAGCCGTATGCCGGCAAGCACTACACGCTGGGCCGCACCCTCAACTCGCCGCAGTCAGTCCAGCGCCCGCACCCGCCGATCCTCATCGGGGGCGGAGGCGAGAAGAAGACCCTGCGGATGGTCGCCCAGTACGCCCAGGCCTGCAACCTCTTCGACACCCCCGACCTCGGCCGCAAGCTCGACGTGCTGCGTGGGCACTGCGACGCCATTGGGCGCGACTACGACGAGATCGAGAAGACCGTCATGGGCCGGGTCGACCCAGGACCGAACGGCGAGAACGTCGACGCCGCGCTCGAGCACCTCCGGGATCTGGCCGGCCTCGGCGTGACGCACGTGCAGACCGGCGTCACCGACGGGTCGCGCACCGACTGGCTCGAGCTGATCGGCGAGAAGATCATCCCCGAGGCCCGGAAGCTCTGAGGCGGACGGCGCCTGGCAGCGCGGACCGACGACCACTGGGCCGACGAACGCAACCGAGCCTCCCTGAGTGGCGTGCCGCCGATCGGTCCGCGCCTCGTCGTTCCGCGGGGGCCCTCCACGTGCGCGGCGGCCGTGGACGTCAGCTGAGGATGTCGGCGCGGCGGAACCGGCGGTAGGCGAGCATCGTGAAGGCGACCGCCCACACGAGCGCCCACAGCGCACCGTGCACCATGTCCGTGTAGTCGGGCGAGATCGCGAGAGCGTCCTGCCACGCCCGGGAGTAGTGCCCCGGGAAGGCGTTGCGGTAGGGGTCGAGGGCGTCGAGCTGGTCCAGGATGTTGAGCAGGATGCTGACGAGCACGGCGCCGCCGACCGCTGCGAGCGGGGCGTCGGAACGGGTGCCGAGCCAGAAGGCGAGCGCCGCGATGGGCAGCAGCGTCACGAAGATGTAGGCCATCGCCAGGGCGAGCCGCGGCAGGAACTGGGCCCACGTGAGGTTCTCGCCGAGCGGGTTGGTCAGCGGGTCCCAGCCGTAGGCGACGCCGCCGACGACGAGCCCCCACGCCGGCAGCAGAACCGTCGCGACCAAGGTCGAGGCGATGCCGATCGCGAGCTTGCTCGTGAGCAGCCGCGCGCGCTGCACCGGCGCGACGAGCAGGTAGCGCAACGACGACCACGACGCCTCGGACGGCACCGCGTCGCCGCAGAAGAGCGCGGCGAGCAGCACGAGCAGCAGCTCGGAGGCGAGGAAGACGAGCACGAGGCTGAAGTTCGCGGCCCCGCTCTGGGCGAGGTCGAAGATGCGGGTGGACGCACCACCTCGGCTGTTACTGGACCGCTCACCGAAGGCGAACGACCCGACGAGGATGAGGGGCAGCGCGACGAGCAGGCCGAAGGCCCACGTCGTACGCCGTCTCCCCCACTGCCGGCGCAGCTCGGCCCGCCACGAGAGCGGGTCACGCACCTGGTGGATCTCGCCGCTCGCGGCGGACGACGCCGGTTCCATGACGTCGAGCAGCGCCTCGCCGGGAACGTGCTCGGAGGAGGGGCTGCCCGGGTGGCCGTCCACGGCTCGGGGTTTCTCGCTCATCGCGCCCTCACCTGCCTCAGTCGTTCGACGAGGGAGGCGCCCTCGTCGCCGGGCTCGGAAGCCGCCCCGGCGGCCGACGCCGACGAGATGACGCCGAGGAAAACCTCTTCGAGGTGGCGGCGGCTGCTGACGCCGACGACGGGCAGGCCCGCCGTGACGGCCGCGGCGACGACCTCGGCACGGCCCCGGTCCGCGACGACGACGATCCTGGTCGGGGTGTCGACCCGGACCTCGGTGACGCCGTCGGCCGCCTCGAGGGCGTGCACGCCGGCGTTGATGACGTCATGGTCGACGTGCTCGGGTAGGTCGAGGATCGTCGTGTCGTCGCTGTCGACGAGCTCGGCGACGGGGCCCTGCGTGACGACCCGGCCGGCGTGCATGACGACGACATGGGTGCACGTCATCTCCACCTCGGCGAGCAGGTGGCTCGACACGACGACGGTGCGCCCGGTCTCGGCGTAGCGGCGAAGGATGGGGCGCATGGCCGCGATCTGGGGTGGGTCGAGGCCGTTGGTCGGCTCGTCGAGGATGAGCAGCTCGGGCAGGCCCAGCATGGCCTGCGCAATGCCCAGCCGTTGCTTCATGCCGTGGCTGTAGGACTTGACCGGCCGGTCGACCGCACCGCCGAGCGCCGCGACGTCGAGCGCCTCGGCGAAGTGCGCGTCCTCGGTGGCACGGCCCGTCGCGGACCAGTAGGCCTCGAGGTTCTGGCGTCCGGTGAGGTGGGGCAGGAAGCCGGGTCCCTCGATGAGCGCGCCGACGCGGCCGAGCACCCGCGAGCCGGCCGAGACCGGCTCGCCGAGCACGTGCACGCTGCCGGCGTCGGAGGAGATGAGGCCCATGACCATGCGCATCGTCGTCGTCTTGCCCGCGCCGTTCGGGCCGAGCAGCCCGACGACCTGGCCCTTCTCGGCCCGCCACGACACGTCGTCGACGGCGCGGTGCCCGTCGGCATACGTCTTGACGAGCCCCTCGACGACGAGCGGGACGTCGGCGAGGTCCGGCCGCGCGGGCAGGTGCCTGCGGCGGCGACGGCGGACGACCCAACCGGCGAGCGCCGCGAGGAGCAGCAGGGCGAGCGCAGAGGTGGCGAGAAGCGTCTCGGTGTCGACGCCACCGGCGACGGCCCCGCCGACCTCGGCGCCGGCCGCGACCGGCAGCGTCAGGGCGGAGGCACCAGAGATGCGGATGGCGCTCGGTGTGCGCGAGTTGGAGTAGGTGGACTCGGTGCTCGTCAGCAGGACGCGCCACCGGGTGCCGGCGGGCAGGTCGTAGGTCGCGGCGGGCAACGAGATCGCCACGGGGGTGGGGCGGCCCGGCGTCACGGCAAGGCGCACGGGGGCGACGAGCGGGTTCGTGAGCGTCACCGAGCCGCCGGTCACGCGCCACACCGAGGCGAAGAGCGTGACGTCAGCCGTGTCCGAGGTGACCGTCACGCGCATCGTCGGCGACCCCACGACGGTGGCGGCCTCGGCGGTGGGCTGGGTGTCGAGCGCCGTCGACTGGCCCGGCAGCGCCGCGATCTGGTAGGTCGAGAGGTTGAGCCCGAGGGCCGCGAGACCGGGCACGGCGATGAGCGAGGCCGGCTGTCCGCCCGGCGGGTGCAGCAGCACACCGGAGCTCGTCGTCAGCGGCAGCTCGCGCGTCTGGAGGGCAGCTCCGGACAGCCCGGGGTATGCCGTCAGGGTGTGCAGGGTGCTCGGCTGACCGGGGCGACCGGCACGTGTGCCGTACGTGAAGGCGGCTGTGGGCAGGGCCGACTCGGCTCCGCGGGGGGACTCGTCTCGGACGTAGTGGTCGAGCCACGTATAGGACGCCTCGACCTCCTCTGCCTCGTGCGTGCTCGCGGCGTCGTGGCCCCCGTCGCTCCACCGGACGGCATACGGCGTGCCCGTCGCAGCGAGAGCCGCCGCGGTGGCGTCGGCCTGGTCGAGCCCGAAGAGGGAGTCGCCGATCCCCTGGACGAGGAAGGTCGGGGCCGTCACGGCGTTCATCGTCGGCTTCGGGCTGTGTGCCCGCAGCAGCGTGGTCAGCTGCGGCGGGGCGGTGCCGGTCTCGGAGGCCTGGACGAAGAGGCGGCAGATGGTCGGGTCGAAACGGCCGCAGCGGTCGGCACCCGTGCCGGCGCCCACGCCGCCCCGCAGCGCCGAGAGGAAGAAGTTGGTGGCCCAGACCTGCTTGAAGGGTCCGGCGACGTCGATCGGGGACCGCCCAGCAGCGGTGGTCGCCGGCGTCGTGACGGCAGCCTGGGGGAAGAACGCGTCGGCGAGATCGTTCCACGTGATGGCCGAGACGACCCCGTCGACGCGGCGGTCCGCCCCGGCGAGCATGAGGCCCAACGCGCCACCGTAGGAAGCGCCCATGACGCCGGCGCGCGGGTCGTCCGGCCCGTCCAGCTCGACGTCGGAACGCTTGGCCGCGAGGTCGAGCAGTGCTCTGGCATCGGCGATCTCGTAGGCCGGGTCGTTGAGGTGGATGCGACCACCGGACTGGCCGTGGCCGCGCGCGCTCCACGCGATGACGACGTAGCCGCGGTCGTGCAGCTCGTTCGCCTGGCTCGTCATCGAGTCCTTGGTGCCACCGAACCCGTGGGCGAGCAGGACGACGGGGTGCCTGCCGCTCGACTGCGGCCACACGGACACGTCGAGGCGCACGGCTGTGCCGTCGGGCTCGGGACCCACGGTCACGGTGCTGGCCTCCGGAGCGATCGGGTCGGCGGCCGGCGCTGCGAGGGCCGGCGCGGTCGGCGCCGCCGGGGCGACCGCGGCCGGGGCGGGCGCGGCCGGGGCGGGCGCGGCGAGCGCGCCCGGGGCGGGCGCCATCGTCAGGCTCGTCCCGAGGACGAGCCCGGCGAGGAGGGAGGCCCGGACCGACATGCCCACATCACATCACGGGCGAGTCGTTGAACGGTCACCCACCGTCCAGGGTTGGTGCGCCCGGTTCAGTCCCCCGGGAGGCGCTTCTCCAGCAGGTAGGCCGCGACGATGCATCCGACGAGCACCATGACCGGCGGCAGGTACCGGGCCGCCCCCTCGAGCTCGAGCCACTCATACGGTGCGACGGTGAACTCGAAGAGCTGCAGGTCGAGCAGGTAGCGCACGATCGGCAGCACGCCGAAGAGGATGCCGACCACCCCGATGAGGTTGATGACGAGGCGCGACCGCGCTCCGGTGTCCTGCGACTCGGTCATGGACCAAACCTACGGGCGCCCCGGTGGTCGTGACCACGGACGTCGCCACGCGCTCCCGGCGCGGCCATGCCGCCGCCTGACCGGAAGGGGCACCGGGTCGTCCGGCAGGTTGCGTCAGCGGGGATGCCGCCACGGTAGGCGGCTCAGCGCCCGTGTTAGATACGTCCATGGCCACCACCTCTCTCGGAGACACCCCCGTCCACACCGTCGGCGACCTGCCGGCCGTGGGGTCCCCTGCCCCGGCGTACACCCTGACCGGCACCGACCTGCGTGACGACATCACGCTGCCGACCGGCACGCGGGTGGTCCTCAACATCTTCCCGAGCGTCGACACCCGCACCTGCGCCACGAGCGTCCGCCGGTTCAACGAGATCGCCGCGGGCCTCGACAACGCCACCGTCGTCTGCGTGTCGGCCGACCTGCCCTTCGCGCTCACGCGCTTCTGTGGGGCCGAGGGTCTCGACAACGTCGTCGCCGCGTCCTCGTTCCGATCGGGCTTCGGCTATGACTACGGCGTGCGGATGGAGAACGGTGGTTTCGCCGGACTGCTCGCCCGCGCCGTCGTCGTCATCGACGCCCAGGGCACCGTCGTGCACACCGAGATCGTCCCGTCCATCGGCCAGGAGCCCGACTACGACGCCGCGGTCGCCGCGCTGGCCTGACTCCCCGCTTCACGGGTGGCCAAAACCCGGCCACCACCTCAGCTGAAGCCTCGGATGTCACCGGCGAGGACTGAGCCGTCACGGCGTGTCGTCGTCGACCCAGTCGAGGGTGCGCTCGACCGCCTTCTTCCACGTGCGGAAGAGGCGCTCGCGCTCGGCCTCGACCAGCTGCGGGCTCCACCGACGGTCCTCGCCCCAGTTCTCGCGGATCTCGTCCGTGCTCTCCCAGTAGCCGACGGCGAGCCCGGCGGCGTACGCGGCCCCGAGGGCCGTGGTCTCGGCCACCACGGGACGCACGACGTCGACGCCGAGCAGGTCGGCCTGGAACTGCATGAGCGTCTCGTTGACGACCATGCCACCGTCGACACGCAGCTCGGTGAGCGGCACCCCCGAGTCGGCGTTCATCGCCTCGAGCACTTCGCGCGTCTGGAAGGCCGTGGCCTCCAAGGCCGCCCGGGCGATGTGGCCCTTGTTGACGAACCGTGTCAGACCGACGAGCGCACCGCGGGCGTCGGGGCGCCAGTGCGGGGCGAAGAGACCGGAGAAGGCCGGCACGAAGTAGGCCCCGCCGTTGTCGTCGACGGTCGCAGCCAGCGTCTCGACCTCCTCGGCGTCCCGGATGAGCCCGAGGTTGTCCCGCAGCCACTGCACGAGCGACCCGGTGACGGCGATCGAGCCCTCGAGGGCATAGACGGGCCGGTCGTCGCCGAGCTGGTAGCAGACCGTCGTCAGCAGGCCGTTCTTCGACGCGACGATCTCCTCGCCGGTGTTGAGCAGCATGAAGTTTCCTGTGCCGTACGTGTTCTTGGCCGTGCCGACGTCGAGGCATGCCTGCCCGAACGTCGCCGCCTGCTGGTCGCCGAGGATCCCGGCGACCTGGACGTCGATGAGGATGCCCGGCCGGCACGTGCCGTAGACCTCGGACGACGAGCGGATCTCGGGGAGCATCGCCAGGGGCACCCCGATCGCGTCGGCGACCGAGGCGTCCCAGTCGAGGGTGCGCAGGTCCATCAGCAGCGTCCGTGAGGCGTTCGTGACGTCAGTGACGTGGACACCGCCGTCCTCCGCACCCCCCGTGAGGTTCCACAGCAGCCAGGTGTCGATGGTGCCGAAGAGCAGCTCGCCGGCCTCGGCGCGCTCGCGGGCTCCCTCGACGTGGTCGAGGATCCAGCGGGCCTTGGGCCCGGCGAAGTACGTCGCGAGCGGCAGACCGGTGACGTCCTTGAAGCGCTCGGTGCCGCCGTCGCGGGCGAGCTCGTCGCAGATGGCCTGGGTGCGGGTGTCCTGCCAGACGATGGCGTTGTGGATCGGTCGGCCGGTCGCGCGGTCCCAGACCACGGTCGTCTCGCGCTGGTTCGTGATGCCGACCGCGGCGATGTGGGTGGCGTTGAGGTTGGCCTTGCCGAGCGCGCCGCCGACCACCGCGCGGGTGTTCTGCCAGATCTCCATCGGGTCGTGCTCGACCCATCCCGCCCTCGGGAACACCTGCTCGTGCTCGAGCTGGTCGACCGCCACGACGCGCCCCCTCCGGTCGAAGACCATGGCCCGGGTGCTCGTCGTCCCCTGGTCGATCGACACGACATGGCTGCGCTGCTCCGTCGGCATGACCAGACCGTACCGTCGCGCCGCGGCGGCGTGCTGCACACGATCCCGCTCGCCGCTTGCTGCGCATGGGCGCTCGCCCGCCGACCGTCGCCACCACGGCAGGAGGAACCGCAGCCCGGCTGGATAGAGTGGCGACCTCGGCGGCGACGTGAAGGGGAACCGATGACGAGTCCAGTGAGGCTGGACACCGACTACCGGGCGCGGGCGTGGACGCGCCTCGCCACCAAGCAGTTCGACGTGCTCGTCATCGGTGGCGGCGTGACGGGCGGTGGGGTCGCCCTCGACGCGGCCACCCGCGGCCTGGCGACGGCCCTCGTCGAGCAGCGCGACTTCGCCTCGGGCACCTCGTCGCGGTCGTCCAAGCTCTTCCATGGCGGACTGCGCTACCTCGAGCAGATGAACTTCGACCTCGTCCGAGAGGCGCTCAAGGAGCGCGAGCTCATGCTGAGCCGCATCGCCCCGCACCTCGTCAAGCCGGTCTCCTTCCTCTACCCGCTGACCAACCGCGGCTGGGAGCGCCCGTACGTCACCGCCGGCCTGACCCTCTACGACTCCATGGGCGGCGCCCGGTCCGTGCCACGGCACAGGCAGCTGACCCGCACCGGCGCGCTCAAGCTGGCGCCGGCGCTCAAGCGTGACGCCCTCACGGGAGGCCTGCTCTACTACGACGCGCAGGCCGACGACGCCCGGCACACGCTGACGACCGTCCGCACCGCGGCGGCATACGGTGCCACGGTGGTCGCCTCGGCGCGCGTCGTCGAGCTGCTGCGCGCGGGCGAGCGTGTCGTCGGGGCCCTCGTCGAGGACGTCGAGACGGGCGAGCGCACGGAGGTGCGCGCGTCCGTCGTCATCAACTGCACCGGCGTGTGGACCGACGACATCCAGACCATGGCCGGCGGCCGCGGCCGCTTCCACGTGCGCGCGAGCAAGGGCGTGCACATCGTCGTCGCGCGCGACCGGATCAACTCAGAGACCGGCCTCATCCTGCGCACCGAGAAGTCCGTGCTCTTCGTCATCCCGTGGGGCACCCACTGGATCATCGGCACCACCGACACCGACTGGGAGCTCGACCTCGCCCACCCCGCGGCGACCCGGGCCGACATCGACTACATCCTCGAGCACATCAACACCGTGCTGAAGGTGCCACTGACGCACGACGACATCCAGGGCGTCTACGCCGGCCTGCGACCGCTGCTCTCCGGCGAGAACGAGGACACGAGCCAGCTCTCGCGTGAGCACGCCGTGGCCCGTCCGCAGCCTGGCCTCATCTCCATCGCCGGCGGCAAGTACACGACCTACCGCGTCATGGCTGCCGACGCGGTGGACGCCGCCCGTGAGGACATCGGTGGCGACGTCTCCGACAGCGTCACCGAGTTCATCCCCCTCTCGGGCGCCGAGGGCTACGTGGCGCTCGTCAACCAGATCGACCGGCTCGCTCGCCACCAGGACCTCCCGGTCTGGCGGATCACCCACCTGCTCGAGCGCTACGGTTCGCTCGTCCACGAGCTGTTCGCCCTCGCCGAGGACGACCGCTCCCTCTACGACCCGCTCCCCGGCGCGGAGGAGTACCTCCGCGTCGAGGCGTTGTATGCCGCCACGCACGAGGGCGCGCTGCACCTCGACGACGTGCTCGCCCGCCGCACCCGCATCTCGATCGAGACGCCGAGCCGGGGCAGCGACAGCGCCCGCGCCGTGGCCGAGATCGTCGCGCCCGTGCTCGGGTGGGACGCCGAGCGGGTCGACGCCGAGGTGTCCGGCTACGTCGCCCGGGTCGACGCGGAGCTCGAGTCACAGAAGGAGCTCGCCGACTCCGAGGCCAACGCGGAACGGCTCAGCGCGCCCGACGTTCGCCGCATCCCGGTGAGCCGGGCCCCGGAGATCTCCTGACCTCACCGTCGCACCCGGTCGGACGAAACGCTCGACAAGGCCACCGCGACGCCATCGCGTTCCTAGACTGACGGGATGACGACTCGACGCGGCCGACCCGCGAGGCATGCGGCTCCGCGGTGGACCGCCGCGGCCGCGGCGCTCGCGGCGGTCGTGCTGCTCACGGCCGGCTGCGGCACGCCAGATCCGACCGCTCAGGCCCGGCTCGAGGGTCACCCGAGCGGACACGCAGCAGCAGCCTCAGGCTCGCCGGGCACGACCGACCACCCGACGACCGGGTCGGCCGGGTCGGCCGGGTCGACGGGGTCGACCGGACACGGCGGGGCGCAGCCGGGCGCTCCGGCCAAGCCTGCGGCCCTGCGGGTCGGCGAGTCAGTGCGGACCGTGACCTCGCCGGTCTCGTACACGCCGAAGGCTCCGACCACGGGCACCGACGACTACCGCTGCTTCGTCCTCGACCCGCTGGTCACGCGCGACGCGTTCGTCACCGGCTTCGACATCGCGCCCGGGCAGCCGAGCGAGGTGCACCACGTGATCCTGTTCCGGGTCCCCCCGTCGGCGGCGGCCGCCGCCCGCGCCCGTGACGCCGAGTCGGGCGGCAACGGCTGGACCTGCTTCGGCGGCACCGGCCTCGGTTCGCGCGGCGCCAGCCTCGACGACGCTCCCTGGGTCGGCGCGTGGGCGCCGGGTGGCCGTGAGAACGTCCTGCCCGCCGACGTCGGCATCCCCATGCCGCGCGGTTCGTTGCTCGTCATGCAGGTGCACTACAACCTGCGCCACGGCGTGGCACCCGACCGGACGTCGGTGAAGCTGCGCCTCTCGTCGTCGTCGGACCTCAAGCCCCTGGAGACGATGCTCTACCCCGCGCCGGTCGAGCTGCCCTGCCGTGCAGGCAAGTCCGGCCCGCTGTGTGAACGGTCTGCGGCCGTCGCCGACGTCACCGAGCGGTTCGGCACGATGTCCTCGCCCATCGTCAACGGCCTGCTGCTCGTGTGCAACGGCACGGTCATCCCCACTCCCGACGCCACCCAGTCATGCACCCGCCGCGTCGATGAGCCCGCGACCATCCGCGCTGCGGCCGGCCACATGCACCTGCTCGGCTCGTCGCTGCGCATCGACCTCAACCCGGGAACCCCGCGGGCGAGGACGCTGCTCGACATCAAGGTCTGGGACTTCGACAACCAGGGAGCGGTGCCCGTCCCCGCGACCGCCATCCACCCCGGTGACTCGATCCGCGTCAGCTGCACCCACGACCAGGCTTGGCGTGACAAGCTGCCCGACCTGCAGGGGCTGCCCGAGCGCTACGTCGTCTGGGGCGAGGGCACGACGGACGAGATGTGCCTCGGCCTGCTCAGCGTGACGCGGCCTTGATGGCGAAGACTCCCGCGACCACGGACGTGCTGGTCGTGGGCGGTTCGGGCGTCGACACCATCGTCCGCGTCGACAGCCTGCCGGTCCCGTTCGCCGACTCGCACGTCGTCCCGCCGATCGACACGGTCGTCGGCCACACGGGCAGCGGCGTCGCACTCGGCTGCCACCGCCTCGGCCTCGCCACGCACTTCGTCGACGTCATCGGTGACGACCACGAGGGCGCGATGCTGCTCGAGCGTTTCGCCGCCGAGGGGCTCTCCTTCGGGTACGTCGTCCACGAGAGCGGCACTCGTCGGGCGGTCAACCTCGTCGACGCGGCCGGGCGCCGCATGTCCTTCTACGACCCCCGCCATCCCTACGACCTCGCACCCGATCCGGCGCTCTGGCAGGGCCGGCTCGCACAGTCCCGGCACGTGCACGCCTCGATCATGCCGTGGACCGCGGCAGCGCTCGACGACGCGACGGCTGCCGGTGTCACGACGTCGACCGACCTGCACGACTGGGACGGACGCAACCCGCATCACCAGCCGTTCGCGTATGCCGCCGACCTCGTCTTCGTGTCGGGCTCGCGCCTCGACGGGGTCGAGGAGCACGTCGTCGCCGACGTGCTCGACCGTGGCCGCGCGCGGCTCGTCGTCGTCATGGACGGTGCGCACGGCAGCCGCGTGACGGTCCGTGACGGCGGCTCGTTCGCCGTGCCGGCGGTCGACATCGCGGGTCGCCCGGCCATCGACTCCAACGGCGCCGGCGACGCCTATGTCTCGGCCTTCCTCCACTCGTGGCTCGCCGGCGGTGACGCCCACGCAGCGGCCCGTGCAGGGACCGTCGCCGGGTCATGGGCGTGCGGCACCGCCGGCACGCACTCGAGTCTCATCGGACACGAGGAGCTCACCCGTCAGCTGGCGACCCACTACGGCGGCACCGGCCGGGACTGAGCCCGACCGGTGGCCTGCCGGGTCACTCAGCCGCTGCCTCGCTCGAGGTGCCGGTGCCGATGTTGACCATCCAGCCGATGCCGAAGCGGTCGGTCAGCATGCCGAACTCATCTCCCCACATCTGCTTCTCGAGGGGCATCATCACGTTGCCACCCTCGGCGAGCTTGTCCCAGTAGCCGTGCAGCTCGTCGGTGTCGTCGCCGCTCAGGCTGACCGCGATGTTGGTGCCCGGCTGGTAGGGCATCTCGTCGGGGGTGTCGGACGCCATGATCGTGTAGCCGCTCGGGGTCTCGAGCTGTGCGTGCATGACGCCGTCGGCCTTCGGACCGCTGTCGCCGAACTCGCCGAACGTCGACACGGCGAGCTCACCGCCGAAGACCGTCTTGTAGAACTCCATCGCCGCTCGGGCGTCGTCCTTGAAGCTGATGTAGGGGTTGAGGCGGGATGCCATGGCGGTGCTCCTCTCGAGATGCTGCGGATCCGTCCACGGTAGGACGTCGTACCGACAGCAGGGCCCCTTTCAGTAGGAGCGCCGGGAGCGCGCCGCACCCCGGTGGGAGCCGAGGGGCGTCTGGGGCCGGCCGTCGTCGGTCGGGCCCAGGCCGCCCTGGCAGCCGGGGCAGTAGAACATCGTGCGCTCGCGGGTGGGGTCGCCGATCATCGCGACCCGCACGGTGGCCCCGCAGCGCCGACACGGCCGACCACTGCGTGCGTGGACGTAGTGCGCCTCGTCGGGGCGGAGACTGCCCGTGCTCGACTGCACCACGTGGCGCCGTCCGTTGTCGATGAGCCGGTGAGCTCTGGCCACGACCCGCTCGACGGTCTCGCGGCCCAGCTCGTCGGCGGGGGCCCATGGAGGCACCCGTTCGAGGAACAACGTCTCGGCGCACCACAGCGTGCCGACGCCGGCGAGGTTGCGCTGGTCGAGCAGCGCCTGCCCGATCGGCACGCGGCTGGCAGCCACGTTGTCGACGGCTCGTCGGACGTCCCAGTCCGGGCCCAGCACGTCGGGACCGAGGTGGCCCACGAGGTCACCTTCACGGTCCGTCGGCACGAGGTCGAGCATGCCGAGCCGCAAGCCGAGAGCCGTCCAGTCCGAGGCCGCCACGAGGGCGCGCAGCTGCGGGTTCCGCCGCCAGCGGGCGGCGAGCCCCGGCGTCGCCTCGACCCGCCACTGCCCCTCCATCCGCAGGTGGGAGTGCAGCGTGAGGCCACCCTCCACGCGGTGCAGCACGTGCTTGCCGCGGCTGACGACCTCGAGGGTCACGCGGCCCGTGAGGTCCGCCGTCGAGATCTCGGGCCACCGTAGGTCGGACTCGACGATCTCGCGGCCGGCGAGCGCCTCGTTGAGGCGGGTGGCGGTGCGCCACACGGTGTCTCCCTCGGGCACGCCACCTCCTGCTCACCGGTCGTCCACCCGCGCGGTCACGCGTCCGTCCAGCCTATTCACATCGCCCGACCACCTTCGAGCCGCCGCCCGTGACGAGCAGGCAGTATCACCGACGCAGCCGGAGCCCTCGCGGAGTCATGTGGAAGCCGGCCTGCGACAGCGCCCGCACGAGCGGGTGGTCGGAGCCGAGCACCGAGGTCCCGTCGGCCTTCTCGACGGTGAGCCGGCCGAGCGCACCCTCGCGGACGGCGAGCGCGAGCGCGTCAGCCGCAGCCTGGAGGCGCTCCGGATCGTCGGACCAGCAGAGCATCGTCTTGCCGCCGCGCTCGACGTAGAGGACGAGCTCGCCGTCGACGAGGACGACGAGCGCTCCCGCCTTGCGGCCGGGCTGGTGGCCCTTGCGGCGAGACGCCCTCGCGGCAGTCCCGTCGTCGGAGGTGGGGCTCGCGTCGCCCGCCGGCTCGTCGGCGGCGTCGGTCAGCCCGCGCTCAGGCCAGGCGATGGCGGCGCCGTAGGGGTTGGCGGGGTCGCTGGCCGCCAGGACCAGCGCCGGCGGACCGGTGCGCTCACGCGCGCGCGAGCCGCCTCGGCCGAGCGGAGCGGAGGGCGAGGGCGAGGGCGACAGCCACTCGTCGCCGTCGGCGGCATCGACCCGACGCCCACCGGCACCCGGGTCGTCGGCCCCGGCTCCGGGGAGCCGTGACATCGACCGGAGCCGGTCGACGGCCCCCGTGGACGCGAACTGCGAGGCACCGAGGCCCTCGACGAAGTAGCCGCGCCGCACCTTGCCCGCCTCCTCGGCCGCGGCGAGCACACGGTAGACGGCCGCGAAGCCTCCGGGGACGTCCTCGGTGACGACCGACCCCCGAGTGAGCACGCCGTAGCGGTCGAGGAGCAGCTCGGCGTTGGTGACGGCACGCACCGTCGGGTCGGACTCGGCAGGCGGGAGCGCGGTCCATCGACCGACTCCCGTGGAGGGGCCGGACCCGATGGCGCGACCCGCCGCCAGGGCCTTGGAGGTCGCAGCCTCCTCCGCGGCGTCGACCCGAGCCGGAGTCGTGCCGGCCAGGGGACCCCGCAGGGAGCCGAAGCGGCCGAGCGACCCGCGCCGGCCGGCATACCTCGTCGACCGCGGGCCGGAGGACGTGCGCTTGTGGGCGGTGCGGCCCCCCGCGAGGAGGGCGCGCAGCGGCGCGATCGTGTCGTTGGTGATGCGCCCCGACCAGAGCAGCGACCACAGGGCGTCGTTCAGCTCGGTGTCGCCGAGTCCCACCCGGGTCGAGAGGGCGCGGAAGAAGTACGCGCCACCTCCCTCGAGTGCGTCGATGACCGTGCGCTCGTCGTCGGTGAGGTCCACGGCCTCGGGTGGAGTCAGCGTCAGGTGCGCGGCGTCGGCGAGGTGGAGGCTGACCCAGCCGTCGTCTCCGGGGAGTGAGCCGTGACCGCGCCAGACGACCTCACCCGTGCTCATCACCTCGTCCAGCAGCGCCGGGCGGTAGTCGGCGACGCGGGCAGGCAGGACGAGGGACTCGAGCCCGCTCGCCGGGACGACCGCACCGGTCAGCTGCTCGACCGCGCGCAGGAGTCCCTCACGGCCGCGCAGGCCGCCGCCGACGCCCTGCCACTGGGGCAGGAAGCGGGCGAGGTCGCTCTGCGCGACGGGCTCGACCTCGTGGCGCAGGGCCGCGAGCGAGCGGCGCCGCAGCAGCCGGAGCACCTCCGCGTCGCAGAACTCGGGACCATGCCCCCCACCGTTCTCGGTGGGCAGCAGCTCGCCTTCGACGACCCGGCCGGCGGAGACCAGCCGGCGCAGCGCGTCGTGCACGACGGCCGGGCCGACGCCCCACCAGCCGGCAACGGTCTGCACGGCAAAGGGACCGTGGGTGCGGGCGAAACGGGCCACGAGGTCGCCGAGCGGGTCGGGCACCGGCTCGAGGAAGGCCTGTGGCACCCCGACCGGCAGTGCCGTGCCGAGGGCGTCTCGCAGCCGGGCGGCGTCCTCGATGGCGGCCCAGCGGTCGTCGCCCCCGACGCGCACGGCGATGACTCGGCGGGCCGCCTCCAGCTCGGTCAGGGCCGCCTCGACGGCGGCCGGCTCGAAACCTTCAGCGGCTCGGGCGACGATGTCGCGCAATGAGAGCGGCCCGAGCACGCGCAGCAGGTCGGCGACGTCCTCGTCGTCGCGCGCCCCGCGCTCGGGCGTCAGCCGCTGGAGCTCGGTCTCGGTGCGAGCCACCGCCTCCGGGTCGAGCAGGTCGCGCAGCGCGAGCGCCTCCCCCTGGCCGAGCAGCTCGGACAGCAGCGACGGGTCGAGCGCGAGGGCGGCGGCGCGACGTTCGGCCAGCGGGGAGTCGCCCTCGTAGAGGTACTGCGCCACGTAGCCGAAGACGAGCGACTTGGCGAAGGGGCTCGGCTGGCTGGACTCCACGTCGACGACCTTGACGGCGCGCGAGCGGATGTCGCCCATGAGCTCGACGAGGCCGGGCACGTCGAAGACGTCCTGGACGCACTCGCGCACGGCTTCGAGGACGATGGGGAAGCTGGGGTACTGGCTTGCCACCTCGAGCAGCTGCGCGGCGCGCTGGCGCTGCTGCCACAACGGCTGGCGGCGGTCGGGGCGCCGCCGCGGCAGCAGCAGGGCCCGTGCCGCGCACTCCCGGAACCGCGCTGCGAACAGGGCCGATCCGCCGATCTCCTGGGTGACGAGCTCGCTCACCTCTTCGGGCTCGAGGGTGACGAGCTCGACGAGCTGCTGCCCGATCGCCGCGCCTGCCATCGACTCGTCGAACTCGAGGTCGGGCAGCCGGAAGACGATGCCGTCATCTCCGTGCATGGCCTGCACGTCGATGCCGAAGCGCTCGCGCAAGCGGGCGGCGACGCAGAGCGCCCATGGGGCATGGACCTGACCGCCGAAGGGCGAGAGCACGGCCACGCGCCAGTCGCCGATCTCGTCACGGAAGCGCTCGACGACGATCGTGCGGTCGTCCGGGACGTGCCGCGTCGCCTCCTTCTGCTCGGTGAGGTAGCCGATGAGGTTGTCGGCGGCCCACTCGTCGAGCCCCGCCGCCGTGACGCGCGCGCGGGCCCGTTCGGGGCTGAGGCCGACGATCTCGCGGACGAATCCGCCCAGGGCGCGACCGAGCTCTGCGGGGCGGCCCTGCTGGTCGCCCTTCCAGAACGGCAGCTTGCCGGCCTGCCCGGGGGCCGGCGTCACGAGGACGCGGTCGTGGGTGATGTCCTCGATGCGCCACGTCGACGTGCCGAGGGTGAACACGTCACCGACGCGCGACTCGTAGACCATCTCCTCGTCCAGCTCGCCGACCCGGCGGCCGGGCCCCTCCCCGGAGGCGAGGAACACGGCATACAGCCCCCGGTCGGGGATGGTGCCGCCGCTCGTCACGGCGAGGCGCTGCGCACCGCGGCGGCCCGAGAGCGTGTCGGTGACGCGGTCCCAGACGATGCGCGGACGCAGCTCGGCGAACTCGTCGGACGGGTAGCGGCCCGCGAGCATGTCGAGGGTCGCCTCGAGGACCGAGCGCGGGAGCGAGGCGAAGCTCGCCGCCCGGTGCACGAGCGCCTCGACGTCGGCGACGCTCCAGTCGTCCATGGCGCACATCGCGACGACCTGCTGGGCGAGGACGTCGACGGGGTTGGCCGGGACGCGGAGCGACTCGATGGCGCCGGCGCGCATGCGCTCGACGACGACGGCGGTCTGCACGAGGTCGCCCCGGAACTTCGGGAACAGGACGCCCTGGCTCACGGCGCCGACCTGGTGGCCCGCACGGCCGACGCGCTGCAGACCGCTCGCCACCGACGGCGGGCTCTCGACCTGGATGACGAGGTCGACGGCGCCCATGTCGATGCCGAGCTCGAGGCTGCTCGTCGCGACGACCGCCGGCAGCCGCCCCGCCTTGAGGTCCTCTTCGATGGTGGCGCGGTGCTCCTTGCTCACCGAGCCGTGGTGGGCCCTGGCGAGCACGCCGGGTGCGCCGCTCGAGATGCCGGCCTGGGCCATGACCTGCGCGGGCGGACGGGTCGAGAGGGCCGCGAGGCTGGGGACGGGGAGGCCCTCCTGCTCCGCGAGGCGCTGCTCCCAGATCTCGTTGAGCCGCGAGGTGAGCCGTTCGGCGAGGCGACGCGAGTTGGCGAAGACCAGCGTCGACCGGTGCTCGGCGATGAGGTCGACGATGCGCTCCTCGACGTGCGGCCAGATGCTCGCCTGGGGCGCGTGGCCCGCGGCCGGTCCCGACAGGTCGGGCACTCCGGGCGAGATCTCGGCAGCCGAGCCGGAGAGCTCGCCCATGTCGGGGACGGGCACGACGACGTCGAGCTCCCACTGCTTCGTCGACGCCGGCTGCACGATCTCGACCGGCCGCCCGCCGGCGAGGTAGCGCGCGACCTCCTCGACGGGGCGGACCGTCGCCGACAGCCCGACCCGTTGGGCCGGAGTGTCGAGGAGCGCGTCGAGGCGCTCGAGGCTGAGGGCGAGATGGGCGCCGCGCTTGGTGCCCGCCACGGCGTGGACCTCGTCGATGACGACCGTCTCGATGCCCTTGAGCGCCTCGCGCACCGACGAGGTCAGCATGAGGAAGAGGGACTCAGGCGTCGTGATGAGGATGTCGGTGGGCGTGCGTGCGAAGGCCCGCCGCTCGTTCGCCGGGGTGTCACCCGAGCGGACGCTGACGCTGATGTCGGGCGGTGCCAGCCCGAGCCGGGCCGCGGCATGACCGATGCCGACGAGCGGTGCGCGCAGGTTGCGCTCGACGTCGACGGCGAGGGCCTTCATGGGCGAGACGTAGAGGACGCGGCACCGCTCGAGACGCTCATCGGGGACCGGCTCGCTCGCCATCCGGTCGATGGCCCAGAGGAAGGCCGAGAGCGTCTTGCCGGAACCGGTCGGGGCGACGACGACGGTGTGGTGACCGGAGCTGATCGCGTCCCACGCCCCGGCCTGGGCGGTCGTGGGCGCGCTGAAGCTGCTCCGGAACCACTCGGCGGTCGCCGGAGAGAATCGGTCGAGCACATCGGCACGCTTGCCCTTCGCCATCGGGCCCAGCCTGCCATCCCCCACTGACACGGCACGAGGCCGGCCGAACTCGTCCAGCGCCCACAGCACGAGGCCAGCTCGTCTAGCGGCGCACCTCGCGGTGCGAGCCGTCGAGGCGCCGGGTCCACTCCCGCGCGTCGAGGTGCTCCAGCAGCGGGATGACGGTGCGGCGCGTCGACCCGAGGGCCCGGCGCGCGTCGCTCGTCGTGAAGGGCTGGTCGAGGCGGGCCAGCTCACGCATCGCGAGCGCTGGGGCCGTGGGCAGGAGCACGACGTTGCCGGGGAGCCGGAGGATGCGGCCGGTCCCTTCTGCGGCGGCGAGCTCCCGTGCGCCCAGCCCTGCCGCGTCCAGCTCGTGCTGTTCCGGAGCCGCGAAGGGATGCTCACGCAATTGACCCTCGATCCGGTGCAGCGCCGCCTCGGCGCGGGTGCCCAGCTCCGGTGCCCGTCCCGGGAGCCCGACGCGCCCGGCGCGCACCTCCAGACCGGACGTGGAGGCGAGCTCGGCGACGAGGGCTCGGTCCGGCACACCGGCTGCGGCCCGGGCGGCCTCGAGGGACAGCGTCGGGTCGATGGGCGCGGACTCCGCTCGTCGCTCCACGGCCGAGCGGAGCCGCACAGCGGCCGTCGACCAGGTGTCGTCGTGCACGAGCCAGCCACCTCGGCGGCTCACCGTGGCCACCGGGCGGGCTCCTGACGGCACGTCGATGCCCAGGGACGCCGCGTCCGCACCTGTCATGAACCCCCGGCGTGCGACCTCGCGAGCCAGGTCGGGCACGCCACCCAGCGCAGCGACCTCGACCGCTCGCCGGGCCGCCGCACCTCGGCGGGCCAACCGAGGCGGGTCGGCGTCGACCACCACCGCACCGACGATGCGCCGGGCCCCGGGGTCGCGCAGGATCAGCCGGTCACCCGCCGACAGCGGCAGGGGTTCAGGCAGTCCCAGACGCACGGCGCCGGGTCCGAGCGGCCGAACCCGCGCCTCCACGGCGAGCGTGCCGACGTGGACCATGACGTGGGCAGGGAGCCGGTCGGAGTCGGCCTGTGGAGAGGTCGCCCCCCGTGGCGCGGCCGTGGTGACCTGCACGTCGACGGTCGTCGTGACGTGCCAGGCGTCCGGTGTCAGCAAGGCGTCACCGCGGGCGACGTCGTCGACGCCCACGCCACGGAGGTTGAGGGCCACCCGGGCCACGCCCGACACCGCCTCACGCGCCTGCTCCAGGCTCTGCACGCCTCGCACCGTGGCCCGCAGGGTGGCACCGGAGGCGCGGTGCACGAGGAGGTCGTCACCGAGGCGAACGGTGCCGCTCCCCAGGGTTCCGGTCACCACGGTCCCGCTGCCCCGGATCGAGAACGACCGGTCGACCCAGAGGCGGATCCGCCCATCAGGGTCGGCTCTCGGCAGCGAGGCGACGAGGCTGTCCATCGCGGCCCGCAGCTCGTCCATCCCGCGCCCGGTGCGGGCCGACACCGCGACGGCGGGGCTGCCGGCCAGGCTCGAGGCCTCGACCTGCTCGGCTGCCTGCGCCAGCGCGGTCCCGGGCTCGGCGAGGTCGCTGCGGGTGACGACGACGAGCCCGTGGGTGATGCCGAGCGCGTCCACCGCGGCGAGGTGCTCGGCGGACTGCCGACGCCACCCCTCGTCGGCCGCGACGACGAAGAGGACGGCGGGTGCGGGCCCGAGACCGGCCAGCATGTTGCCGATGAAGCGCTGGTGTCCCGGTACGTCGACGAAGGCGACCTCCGTCCCGGAGGGGAGTGCGGTCCACGCGTAGCCCAGGTCGATGGTCATCCCGCGGCGGTGCTCCTCGTCCCACCGGTCCGGCTCCATGCCGGTGAGGGCCCGCACCAGGGCCGACTTGCCGTGGTCGACGTGACCGGCCGTCGCGATCACGTGCACCGGTCAGCGCCCGCCGTGCAGGGCGGCGCGCAGCGCCTCCTCGAGGACACCGTCAGCCTCCGGAGGCACGCAGCGCAGGTCCACGAGGCACCGGTGCCGCTCGACCCGGGCGACCACGCCCGGCTCGCCGGTGCGCAGCAGCTCGGCGCACCCCTCGGGCAGCGCGAGCGCCCAGCCGGGCAGCGGCACGCCGGGACCTCCGCCGCCACCGACGCGTCCCACGACGTCGACGACGTCGACGGGCTGGTCGGCCGAGGCGAGGGCGTATGCCATCCGCTCGGTCCGTGCCCGGAGCGCCGTCGCGTCGGCGTGGAGGTAGGCAGACACCGGCGGCACCGGGCCGCGCAGGGTTGCCTCGAGCGCGGCGAGCGTCAGCTTGTCGACGCGCAGGGCGCGGGCCAACGGGTGCCGCCGCAGCCGCTCCACGGTGTCCGCCTCCCCGAGGAGCAGCCCGGCCTGCGGGCCGCCGAGCAGCTTGTCGCCGCTCGCGGTGACGATCGTCGCGCCGGCGAGCAGCGTCGTGGTGGCGTCGGGCTCGTCCGGCAGGAGCGGGTCGGGCGCCAGCAGCCCGCTGCCGATGTCGACGACGAGCGGGACACCGAGCGGAGCGAGGTCCTCGACCGAGGCTGCGCCGGTGAAGCCCTCGACGCGGAAGTTGCTCGGGTGCACCTTGAGGATGCAGCCGGTGTCGGGTCCGACCGCCTCGGCGTAGTCGGCCGCCCGGGTGCGGTTGGTCGTGCCGACCTCGCGCAGCCGGGCGCCCGTCGAGGCGATCAGCTCGGGCAACCTGAACCCGTCGCCGATCTCGACCATCTCGCCCCGGCTGACGACGACCTCCCGGCCGGCGGCGAGGGCCGTCGTGGCGAGGACGAGGGCAGCGGCGCCGTTGTTGACGACCAGCGCGTCGCCGGCCGCGGGCACGGCATCGCGCAGGGCGGCCAGCGTGCCCCGTCCGCGGCGCGCCCGCGCGCCCGTGGCGGTGTCGAACTCGACGTCGACGTAGCCCGCGGCCGCGGTGACGGCCTGCAGGGCAGCGTCGGACAACGGGGCTCGGCCGATGTTGGTGTGCACGACGACCCCGGTGGCGTTGAGCAGCGGTCGAAGCGTCGTGCTCGAGGACGGCAGCGCGGCGCGGGCAGCGGCCGCGACCTCTTCCGGGGCGATGCGCCCCGCGCGGGCCTGCTCCTGCGCTGCCCGCACTGCCTGCCTGACCACGGCCGAGCCGTGCCGGGTGCTGGCCTCGACGAGCGCCGGGTCCGCGAGGAGGGCGTCGGTGCGCGGGATGCGGCGCCGTGGGTCGGTCCGAGCCGTCTCCGGGGTCACTCCCGCGTCACCTCACCTTCGCCGCTGCCTTCACCGGTGCCTCACCCCTGCCGGTCTGGTCTGGCGGAGGTGGACGGGAATCGAACCCGCCAGGCCGAGATGCTCGGCCTCACCGGTTTTGAAGACCGGGGGGACCACCAGGTGCCCAGACACCTCCACGGGCCACCGTACCCATCGGACGCACGAGCCGGATCTAGGCTGGCTGCATGGTCGCGACGCAGCAGGGCATCCGTCGGCTCACGCAGTACGCCCACGGCGGTGGCTGCGCGTGCAAGATCCCGCCCGGAGAGCTCGAGGAGATGGTCCGCGGGCTCACGGGCGACACCCACCCCGACCTCCTCGTCGGGCTCGACGACGGCGACGACGCCGCAGCCGTCCGCATCGAGGGTGGCCTCGCCGTCCTCGCGACCGCGGACTTCTTCACGCCCGTCGTCGACGATGCCTACGACTGGGGCCGGATCGCTGCGGCCAACGCGTTCTCGGACGTGTATGCCATGGGCGGGCGCCCGGTGCTGGCCGTCAACCTGCTGGGCTGGCCACGCGACGTGCTGCCGCTCGAGCTGGCGACCGAGGTGCTGCGCGGCGGTCTCGACGTCGGGCGTGCGGCCGGGTGCCCCGTCGCCGGAGGGCACAGCATCGACGACCCGGAGCCGAAGTACGGCATGGCCGTCACCGGGGTGGCCGACCCGAACCGCTTGCTGCGCAACGACGCCGCGGAGGCAGGCCTGCCCCTCAGCCTCACCAAGCCGCTCGGCGTGGGAGTGCTCAACAACCGGCACAAGGCGACCGGCGAGGTGTTCCCTGAGGCGGTCGCCTCGATGGTCGCGCTCAACGCCGAGGCGGGGGCCGCTGCCGTCGCGGCGGGGCTGCGCGCTGCCACCGACGTCACGGGCTTCGGCCTGCTCGGTCACCTCTACAAGATGGCCCGCGCCTCGGGTGTCAGCGCCGTCGTCGACGCCGCCGCCGTCCCCTACCTCGAGGGGGCGCGCGCCTCGCTGGCGGAGGGTTTCGTCCCGGGCGGCAGCCGGCGCAACCTCGACTGGGTCCAGCCACATCTCGACGCCTCCGTCGACCTCGACGAGCTGCTCCTGCTCGCCGACGCCCAGACCAGCGGCGGCCTTCTCGTCGCGGGCGAGATCCCGGGCGGCACCGTCATCGGCGAGCTCGTGCCCCGCGGCGAGCGGGTGCTCCAGGTGCGATGAGCGGGGTCGACACCGCCCTGGAGCGGGCCCGTGCCGGGCTCGATCGGCTGCGCCCCGAGCAGGCGTGGGCGGAGCTGGCTTCCGGGGCGCTGCTCGTCGACACGCGCACCGAGGCCCAGCGCGCTCGGCAGGGAAACCTTCCGGGCGCCCTGGTGATCGACCGCACGGTGCTCGAGTGGCGGCTCGACCCGACGAGCGAGGCCCGCATCCCGGAGGCCTCCGGCCCAGGGCTGCGCGTCATCGTGATCTGCCGGCAGGGCTACAGCAGCTCGTTCGCCGCTGAGTCACTGCGACGGGTCGGCCTGCGCCGGGCTACCGACGTCATCGGGGGTGTCGAGGCCTGGGTCGCCGCCGGGCTGCCCGTCGTGCAGGGATCGGCGGACGTCCGGGAGTGACCCGGGTCCTGCACGTCGAGCAGCGTCAGCGCCGCGTCAGGCGCGGTCGTGACGAGGCGGCCTCGTCACGAGCGGGATGGCGAGCGACACCAGCGTGATGATGCCGATGACGGTGAAGCCCAGCGTGTAGGCCTTCTCGCTGCCGATCAGCGATGCGATGAGCAGCGGCCCGATGACGCCGCCGATGCTCCAGCCGACGAGCATGAGGCCGTAGATGGCGCCGACGTTCTTGACGCCGAAGAACTTCCCGGCCGTCGACGGCATCGTGCCGAAGCCGCCGCCGTAGCAGAGGTACACGAGGGCCGCGAGCACGGCGAAGAGCGCCTTGTTGGACGCGTGCGGGATGAGCAGCAGGCACACGCCCTGGATGCCCAGGATGCCGAGGAACGCCGGCATCTTGCCGATGTGGTCGGACAGCCAGCCCCAGAAGATGCGGCCCGCACCGTTGAAGAGGCCGAGGACGCCGACGAGGGCGGCCGCGGCGACGGCCGAGTAGCCGGCGACGTCGCTCGCCGTCCCTGCGGCGACGGCGATGAGCGAGATTCCCGCGGTGACGCTCATGGTCAGGATCGCCGTGAGCAGGTACCACTGCCCCGTGTGCAGGGCCTCGTTCGGCTCGAAGTCGCGACCGGCCAGCGCGTCAGCCGTACCCGCCCTGCCCTGCGTGCCCGGCGTGCCCGCCGTGGCGGCAGCACTCGGGGTGACGGCCGGGTTGCGGAAGAAGGACGTGCAGACGAGCAGGATGACGAGGTAGCCGATGCCGAGCCACAGGAAGGCCTTGGTCGGCACGCTCGGCGTCCGGTCGATGAGCGCCTGTCCGACGGGTGCGGTGACGACGGCGCCGAAGCCGAAGCCCGCCACGGCAAGACCCGTGATGAGACCCGGTTTGTCGGGGAACCACTTCTGCAGCATGGCGATCGGCACGATGTAGACCATGCCGAGGCCGAACCCGCCGATGACCCCGTAGCCGAGCACCAGCAGCCAGAACGCGTCGGGCGACTGGGCGAACGACGCGAGGATGACGCCGACGGCATAGATGATGCCGCCGGTCATCGCGACGACGCGAGGACCGCGCGCATCCTGGATCCGGCCACCGATGTAGCTGCCGATGAAGATCATCCCGATGACGACGCTGAAGGGCACGGCGGCCTTGGACTTCGACCAGCCGAAGGCCTCGTCGCTCTGCAGCGCCTTGGCGAAGACGCTCCAGGCGTAGACCGCGCCGATGGCCAGCTGCACGAGCACCCCGGCGACGAGGATGAGCCAGCGGTTGCCGCCCTGGGTGCGGGTGGCGGACGATGTGACGGCGGTCCTGCTCATTGGACTCTCCTTCTCTCCTCGGCCGGCGCCACGCTGCGCCGCGCCGCTGGGGCCCCGCGTGGCCCCCCTAGCCCGCGGTCGTGATGGAGTCGTCGAACACGCCTGCGGCCCGGCGACGTTCCAGACGCTCACGCTGCGGCTCCACGGTGTACTTCGGGTCGATCGCTGAAGCCATACCCGCCTCGAAGACTCCGAAGCGCGTGCACACCGACGCGGCCATCAGGGCGAGACCGCTGACGGCTGCGCCGACCCGCGTGCGACCGACCGTCAGGGCGCCGACGGCCCCCGCGACGGTGAGCACGGTGCTGGCCTTGAGCAGCCTGGCCGCCTTCCCGGTGCGCATCGGCTCCGACAGCGTCTGGCCGAGCTGGTGCCGCATCCGTTCGAAGGCGAGGGTCTCGACGACGGCGCTCACGGCAGCCAGCCGGCGGGCCGGACCGTTCTCGCGGGCGGGGACGGTGAGCAGGGCGAGACCGGACGCGGCGAGGTTGGCCGAGCTGACGAAGACGAAGGGAAGCTCGCGGTACGACTCGTGCCACGTCGGCGTCGCGGTGTCGGCGAGCAGCACCGCCGTGTATGCGGCCAGCGGCGGCCCGAAGAGCGCCGAGCCAGCGGTCGCGGGACCATCTGCGAGCTCGAGCACACGCGACACCCTGGCCAGGCCGGTGCCCGGTCCCTTGGCGCCGGAGCCCCGCTCGATGAGGAGCGGGCCGAACTCCGACACGATCGCCAGCCCGGAGAAGCCGCTGAAAGCGGTCAGGATCCAGGAGCCGATCGACATCGGCGAGGTGAGCTTGACGGTGCGCATCATGTTGAGGGCGCGGCTGGGTTTGCCGAGGTCCATCGCCAGGGCGCCACCACCCAGGGCGGCAGCACCGAGCGCGGCGACGCGGCCGACTCGACGCAGCGCCGGGTAGCCCCGGATCGCACCACCTGCGGCGAGGAGGGCAGAGCCGCCCGCGACCCCGCCGAGGAAGAGGTAGGCGGGGATCTCCTTCTTCCACGGGGCGGGTTTGACGATGTGGCGCCCGTAGTAGCTGTCGAAGCGCACGTCCGGCACCATGAGCGACTCGTCGCGCCGGCGCGAGCGGTCACCGGTCCGCCACGCGCTGCCTCCGGATCCGTTGCGGCGTCCTCGCTCGCGCTCCGGCGGGCGGTCGGCGTCGAAGGGGTTGGTCGTCATGGGTGCCTCCTGCCCACGAACGCGGCGGCAGCCATGCCGAGCATGGCCAGGCCCGCGTAGCCGGCCTTGCGGAACATGTCGGGCAGGTCGGCGGTCGTGACCCTCGGGTCGGGCGGCAGTCCGTAGACCTCGGGCTCGTCGAGCAGGAGGAAGACCGAGCCCGTGCCGCCCACGCCGTCGCCCTCGTCGGTCCCGTAGAGGCGTGCCTCGGTGTGGCCGAGCTGGTGCAGCTCCGCGACCCGGGCCCGGGCCGTGTCGCGCATCTCCTCGAGGTCGCCGAACTTGATGGACGTCGTCGGGCACGCCTGGGCGCACGCCGGGGTCTGGTCGTCGCGGAGCCGGTCGTAGCACAGGGTGCACTTCTGGGCGATCCCGACGTTCTTCACCTCGCCGTTCGTCGCCGCGTACGCGGGGGCGTTCTGGTGCGAGCCGTCCGATCCCGCACCGCCGATGCTGATGCCGTGCGACTGCCGGCCCTTCTCGTGGCCCTCCGTGCCGCTGCGCCGCTCGATGACCCCGAACGGGCACGCGGCGACGCAGTAGCCGCAGCCGTTGCAGACGTCGTCCTGCACCACGACGGTGCCGAACTCCGTACGGAAGAGTGCTCCGGTCGGGCACACGTCGAGGCACGCGGCGTGCGTGCAGTGCTTGCACACGTCCGAGGCCATCAGCCACCGGACGTCGGGGACTCCCTGGTCGCTGGGACCCGGAGGCGCGCCGCCGGCCGGCAGGGACGACGGCGACTCGGAGGTGTCGTCGCGGGTCCGCAGGGCCGGCATGCCGAGCTCGACGAGGCGTCGGCCCGACTCCCGGGCCTGTTCGATCCGTTCGCTCGTCTGCTCGACGAACGCCACGTGGCGCCACGTGCTCGCTCCGAGGGCTCCGGTGTTGTCGTAGGACTGGCCGAGCAGGTCGAGGCCGTCCTCGGGCACGCCGTTCCACTCCTTGCAGGCGACCTCGCACGCCTTGCATCCGATGCAGATGGAGGTGTCGGTGAAGAAACCCTTGCGTGGCCGGGCGTCCTGCCACGCCGCGTCGACGGCAGGGTCGGTCGGTCCGGAGAGCTGGTTGCGCCAGAACGACATGCGTCAGTCTCCTGTGTGGTCGGGTGTCGAGTCGGGCTGGCCCGTGCGCAGCTCGTTGCCGGTCATCGTCGTCGTGCCGGCCCGTGACTGGTACTCCGCGACGAGGCGGAGCAGGTCCTCGCCCCTCGGGCGCCGCCCGGGCACGATGTCGCAGCTGCCGGCCTTGCTCTCCTGGATCTGGACGTTCGGGTCCAGGGCCACGCCGAGCAGGTCGTTGGCGGCATCGCCACTGACCACGGCCTCGCGTCCGACCCCCCAGTGGTAGGGCAGCCCGATCTGGTGGACCGTCCGCCCCCCGATGACGAGGGGAGTCATCCGCTCCGTCACGAGGACCCGTGCCTCGACCGCCGTGCGGGCCGAGACGATCGTGGCCCAGCCTCCGTTCTCGAGACCGCGTTCCTCCGCGAGCTCCGGCGACACCTCGCAGAAGAACTCCGGCTGAAGCTCCGCCAGGTAGGGCAGCCACCGGCTCATCCCACCGGCCGTGTGGTGCTCGGTGAGCCGGTAGGTCGTGAACACGAACGGGTAGACGTCGGCCCCGGGCTCTCCCGCCGAGGGGCTCCACAGGTTGTCCTTGCGCGGGAACACCTTGCGGGCCGGGTTCGACTGCTGTGCGTAGAGCGGGTTGCGTACGGGCGACTCCTGCGGCTCGTAGTGCGTCGGGAGGGGCCCGTCGAGCATCCCCTTGGGGGCGAAGAGCCAGCCCTTGCCGTCGGCCTGCATGATGAAGGGATCGTCGCCGGCAAGCCCCGCGGGGCCGCCGACGCCGGGCTCCGGACGGTACGAGGGTGCCTTGTCGGCCGGGAAGTCCGGGACGTCCTCGCCGACCCACCGCGACGACTCCTCGTCCCACCACACGTAGCGCTTGCGCTCGCTCCAGGGCCGGCCCTCGGGGTCGGCGGACGCGCGGTTGTAGAGGATGCGCCGGTTGGACGGCCAGGCCCAGCCCCACTCCAGGGCGGTCGGGCTCTGCTCGCGTCCCGGCTTGCGGTTGGCCGCGTGGTTGACACCGCCGCCGAACACGCCCGTGTAGATCCAGCAGCCGCCGCTCGTGGAGCCGTCAGCCCTCATCTCGGTGTAGGAGTCGAGCAGCTGGCCGGCCTTGTCCCCCGACACGTGGTAGCCGTTGATCTCCTTGAGCACGGCCTCGCCGTCGATCTCGCCGTGCTCGTCCAGCGGGTAGTCCCACGTGAGGTCGAGCAGCGGGCGGTCGCGCTCGTCGGTCGAGCCCGCGAGCCGCTCGCGCAGACGGACGCCGAGCTCGTGGAAGAAGTGCAGCTCGCTGCGGCAGTCGCCCGGTGGCTGCACGGCTTGGTGACGCCACTGGAGCATCCGGTGCGTCTGCGTGAACGTGCCGGCCTTCTCGACGTGCGAGGCGGCGGGCAGGAAGAAGACCTCGGTCTCGATGTCCTCCGTGCGCAGCTCGCCCGTGGCGATCTCGGGGGAGTCCTTCCAGAAGGTCGCCGACTCGATCATGTTGAGGTCGCGGACGACGAGCCACTTCAGGTGCGAGAGGCCTTGCCGCTGCATCCGCCCGTGCGCCGAGCCGACGGCGGGGTTCTGCCCCAGCAGGAAGTAGCCCTCCACGACGTCCTCGAGCATCGCCATGGTCGTCTGGTAGGTGCCGTGCGCACCCGACAGCCGCGGCAGGTAGTCGAAGGCCCAGTCGTTCTCGGCGGTCGCGGCCTTGCCCCACCACGCCCGGAGCAGGCTCACGGCATACGTGTCGGCATTGGCCCAGAAGCCCTTCTGCCGTTTGCTCCCGATCGCCCCGATGTAGTCGTCCCACGTGTCGTGCCGGCCGGCCACGGGCATCGCGAGGTATCCGGGGAGGATGTTGTAGAGCGTCGGGATGTCGGTCGAGCCCTGGATGCTCGCGTGCCCGCGCATCGCCATGATGCCCCCGCCCGGGCGACCCATGTTGCCGAGGAGCAGCTGCACGATGGCGGACGTGCGGATGAACTGCGCGCCCAGCGTGTGCTGGGTCCAGCCGACCGCGTAGACGAAGGCGGTGGTCCGCTCACGGCCGCTGTTGCGGGTCACGGCCCTGGCGACGTAGTCGAAGTCCTCGGCCGAGATGCCGCAGGCCTCGGTCACCATCTCCGGCGTGTAGCGCGCATAGTGACGCTTGAGGATCTGGAACACGGTGCGAGGGTGCTGCAGCGTCTCGTCGCGCAGGACCTCGGCGTGCTCGAGCGGCGGACCGCCCGACCCGTAACGGTGTCCGGCCGACTTCTCGGACTGCTGGTGCCCGTGCGGCTCGGCAGCCTCCTGGGCGTCGTCGATCTTGCCGTTGCCCTCCTTCGTCGCGTAGGCCCACGAGGTCAGGTCGTAGTTGCCGAGCTCGTCGTCGTAGCCGGAGAAGAGGCCACCGAGGTCCTCGGTGTCGCGGAAGTCCTCGTTGACCAGCGTCGCGGCGTTCGTGTAGGCGACGACGTACTCCTTGAAGTAGAGGTCGTTGCTGAGGATGTAGTTGATCAGGGCCCCGAGGAGGACGACGTCACTGCCGGCGCGGATCGGCACGTGCCGGTCGGCCGTGGCGGACGTCCGCGTGAACCGGGGGTCGATGTGGATCACCGTGGCGCCCTTGAGGCGCGCCTCGGTCACCCACTGGTAGGCCACCGGATGGCACTCGGCCATGTTGGAGCCCTGGATCACGATGCAGTCGGCGTTGGCCAGGTCCTGCTCGTACTGCGTGGCGCCTCCGCGCCCGAACGAGGTTCCCAGACTGGGAACCGTGGAGGAGTGTCAAATACGCGCCTGGTTCTCGATCTGGATGGCGCCGGCTGCGGTGAACAGCTTCTTGATGAGGTAGTTCTCCTCGTTGTCGAGCGTCGCCCCGCCCAGCGCGGCGATGCCCATCGTCCGGCGCAGCGGCCGACCGTTCTCGTCCGTGTCCTGCCATCCCCTGCGGCGGCTCTCGAGGAACCGGTCGGCGATCATCTCCATGGCGGTCTCGAGCTCGATCGGCTCCCACTCGGTGCCGCCCGGACGCCGGTAGAGCGCCTTGCGCTGGCGTCCCGGGCTGTTGACGAGCTGCTCGCTCGCCGACCCCTTGGGGCAGAGGCGCCCACGCGAGACGGGCGAGTCGGGGTCGCCCTCGATCTGGACGACCTGGCCGTCCTTAACGAAGACCCGTTGCCCGCACCCGACGGCGCAGTAGGGGCACACGCTCTGCACGACCTTGTCGGCCGTGGCGGTGCGAGGCGCGAGCCCTCGGGTGCGAGCGGAGGTGACGGCGGGGCCACGCCCGAGGAAGTCACCGGAGGTGGCCTGCCTGACGACGGGCCAGGACAGGAACGTCTTCTTCACATCCACGGCGAAACCTTCCTCGGCTGGCCTCGGCTCGACAGGGCGACGGCTCCATGCAAGCACGACCCGCAGGCAGCCGCCAGAGGGGAGATACCCACTCGACCGTCCCTGACACCGCCCCTGAACACCTGAGATCGGCGACAGGTTGTCCGCGCCGCCCGTGGACCCAGCTGGCCCGACTCCCCCACAGCCCTCGCCGTCGCGTCCACCGGGCGGTGCGCCACCGCCTCAGGCGTTTAGGAGCACCACTGCGCCGGGCGGCATACTCGCGTGGTGACGAAGAACCTCAGCGAGCGCATCCCGCGGGACCCCGATCCCGACGGCCTCTACGAGGTCTTCACCGCGTGGACGACCGAACGCGGCCTGGCCCTCTACCCGCACCAGGAGGAGGCCTTCCTCGAGATCCTCAGCGGCAGCAACCTCATCCTGTCGACTCCGACGGGCTCCGGGAAGTCGCTCGTCGCCACGGCCGCGCACCTCACCGCCCTCGCCGACGACCGCGTGAGCTTCTACACCGCGCCGATCAAGGCGCTGGTCTCCGAGAAGTTCTTCGCGCTCTGCGAGCAGTTCGGCGCGGACAACGTCGGCATGATCACCGGCGATGCGTCCGTCAACGCGGACGCGCCCATCATCTGCTGCACGGCCGAGATCCTTGCGAACCTCGCTCTGCGAGAAGGCAGCTCGGCTGACGTGGGCCTCGTCGTCATGGACGAGTTCCACTTCTACTCCGAGCCCGACCGCGGGTGGGCGTGGCAGGTGCCGATCATCGAGCTGCCGCAGGCGCAATTCGTCCTCATGTCGGCCACGCTCGGCGACGTCACGATGTTCAAGGACGACCTGACCCGTCGCACCGGCCGCTCCACGGCCGTGATCACCGGCACCGAGCGCCCCGTCCCGCTCGAGTTCTCGTATGCCGTGACGCCCCTCCACGAGACCATCGAGGAGCTTCTCGAGAAGGACCGCGCGCCGGTCTACGTCGTCCACTTCACGCAGGCCGCGGCCCTCGAGCGCGCCCAGAGCCTCATGGCCGTCAAGATCACGACGCGCGAGGAGCGCGAGGCCATCGCCGAGCGCATCGGCAGCTTCCGCTTCGGGGCCGGCTTCGGGCGCACGCTCACCCGCCTCGTGCGGCACGGCATCGGCGTGCACCACGCGGGCATGCTGCCGAAGTACCGCCGCCTCGTCGAGCAGCTGGCCCAGGACGGCCTGCTCAAGGTCATCTGCGGCACCGACACCCTCGGCGTCGGCATCAACGTGCCGATCCGCACCGTGCTGCTAACGGGCTTGACGAAGTTCGACGGCACGAAGCAGCGCCTCCTCAAGGCCCGCGAGTTCCACCAGATCGTCGGGCGCGCCGGTCGGGCCGGCTTCGACGCCCGCGGCTGGGTGGTCGCTCAGGCGCCCGACCACGTCGTCGAGAACCTCCGCGCCGTCGAGAAGGCCGGTGACGACCCCAAGAAGCAGAAGAAGATCCAGCGCAAGAAGGCGCCCGACGGCTTCGTCAACTGGTCCGAGGAGACGTTCGAGCGGCTCATCCTCGCCGAGCCCGAGCCCCTCCTTCCCCGCATGCGCGTCTCGCACTCGATGCTCGTCAACATCCTTGCGCGTGAAGGCAACCCGGTCGCGCACGCCGCACGCCTGCTCTCCGACAACCACCACGAGGTCAAGGACCAGCGGCGCCTCCAGCGGCACGCGCTCGTGCTGGCCAAGGAGCTGCTGACCTCCGGAGTCGTCGAGCGCCTGGCCACGGCCGAGGACTCCGGCCGCCGGCACGCCCTGACGATCGACCTCCAGCGCGACTTCGCGCTCAACCAGCCGCTCGCCCCGTTCGCCCTCGCCGTCATGGACACCCTCGACCCAGAGGGCGACTCCTACGCCAAGGACCTCGTCTCGGTCATCGAGGCCATCCTCGAGGACCCCCGGCAGGTGCTGTGGGCGCAGGAGTTCAAGGCTCGCGGCGAGGCGGTCGCGGCGATGAAGCTCGACGGCATCGAGTACGAGGAGCGGATGGAGAGGCTCGAGGAGGTCACCTGGCCCAAGCCGCTGGCCGAGCTCCTCGAGGTCACGCTGGCGGCCTACCGCCAGAGCCACCCCTGGATCTCGCAGGACGCACTCTCGCCGAAGTCCGTCGTGCGCGAGATGTACGAGCGCGGCATGACGTTCAACGAGTTCGTCTCCTACTACGGCCTCTCCCGGTCGGAGGGGCTCGTCCTGCGCTACCTCACGGACGCCTACCGCGCCCTGCGCCGCACCGTCCCCGAGAGCCACCGCACCGAGGAGCTCGAGGACATCATCGAGTGGTTGGGCGAGCTGGTGCGGCAGACCGACTCGAGCCTGCTCGACGAGTGGGAGGACCTCGTCAACCCCAGCGACGCCGTGCTGGCGCAGACCGACGTCGCTCCCCCGGCCCGCCCGGTCACGGCCAACGAGCGCGCCTTCACCGTCATGATCCGCAACGCGATGTTCCACCGGGTCGAGCTCGCGGCCCGTGACGAGTGGGAGGTCCTGGGCGAGCTGGAGGCCCGCGTCGCGGAGCTCACGGAACCGCCCCAGAAGGTGCTCATGGACGCCCAGGCCTGGAACGACGCCCTGGGCGCCTATTACGACGACCACGACGCGATCGCGACCGACCAGGCCGCCCGCTCCCCCGCCCTGCTCCAGGTCGAGCGGACTCCCGGCGAGTGGCGCCTGCGCCAGGTCGTCGTCGACCCGGACGACGACCGCGACTGGGGCATCACGGCGGTGGTCGACCTCACGGCCAGCGACGACGTCGGGGCGGCCGTCCTGACCGTCACCGGTTTCGAGCGGCTCGGCGGCTAGGAGCCCGACTCCGCCAGCCGCTTCAGCTCGGTCATGGCGCCCTCGGTCTGGCCCGGCAGCTGACGGCTGATCAGCGGCGTGAAGACCTTGCCGAACCCCTTGGTGTCGATCGTGATGGTGTGCGTCAGGCGCGTCTGCCCGGCATCCGGCCCCGGCTCGACGTCGAAGTCCACGGTGACGTCCATCATCTTGTCGGTGAAGTGGTTGGTCAGTTTGCGATCCTGCTCGCGGGCGACGACCTCACCGTCCATGACGCCGGTGCGGCCGGCGTCCTTGTAGTGGTACTTCAGCCTGGTGCCGACCGCGGTGGGACCACCGGACAGGTTGTCGAGGCGCGTGCACCGACCCAGCCACTCGGGCGCTCGAGTGACGTCGTCGAGGATGGCGAACACCGCCGCCGGTGGCGCGTCGACGATCTCCGTGCGGGCATGGTTCGGCATGACGATGGCCCTCTCGTGACGTCGGGGCGGGCGTGTGCGACGCCTACGGGCTCATCGTGGCACTCCCACTAGGTTGACGCCATGGGACTGCGCGAACGTCCGGTCGAGCACGACGGCGTCCTCGTCGGGCCGGCCGACGGCGGCAACGGCACCGGGGTGCTCGTGCTCTCTGGATCGAGCGGCCGCGTCGAGCGCGACCGTGCCGTCCTGCTCGCCCGGGCCGGGGTGTCGGCCGCCCTGACGTACCGCTGGTTCGGTGGCCCGGGCCAGCCGGCCGGGATCTGGGAGTACCCCCTGGAGGCCTTCGCGCCTGCCGTCGCGACCCTCGCCGAGCGCTGCGACCGGGTGGTGCTGCTCGGCGTCTCCAAGACGGCCGAGGCCTTCCTCGCGTATGCCGCCGAGGACCCGTCCGTCGACGCGGTCGTCGCGCTCGCCCCGAGCAATGTGGTGTGGGCCAACGTCGGGGCGGGGCCCGACGGCGCGCTGCGTCCGCAGCACTCGTCCTGGTCGAGGGACGGCGCGGCCCTGCCCTTCGTGCCGTACGACGACGACGCGGAGCCGGTCGGCGACCCGCCCGCGTTCGCACCGGTGTACGCGCAGAGCCTTCGCTCCGCAGGCGGACGGGTGGCGGCCGCGACGATCCCGGTGGAGCGCTTCTTCGGCGACGTGCTCCTCGTGGCCGGCGGGGATGACCAGGTGTGGCCCTCGGTGGCCTTCGCGCGGGCTGTGCAGGCCCGCCGCGGCGCCCTCGAGCTGCCCACGACGCTCGTCACCCACCCCGACGCGGGGCACCGCGTCATCCTGCCGGGTGAGGGCGTCGTCTCCGGCGGACTGCCGATGGCCCGCGGAGGCACCGAAGTGGCCGACCGCGCGCTCGGCGAGCGCGCCTGGCCTGAGATCCGGCGCGTGCTCGACCTGGGCCGAGAGGGAAGGCCACCGATCTGAGGCACCCCGCCGGCCGGCATACATCGTTCTCCCGATGTGCCCCCGGGCACCTCAGAACGACGCTGGAGAGGTCAGCACGACACCGACAGCGAAGGACCCGGACCATGCTCTCCCACCACATCGTCAGCGCCCTCCTCGCCCAGCGCGAGGCCGACCTCCAGCGCCGGGCCGAGCTGGCCCGCCTGCGCCGGCCCGACCCCGGACCGGAGGCTGTCGCGTCGTCCGCCGGGCATCCCGACCGGGTTCGGGCACGACGCCGGCGGCGCCACCTCAGACTCGTGTGAACCCAGCGGCCGGAGAAGACCTGGCACGGACTGCCGGGGAGGGGCCCGGCCCGGGTATGTTCCCGGGTGGCCCATCGGGGACCCTCTAGCCGACAGGATCACGTGCATGGACTCCACTGACGTCAGATTTGCCTCACAGCGCGCGGGTGACCACCCCGTCCTCGAGACGGTGGCGCGCATCGGCTACGCCGTCAACGGCGTGCTCCACATCCTCATCGGCGCCATCGCCCTGCGGCTCGCCTTCGGCGCGAAGGGCGCAAGCGCCGACCAGTCCGGCGCACTCGGGTCCATGGCCGACAACACGTTCGGCATGATCACCCTCTGGGTCGCCGTCGTCGCCTGGCTGGGCCTCGCCCTCTGGCAGGTCACCGAAGCCGTCTCGGGAGCGTTCCAGACAAGTGACCGGCTCAAGGCGGCCGCCAAGGCAGTCCTCTACCTCGCGCTCTCCTGGACGGCCTTCAGGTTCGCGAGCGGCGGCGGGTCCTCGAGCGAGAGCCAGTCGACCGACTTCACGGCGGCGCTCATGAAGCAGCCGGCGGGTCAGTGGCTCGTCGCCGCCGTGGGAGTCGTGGTCGTCGGCATCGGCGTCTACCACGTGGTCAAGGGGTGGAAGAAGAAGTTCCTCCGGGACCTCGAGACCCACCCGGGCACGTGGATCGTCAAGGCAGGTCGGGTCGGCTACATCGCCAAGGGCGTCGCCCTCGCGATCGTCGGCGGTCTCTTCGTCCTCGCAGCCGTGCGGCACAAGCCCAGCGAGGCGCGCGGCCTCGACGGCGCCCTGCGCACGCTCCTGGGCGCACCCGGCGGTCCGGTGCTGCTCGGCCTCGTCGCCCTCGGTTTCATCGCGTTCGGCGTCTACTGCTTCGGCCGCGCTCGGCACGCCGACGTCTGAGCTCGTCCGACGGCTCTGGGTCCCCGGACAATTCCGGGCACTCGGGGCCGTTTTCGGTCCGGCTGCATCAGGGCGGCACCCACGCGCTCTGTGTGATCACGCATCACGAGTGCAGGAGGCACCATGAACAGCTCACACCTGAACGAGGCCATCGCCTGTCAGCGCACCGCCGACCTCGGTCGCCGGACCCGACGGGCCCAGCGACCCGTCGTCGACCCGCGGACGACACCACGCCGCGGCGTGATCCTCATGCTCGGGTGGCGCACGCACCGCTGGCAGGCGGCCCCGGGCTGACGGGCCTCCCGGCGCGATCGACAGGCACGAGAGCGGCGATGGCCGGGAACCACACGGGTTCCCGGCCATCGCTCTGCGGCGGGCGTCAGCGCGAGACGGCCTCACGCATCGGATCGACCTCGCGGTCGGCGACCGTGCGCCGCCGCAGGTAGTTCCACGCGAGCAGGGCGCACACGACGCCGTTGCCGGCCCCGACGAGGATGTCGACGAGGTGGTGCATGCCACGGTAGAGCCGGGCGTAGCCGACGAGGAGCGGCACGACGGCGCAGACCACGGTGACGAGACGACGCAGCCACACCCGCTCGATGCGCTGGGCCATGAGCGCGAACGTCAGGTAGAGCGCGGTCGCCGCGCCCATGTGGCCGCTGGGGTAGCTCGACGTGGGCGGCGCGGGGTCGAGGTGCTCGACCGCCGGTCGCTTGCGGTCCGTCAGGGTCGTGGCGGCGACGAACACGCTCGCCTGCACGGAGATCGCGATCGCCGGCACCACGGCATACCACCACTGCTTGGTGCGCCACCAGACGATGGCCACGACGAAGACGCAGACGCCGATGACGATCTCGGTGTTGCCGATGCGTGACCACACCATGGTGATCCCGTTCCACACCTCGGTGCGCCCCGCGGCGACGGACCTGCTGAGACCGTCCTCCCAACGGAGGTTGCCGAGGGGTCCCATGATGAGCAGGCCAAGGCCGACGATCAGCCCGAAGAGGACGACGGCGGGAGCCAGCACGCGCAGGGCTGCGTCACGCAGCGCCGACCCGACGGTCGGTCGCGAGGAGTCGATCTCGTAGCGGTGAACGAAGGTGTGGGTCACGTGCTGCCTTTCGATGACTCGGGTCCGATCTCCCCCTCCGGCGGAGGCGGTTCATCCGGACCCTGAGGGTTCCACCCGAGGTAGCCGAGATAGGACGCCGTGCCGAGGCCGACGCCGAAGAGGACTCCGGCCAGGACGTCCGAGGGGTAGTGCACGCCGAGGAAGACCCGGTCGAGGGCCGTGAGGACGACGTATGCCGTCAGGCCGGCTACGAGCCACCCGCGGGCGGCGCGCGACAGCAACGGCCAGAGCAGGAGCGTCATCACTGTCGCCAACGCCGCGGCGTTCGCGACGTGGCCGGAGGGGAAGCTGTAGCCCGGGGCGTGTGAGACGGCGTCGCTGACGACGGGCCGGGCCCGCTGGACGACCTCCTTGAGGACGAGCTGGAGGTTCCAGGCGACCATCATCGTGAGAAAGGCCCAGAGGCACCGGGACGCGAGCTCGCGGTGCCGGCGCCAGACGACGAGACAGACGGCCGACGCGACGAGGTAGACCCACTTCGGCTGGGTGACCTCCTGCCAGACGAGCAGGACCGACTTCAGCCACGGGTTGTCGCGGGTGATGTCGGTGGCGCCGACGATGAGCCGCTCGTCGAGCTCGATGACGGGGAGGAACTTCTCGCGCACGATGAACGCGAGGGCCGTGACCGGGACGGCGAACACGAGCCCGAAGCCGACGGCCTTGAGCAGTCGGCGACCGCGACCCACGGGTCGCCGCCCATCGAGGCGTCGCTCAGCCAACCCGTACAACCAAGGACTCCGGCAGGATGCGGATGGCGAGCGCCCGGTGCTCACCGACGGGGTCCCCGTCGATCTCGGCCTCCACAGGATGCTGCGCGAGGACCGTCAGCCCCGGAGCGACGAGTCGGTCGAGGCGGTTGTGGCCGGCACGGTGTCGCGTGACGACGTCCGCGAGGATGGACGCCCAGCCGAACGCGCCGCGGGGAGCGAGCACCACGGCGTCCAGCGCGCCGTCGTCGACGGCGGCCTCCGGCATCAGCTCCACGCCACCCTGCAGCATCCCGCAGTTGCCCACGATCACGGTGCGAGCATGCCTCGTGACGGCCTGTCCGGGCGCGCCGACGTGGCCCTCGCCACCGGCGGCTCGCACCTCGACGCGGAATCCGCGGCCTGACAGCTTCTTGCCCGCGGCGAGGAGGTAGGCGACCCAGCCGACGGCTTCCTTCACCTTCTCGTTGGTGTTCGCCATGATCTCGCCGTCGAGCCCGAGGCCCGTCATGACGAGGAAGATCTCCTCGTCGTCCGCGACCTCCTCCGGGCCCTCCTTGGTGGCGCGGCTCGACTCCGGCTCGGGCAGGTCGTCACCGAACCGGACCACTCCGACGTCGATGCGTCGGTCCTGCCCCTCGACGAGCGTGCGAGCGGCGTCGTCCAGCGCGCCGACCGGGAGGCCGAGGTTGCGAGCGAGGAGGTTGCCGGTGCCACCCGGAAGCAGCCCCAGGGCGACGTCGGTCCCGACGAGCGCGGAGGCGACCGCGCGGACCGTGCCGTCCCCTCCCAGCGAGGCGACGACGTCGGCCCCGGCGCGCACGGCGTCGCGCGCCTGCCGCTCCCCCGTCTCCTCCGCCGTGGTCTCGACCCAGGTGGGCTGGGCCCAGCCGTGCTCGGCGCAGACCTTCCCCACGGTGTCCTTCGTGTCGTCGAGGTCGTCGACACGGAGGGGGTTGTAGACGACGGTGAGACTGTGTCGAGCGCTGGGCATGTCAGGCATGGTGGGGATCCTAGGGCTCGTGGCGTGAGGGAGGCGGCCGTCGAGCTCGACCAGCAGAAGACATACCCGGATCGGGCACCCGGCCGAACACCAGCGTGACCAGCTCGGAGGCCGGCGACGGCAACGCCCCCGGCCGGTAGCCTCCGAAGGTGCCCACCATCCGACGTCGCCTCGCCCTGGCCGTCGTCGTCGGGGTGCTCGGGAGCGTCCTCGTACCGCTCGGGCCGGCGCACGGAAGCCTCGTGCACGCGCTGGCCGGCTTCGTCGTCGCCGGGCTGACCTTCGCCGTACCACTGCTCTCCCACATCCTCGCCCACGACGCCCCGGCCACGCGCGAGAAGGTGCGGGGACGCGACGGCGACGCGGCGTGGTACGACGTCGTCGTCGTCGTCGTGGGGCTCGCCAGCCTGGCGGGCGTGACCATCCTCCTCGTGGGCGGACGCGCCCGGGGCACCGCCGCGATCATCGAGGACAGCATCGGGGTGGGCGCGGTCGCCGTCGGCTGGCTCTGCGTCCACACCGTGTACGTGCTGCGCTACGCCCGCGTCTACTACGCGAGCCCGTATCCGCCCATCGACTTCAACCAGGACGAGGACCCGACGTTCTCGGACTTCGCCTACTTCTCGTTCAACCTCGGCATGGCCTACCAGGTCTCGGACACCAACCTCAGGAGCTCCGCCGTGCGCCGGGTCGTGCTCGGGCACTCGATGCTCGCCTACCTCTACGGCACGATCGTCATCGCCGCGACCATCAACCTCGTCGCAGGCATCGGCGGCTCGCTGGGCTAGGCGTCCCGGGGGGCGGCGAGCCGCGCCTTCTCGTCCTTGACCCAGAGGGCGATGAGCCCGCCGAAGTGCGCCATGAACCGGTCCCGCTCGTGCGCCGGGTAGGTCGTCACGACGGTCGAGCGGAGCAGGTGCGCGAAGGCGTCGGACTGCACCCACTCGAGCACGGCGGCGTCGAGGTGCGGCAGGTAGCGGTCGCACCAGGCCCAGTAGGCGGCCGTGTCGAAGTACTCGTCGGCGATCGCGAGGAACTCGTCGAGCTTCTGCTCGTCGGTGAGGTCGTCGCGGTCGGCGACGTCGAAGTAGCGGCGCATCTCGAGGTCCATCGGGCCGCGGCGGCCAGTGATGACGCAGAAGGTGGACCAGCGCACGAGGGCCTTGATGGCCCAAGGGAAGTAGTAGTGCAGCGACGTGACCGCGACGTCGGGACAGGCGTTCGCGTAGTCGATCGGGTAGACGTCGTCACCCGTCACGAGCATCTCGCAGGAGTTGAACTCCCAGCCGAACATCGCGTTGACGATGCGGCTGATCGCGGCGGCCTGCTTGCCTGCCGAGGGCTGCAGGAAGTCGTAGCTCACGGCATACCGGTTGTGCATCGGCTGCTCGGGACGGAAGTCCATGACCATCGTCTCGGGACCGATCGACAGGGCCCGGGCGAAGTGTTCGTACTCGACGGTCGACTGCAGGTGCATGAGCATCTCGCCGGAGTCGTCGTAGGCCTTGATGAGGTCCTTCTCGTCGTTGATCCGGGAGACGCCCCGCCAGCCACCGCCGTCGAAGGGCTTCATGTACATCGGGTAGCCGAGCCGGTTGGCGATCGCCTTGAGGTCGAAGGGCCGGTTGTACTTCGCGGACGTGTAGGCCCAACGGACGTTGTCGACGGGGTGCTTGTACGGCACGAGCCACGTCTCGGGGACCTTGAGCCCGAGCCGCATGAGGGCGACGTAGGCGCTGTGCTTCTCCATCGACTGGAACGTGAACGGGCTGTTGAGCAGGTAGGTGTCGTCCATGAGCGCGGCCTTCTTGAGCCACTCCCGGGGGTGGTAGTACCAGTAGGCGAGGCGGTCGATGACGAGCTCGGTCCGCACCGGCTGGCGCAGGTCGAACGGCTCGATGGTGAGACGCTCGCTCGTCAGCTCGTGGGTGACGCCGTCGTCGGTCGTGATCGGGCCGACGAGCGCGAGGAGCGCCTCGAACGCCGTGGGCCAGTCCTCCTCGGCACCGAGCAGGAGCCCGACGAGGTGCGTCCGAGTGGACGAGGTGCTCGACGGGGTGGACGGGTCCTGCTGCTGAGCGGTCTCGGTCATCGTGCTGCTCCTACCGTCGGGGTCGGGCCATCGACTGCGATCCTTGCAGGAACGAGGGCATCTGTCGCCGGGTCAGTGCGTGCAGGGACGGGCGAGCAGGTCGAGCAGGTGCGGGTCGAACGCTGCCTCCCACGAGCGCCAGTCGTGTCGGCCCGGCAGCTCGGTGAACGACACGTCGTGCCCGCTTGCGCTGAGCGCCTGCGCCATCAGGCGGTTGTTCGTCAGGTTGCCCTCGTCGGTGCCGCACGTCAGGACGATGGGCGCGCCGGTGCGAGGCCGGCGCGCCCGTCGCACTCGCGTGACGAAGGCGGTGACCCGGTCCCAGAACTCGAAGTCCTCCTCGTCGTCGACCCGTCTGCGGAAGAAGGACCCCGACTGGAGGAAGAGCGCGCCGAACGTCCCCGGGTGGATCCACTCCGCCTGGAGCGACGCCAGCGCCCCGAGGCTCGCCCCCATGAGGGTGGGCGACCCGTCGACCGCGTATGCCGTCCGCACCACCGGGAGCACGTGCGCGGTGAGCGCTTCGGCCCAGAGAGGGTTGGCGGCATACCGCTCGTTGCGTGGGCCGGGCTCGAGCAGCACGACGCGGGTCGGCGGGACACGTCCCTCGGTGGTGGCTCTGCGCAGCACCGAGAGCAGGTGGGCGCGGCGGGAGTACTCCGGCCCGTCGTGCGCGACGAGCAGCGGCAAGGAGTCGCTGCGGCGCGTCCCCACGGGAGTGTGAACGATGATGCCGACGTCCCCGACCGGCGTTCCGGCCACCGTCAGTCGCGCTCGCCCCATGCCCCGACCCTATGGGTTCCCAGGGACGGACGGGTGCCCGGGCGCATCGCCCATGTGCGAGCCCCGCCTGAGATGGCCTGCGGGACAAGCCGATTCATCGTCCATAGCCGGGCGAGACCCCTTCCGATTCGACCATCGAGGCCCTCGAGCTCGAGAAGGCTCGCCTCGAGGCCCGGCTGCTCGTCGCCTATGGCGCTCTGCACACCATCGAGTCGCAGCAGATCTCAGCGGCGTCCGTGCACGTCTCGCCCGATCGAGTCGTGACCGAGGAGATCGCCATGGCGACCGGTGTGGGCACAGGCGAGGTCGCCAGGCGGCTGGTGCTCGCGACCTCCCCGAGGCGCCACCGGGTCGTCCTCGCTGCCCTGCGCACCGGCGAGACATCGCTCCACCGCGCTCTGCAGGTCGTGAGCGAGACGGCATCCGTCTCCGATGCCGACGTCACGGCCGTCGCGGAAGCGGTGTTGGCTCCCAGCCACGACGGACAACGCGTGCCGCACCGCACCTTCATGAGCCGGCTGCGGCGCGCCGTGGCCTCGGTGGACCAGCGGGGCGCTGCCGAGCGGCGGGCGCACGCAAGGTCACGGCGCGGCGTGTTCGGGCGACTCACCGAGGACGGCATGGGCTGCCTCACCGTGGTCGCCGACGCCGACGCGGTCGCAGCGATCACAGACCGGCTCGACGCCGAGGCGCGAGCCCTGCGTGGCACGGGTGACGATCGCACGCTGGATCAGGTTCGCTGCGACCTCGCAACCGAGGCGCTGCTCCGCGGCCACCTGTACTCCCGGGGGATCGCCGGGTCGCACCCAGCCACCGCGGGAGCGGCCGTCTCCTCCACCGCGGCGGACTCCGCCGAGTCGGCCGAGTCCGCCCAGTCAGACACATCCGTCCACATCGCTGGCCCCGTAATGGGACGAGCGGTTGGCCTCGTGTGGCTCGTCGTGCCGTTCGAGGTTGCGACCGGAGACTCCGACGCCGCCTGCGAGCTCCCGGGACACGGCTGGGTCACCGCCGCGCACGCCCGTGAGGTGATAGCCCGCCCCGGCTCGGTCTGGCGCACCCTGCCCGTCGACGTGACCACGGGCCGCGCCCTGTCACGAGCCACCGATGCCTACCGACCGACCGCCGCGATGGCCGAGCACGTGCGAGCCGTCGACGGCACCTGCCGCGGGCCGGGCTGCGAGGTCGTGGCCACGCGTTGCGACCTCGATCACGAGACGCCATGGCCGGTCGGCGCGACGGCCGTCGACAACCTCTACGCGAAGCACCGGATGCACCACACGGTCAAGACCGAGCGCATCTGGGCCTCCCAGCCGGTCGCCGAGGACGGGCTCGAATGGACCATGCTCACCGGCCGCCGGCACACCACCTATCCCAAGAACTGGCGCGACGGCGTCGCCGCGCGGCCCGAAGTGCCTGAGCCGCAACCACCCCCGTACTGACAGGGGTTCACGACGTCTTCGGCTTCTTGACCTTGGGCGGGAACGTCGCGACATGGTCGCGGGCTCGGTCGACCCATGCTGCCTGCAGGCTGTCGTCGAGGTCGGCGGGGAGCGACAGGTAACCACCCATCGGCCGGCCCTCGGGACCGAAGGGGCCGCTGCCGGGCAGGGCACGCAGCTCCTCCAGGCCCGCATCGTCGAGCTTGACCCCGACGTCCCGCCCGAACAGACCGGCGAACATGTTGCCGTTGACGAAGGCACCGAGACTGCCGAACATCGGCTTGACCTCCACGCCGGGCGCCGGCGTCACGAGGGAGCGGAAGCGGGCCTTGGCCTCGTCGCTGTGCTTCGGCATGTCCATGACTCCATGACACCACCGGATCGCCGTCGCGGTCACGTCGCAGCCCACCGTGCGGTGGCGGCCCTGCGGCGTAGAATTGATCGGTGATCCTGCAGCAGCCTGATCACCACCACCTTCGAGGAGCGACTCACCGTGCGTCACCCGCCCGGGTACGCCTCGGCGTCCGTGCCCACCAGGCCGGCGGCCGATGACGGATGACTACGTCGGTCCCGACCCGCGGCACCGTGCCGCCATCCTCGCGGCCCTGACGCGCGGCATCGCGCGCGACGTCGACCGGCTTCCGCTGGCTGCTCGCCTCTGCAACGCCTTCGTGGGCGTCTTCGGGGGAGCGGGGGCTGCCATCACCCTGGGGTACAACCAGCCCGACCGGATGACGCTCTGCGCGAGCGACGCGACGGTCGCGCGGCTCGACGGCCTCCAGGAGGTGCTCGGTGAGGGCCCCGGCTGGGACGCCTTCACGTCGCGTCGCGTCGTGACGGCCGACCTGCGCCACCCCACACCGTGGGAGCAGTTCTCGTCGAGCGCGCGGGACGAGCTCGGCGAGCTCTGGGTGTGCGCCGCGCCGATGCGACCTGACGACCGTGCGCTCGGCGTCGTCATCGTCTATGACGAGTCTGCCGAGGCCGTGGACGGCGATCCCGTCCTGGCCCAGTTCCTCGCCGACGCGGTCGGGGCGGCGCTGCTCGGGCACGAGGCGCTGCTGACCGACGACGTGGGGCCGTGGGTGCTTCGGCAGAAGGTGCACCAGGCCGTCGGGATGGTCGTCGCCCAGCTGGGGATGAGCCCCCTGGACGCCATGGCCGTCATTCGAGCGCATGCCTATTCGCACGACACCACCGTGGAGGCGACCGCAATGCTCGTCCTCGACCGTACGCTCGACTTCACCGACACGGGCCCGACGACGAAGGACCCCGAATGAACCCGAAACCGACCAGCCAGGTGCTCGCCGAGGCCACAGCGGCCATGGTCGACGTGCACGACGTGACCGATCTGTTGGCGCGCCTGCTGCGCGACGGCTCGTCCTCCCTCGGCGTGGATGCGATGGGCCTGATCGTGCAGGCGCCCGACGCCTCCCTCGAGCTGCTCGTGTCCACGTCACACGGGGTCGCGGAGCTCGAGGCCCTGCAGGTGGGGCGGGACGAAGGTCCGTGCGTCGAGTGCTACCGCTCGGCCGCCCCGGTCGTCGCTCGCGGTGCCAGCGTGATCCAGCTGCGCTGGCCGGTCGCGGGTGAGGCGATCGTGCGTGCGGGCTTCGCTGCGGTGCATGCCTTCCCGTTGCTCTGGCAGGGCCGGGCCCTCGGGGCGCTCAACGTCTTCACCCGCAGCGACGCCCCACTCGACGACTCGCAGTGCGAGATGGCCCAGGCGTTCACCGACATGTCGACGATCGTCATCCTGCAGAGCCAGTCGATCGACCAGCGCCACATCACCGAGTCCCTCCGTGAGGCACTCCTCGGTCGTGTCGTCATCGAGCAGGCCAAGGGGGCGCTCGCCTACCTGCAGGGCGTCGACATGGGGACTGCCTACGAGCTGCTCATGAGCGAGGCGGAGCAGCGCGGGACGTCGGTGACCCAGGTCGCCGACGACGTGCTCAGACGGGCACGACGGCAGTGGACCGTGAGCTGACCGATGGTCGGGCTGCTGGCCACGAACCGGGCGGTGTTCGAGACGGCCGTGCTGTCTGACATGCGAATCCTCTTCTCCCTCATAACTGCTCGATGAGGCGCCGGTACCACGCGATACCGTCGTGGAGGTCGTCGACAGCGATGCGCTCGTCGACGCCGTGGATCGAGGCACGCTGGGAGTCGGTCATCCGGAACGGAGTGAAGCGGTAGACGCGGGGCCACACCCGGTGGAAGTGGCGCGAGTCCGTGGCCGCGAGCATCACGTACGGCACCGCGACGGTCCCGGGGAAGACCTCTCCCAGCGTCGACTCGAGAAGGGCGTATGCCGTGTCATCCACCGGCGAGACGGGGCTCGGCTCGTCGCCGCTGACCAGCGTGACCTCGACGTGGGCGTCCTTGATGGTCCTGCGAATCCGGACCACGGCCCCGTCGACGGTCTCCCCGACCATCACGCGCATGTTGACGTGGGCCCGCGCGGTCGCTGCGATGACGTTCGCTCAGGCGGAGCCGGAGAGCTGGGTGACGGCCACGGTCGTCCGCGTCAGGGCTGCCGTCTCGTGACCCAGCCGGGGAAGAACCCGGGAGAGGATGGGCCGCAGCCGGCGGGCACGGCGGAAGACCGGGGCATACGGCATACGCGCGTGGGCGCCGGCGCGCTCGAGCATGTCGACGGTCGCGTCCGGCAGGTGGCTGGGGAACGGCTTTCTCTCCAGGCGCAGGATCGCTCGCGCGAGCCGGGTGGTCGCGCCCATCCGGCGCGGCGCGGAGGCATGGCCGCCGTCGCCCCGAGCCGTGAGCTCGACGTCGACGGTGCCCTTCTCGGAGACGCCGATGACGGCGAGGGGGACGTCGACGCCCGGGAGCGCGCTCTGGACGATGGCGCCGCCCTCGTCGATGACGAACCACGGCTCGACCCCGCGCTCCCGCAGGATCGCCACGGCGTCCTTCGCAGCGTCTCCCGACACCTCCTCGTTGCAGCCGAAGGACAGCCACACGTCACGCCCGGGGACCACGCCGGCCTCGACGAGGTCCTCGACGGCCTGGCACGTCGCGACGAGCGACCCCTTGCAGTCGAGCGTCCCACGGCCCCAGACCTGGCCGTCGGCGAGTCGGCGTCGAAGGGTGGGTGCGTCCACGTCGTGGGGTCGTCGACCGGCACGACGTCGAGGTGCGCCATGAGCACGACCGGCGCCTCACGCGTACGACCCGGCCAGCGCACGAGCAGCGCGTCCCCACAGATCCGCTCCACCTCGCACGCGGCGTGGAGGCGCGGGAAGCGCCGGCGCAGCTCGGCGAGGAGCAACTCGAATGCTGCCCGGTCCTCGCGCGCCGGGTCCCAGTCCGAGACCGTCGGGATGCGGATCAGCGCCCTGAGCGCCTCGACGGCTGCGTCGTCCCCGTTCATGACCCGGAGCGTATGCCGCCCGCCCTGGTCGTGGCAGAGGCATACGACCGACCGACCGATCGGGCGGGCGTGTGCGTGCCGTGGACGAGGAGGCAGCTGACGGACCACCTGCACGAGCTGCGGTTCGGGGCTGCTCACCGGCACCCTCCTGTCGCACCTCGCCTACGAGGCGCGGGAGCTGCTCCACCGCTGGCTCGCCACGGGTTCGGCTGAGCCACAGGCTATCTGGGGCCTGCACGGAGGCCACCCCTCCCATCAGGGGTCCGGGAGGGGTGGCGGTCGTAGGCCGCTGGGAGCGGCGTGGTGGCGGGCCGGTCAGCCCTGGGTGCCCGAGGTCTTCGAGGCGGAGCCGTGCTCCAGGGCCTCGACGACCGCGCCGCAGAAGTCGGGCAGGTCGTCGGGCTTGCGGCTCGTGATGAGGTTGCCGTCGACGACGAGGGACTCGTCGACCCACTCTCCACCGGCGTTGCGGATGTCGGTCTGCAGGCTCGGCCAGGACGTGAGGCGGCGGCCCTCGACGACTCCAGCCTCGACGAGAGTCCACGGCGCGTGGCAGATCGCCGCCACCGGGAGGCCCGACGCGAGGGCCTCGCGGGCGAAGGCCACCGCGTCCTCGTGCATCCGGAGGTTGTCGGGGTTGGCGACGCCGCCCGGCAGGACGAGCGCGTCGAAGTCGTCGACCTTGGCGTCGGCGAGCGAGACGTCGACCTTCTGGGTGTCTCCCTTGTCGAGGTGGTTGAACATCTGGACCTCGCCGCCCTCGGGAGCGACGAGGACCGCCTCGTGCCCGGCGTCGGTGACGGCCTTCCACGGCTCGGTCAGCTCGACCTGCTCGATGCCCTCGTTCGCGACGAGAAATGCGACTCGCTTGGCCACGTGGTCCTCCTCTGGTCGCCCCGGTCCGGGGCGTTCGGGTCTCTGGGTGGCGCTTCCCACCACTGTCGGCTCCTACCCACCGGGGCGTCCGGCATCACTCGGCGCGGCGCGGTGCAGCCGGTTAGGGTCGGGCCATGGCCAAGGACCTCGTGGTTCCACTCGCTCCCGGCGTCTGGCGCATCCCGCTGGTGCGCGACCTCGTCAACGGCTTCATCCTGCGCGACGACGACGGCCAGGTGACCCTCGTGGACATGGGCGTGAAGCGCTCCGGTCCCAAGGTCATCGCGGCGCTCGGCGCCATCGGTTCCGCACCTTCGGACGTGACCCGGCTGGTGCTGACCCACGCCCACCCGGACCACGCGGGCGGCGCAGCGCACGTGGCCCGCGAGACGGGGCGCCGCTTCACCGTCCACCGCGACGACGCGGCCTACGCCGCCGGGGGGTCCTCCCCGCCGCGGGACCCCAGCTTCCTGCTGGGCCGGCTCTTCTCCCGCCTCTCACGGCCCGGGAAGGACTTCCCGCCGATCGTCGTCGAGCACGAGATGGTGGACGGCGAGGTGCTGCCGATCGCCGGCGGACTGCGGGTCGTCCACACCCCCGGGCACTCCCCCGGGCACGTGTCGCTGCTCCACGAGAACTCGAACACCCTCATCACCGGTGACGCCATCTTCAACGTCCGGGGGCTGCGCTGGCCGATCAAGTCGTTCTGCACGGACTTCCGGATGACGCAGCAGACCGCCCACCTGCTCGGTGAGCTCGACTACGACGTCGCGGCCTTCACGCACGGCGCCGAGCTGCGGGACCGGCCCCGAGAGGCGATCCGCGGGTTCCTCAGCCGGCACCGACCGGACTGACCACAGATCCACAGTCCTGTCCACAACTGTGGACACACCTTGTACGCCGGCGTGCCGGCCCGGCCTCCCCACGAAGGCGGCAACCCTCGACAGCGGTCGTGATGGTTGCGGTTCATCGGGTACGACGGACGCGTGACGAACTTCGGATACACCCTGATGACCGAGCAGAGCGGCCCCAAGGACCTCGTGCGCTGGGCCACCCGCGCCGAGCAGGTCGGCTTCGACTTCGAGGTGTCGAGCGACCACTACTCGCCGTGGCTGACCGAGCAGGGCCACGCCCCGTATGCGTGGTCGGTCCTCGGCGCCGTGGCGCAGGCCACCGAGCGCGTCGAGCTCATGACCTACGTGACGTGCCCGACGATGCGCTACCACCCGGCCGTCGTCGCCCAGAAGTCCGCCACGATGCAGCTGCTCGCCGACGGCCGCTTCACCCTCGGGCTGGGCAGCGGCGAGAGCCTCAACGAGCACGTGGTCGGCGAGGGCTGGCCGGGCGTCGTGACGCGTCAGGAGATGCTCGTGGAGGCCATCGAGATCATCCGGGCGCTGCACTCCGGCGAGCTCGTGACGCACCACGGGGACTACTTCGACGTCGACTCGGCACGCGTGTGGGACGTGCCCGACATCCTCGTGCCGGTGGCCGTCGCCGTCAGCGGCGACGCGTCGATCGAGCGGCTGGCCCCGCTCGCCGACCACATGATTGCGGTCGAGCCGGAGGCGAGCCTCGTCGAGACCTGGAACCGCACCGACGGCGCCGAGCGCATCGGCTCCGGCGCCCGGGCCATCGGCCAGATCCCGATCTGCTGGGACCCCGACCGGGACGCAGCGGTCGCCCGGGCGCACGAGCAGTTCCGCTGGTTCGGTGGCGGCTGGCCGGTCAACGCGGACCTGCCCACCCCAGCGGGCTTCGCCGGGGCCACGCAGTTCGTGCGCCCCGAGGACGTCGCGGAGTCGATCCCGTGCGGGCCCGACCTCGACCAGGTCGTCGAGGCCGTGCGACCCTACTGGGAGGCCGGGTTCACCGACATCGCGCTCGTGCAGATCGGCGGCGAGGCCCAGGAGCGCTTCCTCGACGAGGCCGCCGGTCCGCTCCTCGAGAAGCTGAGGTCCGCCGCGGGCTGAGGCGTCAGCCCACGGACTGCGCGGTGGACGTCGCGCTGCGTCGACGCGTGATGTCGGCGCAGTCGAGACAGACCTCCTCGGGGATGAGCCCGACCCGCATGAGGCCCGAGAAGAGGGTGCAGCCGACGCAGACGCCGAGGACGGACTCGAGCGCCGGGAAGAGCACCATGACGACGCCGATGACGACGACACCGGTGCTCGCGGCGGTCGACCCGGTCACGAGGCCGACGATCCAGAGGGCGGTGGCGGCGACCGTCATGACGGCGCCGATGGCCGCCGCGAACCGCTTGGGCGGACCAGCCGTGGGCCGCTTGGGCGCGCGGAGAACGGGTCGGATCCATCGCTGCACGAGCCGGGCGATGGGGCTGGCGGAGGGTCCCAGTGCGGCTCGCAGCGTGAAGTCGACGGCCAGCACGGCATACAGCCACCACTGGGAGGTCGCGAGGGCGACGACAGCGATGACGAGCACCACGGCCGCGATGAGTCGGACCGTGATCTCGTCGACGACGGCGGGGAAGCGCGAGGAGCTCATCCCGACATTATTGACTACATAAGGTCCGGTTATGCAATGCAGGGCCGACATCCGGAACGGCCCTGCGGTGACGGGGCCGTTCCGGGCCGGCGGTCGCTGACCGCCGGCCCCGTCGCCGGTCCTCACCGTGAGCGGAGGACTCGCAGGGCGATGACTGCGCAGGCGACGAAGAGTGCGGCTCCCACGCCGGCGACCACGTCGAGACTCGTCGTGAAGGCTGCCTGTGCCGCGCTGAGCAGCTCCTGGCCGGCCGCCGCGGGCAGGGTGGTCGTCGTCTGGACGGCCCCGGCAAGGGAGTCGAGCGCGGACGTCGTGGCGTCGGAGGCGTGCGCCGCGGCATACGGCGTCAGCTGGTCGCGGTAGACGAAGGTCGCGAGCGAGCCCAGCCCGGCGATGCCGATGGCGATCCCGAACTCGCCCGAGGTCTCCGACATCGAGGCCACCGAGCCGGCGCGCTCGGGCGGCGCCGACTGCATCATGACGCCCATCGTCAGCGTCGACGGCAGCATGATCCCGAAGGAGGCCAGGCACATCCCGAAGACGAGCAGACCCAGGCCACTGGCCGGGCCGACCTGCGTGTACAGGGTGAGACCGGCGGCACAGACGAGGAGGCCGGTGGCCATGGTGCGTGCCGTGCCGAGCCGCTGCGCGATGCGGGCCGAGGACGAGGCACCGATGAGCAGGGCGACGTTCGCCGGGAGCATCCAGAGACCCGCGCCGAGCGGCTCGAGGCCCGCCACCAGCTGGAGCCACTGGGAGCTGAGGTACGACACCCCCGCCATGACGACACCGCCGACCAGCATCACCGCGAGGGCCGTGGAGAAGGCGCGGCTGCGGAAGAGCGCGAGGTCGACGAGCGGGTTGGCGATGCGGCGCTGGCGGCGGACGAAGACGATGCCGAGCGCGAAGCCGAGCGACATCGTGAGCAGCGACGTCGTCGCGTCACCACCACGGGCCATCTCCTTGAAGCCGTAGATGACCGGCAGGATCGCGGCCAGGGACAGGACCGAGCTGGCCAGGTCGACCGGCGCGCCCGCCCGGCGGTCGGACTCCGGGAGCACCCGGCGGCCGACGACGACGAGCAGCACCATGAACGGGACGCCGAGCAGGAACGCCGATCCCCACCAGAAGTGCTCCAGCAGGACGCCACCCACGAGCGGACCGACGGCCATGCCGCCCATGAAGCACGAGTACCAGACACCGATCGCGGTCATCATCGACTTCTCGTCGGTGAAGATGGTGCGGATGAGGCCCATCGTCGACGGCATGAGGGTGGCGCCGGCGACGCCGAGCACGGCCCGCCAGAAGATGAGCTGGCCGGGGCTCGAGGCGTACGCGGCGGCCGCGCTCGCGATGCCGAACGCAACGGCGCCGATGAGCAGCAGCCGCTTGCGGCCGATGCGGTCCCCGACCGCGCCCATCGTCACGAGGAAGCCGGCGAGGACGAACGAGTAGATGTCGAGCATCCAGAGCTGCTGCGTCGTGCTCGCGCCGAGGTCGGCGGACAGCTCGGGCAGGGCGAGGTAGAGGACGCTGACGTCGAGGCTGAGGAGCAGGGCGGTCAGGGCCAGGGCACCCAGCGCGATCCACTGGCGGCGGGTGGGCGTCGCGGACTGCTGCACGGTGCGGGCGGTGGCGGTCGTGGTGCTCATCGGTCTTCCTTCGCTGGAGGTTCCGGACGGCCCCTGCGGGCCCTTTCACCACGACGTCGAACGGGAGCCCGCCACCTCGACACGGGCAGAGGAACTGGTGTCGGCCCGGCGGCATACGCTGGCGCCATGGCCCTACACATCGGTGCGCACGTCGACCAGGAGGACCCGATCGCGGAGGCCAGGGCACGCGGCGCCTCCCTCTCGCAGTTCTTCCTCGGTGACCCGCAGAGCTACAAGGGCCCGGTCATCCGGTATGCCGGTGGCGCGGAGGCGCTCAAGGCGGATGCCGCGGCCGCAGGCATCGACCTCTACGTCCACGCGCCCTATCCGATCAACGTCGCGAGCCTCAACAACCGCATCCGCATCCCCGGGCGCAAGCTGCTCCAGCAGCACCTGACGGCCGCCGGCGAGATCGGCGCCAAGGGCGTCATCGTGCACGGCGGGCACCTCGGCGCCGACGAGGACGCGGCGAAGGGCGTCGACAACTGGCGCAAGTGCATCGACGGTCTCGACCTGCCGGTGCCGCTGCTCATCGAGAACACCGCTGGCGGCGACAACGCCATGGCCCGCCGGCTCGAGGCCATCGCCCGCTTGTGGGACGCGATCGGTCAGGCGTCCGGGAGTGAGAACGTCGGCTTCTGCCTCGACACCTGCCACGCCCACGCCGGCGGCAACGACCTCGGGACCGTCGTCGACGAGGTGCGCGCCATCACCGGACGCATCGACCTCGTGCACGCCAACGACTCGCGGGACGAGTTCGACTCGGGCGCCGACCGGCACACGAACTTCGGCTCCGGGCGGATCGACGGTGAGGCGCTGGCCGACGTCATCCGTTCGGCCGGGGCGCCGGTCGTGTGCGAGACACCCGGTGGACTCGAGGGCCAGAGCGCCGACATCACCTGGCTGAGGTCGCAGGCCGGCTGACGCGTCCGGCGTCCGGGGTCTCGCGGGCACCCTACCCGCGGCGGGCGGCCGGCGGCGGGCGGCCGGCGGCGGGCGGCGGGCGGCCGGCGGCGGGCGGCCGGCGGAAATCCTGACGGGCTCTTTACCTTCATTGCACACTGGGCGGCACCTGCGGCGCCTAGCCTTCGAGCCGGGCCGCCATTCGGGGGTTGGCCGGCGGTCTCCCTTTGACCGGAGGAAGCACATGCGCACGATCCTCAAGACCGCCACGGCGGCACTGGGTGCCGGGGCCCTGGCGCTCACCATCTCCGCGGCCCCGACGGCGACCGCGGCGAGAACGGGCGGCCACGTCGACAGCCATGCGGCCGCGACGACGAAGGCCGAGCAGCAGCGGATCACCGCCTACTGGACGACGGGGCGGATGAAGAGCGCCATCCCGCGCGAGAACAAGTACGTGCCCCTCAAGGGCAGGCCTGGTGGCGGCACGAGCGGGGCGACGGCGGTCCAGGTGCCGACGACGGCCCTCTTCGGCAAGGTCTTCTTCACCGAGGGCGGCCTCAACTACGTGTGCTCCGGCACCGTCACCCAGAGCGGCAACAACTCGCTCGTCACGACCGCCGGGCACTGCGTCAACGAGGGCCCCGGCGCCTACGTGACGAACTTCGCCTTCGTGCCGAAGTACGAGAACGGCGCCAGGCCCTACGGCACGTTCACGGCCAAGACCCTCCTGACGTCCACCGAATGGCGCACGAGCGGTGACTTCAACCACGACATCGGCTTCGCCGTGATGAACCCGCTGGCCGGCAAGACGCTCGTCGGCACGGTCGGCGGGTCCTACCCGATCGCGTTCAACCTCGGCTACAACCTGACGTTCGACGCGTACGGCTACCCCCAGGCGAGCCCCTACGACGGACAGACGCTGTGGCGTTGCTCGGGTCCCACGACCAAGGACACGAACGGCTCGACCGACAACCGGCTCCCCTGCACCATGACCGGTGGCTCGTCGGGCGGTGGCTGGATCACGGGCGGCCGGCTCAACTCGCTCAACTCGTTCGGTTATCGCGGCGAGAAGGACGCCATGTACGGCCCGTACTTCGGCTCGGTCGAGCAGGCGGTCTACACGACGGCCAGCACCTCCTGAGCGAGCCCGGGACTCCCGGCTGGCTCTCAGGATTTCCTGACCCGCCCTTTACCCAACGCGCCCCGGCGCGCACCTAGGTTACTCAGGGGCTGCACACGGTTCGTCGACGAAGCCGACCCGGAGCACCCACCCACGTGCGCTGCGTCCCGCCATCCCCTCCTCGGTGGCGGGCCGCAGCGTTCGTGCGTCCACTGTCCGGTCGTGGGAGTACAAAGGTGGGACGACACCGACACCCAGGCCAGGAGGACACCCGTGAGTGGGACCGGAAGCATCGACGACCCATGGATCCTTCGCACGCCGCCGGGCACGTCGGAGTACGCGATGCACCGCGACGACGGCGCGGAGCCGGCGCAGCTGGTCTGCCAGGTGGGATCCACGCGCCTGACGTACGACGCCCGCGTCGTCGACGACCTCCACAACTGGCTCAGGGAGCAGGGCGACTGGGTGCCGCTCGGGGCCGCCGACGAGCAGAAGCCGGCGAAGGAGGGGACGGTGGAGGCGTGGGCGCGGTCGGAGACCAATCCGGTCGGCGGGTGGTACGGCCTGCGCAAGGGCTATCGCGGCCGGGTCGGCATGTACCTGCCGCCGCTGCTCGAGGAGCTCGGCCTCGCCGAGGTCGAGCACCAGCCCCGCAACAACCGGATGCGCGCCCTCTGACGCTCGAGGACCTGTGACGCTCGAGGACCTCTGACGCTCGAGGACCTCTGACGCTCGAGGACCTCTGACCCGACGCCAACCCGGGCGATAGCGTCGGCCCATGCTGAGCACTTCGACCTTCACGACGTCCGACTTCGACGTCACGGACTACGCCCCCGACGTGACGACGGCCCTGCCCACCGGACACCTCCGTATGCGCAAGACCTATGCCGGTGACGTGCAGGGACGGAGCGTCACCCAGTTCACGTCGGCGTTCGACCAGACCTCGGGCATCGGCACGTACGTCGCGCTGGAGTCCTTCGAGGGCACGGTCGCCGGGCGTCGCGGCTCTTTCAACTTCGTGCACGCGGCGTCGACGAGCGGCACCGACCGGGCCCATGAGTACGGCCTCATCGTGCCGGGCAGCGGCACCGACGAGCTGGCCGGCATCGAGGGAACCGTCCGTCTGCACGTCGACGCCGACGGGACCCACCACATGGACTTCGACCACAACCTCGGCTGACGTCGGCCGCCTCGACCGCCTCGACTGACCTCGACCGCCTCGGCCGAGGTCGGCCGAGGTCGGCCGAGGCCGTCGAAGGGCCACGAACGGGGCGTTGCGACCCGGTTCGTGGCCCTTCGACGGTTGGGTGCGAGGGGCGTGTCCCCGCACCGCGTTCGCGGCTACCCGACCGTGACCGTGTGCGAGCTCAGCACGTCGGACCGCGAGTCGGACACGAGCACGCGCACCGTGTAGGTGCCGGCCGCGGCCCAGGTGTGACCACCCGAGATCTCGGCCGTGCCGTCGGAGCCGACCGTGACGGTTGCGTCCTCCGTCACGCTGCCGTCACCCCACTGGACGCGGGCTGTGTAGCCCGACGGCCCCGGGACGCCGCCCGACGCCGTACCGAGTGCGACGTCCGTGTCAGCGCCCGTCGCCGCCGTGCCGTCCCCGGCAGCCGCGACCTTCAGGGCTGAACCGTTGTCGGCCACCGCGAAGACGTGGATCCGTCCCGCCGACGCCGGGTCACCGGTCTGCGCCGCCAGCGTCACCGACTCGACCGTCTTGCCGGCCGGCACCGTGAGCGGCGCGGTGGCGAAGAGCTTGGCCCGGCAGCTGTCGGTGCCCGTGCCGTTGAGACGGAAGGCCATCTCGATGGCGACGACGTTGCCGAACTGCGGCGAGCCGCACCAGTCCCCGTACTGCACCTTGTAGTTCGTCGTCGAGCCGTCGGTGAAGCGCACGGTCGCGGTGGTGTCCTGGTTGCGCTGGGTGGCGGTGCCGATGAGCGACAGCTTCGTCGCGCCCGGTGCGAGGGTCACCGGCAGGGTCTGCCCGGCGCCGGTCGCGTTGTCCTTCTCTCCGACCGGGATGCCGGGCATGGAGTACCTCAGGTCCGTCCCCGGCACCGTCAGCAGCTTGCCCGGCACGCCACCCGCGGCGGCGAGCGCCTCGCGGGACAGCCCCGCCCGGTCGCCGTCGCACGGCACCGAGTCACCGACGTTGCCGAAGCAGACGGAGTCGAACCCCGCGGCATACGCCGGCGTGGATGCCTGGTGCACCGTGACGCCACCCAGGGTGGACCCGCTGTCGTTCGCCGTCGTGACGGTGACCTTGGGCTGGTACGGACCCGGCTTCGCCCAGGTGTGCGTCCCGCGGACGGTGAACGACCCCAGGTCGCCGGCCTCGACGGTGCCCGCCGAGCTCGTGCCGTCACCCCACGCGATGGTCGCGGTGGCCGTGTCCGCCGAGTCGGTGCCCTGGCCGACGCCGCCCGAGAAGGTCGCCACGGCGCCGCTCCAGGCGGTGTCCTCGGCGACCTCGAACGGCTCGGCCGCCGAGACCGTGATCCCGGTGTTCTGTGCCTTGGAGCCGTCCGTGAGCAGCTCGAGCTCCGACAGGTTCGCGGCCTCGCCGCCGACCGTCGCCGTGACGACGAGGCGGTAGGTGGTGAACGTCCCGGTGTGAGCGATCTCGAACGGGCGTGTCTGCACCCGCCACGGGAAGACCTGCTCCGCTCGCGTGTCGAGCGTCTGCCAGGTCGCGCCGTCGTCCTTGCTGCCCTCGAGGCGCCAGGCCGACGGGTCGCCGGCCTTCGGTCCCGAGGTGACGGTGTACCAGGTGGCGCGCTGGCCGACGCCGGACAGCCCGAAGGTCACCGACGGCGTACCCGAGGTGAAGGCCACGGACGTCCGCGACGTGTTGTCGAAGAGCGCCTTGGCGTCGCCGCCCGACGCGAGGTCGGTCGCCGTCGCCGTGCCGCGGCCGGGACCCGTGGCGTCCTTGAGCGGCGCGGGTGCCTCGGTGCCCTGCGTCAGCGACGGCGGGGCGTCCTGGGCACGGGAGCCGAAGTCGGACGGCGTGGCGCCCATGGCGAAGTCGACCGTGGTCGGGCCCGTGAGCTCGTCCTGGCTGATCGAGACGCTCTTGTGCTTCTTGCCGTCGACCGTGACGCCCTGCACGTAGATCGAGCGCTCGGAGTTGCCCGGCGCGTTGACGACGAGGTCACCCTGCGTGCGCTTGACGCGGACCTGCTCGAACTTCGGCGAGCCGATCGCCCAGTTGGCCGAGCCGACCTGCAGCGGGTAGATGCCGAGCGAGGACAGGACGTACCACGCCGACATCTCGCCGTTGTCCTCGTCGCCCGGGTAGCCCTGGCCGATCTCGCCACCGACGTAGAGGCGACGCATGATCTCGCGGACCTTCTCGGCCGTCTTCCACTGCTGGCCGGTCCAGTCGTACATGTACGCGATGTGGTGCGAGACCTGGTTGCTCTGGCCGAGCTGGCCCATGCGGACGTCCCGTGCCTCGACCATCTCGTGGATGACGCCGCCGTAGCCGCCGGGCTTCGTCGCCGTCTCGGGCGTCGAGAAGAACGTGTCGAGCTTCTTCGCGAGCGCGTCACGGCCGCCGTAGAGGTTCGCGAGGCCGTTGCCGTCGTGCGGCGCGTGGAAGGCGAAGTTCCAGGCGTTCGTCTCCGTGTAGTCGCCGCCCCAGTCCTCAGGGTCGAAGCTCGTCGGGAACGTGCCGTCGGCGCCGCGGCCCTGGAAGAAGCCGACCTTCGGGTTGAAGAGGTTGCCGTAGTGCGTCGAGCGCTCGAGGAAGTACGCCGACTCCTCGAGCAGCTGGGCGCGTCGCGACGCCGGGGTGGCGGGGTCCTTGGCGAGCTTGGCCGCCATGGTCCCGATGCCGAAGTCGTTGACCAGACCCTCGAGACCCCACGACACGCTCTCACCGGTGTTGGTGCTCGTGTAGCCGAGGAAGGTCGAGGTGTCGAGCCCCTTGCGGCCCACCGCGCTCGACGTCGGGAGCACCGTCGCGTTCTTGACGGCGGCGTCGTACGCCGCGAGCGGGTCGGGCAGCTTGACCCCCTTGACGTACGCGTCGGCGAAGGCCACGTCGGAGCTCGTACCGGTCATGAGGTCGGCGTAGCCGGGTGAGCTCCACCGCGCGACCCAGCCACCGTCGCGGTACTGCTGGACGAAGCCGTCGGCGATCTCGGCAGCGACCTCCGGGTAGAGCAGGCTGTAGGCCGGCCACACCGTGCGGTACGTGTCCCAGAAGCCGTTGTTGACGTAGATCTTGCCGTCCTTGACGGCGGCGTTCGTCGTGGATGCCGTGGCCGAACCGCTCTTGGCCACAACGGGACTCGCGTACTGGTAGCGCGGAGCGGCAGCCGTGCCCGTGTTCTCGAACTGGCTGTTGGGGTAGAGGTTGAGCCGGTAGAGGTTGGAGTAGAGCGTGGTCCGCTCGGTGTCGTTGGCGCCCTTGACGCTGACGACGCCGAGGCGGGCGTTCCACGCCTGCTTGGCGGCTGCTCGCACGGCGTCGAAGTCGCGGGCGGCGAGCTCGAGGGCGTGGTTCCTCCTCGCCTGGTCGAGCGAGATGAACGACGTCGAGAGCTTGAGCGTGACCTGCTTGTTCGTGCTCGTGTCGAAGCTCGCGTAGCGGGTGCCGGTGTGGCCGTTCGGCGCGGTGCCGACGGCCGTGGCGGCGCGGTCGAACGTGCCGTAGACGAACATCCGGCTGCGGCCGGCAGACAGGCCGCTGCCGTTGTCGACCCAGCCGGTCATCGTGCCGGTGGCCGCGTCGACGGTGAAGGTGCCGTTGTCGTCGACGGTGTCGACGACGACGTGGCCCTTGCTCGCCGTTGCGGGGAAGGTGAACCGGTAGACCCCGCCGTGGTCGGCCGGCGCCGTCTCGGCGGTGAGGCCGCCGGCGAGGACCGCCTTGTAGTAGTCCGGGTGTGCCACCTCGGTCGCGTGGTCGAAGGCGAGACCGCGACCCGATGCGCTACCGGTCGGCGTGCCTGACGCGATCGACGGCATGACCGACATCTGGTTGCGGTCACCCATCCACGGGCTCGGCTCGTGCGAGACGGCCAGCCCTTGCAGCACAGGCAGGTTCGCCGAGTTGTTCTGCGCCTGGTAGTAGTACTCCCACGTCTGGGAGTTCGCGCTCGTGACCGGGGTGAAGAACGTGAAGCCGTTGGGCACCGCGCTGATCGGCAGGTTGTTGCCGCGGGAGAAGCTGCCCGACGCGTTGGAGCCGCGTCGCACGTCGACGTAGTTGGTCAGGTCCGACCCGTCGACGACCGCCGGGTTCCCCTGCACCGAGACGTCGTCGATCCAGCCCCCGAAGCGGGTGTCCTTCGTCGCGCCGCCGGTGTTGTCGTAGCCGACGAGGACCCGGTCGATCGTCTTGCCTGCCGCGACCTTGCCGACCTCGAGGGTGACGGCGTTCCACTGGTTCGCGTAGAGGATCTTGCCCTTGCCCTGGCCGCTCGGGCTGCCGGCAACGCCGTGCACGTCATCGGCGCCGAGGTCGGACAGGTACGTGCCGTCGGTGAAGCGGACGTCGAGGGCGGCATACGTCGACGGGTACTCGAGGTCACCCGCGATCATGTCGGGGAAGATCTTGTAGCTCAGCTGCGTCCTCGAGCTGACCGGGAGGTCGACGTCGAAGAGCCGGTTCCAGGCGTAGCCGCGGCCGTCGGCCGTGTGGCCACCGGAGTAGCGCAGCGCCTTGACGCCGGTCCAGCCGACGAGCGGCTTGAGGTTGAAGCCCGAGATCGGGCCCGAGCCGACGACCGTCTTCATCGGCGTCGCGGGGCCGGAGCCGGTGCTTCCGTCGGAGAGGTCCCAGTCGGCGAGCTGGAGCGTGCCGCCGGCGTGGATGGCGGTGACGTTGAGCCGGTAGTACGCATACGTGCCGGGCGTCGTCACGTTGAACGAGCGCGTCGCGAAGCGCCCCGAGAAGTCGATCCCGGTCCGGCGGTCGAGCTCGGTCCAGGTCGTGCCGTCCGACGAGCCCTGGAGCGTGAAGTCCTTCGGGTCGCGGTCCGGGGCGTCGTTGGCCGACGTCAGCGAGTAGCGGACGGCCTTGGCCGGGGTGCCGAGCTGGTAGCGCGCCCAGCCGCTCGACGCGAAGGCGAGCCACTTGCTGTCGGGGTTGGCGTCGGCGAGGTTCGCCGCGACCTCCCCGGGTGCGTTCTCGGCGCTCGCCGTGACCCCGACGATCGAGCCGAGGAGGCTGCCGTCGGCGCTGGCCGTGCCGGAGACGTTCTGCTGGCGCGGACCGCTGGCGCCGACCTCCACGGTCGAGAGCTGCGGTTGCGGCTGGCCGGCCTCGAAGGAGGTCGAGAAGTCACCGGCTCCCGCGTCTGCGGTGGGTGCGAAGAGCGGCGCCCCGGCAGTGCTGCCGAGGGCGCTCGCGTGGGCGGGACCGGCGACCGCACCCGCGGTCGACGTGGCCAGGACTGCCAGGGCGATGACGCCTCTGTGGATCCCGGATCTCAGGGACATGGGTTCCTCCGTGCTCGTCGTTGAGCCGTGCTCGAATGTCAGGTCGGCGCCGACGACCCCGCGCCACCTCCGACCCGGCAGAGACTCGCCGTAGCGGACAAAGCGCGTCAACACCGCGAACCGATCCTGTCCGGTCAGGACATCAGATCGGACAGAACACCGCCAACGGGCGCCGGCAGGAGCGCCTCGGATTGCCATCCGAGCGCTCGATGGTCAGACTGCGGGCATGACAGCGTTGTCTGACCACCGGACAGCCGCCCGCCCGACCATGGCCGACGTCGCCACAGAGGCACACGTCTCGGTCAAGACGGTCTCGCGCGTGGTCAACCACGAGCCGGGAGTGCGCCCCGACACGGCCGAGCGTGTGCGCGCGGTCATCGAGCGACTCGGTTTCCGTCGCCACGACGGGGCCCGACTCATGCGCCAGGGGCGCACGTTCACCATCGCCCTCGTGGTCGAGGACCTCGCCAACCCCTTCTACTCGCAGGTCAGCGCCGCCGTCGAGCGCGAGGCCCGCATCCGTCAGCACCAGTTGATCACCGCGTCCGCCGAGGGCTCGCCGTCCCGTGAGCGTGCCGTCATCGAGGCGCTCGTGGACCGTCGCGTCGACGGCATCGTCGTCGTGCCCGCCGACGAGAGCGCGTCGTCGGACGCCGTGCTCGAGGCCAGCCACACCCCGATCGTCTACATGGACCGCCCGGTGCGCGGCACCCCGCGCGACACGATCCTCAGCGACAACCACGGCGGCATCCGCAGCGCCGTCGAGCACCTCGTCGCCCACGGCCACCGCAACATCGCCTTCTTCGGCGACGACCCGGCGTTCTGGACGGCCCGCCAGCGGCGCGACGCCTTCATCGCCACGCAGCAGAGCCTGGGCCTTCCCGCCAGCCCCCGCGTCTCCATGGGTCCGCACTCGCCGTCCTCAGTGAACGACGCGCTCAGGCAGTGGGCGAGCGGACCCGAGCCGATCACCGCGGTCATCACCGGCAACAACCGCATCACCCTCGCCGCGCTGCTGGCCCTGCGCGAGCTGCGGCTGCCCCTGTCGCTCGTGGGTTACGACGACTTCGAGCTCGCCGCCCTCATCGACCCACCGGTGACCGTCGTGCACCAGGATCCGGCCGCGATGGGACAGAAGGCCGCCCAGCAGCTCTTCGCCCGCCTGCTCGGCGACGAGTCGCAGGCGCAGACCGTCGTCATGCCGACGCGGCTCATCGTGCGAGCGTCCGGCGTCCGAAGGGGGTCACCGATCCGATGACCCCGCCGAGCGCCCCGAGCACCGACCCGAGGAGCACCACCACCGTGTCCGAGACGACCGTGTCCGACCCGACCCGCCTGCCGAGCCACCTGCCGCCCAACACGCCGCACCGGTTCTACCGCGGCGGGGAGCGCATTCTCGCGTTCCGGGGGCTCGACGTGCCCGCAGACTTCGACGGCCACCGTCCCGAGGACTGGCTGGCGTCGACGACGCGGCTTTTCGCCGAGGGTGGCGACGGCGTCACCCTCCTCGCCGATGGGACACCGCTGCCTGACGCCCTCGGCGCCGACCCCGAGCACTGGCTCGGCCCCGACCACCTCGCGACGCACGGCATCGAGCCCGGCCTCTTGACGAAGCTGCTCGACGCGGGCGAGCGCCTGCCCGTGCACTCCCACCCCGACCGTGCCTTCGCGGCCGCCCATCTCGACTGCGCACACGGCAAGACCGAGGCGTGGATCGTGCTCGCCGCCGAGCCCGGCGCCTGCGTGTGGCTGGGCTTCCGTGACGAGCTGCCGACCGACGAGCTGGCCTCGCTCGTCGAGGCGCAGGACGATCGCCTGCTCGAGGCCCTCAACCGCATCGAGGTGCGCCGCGGGGACGCGATCCTCGTGCCCGGCGGGCAGCCGCACGCGATCGGCGCCGGAGTACTCGTGCTCGAGCTGCAGGAGCCGACCGACCTGTCGGTCATGCTCGAGCACCGACGCTTCGGGCTCGACGAGGCGCACGCCTTCTTGGGCCTGAGCGTGTCGCGTGCCCTGGAGAGCGTCGACCGCGGCCCGCTGACCGGCCCGAGCCTCGCCGCCCTGCGGACTCGGTGGACCGACGTCGCCGGCGCCGGGCACGCCTTGCCAGCCCGGGCGACCGAGTTCTTCCGTGCCGAGGTGCTCAGCGCCACGTCCGGCTCGCCGGCGACGGGTGCGGCCGCCTTCGCCGTCGTCGTCGTGGTCTCGGGCAGGGGCACGCTGTCGACCACGCCGGCCGGACACGACTCACCCCGCCCCACCGAGGTGGGACGGGGCGACGTGCTGCTCGTGCCCTACGGCGCCGGTGAGGTGCGGGTCGAGGGCGAGCTCACCGTCATCCGCTGCATGCCGCCGGGCTGAGTGCTCAGTCGGTCGTACGCCGGTTGTACGCGCGCACCGCGAGCGGAGCGATGACCGCCACGATGAGCAGCGACCAGGTGATGCTCGTGATGATGGGGTAGCGCAGTGGCAGCGCTGCGTCGGGTGGAGCTGGGGGCACGTTGCCCCACAGCTCGCGCATCGACTGGACGAGGGAGCTGATCGGGTTCCACTCGGCGATGCTGCGCAGCACCGGAGGCATCGCCTCGGTCGGGGCGAAGGTGTTGGCGAGGAAGGTGATCGGAAAGATCGTCGTGAACATCAGGCCGTTGACGGCCTCGACGGACCGCATCGACGAGCCGACGAGGATGCCGACCCAGATCATCGCGAAGCCGAAGAGCAGGAGCAGCAGGTAGGCCAGCACTCCGTCGACGAAGCCGTTGCGGATGCGCCACCCGATGACGAGCCCGGTGATCGACATGACGAAGATGCCGATGCTCGAGTGGATGATGGCGTAGACGCTGCGGCCGATGAGGACGGAGGAGCGCGAGATCGGCAGCGACCGGAACCGATCGATGATGCCCTTCTCGAGGTCCATGTTGAGACCATTGGCGACGATGAACGAGGCGAAGGCCATCGTCTGGGCCATGATCCCCGGCAACAGCCACTCGCGGTAGGAGCTGCTGTCGGTATCGATGGAGCCGCCGAAGACGAAGGCGAAGAGCAGGACGAACATCACCGGCTGGATCGTGACGTCGGTGAGCATCTCGGGTTGACGCCTGGTGTGCTTGAGGTTGCGCCACACCATCATCTGGACCTGGCGCGCGAGGCTCGGCGGCTGGTACTCGGAGGCCGGCGGCGCGACGGTCTCGCGCGTGGCCGTGCCCGTGGACGACGACTGGCTCATCGTGACTCCCCGGTCTCGGTGGTGTGGTTGGTCTCCTGCTCGGCTCGGTGGCCGGTCAGGCTGAGGAAGACGTCGTCAAGGCTCGGGCGCTTCAGGCCGAGGTCGTCGAGGACGATCTCGGAGCGGTCGAAGACGGCGGCGACGCGGGTCATGTCGGCGAGGCCATCGGCGGGCGCGGTGAGCTGGCGTGCCGGCACGTCGACGTGCACGTCGGTGACGTGCGAGGCCAGGAGCGCGCGTGCCTCGTCGAGTTGCTCGGCGTGCGACACCGTGAGGACGATCGCGGCCTGGCCGGACTGGTCCTTGAGCTCGAGCGGAGTGCCCTCGGCGATGACCCGGCCGTGGTCGATGACGACGATGCGGTCGGCCAGCTGGTCGGCCTCCTCGAGGTACTGGGTCGTGAGCAGCAGCGTCGTGCCGTCGCGGACGAGGCCGCGCAGCACGTCCCACAGCTCGACGCGGCTGCGCGGGTCGAGGCCGGTCGTCGGCTCGTCGAGGAAGAGGACGGGCGGGGCGGCGATGAGGCTCACGGCGAGGTCCAGCCGGCGGCGCATGCCGCCGCTGTACTCCTTCGCGACCTTGTCGCCCGACTCCGAGAGCGAGAACCGCTCGAGCAGGTCGTCGGAGAGCCGGCGCACGTCGGCGCGAGACAGACCATAGAGGGAGCCGATGAGCCGGAGGTTCTCTCGACCCGTCAGCATCTCGTCGACCGTGGCCGACTGGCCGGTGAGGCCCATGCTGCGCCGGACCGCCTCCGGATCGCTCGCCACGTCGTGTCCGGCGACGCGAGCGGTACCGCTCGTCGGCACGGTGAGGCTTGTCATCATGCGGACGGTCGTGGTCTTGCCGGCGCCGTTGGGGCCGAGCATCCCGAGGACCGTGCCCTGCGGCACGGAGAAGCTGACGTCGTCGACGGCGGTCATCTCGCCGAAGCGTTTGACGAGGTGCTCGGCCTCGATGGCCGGTGCCGTGGACCGGTCGCGCACGTTGCGTGCATCGGTGGTGATGGTCATGTGAGGGCTCCCCGGGTGGTTCGTGCAGGTGAGACGTGTGAGGTGCGGCGTGCGACGACCATAGACGTCAGCACCGACAGCCTCATCGACCAAGTGCACGCCGTCAACATCTTTCTCCCTCACCACGCCCCGAGCCCCGGAACGGGAGTTCGCCCACGGCGTACGACCTCGGTCGTCTTCACCGAGGCCGACTGCGCACTCCCGTGCGACGCTGGACGGACGCACCGAGATCGGAGACGGCCATGACCCAGATCGCACCGCGCCCACAGGCCACCGTCCGCATGCCGCTGCTGCGCGAGGTCTACGGCCGGCTGCTGCGCGGCCTGCGCACGCGCCAGGCCCGCACCCTCGCCGAGGTCGCTGCCCGCGCCGGCATCTCGGTCGCCTACCTCTCCGAGGTGGAGCGCGGCCTCAAGGAGCCGTCGTCCGAGGTGCTCGAGGCGGTCTGCGTCGCGCTCGGCTCGAGCATCACCGGCCTCGTCGGCGCCGCCCATCGCGAGCTGAGAGACCTCACCACCGACGGGACCTCGACCGGCGGCCGCGTCCTCGACCTCACCTCACGGGCCGGGTCGAGCATCGTGGCACCGCTCGACGCGACCACCCCGACCGGCACCGTGGCCGACACGACAGGGTCGGTGCTGCTCGCGGCGTGAGCAGCACCGACCCCGTCGGTAGGCGTTGACCTCAGTCGACGAGGCTGCCCCACGGGCCGCTGCCGACCTCACCGTCGACGCCGAGCCCGGTCCTCGACGGGCAGACCCGCACCGCGGAGCAGGTCACCTCGGTGACCGCGGCTCCGTGGCGCTCCCTCACCAGCCGGCGCAGGCGTCCGCGTCCCAGGCGATGCTGGAGCGGATGTCCACGTGGGCGTGGTCGTCGTGTGCCGGGTAGCCCGGGCCGAAGATGCCGCCGAATCCGGCGTAGCGGGCTTGCTTGGCGATGCTGCAGATCGAGGTGGCGCTGTCGCCGGGGACGAGGTCGAGCGCGCCGCCCGTGAGGTGCACGCTGCTGCTCGCGCCGCCGACCGAGGCGTTGCAGGCCGCGTCGCGGAAACCGGACGTCACCCGCAGTGGGTGGTCGCCGAGCTGGTGTCGCAGCGCCTCGGCCCGCCACAGCGCCCGCTTCATGTTCTCCTTGTTCGCAGCGGTGCCGGTGAACCCCTTGCCGCAGTTCTCGCTCGCCTCGGCGTAGGTGAAGTGGACCGGTGTGCAGTCCGGGTCCTGCAGCGCATAGATCTTCGAGAAGGTCGCCGCGCCGGCGACGCCGTCGGCGGTGAGGCCGTACGCCCGCTGGAAGTTGGCGACGGCCGTCTTCGTCTGGGCGCCGAAGGAGCCGTCGATGCCCATGACCTGGCCGCGGGGCACCCAACCGGCGACCCGGACCTGCAGCTGCGTGACGTCAGCGCCGGAGGCTCCGGAGGCGAGGGTCCGGGGCCACGAGTAGCACTCGTCGGCATGGGCGGTCGGTGCCGTGGCGGTCACTGTCGCCGTCGCGACTGCGAGACCCCCGAAGGCGATGGCGACTGCGGCGACGACGTGTGTGAGCGTGTTCCTGCGCATGCGTGTTTCCACTCGTGAGCTCCTGTCCATACACGTCGAGAGTGTCCGACTCGTCCCGAAACCGCGCGGTGAGCGCATGGGGAGCACTCCCCATGCACCTCAGCGCTCCGACGCGGCGCTGTTCAGGCCTGGTCGAGGACGGCTTGCGTCGCTCGATCGATGACGTGGTCGACGATGCCGAACCCCACCGCCTCATCGGCTGTCAGCACCTTGTCGCGGTCGGTGTCGAGCCGCAGCTGCTCGACGGTGCGGCCGGTGTGCAGGCTCAGCACCTCCTCGACCTGCGCGCGGACGCGCAGCAGCTCGTCGGCCTGCAGTGCGAGGTCGCTCACCGTGCCCTGGCCGCCGGCCGACGGCTGGTGCAGGAGCACGCGCGAGTGCCGCAGGGCGAAGCGCCGTCCCGGCTCCCCGGCCGCGAGCAGCACAGCCGCAGCCGAGGCCGCCTGCCCGAGGCAGTACGTCGCGACCGGGGCCGGGACGAACTGCATGGTGTCGTAGACCGCCATCAGGGCCGTGAACGACCCACCCGGGCTGTTCACGTAGAGGGACACCTCCCGGTCAGGAGCGACGTCGGCGAGGTGGAGCAGCTGCGCCATGACGACATTGGCCACTCCGTCGTCGATCTCCGTGCCCACGAAGATGATCCGCTCCTGCAGCAGCCGGCTGTAGATGTCGAAGCTCCGCTCCCCCGCCGGTGTCCGCTCGATGACGTAGGGGATGGTGTAGCTGCTCATCACCGGGTGCGACGTCGAGCCGTTCATCGCAGACCCACCTTCCGCTCGACCCCACCAGGACGGACGTCCGCCAGGGCGCTGACGACGTGGTCGACGATGCCGTATGCCGCCGCCTCCTCCGCGCTGAACCAGCGGTCGCGCTCGCTGTCGCGGGTGATCTGCTCGACGGTCTGCCCCGTGTGCTGGGCCTGCAGCTCGTTGACCCGTTGCTTGACGGCCTTGAGGTTGGCGGCCTGGACCTCGACATCGGCCGCGGTGCCCTGGATGCCGGCGGAGGGCTGGTGCATCATGATCCGCGCGTTGGGCAGGGCGAATCGCTTGCCCGGGGTGCCCGCACCGAGGAGGAACTGGCCCATCGAGGCCGCAAATCCCACGGCCAGGGTCGAGACGTCGTTCGGGATGACGCGCATCGTGTCGTAGATGGCAAGGCCTGCGGTGACGGAGCCGCCGGGGCTGTTGACGTAGAGGCTAATGTCGGCGCGGGGGTCCCGTGCCGAGAGGAGGAGCAGCTGGGCCGTGATCCGGTTGGCGATCGGGTCGTCGACCTCCGCCCCGAGGACGATGATCCGCTGGTGGAGCAGCTGCATGGACAGCTGGTCGTCCAGGAGCGCTGGCGTGAGTGAGTCGGTCATGCACCCAGCGTGAACCCAGTGGCTTGCTTCGGGAGTGGCCCTCTGCCGCGGGCGGATTCGCCGAGAGCGTATGCCGGCCGGCGATATCCCCTTTGGCACGGCGGGCGCCAACCCCCACGATGGGTCGCATGGCCGGCAAGACGTATCCCGACATGTGGGTGGACCCCGAGGACGACCCCCGGTCGCAGGACTCGCTCCTCGGGGACGAGCGCACAACGCTGCTCGACTACCTCACCAACTACCGCCTCACCCTGGAGATGAAGTGCTCCGGCCTGACGGCGGAACAGCTCGCGATGCGCTCGGTCCCACCGTCGACGCTGTCGCTGCTGGGGTTGGTGCGCCACCTCGCGCAGGTGGAGCAGTCGTGGTGGCGACGGGTCATGGCCGGGGAGGACACGCCCTACCTCTACCGCCGTGTCGACGACCGCGACGCCGACTTCACCGACGCGACCGGTGACTCCGCCGTCGTGGCGCAGGCCTGGGCCCGCTGGCACGAGGAGGTTGCGAACGGCGACGCCTTCGTGGCCGCTGCCGAGTCGCTCGACCTCGTCAGCCTCGACCCGGCCAACCCGATCAACCTGCGCGAGGTCCTCGTGCACCTCATCGAGGAGTACGCGCGGCACTGCGGCCACGCCGACCTGCTCCGGGAGTGCATCGACGGCGCCACCGGCCAGTGAACGACCGCGGGTGACATGATCTGACGCATGGAAGCCGACGTCGTCGTCGTGGGAGCCGGCTTGGCCGGGCTCGTCGCCACCGCAGAGCTCGCCGAGCGTGGCAAGCGGGTCGTGCTCGTCGACCAGGAGGGCGAGCAGTCCTTGGGAGGCCAGGCCCACTGGAGCTTCGGTGGCCTCTTCCTCGTCGACACTCCCGAGCAGCGGCGCATGGGCATCAGGGACAGCCTCGAGCTAGCGACGCAGGACTGGATGGGATCGGCACAGTTCGACCGCGACGAGGACTTCTGGCCCCGCAAGTGGGCCGAGGCATACCTTCACTTCGCTGCCGGCGAGAAGCGCTCGTGGCTGCACGAGCAGGGCCACCGCCTCTTTCCCGTCGTCGGCTGGGCCGAGCGCGGTGACGGGCGGGCCGACGGCCACGGCAACTCCGTGCCGCGCTTCCACATCACGTGGGGCACCGGCCCCGGGCTCGTCGAGCCGTTCGAGCGACGGGTCCGCGCTGCGGTGGCGAGCGGCCGGGTGAGCCTCGCCTTCCGCCACCGCGTCGACGAGCTCGTCGTCACCGCGGGCGCGGCCACGGGCGTACGCGGTCGCGTGCTCGCGCCCGACGACGTCGACCGCGGTCGGCCGAGCAGCCGCGAGGAGGTCGGCGACTTCGAGATCACTGCCCAGGCGGTGCTCGTGACGAGCGGGGGCATCGGCGGCGACCACGACCTCGTGCGGCGGGCCTGGCCCGAGCGTCTCGGCACGCCGCCTGCTCGGATGGTTGCCGGCGTCCCCGCCCACGTGGACGGCCGGATGCTCGGCATCACGCAGTCGGCCGGCGGTCACGTCATCAACCCCGACCGCATGTGGCACTACACCGAGGGCCTGCGCAACTGGGACCCCGTGTGGGACAACCACGGCATCCGCATCCTCCCCGGCCCGTCGTCGCTCTGGGTCGACGCGCGCGGCCGGCGCTTCCCCGCGCCCTACTTCCCCGGCTTCGACACGCTGGGCACGCTGGGCCACATCATGCGCAGCGGATACGACTACTCGTGGTTCGTGCTGACCCAGCGCATCATCGAGAAGGAGTTCGCGCTGTCGGGCTCGGAGCAGAACCCCGACCTCACCGGCAAGGACGTCAAGCAGGTCCTCGGCCGCGTCCGAAAGGGCGCACCGGCCCCCGTCGAGGCGTTCAAACGCCACGGCGAGGACTTCGTCGTCGCCGACACCCTGGACGAGCTCGTTCGGGGCATGAACGCGCTCACCGGCGACGACCTCATCGACCTCGGATCGTTGCGGCGCACGATCGTCGCGCGCGACAACGAGATCGACAACGACTTCACCAAGGACGCGCAGGTCACCGCGGTACGTGGGGCGCGGAACTACCGGGGGGACAAGCTGATCCGGGTCGCGAGCCCGCACAAGCTGCTCGACCCGAAGGCGGGTCCGCTGATCGCGGTACGGCTCCACATCCTGACCCGCAAGACGCTCGGCGGCCTCGAGACCGACCTCGCTGGCCGGGTGCTCCGTGCCGGCGGCGAGCCGCTGCCGGGGGTGTACGCGGCGGGCGAGGTGAGCGGGTTCGGGGGTGGGGGCATGCACGGCTACAACTCGCTCGAGGGCACCTTCCTCGGCGGCTGCCTCTTCAGCGGCCGCACCGCCGGCCGGTCGCTGGCCGCCGCACTCTGACCGCACCCTTCTTGCTCGTTCGAGGTGATCCCGCCAGTCACGTCGGTGTGCGGGATCACCTCGAACCGGCATCTCGTGTCCATCGTTCGAGGTGATCCCGGCAGTCACGTCGGTAGCGCCATCACCTCGAACCTGCGTCACCCGCGCAGGCTCCTCGTTCGAGGTGATCCCGGCAGTCACGTCGGTCGCGGCATCACCTCGAACCGGCGTCACCCGCGCAGGCTCCTCGTTCGAGGTGATCCCGGCAGCCACGTCGGTCGCGGGATCACCTCGAACCGGCATCGCCCCGCGCAGGCTTCTCGTTCGAGGTGCTCTCGGCAGCCACGTCGGTTGCGGGATCACCTCGAACCGGCGTCACGCGCCGGGGTCAATAGGTCACGGGGTCGCGGCGAGGGGGGAGGTGTCAGAGCCGGCCTCGTACGGGCGTGCGTTCGACGGGGTCACCCTCCTCGGGCATGACCATCTCGGCCCGGACGCCGAGCAACCGCACCTCGCGCTCGGGGTCGAGCGACTCGGTGAGGGCGACGGCGGCCTCGACGACATCGACGCGCTCGTTCGTCGGCGCCGGCAGCTTGCGAGCCTTGGTCTGGGTGAAGAACGGGGCGTAGCGCACCTTCAGCGTGACGCGGAAGACCGGGCGCCCCTCCTTGACGGTGTCGTCGAAGACCTGCGCGGCCAGCTCACGGACCGCGTCGCGCACCTCGTCGGGCGTCGTGAGGTTGTGCTGGTAGGTGGTCTCGCGGCTGTGCCCGCGGGCGATCCACGGCGAGTCGTCGACGACGGCTGAGCCGATCCCCCGGCCGAGCTGGGAGTACCAGACCCCCATGCGTGGACCGAACTCGCCGACGAGCACCGACTCGTCGGCGTCGGCGAGCTGTCGCACCGTCTCGATGCCGTGGCCGGCAAGGCGCTTGGACACCTTGGACCCGACCCCCCACAGGTCGATGGTGGGCCGGTCCCCCATGACGTCGAACCAGTTCTCACGAGTCAGCCGGAAGACACCGCGCGGCTTGCCGAAGCCGGTTGCGATCTTGGCCCGAACCTTGTTGTCACCGATGCCGACGGAGCAGTGCAATGCGGTCGCGTCGAGCACCGCTGCGCGCGCCCGGTCGGCGAACGCCTCGGGGTCGTCGGTGTCGACAGCGAGGAAGGCCTCGTCCCATCCGAGGACCTCGACGACGACGCCGAGCCCCCGCAGTGCATCCATGACCTGCTCGGACGCCTCGGTGTAGGCGGGCGCGTCGACGGGCAGGATGACGGCATCCGGCGCCTTGCGCGCGGCGAGGCGCAGCGGCATACCGGAGCCGACGCCGAAGAGGCGGGCCTCATAGCTCGCCGTGGACACGACAGCCCGCTCGGTGGGGTCACCCCGACCACCGACGATGACCGGTAGACCCGCGAGCTCAGGTCGGCGCAGCACCTCGACGGCCGCGATGAACTGGTCGAGGTCGACGTGCAGCACCCAGTGGGCGGGGCCGGCGCTCATCCCGCCATTGTGCCCGGCAGGTGCGACGGCGGCTTCAGCTCCGCGTGGAACGGTCGCGTCGGGCGGGCCGAGGCGAGCGGTCACCGACCGGCTTGCCACCGCGAAAGGTGTAGACCTCAGGTGCGCCGGAGGACGCCTGACCCTCGTCGGCGACGTCGGTGCCCTGCCGCTCGGGGTGACCGAGTGATCCGACGACGCCAGCGCCCACGGCAGGCCCCTCGTCGGAACCCTGCTCATCGGGCATTGCATCGCCCTCGTCGAAGAGGTCGGGCGCCGGCCCGGCCGCAGCATCCTGCTCGCGCGCCGCGAGCATGACGCCGTGGAAGAGCATGGCAGCCGCAATGGCGGTCAGGGCGAAGGCCGACACCGCGAGCGGAAGTCCGGTGTGCGCACCACCGATCTCGGAACGGAGCAGGTGCAGGCCGCCCGCCAGGGCCCCAACGACAGCGGCGCCGACGAACCAGATGATCGTGGCCCGGGTCATGGAGTTCCCCACCAGGTCACTCTGGCACAGCCCGGCGCCGCTCCACGGCAGCCTCGATCGAGCGGGGCCACGTGGTGCCCACGACGCACGGCTCTGTGGCGTGACGCCGCGCGGTCACGGGGTTGCGGAGGGCGACGACGGGAGTGCCCGTGACTGCTCGACGGCAACTGGCTGGCGTTCGCGCCGCGCATCGACGGCGCTCGAACCCCTCGCATCCTTGGATCCCGTGGAGCCCATCACGTGCTTCCAGCTCTGGGCGCCCTTCGCCCCCTTCACGGTCCTCGAGTCCTTGGACTTCCTGGAGTCCTTGGAGTCGTTGGACTCCTTGGAGTTCTTGGACGCGGTGGTCTCCTTGGAGTCCTTCGGGGCCTTGCCTCCCCTGGACCCCTTTGAGTCCGTGGCTGGCGCGGGCGCCTGAGCGGCGGGGTCGAGCGCGTGCGGCGAGAGCGTCAGGGACTCGCCTCGGACCGGCGGACCGGCCGCCGGCGCCGACGTGTCGGTGCGCCGCGTCGGAGCGGCGGTCGTGGGTGAGAGTGGGACGACCGGCTCGGTCGACTCGTCCCGCGAGCTCGCCGCGGGCGTCGGACGGACCTGGGCCGACGAGACGGCCTCGGTGGTGCGGACAGCCGGAGACGCCGGGGACGCCTCGGCCGACGACGAGGCCGACGGAGCCGACGGGGCCGACGGGGCCGATGGAGCGGAAGGAGCGGACTGCGACGGTGGGACGGCGGCATACGCCGTCTGGGTCCCGGTGACGTGGGTCGAGCGGACCGGGACCGGTGCGCTCGGCACGACGTCGACGGTGGAGCGACGGTCGTGCGTCGCGACCGACCCGAGGATCAAAGCCGTGACGGCCGCGCCGAGGAGCAGCCCGGCGCCGCGTTGGCCACCGACCTGCGAGACGTCGAGGCGGCCGCGAACGAGGGCAGCACTGGCGGCGAGGAGGACCGAGACCCCGATGACGATGAGGCCCCCGGTCAGACCACCGACCAGGCAGCTGAACAGGACGAGCGCACCGAGCACGGCGAAGCCCGCGACGGCCCCCTCGGGGGCCTGCCGGACGTCGCGGTCGGCGAGCAGGTCGACGGGCGAGTGATCCAGCACGGCGCTCGGTCGGGTCGGCAGCGTGAACGAGGCGTCCTCGAGCATGGGCGCGTGCGGCGTTTCGGACGTCACGACGCCAGTGTGGTGGATGGGACGACGAGCGTCGGACCCGGGCCCGTCCTCGCGGTCGTCGACGTCGAGCTGCCCGAAGGGCCGCCGGTCAGCGGTCGAGCCGGCGGCGGCCCACAGCTGCCACCCCCGGGGAGGCACGGGCCAGGACGGATCGGGCAGCCAGCGCTCGGGGTCGCCGCCTGTGGCGGGCCGCGAGCCGACACGCAGAGGATCGCCGTGCGTGGGCGTCATGCTCGTCGTCACCAGACTCACTACTCCTGCAGTCGGGTGGCACCCAGGGAGGTGCCATTACACGAGAACAGTAGGGCGTAAGTCAGGTTTTGTACCGTAAAAAGTAAAAAGTAGGCAAAGTCCCATTTGCCCACGTGTGCACGAGGCCGTCGATGCGGACGGCTAGCTCGTGCCCTCCGGCGCCTGAGGGGTGTCGACCCTCGGCGGCCGCACCGGGTGCAGGTCCCCGACGAGCCACGCCGGCGTCTGGTCGGCAAAGTGCGGGTGGCCCGCGTCGCCACTGGCCCCGAAGGGCACGACCCAGCGGCTCGCATCGCGGTCGGCAAGGTCCCACACGTAGCGCGCCACCGGGCCGCCGTAGCAGTGGTCGGTCACGCCCGGCGCACTCGCCGCCGCGAGGACGCACCCCTTGTCGCCAGCGACCGCGTCGCGTGGCACTGCCGGCGCGCGCCCCGTCACGTCGAGCGAGTGCACGGGGTCGAGCCAGTGCCGATCCCCCCAGGTGGTCAGCGAATCTCCTTGTGCTGCAACACGCTCCAGGGCCACACGTACGCCCTCGGTGACGTCCATGCCGTACTGCGAGCCGAGCTGCGCCATCGAGTGCCAGCCGGACCCGATCTGGGTCACGACGTCGGTCCACGCCGTGAAGATCCGGGAGTGACCACTCGGATCGTGCAGGGCCGCGAGGGCCGGCTGCTCGGAGAACCACCGCACGAGCGCCGTGCGCCAGGCGGCGAAGAGCAGGGCACCGCGACTGCCGGGGTCGCTGTGGCCGTCCCAGGCAAGCAGCTGCGAGCGGACCTCGGCAGCGATCCCCGTGACGTCGGCGTCCCGGACGAGCTCGCGCATGAGGTCGGCCTGTCCGTTTCGGGTGTCGACGTGGATCGCTGCGCAGTCGTCGACGGTCAGGCGATCCGCCGACTCGAGGAGCGATCGGATGCGCCCGGCCCGGAAGGGGGTCGCGTACTCCACTCCGAGCCCGCCGCCGCTGGCCCGGTCGTTGGCGCTGACCATGACCTCGTCGACGTCACGCGCGGGTCCGCGCCGGTAGCCGTGCCACACGTGTCTCGGATCCCAGGACTCGACGGGCAGGACCGCACCGATCCCGTCCCGATCGGGCACGCGACCGACGACGAGGTGGCGGATGCGACCCGTGTCGTCGGCGACGAGCGCGCTGTTGACCGGCTCGACCCACCGGGTCAGCGCGCGCTCGACGTCGGCAACCGTGCGCGAACGCAGCAGCGGAAGGAGGGCGCCGAAGCCGAGGTCCGCCTCGACCTGCGTCGGCGTGCGCAGGCTGAGCGCGACGGGGTGCGACCGCCGCGGCGAGGCGTTCTCGTCCATCCGCCGCGGCGGCGCGGCGGCCTCGGCCTCGGCCCCGGCCCCGGCCCCGGCCTCGGCCTCAGCGACGAGCCGCTCGATCTCGGCCTCGAGCCCCGTGACGATCGGGCCGCGGGACGTGACGACGACGGGGACTGCGACGTCGGCCGCGCCGCGCACCCGCAGCGTCTCGGTCGTGGAGCGCACCGGCTCCCAGCCGTCGATGCCGCGTGCCGTGAGGGCCAGCGACCCGTCGGGCCCGCGCCCCGCCTGGCCGAGCGACTCGACGGTGAGGTCCTGGTAGTCGGCCATCGCGTTCGTGATCCCCCACGCGACACTCCCCGTGTGGGCGAAGTGCTGGACGCCGGGCACGCCCGGGAAGGTGAAGCCGACGACGTCGAACTCGGGGCACGCGAGCCCGACCTGCTGGTAGCACCCGGGCAGCTCGATCGTGCGGTGCGGGTCACCGGCGACGAGCGGCAGTCCACTCGCGGTGCGGTTCCCGCCGACGGCCCAGGCGTTGCTTCCCGAGGCCGCCGACCGCTCGACCCCCTCGGCGTTGAAAATCGCCAGGGCCTCGGCACCGAGGCGCTCGGCCACGTGCGCGTTGAACAGCTTCGACGGGAAGGTCCCGAAGAGCAGGTGGATGCCCCAGAAGATGCCCAGCGGGGTCCACGGCTCCCACGGCCGCGGCGCAGCGGCATACGACCCGAGGTCGAGGAGCGAGACCTCGGGCGTTCCTGAGAGCCCCTCGGCGAGCGCGTCGTTGACGCCGTCGACGTATGCCGTCAGCCACGTCCGCGTCTCCGGGTCGAGCCCCTCGAAGCAGCGCCGGACGGTCGGCTCGAGCAGCACCTGCCGGGCGAACCGGTCCCACGGGAGGCCGTCGGCGCCGACGTACTCGGCGGTGCGTCCCTCCATCCGCCAGCGGTGGTGCTCGATCTGCCACGCCCGGTCGAGGGCGGCGGTGCGGCCCTGGAGGCGGGCCAGGTCCATGACGTCGTCGGCGCGCAGGTGCGGAACGCCGACGGCGTCGCGCCGCACGCTGCCGGGCATCGGGGCGCGGGGCACTACGGACCTCCTTCTGGCTCAGGAATTCTCGGGTGGAGGATGCCCGCCCGGTCAGTCGTTGTGCGAGAACTTGCTCTCGATCTCGCGGAGGAAGGCGTCGGAGATCCGACGGTACTGCTGGAGCGTCAGGGTGATGGGAGCGCCGACCTCGAGGCCGAGGACGCTCCGGGCCGGGTCGAGCCGGATCTGCGGGTCGGCCATGACGGTGCCACCGTTCTCCATGAGTGACCGCGCGAGCACCCGTACCTCGTTGAGCGCGTTGCCGTCCTTGCCCTCGACGCCGCGCAGGCGGTGGACGAAGTAGCCGTCGAGGACGAGCAGCATGTTGTTGAAGTACTCGTACTCCAGGGACTCGAGGGCACCCTCGATGCGGGAGACATCGGCATCGCCGTGGTCGCGGGCCGCCTGCGCGACCTCGTAGAACATGGCGACCTGCGTCTCCACACGCGAACGGCAGGCGTCGATGTAGTCCTGCTCGTACTCCTTCATCCCCAGCATGGGACTCAGCGTAGCGAGCGGCCCCGCGCCGCACCGGAAAGCGCGCACGCCCGACGAGCGGACACCGCCGGTGCTGCCGGCGCCGATCCTCCTCGTCGAGAAGACGGCCTCTCGCCCAGTAGGTTTGGGCCATGGCAGCGCGGGAACGGAACGTCATCGGCACCGGGCTCGAGGCGTGCGGCACCGACCCGCTGACGGGCTTCTACCGTGACGGCTACTGCACGACCGGCCCGGAGGACCGCGGCAGCCACACCGTCTGCGTCGTCGTCACCGCCGAGTTCCTCGAGCACCAGCGCAGCGTCGGGAACGACCTCGTGACACCTCGCCCGGAGTGGCGCTTCCCCGGTCTGACGCCGGGCGACCGGTGGTGCGTCGTCGCGAGTCGGTGGCTCGAGGCCCACCAGGCCGGCGCCGCCGCGCCGGTCTTCCTCGCCGGCACGCACGAGCGCGCCCTCGAGGTCGTGCCGCTCCAGCTGCTCCAGTCGTATGCCGCCGACATCCCCGACGACCCCAGCTCGCTTCTCTGACGGGGCACACTCGACGGTGACGCGGTGCCGACGGCCCGTGATACTGGCGGGATGAACGACCCCCACGTGCTCGGACCGGGCACTGCGCCGACCCCCTTCACCGCGGACGAGATCCGCGCGGGGTGCCCCGACGGGCGCACCATCACGCTCCTCGTCGAGCCGGCCGACGGACCCTCGTGGCAGCGGGTCAACCGGTTCGTCGCGCCCGACGCGGACGGAGCGACCCTGCAGCGCTGGCGCGTCGGCCCGGACGGCGCACGTGACGGCGAGATGGAGGAGGCGCGTACGACGTGGCTCGAGCTCCAGGGCCACGCCTCCTTCCCGGAGTCAGCCGTCACGATCGCGCCCGACACGGTGGAGCTGCCGCTCGGCACCGTCGATGCGCTGCGCTACACCGTCGACGACGGCGTGGGCGGGCTCGCCACCTTCTGGTTCGCGCGCGCCTTCCCCGGCATGCCGGTGCGCTACGAGACCCCTGCCGACGGTGGCGGCACGCATCGTACGACGATGATCGGCAACGAGCTGCCGTGACGCCGACCCCGGGCCGCACGCCCGACCTCGAGGCCGACTGCTCCCGATGCTTCGGCCTGTGCTGCGTCGCGCTCCCGTTCGCCCGGTCGGCCGACTTCCCCGTCGACAAGGCCGGCGGTGAGCCGTGCCGCAACCTCCTCGCCGACGACCGGTGCGGCGTCCACGACCGGCTCCGCGAGGACGGGTGGCGCGGCTGCGTGGCGTTCGACTGCTTCGGTGCCGGGCAGCAGGTCTCACAGGTCACCTTCGGTGGCGTCTCCTGGCGTGAGGCCCCCGAGACGGCCCCGACGATGTATGCCGTCCTGCCCGTCATGCGCCAGCTGCACGAGATGCTCGCCCACCTGCGGGACGCCCTCGCGCTCGGACCTGACCAGGCGACGCGGGTCGGTCTATCGGCCGCCGCCGACGAGATCGCGCTGGCGACGGCCGGCGCACCCGACGAGCTGCTCGCCGTCGACCTCGTCGCCGTGCGCTCGCGGGTCGGTGGTCTGCTCCGGACGGCCAGCGCGACCGCGCGTGACCGGCGGAGGCGGCGTGACGGCATACGCAGACCTCCGCGGCGCGTGCGCGCCGGGGCCGACCTCGTCGAGGCCGACCTGCGGGGCCAGGACCTGCGCACGGCGGACCTCAGGGGGGCGCTCCTCATCGCCGCGGACCTGCGCGACGCCGACCTGCGGTGGGCGGACCTGCTCGGCGCCGACCTGCGTGACGCCGACCTGCGTGGGGCGCGGCTCGACGGGGCACTCTTCCTGACGCGTCCCCAGCTGGCGGCGGCCCGCACCTGACCTTCGCGAGCCCTACCCGCCCGGGCAGGCGGGGACGATTCGCGCATTCGCTCCCGCGGCGACGGTCCAGCGATCACAATCGAGCCACCGTCCACGTCGAGCACCGGAGTCGAACGTGCGCCGAGCCCGGCTCGCAGCAGCGCTGGCGCTGTCGGCTGCCCTCGCGCTCGCCGGGTGCTCGTCCGGCACGCCGGAGATCCAGCTGAGCCAGGTGGGCGGCGCCACGGGCACCACGGGCACCACGGGCACCCCGGTCCCGACCGAGACGGTGACCGTCACCGAGATCGAGAGGCGCACGGTCACCGCGACGACGACGGTCGTCACCACCGCGACCGTCGTCGCCACCCCGACGGTCACCGTGACCGCTCTTCCTCGACCGAGCCTGGCGACGAGCAGGGTCTTCAACCGGCCCGCCGCACTGGCGGACTACTCGAACCTCGTCGACGACGTCCGGTTGCTGGACCGGATGGCGATGTCCGGCAACGCCGCGGCGCTCCAGCTCGACCTCATGGCCCAGCACCTCGCGCGGCTCGGTGCGAACGGGCCGCCACCCGGTCTCGACGCGCCCAGCTACTACGGCCGGCTGGCGTCCCTCGGCCTCTTCGCGCAGGCCGCGTCCGACGAGGCCACGGCGAGCTCGCCCGTGGCCCAGAGCCGCTACGCCGTCATCCGCCAGGAGACCGGCACCCTGCTGTCCCTCGTCAACGGGGCGCTGGCGACGACGTTCCTGCTGCCGACTCCCGTGCCGCGAGCGACGACGACGACGACACAGTGAGGCGCGCGGCGGCGCCCCTCGCGGACACGTCGATCGCGACGTCGGCCCCGATGCGGCAGACGCCCGAGTGCTCAGCGAGGCGGCGGCGGCTCCGCGTGGATCCGGCGGCTCAGCCTCGAGTGCGACCGTGGGGCCGGCACCCGTGACCACACGGCGGCCTGCAACGCCAGCGTGAGCCAGCCCGCGATCGCCATCCCGACGATGTTGACGACGAGCTGCAGACCGCTGCCGCGCACCTCGCTCCAGGCTCCGAAGGCGAGCCCGAGCGCGACGTTGCCCGCGGCCGGGATCGTCGTCACCGAGATGAAGACACCGCTCAGGCCGCCGAGCTTGGCCGAGGTCAGCGACAGCACGCCCGCGGCCGCCGCGAGGACGGCCACGATGAACGACCACTTGTCGGGCGTGTAGATGAAGTCGGTGGCGGGCCGCGCACCCGAGATGTCCTCGAGCGTGACCCAGCCGAGGGCGCGGCCGGCGAGACCGGCGAGACAGGTGACGACGATGGCCACGACGAAGCCCACGACGAGTGCTCGGGCCGCCACGGCGAGCAGCAACGGGCGCCGCCGCACGAGCGCGACCCCGAGCGCGGCGATCGCGCCGAACTCCGGCCCGAGCACCATCGCGCCGATGACGAGGATCTGCGAGTCGAGGATGATCGCGATGCCGGCGATGAGGGTCGCGAGAGACATGAACGACAGGAACGTCCAATTCAGCTCGCTGTCGTCGTAGGACCGCTGCGCGACCTGCGCCCACACGACGGCATCGGCGCTGCTGCCCGGCGTTACCTCGTCGGCCTCGAAACCGGCACGCGAGACCCACGTCGTGACGGGCTCGATCTGGAGCGTCCCGCCCTCGTGGACCCCGAGCTCGCGCAGCCGGTCGACGAGGACGTTGACCCCCTCACGGGCGACGTCGGCGTGCACGACGTCACCGACGGGGCGCACAGCCGCTCCGCGCAGGACCGACAGCGAGCTCACGGCCGCCGAGTCGGCGAGCACCCGGACGACCGGCTCGGTCAGCTCGCTCGGGATCGTGGCCGTCAGTCTCAACATGTCGGACAGTCTGCCGCCCGGTTGACGCCGGGTGCCGCAGGCGGCGAGAGTGACATCTGAACACCCGTTCAGATGAAAGGGGCCTATATGAGCACCGTCACCGGGCTCGACGGCTGCGCCGCCCCCTGCGTGCACCCCGAGAAGGTCGCCCTCGCCACCGAGCACGCGCCGGGCACCGAAGAGCTCGCTCGCGTCACGAGCGTCTTCAAGCTGCTCGGCGACCCGACCCGCGCGCGTCTGCTCTACGCCCTCCTCGAGGCCGGCGAGCTCTGCGTCTGCGACCTCGCGGCCGCGACCGGCACCGCCGAGACCACCGTCTCGCAAGCCCTCCGGCTGCTGCGAGCCTCCGGCGTCGTGGCCGGCCGCCGCCAGGGACGCAACATCTACTACCGGCTGTCCGACGCCCACGTCCGCCTGCTGCTCGACGTCACCCGCGAGCACGCCCTCCATGACGGCGGGCGACGTCGGTGAGCCCCGGACACGGCCACTCCCGCGGCCGCTCCACCGGCCACTCCCACGGCCGCTCCCACGGCCACTCCCACGGCGCGGTCGCGGCCCACGCCGGCGGACGACACCGCTGGCGGCTCGCGGTCGCCTTCGGCCTCGTGGCCGCCTACTTCGTGGTCGAGCTCGTGGCCGGCCTCGTCTCCGGCTCCCTCGCGCTGCTCTCCGACGCAGGCCACATGGCCGCCGACGTCGTGACCCTCGGCGCGGCGCTCGTCGCCACGCGCATCGCGACGCGCGCCGACACCACCGGGCGGCGCACCTTCGGGTCCTACCGCGCCGAGGTGTTCGCCTCCGGGCTCGCCGTCCTGCTCATGCTCGGGGTCTCCGTCTACATCGCCGTCGAGGCGCTCGGCCGCATCGGCGCCGCTCCCGAGATCGCCTCGGGGACCATGCTCGTCGTCGGCGCGATCGGCCTCGTCGTCAACGTCGTCGCCCTGCTCCTGCTGCGCGGCGGTGCTCGCGAGAGCCTCAACGTCAGGGGGGCCTACCTCGAGGTCGTCGCCGACACGGTCGGCTCGGTCGGGGTCATCGCCGCTGCGATCCTCGTCGGCACGACGGGGAGCGCCTGGTGGGACACCGTCGTGGCCGTCGCCATCGCGGTCTTCGTCGCCGTCCGCGCCATCGGGCTCGGGCGTGAGGTCGTCGCCGTCCTCGGTCAGCACGCACCAACCGGCCTCGAGCCCACCGATCTGCTGACCGCGCTCGGCGAGGTGCCGGGCGTCACCGAGGTCCACGACCTCCACGTGTGGACGCTGACGTCGGGCATGGACGTCGCCACCGCCCACCTCGTGACGTCGCGCCCCGAGGCCGGACCCGTGGTGCTCGAGGCCGCCAGCCGGATGCTGCGTGAGCGGTTCCACGTCGCCCACGCGACCCTCCAGGTCGAGACGAGCAACCGCGCCGAGTGCCGAGGAGCCGACTGGTGAGCACGCCCTCCCGTCCCGTCTTCTCGCTCCTGCCGCCGTCGCGGCGGACCGCGCTCGTGCGCCGAGCCCGCCTGCTGGCAGCGACGTCGGTCGCCTACAACGTCATCGAGGCCGTCGTCGCCGTCACCTCGGGCCGCATCGCCGACTCCACGGCGCTCGTCGGCTTCGGCCTCGACTCGACGGTGGAGGTGATGAGTGGCGTCGTCATCCTCTGGCAGTTCGGCCACCCCGTCCCCGAGGAGCGCGAGCACCTCGCCCGCCGACTCATCGCCGTCTCCTTCTTCGCGCTGGCCGCCTACGTCACCGTCGAGTCCGTGCGCGCCGTCATGACGCGCGAGCAGCCCGACACCTCGGTCGTCGGCATCGCGCTCGCCGCACTCTCCCTCCTCGTCATGCCGCTGCTCTCTCGCTGGCAGCGACGCACGGGTCGAGAGCTCGGATCCGGTGCCGTCGTGGCCGACGGCACCCAGACGCTGCTCTGCACCTACCTCTCGGCCGTGCTCCTCGTGGGTCTGCTCGCCAACGCCCTCCTCGGCTGGTGGTGGCTCGATCCGGTCGCCGCGCTCGTCATCGCCGCCGTCGCGGTCCGCGAGGGACGCTCGAACTGGCGCGGCGACGCCTGCTGCTGACGCGGAGCCTTGACGGCGGGTCCGGCGAGCGACAGTGTGACCCACCGTGACACTTCGGGCCGAGTCCTCCTCCCTGGTGCGGGCCCGGCTCGCCGCCGGCACCGCCTTCTTCGTCCAGGGACTGCTCTTCATCTCCCTGACGACCCGACTGCCACAGGTGCAGGAGAAGTGGTCGCTCGACGAGCTCGCCGTCAGCGGCCTGCTCCTCATGGTGGTGCTGCTCGCGGGCGTGGGCTCGGTCGTCGCCGAGCTCGTCGCCGCCCGATCGTCGAGCGCCATGGTCGTCCGCGTGGGGCTCGTCGTCGCGACAGTGGGCTTCGCCGCGCTGCTCGTGGCACCGTCGTTCGCCGTCTTCGTCGCCGGACTCGCCACCTACGGCGTGGCGCTCGGGCTCGTCGACGCATCCTCGAACATGCAGGCCGTCACGGTGGAGCACCTCTACCGCCGCCCGATCCTGCCGTCCTTCCACGCCTTCTGGACGGCGGGCGGCATCCTCGGCACGCTCGTCACGCTCGCGACGTCGGGCGTGGAGCTGGGGCCTGCCCTGTTGCCGCTGCTCGTCCTCCCGCTCGCGGCGCTGGCTGCGCCGTACGTCCGCCGTGACCGCCTCGCCGAGACCGATGCGACGGTCGACGTGCCCTGGCGCCGGATCGCGCTGCTCGGGCTCGCGATGGTGCTCTTCTACATGGTCGACACGGCCGCCACGACATGGGGGCCGGTCTACCTCGACAGCACGCTCGACGCCCCGACCGGACTGACGGCGCTCGCGACGCTCCCCTACCTCGTCGCCACGCTCCTTGCCCGCACCGTCGGTGACGGCCTCGTCGACCGCCACGGGGCCGTGTGGCTCCTTCGCATCAGCGGCGTCGTCGCCGCCCTGTCGCTCGCGGTCATCGTCTTCGCGCCGACGTGGGTCGTGGCCGTCGTCGGTTTCACGATCCTCGGTGGCGCCGTCGCGACCATCGCGCCACTCAGCTTCTCGGCCGCGGGCGCGATCGCCGGGGGCGACGCCGACTCCGCGGGCGAGCGCATCGACAAGACCGACCAGGTGGTCGCCCGGTTCAACCAGTTCAACTACGTCGGCGCGCTGCTCGGCGCGGTGCTGACCGGCGCGGTCGGGGCGGACAACCTGCGCCTCGGTTTCGCCGTGCCGATGGTGCTCATTCTCGGGATCATCCCGTTGGCGTCGCAGTTCGCGATCATCCGGCGCCGCGGTGTCCCGCCCGGCTCGAGCCGAGGACGCCCCGCAGCGCGGTGAGCGCCGGTTCGATGCCCGCCAGCGGTATGCCGCCGACGCCGAACACCAGCCCGTGACGGGGTGGCGCCTCGAGGTGGCGCACGGACAGCGGCTCGACGAAGACGCCTGCGGCCAGCGCGGTGTCGGCGATCGCCACGTCGTCGAGCTCCTGGTCGCGCAGCAGTGCGCACAGGTGGAGTCCGGCCGCCGACGGGATGACCTCGAGCCAGTCCGCGAGGCCGTGGCGGCTCGTGAGGCCGTCGAGCAGCGCCTCCCGTCGGGCGCGGTAGACCTTGGTCGCGCGCTTCACGTGAGCGGCGTGGTGACCCTCCGCGAGGAAGTCCGCGAGCGCACCCTGGGTCACGACGTCGCCGTCCCAGACGGTGACGCGCTTGGCCTCACGCAGGGCGGGCGTGAGCGTGACCGGTGCGATGGCGTAGCCGACCCGCAGCGCCGGCAGCAGCGACTTGGAGAAGGACCCGACGTAGACGACGCGGCCGTCACGGTCGAGACTCTGCAGCGGCTCGAGAGGCCGGTCGGCGAACCGGAACTCGCTGTCGTAGTCGTCCTCGATGATGACCGCTCCGTGGCGGACCGCCCACTCCAGCAAGGCCATCCGCCGAGTCCGCGACATCGCGACCCCGGTCGGGTGCTGGTGCGACGGTGTGACGTAGACCAGGCGTGCCCCGTCGGGCAGGGCGTCGACGACGATCCCCTCGCCGTCGACCGGCACGCCGCGCACGACGGCCCGGTGGGTCGCGAAGAGGCGGACCGCGGCGGTGTAGCCGGGGTCCTCGACGGCGACGACGTCCCCGGGCTCGAGGAGGACCCGAGCGACGAGGTCGAGGGCCTGCTGGGCCCCGGCTGTGGTGACCACGTCGGCACCCGAGGCGACGACGGACCGGGACCGGCCGGCATACCTGGCGATCTCGGCCTCGAGGCGGCTCCCTCCACGGTGGGCGCCGGGGTCGTCGTACGTGCCGGCCGAGAGGCGGCCGCGTCGCAGCGTCCCGCTGACGAGGCGCCGCCAGGTCGCGAGGGGGAAGAGCGAGTCGTCGGGCACCCCGACGGAGAAGTCGTGGGCCACCGCCCCGGGACCGGGCACCGGCCCCACGGGGGTCGTCCACAGCGACGTGGGCGCCACGGCCCCGGCCCGGGCGCGACGGCCGGTCGCCTGCGCGGGTGGGACGCAACCGCTCGCGACGAACGTGCCGGCGCCGCGGCGACTCTCGAGCAGCTCCTCGGCGAGGAGGCGGTCGTATGCCGCCGTCACCGTGCCGCGCGAGACGCTGAGGCTCGCCGCGAGGTCACGCGAGCCCGGCACGCGGTCCCCACCGGCGAGGCGGCCGTCCAGGACCGCGGCCCGCAGCTGGGCGTAGATCTGGGCGGTGAGGTCGCCCGAGCCCGCGAGGGTGAGGTGCAGGTCCACCTCCGCAGCGTAGATTGGCCCAAACCACTTGGCAACAAGTGGCACTTCTGACCAGTCCACTTCAACGGCAGTCTGGAGCCATGGCGACGACCGCAGGGATCAGCCGGGACACCCGGACGGCGACCGGGGGCACGCTCACCGTCGCGCAGGGCGCCGCGCTGTCGGTGGGCGCCGTCCTCGGCACGGGCGTCATCACGCTGCCCGCCCTCGCGGCGGAGGTCGCCGGTCCGGCGTCGCTGCTCGCGTGGGCGGCGCTCGTGCTGCTGTCGGTACCGCTCGCGAGCACCTTCGCCGCGCTGGGGGCACGTCACCCGGACGGCGGTGGCGTCTCCACCTACGTCCGGCGCGCCTTCGGCGACCGCGCGGCGGGCGCCGTGGGGTGGTGCTTCTACTTCGCGGTCCCCGTGGGAGCGCCGCCGGCATCGATGATGGCAGGCGGCTACGTCGCGGACGTCGTCGGCGGCGGGCGCACGACGACCGTCGTCGTCGCCGCCGTCCTCATCCTCGGCACGGGACTGATGAACCTGGCCGGCCTGCGCTTCTCCGGTCGCGTGCAGCTCGGTCTGGCCACCGTGCTGGCCCTGCTCATGACGGCGACGATGGCGGTAGCCCTCCCGCACGGCAGCTCGTCGTCGCTGACCCCCTTCGCCCCGAACGGGTGGGCAGCCGTCGGAACCGCGGCAGCCGTCCTCGTGTGGGGCTTCGCCGGCTGGGAGGCCGTCGCCTCGCTCGCCGGGGACTACCGCGACCCCCGCCGCGACGTGCCCCGCGCCACGGGCATCGCGGTCGCTGTCGTCGGCGTGCTCTACCTCGGCCTCGCCACGACGAGCGTCCTCGTCCTCGGTCCGGCGACGGGCCGCAGCCAGGCGCCGCTGTCGGACCTCATGGCCATCGCGCTGGGTGAGCAGGCCCGGGTCGTGACCGCCGTCGTGGCCGTGCTGCTCACGGTCGGGGCGATGAACGCCTACTACGCGGGCGGCTCCCGACTGGGGGCCGCGCTGGCCCGGGACGGTGCGCTGCCACGGTGGTTGGCGAAGGGCGCCGAGGGCGGGCAGGTGCCGCGTCGCAGCATCGCACTCATCACGGTCAGCTCCATGCTCTCGCTCGTCATCGCCGTCGTGCTCGACCTTGGCCTCACGCCGCTCATGCTCCTCGCGACGGGCTGCTTCACACTCGTCTACGTGGTGGGCACGGCCTCGGCGCTGCGCCTCCTCCCCCGCGGCACCCGCGGCTGGTGGACCGCGCTGGTCGCCAACGCGTCCGTGGTCGCCCTGCTCGTCGTCAACGGCGTGCACGCCCTCTGGGCCGTCGGGCTCGCGCTCCTCTCGCTCGCCTACCAGTCCGGGACACGTCGGCTCACGGCTCCCCGCTGATCTCCGCTGATCTCCCCCGACCACCCGCGAGGCGGCACGCCCGCCGCTGTGAACCCGCTCAGGCGCGGTTGGCCCAGAGCTCGGGCGTGGTGCGGTAGACACATGACTCGTCGCGGTACCACTTCTGCATGATGCCCAGGTCGTCGAGGCCGAGGCGTCGACAGACGGCCTGCGACCTCTCGTTCGTCGTGTGGGTCAGGGCGTAGATCTCGGGCAGCCCACCGTCGAAGCCGTGCTGGATCACGGCAGTGGCGGCCTCGGTCGCGAAGCCGTGGCCCCAGGAGTCCGGGTGCAGGTGCCAGCCGACCTCGACCTCGCCGTCCTCGGCGTCGGGCAGCGTCAGGAGGATGACCGACCCGGCGACGACTCCGGTCTCGGTGACCTCCACCGCCCAGAAACCGAGCGGTGGGGCCTCGCTCCGCGCGTGGTAGCGGTCGATCCGCGCGTGCGCCTCGTCCAGGTCCTTCATGAGGACCGGCTCGCCGTCACCCAGCCACGTGACGACCTCGATGCGACTCTGGATGTCGAGCAGGCGCTCGGCCTCGTCGTGCGACCAGGGACGGATGGTGAGGCGTGCGGTCTCGAGTTGCATGGCGACACGCTCGCACCCTGCCCGCCCTCGCGTCCATGCCATTGCCGCGCGGCCGCACTCGACACTCGAGCGTTCCCGGTGACCCCGGACTCGACCCCGGGCGGCCCACGACCCCACGTGTCGCCGCCCACGCCGCGGGCACGGCAGGATGGCGACATGTCCGACAGCGATGGCGCAGGTGCGACCGACGAGGCGAGCACCCCACCGACCGAGAGCAGCGAGGCAGCGCAGGCGTACGCCGCGGCGCGCCCCGAGGTCGAGGCCGCGACGGCGCTCTTCGTCGAGATGGTGACGGGGCTGCTCGACGAGGCCGGCATCAACTACCTCAGCGTGGGCGGGCGCACCAAGTCGGTGGCGTCCTTCGCCGCCAAGGCCGCACGCCGACGCGAGGGCGACCTGCTCTTTCCCGACCCGCTCGTCGACATCACCGACCAGATCGGCGTCCGCGTCATCACCTACGTGCACGACGACGTCGCCGCCGTCGCCGACCTGCTCGCCGAGGAGCTGGCCGTCCTCGACGACCGCGACATGGGCCTCGAGACCGCGCGCTCGGGCCGTTTCGGCTACGCGAGCCGCCACCTGCTCGTCGCCGTCGACGCGAGCCGGACGGTGCCCACGGCATACGAGGGGCTCCGCCGGCGCAGCGCGTCGGTGCAGATCCGCACGGTGCTGCAGCACGCGTGGGCCGAGTTCGAGCACGACATCCGTTACAAGGGCACCGTCCCGGAGGAGCACGCGCACGACCTCGACCGCCGCTTCACCCTGGCCGCGGGGCTCATCGAGCTCGCCGACCGGGAGTTCTCGGCCATCCGCGACCGCCTGCAGAAGGCGCTGCCGCCCAGCCCACCGGACTCCGCGGAGCAGGACCTCCGGATCAGTACGCCGGACCTCGCCGCGTTCCTCGCCTCGGAGTACTCCGACGCCGGCTGGTCCCGCACCGACCACTACACGTGGGTCTCGGGCCTGCTCCTCGAGCTCGGCATCACGTCGGTCGAGGCCCTCGCCGAGGTCATCGCCCCCGTCGACGGCGCCGCCCTCATCGAGCGGATGGGCTACACGTACCCCCCGGGCGCGGTGCGCCGCCTCGACGACGCCCTGCTCGCCACCTTCGGCACCCGCTACCTCGACCTGGAGGGCAACGCCCATCGTCGGGCCTCCCTGGAGGGTCGGCTCGAGCGTCTCGGGGCGGGCTGACCACCGCGATCCGACGAATTCCCACCGCGTGTCGATTCCGACGCCACGAGTTCGTCAGGATGATGTGGCGAGGGTCGCCACCTGCGCATCGCGCACCTGTTCGAGAAGGAGCCGGCCATGGCCGACACGTACGTCTACCTGATCCACGAGGGCGACTGGGACTCCGACGCCTACCTCGGTGGCGAGGCCACCACGGAATCCGGCCCGGCCGGCAAGGACCCCAGCGCCCCGGCCCCCGACATGGACGGGTCGTTCCCCGAGCACAAGGCCTTCCAGCGGGCCGTCGCCGACCTCGGTGCCCGCGTCGTCGGCGGTGCGGCGCTGCAGAACTCGCGCCACGGCGGCACCGTCGCCCCCGGCGCCGGGGACCGCCTCGTCGAGGACGCCGTCTACACCGACGGCCCGTTCACCGACACGTCCGAGGTCATCACCGGCTTCTACCTCGTCGAGACCGACGACGAGGACACAGCCCGCCGGATCGCCGCGCTCGTGCCCACCGGCAGCCACATCGAGTGGCGCAAGGTCTTTCCGACGGGGATGTGAGTGCCGCTCGGGACGGGTGAGTTCGAGGAGGCGTGGCCGCGCATCGTGCGCGCCCTCGCCTCCTTCACCGGGAGCCTCGACGAGGCCGAGGAGTATGCCGCCGAGGCCGTCGCACGCGCCGCCGCCCACGAGCGCGACGGCGGGACGCCGATCGAGTCGTATGCCGCGTGGTGCACGTCGGTGGCCAAGCGGGCCTGGCTCGACGCCGCCCGCCGACGCACCGTCGAGCGCCGGCTCGCCCCTGAGCTCGCCCGTCCCGAGGCGGACCACACCGCCATGGACGCCCATGACCTGCCCCGCGAGGGGCTCGACGACCGCCTCGCCCTGCTCTTCGTCGCGTGCGACGAGGCGATCTCACCCGCGTCGCGCATGGTGCTGGCGCTTCGCGTCGTGTGCGGACTGACGATCCCGGAGATCGCCGGACACCTGGGCCTCCAGGAGACGGCAGCCGCCGCCCGGCTGACCCGCGCGAAGCGTGCCCTCGCCGAGGCGCGAGGATCCTTCCAGGTGCCCCAGGCGACCGAGCGTGAACGACGCCTGCCCGTCGTGATCGCCTGTGTCGCAGGCATGTTCACCGTCGCGCACCGGACGGTGCTCGACCCCGCCGACGCGCTGGCCGACACCGGACGGCAGGCCCTGTCCATCGCCGACGCGCTCGTCGAGGCCTACCCCCACGACACCGAGGTGCGGGGCCTGCGCGCCGTCATCCGCCTCGGACTGGCCCGTCGCCCCGGTCGCGTCGACGACACGGGGACAGGCCTCGCCCTCGACGAGGTCGACCGCACCCGCTGGGACGGCGCCCTGCTGCGGGCCGGCCTCGACGACGCGACGGTCGCCGCCTCGGGCGACGGCCGCTTCGCCATCGAGGCGGCGATCGCCGGCCTGCACTCGAGTGCGCTGTCGTTCGAAGGCACCGACTGGCCGCGCATCGTCCAGCTCTACGGCGCCCTCGAGCACCGCTGGCCCTCCCCCTCCGTCCACGTCGCCCGCCTCGTCGCCACGGCCCAACGCCTCCTCGCCGCCGATTCCCAGGCGTCGCTGGCTGCGGTGGAGGCCGAGCTGGCGGCACTGGAGGTCGGCTCACCGGCCTACGCCAGCCGTGACGCGAGTCTCGCGCTCGCCGACATCGAGTGGCGCACGGGACGCCGTGAGCACGCGGCCCAGCGCTACCGCGACCTCGCGGAGGTCATGTCGGCCGAGCCACTCCGCCGCTTCTGCCTCCGGCGGGCCGTCACTCCCCGGTGACGCCGTCGACCGCCTCGCGCAGGAAGTCCGCTTGCCCGTTGTGCCGGGCGTACTCCTCGATCATGTGCAGCAGGATCCAACGCAGGGTGAAGGTCTGGTTCTCCTTGTGCGAGAGCGTCGCCGACCGGAAGTCGAGACCGCCGTCGGCGAGCGCCGCATCGATGTCACGTCGCGCCTGCTCGACGGACTCGTCCATGAGCCGGCGCAGCTCCTCCGGGCTGTCGTCGCGGGCCGAGGTCATCTCCCAGTCGCGGTCGGCGTCCCAGTCCGCGCTCGCCCACGGCTCGGGCATGGGGCGCCCGTGCAGCACTCGACCGAACCAGCTCGCCTCGTTGAGCGCCACGTGCTTGAGCAGGGCTCCGAGTGTCAGGGTCGAGGGCGCGAGGGTCTGGGCCAGCTGCTCGGCGTTCAGCCCCTCGGTCTTCTGCCGCAGCGTGTCTCGGTGGTAGTCGAGGAAGGCGACGAGGGTGGTGGCCTCGTCGGCGGCGAGCGGCGGGTCGGTGCGCTGGGTGGTCATGGCCCCCGACGCTAGTGTCCGAGGCTCGAAAAGCGCCTGCCCTTTACCGGCGCGCGGGAGCACACTGGGCGGGTGCCGTCATCGAGCCAGTGGGTCGCGTTCCTCGTCGCGTCGATCCTCTTCATCCAGGTCCCGGGCCCCAGCCTGCTCTTCACCATCGGTCGCGCCCTGACCGTCGGTCGCCGCGAGGCGCTGCTGTCGGTCGTCGGCAACGCCATCGGCGTCACGGCGCAGGCCGTCTTCGTGGCGGTCGGCCTCGGCGCGGTCGTCGCCGCGAGCATCACGGCGTACACGGTCATCAAGGTGGCGGGTGCGGCCTACGTCATCTGGCTAGGCATCCAGGCGATCCGCCACCGCCACGAGGCGCGCGAGGCCCTGGAGGCGCAGGTGTCGGCCGAGCGCGGCCACGCCCTGCGCATCGGCGCAGTGGTCGGTCTCACCAACCCGAAGACGATCCTCTTCTTCGTCGCCTTCCTCCCGCAGTTCGTCGACACGGGCGCGGGACACGTCGGCGTGCAGATGGCCGTGCTCGGGGCGGTCTTCGGCCTCATGGCGATCTGCAGCGACAGCATGTGGGCCCTGCTCGCCGCGCGAGCGCGGGAGTGGTTCGCCCGCAAGCCCGCCCGGCTCGACAAGCTCGGCGCGGCCGGTGGCGTCATGATGGTCGGCCTCGGCGCGACGATCCTCGCGCGGGAGTAGCCCCTTCCCAGCAAGATCTGTTTGACTGCGAGGGTGACAACCCCTCAGGTCACGTCTCGTGCGGATGGGCACGACCCGCTACCGCGGGTCCGGGAGCACGAGCGTGCACTGGAGCAGGTGAGGAGGGCGTATGCCGCCCTGCCGCCCGACCGCCCGGTCCGGCTCGCGAAGCGCACGTCCAACCTCTTCCGCAACCGCACGGCCACCGACTCTCCCGGCCTCGACCTCTCGGCACTGCGCGGGGTCGTCGAGGTCCGGCCCGGCACCGATGGCGGTCCGGCGACCGCGCTCGTCGGCGGGCTGACGACCTACGAGCAGCTCGTCGACGAGCTGCTACCGCACGGCTTCGTGCCGCTCGTCGTGCCGCAGCTGCGCACCATCACGATCGGCGGGGCCGTGACCGGCCTCGGCATCGAGGCGGCGTCCTTCCGCAACGGCCTGCCGCACGAGTCGGTGCTCGAGATGCGGATCCTCACCGGTGACGGCCAGGTCGTCACGGCGACGCCCGACGGCGATCACACCGACCTCTTCCGCACCTTCCCCAACTCGTACGGCTCGCTCGGCTACGCGCTCGACCTCGTCATCGAGCTCGAGCCCGCCCGGCCGTACGTCGCCCTGCGCCACCTCCGGTTCGACTCGCTGCAGGCGCTCACCGACGCGGTCGAGGACGTGATGACGTCGCAGACGTGGGACGGCGACCGGGTGGACTTCGTCGACGGCGTCGTGTTCGGCCCGACGGAGGCCTACCTGTGCCTCGGACGCTGGACCGACCACCTCGAGGGTCAGCCCCGGCCGAGCGACTACACCGGCGACGAGGTCTTCTACCGCTCGATCCAGCAGCGTCGCACCGACGTGCTGACGGCCCACGACTACCTCTGGCGCTGGGACACCGACTGGTTCTGGTGCAGCCGCGCCTTCGGCGCCCAGAACCCGACCGTGCGCCGGCTCTGGCCGAGCCACCTGCTGCGCAGCGACGTCTACTGGAAGATCGTCGCCTTCGAGAACCGGCACCACGTGATGGGTCGCATCGACCGGCTCCGAGGTCTGCCCGCCCGCGAGCGTGTCGTGCAGGACGTCGAGATCCCGCTCGCGCGAACCGCCGAGTTCGTCGACTGGTTCCTGCGCGAGGTGCCGATCGAGCCGGTCTGGCTGTGCCCAGTCCGCCTGCGCCCGGCGCGCGGTCCCGGCCGTGACACCGCGGGCGAGCCCGCGGGCACCGACGAGACCCCGTGGCCGCTCTACCCGATGCGCCGCGACGAGCGCTACGTCAACGTCGGCTTCTGGTCGACGGTCGCCGTCGAGGCGGGCGCGGGCGAGGGCGACGTCAACCGCCGCATCGAGGCGGAGGTGAGCCGTCTCGGCGGCCACAAGTCGCTCTACTCCGACGCCTACTACGACGAGGCGACCTTCGCCGCCCTCTACGGCGGCACGGCATACGAACCGGTCAAGCGCCGGTACGACCCGGGGGGACGGTTTCCGACGCTCTACGAGAAGGCGGTGCAGGCTCGATGACTTTGACCGTGGGACAGGCATTCGACCGCGTGTTCGGACCAGAGGCCCCGGTGCGGGTCGTCGCGTGGGACGGCTCGGAAGGCGGCAGCCCCGACGGGCTGCCGCTGCGCCTCACGAGACCGGAGGCACTCAACCACCTCCTCACCGCGCCGGGCGAGCTCGGCCTCGCGCGTGCGTACCTCCTCGGTGACCTCGTCATCGACGGGATCGACGAGGCCGACCCCTACGAGGTGCTCCGTCTCGTCGCCGACGGCCTCACGCCGCGTCGACCCGGACGGCACGACGCCGCAGAGCTGGCGCGCTTCGTGGCCCGGCACCGGCCCCACCCGCCGGCCCTGCCGAAGGAGGAGACCCCGGGCCAGCTGCGCCGCCTGGCCCACGGGCTGCGGCACGGCAAGGCGCGCGACGCCGCCGCGATCAGCCACCACTACGACGTGTCGAACTCCTTCTACGAGAAGGTCCTCGGTCCCTCGATGACGTACACGTGCGCGTGCTTCCCGACCGACGAGGCCTCGCTCGAGCAGGCCCAGGCCTACAAGTACGACCTCGTCGCGCGGAAGCTCGGCCTGCGTCCGGGCATGCGGCTGCTCGATGTCGGCTGCGGCTGGGGTGGCATGGTGCGCCACGCCGTGAAGCACTACGGCGTCACCGCTGTGGGCGTGACGCTCTCGCGCGAGCAGGCCACGTGGGCACAGGCCGTGATCGAGGCCGACGGCCTCACCGAGCGGGCCGAGGTCCGGCACGGCGACTACCGCGACGTCACCGAGCGCGGCTTCGACGCGGTCAGCTCGATCGGGCTGACCGAGCACGTCGGCGTCGGCAACTACCCGGCCTACTTCCGCTTCCTGCGCGAGCGGCTGCGCGACGAGGGCCGCCTGCTCAACCACTGCATCACCCGGCCCGACAACCAGCACGCCGGCCTGCCGCCCCGCGGGTTCATCAACCGCTACGTCTTCCCCGACGGCGAGCTGACCGGCAGCGGCGACATCGTGCGCGTCATGGAGGACGAGGGCTTCGAGGTCCGCCACCACGAGAACCTCCGCGAGCACTACGCCAGAACGTGCGCCACGTGGAACGCGAACCTCGCCAAGCACTGGGACGACTGCGTCGAGATCGCCGGCCTCGGCACGGCACGGGTGTGGGGCCTGTACCTCGCGGGATCGCGACTCGCCTTCGAGCGCAACCACATCCAGCTCCACCAGGTGCTGGCCTCGCGCACGAGCCGCGAAGGCGTCTCGGGTTTCACGCTGCGTCCGCGGTTCGAGCCCAGCGACGGCTGAGCGCAGGTCGGTCCGGCGTCAGTTCGACGGTCCGGCGTCAGTCCGAGCCGCCGAGGTCGACGTCGTAGGCCTCGTAGACGAGGTCGCCGCCCTTCTGCCGGTGTCGGACGAGCCGGCCGACGAGAACGGTCAGCTCCTCACGGAAGACCGGCAGGTCGGCGACCGTGCCGCCGTGCTCGAGCACCGCCAGGTAGCCGTGGATCGCCTCGCGCAGCCTGCGGTGCTCGTCGAGCAGTCGCTCGACGCGGCCCGACAGACGCGGCGCACTGCGCCGGGCCCGGTCGTAGATGCCGCCCGGGCTCTCGGTCAGCGCGACGTGGTCGTCGAAGTCGTGCGCCAGCTCCGCGAGGGCTGCCCGCACGCGCTCGCGCCACATGCCGCCGCGGGCGATCGGCGCCTCGAGCGCGAGGTCGACGGCGGCGACGGAGTCGCGCAGCTCCGACCGGTGCCGGCGCACCCGTTCGAGATGCACGGCGAGGTCGGCGGCGGTCTCGACCCGGCCGCGGTCGAACCCCTCCGCATCGAGCTGGCCCGCCGGGGCGAGGGGCGGGATGGTGGCATTCGGCTGAACGTTCATGGCGCGACCTCCGTGCCCTCCATGGTGGCGCTGCGATGCCCGGTTCGTCCAGAGCGCGAAGCTCGCAACCTGGACGGCGGAAACGTCCTCCTGCGGTCGTTGCCGACCGTCCCACGACAGCCGGCGGTATGCCGCGCCGCTGGGCATGCCGTGCCGGCGGGCATGCCGTACCGCGGGTATGCCGTCGAGCCCCTCCGCCAGGTCGGCTCAGCCTGAGCGTGGCGCGTACATGATGAGCGCGACGCCGACGAGGCAGACGAGCGCGCCCGCGACGTCCCACCGGTCCGGGCGGAAGCCGTCGGCCACCATGCCCCAGACGAGTGAGCCTGCGACGAACACGCCTCCGTAGGCGGCGAGGATGCGCCCGAAGCTCGCGTCGGGCTGGAGCGTCGCGACGAAGCCGTAGAGGCCGAGCGCGACGACTCCCGCACCGGCCCACACCCAGCCGCGGTGCTCACGCACCCCCTGCCAGATGAGCCAGGCACCACCGATCTCGGCGAGGGCGGCGAGCACGAAGAGCAGGATCGAGCGGGTCACGGTCACGCGGTCATCGTCGCACCGTCTCGGGCGTGATCTCAGATGTCGCCCGCCGCGCGACGCTCGTCGTCACTGCGCAGGATGCAGAACTCGTTTCCCTCGGGATCGGCCATCACGACCCACCCGCGCCCGTCCTCGGTGCGACAGTCCTGCACGACGGTCGCGCCGAGTCCGGTGACGCGCTCGACCTCCTCGTCGCGCGGGCGGTCGGTGGGGCGCAGGTCGAGGTGGACGCGGTTGCGCACCTGCTTCGCGTCCTCGACCGTGATGAACAGCAGCCGGTGCGACTCGTCGGGCGAGAGGATCAGGCACTCCTGGTGACCCGCCTCGTTGGGGTCGGCCGGGTCCTCGTGGTAGCCGAGCAGGTCGGCCCACCAGACGGACTGCGCGTGGGCGTCGAGGGCGTTGACGGTCGTGTGCGAGAGCTCGAGTGCCATGCGGACATCCTGCTGGCCGGGACCCCCGTGCGGCCAGTGCTTTCCACCCCGCCGGACCGCCTCGTCAACCCTGGTTGACGGGCACTCCTTCGCGGCCTACTGTGTCAACAGAGGTTGACGGGACGCGAAGGATGACCGCGGTGACGACGGAGGTCGACGACATGCTGGAGCTGGCTCGGGCCACGGGGGACGACGACCCGCGCGCTGCGCTCGCCGCAGCGCGTGAGCTGCGGCGTGCGGCGGATCGCACCGAGGCCGCCGTCGTGCGCCGGGCGCGCAACCTCGGCCTCGCGTGGGCCGAGATCGCCGAACAGCTCGGGGTCAGTCGTCAGGCCGTTCACAAGAAGTACGGTCGCCGTTAGCTCGAGGTGTTCGCGGCACCCACGTGGGCGCCGCGAACACCTCGAACGGGTGGAGCGGGCGGAGCGGCGGAGGGGCGCCGTCAGAGGTCGCGGCGCAGCACCACCACGGTGTCGAGCGCGACGCGCTTGCCGTCGTCGGTCTCGACGGGGCGCTGTCTGATGACGGCCTGCTCCACGGTGACCGGCAGCCCGTCGGCTCGCTCGAGCACCTCCTCGGGGTCGTAGAGCACGGTCCGCTCACTCGGACCTCCCCAGCCTTCGGTGAGGTTGCGGCCGGCGTGACCGACGACGACGATGCGGCCGCCCGGTCGCACCGTCTCGACGGCCGCCCGCAGCGCCTGCCGCCACTCGTCGGCGGGCAGCTGCAGGTAGCACAGCAGCGCGAGGTCGTGGGCCGCGGGTCCATCTGGTGCCGGCTGGGTGGCATCCGCGACGAGCGCGGTCAGACGGCTCGCGCGGTCGCCGAGCCGGCTGGCGGCCAGGGACCGCATGCGCTCGACGGCCACCGGCGAGTAGTCGGATGCCACGACGGTCCACCCCTGCTCGACCATCCAGATCGCGTTGCGTCCCTCGCCGGCGGCGAGGTCGACCGCATGACCGGGCTTCAGCGGAGTGATGATCTCGGCGACGAAGCGGTTCGGCTCGACCGACCACACGAGGTCACTGGCCGCATACCGCTCGTCCCAGGTTCTGGCGTCCACGGTGACTCTCCTCGTCGTTGGCGGCGCGACCGTTGACGACCGCGAATCCCATTGTGGCGCGGTACGTCTCGTGCGTCACGAAACGGCCGCGAGTTCGTGGGCGATGCGTAGCGTGGAAGGCGGAAAGGCACCCATGATGAACGTCCTCATCGTCCACGAGTCCATGTTCGGCAACACCCGCACGATCGCCTCGGCCGTCGCGGACGGGTTGCACCAGGGCAGATCACCGGACGACGGCGCTGTCCGGCTCGTCCATGTCGACGACGCCCCGACCGTCATCCCTGCCGACGTCGACCTGCTCCTCGTCGGTGGACCGACGCACGCCCTCGGGATGACTCGCCCGCGCACCCGCCAGGATGCGCTGACGCAGGGCGCCACGGCCGCCGGCCAGGGCGTCCGCGAGTGGATCCAGGCGGTGACGCCGCGGCCCGAGCTCCGCGTCGTCACCTTCGACACCCGGGTGCACGTCACGATGCTGCCCGGCTCCGCTGCGAACGCGGCCGCCAGGGCCCTGCGCCGCCGCGGGTTCGACCGCGCCCAGCGTGGCGAGTCGTTCTGGGTGCAGGGCACGCCCGGACCCGTCGTGGCCGGCGAGCTCGACCGTGCCCGCGACTGGGGGGTCGAGCTGGCCACCCGGGTGAGGCAGGGCGTCGCCTGACACCTGCCCGGTCGCGATCAGGCCGTCGCGATCAGGCCGTCGCGATCAGGCCGTCGCAGTCAGGCCGTCGCGGTCAGGCCGTCGCGGTCAGGCCAACGAGTCCAGCCACGGTTCGAGGTGTGCGAGCACGTCCTCGGGCGCCTCGAGCTGCGGTGTGTGCCCCATCCCGTCGAGGTAGGCCGTGCGCCATCCCGGGTTGAGCCGGGCTGCCCGGCGTGCGGCCGAGACGGGCACGAGGCGGTCGCGCGTGCCGTGGATGAGCAGCACAGGTCGGTCGAGGTCGCGCATGATCCGGTCGTACTCGCGTCGCCCGCGGAGCACGCGCAGGAGCGAGCGGGCCGCACCGAGGAACTCACCCTCGGGGTCCGGTAGGGACCGGCGCCAGGCAGCGAGCGTCACTCCGGCCTCGACGACGTCGGCGTCGGCGCGCGAGGGGTCTGCGAAGCACAGGGCCACGGTGCCGAGCACCCGCTGCCGGTCCGAGAAGCGCACGTTGTAGCGGGTCAGCACCATCTCGCCGACGCGTGGCATGGCATACAGGGCGAAGGTCGCGGCGACCTGGGGGTCCGGCGGCGCGCCAGGGTTGGGCAGCGCGGGGTCGACGAGCGCGAGACCGACGACCTGCTCGGGGCGGCGGTCGGCGAGCAGCAGGCTCACCATCCCGCCCATCGAGTTGCCGACGAGGACGACGGGGCGACCGAGGACCTCGTGGACGAAACGGCTGAGGAGCGCCGCGTTGTGGTTGACGCTCGTCGCGCGCCCCAGCGCGGGGGTCAGTCCGAAACCCGGCAGGTCGAGCGCCACGACCCGGCGACGCTCGGCGAGCGCCGGGGCGATGCCGACCCAGTTGAGGTGCGAGCCGCCGAGACCGTGGACGAGGACGACCGGCGGCGGCTCGGGTGAGCCGGGCGACGCCTCGGGAGCGCCGAAGTCCACCCAGTGCACCGGACCGTCGAGGTCGATGGTGCGGGCGACCCCGCCCCACGGAGACGCGAGGTCTTGCGGTGCGATGGTCGGCGGGGTCGTCATGACGGCAGGCTACCGCCGGTCCTCACGTGTGCGCGGCTGCTTGCGCAGCGCGGTCGCGCAGGTGCCGCGACTCGGGCGCGTTGTCACTGAGTCCGGCCGCCCGTTCCCACTCGGCGGCCGACTCCGGCCAGCGCGCGAGTCGGCCCAGCAGCTCGGCCCGCACGACGTGGAACGCGACGTAGCCGTCGAGGCCCAGGTCCTCGAGCAGGGCGAGCGCCGAGTCGGGCCCGGCCACCTCGGCGACGGCGACGGCCCGGTTCAGCCGGACGACGTCGGTCGGGGCGAGGCGCAGCAGGTGGTCGTAGAGCGCGACGACGTGGGACCAGTCGGTGTCCGCAGCAGTCGCCGCTGCGGTGTGGACGGCGTTGATCGCGGCCTGCAGCTGGTAGGGGCCAGGCGCTCCCCGGCGCAGGCACCGGCGGACGAGCGCGTGGCCCTCGGCGATCAGCGCGACGTCCCAGCGGGAGCGGTCCTGCTCGGCGAGCAGGACGAGGTCGCCTGCGGGGTCGGTGCGCGCCGGGCGCCTCGCCTCCGTCAGGAGCATGAGGGCGAGCAGTCCCATTGCCTCCGGCTCGTCCGGCATCAGCTCGACGAGCACGCGCCCGAGCCGGATCGCCTCCGTCGCGAGGTCGGGCCGACCCAGGTCGTCGCCGGCGGTGGCCGTGTGCCCCTCGGTGAAGACGAGGTAGAGCACGGCGAGCACGGACGCGAGGCGGGCCGGCAGGTCCTCGTCGCGGGGCACCCGGTACGGGATGCCGGCGGTACGGATCTTGTTCTTGGCCCGGGTGATCCGTTGCGCCATCGTCGTCTCGGGCACGAGGAACGCGTGCGCGATCTCCGGAGTGGTCAGTCCACCGAGCAGTCGCAGCGTCAGCGCCACCTGCGCCTCGCGCGAGAGTGCGGGGTGGCAGCAGGTGAAGACCAGCCGTAGTCGTTCGTCCTTCACGGGGCCCTCCTCCGAGGCGCCGGAACCCTCGTCCGCGGCGTACAGCGCGACGGACTCCGCGTGGCGGGCCTCCCGCGTCGCCTCCCGGCGCAGCCGGTCGATGGCCCGGCGCCGCGCGGTCGTGATGATCCAGCCGGCGGGACTCGGCGGCATCCCCTCGCGTGGCCAGCGCTCGACCGCCACGGTGAACGCGTCCTGGACCGCGTCCTCGGCGAGGTCGATGTCGCCGAGCGCCCGGATGAGCACGGACACCGCACGGCCGTGCTCGGCACGGAAGACCCGCGCGATGTCCGCACCCGAGACGGTCATCTCGTCAGCGCCGTCAGTGGTCGGTCGGCGCCTGGCCGGGGTCGTCCTCGCCCTGGAAGGGGCGGACCTCGACGGGCAGACCCGTCGCTCCCGCGATGCGCTCGGCCCAGCCGAGCACGGCGTCGTAGTCGGCGGAGCGGACGATCGTCAGGCCGCCGAGGTGCTCCTTGGCCTCGGCGAACGGTCCGTCGGTGAGCACGGCGTCGGTGATCGCGTCCGGCTTGCGGATCGTCGTCGCGCTGCCCTGGTCGGCGAGCCCGCCGGCGAAGACCCAGCCGCCGGCCGCGCGGATGTCGGCGTTGACGACCTCGAGCTCGGCCATCACCTTCGTGAGGTCGAGGTCCTCCGGCGGCGGCCCGTCGGGCGAGAAGAGGCTGATGAGGTAGGTCTTCACGGTGATCTCCTCCTGCCGGCGCTGCCGGCCGGTCCGGGGCGCACCCTCTGTGCACCCTGCACCCTTTACACGGACGGGCGCACCCCGGATCGACAGATCAGCCGTGAACTCGTCTCCGCGACCCGCCCGTGCGCACCCGTCAGGCGGTCTTCGACCTCAGCCAGGTGATCATGGCGGCCCATCGGGTCGGGTCGTTCGTCAGCATCCGCTCGTCGTGCGCGGCGCCGGGCACCATGACGGTGACGTGCTCCTGGCCCTTCTTCGTGGCCCAGTAGTGGATGGCACCGAGAGTGCCGGGCGGCACCACCGTGTCCTTGTCGCCCATCATCGCGTAGAACGGCGGCGCGGCCGACGAGAAGTACGTCTCCGGCTTGAAGGAGTTCCACCGGCTGTTGCACTCGGCCCAGGTCGGGTAGTACGGGCACTGGACCGCGAGCGCGGCCCACTGCGACAGGACCACGACGCCGGTGCCACGCACGTCCGCACCGACGGAGCCGTTGACGGCCACGTCCATGACTCGGTGCGGCTGGAGCACACCGGAGACCGAGACCGCGGCGCGGACGTTGCGGTAGTACACGCTCGACGCGATGGCCATGTGGCCGCCCGAGGAGAAGCCGTAGAGGGCCACCCGGTTGGGGTTGACGCCGAAGCTCTTCGCGTTGGCCTTGACCCACTGGATCGCGAGGCTGACGTCCGTGCGCTGGCCCGGCCACGGCGTTCCGGCGTGGCTCCCGGTGGGGGCGGTGAGACGGTAGTTCATGTTGAACACGGCGAAACCCTCGTCGAAGAACTTTTTCGAGGCGGATGCGGACGCCGCCTTGGTCGCGTTCGCCCAGGATCCTCCGTGGATGACGATGACGGCCGGCCGACCGGCGCCGCCGAACCAGCTCGTGTCGTAGTACGCATCGAGGTTCTGGTACGTGTCGGCCCCGTTGTACCGGTAGGACTCGACGGTCGCGGTGCCCTCGGCGGCGACGACCGCGAGCGGCTGGAGCCCGACGCCGGCGGCCTCGGCGGTCCGCATGGACACGACGAGCCCGGAGGCCGCGGCGAGCAGGAGGGCGAGGACGGCAGCGAAGGCCCGGCGGTTCCGGACGGGGCGCGTGGTGGACATGGGCGTTCCTGACGTGGTGCGGTCGGTTGATGCCGGCAGCACGTCAGATCTGGCCCCTGTGAAGCCCCCTGCCAGTGCCCCTGTCGGGGCCTCGCTCCAGCGCGGGAACCATAACCCACGAGAACGCCCTACGGACGGGTACGGCCGGATCAGCCGCGCGGGCGCTGCTCGACGAGCCCGACGAGGTTGCCCTCGGAGTCGACGACGAAGGCCATCCACTCGTCGGTGCCCGCCGGCCCCAGGGTGTCGTCGTCGTGGCCGAAGATGAGGTGCGGCTCGCTGCGCACCTCCACCCCGCTCGCGCGCAGGCGCTCGACCGTGGCGTCGAGGTCCTCGACCCGCAGGTAGTGCAGCGCACTCGGCGCTCCCCGGTCGAGCAGCAGGCGCACCCCGCCGAGGTCGAAGAAGACGAGGCCGGGCGGGTCGAACGTCGCAACGGGAGCGGCGTCGAGCAGCCCGGCGTAGAAGGCGGCCGCACGCTGGAGGTCGTCGGCGCGCTGCGCCACCTGCACGAGCGTCATGACTCTCACGCTAACCCCCGGCCCTGGCTGCCGTCGGGGGAACCCGAGAACGCCCGGGCGCCTGGTCGCGGGTGGTCGCGGCGGCGTGGTCGCGGGGGCGTGGTCACGACTGCGCGACCACGCCCCCGGGCCTCGTGTCACCGGGGCCGGACTACATGCCCGCTGCCCGCAGGCCCGTCTGCCACTCGATGAGATCCGCGATCTTGGACGAGACCTCGTGTCCGTCGACCAGTCCGTTGGCCTTGCCCCGCGCCGTCTGCAGGGCGGCCAGCGCCGCATCGCGGTCGCCCGCGTCCGCAGCGGCCTCGGCTGCCGCGAGCCGCTCCTCCAGCTGGGTCGCGAGCTTCTGGGCTCGCACCGAACCGTTGTCGGCCGCCTCGAGCAGTCCCGAGACCTCCTTGAAGGTCACGCAGTCCCCGCCACCGCTCACCCTGCCGGACGCCCACTCGATGCCGCCCTTGAGGTGCTCGAGGAACACGGGGTCGGAGTAGGAGGAGTCGACGTGACCGGCGCCCTCGTACCAGGACCGGCCACCCTCGAAGTTCTGGCACCACGCGATCGGGTGGTCTGCCCCCATCCGGCCGCCGGTGTAGGTGGACTCGTCGAGCGTGAGCAGGACGCGCACGGAGTCACGCGGGTTCGACGTGTAGTTGTACCACTCGTCGAACCGGACCCATGCCGACGGCAGGTGCTCGGTCGACGGATGCGTCGGGTCCTCGACCCGCATCGTGGCCGTCTGCTGCGCAGGGTGGTTGGCGAAGCGGGCCCCGCCGCCGGAGAGCTTGCTGTACCACGGCACGGTGTGCATGGTGTCGGTGGCGGCGTGTAGCCCGACGTAGCCGCCACCGCCCCGGATGTACCCCTGGAAGGCAGCGAGCTCGGTGTCGTCCAGCAGCCGCGGCTGGGCCGGGTCGAGGCTGTTCGTGTTGTCGACCGGCGACGCGAAGATGATGCTCGCGTAATGCGACAGGTTGTCAGCACTCGTGAACGGCGTGCTGGGCAGGGTGAGCGCGGGCTGTCCGGGTGAGCCGGGCCCCCACCATCCTCCCGAGCTGTTCGGCGGGTCCCAGACGTCGACGGTGAAGCCGCTCTGCTTGCCCATGTCGATGACCGCATGCGTCGTCTCGTCGATGTGCGAGTGGCGGAAGCCGAGCGTCTTCCCCACGACGAGCACCTTGTACCCGGCTCCGACAGCGGCCTCGGTGTCAGCGGCGGTTGCGGGTGCTGTGCCGAGTCCCAGGACGAGCGCGCCGAGACCCGTCACGGCGGCGAGCAGTCGTCCGGGCCCGACACGCCGATGTGTCGTTGTCATGCTGATCTCCCTCTGTCAGTGCCCGGGCGGCGGTCGCCCGGGGCTCGCCCCTCGGACCGCATGGCGCGGTCCGAGGGCAAGGTCGTGGTGTCGAACTGGTCCGGGATCAGTCCGTGGTGGAGCTGCTGCTGAAGGCTGCGTCGAATGCTGCCTCCGGCTTGTCGAAGTTGAGCGCTCGCACGTACTCCAGCGCTCCGGGCGCTCCGACGAGTCGGTCCATCCCGGCGTCCTCCCACTCGATCGAGATGGGGCCGTCGTAGCCGATGGCGTTGAGGGTGCGGAAGCAGTCCTCCCACGGCACGTCCCCGTGGCCGGTCGAGACGAAGTCCCAGCCGCGCCGAGGATCGCTCCACGGCAGGTGCGAGGACAGACGTCCGTTGCGTCCGTTGCCGATTCGCTTGCGGGCGTCCTTGCAGTCGACGTGGTAGATGCGGTCCTTGAAGTCCCAGATGAAGGCTGCCGGGTCGAGGTCCTGCCACACCATGTGGCTGGGGTCCCAGTTGAGGCCGAACGCCTCACGGTGCCCGATCGCCTCGAGCGTCGCGACGGTCGTCCAGTAGTCGTAGGCGATCTCGCTCGGGTGGACCTCGTGGGCGAACTTCACGCCCACCTCGTCGAAGACGTCGAGGATCGGGTTCCAGCGGCGGGCGAAGTCGGCGTACCCCTCCTGGATGACGGCGTCGGACACCGGGGGGAACATCGCCACGTACTTCCAGATGGCCGAGCCGGTGAAGCCGATGACGGTCTTGACGCCGAGCTTGGCGGCGGCTCGCGCGGTGTCGGCCATGCGCTCCGCCGCGCGCTGCCGCACCCCTTCCGGGTCGCCGTCGCCCCAGACCGCAGGCGGCAGGATGTCCTGGTGGCGCTGGTCGATCGGGTCGTCGCAGACGGCCTGGCCGACGAGGTGGTTGGAGATGGCCCACACCTTGAGCCCGTGGCGGTCGAGGATCTCGCGCCGCGACTCGATGTAGCCGTCCTCGGCCAGCGCTCGGTCGACCTCGAAGTGATCGCCCCAGCAGGCGATCTCGAGCCCGTCGTAGCCCCACTCGCCGGCGAGCTTGCACACCTCCTCGAACGGAAGGTCCGCCCACTGTCCGGTGAAGAGCGTGATCGGTCGTGCCATCGTGAATCTCCTTGTTTCTCAGTGCTGATCCTGGTTGTGGGCAGGCGGCGCTCAGGCGTGTGCTGTCGCCTCGAGCGAGACACCCGCGGCCTGGAGCACGAGGTCATGGACGTCCGCCGCCGCCACCGTCTCACGACGAAGGGCCGCGCTCGAGGTGAGCACGACGGGTCCGTCCTCGGAGTCGTCGGGCAGGCGCCCGTGGCTGCCCCGCACCCACCGCGGGTCGAGGGGGACCACGCGCATCGCATACCGCAGCCCGAGCTTCTTGCGCACGAGACCGAGCCCGGCGCGCGCCTTCGCCGAACGGTCGGCGGGGTCGAAGAAGAGCTCGGCGGGGTCGTACCCCGGCTTGCGGTGGATCTCGACGCCGCGGGCGAAGTCGGGCGCCCGGTCGTCATCGAGCCAGTAGTAGTAGGTGAACCACGCCCGTGGCTGCGCCACGAGCACGAGGTCGCCGCTGCGCTCGTGGTCGAGGCCGTATGCCGCCTGGCCGGCCCGGTCGAGCACCTGGTCGACGCCCGTGGTGGAGGCCAGGAGGGCGCGCACCTCCTCGAGCCGGTCGGCGTCCTTGACGTAGACGTGGGCGACCTGGTGGTCGGCGACGGCGAAGGCGTCGGAGGCCCACGGGTCGAGGTACTCCATCCCCGCCTGCGTGTGCACGTCGAGCAGGCCGGCGCGGCGCAGCACCCGGTTGACGTCGACGGGCTGGTCGACGGCCGTGATGCCGTATTCGCTCACGACGATGACGCTGACGCCCAGCCGTTCGGCGTCGTCGAGGAGCGGCGTGAGCGCGGCGTCGAGCTCCTGCGCGGCGGCGCGGGCCTCGGGCGACTCGGGTCCGAAGCGCTGTAGGTCGTAGTCGAGGTGCGGGACGTAGGAGAGGGTCAGGTCGTGCTCGGGCAGGAGCAGTCGGGTCGCCTCGATGATCCAGCGGGACGACGCGATGGACGCGGTCGGCCCCCAGTAGTGGAAGAGCGGGAAGGGGCCCAGCCGGTCCGTGAGCCGGTCGTGCAGAGCAGGCGGGCGGGTGTAGCAGTCGGGCGACTTGCGGCCGTCGGCGTGGTAGATCGGACGCGGCGTCACGATCGAGTCGACGTCCATTCCCATGGCGTACCACCAGCAGACGTTGGCGACGCGAGCCCCGGGGTGCTGGCGGCGCAGGGCGTCCCAGACCTTCTGCCCCTCGACGAGCGCGTTGTGCTGGCGCCAGAGGAACACCTCGCCGAGGTCGCGGAAGTACCACCCGTTGCCGACGGCGCCGTGCTCGGAGACGGGGCGGCCGGTGAGCATCGTGGACTGCACCGAGCAGGTGACGGCCGGGAGCACGGTCTCGAGCGGGCTCTGCCAGCCCGACTCGGCGAGACGGCGCAGCCGCGGCATGTCGGCGAGGGCGCGCGGTGTCAGGCCGACGACGTCGAGCAGGAGGACCTTCGTGGTCGGGGTGGTCATGCGGACTCCTTGAGGCCGAGGTCGATGAGGGTGTCGCGGAGCCAGGCGAGCTCGCCGGCGATTCTCACGGCCAGCGCGGCGTCGTCGGTCGGTCGCACCGCCTCGGGGACGACGGTCCACGTGTACGTCTCGACCTCGAGGTGGTCGGTCAGGGCGGTGTCCCCACCGACGAGGACGTCGAGCGAGTGCCGCAGGTCGCCCGTCGTGGCGGCGAGCGGGGACTCGGGGGCATGGTCCAACGGCACGTGGAAGTGGACCCGCCACGGCTGCTCGGTGCCACCCGGGCACGGGTCGAGGGGTCGCGCGCCGCCGAGGGCGTCGCCGAGGTCGTCGCGCGCACGCAGCTGACCGTGCTCCCCGCGTGACCGCGTCTGGTGCAGGAAGCGGTCCTCGTCGAAGGCGCCGAGCGCGTGGCGCGTCGCGTCGTCGGCAGGGTGCTCGACGTGCAGGGCCGCCGACACCTGGGCCTTGACGACCCGGCGGCCGGCGGCGGTGAGCCGCGGCACCGCGACGGCCGCGTCCTCGAACCCGACGGCGAGGTGGCAGAGGTCGAGGCAGACTCCCAGCACCTCCTCGTCCCAGCCCGCCATCCGGTCGACCAGCTCGGTCGTCGTCTCGATGACGCAGCCAGGCTCGGGCTCGACGCCGACGCGGATCTCGCGACCGGTGCGCTCACGCAGGGCGTGCAGGTGGTCGGCGAGCCGGTCGAACTGCTCGGCCGCGAGCACCTGACGGTCGCCGAACCAGGGGTGCCGCCAGCCGAGCGGGAGCGTCGAGATGCTGCCGCGGGCGGCGTCGTCGGGAAGCAGCCGCGCGAGCACCTCGGTCAGGTCGGTCGTGTAGGCGAGCCGGGCCGGCTCGGTCCAGTCGGGGTGGTAGACGCGTTGCTTGACCACCTCGTCCTGGAAGCCGCGGTAGGGGAAACCGTTGAGGGTGACGACCTCGAGCCGGCGCTCGTCGAGCGCGGCTCTCAACCGGTCGGCCTGGCGGGGGTCACCGGCCAGCTCACGCGCGACGGGCGAGCTCAGCCACAGGCCGAGGCCGAGGACGTCGGCACCGAGGTGCCGGCGTACCGGTACGGCGAAGCGATCGAGCTGCCCGAGAATCGTGTCGAGGTCCTCACCCGGGTGGACGTTGGTGCAGTACGCGACGTGGACGGTCTGGCCGTCGGGGTGGAGCAGGCGCACCGCTCACTCCCTCGCGCCGCGGAGCACGGAGTTGCCCATGAACGTCGCGCCGGCCCCGACGAGCTCGCTCGCCGGCGCCTCCGTCTCGGGCAGCTCGAGCCGCCCGCTCTGACCGTAGAACTCGACGGGGTTGCGCCACAGCACCCGGTCGACGTCGTCGGCGGTGTAGCCAGCGGCGAGCATCGTCTCGGCGACGCGCCGGGTCTTGAGCGGGTCACTGTTGCCCCAGTCAGCGGCCGAGTTGACGATCATCCGGTCGAGGCCGTGGCGACGCAGGATCTCGACCATGCGGTGCTCGTCCATCTTCGTGTCCGGGTAGACGGAGAAGCCCATCCAGCAACCCGACTCGGCGACGACACCGACGGTCATCTCGTTGAGGTGGTCGACGAGGACGGCGCCGGGTTCGAGTGCCGACTCGCGCACGACGTCGAGCGTGCGCCTCGTCCCTGCGAGCTTGTCGCGGTGCGGCGTGTGCACGAGTGCGGGCAGCTCGTGCTCGGCGGCGAGCGCGAGCTGTGCGGCGAAGACGTCGTCCTCCTCCGGCGTCATCGAGTCGTAACCGAGCTCGCCGACGGCCACGACGCGGTCCTTCGCGAGGTAGCGGGGAAGCACGTCGAGCACCTCCCGACAGCGGGCGTCGTTGGCCTCCTTGGGGTTGAGCCCGATCGTCGCGTGGTGTGCGATGCCGTACTGCGACGCCCGGAACGGCTCCCAGCCGAGCAGCGCGTCGAAGTAGTCGCTGAAGGACCCGACGCTCGTGCGCGGCTGGCCGAGCCAGAACGAAGGCTCGACGACGGCGCGCACGCCTGCGGCGTGCATGCGCTGGTAGTCGTCGGTCGTGCGGGACGTCATGTGGATGTGGGGGTCGAAGATGCGCACGGCTGCTCCTCAGTCGGCTGGGTACGGGCGGGTGGCGGGCTGTCGGCTCTCGGCCAGGGCGAGCACGGTCCGCGCGTCGGGCGGCACGACCCTGCCGGCGGCCTCACGCTCGGCGGCGTAGTCGCGGACCATGCGGGCGAGCTCGGCGTCCGCGCGGTCCGCCAGACCGGCGACCTGCTCGACCGGGATGCCCGTGAAGAGGACCTTGAGCACCGCCTGGCGCCACGCCTCGTCGTCGAGGTGGCGGGCGGCATTCGGCCCGAGGGCTGCGGCGACCAAGCGGGTGTCGTTGGTGCGCAGTGCATCTCGCACGATCGGCAGCGCGGCGTCACCGATGGCGTTCTCGCGGTCGGGTGCGTCGAGGGCTGGCAGCGCGAGCAGGACCGCGCGCCGCTCGGCCGCGTCGCCGTGGTCGTAGACCCGACGCACGACCTCGATGACGTATGCGGCCGGGCCGGGCACCGCGAGGAGCATCGCCTCACGCGCGGCGTCCCCGGTCCGGCCCTCACGGGCCGCGGCGCGCGCGGCGGCGGGGAAGTGGCGCTCGATGGAGTCCGGGTCGATCGTCACCTGCGCGAGCGCGTCCTGGATGGTCGTGGGGCTCATCGGCCCACCTCCTGGGGTCGTAGCGGCGTGGTTCCGGCCTGCGCCTGGCGCTCGGCGCCGCGCAGGAAGTCCAGGCTCGACGCCGCGAGCGACGGCGCGGCGTGCGAGTGGCGGGGCAGCTCGACGGCGACGAGGCCATCGAAGCCGACGGCCCCAAGTGCTGCGAGCACGGGTGGGAAGTCCACCTCGCCCTCGCCGAAGGGCAGGTGCTCGTGGACGCCGCGACGCATGTCGTCGATCTGGACGTTCGCGACGAGGTCGCCGGCGCCGAGGACGCAGGCCGCCGGGTCGGCGTCCTCCGTGCAGCGCAGGTGGCCGACGTCGATCGTCAGCCGGAGCCGCTCGGGCGACCCGAGGCGGCGGCGCAGCTCGACCACGTCGGAGATGCGCTCCACGAACATGCCCGGCTCCGGCTCGAGGGCGAGGTCGATGCCGTGGGCCTCCGCGACGGGGAGCAGGGACGTGACGCCCTCCTCCACCCGGCACCACAGCTCGTCGCGGGTGGTCCCGCGTGGCGCGATGCCGCTCCAGAACGACACGGCGGGCGATCCGACCTCGGCTGCGACACGGATCGCTCTGTCCAGCAAGTCGATCCGGCGTCCGCGTCCCGAGTCGGACACGAGAGTCGGCTCGTGCTTGCGACGCGGGTCGAGCACGTAGCGAGCTCCCGTTTCGACGACGACTCCCAACCCGTGACGGTCCAGCAGGCCGGCGACCCGGGCCGCTCGACGTGCCAGGTCGGGTGCGAAGGGGTCGAGGTGGGCGTGGTCCAACGTCAGGGCGACGCCGTCGTAGCCGAGGTCGGCCAGGACGGCGAGCGCGTCCTCGAGCCGGTGGTCGGTGAACCCGTTGAGGCCGTAGCCGAAGCGGAGGCTCATGTCGCCGACACCCGTCTCATCGCGGCTGCCCCTATCGGCGCGGACGCGGCGAGACCCAGCGCGGCCGCGTGGTGGCCGGTTGCAGCGAGGGCTGCACCCTGGAGCGGCACGAGTCCACGGATGCCGGCGCCCGTGGCTCGGCGGACCGTCCGGGCGTCGGGGGTGCGCGCAGCGGACAGCTGGGCGCGGAGGACGCTCACGGCATACGACCCCGTGAGGGCGACGGAGACGGCCGCACCGAGCACTCCCCCGGCACGCCCGCGTCCGGCGGCGGGGATCGGGCGCAGTGCCGAGGCAGCGGCCACGAGCGTCGTCGCGGCGACGCAGGCACGCGCCACACCCGTCGATCCGCCGTGGACCTCGCCCCGGCTCAGGGCCGTGACGCCGGCGGTGTGGACGGCGACCATCGTGGCCGGGACGGCGGCGGCGCGCAGACCGGGCAGGCCGCCCGCGCTCGCCCCGAGGAGCACGTCGAGACCACGTGTGGTGGCCATCGTCGCGACGCTCACGGGTCCCTGCTTCGGGGAGAGGTCGTAGGCCCACACGGCTGCGGCGAGGACGGCTGCGGTCGCCGCAGAGCGAGGTCCACCCCCGACCGCGGCGACGGTGATGCCGGCGGCCGTGAGGCCGGTGGCGACGGCGAGCGCCGTCCCGGCCGACACGCGACCCGAGGGGATGGGACGCTCCGGGCGCTCGACGGCGTCCGTGCGGCGGTCGGCCCAGTCGTTGAGCGCCATGCCGGCCCAGTAGAGGCAGGTCGAAGCGACCGGCAGGACCGCCGACCGTGCACCTGCCGGCCACCCGGCGCTTGCCGCACCCGCGAGGGTGTCGCCGGGCACGGTGAGCGCGGCCGGTGCACGGACCAGCTCGACGAGGTCGCGCAGCGTCGTCACGACGCCGTCGCCTGCTCCCTCGCCCAGGTCGTCAGCGTCCGGTGCTGCTCGAACAGGCGGTGCTCGTCCGAGCCCACGGGGTCCTTGAAGAAGAAGCCGAGGGCCGGGAGGGGGCCCACCTCCCCACGGCGCAGCGCGAGGTCTGCGAGGCGCGCGAGGTCGATGACGAGGGGTGCGGCAAGGCTGGAGTCGCAGCCCTGCCACGTGAACTGCATGGACATCCGCGTGCCGAGGAAGCCGGAGAACGTGAGGTGGTCCCAGGCCGTCTTCCAGTCGCCGAGGTCGGTGATGTTGTCGATGTGCACGGGCCCGTCGACGGGATGGCCGAGCATCGCCTCGAGGCCGCGGGCCTTGCTGCGTGCCTTGCTCTCCATCGCCTGCGGGTCGGCGAGCGTGGCGCCGTCCCCGCCGCCCAGGAGGTTCGTGCCGGCCCAGGAGCGGACGCGGAGCGATCGAGCCGCGAACATCGGCGCCAGCACCGACTTGACGAGGGTCTCACCCGTCTTGCCGTCGCTGCCGCCCCATGGGACGCCTTGGCGCTCCGCCAGCTCCTCGAGCGCCTGCAGGCGCGCGCCGGTCGAGGGGGTGAAGTCGATGAAGGCCGCCCCGGCCGTGAAGGCGGCGGCCGCGTAGACGGCGCTCGGCGGCAGCGGGGCCTCCCCCGCCGCCCAGGCGCGTTCGAGCGCCGCGAGGGATGCGTGGGCCGGATCGTCGGTGACGACGGGCTCGGTGGAGCTGACGTTGACCACCACGACCCGAGACAGCGACTCGGCCTCCGCGAACGCGCGGATGTCGGCCGCCAGTCGCTCGACGGCCTCGGCCTGGCTCTCCTCACCGCCGCGGTGGCCGTGGCGGATCCGTGCGCACGTCCGGTCGAGCTCGTCGGACACGAGCGCCAGGGCCGTGTGCGGGATGACCCCGGCGTCGGCCAGCTGCGCTGCGCGCTTGACGAGGGGCACCTCGGCGACGTCGTGCCCGCCGACCACGAGGTGGTCGAGTGGCACGAGGCCGGCGCCGGCCAGGTCGGGCTGCTCGGTGACGAGGCCGTCGGGGCCGGCACCACCGGCGGTGATGAGGGCCAGGCCGGTCGCGACGGTGGTCGCGACCGAGCCGCGCGCCCCGACCAGCCAGAGTCCGGTTCGTTCGTCGGTCATGTTCTTCTCCTCGGGGGTGTGGAGGGAGTGCGTGGGGGCCCGGGGTCCGGCGGCGGGGCGTCGGGCCGGTGGCCTGACCCGGGGCAGTGGACCGGGGCCCGGGGGGCGAGCGGGACCGGTGGCCCGGCGGCGGGGGCGTGTGCCCGCGGCCGGGCCACCGAGTCGGTCAGCGCAGAGAGGCGATGACCGCGTTGGCGTCGCGCTGCAGGGCGGCCGAGGCCGCCGCGTCGCGGACGTTCGTGCTGGACTTCGCCGCGTCGACGAAGCCCTGCAGCTGCGAGACCGCAGCCGCGGTGCGGCCACCGGCGACCTGCTTCTCGGCCTGCTGGAGGCGCTTCTCGAGCTCCTTCTCACCCGCCGGGGTGACGAGTCCCTCGCGGGACAGTCGCTCCGTCAGGGCGGTCAGGGTCGGCAGCGACGTCCGGGTCGTGAACGTCACCGAGGTGGTGCGCTCCAGGCCTGCCTTGTCCTTCGCCGTGACGGCGACGGTGTGGCTGCCCAATGAGAGCCTCCACAGAGCCAGCGGCTTGTCGGCCGGGACCGCGCTTCCGTCGACCGCGGCGGTCACGCTGTCGATGCCACTCGTCGCGTCCGTCGCCGTCCACGTCACGTCACCCGAGTTGGCGACGGCGGTGCCGTCCGCCACCCCGGACACTGCGACCGTGGGCTGGGTCTTGTCGAGCTTGACCGTCACCGACCCGACCTGCGAGACGTTGCCGCCGTTGTCGGTCGCGCGGTAGAGGACGGTGGTCGTGCCCTCCGTCGACACGGTCAGCGCCGTGTTGGCGTTGACCCACGTGGCGCCGCCATCGGTGGAGCGCTGGCGCGAGGCGACGGTGCCGTTGTCGGTCGCGTTGACCGTGACGGTGACGTTGCTCGTGTACCAGCCGTTCGCGCCGTTCGGGGTCGCCGGGTTCAACGTCGCCGAGACAACCGGGGGCGTGACATCCGCGACGCCGTCACCCACGAACGAGAGGGAGTCGAGGACGACCCCGCCCGACGACGTGACGTACAGGCGTCCGGTGCCAGTGGGCTTCGACGACAGCGTGGCTGCCGCGTCGGTCCACCCGGAGCCGTTGACCGCGATGGTGCCGAAGGGAGCCGCCGTCGGCGAGTCCCACCGCAGGGACAGGGTGCCCGAGCCGGAGGCACGCGCCGTCACGCCCGTGACGCCGACGAGGTTCGCCGGGTCCCAGGCGACCCAGTCACCGGCGTCGAACGAGGTGACCTTGCGCAGGCCGCTCGCCGTGCCGTCGTCGGTGATCTCGACCCCCTGCGTCGCGTCGGCCCACTCGGCCTCCTGCTTCTTCGGGTTGAGGACGAGCTGCTCCGTGGTGGTCGCACCGGCCAGGCCGTTCGCGCCGTTGTCGGTGTAGGTGATGACGACGACGCCGAAGATGTTCTCGGTCTCGCCGTGCTGGGTCGCGTCGGCCGGGGTCGGGATCGCGAACTGGCAACCCGTGCCCTGGCTCAGCGGGTGGGCGTGCGCGTCGTGGCCCAGACCGAAGGTCCACGTCACGCGGGAGCAGACCGTCGCGGTGCCGTCCTCGGGGTCGGTGGTCGTGACGTTGAACGGCACGGCCTGGCCCCAGTCGAAGAACCCGCCGTTCGGCGGCGTCGCGATGGTCACCGTCGGGGCGACGTTGCCGACGCTGATCGATGTGCTCGTCAGGCCGCGACGGCCCTCAGCGTCGGTGACGCGGAGGCGCGCGGTGTACTTACCGAGCTCGGTGTACGTGTGGCTCGCTGTGGCACCCGTCGCGTCGAACGTGCCGTTGCCGTCGAAGTCCCACTCGTAGGTGAGGGCCTTGCCCTCCGGGTCGACCGAGCCGGACGCGTCGAAGCGGACCGTCAGCGGCGCGCTGCTGCTGCTGATCGGGGTGGCCGCGATCTTCGCCTGCGGTGCCTTGTTCCCCGGCGCGTAGTCGATGCGGTAGAGACCGGCATCCGGGTTGGCGCGGAAGAAGCCGTCACCGTAGTCGAGGACGTAGAGCGAGCCGTCGGGGCCGAACTCGATGTCGATCGGGCTGTCGGTGATCGGCTGCCCGTTCGTCTCGAGGTCGGCGTTGGGGAGGAAGTTCGTGATGTGGTCGACGGGACCGTTCGGCCACTGCACGTCGAAGACCGCCAGGTAGTCCTGGGAGAACTCGGCGAAGAACGCCTTCTGGTCCCAGTACGCCGGGAACTTCGTCGTCGACGGGTTGGCGGCGTCGTAGTGGTAGACGGGACCACCCATCGGGCCCTGGCCGCCGGCCGGGGAGAAGTCGGTCAGCTCCGGCCACGGCTGGTGGGTGTTGTTGTCGCCGTAGTAGAGCGTGGCCGGGGTGGCCGGCGGGACCGTCGCGAGGCCGGTGTTGAGGGTCGAGTTGTTCTTGGCCCCTGCCGCGCAGTCGAAGAACGGACCGGGCGTCGCGGTGGCGAAGTCCCACTCGTTGTAGTTCTTCGCGTCCGCCGTGCAGTAGGGCCAGCCGCCGTTGATCGGACGGTTGGTGGCCGTGGTCATCCACTCGACGTAGCCCATCGGGCCCCGCTGGGGGTCAGGGGCGCCGGCGTCGGGACCGTAGTCGCCCCACGACACCGAGCTGGTCGCCGGGTCGACGTCGATGCGGAACGGGTTGCGCACGCCCATGACGAAGATCTCGGGACGCGTCTTGGGGGTGCCGGCCGGGAAGAGGTTGCCCGCCGGGATCGTGTACGACCCGTCGGCCTCGGGGTGGATGCGCAGGATCTTGCCGCGCAGGTCGTTGGTGTTGCCGGCGCCCCGGCGCGAGTCGAAGCCAGGGTTGAACCCCGGCGCGTTGTTGTTGGGCGCGAAGCCGTTGGCACCCGGGGCGCTCGCCGGCGTGTTGTCACCGGTCGAGAGGTAGAGGTTGCCGTCGGCGTCGAAGTCGACGTCACCGGCGACGTGGCAGCACTGGCCACGCTGGGCCTCCACCTTGATGATGACCTGCTCGGTCGCCAGGTCGATCTTGTCGGCGGCGTCGTCCCACTTGAAGCGGCTGAGCTGGTTGTAGCCCTTCCACTGGTCCCAGTAGGAGGCGTCCGCACCGGCGGGCAGGGTGTTCGGCGCCGACCCCGTCGGGGTGGTCGTCGGGTAGGGCGCCGTCATGGTGCGCGGCGCGTAGTAGAGGTAGACCCACTTGTTCGTGGCGAAGTCGGGGTCGAGGGTGACGGTCTGGAGGCCGTCCTCCGAGTTGTTGTAGACCGGGAGGGTGTTGATGACCTTGGTGACGCCGGTGTCGGGATCGACGAGGCGGACGTCGCCGTTGCGGGCGGTGGTCAGCACGCGGCGGTCGGGCAGCACGGCCAGGTCGATCGGCTCACCGGTGTCCTTGGTGAGCGTGATCTTCTCGTAGTTCGACCAGTCGAGCGCCGGCTCGGAGCCGTGGTCGACCCCGTCGTGGGCCTGGGCCGGGAGGGTGGCCACGGCGCCGAGCGCCGTGCAGGCGAGGACGGCTGCCGCAGTTGTGGCAACCAGCCTCCTCGCCCGGGATAGCGAAGTAGCATTCATCGGTACGTCCTTCTTGACAGAGACGGGCGAAGCCGGTCCCCGGGGAGCGCGCCGCTGCAACGGCACATGCACTCCCCGGGGCCCGGTGCTTTTCTTTGCTGGTCAGCCGCGCAGGGCGGCCATGTTGTTGTAGCTGATCCGTGCGAACTCCAGCGACTGGCCCGGGTTGGCGGCGCCACCGGGAGCGGTGTCCTGCTCGTACATCGGGTTGTGGTAGCCCTTTGCGCCGGTCTGCGTGAGGAAGGACTTGTAGTCGATGTCGCCGGTGCCGAAGGGCACCATCTCGTAGCCGTTCGCCAGGTCCGGGCGGGCGTCGCCGTCCTTCGCGTGGAAGAGCGGGAACCGGATCGGCTGGGCCTGCACGACACCGAGCGGGTTGAAGGTCGACTGGACCGTCGAGCCGTCCGCGGCGGTGTATGCCGAGTGCTTGAACTTGGCGACGTGCGCCCAGAAGATGTCCATCTCGAGGTAGACGTACTGCGGATCGGTGTTGGCCAGGAAGTACTCGAGACGGCGAATGCCGGACGACCGGGTCGGTCGGCCCAGGGCGTCGAGCGGACCGCTGTCCAGCAGGAAGCTGTAGGCGATGTCGTGGTTGTGCGTGTAGAGCTTCAGGCCGTGCGAGGCAGCCCGGGCACCGAGGATGTTCCAGCGCTCGGCGGCAGCGGCCCAGTCCCCCACGAAGGCGCTGCCCGTCGGGTCGCTTCCCGTGCCGATGTGCTGCATGCCGAGGATGTTCGCGGTCTCGCACGCCGCATCGAACGCGGCGAGCGTCGTGTCGTTGATGACCGACGGGATGTTGCCGTGGTTGCCCTCGGCCTCGAGCCCGTTGTCGTCGAGCCACGTGCGCAGGAGCTGCGCGCCCGCGACGTTGTTGACGTTGCCGCCGGGGGCGTTGGCGTGCTGGCCATAGCCGGCGAACTCGACCTGCTTGTAGCCGATGCGGCCGAGCTCCTCGAACACCGCCTTGAAGCCGGACGCATAGGGGCTCGTGGAGGGGTCGCGCGAGATGGCGTCGCGGACCGTGTAGAGGATGATGCCGCGCTTGCCGGGCGGCACGACCACCCCGTTCGCGCCGGAGGGGGCCGCGGTGGCAGCGCCCGCGCCGGCAACGGTCACGGCGGCGGCCGCCGCCATGCCGGTCGAGGCGGCCAGGAACTGCCGACGGTTGAGGCCGAGGCCCTTGGCCAGCTTGAGCGGGTTGACGTCGTTGTCGTGCATATGAGCTTGCTCCTTCAGGGGGTGACAGAGACGAGACGAGCGGGTCGAGCCGAATCTCCTTATCTCACAAGGGAGGTCGGGTGCGCCTCCGCATCGTTCAGGACATGGCCGAGGACGTGGCGTGGGCCCCGTCGATCGGGGTCCAGGACCCCTCCCGCTCCACGCTCGTCTCGACCGCCGACAGGATCCGCTGCACCTGGAGCCCGTCGGAGAAGGAAGGCCGGGGGTCTGCGCCCTCGGCGATGGCGGTCAGCAGGTCGACCGCCTGGTGGGTGAAGCCGTGTTCGTAGCCGAGCACGTGACCGGGCGGCCACCAGGACGCCACGTAGGGGTGGGTGGACTCGGTGACGAGCACCCGGGCGAAGCCGGCGTCGCGGCTCGGGACGCGCCCGTCGAAGACGTGGAGGACGTTCATGTCCTCGAAGTCGAAGGCGAGCGAGCCGTCGGTTCCGTTGATCTCCAAGCGGATCGCATTCTTGCGGCCGTTGGCGAAGCGGGTCGCCTCGAAGGTGGCGAGGGCGCCCCCGCTCATCCGCGAGACGAGGACGGCCGCGTCGTCGACGGTCACCGGCCCGGTGGTCGCCGAGCCGTTCTGGGCGGCGGCGGCGCTGATACCGCCGGTCCCGACGCTCGCCGGGTCGGCCACGGGACGCTCGCGCACGAACGTCTCGGTGAGTGCCGAGACACCGGTGAGGTGCTCGCCGGTCACGAACTGGGCGAGGTCGACGATGTGGGCGCCGATGTCGCCCAGCGCCCCCGAACCGGCACGCTCCTTCTGGAGCCGCCAGGTGAGCGGCGACTCGGGGTCCACGAGCCAGTCCTGCAGGTAGGCGCCGCGGACGTGGAGGATGCGGCCGAGCCGTCCCTCCGCGACGAGCTGACGGGCATACGCGATGGCCGGGACCCGGCGGTAGGTGAAGCCCACCATCGAGCGGACGCCGCGTGCCCGGGCCGCCTCGGCGGCGGCCACCATCGCCTCGGCCTCCCCGACCGAGTTGGCGAGGGGCTTCTCGCAGAGCACGTGCTTGCCGGCCTCGAGCGCGGCCACCGCGATCTCGGCGTGCGTGTCGCCAGGGGTGCAGATGTCGATGATGTCGATGTCGTCGTGCTCGAGCAGGCGCCGCCAGTCGGTCTCGACGGACTCCCAGCCGAAGCGGTCCGCCGTGTCCTGCGCTGCTGCCTGGTTGCGTCCGGCGACAGCGGCGAGGCGCGGGACCGCCGGGACGTCGAAGTAGCTGCGTGCGTTGCGCCAGGCCTGCGAGTGGGCTCGCCCCATGAAGGCGTAGCCGACCATCCCCACCCCCAGGGCAGGCTTGCCAGAGTTGCTCATGTCGTCCTCAGATCCGGGCTCAGTGGGTTTCGGTGGTTCTGGTCCGCTGCCCGCGCCGGCAGGGCCGGCGCGGGCAGCCGGCGATCAGGACTCGAAGCCCAGCGGCAGGTACTGCTCGACGTTCTCCTTGGTGACGACCGGGGCGTTGAGGACGATCCGCTTGGGCACCTCGACCTGAACGAGGTCGCTCAGGCCCTTGTTCTGGGCGATGAGGCGCGCGAGCTTGATGCCGTCGGCGGCCTGGGTCGGCGGGTAGATGACCGTGGCCTCCATCTTGCCCTCCTTGATCCAGCGCATGGCGTTGGCCGAACCGGCTCCACCGATGAACGCCATCTCGTGACGGTTGGCCTGGTCGAGCGCGGCCATGACGCCGACACCCTGGTCGTCGTCGTGGTTCCACAGGACGTCGATCTTCGGGGCGGCCTGGAGCAGGTTGGAGGCCTGCTTCTCGCCGGACTCCACGGTGAACTCGGCCGCGACGCGGTTGTCGACGGTCTGGTTGCACGCCTTGAGCGCGTCGGCGAAGCCCTTCGAGCGGTCCTGCGTCAGAGGCAGGGCGTCGATGCCGGCGATCTCCGCGATGACCGGGTTGGTGAGGTTCTTGTCCTTGACGACCTTGCAGGCGTAGGTGCCGGCGGAGACGCCCATGCCGTAGTTGTCGCCGAGGATCGTCGCACGCGCGGCGAACGGGCTCGAGAACTCACGGTCGACGTTGATGACCGGGATGCCGGCCTGCATCGCCTTGGTGGCGACCTCGGTCAGGGCGGCGCCGTCGGTGGGCAGCAGGACGATCGCGTCGACCTTGTCGTTGATGAAGGTCTCGATCTGGCTGATCTGCAGGCTCGCGTCGTTGGTGCCCTCCGCCGACTTGAGCTCGATGTCGCTGTACTTCTTGGCCTCGGCCTGCGCGGCGCTGTTGATGGCGCCGAGCCAGCCGTGGTCTGCAGCCGGGCCGGAGAAGCCGATGACGACCTTGTCGCCGGGCGCGTCGTTGTCGCTCGCGGCGTTGCCACTGGCCTGCTGCGTCGAGGCCGCGGGAGTCGTGACCGGGTCGTTGCTCGTGCACCCGGCTGCGACGAGCGCCGAGCTCAGGGCGATCGCCAGGACGGCGACGCGCTTGGTCGAACGGGAGAGTGATGCGGACACGCTGACTCCTATGTGAGCGAAGAGGGTGGTGCGTTGGTGAGTGATGGTGTGGTGCTCTGCCGTGCTGGTGCTGCAGTCGACCGCGCCTCGCGGCTAGCCCGACCTGGTGCGTGAGACCCGCTGCTGGAGCAGGACGGCGGCGACGATGATCGCCCCCTTGGCCACCGCCTGCGTCGACGTGTCGAGGTTGTTGAGGGTGAAGACGTTGGTGAGGGTCGTGAAGATGAGAACCCCGAGGACCGTGCCGACGATGGTGCCCCGACCACCGCTGAGCAGCGTGCCGCCGATGACGACGGCCGCGATGGCGTCGAGCTCGTAGAGCGTGCCGTGCGTCGACGTGCCGGTCGTCGTGCGGGCCATGATCATGACGGCTGCGATGCCACAGGCGATGCCGAGCAGGATGTAGAGGTACATCGTCTGGCGCTGGACCCGGATGCCGGCGAGGCGAGCCGCCTCCGGGTTACCGCCGATGGCGAGGGTGCGACGGCCGAACGTCGTGCGGTTGAGCAGGACCCAGCCGACGACCGCAACGACGGCGAAGAGGATGACGAGCACCGGGATGCCGAGCACGCTGCCGCCGAAGAAGGTGATGAAGTCGCGGTCACGGATGATCTGGGTCCGCCGCTTGGCGATGATCTCCGCCAGTCCGCGTGCGGCGGCGAGCATCGCCAGGGTCGCGATGAACGGCGCTATCCGGCCGTACGCGATGAGGACCCCGTTGATGAGGCCACAGGCACCACCCACGAGCAGCGCCGCGAACACCATGACGATCCAGTGGAAGTCCGCAGCCAGCGTCTGGGTCGCGACCGTCGTGGCCCACACCGACGAGAGGGCGACGATCGCGCCCACCGACAGGTCGATGCCACCGCCGGAGATGACGAAGGTCATGCCGACGCTGACGACCCCGATGACCGAGCCGAGGCGCAGGATGGTCAGCGCGTTCTCGGGGCTGGCGAAGCGGTCACCGGCGGTGATGATGCCGACGATGATGAGCAGCACGAGGGCCACGACGAGGCCGGCGTTGCGGCCCAGCGGCCCGCCGAGGAAGCCGGCGAGGCCGCCGGAGCTGGTCGGGTTCCCGCCGACCGGGGGTCCGTGCTGGGCGCTGCCCTGCACGCCGCCCGTGCGGTCGTCCGGCACCCGGTCTCCGGGCGTCTGGTCGGCCTTCGTGACGTCGGCGCTCATGCCGCGTCTCCCTTCAGGATGATGTCGAGGACGGCGTGCTCGTCGAGCTCGTCGGCCGGACCCTCGTGGCGGACGGTGCGGTCGGCGAGGACCAGCACCCGGTTGGAGAGCCCCAGGACCTCGGGGATCTCGCTGGAGACGACGACGACGGCGACGCCCTCGTCGGTGAGGCGCCGGATGAGGGCGTAGATCTCGGAACGGGCACCCACGTCGACACCACGCGTCGGCTCGTCGAGGAGGAGCACGCGGCAGCCGCGGAGCAGCCACCGGGCGAGGACGACCTTCTGCTGGTTGCCACCCGAGAGGGTGCGCGACTCCCGGTGGATGCCGCGCGGCCGGACGTCGAGGGACTCGAGCAGCTCCTCGGCCGAGGTGTTCTCGCCGTCACGGTCGAGCACCCCCGCCCGCGAGAAGCGGGTGAGTGACGCGAGGCTGATGTTGGCGGCGAGGGACGCGCCCAGCACGAGCGCCTGGCTCTTGCGCTCCTCGGGGCAGAGGCCGATGCCGGCTGACACGGCGGCCGGCACCGATCCGGGGCGGACCGCGCGACCGTCGACGGTCACCGTGCCGGTCGTCGCCTTGCGCGCGCCGAAGATGGTCTCGACGATCTCGGAGCGGCCCGACCCGACGAGGCCCGCCAGTCCCACGACCTCGCCGGGGCGCACGTCGAAGCTCACCGAGCTGAACTCGCCGACGCGGCTGAGGCCCTCGACACGGAGCACCGGCTTCGCGTCGGCGATCTCGGCCTTGGGCGGGAAGACGTACTCGATGGAGCGGCCCGTCATGAGGCGGATGAGCTCCTGCGTCGGCGTGGTCTTGGCGTCGAGTCCGGTCGCGACCGTCTTGCCGTCCTTGAGCACGGTGACGCGGTCGCCGATCTCTCGGATCTCCTCGAGGCGGTGGGAGATGTAGACGACGGCGACCCCGTGGTCGGTGACCTCTCGGATGACGCGGAAGAGCTGGTCGACCTCGCCGGCGTCGAGCACCGCGGACGGCTCGTCCATGATGATGAGGCGGGCATCGCGCGAGAGGGCACGGGCCATGCTGACGATCTGGCACGAGGCGGCCGACAGGGTGCCGACCTCCACGGACGGTGAGATCTCGGGGTGGCCCAGGCGAGCGAGCAGCGCCGCGGCCTCGCGGCGGGCGGCGGTGCGCTGCGAGAAGCCGAACCGCGTGGGCTCGTGGCCCAGGAAGATGTTCTCGGCGACGGTGAGGCCCTCGACGAGGTCGAGCTCCTGGTACATCGTGGCGACGCCGAGGTCCATCGCGGCCTGCGGGTGGTGCAGGGTGACCGGCTCGCCGGCCCACTCGATGGTGCCCTCGTTGGGCTCGTGGACGCCGGCCAGCACCTTGATGAGAGTGCTCTTGCCCGCGCCGTTCTGGCCGAGCAGGCAGTGCACCTCGCCTGGCTGTACGTCGAGGTCCACACCGCCGAGGGCCACGACCCCGGGGAAACGCTTGACGACGTTCGTCATCCGGAGGAGGGGGGCGCCAGCTACATCTCGCCGTCGAGATTCCATGCGTCACACCGTGACCCACTTTTGTCGGCACGTCAAGCAAAAGTTTTCTGGTGGACACGCCAAAGCCGGGGGCATGGCATACGGAAGCCGCGTGTGCTTGACTTCAAAGGTGCGTCCAGAGTCAACGTCGTCCGCGTATGCCGTCAGCGGTGCAGGTGAGCTGCTGCAGCTGCTGCGCGACGAGACGCCACGCACGCGCGCCGAGCTCGCGAAGCTCACCGGTCTGGCCCGGTCGACGGTCGGCGCCCGCGTCGACGCCCTCCTCGCGACCGGCCTGCTCGCACCCAGCGGCGAGGCGGCCAGCACCGGGGGCCGGCCGCCGGTCCGCTTCGCCTTCAACCCCGAGGCTCGCGTCGTCGTGGGCGCCGACATCGGCGCCACCCACGGCCGGGTCGCGCTCACCGACCTCAGCGGCCGTCCGATCTGCGAGATCGGCGAGAGCCTCGACATCACCGACGGCCCCGAGATCGTCCTCGACTGGCTCGTGACGACAACGCACCGGGTGCTCACGCAGGCAGGACGTGAGCCGCGTGACCTCATCGGCATCGGGATCGGCGTGCCAGGGCCCGTCGAGCACTCGAGCGGCCGCCCGATGCGTCCGCCGATCATGCCCGGGTGGGACGGCTACGACGTGCCCGCGCACGTCCGGCGCGACTTCGACGTGCCGGTCCTCGTCGACAACGACGTCAACATCATGGCCCTCGGCGAGCACGCGATGGCCTACCCCGACGTCGAGCACCTGCTCTTCGTCAAGGTCGCCACAGGCATCGGCGCCGGCATCATCAGCGGCGGCCGCCTGCACCGGGGAGCGGTCGGCGCGGCCGGCGACCTCGGGCACGTCGCCGCGCCCCACGCCCCCGAGGTGCTCTGCTCGTGCGGCAACGTCGGCTGCCTCGAGGCTGTCGCGAGCGGACCTGCGATCTCCAAGGCGCTCAAGGGGATCGACATCGTCGCCGACTCCAACAGCGACATCGTGGCCCTCGTCCGGGGTGGCAACATCCCCGCCTCGCTGGCCGTGCGCCAGGCCGGCCGCACCATCGGCGAGGTGCTCGCCACGTGTGTCAGCCTGCTCAACCCGTCGGTCATCGTCATCGGCGGCTCGCTGGCCAAGGCCGGCGAGAGCCTCATCGCGGGCGTGCGGGAGGTCGTCTACGGCCGGTCGCTTCCCCTGGCCACCGGCGTGCTCCAGATCGTGCCCGCGACCACCGGCGTACAGGCGGGCGTCATCGGCGCAGCGACCATGGTCATCCAGCACGCCCTGACCGCAGACCGCGTCGACCTCGCCATCGCCCATTCGGCGTCCTGAGCGGTTGGCGGTCGCGGGTGCACCCCGTCAGCCGTGCCGCTACCCGCAACGGCTGGCGTATGCCGCTCCGACCCCTCCGTCAGTGACCCGCGGTGCGGGTCAGTGACGTAGCCGGCGGCGCCGGTCGGGTCGGGTTCGCTACGTCAGTGACCCGCTGTCCGGGTCAGTGACGTAGGGCGCGGGGCTGGTCGAATGGGGTGGGCTACGTCAGTGACCCGCCGTCCGGGTCAGTGACGTAGCGGGCGACGCCAGTCGGGTCGCGGTCGCTACGTCAGTGACCCGCTGTCCGGGTCAGTGACGTAGCGGGCGGCGCCGGTCGGGTCGGGGTCGGTACGTCAGTGACCCGCTGTCCGAGTCAGTGACGTAGCGGGCGGTGCCAGTCGGGTCGGGTTCGCTACGTCAGTGACCCGCTGTCCGGGTCAGTGACGTAGCGGGCGGCGCCGGTCGGGTCGGGGTCGGTACGTCAGTGACCCGCTGTCCGAGTCAGTGACGTAGCGGGCGGTGCCAGTCGGGTCGGGTTCGCTACGTCAGTGACCCGCGGTCCGGGTCAGTGACGACCAGCGGCGTACAGGCGGGCGTCATCGGCGCAGCCACCGTGGTCATCCAGCACGCCCTGACCGCCGACCGCGTCGATCTCGCCATCGCCCCTTCGGCGTCCTGAGCGGGTGGCGGTCCTACCCGCCACAATGGCCCCATGACCGATCACCGGCCCGTCGCGACCTGGCTCACCGACATGGACGGCGTCCTCGTGCACGAGGAGGACGCAATCCCCGGAGCGGCCGAGTTCATCACGGCTCTCAAGGAGTCCGGGCGCAGCTTCCTCGTCCTGACGAACAACTCGATCTTCACGCCGCGCGACCTGCGTGCCCGGTTGCTCCGCAGCGGCATCGACGTGCCCGAGGAGGCGATCTGGACCTCGGCCCTGGCGACGGCGCAGTTCCTCGCGGAGCAGCGTCCGGGCGGCTCGGCCTACGTCGTCGGCGAGGCGGGCCTCACCACGGCCCTGCACGACGTCGGCTACGTCATGACCGACCGGGACCCCGACTACGTCGTCCTCGGCGAGACACGCACGTACTCGTTCGAGGCCATCACCCGCGCGATCCGCTTGATCGAGAAGGGAGCCCGCTTCATCGCGACGAACCCCGACCCGAGTGGCCCGAGCCCCGCCGGCACGCTCCCGGCCACCGGGTCGGTCGCTGCCCTCATCTCGACGGCGACCGGACGGCAGCCGTACTACATCGGCAAGCCGAACCCGCTCATGATGCGCAGTGCCCTCAACCGCCTCGACGCGCACTCGGAGACGACCATCATGGTCGGCGACCGCATGGACACCGACATCATCAGCGGACTCGAGGCGGGGCTGCGCACCGTCCTCGTCCTCACCGGCTCGACGAGCCGCGGACAGGTCGAGCACTTCCCGTACCGCCCGAGCCGCATCGTCGACTCCATCGCCGACCTCGTCCGCTTCGTCGGGCACGGCTGAGACCGAAGGGCCGGTCAGCGGCTGCCTATCCCTTGAGGCCTGACCGCGAGACTCCTTCGATGATGAAGCGCTGCGCGCCCAGGTAGAGCAGCAGCACCGGCGCACTGGCGATGACGGCACCCGCCATCAACAAGTCGTAGCGCACGTTGTTGGCCGACTGCAGGGTCGACAGACCCGCAGGTAGCGTCTGGCTCTCCGGGCTGAACAGCACGTAGACCGGCCACAGGAAGTCGTTCCAGTTGGTCAGGAACGCGAGCAGTGCCAGCGTGACCAGGGCCGGTCGTGACAGCGGGAGGACAACCCGGGTGAAGATCTGGAAGAGATTGGCGCCGTCGAGCATCGCCGCCTCCTCCAGCTCGGAGGGCAGCGAGAGGAAGAACTGCCGCAGGAAGAAGACGCCGAAGGCCGACGCCGCGGTGGGCACGATCACGGCGACGATCGTGTCCAGCCACTTCAGCTCTCCGACGATGAGGTAGTTCGGGATGATGAGGATGACCGGTGGGATGAAGAGCGTCGCGATGATCACCGCGAAGACGATGCGCTTGCCGCGGAAGTCCATCCTCGCCAGCGGGTAGGCGGCCATCGCCGCGGTGATGACCACGAGCAGTGCGTTGGCGCTCGCGGCGACCATACTGTTGGCGAACCAGCGCAGGACCGGGGTGCCCTCGGACGTGAGGATGTTCCGGTAGGCCTGCAGGGTGGGCGGGTTCGGGATCCAGGTCGGTGACGAGGACGCGGCCTCGTTGGGCGTCTTGAAGGAGGTGACGACCATGAAGATCAACGGGCTGATGAAGAGCAGGGCCAGCACGGTGAGGACCACGTAGCGCACCAGCGGGCGCGCCCGGCCGCCCCGGGCCGGTGATGGCTCGGGCGGTGCGAAGCGTGGGTCGCGAGGCCCCTCGCTGGACGGCGCCGTGACAGCGGAGTCTGCGCTGGTCTGGGTGGCGCTCATGACCTCTCCTTCTCACGGAAGATCCAGAAGACGGCGATGCTGAGGAGCATGAGAGCAACCGTGAGGACGTAGCTCATCGCGGCGGCGTCGCCCATCTGGTAGTTCCGCAGACCGGTGTCGGTGATGAAGTAGATGGCCGTGCGGGTCTCCTGGCCGGGAGCGCCCTGGGTCATCAGGTAGGACTGCCCGAACATGTTCGCCGAGGCGATGATCGTCACCATCGTGACGAAGGACAGCACCGGCCGCAGGCCCGGGATCGTGACGTGCCAGAACCGCTGCCAGGCGTTCGCCCCGTCCACCTTCGCCGACTCGTAGAGCTCCGGGGCGATGTCCTGGAGCCCGGCCAGGTAGATGACGGCGTTGAAGCCGAGCGTCCACCAGACCGTGACGCCGACCAGGGACACCCAGGCCGCCGGGGTCGTGGTGAGCCACGCGACCGAGTCCGGCAGCCCGAGGGCGCCGAGATACTGGTTGACCAGGCCGATGTTGCTGTCGAGCAGGAAGCGCCACAGCACCGCCACGACGGCGACGCCGAGCACGTAGGGGGCGAAGTAGACGGCCCGGAAGAGGTTGCGGCCCCAGAACTTCTGGTTCATCAGCAGCGCCACCGCGAGCGGGACGGCGAGCAGCAGCGGCACGCTGAACAGCGTGAAGATGCCGGTGGCCCTCATGCTGTTCCAGAAGTCCGAGAAGAGGACCGAGTCGGACGAGAACAGCTTCGCGTAGTTGTCGAGCCCGACGAAGGGCTTGCCGGGCAGCGTGTAGTCGTAGTCGTGCAGGCTGATGTAGAAGCCGTAGACCGCCGGGGCGATCACGAAGCCGAGGAAGAGCACGAGGTAGGGCGCGAGGAAGACCCAGGGGGCGACCCCCGGGCCCTTCCTCGCGCGGCCCGGCGGCCTCGCGTCCGTGTCTGCGAGCTCCACCGCGGCAGCCATCTCAGGATGCCCCGAACTTCTTCTTGTTGGCCTCCATGAGCTGCGATGCCTTGGCCGCCTCTTCCTTGAGGGCCTGGGCGGGCGGGCGCTTGCCGGTGATGCCGTCCGACACGGCGATCTCCAGCGTCTGGGCCTGCACGTCGCCGACACCGGGGATCGGCGGGAGGAAGTGCAGGTTGTCGATCTGCTCGGCGATGGGCCCCTGGATGCTGTTCTTGACCGCCTCGGTCTCGCGGACGGACTTGCGCGCCGGCACCATGCCGGCACCGGCCCACTCGGCCGACTTCTTGCTGATCCAGTCGATGAAGACCTTGGACGCCTGGAGCTTGTTGTCGTCCTGGGTGGCCTGCCGGGTCACGTAGAAGTTGTGCGAGTTCGCCCACGCCGCAGGCCGGTCGCCGATCTGCGGGATCGGAGCCAGCGCAAACGGCACCCCGGAGCTCTTGAGGTCGTTGATCTGCCAGATGCCGTTCCAGTGGAGCGGGTACTTCTTGTTCTTGAACGCGACGTACTCCGTGTCCGGGCCTAGGTTCTTCGGGCTGTAGCCCTTGTTGACGATGTCGGCCATCCAGGTCAGCGCCTTGATGCCGGCGTCGGAGTCGAAGGTGGCCTTGGTGCCGTCGGCCGAGTAGGGCTCGCCGCCGTTCTGCCACAGCAGCGACAGGAACATCAGGTGGTCGGGCCACCTGGTCGGCATCCAGAACGGCTGGTCCATGCCGGCCGCCTTGAACTTGTCGAGGGCGGCCATGTAGCTCGCCGCGTCCGTCGGGGGCTTGTCGAGGCCGGCCTTCTTCATATCGTCCGTGTTGTAGAACATCGCGAGCGAGTGGACGTCGAGCGGTATGCCGTAGCGGGCGTTCTGGTAGATCCCCGCCTCCCAGACCTGCTTGGTGAAGTCAGACTCCTCGAGCCCGATGGCCTTGGCGACGTCGTCGACGGGGACGATGACCTTGCGCGCGGCGTTCGTGGCCAGCTGGTCGAGGTGCATGACGCCGACGTCGGGTCCCTTGCCAGCCGTCACGGCGGCGGGCATCCGCTGGTAGTACTGCGCCCACTGGACGGTGTTGGCCTTGATGGTGATGTTGGGGTTCTCCTTCATGAACTCCTGCACCATCTTTGTCATGAAGGGCCCGTCTCCGCCGGTGAAGCCGTTCCAGTACGACAACGTGACCGCGGGGCCGGAGTACGTACCGCTGAAGCTCGTGGTGGGCGCGGCGCCTGCCCCGCCCGCGGCGTCGGAGGCCGACTTGCCGCCGCCACAGGCGGCCAGGGCGAGCCCGGCAGCGGCGCCGCCGCTGAGGCCCAAGAAGGCTCGTCGTGAGACCCCGCTGGAGAGGATGGGCTCGTTCATGATGTGCTCCTGTGTGTCGAGAGGTGCTGGGACCGGTCCGGGTGCGGTGGGTCCTGGGTTGCGTCGGCGGGGTGTCCGCCCGGCGTGGTCATCGGAAGATCCGTAGGTAGTCGAAGGTCGACGTGGCCGCCGGGCCGCTTTGCGAGCCGTGGGAGACGAGGCCCACGCGAAGGTGCGCGCCGGCCGGGAGGGTCCACACGCCCCCGGCAACCCAGGTGCGGCCGTCGCGGCTGGTCCAGCCGCGGAGGCGGTGCTCGCCCGTCGTCCCGTCCACGTGGTGCGTGATGCGCAACCAGGTCGTCTCGGCCGGAGGCCCGATGATCGTGCCCCCGTAGGAGAGCCGGCCGGCATACGGCATCTCCTTGCCGAACTCGGTCTGGCGCGTGTTCCAGATGGCCACGTGCGACAGGCGGGTGAAGAGGTCGTCGTCGACGTAGACGATGAGGCCCGCCTGCTGGAAGTTGCGCACCACGTCGGTGCCGACGTCGAGGGTCACCTTCGTCTCGGCCGTCCATGGCCGGCTGTCGGTCGTGGACGCGGGCAGGTTGCGCAGGAGCACCCCGGCGTCGTTCGTCGGGCCCGTCAGGTCGGCCCGCTCGACCGGCCACACGAGGGCGCCGCCGCGGACCGTCGCCGCATCGTCCTGCCGCACCCAGCTCCAGCCGGATCCGAGTGAGCCACCGGTGAACTCGTCGCTGGCGTCGCGGTCCAGCCGGTTCGGTACCGGCAGAGGGGCGAGCGCGTCGACGAGGTCCGCCGCGCGCGTGGCACTGAGGTTGTCGACACCGACGCCTGCGCCGCCGGCCCACGCGCCGGCGTGGGTGGGCGCCGCACCGCGGCGGCCCGGCACGGCCAGCGTGAGATCGGCCAACGGGTCGTGGAGCCGGGCGTGGGTGACCTGCGCGTGCGCGCGCCCGTCTCGCACCTCGAGGCTCACGGAGTGCCAGTCGACAGGGTCGTAGGTCGCCGGGAGCGTGGCGGTCGTCGCACGTCGGGTGACACCGTCGACGACGAGGGCCAGCCGAGCCGTGCGCGCCGCCGGGTCGATGGTGAGGCGCACCTGGGACTGGGCGTCCCGGCGTACGACCAGGCCGTGGGGTGCGGCGGACGAGCGGAGGTCTGCCTCGATGCGGATGTCACCGGGCACGGCCGCGCGCGTCAGCACCGTGCCGGCCGACCCGGAGCCCAGGAAGCGGCCCGACTGCGCGTCGCTGCGCTCGGTCCACGAGCCGGTGCGCGCCCAGGCCGTGCCCCGGTCGTCGAACGTCGTGACGAGGCGGCCTGCGGCGACGGGTCCCGGCTGGGTGCCGCTGCTGGGACCGAGTCCGGCTCGCGTGACGGGCCATTCGTCCACCCAGTCGAGGCGGTCGAGCAGCATCGGTCGCTCGTTGATGCCGTCCGTGCCGTCGAGGTAGGGGTCGAAGCGGTCGATCGCGTGGTAGACGTTCCAGTCCTGACCGGCGAGGTCGGTGGCGACGGCATTGTGACCGGCGCCCACCCACTGGTTGCCGTTCTGGGTGAGCGACGGCGTCCCGCCCGCCCGCGAGGCAGTGAGGGCCACGCCCTCCCGGTCGACGTACGGGCCGCGCAGGTCGCGGGACCGGCCCACCTGCACGCTGTAGCCGGTGGTGGGGCCTGCGCAGCAGTTGGCGGTCGAGGCGAAGAGGTACCAGTAGCCGCCGTGCCGCACGACGTAGGCACCCTCGAACTTGTTGTCGATCGCGACCATGCGAGACGGGCCCGTGACGGTGCGGCCGTCCTGGGACAGCGGGGCGACGTGGATTCCGCCGTAGTACGAACCGTAGAAGAGCCACTGGCTGCCGTCGACGTCGGTCACGGCCGACGGGTCGAAGGTCCACAGGAAGTCGTCGGCGTTGCCGCTGGCTCCCGGGCGCGGGCCCACGACGGGCGCGCCGCTGTCGGTCCACGGACCGGCCGGCGTCGGGGCGGTCGCCATGCCGATGGCGTTGTCGTTGGGTCCCGGTGTGACGGTCGTCTGCGTGACGACGTAGTACAGCCGATACTGCCCATCGACGTAACGGATGTCCGGCGCCCAGAGGGCGGCGTCCGGCGCGGCCCACGTGGGCACCGTCGCCGTGCTGAACGCATCGCCGACGTACGACCAGTGCACGAGGTCCGCCGATCGGGCGACGGGGATGCGGTGGGCCGTGCCCTCGCCCTCCCGGAGGGGGTCGCTCGTGCCGTAGGCGTACCACCAGCCGTCCTTGCCGCGGATGACCGAGGGGTCTGCGAAGGTGTCGGCGAACGGCCTGCTGACCGGGTTCGAGTAGGCGGTGCCCGACCCGGTCCCGCTGCGGCTCGGGGCCGTCGCCTGCGCCGACGTGCTCGTTGCGAGGGGAGTCACCGCCAGGGCCAGCGCACTCAGGGGCGCAAGGACGAAGGCCCAGCCGGTCGGACGTCGTGGCATCGCTCGACCCTTCCCGGGGCGCACCGCTGCAGCCCCTTCCGCCCGTTCCTACCCCGCGCCCTCCTCGACGAAACGTCCTCGCACGAGGCGCTCCTCGCGGAATGACCGGAGCCGCGGAGCCGTGACATGCTCGTGACATGGCTGAGGTGCCCTACTGCAACCCCGTCCACGACGACTACTTCGCCGACCCGTTCGTCATGCGGGTCGGCGACCGTTACCTCGCCTTCGGCACGGACAACGCGCCCGAGGGCCCGGTCTTCCCGGTGCTGACCTCCACCGACCTCGTCTCGTGGTCCCGGATCGGCGGCGCCCTGGTACGTCCGGAGGGGGTGGGCACGGACTTCTGGGCGCCGGAGGTCATCGAGATCGACGGCCGCTGGGCGATGTACTACTCGGCGGGCCAGGGCGACCTCGACCACCACCTGCGCGTCGCCCTGGCCGACGACCCCGAGGGTCCCTATGTCGACCAGGGGGTCAACCTCACCCCACACGAGGGCTTCGCGATCGACCCGAACCCGTTCCGGTCGGCCGACGGCGAGCTCTTCCTCTTCTACGCGCGCGACGTGCTCGAGGGCGAGCGGATCGGCACGATGCTGGCGGTGGCGCCGCTGCTCTCGACGACCCGTCTGGGTGAGCCCGTCGACGTGCTCCTGGCGAGCGCGGACTGGCAGATCTACGAGCGGCAGCGGGAGCGCTACGGCCGGGTCATCGACTGGCACACCCTGGAGGGGCCCTTCGTCGTCTTCCGTGAGGGCCGCTACTGGTGCTTCTACTCCGCCGGCTCGTGGCAGCAGCCGACGTATGCCGTGGGCTGCGCCGTCAGTGACCACCCCCTCGGTCCCTGGTCAGAGGTCGACGAGGCCCGCAGGGTGCTCCAGTCGGTGCCCGGACACGTCATCGGACCCGGTCACAACTCGCTGATCGCCACGCCCGAGTGGGGCGACGTCGTCGTGTACCACGCGTGGAACGAAGCCGTCACTGCCCGGCAGATGCGCATCGACCCCCTGTGGTGGACGCCGCAGGGCCCCGCGACCGACGGGCCCACGTGGGAGCGGACAGCACTTCCACGTGGGCCTGGTCGGTCCTCGGCGCCGGACGACGTGCAGGACGACGCGCGAGTCGAGTGATGCCGCTGCGCCATCCGCGCGCGAGCGCCTCGGCGTCGCCGACGACGAGCGTGCGCACGTCGGTCGGCATCGACGACGTCGCGGCCAGCCTGGCCGCCTGGGCCCCGTCACCCTTCAGCACCTGCTGGACGAGCCGACGCGGGAAACGGCGCGGGAAACGGCTCGGTGGCGATGGACGCGGACCGCGTCGGGTGGCTGCGACTCAGCCGAGCCCGAGCAGGCGGCGCCACCAGGGGACGTGGTCGCGGCGCTCGGCGGCCCGAACCGCGGCCGCCTGCTCACGGGCGACGCGCTGCTGCTGCTCGACCTCGGCGCGCAGCGGCCGCCACTGCTCGACCATGTCGTCGACGTCGAGCGTCTTGGCGATGAGGGGCGGCAGGTTGCCGACCGCGGGGCGCAGCCGGTCGGCGAGGACGCGCTTGTTGTAGTCCTCGATGATCTCGCGGACCTGCTCCTCGGTGCGCACGTCGACGAGGGACTCGGGATAGCCCGACGCCTCCTTGCGCAGCGCCAGCGCCCCCGGGAGCGCGCCGCCGAGGTCGAGGTTCTCGCGCGCGGCGAAACGCTTGACCCACCAGTCCGGGTCGCCTGAGTCGCTGAGGTCGAGCGGCTTGCCGGCCCCCGGCAGGTTGTCGAAGTCACCACGCTCCTGCGCCTCGCGGATCTGCCTCTCCACGGCGCTCTCCCAGTACGGCTGGCCCGACATGGCATCCACGCTAACGCGGACTCAGGACTCCGGACCTGTCGGGTTGCTGCCTGCCGTGCCGGCGGAGCGGCGGTCGCGGCGGGCCTGCACGACGGCGATGACGACGCAGGCGACCATGCCGAGCAGGAAGAGCGGCAGTGCCGCCAGGTAGCCGAGGAAGAGCACCGTGTCCGCCGGGGTCGGCGTGCAGCCGAAGCCGAGGCCGGCGCACTGACCCGAGGCGTTGTGGTCGGGCAGCGTCAGGTGCAGCACGAGCACGAGGACGACCGGGACGACCCACAGCGCCCCGAGGGCGAGCAGGTACGGGCGAACGCTGCGAGGTTGCACCCCTCCAGCCTCGCCCACCGCGGTCGCTCGTGCATCAGCGCTCCTACTCAGAGCCTCCCGGCGATGCACCGCACCAGCTCACAGCCGGGCGACGACCTGGTCGAGCATCGCCTCGGTGAGCTTGCCGGTGAAGGTGTTCTGCTGGCTCACGTGATAGCTGCCGACGAGGCGCACGTGCCGGCCGGTGTCGGTGGTCAGCACCGCCTCGGTTCCGTGACCGAACCTCGGTCTCGGCCTCGGCACGCTCCATCCCCGACGTCGGGCGGCACCGAGCGCCGCGTCCCACGCGATGCCGCCGAGCGCCAGCACGGACCGGAGGCGCGGCTCCGAGAGCTCGAGGTCCCGGTCGAGCCACGGGGCGCACGTCGCCTTCTCCTCGGTCGTCGGCTTGTTCGCGGGTGGCGCGCACCGCACGGTCGCGACGATGCGGAGTCCGGTCAGCACGAGCCCGTCGCCGGAGGCCACCGACGTCGGCTGGCTCGCGTACCCACCCCGGTGGAGGGCGGCATACAACCAGTCGCCGGAGCGATCACCGGTGAACATCCGGCCGGTGCGGTTGGTGCCGTTGGCCGCGGGAGCGAGCCCGACGACGAGCACCTCGGCCTGCGGGTCGCCGAACGAGGGCCCGGGCCGTCCCCAGTACGGTTGGTCCGCAAAGGCCGCCCGACGTCCTTGGGTGGCAACGGATTCGCGCCACTCGACGAGTCGCGGGCACGCGCGGCACACGCTGACACGGGCATCGAGCTCGCGTATGCCGTCCGCCCCCTTCGCGAGGCGACGCACCTGTGCGGGGGTGGTGGCCACGGGCGTCTCTGCTGTCGCGGGGTCACCCGGCCAACCGGAGCCGGCGGGGACCGGCGACAGGAAGAGCCCGCCCGTGACGGGATGCTGCGCCGGGTTGGGCAGGTCGGCGGGGCACATGGCCCCACGCTAGGCCCGGCGCAGCCTCGTTCGGTGGCCTACGACTTCGTCTTGATCGGCGTGCCGGCGGGGTCGAGCACCCACCACACGTCCTTGACGGCCTGACCGGTCACGTCACCGGGCTTCGTGTCCTTGGCCCAGTAGTAGAGGGGCCACCCACCGAGAGTGAGCTGCTTCTTGCCGTCCGGCGTGTCGATCGAGGCGACCGTGCCGGTGACCCCGGTCATCATCGGTGCGGCCGAGCCCATGAAGGCCGGCGGCCAGGCGGCGAGGCACTCGCCGGTGCAGGCGCTCGTCGGACCACCCTTGGTGTCCTTGTCGAACATGTAGAGCGTCATGCCGTTGCCGTCCGTGACGATGGTGCCGAGCGACGTGCTCGCGCTCTTGAGCTCCGTGACCTCTGTCGCACCGCCGGCCGCGGAGGTGGCTTCGGACGTGGCGGCCGACGTGCTCGTCGACGACGCGGCGGACGATGGTGACGCAGCCGGGCTGGCCGCTTCGGGAGTGGACGAGCCGCAGCCCGCCGAGAGCACCAGGACCGCAGAGGCGAGGGCCGTCGCGGTGAGGGAACGAGCGCGCATCATGTTGACCTCCTCGAGTGGGGCGCCGGGGTGGCGCCCACCTCGGAAACGCCTCCGGTCGTGAGACGGTTCACCCTGTCGGCCGATGAACCAGACCCGACGGCTAGACGTCTCTGGACCGGGGAGCAACTGTGAGGAGGTGCCTGCGGCATGCCGCTCGATGACGAGGCGATCGCCGAGATCTACCGCGAGCACGGCCCGATGCTGCGACGTGTCGTGTGGCGCGCCACCAGCGACGCGAACCGGGTCGAGGACATCGTCCAGGAGGTCATCCTGCGCGTCTGGAAGCAGGCGCCGGAGGCCGACAACCTCCGGGCCTACCTCATCACCACGGCCCGTCACCTCATCGTCGACCAGCACCGCGCCGCCGGCCGCCGACCGCAGCAGGCCCAGCTCGGCGAGATCGCCGAGAGTGACTCGGCCCTCGACCGCGCGCTCGACCAGGTCCTCGTCGAGGAGGCCCTCGGGCGGCTCCAGACCAACCACCGTGAGATCGTGCGCTGCCTCTACTACGAACGGATGACCGTGGCCGAGACCTCGCGTCGGGTAGGGGTACCGGAGGGCACCGTGAAGTCCCGCGCCTACTACGCCGTGCGCAACCTGCGCGTCATCCTCGACGAGATGGGAGTGACGAGATGACCACCGGACTGGACGACCTGCACGTGATGCTCGGCGCATACGTGCTCGGTGGCCTGTCCGACGAGGACCACCGGACCTTCAGCGAGCACCTGCGCTCCTGCCGCCAGTGCCAGACCGAGCTCGGCCAGGTGTCGGGAATGCCGCGCCTGCTCGACCTCGCCGGTCCCGAGGGGGGCCCGCACCTCACCGACGCCCAGGTCGGCGCGCCCGTCCCGCTCATCACGGAGCCCGACGACGAGCGCGTCGCCACGCTGCTCGGTGAGGTCGGTCGCCGCCGCCGGCGCCGGCGCGCCTGGCTCTCCGTCGTCGCGGCCGCCGCCGCGGTGCTGATCTTCGCCGGTGGAGCCTGGCTCGGTCCGCAGCTGCTCGGCCCGAGCACGCCCACGCTGCCGACGACGCGCGTGGCCGCGGCTCCGGTGGCCGGCAGCCAGGTCCGGATCGACATCGCCCTCGTGACGCGCGGCTGGGGCACGCAGCTCGACGTCGTCTGCAACGACATGCCGACCAACGGCGAGCTCGCCCTCTGGGTCATCGACCGCAGTGGCAAGGCGACGACGGCCGCCTCCTGGCGGGCGACACCTGCCGGCTCCTCGCGCGTCACCGGAGCCACGGCGCTGCGCACCAACGAGATCCAGTCGCTGGAGGTCCGCACCGGCACAGGCCGGGTGCTCGCCGCGGCCCAGACCTGAGACGCCGGCCGTGGCCGGGGCCGAGTGGCGCGCCGGCTTCGGGGCTAGTCTCGGGAGAGGGCACCGGCCGGCACACGGCTCGACGGCTCGACGGCTCGCGGACGGAGGCTCGGTTGGCGGCGCGGCTGAGGGATGTGGCGGAGCGTGCGGGAGTGTCGGTCAAGACCGCCTCGAACGTCCTCAACAACCACCCCCACGTGAAGGCGAGCACGCGCGAGCGCGTCGAGGCCGCGATGGCCGAGCTGCACTACCGGCCCAACCTGTCGGCTCGCAGCCTCAAGCACGGCCGCGCGGGCTTCCTCGCCCTGGCCGTGCCGGCCATGGACTCGCCCTACTTCGCCGAGCTCGCCGCGCGCATCACCGAGGAGGCGGCCGCCCTCGGCTTCATCGTGCTGCTCGACGTGACCCGGGGTGACCCAGACGCCGAGCGCCTGGTCCTGGAAGGCATGCGCTCGCACGTCATCGACGGCGTCATCCTCTCCCCCCTCGCCCTGTCCGCCGACGAGATCGGGCAGCGCGCCGACAACCTCCCGATGGTCCTGCTCGGCGAGCGACCGGTGCCCTCGGGCTTCGACCACGTCGCCGTCAACTCGGTCGCTGCCTCGCGTGCCGCCACGGAACACCTTGTCGCGCAGGGACGCCGACGCATCGCTGCCGTCGGACGCGAGGCGACGCGAGGCACGGCCTCCGAGCGGCTGACCGGCTATCGCCAGGCGCTCGAGGCCGCCCGCCTCCCCTACGACACCGACCTGGTCATCAGCGTGACGAGCTTCGACCGCGCCGACGGCCACGCCGCGATGCTGGAGCTGCTGGCCCTGCCAGAGCCGCCCGACGGCGTCTTCTGCTTCAACGACCTCATGGCCATCGGTGCCCTGCGTGCCTGCGTCGAGGCCGGCGTGGACGTCCCGGAGGAGATCGCCATCATCGGCTTCGACGACATCGCGGAGACCCGCTACGCCAACCCCACCGTCTCGACGATCGCGCCCGACCTGACCGGACTGGCCCGGTCCACGCTCGCGCTGCTGTCACGGCGCATCGACGGCGACCACGGGCCGGCGGTGGCGGTCGACGTGGCCTGGACGCTCGAGCCGCGCGAGACGACCCTCGGGGTCAGGGAGCGCCAGCGGCGGACGCTCCCCTCCCGAGGCTGAGTCCGCTCAGCCGGTCGAGCCGTGTCCCTCGGCGAGCAGGTATGCGGTGAGCTCGGCCGGATGCGACAGCGCGGCGAGGTGCCCACCGGGGACGGTGTCGACGTCGAGGCCGAGGCGATCACGGGCCACTCGGCGCTGCAGCGCCAGCGGGAAGAAGCGGTCACCGGCACCGGCCACGACACGGGTCGGGACGTCGGGCCAGCGCTCGATGTCGCAGGGTGTCTCGAAGGCGCGGTCGACCTCCTGCCGCTGGTGCTGCTCACCGCTGGCTGCCACGTCAGGGTCCAGATCGTGCAGGAAGTAGGTGTCGAGGTCCATCTCGGTCGGGTAGCCCCCGGCGCGGGCGGCGGCCAGGCGCGCGTCCTCCGACCCCACGGCGTCCCACCACGCGCCGGCCGTCTCGCCCGGCAGCGGGACCATCGCGTTGAGCAGGACGATGCCCGAGACGGGGCGCCGCGCCGCGACCATCGGCGCGGTGAACCCGCCCATCGACTGGGCCACGACCACCACGTCGTCACGGCCGGCGACCGCGGACTCGACGAGGGCGGCATACTCCGGCAGCCCGGCGTCCGCGTCGTCGGCCGGCAGGTCGACGGCGACCGCCTCGTGGCGTGCCGACTCGAGCAGCGGCACGACGCGGTGCCAGTACCAGGCGGCGGCGCCGCCGGCGCCGGGGAGGAGCGCGAATGTGGTCACTGTCCACATGCTAGCCCTCGACGGCCGGAGACAGCCGTGCGAAGGTGACGGCATGGCTGACGACATCTCGATCCAGCACCACATCCAGTCGCTCATCGACGAGGAGCACCGGCTCCGGTCCGCCCTGCAGGCCGGCGCGATCTCGGTCGACGAGGAGCACGCCCGGCTCCGGAACGTCGAGGTCGAGCTCGACCAGTGCTGGGATCTGCTGCGCCAGCGCCGGGCCAAGCGCGAGTTCGGGGAGGACCCGGACGACGCCGAGGTGCGTTCTGAGCGCACCGTCGAGGGCTACACCGGCTGAGGGTCGGCGCTTGCACGACGAGACCCCGACCGCGGTGGGTGCGGCCGGGGCCCATCGGGCACGCGGGTGCGGGGGGTGCACCCGAGTGGGAGGTGCCTGTCCGTGGGTCGGCGTCGGTGAGCCGAGGTGCGTCAGATCGTGAGGCCGTCTCCGAAGCGGTAGAGCGGGTCGTCGTAGCCCGGCACGTCCTCGCCGTGGGCGCGCACCTGGTCCATCGACCGCGGCAGGTCGAACGGCAGGCGGCCGGCAGGAGGGATCGTGCCGGTGATGGCGTCGAGCAGGGCGTCGTCGCTGCTGCCGTACGTGCCGACGACCGCCGAGGCGAACCGGAGCAGCGGCGTCACGACGGCGGGTCGGTCGAGCACGACGTCGATGACGAGCGGGCACGCGGCCGCGATGCGCTCGAGCCGGGCGATGAGGCCGGGCGGGAAGTCGAGCGAACCCTGGTGGAACCACGACTCGAGGAAGAGATCCGAGCGCGGCTCGAAGGGCGCGGTCAGGCGCACGACGGCGACGTCGGCGTCCTCCGGTCGCTCGACGAGCTTGCCGTGCCGGATGACCGCCTCGGGTGAGACCCGTTCGGCGTAGATCCGCAGGCCCTGCTCGAGCGGCAGCCGGCCATCCTCGTTGTGCAGCACCGTCACTGATCGGGCCTGCGCGGCATACCCCTCCTCGCGGAAGTCGGCCCGCCCCACCGTCACGGCCGCCGCCTCCTCGTCGACGTACGGGTCGTCGAACAGACCGAGGCGGAACTTCACCGCGAGGATCCGACGTGCCGACTCGTCGACGCGCGCCTCGGTGACCCGCCCCTGCGCGACGAGGTCGAGAAGGATGTCGACACACTCCTCGCCGCCGAACTGGTCGGCACCGGCCTCGAGGATCAGCTCCATGCGTCCGTGCGGGTCGAGGTGCTCGACGCCCCACGCGCGGGCGGGCAGCACCTGGTCGCCGACGTGGTTGTCGTTGACGAGCTCCCAGTCGGTGACGACGACGCCGTCGTAGCCGAGCTTCCCGCGCAGCAGCCCGGCGACGAGCTGCTTGTTGTAGCCGAAGCCGACCGGCTCGATCGGGACGCCGTCGACGACGAGGTCGACCGGCATCCCGTAGTACGGCATGATGCCCGCGGTGCCGGCCTCGATGACCGGCGGGAAGGGCTTGAGGTGGTCGGCGAACCGCCCACCGGGATAGACCTGCTCGCGACCGTACGGGAAGTGGGCGTCCTCCCCGTCCTTCTGCGGACCGCCGCCCGGGAAGTGCTTGCTCGTGCACGCCACGCTGCCCGGCCCGATCGAATCGCCTTGGAAGCCCTTGAGATAGGCGACACCGAGCTCCGTCACGAGGTCGGGATCCTGGCCGAAGGTGCCGGCCTGGCGAGCCCAGCGCGGTTCGGTCGCGAGGTCGAGCGTCGGGTGCAGAGCCGCGCGGATGCCGACGGCCACATACTCCTGCCGGGCGATGTCGGCGAAGCGCCGCACGGCGTCCGCGTCACGCAGCGCCGCGAGGCCGAGCGGCTCGGGCCACTGGGAGAACGCACCGGCGGAGAAGGAGACCCCGACGTTCTCGATGAACGCGTGCCGGGGGTCGGTTGAGATCGTCACGGGTATGCCGTGTGGCGTGCGTTCGGCGAGCGCCTGCAGGGCGTTGCTCCACCGGGCTGCCATGCGCGGGTCGTCGAGCGCGTGCACGTTGAAGTGGCTGAGGTGCTTCTCGAGCACGACGGTGCTCGTCGGCGACTTGCTGATGGCACCCGGGTGCTCGAGCACCGAGCCGTCGGCGCCCGCCTCGATGACCGTCTGGAACATCAGGCCGACCTTCTCCTCGAGGGAGAGGCGGCCGACCAGGTCACGGACGCGCTCCTCGACGGGCAGCCGGGCGTCCTCGTACGGGTCCATCCGGCCGTTGCCGTTGAGGTCGCGGTACGCGACACCGTCCTCGGTGGTGCGAAGCTCGGGGCGCACGGGTCAGGCCTTTCGTCGGTGGGGTTCCCGTGGCCGCCCGATGCGTGCGGTCAGGCGGCCACGGGGTGTGGGGTGCGGGTCAGGCGCGGGGGCTGGCCCCGAACTCCTCGACGCCGATGACGGGACGCAGCGCGCGCTCCACCGCACGCGTGCTGAAGCCGCGACGGATCACGTCGTTGCCGAGCACGTTGCCGATCGCTCCCATGACCATCGCCTGGTCCAGCGATAGATAGCGCTCGGCCACCTTCTTGGACCTCACGGCGACGGCGTCGAAGAAGCCGCCGACGTCGTAGGAGCCGAAGTCGGTCTGGATGTTGACGAGGTTCGTGAAGGCCTCGTCCGGCTCGTGCATCATCGCCAGGAACGACGCGTGCGGGGTGACCACGCCGTCGCCATACCTCGGCGTCGCGTTCGTCGCGGCGCGGCAGGTGCCGAAGCCCGGGTCGTAGTTCGTGCTCTGCTGGTCCGACATGTAGCCGGTCGGGTTGAGCCCGAGCGCGTCCACGCCGTACTCCCGGTAGCCGCCGGCGGGGTTGCTCGAGGGGCTGAAGCCCCAGTAGCCGTAGTCCGCCTCGACGAGCCCGTGCTCTCGCTGCGCGCGCACGTGCAGAGGGTGGTTGCGACCCCACGAGCTGGGCGCCCAGGCCGCCTCGTCCACGAAGACGTCGGGCATGAGCTCCTCGAACATCGATCCGCCCCACCCGGGCACGATCCGCATGCCGCGGTAGGTGTAGGCACCCTCGTAGACGTCGATGCCGTAGTACGTGCGGTGCTCGCCGACGGGTTGCATCTCGTGCCACGACCAGTCGCAGGTGGCCGGGAAGGTGCGCCACATCGCGAAGTACTGCTTGGCCGGGATCTGGCCGGTGATGATGCCGAGGTAGCTCGTGATGCGCGTCTCCGACACGGTCGTGTCGTAGTGGTGGGTCGTGAGCCACACGGGATCGCCGCCGATGTGGGTGCCCTGGTAGACGCCGCCCGGGCGGTTGTGCTCGCCGGGGAAGAAGCCGCCGTGGATGAGTCCGCCGGGCCGCACGAGGTGGGCTGGGTCGCTGTTGTCGTTGTAGAAGGCGTCCCACCGCATCCGCTCGAAGATGCGCCTCGCCCACGTCGCCGCCGCGGGGTCGGAGTTCTGGACGACGAGCAGGGCTGCTCCGAGCCATCCGTTGTCGACGCTCGAGCAGAACGGGTAGACCTTGTCGCCGGAGCCGGGCCACGAGTGCAGGGCCGCACCGGTCGCCTCGTCGTACCAGTTGTAGTACATGCCGCTCGGCGTGTGGTGCTCCATCCGCTCGACCGTCTTGAGGGTGCGAATGAGTCGAGCCGACGCCTCGCCGCGGGTGATGATGCCGAGCTCGCGGGCCACGATGGTCGACCAGAGGTAGCCGCCGATGTTGGTCGGCGAGGTGTAGCCGGAGCGGTCCCCGGCGGCGAGGGAGGCCGGGATGTTGTCGGCCGGGAGGCCGGTCCTGGGGTCCGTCATCGCGACGAGGCTGCGCCAGGTGTCAGCCGCCCACCCGCGCACCGTCGCGGTCTCGAGCGACCTGACGGCAGAGGGGCTCTGGCGCAGGAAGGTCGGCGCGCGACGGGTCGTAGACGCGGACGCCGCGGGGGCGAGCGCGAAGGCGGCGACCGAGGCGGCTCCGCCGACGAGCAGCGAGCGACGGCTCGGGGTGTGGAGTCTCTTCGGGGTCGGATCAGTCAGTTCTGCCATGGGCTGTGCTCCGTTTCCGTTATTTGAGGCCGGTGGTGGCGATGCCCTCGATGAAGCGCTTCTGGAAGATGAGGAAGACGACGAGGATCGGGATGATGACGACGGTGGCGCCGGCGAGCAGCAGCCCGTAGTTCGTGCTGTTCTGGCCGGTCGAGTAGAGGGCGAGCGCCACCGGGAGGGTGTACTTGTCCTCGGACTGCGCCACGACGAGCGGCCAGAGGAAGTTGTTCCAGCTGCCGAGGAAGGTCAGGATCCCGAGCGTGGCCAGGGCCGGCCCGCAGAGCGGCAGGATGATCCGCCAGAAGATCCGCAGCTCACCCGCGCCGTCGACTCGGCCCGCGTCGAGCAGGTCCTTCGGCAGTCCGAGGATGAACTGGCGCATGAGGAACACGCCGAACGGGCTGACGAGGAACGGCAGGAACAGGCCGGGGATCGTGTCGATGAGACCGGCATTGGCGACGAGCACGAACAGCGGCACGAAGGTCACGACACCGGGGATCATGAGCGTGCCCATGACCGCGATGAAGATGGCCTTCTTGCCCCTGAAGTCGAGCATCGCCAGGGCGTAGCCGAGCATCGAGCAGAAGACGAGGTTTCCGGCGGTCACGACGACGGCGACGACGATCGAGTTGGTGAAGTACTGCCCGAAGTTCAGCTTGCTGAACAGTTGCGTGTAGTTGTCGAGCGACGCGCTCTCGGGCAGCCACGTCGGCGGGACCTGCCGCAGCTCACCCTCGCCCTTGAAGCTGCCGAGCACCATCCAGACGAACGGGGCGATGACGGCGACGAGTGCGACGGTGAGCAGCAGGTAGAGCCACCAGCGCCCACCCTGGCTCGAGCCGACCATGCCGGAGCCGGTCCTGCTGGGTCGCTTGCCCCGGCTCGGTGCCGGAGCAGGTCCGGTCGGCCGCTGTGCGGTGTCGACGGACATGGTCACGTCCTCTCTCGGAGCAGACGGAACTGGAGGGCCGTGACGATGGCGATGACGACGAAGATGATGTAGCTCATCGCCGACGCGAGGCCGTAGTTGCCGAAGCCGAACTGCTGGTAGGTGTACATCGACAGCGAGATCGTGCTGTTCAGCGGTCCGCCCTTGGTCATGACGAACGGCTCCTCGAAGAACTGGAGGTAGCCGATGGCCGTCGTGACCATGACGAAGAGCAGCGTCGGGCGCAGCAGCGGCATCGTCACGAAGCGGAACCGCTTCCACGCGTTCGCGCCGTCGATCGCGGCCGCCTCGTGGAGCTCGGCCGGGACCGCCTGCAGGCCGGCGAGGAAGATGATCATCGCCGTGCCGAAGTTGCGCCAGGTCGCCATGAGGATGAGCGAGGGCATCGACCAGTTCGGGTCACCGAGCCAGTTGGGCCCAGTGATGCCGACCCAGCCGAGCACCGTGTTGATGAGGCCGCCCGGGTCCTGGAGGAGGAAGCGCCAGACGACGGCCACCGCGACGATCGAGGTGATGACCGGCATGTAGAAGCCGAGGCGGAAGACCGCACGGAAACGCGTGATCCCCTTGTCGAGCGCGACCGCCGCGGCGAGCGCCACGACGAGCGTCAGCGGCATGCCGATGAGCACGAAGTAGGCGGTGTTGGCAGCGGCCTTGCGGAAGGTGGGGTCGGAGAGCGCCTTGGTGAAGTTGTCGAGGCCGATGACGTTGACGCCGAAGGGGTGACGCAGGTCGCGGGCCCTCGTGTCGGTGATGCTCATGAAGAGCGACTGGATCACCGGCCAGGCCGTGAAGGCGAGGAAGAGCAGGCAGAAGGGGATCGCGAGGATCCAGGCCGCCCGCCCCTCCCGTCGGCGGCCCGAACCGACCCGTCCGAGGGAGCCCCCGTCGCCCCTCCCCCGGGACGACCCGTCGTCGGGCCGTCCCGGGGAGGAGACCGGAGGTGGCGTCACGGGTCCGGCGGAGGACCCGGTCGTGCCGGTCTGGGCGGTCATCGGATCACATTCCCGTGCCGACGGACTCCGCCTGCTGCTGGGCCGTCTTGAGGCCGGTGGCGGGGTCCTCGCCGGTCTTCGTGATCTTCTCCAGCTCGGTGTCGAGACCCTTGACCGCCTGCTCCCACGTCGGGAACGACGGCGGGGCCTTGGCCGTCTCGAGCTGCTTGCCGAAGACGGCGAGCTTCTTGTCCGAGGCGAGAGCGGGGTCCTGCCAGGCGCTCTTGACCGACGGGAGGTCGGTCGAGATGGTGTACCACTTCGACTGGACCTTGGGGTCGGCGAGCCAGCTGACGAACTTCCACGCGGTGTCGCGGTTCTGGGTGTTCTTGAACACGACGAAGTTCGAGCCACCGACGAACGACGACGACCCGGCCGAGCCGGCGGGGATCGGCGCGACGTTGTACTTGTCCTTGAAGCCGGCGCCGCCGACCTTCTCGACCGCGGACATCATCCACGGGCCGGAGATGAACATCGGGACCTTCCCGCTGACGAAGTCGGGCTCGGTCGTCGGTGTCGCCGGGGCGCTCTTGTTGGAGATGCCGTCGGTGAAGTACGACTGGTAGTACTTCGTGGCCTTGAGGATCTCGGGGCTGTCGATGTTGTACGCCTTGCCGCCGTCCTTGGTCAGGTCGGCGCCGTCGCCCCAGGCGAACGGCATGAGCGTCTGCCACGAGCCCTCGCCGCCGGCCTGCAGGCCGATGCCGTACTGCGCGCCGGCCTTGGTCTGCATGGCCTTGGCCATGTCCTTGAGGCCCTGCTGGTCGGTGGGCACTTCCTCGTAGCCGGCCTTCTTGGCGAGGTCGGAGCGGTAGAAGACGACACGCGTCTCGACGTACCACGGGATGCCGTAGGACGTGCCGCCCACCTCGGTGGTCTTCTGGGCGCCCTCGAAGAAGGCGGACTTGTCGATCTGGGCGGGTGTCGGGTCGAGCGCGTCGCTGCTTGCGAACTCACCCATCCACGTCGTGCCGACCATGGCGACGTCCGGCGTCTTGCCGGCCGTGATCGCGGTCGTGAACTTGTCGTGCGCGGCATCCCACGGGATGGCGGTGACCTGGACCTTGACGCCGGGGTTGGCGGCCTCGAAGTCCTTCGTCAGCTTGGGCAGGTTGTCGCCCTCGGCACCCATCGCCCAGACGGTGATCGTGCCGGTGGCCTTGCCGGTGCTGACGGCGGCGCCCGTCTGGCCGGCGGCGGCGCCCCCGGTCTCGGCGCTGCGACCGCAGGCGGTCACGGTGAGGGCCGCGGCAGTCATGCACGCGACCGTGATGGCTGTGGTGCGTCTCATCGGTGTTCTCACTTTCTCAGGTGTCCTCGACGGCGGTGTCGAGGGTGGGGAGGGAAGGGTCGGGGTTGGGGGTCGGAATCGTGGGTCATGGTCTCAACGCGGGGCGCACCCGCAGGAACCGCGGATGACCACCTGTGTGGGCAGGATCTGGGCCTCGAGCCGCGGCGGCGCACCCGAGACCCTCTGGTGGAGGCGCTCGGCGGCGACGACACCGAGCTCGTGGACGGGCTGGCGAACGGTCGTGAGGCCCGGCCGCACGTAGCGCGAGGTCATGACGTCGTCCCAGCCGACGACGGCGATGTCGCGGGGCACGTCGCGGCCGGCGTCCTGCAGGTGGCTCATGATCGCCAGGGCGAGCTCGTCGTTGGCGCAGACGAGGGCGTCGGCGTCGATCTCTCCGGAGAGGATGCGCTCGGCGACGGCGTCGCCCGCCGCCTCCCGGAACGGCACGCGGACCGGGCCTGCGGGCACGAGTCCCCGGGCGCGGTGCGCGGCGACGAACCCCGCGTGGCGTTCGTGGATGTCGGGTGCGCCGTCGGGGTCACCGACGAAGACGAGGCGCGCACGGCCGTGAGCCAGCACGTGCTCGGTGAGCAGCTCGGCGCTGTGGGCGTTCTCGGCGCGGACGCTCTCGATGCCCTCCTGGCCCGCGCCGGCGATGATGACGACGGGCTTCTGACCGTGCAGTGCGCGCGCGACGGCGGGCGGCATCGCGGCCGAGCCGAGCACCGCGATGGCGTCGACGCGGGTGGCGAGCTGGCGCACGGCGCGGGCGAGGTCGGCCTTGCCGCCGGTGAGCATCAGGGTGACGCTCTGGCCCAGCTCGGCTGCCCGGGACTCGAAGCCCATGAGCAGCTCGGAGTAGTAGGGGCCGGTCAGCTCGGGCAGCACGAGTCCGTGCGCCTCGTGGTGGCGGACGGCGAGGCTGCGGGCGGCGCCGAGCGGCACGTAGTTGAGCTGGTCGACGGCATCGAGCACCTTCTGCGTCGTCGTCGAGGAGACCGTTCCGGCACCCTGCAGGACGCGGGAGACCGTGGCGATCGAGACGCCCGCGCGGTCGGCGACGGAGTAGATCGTGGCGCCCACGGAGGGGGCCGGTGCAGGCTCCGCCGACGTCGGCGCGCTGGAGGCAGCAGCGGGGGCGGTCGAGGCGTTCACGGAGGGGGCGCCGACCGCTCGGCCGGCGGACTGGCCGCCCTGCTGGCGTGCTGTCATCGTGGGTCCCACCTCTCGCGTCTCGTCGTTGAGTGATGTGTCGCGACCAGGCCCCTGACCGGGTCTCCCCGGCTCTGTAAGCGCTTACATCTGCCTTTCCATACTGCACATCTCGACGCGAGGGCGCAAGACCTGACGCTGGTTCGGGGCAGCCCGAGGGGCCGGGTGGGCGTCGTCGACACCCCTCCCGGCCCCGTGGTCCGTTCCCCCTGACGGGCAGGCACCTCCTGTCACACGGCCTGCGCCGGGCCGGGTGGGCCGACGTGCCCACGGCGGCGTAATCGCCTGGTGCACAATGCTTTTCGTCCCGGCTGGATCAGCCGTCGGTGCCGACCCAGCGGCCCTCTCGCATCACGTCCCGACCTCGCAGCTCGTTCTCCTCCCTCCAGGCCTGGATGCGGCTCGGGACGACCCGGAAGAAGAGGTATCGACGCGAGGTCTGCCGTGGGTCGAAACCCGTCCGCTCGGCGAAGCGGTCGGCGGCCGCAGGGTCGAGGTCGGCGGTCGCGATCGTCTCGACGGCCCCGTCGACCATGACGACGTCGCGTGTCGAGCCGAGCGCGATCCGCACTCCTGTCCCGGACGCGAGGCCGCGGCCCGCGATGCTGCGCTCGGCGGTCGCCAGTAGCAGCGCCGCCCCGTCCCAGTCGAACGACAGCGGGATGAGGTGCGGTGCGCCCGTTGCCGGGTCGACCGTCGCGACCCAGCAGTCGATCTCGCGGCCCAACATGGTCCTGACGTCACGGACCCGCTCCGCAGCGGCGCGCGGCGGAGGTGGGAACGCGGGCACCCCCTCGGCGGGCGGACGGCAGACGTCATCGGTGTTCGTCATCCCTGCATCAGGCCGATCATGTTGCCGTCGGCGTCGGCCACCACGGCCACGGTGCGTCCGCCGCCGACCTCGGTGGCCTCCTGCGTGACGGTCGACCCGGCCTCGACGAGGGAGGCGACGGTCGCTTCGAGGTCGTCGACCGACCAGTAGGGGGTCGCGCCCGTGAGGCCCTTGCGGTGGCCGCTCGGGTCGAGGGCGATCTCCTGTCCGTCGACGTTGTAGCCGACGTAGTAGGGCTCGTCGGTGTGCGGCTCGGCGCCGAGCAGGGTCGTGAAGATCCTCTTGGCGGCGTCGAGGTCGGCGACGGGGTAGATGACGGTGTTCACAGCGGACATCGTGGGCTCCTCGGTGGGTGATCGTGCGATGGGTGGGCGAGCGGGTGCTGTCACATCGGGTGACGCCGGCTCGTCAGTGCTATGACGGATCACGAGTGGAGGATGTGACGACGATGGACGATGACGACCGCGAGCAGTGGCTGGCGCGCGACTTCGAGCAGCACCGGCCGCGGTTGCGCGCGGTCGCCTACCGGGTGCTGGGGTCGGGGGCCGACGCCGACGACGCCGTGCAGGAGGCGTGGCTGCGTCTCAGCGGGAGCGACACGACGGAGGTCGCCAACCTGGCCGGCTGGCTGACGACCGTCGTCGGGCGGATCAGCCTCGACATGCTGCGGTCGCGCAGCTCACGCCGCGAGGACAGCTGGGACGCCGGCCTCGCCGAACTCGTCGGGGGTGGTGACGTGCGGACGGCGAGGACGCAGGCAGGCCAGCTGGCACCCGACCCGGCGAGCGAGGTCGAGCTCGCCGACAGCATCGGACTGGCCCTGCTCGTCGTCCTCGACACGCTGGCCCCGGCCGAGCGGCTGGCCTTCGTGCTCCACGACCTCTTCGGTATGCCGTTCGAGCAGATCGCGGACATCCTCGACCGCTCCCCCGCCGCCACCCGCCAGCTCGCGAGCCGCGCCCGACGGCGCGTACGGTCGGCCGACGCCTCCGAGTCGAGCCCGGCTCGCACTCGGCAGCGGGAGGTCATCACCGCCTTCCTCGCGGCTGCCCGCGGTGGTGACTTCGCGGCCCTGCTCGAGATGCTGGACCCCGACGTCGTGCTGACGTCCGACGCGGCAGCCGTCGCCATGGGGTCGCCCGAGTCGCTGCGCGGTGCGGATGCGGTGGCCCAGCGGTTCAACGGCAGCGCCCGGTCGGCGCGGCTGGCGGCGTTCGACGGCGGAGTGGGCGCGGTGTGGACCCTGCGCGGCGAGCCGAAGGTGGCTTTCGCCTTCACGGTCGACGGCGACCGCGTCACCGGCATCGAGATGGTCGCCGACCCGAGGCGGCTCGACGCGATGGAGATCTACTTCCTCACGTCGTGAGGGGGGCGCGGGCCCTCGGGACGCGGGCTATCGTCGGCACGTGGCTGAGGGGATGCGTGCGGCGGTGGTGCTGGGGTCGGGCGGTGCTCGCGGCTACGCCCACATCGGCACCCTAGAGGTGCTGGCCGAGCGCGGCTTCGAGGTCGTGTCGATCGCGGGCACGTCGATGGGCGCCCTCGTCGGCGGCGTGGCCGCGGCGGGCCAGCTCGAGGCGTACACCCACTGGGCCCGCAGCCTGACCCAGCGGGAGGTCTGGCGCCTGCTGGACCTCAGCATCACCACGCCCAACGGTGCGATCCGCGCCGAACGGATCATCGCGAAGGTCGGCGAGATCCTCGACGGCGCCACGATCGAGGGCCTGCCCATCCCCTACACGGCCGTCGCCACCGACATCAACGCGCGGCGCGAGGTGTGGTTCCAACGCGGACCGGTCGAGCACGCGATCCGGGCCTCGATCGCGATCCCCGGCGTCATCACGCCGGCCGTCATCAACGGCCGCGTCCTCGTCGACGGGGGCCTCATCAACCCCATCCCCATCGAGCCGACGGCTGCAGTGTCCGCGGACCTGACGATCGCGGTCTCCCTCTCGGGCATGCGCACCACGGGCGGCCACACCACGCCGGTCAAGGAGTCGTCGGAGCCGGTCCCGCGCGAGGAGTGGACGAGCCGCCTGCGCCGCAGCGCCGCCGAGGTGCTCGAGTCCGAGCACGTCAGGGCCATCACGAGCCGCTTCGGCGGGCACGCGAGGGACCTCGAGCACGACCAGACGATCCAGCCCGAGGCCGCGAACGAGGTGCCCCGGACGCCGGCCGAGGCGCTCGTCGTGAGGTCGGCGGACGTCGGGCTGGTCGACCTGCTCAACATGTCGTTCGACACCATGAGTGCGTTGATCTCCCGCTACCGCATGGCGAGCAACCCGCCCGACGTGCTCGTCACCGTCCCGTCCAACGCCGTGCGCACGCTCGACTTCCACCGGGCGGCCGAGATGATCGAGCTCGGGCGCCGGCTGACGACCGAGGCCCTGGACCGCGCCGGCTACTGAGCCGCGACCGGGAGCCGGTCGTCGGGGCCTGGCCGGCTTCGGCTGCGTGATGGTCTGCGGGATCGTCCGCGGATCGGTGTGGTGATCGCTCCACCGTTCGGCGGACCATGCCGCAGTCGTGGCGACCCGGTGTCGGCGGCAGGGGCCACAGTGGTGGGGTGATCCTGCATGCCGACGCGGATGCGTTCTTCGCCTCGGTCGAGCAGCGCGACGACCCTGCGCTGCGCGGCCGGCCGATGGTCGTCGCGCACGAGGTCGTCGCGTGTCCCTCCTACGAGGCGCGGGCGCTGGGCATCCGCGCTGGTATGCCGCTGCGCCAGGTCCGTCGCCGCTGGCCCCAGGTGGTCGTGACCGGCTACCGCTCCGACGCCTACGACGAGGCCTCGGCCCGGTTGTTCGAGGTCTTCCGGCGCTTCACGCCCCTCGTCGAGCCCGGCTCCGTCGAGGAGGCCTTCCTCGACGTGACGGGGCGCGACCGGGGTGACCCGGCGGGGATGGCGGCCGCCCTTCGTGCCACCGTCCGCGCAGAGGTCGGGCTCGCGGTGTCGGTCGGTGTCGGGCGCACCAAGCTCATGGCCAAGCTGGCGAGCCGACGCGCCAAGCCTGACGGCCTCGTCGTCGTCGACGCCGCGCTCGAGGCGCACCTGCGGCCTCGGTTGCGTCTCGACGAGCTGTGGGGCGTCGGTCCGGCTAGCTACGAGAAGCTCCACGCCGCAGGCCTGTTCGTGGTTGCCGACCTCCACGGGCTCGACGAGGAGGACCTCAAGCGCATCGTCTCGACCGGGATGGCCCGCCGCCTCGTCTCGATCGCTCGCGGCACCGATGATGCGACGATCCGGCTGCCGGGTCCCCGCCGTTCGGTGAGCGCCAGCCGGTCGCTGCCCGCGACGCGGACCCGCTCGAAGGTCGTCGCAGTGCTCGACGGCTGCGTCGAGCGTGCGGTCGGTCGAGTGCTCGCGCTCGACGGGCCACCTCGACTCCCGCGCCGCCTCGAGGTGCTCGTCCGCTACGACGACGGCACGCAGGTGCTCGAGCGCGGGCCCCTCGACACGCCGACGCTCGACCCCGCCGTGTTGCGTGCCGCGGCGGGGCACCTGCTCGAGCACACGGCATACGAGTGGGACGGGCGTGGGGTGACCATGGTCGGCGTGACGCTGCCACTGCCAGGCCCCGCTTGACCTCCAGCGGGCTCGAGGTCGCAGCATGGTCGCGTGACCGCACCCACGAGAGCTGACGCCCTGACCGCCGCCGAGGCCGACGCGTACCTCGCCCGCATCGGCGTCGCCGCGCCCGAGTCGCCGACCCTGGCCGCGCTCGCGTCGCTGCACAGGGCGCATCTGCTGGCCGTGCCGTTCGAGAACCTCGACATCTCGCTCGGTCGGCCGATCCGCCTCGAGCACCCGACGCTGGTGGCCAAGGTGGTGGGCGCCCGACGTGGCGGCTACTGCTACGAGCTCAACGGACTCTTCGCTCTCCTGCTGCGCCGCCTGGGGTACGACGTCGACCTCGTCTCCGCGCGCGTGGCCACCCCCACGGGCGGGCTCACCGACGACTTCGACCACGTCGCGCTCGTCGTCTCGGGCGGACGTCTCGAGGAGCGCGTGCTCGCCGACGTCGGCTTCGGCGAGGGGTTCATCGAGCCGCTGCCGTTGCGCGACGGCTTCGAGCGACGCGAACGTGGTCAGTCGCTGGGGCTCGTGCGCCGGGGCGACACGTGGGTCCACCGCGAGCGCCGGGAGGGCGAGGACTGGAGGGACCGCTTCGTGTTCACGACGACGCCCCATCCGCTCACCGACTTCAGCGAGCGCAACCAGTGGCAGCAGACGTCCCCCGAGAGCCACTTCACCCGATCACGTGTCGCCTCGGCCCTCACCCCGACCGGGCGGGTCACCCTCAGCGGCAACCGCCTCATCACGACGACCCGCGGCCGCCGCGAGGAGACGGAGCTCGGCGACGACTCCGCGGTGCGGGCCGCTCTCGCCGACCACTTCGGCATCGTCCTCGACTGAAGGCGGACACCAGCCACCACCCTGGGCGTCGATTCGCCATCGACCGTCCGGTGGACCTCGATAGACTCCGAACCCGGCCTGGGCGGCGCTGGTGCCACAGACCCATCCGGTGCGGTGGTAGCGACGACGCCCCCAGGAACACCTGGTGGCGGGTCGGCGGCCGAGAGGGTGACATGACGCAGAGCCCAGCCGAAGGTAGGGCGCAGGACGCGCCCGAGGCCTCGGGGAGCCGCCGGCTGATGCTCCTGCTGGCCATGGCGATGTTCGTCCTCGTGGTCGACACGTCGTTGATGAACGTCTCGATCTCCGCGGTCATCGTCGACCTCGACACGACAGCGAGCGGGGTGCAGTCCGCCATCGCGCTCGAGGCCCTCGTCTCGGCCGCGTTCATCCTCATCAACAGCAAGGTCGGCGACCTCATCGGCCGGAAGCGCGCCTACGTCCTGGGACTGCTCGGGTATGCCGTGGGCGCGCTCGCCATGACGCTCGCCCAGAGCCTCACGGCGATCGTCATCTTCTGGGCCATCACGGGCGGACTCGGAGCGTCGTTGCTCCTGCCCGCGATGCAGTCGCTGATCCACGGCAACTTCGTCGGCGCAGCGCAGAAGCAGGCCTACGCGCTCGTCGGCGCGTCCGCCGCCATCGCCGCCGCGATCGGTCCGCTGCTGGGCGGGTTCGTCACGACCTACCTGTCGTGGCGGGTCGGGTTCGCGCTGGAGGTCGTCATCATCGTCGTCGTCCTCAGCCAGATCCGGTTGGTCCACGACGTTCCGTACACCGGTTCGCGCAGGATCGACGTGGTCGGCGCGATCCTGTCGGTCATCGGCATGGGCGGCGTGGTGCTGGGGATCCTCGTCTGGCAGGAGGGCGGCGAGTTCGTCGGCATCCTCATGGCCGTCGGGGCCGTGGCGCTCGTGCTGCTGGCTCGGTGGCTCATCCGGCGCAAGCGCGCCGGCATGGTGACCCTGCTCGACCCGGACCTGTTCCGTCATCCGAACTTCACGGCAGGCGTCTCGGGCCAGCTGCTCCAACAGGTCACCCTGGGCGGCGCCATGATCGCCCTCCCGCTCTACTTCCAGATGACGCTCGAGTACAACGCCCTGCAGTCCGGGCTGTCGCTGGCCCCGTTGTCGCTGACGATGTTCGCGGCGGCGCTCGTGGCCGGCAGGAAGGCCGGTGACCGGCGCCCCGCGGCGATCATCCGCGCCGGCTTCGTCCTCACCAGCCTCGGGATCGCGATCATCATCCCGTTCGTCCCGCGCGCCGACAGCGGCTGGTACTTCGTGGTCCCCCTCGCGATCACGGGCTGCGGCCTGGGCCTGCTGGTGTCCCAGCTGAACAACTACACCCTCGCCCCCGTCGAGGAGGAGCGGGTGAGCGAGGCCGCCGGGGTCAACTCCGCCGCGGGGTCGTTCGGGCTCTCCTTCGGTCTCGCCATGGCCGGCGGTCTCATGCTCGCCGCACTGTCGCTCAGCTTCACCCAGCTCGCCGAGAGCAGTCCGGTGATCCCGGCGGCGCAGCAGCAGCAGATCGCCGACGCCCTCGAGCACGACGCGGAAGTGATGAGCAACAGCCAGCTCGAGCAGCAGATCACCGGCCAGCCGGCGGACGTGGAGGCCGCGGTCGTGGCCATCAACGCCGAGGCCCGCGACATCTCGCTGCAGATCGCCCTGTCGGTGCCGCTCCTCGCCGGACTCCTGGGACTCGCCAACTCCTTCCGGATGCTGCGCCTGCCCGACCAGAAGCCGTCGTCCTCGCTCGACGGGTTGGACTTCGGCTGACCGTCGCCGGCCGTCCGACGGCTCAGCCCCAGGCGTCCTTGTTCGGACGGCACAGGCAGAACGGGTGTCCGGCCGGGTCGGCATAGACCCGGAAGCCGCGCTCGGGGTTCGGCCGGGGCGGTTCGACGGGGTCGAGGGCCGTGCCGCCGAGGGCGAGCACCCGCTCGTGGGCGGCCGCGATGTCGACGACGACGAAGTCGAGGTGTGCCTGCTGCTGGCCGCGGGGCCAGTCGGGTGACTCATGGTTCGGTGCCAGCTGGGTCGCGATGCGGGGACCGTCCCAGAGCACGTCGAACCAGTCGCCGTCGGGGTCGGCCTCGACCCGGCCGTCGAGCAGGTCGGCGTAGAACTGCGCCACGCCTGCGGCGTCGGCACAGTCGAGCGCGACGCAGTCGTAGCCGATCTTGGTGTCAGTGCTGGACGGGTCGGACATGGATCCTCCTGGGTGGGCTCTGCCGTCTCGGTGTCGTTTCGACCTACCCAACCACCCGGCCCGGACACCGTCGGGCAGAACACCCGGGCGCGGTCCCGGACGCCTCCCGGTCGGGACCAAGCGCGGGAGATGTCGCGCACCTGGCGCAGGTTTCGCGCGCTCCTGCTGCGAGCGCGCGATCCGAACGGAAGCGCGGGAGATGTCTCGCACCCGGCGCAGGTTTCGCGCGCTCGTGCTGCGAGCGCGCGATCCGAACGGAAGCGCGGGACATGTCGCGCGCCCGGTGCAGGTTTCGCGCGCTCCTGCTGCGAGCGCGCGATCCGAACGGAAGCGCGGGAGATGTCTCGCACCCGGCGCAGGTTTCGCGCGCTCGTGCTGCGAGCGCGCGATCCGAACGGAAGCGCGGGACATGTCGCGCGCCCGGTGCAGGTTTCGCGCGCTCCTGCTGCGAGCGCGCGATCCGGACCTAAGCGCCGGAGATTGAGGAGGTCGCTCCCGGCTGGTCGCAGCGGCGTCGATGCTCAGCGGACCGGGGCCGGCCACACGAGGGTCGTCGAGATGACCGGCCGCACCGTCGACGCGGGCCCGGAACCCGTGATGGCGACGGTGTGCGTGCCGGCCGGCAGGTCGGGGAACGTCGCCACACCGTGACCCGTGCGGAGCGACGGCTCGGCGGCGGCAAGCACCGTGCCCCTCTCGTCGCGGACCGTGACGGTCACGGCCTTGTGTGGCGGGTCGGCGCCGGGGTCGTCCGACTCGAGGTCGAAGGCCACCTCGAGGGTCTCCCCGGCCGTGATGAGGTCAGGCACGACGGCGCGCACGTTGGTGTCGGTGATCTCGCGGCGGCGGACCGGCTTGGCGCTGAGGATCTCCTGGACCTGGTCCAGGACGAACTGGTTGCACTGGAGGTTGGTGTGCTGGTCGGGCACGCGCACCGCCAGGTTCGTGTCCAGCGCCTCGCCGAGCCCGACCGCACCTGTCAGTGGGACCGTGCCGTCGCCGTAGTCGTTGTCGCTGCCGAAGTCCTGGTAGGCGGTGGCCGTGCCGTCCGAGAGCCGGACCGTGGTCGCGGTCGGTTGCCGGCTCCCGACGATCAGGTGAGCGGAGGTGCGGCTCCCCGGTCGAGCGGCCTCGGCGGCCTGGAGGTCGGTGTGGAAGGCCATCGCGTCGGCGACCATCGCGGTGCTGACGTTGGGCACCGACACCTCCGTCGTCTTCGCGTAGCCGCCGGCGGAGCTGATGCATGCGAACTCCGGCAGCAGCTGGAAGAGCGACGGCATGCTGCGCGAGAAGGCCGTCAGGTCGACCGAGAGCGGCCCGATGCCCTTCTTGACGCCGTTGACGAGCTGCTCGAGCGCGTCGGTCGCGCCGCGCCACGGGGTTCCGAGCGTGATGAGCTTGCGGGTCACCTCCGCGCCGCCGCACTTCTCGATGTACCAGCGCGCGACGAGCCCGCCCATGGAGTGGCAGACGAAGACGACCTTCGCATCGGCATACGCCCCGCCCTGCGCCCGGATCTGCTCCAACGCCGGCTCGACGACCGTCTTGAGGCGCTCGCCGTTGTAGCGGTTGGACAGCCGCCAGTCGTACGCGAACGGGATGAGGGTGGCCGGCCGGCCGCCGGCGCCGCGGTGGTAGCCCTGCTTCTCGAGCGCGTTCACGAGCACGTCGTAGCCGCGGATCGGCGTCCAGATGCCCGGCAGGACGTGGACGTCCTGCATCAGGGCGACCGCCTCGACGCCGTCGCCGGGGTGCTCGTCGCCGATCCCCTCGGGCAGCATCTTCTTGAGGATCGACTGGCCGCCGACGAGCAGCTTCCAGACGGCGCCAGCGCTCGGGGCCCAGATGAGGTTCTCACTCGCCGGCGAGCCGTCGTCACCCCGGACGCCGAGGGTGCTGCCGGTGATGCCGGGAAGCACCACGACCAGGTCGTTGCTCGTCATGCGGACCCACCACCATCCGTGTGTCGATGAACTGTCTCTCGACTCACGGTGGCACCAGCGGGCAGCCGTGATACGCAAAACGGTTAAAGCGCCGGCGCGGACCAGCGGGTATGGATGCGGCACAGTGAGTCCGGAACCCTCCGGACGAGAAGAAGGGCCACCCGTGGACATCACCGACGTCATCCTCCGCCAGCACGACGAGCAGCGACGGATGTTCGCCATGCTCGAGGAGTGGCCGCGCGACGACGACGAGGGTCTGGCCGCGATCTGGAAGCGGCTCGAGATCCTGCTCGAGGTGCACGCCGAGGCAGAGGAGCGCTACTTCTACCCCGAGCTGCTGCGCATCGGGACGGGCGGCGCCGACGCCGAGTCCGTCGACGAGGAGGTCGAGGACGCCGTCAAGGACCACAACGAGATCCGGAGGTCGGTGCGCAGGGTCGGGCGCTGCCGCACCGGCTCCGACGCGTGGTGGACGGCCGTCGTCGACGCCAACGTCCACAACAGCGACCACATGGGCGAGGAGGAGCGGCAGGACCTCGCGGACTTCCGCCAGCGCGCGAGCCTGGAGCTGCGCCACGAGATCGCGGTGGAGTTCCTGCGCTACGAGGCGGTGCGGTGGGCCGAGGGGATCACGCCGCGCGACAAGGAGCCCGAGCGCTACGTCGCCGCGAGGAAGACGACCACGGCGTCGGCCACCGCGAAGAAGGCCGCCCGCGACGCGAGGAGGGCCGCCAAGACCGCACCCGCCCACGCCGCCCGGTCGAAGAAGGCCTCCGCCGAAGCCTCCGAGGAGTGAGCACCTGACCGGGACCGGGTGACGTGCCCGCTCGTCTGCGAGCCACCTCGCGTGGACGCGTCTACCCGGCCGGATGCCGACCGGGTGACGTGCCCGCTGCTCTCGGAGCCACTGCGAGTGGACTCGTCTACCCGGCCGGATGCCGACGCCTGGGCCCCAGGTGGAGGGCGACGAGGACGAGGACGCCCGCGATGAGACCCCAGAAGGCCGCGCCGACCCCCGCGATCGTGATGCCGGAGGCGGCGACCACCAGGGTGACGGCGCCGGCCTCGCGGGACGAGGCGTCCGAGAGCGCAGCGGCCGCCGCGGCGGCGAACGTCCCGAGCAGCGCCAGGCCGGCGATGGTCTCGATGAGTCCTGCAGGCGCCGACGCCGCCACGGCCGTGACGACACCGGCCAGCGGCCCGAACGCGAGGTAGGTGACGCCGCACGCGACGCCCGCGATCCAGCGCCGGTGCCGGTCCGGGTGCGCCTCAGGACCGGCCGCCAGCGCCGCGGAGATCGCGGCGAGGTTGATCGCGTGCGCACCGCCGACGGCACCGAGCGCGCTCGCCCCGCCGGTGTAGAGCAGCGGTCGGCGGATACCCGGCCGATAGCCGAACGAGGCGAGCACCGCCATGCCCGGGATGTTCTGGCTCGTCATCGTGACGATAAAGAGCGGCAGGGCCACCGCCACGAGCGTGGTCGCGTCCCACGTCGGCGCGACGAGGACGAGGGACGGCGCGGCAGCAGCGAGGTCGAGCCGCCCGAAGACGCCCTGCACCCCCATCACGACGAGAGCCGCGCCGAGCGCGCCGATGACGGCCCACCGCCGCGCCACCGCGACGAGGACGAGCCACGTCGCCATGACCGGCGCGATCGCGGCGGGCGAGGCGACGACGGCGCGGAAGGGCGCGACGCACAAGGTCAGCAACACGCCCGCGAGCATCGCGCTGGCGAGCGGCGTGGGGATCCTCTCGACGAGCCGCTCGAGCGGCCGCACCAGACCGCACAGGGCGAGCAGCAGGCCGCACACGACGAAAGCGCCCACCGCAGAGGCGAAGCCGCCGACCGGCACCGTCGCCGCGGCGAGCAGAGCCGCGCCCGGCGTCGACCATGCCATCGTGATCGGCATCCGCAGCCACAGCGAGAAGAGCACGCACCCCAGGCCCATCGTCACGCAGAGCACGAGCAGGCCGGACGCCGCCTCGCCCGGGTCGGCCCCGACGGCCCGGAGACCGGTCAGCACGACGGCGAACGAGCTCGTGAAGCCGACCAGTCCGCAGACGACGCCCGCCAGCACTGCGTGGGCGGTCGAGCCCGATGGGGATGACCGCTCGGTGGATGAGGTCACCGACGGGTCAGGGCAGGTGGTCGCTCGAGGCGAGCGCACGGCATACGCGGTCGTATGCCGTGGGGCTGCCGGCGGCGACGAGGCCCGGGGGCGCCGTGTCGCGGGGCGAGTACGCCACGCCGGCGGTCGTGCCGAGCATGCCTCCGGCCTCGGCGAGCAGGAGTGACCCGGGCACGTGGTCCCACGGGGAGGCGGACACGTAGAGGATGTAGTCGGCCTCGCCCTCGACGAGCTTGGGGTAGTCGATGCCGCACGACACCCAGGTCAGGGTCATCGGCTCGAGGCCGGCAAGCGACCGGCCGATCCACGCGCGGCGCGAGGTGCGGCCCCGGAGGCCCTCCGTGGGCTGCTCGGGAATGGTCAGGCGCTGTGAGCCGTCCGCGTCGCGGCGGTAGGTGCCGGCGCCACGCTCGGCAACGTAGCCGAGCTCGTGCTGCGGCTGCCAGATCCATGCCCGCACGGCCTCGCCGGCGACGGTCTCGCTGACCATGACCGCGTGGTCCTTCGAGCCGTGGACGAAGTTCTTCGTGCCGTCGACGGGGTCGACGGTGAACGCGTGGTCGGCAGCGGCATAGCGCTCCATCAGGGCCGGGTCTCCGGCGAACGCCTCCTCACCGAGCACGACCGCGTCGGGATAGGCGGTGGTGAGGGCCGCGGTGATGAGCTCCTCGGCCTCGTGGTCGGCATCGGTGACGAGGTCGCCGGGGCGCTTCTCGTGGATCTCTCCGGCGGCCAGTGCCCGGAACCGGGGGTTGATGACCTCGTCGGCCACGTCCTCGAGCAGGCTCAGCACCTCGTCCGTCTCCACGGCACCAACCTAGCGACTCACCTGGACCGTCGCGTCAGCGCTCCGGACGCAGGTGCTCGGGCAGGTCCTTCCACCAGCCGAGCACACCCCGGGCGATCTCGGGCATCGCGAGCGGGTCCGGGCCGGGCGCCGGCAGGGCGTCGACGAGGGCGGTCACGAGGTCGTGACGCCCCCGCATGCCGAGCACGTAGACGAGGCCGCGGAGCAGCTCCGCATGCGGCTCGCCGTCGCCGGTCGCGACGACCTCGGCGATGCGCCGGGCGAAGGCGGCCTCGCGTTCGTCACGTCGCCGGTTGGCCGGTTCGAGGGTGTTGCCGACGACGTAGCCGACCTCCATGGCGATGTCGGACGGTGTGGCAGGCGAGAGGGCGACCCGCTCGAACATGTCGAGGTCCTCCGCCTGCCCCATCCACGTCAGCACGGCGACGCTCTCGTGGGCCGCCACGTGGTCGTGCCGCCCCATCGCCGCGGTGAAGGCGGCCGCGTGCACGCTCCCGATGATGCGGCTCTGCGGCGAGAGCATGAGGATCCCCAGGGCGTTGGACCGGTCCTCCTCGTTGGTCTCCCCGAGCGCGGTCTGGAGCAGGCCGGCGAGGATCGGCTCGCCGGCGGCGGCCCGCCCCTCGCTGGCCTCCAGCGCGGCCCTGATCCGCTGGTGCGCCTCGCGGATCGCCTGGGAGGTGATGGCGCGCCCGTCGCGGATGATCGATGCCGCGGCGCGGCGGTCCTCTGCCGTGAGCACGGCCGCGACACGGTGGCTGCGGGCCGGTCCGATGGTGCGCACGAGGTTGGCGGCGCCGCGGTGCACGAGGTAGGGGAGGCTCGGGTCGCGCAGGTGGCGCACCGCGAGCCGGACCGCCTCGAGACGCGTCTCGGGGTCCAGGCGCGCACCGCGCACGAGCGTCGTGAGGACGATGAGGCAGGACCGCAGGGAGCTGGCGTTGGTCGGCTCGCGCAGCTGGCCGAAGAGGACCGACAACGCCTGTGGGTCGCTCGTGAACTGCAGCAGGCTCAGGGTGTCGTTGTAGAACTGCGCGTCGGGCCGGGCGACCACCTCCTCCGCCAGCCCGGCGACCACCCTCCCGCTGCGGGGGTGCCCGGCGAGGCGGGCGAGGGCCTCGGCCCTCTGGGCGTACTCGAGGTAAAGCCCGAGGCTCACCTCCTGCAGCAGCCGCCGGAAGATGCGCTCCCAGTCCGTCGTCCGGACCATGGCGTGCGGCATCCGGCCGAGGTTGTCGGAGAGCCGGTCCCAGTCGAGGCCGCTCATCCGGTCCTCGCCCAGCGCTCGCTCGAGCAGCTGCAGCGTGGCGTCCACGTCTGGGGCGGTGCGCGGCGGCAGCGTCGCCGCCGCTCTCACCGGGTCGCGGGACCGCGAGAAGAGGTCGATGGCCGTGAGCAGCTGGCCCTCCGGCAGGCCGAGCACGGTCTCGTAGCGGCGCACGAGCGCCCGGGTCAGCTCCACGTCGCCGTTCTCCCACCGACCGACCTGTGCGCGGTGCACCGGCACGGCACGGCCCGCCCCCTGGGCGAAGCCGGCAGCGCTCCGCAGTGCGGGGTCGGCGGCATGCAGCCGGGCGTTGCGCAGCACCCACCGGACCTCGTCGATCAGCACGGCCGGCCCCCGGGCCGTGCGTGTTCCGTTGCGCGCGGAATGGAGGTCCGCAACGTGGGCCCGAAACCGCGCACGACCTTCGTAGGGTGACGACCGAGCCCGGTGCTCCGGGACGGGAGTCGTAGCCAGGGGGAGACTCCCGTCCCGCCACCGGGCACGCGGCGCAGCCCTCGATGGAGCCGTCGCTCGCGCGCCTGCGCGGCCCCTGTCAGCGAGCTCACCGCCACCCCTCTCACGCGCCCGAAGGTCCCATGGTGCCCGGCCGCTGGCCCGCCGAGTTGCGCACCGCGGGGCCGCGCGCAACGCGCGTTGGTCCAGCGGGTCCATTGGGTACGGTAGAGCCGGTACGCAGCCTGTGGAGGGGTAGCGGGCCTCGGGACCGGGAGCCGGCTTGCTGGCTCCCGGTCCTTTCGATACCCGGGAAGCGTCGCGACTCGGGGGCAAACCGCCATGACGAGGGTCGGTGCCTACTGGCAGGCTGACGCCGTGACCCACAGCTCCCAGCCGCGTGCCGCGACGCCCTCCCCGGCAGCCACGGCAGCACCCGCGGCAGCACCCACCGAGTCCGCCCGCGCCGTGACCGAGCTGACCGACGGCGTGGTGACGCTCCGCGCCCACTCCATCGGCGACGCCGACGCCATCGTCGAGCAGAGCAGCGACCCCGAGAGCCTGCGGTGGACCACCGTCCCGAGGCCCTACTCACGCGAGGACGCCGTCACCTTCCTCGAGGGCAACCTCAGCGCGTGGGGTGAGCCCGGCGGCAAGCGCTCGTGGGCGATCGCGTGGACCGATGAGACGGGTGGGCAGCGCTACGCAGGCACGATCGACCTGCGACCCGGCGCCGCGGCGTCCGTCGGTGAGCTCGGCTTCGGGCTGCACCCGGGCGCCCGCGGCCGGGGCCTGATGTCCCGCGCGGTCCGCCTCGTCGTCGCCCACGCCTTCGCGACCCCGGTCTGGGGCGTGCCGGTCCGTCGTATCCACTGGCGCGCCGTCGTCGGCAACTGGGGCTCTCGCCGGACGGCCTGGGCTGCGGGGTTCACCTTCCACGGCACGATCCCGGGCAGCCACCCCGACCCGGAGGGTGGCCCCGAGGCGCTGGACACGTGGACCGCCAGCATCACCCCGGGAGACCGGCTCACGGCGCGCCACCCCTGGTACGCCGCGACCCCGGCCGAGGGCGAACGGGTGCGGCTGCGTCCGTGGCGGCTCGACGACGTCGACGCCGTCGAGCCACGCGACGACCCCGAGCACTGGATGCCGTCCCGTTCGATCCTCCGGCGCGAGACCTTCGCGACCTGGGTGCACAACCGGCAGGAGCGGATGGCTGAGGGCACCGGTATCGACTGGTGCGTCGCCGACCTCGAGAGCGACCGCGCCCTGGGGGGCGTCACCGTCTTCAGCCGGGGGGGCGTCATCACCGACGTGGCCGAGCTCGGCTACCAGTTCTTCCCGAGTGCCCGCGGCCGTGGCGCCGCCAAGGAGGGGGCCCGGCTCGCCGTCGCCCACGCCCTGGCCCCGACGAGCGAGGGCGGACTAGGCCTGCGCCGCCTCGTCGCGGAGACCGCCGCCGACAACGAGGCGAGCAACGCCGTGCTCCGGTCGGTCGGTTTCGTGCAGTTCGGTCGCGAGCACGCGGTCGACCGAGTGGCCGATGGCGGCTGGGGCGACGGGCTGCACTGGGAGCTCCTGGCAGACTCCACCGCCGCCACCGCCGCCACCGCCGCCACCGCTGCCCCGGTCGACTGACGGGGCCCGGTCGCTGGATCGGAGGCGCCCCTGTCGGAGGCCGGACGGGTATGCGACGGTTGACCAGGCGCCGCCGGCCACCGACCGGGCTGCGCAGCCACGGAAGGACGCGCGATGAGACTCGGCCACGAGCAGGAGCTCGGCGCGCCGGTCGACGTGGTCTGGGCCAACTTCATGGACCTGCGCCGGATCGGCCGGTGCTTCCCCGGCGCGAAGGTCACCGAGGTCGACGGCGACGCCTTCGTCGGAGAGGTCACGGCCAAGTTGGGGCCGCTGTCGATGTCCTTCGACGGCACCGGTTCGATGGTCGAGCGTGACGAGGCCTCCGGCCGGGCCCGGCTGACGGCCTCCGGACAGGAGCGCCACGGCCTCGGCAAGGCGACCATCGACATCACCCTGTCGCTGCGTGCGCTCGACGGCGACCGCACCCGCGCCAACCTCGTGACCGACCTCGTCTTCCTCGGCTTCCCGATGGACTTCGGCACCGGTCTCGTCCAGCGCGCCGCCGACCCGCTCATCGAACGGTTCCTCACGTGCATGTCCGTGTCGGGACCGGTCGCCGACGCCGAGGCGGACGAGGACAGCCCGCTCGACCTCCTCCGCTCGGCGACCGACCTCCTCGGCTCCTTCCGCCGCGACCGTCGTGAGCGCAGGCGACGATGAAGGTCGCGGTCGTCGGCGCCAGCGGCTACGTCGGGTCGCGGCTCGTGCCCGAGCTGCTCCGTCGCGGCCACGACGTCGTGGCGACGCACCACCGGAGCCCCGCCGACGCGTGGCCCTGGTCCGGTGAGGTCGAGTGGCGTCGCGTCGACGTCCAGGACGAGGACCGCGTCGTCGAGGCGCTCGAGGGCGTCGACGCGATCTGCTACCTCGTGCACGGGCTGGACGACGAGGACTTCATGCGCCTCGACCGGCGGGCCGCCGACAACGTCGCGTACGCCGCGGGCGTCGTCGGGGTGACGCGGCTGGTCTACCTCTCGGGGATCGTGCCCGACCTGCCCGACGACGAGCTGTCGGACCACCTGCTCTCGCGGCTCGAGGTCGAGGAGATCCTCGCGACGGCGGACTGCTCGGTGCTGACCCTGCGCGCGTCGATGGTCATCGGCGCGGGGTCGACGAGCTTCGAGGTGATGCGCCAGACGTCCCACCGGCTCGGGGTCGTGCAGACCGTGCCGGCGTGGATGGCCGGCTCGGTGATCCAGCCTGTCGCCGTGGCCGACGCCGTCTGGTTCCTCGCCGAGGCCCTCGAACGACCCGACGTGACCGGTCACCTCGATCTCGTCGGTCCGGACCGCCTCAGCTACGTCTCCCTCCTGCGGACGTATGCCGCCCGCGCCCGCCTGCTCCGCGTGCAGGTTCCCGTGTGGCTGGCGCCGGTCGAGACGGTCGCGCGCGTGGCCGGCGCCCTCGTCGACGTGCCGAGCGGGACGGTGCAGTCGCTCATCCCGAGCCTCGGCCACGACATGGTCGGGGACCGCGACGCTGCCGACGTGCTCGGTGAGCCGCCGGGCGGCCGCCTGCGGGTCTCCGACGCGGTGTCCCGATCGCTCGCGTCGGCTCGTGCAGCTGACGGCGCACCCGACGGGGCAGCCGTCGACGGCGATCCGCAGGCACCATCGGTGGGTGATCCGCCATGGGCACGGCACCGGTCGGTCCTCGACTGGGTGTGGTCGACCGCGTGGGGACGCTGACCGCAGCCGCAACGGCCGCATCCGTGGCGCAGCCACAGCGGTCCTGCACGGAGGCAGCGGTCACGCAGACCCGGACATCTCGGGCTCACCGGTCCGAACCCCACGACACTCAGGGTCGGTCGGGGTCGATTTCCGGGTCGACCCCGGTTGCACGGGCAGCCGTCGGGTAAGAGTGTGGATGCAGTGAGCCGACGTGGGTCGGCCAGTGCGAGACGAGGAGACACCGTGTCATTCGGTGAGCAGTTGAAGAACAAGGCAGACGAGGTCCACCTCCAGGAGAAGGCAAAGGACTTCGGCGACGCTGTCATCGAGATCGCCAAGGCCGCGATGTCGGTCGCCGCCGGCTACGCCCACGAGAACCGGGTCAAGGTCGACGGGGCGCTGGACAAGGCGGAGGCCAAGATCGGCGAGAAGACCGGCGGCAAGCACGCCGACACCGTGACCAAGGTTCGTGCCTCGGTCGACAAGGGCATCGACAAGCTCGTCGACCACCACGACAAGGCGGCTCCTCCCACCCCGGCCGCCTCTGCCGTGCCCGACGACAAGCACAGCGCCTTCGACGAGGACACCCCCGCCGGCAACCCCACCTGAGCCGGCGCTTCCCAGGGCCGTATGCCGCCGAGAGACCTCCTCGACGGCATACGGCTTCGTCGTGCCGGGCGCGCGTGGGCGTCCCGTCAACGCACGTCGACGGCGGCGTCGCCGGAGCCGGTCCTGATCCGCAGCGTCGAGGTGCTGTCCGGGTTGGTGGGGACGCTCACCTCGGTGTCGCCCGATCCCGTCTGGGCGTCCACGGCATACACGGTGTCCTGCGGCAGGCGCACCGAGACGTCGCCCGAGCCCGTCCTGACCGACACGGGCGAGGCCGCGGTGGCGAGCTCGAGCTCGATGTCGCCGCTGCCCGCCTCGGCCGTGACCTGCTCGGCCCTGAGGTTCGCGGTCTCGATGTCGCCGGAGCCCGCCTCGAGCGTGACGCCACCGAGCGAGCCGATGAGCGTGATGTCGCCGGACCCGGTCTCAACGGTGACGTCGCTCGCGTCCGGGACCGTGACGACGTAGTCGACCGAGCACCAGGACAGGAAGCCGCGGCACTGCGGGTCGAGGTCGAGCGTCGACCCGGTCCACGTCTCGCGCGGCGTCGGCTCGCTGGATCCCGGGCCCCAGGACAGGTGTCGGCGGACGTGGACGGTGCCTGCCGGGCCCCCGCCCTGTACCTCGATGTCGCTGGCGCCGCCCGTGATCCGCAAGCCGCCGGCGGGCTGGCTGTACGCCTGCTGCTGGTCGACGCTGCGCCACAGTCCACCCGTGGCCGCGCCCCAGGTCGCGGCGCCGGCGACGCTCGCGAGCACGAGGGTCGCACCCAGCCCGGCGACGAGCCACCACGGGCGGCTGGACCGGACGGGCGGACTCGCCGAGCTGCCCGAGCTGCCCGGACTGGCCGTGCTGCCCGAACGGCCGGGGGCGCCGGCGGAGCGGTCGGTCGTCAGCGTCGGGCGGAGCCAGGAGTCACCGTAGGGCTCGGAACCTGGCACCGAGTCGCCGTGGACCCGGTCGTCGGGAACGGGCGTTGGTTCGTGCCCGGGTTCGTGCCTGGGTTCGTGCCTGGGTTCGTGCAGGGACATCGGGGGATCCTCATTCCGAGAGGTACTGGAGGACGGCGAGGACGCGGCGGTGGTCGCCCGCCGTCGTCGGCATGTCGAGCTTGGTGAAGATGGCGTTGACGTGCTTGGCGATCGCGCTCTCACTGACGTGCAGCGCGCGGGCGATACCGGTGTTGGAGCGGCCCTCGGCCATGAGCGAGAGGGTCTCGCGCTCACGGTCGGTGAGCCGCTGGAGCGGGCTCTTGTCGCGCCGCAGCAGCAGCTGGGCGACGACCTCGGGGTCGAGCGCCGTGCCGCCGTCGGCGACGCGCCGCAGGGAGTCCACGAAGTCGTCGACGTCCGCGACCCGGTCCTTGAGGAGGTAGCCCACGGCGGAGGTGGTGCTGGCGAGGAGGTCTGCGGCATACCGCTCCTCGACGTACTGGCTGAGGATGAGCAGCGCGACGTCGGGCCACTGCGCGCGGATGACGAGGGCGGCGCGCAGCCCCTCGTCGGTGTGGCTGGGCGGCATCCGCACGTCGAGCAGGGCGAGGTCGGGCTGGTGCCGCTCGACGGCGACGAGGGCGGCCTCGGCATCGCCGACGGCCTCGACCACCTCGATGCCGTTGGCAGCAAGCAAGCGAATCAGCCCGTCGCGCAAGAGGATCGAGTCCTCGGCGATCACGACCCGCATGGCATCTCCGCCCTGAGCACCGTCGGACCGCCGATCGGGCTGCTCACCGCGAGCGTGCCGTCGACCGACGCGACCCGCTGGGTCAGGCCGGTGAGGCCGGAGCCGCCACCGGTCGCCGCGCCGCCGTGGCCGTCGTCGCTGACCTCGACGACGAGACGTCGGGCGTCCGAGGTGACGCGGACCGCGGCCGACGTGGCACCGGAGTGCCTGGCGACGTTGGTCAGTGCCTCCGAGACGACGAAGTACGCGACGGCCTCCAGGGTGCGCGGCGGACGCTCGGTCAGCAGCACCCGCAGGCTGGTCGGCACCGGTGAGCGGGCGACGATGCCCGACAGGGCCGCGTCCAGACCTCGTTCGTCGAGCACGGCGGGGTGCAGCCCGCGGACGAAGCCGCGCAGCTCGGCGAGCGCCTGCTTCGCCTCGTCGTGCGCCTCCTCGATGGCGCGACGCGTCTCGGGCGCCGCCTCGGGGGTCAGCGCCGACCGGGCCATGCCGAGGTTGAGCGCGAGGGAGGTGAGGCGCTGCTGGGCGCCGTCATGCAGGTCGCGCTCGATGCGGCGGCGCTCGGCGTCGGCGGCGTCGATGACGCCGGCACGCGTCTGCTCGAGAGCCGTGACGCGGGGCGAGAGCTGCTCGCCCCGCGTCTCGCCGAGCATCGGCCGCATGATCGCGAGGTCGAGGGCGGCGAGCCAGCGGGCCACCCGTGGGGCCAGGACGAGGCAGCCGAACCCGACGGCGGTCGACGCCCAGATGCGTCCCAAGCCCTGGAGCAGTCCGCCGGGCAGGGCGACCACCTCCGGGCTGACGCGTGACCACAGCGGCGAGGTCACGAGCACGAGCCCACCGCCCCAGCAGAACGCGACGAGGGCGGCCGAGGCCGCGAGCAGCGTCGGCGCGACGAACGCGTGGTACGCCAGCGCTCGCCAGGTCGTCGCCCGGCCCAGACGGGCCAGCCAGCCGCGCCATCCCGCCTCGGCCGGGTCACCAGGTGCGTCGACCACGACGCCGAGCAACGCCTCCGCCCGGGCCCGGTGACAACGGCTGAGGCCCTCCGAGACGACGAGGAGGAGCCCCACGAACGCGACTCCCACGACCACGACGGCGAGTCCGGTCGCGAGGCCGGCGAGAGTCCACACGACCGGCGCCGCCAGCACGGCGACGACCCCACCGAGCACGACGTATGCCGTGTGGCGGGGTGCGAGGCGGCGCTCGAGGCGGCTCTGGGTCGTGGTCACGCGACCACGGTAGGGGTCGGCACGTGCGCAGGACCATGACGTTTGTCGCCGAGCAGGGGTGCAGAAAAGTACAGGTGGTCGCGGGTGCGGAAAGGGCTGCCGTCGGCGACCGGCGTCCACCATGCTGGGAGGAGCCCCGGTCCGCCCGACAACCGCCCCATCCCTCGGAGGTCACCATGACCCAGCAGCCCGACCAGCCGACCCCGTCGGCGCCCCGCGAGATCCCCGCCGGCTGGTACCCGGACCCCGAGGGCCAGCCGCGGTCACGCTACTGGGACGGCCAGTCGTGGACCGACCAGCTCGGCCCCCAGCTCCCGCCACCCGCCCAGCAGGTCCAGCCCGCCCCGTCCCTGGCGGCTGCGTTCGCGCCAGTGGCACTCGACGCCGAGGGACTGCCGGTGAGCGACCGATCGAGGCTCGCGGCGGCGCTGCTCTGCTTCTTCCTCGGCGTCTTCGGCGTGCACCGCTTCTACGTGGGCAAGGTGGGCACCGGAATCCTGCAGCTCGTCACCTTCGGCGGCTTCGGCATCTGGGCGCTCATCGACCTCATCGTCATCATCGTCGGGACGTTCCGCGACAAGCAGGAGCGGTTGCTCGTCAACTGGTGACCCGAGGCCGGGCGACCCTCGACCGCCGTCAGCTCTGGGGTCACGCGAATCTCCTGTGATGTCAACCCAATTGATCACGTCCGCGCTCGTGCCCGTTTTGCCCGCCTAGGACTGCGTTTGGTCTAGGTATCTCGACTCAACCCGGCGCCGAGGCGTATCTTCCGGCGGTCCTGCTCCATCTGAGGTCTCGACAGTTCGACCTCACAAGGAGCAACCACCATGTCGCAGTTCGTCCTCGACCGACCCGCAGAGTCCGGGCACCGATCGATCCCGTCCACCCGCCGCGGCTCCGTCCGGGCAACCCTCACGGGCGTGGCCGTCACGGCCGTCGACCGCCTCCAGGCGTTCCTCGTCGCCTACAGCCTCCAGGCCCTGCGGATCAGCCTGGGGCTGGTCTTCCTCGGATTCGGCGTCATCAAGTTCGTCCCGGGCCTCAGCCCGGCGGAGGCGATCGCGTCGGCGACGATCGACCGGCTCACCTTCGGCCTCGTGTCCGGCCACACCGCGGTGCTGCTGACGGCCGTCACCGAGACCGTCATCGGCCTGACCCTCGTCACCGGCAAGTTCCTGCGCGTCGGCATCGTCGTCCTCGGCGGGGCCCTCATCGGCATCATGTCGCCGCTCGCGCTCTTCACGGCCGAGCTCTTCCCGCACGGCCCCACCCTGATGGGCCAGTACGTCCTCAAGGACATCATCCTGGCCGCGTCGGCGCTCGTCGTCGCCGCCTACGCCCTCGGAGCCCGGCTGCACGCCGGCTCGGACGACTGACCGACCCCATCACGCCACAGCCGCTGGGTGCACCCTCATGGCGAGGGTGCACCCAGCGGCAGAGACAGGAGCCTGCACGATGACCGCGCTGACCACGATCCCCGCGCCAGCCCTCGGCGCCGCACCCCGCCCGCCCCGCCTCGAGCTCCCCGCGGACCACCGGCTGCGCGTGGGCGGTCGCCGCCGCACCCACCGCTTCCCGGCCCCGACGTACCTGAGCCGCAGCGTCGCCCGTGAGGAGCGCGCCATTGCCCAGGAGGCCCTCGAGGCGACCGACCGGTCCGCGGCACGCCGCGTCGGCAGCCTCGGTGCCGTTGTCGCACTGCTCTTCGGCGCCGCCCTCTTCCTGCTCGCCACGGGGCGCGCTGACACGCCTACCGGCGGCCTCGCGCTCGTCTTCCTCGGTGGTCTGGTCGTCGTCGCGGTCCTGACGCTCGTCGGGGTGCTTCGCCGTCACGAGCGCGAGCACGACGTCCTCACCGAGCGGGTGCGGATCTACGACGCCCGTCTCCTCGATCTGCGTCCGCGACGCTGACCCGCTGGGGGCGGCCCTCGGGCACCCGCCCGGGCACACGGCATACGCGATCGGTCGTGACGGCCGGGACACGCTGGCGCCAGCCACCGTCCCGGCCGTCTCGACATACTGACGTCATGAGCGAGCACGTGACCATCACGACCGACGCCGGCGAGATGCCCGCGCACCTCTGGCTCCCGCCGTCGGGACACGGCCCCGGGATCGTCGTGCTGCAGGAGATCTTCGGTGTCAGCGACTACATCCAGCGTCGTGCGGCCCAGCTCGCGGAGCACGGCTACGTCGTCGTGGCGCCCGAGATCTTCTGGCGCCTCGGCGTCACCTCGCCCGTCGAGGGCGACGACGCGCTGCAGCAGGGGATGGGCCTCGTCCAGCGCCTCGACTGGCAGGCCACCGTGACGGACGCCGCGGCGACGGTCGAGTGGCTCCGCGACCGTGACGAGGTCACCGGTGGTGTCGGGGCCGTCGGTTTCTGCTTCGGCGGCGGACTCGGCTTCAACGTCGCCGCGCACCTGGAGTCCGACGGCTCGGCGCCGCTCGACGCGCTCGTCAGCTACTACGGCTCGGCCCTGCCGGGGCTGCACGACGTCATGACCGTGACCGCCCCGAGCCTGCACCACTTCGGCCTCGCCGACTCGTTCATCGACACCGAGACGGTGCGTCGCATCGAGGCCTCCCTCACCGAGCAGCCGGCCACCGTCTTCGAGACGTATGCCGGCGCCGACCACGCGTTCGACAACGACGACATGCCGTGGCACGACCCGGCCTCCGCCACCCTTGCGTGGGCGACGACGACCGAGTTCCTCCGCGAGAGGCTTCCCGTCACCTGAGACGTCCCGGCCGCAACATCGTCGTCGAGCCGTGTCGAGGCCACACCGGGCCGTTCGACGTGGGGGTGGACCGGCAGCCGCGCCGGCACCCCAGCACAGACACCCCAACAAAGGAGCACTCCCATGACGCAGTTCCTTCTCTCCGTCCACCACCGTGAGGGCACACCGATGCCGTCCGAGGAGGAGATCCAGCAGATGTACGCCTCGGTCGACGCCTTCAACCGGAAGCTCCAGGAGACCGGCGCGTGGGTCCACGCCGCCGGCCTCACCGACGTCAGCCAGGCCAAGGTCGTCGACGCGTCGGCCGGCGCTGGGTCGATCACCGACGGACCCTTCAGCGAGGCCCGCGAGTGGCTCGGCGGCTTCTGGATCATCGAGGCCGCCGACCTCGACGCCGCCCTGTCGCTGGCGCGCGAGGGCTCGGCGGCCTGCGGGGGCCCCGTCGAGGTGCGGGCCATGCAGGACGAGTGAGGTCGCTTCCACCGACGCGGAGGAGCCGTCGCCCTCGTGCGCCAGAGTGCGTTTGCGTGAGTTTCCCGTGGTGCGCTCGGCTGCCCACCTGAGTTCGCGCCACCGACCGGGAGGGCGTCGCCCCGAGCGGGTATGGCCGAAGGGCTGCTCCTGCAGCGCTGTCCCAGATCGTCGAGGAGTATCCGTGAAGCTGCACCAGGTCGAGACGGTGGCACCGGGCCTCGCCGCACGCATCGCGGCCGCCGACCGCGGGGACGCCAGACGGTACGCCTTCCGTGTCGCTCGCCACGCGTGCGCGATCGCCGGGGTGCTCGACCGGAACGCGCTCGAGGTCGCCCGCGGCGGTCTGGAGCGCTATCCCGAGATCGAGGAGCTCGTCGCGCTGTGGGACCTCGAGCGTGAGCTCGACTCGGCCTGCGAGGCGCAGCTCGGCACCCATCCGAGCACCTGCAACCTCGACCAGCTCCGCGAGCACGACGACTGCATCGAGGCGCGGGCCGTCGCGGCGGTCATCGCGGCCCTGCGCCCGGACCCGCACGTCGCCGCACGGGGAGCGGTGGGTGCGGCGCTCGCCGCCGGGTGCGGGCAGGACGACCTCGAGGCCCTCGCCGACCAGCTCATCTGACGCCCCACTCCCTGCTCGATGAGCGGCTCGCGTCCTGTCCACGCGTGTCCGGTCTGGGTAGGAGGTCGGCGAGTGACTGCGACAGGAAGGCGTCATCGTGAAGACAGTCGGCGAGATCATGACCCCCGGCCCGCTCGTGCTCGGGCCCGACGCGACGGCGATCGATGCGGCGCGCGCCATGCGGGACATCAACATCGGCAGCGTCCTCGTCGTGGACGGCGACGAGCTCGTCGGGATCGTCACGGACCGGGACATCGTGCTGCGCGTCATCGCGGAGAACGTGGCCCCCGGCTCGGCGATGCTGTCGAGCATCAGCACCCCGATCGACGTCGTGGCAGCACCCGAGGACTCGGTCGGCGACGTCGTGAGACTCATGCGCGAACGGGCGGTGCGGCGCGTCCCGGTCGTCGACGGTGGCGTACCGGTGGGCATCGTGTCGATCGGCGACCTGGCCATGGCGCAGGACCACGGCTCGGTCCTCGCCGACATCAGCGCGGCTGACCCGGACCGCCTCTGACGCCCAACCGCCTCTGACGCCCAACCGCCTCTGACGCCCAACGGCCTCTGCTGCCGCACCGCCTCTGGCGCCCGACCCGTCGGCGTCCCGGCTCTCTGAGTACCTGCTCAGTCCTCTCCGAGAAGCTGCTCAGTCGACGGCGACCGGCCGGGCACCCGTCTCGGAGCTTCTCGGTCCAGCCCGGCGTGAGCGTCGGGCGCCGAGCCGGCGCGCCCACCGGTAGGCGGGCTCGCGGACCGCGACGATCCACGGCGGGACGCTCGTGCCCTCGAGCTCGTCGACGATGGGGTCGAACCGCATGTGTTCGTCGGGCACCTCGGCGATCAGCTGCAGGAGTCCCAGGACGTCCCACGAGCCTCGGTCGATGCTCACCGCCACCTCGTACTCGCGCGCCTCACCCCCGGTGTCGACGGGGCGTGCGAGCAGGGCGACCGAGTGCCCTGCGGCCCTCGTGGGCAGGAGCGTCGACAAGGGTCGCGCCGCGGGGCGCCGAACGGGACGGAGCAGGTACCTCGTGAGGTGCCCGGTGCCCGTCGTGGCCAGGAGGACGTCGGCGGGTCGACCCAACGAGCCGGCGCCGGGGATGCGCAGCGCCAGACCGCCGACGTCCCACCACCCCTCCTGCGTGCCGAGGGCCCGCGAGACCCTGACCGTGCAGGGGTGCACCCCACGGTCGACGAGGAGAGGAATCCCCAGGTGCGGCATCGGTGCGTCGACGCGGAGGTCAGCGCGCCAGGTCCGCCCGACCGCGTGCAGCGGCTTGCGTCCGGTGGCCCACGCCACGAGTCCCAGGCCCGCCGCGAGCGCGGCGCCGGCGGCCCGCGCCGGAGGGAGCGGCATGCTCGCCGGCGCCGGGCGCGGGGTGGGGGTCGCGGTCACGAAGACCACCTACCCAGCGCGACCTCCGTGCGTCACGGGGTGGCGACAGGGCGCTCACTCGAGCGGGATCGGTCGCACGCTCGAGAGGGTGGCCATCGCGGGTGGGAGGTCGGCTGCGTCGGCAGCCGGCCACGCATCCGGGTCAGGGCCGAGGGCGTGCAACTCCGTCACCTGCTCGCGACACCACGTCGAGACCTGACGCCCTCCGCTGAGGACGGACGCGGCGAAGTCGGCCCAGCCCACCCATTCGGCGTCCTCCACCTCGGCCGGGTCCGGGCGCGGCCCGGGGGCTACTCCGTCGACCCGTCCGGTGAGCACGGGGCACAGCTCCCACTCGACGACGCCGGCCATCTCGGCGCGGTAGGAGAAGCGCGGCAGCACGAGCCGCAGGTCGTGCACGTCGAGGCGCAGCTCGTCCCGGGCGCGACGTCGGACGGCGTGCTCGACCGGCTCCCCCGGCGCCGGGTGACCGCAGGCGGAGTTGGTCCAGACGCCCGGGAAGGTGGCCTTGCCGACGGCGCGCTGCGTGACGAGCAGCGAGCCGGCGTCGTCGAAGAGGTAGACGGAGAAGGCGAGGTGCAGCGGGGTGTCGCCGTGGTGGACCGTCGCCTTGGGGGCCGTGCCGATGGCCCGGCCGTCCGCACCGACGAGGACGACGAGCTCCTCTCGCTCGTGCGGCCTCATCAGCTGGGACTCGCCAGCTCGTTGACCGCGCCCCGGAAGACCGGGGGCAGCGTCGCGGCGGCGGGGACGAGCAGCCGCCGTCCCCAGGCGGGGCGGGTGGCCTGCACGAGGGCGTGGGTCAGCAGCGAGTAGCGCCTCGTGGCCGCGCGCCACGACCGCTCGTAGGACTGCGGGTCACCGGCGACGACGGCCGCGACCGCCAACCGAGCGTGGGCGAGGCCCAGCGAGATGCCTTCTCCCGTCAGGGCGTCGACGTAGCCGCTCGCGTCCCCGGCGAGCAGGACGCGTCCGGCGACGCGGTGGGTCGTGCGCTGCCGCAGCGGCCCCGCACCGAGCACCGACGTGACGACCGGCGCTCCGCCGAGCCGCTCGCGCAGCGCCGGGAACTGTGCGAGGCCGTCGGACAATGGGTTTCGCTGCCTGCTGAGCACGGCGACGCCGACGAGGTCGTCGGCGACCGGCGTCACGTACGCCTCACCGTGAGGGCCCCAGTGCACCTCCACATGGTCTCCCCAGGGGCGTATGCCGTAGTGCTGGCGCAGCCCGTAGCGGCGGAGCGGCCTCGACTCGGCGGTCCGGGCGCTGCGCCGGCTTCCGACAGGCAGTCGGCGGACGGCCGCGTGGTCACGGTCGAGCCCCAGGGACCGACGGGTCGGCGAGTGCAGTCCGTCGGCCGCGACGACCCAGGGCGCGGTGAGCGTAGGCCCGGCCCTGCCGCAGTCGTCGGTGCGCACCGTGACGGTGGCCCCGTCCTGCGTCACCTCGGCCGCGCCGAACGGCAGCACCTCGACGCCGACCGCGGCCACGGCCTCGCCCAGGGCGCCGTGCAACGTGGTGCGACGCACCCCACGGCCGGGGCCGGCGGAGAAGTCGGCCTCGACGGCCCGGCCCCGGGCGAGGTAGCGGATGCCGCGGAGGTCGTGACCGGGCGGATCGACGCCGAGCTCGGTGAGTGCCTGGAGGCCACCGGGCATGAGTCCCTCGCCGCAGGCCTTGTCGATGGAGCCGGCCCGGGGCTCGAGGATGACGGGCGCGAGACCCGAGCGGACGGCATACAACGCTGCCGCGAGGCCGACGGGGCCGCCGCCGATGACGACGATGTCAGCGCTCACGTGGCTGCTCCGCTGGGGGCGCTGGCCGGCGAGGCGATCTCGCGCAGGGCGGCGTTCTCGGCCCGGATGCGGACAGTGAGCAGGGCGGCGTTGGCCACGGTGAAGACGAGCGCCGTGACCCACGCCGTGTGCACGAGCGGCAGGGCGAAGCCCTCGACGACGACGGCGACGTAGTTGGGGTGCGGGAGGAGGCGGTAGGGGCCGCGCCGGACGAGCGCGAGGCCGGGGACGACGATGACGCGAGTGTTCCACTGGTTGCCGAGCGTCGCGATGCACCACCAGCGCAGCGCCTGGCTGGCGACGACGAGGGCGAGCATGACCCAACCGAGCACCGGGACGAACGGGCGGTCGGCGAGCCACACCTCCGCGACGGCGCCGACGAGCAGGCCCGTGTGGAGCACCACCATGACCGGGTAGTGCGACTGACCCCGCTCCACGCCGCCGCGCGAGAAGGCCCACGCTGCATGCCGTTTCGAGACGACGAGCTCGGCCAGGCGCTCGAGCCCGACGAGCGCGACGAGGCCAGTGAAGAGCCACGTGGAGGTCACGACGCCACTCCTTGTCGGTCGGTCGGTCGGCCTGTTGGTCGGTTGGTCGGTCGGTCTGTTGGTCGGTCGGTCGGTCGGGTGGTGGGTCAGTCCGCGGCGCGGAGCAGGACGAGCTCGAGGCAGAAGCCCGGGCCCATGGCCATGAGGATGCCCCACGACCCGGGCTCGGGTGTGTGGTCGGAGAGGGTGTCGGCGAGCACGTGCAGCACGGAGGCGGAGCTGAGGTTGCCGATCCGGTCGAGGGAGCGCCACGTGACGCCGAGGGCCTCCCGCTCGACCTCGAGCGCCTCCTGCATCGCCTCGAGGACCTTGGGGCCGCCGGGGTGGGCGACCCACCAGTCGATGTCGGCGCGGGTCAGTCCCTGCCCGGCCAGGAAGCGGTCGACGTCGTCCCGGACGTTCTCGCGCACGAGATCGGGCACCTCGGCGCCGAGGACGATGCGCAGGCCGGTGGCGCCGACGTCCCAGCCCATGGCGCGCTCGGTCCCGGGGTAGAGACGGCTGCGGGTGGCGACGACGCGCGGCTGGTCCGGTGCCAGGTCGGCGGCCCGGTTGGCCCCGACCATGACGACCGCGGCGGCACCGTCGCCGAAGAGGCCGCTGGCGACGAGGTTCGCCGTCGAGCGGTCGTCGCGCTGGACGGTGAGGCTGCACAGCTCGACGGAGAGGAGCACGGCGATGTCGTCCGGGTGGCCGAGCAGGTAGTCATGGACGCGCGCGACGCCGGCCGCACCGGCGACGCATCCCAGGCCGACGAGCGGGACGCGCTTCACGTCGTCCCGCAGCCCGATCTCGGCGGCGACCCGAGCCTCGATCGACGGGACCGCGAGCCCGGTGATCGTCGTCGACATGATGAGGTCGACGTCCTGAGGTGTGAGACCGGCCGCGGCGAGCGCCTTGGTGACCGCGTGCGACCCGAGCTCGGTGGCGACGCGGATGAACTCGTCGTTGGCCGCACCGAAGTCCGCCAGCTGCCAGTAGCGCTCGAGCGGCAGGGCGAGGTGTCGCTGGCTCACCCCGGCGTTGGCGTGGAACCGCTCCAGCAGCGCACGGTCCGGTCCCGTGGAGCCCAGCACGTCGGCGAAGGCCCTCGTGATGTCGGCCTGCGCGTAGCTGTGCTCCGGCAGGACGCCGCGGACGGCCGCTAGGTGGCTCACCGGGCCAGCCTAGGCGCCGCCGGCTCGGGCGGGGTGCGACGGTGGACGGCGGTCATCACGGGCCGTTGGTACCCACAGCCACCTAGGCTCAGCCCCGTGGCGGTCGCTCGGACGGTGCGGGGACTGGCGCTCGCCTGCCATCCCGGGCCGACGCTCGCGGTCAGCGTGTTCACCGCGCTGCTCGCATGGTCGGCCGGGCTCACCCTGGGGCGAGGGCTGCTCGTGACAGCAGCAGTGCTCACCGGACAGCTCTCCATCGGCTGGTGCAACGATCTCGTCGACGCTCGCCGCGACCGCGCCGTCGGGCGCACCGACAAACCCCTGGCCGCCGGCGACGTGGCGGAGCCGGTCGTCCGCGCCGCCTGCGGAGCCGCGGTCGGCGCGTGCGTCGTGCTGTCGCTCGCGTGCGGATGGGCCTCGGGACTCGTGCACCTGGTCCTCGGTGTTGCGTCCGGCTGGGCCTACAACCTCTGGTTCAAGCGGACCGTGCTCTCCCCGCTGCCGTATGCCGTCGCCTTCGGTGCGCTGCCTGCCGTCGTCACGCTCGCCCTCCCGACACCCGTCTGGCCGCCCGCCTGGGTGCTCGTCGCGGGCGCGCTGCTCGGAGTGGGCGCCCACCTGCTCAACGTCCTTCCCGACCTCGCGGACGACGAAGCCACCGGCGTGCGAGGCCTGCCGCACCGGCTCGGGGAGCCGGTGGTCCGGTGGCTGGCACCCGCAGTGCTGCTCGCGGGGTCGGTCGTGGCGGCATACGGCCCCGGGCTGGACGGCACCGGGCTGGGACTGCTCGCGGCGTGCGTGGTCCTCGCGGTCGTCGCCGTCCTGGCACGGGGGCGCCTGCCGTTCGTCGCGGCGGTGCTCATCGCGCTCGTCAACGTCGTCAGCATCGTGGCGCGCAGCTGAACCAGTCGGCGTCAGCTGGCGTCGGGCGCTGTCAGTCGGTGGGGGTGATCCGCACGACGACGCGGTTGGCGTTGCCGCGCCGCACGATCCACTCGATGGCCATGAAGATCCGGAACTCGAGGCCGTACTTGCGTGCCAGCCGACGGTTCACGGCCTCGGACGCCGCAGAGTCCCGGATGATCTCCGCGCGACCCTCGACGACGGGTGCGCCCGGGTCGACATTGCCCCGGCGGTCGCACGGCTGGACGGTGACCCGCGGGTCGTCGAGGAGGCGCTTCAGCTTGCCCGCCCCTTCGGGGGTGCTGACGATCGCGGCGCCGGCGTCGGGCAGCACCCACACGGGGGTCGGGACCGGCTCGCCGCTGCGGCGGTAGGTCGTCAGCAGCACGAACCGTTCGCCGCCGAGGTTGTGGAGCGTGGGCGCCTGGGTCATGGCCCCCCCGTACCCGATCGGCGGGCCACACCGGCAACGTCTCACTCCGTGGCTACGATCGGCGGGTGAGCGCCAAGCCCGCCGTCGTCGAAGCGCCAGGTCCGTCCGGGGTGCGGGAGGTGCGCGTCTCCAGCCCCGACCGGGTGCTGTGGCCTGCGGCCGGGATGGCCGACGGCAAGCCGGTGACCAAGCTCGACATGGCGCACTACCTCGTCGCCGTCGCCGATCCGATGCTGCGAGCGCTCGGTGACCGGCCGGTGACGCTCCAGCGGTTCCCCGAGGGGATCGAGGGCGAGGAGTTCTTCTCCAAGAACCCACCCAAGGGTGTGCCCGAGGGCACGCGCACGGTGATGTGCACCTATCCGTCGGGGCGCAAGCACCCGCAGCTCGTCATCGACGAGATGGCCGATGCCGTCTGGGCTGCCCAGATGAACACCATCACCTTCCACCCCTGGCCGGTTCGCACCGCCGACGTCGACAAACCCGACGAGCTGCGCATCGACCTGGACCCCCAGCCCGGACGTGGCTTCAAGGATGCCGTCGAGGCCGCCGTCGCGCTGCGCGAGGTGATGGCCGAGATCGGGCTGACGGCCTGGGCGAAGACCTCGGGCAACCGGGGCGTGCACGTCTACGCGCGGGTCGCTCCGACGCACGAGTTCCTCGACGTCCGCCACGGCGTCATCGGCATCGCGCGGGAGCTCGAGCGCCGGCTCCCCGACCTCGTGACGACGTCCTGGTGGAAGGAGGAGCGCGGCGAGAGGATCTTCGTCGACTTCAACCAGGCCTGTCGCGACCGGACCATCGCGTCGGCGTACTCGCCGCGGCCGCTTCCGGGTGCACCGGTCTCGACGCCGGTGACGTGGGACGAGCTGGGGTCGGTCGACCCCAAGGAGCTCACCGTGCGAACCGTGCCGGGGCTCGTCGCCGACCGTGGTGACGCGTGGGCCGGGATCGACGACGAAGTGGGCGACGTCGCTGCCGCAATCGCCCTGTGGGACAAGGACGTCAACGAGCGTGGGTTGGGTGAGCTGAACTTCCCGCCCGACTATCCCAAGATGCCGGGGGAGCCGCCGCGCGTGCAGCCGAGCAAGCGCCGGCAGGACAAGGCGGACGCCGAGTACATGGCCCCCAAGGCCGAGCGCGACGCCGACCTGCGCACGACGTGGGGCATGCCGGTCGTCCCTCCCGTCGCACCGATGCTCGCCAAGCCGGTCAAGGACTTCACGGCCGTCAAGGTCGACGTGCTCTACGAGCCGAAGTGGGACGGCTTCCGCTCGATCATCTTCCGGTCCGGCGACCTCGTCGAGATCGGGTCGCGCAACGAGAAGCCGATGACGCGCTACTTCCCCGACGTCGTCGAGGCCGTGCTCGCCAACTTCCCCGAGAAGTGCGTCGTCGACGGCGAGATCATCCTCGTCTCCCCGTCGTCCCGGGACCGCCTGGACTTCGACCTGCTCCAGCAGCGCATCCACCCCGCGGCGTCGCGCGTCAAGAAGCTCGCCGCGGAGACCCCGGCGTCGTTCGTCGCGTTCGACCTGCTGGCACTCGGCGACGAGGACTTCACCGGGCGGCCGTTCGCCGAGCGGCGCGCGGCCCTCGAGAAGGCCCTGTCCGGTGTGGAGGCGCCGATCCACCTCACTGCGGCGACCTCCGACCGCGACGTCGCGACGGGCTGGTTCACCCAGTTCGAGGGCGCCGGGCTCGACGGCGTCATCGCCAAGCCGGTCGATATCGCCTACGAGCCCGACAAGCGCCTGATGTTCAAGATCAAGCACGAGCGCACCGCCGACTGCGTCGTCGCCGGCTACCGCGTGCACAAGAGCGGACCGGACGCGATCGGCTCGCTGCTGCTCGGTCTCCATGGCGAGGACGGCCAGCTCGCCTCGGTCGGCGTCATCGGCGCCTTCCCGATGGCTCGCCGGAAGGAGCTCTTCGAGGAGCTCCAGCCGCTCGTCGCAGAGTGGGACGAGCACCCGTGGAACTGGGCGGCCCCCGCCGAGGACAGCGGCGGCGTACGCACCCCCCGGTCGTCGGAGTACTCCCGCTGGAACAACCAGAAGGACCTCTCGTTCGTGCCGCTTCGGCCAGAGCGCGTCGTCGAGGTGCGCTACGACCACATGGAGGGCACCCGCTTCCGGCACACGGCGCAGTTCGTCCGGTGGCGTGACGACCGCACCCCGGAGTCGTGCACCTTCGACCAGCTCGACGAGCCGGTCGGCTACGACCTCGCCGACGTCCTCTCAGCCGGCGCCGGCTGAACCATCGCGCGGTCCGCGGTCCGCGCCGTCCGAACCGGTCACGCCGCCCCGCGAGCGGAGGACGATGGCCGCATGGACGTCACGCCGGACCTCAGGTCACTGGTCACCGCGTTCCGGACCTCGGCCGCCATCAGCACGGCCGCCGAGCTCGGGATTAGCGACGAGCTCGCCTCCGGGCCACTGACGCTGGCCCAGCTGGCCAGCCGGGTGGGCGCCGACGAGGACACGCTGGGCCGGCTCATGCGGGTTCTCGTCGCACTGGGTGTGTATGCCGTGTCGACCGAGGGCCTCTACGCCGGGACGCCGCTCGGCGACGGGTTGCGCACCGACGCGGCCGGGTCACTCCGGCCGCTGGCGCGCATGCTCCAGGACCCGGCGACATGGGCAGCCTGGGGGCACCTGACCCACAGCGTGCGCACGGGCGACACCGCGTTCGAGGCCCTGCACGGCGTGGACGTCTGGACCTATCGGGCCGCCCATGCTGAGGCGGGCGCGATCTTCAACGACAACATGACGGCCCTGACGACGAGAGTGGCGGCCGCCGTGGCCGGTGCCTACGACTTCTCGGGGTTGGAGACGGTCGCGGACGTCGGCGGCGGCCACGGGCTGCTGCTCGAGGCCGTCCTGGCCCGGAACGAGCACCTCCGCGGGACGGTGTTCGACCTGCCACAGGCAGTGCCCGCCGGACCGCCGTCGACGGCCAGTGACTCGGTGGCATCCCGGTGGTCGGTCGTGGCGGGCAACTTCTTCGAGCACGTCCCGGCAGCCGACGCCTACCTGCTCAAGAAGGTCCTGCACGACTGGTCCGACGAGAGATGCGTCGAGATCCTGCGCACGTGCCGTCGGTCCCTCGCACCGGGCGGGGTGGTGCTCGTCGTGGAGCTGGTGCTCGACCGGCCGGGCCACGAGCTGGACTCGGCCATGTCGGATCTCAACATGCTGGTGCTGCCCGGTGGGCGCGAACGCACGGCGGCGGAGCTCGACGCCCTGTTCGTCGCGGCCGGTCTGGAGCCCGCCCGGCTCGTGGACACGGACACCGACGTCGTCATCCTGGAGACCCGAGCAGGGCGGTGAGCCGGGCGGGGCTCTGCGCTGGTCGGGCATGCACCTCGATCGGCGCATGGCGAGACCGGCGTGAACCACGCCGAAACCCTGCGGGGGCCTCCCTCGAGCGGTTCTATGGAGTGATGACACAGGTGGGGCTCCGGGCCCGGCTGGGTGAGGGTCTCCGGACGCGAGCGCTCCGGGCTGGTACGCCCAACCTCGAGCGTCCGATCAGGGTCGTCGTGCTCCTGGCTCAGGCGCTGGCCGCCGTGCTGTGCCTCATGATCCTCACCGGGTGGCGCGGACCGGCGGTGCTCAACCGCTTCACCGGAACCCCGTACTGGCCGTGGCAGTCGATCCTCACCGTGGTGGCCCTCGGCGTCATCACCGTGACGACCACGATCGCCTGCGTCCGCTCCACGCCGGCCCGACGCGCCCTTTTGAGTGGCGTGGCCGTGGTCCTCGCCCTCTTGACGATGGACGCCCTTGGACTTGGCTCGGCACGGGTGTGGCTCGTCGTGCTCGGACTCGCATCCCTCGTAACCGCGCTGGCCCTACCTCCCGGGGGTCGAGACCGCGAGACGGTCCGGTGCGCCCTGGCGGCGGTCCCGGCGCTCATGGCCCTGGTCGCCACCGTCCGCAGCTCGGACGTCGAACAGGCCCTCGCCGCCGTTCGCGGCCGAGGCCTGGCTCCGTCGGCGGCGATCCTCCTGTCGCTGCTGACGATCTTCGCGCTGACGGTGTCGGTCGAGGGGCAGCGGGAGCGCACCGGCCGTCTGCTGCACTGGCGTGTCACGACGCGGGCGGTGCTCGCGGCGGCCGTTCTCAAGCTCCTGCTCCTCGGGGCTCTCTACCTCCACCTGACGGGTGGCTTCCTCGGAGGCGACGTCTTCTGGCGAGCGCGAGTCGACCAGCCGTGGTCCTGGGTGCATGCCGCACTGGTGGCCGGACTTATGGTGGGCGTCGCCGTGCCGAGCTCGCGTCGCCCCTTGGAGCCGGGTGGCTTCACACCGCGACTGGCCGCCGTCTCGCTGGGCGTGGGCATCATGCAGGTGACAGCCCTGGCGACGCTCGTCGCCATCACCGTGGTCAACACCGTCTCGCCGCTGGCCGACACGGCCTCCCTCTTCGCCCTGCCCGACTGGGTGATCGACCACGTCGAGGTGGTGCAGCTCGTCATCGCCGGGGCCATCCTGCTCGCCGCATCGACCCAGCTCGCTGTTCGGCGCACGCTGACCGCGGGTCTGTACCTCTGGTTGGCCGCCGGGGTCTGGCTGGTACCCGCCCTGCTCGGGATCGCCTTCGCATCCGACACCTCGCCCACCGCCTGGGCGGCGCCGGGCCAGGTGGAGACGGTCGTGACCCTCGCCGTGCTCGCGATGGCGGTGGCCCGTCGGCCGGCTGGTTTCCAGCCTCGAGCGCTCATGCTGCTCGTCGTCGTCCCACTGGTGGTGCTGCACCTGGACAGCTTCTGGCCGGAGGCGTGGACCGACCAGGTGACCCAGATCGCGGTCGTGCTGGCCGTCGTCATCGCCCTGTGGCTCAACCCTCCGCCCGCGTTTGCCGATCGGCGCCGCAACGAACGCAGCCGCGCGCTGCTCGTGTCCGGACAGCTGGGGGTGCTCACCCTCTACCTGTACCTCTTCAACGACGCTCAGCTGAGCGGGCTCCTGGGGTCATCGACGACCATCGCCTGGCTCTGGCTCGGCATCCCGATCACGGCCGTCCTCACGGCCCGCGTCGCGGCCCGACCGAGGCAGTGAGCCGGGCCGAGGACGGACCATTGCGACAGGAGCGCATGAGGCCCTCTCGCAGTACGGTTCGGCCATGGAGTTCAGCCAGGAGATCGTGGTCAACGTCCCGCGTGCCCGCTTCATCGAGCTCATCGACGACCCGGACAACCTGCCGAAGTGGCAGGAGGGACTGATCTCCTTCGAGCCGATCCACGGCTCACCAGGGCATCCGGGCGCGCAGTCCAGGCTCACCTTCCGTCGGGGCCGCAGGACCATGGAGATGGTCGAGACGGTGACGCGCCGGGACCTGCCGTATGCCTTCGAGGCCACCTACGACGCCAAGGGGGTGCACAACGTCACGCGCAACGAGTTCCACGAGTCGGGACCCGAGGCGACGCGGTGGGTTGCCCACAACGAGTTCGTGTTCCGTGGCCCGATGAAGGTCATCGGGCTGCTGTTCTCGCGGAGCTTCCCGAAGCAGAGCCTCACTTTCATGAAGGCGTTCAAGGACTTCGCCGAGGCAGCCGAGGGCGCGGACGAAGGTCGCTCGGAGTAGTTCCTGCGGGTCCGCGGCGTAGCTCCTGCGGGGTCCGCCGAGCGCCCGCGAGACCGGAGATCTCGCGGGCAGCACGACGGACCGTCAGGTGCCCCCGTGGCCCGGCATGCTGGGGAAGCGGGCCCGAGGCGTCGACTCGTCGGACCAGCGCAGCAGGGCCCCGACACCATCAGCGGGATTCGCCTGGCCGGTGTCGAGCAGGGTCACGCCGGCCCGTGAGCACACCGCGGCCCACACGAGGGCGTCGTCGGCCGGTGCCAGCACGGGCTCGGTCGCTCCCAGCGCCTCCACGTCCTCGCGCGTGATCCCCAGCTGCAAGGCATCCTCACCCACCCACAGCTCCTGGTCGTGCTCCCGCCCTTCGACGAGCAGCAGCTCTGCGACCTGTGCCCGTTGGAGGACGTCGACGACCGGCACGAGTCCCTCGCTCGCGGCCTCGGCCCGACCCGTCTGCTCCTCGAAGCGGCCCACGATCTCCGCCTCGGCCTCGGCGCGCGTGGCCGCGAGGGACGACTCGGCCACCTCGCGGACCACCTCCTCGGAGCTTCCCTCGGCGCGTCCTCCCGCGTGGGAGCGGAACATCACGGCCCGGAGCTCTGCGCTCGCGTGCTGCTCGAGGAAGCTCACGGTGTGCTCCTCACCCATGACGATGACGACCTTCGGCCGCGCGGTGCGCACGATCCGGTCGAGCTCCTCGGCGACCGCCGCCGCGTTGTGCTCCCAGGAGTCCTGGATGCGGGACTCGAAGCGGCGCTGGGCCGTGCCCCCGGTCTTGACCTGTCGCAGGTCGTCGTGGTCGCCCTGCACCGTGACCGTCTGGGCGTCCTGTCCGTCTGGGCCAGCGTGCACCTCGATGTCGGCGCCGGTGCGGTCGACGCGGACGACGATGTGGGGCACGGCGCTCGACAGTGCGCGGATCGCCGGCAGGAGCGAGGGAATCGGGCCCCAGGTCGCGTCGTCGACCGGACGACCGGGCAGGTCGTGGGCCAGGAGCACCCGGTCGGCGTTCGCCACGACCACCCTGCCGTGCTGGCCGCCCTTTCCCGTGGGCTCGAGGGCGGCCTCGCGCAGCGTGTCGAGGACGTCGTCAGGGGTCCCGCACTCGCGCAAGCGTCGTTCCAGCTCACGCCAGCGAGAGTTGAGGTGGTCGGTGTTGGCCGGGTCGGTCTTCGTCACGTCGATCGTGATGCTTGCGAACGGGCCGGTCGCCTCTGCGAGCGGGTGGAACAGAGCAAGGTCCATGGTCGCCTCCTGGAGTCGGAACACCGGGCCCCTACCCACTCCGTACGGGTCGCACCGGCGTGTCCACGGCGCATCCCGCCACGGCCGTACGCCGGTCGGGAACCACGGTGATCGCGACCTCAGGGCGAACCGCCGGCTCACCACGGGCGTGGATGGTGCGGTTGGCCCGGGAACGGCGCGCGACGGCATACGCTGCCGATCGACGGCCACCCACGTGCCCCTGAACCAGAGCGAGACCGAGCCGGACCGGGCGCGACCGAGCGAGATCGAGGACGATCCATGCAGAGCAGCACCCTCACGCTGACTACGCCCGACGGCACCGAGGTCTTCGTCAACCGCTGGCTCCCCGACGGGCCGCCCCGCGCGATCGTGCAGATCGCACACGGCCTGGCCGAGCACTCGAGCCGTTACGGCCACTTCGCCCAGCGCCTCACGGACCGTGGGTATGCCGTGTACGCCTCCGACCACCGGGGCCACGGCAAGACGTCGAGTCCCCGCGGCTCCTTCCCTGAGCGCGACGGCTGGCAGACGGTCATCGACGACCTGTACGCCGTGACCGAGCGTGCGCGCGAGGAGCAGCCCCGCTTGCCGGTCTTCCTCCTCGGCCACAGCATGGGGTCGTTCATCTCCCGGGGTTATGCCGCCCAGCACGGATCCGAGCTCGCCGGCCTCGTGCTCTCGGGAACCGCGGGCGGCGCCGGCGCGATGGGCAAGGTCGGCATCTTCCTCGCCGCGACTCAGGCGCGGCTCCGTGGGCACGCCCACACCAGCGGCCTGATGAACAAGCTGAGCTTCGGGCAGTACAACGCGGCCTTCAAGCCCACACGCACCGAGTTCGACTGGCTCTCGAGGGACCCCGCCGAGGTCGACAAGTACATCAACGACCCCGACTGCGGATTCGTCTTCAGCGCCGGTGGGTTCGCCGACCTGCTGCGTGGGCTGGAGTCGGTCAACACCGACCGGGTCGCCTCCCGCATCCCCGAGGACCTGCCGGTCCACCTGGCGTCCGGTGACAAGGACCCGGTCGGCGCGAACGGCAAGGGCGTGCGGCACGTCGCCGACCAGCTGCGCCGGCTCGGAGTCCGGGACGTGACCATGACGCTGTGGCCCGAGGCCCGCCACGAGATCCTCAACGAGACGAACCGCGACGAGGTCGAGGTGGAGATCATCGACTGGCTCGACGCGCACCTGCCGGCCACGACCTGACGTCCTGTTGCGCCGGCCGCGACTACGTCACTGACCCGAACATCGGGTCACTGACCTAGCCCACCCCATCCGACCAGCGCCGCTCTCTACGTCACTGAACCGGACAGCGGGTCACTGACCTAGCCCACCCCACCCGGCGCGCGCCGCTCTCTACGTCACTGACCCGGACCGCGGGTCACTGACCTAGCCCACCCCACCCGACCAGCGCCGCTCTCTACGTCACTGACCCGGACCGCGGGTCACTGACGTAAGCGAACCCGACCCGACCGGCGCCGCGCCGCGGCATACGCCAGCCGTTGCGGATCCCGGCACGGGTGACGGGGTGCGCTCGGCGACGTAGCGTCTGCACATGAGCACCTGCCTGCGAGCCCTGTCATGAGTCGTCCCGTGCGCGTCATCGTCGGAGTCCTCATCCTGCTCGTCGGCACGGTGTGGACGCTGCAGGGCCTCGGCATCCTCGGCGGGAGCGCCATGTCGGGCGTCACCCTGTGGGCGGTCGTCGGCCCGGTGGTCGCCGTCGCGGGCCTCGGGCTGGCGCTGTCCCGACCTCGTCGCCAGCCCTGAGGCCCGCAGGCTCGGGCCGTCAGCCCGTGAGTTGAGGCGCCGGGTCGACCCGGTCATCGGGCATCTGTGGCATGCCCGTCGGCGGACCGGGCGGCACCTCCGAGCCACCCTCGTCGAGCTGGAACGGCGGGTAGACGTCGGTCATGAGGGCGACGTACGCGATCACCCGGTAGACCCAGCGGTTGAGGCCGGCGACGAGGTCGAAGAGCGCCTGTGGGTAGTGGCCGGCGAAGAGGAGCGAGAGGCCGGCGACGAGGACGAGCAGCCCGAGCAGGCCTCCACTGAGCACGTCGATGCGACCGTCCCCGTTGGCGTCCCGCGCCCACGACCAGGCCCAGGTGCCACCGCCGACGAGCAGGCCCACGATGAGGTACTGCGGGATCGCCAGCAACCACCACTTGACGAGGACCAGACCGCGCGAGAGACGCTCCGGGTAGGCGATGTCGAGTCGTGCCGGGTAGTCCGGCTCGAGGCCGAGACTGAAGGGCGGGTAGCGGTCGGTGCCGAGGCCGCCGCTACCGGCGTAGTAGGCCACGCGCCACGTCCAGCGCAGCACGCCGACGTTGAACTCGAAGAGCCCCCGTGGATAGCGGCCCGTGAAGAGGATCGCGAAGAACGCGACGAGGCTGACCACCGAGAACGCCACCCACAGGAAGGCGAGCACCACGGCGTGCGGGATGGCGAGGAACCACTTGACCAACCACAGCCACCGCGAGAGCGGCTCGTCGAGGTCGGCGTTGAGGGCCACGGGACTCACGGCTCGTGGGTGTGTCAGCCGGGAGAGCGGGGCACTCGAGACTGCCGGGTCGGCCATCGGTGACGACATCGGTGACGTCATGGGTGGACTCATCGGTGAGGTCATGGGCATGTTCGCCCCGTTGATGGGGTCGAGGGGGTCGACGGGTGCGGGCGTGAGCGGCGGGTTCCGGGTCGACGACGGCCGGCTGCCGCTGGCGCCACGGATGATGAGCGCGATGGCGAGGCCGGTCAGGACGAGACCGATGCCGATCATGACGAGGGCGAGCGGCAGGAGGAAGCCCGCTCGGACACCGATGATCGACGACACGGCGACGCCAGCGCTGCCGTCGGCGTTCATGATGACGACGGCCCACTGGCCGCCGGTCAGGCGCCAGGACAGCTGTTGCTGCCCGGCGCCGGTGGCCGACGCGGTCCAGAAGGTCTGGGTCGTCGGGGCGGCCGCGGTCGCCGCGCCCGGCGTCGACCGGAGCACAGCCGTCCTCGAGGTGCCGCTGCGGGCGCCCGTGACGCCGACGACCTGGTCGTGCGCCACCCCGGCGAGGTAGGACGTGACGCTGCTCGCGGGCGCGACGCCGAGGAAGACGTCCTGCCCCGATGCGAGGGGACGTGCGGTCAGTCGGAGGTCGAGGTCGAGGCGGTCGAGCACCCACGAGGGCACGTCGGGGCCGGTCTCGACCACGATGTCCTCGACCGTGATCGCAGGCGACGGGCTCGACAGGGCCGGCACCGTCAGGGACAGGTAGCCCGCGTCGTCCCGACCCACGGCATACGTGACACCGAGGCCTGCTCCGCCGAGGAGCAGGCCGAGGCCGGGCAGGATGAGCAGACACCCGATGATGAGGGCGGCCAGGTGCTGGTTGGCGGGGCGGGGTGGGTGGACGGGGTTGTTGGTTGCTGTGCTCATGGAACTCACATCCTTGGAGAAATGCCACGGAAGGGGCGCACGAAGGCCTCGTCTCGCGAGTGGGAGGGTCGGCGCTCGGTCGGCGCGCTCATGTCGCCCTCCCGGCGAGGGTGGCGCCCGCGGGGGCGTCGGATGGTGCGTCCGAGGGCGCACGCTGGACGTCGATGTCGTCGAGCTGGAGGGCAGACCGGACGGCCGCCGCCAGACCTCCGAGCACGACCTCGCGCAGCTCGTAGCGGGCCCGCACGAGGGGCGCCGGAATCGACAGGATGCGGGTGAGGTCGATGGGTGTGCCGCTGACGACGGCGTCGCACTCCCCCGCGTCGACGGCTGCGCGGATCGTCGCCTCGAGGTCGCGCACCTGGTCGGCCCCGTAGCCCATGGCCGGCAGGACGCCCCGTGCGTTGGGGTACGTCGCATAGGTGTCGGCGATCGAGCCGACGGCATACGGCGTCGGGTCGACGAGGAGCGCCGCACCGGCCGCGCGGGCGCCGACGACGCCGGCGCCGTAGGTCAACGATCCGTGCGTCAGGGACGGGCCGTCCTCGACGACGATGACGCGGCGCCCGTGGACGGCAGCCGAATCGTCGACCGTCACAGGACTGTCCGCGCGCAGCAGGGTCGCACGGGGGTTGAGCGCGCGGACCGACGCCTCGACGGCCTCGATGTCGGCCGAACGCGCCGAGTCGCACTTCGCGACCACGACGACGTCGGCCATCCGGACGTTCGCCTCGCCCGGGTGGTAGGTCGCCTCGTCGCCCGCGCGGAGCGGGTCGGCCAGCACCACATGCAGGTCGGGCACGTAGAAGGGAAGGTCGTTGTTGCCTCCGTCCCAGAGGATGACGTCAGCCTCCTGCTCGGCCTGGCGCAGGATCCGCTCGTAGTCGACGCCGGCGTACACGACGACGCCGGCATCGAGGTGCGGCTCGTACTCCTCCCGCTCCTCGATCGTGCAGTCGTGCAGGTCGAGGTCGGCGTAGGTCGCGAAGCGTTGGCACGCCTGGGCTGCCACGTCGCCGTAGGGCATCGGATGCCGGATGGCCACGGCGCGGAGGCCGAGGTCGATGAGCAGGCGCGCGAGGTAGCGCGACGTCTGGCTCTTTCCGACCCCGGTGCGTACGGCCGTCACCGCGACGACGGGCTTCGTGCTGGGCAGCATCGTGTGCCGCGCACCGTGGAGGCGGAAGTCCGCACCCGCCGCGATGCAGCGTGACGCGAGGTGCATGACGTGCTCGTGCCGCACGTCGGAGTAGGCGAAGACGACGACGTCGACGTGCTCGCGCTCGACGAGGTCGGTCAGCTCCGACTCCGCGACGACCGGAATCCCTTCGAGATACAAGCTTCCGGCCAGCTCCGGCGGGTACCGACGACCCGCGATGTCAGGGATCTGCGTCGCGGTGAAGGCGATGACCTCGTGGGTCGGGTCGTCGCGGAAGACCACGTTGAAGTCGTGGAAGTCGCGGCCGGCTGCGCCGAGGATGACGACTCTCGTCCGGCTGCCAGTGGAGGTGCGGTGGGCGCTCGTGGGGGCGGTGCTGGTGCTGCTCATGGCCATCTCCGCGGCTGGGTCACCGGCGGGACCGACACACCTGACTGCAGGTAGTCCTGGCTGCGGGACCTGCCTCTTCGAGTCTCCCACCGGGTCCTTCGCCCCGTGGCGATTCGAGAGTGGTACTACCTCACAATTCGCCGCCGGGGGTCGATGCCGGTGCGACGATCGACGGGTGAGCGACACGGCCGCACGAACCGGGGCCAGCGAGCAGACCAGCCCGGCCCCGGGCACCCGCACCACCACCACCACCGACGAGCACGTCTCACTGGCGCAGGGCTGGGTGGCGAACAACTACAGCCCGCTGCCCGTCGTCATCGCGCACGCCGAGGGCGCCTGGGTCACCGACGTCGAAGGGCGCCGATACCTCGACGCCCTGGCCGGCTACTCGGCCCTCAACTTCGGGCACCGCCACCCGGCGCTCGTCGCGGCAGCGCGGTCGCAGCTCGACCGCCTGACGTTGACGAGCCGTGCCTTCCACAGCGACCGGCTGGGACCCTTCTGCCGTGACCTCGCGACCCTCGCCGGCAAGGAGCTCGTGCTGCCGATGAACACCGGCGTGGAGGCCGTCGAGACGGCGATCAAGACGGCGCGTCGGTGGGGCTACGAGGTCAAGGGGGTGCCCGACGGTCGGGCCCGGATCGTCGTCATGGCGGGCAACTTCCACGGCCGCACGACGACGATCGTCAGCTTCTCCGACGACCCGCTCGCACGCGACCACTACGGCCCCTACACGCCGGGTTCGACGTGGTGCCCTTCGGCGACATCGCGGCCCTCGAGGCCGCGATCACGGACGACACCGTCGCCGTGATGCTGGAGCCGATCCAGGGCGAGGGCGGCGTCATCCTCCCGTCCGACGGGTGGCTGCACGACGTGCGCGAGGTGACCCGGCGCCGCCACGTGCTCATGGTGGCCGATGAAATCCAGTCCGGGCTGGGCCGCACCGGCACGACGTTCGCCTGCGACGTCGAGGACGTCGTTCCGGACCTCTACGTGCTCGGCAAGGCGCTCGGCGGCGGCATCGTCCCGGTGTCGGCAGTCGTCGCGGACCGGGACGTGCTCGGAGTCTTCACACCCGGCAGCCACGGGTCGACGTTCGGCGGCAACCCGCTCGGCGCCGCGGTCGGGCAGGCCGTCGTCGCTCTGCTCTCGACCGGCGAGTTCCAGGAACGGGCACGGTGGCTCGGGAGCCTCCTCGAGCGCGGACTGCGGGAGCTGGTCGGGCACGGCGTGGACGCCGTACGGTGCCGCGGGCTGTGGGCCGGCGTCGACATCGACCCGCAGCTGATGACCGGGCACGAGGCGTCGCACCGTCTGCTCGAGCGCGGCGTCCTCGTCAAGGAGACGCACGGCTCGACCGTGCGCATCGCTCCCCCGCTCGTCATCGGCGAGAGGGAGGTCGAGATCCTCCTCGACGCGCTGACGGCCATCCTGGACTGAGTGTCCGTGACGGCTCCTGGGCCGCGCGCTCGGCGCGGTCGCGGATGCCGCGCAGCATCTTCTGGCTCATCAACGAGCTCGCCACCGAGACCGGCTCGACGACGAGAGGCGACCAGCGGTGCGTGTGGGCGAAGCGCTCACGGGTGATGAGCCGTGTCGCGCGGTGCGGATGACGACGCAGCACGAACGACCACGTGAAGTCGTAGGGGGCAGCCTCGGAGCCAGCCTGCTCGGCCTGTGGCGCGCGGAGCACGAGCGAGCGTCCGGGGTCCACCGAGGCGACGGCCAGGGCGACCTGCGGGTGCAGGCGGACGACGTCGCCCGCCTCGAGGTGCTGCCACTCCTCGACGACGCTGTCCGCGCTGTGGAGCCGGCAGCCGACGAGGTTCTCGATGCGGTCATAGCTGTAGAAGCCACCACGGTCCGCGCCCAGCTGCACGACCCACGGCCAGACGTCCTCTGGCGGGGCCTGGATCGTGATGGCACGAGTGGCGACGAGCCCCGCGACCGGCAGGAGCTCGTCACCGGGCAGTGGCTCGCGCGACTCCTCGGTGGTGGCGCCCCAGTGCAGCGCCGACCACCGGAGCGTCACCACGGACAGGACCACGGCGCCGACGACCACCGGTGCGAGCGACCGTCTCATGCTCTTCACGGTAGTCCGGATCCTGTTGGCGCGCACCGAGATCCGGGTCACCGCCGCAGACAGGTCGGACGCGCACGGCCCCTGAAAATGTTGGAGCCCGGCTCGCGTTCGCGATGCCGGGCTACCAGTGACGGTTCACGTACCACAACGGGCCAACCGTCGAAGTCTTGGTCTTTCCTGAGAACGAGTGTCCCGCTCAGGGGCGACCGAGACAGAGTGACACGCCGGTGAGGGCGCAGGTCGTTGGATTGGCGCAAGATGGCGCAAACGGACCAGCAGTGACTAGTCCGCGCGGCCTTCCGTCAGGAGATCGGGGTCCCCGTCGCGAGACCCGCGAGAGCACCGTCGGGGACGACGCGGACGCAGGCCCACTCGAGACCGAGCCGGTCCATGACTGCCTGGCTCGTGACGTGCCGGAGGCGTCCGCCGTCGACGAGCCACACCGGGTCCGCCGAGCGCTCGCGCAGCAGCGTCCGGTCGAGCGGCATCTGGCGGAGGCCTGCGAGCGTGCCCTGCGGGATCTCGCGGACCTTGCCCCAGTCCAGACCGAGGCCCTCGAAGACCTCGGGTGACGGGATCCAGAAGGCCTTGCCGCCGTAGACGACGTGGATCGGGTCGGTGCCGCGTTCGCGGACGAGCGTGCCGTTGCCCGGGTGCGTGGCGACGTGGGCCATCGAGCCGGGCTTGGCGGAGACGACTGCATCCCAGCGGAACCCGCATGCGTCGAACTCCGACGGTGACGGGACCCAGAACTGGCCGCCGCCGCGGATGACCATGATGCGGGGGTCCGTCGAGTCGTGGATGACGCGTCCGTCGGCGAGGAAGGCCGGGACCTTGCGGGTGTAGCTCTCGACGAAGAGGCCGCGCCACGTCTTGCCGTTGCTGCCGGTGATGGCCCGCTCTGCCGGGTCGTCGACGGTGGTCAGCCTGAGGCGGACCTCCTGGCCCGGGTTGTTGTTGTCGTAGACGAGGACATAGGTGTAGCGGCTGTCCTGCTCCCAGCCGTAGGCGACGACCTGGTGGTCGTTGCCCAGCTCGGTCACCGAGCGGGCCTGGGTCAGGCCGAGGAGCACCGGCTGGCCCGAGTTGAGCCGATCCTTGAGCCTGGGCAGCTCGTCCTCGCGCGTCATCCGGGCGACGCCCTTGCCGCGCAGCCAGGTCGGGTGGTCGAGGCTCGTCGCGTACTGCACGAACTTCAGCCCGTTGTCGACGAAGGTGTCCATGAGCCGCGCGTAGACGTAGTCGGCGACGAGTGAGCCGTCTTGCGGGAGAGTCGCGTTCGTCGACATGGCCAGGCCGGCGTACCAGTAGTCCATGGCGGCGGCCGCCATGCCGCCGCAACGGCCGCGGGTGGTGATGTCGACCCCGACGGACGGGATGCGGATGACGTGGTTGGTGAAGCGGTTGCTGAAGGCGAAGCCGTTCTCGGCGGGCGTGAAGCTGATGCGCATGGTCCTGTGTCTTTCCCCGAAGTTTGGTTGGTCGAGGAGAAGTGCGCCGGGGCAGCGGATCGATACTGGGCACGCGTACTCATCCGGGCTCACGCGGATGAGCACGGATGCCGTCACGGCACCATGGGCAGGTCCCACGTGGTCCCGTCGGTCGTGTCGATGAGGGCGGCACGGTCGCACCGCAGCGTCAGCGGCAGGCGGTCCGACACGGCGTCGACGACGCGGTGCACCCGAGCGCCGGGGACGCCGGTCGTCGCGGACACGTGCGGCATCCAGTGGCCGGGCTCGTAGTGGCGGTGGATCGTCGCACCCGTTGCGCGCAGCGCCTCAACGGCGCGGGCCTGCCGGGTGGCGAGCTCGATCGAGGCAGACCCGGCGAGCGCCGCGCGGCCCCGAGGAAAGACCACCGTGCCCTGCACCGAGAACGCCACCGGCCCGCCGTCGCACAGTCCGGCCACGGCCGAGCTGACCGCCTCCTGCTCCCAGGCCAGCAGGACGGCATACGACAGGTGGGCGACGTGGTGGCCGTGCGTGTGTGTGAGCAGCGTCGGCACGCCGTCCTCCTCGAGGCGCTCCCACAGTGCGCGCACGAGGCGGTCGGACCGGTGGTCGAGCAGGAGGCAGAGCGCGAGCGCCATGGCCCATTGTGAAACGCCGGGAGCCGATCGTGGGCTACCGCGCGTATCACGGGCACCGGCCGGCGCGTCTGATCCTAAGAGGCACCATTGACGTGCCGGCACGAGGAGGGCGAGCCGATGCCCGAGCCCATGGACCACATGACTACGCGCCCACTGGATCGGACCAGGTGGCGTCGGACTGCGGCCCTGGCCCTGGCCGTGATGCCGCTGGTCCCGCTGTCGCTGACGGCCTGCTCCACGTCGCCACAGCCCGGTGCGACGCCGACGCTGACGACCGTGACGGTCACGCAGACCACCGCCCAGCCTCCGCCCTCCACGTCGGCCTCCACATCGGCCCCCACGTCGGCGTCCACGCCGACCGCCAACCCGTTCCCCGCCCCAGCCCCCGCCCCGACACGAGAGTCGGACGCCACCGTCATCCCGCGCGCGCTCGAGGGCACGTGGCAGAGCCTGGACCAGGGATCGGCCGAGGTGCTCTACACCTTCTCGCCCGACGGCCGGTTCGTGCGGGCCCAGGTGCTCATGCAGTCACGGACGAGCGGCACCTTCGAGTTCGACATCGGCACCAAGGGGGTCGTCGACGTGGCCGGCCCGACGCTGACGCTGACACCGGAAAGTGGGGTGCAGACCCTGCACGACCCGGACTCGCCGTCCAGCAGCTACGACGGGCGGCCGCTCGAGGACCTGTCGCCGGAGACGTACACGTGGTCGATGCAAGGCGACACCCTCGTCCTGGTCGGCGAGTTCGGGACGGTGGCCTACGAGCCGGTGACGCAGGAGCCACCCCGGTGACCCCCCACGGCTCACCGGCCGAACGTGCCGCCGGGCATCTGCATGGCTGGGCGGCCCGGATCCGCTCGAACCCGGCCCAGGTCGTCGTCTCGGTCCTCGTCGCGGCACTGCTGGCCGCGGGCACGTGGCTCGCCGCCCAGGCGAGCGGCTCCTGGCTGCAGTCGACCCGACTCGAGACGCGCTCGATGGCCCTGACCGTCGAGGAGATGCGCCATCTCTACCAGGACCAGGCACCCGTCGCGCTCGACCTCGCGCTGCTCGAGGTGCGGGCGGACGCTCTCCAGGACGCCTCGGACGCCGTCACGTCCCAGGGCGTCGCCACTCCGGGCAGCCGACTGGCGGCCGCGGAGGCAGCGACGCTGCGCAAGGCCGCCGGTGAGCTCCGGGCAGGGCTGCAGCAGGCCGGCAGCTCACTCCTGTCCCCCGACTACGAGCGGGCCGACCACGGGTATGCCGTGAGCGCCCGTCTCGCGGACGCGCTCACCACTGCCGGCGCCGACCCCCACGGCGTCGAGCAGGCCGTCGCCGACGCTGACGAGCGAGCGGAGTGGGCGTTGCGTCTCGCTGCCCTGTCGGTCGTCGCCGCGGTGGCGTTCGTCGTCGTCCGCACCGCGGGCAACCGGCACCGTCAGCAGCCGGCCCCGGGACCGGGGTCGGCTGTCGAGCACTCGTCCGTCGGCGACGACGTCGGCATCGTCCCCCAGCCCTGGCAGGAGCGGACGCGGACCCAGCGCGTGGTCGCAGCCGTGGCCCTCGTGGCCTGGCTGCTGCTGCCCGTACTGACTGCGGCCCAGCTCGTGCTCTCGAGCGGGTCGGCACGGGACGACGCCGAGGCTTCACGGCGGGCCACGACGATCACCGGCTCACTGCTCGCGAGCCAGCTCTTCAACTCGTTCGCGCTCCGGAGCCAACAGGAAGAGGTGCGGCTCGGAATGCTCTCCCTCGCCAGACAGTTCGTTGCCGTGGGAGACGACGTGCCGGGTCAGTCCGAGCTCGCGAACGCGGACGCCACTGCGGCATCCACGTGGGCGCAGGTCGCGGCGACCATGACAGCGCCGCCCACCGAGTCCGACAACGTCCCGCCCGCGGTCGTCGCCATGGTCGGGTCCGAGCCGGCCGACTACGACGCCCTCCTGGCCGCCCAGCACGAGGCGGTCGACTCCTCGCAGCGACGTGGTGATGCCGCGAACCTCATGACCCTCGGACTCCTCCTTGCTGCCTTCACGACGACGGCCACGGCGTTGGCCCGTCGCCCGGGGCGTGGCGGGGTCGCCGCCACGACCACCGCGGCTCTCATGGCGGCGACCTCCCTCGCCATCGGCGTCATCGCGGTGGTCCGCACCGTGGCGTGAGGAGCCGGGTGGGCACGGTGGTGGCAGACGCTCCCGGGCGCCCACACGGCATACGCTGGCCGCGTGAGCCCGCTGCCCAACGACCTCGACCTCGTCAACGCGAACCGCTACGTGTCGCTGACGACGTTCCGCCGGACGGGGGCTCCGGTGTCGTCGCCGGTCTGGATCGCGCGAGACGCCGACGAGCTCGTCGTCGTCACCGTCGACCCGAGCGGCAAGCTCAAGCGCCTGGCGCACACTGCGCGGGTCGAGCTGCGCCCGTGTGACATCCGCGGCCGAGTGCCCGAGGGCGCGCCGACGTATGCCGGCACGGCCGTCGTCGACCGCAGCCCGGAGGGCGTTGCCGCCGTCAAACGCGCCATCGGCCGCAAGTACGTCATGGCCCGGCTCGGTGACGCGGTGGCCGCGGTCACCGACCGCCTGCGGCCCCGTGGCAAGCGCGCCGGCGTCCGGATCTCGCTCGGCTGAGCGCTCGCGGGGCGAAGCGGGACAAAGGTTGGACAGGATCTTCTCCACCTCGCTGGCCCGCGGTTAGGTTGTCCCCCATGAGTCCCACATCCGGAGCCCGGCTGGTCCAGCGCCAGCTCGGCAGGATGCTGCGCAGCAAGGTCGCGGGCGATGACGCGCCCGCGCGTGCGCAGCGGATCTGGGGCGCCGAGGGCGAGCGCTGGTTCACGCCCACGGACCCGGTGTGGCGCGTGCACGCCGACGCGTCGATGTTCCCCGCGGGCATCACCTCGCTCCTGCTGCAGATGCTGCACCCGATGGCGATGGCGGGGGTCGCCGGCCACAGCGGCTACAAGAGCGACCCCTGGGGCCGGCTCCAGCGCACCAGCCACTATCTCGCGACGACGACCTTCGGCACGATCGAGCACGCCGAGGAGGCCATCGCGACGGTCCGCTCGATCCACGAGCGGGTGCGCGGCAAGGACCACCTCGGCCGGCCCTACCGCGCCGACGACCCGCACCTGCTCCTGTGGGTGCACGCGGCGGAGGTCGACTCGTTCCTGCGCGCCTACCAGACCTTCGGCGACGAGCCGCTGACCGACGCCGAGGCCGACCTCTACGTGGCACAGGCCGGTGTCCCGGCCGCACGGCTCGGCGTTCTCGACCCGCCCACCTCGGTGGCCGGGCTGCGGGCGATCCTGCTTGCCTATCGCCCTGAGCTGGAGACGAGTCCGGCGGCACGCGACGCGGCGCGCTTCCTCCTGCTCGACCCGCCCCTTCCCCTGTTCGCCCGACCGGGCTACGGGACCATCGCCTCCGGCGGCGTGTCCCTGCTCCCCGGGTGGGCGCGCGAGATGCTCGGCATCCCGCTGCCCGGCGTCGTCTCGACGCTCGTGGCGCGGCCGCTCGGGCACCTCGGCACGGCAGCGGTGCGATGGGGCATGGCCGGCCTGGCCGAGCGCCGCCCGTCCGACATCCCGTCGAACACGCCGCCGAACGCACCCAGACCCCCCGACGAGCCGGACGACCTCGTCGGGGACCGGGCCGCCAGCTGAGCGGCCACCTTTGACCGGGCCGGGTTGCGCTCAAGAAGCGGGCGCACCCGGCCCGGCGCCAGGGCGTGCTGCCGGCCCGTCGGGAAACGGCTGGAGCGGCACGTCGGTGGGCCGCTCGCGCGTCCCGATCTCGTATGCCGCCTGCCCGGCTGCTCTGATGACGCGGACGAGGCCTCCCGGCAGGCGGACCGCCACGTCGAGGTCGGCGATCGAGCAGTTGACGACCGAGTGGCCGCTGTGTCGGCGACGGTCGCCGGCGTCCGCGTACACCCAGCCGACGGAGCGATCGGCCGGGGCTCGCACGTCGACGTCGACGCTCAGGCCCCCGCGGCCGGGCAGGTGGAGGTGGGCGCCGCCGCGACGCTCCTCGACCCGGGTCGCGCTCGTGTGTGAGAGGCCGCCGAGCCGTCGTCGGTCGCCGCGCACCGACAGCACGCCATTCGCGACCCACGGCGTCGTGACACCCCCGAGGCGCAGCCGCCCGAGCACGACGTCGATCCACGTGCTGGAGGGCTCGCCGTCGAAACCGAGGCCGTGCAACCAGATCCAGCGCTCGGCGTGCTCGGACCCCCAGTTGTGACCGACCATTCCCTGCCAGCCGTCGACGTCGATGTCGCGGCCGTCGACGGTGATGGTGCCGGTGAACCTGGCGCTGGGGTGGACGCTGACGGGCTTCGTCCTCGGCACCGGGGCGGCATACATCCACGTGGACGGCAGGTGCTCGAGCGGGGGCTCGCCGAGGAACGTGACGTCCCAGGAGACCGGGACGCGTCCCGGAGCTGCCGGGATCGACCCGGCCGCCCGGGTCGGCCCGAGGGTCGATCCGGCCACGCCGACCCAGTGCGGGCCGCTCGAGGGTGGACCCTCGACGGTCACCTTGGCGGCGACGGGTCCGGGCCTGTCCGCGTCGAAGAGGGTGAACCACGTCGAGCTCAGGGGCGGCTCGCCCTCCTCGAGGTGGACGGTGTGCCGCAGCCAGAAGCCGAGCCCGCCACCGGGAGCCACCGCCCGCAGGTAGTGGCTCTCGTAGCCGGACCGCATCGCCGCGAAGCGCGCGGCCGCCGGGTCGCCCCGCATCCCTCGACGCTACTCGCCGGACCGGCCCCGGCTTGCGTCAGTAGGCTGCGGGTGTGCCCAGACTCGTGCTCACCGTCATCGGCGACGACCGCTCCGGTCTCGTCAGCGCCCTCGCGGACGTCGTCACCGCCCACGACGGCAACTGGGAGGACAGCCAGCTCGCCGAGCTCGCCAGCAAGTTCGCCGGCATCGTCGTCGTCGGTGTCCCGGTCGAGCGCGTCGACGAGCTGACGGCGGCGCTTCGTGAGCTCGACGGCCTGCTCGAGGTGACGACGCACCCGGGTGCGGAGACCGGTGCCGCCGTCGGTGGCGCGGGCACGGGAGACGAGCAGCGCCTGACCGTCGACCTGCTCGGCAACGACAGCCCGGGCATCGTCCGGGAGGTGTCGTCGGTCCTGCGCCGGCACGACCTGTCGATCGAGACGATGACGACCTCCACGCGCGAGGCACCGATGGCGGGTGGTCTGCTCTTCGAGGCGCACGTCGTCGTCCGGGTGCCGGCCGAGTCCGACAACGCAGCGCTGCGCGCCGACCTGGAGCACCTCGCCAGCGAGCTGCTCGTCGACATCGCCGTCGCCTGACGCGGCCAGGCATGGCCCAGCGCGGCCGACGCGGCCCCACGCGGCCCGGCGCGACCCGCCCTGGCCCGCGCGGGACTGCTCGAGTTCGTCTGGCGCGCGGTGGCCCTCGCGCGTCCTGATGACGAAGGGGCCCGCCTCGCGATGCGAGCTCGGGCCCCATGACGGTTCACGTACCACAACGGGCCAACCGTCCAAGTCTTCGTCATCCCCTGACGACTCCTCCAGTCAAGGGCGATATCCGGGTCTTAACGACCATATTCCGGCGACCTTGCAACAACCTTGTGACGTTCTTGCGGTGGGGCGACCGGGCGAGGGGCGCGGACGGCATACGCGACCGGACGGCATACGCCCTCGGTGGGCGGCAGGGCTGAGCACCACTTGTGCGACTTCTCGACCGCGAGGAACCTGAGTGCATGGATCCGAGTGCTGACACCCCGCGGGCGGCGGGGACGCTGGCCCACCCCACGACCGTGCCGATCGCGGATTACGGGTTCCTCTCCGATGGCGAGGTCACCGCGCTCGTCGCGCCCGGTGGCGACATCGACTGGATGTGCCTGCCGCGCATGGACTCTCCGAGCGTCTTCGGTGGTCTGCTCGGTCGGCACGCGGGCCGGTTCCGGCTGGGACCGTCCGACGTCAGCGTGCCGACGGCGCGCCGCTACCTGCCGGGCACCATGGTGCTCGAGACGAGCTGGGGCACGCCGACCGGGTGGATCATCGTGCGCGACCTGCTCCTCATCGGGCCGTGGCGGCACGACGAGGACGTGTCGCCGAAGCACCGACGCACGCCCATGGACTACGACGCGGAGCACACGCTGCTGCGGACGATCCGCTGCGTGTCGGGCGAGGTGCAGACGGTGATGGACTGCGAGCCGGTGCTCGACTACGGACGCCGGCCGGTGACGTGGGAGTACACCGAGCACGGCTACCACCAGGGCCGGGCGTCGGTGGACGGTTCGGACGTAACGCTCACTCTCACAACGGATCTGCGGCTCGGCTTCGAGGGGGCGCAGGCGTCGGCGCGCACCCTGCTCAAGGAGGGCGAGGTGCGCTACGTCGCGCTGTCCTGGGGTGAGCGGAAGCCCCCGCTCGACTTCGAGCAGGCGTACAAGCGGCTCGTGTGGACCGCGCACCACTGGCAGCACTGGCTCGCCCGCGGACGCTTCCCCGACCACCCGTGGCGCAGCTACCTCCAGCGGAGCGCCCTGACGCTCAAGGGTCTGACCTATGCGCCCACGGGAGCGATCGCCGCAGCGTCGACGACGTCGCTCCCCGAAACCCTTGGTGGAGAGCGCAACTACGACTACCGCTACACGTGGATCCGTGACGCGACCTTCGCCCTGTGGGGCCTCTACTCGCTCGGGTTCGACTGGGAGGCGGTCGACTTCTTCTCGTTCATCGCCGACGTGGCCGAGCGGGACGACGACCTGCAGATCATGTACGGGATCGGCGGGGAGCGTGAGCTGCCGGAGTCCACCCTCGACCACCTGCGGGGGTATGCCGGGTCGCGCCCGGTGCGCATCGGCAACGCGGCGCACTCGCAGGTGCAGCACGACGTCTGGGGCGCCCTGCTCGACTCGGTCTACCTGCACTCCAAGGTCGCCGACCACCTCGACGGGCGCATCTGGCCGATCCTCGGCAAGCAGGTGGAGGCGGCGCTCAAGCACTGGCGCGAGCCGGACGCCGGCATCTGGGAGGTGCGCGGGGAGCTGCAGCACTTCACGTCGTCCAAGATCATGTGCTGGGTCGCGGTCGACCGGGGCTCGCGGCTGGCGTCGATGATCGGGCGGGACGACGAGGCGGCGCAGTGGCGGCTCGCGGCCGACGAGATCCGGGAGGACATCCTCGAGCACGGCGTCGACTCACGCGGTGTGCTGACGCAGTACTACGGGACCGAGGCGCTGGACGCGTCCCTGCTGCTGGCCCCGCTCGTGCGCTTCCTCCCGCCGGACGACCCCCGGATCCGCGCGACCGTCCTGGCCATCGCGGACGAGCTGACGGTCGACGGGCTGGTGCTGCGCTACCGCGTCGACGAGACCGACGACGGGTTCGTCGGGGAGGAGGGGACGTTCACGATCTGCTCGTTCTGGCTCGTGTCGGCGCTGTGCGAGATCGGTGAGTACGAGCGCGCGCACGGGCTGTGCGCCAAACTGCTGTCGCTGGCCGGCCCGCTGGAGCTCTACGCCGAGGAGATCGACACCCACACGGGCCGCCACCTCGGCAACTTCCCGCAGGCGTTCACCCACCTGGCTCTCATCAACGCGGTGATGCACGTCATCGCGACGGAGAGCGACGCCGACATCTCTCTCGACTGAGCGCGGCACCGCTTCCCACCCATACCGGGAACCGATCGGGCCCGCCGGGTCGACAGTAGAGATGTGGCACCACTCGTCGCTCCCGACGACCAGTCCCTCCTCGAGGCACTGGCCTCGGGAGACGTCGGCGCCCTCGAGAGGCTCTACGAGCGTCACGCGCCGTGGCTCTCGGTGCGGCTGATGCGGCGCTGCAACGACCGAGAGGTCGTCGCCGACGTGCTGCAGGACACCTTCGTCGCCGTGTGGCAGGGGGCGCGGCGCTACCAGGGGACCGGCGAGGTCGGCGCTTGGATGTGGGGGATCGCGATCCGGCGGCTCGTCAGCCGGCTGCGCTCTCGCCGGGACGTCGTGCTCCTGCGCGACCCGGCGGCATCCGGCGCGGCCTCGCCGACGGCCGAGGACGAGTTGCTCCTCGGCGTCGAGTACGGCGACCTCGGCCGGGCGATGGCGGCCCTCTCCCCCGAGCTGCGTGCCGTCATGCAGGCGACCGTGCTCGACGGCCTCACCACCCGGGAGGCCGCCCGCCTCCTCGGCATCCCGCAGAACACCGTCAAGACGCGGGCCCACCGCGCGAGGGCCCGCCTGAGGGCGAGCCTGCTGGAAGGAGCCCCGTCATGAGCACGCATCACGTACGTCCCGACGACCTGCGCGCCTGGGTCCGCGGTGCGACCGACGGCGTCCTGTCGATGTCGGTCGAGCAGCACCTCGTCGGGTGCCCCCAGTGCCAGGCGGGCGTCGCCGCCGCGCTGCCCCCGATGGCGTATGCCGTCCCGTCCCTTCCCGAGGTCACGGCAGCTCCCGGGCAGCCTGGGTCGCCGGACGTGGCTGGCCCCGTTGGCTCGGCTGAGCTGCCGGACCTGGCGGCCGTCTGGACGGCGGTGCGGGACGAGATCGAGGTGCCACGCGTATCGCTCCTGGAGCGGCTCCTCGTGCGCCTCGGCCTCCCGCCGTGTGACGCGATGCTCGTGGCCGCGGCGCCGGCGCTGCGCGGATCGTGGATCTGCGCGGTCGCCCTCGCCGTCGCCTTCGCCGTCGGCGGGGCCGTGGCGGCGCGCAACGGCAGCGTCATGGTCTTCCTCGTCGTGGCGCCGCTCGTGCCGGTGCTCGCCGTCGCGACCGCCTTCGGGCCGGAGGCGGGACCGGCGCTCGAGCAGGAGAGCGCGGCGCCGTACCCGTTGGCGCGTCTCCTGCTGCTCCGGACCGCCGCCGTGCTCCTCGCAGCACTCCCCGTCGTCCTCGTCGGTCAGGTCGTCTTCCCGGAGTCGGCGGCGTGGGTGTGGCTCCTCCCGGCGCTGGGATTCACGGCGGCGGTGCTCGCCCTGTCGACGTGGTTCGGGCCGTGGCGTCCGGCCAGCGCCATCACCCTCGTCTGGGTCATCGCCACCGGCGCGGCCGAGCGCCTGGACACGATCTGGGCCGTGTTCGCGCCGCGCTACCTCCTCCTCTACGTCCTCATGCTCATCATCGGGCCGCTCGTCCTCGTCCTTCGAGCGCGGCGACTCGGCACGATCGGAAGGATCGCGTCATGACCGCAACCAGCTCGACCTCGGTCTCCCTCCGGGGTGTCACCAAGCGCTACCGCTCCCTCGCGGCCCTCGACGGCGTCGACCTCGACCTCGAGCCGGGCATCACCGGACTGCTCGGTCCGAATGGTGCCGGCAAGACGACGATGCTCCGCGTCATGGCGACGGTGCTGCGGCCCGACGCCGGCGAGGTGCGCCTCCTCGGCCGCGACCCGACGCAGCCGGATGCCCGCACCGACATCAGGCGGCGACTCGGCTACCAGCCGCAAGAGCTCGGCTTCCCGCGCGGCTTCTCGGCGTTCGCCTTCGTCAACTACATGGCGGTGCTCAAGGAGTGGGCCGACCGGGACCTGCGCACCACGGAGGTCCGGCGCGTGCTCGACCTCGTCGGCCTCGGCGACGTCGCCCCGAAACGGATCAGCCGGCTCTCGGGAGGCCAGCGTCGCCGGGTCGCCCTGGCCCAGGCCCTGCTCGGCACCCCGGAGCTGCTCGTCCTCGACGAGCCGACGACCGGGCTCGACCCGGAGCAGCGTGCGTCGCTGCGGGGCGTGCTCGCCGACATCGCCGCCACGTCGACGATGGTCATCTCGACCCACCAGACCGAGGACGTCGCCGCGCTGTGCCGCCGGGTCGTCGTGCTCGACGCGGGTCGCGTGCACTTCGACGGCACGGTGCCCGAGCTGGTGTCGCTCGCGACAGGGCGCGTCTGGATGGCCGCGGCGCCGGATGCCGCGGCGCAGGCGTCGTGGCGCACCGCATCCGGCCGCTATCGCAACGTCGGGGAGCACGTGCCGAGCGGCGCCGAGCTCGTCGAGCCCAGTCTGGAGGACGCCTACCTGCTGCTCCGAGGCGCTACCGCTTCTGCGTCCGCTGACGCCGCGACCTCGGCGGAGGTGGCGTGATGACCAGCACCCCGCAGGACGCCCTCGCCGTGACCACCGCGTTCGCGCCGCGCGGCGGCTACCGGAGCCCGTTCGCCGCGCTCGCCCGCATCGAGACGTGGCGCCTCGCCCGTCACCCGATGTTCCTCGTGGGCACGGCGCTCGGCGTCCTCTTCACGGTCATGGCGCTGAACGAGCAGGCAGACAAGGTGACAGGCGACTCGCTGAGCCTGCCCGTCGTTGCGCTGACGGTGGGCCTGTCCGCGATGATCGCCGCGTACCACCTGACGCGGTCGTTCCACGGGGCGGGCGAGCTGCTCGAGGCGTCACCGACCTCCGTGACGACCCGGACGACCGCGCTGTGTTTGGCCGCCGGCGTCCCGGCTCTCGTGGCCTCGGCGTGGCTCGTCGTCTACTACGGCTTCACGCCAGCTGCGCTGGACGTGCCCGAGTGGATGTACGGCGACTTCTCCCACGCTGAGGTGGCGGCGGTGCTCGTGGAGAACTCGGTCGTGGCGGCCGTTGGCGGCACCCTGCTCGGCATCGCCGCGGGCCGCTGGTGGCGATTCCGCGGCGCGTCGGCCGTGCTCGTCCTGGCCGTGGTCGTCTGGACCATCGGGGTCCTCGGTCTCTTCAGCAGCACGGAGGGGGCACCGCCTGCGTGGTTCCGCTGGGTCCGGCTCTTCACCCCGGTCGGCTACTTCTCGTCGGCGACGCAGGACGACGTCTCGATCACCAGCCTGACCGGGTCGCCGTGGTGGTATCTCGTCTGGGTCGGCACGCTCTGCAGCCTCGCCGCCCTGGCCGCGTTGCTGTGGCGGTCCGAGGGCCGCACCCGACGCCGGCTCGTGCGCCTCGGCGCGGTCGCCGTCGTGCTGTCGGTCATCACCTACGGTCTCGCCTCCGCCACTGGTCTCACCCAGCCGGTGCGCACCTTCCCCGACGGGCACAGCGTGGTCGTGACGCGATGATCTCGCCGGGCATCCTCGGCGCCGCCACGGGCATCCCGTGGCGGCCCGTGGCCACCCTGACCACCGCAGGGCTGGTCCTCCTCGGGGTCGCGGCGACCTGGCCCACGAGTGCAGTGGCCGGCTCCGCGCTGGTGCTCGGCGTCGCCGTGCTCGCGGCCGGGACGGCATACGTCCTCGACGAGGCGGCGGCGGAAGCGGTCGGGGCCACCCCGACGTCGCTGCGAGCGCGCAGCGTGGCGAGGCTGCTCGTGGCCGCCGGGGTCCTGGCCCTGGGATCGCTCGGCGTGGTGGTCCTTGCGATCACGAGCGGACTGGGTGCTCGGCTCGGGGTCATGGTGTGGCTGACGGGCTGCGTGCTCGTCGCCGTCGCTGCGGCTGCTGCCCTGCGGCGGCGCGTGGCCGAGCCCGGGGACGCCGTCGGCGGCGCCATCCTCACGGTCGTCATCGGCATCGGCCTGGTGAACCCGTTCGCGCGCTGGGTGGACGTCTTCCCGAGCGGCGACGGCGAGCGGTGGGCGGGCGCGTTGCTGGTGTGGGGAGTCGTGGGCGCCATCTGCCTGGCGGTGCTGGCTCGCGCGACCCGGGACCCGCTCGCCTGACGCCACCCCGGGTGGCGCGGTGTCTGTGATCGCCATCCGAGGCTGGGCGTCGTGTCGCGGATGGAGACCCGTCGGGCGGGGCGGCGGAGGCGGGTGGAGACTGGGGTGGGACCGAACGCGCCATCACAGGAGGGATCTCCGATCGTGCCTGACAGCGAGACGTACGTGACGCCCAAGGTCGCGCAGCCCTACTGGGCGAAGCACGCCTACGAGGTGCTCGTCGAGACCGCCGGACGCTACAACGCGGTCATCACCTACTCCGATTTCGCCGAGGAGGTGCAGCGCCGCTCGTCGCTCCACACCAGGTCGCCCATGCACAACTGGGTCGGCGCCCTGCTGGGCGACCTCGCCAAGGTCAACCACGCCCGCGAGGAGCCGCCGCTGACGTCGCTCGTCGTCCGCAAGGACGACGGACGCGTCGGACCCGGCTACGACGAGGTCCTCCGACTGGCGGGCCGGTCACCGATCGACGACCCGGTCGAACGCGAGAACCACGCCGCCGCCTCACGGTTGGAGTGCTACCGGCACTGGGGCGCCGACGTCCCCGCGGATGCGCAGCCGACTCTCAGCTCGCGGATGCGACAGGTGCGCGAGCGCACGCCACGCGCCTCGGTGGCGCCCGAGCGACGCGGTGCCGTCTGTCCGACCTGCTTCATGGAAATGCCGGTCTCCGGCCCGTGCGTGAACTGCGACTGATCTCTTGGCGGCCAAGTCCGATGTCGCGGCTTGGCGGGGCCGCCACATACGCCGCGATGGGGCGGTGCCTGATGATTTCCTCATCGCCCGCAACCCGGACGCGGCGAGCACACTGCCCTACCTCGTACGGATCCCACTGGGCGAGCACGGGATCGTGCTGAAGAGCAAGACACGTGGCCAAGAACGAGCAAGGTCTACTGCCACCGGGCCGAGTCGTGGTCCGAGGACGCCGAGGTGGTGGAGCGCGTCGCGACGCGGGTGTGCGTCCGTCGGGGCGCCGCCATCGAGCTCGTGCTCGACCGCACCAAGGAGAGCCGGTCCCAGTTCGTGCTGACCAACGTCAAGGGCCGCGAGGGCATCTTCTGGCAGAGCGCCCGGACGGCGAAGCAGGCCCGGCCCGCTGTCCGCATCCCGACGGCTCGCGCGGCCGGCACGTCCGGGGAGGCCGACGCAGCAAGCCCGCTCGAGATCGTCGTCGACGCGCACGAGCGCTACGCGTGGCGCTTCAGCCACCAGCAGGTGAGCACGCGCAAGCAGCGCCTCGACGCCGGCGACTACGCCGTCGAGCTCGATGGACGCGTCGTCGCCGCGGTCGAGCGCAAGAGCCTCGAGGACCTCACCTCCTCGCTGGTGAACGGGAAGCTGAGGTATGCGCTCGCCGAGCTGAGCGGCATACCGCGGGCCGCCGTCGTGGTCGAGGAGCGCTACCCGCGCGTCTTCGGTCTGACGCACGTGCGCCCCGCGGTCGTCGCGGACGCGATCGCGGAGTGCCAGGCGCGCTATCCCGCCGTGCCGATCGTCTTCGCCGAGACGCGGGCGCTCGCGCAGGAGTGGACCTACCGCTTCCTCGCGGCGGCGCTGCGCGAGGTCGCGGCCGAGGACCACGCCGACTCGCAGATGGCCGGCCTCGCGCTGGCGGGACCGGTGCCGCAGCCGGCGCCGAACACGGCCACCGTCCGCGCCTGGGCGCTGGCCGAGGGGCTGGCCGCGAGCGACCGCGGCCGCCTGCGCCCGGAGGTCTGGGAGGCGTACCCCGCCGCGCACTGACGGCACGCACCTACCGGTGGAGGTGTCGGCGTACGGAGGGGTCGGCGAGCAGCTCGCCGTCGCGGCGGTGCAGGCGGGCGAGGAGGACGCCGTGCTCGGGAAGCTCCCCCAGCATGTGGTCGGCGAGCATGAGCAGGGGGCGGTCGACGTAGCTGTCGGGGACCGGCCCGTCGGGCCCGAGGATGGCACCCGCCGGCTCCTCGGCCCAGGCGATGACGACCTGGACGTGACCGTGGCTCTCGTGGACGACCTCGCTCCCGTCGAGGCCCGTCGTGCTGGCCAAGACGATCTCGCGCCCGAAGGAGTCGAGGGCAACCCCCGGTGAGACCTGCAGGCGGTCACCGGCGACGGTGACGTCGAGGCCGGTGACGACGCCGTGGCCGTGGAGCAGCCGGTTGTGCATCCACTGCCGCTCGCGCGCCTGTTGCTGCTCGTGCTCGAGGTCGCCGGCGGAGAGGAGGCGGCCGTGGAAGAAGTTGATCCTGCTGGGCTGTGCGATGTGCTCCGTCATCGGCGCTCCTTGACCGTCGCTCTGCGAAGCCCCATCGTCACGCGGGCCGGCGCGGCTCGTCAGCGGTTTGCGCCAAGGCTCGCGGACCTTGGTCCGGCCGGCTTCGCACTCGCGGGTCCCCGCGCCGCCGGGTGACGTGCTGCCTGCCGTGAGAGCCTGCCCCCATGCGGTCCTACTGTGCGCTCTACGTCGATGTGGGCTACCTCCTGGCTGCGGCCGCCACGCGGGTGACGGGGAACCTCACTTCGCAAGGGCATCGTGGTGTCGTACCCGGACCTCGTCGCGCGCCTCATCGCCGATGCGGAGCGGGCGAGCGGGCTGCCGCTGCTGCGGTTGCACTGGTACGACTCCGGCAGCCGGTCCGGGGGCACGCCGGACGCGACGCAGAAGCCATCGGCATGCTGCCGCGGGTCGAGCTACGGCTGGGGCGCACGTCGCCGCAGGGCGAGCAGAAGGGCGTCGACCTGCGCATCGGGCTCGACCTCGCTGCGCACGGTCGGAACCGGTCGGTGGACGTCATCTAGCTGCTGTCGCTAGACAACGACCTGAGCGAGGCCGTCGAGGAGGCGCAGAGTCACGGCATGCAGGTGGTGCTCATGGCCGTGCCGGACCGGTCTACCAGGCCGCATGCCGTCTCGCGGCACCTCATCCGTGAGTCGGACGACCTCATCGTGCTCGACGCTTCCGTTGTGGACGACACGGTGCACGTTCGTCAACTGCAGCCCGACGCGGAGGTCCCCCTGGCGCCTGCGGCCGCATCAGTCGATGTCCCGTTGCCCGGGCCCAAGACCGTTCTGGCCGAGCCCTCGGCGGGCACACCTGCCCAGAGGGCAGCACCGGATGCCGGAGGACCGCCGTCTCCGGCCCGGCCCACCCCAGCCGTCCTCGCCGGGAGCGGGGTCCCCCAGCGGCCGGCAGCGACCTCGGGCGCGCAGGGTCGGCTCGTGTGGTCGAGCGCGAGCGCCGGCGGCTCGGACCGCGGGGCGCCGGTCGTCGGCCAGGGTGAGCTGCAGGCCATCGACGACGTATGCCGTGGGGTTCTCGCCACGTGGTCGATCACCGCGAGCGCCGACGACCGCACGCGCCTGATAAGCCAGAAGCCGTTCATCCCGGGCGACCTCGACCGAGCCCTGCTGCTCGACCTGTCGTCCCGGCTCGACCGCTACGACGTGGAGGACCAGCTGCGCTTCATGCTGCGTGACCACTTCTGGAAGCAGGTCAAGCAGCTCGACCGCTGACTACCTATGGATGCTGATTGGTGACGACACCCGGATCAAGCCCGACCGGATGGTGATGCGCTGGCTGGGAGCACACGGGTGCACCGGTGGCTCCGAGGAGGCGAAGACGCTCATCGACCTGGCGGCGAAGGAGATCAGCGGTGAGGTGACGCCGTGGATGATCGACCACGCCATCTGGACGGCACAGCGGGGCATCAAGCGCCCGCGGCGAAGCTGACGTTCGTATGCCGCCGGGCAGGCTCGACGGCATACGAACGTCCGGCTCTCCTGCGGCTCAGGCGTCTTCGAACGTGGCGAGGATGCCGCTCACGCTCTACGCCCGGTGCAACCCTTGACGTCCTCGGGCATCGGCCAGCGCCGGTGGGCTCAGACGCAACCGTCGAAGCCACGGAACGTGTCTCCCTGCTCTGGTTGCCGGGTCCGCCACTCGTGTTGCAGGACGGCCTGTTCTGCCTCGAACGGGTCGAGGAAAGGACCGTCCCGGTGGAGGCAGTTCTCGCAGAGCGTGTAGTAGTCGTCCCAACCGATGCAGACCCCGACGAGGTGGCTACGCCACGGGCCGGTCCCCTCGGGGTGCCCTGAGGTATCCGGCCGCTCGGCCAGGCGCTCGGCCAGTTCGGTGAGTACATCGTCCGGGATCTCCTCGCGGTAGCCGTCCGGCAACTCGCTCATCGCGTTGCCTCCTCGTCGTCGGAGAGCCACAGCAGCCGGTACAGGTCGCCGGTGGACTGAGTCTCCGACGCTCGCTCGAGGGTTGCCGCCAGTGCGCGACCGGCCCTGCTTTCTGGGTCGCGGACGGCCTCGCGCGCCCTCGCGTACTCGGGGTCCGTGGCCAGGCATCCTCGGAGCGCCTCGCGTGTCTCGTCGTCGAGGCGCAGGGTCGAGCGAGACCGGCACGTCGTACCAAACGAGCCACTACTCGTCGTCGGGCCACGGTTCCAGCAGGATTGCCGCGACGGTCTGGAGGTCGGACTCCGCGATCCAGCGGGCGACCACGCTAGCCCGTCCCTGTACGGACGACGGCCAAGCGACGAACCGGCGACTGTCGCCGCGGCCGCCCCACTGCCGGACGACCGCGAGCCCAAGGGCGACGACCGTGATCGACCCGCCTCCCTCGCAAATGATCGGCTTCTCGCCGGACGCGCTGGACCACCGGGACTCGACGACGTTCTCGACGACGAGCCCGCCCTTCTCGATCCCGTCGACGCCGACCGTGAGCCGCCGCCACTCGTGGGCGGTTCGCACTGCCACGACAGGCAGACCATCGACGATGCAGTGCACGAAGCGGGAAGGCACCCCCTCGACGAGGTGGGCGACCTTTTGCAGATCGAGCCGAGCCACCTGAGCCCCCTCCGCGTCCCCGCTCGGTCCTTCGCCGTGCCCGTCGACGCCGGCTCGCGGTATGCGCAGGTGCTCGAGGAGATCGACGCCGTTGTCCCGCGCCACGTTGACTTCACAGACGACGTCGCGGCCGACGGTCGACAGTTCGGAAACTGTCTCCCATGCCGCCTCGGCCGTCGGGAAGACGCCGAGGACGGTACGCGTCCACTCGGGCGCTGCTGTACGCGACGCCGCCGCTGGATGCCAGCGCTCCACCCGGACGCCACAACTTTCCGACAGCGCGAACCAGCGCTCGCGTCGGCCCTCCTGGAACGTCCGCTTGACGGAGATGCGTGTCGAGGCCGGCACCTGCGGCCAGGTACCTGACGCGATGTCGGTCAAGGTGTCGCCCCACCACGCCACCTCGTCAGGGTCGCCGACGGAACGGGGCAGGGCCAGTGTTTTTCCAATGGCGCCGGCTGCCCCGAGGACGTCCGACGGCGTCCAGCCCTCATCTGACCAGCGACGGGCTTCCTCGAGGTCGCCACCGAGCTTCAGCCACTTGTGGACATGCTGCGGCCGCCAGGCCGGCGGCCGCCCGGCTTCGACATGCTCGCGGTGCTCGGCGGCATTGCGTCTACGCGCCTCCGACTGGTGAGCGCGAAGCTCCTCGCGCCGCTCCTGAACTCGGTGCGCCGCTGCCGCGGCTGCCCGATCGGCCTCGTGCCGTTGCTCCTTGCTTCGGGACTCGCGCAGCCGCTCTGCCTCGACACGCGGCACCCAGTAGTCCGCGGCGAAGTCGAGGAAAACGCAGTTCAGCACCGCGGCCGGCTGTCGTCTACCGCCTCGAGCGCGCGGCCCAGCGCCGTGTTTGCGGTGGCGACCGACACGTACGGGGATGCCAGGCCGAGCTCCCGCCACGCCTGGTCGGCGCCGGCGGCCCGCGCGTCGGGCGTGATCTGGCGCCAGCCGAGCGTCACCGTCGCGTCGTCCGTGCAGGAGACGACGGTCAACGCGTCAGCCGTCCACTCGAAGATGGCGTCCTGCTTGAACTGACACCCGAGGTTGACGGCCTCCTGCCGCGTGAGCCCGACGATCGCGACGCTGGGTTCGACGTGCAGCCACGCTGGGTCGGCTCCGGCCGCCGGGTGGTGCGCCGCGTTCCTGCCGTCCAGCTGCGCGACCAGGGCCCGCTGGGCGCGACGGTTGTCCGACTCCGTGGCCAGCCGGCCGTGCGGGTTGTATGCCGTGACGATGTGGACTGCCTGCGGGGGTGCGTGGCCGGCCGCGACCCCCGGCTCGGCAGTTCCGATGACGAGGAGTCCAGCCGGCAGGTGCAGACGCAGTTGCACCGAGAGATAGGCGTCGCGAATCATGAGCGGAATCCGTCCCTGACGTCGGCGAGTCCGCTGGCACCCGAGGGCCTGGGAGTAGGTCGCTCAGCGACGCCAGCGCCGGCCACGGGACGCCATTCGTCGTGGATCGCCGCGTCGAATCGCGTCCAGATGCCCTGCACGTAGCACCGCCGGGCGCGATAGCCAGCCCGCCGCTCGTCGATGTGCCGGTCACGGACGGCACGAAGGAAATCGACCGCATCGTGGCCGGGGCGAACCTGGAGGTGCGATCGCCGGTTGCGGAAAGCGCGCGTGTCGTCCACTAGGACCATTAGCGGAGTTGCGGGGCGAAGCCCGGGAAGCAGGGATGGGTGCATCGACAGCCCTTTCGGTCCAAGGAGCCCCTGAACCGAGCCCGCTCTGGCCGAACCGACGGATGCCGGCGCGGCCGGGTCTTCCTTGGACGGCACCGGGGCGGACCGGTTGCCGGGCGACCCCTCCAAGGTGGGTGACGGTCGCGCCTCTTGACCCAGAAAGATGATGACAGACACCCCCGACACTTGCTGCAGGTTTGTGTCACTACGGGTGCGATCCCCTAGCCACCTCATTCGTCCACCGCCCCACGAGACGGGTCGTTTGCCAGACACTCGCGACTGTCCTGAGCGGCGGTCTCTGTGCCGCTTTACTCGACTGCGTGTACCTGGACTCGAAGGTCGCTGACCACCTGAATGGATGGATCTGACCGATCCTCGGCAAGCAGGTCGCGACGCCGCTGAAGCACTGGCGCGAGTCGGACGCCGCCATCTGGGAGGTGCGCGGGGACCTCAAGCACTTCACCTTCTCGAAGATCATGTGCTGGGTCGCCGTCGACCGCAGCGCGCGGCTGGCCGCGATGATCGGCCAGGAGGCGCAGGCGGCGGAGTGGCAGCTGGCGGCCGACGAGATCAAGGAGAACATCCTCACCGGCGGCGTCGACTGGCGTGGGGTGGTGGCTGCAGCACTACGACACCGACGCTCTGGACGCCTCACTGCTGCTCGCGCCGCTGCTTCGGTTCTTGCCGCCGAACGACCCGCGGATCAAGGCGACGGTGCTGGCCATCGCGGACGAGTGGTTGCCGTACGTGGCTGCACGTCGAAGGCGAGCGCAGGGCTCTGGGACCGCTGACGCTATTTGCGAGGACGCAGTGCGGCAACAGCCTTGTTGATCACGTCGAGCCCTTCTCGGGTGACAGTGGACCCGCCGCCACTCACCGTGCCCCTGCTGTCACAGTCGGCACTCCAAGAGAGACCGGCCTTCCGGGCAAGCGCCTCCCCGATCTCCGGCATGGACCCAAGGGGGACGCCGCACTGGCGAGCGCGGTCTCAAAGACGTGCGACGGCAGGCTGCTCCCCACTCCAACGGGGACGGTCGGGATGCCCAACTGCCGGCAGAGCCGATCCAAATGGTCTTGCTTGGCTTCGCCGCCTTGCAGGCCTGTTCCCCGTGCGCCGTTGAAAGCGCTGTCGTGGACGCCGCGACACGTCGAGCACCACTCCGGGTTCATCCCATGCCGACACTCGTCACTCATGTCGCAGAACCTACCTCCCCGGCAGGAACGGCAAAGCGGACGGAGAGCCAGGTCGCTCCTTCGGGCGTGCACGCCTTCTAATCAACTCGAGTAACGTCAGTGTGATCAGCATGCAGACGACCAGGCGAGATCGCCCCGCGACCCGCGTCGACGTAGGCTCACCCGGTGGTTGAGCAGTGGGTCAGCACCGGCGCCGGGTCACACCTCGCCGGCCGGAAGCGAGAGAGCACCGCGCCCGAGGTTCTTCTCCGGAAGGCGGTCCATGCCGTCGGGGGACGGTTCCGTCTTCACCCCCGCATTGCCAAGGGATGCACGCCCGACTTCGTTCTTCCGCGACGCCGCATCGCCGTCTTCGTGGACGGCTGCTTCTGGCACGGCTGCCCCGAGCACGGGCGCAAGACACCCTGGACCGGACCGAATGCGGCCCTCTGGGAAGCCAAGATGCGCCGGAACGCCGAGCGCGACAAGCGGTCAACCGAGCTCGCCGAGGAGCACGGCTGGCACGTCGTACGGGTGTGGGAGTGCAGCGTTCAAGACGACGCAACAGCGGTCGCCAGAGTCATCCTTGCCTGACAGTCGCGCTGCGTCCCACCACTGTCAGTGGCTTCTGGTGGGCTGTCCGACAGCATCAAAACGAACCATCCACCAGCGCATCGGGTCGGCCTCCGGGATGTGCACCAACGGAGGTACAACTTGCCATGATGGACGACTCGACAAAGGGCTGGGCTTACCCTGCGCGGGAGCTTGACCCAGCTGAAATCTCAGCTAAGCTTCCTTGCATGCCAAAGGGATTCGCACCGTTCACCTTCGTGGATCTGTTCGCCGGCATCGGCGGCTTTCACGCCATGCTTGATCACGCCGGCGGTCGGTGCGTCTACGTCTCGGAGATCGACCGGGAAGCCCGCCAGACCTACATCCGGAACTGGGTGGATCCGCTACCGGAGGCGCACCAGCCGATCATCAACACCGACATCACCATCGCGACCCCGGAAGACGGGCCCGTTGAGGTTCCAGCCCACGACGTCCTCGCGGCCGGATTCCCGTGCCAGCCCTTCTCGAAGTCCGGCTATCAACGCGGGATGGACGAGGCACGGGGCACCCTGTTCTGGAACATCGCTCGGATCCTCGAGGAGCTCACTCCGGCCGTGGTTCTCCTGGAGAACGTGCGTAACCTCGCGGGCCCGCGGCATAGGCATGAGTGGGATGTCATCATCCAGACGCTGCGCGAGCTTGGGTACCGAGTGTCGTCGACGCCGTCGGTCTTCTCACCGCACTTCCTGCCGCCTTCGCTGGGTGGAACGCCGCAGGTTCGAGACCGGGTGTTCATTCTCGGCACGTACGTAGGTCCAGAGCGGGCCATGGCGGAGGTCGACGTTCCGCCCACTGTTGTTCGCGCCCCCGTAGACGGATGGCGCGTGCAGGACTGGGACGTTGACTGGATCCTCGACGAAGACTCAACGATCCCGAACCTGTCCAAGTACCAACTCACGGCCGACGAGACCGAGTGGATCAACGTCTGGGACGACCTGGTGCAGCGCATGTGGTGCGCCCGCGGTACACGTCTACCGGGGTTCCCTTTGTGGGCAGATGCCTGGATTCCTGAGCGGGGACTTGATCCAATTGAGCTGGACGCCCTCCCGCGCTGGAAGGCTGACTTCCTTATCAAGAACGCACGGTTCTATGACGAACACCGCGACATCATCGACGCCTGGAAGAAGGCCAACCGCTCGTTTGCCAGGTTCCCCGAGTCGCGGCGCAAGCTGGAGTGGCAGGCGCAGGACACCGCCTCTCTGTGGGAGACGGTCATGCATTTCCGTCCATCAGGGATTCGCGCAAAGGCACCGACCTACCTGCCTGCCTTGGTCGCAATCACCCAGACCTCGATCATTGGCAGCCGCAGACGTCGTTTGACGCCACACGAAGCCGCCCGGCTACAGGGCTTTTCTCGCACATTTTCATTCGGTGGCCAGCGGGACCAGGCCTCGTACAAGCAGGTCGGCAACGGCGTGGCCGTGGGAGCCGCGTGGCACGTCTTCCGTACTCACGTGGAGCGAGACGCGTCGGATTTGCCGAGCCGGCTGGTACGCGCCGTGCTCGGCGCTCCGTTGAAGCCAACGGGTGAGGCGTTGGCCGAAGCGGCCCTTGCGCACGAACTCGACCTCAGGGCGCGACTTTCAATGACAGTCGCTGGCTGACAAACGCGCACTGAAGAAGCGGATCACCGCGATCGAGGTCCGCACCACTAGCATCGCGCTCTCTTCGACATGCCCCACAGCCCGCGAAGAACGATCAATCGGCGCTAACGGCCACTACAAGAGCGCGCCGCAGTCGAGGAACCGGCCTCAGGGCGATTCCTAATTTCGACAGGACCACTTCAACCGTGGAGCCTGGGCAAGACCTACTCAGGCGCGATCGATATTGCCGCGCGCGCTAAATCGTGTGTCGTACTCGGCCCGCTGGGCGGAGTACATGTCGGGCGGTCGCTCCTGCGCGTACACCCAATACCACAAAGGCAGGGGGGCAAACAGCCCCCGAATACTCGCTTCGCTCAAAAGTTCCTTGATCGTCTCTTTAGGTATCAAAATTGCACGATTATTCGTTGTTACACTAAGGTCTTGAAGCAATTCACGCGGGAACAGATAGACACCACCGCGGAAGGTTGCGGATAGGTCTATAGGCACGGGAAGACCATCCATTCGCAGCGTCTCAACAAGCAGGGGCGGACAGCCTCTGCTCGTCGCGACGACGTCGACCTCATCCGCCCCCCGACCCGCTGCAACGTTTGCCGCAACGTGTTCCCAGACACGGCTGAATGGAAGTGCGTCCTCTACTGTTTGACCCGTTTCGGTCGGAACAATGTCAAGTAACTGTGGCTGGCTACCATCCCCTGGCCAGCGGACGACTAGGAGCGTCTTGCCGTTCGCGACGTACGGTCGGCCGAGATCGGCCACAGCTCGACACTTCAGCGACGTGGCTCTGTCCAACTCGACCAGCAGACTTGTCGACGGGGTGTTGGATCCCAAGACGTACACGATGGGGTCGTCGAAGGACCACCTCTCCACGCCCCTCTTAGTCGCGTCCCATAAAGCTGCAATCTCGCTCAAGCTCTGGCTCACTTTGTGCGAGATCTGCAACCCATCGAAAGCGTAGTCCCACCCCTTCTGCCCTGTGGGGGGTCGTGTCAACTGGCTGCCGGGATCTACCTGCCGCACGTAGTTGCCTAAGGCATCGAAGAAAAGATCCTCCAGCAGCGCCGCAGAGTTCAGTCCGTAGTAGTGGTCCCGAAACTGCCTCTCTGCCGCTGTTAGGGGAATCAAGTAATCAGGCCGTGCCAGCATTCCGCGCACGGCACTCATGAATCGAGTCTGGGGGTCTTGGGATCCAGGCGACAGCACAGCGGCACCTTTCCAAACTTTGTAGGGGATGGGTCATTGTCGAAGCCTGAGTTCGTGAGTGTCGCAGGACATTGATCTAGGTCCGATCCGGATCGAACGCCTGAGAGAGCGGGCTACGGCTATGGCTAGCTCACACCCCAATCCTCGGAGAGCCGCTTGCCCTCGCCGACATCTGTACAGTGGCGCTCCCGCATCACTGCGTGGTCGAGCACAACTTTTGACTCGCCGCGCTGCGTGGCATAGAGCGGAATGATAACCACGACCTGATTCGAAGACTCGATCGACTCCCGCCACTTCCAACACGCGTTCCGTTCGAGCGAGGATATCGAAGGGCACCGGGTGTCGTCTGCTTCGGCCTCGCCGCCATCCCAGACGCAGACTGGAATCAAGTCGCTCTCGGAAACGCGAATTCCCACTGTCGTGTGGCCGCGACAATTTGGCTCAGCACTCGCGGCGCTCGTGAGTCGCAAGCCAGTTCCCTCGTAGGCCTGACAGGTCGGATAGGTGACCGCTCCTCAACCTCAGCCGGTCATGAGTTTTCCCACCAGCGCACCGGGAGTCCTAAGCAGGTCGAACGTCGAGCGCAAGATTGCTTCGGGGTGCTGTTTCCGGACCTCCTGAACACGCACGCACAGCGACGAAGGTGTCACATCCTCGAATGGGTGGAGGAAGGCCATCACGGTCCCCTTCTTCCCTCTCACCGCAGGCACCCCAAGATCGAGCACATCGAATCCGAAGTCCTTGGAGAAGGCGTCGAGCACTGCTTCGTCGCGATCGCTCCTGCGGTGTGGGTTCAGCTCACTTCCGCTAAGGAGGTCCAGGAGGTCCACGGCCAGCCCCCAGTCAAGGAGCGGATGCCAGGAACGGTTGTGGAAGTCGCGCAGGCATTGGTAGCAGCTGGAGTCGCAGGGATTGCCGTCGTGGATCTCGAGTTTCTCCGCGAAACTGCGGGTCTGCTCGACGAGTTCCGCGAACTGGTCGCCGAACCGAGAGGCATAGCCTGCCCCATTCTCCAATGTATCCGCCAGGAACAGCTCGGCTGTCACGACCCCTTCATGCGAGATCGGATGGACGCCCACCTCGACTTCGTCCGAGCCTATGTCCAGCCACCGGACCGCAGCGCCCTTGAGCATGAAGCCGAACGATGCCCATGCCCCTCTCCCAGCGGGAAGGCGCGGATCGATCAGAACACCGGGGGGTGTGTGATCAAGACCGATCGTCAGCACGTCCGTCCTCCGCCGAGCCGCGATCGCGACCGGCGCTGGCTCGTCCCCCTTGATCGTCACATTCAGCCTGGCCTTGGCCGCACGCTCCTTTTCGCTTACGAGACCCGTTTCGAAGAGTCCATCCGCATCGTGCACCTGGCCTTGGGCATTGAAGGTTGCCGGCGCGAACCGGTACTGGTGACCATTGTTGTCGTTTGCCACGATAACTTCGGCGTTCGCGTATCGATACCGCGCCGAACCAAGCTTCTTCGTGGCGGAGGGTGTAATCGACAGTCTTGGCTGAGACGCTCGCGAGGTCGGCTCGCTCAGTTGCTCATAGTCTCGTGGCCTAAAGGAAGTTCGGTAACCCGTCGGTTCAACCAGCGTCAGACGGATGAAGTCCGGCTCGAAAGCGCCACAGGTTGGACAAGTATCGGAATCCTCAAGAGTTACAGCCATGCACGAATTACACAACCCCGCCTCGACCGCGTACTTTAGCGGCTCAGGACCGGAGACCCAGTGGCCCGACGCGGTCTGGAAGTAGTCGACAACGCCCACGGCGGTATGGACGGCCTTGTCTTTCACGATCTCTGAACCGGGAGCAAACTCGCTGATGGCGATGTCAGCGTCACGGTCTAGTGTGTTAGGTTCCTGGCCGATCCTAGGCCGGTGCGTGTACAGAATTTTGACCTGCGTCGGGAAGCCGAACATGGGCAGGAGCCCACCCTGAGCCAACGCCTCTGAAAGTGCCGATGTCCGCGCCTCAGCCGCGATCTCGGAGATTGCGTCGACCATAGTGGTTGAGGCTGCGCCATATAGTGACGTGTCGTCATGCGGAACGGCAGTCGAGGTCAGCAGTCTCCTAGCGAGGTCGCGGATTTCATCCTCGCTAGTTAAAATCCACTCATACGCGTAGTCACGCAGTTTCTTATTGGTTTTCCACGCATCGACACTGCCGAACTGTCCGTGCACGGAGCGTCCAGGTTCAAAGTCCGTAACGTCACTCTCGGCATCGCGGAAGAGGCGTGTCAGGACCGCGGCATTGAACGCCCGCTCCATGATCTGTGGGGAGGCCATGTCCAGGAACGGTTGTGGTGGCGCTTCCCCAGTGATTGCTTCTGGGTTGTTGAAGTAGTGCTCATCGTGACTCCGGGCCCCACGGCAGACAGTGAGAGCCACCGCGAGATGCTCGCTGCGTCGACCTGCCCGTCCCACACGTTGCTGATAGTTGAACCTCTGGGGCGGCATGTTCGCCATTACCACCGCCTTGAGCGCACCAATGTCGACGCCGGCCTCCATAGTGGTCGTAACAGACAGGACGTCCACCTGGTCAGTAAGCGGACGCTCCTCCTCATCCACAAAGACCCCTTGGAACTGAGCTTGGCGGGCTTGGGCTTCGAGCGGATCAGTCTGCCCGGTGAGCTCTTCGCAATGCAGCCGATACGGGCCGCCCGCAGCGGTGGCGAGGTACGCGTAGTAGTCCTCAGCCAACTCCACGGGCTGCACCTCGGCCGATAGCGCCGAGCCGCACCTAGTGCAGGTCAAGGCGCTTGCATGGAGGTGCTTGGTTCGGCATTGTGCGCAACGCCAGAACTGCGGTTCGGGCGCGGCCTGTAGGCGTACGTTCTCCCGGTCAACCAGATACCCGGAGGCTTCGCCGACGCCGAGCTGGTCGCCGAGAGCCTCCAGCAGCATAGTTCCGTCTTCGGAGGTCTTCTGGTTGCCAGCAACGCGGTCTGCGTAGACGCGCGCCTCCTCTGGCCAGTTGGACTTGAACTCCGAGAGTCCCTGGAAGCGGCGCTTTCGAGCCAAGATTCGCAGAACTGAACAGGCGAACTGCAATGAAGTTTCGCCATCGAGGGAGCCCACTCTTGGTGATGTCGACGGCACGGTGAAGGCCAGCCCGAGCGACTCAACATCACGGTCCCCGCCGGCGAAGGCAGTCCGGACGACCTGTTCGCTTAGGGCCTCGCGCATAGCTTGGAGCAGTTCCCTTGCCTCGGGGTCCAGGGCACTTCCACGGTCCCGAATGGGCGATGCATCCCAGTCAAAGCACGTGGTCCAACTGCGCCCCTCTCCCTTTTTCACTTTGGTTCTCTGCAGGGTGTACATGGGGCCAGCCGGGTGGACTCCAAGGGCGAGGAGCTTCGGCTCCACCCGCCGCGAGAGATCAATCACCGACGGGCGGCCGGCCAACAGTTCTTGTGCTCGCGCGATAGCTTCCTCATCGACTGAACTAAGGGGAAACCCGTTGGCCGCCTTCATCATGGCCATGGCGGCCTCTGAGTCGCGTCCTTCCAATCGCCCGAAGGCTGCAACGGCCTCGGGCCCTCGATCAGTCCCGTCGAGAAAGCCTGCGATGAGAGTCCGTTCGTCCGCGGGAGATCCCACTTCCTCGATGAGAAGCGTCCTGACAAGGTCGAGATAGTGGGCCAACTCGAGGTTAGAGGACACTCGGGCGGCACCTTGACGGCTGTCCGAGAATATGACTAGACCAGTTTCCAGGAGTCTCTTGAGCGAGCCGGTCAGGACCTGGTTCGCTCTGTCGAAACCGACACCCTGAGTGCGAATCGGCGACCTGCTGCGCTTTGGGTCCTCTGCTGGGCCTATCCACTCGTATTCCCAGTCATCGCCGCATCCCGGACAGCGAGTCGGAAATGCCGGCATGCGGCCAGCCGCTCCCTCGACACCTGTGGACCTGATCTCGAAGTAGTAGCCCGTTGAGCCGCTGGGCGCGGGAGACAGAACCCCCGTCCCCGGCTGGAACTTCCCACGCTGGAAGCGCATCTGGTACTTCGGCGTTGCCTGGTCGGAATCAAGTTTGCGGCCAGAGGCCGTCCACTTGACCGCAGTCTTGACAGGAACACGGCTCGTGGGCCAGTACACCCGATAGTTGTCGCCAGTACGTGCGCTCAGTGCTCGGTCAGGGAGCTCGTCGAGGGCTGCTCGCGTGGACAAAAGGAACTCCCGGCCCTGCTCCCGTGCAGTGAACCCGCCCAGCATTGTTTCCCCGCAGGACTGGCAGTACAGGAGCTCAAGGACGCGGCTGCCGCACTCACAGGTGAAGCGGGCTGACTTGTAGATTTTCCCGATGCGCCGCCCGTCGCTGCGATGGTGGTCTTCCACCTGTGGGCAGGCTGGATCGCTGCAGGCCCAGAGGCCCTGAAGCGTCTTCGCGAAGAGGTGGGTTCGCAAGCGTATGGCCGGCACCGTCTGTTGGCCCAGGGCGGCGATGAGATTGTCGACGGAGCGGTCTGCCTGAGCGGCATCGAGTGTAGGGAACATCTTGCCCGCAAGGTCGTTTAGCGCCCGCGGCCGCAGGGTTCCGTCGTGAGCGAGCGCCGACAGTACCGCGTCTCTTACCTCTTGGGAGGGAAGATCCCCCGGGGGCGGAGTGGACTCCGGTGAGGCGACGAGAGCCGTGAGGTCGGTTCCTGTGGTTGGCGTCTGGGCCTGGGCCTGCACAAACTGGAATCGTCGGTCGCGAGGCCTGCCAAAGAACTCACTGAGGAAGGTTCGTCCTTGATCATCATTGCTGATGCTCGCTGAGGTCCCGATGATCGACAGTTGGTCTGGCCGCTTGTCGAGGCCGAGCGCTGCATACAGGCGCCGCAAAAGGTAGGCGACTTCAGATCCTGCCGTGCCGCGGTACATGTGCAGCTCATCCACTACCAGCGTGAAGACGTTGCGCGCATCCCTCTCGATCCACTCGCGCGTCGCGTTGAGCATCGGTGCTTCGTCAGCGCGTCCGAGTGCAATGGAGAGCATGCTGTAGTTGGTGATGAGGATGTCGGGGGGCGTGGCTTGCATATCCCAGCGGCTCCGCATTTCGGAGCCGTCCAAGGCGGGCAGGAAATAGCGCGCGTCCTCCGCAACCTCGTTCGAGGAAATTCGCTCCAGCAACTTCGCGTGACGCGCGGCCCCACCTTTCATCAGGCGGCGGAGGCGATCAACTCTGCTGGTGTCGGCACTGAACCGCGTCCCTGGCAGCGGGGTATGGCCGGTGTACCGACCGAAGTAGAACTGCTGGCCCCCCGTGTGCTGCTTGTACCAGGCTCGAGCCATCGGGGAGTCGAGAGCCTTGCGAAGGCGGACGAGTTGGTCCTCCACAAGCGCATTCATTGGGTAGAGAAGCAGCGCGCGGACAGCCGCTGGGCGGCCTGGGTCGGCCGTTCGCTGGGGCACGAAGGGGCCCTTGCCGGGCCACCAGGGCGCTGCATCCGATGGTCCATCAGGTGTCCAGCGCGCGCTTTCGGCCACAAGCCTAGAGAGGACGGGCATGAGGAACGCTTCCGTCTTACCCGAGCCGGTGCCGGTTCCGACCACGACATCTTGGCCCATCAGGGACGCGCGCAGCGCGTCAACCTGATGCGCATAGGGGTAGGTGTACGGGAGTAGGCCAGCCTGGATCAGGGATGCAGCTGTCGGCACATCGAGCCCGTCGAGCACTGCGGCGAGCGACTCGCTTGACTGTTGGTACGTCGGCATCGCCTCGACATACGGCTCGGTAAATGTGGTGCCAGGTGCGCGCAAAAGGGCGTCGCGTTCTGCAGTAATGCCAGCATCACGCAGTTCGTACGCCGTGCTGTAGTAGCGCATGAACACGTCCTCGAGGTGCTCGGCGACACTCCGAGGCGTCATAGGCCGAGCATTCGAGCCTTGGTTTGTGTTCACGGCACAAAGTCCTCTCGGGTGATTTCATCCAGTGTTTGGGCAAGCAGGTCAGCCACATGAGTGGCAGTTGCTAGGTCGACATTCTCGTACACCCAGTAGTTCGCACTGCGACCGAAGCCTCGGGGCGACAGAGTCGTTGCGGTCGGCAGCAGGCCCGTTCTGAGGACGAGGGCACGGTCGAGCAGTGGAGGCAACGGGAGTGAGCGGCCTCGAGGGACAAACAACTTGCGTTGGGTCAGAAGGTATTTCAGCAGGTTTCTGTGTCCTTGCGCTCCCGTGTCCACCCATGAACCGAGCTGACGGTCTACCTTCACAAGATCCCCTCCCCATTCGGTTCGATACGCAAAGACCGACCCGTAGGGCAAGCGGTACTCGTACAGCCCTCGCGGATTATCGCTTGAGGCTGGGCTCCAGTCGGCAACGCCCTCCGGGCCTGTCTTTCGCCTCAAGAAGTGGCGACCGGGCGAGCCGATGTAGCGCATGGCCAAGCCAAGTGCGTGCCGGGCGTCCGGAGCATGATCAAGTATCGCCTCGCTAGCAAACCCCTGCATGGCTACTCCCAACCGTTCCATCCCTGCCCTAACCACTGCGGCCTCGGACGGGTCGAAGGAGACGTAAATGACCGTGGGCGCGATCGGTCGCCCATGAGCGTCCAGTTGGGTGCGCTGCTGAATATCCGTCGACATGATCGCTTCCGCGATGACTTCATCGGAATCGCTTTCGTCGTCGAGACGCTGCATGAGGCGTGTCGGGCGAGCGCCAGTCAGGAACAGAAGCCCGTTGGCCGAGGGAAGTGCCGAGAGCGCTGGCCGCGCGACCCCGATTCGCCGACGCGCGTAATCCCTCTCCAGAAAGCCCAGGCGCTCCAACCGGTAGAGCGCTAAACGTTCCTCTAGCGCAAGTTCGGGAAGTCCGTGGCGCGCACATGACCATGCCCAGGCATCTCGGAACTGTTCAAGCGACGCAGTTCCGCGCTCGCGCTCCGAGAGCCAATTAAGTATGTCGTTGTATGGATTTGTCTCCACAGGACCCGCAATGACGTCTGTTCGTAGGTCGACCTTGAGGCCTTGGTAGGCGGCGGGTGCCGGTCGAGTCGTTGCTGCCGGTGAGTGCGCCCATCCAAACGTCTTAGTGAGGATCTCATCGCGCAGTTTTGTTTCTGCGTCCCCGATCCATCGCCACTCCTGGAACAGAGCCGAGGCAAGGTCGGGCCTGGTGACGGATGGAACCTTCCCCGGAGAGGCAGCAGCGTCCGGGTGCAGCGCAATGGCGTCGATGGCCCCGGTGCGTTGGCTACGGAAGAGGAAGAACGCAGAGTTAGGTAGGAGGTCGCGCAGCGCACGACTCAGATCTACGGCGCCCGGCTCTAGACCAATTGCCTGCAACCACCCTTCGGTCGCCGGCCACACCTGACGGATCTCGCCAAGCACGCTAACGGCGAGGCACTCCCGGCCCGCTATCAAGCGCGCCGTCAAGGGAGTCTGCAGAGTTATGCCACGAATGGTGGCCCCACTAAGCGTCATGGTGTACACGGGTTGATCCAAGTCCCTTACCGGCTCGAGACCCGTGCCCAGGCGCCACCCCAGGTCGGATCCCCGGGCGCGCTCCTGAATATGGGTCACCGTCACGAACGAGAGCGAGTCGCCCACGTCGGTGCTGACGACGTGAGTCCCCGGCATAAGCGAGCGGTTGCGCAAAGGAGTGGACGCGCCACCAGGCACATCGATCGGGACACCGTCCAGGGTTACTGCCACCCCTTCAGGCACCGCGAGGTCTGGTTCGAAGCCGACCAGATACGTGTCTCCACTCACACGCAAGCCCCCACTGAGCTCCATGGCCGCAGGCCGAGGCGACGCCAGGGAGCCCAGCCCCAATGCGCGCAGCTCGGTCGTGTCGGGACACGTCATGACGTCCGTAAACCAGTACCAGCCCGTCGCCGCGGCCGGTTCTGGGTCTCCGCCGTGCCCGGCACGCCGAAGGACCTCCCTTGTCTCCGCAAGGTGCTGGCCGTATACGAGGACGCGGTACGCCTTGGACGATGCGGCGCCACGAGCTTGCAGACTGCCCTCGACAGCAGGCTCGTCCCGAAGGACATACGCTGGCTCAGGCGAGAAGTGGACTTTGACCCCTTCCGTGATTGCCAGGCTAGCCCCACTCCGAAGCATGTCCGGCTCACCGGGGAGCCTCAGGTATGGCAGAAACTCGTCAATGTGAACCTGCTCGCCATCCATGACGACGTCTTGACCAAGGAGGCGCTGGTCAACCGGCACGGCTAAGCCGAATTCTTCACTCCACTCGTCGTAGGTGAGCAGGGCCTGAAGCTGATGTCCGCCCTGCCTGACCCGTCGGCGCGTCCCGGTCCATCGAACGACTTCGTCCCCCATGACCTCACGCAGCACGTCAATGGCGGCGTCATCAGAGACCTTTGCTAACAACTTCCTGCCTCGTTCGCCCCGATAGCGCAACCATGCCAGGAAGTCCTCCGCTACCTGTTCCGCTCGCCGCACGTCGGCCGGACCGATTCGAACGCTGCTAAGGAAGTCTTCTATCAGGAGTCGGTCACTAAACCGCACGAGCCCTTGGCTGCGCGCCCAGCCTTGAAGCGTCCAACGTTCGTGGGCCTGGGCGCTCGGTCTCCCGTAGCGTGCCCCAGGTCCGCTGAGCCACTCGTTCCAGATCTTCCAGATACCCGTGACGCTGTCGTACCCAAGTGGCGCCTTGGCCTCCTCCGGAAGACCCAGCAGCTTGTTCTGACGCCGATAGACACCGTTGGCGCTGCCAATTGGGTCCTCCGTCACCGCGAGGACTGTCATGCTCAACGCTGCCACGCACGGCGGTTCGCCGTGCCACCCACCCGATCTCCATGCGGCCGTCTCTCGAAGAGCGGATGTGAACGGCGACTCTCGCGGCGGCGGTGCGTGGAACGCGGAACAGAAGTTCTTGATCGCCGATTCTTCGTCTAACCCGGACGCATGGGCGAGCACGCCGCGGTCCACATAGAGGTACAGCCGTTCGTCCTCGTGACCATCGGCGACAAGTTCCGCGAACAGCCTCGAGTTCCAAGCCTTCAAGTTCACTAGCGCTCCCCTCGGCTGCACCCTAGCGACCACAGCTGACCCGATGGGCGAATTGCCGGGCGCGTCGTCTCTCCGAAGCAGCCCGATGCCGCCGTGTGGGGTTCATGGCACGCACCGAACGCGAGGAGACTATGTCCGTGGGCTCCGGCCCTGTGGCCTACCGGGCGCTCGATTGGCTGCTAGTGCGACATCGCTGGCCCGTGGATGGCCGCCAACGCTCAGCCGAACAGCCGTCGCCCCGCATCAGCTTACGACTCCACCTGTTACGCAGTGATGAGTCGGAAGAGGGGCGTCTACCACTATGGTCGGCGATGGACTCTCTTCTGGGAGCCCGGCCTCTGGAGTCGTCAGTGATCGCTGGACACAGGCCGCCGAACCGCCGACTGCAAGTAGGGGCCTGAGGAATGACCATATATCTGCACCTCGGTAGTCGGGCAACGGTGGCAACGGAGCTGAAGAAGAAGGCGTTTGCTTTTCTTGAGAAACTGAGCACTGACGACACCGCGCCGGGCCTGCATATCGAACCCATCGTCAACAGCGCAGACCCGAGGGTAAGGACTGGACGTGTAGATCAAGGCTTCAGGGCCGTCTTACACAAGATTCCTCATGGGCGGGACACCACCTACGTCTTCAATGGCGTCTGGCCGCATGACGAAGCCATCGAAATCGCGAAGAAGATCGTCCTTAGGACGAATCCCGTGATCGGAGTTACCGAAGCCGTTCTCGAGAGCCCCGAAGTTCCCCATTCGAGCACCCATGCCGTCATTTCGATGCCAGCGGAGGAACTGTCGCCCTCCTTCCTCGTGACCATGGGTCATGACCTCGTTGAGCTGCGAGACGAGCTAGGTTTGGACCCCAGGCTCGCTGAACAGGCTTTGCGGGCGCGCGATGACGACGCGCTCCTCGCGGTAGGCGCTGACGCTCCTGAGTGGCAGCAACTGGCTCTCCTAGGTCTCGCGAGCGGCGATTCAGTCGCACAAATCAAGGAAGATCTCGGCCTCGCGCGAGAGTCCGCTGTGGAGGGTTCCGAGGACGAACAACTTGTCACTGGCTTGGCACACCCGGCGGCTCAGCTCTCGTTCGCGTATGTGGAAGGCAGCGAGGAGCTGCGGCGCGTCATCGAGGAAGGTGACTTCGGGTCCTGGCGTGTCTTCCTGCATCCCGCGCAACGCAGGTACATCGACCGGAACTACAACGGTCCATTCCGCCTGTCCGGTGGAGCGGGTACAGGCAAGACGGTTGTGTTGATCCACCGCGCTCGCACGCTTGCCGAACGGGATTCAGAAGCTCGCATTCTGCTCACGACGTACACACGCAACCTGGCGGACGACATGAAGCGGGACCTCCGGCGCCTCGATCCAGAGGTGCGGCTGGCTCCGTCATTGGGTGACGTCGGGGTCTTTGTGTGAGGCATCGACCAAGTGGCAGCTGCAGTCATCAGGAACGCCGGGTCAGACATCGCGGTCGATGCAGAGCGCGTGCTTGGGCACGCTATGCCGAAGGTCAAGGTAGCGCTGCAGAACAGGTGGCAGGAAGCTATTGATTCCGCGGGCTCGGCTCTGCCCGACTTCCTCCGGACCCCGTCGTTCGTGCAGGCCGAGTACGAGATGGCCATCCTGCCCAACTGCGTCACGAGCCGCGACGACTACTTTGCTGTGAGTCGGTTGGGCCGGGGAGTCCCCCTCGACCGAGCCAAGCGAGACGCCATATGGGGCGTAGTAGAGGCATATCGGCTGAGGGGGCGAGCGGGAGGAGTCGTTGACTTCGGCGAAGCAGCGACGATCGCCGCCGCCCATCTCAGGCGGATCGCTCTGGAGGAGGATCACGCCACGGTCGATCGCGTCCTGGTCGATGAGGGCCAAGACCTGACGCCCGCTCGTTGGCAGCTGCTTCGAGCGCTTGTTCCCGAGCAGGCAAACGACCTTTTCATAGCAGAGGACTCGCACCAGCGGATCTACGGGCAGCGAGTCGTCCTGGCTCACTACGGGATAAGGGTTGTCGGCCGATCGCAGCGACTAACGCTTAACTACCGAACGACCGAGCAGAACCTCGAGTATGCAATGACCTTGCTTCAAGGAGGCGACTACGCCGATCTTGAGGACGGCAAGGAAGCCCCGCTCAACTACCGATCCGCAAGGAGGGGCCCCCGGCCAAAGTTCGTCGAGGCCACTGATCCTGGGGATGAGCTGGACAAGGTGGCTGACCTTCTGCGCGACTGGGCCCACGATACGAACCCCAAAGAGGCGACCGCTGTTCTGGTGCGCGACAGGTCCCAAGGTGATCGCGTATCCGCCGGACTCGCCGAGCGCGGAGTGCCGATCGAGGTGTTCGATGGCGGGAATGCCCGGCCCGCAGCGCCCGTAGTGATGACCATGCACCGAGCCAAGGGCACTGAGTTCTCCCGCGTGGTCATGTTCGGCCTGGGCGTCGACTCCAGTCCTGTGAGTTTCCAGGAAAAGTTATACGACGACGAGGCGTGGAAGGACGCTCTGCTGCGTGAGCGGTCTCTTCTCTATGTTGCCGCCACCCGTGCACGAGACCACCTTGCGCTCTCGTGGAGCGGAAGACCGAACAGTTTTGTTTCGTTCTACCGGACAATGGCCACGCCAGTTGCAGTCAACGAGCCGGCGCGCAAGTGAGCCCAGCAACCCACTCGAGCCGCTTCTAGTTCAGAGACATGCTGAGGTGGGAGCTCTTGAGGTGCGGCCAGGCGGCGTGAGTCGTCGGCCAGCGAGGCTGACGCCTATCCAACTGAAGACACTGAGTCCAGTTTCGGTGGCTTCTCGCGCCCAGACATCCTCACCGGGCGGCGGTCGAAGCCTTCCCGTGGAGCGCATCCGCCGCCCACTCATCTGAGCGCCACTTCGCTGTACTCCACACAGCGCGGATCGATGCTCGACGTCAGCAGATGTACGTGGTCCATGAGCTCGTCACGCTCCTCGTCTTCAAGGTGCGTTATCAAGTCCACGTCGACGTACCAGTGCCATTCGGCCATTTCCACCTCGTGTGCCGATGCTGGTCGACATGCCTCACACGTAGCCCGAAACTCCTCATGCTCACCACAGCCTTCTGCTTCGCTAGACCACGCGTGGCCCTCGGTCCACAGTGATCCCTCCGGAGGCCAGCCAAACACCACCGAAGTCTCCTCGTCGCCGTAGCTGGCTTCGAGTGCCTCGCGTACACGCTGTTCCTGCTCATCTGTCCAGTCGAACCTCGGCTCGTACGCGTAGTCCTCGGGGCACCCGCCGTCCGACCATTCAGCGATACCCCATCGCACGGGGACGCCGCCGTTCTCCCGCCAGGTCTCGATGAGCTTCGGGCCTGGCAATTCGGACAGTTCTGCGTAGTGGTACTCGTGGTGGAACGCGTAGGGGTCCGGTTTGCCGAGGATCGAGGGGCGCCGTAGATGAGGGGCGGTAGGGGAGCCTGCCGCTGAGTCGAGAATCCAGTCCAAGCGGAAGGCGATGTCGTACGACCACTCGCGTTCGCCTTCCATTGCGCTAAGAAGGCTATCCACGTCCTCGCCTTGCCTTCTCAGGCGTTCCCACCACCCGAACTCGCGGATGTCGACGCCGGCCCTGACATAGTCCAGGACGTTGCCAGGCGCAAAGCCACAAGCGATGTGCTCGAGGCGTTGCTGGTCATCGGTCCCCGGCAGTCCGAGGAGGACGTCCAGCATGTCGCGCTGCCACGGCTTCCAGCCGTTGTTCTCCAATATGACTGCGGTCGTGACATCTTCGCGCTCGATCCAGGCTCTTGCTGTGTCGAGCGAGAAGCCCGAAGAGGCCCACTCGCGCGCGAGTATCGGCCGTTCCGCCGCATCGTGATGAGCGAGAAGGTCGTCCCACGCACTTGCTGCCTCAGGTGAGAAGCCGGCGACGACCCAAGCACTAGCCATGGTGATCCGAGCGCTGTTGGACGACGCTCCGTACGTGGCGTCAGCTCCAACCCAGGCGGCCGCCTCCGAGGCCGTGAATCCCGCACTCCGCCAGTCGTCAGCGTCCCCCTCGTCGAAGTCTTCGGCGAACCATGTGTCATAGTCTCGCTCGGCCCGCACCCATGCGTCGGTGAGGCGCTGATACAGGCCGGCTATGCGCTGGGGTGTATCAGCTACGGACGTGGGGATTGAGTTGTTCATCGCTTGTCTTTCTTGTCGCGCCGTGGGTTGAGTCACCGAACACGTGCGTGCCTCGCGGCTGGTAAGAACGTGTTCATGGCATACATCACCGAGCTTTTCGAGTCCAAATCCGCAACGTCGGCACGCCCTCACACCACCTGCTCGTGTGGGTGGAAGGTCGCAGAGCGCCAAGGAGCCAAGGTCTTGCAGCTGGATACGTACGGTTCGGACGAGCGCAAGGATCAGGGGACTGTCAGCCAATCAATCCAACTCGATCGCGAGCGAGCAACCGAGCTGATGTCGATTATCCGCTCAACTTTTCCCGGGACCTGACACCAGTCCGGGGTCTCCACAAGGCGCTCGAGAGAGCCGCGAATGCAACGCGTCCCTTGGGACGGGGAGCGGCGTCGCCTGTCCGTGGATGACGAACGGCTGCATCACCTCGGGCTGTCCGAAGCCGTGCCCGGGCGACGACAAGGGCTGCTGCAGCTCCCAGGTCTCGAGGTCTGCCGACCAGGCATGCCCGACGACAACGCGGGTTCTCTTGGGGCCGACGCCTACGACGGACGTCCAGCGCGAGAAGATCGGACCCGCGATGGGGCCCCCGCGTCCGGGCGCTGGCGCGCCTACCCGCCCCCCATGCCACCCCGCGCCCATACTCTGCTAGCAACCTCCACTCGAACCGGAAGGGCTCCCAGCGTGGCCACCGAAACCCTCGATGCCGATCCCGTACTCGTGCTTGACCGGTTCTCCGAGGAAGTCCAACTCGCCTGTCCGCTGTTCCAGCGTCGCTACGTCTGGACCAAGCAGAACATCAAGCAGCTCTTCGACGACATTCAGACCGTCGTGGACGGGGAGTACAACAAGCGCTTCCTGGGTGCGCTCGTTCTGGACATCGAGGCGGCTCCTCGATCGAGTCGCGCCGGGCGCTACTGGATCATTGATGGGCAACAACGCTTGACAACGCTGTACTTGGCCTTGGTCGCAATCGCGGAGGTTGCCGCAGACCTCGGCGAAGCGGCCGGGAGTCTGGCCCGCGATACCTTCAGCGACTACCTAATTAGCACCAAATCTCAGACCAAGGGCCAGCCCCGCCTGCGACCGACTCTGACCGACACTCGGCAGTTCGAAAGCATCCTCTACACGGTGGCGCAAAAGGTCGGATACTCACCTGTAACCGTCGCACCAGCCCTTGCGGCGGGCGACAAGGACGGCCGGATGAGCCAGGGCTACGTCGAGATCCGAAAGCAGGTCCAGGCCCGTCTCCAGGTCCAGGATGGCTCCGCCAGTCATCCTCTGCCTCCCAAGGACGCAGCTGAAGCCCTCGAGAGCCTCCGCGCCGTCCTTCTCGAGCAACTGGAGTTTGTCGAGATCCGGCTGGGGGACGAGCACGACCCGAATGAGGTGTTCGACCGACTGAACAAAGAGGGCGAACGGCTTGGTCTCGTGGATCTTATTCGGAACGACGTGCTAAAGCACTTGGACCGCGATCCACGCGAAGCTCAAGAGGCTTTCAGCAATGATTGGCTTCCTTTCGAGCAGGCCTTCGAGGACGACGCGGCCAAGAGCAAATACTTCTTCCCTTTCACCCTCACACTCGACGAGACAGTAACCCAGGCCACAACATTCAAGACACTCTCGCAGAGACTCGATAGCGAAAGTGAGAGTGACCCCGCCTCGGCCAGGGTCCAAGCGATGGTTCGCGTCCTACGGCGACACCTCAACTCCTACAACGCGATCCACTCGGGGAGGCTGTCGTTCGTTGACGAGCCGGCCAAGGAGCAGGTTCGGCGCCTTGTTGCGCTGAACAGGCCCAGCTCCACGTACCCCTACGTTATGCAACTCCTCACCGGTACCGCCGAGGGGTCTGTAGACACAACGAACGCCGCCGCATGCCTGGGCATCATCGAGTCGTTTCTCGTCCGCCGAGCCGTCTGCGGCATCGAGCCGACAGGACTTCACGCCGTGTTCAAGAAGCTCTGGAAGACCGCGGGAGGAGATCCCGGCCTGGTCCGGAGCAGCATCGTCTCCAAGACCGTGCTCTACCCCGATGACAGGACATTCGAGGCCGCAATCCGAATAGGAGATCTTTACCACCGAAAGGTATGCAACTACCTCATCGAGGAGTACGAGCGCCGCTACACCACGGGAGACGTGCTGTCGACATTCCCGCCAATCACTGTGGACCACGTCATGCCTCAGACTCTCAAGGGTGACTGGGCAACCATCTTCACTGAGCACGAGCACGCACGCCTTCTTCACACCTGGGGCAATCTTGTCCCTCTCTCGAACGAGGCAAACAGCACCAAAGGCTCGAGCAGCTGGGAGAGCGCACGAGACAAACTCGGCAATGAGACCGTCTTTTCCACGACCAAACATATCTACGACGCCTACCCGCAGTGGAACCCAGACAGCATCGCCAGTAGAACCGAGGACATCGTGGAGTGGGCCCTCACACGGTGGCCCGATCACGCGTTCTGGGCGGGTGACAACGACATGAGCACGCTCGCGGAAATCTAGGCGACTTCCGTTGCATCCAGGGGCTGTCCACCCGGGCCGAGCGCTAAAAAAGAGTGATTAGTCCAGCGATCGGGGTGTCCAACTCTACCGTCCGCTCCGCCCTGGCACCCGCGCAGCCTGAACGCACGGCCGCCTTCTTCGCGCCTTGCCAAAGCACGACCGTCGCGCCACCCTGCATCCCTATGGGAGTGACCGGCGGATCTAGGTCAGCTGCCACGGCTCTCTGGCCTTCTCACGCGAAGCCGGGGCGAGGACTCCTCGCTGCCGGACCTTCGTCCCAGCCCACCGGACGTCGTACTGCCAGGTGTAGAAAAGATCGCCAGCCGACCGTAGGTCGCCCTCATGCCTGCGCCAGACCGTCTTGCACACATCGAGAAGATCCGCTAAGCCGCCATGCTCCTTCAGGGCTTCTACCATCCAGCGCTCCAGAACTGATTTGTCAGGCATGCTGTGAGCTTCGCAGCTTCGTGAGACAGAAGCTGGTGGTCGCCACAGGCGGTGCGTCCTATTGCCGTGGTTGCGGTGGGTCCTATCGAGCCGACAAGTCAACTAGTTTTCGCAAGAGCTCGCGAGTTGGCGCATCTGTGGAATAGACGGTGACGCTCTGCATACCTCGCGTGAGTAGCACCTTGTAGACGTTGCGTACCAAGCGGTCGAACTCTTGGCCGCTCACCTTCGCCCTGTTGCGGAAGTCGGGGTCGCGATTCTCCTCGCGCACCGCCCGCCAACCATCGTCGCGCCAGACGAAGTCCGGACCAATGATGACGCCGGCGTGGTCGTACTCGAAGCCCTGAGCCGTGTAGACGCAGCCGACCTGGCCGAAGCCTGCAGGGTCATTCGCCCACAGGGCGGCTGGAGGCGCGCCGCCGACGGCCCTGTCGCCGCGGAGGTTCCACGGTTGCGACCAGCCGTCGATCTCGACGTCGTTCACCAGGGACCCATCGGGGCGAGGATCGCTCCACGGCCAGCAGTAGCCGGCGGCCATGCGCGCCGAGTAGCCGTCGCCTTGGCGCGTCGCGAGGATGTGCTCGAGTTCCTCCGGCGTGTCAGCCACTGACACGCTGAAGCCGTCGTCGCCCTTCCACTCGATTGGGCCGCCCGGCTTGAGGCCCAATAGTCGCAGCACCCAGTCGACGTAGACCTCGGACCCGCCGCAGCGGAACTGGTCGTTGAGGTTGATGTGCTCGACCTTCAGCCCGAGAGCCTCTGCGTGTGCCTCGATGTCCTCGACGGTTCCCATCTCGCCAGGCCGCACCACTTGGTGTTCGTCGAGGAGGAACACCGGAACCCTTGCCGCGGAGAGCAACTCGTGGATCTGCAGACGCCCAGCAGTGCGGAACTCCTTGCGGGTGTATCGGCTGACGGACGTCTCCCGGATGCGGTGCGCCTCGTCGAGGATGAGGCAGTCGAGGTCGTTCGGCTCTGCGGTCATGAACGAGTTGAAGTAGGTGAAGAGCTTCTGCACCCGCGGTGCTCGTTTGCCTGCGACCTTGCGCAGCGTCATGGTGAAGGATCGCGACCCGGTCGCGTGCATGACGGCACGACCCTGGCGTGACATCTCTCCTATCAGCGACAGGGCGATGACCGACTTGCCGCTGCCAGGGCCGCCGCTCACGACCACCGCTGTCTTCGTGTGCGACCGGCGGGCTCGCTCAACCGCGTGCATCACGTGCTCATAGGCATCCCGCTGCTCGTCGAGCAGGACGAACTGCTCCCGGTTCTGCACCTCTTCAGCAGCCACCGCCAGCAGCTGCTTGCTCGGCGTGATCTTGCTCCGCAGCAGCGCATCCGCAGCCTCGGCTCCGCCCTCGCCGGGGGCGAGCAGCGAACGCAGATACTCGACGAAGGCGCCACGACGCTGGCCGGTGAAGAGCGCTCCCTGCTTCGTCCGCTTCAAAGTCAGGAGATCTGAGACGCCCAGATCGGTCGCGTTGTGCAGGTAGGCGACACCGGCGAGCGAGTGCGGCTGCTCGGCCAGCATGACGGTGAACGACGACAGATAGTCGCAGTAGTCGGCGACCTGCAATGCCGGGTGCGTGACCGCGCGTCGGCCATACTGCTCGACGGTCACGAGCGTCTCGCTGCCCTCGAAACTCTCGGCTGAGCTCCACTGCTTGAGCTCGACCACCACATAGGAGGGTAGCCCGGTCTTTGGGTGCTTGCCCGCGAGCACGACATCCGCCCGCTTGCTCGTCAGCGGCAGCTGGTACTCGATGAGCATCTCGACGTCGTCGAGACCGGCCGACACGAGGTCCGCCTGGAGCGCCGGCAGACTCCGCTCCCACGACCGCGACTCACTCGCAGCCGGACGGCGGCCCGTCTGGATGCTCATCTGCTCGGCGATGCGATCAGCCAGGTGTGCCTCCAAGGCGGAGAAGCCTCGAACGGAGGTCCGGAGTAGGTGCACGAACAGGTCCCCTGGCAGCACGAAGTGACTCGTGCGGTGTGGGGGGCATGTCCGTGGGAAGCCCGTCGGGCCGCAATGACACAGGAAGCCTAGTCATTGCGGCCCTCGAACCGCGGGAGGCGACGGCACGCCGAAGCTCAGTCGCGCGCTGTGGCCGCCGAACTCAGCGTCGGCGTGAGGGCGAGGCGGTCGCCGTCCCAGGTGACGGCATACGGGTCGGTGATCTCTCCGACGAAGGCGCCGTCGCGGTCGTGCACGAACGCGAGGAACTTCGCCTCCCCCGTCGCCCGGTCGGTGACGAACTTTCCGACGTAGAGCGATGGGTCGTCGATCACCTGGGCGCCGGCGATGTCGTAGGGCCCGAGCGGCCCCTCCGCCTTCGCGATCCACACCCCGCCCGTCACGCCACCCGCGCGGGCCTTCTCCGGCATGTCCCCGACCATGCAGTTGAAGAGCAGCACCTGCCGGCCGTCGACGACGAACGGCTGCACCACCTCGAGCTGCCCGAACCCCTGCCCGGGCTCTGACAGCGGCGGCCGCAGTTCCCAGCTCTCCAGGTCAGAAGACCAGGCGTGCCCGACCACCCCACGGTCCTCGTGTCCGATGGATCCCCAGCAGGCCCTGCCACGGACCGCGCCGTGAACATCATGTGCCCCCGTCCCCACCCGGATCCCGAAGAACCCATGGGTCCCGGAAGGCCTCGTCGTGCCAGTTGCCCTCCGGCGGCGGCGCATACCTCTCGTGCATGAGCCCGTCCGCCTGCAGCGCCGGCCCCGGCGCCTTGTGCCACTCGAAGAGGTCGGTCGACACGGCATACCCGATGGACTGGAGGTTCGCGCTCGCCTCGGGCACCAGCGTCGAAGCGGTGTAGAACATGAACGACCGTCCGTCCGGGTGACGCACGATCGACCCGGTCCACGTCGCGAGGTCGTCGAAGGCCGGCGCGTCCGAGCGCATCGACCAAGCGCTCCTGCAAGACGAGGCCGGAGGATGCGGCATGCCCGATCGACGCCCGGAAGTGCCGGCGTGCGATCGCGCAGCGCGCGGGACGCGTAGATGAAGAACAGGTGGTACTGCTCGCCGTCGTCGTCGAGCCAGAAGTCTCACACCGACCCCTTCGTTGCCCTGAGGTCAGTGGCTGCGGCGCCCCGGCGCCCAGTTGCGCATGAGCTCCGCTGCCACGACGCCGGGCTCGGGCAGTCGGCCCAGCTGCGCCCGCAGCCGACGGACCGCCGCCCTCTCCGGTGCGGCCGGGTCGACGAGCGCGGTCACCGCTTCGCGGACGCGCCCGGGAACCGCGCCGGGCAGCACGACCCTGCCGGCGCCCTGCTCCACGAGACGGTTGCCGTTCCAGAACTGGTCCGCGCCCTGCGGCACCACGACCTGCGGCAGCCCGTGCTGGACGGCGCCCAGCACGGTCCCCGAGCCGCCGTGGTGCACCACGAGGTCGACGTGCCCCAGCACCGATACCTGGTCGACGAACGACTCGACGTGCACCGACGGATGCTCATGATCGACCTCGTCGGCCGCGCCGGCCTGACCGGTGACGGCGAGGACCTCGCAGCCCGCAGCCGCCACCTCGTCGGCGACCGCGAGGAGGGTCGCGCTGTTGCCGAAGATCGTCCCGAGCGTCAGCAGCACCCTCGGCGGGTCGCCGGGACCACGGTCCCTCATCAGCCACTCCGGGACCGGCGGGCCGGACTCGGACCACGCGTGCGGTGCCACCTCAAGGGTCGGGAAGGGCGGCAGCGACGCGAAAGCGGCGTCCTCCGACCCTGTTTGCGCCTCACGCAGGAAGGCCGGGTGCGCCTCGAGGTAGACGTCCACGAGGTCGGTCACGGCGGAGACCGCGGATCCGTCGGTGCCGCGCAGCTCGCTGCCCCAGCGCTCGATCACCGCCTGGTAGACACCGTCCCACCGCGGACCCCAGCCGACGACGCTGAAGAGGGCCGTCGGGGCACCGATCCGCTTGGCCGCGACAATGCCCGCGACGTTCGTCTGCTCGACGATGACCAGCTCCGGACGCCACTGCTCAATCACCTTGCTGGTCGGCTCGAGCAGGTGCGAGCTGGTGATGTCGACGAAGAGCAGCCGGGCGAAGTCGTCGTCGGGCGGCGGCCGGCCACCAGGTCGGTCCTGGAACGCTTCGGCATGGCCGTCGACCAGACGCCAGCCCGGCTCGGCGCCGAGGGCAGTCGGCACGGGTAACCGGTCCAGAAACTGCGACCCCGTGGCGAAGAGGACCTCGGCGCCCAAGCTCTGGAACGCGACGGCCAGCGGCACGAGTGGATAGGTGTGTCCGTGGGCGGGCACCGCGGCGAAGAGCACCCTCATCCGCCCCACGATCCCACCGCCGCTGCCACCGCGAGAGGAGAACGGCTGCGCCGGCACCAGTCCGTCCCACCCCACCCCGCGGAAACGAGCCCGGGACTCAACGCCGCCGGGCCATCACCGGCCCAGCGGCGCGAAGGCCAGGCGGTCGCCTTCCCAGCTCACGCCATACGGGTCGGTGATCTCGCCGACGAAGGCGCCGTCGCGGTCGTGCACGAACGCGAGGAACCTCGTCTCCCCCGTCTCCCGGTCGGTGATGAACTTGCCGACGTAAAGCGACGGGTCGTCGATCACCCGAGCTCCCGCGATGTCATACGGCCCGAGCGGCGACTTCGCGTCAGCGATCCACACCCCGCCCGTCGCGCCACCGGCCCCCGCCGCCTCCGGCATGTCGCCGATGAGGCAGTTGAAGAGCAGCACCTGCCGGCCGTCCACGACGAAGGGCTGCGGCACCTCGAGCTGGCCGAAGCCCTGCCCCGGCTCGGTCAGCGGCGGCCGCAGCTCCCAGTGCTCCAGGTCAGCCGACCAGGCGTGCCCGACGACGCCGCGGTCGTAGGCGTCGCCGTGGTTGGCGCGCGCCGTGATCAGCATGTGCCACCCGTCGCCGTCCGGGTCGGGGAGGACCCACGGATCGCGGAAGGCCTCCTCGCGCCACTGCCCGTCGGCGTACTTCTCGTACCACCGCGGGTCCGCCGAGAGCACCGGCCCGGGAGCCTTGTCCCACACGTAGAGATCGGAGGACACGGCATACCCGATGGACTGGATGTTCGCCCGGGGGGCCGGCTCGAGCGTCACCCCGGTGTAGAACATGAACCACCGCCCGTCCGGGTGCCGCACGACCGCCCCGGTCCACGTCGCGCAGTCGTCGAAGGCCGGCGCATCCGAGCGCACGAGCGCGTCGACGACCCGCTCCCACGACGTCAGGTCTGTTGACACCGCGTGCCCGACGGACGCGCGGAAGTGCCGGGCGTGTGGGTCGCGCAGCGCGCGGGACGCGTAGAGGAAGAACAGGTGGTACTGCTCGCCGTCGTCGACGAGCCAGAAGTCCCACACCCACGCCTCAGGTAGCCGAAACACGCGCTCAGCCTGTCACGCCCACGGCTCGCGGGTGCCGTCGCGCGGCCACGTCCTCACCCTTGCCGTGCCGCAGTGGACATGAGCCCGCCCAGAGGCGAAGGGCGCACGTCGGGACGGTCGGCAGACGACGCATACGTCCAAGTCCCCCACGGTCTCCGCGTCGGTGGCGCTGGTGACGAACGCCTCCGTCAGCCGCCGATCACGCCGGCCCGGCCGGTGTTCACGTACACCTTGCCGCACCTGGCACAGGCTCGGTAGAGCTTGCCGTCCGTCGTGTGGGTCGTCATCCAGACGTGGTGGGTGTTGGTGCGGCAGCCGAAGGCACGTCGGGCCACGGGTGCGGGTTGCGGACCGCCGTCGGTGAGGGCGCCGTGCATCGAGCCCGCTGACGCGGCGACCCCGACCGCATAGCGCCAGGCCGCGATGCGTCCGAGGGAATGCATCTCGGCGACCAGCTCGTCGTGGTAGCGGTTGCGCGTCTCCGAAGGCACGCCCTCGGTGGCGCGCTCCATGGCCGACACGGCGAACCGCACCGACGCCTTCGACTGCTTCCTTCTCATGACAGTCCCTCCTTGGGGATCGGGGCGAAGCCGGACTGCGGCCGGCGCGCGGAGGCCAGGGCCCTCCGCGCCTGGGTGGCACCCGACTCCGTCAGTCGGTAGTACCTACGCGCCGGCCGCCCCTCCAGGCTCGGGTCGATGTCCTCCCACCGGGACTCGAGCCAGCCGACCCGCTCGAGGCGCGCCAAGATCGGATGAACGGTGCCGCTGGGCAGCCCGGCGACTTGACCGATCTGCGAGCCGTACCACTCCGTGCCGAGGTCGGTGAAGAGCACCTGTAGGACCAGGCGGGTGGCGATGGTCATCCGAGGTGGCATAGTCGTATTCTACCTAGGGTCGGATGACGGGATCAAGGGTCCGAGCCCACGTGCGAAGGGGTCACGTCTGACGGCCGGACCATGCCCGGTTGCGTCGTGAGGGACTGTCGGTGGTCGCCCGTAGTGTCGTTTCATGGCAGGGGACGCAGACGTGCTCGAGCTCTTGAGGAGCCGGCTCGCCGACATGGAGTCGCGACAGCGCTCCAGCGGGGGCACGTCCGCGAGCGACTTCTGGGAGCGCTTCGCTGGTCGTATGCCGTCACCCCCGTCCGCGCACGACGCGGCCTCCGCGCCCGCCGGGACGGCGGCCCACAAGGGTCACGGGGGCCGCCGCCGCGTGGCCCCGCAGTCGCGGCCGGTCACCGTCGCGCACGGACCCTGGTCCGAGCTGGCGCCGGAGGCTGCCGAGTCGCTCGACCTCCGCGCACTGCGGCCGCTCTCCGAGTCGGAGTGGCACGGGATGGTCGACGACCCGGTCTGGATCACGGCGAGGGCCGAACGGGCGGCAGCACGGATGGATGACTGCGGGGACAGCGATCGTCAGGGGGCGATCGCGATGGACGCGGTGGCCGGGTTCGCCCTCGACCGGCACGCAACTGCCGATCTCACCGCGGCGGCCGAGCGGGTCGCCGAGCAGCGCCGCAACCACGAGGTCACGCTCGTCAACATCGTCTCCGAGCTCGTGTCCCGAGGCGTCGACGCACCTGACGGGCTGTCGCGCGCCGACTGGCTGCGCAGCCACGACGCGTCGTTGACCGCAGGGCAGGCCAAGGCCTTGGTCGCAGTCGGCACCGCCTTGGCCGACGCCCGGTGGGCCCGTCTGCGCCTGCTCGTCGTCACCCAGCAGGTCACCGTCGGCAACGCGGCGCAGATCGTCGAGTTCGATGCCCGAACGGGTCCGGTCGCCGACCCGCAGGACCTCGCGACCGCCCTCGACGACCTCACCGACCAGGCCCGCCAGCTGCGGCCGGAGGAGCTGTCCCGCCTCGTCCGGCACCACACCGAGCAGGTCCGCCCGCCGCGCGACGAGGACGCCCTCGACCGCGGTCGACGCGACGCCCGCGGCCTGTGGTTCACCCGGCCCAACGCCACCGGGATGGTCGGCCTCCGCGGCGTGCTCGACCCCGAGGGCGCCGCGATCCTCAAGTCCGCCATCGACCCGCTCTCCATCCCGACCCCCGAGAAGGATGAGCAGGGACGCACCCTGGCGCCCGACCAACGCACGCCGGCGAAGCGCCGCATGGACGCACTGCTCGCCATGGTCCAGCGCGGCGTCGCCTCGGCGAAGGGTGTGCCGACCACCGACAAGGCCAAGGTGGTCGTCCTCATCGACCACGACACGCTCGTCGGCGAGCTCCGCGGCACAGGCGTCACGCTGAGCGGAGACGTGCTGTCTCCCGGCGTCGTGCGACGGATGGCCTGCGACGCCGAGATCATCCCCATGGTGCTCGGCGGCCAGAGCGAGCCGCTCGACGTCGGCCGCGGTGAGCGGCTCCACACCCGGGCCCAACGCCTGGCTCTGATCGCCCGTGACCGGGAGTGCACCTGGCCGGGATGCACCGTGCCCGCCAGCTGGTGCGACGTCCACCACACCGTCTACTGGTCCCGCGGCGGCCACACCTCCGTCGAGACCGGCGCCCTCGTGTGCCAGAAGCACCACACCGTGGTCCACGACCGGGACCTCACGGCGACGGTCACCGCGCTCGGCGTCACCTGGCACACCTGACTGCCCCGCCCCGCACCCCGCCGAGTCGGCGGGGCTTTCGGGCTGCCGACGATCCCAGCCGCGACAGCGAGCAAGCCGCGGGAGCCGACCCACGACCATCCCTCAGGCGCCGCCGCCGACGACGGCCGACAGCCGACCGCGTTCTTCGCGGATCAGGAGAGCGCCGGTCGCTCGATGCTCGGTGCGTCCGTCCGGGACAAGGTGACCATGGCCCGCTCGACGAGCTCGTTCTCCTCGATGCGGCGACCGAGTGCGGCGAGCCGGTTGGCGACCGTCGCCTCGCTGTCGTCACCGGTCAGGTCGACGGCGGCGACGAGGAACACCCGTCCCGGACCGACGAACTCGAGGTGCAGGAAGGTGATTCGCTCCACCTCGCCGCTGTCGTTCAAGTCGTCGAACGCGCGCGCCCACAGCTCCGGCCGCACCGTCTGCCCGACGAGGTAGTCGCGGTTGCGCCCGATGAGGAAGATGGCGACGACGCCGAGCAGCAGTCCGACGAGGATCGAGCCGATCGCGTCCCAGACCGCGTTGCCCGTGACCTGGTGCAGCGCGATGCCCGCTCCCGCGATGAGGAGGCCGACGAGGGCGGCCGCGTCCTCGGCGAAGACCGCGCGCAGGGTCGGGTTCGACGTGTTCGCGATGAAGGCCAGGGGCCGCAGCCCGCGAGCCCGCGCCTCGGACCGCGTCTGCCGCGTCGCCTGAACGAACGACACGCTCTCGAGCACGAACGCGATGGCCAGCACGGCATACGCCCACCCGTACGACGTCTCCGGCTCCTCGTGCCCGAGCACCGAGATGCCGTGCCACACCGACACGACCGCGCCGGCGCCGAAGAGCCCGAACGCCGCGAACATCGACCAGACGTACGCCTCCCGCCCGTAGCCGAAGGGGTGCGTCGCGTCCCGCTTCTGAGCCGCACGCCGCTCAGCGATGACGAGGAAGATCTCGTTGCCCGCGTCGGCCCACGAGTGCGCGGCCTCCGCGACCATCGACGCCGAGCCGGTGATGCCCGCGACGACCGACTTCGCGAGCGCGATGAGCGTGTTCATCGCCAGCGCGATGAGGACGGTGAGCATGCTCCCGCCCTCCGACTCCTTCGGGGCTCCCGACGCGGGGTCCGTCGCGTCCGCCCGGTCCGCGGTCTCAGCCGTGTCAGCCATGCGCGTCAGTCTTCCGTTCGTGGGTTCACCCGCACGAGCGCGCTCGAACGGACTGTCCCGACCGCATACCCAGTGGGGCCGTATGCCGTGCGCCGCGGTCCCCGCGATCGGCTCGCACCCACCCCGGGCGGGGCGTATGCCGTTCGCCACGGTCCCGGCGAATGGCTCGCATCCATCCGGCCGGGGGCGTATGCCGTGCGCCGCGGTCCCGGCGAACGGCTCGCACCAACCCCGAGCGGGGCGTATGCCGTGCGCCGCGATTCCAGCGAACGGCTCGGACCCACCCGGGCGCCCGCTACGACGTCGGCGCCTCAGAGGGGGTGTGGCGCACGACGTCGAAGCGCGTCCGCGCGTGACCGGCATACCCCGGCCCCGCGGTCGTGTGCTCGACCGACACCTCGCCACCCGAGCGGGCGACGACGACGGTCGTGGTGAGGCGCGCGGACTCGCCGCCGGTCTCGTCCCCCGGGACGGTCAGGCCGTCGTCCTCGACGAGCGTCGACTCCCAGCGGCCGTCGACGACCGGCTCGAAGACGTGCAACTCGACCGACTCCGGGCGGTAGCCGTCGGTCGAGGGCGGCGCCTCGGCCCACATCGGGATCGCCGCGCCGGCCCGTGCGAAGAGCGGGAGGCGCTCGAGCGGTGTCTCCACCGTGATCCGCTGGCTGCCCGGGTGCAGCTCACCGGAGTGCCAGTCGTACCAGTCGCCGGCCGGCAGGTAGACGGTGCGTGAGGTCTGCCCCTGCTGCGTCACCGGCGCCACGAGCAGGTCGCGGCCGAAGAGGTACTGGTCGTCGATGTCGACGACCTCCTGGTCGTCCTGGTAGTCGAGGACCAGCGGCCGCTGCACCGGCTCCCCCGTCTCCGTCGCCCGCACGAACGCCGTGTAGATGTAGGGCATCAGCCGGTAGCGCAACCGCACGGCCTCTCGGGCGAGCTCGTGGATCTCAGGGCCGAACGACCACGGGTACTGGTCGATGTTGTTCGTCTCGGAGTGGTTGCGGCAGAAGGGTGTCAGCGTGCCCATCTGCATCCAGCGCAGGAAGAGCTCCGGGTTCGTGTCGCCCTGGAAGCCGCCGATGTCCGCGCCGACGAAGGGCTGGCCGGACAGGCCGAAGCCGCACGCCATCGGCATGCTGACCCAGAGGTGGTCCCAGCGCGCCTGGTTGTCGCCCATCCAGTTCGCGGCGTAGCGCTGGATGCCGGCGAAACCGGCCCGCGACAGGATGAACGTGCGCGCCTCCGGGCGTGCGGCGCGCAGGCCCTCGATCGTGCCCATCGCCATGAGCAGCGCGTACTGGTTGTGGAACCGCTCGTGGGAGGCCCGGCCCTTGTCGAACAGCATCGGCTGCGGCGGGATCTCACCGGTGGCCGGCTCGTTCATGTCGTTCCAAATGCCCGCCAGCCCCGACTCGACGTGCCGCGCGTTGAGGTCGCCCCACCACGCGCGGGCCTCGGGCGTGGCGAAGTCGGGGAAGACCGTGTTGCCCGGCCAGACCTGACCGATGTAGGTGTCGCCGCCCTCGGTGCGGCAGAACACCTCCTGCTCGAGCCCGTCGTCGTAGACCTCGTAGCCCGGGTCGTGCTTGACCCCCGGGTCGACGATCGTGATCGTGCGGAAGCCCTCGTTGGCCAGCCCCTTGAGCATGCCCTCGGGGTCCGGGAAGCGGGTCGAGTCCCACGTGAAGACGCGGTAGCCGTCCATGTAGTCGATGTCGAGCCACATGGCGTCGCAAGGGAACTCGTCGTCGCGGAAGCGCTTCGCGAGGCGCTCGACGTCTGCCTGGGAGTACGCGTGCCATCGGCACTGCTGGTAGCCGAGGGCCCAGATCGGAGGCAGCGACGCACGGCCGGTCAGCCAGGTGTAACGCTCGAGGATCGAGGCCATCGACGGGCCGGCGAAGACGTACTCGGTCCACTGGCCGCCGTTGAAGGTGACGCGGTACTCGTCCTCGTGGCTGAACTCGTAGGCCCCGCGGTAACCGTTGTCGACGAACGATCCGGCGGCAGCAGCCGTGGTCGCGTCGCGCTGGTAGAAGAACGGGATCGTGACGTAGTAGGGGTCGAACTCGGTGCTCGTCATGTCGGAGCGCAGGTCGTCGAGCTCGAGCCCGGCGCGGAACTCGGCGGTCGAGTGCTCGTTGAGGACGTCCGTGTTCCACATCGTGAAGTCACGGCCGCGCCGGTTGAGGTGACCGCCCTTCTCGCCGAGCCCGTAGACCGCGTCGTCACGACCGATCCGGCGCCGCGTCGTCCACGCGTCGTTGAGCGTCGCGTAGGTCCAGTAGCGCCCGTCCGAGTCGGCGACCGACTCGATGACGACCGACCCGTCGGTGCGGTGCACGTCCACCCGGAAGGGGTCGAGCCACAGCGTCACGACGAGGTCGTCCGTCACGATCCGCCACGCCTCGTCACCGGACTCGGCCTGCCACGCCACCGGCCCCTCGGCGTCAGCCGCAAGCGGGTCGACGCACACGGCATACGTCGGCTTCGGGTCAAACGACCCGCCGCGGCTGAGCTGGAGGCGCACGACGTCGGGGCGCACCACGTCGACGCGCAGGAGCTCTCCGTGCAGGCGGGCCAGCAGGCCGTGTGTCGTCTCCTCGACGGAGTCGACGCGCTCGAATCGGATGAAGTGGTCGGTCCTCATGCGCCAACCTTGTCAAACAAGTGCCGCCGGACGACAGCCGCCCGTCACGACCACGCGTCCGACACGCGCGCCCGGCACCCCGGCGCCTCCCCCGGCGAGCGCACGCGGACCTGCACATAGGGGTTTGATGGGTTCATGACGGAGCCCAGCGACCCAGCCCAGCCCTGCACCCACGTGCCGGGCGATGCCCTCAGCCCGGCCGACCCGACGCCGGGGATGAGCCGGCAGCTCGCCCTGCACACCGAGTCGATGTGGTCGGGCACCGTCGACACCGAGGCCGGCACGGCCTCCGGATGGCACCACCACGGTGAGCACGACACGACGCTCTACGTCGTCTCGGGCCGGATGCGACTCGAGTCGGGGCCGGGCGGTGCGGTCGTCGTCGAGGCCGGTCCGGGCGACTTCCTCCGGGTGCCTGCCGGCGCCGTGCACCGCGAGTCGAACCCGGGCGAGAGCACGTCCCGTGCCGTCATCGTGCGCTGCGGCTCGGGCACGCCGACGGTCAACGTCGACGGACCGGCTCCGGAAGCGCCGACAGGAACCTCACTGACACCGACCTCAGCTTCACCGACCTCAGCTTCACCGACCTCGCCGTCACCGACCTCGCCGTCACCGACCTCGCCGGCACCTACCTCGCCGGCACCTACCTCGTCGGCACCGACCTCCACCGGCAACGGCGCCTGAGCGACGACGGATCTCCGTGCGCGCGACCATCACCGCCATCGGGGGCGCGGACCCCGCCCACGCCTGGACCCGCTATGAGAACGTCGGCCTCTGGTCGACCTGGTCACCGCAGATCCAGGAGGTCATAGCCGCAAGGCCGCGCATCGAGCCCGGGCTCACCGGCCTCGTCGTGGGGCCGCTGGGAGTGCGCGTGCCGTTCGAGGTGCTGACCGTCGACCCCGAGGCCATGCAGTGGAGCTGGCACGTGCGGTTCGGTCCGGTGCACGCCACCCTCGACCACGTCATCCGCACCGCGCCGGGCGGCTGCACCACGGAGCTCGTCATCGACGCTCCGGCCTTCGCGGTCATCGGCTACCGTCCGGTCGCCGCCGTCGCGCTGCGCCGCTTGGTACAGCGCGACCTCTGAGCGGACCTCCAGCCGGAGCGAGTCAGTCGACGCGCGGCTGCGCCGGCTCGGGCCCGTTTCGCCGACAAGCTCTGGGCGGCCCGGACGTCCAGCGGGCGTGAGTCAGTCGACGCGCGGCCGCGCCTGCTCGTCCGCGCCAGCCTGGCGAGCACCGTCGAGCACTCCCTCGAGCGCGCTGTCGATCGCGTGATCCTCGAGCGCTTCGGTGCACATCCGGACGATGTCCATGACGGCGTCGTCGCGGGCCATGGCCACGAGGTCGTGGGCCGGCCCGTCGAAGCTGAGCGGCCGGACCGCGGACCCGAGCAGCAGCGGCACCGGGTCGGCGAGTGCGGGGCGCAGCGTGACGGCCTCACGACTCAGGCTGCCGACGTAGATCGGCTCGAGCCCACCGCCCGCCTCGGCCGGTCGCACGATGACGACGTGGACGTCGTCTGCCGCCACCGCGACGCTGATCGCGCGCCGCGCAGCAGCGAGGGCGAAGGACGCCAGGCCAGTGAGGTAGAGGACGTTGCGCTCGGCCTGGGTGCGCCGACGCAGCATCCGGCGTCCGCTCGAGGACACGCCGGGTCCGCGCTCGGCCACGATGTCGAGCGATGGGTACCGGGCCACGATCGTGACGTAGCCGCGCGACGTGTCGGCGTCCCAGCCGGCGTCGACGCACGTGCAGCCGCACGCGGCAGCGGCGAAGTCGGCGTCCAGCTCGGCGATGACGGCGCAGCGGTCGTGGTTGGCCAGGTCGTTCCACTGGTCGTCGAGGGCTGCGGCCCGATGCTGGGCGATGACGGCCTGCGCCACGTCGAGGGTTCGGCTGAAGCCGTCGGCCTCCGTCTCGGCGATGGCCCTGGCCTTGTTGCGCGCCGCGCGCTTGAAGACCGACACCTGCGGCAAGGCGGCGTGCAGAGCAGTGCGCTGCAGCAGGTTGCGCTCCTTCGCGGACATCACCGCGTGCTGCGGCGGCTCCGGGCGACGGCGCGGCGGGTGGGTCTCGAGGTGCTGCGAGGTGAGAGCCTCCTCGATCGAGCTCAGGGCGTGGAGGTCGCCGGACGCCTGGGCGTGGCGGGCCCGCACCTCGAGCTCGGCGAGAGAGGTGGTTCGCTGGTCCCGGTCCCAGCCGGACCCGCCGGACCCACTGGAACCGCCGGACCCAGCCGCCGGAGGTCGCGAGCCGACGCCGGTGCCGACGCGCACCCCCTGGGCAGCGACGAGTGAGGCACGCAGCCCGGACGTCGAGGCACTGAGTCGCACCTCGGGTGCGACCCTGAGAAGCAGGTTCACCTCAGCTGTCCAGCCGGCCCGCAGAAGTCATGAGGCTGTCGAGCTCCCAGGAGCTGTCCGCCGCGACGCGGGTCGGCACCGGCTGCACGACCGCTGCCGGTGCGGTTGCTGCCGGTGCGGTTGCCCCGACGAGCGTGTCGGACGAGGCTCGCTCGCGCAGGCTGGCGAGCCAGCTGCCGCGGTCCGTGCCGTACGTGGCTGCCGTCGAGCGTGGCGGGGTGCCGAGGCGTGGGGGCGTGCCGGCCATCCCGGCCATCGCGGCCATCCCGGCCAGCTGTGCCTGCTCGACCATCTCGGCCAGTCCCGGTCCGGCGGAACGGGAGTCGACGACGACCCAAAAGGTCCAGCCACGCGGCGGAGTCGGCCAACTCGGGTCCGGCATCCAATCGTCAGCAGGCGCCCAGGACGACGACGGAACCGGCCATCCGGGAGGAGCGTTGAAGCGCACCGACATGTCTACCCCTTCGACCTGAGCCTGACGGGTCGACCCCTGACCTCGACCCCCACAGTCGCACGGTATGACCAAAGGCGGTCAAAGTCTCTGAAATGGACAAAAAGGTCGAGGGTCAGGGCCTCCCTCTCAGGGACCGTTCGGGGACGTCTCGGGGTCGACCCCGATGGGCACCGTCGCCGCCCACCGCCACGCTGGAGGCATGACGACGAGCACGCTGACGCCGGCCCGCCCGACCGGCTCCCCCACGGCCGCTGACGCCCACGCCGACACTGTCGCTTCACCCCGCTCGATGCGCGCCGTCGCTGCCACGTCCGCCAGCCTCGCGAGCACGCCCTCGCCCACCCGGGCACCCTCGCGAAGCGGCCTGCGTACGGCCGCTGACCGCATACCGCTCCTCGCCCTCGCGGCGCCGCTCCTGCTGTTCAGCCACGGCATCGTCGACTGGGTCGACGGTCTCGAAGGCCTGGACACGCTCGACGGCGTCGGTGGCCTGGGCGGGCTCGCGGCCGCCCACGACCAGGGCGCTTTGTCGGTCGCGGCGGGCGTGCTGCTGGTCCTGTCCGTCGGTGGGTTCGCCTGGCTGACAGGCACTCTCGGCGGTCGCCTGCGTCACTTCCCGCTCGCGGTGCCGGCGGCGCTGCTGGCCGCGTTCGGCGCCGGCGCCACAGGTGCCGTCTGGATCGGACACTCGACGGGGCTGCTCGGCGACACGCTCCCCGCGGCCCTCTCGTCGGGCGGGGCCGTCCTCACCGGCGTGGCCCTCGCGGTCGTGCTCATCGCCCTGACCGTCGAGGGTCGCCTGCCGGTCGGGTCGCTGGCGCTCGCCGCGGCTGCCGTCGCGGTGCTGCTGCTCCCCTGGGGGCTGACCCCGCTCGCCTCGCTCCTCCTGCTCATCGCGCTGGCGCCCCTGACGCGCGAGTTCGACCCGAGCTGACCGAGACAAAGCGCGCCGGCGCGGGCTCTGCAAGGCGAACCACCAGCCGGCGACGGGCTGCCCTGAGGCGCCCGACCACGGCTGAAGGGTGCTGCGACGGGCTGCCGTGAGGCCCCCGACGGCAGCCGAAGGGTGCCCTCGAATCTCGGCGCGCGCTCATGACGGTTCCGTCACAGAATGTGGTGGCATGCCCCATTCGGGCAAGGACACAGTCCCTCACACCACGGGAGCTCACCACATGCGACACCCCTGCCTGACCCGACGCGGCGTCGTCGCCGTCGCGTCGCTCGCCCTCGCCTCGACGGCCGCCTTCGGTGGCGTCGCCGTCGCCGCGAGCGACGCCGAGCCGGTATCGACGCCGGTCACCATCAAGACCCCCGATGGCCAGCTGACGAGCTACGTCGTCAATGCCCGCATCGCCAACCCCGGACAGACCCGCCTCGTCGAGACGGCGGTCAAGGCCGCGGGTGGCGTCGTCGTCCAGTCCTGGCCGCAGATCGGCGTCGTCATCGCGCACTCGAAGGTCTCGACCTTCCGCGCGGACGTCCTCGCGAAGGGCGCCAACGCCGTCGAGTCCGTCGGGGCGACGCGCACCGTCGCCGTGTCCGAGGGCACACCCGAGGTCGCGGGGGCGTCCTGGGGCCGCGGCGCGTCCGGCTACAAGCAGGGCGCGAAGAAGGAGTTCAACGGCGACCTCGAGTCCGACGAGTCGCCCGCCGCGGCGAGCGACCCGCGCGAGACCGAGCAGTGGGACATGACGATGATCAAGGCCGACCAGGCCCACAAGATCACCGACGGCTCACGCAACGTCCTCGTCGGCGTCCTCGACAGCGGCATCGACCCCGACCACCCGGACCTCGCCGCCAACATCGACGTCCCCGACTCCGTCAACTGCACCGACGCGGGCCGTCCCGACCTCTCCGCGACCGGCTGGTACCCGACGACGAGCGACCACGGCACCCACGTGGCCGGCACGATCGCCGCGGCCCGCAACGGTGTCGGCATCGTCGGTGTCGCCCCCAACGTGCGGATGGCCGCGGTCAAGGTCGTCAACGACGCGGGCTTCATCTACCCCGAGTACGCCGTCTGCGGTTTCGTCTGGGCCGGTCTCAAGCACATGGACGTGACGAACAACAGCTACTACGTCGACCCGTTCGAGTTCTACTGCGAGGACCAGCCCGACCAGTACGCCGCCAAGGAGGCCGTGCGTCGCGCGGTCGCCTGGTCGACGGAGCAGGGTGTCGTGCACGCGGCCGCCGCCGGCAACTCGGCCCGCGACCTGTCCGACAAGTCCTCGTTCAAGGACACGACGAGCCCCGACGACCAGCCTGCCTCGGGCTTCGTCACCCGCACGCTCAACAGTGGGTGTGAGGACATCCCGACCGAGCTCGACGGCGTCGTCACCGTCTCGTCGGTGCAGCGCTTCCCGGCCGGCACGACCCAGAGCCGCCTCTCGTCGTTCAGCAACCGCGGCCTCGGCAAGATCGACGTGGCCGCCCCCGGGTCGTCGATCCTCTCGACGATCGTCACGAACAACGGCTACGGCACGAAGAGCGGCACCTCGATGGCGTCGCCGCACGTCGCCGGTGTGCTCGCGCTCATGAAGTCGGTCCACCCGACGTGGACGCCGGCTCAGATGGTCGAGAAGCTGCGCCAGCAGGCCGACGACAAGGCGTGCGGCACCACGACCGCCGGCCCGGTCTGCGTCGGCCCGGTGGAGGACAACAGCTTCTTCGGTGAGGGCATGGTCGACGCCCTCGACGCCGTCAGCTGACACCACCGCCACGACGAAGGGCCGCCGGCGCACCAGGCCGGCGGCCCTTCGCCGTATCCGGAACGGCGCGGCGCGACGGGCTGAGCGGCCGGCAGGCCACACGGCATACGTCGGCGTCGTCGGCGTCGTCGGCGGCGGGACCAGCCGCCGCCGGGCCACACGGCATAATACGTCCGCGTCGCGAGACTGGGCTCCCGGTGACGGCCGGTCCTCGCGGGGGGTCCGCCGACCGTCTCAGACGGGGTGGGGGTGGCGGCGCAGGGAGCGGACGGTGCGGGCGAGCAGGACGAGCGCGACGAGCTGGCTCACCGCCACGACGCCGACGAGGGCCGGGAGCGACCGTTCGTAGAGCCACCCGGCCACGAGACCGCCGACGATCGCGAACGCGCCCTGCACCCCGGCGAAGACGCCGTAGGCCGTCGCGCGCCTCGGTGCCTCCACGACCTCCGCGACGAGCGCCTTCACGGTCGAGTCCTGCACGCCGTAGGCCAGGCCCCACACGGCGACCCCGACGAGCGAGAGCGCCATGGAGCCCGACAGGGCGAGCGGGGGCACGCACGCGACGAGCACCGGCACGGCATACAGCACGGCGCCGCCGCGGCGGTCGTAGACGAGCCCGACCGCGAGGGCGGCGAGCGCCTCGACGCCCATCGCGCCGGCATACACGAGCGGGACGGTCGCGACGGGGAGGAGCCCCTCGACGGTGAGGTGGTAGCCGATGATGCCGAACGTCACGAGGCCGCCGGTCATGAGTCCCGCCGCGAGGGCGTAGCCGAAGAACTCGCGCGGCAGTCCCGCGCCCGCCGCGTCGGCGAACCAGCCGCGCAACCCGCGACCGGCCGGGCTGACCTGTAGCGCAGGCGTGTTCGGGGCCGCAGCCACGTCGTAGACGGACGGGTCGGGCACGCGGGAGCGGATGACGGCCAGGAGCAGCATCGCCGCCGTGCCGTGGATCGCGAGGACCGCCATGCTCGGCCAGATCGCGCCGGTGGCCGCGATGACGCCCGCGACGAGCAGCGGACCGGCGAAGGCCCCGACCTGGTCGAGCGCCTTGTGCACGCCGAAGCCGCGGCCGCGGCCCACCGCCGAGGCGACGTGGGCGAGCAGCGCGGACTTCGACGGGCTGCGCACGGCCTTGCCGGAGCGCTCGAGGAGGATGAGGACGGCGGCCAGCACGAGCCCGGCGCCGCCGACGAAGGGCGTCACGGCGAGCAGCGGCACGCAGACGGCGGTGAGGCCGTAGCCGATGATCGTCAGTCCCCAGTAGCGGCCGGTGCGGTCGGCGAGCGGCCCGAAGACGAGGCGCAGCACCAGCGCCATCGCCTCACCCGCACCCGTGACGAGCCCGACGACGACCGCGGTCGCGCCGAGCGAGGCGAGCAGCGGGCCGTAGATCGAGCGCGCGCCCTCGTAGACCATGTCCGCGGCGAGGCTGACGAAGCCGAACCACCACACGACCCGCCACGCCGACCAGCGCCCGGTGCTGGGTGCGCTGGGTGCGCCGGGTGCGCCGGGTGCGCCGGGTGCGCTGGGTGCGCTGCCCGCTCCGGCCGTCGGGTCGCTCATGCAGGCAAGGTAGCAACGCGGGGCCCGACTCGGCCTAGCCTGATCGGGTGAGCAACCCTGACCGCCACCCCACCGAGGTCGTCTGCGGCGAGAACGGGCCGGGCGACCCCGCCGCCGTTCCGCGCGTCCCCGGTGACGCCGCCGTTCCCGATGCCGCCCCGCCCGTTGTGGTGCTGCCCTACCGCGAGGTGCCGCTCGGCGGTCCGCGGGCGATGCCCGTCCGTCGCAGCCTGCCGCAGCGGGAGCGTTCGCTCATCGGGGCGTGGTGCTTCGTCGACCACTACGGACCCGACGACGTGTCGCAAACGGGTGGCATGGTCGTCCCCGGCCACCCGCACACCGGCCTCCAGACGGTGTCGTGGCTCTTCTCCGGCGAGGTAGAGCACCGCGACACGACGGGCGCGCACGCCTTGGTCCGCCCCGGCGAGCTCAACATCATGACCGCGGGCTCGGGCATCGCCCACTCGGAGTACTCGACGCCCGACACGACCCTGCTCCACGGTGCGCAGCTGTGGGTCGCGCTCCCCGAGGCCGACCGCTCCACGGCGCCCGGCTTCGAGCACTACGCCCCGCCGGTGACCGAGGTCGACGGCGCACGGGTCCTCGTCTTCCTCGGCACCCTCTTCGGGCAGAGCTCGCCCGTGACGATGTTCTCCGATCTCGTCGGCGCAGAGGTGACCCTCGAAGCCGGCGCGTCGCTGACCATCGAGGTCAACCCGCAGCACGAGCATGGGTTGCTGTGCGACACAGGGCTGCTCACGGTGGGCGAGGCGACCGTCAAGCCCGGCGAGCTCGCCTTCCAGGCCACCGGCACCGAGCGGATCACCGTCTCGGCCGGGCCGGACGAGCCGGCGCGCTTCCTCGTGCTCGGTGGTGCGCCCTTCGGGGAGCAGATCGTCATGTGGTGGAACTTCATCGGCCGCAGCCACGACGAGGTCGTCGCCTTCCGTGAGGACTGGCAGCGCGAGCGTTCCCTCCGCGAGGAGGGGTCGTATGCCGCCGCGGCGCCGGGTGCGCGCTACGGCACCTTCCCGGACGCCTGGGACCACACCCTCCCCGCCCCCAGCCTGCCCAACCTCCGCCTCCGCACCCGCGGTTGACCGCACCGAACTGACCACTCGACGCTGACGCTGAGGAGGAGGCCCCTCCACACGAGTGGTCACTCCCGCACAGGCCTCGCGCGTACGGAACTGACCACTCGACGTTGACACTGAGGCGAGCCCCTCCACTCGAGTGGTCACTCCGGCACAGGCCCCCGTACCGAACTGACCACTCGACATGGACCCTGAGGCGGAGGCCCCTCCACTCGAGTGCTCACTCCCGCACAGGCCCCCTCGGTACGGAACTGACCACTCGACGTTGACCGCTGAGGCGCGGACCCTCCACTCGAGTGGTCACTCCCGCACAGG
>KK211150.1:291422-684426 GCA_000620545.1 Intrasporangiaceae bacterium URHB0013 | reverse complement strand
ATGCCGATGAGCGTGCCTCGGGAGAAGCGTCAGCGGTCGCTCAGTGTGGCAGTGGCGCGGAGTTCCTGAGCCGTCTCGCTCGCCTCAGCATGGAGGCGGGCCACCTCGTCTTGCCACGGCTCGCGAGGGGCGTTGAAGTCGGCGGCCTTCGGGTTGAGCCACCACGGCCCAGGAGGAAACTGGCCCCCCACGTCGTTGAGGTCGCTCCGAACGAAACCAACCGACAGGAGGCGCTCTGCGGTCTCGGCGCGTAGCCGGAACTGCTCGGCCTCGGGCACATCTCCATGCTCAGTCAGCAGCACCGTAATGCGGGCACAGAGATCCCGGAGCGCTCCGAGTTGCCGCAACCGGTCTTCCACCGTGAAGACATGCTCGATCGTCCTCGGCGGCAACTCGTCATGGCCCATGGCGACATTGTGTGCCATCCGCGACGGACCGACCGCTCATGCCGCTCGGGGGACGGCCGTCCGACAGTGTCCCGTTCCTTCGGAGGCGTCATGGCTGACCGGCCGAACATCCTTGTCATCTGAGGGCGATGACATCGCCATCACCAACCTCAGCTGCTGCTCGAACGGGCTTGATGGGCTACCGAACGCCTAACATCGACCGGATGGCCGAGGAGGGGGCGTACGTCACCGACTACTACGGCGAGCAAAGCTGCACGGCCGGACGGCCGCGTTCATCACCGGTCAGAACCCGTACCGGACGGGGCTGACGAGGGTGGGCCTGCCCGGAGCGGAGATCGGGCTGCGCGGCGGGACCCGACCATCGCGGCCTTCCGCGCGATTGGGCAGCCGGATTGCGGGGTATCACGACGGTCGGCGGATAGTCGCCAAGGACCGTGCGACGTTTCGACGCGCTTGGCCTGACATGACGGGGGTGCCCGGGGCTGAACAACCTTCGCGGGAGACACTTGGCGCTTGGCTGGGCGTGATGGAAGGGGCGAAAAGGGGTCGGAGCACGGGTGGTAGCCGGCCGGCCGGGTCACCACCTGAGGGATCGACGTTGGAAACAACAGCGTCGGATCCCGGAGATGAGGCTTCTGGTGGCGCTACCAGCGCAGACCGGGAGTCTCTCTTCGTTCCCGGCCATGACAGACCCCGTATACCGACATCGCCGTCCCTCCGAGAGCTCACCGGCCTATGGCCGCAGTCAACGGCGCGCACGCAGAACCCGACGAACACCGACCGACACCCGTCGAGTGCTCGACGTCGGCAGCGAGTGCCGACCGTCGACTTACCGTGCGGCGACTACGGTGTCTGAAGCGTCGGCTGTTGGCGATGCCATCCGAGCATCGCACGAGCGTCCTGATCGACCAGTTAGAGGTCGAGCCCACCCCTCGGTGGCGGCGCCGCGTTGGCGCCGGTCCTCTCGCCCCAACGCCAACGCTGGCCCCGCTTGGCGCAGTTGGGGCGAATGTTGGGTAGGGGGCAGTCATGGCGCAGGTGCTCGAAACTACCGACCCCGATGTAGCCAGCGAGATGTTCCGCGAGGCGTACAGCAGGATGCGCATGCGCGTCCAAGGCCCCCGGCCGCTGTTCAGCGTCACCTCGACCCCGGTCGGCACCGCCCGACTGGACCGCACGATCTTCCGAATGGGCTTGGAAGGTGCTGCAGACCCCTTCTCGGACATCTACATCTTGGGTATCCGTAGTGGCGTCGTGGAGTACTCCACCAATGGTTCGAACGAAGCATACGGACCAGGCGAGATGTGCTTCCCAGTCCCGCTGGGCATGCCATGGGCCACCCGGCTTGAGAACGTGGACTCCGAACTCGTCGTGCTCAAGCAGCCGCTACTCGACGAAGCGGCCGGAAATGAGCCCGGGCGACCGCCGGTGCGGCTCCTGTCGAACAGGCCTCACTCCGCGGCGGCGGCAGCACAGCTGTGGCGCGCAACGAGCCTCGTCAGGGCGATCGCCGCCCAAGACGAGGGCGAGCCCCCCTCCCCGCTGGTCATGGCTGCCGCCGCTCGACTACTCGCCGCCTCCGTGCTCACCGCGTTCCCCCACACCGCGAAGAGCGAACCCACCTGCACCGATCGCCTCGACGCTCACCCGGCCGCGCTCCGCCGCGCCATGACGTTCATCGAAGCCAACCCCGACCTGGCCATCACCGTGGTCGACATCGCCCACGCCGCGCACGTATCGGTCCGCGCGGTTCAGGTCGCATTTCGCCGTTACCTCGACACCACCCCAATGGCCTACCTTCGGCGCGTTCGCCTCGATCGAGCCAGGGCTGAGCTGCTCAACGCGACGCCCGGCCAAGGACTGACCGTCACCGCGGTCGCGTCCCGATGGGGGTGGGCTCGCCCAAGCCGCTTCGCCGCCGACTTCCGCGCCGCCTACGGCCAACACCCCTACACCTTGCTCCCGCCACGCTGACCCGGCCTCGTCGCTTTTTGGTCAAAGCCGTCGTTTGACCGGCTAGCCGCCGCCACCCAGCTGCGGGCACTGTGGTCAAGGGCATCGCCGGAGTTGCCCCGAACCAACTACAAGGCCTCGAACGACAAGGCCGAGATCGGCGGCTGCCGGAGAGTGCGGTCATTTCGTGGCGAAACTAGACGCAGATGGGCTGGCGGCGCTGGCGAGAAGCCTGGCGGCCGAAGCCGACCTGACGGGGGTCCTGTCTCGCGTCCTGGAGGCATCCAAGACGCAGATCGAGGGCGCTGAGCACGCCGGCATGACCGCGCTCAGCCGTCACGGGGCGTCGACTCCGGCGGCCACGGACCAGCTGGTCCTCGTCATCGACGACCTCCAATACAGCACCGGCGAAGGTCCTTGTTTGAGCGCGGCCGCCGATCACGAACCCGTCGTGATCGTCGACGACCTCACCACCGAGGCTCGGTGGCCGGTGTTCAGTCCCGGCGCCATCAGCCACGGAATCCGGTCGATGCTGTCCTTCCGCCTCTACACCGACCGCGTGAGCATAGGCGCGCTCAACGTGTACGCCCGTCAACCTCACGCGTTCGCTGCGGACTCAGTCCACGCCGGCGCCCTGCTCGCGGCCCACTCCGCCGTCGCGATCGCCGCCGCCACCACTAGCGCGGATCTGCTCGCCGGTCTGGAATCCCGCGACGTCATCGGCCAAGCGAAGGGCATTCTCATGGAGCGGTACAAGGTCACCCCGAGCGAAGCGTTCGACCTGCTCGTCACGGCCTCTCAAAACTCCAACCGGAAACTCAGAGACCTAGCCGCCGAACTCAGCGACACCGGTGCCTTGGTCATCGACTGATGACCGAAGCGAAGATCACGCTGGCCGATGGTCAACGCCAACTCGGCCTGACCGACACCGAACTGTGGATCCGCTGCCTCGCCCTTGGTGGCTCCCGCGACCTCCGCCGACTCACGGACCACGTCTACGCGGTCAGCTGCCCGGATGGCGAGGAACACAAGGTCATAGCTCAATGCCTCAACGACGCTTTCGTTGAACGGGGCCACGACCATCCCGTCGCCTACCACCACCTGGAGTAATGGCGAGACAGAAAATGCGCGGAACCAGTTCCGGGTTCCTGCCTCGGCCGCGAGGGCACTAAAGCCGATCAAACACCGACACGGCGGTCCGCTCGCCACAGACTGGCCTTGCCCGGCTGTATCCGACCCAACGTCATCCGCACCAAGGCCCGCGAAATTATTCCTAAGCCGCCCAGAAGCCCACATCACAACTCCGGTCACGAGAACTTCCTCTCATGCCGCAGACTGCGCTGTGTTCTTTGGGTGGCGACCCGCGCGTTTACGAGCTTTAGGCCCCGGAGGCACCAAGCTTGGCGACCTTGATCATGACGGCCGCGCGGCCTCCTTCTGGCACAAGGCGCCTCAGCTCATCCGTGTGCTCGGCCTGCGCCAGAGCCCAACGATCCACGGCTTCGGCACTGTCCCACCGACGGATGATGACGAAGTGCGTCGGGTCCTGCGCGTCTTGCAGGACCATTCCCTCGCGGGCACCCCCGAGCTCGGTGGCCGCCTCGCCAAACCTGCGGAACGCCTCGACGAAGGCAGTCGGTTCGGCGTCCCCGATTGACCACTCACTGAAGGTCCAACTGTCAGCCATCGTGTGCCTTCCATGCCGAGTGCCGCGCCCCGTCACTGGGGATTTACCACGGTAATCTGCCGGGACGTCGCCGTGGCGGCGTTCGGCGTATTGGCCAACGCGACTAGGGACGTTCCTCGTCGCCGAGCCGGTCAACTGGTGTCGGTCACGCACACGCTTCTGCCGCGCGCCGGACTTTCGACGATGCCCGGTCCCGAGGACGTGACTATTAGCGGGGGTGTCAGTGGGCGGGCTCTGGCCAGCTGCTAACGCTCTGCGAGACCATCAGACATGGAGCCCTCGTCGCCCGTCGTGACACGCTGGTTGGCCGCTGGTGACTCAGGTGATGTCGAGGCGTTTGATGAGCTCTTGCACGGCGATGTCGTGGTCCATGCACCACGAGGCCTATCGACCAAGAATCTCGAAGCAGAAAAGCAGGTGTGGCGGGACGCCGTGGCAGCGATAGCGGATCTTCGCCACGAGGTTCAGGAAGTCGTGGCGGAGGGGGACGTCGAAATGGCACGCGTCGTCGTCACCGGCACGCTCCTTCGTGAGTTCGCCGGCGTCTCCGGGAGTGGCCGATTCTTCCGGATGGATCAGGCAGTGATCTGCCATCTGGATGGCGGCAAGATTCTTGAAGCCTGGGAGATCGCCGACGTTGGGTCCTTGGTCGACGACTTCTCGTGACACGGCGGCACTGCCCGCGCCTGAGTGGACGTCCTGTCATGCCGCTGCCCGTGAGACCGCCTGTGGCGATCCGATCCGTGACAATGCACCCATGGGAACGGTCCTGCTAGACCAAGTGATCGAGACGGACTACGGCCAGTTCGACCTCGGCTGGGATGTGCCGTTCGGCTTCGACGGCAACTTCGACCGGTTCTTCGCGGGCCAGCTCAACGGCCTGGTTGGCGCGGCCGACTCCAACGGCGTCTACCTCAACCTCGCTCGGCGTTCCGGGGGATCGAGGGTGCGCATCGAGCTCCTTGAGCACGCTGCCGGTTCTGCCTCTGAAATCTGGGAGGACATCGTGGAGGTGTCTGTAGTGGTTCCGGAGAGGTCCCACCCTCGGTGGGCCTCGTGGGCCGGCGAGAACTGGGAGCCCTTGCCCATTCCCGCTGGACGGTACCGCCTGCGCGTGAGCGCCCGTGGCCGGGACGCGGGCCGTGACGGAGAGTTCGAAGAGGGCGTCGTTGACACCTATCTGCTCGAGTTCTGGCCGGCCGCGATCGAGCCAGATGCGGTCCTTCGAGTTGGTAGTCAAGACGCCGCCTACTGGCACGACGAGGTGGGCGGGCGTCGCTGATATCCGACCATCAGCGTGAGACGTTTACCGGATTTGCCGCCGGGCGGCCGATGTGAGGATGCGCGGGCGATGGTTGGAGGGTGCGATATCAGGCGGGCTGAAGGGGTTCCGGAGCAGGTCTTCGCCGGGCTCCTCGCGGTACGGTCACCCCGTGCCGGGCCCCATCGACATACCTTCCGACCAGTTCGTCATCCTTGACGGCGTCCGCTTCCATTACCTGGACTGGGGCGGCAACGGTGATCCCCTGCTCCTGCTGGCCGGACTGGGCTGCACCGCCCACATCTTCGCAGAGCTCTCGCCGCACTTGAGCGACCGGTTCCGCGTGATCGCCCTGACCCGGCGCGGGCACGGCCTGACCGACCAGGTCCAGAGCGGTCACGGGCTCGCCGACGCCGCCGAGGACGCGCGACGCCTCCTCGACTCCTTGGGCATCGACCGGGCGCACGTCGTGGGGCACTCGATGGGAGGCGGTGAAGCCTCAGCCCTCACCGCTCGCCATCCCGGACGCGTTGCCAAAGTCGTCTACCTGGACGGGGCCTACGACTGGGCCGACAACCCCACACCCGAGTGGGCGGAAGAAGCCGCGAGCCCGGACCGGTTCCCTACCTTCGGCGACTACGTCGACTTCGTCCATTCCCTGCTGCCCGAGGACATCCGGGGACCTGCCCTCGACGCGGTGATGCGCACCTCCGTGGACACCCAGCCGGACGGCTCGGTGGTCGACAAGTGCTCCGCCGCGGCCTGTGCGCCGTTTGTCCAGGCCCTGAAGGCCTTCCGGCACCCCTACTCCGACATCAGCGCACCGGCCCTGGCCATCTACTCCCGCGGGGACGAGCGGGAGGCGCCCGAGGCGACGTGGCGGGCCGCCTGTCGTGACCGCTTCGCAGCCGAGACCGCAGATGCTCACGTCATCGAGCTCCAGGCCAGCCACTACCTGTTCATCGACCGCCGCGACGACGTTCTGGCGGCGTTGCGGGCGTTCCTGGCCTAGCTGTCCGGTCAGTACGCCTAGCCCCCACCCGCCCAGATCTTGCGGACGTCTGCACCTGCCGGCGACGGCAGCACAGGAGGTGAACGTCTGCACGGCAACGTGAAGCGTTTACCGGATTTGCCGCGTTCGGGGCGATCGGTCAGATGAACGTGCGGGCGAACCGTCTGCTTATGGGGCGTCGAGGCCATGTACATCGTCGCGCACCTGACGAGATGCCGTGTCATCGAGCCACTCGACGTCGAGAACCTCACCGAGGTAGGACAGCTTGTTCCGGGCCCAGTCGGCGAGTTCCTCTTGCAAGTCCTCCCTTCGGACGACCCAGTCATCGAAACTGTCGTCGGCGAAGATCATGTAGCCGTGGGCTACCTCATACGGCTCGGACCATTGTCGCCACCAAAGGTGCCCACCGATGTGCGTCCAGTACGTCTCAATGCGGATGAAGAGGCTTGCTTTGGGGTCACCGCCACTCGTCAGGATCGCGGCACGCTCCCGATACGGATCTAGTCGAGGGTCTCGGCCATGGGCCTCGTTCTGGAATGGGGGTCGCCACGACATGCCGCAGACTCTCTCACAGCAGCACGGACCCGGCGGCTTGTCTTCCCCTCATGCCGCAGATCGTGCGTCCTGGCGCGGTGGCAGCCCTGGGCGGGTGCCGGACGGTCGCGGGCGGTGACCAAACGAACTCGGACCCGCTCCCGCTCCTGGGATAGCGCTTCAGACACGGGAGCGGGTGGGCCCCGGCCGGGCCTGCAGTCGCAGTCCGGGCGGGGTAATCCCAGCATCGGGTGACCGCCTCGTTCCGGTGCGGCGGTGAGGTAGTCGCGTCCGGTATGGCGTGGACGGATCTGGTTTGGCCGGTTTGCGCCCGGTCGCTCGCTGCCCGCGGTTAGAGTGAGCCGCCCTCACCATCCCGGGGGGGATGGGGAGGTCCTGCCGCATGTCCCGTTTCCGTGCCGCGGTGGTGGTGCTCGTCGTGATGGCTTCGGCGTTAGTCACCCCCATCAGTGCCCGCGCTGAGGGCCTGGGCCTTTTGGACCGCGACCTGGTCGGCCTCGACGGGTCTGGGGTGTCCTACTCGAGGACATCCAGGTCGAGCGAGGTGGTGTCGGCCACCGTGTCGGCCACGAACCAGCTGGTGCTCACCACTTCCGACTCCGCGGCGCCGACGGTGACCCTGACCATCGGGGATGGCACCCGACCCCAGCCCGGGACGTTTTACGTGCTCAACAGCACCACGAAGAACCAGCTGGCCGGGGTGTGCCCGGCCTCGGGCAGCGGCCACGTCATGGTCGACCGAGTGACCTACTCCGGCGACGCGGTGACGGAGCTGTCCGCGACCTATGGCTTCTCCTGCACCAAGAGCGGCTGGGCCTCCGGCGCCATCCGGGTCGGGCTGAGCAGGCCGTATGCCGTGGTGCGGCCGCAGCCAGCATCCGTGGGGCGCGTCCCCGCCGGGCGCGAGTCGGTGACCGCGGTCCCCTTCGCCAACACCGGGACCGCGTCGACCGGAACCCTGGAGCCGGCGACCGTGGGCACCAACGTCGTCGGAGTCACCGACTTCAGGGTCGTCAGCGACGGCTGCGGCGGCGTCACGCTCGCGCCGGGCGAGGCCTGCACGGTCGAGGTGGGGTTCACCCGCGCCACGAGCGGCACCTCGATCTCGTTGGTCAAGCTGCGGGATGCCACCTTCCCCGGTCGCCAGCTCGTCACGGGGATCACCGGAACCGCTGTGGTCCCTCCGAGCGCGCCGTACCACCCGCGGACCTTCGCTGTCCGCGGCGGTCAGGGAGTGGCCTGGCCGTCGGCCTACACCGAGGTCGACAGCTACCGGGTGCTCAAGGCCGCCGGGGCCGGCTGGGTCGAGGCGTCAGGTCCGCTGCCTTCCACGGCCCGCACCTGGGTCGACACGTCGCTGGCGCCGGGGCAGTCGGCGACCTACGAGGTGATCGCCACGAACCTGGCAGGTGACGGTCCCGCGTCAGCCGCGGTGACGGGCACCCGGCCGCCCGTCGACGCGACGATCGGGCCCCTCAGCACCCTGACGCTCGATCTGCAGCAGAAGGACCCGACGTCCTGGGCCGACCCGGTGCGCAAGGTCGGCCGCGACGTCGTCATCACGATGGGCTTCGACCCAACCAGCAACGACTACCAGACCCTCAGCTCCCCAGAGGTGCAGGCGAGCTTCCCGGCGTTGCTGCCCGGCCCGGGACACTACGACGTGACCCAGGTAAGCGGCAGGCTCGACGAGCTGCGCGTCTCGGACGTAAACATCTGTGCCGGCGCACCGTCGGTGCTCGACGTCGACGCGGTGAGCTACACGCCCACCGGGACCCTCGAGACCCTTACCGCCCACTACCGCATCGACTGCGGCACCTCCACCGCTGTCGGGCACATCAACTACCACTCCCCGTCGGAGGTGGCCGCCCTCACCGTCACGCCGAACCGCACGTACCTGCCCGAGGTCCACGTCGGGGACAGCTCCGCGACGGCCCAGGTCGACGTCACCAACCTTGCAGGGCTGCCTGTGTCGCTCGGCCAACGGACCCTCACCGGCCCGGCCGCTTCCGACTGGACCATCAAGTCCGACTCCTGTGGCGACGAGCTGCCGGTCGGCGGCACCTGCAGCGTCGAAGTCCACGCCGTGCCGACGCACGGCGGCGACCGCGACGTCCAGCTGTCCTTCACCGACTCGACGCTGCGCGGTACCCACAGCGCCCACCTGCAGCTGCACGCCATCGGGCTGCCATCCGAGCCGACCGTGGTCAAGGCCGTGCGCCTGCCCTTCGGCGGCGTGGACCTGACCTGGAGCGCGCCCAGCGACCCGGGTGGCCTGGGCGCCACGCACTGGTTCGTGCGTCGACAGGCCAACGGGACCGAGACCTCGTTTACGGTCGACCCGAGCACCTTCTTCACCGACCCGAGTGCACCAACCGGCGCGACCTACACGGTGTCGATGGAGAACTCCCTGGGCGAGGGCCCACAGTCCGCGCCGGTCGCGCCGTCGAGCGCCGTCGACGTGCTCGCCGTCAAGGACCAGCTCACCTACAACGGCCCCACGCCGAAACTGGCCGGCTTGGCGGTCACCGGCGGCCTGCAGGCCGTGCCGTGGACCGTCCCCGGCGTACCCGACCAGATCGTGACCGCTGAAGCCTCCCCCAACGGACGCTCCATCGCGACGGTCCGGTTCGGCGCGACCGGCGGCTACGAGATCTGGCGCCATCCGATCGACAACAGCACCGCACCCGTCAAGGTGTGGTCCACGCCAGCACGGGTCGTCGACCTCGCGTGGTCCCCGGACGCATCCCGGATCGCCGTGTGGACCAACGGGACCACGGACTGCTGCGCCCCCACCACGTACGTCATCGACGCTGCCACCGGAAAGGCCGTCACGTCTACGCCAGGAGTCAGCGGAACAGCCTGGCTGCCCGACTCCAGAACGCTGGTCGGCACTGACGACAACGCCAACCAGGTGCTCGTCAAGCTCGACGCGACAACGGGTAAGCGCCTGGGCCCGGTCGCCGGATCGCCTCACGGCATCTGGCCGACCGTCTCACCGGACGGCCGGTGGCTGACCTACAACACCGGCCCCTACCGGCACATCACGATCTCGCCACTGGGTGGGGGAACGGCGCGCGAGGTCCCGGAACTGGCGTACGCCGAGGTGCCCCAGTGGGCTCCAGACTCCAAATCGTTCATCCTCACCAGCGCACCCTCAAGCCTGCACGGCTCGATCTACCGTGTGCCGGTGAACGACGCTGGGGTCCTCCCGGCGCCAGCACTCCAGGAGCTCCTCCTGGGATCGAACCCGGTGCCGATCGCCTGGGTCGGCCGTCGTGTGGCCATCAACCCGATGCCCGCCCTCAACGGTCCGGTCGCGACAGTACCGATCGACTTCAGCACCTTCCCCGCGGGAACCAGCCTGTCCTGCGCTGTGGACTCGGGCGCGTTCACGCCCTGCACCACCACGTGGAAAACCCCGGCCCTGTCCGGCGGCAGCCACATGGTGCGGGTTCGCACCGTCGAGCCCGGCGGCCGCATCACGGTGGCCGCGCGGAGCATCACCGTCGACGCCGCCGCCCCGGTCACGACGACGACGGCCATGCCCCTGGCGCTGCTCGCCACGGCGACTTCGCTCCGCTTCTCCGCAGCCGACACCGGCGGCGGCACGGTCGCCTCCTACGACGTCCGGTATCGGTACGCCGCGACCGGCGGCTCGTTCACGGCCCTGAGCCAGCCGGCCGCGTGGCAGGGCGTGGGGAGCTCCCTCGCGCTCACCCTGGCGAAGGGCTACTCGTACTGCTTCGCCGTGCGCGCCAAGGACGCCGTCGGCAACCTGGGCGCCTGGACCGCCGAGACGTGCACCCACGTCGCACTCGACGACCGGTCGCTGACCGCCACCGCGTGGACCCGCGGCGCCAGCGCGTCGTACTACCTCGGGACGTACACGACCACCTCATCGACCGGCCGGGTGATGTCCGTCAAGGCCAGCGCGCGCCAGGTCGGGCTGGTCGTGACGACCTGCTCCACCTGCGGGACGCTCGACGTGCGACTCGGCGGCGTTTACCTCGGGCGCAAGTCCCTCGCGACCTCGACGACCCGGGTCAAGCAGCTCCTGTGGCTTCCCCTCGGCTCCACCCGAACCGGGACGCTGACCCTGACGACCGTGGGCGTCAAGCGCGTCTACGTCGACGGAGTGGTGCTCCGGCACTGACCGTTGGCAGGTCCATCCAAGGACTGACTCAGGGCGAACTGGATCGCCGACGTGCGATAGGCGCGGTGACGGCTGGCGCGCGATGGAACACCGTCGGCTGCTGAGACGCACACTCGCTGGGCTCACCCTCAACGACACATGAGTCTTCCGGACATGCCGCGGACAGGTCGTGCCACGGGGAATGGTCCTACAGCGGGGCGAGCTCTGCGGGCGGCACCGTTGGGCCATACTCCGAGTCGTGAACAGGGCACGCCGACGGGGGCTGGCACGGCGTAGGGCCGGTTGGGCCGTCAGCGCCTTCTGGTGCTTGGCGATGGTCGTGCTTGCCACGGGCGTCGGCGATGCCCTCAGCGACGACGCCCGGTTCATGGTCATACTCCTCGGGCCCGCTCTCGCCGCCATCACCGTGACCCTGACTCTCGGCAGACCTGAACTTCCGTCTTGGGTGTTGTGGTCTGGCCCGTGGAGCGACCGGCCGGCTGCCCCCCGACTGTTGAAGCCATGTCTGCCCGGGGTGCTGACTGCGATCGCTGTCGCCGCGAGCGCGTACGTCGGGGCAGGTTGGTCGCTGCTGCGTGCAGCCGCGCAGGGTCCGCGCCTTCAGCCGAGTGCGGCCAGTTCGTCTCCGGACTGGAGCCTGCCCCTGATCGGCGCCGGGGTGGGGGTCCTCGCCGGGTGCCTCTTCGTGATGGTCGTGATGCTGCCGGCCGGCGCAGCGCTGAACGCGCGGCGGGAATGGAACACCGATAGGCCCGAGGCCTTGCGCTTGCTCACCTTCACGGGCTCCTGCCTTGGGTTCTGGACCGCCGTAGTGGGCGTCATCGTGGCCGATCCGACACCGGCCCAGATGAGCACCGATGCCGAGTCAGGCTCGCTCGCGCGCAGGAGTGCCGACCTCCAGCTCTTGGTCAACGTGCTGGTCGGGGGTTCCCCGCAGGCACCCGTCTGGGCAGCCGGCGCCTGGATCGCCAGGACCGGCATCGTGCTGCTCCTGGCCTCGCTGATCACTTACTGGCTACCCCGGTGGAAGCCGACCGGCAAGAAGGCAGACTGACGCGCGTCCCTCACTTGGCGACAGGTTGCAACGTCCCCTTCTGCCGCTGTCGGCAGTTCACACATCTGCCGTCGGCGACCGCTAGTCGCGCCAGAACGACTTCGAGGTATCCGGCGGGCCTACTGTCAAATCCGGCTGGATTGGGTCTGATTTACGAAAAGGGTTCCCTTTTCGTGTTTTCCAGGGCATTCTGCTCCCATGGCACGTACTCGGACCACTCGGTCTCGCCCCCTCGCGCTCGCGTACGTCCGAGTGTCGACGGCGGAACAGGCCACGGAGGGCGCGAGCGTCGATGCGCAGCGTGCGGCGTTGGCCGCGGAGGCCGAGCGACGGGGATGGGACTGCGAGATCGTCTCTGACGAAGGTTTCAGCGCCAAGGATCTGAGGCGCCCAGGCCTCACGCGCGCGCTGGAACGACTGGACGTCGGATCGGCCGACGCCCTCCTCGCGGTGCGCCTGGACCGCGTATCCCGGTCCGTCGCCGACTTCGCTGGCCTGCTCGCTCGGGCCAAAAAGAGGTCATGGCGAATAGTCTTGTTGTCGCCGAACCTGGACACCGAAGACCCTGCGGGGAAGTTCACCGCACACGTCCTCGCCGCCGCGGCGGAGTATGAGCGCGACCTTATCGGCGCACGAACTCGTGAGGGCATGGCGCAGCGTCGCGCCGAGGGCGTGCATGTGGGCCGGCCCCGCACCCTGCCAATCGACGTGGTTCGTCGCATCGTGCAGGCCCGCAATGAAGGCGCCACCCTCAGCAGCATCGCGAGCAACCTCACCGACGACGGCATCCCAACCGCCCGTGGCGGTTCTAGGTGGTCAACGTCCAGCGTTCAGGGCGTCCTTACTTCCACGACCGCCAAAGCTATTGCGCACGCCTCTCCACACGAATCGCAGGTCTGGGAGGAGTAGAGCCGCCAGGCCCCACATCTGAGCGACCCCCTTCCCACTTCTGGCACGGCCCCCGGGGGTCTCTTGGGGGCGGGCCCTCTTCCCACGAGTCAAATTTTCGTGCCTGGGACCGAAGGCTGCTTGGTCGTGTCGGGACGATGATCAACCCCTGCGGACGTCTCCGGGAGATCTCCCTCGCCGTGGCGCGCGCCGGACCGGCCTCGCCGTAGGCGTGGGCCATCATGGGCAGGTGGACTGGGGAGACGAAGACGACCTGCGCAGCCTTGTCCTGCGCCTCCAAGCCCTGCCTAGGGAGAACGAGTGGGTCGAGTTCAAGGAGAACAACGACGACCCTGAGTCGATCGGTCAGTACGTCTCGTGCCTCGCCAACTCAGCGGCGCTGGCTGGCCAGGAGACCGGCTTTCTTGTCTGGGGCATACGCGACTCCGATCACGAGGTAGTGGGAACCACGTTCAGCCCCACCGCCGCGAAAGTTGGCAACGAGGATCTTCAGCCGTGGCTTCTTCGCCTTCTTGATCCGCACGTCGACTTCTCGATGCACTCGGTTGAGGTTGGCGGTCTGCCGGTCGTCGTCCTGAGAGTGGAAGCTGCGTCTTCCCATCCAGTCAAGTTCAGGAACGTCGAGTACATACGCATCGGATCGTACAAGAAACCCCTCAGCAAGTACCCGGATCACCAACGGCGACTTTGGCGCAGGCTCGATCTCTACTCGTTCGAAGTGGGGGCAGCCCTCAGCGACCTCACCGTTGAACAGGTAGTCCAACTCATCGACTACCCGTCGTTCTTCAACCTCCATAAGTTGCCACTGCCCGAGAGCCGCTCCACCATCATCGAATCGCTCGAGGCAGCAGACGTGATCCGCTTCGACGTAACTAATCAGTGGCAGATCACCAACGTGGGGGCCATGCTCTACGCCAACGATCTGAGCCGGTTTCCGCACTTGGCAAGGAAGTCCGCCCGGGTCATCCACTACGAGGGAACGTCGAGGATCAAGACTCAGCGGGAACAGCAAGGGCAACGAGGCTACGCCTCAGGCTTTCAAGGGCTCGTGGGCTACATCAGCGACCTGCTACCCAACAGTGAAGTCATCGAACATGGGCTGCGCATGGACAGCAGGCTGTTCCCAGAACTGGCTATCCGCGAGCTCGTCGCGAACGCGCTGATTCACCAAGATCTGACACAGACCGGCACAGGTCCGATGATCGAGATTTTCGAGGACCGGCTTGAGGTGACCAACCCTGGTGAGCCACTGCTAGACCCCCTTCGCTTCATCGACAGTGCCCCGCGCTCGCGCAACGAGCGCATGGGTGCCTCCATGAGGCAGGTCGGCATCTGTGAAGAACGGGGCAGCGGCTGGGACAAGGTGGCCTTCGAGGTCGAGTTCCACCAGCTGCCGCCGCCCCTCGTGGAGGTCAAGGAGGGCCAGACTCGGGTCACGATCTTCGCGCCCAAGCCTCTGAGCACCATGGACCGGCCCGAGCGCATCCGGGCCACCTACCAACACGCTTGCCTCCGGTACGTGAGCAACCAGCCGACCAATAACGCAAGCGTGCGCAAGCGGTTCGGGATCGCTGACCGGAACAAGGCACAGGCAAGCCGAATCATCAAGGAGACCGTGGAGGAGGGCCTGATCGTGGCGTATGACCCCACAGCGGGACCCAGGTCCATCCGATACGTCCCGTATTGGGCAGACCCAGAGCGTTGATTGTTGATCGGCGCCCTCACGCTGCCAGGCCAGGCAATGCGCGACGCATGCCCGCACGCCCCTGACCTGCGGAAACGCGGTTTTGGTTTTGTTGATCGGTTCGCGCAATGGGGCGCCCGCGTCGGCGGCCGATGGCCATCTCGCAGCCGGATGCTGGTAGAGGCTGCTCCTCGGCGCACCTGGCAATATGAGGATCCCGGCTTGCCGCTGTTGGTGGCCGTGGAGTGCGACACAACAGTCGCTGCTTGCAGGGGCCCATACAAGGGCACGACGTGCCAGAACGTGCCAGATGTGGACACCCAGCCACACCAATGAGCACCCACATGGCCAAGGGCCAGTAGGGTATCGCTGCAGGTCAGCGGCTAGTCCGTGCTGGACCTACAAACCGAAATAACCACCGTTGTCTGATTCCCAAGCTGGATACGCGGGTTCGATTCCCGTCGCTCGCTCCGATCGCTGCACGCGGGCGCCGGCCCAGAGGCCCGGCCGGCGCCCGCGTCAACACCTCAGCGGAGGCGTCCCGGCACCCAGGCGGTGGTCCAGATCCGCGACAGCTGCACAGTCTGGCCAGGCTTGGGCGCGTGCCACACCTTGCCGTAGCCCGCGTAGATCCCGACGTGGTAGGCGCGACCGCCCGACATGAAGAAGATGAGGTCACCGGGCTGGACGTTCGCCTTGGCGACACGGACGGCTGCGAGCCGCTGGGCGTTCGCCGTTCGCGGGATACTGACGCCGAGCCGCTTCTGGTAGACGTAGTAGACGAGCCCGGAACAGTCGAAGGCCGACGGGCCGGCAGCGCCGTAGCGGTAAGGGTCTCCCCGCTGAGCCGCGGCGATCGAGACGGCCACCCGACCCCGCGCCGCTCGGAGAGCCGGGGTGGCGGCATACGCAACGGGCTGGGCGTTGATGGTGACCGAACCCGGCGCCGCGGTGCCGGAGCTGGTGGCCGGACCTGCTTGGGAGGAGCCCGACGAAGGCGGCGCGCCGCCCGTCCCGAGAAGGAGTGCTGCGGCCAGGAGTGGCGTGATCGCCAAGGACTGCAAGGGAATTCGGCGTGCAAGGGTAGAACTGGGCATGGTGGATCCCTTCCCACGCCTGTGAGGTGAGCTGTCGGGTTCGGGCGGAAGATGCCCGGCCGCAGATGCGGCTTCACCCCAAGGACCGGCTGGCCGGCCCGGAAGTGGGTCCCCCACTCCTGTCCGTTGTTGCGTGACTGCTGCCCCACCGGCGGACAGGACTCGGCGTCCGGTGGGCCGCCCGGGGGATACCCCGGGCGATGAACTCCATCGACGGTGACAGACCGGTCACGAGAACCGCCCCCCTCAGCCGGATTCTGGCAATAGTTGACATGTCAAACGGTGTGAAAACGGGCACTCGTGGGGCCTGGATCGGCTGTTCGACGGCTTCCTGCGCCGCCCACGGCACCACGTGTCGCACGTGCGACGTCTGCCCAACAGCATGGAGGGGCGGCTCGAGCCGCTCGCGCTCGTCGAGCGTCGCGTCGAGGAGCTGTGCGCCCGGTCCTCGGCCTTCGCCCGACGCCTCCGGGACGGCTCGTAGGAGCGGCGCGGCGCATTTGGACGTGTGGAGGTGTGTTGCTACGGTAGGCGACGCCTCGCAGGCGTAGTTCAGTAGCAGAACAGCCTTCTTCCAGAAGGAAGACGTACGTGCAATTCGTGCCGCCTGCTCCAGATGCGAAGGGCCCGGTCATCACGACCGGGCCCTTCCGCTGTCCGTCGTCAACGACGGCCCTAGGCAGCCGAACGCGCTCCCGTGCGGGAGCGGTGCCGTCAGCGTTCTTGGCCCGCTCGTCGCGGTTCACCAGCCGCGAGCGTGCGAAACCTCGAAGGCCTCAGCCAGCGAGACGGGCCTGCCGCAGTCGGCGGCACACCGCTTCGAGCCCCTCGATCTCGTCCCCCGTGAAGTCGTGGAGAAGACGGCGGAGGTTGTCCTCGTGGACGACGGCCGCCTTCTCCAGCAGCGCCCGACCCTGCTCGGTGAGCCGCACGTAGACGACGCGCCGGTCGGTGCTGCACGGCACCCGCTCGACGAGACCGTCCCGCGACATGCGGTCGACGAGGCGCGTGGCTCCACCGCCCGTGAGCGCCACCTGGTCGGCCAGCGCACTCATCGAGGCCAGCCCGCCTTCGGAGCGGGAGATCCGGAGCAGCACCTCGAACCAGGAGTGCGGCAGTCCGACCCGGGCCGCGAGGTCAGCCCCGACCTGGCGCTCGAGAGACGTGTACGCCTCCATCAGCAGACCGAAGGTCGATGTCAGGTCGCGCTCGAGAGGAATCCTGCTCACATCAGAACTTTATCATTCAACTATTGACTTCGCACCGACGAGAGAGCAATCTAGTTGAGTAGTCAACTATCCAACGACCAAGGAGCAATCGTGCACATCGCCATCATCGGGTCCGGAAACGTCGGCGGCGCCCTTGCCGCTGCAGCGGTCAAGGCCGGCCACACCGTCACCCTGTCATCGAGCGACGGCGAGAAGGCCGAGGCGGTCGCCGACAGCGTCGGTGCCACCGCGGCCGCCACGAATCCCGCTGCGGTCGAGGACGCAGAGGCAGTGGTACTCGCCGTCCCGGGCGCCGCCGTCCCCGGGATCGCCGAGGAGCTGCGCGACTCCCTCGCCGGCAAGGTCGTCATCGACTCCACGAACCCCCTCAATGACACCTTCAGCGATCTGACGACCTCGGGTCGCTCTGCCGCCGAGCTCCTCCAGGACGATCTGCCCGGCGTCCCCGTCGTCAAGGCCTTCAACACGATCCTCGCCGGACGACACGGCAACCCGACCGAGGACGGCAAGCCGCTCGACGCCTTCCTCGCCGGCGACGACCCGGCGGCCAAGGCCACGGCCACGGCGCTTGCCGAGAGCCTCGGCTACCGGGTCATCGACGCGGGTGGCCTCCGCATGGCCCGTTCGCTCGAGGAGATGGCCTTCCTCAACATCAGTGTCAACGCCGCCAACGGGTGGGTCTGGCAGAGCGGGTGGAAGCTCGTCGGCCCGACCGTCGCCGAGTGACGGGCCGATCCCCCGACACCCGGCACTGACGTCGGCGCGCACCCTCCTCCCGGCCACACGGCATACCTAGGCTGTCCGCCGGCGGGCCGGGTGGGGTGTCGCAACCGTGACCTCGTCGCCTTGCCATCGTTACCGGTCAGTAGCATCATGGAAGTGACCGACCAGTAACCTGGCGCGCCCGCCGACGAGAGCGCGGACGCACCACGAGCGACAGAACGTGGAGGGTCCCGGGATGGGCCACTACAAGAGCAATGTGCGTGACCTCGAGTTCAACCTCTTCGAGGTCTTGGGCCGTCAGGACGTCCTCGCGCAGGGCATCTACGCCGACGTCGACGTCGACGCGGCCAAGGACATCCTCCGCGAGGTGTCGCGGCTCGCCGAGCACGAGCTGGCCGACAGCCTGCTCGACAGCGACCGGAACCCCCCGGTCTACGACCCGGTCAGCCAGTCGGTGACGATGCCCGACTCGTTCAAGAAGTCGTTCCGGGCCTACGTCGACGGCGACTGGGGCAGTCTCGACGTCCCGGCCGAGCTCGGCGGCATGGTCGTGCCGGCCTCGCTCCGCTGGTCGGTCGCCGAGATGGTCTGCGGCGCGAATCCCGCCATTCACATGTTCACCGCGAGCTACTCGTTCGCCAACCTGCTCTTCCACCTCGGCACCGCCGACCAGAAGAAGCTCGCCAAGCACATCGTCGACAAGGCCTGGCACACCACGATGGTGCTCACCGAGCCCGACGCGGGCTCCGACGTCGGCGCCGGTCGCACCACGGCCGTCCAGCAGCCCGACGGCACCTGGCACGTCACGGGCGTCAAGCGCTTCATCACCTCGGCCGAGTCCGACATGGTCGACAACGTCGTCCACTTCGTCCTGGCCCGGCCCGAAGGCGCCGGACCCGGCACCAAGGGACTCAGCCTCTTCATCGTCCCGAAGTTCCACGTCGACCTCGAGACCGGTGAGCTCGGCGAGCGCAACGGCGCCCATGTCACGAACGTCGAGCACAAGATGGGCCTCAAGGTCAGCACGACGTGCGAGGTCACCTTCGGCGAGCACGAGCCGGCCGTCGGCACGCTCCTCGGCGATGTCCACGACGGCATCGCGCAGATGTTCAAGGTCATCGAGAACGCCCGCATGTTCGTCGGCACCAAGGCGATCGCCACCCTGTCCACCGGCTACCTCAACGCACTTGAGTACGCCAAGGAGCGCGTCCAGGGAGCCGACCTGACCCAGATGACCGACAAGGGCGCACCGCGCGTCACCATCACCCACCACCCCGACGTCCGACGCTCGCTCATGCTCCAGAAGGCGTATGCCGAGGGCCTGCGCGCGCTCGTGCTCTACACCGCGAGCCAGCAGGACGCCGTCAACCAGGCCCAGGCCGGCAACCCCACCGTTCCTCTCGAGAAGGGCAGTGCCGCCGAGGTCGCCAACAGGGTCAGTGACCTCATGCTCCCGCTCGTCAAGGGCCTCGGCTCGGAGCGCGCCTGGATGCTGCTCGGCACCGAGTCCCTCCAGACCTACGGCGGCTCCGGCTTCCTGCAGGACTACCCCATCGAGCAGTACGTCCGCGACGCGAAGATCGACACCCTCTACGAGGGAACGACCGCCATCCAGGGCCTCGACTTCTTCTTCCGCAAGATCGTCCGGGACAAGGGGCAGGCGCTGCAGCACGTCGCCGGCCAGATGCAGGAGTTCGCCAAGGACCTCGGCGGTTCGCTCGACACCGAGCGTGAGCTGCTCGGCAAGGGCCTCGAGGACCTCCAGGGCATCGTCGGCCACATGATCGGCGACCTCGTGAAGAGCGACCCGCGCACGGGCGGCGACCCGGCCAACCTCTACAAGGTCGGCCAGAACACCACCCGCCTCCTGCTGGCCGCCGGAGACCTCGTCGTCGGCTGGCTGCTGCTGCGCCAGGCCGAGGTCGCGCAGAAGGCGATCGACGGTGGCGCCGCCGGGAGGGACGCCGACTTCTACCGCGGCAAAGTGGCAGCGGCCTGCTTCTACGCCAAGAACATCCTGCCGCGCCTGGCGGCCGAGCGCGCGATCGCCGAGGCGACGGACAACGACCTCATGGACGTGCCCGAGTCGGCGTTCTGAGGCGAACCACCTCTGACCACGAGGCGCCCGTCCCCCTCCTCGGGACGGGCGCCTCGTCGTTCACGCCGTTGAGCGACCGCTCCGGTGGGCGCACGACGAGACGCCGCCGACCCCACGGGTCGACGGCGCCATCTCGCCTGCGCAACCTGACGAGTCAGGTCCTGGGCCAGCTTCTCAGAGCGACTCGTCGCGATGATCGACGCGGCGCTCGACCACCGGGTCTTCGGCCACCCGCCGTTCGACGACGTCGGGCGCGCCCCGGCGCTCCGTGACGACCGTGTGCTGTGTGCGGGTGCGCTGGGCGTTGAGGACGATCGCGAGGATGATCGCGAGCGCACCGGCCACCATGAGGATGATGCCGATCGTGTTGCCGGTGCTGCTGCTCAGGTTGAGGACGCTGGAGTCGACGTTGGTGAAGGTGAAGATCGCTCCGACGACGAGCAGGAAGATCCCGAGTCCGATACCCATGAGGTCTCCTTAACTGGGGTACGCCCTGGACGCGTACCTGCGTTGCACATACCCTCCGGCTGCCCAGCCGTCACGAAACGGCGGCCCCGCGGCCCCGGGGGCGCCGGCTCAGCGGGGACGGCGCCGCGCGAACGCGAGCGTGATCGCCGAGACCACGAGCATGACGACGCCGACGCCCACGGCGATCGCGATCTCGTAGTAGAGGGTCCGCGCGGCGAGGCCGTAGGCCGCATCGGCGATGGTGCGCGCCACCTCGGGATCGACGCGTCGCATGAGCGGCTCGCGCGACACCATGAGGACGAGGGCCAGCGCGAGGGCCGTCGTGATCCAGCCGATGGCGACGAGCGTCGTCGCCGTGCGCCAGCGCCGGGCGAGAGCGATGGACAGCAGCGCGAGGGCGCCCACGACGAGCGGCGCCCAGGGTCCCCAGGCATCGGCGATGCGGTATGCCGTCTGCGCCTGCTGCAGGTCGCTGGCCTTGGCGAGGGGGATCGTGACGACCGGGGCGATGGCCCCGGCGTCGGAGACGCCCGCCTGCTCGAGCGTGGCGGCGAGGGCGGGCACTGGGATCGTCAGGCGCACCGAGACGCGCCCCTGGTCGTCGAGCTCCGTGTCTGCCCGTCCCTCCATGACGGCGATGAACTGCGTGTGGAGCGCCCGGATGCCCGCGGTCCAGGCGGCCGTGACCTGAGGACTCGCGACGAGCGCGGCCGCCTGGGTACGGATCGGTACCTCGAGGGCCTTCTCGACGGCCGGCTGCAGGTCGACCGCGCCCAGGACGCCCTGCACGACGCCGTCGGTGAGCGCCTCCTGGACCTGCGGCCTCGTCACGACCGGCCGCAGCTCCTCCACGAACACGCCGGTCCGCGTCAGCATCACCGACGCCCAGAAGCCGACGAGCGACACAGGCAGCAGCACGACGGCCAGCAGCCCGCACACCGCCGAGAGGACCGAGCGCCCACCGCCTCCGGATGCCTGTCCTGCCACGTCTGCCGCCTCGTCCGTCGATCGGTGCGCTGGGTGTCGGCCGGTCAGCCCCCGGCCTGCACCCCCCGCAGGTCGAGAGTCAGTGTGGCACCGGCCGCCGGGTCGAGGATGACCGGGATGCCCCAGTCCTGCTGGAAGAGGTGGCACGCGGCGTGCTCGGGGACCTCGCCGGTCTCGGGGTCGCCGTCGCACGCGGCGGCCTGCACCGAGATGTGCAGCGTGCCCGACCCGATGCCGTCGCGCAGCACGAGCGTTCTCGTCAGGCCCTCGGCCCGCCCGGCCCCGGAGACGAGGAGCGCATCGGGAGTCGCCGACACGTCCAGCCGCGTCGGGTCGCCCCAGCGCCGGTCGAGCTTCTGCCCGGTCGGCGGCACGAACGTCACCTCGAGTGCGACCTCTCCGGCGGGGAGCGGAGTGGGCGGCCGCTGCGTGCGGTGGGCAGGTCCGTCGACGCGCTGGGCGGCCTCGGGCAGGGCCACGCGGACCAGCCGGTGGGCCGCGGACTCGACGACGACGAGGCGCACCTCGCCGGTGTCCGGATCGCGCTCGACCACGGCGTCGCTCGGCTCGGCGAGACCGTGGGCAAGGGTCGACACCTGACCGGTCGCGAGGTCGAAGCGCCGGATCGCCCCGTTGTAGGTGTCGCTCACGGCGACCGACCCGTCGGGCAGCTCCGTCACCCCGAGCGGGTGCTGCAGCAGCGCGTCGGCGGCGTCGCCGTCACGGTGGCCGAAGTCGAAGAGGCCGGTGCCGACGTGGGTCTCCACCAGGAGGTCGCCGTCGGCCGTCCTCGTCACGGAGCGCAGGGCCGACGTCTCGGAGTCGGCCACCCAGACGCGGTCGCCGGAGGCGGACGCCGCGAGCCCGGACGGCTGGGCGAACCACGCCTCGCGCGCCGGCCCGTCGACGAGTCCCTCGTTCGAGGTGCCACCGATGACCTCGACCCGACCCTCCTCGAGGGTGGCGCCCGGGGTCCACGCCCACAGCTGGTGGGTCCCGGCCATCGCGACGACGAGCCGGTCGCCGAGCCAGGCGAGATCCCAGGGCGTCGAGAGCGCCTGCTCGAGGGCAGGGCCGCCACCCGTGCGCTCCCGCAGCTGTGAACCGGTGCCCGCCAGAACGTGGATCGCCCCGTCGGAGAAGCGGATTCCCTTGATCTGGTGGTTGACCGAGTCGGCGACGAGCAGGTCGACGCCGAGCCTCTCAGCCAACGCAGGCGGAGCGAGCAGCACACCCTGCGGCTCGTTGAGGACACCGTCCCCACCCCAGCGCGCGCGCTCGGTCTCGAGGTCGCCCTCGAGGTGCACGACCTCGTGGTTGGCGGTGTCGCTGACGACGAAGGACCCGTCGGGCAGGGCGATCGCCTTGCCGGGGAAGCGCAGCGCGGTGTCGGGGTCCGCCGGCGGGACATAGGGGTCGTCACCCGGCTGGAGGGTGCCCTTGTCCCGGTGCTCCTCGATGAGCTCGGCCACGAGCGAGGCGAGACCGGGCCCGTGCCCCTCCCCCGACATCGAGGCGACGACGTAGCCCTCGGGGTCGAGCACCACGAGGGTCGGCCACGCCCGGGCGGCGTAGGCCTTCCACGTCACGAGCTCGGGGTCGTCGAGCACCGGGTGGTGGACGGCATACCGCTCGACCGCGGCGGCCAGCGCGTCGGCGTCGGCCTCGTGCTCGAACTTGGGCGAGTGCACGCCGATGATCGTCAGCGCGTCGGGGAACTGCGCCTCGACAGGACGCAGCTCGTCGAGGACGTGGAGGCAGTTGACGCAGCAGAAGGTCCAGAAGTCGAGGACGACGACCCGTCCGCGCAGGTCTGCGAGCGACAGGGACCGGCCGCCGGTGTTGAGCCAGCCACGGCCGACCAGCTCGGCGGCCCGGACCCGGACGCGGGATCGGAGCGTGTTCGTCCCCACGCCGGCGTCGGCGTTCACGAGAGCCTCCGGTCCGCCAGCACGGGGAAGGCTCGGCGCCACTCCGGGGTGGCCGCCGTGTCGATGTCGATGCTCAGCACCTCCTCGTCAAGGCCTGCTGCGGCCAGAACCTTCCCCGTGGCGTCGACGACCTGCGAGTGCCCGCCCATCTCGTGACCCGCGTGCGTGCCGGAGGTGTTGCACTGGAGCACGACGCACTGGTCCTCGACGGCACGCGCCTGCCCGAGCAGCGTCCAGTGAGCCACCCGCTTGCGCGGCCACGCCGCCGGGACGACGAAGACCTCGGCGCCGCGGTCGACGAGGCGGCGGTAGAGCTCGGGGAAGCGCAGGTCGTAGCAGGTCGAGAGCCCGACGCGCACCGTGCCGCCGCCCGCGACGGGGACGTCCACGATGACGAGGGCCTCGCCCGCGTCCATCAGGCTGGGCTCGCCCCCGCCGAAGCCGAAACGGTGGATCTTGCGGTACGTCGCGACGAGCTCACCGTCGGGCGAGAAGACGAGGCTGGTGTTCCACAGGCCGCGGCCGCCTGCCTCGGCGGGCTCGGCCCGCTCGACGATCGAGCCGCCGTGCAGCGTGACGCGGGCGTCTCGGGCAGCGGCGGCGAGCGCCTGCGCGACGGTCCCGTCGACGGTCTCGGCGCGCTCTCCCCATGCGGTGTAGTCGAAGCCGCCTGCCGACCACAGCTCGGGCAGGACGACGAGGTCGTGGCCCGCCTGGGCGCGGACGAGATCGGTGACGCGGAGGGTGCGGTCGGCGACCGACTCGTCGTCGCCGTAGGCCAGCTGGATGAGCGCAACCTTCATGGTGCAACTCTCACACGCCCGGTGTCGTCGGGTCATCGCGGCCCGGCGCGGGACGGCTTTCGAGATGGCGGGCCGTGGGGCCTCGCCCGTCAGCGGTTCGGCAAGGCGTGGTGCTCGCGGCGCCGGGCCGCGAGCTCCTCCCGCAGCTCCGGGTCGCTCTGGACGAGGTAGACCAGGCCGCAGTCCTGCGGTCCGCGTGCTCCGGGGAAGCACAACGTGCACGGCTCGCCGACTCGTATCGGGCACCGGGGGTTCGACGTTCGGGTGGGCATGTTCCCTCCTCCCACCACATACTACATGACGTAGTAGTGACCGGGACTCTCACCCGGGCCAGAGAAGGACGGCATACGTGTACGCCCCTCGTCAGCGCGAGGCGCCCTCGTCACGCCTGGCGAGGGCGGCCAGCCGCGCGTTGTATGCCGTGAGCTCGGCATCGCCGTCACGGTCGGCCCGGCGGTCCTGCCGCACCGACTCCGAGCTGTCGCTGCGGAACCACTGCACGGCGACGGTGAGCGCGAGCACGAGGCTCGGCAGCTCGCCGATGGCCCACGCGACGCCCCCGCCGTAGCGCTGGTCGGCGAGCCGGTCGGGAACCCACGGGATGTCGATGGTGGGGAAGAAGTCGCCGCCCAGGAGCGTCGTCCCGCTGATCATCGCCACGCCGAAGAAGGCGTGGAAGGAGATCGTCGCGAAGAGGACCACCAGCCGCAGGGCCGGACTCCACCGCTTCGGGCCGGGGTCGACCCCGACGAGCACCCACACGAAGAGGTAGCCCGTGAGGACGAAGTGGGCGGTCATGAGCAGGTGTCCCGTGTGCGTCTCCAGGGCCAGCTGGAACAGGCCGGTCCAGTAGAAGACGACGAGGCTCATGAAGAAGAGGACGGCGGCGAAGACCGGGTTGCCGACGACGGCGAGGAACCGGGAGTGGATCAGGGCGAGGAGCATCTCGCGCGGACCGATCGTGCCGTCGCGGCGCGGCCTGACGGTGCGCAGCGCGAGGGTCATCGGGGCCGCGAGCACGAGGAAGATCGGGACGACCATCGCCTCGAGCATGTGCAGCGTCATGTGCCACGAGAAGGCGACGCGGCCGTAGATGCCGAGCGCCCCGTTGGTGGCGTAGACGAAGAGCAGCCACCCGACGACCCAGCTCAGCGTGCGCAGCACGGGCCACGCGTCCCCACGCCGGCGCAGGCGCACGACGCCGGAGACGTACAGCCCGATCGCGAGCAGGCCGGTGGCGAGAAACAGCCACTCGACCCGCCAGGCGGTGAGCCACGACAGCGCCGTCGGCGCGCTCGGCACCGGGTAGCCGGTCAGCGACAGCGCTGCGCTCGGGTCGGCCACGAGCTCAGGGACCGGCGGCTCGCTGCGCGCCAGCGCCGTCGCGACACCGAACGCGAGTCCCATGACGAGGGTCTCGACGAGCGCGAGGCGCGCGAAGAGCCGCCCGCGCACCGAGGACGCGGGGGCGTCGGTGGTGTCGGTGGCGTGGGTGGCGTCGGCGGTGTCGGCGGCGCCGGTGGTGGCGGCGGCGGGGTCGGCGGCGTCGGCGGCGTCGATGCGGTCCAGGGTCACGCGGCGGTGCCAGACACCGGCGACACCCAGGGCCGCGAAGGCGAGCACCTTGACGAGGACGAGGACGCCGTACGGCGTGGCCAGGTCGGACCAGGAGCCGAGTCGGGTGGTCGCCGACATGACACCGGAGACACCGAGCGCCACGAAGCACCAGAGGGCGACGGTCGAGTACCGGCGGGCGACCACGCCGAGGGCGTCACCGAGGGGACGGCGCAGGACGACGAGCGCGAGGAGCCCCCCGACCCAGACGGCCGCACTCAACAGGTGGGCGGCCATCGCGTTGACCGCGGTCTCGTGGTCGGCGGAGCCGCCCGCATGGCCGGCGAGACCGAGGACGAGCAGGCCGAACGCCGAGAGGACCGTGAGCCCCACGGCCACTGACCTCGCCCGGCTCACCGCGGCCACGGAGGCGACGACGAAGGCCACGACGGTGCTGATGAGCCCGACCCTGAGCGGTTCTATGGACCACACCGACCCGGTGAGGTTGCTGCCGAAGAGCGGGTCAGCGAGCGGCATACCCGCGGCGTCGGCGAAGGTGAAGACGACCCCGACGCCTCCGGCGACCGCCCAGACGAACGCCGCAGCCGTCGCCACCCGGAAGGCAGCGGCGCGGCGCGGCTCGTCGAGCGCGGCACTCTCCGCACGGGTACGGCCGGGGATCATCGTGGCGGCGAGCAGCAGCGAGCCGATGGTCAGCGAGGCGGCGACGTCGTGGACGACGCGCACGAGGGGCAGCGACCAGCGCACGACCGGACCGGCGTCGGTCAGGCCACCGGGCAGCGCGTCGACCGCGCCGCTGTAGCGCGCCGCGACGACGCTGGCCACGAGGCCGACCACGACGACGGCGGCGACGGCAGTCGCCGCACCCCAGGGCGCAGCCGATGCGGGACCCGTCCGCGGACCGACGAGACCGTCTCGCTGCAGGGTTGGCATACCTCAAGGGTAAGTAGTCTGATGACATGCCCATGCACCCGGCCGCCCCTGACGACCGCAACGGACTGATCGACGCGTTCGACCACTCCGTGCAGTCGATCATCGACCTCGGCTTCTCGTGCCGGGACGAGGACTTCGACCTCCAGACCGAGTGCCCCGGCTGGACCGTCAAGGACCAGATCGCGCACGTCGTCGGTGCGGAGAAGTCGTTCGCGGGACTGCCGCGACCGCGCATCGAGGTCCCCGACTACCCGCATGTCCACAGTGACTTCGCCCGCTTCGTCGAGGTCGACGTCGAGGCCCGGCGTGGCCTGTCCGGACGTGAGGTCGTCGCCGAGCTGGCCGAGTTCCACCCCCAGCGGGTGGCCGACCTGCGCCACTCAGACGCCGATGTCGACACCGTGATCGGCGGTTTCTTCGGACCCGAGACGACGTTCGGCGACCACCTGCACCGCCGCATCGTCGACGCCTGGGTGCACGAGCAGGACCTGCGCGCGGCGCTCGACCGCCCCGGCAACCTCGACTCCGCGGCCGCCGCGGTCTTCACCGCGGACATCCTCGCCGCCTTGCCGCGCATCGCCTCGCGCGTCGCCGGCATCGGACCGGGTCACGCGGTCGTGCTCGACGTGAGCGGTCCCGTGGTCGCCCGCGACGGGGTTCGCATCATCACCGGCGACGACGGGCGCCCTCGCGGGGAGGCACTCTTCAGCGGCCAGGACCGCCCCGAGGGTGAGGAGCAGCTCGACGTCACCTCGATCCACCTCACCACCGATGCGCTGACGCGTCGGGCCGCGGGGCGTCGGTCCGTGGACCAGATCCACTACACCGTGACCGGTGACGAGGAGATCGCCCGCAGGCTCCTGGAGGCTCTCGTGGTCGTCACGCATTGAGCTCAGGGCCGCAGTCACACGGAGGGGAACGGCACTCGAGCCACGCTCCGGAACACGCTCGGGGCCTGAGTCACTCGCGCCCGCCTATACACCTTGACGCCGTCGCACGGGGGCTAAGTCCACCTTGTGTATCTCCGGCGGACGCCCTAGCGTCAAGAGAAGTCGGTCAAGCCAGTGCCGCATCGGGGATCCGATCCATCGGAGTTTGAAATGACCGACCCGTCCGCGGGTCCGCGCAAGGATGCGCGAACCAGAGAGCTGATCCATACCCTGCACACGTCGGACTGCACGTCCGAGCGCGCCCACGCCCTCGAGACCGTGACAAAGCTGCACATGCCGCTCGCCCGGTCTCTCGCCCATCGCTACTCGGGCAAGGGCCTCGACCGAGAGGACCTCGAGCAGGTCGCGTTCTTCGCGCTGCTCAAGGCCATCCAGCGTTTCGACCTGTCCAAGCCGACGGAGTTCGGCGCCTACGCCACACCCACCATCACCGGAGAGCTCCGTCGTCACTTCCGTGACCACGGGTGGCTCGTCCGGCCGCCACGCGAGCTGCAGGAACGACGCCAGCTCGTCACCGACACCCGGTCACGGCTCGAGCAACAGCTCGGGCACGACCCGGACGCCGGCGAGCTCGCTGACGAGCTCGACCTGACGCTCGAGGCCGTCAAGGAAGCCCAGGTCGCAGCGACCAACCTGCGACCCGCATCCCTGGACGCGACGACGGCGGACGGCGGACGACCCGTGCTCGACCTGCTGGACGCGCGCGGCGGCTCCGGGTCCGACCCGGCGCTGGACGAAGGCATCGTCGTGCGCACCGCGCTCGAGCGCCTGCCTGAGCGTGACCAGCGGCTCGTCGAGCTCCGGTTCGGCGGCGACATGACGCAGGCCGAGATCGCCGAGTCCATGGGACTCAGTGCCATGCAGGTCAGCCGACTGCTCCGGCGCACGCTCGACGAGCTGCGTCGCCAGCTGTCCGCGGAGGGCGTGGCCTCGGCCTGACCCACCGCCGCAGTCCCGTTGAGTGGTCCCGATGCCCGTGAGGTGCGTCGGGGCCACTCGCGGTCCTGCGTGGCTGGGAGTCGGCTCGGCGCGAGCTCAGCGCCGGCTCAGCGCCCGCGTGGCGCCGGCCGGGCGTCGGTTCGGCGCGGTCTGGCGTCGGCTCAGCGTGGTCTGGCGTCGGCTCAGCGTGGTCTGGCGTCGGCTCGGCGTCGGCCGGGCGCCTGCTCCGGTCAGACCTGCGAGCCGGCCGTGGCCCCGCCGACGGCGCCGGCGTGGTTGAACTGCGACTCCTGGCCCTCGATCACCTGAGACGCCACGTGGGCCAGCTTCATGTTGAGCTCCTGCGACGTGCTGCGCAGCAGCTCGAACGCCTCCTGGCCACTGATGTGGTGCGCCGCCATGAGGAGGCCGACGGCCTTGCCGATCTCGCGGTTGCTCTGTAGGCCCTGGCGCAGCGTCGCCGCCTCCTCGCGGGCGCGGATCGCCATGAGCGCGACCGAGGCGTACGAGGCGATGACGGCGCCGACGTCGGCCGACTTCGACGTGAGGCCCCCCGGGGTGTCGGAGAAGAGGTTGAGGGCCCCGACCTTGTCGCCCTCGAGGAGGAGCCGGTAGCCGATCGCCGACCGTACGGGGGTCTCGGCGACGATGCGTTCCGTGAAGCGCGGCCACGGGGTCTTGGCATCGGTGAGGTCGGCGTCGTGCTGGTAGGCCTCGGACACGATCGCGTCGACACAGGGGCCCTCGCCGACCGCCAGCTCGATCTGGTCGATGCGGCGCGCGATGTCGTCGGTGCTCGCCGTCGTGACGTATCGGTCGCGGGTGCGCACGAGGAGCGAGGCGCGGTCGCAGCCCTCGACGAGCAGCAGGGCGGAGTCGACGAGCGACTGGTGGATCGATCCCGCATCGGCACCGGCGTAGATCAGCGCCGACATCCGTCGGAAGACGTCGTTGATCGTGGGATCGACGGGAACGTCGCTCGTCATAACACTCCCTGCACTTCTGGCCCTGTGGCTCCGCACGCCCCGCTGGGCGGTCCGGGCGCGTAAGTCATCCTCGCACCCCCCGGTGGGCGCGAGACCACAGACAACCACATGAGTCGTGCCGTTGGCGAGAAGATCCGAAGGATGGACAAACACTAGACAGAAGAGTTGACACCGGGCACGGTCTCGGCAAATACTTGCGTGCTGCAAGCAAGTATCTCGACACCAAGGACATCATGGCGGTCAGCAAGGACGAGGCGAACGACGTCTTCCTCGGGCTGCTGCGCGTCCAGAAGCTCCTCGTCGCGGCCAAGCACACCGCTCCTCGCCTCGAAGACGGGGTGGACGTCACGGCATACCCCGTGCTCTTCGTCGTGGCGGGCGCTGGCAGCGTGCGCATCTCGGAGGTCGCGACGACGTTGCACAACGACGTGTCCACCGTCAGCCGTCAGGTCAGCTCGCTCGTCTCGAGCGGCCTGCTCGAGAAGAGTGCCGACCCCAGCGACGGGCGTGCGTGGGTCGTCTCCTTGACGGAGCACGGCCGAGCAGCCCTCCGGCGCATCCAGGCGGGCCGCGCCACGTGGTTCCAAGGACTGCTCTCCGACTGGGCCGGCGACGACACCGCGCAGTTCGTCGACCGCCTGCGCGAGCTCGGTGACGCGCTCGACGCCAACCTGCGTGCCCGGGGCGCAGCGCCGCCCCCGATGCTCTTCGACCCCCCCAGAGACCAGAAGCAGAAAGAGGACTGACATGTCCGACACCACCGCCGAGCCGCCGCGCGTCGACGCGACCGCGAACGCACCAGCCGGTGCAGGCCCCGACGCGCGACCGGTCCTCTCCCACAAGGAGATCGTCACCATCCTCGTCGGGCTCATGATGGGGATGTTCCTCGCCGCGCTCGACCAGACGATCGTCGCGAGCGCCATGCGCGTCATCGCCGACGACCTCAACGACCTCGCCGGCCAGGCCTGGGTGACGACGGCATACCTCATCACCGCCACGATCACGACGCCGCTCTACGGCAAGCTCGGCGACATCTACGGGCGCAAGAAGCTCTTCATCTTCGCCATCACCATCTTCACGATCGGCTCGATGCTCTGCACGCTGTCGTGGTCGATCCCGTCACTCGCGGCCTTCCGTGCCGTCCAGGGGATCGGTGCCGGTGGCCTCTTCTCGCTGGCCCTCGCCATCATCGGCGACATCGTGGCGCCGCGTGAGCGCGCGAAGTACCAGGGCTACTTCCTCGCCGTCTTCGGCACCTCGAGCGTGCTCGGCCCGGTCATCGGCGGCTTCTTCGCCGGCCAGGAGACCCTCCTCGGCGTCACCGGCTGGCGCTGGGTGTTCCTCGTCAACGTGCCGATCGCCGTGGCCGCCCTCATCGTCGTGACCCGCACGCTGCACCTCAAGCACACGCGTCTCGACCACCGCATCGACTACTGGGGTGCCCTCAGCCTCTCGGTCGCCCTCGTACCGCTGCTCATCGTGGCCGAGCAGGGCCGTGCCTGGGGATGGGGCTCGCCGACGTCCATCACCTGCTACGCCATCGGCCTCGCCGGTCTCGTCGCCTTCTTCCTCTTCGAGCGGTCCATGGGTGAGGAGGCGCTCATCCCGCTGCGCCTCTTCACGAACCGCACCGTCGCCTCGTCGTCGGTCGCATCCGTCTTCATCGGCATGGGCATGTTCGGCGGTCTCGCCGCGATCCCGCTCTACCTGCAGATCGTCAAGGGCTCGTCGCCGACCCAGGCCGGCCTCCAGCTGCTCCCGATGACCCTCGGGATCATGGCCGGCTCGATCGTTTCCGGTCAGCTGATCTCCCGGACCGGGCGCTACCGCCACTTCCCGATCATGGGTGCGGCGATCCTCGTCCTGTCGCTCTACGCCTTCCACTTCGTGAGCGCCGACACCCCGCTCTGGAAGACGATGATCGTGATGTTCTTCTTCGGCATCGGCCTCGGCTTCAACTTCCAGCCGCTGACCCTCGCCGTCCAGAACGCCGTCGACCGCCGCGACATGGGCGTGGCCACGTCGTCCGCCACCTTCACCCGCCAGATCGGCGGCACGCTCGGCACCGCGGTCTTCCTGTCGATCCTCTTCTCGCAGGCCGGCACGAAGATCTCCGAGGCGTTCACGTCGATCGCCCCGACGCCCGCGTTCCAGGCGGCCCTGCGCAACCCGACCGGTGGCGACCCGGCCACCAACAAGGCGTTCATCGAGCAGCTCCAGGCCGCGCAGCAGTCCGGCGGCTCGGGGTCCGGGATCGGCGGCGCGGCCCTGTCGGACAGCTCGTTCATCAACCAGCTCGACCCGGCACTCGCCAAGCCGTTCCTCGTCGGCTTCTCCGACGCCATGTCGGTCGTCTTCGTCGTCGCCGCCGGGGTGCTCGTGCTCGCGTTCATCGCGACGCTCTTCCTCCCGAACATCGACCTCGGCCCCAAGCCCGGTGAAGCCTCGGCCGCCAAGGACGACGACGTCGCCATCCCCGCCGGTCACTGAGCCCCACCCCTCCCGTCGAGAGGCCACTTTTCGCGGCCCTCGCACGTCGAAAGGCCACTTTTCGCGGCCTCCGGCACGTCGAAAGGCCACTTCTCGTTCGCGAGAAGTGGCCTTTCGTATGTCACGGACTCGCGAACTTTGGCCACTCGACGGTTGCCCGGTCGCGAACTTTGGCCACTCGACGGTTGCCCGGTCGCGAACTTTGGCCACTCGACGGTTGCCCGGTCGCGAACTTTGGCCACTCGACGGTTGGGGGGTGGAGGGGAGTGGGGGTGGGGGCGGTCAGCGGAGGTTGTGCAGCTCGCGGCGGGTGAGGAAGGCGCGGGTGCCCAGCGCCATGACGAAGGCGAAGCCACCCGCGATGATCGCGACCCAGTAGCCGTGCTGCGCGCCGACCCGGTCGACGACGGCACCCGAGAGCGCCGAGCCGGCCGCGATGCCGACGATGAGGCCGGTCAGCACGATCGTCATGCCCTCGTTGAGCTGGGCCTTGGGGACGATGCGCTCGATGAGGTTCATCGTCGTGATGAGGGTCGGCGCGGTGGCCATGCCCGCGACGAGCATGAGGCCGGCGAGGACCCAGAGGTTCCCGGCGAAGAGGACGGGGATCTCGAGCACCGCCATGCCGAACGTCCCGGCGATGAGCAGCTTGACGAGGCTGCGGCCGTGCGAGAGGTGCCCGAAGACGAGGCCTGCGGCGGCCGACCCCACGGCATACAGCGCGAGGATGGCGCCGGCGGCGCTCGGGGCTCCCTCGACCTGCGCGACGGCGAGCGTCACCACCTCGTTGACGCCGAAGATCGCACCCGTCATCACCATGATGAAGGCGAGCGGGACGAGGCCCGGCACGGTGTAGGCGTGCTCGGCCGGGCGCTCGTGGTGCGGGACGACCGGGGGCTCCGTGGAGCGCGCGGAGATGAAGATGAGCACCCCCACGGTGTACGCCAGCGTGGCGAAGGCGAAGCCTGCCTCCGGGAAGAGTGTCGTCGAGAGCCAGATCGCGAGGACCGGGCCGATGACGAAGGTGACCTCCTCCATGACCTGCTCGAACGACATCGCCGAGTGGAGGTTCCTCGCGTCGTGGGCGAAGATGTGCGACCACCGTGCGCGGGCCATCGTGCCGAGGTTCGGGATGGCGCCGCACAGCGGGAAGGTGATGAAGAGCAGCCACGACGGCCAGCCGCGCAGTGACGTCAGCAGGGTCATCACCGCCCAGAAGCCCGACCACAGGAAGAACGGGATGGCGATGCGGCGCTGGCCGTAGCGGTCCACCAGCCGGCCGAGGACCGGCGCGAAGAGGGCCAGGGACACCATGCCGACCGCCACCACTGCCCCGGCGAGCTCGTACGAGCCGGTGCGGGCCGCGACCATCGCGACCACCGACACGGCGAACATCGAGCCTGCCGAGCGGGCGATGAACCCGCCGGTGATGAAGACGCGTGCCCCCGGTACCTCGAAGAGAGGTCGGTAGGACGCCAGCACGGGTGCTCCTTCACGGTGGGGAAAGCCAACTTCCCCATCCTTGCACCCCAACCGCCGACGAGCCGAAATGCCGGGTTGGTGGTGACCCGGCCCTCAGTCGCCGTGCTTGCGGCGCAGCGACCACATCTGCGGCGAGCGCTCGAGCTCGACCGAGACGTCCCAGGGCAGCCCTCCGGGGGCGGTCTCGCGGCGGAAGCTCGCGACCATCCGGCGGGCGAGCGCGGGGTCCTTCGCGACGCGGCCGGCGATCGCCATGGCCCGGTCCTGGACGTCCCCGTCGTCGTATGCCGCCCACGCGAGTCCCAGCGCGACGGCACGGTCGCCGTTGACCTCGTCGCCGAAGAGCCCGAGAGCCGCGGCGGCCTCGCGGCCGGCGACGCGGTTGATCAGGGTGAAGTGGCCGCCGCCGGGGTGGATGCCGATCTGGGCGAAGCCGGGGAGGAGCCGGGCCGTGCGCGAGACGATGCGCAGGTCCGTGGCGAGGGCCAGGTTGAGGCCCGCGCCCACGGCGGCGCCGCGCACGGCGGCGACGGTCGGGACGGCGATGGAGCCGATCGTCGTGAACGCGGCGTAGACCGTCTCGAGGTTGCGGTAGGCCTCGTCCTCGACGGGGTCGCGGCCGGTGTCGGCGAGGACGCTGCGGACGGCCCCGGCGCAGAAGTGGGCACCGCCCGTCACGACGACGGCCCCCACCTCGTCGTCCGCCTCAGCCGTGCGGGCGGCGTCGATGAGCTCCCGCGACATCTCGACGGAGAGGGCGTTGCGCCGGTCTGGGGCGTCGAGCGTGATGAGCGCGACGGCATCGGTCACGTCGTAGCGAATCTCGGTCATGCGGCGAGTCTCCTTGTCTCCCTGACTGTCCCGGGGGCGTCAGGTGGTGCGGTGCGCCTTGGCGCGGCCGGTCGTGATGAGGCTCCAGAGGCGGTCGCGGCCGGCGGACGAGGCGAGCGCCGTCAGGGTCTCGTCCCAGTCCTGGAGCGAGCCGTACTCGCTGCGTCGGGCCAGGATCGGGCGCGTCAGGGTGTGCAGCTCGTGCTCCAGGGTCGTGCCGATCGCTCCGAGCACCTGGTGCGAGCCACGGACGACGACGGATGCAGCGTGCCCGACGCACGACTTGGCGACACCCACGGCGAAGAGCATCCCGGGGTCGCGCCAGTCGGAGGCGGCGGCCCGGGCGACGGCCGCATCGGTGGCGGCCCGGGCGAGGGCCGTCTCGCACGCGATGTCGGACACGAGGTGCTGCACCGCCTGGAAGCGCCCGATCGGCCGTCCGAACTGCTGGCGCTCGCGCACGTGCTCGAGGACGACCTCGACGACGCGTTCCATCGCGCCGACCACCTGGGCCGAACGGGCCAGGGCGCCGCGCAGGTGGAACTGCTCGCCGATCTCGTGCGCGACGACGGTGCCGGCCTCGAGGTCGTCGAGGTCGAACTCGACCGTGTCACTGGGCTCACCGGCGAGGTTGCGACGCTCCTCGATGCCCACCCGGTCGACGGTCACGTCGGAGACGCGCCACTGGTCCCGGTCCTCCCAGAGGGCCACGATGCGGCTCGCGTCGCGCGCCCACGTGACGTTCAGGGCGACCCCGGACGGGTCGGGGCGGCATACGGTCCGCAGCCCGCCGTCGTTGGGCAGGCGCGCTGCCTCGAGGAGCCAACCACCCAGCACGTCGTGCTCGGCGAGCGGCACGGGTGCGGCGGCTGCCGCGGCCAGCCCGAGCAGCGCTGCCGCATCGACCCAGCCGCCCCCGCTGCCACCGGCGGTCTCGCTGCCGGTCAGGCGTGTCAGCCCGAGATCCTCGAGCCGCTGCCACAGACGGCGGTCGAGGTCGACGACGGCAGTGGGTGTGGGCCGCGCCGATCGGTAGTCGGTGAACAGCTCCGTGAGGACCGCGACGAGGTCGGGGTCCGGCGTGGTGGGGTCGGCGAGCCCGCGCCAGGCGGGTCGATCGGTCATCAGCGCATCCCCAGCCCGCGGGCGATGACGCCGCGGAGGATCTCGTTGGTGCCGCCTCGGAGGGTGAAGCCCGGCCGCTGGAGGATCGCCGCGTGCAGGAGGGTGTCCAGCTCCTCGTCGAGCGCCCATCCGGTGGCCGTCAGCGTGTCGACGTAGTCGGCGATGTCGCCCTCTCCCGTCGTGCCGAGCACCTTGACGACGGCGGCGGCCGTGTCGGCGTCCGCGCCGTGCTCGGCGCTCTCGAGGGCGGTCGAGACGGCGAACGACATGTGGTGCAGGGCGGCGACGCGCGCGACGTGACGTCCGAGACCCGGGTCGGTGGGCAGGCGCCCGTCGTCCATGGCCTGTGCCGCGGCCGCGAGGAGCTGGAAGGTGGAGAGCACCCGCTCGGGCCCGCTGCGCTCGTGGGCGAGCTCGGAGGTCACCTGCGCCCAGCCCTCCCCCACCTCGCCGAGCACCCGGTCGTCGGGGATGAGGACGCCGTCGAGGTGCACCTCGTTGAAGTGGTGGTCGCCGCCCATCGAGATGATCGGGCGGATCGTGACGCCGGGCGCCCGCAGGTCGACGATGAACTGGCTGAGGCCGTCGTGGCGGTGGGCGGGGTCGAGCGGCGCTGAGCGAGCCAGGGCGAAGAACGCGTCGGCCTCGTGCGCGCCGGAGGTCCAGAGCTTCGTGCCGGTGAGCCGCCACCCACCGTCGACCCGCTCGGCCCGGGTGCGGACGCTCGCGAGATCCGAGCCGGAGTCGGGCTCGCTCATCCCGATGCCGAAGACGACCTCGCCGCGGCTGATCCCGGGCAGGAACGCCTGCTTCTGCTCCTCGGTGCCGTAGCGCAGCAGCGACGGACCGATCTGACGCTCGGCGATCCAGTGCGCGGCGACGGGAGCCCCGACGACGAGGAGCTCCTCGGTGACGACGAAGCGCTCGAGATAGGTGCGTCCCTGCCCGCCGTATGCCGTGGGGATGACCATGCCGAGCCAGCCGCGGCGGCCGAGCTCGCGGGTGAAGTCGCGGTCCCAGCGGGTCAGCCACGTGTCGACGTGCGGCACGAAAGCGCCGGCAGCGACCTGCTCGGCGAGGAAGGCACGCACCTCGAGGCGGAGCTCGGTCAGCGCGGGGAGCTCCCGGGCACCCGGCGGGACGAGACGGGCCGACATGCTCACCTTCCTCAAGCGACGTCGCAGCGGTTCGTGCGCCACTCTCCCACATGGTCGCCCACGCATCCCGAGGCCGTATGCCGTCCGGCCCGGTGCCGTTCGCCACACCCATTTCACGCACGATGAAGGGTCACGGGCCGTGGCGGAGGGCTCTCGGCCGTGGCGTCGGCCACTCGAGTGGGCAGGCCCTGCCAACCCTCCGGCGGTGGGTCAGAGGCCGGTGGCGACGAGGTAGCCGCAGAGACCGACGATCACCGCGGTGATGAGCACCGCGACGGCCGTGGTCAGTCGGTGGTTGACGAGCACGCCCATGATCCGCCGGTCGCGTGTGAAGAGCAGGAGCGGCACGAGCGTCCCGGGCAGCGCGAACGACAGGACGACCTGGCTCCAGACGAGCGCGTTGGTCGGTTCGACGCCGAGGCCGAGGATGACGAGCGTGGGGACGACGGCCACCATCCGGCGCAGCAGCGGCGCGATGGGGCGGCGACCGAAGCCCTGCATCACGACGTCACCGGTCTGGACGCCGACGAGGGTGGAGGCGAGACCCGACGCGAGGAGGGCGACGGCGAGCATCGTCGCGACGATCTGTCCCGCGTTGGCCGACAGGGCGGCATACGCCGTCTCGATGCTGGCGCCGGCCTCCGACGGCAGCGCCGCCGCGAACACGACGAGGCTGATGTTGGCCGCCCCGGCGATCGTCATGGCGATGACGACGCTGCGCACCGTGCGGCGGCCGCTGCGCAGTCTCTCGACGTGGCTGGCCTCGGTTCCGTCGTCGCGTCCGCGCGAGGCGGCCGAGTGGAAGTGGAGGGCATGTGGCATCACCGTGGCGCCGACGATGCCGACGGCGAGCAGGGCCGCCGAGGAGTCGAGCGGGCGGGGGACGAGCGAGCGCAGCAGCGCGACGCGGTCGACGTCGGCGACGAGGACCTGCCACAGCAGTGAGCCGATGATGATGACGAGCAGCACGAGCACGACGGAGTCGAAGTGGCTGCGTCCGCGCACCTTCAGGGCGAGCACGACGAGGCTGAAGAGGGCGACGCACACCGCACCGGCCATGAGCGGCATACCGAAGAGCAGCTGCAGCGCGATGGCGCCACCGACGACCTCGGCGAGGTCGGTCATGATGACGACGAGCTCGGCCTGGGCCCACAGCAGCAGGCGGCCGACGCCCGGGAAGCGCTCGGAGCTGTGCTCGGCGAGGCTCTTGCCGGAGGCCATGCCGAGCTTGGCCGCGAGGTACTGGATGACCATGGCCGAGCAGCTGGCGAAGACGACGACCCACACGAGCTCGTAGCCGTGCTCGGCACCGGACGTGATGTTGACGCCGAAGTTGCCGGGGTCGACGTAGGCGATGGCGGCCAGCAGCGCCGGGATGAGCGTGCGGGGCGCGCCGAGGGTGCCGCCGAGCCCCCGTTCCGGCGACCGGTCGTCCACGCGCGGCTGCTGCGCCACTCGCTCACCCATGTGACACAGCATCGAGCCTCGAGGACGTGTGCGCCAACTCCCGTCCCGCGAGTGCGACCAACGACTCACCTCCGCGTGCGTGACATCCGCTCAGCGGGCCGAAGCGATCCCGAGCAGGGCGGCGATGCCGAGGGCGCTGCGCGGGTCGTAGGCGGCGGTCCACAGCCCACCGTGCGCGGCGGCATACGCCTCGTCCTGCCAGGCGGTCGGCTGCGCCGGCGAGCCTGTGCGCAGGTCGTGGACGAGCAGCGCGGCCATGAGGGTGTTGGCCGTGCCAGGCTCGAAGACCTCGATGCCGAAGCGGTGGGCGCCCGCGTAGGCGGCGGCGAGCGCGCGGTTCTTGAGGACCGAGCGGGTGCGCGTGGGCGGGGCGACCTTGAACGACACGAGGCCGCCGTCGGCGCGGTATGCCGTCGCCCGCCAGCGCTGGAGCCGCTTGGCAAGCAGGTAGTTGGGTCCCTGCTGGAGCACGACGCTGTCGTTGATGCCGGGGTCCTGGCCGGGCACGTAGTTGCGGCGCAGGAGGCGGCCGCCGCTGATCGCCCGGAGCGGGACGCGCAGCACCTTGGAGGTGCGGCGGCGGGCATAGCTGTCGACGGAGCGCTCGACCGCGGCGCCGGGAACGGCGAAGACATCGGTGGGCGTGGCGAGGAACGCGAGGGCGACGTCGTCACGACCCTTCGCCTCGACCACGTGCCGGGTCATCGCGTCGACCGCCATCGAGACGCGGACGTTGGTCTCGCCGTCGGCGTAGACGTAGTTGCCGATCACGAGCAATCCCTCGAGGGCCGTCACCCACCTCGTGACGGCCCCGAGGTCGTGCACGAGGTCGCCACCGGCGCGGGCTGCAAGGGGTTCGTCACCGGTGCGCACGGGGACGGTGATCGACCCGGCGAGCCGGCGCCTGTCACCGAGCAGGCGCTCCCACAGGTCTTTTCGTGGCAGGTCGACCGCCGCGACATCGGCGCCCCAACGCAGCAGGGAGCGCAGCGGGCCCATCTCGGCCGCGGCGCCGAGCACGACGAGGGTGCGGTCGGAGAGGTCCAGCCAGTCGGGATTGTCGATGACGCGGCCCACCGCCTGTGCGCACGTGGGCTCGATGGTGCCTGCCTCGACCCAGAGGTCGAGACGACGGCGCAGCGCGTCCCCCGAGAGGCGCTCGCCGGCATACGGGACCGAGAGGGTGCGATCGGGCGTGCCCTCGCCCCGGACCGTCTCGGAGCCCAGGGTCGGTGTGCTGTCGTCGAGTGCGACGGAGGCCTCGAGCGGTCGGTCGCCCTCGCGCGTCGCCCACTGCATGCGTCGGTGCAGCGAGTCCAGCCCGCCCGTGGCGATGGCCTGTGCGGCTCCGGGGACTGCGACGCCTGCCTCGACGAGCCGCCGGAAGTGCGGGAGGTATCCCTGGCGCCAGTTGGTCTCGCGCTCGGCCGACGCCGCGCCGACCGGGTCGACCCCCCGCAGGGCGTCGGCGACGACGGCACGTCCGGTCGCGGTCGTGCTGCGGCGTCCGGACGTGGGGTCGACTGGGAAGACCACTCCGCGGGAGTCGCTCATGGGCCCATCCTGCCCGGTCGACGAGCGGCCCCTCCGGCGTGGCGGCAGAGGGTCATCGCGGGTGCACTGGCCGCGGGACCTGCTGAGGTCCCGCGGCGAGCAGTGGGGCGCACCACGTGTCCCGGCCGGTCGGGCCCATCCGGAGGACGATGGGGACATGAGCACGAAGACGGCCGCACGCGCGGCAGAGCTGACGGTGGACCGGGCCAACGAGGTCGAGCGCATCCTGGGGCTGCGGCGGGAGTTCGAGGAGGTGGTCGCGGCGTCCGAGGCCAACGTCGGAGACGACGAGCACGACCCCGAGGGATCGACGATCGCCTACGAGCGCACCCAGATCGGGGCCCTCATCGAGCAGGCCGAGCGACACCTCACCGAGATCGACGCGGCCTTGCAGCGCATCGCCGACGGGGGCTACGGACGGTGCGAGGTGTGCGGCGAGGCCATCCCCGAGGAGCGGCTGCAGGCCCGCCCGACGGCGCGCACGTGCATCGCCCACGCCGGGGCCATCCTCCGCTGATCACGGCGCCCTCGGCGGACGGAGGGCTGCGGGGCGCAGCTGCCGGAGGCGCGGCTGCCGGAGGCGCGGCTGCCGGAGGCGCGGCTGCCGGAGGCCTCGGCGGGGTCGGCTCCGTCAGCCCGGTCAAGCGCTGAGGTCGGCAGTCCGGAGCTGATGCCGCAGGATGGCCAGCCGGGGCTCCACCCGCAGCAGGCGCACTTTCGACCACGTGTGGAGCAGTGCCGTGAGGACGTCGATGGTCTCCCAGAGCAGCACGCGCTGCGACGTGACGGGGGCGTGGCTTCGATACTCGTCGAGAAAGAGGTCGCAGAACCCGTCGAGCAGCACCAGCCGGTCCTCGAGCAGGTCGGCCCGGTAGCCCTCCTCCCTCGCGGAGAGGGCCGTGACCCCGATGTCCCGCAGCTTGCCGCGGAACCGGCCGAGGTCGAGGCCCGGCTCGGCCATCGCCGCCCCGTCGAAGTCGATGAAGCCGATGCGGCCGCCGGCGAGCAGCACCTGCGCGGGCCGGAAGTCGTGGTGGGCGCTGACTGCCGGGTCCGGCCCCGTGGTGAGGTGGAACGACTCGAGGCGGCTGAGCATCGGCTCGCCCGCCTCACGCAGGCCGGGGATGGTCACCGAGAGGCGGTCCAGCACCTCGCGGGTCTCGGCGAGCTCATCGGTCCAGTCGACCGACCGCGTGTAGCTGGCACCGCTGCGGTGGAGAGCGGCCAGCGCGACGGCGGTCCGCCGCAGCTCGGTCCTCAGCTCGTCGAGGAGTCCGCCATCCATGCTCTCGAAGGCTCGACGGGCCAGCTCCTTGAGCGTCTGGTCCTCCGGAACGGGTCCCTGGAGGAGGACCTGCTCCTCCGGCAGGTAGCCGAGCGGCTCGGCAAGGAGCAGGGAGTTGCCGCGAGCGAGGTCGGTGTTCCACAGCGCGGTCATCGCCTCGTGCGCGACCGCCCCCTTGCCACCCTGGTGCGTCTTGGCCACGACCGGGTTGGGCAGGCCGGTGGAGGGCGGGTCGTAGGCGAGGTCGTAGAGGATCGTGCACCGGCTGCCGGGCTTGTACCGGATGATGGTGGGCGTGCTCGAGGCGACGGTGGCCTCTGGGTACCGACCGGCTCGGAGCATGCGCTCGATGATGCGGGCCGACGTCTCGGGCTGGGACAGTGCGCCCAGGCTCGGGAGACCCGGGTCCTCCTCCTCGGAACGGAGATGCAGCCGCAGGTCCGGCAGGAAGACCTCGTACCCCGGCTCGCCGAAGGGCACCGCCGAGCCCGAGAGGGGAAGAATCGGGTCGGGCCGGCCCGGGGGGTGGAGCTCACCCACGAGGACGACCTCGGACGGCTCCGTGTGCGGCCCCGAGTCGCGCGGAGTGATGATCGCGCGACAGCGCGCCAACCAGCGCTCCTCCTTCGCTCGCAGCCGGTCGGCGCGGCAGTCGAGCAGCGTGAGCCGTCCGTCGCGCAGCTCGGAGACGTGCTCGCGCAACGAAGCCTCGAGCCGGCCGGGGCGCATGAGCCCCGCCAGCCAGTCGGGTAGCTCGGCGAACGGGCCGAGGGCATCGATGGCTTCGTCGATCGTCGTGCTCATGGGCGTCTCCCCGGATCGTCTCGTGAGTGTTCAACTGAGGAGGGACGACAGTTTTGCACCCCGCGACGTCGGCCGTGCGTGGAAGCGACCAATCGGTGAACGACGAACCGGACGCTCCTGTCGACAAGGAGCAGCCCCCTTGGCTGCTACCTCTCCGGCGCAATGGAAACGGTTCTCACACAACCGCGCCCGCACGATGCGCTGCCCGCCTATGCTGCGAGGGGAAGAGGGGGCGTGGGCATGGACTCGACCTCGTTCGAACGCGCCGTGCGGCCCGAGTGCGTCTCGGAGTCGCTGCGACTCAATGTGCCCGAGTTTCGATCCGGAGCGGTCCGACTACTCGGATGTCGGGTCACCCGCCTCCGGTCGGCAGAGGGTGAGACCGGCGACGGCGAGGCCGGCGGCGGCGGGCGGTGGACGGCGACCTACCTCCTGGAGGTGAGCGACGACGCCGACGGGTCGAGGAGCATCACCGCCCACGGGATGCTCGTCCCCCAGGGCGTCACACCGCCAGCTGCGGACCCATCCGCCGGCATCACCGAGGACGGGTGGTCGTGCTGGCTGCCCGACCTCCGCCTCCACCTGCACACGTGGTCGGCCGACGATGCCCTCCCCGGGATGCACGCCATCACGCACGACCGCACGGCCACGGCGGTGCTCGAGCCGCTGCTGCGGCGACACGTCGGCGCTGACGACCTGGGTCTGAGCGAGTGCACGGCCACGATCGCGAGCTACAAGCCGGGTGTCCGGGCCACCGTCTGCTGCGACCTCGGGTACACGGTGGCGAACACTCCCCCGGCCTGGCCGAGCTCGGTCGTCGCCAAGGTCCATCGCCCCGAGGACGGCCGAGCCTGCCACAGCGTGCTCGAGGCGCTGTGGTCCTCCCCGCTGCGCTCCAGTGCGGTCGTCCGCATCGCCGAGCCGCTCGGGTACCTCGACGACCTCGGCATCTCCGTGCAGTCGTACCTCGAGCACGGGCAGACCCTCAAGGACCTGCTCGCCGAGGCATTCGCCACGACCTCCGACTCGCGTCTGGTCGACGCCGTTCGGGGCGCGGCCGGAGGGCTCGCCGCCCTCCACTCGTCCGGCGTGGCGGGTGGACCCGTGACGACATGGGCGGAGGAGCTCGGCACCGTCGAGGCGAAGCACGCGAAGCTCGCCGCGGTCGTCCCGTGGCTTGCGGGACTCACCGGGACGTCTCTGGCCCGCATCGCCGCCGCAGCCGAGCGGACCGAAGCCGGCCCACCGTTCCCGGCCCATGGCAGCTTCCGTCCGGCGCAGGTCCTCCTGCTTGCCGGCGGAGGGCTCGGCCTCATCGACTTCGACAAGGCCGCCCGGGCGGAGCCGGCGATGGACATCGGGCTGTTCCTGTCCAAGGTGCGACACACCGCCGTCAACAAGACGGGCGAACACGTCGAGCCCGACTCACTGGCCCTGGAGCAGCGCTCTGCACTCGTCGACGCCGTCTCCGACACCTTCGTCCGCGCGTACCGGGAGGTGGCTCCGGTGACCGAGGAACGAATCCGGCTGTGGGAGGCGCTCGAGCTCTTCTCGCTCGTCCTCAGCGCGGCGAAGAAGATGCTGCCGGACCGTGCCGCCACCTGCGCCGCGATGCTGGACCGTCACCTCCGGGCTCACGGTCTCTGACGCCGGACCTCACCGCGACACCGACCACCGGGAATGGCAGTCGGTCTCTAGCGAAGGCCGGCGGCGATGCGGTCGAAGGCGAGGTCGATGTTGCGCTCGAGCCGCCCGGAACCGCCGTTCTGCTGGTGCTCGATGCAGGCCCGCACGGCCGCGATGGCCAGGGCTACGGTCAGACGCGCCTCGAGGGCGACGCCGGGCTCGGCGCCGAGGCGACGCTCGAGGGCCGCGGTGAGGGCGTTCTCGATGCGGATGTTGTTGCCCACGAGTGCGGGGGCGAGGGACGGCTCACCCAGCAGGATGCGACGGCGGCGCGCTCGCAGCTCACGGTCGATCGATGCCGGCGCGAGCATCCCGGCGAGGATCCGGCGCAGGGACTGGAGCGGCGTCTCGTGGGGTACGGCCTCCTCGAGCGCCGCGGCATACGACTCGAGCTCCTCGGGGGTCGTGCCGATGACCGCGGCCTCCTTGGACGGGAAGTAGTTGAAGAAGGTGCGGGTGCTGACGCCGGCGCGAGCGGCGATCTCCTCCGTGGTGACGGCCGCGAAGCCCTTCTCCTCGACGAGGTCGAGGGCGGCGAGGTTGAGCGCACGGCGGGTCTCACGCTTCTTGCGCTCACGAAGGCCGCATGCATCGTCGGTCAGCAGGTCCGTGCTCATGGACCCATGGTGCCACGACAGTGCATGAACTGCAATTTTGCAGTGACTGCACAATAAGCGTAAGGTGAGGCGCATGCCAGACACGACCCAGGGGACCACCACGGACACCGCGACCCACTCGGCCAGCTCGACGACCGCCACCAAGGCGCCCGGGCTCGACCGCTCCACCCGCAACATCTTCATCGCGCTCATGCTCGGCATGCTCGTGGCGTCGATCAGCCAGACCATCGTGGGTCCGGCCATGCCGCGGATCGTGGCGGAGCTGGGCGGCATCGACCACTACTCGTGGCTCGCCACCGCGGCGATGCTCGTCAGCGCGATCACGGTGCCGATCGTCGGCAAGATGAGCGACCTCTACGGCCGTCGTGGCTTCTACCTCGGCGGGCTCGTCGTCTTCATGGCCGGATCGATCCTCTCCGGCTTCGCGCAGAACTTCTGGTGGCTCATCGGTGCCCGCGCCATCCAGGGCGCCGGCATGGGCACCCTGATGCCGCTGTCGCAGACGATCATCGGCGACATCATCCCGCCGCGTCAGCGCGGCAAGTACCAGGGCCTCATGGGCGGCGTCTTCGGCCTCGCCTCGATCCTCGGCCCACTCGTCGGCGGCTTCGTCACGGACAACTGGGGCTGGCGCTACCTCTTCTTCATCACGCTGCCCATCGGCGTCTTCGCCTTCTTCGGTATCAGCCGCTTCCTCCACCTCGAGCACACACCGCGCGAGACCGTCATCGACAAGGCCGGTATCGCCGCGCTGTCGATGACCCTCATCCTGCTGCTCGTGCCCACCTCGCTCGGTGGCACGACGCTTGCCTGGGGCTCCCCGGCCATCATCGGGATGTATGCCGCCGGCATCGTCATGCTCGCCGTCTTCATCGCCATCGAGCGTCGCGCCGTCGAACCCGTGCTGCCGCTCCGGCTCTTCAGGAGCCCGCTCTTCACGCTGAGCAACATCGCCGCCTTCATGGTCTCCGTCATGATGTTCGGGGCGATGATCTACCTGCCGGTCTACGCGCAGGGTGTGCTGGGGGCGTCGGCCACCAACTCCGGGCTCATCCTCATGCCGATGTCGGTGGCCATGATCGGCCTGTCGATCATCTCCGGCCTCGTCATCACCAAGACGGGCCGCTACAAGCTCCAGACCATCGTGGGCATCCTCATCATGGGCGTCGGCTTCTGGCTGCTGACCCAGCTGCACTACGGCTCGAGCCAGCTGGACCTGACGCTCTCGATGATCGTCTTCGGCATCGGTCTCGGCATGGCGCTGCAGGTCTTCACCCTCATCATCCAGAACTCCTCGCGACGCAAGGACCTCGGCGTCGCGACGGCATCCACGCAGTTCTTCCGCAACGTCGGCTCGACCGTCGGTACCGCAGTGTTCGGCACGATCATGACGAGCGGCCTCGCCGGCAACATCGCCTCGCACCTGCCCGGCCCGGTCGTCCAGCAGATGCAGGCCTCGGGCCAGCAGATCAGCGCCGGCTCGGTCCTCGACCCGTCAGCGCTGGCCAAGCTGCCGCCGCAGATCGCGACGGGCGTCCAGCAGGGCCTTGCCGACTCGCTGCACACCGTGTTCGTCTGGGGCCTCGTGCCCTTCGCGTTCGCCCTGCTCGCCACGCTCTTCATCAAGGAGGTGCCGCTGCGCGACACCGTGCACACGCCCGACGAGGCCGGCATCGAGCTGCTCGACACGATGTCGCAGTCGGCCGACGACGAGCTCAAGGTGCCCCTCGGCCGCGAGGCCGGCAACACGCGTACGCACGAGCGTCTGCTCGGCCTGCGGCTGGGCCTGCTCGCCGACTCGGCCTTGCGTGGCGACCGGCCGCTGCTGACCCGGGCCGTGACGCGCCTCGGCGAGGGCGACCTCGACGCCGGTGCGGCTCTGCTGCACCGCACCTCGCGCATGCTGACGACCGAGGACGTCACCCTGGCCGCCGAGACCGAGCGGTTCGCCGTCGAGGTCGCGGCGCGCGCGAAGGTGGCCGGCGGCATCCTCGACGAGGCGCTCAAGCGCGAGCTCGCCACGGCCGTGGCCGAACGCGACGCCCGAACGGTGATGACGACCGTCGAGCCGACCGTCGCCGAGCGCCACGAGGCGGTCGACATCCGCCTCCTCTCCGCCGTCGGTGACGACCTCACCGCCGCCTACCTCGTCGACCGGCAGAACGCCAGGGTCGCCGAGCAGGCCGAGGCGTCGGTGCGCTGACGCGTCCCACCCCCGACCCGACACCGTCGAGAGGCCAGCGTTTGCGGCCTCGCGCACATCGAGAGGCCAGATCTCGTCGCGAGATGTGGCCTCTCGATGTGTCTGGGGCCGCAAACGTTGGCCTCTCGACGGTAGAGGGGGAGCGCGTCCGGGGCCGCCGGTCACCCGGGGTGCCGGGACGCCGCATACGGTGGCGGGATGAGCAAGGTAGCCCTCGTCACCGGCGCGTCCTCCGGCATCGGCGAGTCCATCGCCATCCACCTCCTCGAGTCGGGATGGACGGTGTATGCCGTCGCCCGCCGGGTCGATCGCATGGCGGGCCTCGCGGCCCGCGGCGTGAGCACCTTCGCCATGGACGTCACCGACGACGCGTCGATGGTCGCCGGCGTCGATCGGATCATCACCGAGCAGGGGCAGATCGACGCCCTCGTCAACAATGCCGGCTACGGCTCCTACGGTCCGGTCGAGCACGTGTCCCTGGACGAGGGGCGACGGCAGTTCGAGGTCAACGTCTTCGGGCTCGCGCGACTGACCCAGCTCGTCACACCCCACATGCGCACCCGACGCCGGGGCCGGATCGTCAACATCTCGAGCATCGGCGGCAAGATCTATGAGCCGCTCGGCGCCTGGTACCACGCCACGAAGTTCGCGGTCGAGGGCTTCAGTGACAGCCTGCGCATCGAGCTCGCGCCGTTCGGGATAGAGGTCGTCATCGTCGAGCCCGGCCCAATCGTCTCGGAGTGGAACACCATCGCCCGCGAGAGCATGGTCGAGCGGTCCGTCGGCACCGTCTACGAGGATCTCGCGCGTCGCATGGCCGTGATGTTCGAGCGTGTGGACAGCTCGCGGATGAGCTCCGGTCCCGAGGCGGTGGCCGAGAAGGTGCTGACGGCGCTGGAGGCCGCGAACCCCGCGGCCCGCTACCCCGCCGGCAAGGGCGCCCGCGCCATCGTGACTGCTCGGCGGCTCCTGCCGGACCGCGCCATGGACGCCGTCGTGAGACGCGCCCTCTCCGGCTGACCTCCCCCTCTCCGGCTGAGCTCGCCTCTCCCGGCTGCACGTCTGCCAACGTCGAGAGGCCAAACTTCGCGGGGCCGGGACCGTCGAGAGGCCAACGTTTGCGGCCCCGTCACCGTCGAGAGGCCAGTTCTCGTGACGAGAACTGGCCTCTCGACTGCGGTCAGGCCACGAAGTTTGGCCTTTCGACGGGTTGGGGTTGGAGGGGGTGGGGCTGGGGACTCTGGCTGCGGTCAGCCCCAGACGAGGGCCTGGGCCGGGTCCGCCAGGATCGCAGCCAGGTCGGACAGGAAGCGGCTGCCGAGCTCCCCGTCGATGAGACGGTGGTCGAAGCTCACCGCGAGCTGCGTGACGTGGCGGATCGCGATCTCGTCGTTGCCGTCGGCGTCGGTGACGACCCACGGCTGCTTGCGGATCGCACCGAAGCACACGATCGCCGACTCACCCGGGTTGATGATCGGGGTGCCGCTGTCCACGCCGAAGACGCCGACGTTGGTGATCGTCATCGTGCCGCCCGACATCTCTGCCGGCTGGGTGCGACCTTCGCGCGCCGTGGCCGTCAGTGCGCCGATGGCCTGCGCCAGCTCCAGCATCGTCATGGCGTGGGCGTCCTTGATGTTGGGGACGATGAGGCCACGGGGGGTCGCCGCGGCGATGCCGAGGTTGACGTAGTTCTTCTGGACGATCTCCTGCGCGGCCTCGTCCCATGTCGCGTTCATGCCCGGGTTGCGCCTCACCGCGAGGACGAGCGCCCTGGCGAGCACGAGCAGCGGCGTCACCTTGACGTCCTTGAACTCGCGGCTGCCCTTGAGGCGGTCGACGAGCTCCATCGTCTTCGTGACGTCGATGGTGATCCACTCGGTGACGTGCGGCGCGGTGAAGGCCGAACCGACCATCGCCTGCGCCGTCATCTTGCGGACGCCCTTGATCGGGGTGCGCTCCTCTCGCTCACCGGCGCCGAACGGCATACGCGGAGCTGACGGCGCCGACGGCGCCGGAGAGGACACCATCGAGTCACCTTGTGCTGCAAGGCCGTTCACGCCGCTCAGGTGGTTCGTGACGTCGTCGCGCGTGATGACGCCGTCGGCGCCGGTCGGGGTGACCGACGCGAGGTCGACGCCGAGGTCCTTCGCGAGCTTGCGCACGGGCGGCTTCGCCTTCGGGCGGCCACCCCCGACGCTCGGGGCAGGGACGGCCGGAGCAGGGGACTCGACCCGGGCGGCAGGAGTGGCAGCCTCTGGGACGGGCGAGGCCGCAGCGACCTGCTCGGTCTCGGTCGGGGTAGCCGCCGGTGCAGCAGCCGCCGGCGAGCCCTTGCGCGCGCGCCGGGCCGTGGCACCGGCCTTCGCGCCGTAGCCGACGAGGATCGCTTCCGAGCCACCGTCGGCGGGTGCGGCCTTCTCGCCGGGGACCGACGGCGCGGCTGCAGGAGCCTCGTCGCCACCCTGACCGTCGTCGATCGAGATGATCGGCGTGCCGACGTCGATGGTCTGACCGACCTCGACGAGCAGCGCCTTGACGGTGCCGGCCCATGGGATGGGCAGCTCGACGAGCGACTTCGCGGTCTCGATCTCGAGGACCATGTCGTTGACCTTGACGGTGTCGCCGGGCGAGACCTTCCACTCCACGATCTCCGCCTCGACGAGGCCCTCACCGGGGTCGGGCAGGTTGAACGTCTTGATCGCCATGTGTGGCAGCCCTTCTCAGTACGCGAGCGCGCGGTCGACGCCGTCGAGGATGCGGTCGAGGTCGGGGAGGAACTCCTCCTCCATCCGGCTCGGCGGGTAGGGGATGTTCGCGCCGGCGACGCGGATGACCGGAGCCTCGAGCTCGTAGAAGCACTGCTCGGTGACCTGCGCCGAGATCTCCGACGCCATGCCGAGGTAGCTGCTCGCCTCCTGGACGATGACGAGGCGACCCGTCTTCCGCACGGACGCCACGATGGTCTCGATGGGCAGCGGCGAGAGGGAACGCAGGTCGATGACCTCGATGCTCGTCCCCTCGGCCTCGGCCGCGGCGGCCGACTCGAGCATCGTCTTGACGACCGGGCCGTAGCCGAGCAGGGTCACGTCGGTGCCCTCACGCAGCACGTTGGCCTCGAAGAGGCCGCGGGGCGCGACAGTCGCGGACGTGTCGTACTCGGCACGGTCGTGGTAGCGGCGCTTCGGCTCGAAGAAGATCACCGGGTCGTCGCACGCGACGGCCTGCTGGATCATCCAGTGGGCGTCCTCGGGGTTGCTGCAGGCGACGACGCGCAGGCCAGCGGTGTGCGCGAAGTAGGCCTCGGGGCTCTCGGAGTGGTGCTCCGGGCTGCCGATGCCGCCGCCGAACGGGATGCGGATGACCATGGGGATCTTGACCGCACCGAGCGCGCGGGCGTGCATCTTGGCGACCTGGCTGACGATCTGGTCGAAGGCCGGGTAGACGAAGCCGTCGAACTGGATCTCGCAGACGGGGCGGTAGCCGCGCAGCGCCATGCCGACCGCCGTGCCGACGATGCCGGACTCGGCGAGCGGGCTGTCGATGACGCGGTCCTCGCCGAAGTCCTTCTGCAGGCCCTCGGTGATGCGGAAGACGCCGCCGAGCTTGCCGATGTCCTCACCGATGAGCACGACCTTGGGGTCGACCTCCATGGCCTTGCGCAGGCCGTTGGTGATGCTCTTGCCGAGCGTGACCTTCTCGAGCTGTCCGGCCATCAGTTCGCCTCCTCGAAGCTCGCCTTGTAGGCGAGGTAGGCGGCGCGCTCCGCCTCCATGACGGGGTGGTCCTCCGCGTAGACGTGGTCCCACATCGTCTCGCCGGGCATCGTCTCCATCGTCACGCAGCCCTCGCGCAGCTCGGCGGCGAACTGGTCGGCCTCCTCGTCGATGCGGGCGAAGAACTCCTCGTCGGCCATGCCCTCGTGGGCCAGGAGCGTCTTGAGGCGCAGGATCGGGTCTCGGAACTTCCACTCCTCGACCTCGGCGGACACCCGGTACTTCGTCGGGTCGTCGGCCGTGGTGTGGGCACCCATGCGGTAGGTGTAGGCCTCGATGAGCAGCGGGCCGTTGCCGTTGCGGGCCTCGTCGAGGCAGTGCTGGGTCACGGCGTACGTCGCGAGGATGTCGTTGCCGTCGACGCGGACGCCGGGGAAGCCGAAGCCGCGGGCGCGCTGGAAGAGCGGGATGCGGGTCTGCTTCTCGACGGGCTCGGAGATGGCCCACTGGTTGTTCTGGCAGAAGAAGACGACCGGCGCGTCGAAGCTCGCGGCGTAGACGAACGCCTCGTTGACGTCGCCCTGCGAGGAGGCGCCGTCGCCGAAGTAGCAGATGACGGCGGTGTCGCGATCGGGGTCGCCGGTGCCGACGTTGCCGTCCATCCGCACACCCATCGCGTAGCCGGTGGCGTGCAGCGCCTGGGCCCCGATGACGATCGTGTAGAGGTGGAAGTTGTTCTCCTGCGGGTCCCAGCCGCCTTGGCTGACACCGCGGAAGAGCTGCAGCGAGCTCTGCGGATCCATGCCGCGCACGAAGCCGACCCCGTGCTCGCGGTAGGTCGGGAAGACGAAGTCGTGCGGCTTCAGGGCGCGACCGGAGCCGACCTGGGCCGCCTCCTGGCCGAGCAGGCTGGGCCACAGGCCGAGTTCCCCCTGACGCTGGAGCGCGTAGCCCTCGGCGTCGAGCCGGCGGATGAGGACGAGGTCGCGGTAGAAGCTCCGCAGGTCCTCCGGTGTCAGGTCCGCGACGTACTTGTCGTAGTCGGGATGGGACACGCGCTGACCCTCGGGGGTCAGCAACTGGATCATGTCCGGGCCACCGTCTCCGACCGCGGGGGTCGGCTCCTGCAGCTCGGCGACAACCTTGTCGCTCACGTGGGGCTCCTTCGCCGGTGAGACCGGCCTACTCGTTCGGCCCGCGAACGGGGGTCACCCGTTCGTCGGCTTCTGGGGGCGCAGGGCCGCCGTTCGTGACGACGGACACGTGCATGGTCCTCGGACCGGAACTTACCGGAGAGCCCTGCGAATCTCACAATGCGGGACGGTCGGGCGCGACCCCGATGGTGCTGACCTGCACGGATGCCGCCACACCCGGCGACGCCACGGCGTCCCGGGGTCGTATGCCGTGTGCCGCGTCGCGCTCGTCGGCGCGGTCAGCGGCGGCTGCCCCACGTCCAGGCCGGCGTCGTGAGCAAGCCCTGGCCCTGCACGACGGTCTCACCGAGGTCCTTGACGAGGGTGATGCCGCGCGCAGGGGAACCGAGGCCGACCGGTGTCTCGTCCTCGTCGTCGGCATCGACGACACCGAGCTGACGGATGAGCGCGTCCGAGTGCGAGACGACCATGACCTGGCTGCGCTCGGCCGCCGACCGGACGAGGCGCGCAAGCGGCGGCAACAGGTCGGGGTGCAGCGAGGTCTCGGGCTCGTTGAGCACCATGAGGGGCGGCGGGTCGGGCGTCAGCAGGGCCGCGACGAGGAGCAGGTAGCGCAAGGTCCCGTCGGACAGCTCGGCGCCGGCGAGCGAGCGGAGCATGCCGGGCTGGTGGAGCGCCACGTCGAAACGACCCCCATCGACCGTCACCTCGAGGATCGCGCCGTCGAAGGCATCGGCGACGGCGCGGTCGAGCTCGGAGCGGCCGTTCTCGCGGATCGTCTGCAGAGCGGCTGCGAGGTCGCGGCCGTCGTCGGCGAGCACCGGGGTGCGCGTGCCCACCTGTGGGGTCCGGGCCGGGGCATCGGCGTCGGCGCGGAACCCGTCGTAGAAGCGCCAGCCGCGGATCATCCGACGGACGCGGAGCAGCTCGGGCGCCCGCTCCGGATCGGCGAGCTCGGTGAGCATGCTCTCCCACGGCCGCAGTGACCGGGTCAGCTCGGTCCAGCCGGGACGGGCAGCGCGGCCGGACGTCTGTTGCCCGGACCCACCGGACGACCGGTAGGCGGCGGAGCGTGAGCCGGTGCGCGATCCGGGCGCCTCGACGGGATCGGACTCCCACTCCGCGGCGTCCCCCTCGTCCGGTCCCCATTCCGACCCCCAGGCGTCATCGCCCCCAGCCGTGGCGCGAGTCTCGACCACACCCCACCGGCGTCGGACCAGGACGGAGCCGGGCCGCATGACCGGGCCGGACCACACCACCTCGCGCTTGATCTCGGGGTCGCGAAGGAACGCCGATGGCGTGCCCGCGTCGCCACCCGTCGACTGCTGCGGCAGCCCGAGGTCGACGAGGTAGCCGAAGTCGTCGGAGGCGAAGCCGAGCTGGAGGCTGATCGGTCCCTTGCGCCTCGTGCCCTGGACAGCGTGGCCGCGGTCACGTGCGCCGCCGAGCGAGGCCGGACCGGCCCAGAGCGCGGACTGGAGGCCACCCTCCCGGGCGAGCGCGCCGATGACGTCGCCGCGGCCGCAGCCCGCCAGGAGCCGTAGCGACCGGTAGAGGCTCGACTTGCCACTGCCGTTGGCGCCCGTGACGACGTCGAGGCCGTGCAGCGGCACGACCACGTCGCGCAGCGAGCGGTAGCCGGACACGGCGACGGCGGTGAGCATGATCCGACGGTAGGCCGCGGGACCGACACCCGGGCCAGGCGCTCGACGACGCGGCGCACGTCACCCCGCCGGGACGGTCCCGTCGCCACCCGCCCCGGCCGACCACTCGGGCAGCTGCTGCAGCGACCACCGGTTGCCGTCGGGGTCGCTGAAGTAGACGAAGCGCCCCCACGCCTGGTCGTCGACCTCGGAGGCCTCGACGCCACGGCCGACGAGCTCGGCCCGGACCGCGTCGACGTCCGCGACGACCATCTGGAGGTTGTCGAGGCCACCCGGGACGATCTGGGTCAGGCCCTTGCCGATCGCGATCGAGCAGGCCGACCCGGGCGGGGTGAGCTGCACGAAACGGACCTCGTCACTCACCGTGTAGTCGTGGTCGGCGTTGAAGCCGACCCTGTCGACGTAGAACTCCTTGGCCCGGTCGACATCGGTCACGGGCACCGCCACCAGCTCGAGCTTCATGTCCATGTCCCGACGGTAGGCCCGACCACCCACACCGCGGCGCCCCAACACCTCGCCATCCCGCAGGGGATCCCGATGTGGCTCTCAGTGCCGCGGCCGCGACCCGGGCGTCCCGGCGTCGTCCGGGCCCGAGGGATCCTGGTCGCGGAAGCCGACGGCAGGTGTCCTCCCCGGGCCGGACGCTCCCGGCTCCCTCAGCGTCGCGACGAGGGGCGACGTCCCGCCCGCGCGAGCGGGGTCGGTTTCGCCCGCCCGAGCGGGGTCGGCGTCGCCCGCCTGAGCGGGGTCGGCGCCGCCCGCGTCGCCGCCCGCGTCGCCAGCCGAGTCGCCCGCCGCCGCGTCCCCTGCCACATCCCCGGCCCGCCGTTCACGCACTCGCGCCACGGCGAGCGCCACCCACCGGGCGAGAAGGTCGGTGGTCCGCGGCAGCAGGTGAGGCACGACGAGGACGGCGAGCGCCGCGGTGAGCAGCGCGACCGACGTGACCTCCAACCATCCGACGGTCGTCGTCACGACGACGAGTCCCGGCTGCAGTCCGATCGAACGGTCGTCCACGGACAGCCGCTCCACCACCGACCCGCCGACCGTCGCGAGGGCCAGCGCCGTGCCGACCGCCGAGGCCAGCACGCCGGGCGCTCCCTCGCTGACGGCCCGGAAGATCAGTCCACCTGCAGCGAGGAGCAGGACGACGACGAGGAGCACGAGCCGGGGCACCGGGTTGGGCCCGGAGAAGGCGTCGAGCAGCACGCCGTCCGAGGTGTAGACGACCTGCCGCCCCCACGACCAGATCAGCTGCTCGTAGCCCTTCGTGAAGTCACCGACCTCCGGGACGCGGACCGCGACGATCTTCGTCGGCCACACCACCGTGGACGCCGCCAGCAGCACACCGGCGCCTCCTATCGCCACCCCCGCGATGCGCGTGGGCAGGCCGTTCTCGACCGCCGGGGTGGCTTGCGGGCCAGGCTCGTCGGTCATGGCGGTGGGCGGAAGCGGTCGGGATCGCCCGTCGGGTCGTCGGAGAAACCGACGCCCGTGCCGGCGTGCTCGTGGCGCGCGACCGCCCGGACGTCACGTCCACCGGGCACGTCGCGGATGGTCGCGATGCCCACCCGAGGCGCGGGCCGCTCACCCGAGCCGCTCACCTCGTCGCCCGCCTTGTCAGCCGCGGCGTCCCGGTGGGCGAGCGCCTGGGCCCGGGCCGTTCCCGCGCGCGCGAGCGCCACCACGGGCCGGAGCACCACGAGAGCCAGGGACACGACGAGCAGCGCCGCGGACAGGACCTCCAGCACCCCGGCGGGCAGGGTCTCGACGACGAGCTGGTCGCCCTCGCTGAAGATCCTGGACAACTCGTCTCCGAGCCGCCGCCCCAGGCCCCCGACGACCTGCGACGCGGCCCAGGCGAGCCCGGCGGCACCGAGGATCCGTCCGTCCGCGCCCGGCCGGAACGCATACGCCAGTGCGCCCACGAGACCGGCAGCGAGGGCGACGACGAGGAGCAACAGGCCGACCGAGCTGCTGACGTCGATCGGGCCCGCCACGCCCGGTGTCGTGTCGGCGGCGCGCCCCCAGCTCCAGAAAGACTGCTGGAACGGCGGCAGGTCCGGCTCCGCCGACCCCGTGGGGTTGTCCCTGACCACGTGGGTGGCGAAGAAGAGGGTGGGGACCGCGAACAGGACTCCCGCCAGACCGACGAGCGAGCCGGCCAGTCGGCCTCGGACCACGTGCTGCCTGAGGCTCTTCACGGCTGCTCTCCCGCCCGGCCGACGGTTGCCGGCCTGTCGGTCCCCGGGGCCGGCGCGGGAGGATGAGCCTCGCCGAACGAGACCGGAGGGCTCGTCAGGTGCTCACCGGCCGGCCGCAGGCCGGCAGTGTCGGCCCGGCCGGCAGTGTCGGCCGGGCGGCCAGCGGGCCCGGCAGCCACGGCCGCCGGCTCAGCGCGGTCGTCGGCTCCGTCGGGTACGTGCCCCCGTCCGTCCGCGCGCCGGACCACGACCGCCACCATGAGCGCGAGCGCGACCAGGAGCACCAAGGCAGCGGCCGTCTCGAGCGACCCCGCCTGCGTCATCTCGGTGCGGACCGTCAGGCCCGACGCTCCCTGGTCGACCTCCCCGAGCGAGCGGCCCACCCGGTCGGACACGGTCGTCAGCACGCGGCCCGTGAGGAGTCCGACCGTGACGAGCCCGAGCACGCGTCCCCAGGGGATGCGGCGGGGAACCCAGACCGCGACGCCGCCGAGGGCCGCGACAAGGAGCACCACGAGCACGACGAGGCCGATGGGGTTCCACTGGTCCCGCAGCTCGACGCCCTCGAGACCCGTCACCCGGACACGGCCCCACGTCCACTCCCACTGGCGCGACAGGAGTGAGCCGTGCTGCCGGTCCGAGACCGACATCTCCCAGGTCGGTGAGAGCAGGGAGGGCAGGACGAGGATGACGCCAAGCAAGGCGAGGCCACCGCTGAGCCAGCGGCCTGCGAGCCAGTCCCGCACCGTGCCCATCCGCGACCTCCGCCCGCGACGACCCTGCGACGACCCTGCGACGACCTCTGATGACCCTGCGTCGACCCCGACGACCACGACGGCTGTTGCGCGGTCCAGCCCCATTGTCGCCCCGATCGGCTCCGTCAGCGGGCCCCGAAGCGTTCGGCCACCTCGATGAGCCGTGAGTTCGCCTCGACCTCGCCGATCGTGACGCGGACGCCGTCGTCGCCGTACTGCCGCACCGTCAGCCCGGCCTCCGCGCACACCTGCGAGAACGCCGTGGACTCGGCACCCAGCGGGAACCACACGAAGTTCGCGTCGGACTGCGGCAGCTTCCAGCCCTGGTCGGTCAGCGCCTGCACCACCCGGTCGCGCTCGGCGACGAGGGACCCGACGCGCGCGTCCAGCTCGTCGAAGGCGTCGAGCGACGCGATGGCTGCCACCTGCGCGACCGAGTTGACCCCGAACGGCGTGGCCGTCTTGCGGAGGGCAGCGGCGACGGGAGGGTGCGCCACGGCATACCCCACCCGGAGGCCGGCGAGGCCGTACGCCTTGGAGAAGGTGCGCAGGACGACGACGTTGGGGCGGTGGCGCCACACCTCGAGCCCGCGCACGGCCTCGGGGTCGCGGACGAACTCGACGTAGGCCTCGTCGACCACGACCACGACGTCGCTCGGGACCTTGTCGAGGAAGGCCTCGAGCTCGGCCCGGTGGACGCAGGGCCCGGTCGGGTTGTTGGGCGTGCAGACGAGGATGACGCGGGTGCGGTCCGTGATCGCCGCGAACATCGCGTCGAGGCGGTGGCGGGCCTGCTCGTCGAGGCCGACCATGACCGGCTTCGCGCCGGCGAGCTGCGTCACGATCGGGTAGGCCTCGAACGAGCGCCAGGCGAAGACCACCTCGTCGCCGGCGTCGCACGCGGCGTTGACGACCTGGGCGAGCACCGCCACCGATCCGGTACCCGTCGCGATGCACTCCGGTGGGACGTCGAGCGCCTTCGCGAGCCGCGCGGTCAGCGCGGTGACGGCCATGTCGGGGTAGCGGTTCACCGTCGCCGCCGCGTCGTCGATGGCCGCGAGCACCGACGGCAGCGGGCCGTAGGGGTTCTCGTTCGAGGAGAGCTTGTATGCCGTCACGCCGGCAGGTGCCGCCGCGGGCTTGCCGGGCTTGTAGTCGGGCATCTGGGCGAGCACGTCGCGCAGGCGGACCGTGATCCCGGTGGCCTGCGGGGCGGCATACGCCTCCCGCGGGGTGGCGCTCTCGGTCACGCTCTCGCTGACGGTCTCGGTGCCGGTGCCGGTGGCGCCCTCGGTGCTCTCGCTCATACCCGAACTGTAGAGGCAGCGTCCACGCGGGAGACCGGCCCATGGACGCTCCCCTGACGGCGGCCCCCGTCTGTGGCTAGGCTCACAACCGTCGCGTCACCGCCGCCTCGACATCTTCTTCATGCCACCCCTACGAAAGTCAGATCATGCGCATCGGCATCCTCACCGGGGGCGGGGACTGTCCCGGCCTCAACGCCGTCATCCGGGGCGCGACCCGCGCCGCGGAGGTCACGTACGACAGCACCGTCATCGGCTTCCGCAACTCGTGGCGCGGGGTCATGGACAACGACTACGAGATCCTCGACGTCGACCGGTGCCGCGGCATCCTGCCCCTCGGTGGCACGATCCTCGGCACTAGCCGTGACCAGCCCTTCGCCCACGAGGACGGTCTCAAGCGCGTCCGCAAGGCCTACGACCGGCACGGACTCGACGCCATCATCGGCATCGGCGGCGAGGGCTCGATGGGAGTCGTCAACCGCTTGCACGAGAACGGTTTTCCCGTCATCGGTGTGCCCAAGACGATCGACAACGACATCTCGCTGACGGAGATGACGTTCGGCTTCCAGACCGCCGTGCAGATCTGCACCGACGCCATCGACCGACTGCACACGACCGCCGAGTCGCACCACCGTGTCCTCGTCGTCGAGGTCATGGGCCGTCACGTCGGCCACATCGCCATCTGGTCCGGCCTCGCCGGGGGCGCCGCGATCACCCTCGTGCCCGAGGAGCCCTTCGACGTCGATGAGGTCTGCGAGCGGATCGTCCACCGGCACAAGAAGGGCCGTTTCGCGACGATCGTCGTCGTCGCGGAAGGTGCCCTGCCCAAGCCCGGCACGATGGACATCCCGGCACCGGAGGTCGACAAGTACGGCCACCAGATCCTCGGTGGCATCGGCTCGATCCTCGCCCGCGAGATCCAGGGCCGGACCGGCATCGAGAGCCGCATGACCGCGCTCGGCCACATCCAGCGCGGCGGCTCGCCGGTCGCCTTCGACCGCGTCCTCGGCACCCGCTTCGGCGTCGCCGCGGTGGAGGCCGCCCTCGACGGCGCGTGGGGCCAGATGGTCGCCCTCCAGAAGGGCCGCATCGAGCGCGTGCCCGTCGCCGAGGCGATCGGCTCGCTCAAGATGGTCGAGCCGGACCTGCTGCGCCTCAACGCGATGTTCCAGCCCCGCATCCCCGGGGACGAGCACCCCGGTCTTCCCGCGGACGCGCCTGCGCCCGTGGAACACTGAGCGCATGCTCCTCAACTTCGCGCTGCAGACGGTCATCAACGCCGTCGCCCTGTGGGTGGCCGCGTGGGCCATCGACGGCATCACCTTCGGCGGTGGCTCGACGACTCAGGTCATCTGGACCGTCATTCTCGTGGCCCTGATCTTCGGCGTCGTGAACTTCTTCATCAAGCCGATCCTCAAGTTGATCTCGCTGCCGCTCATCATCGTGACGCTCGGGCTGTTCGTCTTCATCGTCAACGCCCTCATGCTCCAGCTCACGTCGTGGCTGGCCGGCAAGCTGGACCTGCCCTTCCACGTCGACCACTTCTTCTGGGACGCGGTCTTCGGCGCGCTCATCATCACCTTCGTCTCGATGCTCCTCAGCTTCATCAAGACCGACTGAGGCCGCACCACCGGACGTTTCGTATGCCGTGAGCCCGCCTTCCGCTCGGAGGCGGGCTCACGGCATACGTGCTCATGGTGGGGGCCTGCACCGACGGCGGGCGAGCCGCCTCTGCCCGTGGCGCCGACCGCTCGGCGACCGGCGCGGATGTCGTCGGGGTGTCGGTGGTGAGGGTGTCGGCGCGGGGTCCTACCGTCGTGGCATGCGGTTGCTCCACACCTCCGACTGGCACCTCGGGCGCACGCTCCACGGCGTGAACCTCCACGAGGCGCAGTCCGCGGTGCTCGAGCGCATCTGCGAGCTCGTGGAGGACCCACCCGACGGCATTCCCGTCGATGCCGTGCTCCTCGCCGGCGACGTCTACGACCGCGGCGTGCCGCCCGTCGAGTCGGTGCAGCTGTTCGAGTGGACCCTGTCGCGGCTGTCGGCCGTCACGACCGTCGTCGTGACGTCGGGCAACCACGACTCGTCGATCCGGCTCGGCTACGGCGCGGGCCTCTTCCGCGAGACCATCCGCATGGTCACCGACCTCGGCCAGATCGACCTGCCGGTGCAGCTCGAGGACAGCAACGGCGTGCAGGCCGCCGTCTACGGCATCCCCTACCTCGACCCCGACCACGCGCGAGTTGCGCTGGCGGGTGGTGGGGAGCCGCTGCCGCGCTCCCACCAGGCCGTCGTGGGTGCTGCCTGCGACCGCATCCGCGCCGACCTGGCCGAGCGGCCCGGCGTGCGCTCCGTGGTCCTCGCGCACGCCTTCGTCGCGGGCGCCGAGCCGAGCGACTCCGAGCGCTCGATCATGGTCGGGGGCGTCGACCGGGTCGCCGGCACGGTGTTCCACGGCCTCGACTACGCCGCCCTCGGCCACCTCCACGGCACGCAGGCTCCAGACGGTGCAGCGGGATCGGTCGTGCGCTACTCCGGCTCGCCGCTGCGCTACTCCTTCTCCGAGCAGGACCACCGGAAGGTCGTGCTCCTCGTCGACCTGGACGCGACCGGGCCGGCGCGCGTGACGCCGGTCGAGATCGTCCAGCCGCGCGCCATGGCGACGCTGCGCGGGCGTCTCGACGAGCTGCTCGAGTCGGCGGACTTCGCGGGTGCCGAGGACGCGTGGGTGCGCGTCACCGTCACCGACCGGATCCGACCCGACTCGTTGATGGACCGTCTCAAGTCCCGCTTCCCGTACGCCCTGCAGGTCTTCCACGAGCCTGAGGGCGCCATCGACCGCGGCCGAGCGGGGACGACCGTCGTCAGTGAGCGCGACCCGCGTGAGCTCGGCGCCGACTTCATCGCCTACGTCACCAAGACCGAGGCGAGCGGCGGCGAGGTCGACGTCTTCGAGGCCGGCTTCGAGGCGGCGGTGAGGGCCCAGCACCGGGCCGAGGCGCAGGAGGTGGCGTGACGTGCAGCTGCACCACCTGTCCATGACGGCCATCGGGCCGTACGCCGGCACCGAGGTCATCGACTTCACCACCGTCGGGCGCGCCGGCCTGTTCCTGCTCGAGGGCCCGACCGGCTCGGGCAAGTCGACGATCATCGACGCCATCACCTTCGCGCTCTACGGCAAGGTCGCCCAGGCCTCCGCCGACGTCGAGCGCATCCACTCGCACCACGCCGACCCACGCACCGTGCCGGTCGTCGTGCTCGTCTTCGAGACCCAGTCGGGGCTCTACCGCGTCCAGCGCACGCCCCGCTTCGAGCGGCCCAAGTCGCGCGGCGAGGGCACCACGGTGCAGCAGCCGACGATCAAGCTGTGGCGCCTGCAGACACCCGACGACCTCGACGGCGGGGAGCTGCTCTCGACCAACATCGGCGACTGCGACGACGAGATCACCCGCGCCGTCGGGCTCACGCGCGACCAGTTCGTGCAGACGGTGATCCTGCCCCAGGGCGAGTTCGCGACCTTCCTGCGCGCTCGCTCCGAGGACAAGGGCAAGCTCCTCGAGAAGGTCTTCGGCACGGCCTTCTTCCGCCGGGTCCAGGACGAGATCGTCGAGACCGGGCGGGCCGCGCAGGCGCGACGCCAGTCGGCCGTCGACGAGATCCGCCTGACGATGCACGCGCTCGCCGTGTCGGCCGGCCTTGATACCCAGCGGCGCGAGGAGCTGGAGGCCCTGGGCCGCACGACACCCGAGGCCCTCGACGCGGAGCTCGCCCAGGTCCTCGACGAGCTGGCGACCCGCGAGCGGCATGCGGGCAAGGCGAGCAGAGAGGCCATCGAGACCCACAAGCAGATGGCCGACATGGTCAGTGACGCCCGACTGCGCATGCAGCGCCGCGAGCGGCTCCTCCAGCTCCAGCAGCAGGAGCACGACCTCGGCAAGCAGGCGGTGGCCTTCCAGCAGCTAGGCGACGAGGTGGCCCGCGCCCGCCAGGCGCGGCCCGTCGCCGGGGCCGTGCGCACGCTGGCCCAGTCCGAGGCGACGCTCAAACGTGCCGAGGCGGCCCTGACGCAGGCCCGCGCAGGCGTCGAACCGGGTCTGCGCGACCGTGGTCCGGCCGCCCTGCGCGAGGCCGCAGCACAGGCCCGTGAGGTCGTCGGCTCCCTCACCGGGGCGATCGCCCTCGAGGCTGCGCTGGCCGGGCGCGTCGGCGAGCTGGCGCGGCTGCGTGAGCGGCTCGACGGCATACGGCAATCCGCCGCGACGGTGACGAGCGAGCTCGACGCGCTCCCCGCGACGATCGCGACCCACGACGAGGCCCTCACCGAGGCGCGGCGCGTGGCGGCCCTCCTCGACGGGCGCGCGGCCGACGGTGAGCGGGCGAAGGACCGGCTCGAGGCGGCCGTGGCCCACGAGGCCGCAGTTGCCCGGGTCCCCCGCGCGGAGTCGGCTGCGGCCGAGGCACTCTCGGCGGTGGCGTCGGCCGAGACGTCGCTGGCCGCCCTGCGCCGGGCCCGCATCGACGGCATCGCCGGCGAGCTGGGGCTGTCCCTCGTCGAGGGCGACCCCTGCCCGGTATGCGGTTCGATCGCGCACCCGTCACCCGCCCGCCCGACGCTTGACGCGGTCACACCAGAGCAGATCGAGGTCGAGGGGTCCCGGGTCGTCCGGCTGCGCGAGCAGGCGACCCGGGCCGCCGAGGCGCTCATGACCCTCCGGTCCGAGGTGCGCGAGCTGCTCGCGCGGTGCGACGGGCTCGACGTCGCCTCCGCCCGCTCCCGGGCCGAGGCGGCCGCCCACGAGCTGCGCGCGTCGGTGCAGGCCCGCTCCGACGTCGAGGCCGGGGTGGCGCGCCTGGCCGAGCTGCGGGCCCGCGTCGACACCCTGTCGGCCCAGGCGGGCCGGCTCGGGGCCGACCTCGCTCGCGCCGAGCAGTCGGTCGCCGACCTCGACGGCCGCATCGCCGAGGAGACGGCCGTCGTCGAGCTCGCCCGCGACAGCCACCCCAGCGTCACAGCACGACGCGATGCGCTCGTCGCGGGCGCCGGGCGCATCGACGCCCTCATCGACGCCCTCGGCCAGCGCGACGTCGCCGCCTCCTCCGTCGCCGAGGACACCGCGGCACGCGACGCCGACCTCGCCCAGTTCGGCTTCGCCGACGTCGCCGAGTGGATGGCGGCCGACCGCGGTGCCGAGTGGATCAACGCGAAGACGCGCGAGATAGCGGAGTTCGAGCGGGCCTGCACCCAGGTTCGTGCCGGGCTCACCGGGCCCGAGCTCGCCGACGTCCAGCTCGACGCCCTGTTCGACGACATCGAGCAGCTCGAGGCCCTCGCGGCCGCGGCCAAGAAGGACATGGAGGCTGCGAGCAACGCGCACGGCAGCCTGCGGGACCAGGTCACTCGCACGAAGCGACGCGTCTCCGACGTCCGTGAGGCGATGGCTCGCAACGCCGCCGTCATCGCCGAGACCGCCGATGCCGTGCGGGTCGGCCAGCTCGTGGCCGGCAACGGCGACAACCAGCTCAACCTCGACCTCGCGAAGTACGTCCTCATCCGGCGCTTCACCGAGGTGCTGTCGGCCGCCAACACCGAGCTCGGCCGATTCTCCGGTGGGCGCTACACGCTCGAGCACACCGATGCGAAGAAGGGCAATGCCAAGTCGGGCCTCGGCGTGCGCGTCCACGACATGCACACCAACCAGGTGCGCGAGGTCGGCACGCTCTCCGGCGGCGAGACCTTCTACGTCTCGCTGTCCCTGGCGCTTGCCCTCGCCGAGGTCGTGCGGGCCGAGTCCGGGGGCGTCGACCTCGGCACCCTGTTCGTCGACGAGGGTTTCGGCACGCTCGACCCCGACGTGCTCGACGACGTCATGCACACCCTCGAGGGACTCCGTGAGGGCGGTCGCACCGTCGGCATCGTCAGCCACGTCACCGAGCTGAAGTCGCGCGTGGCCGACCGCATCGAGGTGCTCGTCCGGCCCGACCGCACGAGCACCCTGCGCATCACCGCCTGACCGATGCGCCGGCCCGGGCGCAGCCCTACGATCCGAGCATGAGGATCGCCGCAAGCGTGTTCGTCGGGCTGGCCGCACTGCTCCATGTCTACATCTTCTGGATGGAGAGCGTCGGCTGGACCCGTCCCGAGGTGTGGAAGCGCTTCGGTGTGGCCGACCAGGCAGCGGCGGACGTCACCCGGCCCATGGCGTACAACCAGGGCTTCTACAACCTCTTCCTCGGGCTCGGCGCAGCCCTCGGCCTCGTGCTCTGGTGGAGCGACCAGGACACGGCCGGTCGCACCCTCGTCCTCTTCTGCACCGGCTCGATGGCACTGGCCGCGACCGTTCTCGTGACGACCGGGCGCAGCTACCTGCGCGCCGCCCTGACGCAGGGGACGCTGCCGCTCATCGGGTTCGTGCTGACGCTCCTGAGCTGAGCTCCGGACGGCCTCACGGCCCGCTCATCTCCGGGCCGGCTCGAACAGCTCGACCGGGTTGCCGGACGGATCCTCCACGAGGGCCTGGCGTCCGCCGGCACCCTCGGCCACGTCACCGCGGAACGTGGCGCCTGCTCCACGGAGCCGCTCGATCTCCTCGTCGAGGTCCTCGACGACGAGCTGGAAGCGGCTCCAGCCGCCGGGGGCGGGAGGCGCCCCGTCCTGCTCCCCTGCATGCCCGGCACCACCCGCGCCGGGCTGGTTGAGGAACAGGCGCAGGTCGCCGCGCGCCAGGATCGCGAAGCCCGGCACCGGCCCCATCTCGAGGCGGAAGCCGAGGCGCTCGGTGTAGAACCCCACGGCCGCCTCGACGTCGTGGACGATGTAACGCACCCCTACGGCCATCACCCGTGCCTCCCAGCTGCGGTCCATGTGGTGACCTAGACGACGCTACGCCGACGGACGCACTTATGCAACGGTTACGTTTCACAGCGATACGACCGCGTACGATTGCGGGAGGAGCCCCGAGCCGCCGCACGGACAGGAACCCATCGACCCATGAGCAGTCTGGAACGCCGGCACACGCACCCGGATCCGCGCATCGAGCGCACCCATGAGGTGGTCAAGCGGGAGGCACTGGAGGAGCTCGCAGCGCGCGGCTATGGGGGCTTCACGATCGAGTCGGTGGCGAGACGCAGCGGCGTGGCCAAGAGCACGATCTACCGCCACTGGACGAGCAAGCTGGCGCTGGTCGCGGACGCGCTCGAGACCCTCAACGTGCAGCCGCCCGGGGACGCCGCCCACGTTCCCGACGCGCCTCTCCATCGCGTCGAGCGGCTCTTGCGCCACCTGTCCGGCGCCTTCGCCGACACCGCGATCACCGGGTGCACCCCGGCGCTGATCGAGGCCGCTGAACACGACCCCGACGTCCGCGCCTTCCACCACACGTACGCGGCAACTCGGCGACAGTCCCTCGTCGAAGCCATCGCCGACGGCGTGGCGGACGGCACCTTCCCCGCGACGGTCGACCGAGACACGGCTGCGATCGCCCTGGCGGGAGCCATCGTCTACTGCCGCGTGATGACCAGCACGCCCTTTCGCCCCGACGACGTGCCGAAGCTGATCGAGACCGTTCTCGGGGTGACGGCCGGGTGAGTCCACACGCCGACAGTCACGCTGCTCAGCCGACGTCGGGGCCGGTTCGCTTCACGCGGGCAGCGCCCACGACGAGGATGACGACGCCGACGGCGGCGGACCCGCTCGCGAGAGCCGAGTAGCCGAGCGAGCCGACGACGATGCCGGCTGCCACGCCGCCTGCGGCACCGGCCAGACCCATGACCACGTCCGCCAGGCCCTGCGTCGCGGGACGCTCGTCGGTCGTGACCACCGATGTGAGCAGCGTCGAGCCCGACACGAGCGTGCACGACCAGCCCACGCCGAGCAGGAAGAGCGCCACGAGGAGCAGTCCCGACCAACCGGCGTGCGAGCGAGCCGCGAGCGCCGACGCAAGGGTGAGCACGACGCCGCCGGTCATGGCGACCGGCGCGGGACCCCAGCGGTCGACGGCCGCGCCCACGAGCGGCGACAGCGCGAACATCCCCAGGATGTGCACCGAGATGACGAAGCCGATGACCTCGAGCTCGGCGTGACCGTGCTTCATGTGGATCGGTGTCATCACCATGACGCTCACCATGACGAGGTGCCCGAGGGCCATGACGAGCATCGCCTGCAGGACGCGGGGATTGGCTCTTGCCACCGCGAGGCCGCGCCGCATCGAGCCGTCGTGGTTCGGCACGTCGGCCACCCCAGCCGAGACCGTGTCGACCACGACGTCGGCCGACTGCACGGCCCCGGAGGGTGGTTCCGGCACAGCGGACCGGCGGCTCGCCTCACGCTCGGCGGCGTCGAGGGCCCGGGCTGTCATCAGCGGGTCGGGGCGCAGCAGCCGGTCGACGACGAGCCAGGCCAGCACGAACCCGACGAGCGAGAAGAGGAACGTCCCCGCCAGCTCGGGCAGGCCGAGGGCCTGCGCCAGCGCCTTGCCGGGTCCGACGAGATTCGGCCCGGCCACGGAACCGATCGTCGTGGCCCACACGACGATCGACAGGTCACGCCCCCGGCGGGCCGGGGCAGCAAGGTCGGCGGCGGCATACCTGGCCTGGTTGTTGGCCGTCGTGCCACCACCGAAGAGGAACATGCCGACGGCGAAGAGCGGGAACGACCGCATCACGGCGGCCACGACGACGAGCGCTGCACCGAGGAACGCCACGGCCAGGCCCCACCGCAGGCCGACGCGACGTCCGCGAGCGGCTGTCGCGCGAGCGACGGGGATCGTCAGCAGCGCGGTACCGAGGACCTGGGCGGTCGTGCCCACGCCCGCGAGTGCCTCCGTGCCGCTCAGCTCCTCGGCAAGCAGCGCGCCGACCGCGATGCCGCAGGCCATGCCGACACCGCTGAGGATCTGTGAGCAGACGAGCGTCCGAACCACCTTGCGTTGCAAGGTGGCCCGGTCGAGCTGGACTGGAGCGAGAGCCACGTGCACCTTCAGACGTGACGGCGCGAGGTGATGACGCGGAAGCGGTTCGCGACGAAGGCGGCGTCGGTGTAGGCCGCATTGGCCGCGGGGTTGGCACCGGTGCCGTGGAAGTCCGAGAAGGCGGCTGTTTGGTTGACGAAGATCTGCCCGGTGAGGTTCTCGGACAAGGCAACTCCGCCCTCGGCGGCTGCGTCGCGCGCCGCTTCGAGGACTCCGTCGCTCGTGGAGTAGACCGCAGCCGTCATGGCTCCGTGCTCGCGCACGGTGTCGGCGAGCTGAGCGAGCGACTGCTCGGTCGAGGCCGTCTTGATGAGGTAGCCCACGGGACCGAAGCACTCCTGGGTGTAGACGTCCTCGCGGGCGACGTCCAGGGCGACGAGCCCGGGGGCGCGCACGACGGCGTCGGGCCACGTGGGATGAGTGACCCGGCGGGAGTCGAGGACGAGTCGACCCTCGGCGTCCGCGGCGATCGCGGAGAGGGAGTCGGCGTTGTCGCGCACCTGGTCGTTGACCGTGGCGCCCAGCAGCTCGACGGCCTTGGCGTCGTCACCGGTAAGTCGACCGACAGCTCCGGCGAGACGGTCGCCGAACTCGTCGAAGGACAGGTGCCCCTCGTCGGTGTCGACGCCGGTCTCGGGAACGTAGAGGTTCTGCGGCGCCGTGCACATCTGGCCGGAGTAGAGCGTCAGGCTGAAGGCGAGGTTGCCGAGCATCCCGCGCACGTCGTCCGTCGAGTCGACCACGATCGAGTTGAGGCCGGCCTTCTCGGTGTACACGAGCTTGCCGTGTGCCGCGGCCGACTCCTCGAGCCACGCCCCGAACGTGGGGCCGCCGGTGTAGTCGATGATCGCGACCTCGTCGCGCTCGGCCAGGGTCTTCGCGAGCCCCTGCCCGTCGGCCTCCGCGGCGAGCTGCACCAGCGCCGGGTCGAAGCCCGCCTCGTGGAGCACCCCACGGGCCACCTCGACCGAGATGGCGAGGGGGAGCACGGCTCGCGGGTGCGGTTTGACCACGACGGCGTTGCCGGTGACGAGCGAGGCGAAGATGCCGGGGTAGGCGTTCCACGTCGGGAACGTGTTGCAGCCGATCACGAGTGCGACCCCACGCGGCACGAGGCGGTAGTCCTTCTCCATCCGGATCGGCGCCGGCTTCCCCTCGCGGTCGCGGCCGGGCTTCTCCCAGACGACGGACCCCGGCACGCGCTCCTGCTCGACGAGCCCAGCGGCGACCGCCTCGATGGCGCGGTCCTGCGCGTGCGGCCCACCGGCCTGGAACGACATGACGAACGGCTGCCCTGACGTGTGCATGACGGCATTGGCGATCTCGAAGCTCCGCTTGTTGATGCGGTCCACGATCTCGAGGCACACGGCGGCCCGCACCTGGGGACCCGCGTCACGCCACGCCGGCATCGCCGCCCGCGCCGCCGCGAGCCCCCCGTCGACGTCCAGCGCGGGGTAGGTGACCCCGAGCGTCGGCCCGTAGGGCGACACCTCGCTGCCCACGAAGGTGCCGTCGGTCGGCTGGCCCGACAGGGCGGCATACGGGCCGTTCAGATGCGCCTCGTGGGCGCTCAGCCCCTCAGCGGCGGCGGCCTCGCCGTAGACGCGGGGGCTGGGCGACTCCGGGTAGCGGGAGTACCAGCTGCGGCTCGCCAGAGCCTGACGGATCTCGTCGAGGACTCCCGCGTGCGCGTCGAGCAGGGGATGGTGGGTGGGCGTCGTTGCCGGTGCGGTCACGGGTCGATGCTAGTCCCGGAGGACACCGCGGCCGTATGCCGTCGCGCGCAGGCCCGGGGCCACCCGTCGCGCACATGTGGCTGGCGAGGCGGCAGGATGGCGGGCATGGACACGGACACCACCGAGGCCGGCGGAGCGCACACGGACCAGACGTCGTTCGGCCCCGTCGGAGTCATCGGCGCGGGGGCCATGGGAGCCGGCATCGCCCACGTCGCGGCGACGGCGGGTCATGCCGTGACCCTGGTCGACGCCGTCCCCGGCGCCGCGGCGGGTGCCGTCGAGAGGATCGGCGCGGTCTTCTCACGCCTCGTCGACAAGGGTCGGATGCCGGCGGGCGACGCGTCGGCGGCGCTGGCGCGGGTCACCTCGGGAGAGTCGCTCGACGACCTGCCCAACTGTGGGCTCGTCATCGAGGCCGTGCCGGAGGATCTCGACCTCAAGCGCCGGATCTTCGCCGACCTCGCCGATCGCCAGCCGTCGACGACCGTGCTGGCGACGAACACGTCGAGCATCGACATCGACGACATCGCGGCCGACGTGGCCGACCCCGAGCGCGTTCTCGGCCTGCACTTCTTCAACCCACCGCCCGTCATGACGCTCGTCGAGGTCGTGCAGGGCAAGCGCACGGCCCCGGCCTACGTCGAGCACGCCACGGCCCTGATGACCGCCTGGGGCAAGACGCCGGTGCGGTGCAGCTCGACGCCGGGCTTCATCGTCAACCGGGTCGCGCGTCCCTTCTACGGCGAGGCCCAGCGCATCGTCGAGAGCGGCATCGCCGACGCCGCCACGGTCGACTGGATCCTGCGCGAGCGCGGCGGCTTCCCGATGGGTCCTCTCGAGCTGACCGACTTCATCGGCCAGGACGTCAACCTCGCCGTCGGAACGTCCGTGTGGGAGCAGACGGGCCGCGACGAGCGCTACGCGCCGACGGCGTTCCAGCGCGGCCTCGTCGAGGCGGGCCGCCTCGGTCGCAAGTCGGGTCAGGGTGTCTACACCTATGCTGCCGACGGTTCGGTCGACGGAGTCGAGCCCGACGTCGAGCTCGCCGAGCGCCTCGTCGGTGGACCGATCGCAACCGACCCGCTCGCACGGACGCTCGCGATGCTCGTCAACGAGGCCGTCGACCTCGTCGCGCGCGGTGAGGCGAGCGCTGACGACGTCGACACGGCGATGCGGCTCGGCACGCGCTACCCCAAGGGCCCGATCGAATGGGGCCGGGAGATCGGCTTCGACGTCGTCGCCCGGCAGGTCGCGGAGCTCGACGAGGCCTACCCGGGTGGTCGCTACCGACCGAGTCCAGCCCTCACCGACGGGAGCATCAGGTGAGCGAGGCCCAGGTGCCGGCCGCGGGAGGCGGCGGGGCCGACGGCGGCCACGACGGGGAGGGCGGCGACGACCCAGGGGCGGGTGTCGCCTTCGCCCGTCAGATGTGGGCCGACGACGAAGCCTCGCGGCGCCTCGGCATGGAGGCCGTCGTCGTCGAGCGTGACCACGCCGTCGTGCGGATGGCGATCCGCGACGACATGGTCAACGGCCACGCCGTCTGCCATGGCGGCTACATCTTCACCCTGGCCGACTCGTGCTTCGCGCTCGCCTGCAATTCGCGGGGGCGCGTCACGGTCGCGGCCGGGGCCGACATCTCCTTCACCGCACCGGGCCGGCTCGGTGACGTGCTCGTCGCCGAGGGACACGTGCGCTCGGCGTTCGGGCGCAGTGGCATCACCGATGTGACGGTCAAGCGGGAGTCGGACGGTCAGATCATCGCCGAGTTCCGCGGCCGGAGCCGCAGCCTCAAACGCACCTGACCCCCAACCGTCGAAAGGCCAAACTTCGCGGCCTCCCAACCGTCGAGAGGCCAATCTTCGCGCCCCCAACCGTCGAGAGGCCAAACTTCGCGGCTCCCCAACCGTCGAAAGGCCAAACTTCGCGGGCCCCCAACCGTCGAAAGGGCAACCTTCGTGGGCCACGGACTTTGGCCACTCGACGAGTCCTAGGCCACGAACTGTGGCCACTCGACGAGTCCCCGGTCACGAACTTTGGCCACTCGACGAGTCCCCGGTCACGAACTTTGGCCACTCGACGAGTCCCCGGCCACAAACTTTGGCCACTCGACAAGTCCCCGGTCACGAACTTTGGCCACTCGACGAGTCCCCGACCGCGAACTTTGGCCACTCGACGGTGGAGGAGGAGGGGGTGGGGTCAGCGGGGGCGGCGGGCACCGGCGCGGGTGCCGGCGGAGAACGACGCGGCGCTGCCACCGCTGCTCGTCGAGTACACGGTCGAGGAGCCACCGCGACGGCCGGAGCCGCCGGCGCCCGAGGCACCCGCGCCGCCGGAACGACGGCCGCCGGTCTGGCCCTCGCCGCCCTGGCCCACGCGACCGCGACCCGCGCCACGACCGCCGGAGCGGCCAGCACCACGGGCGCCGCCGCCCTGGGCGTCGGACCCCTGGTCACCGCGGCCTCGGCCACGGCCACCCTCACTCGGTCCACGGCCGTGCTCGGCAGCAGGGCGGCCGGCAGCCGCACCGCGGCCGCCGCCGGCGGCCGTACCGCCGCTGCGGCCACGACCGCGGCCACGACCGGAGCCGCCAGACGCGGAGTCCGAGCTCGAGTTCGAGCGGGACGGGGCGTCCTCGCGGACGAGCCCGCCGGCATACGACCGGTCGCCGGGGGCGAGCTCGGTCAGGAGCGGATGGCCGAGCTGGACGCGCGTCGTCGTCGGCCTGATGCCGGCCTTGCGGGTGAGGTCACGAACGTCGCGCACCTGCTCGTCGAGCATCATCGTGACGACGATGCCGTCGTTGCCTGCGCGCGCCGTGCGGCCCGAGCGGTGGAGGTACGCCTTGTGCTCGACCGGCGGGTCGGCGTGGATGACGAGCGCGACGTCGTCGACGTGGATGCCACGGGCCGCGATGTCGGTCGCGACGAGCGTCTGCGCCCGGCCGGAGTGGAAGTCGTCCATGTTGCGCGTGCGGGCACCCTGGCTGAGGTTGCCGTGCAGCTCGACGGCCGGAACTCCCGAGGCGTTGAGCTGCTTGGCGAGCTTCTTGGCCCGGTGCTTGGTGCGCGTGAAGACGACCTTGCGGCCCGGGGCCGCGGTGAGGTCGAGGATGACCGGCAGGTGCGAGCCGTTGTCGACGTGGAGCACGTGGTGGCTCATCGTCGAGACCGGCGACTGAGCCGAGTCCGCCTCGTGCGTCACGGGCTGGTGGAGGAACTTGTTGACGATCACGTTGATCGCCCCGTCCAACGTCGCCGAGAAGAGGAGGCGCTGGCCGTCACGTGGCGTCTTGTCCATGATCCGGCGGACGCCCGGGAGGAATCCGAGGTCGGCCATGTGGTCGGCCTCGTCGAGGATGGTGACCTCGACGCTGTCGAGGATGACGTGGCCCTGCTGCATGAGGTCCTCGAGGCGACCGGGGCAGGCGACGATGACGTCGACGCCGTTCCGGAGGCCCTGGACCTGCGGGTTCTGGCCGACGCCGCCGAAGATCGTCTGCGAGTTGAGGCCGAGAGCCTTGGCCAGCGGGGCCATCGCGGTGTCGATCTGCGTGACGAGCTCACGCGTCGGGGCGAGGATGACGGCGCGCGGCCGGCGGGCCAGGCGGCTGCGGCGCGACTGCGACAGACGGGTCAGCAGGGGCAGGAGGAAGGCGTACGTCTTGCCCGAGCCGGTGCGGCCGCGGCCGAGCACGTCGCGCCCGGCGATCGAGTCCGGCAGCGTCGCGGCCTGGATCGGGGTCGGGACGGTGATGCCGAGGTCGTCGAGGACCGTGACGAGGTGGCTGGGCACGCCGAGAACGGCGAAGTTCGTGTCAGTGGACACAGGTGGGTACTCCAAAAAGTGGAAACGGTCGTTCTGCCCGGCGCGAGGGTCCTCAGCTGTGAGGAGTCGCGGCGCAAGAGCGAATCGACGGGGCCGGCGACACTCCGCCAGGCCAAGAAGAAGCGGCCCGAGGCAGAACTGGGCGGGCCACTGGGACAAAGAGTACCCGAGCAGGCCCCGGAGACGTTAACCGGGGCGTTCCGGCGCGCCCGCTAACGGTTCGGTCGCATCCGTGGGCACGTGCACCGAAAGGTGGCAGGATCGGCCAAGCCGGCGCACCGCCGCGCCTGATCGACTCGAACGACCTGTTCGCCCCGGAAGGACCCTCTTGATGCGTCGCATGTCCCTCATCGCCGTGACCGGTTTCGTCGCCGCCGGCCTCACGCTCTCCGCCTGCGGGTCGGACTCCTTGTCCACCTCACCCGGCGCGTCGAGCGCACCGGCCGCCGGCACCTCAGCCGCCGGTGGCGGCGTCGACCAGGCCCTCGCCGACACGGTCCCCGCGGAGATCAAGTCCGCCGGCAAGATCGTCGTCGGTACCGACCCGACCTACGCCCCCAACGAGATGCTCGGGAGCGACGGCAAGACCGTCGAGGGCTTCGACGTCGCCGTGTTCGACGCCGTGGCAGCCAAGCTGGGCCTCAAGACCGAGTACGTCCCCGCGGGCTTCGGCACCATCATCCTCGGCGTCACGAGCGGCAAGTACGACGTCGGAGTCTCCAGCTTCACCATCAATCCTGAGCGCAAGAAGCAGGTCAACATGGTGAGCTACTACAGCGCCGGCACCCAGTGGGTCGTCGCCAAGGGCAACCCCGAGAACGTGAGCATCGACGACCCGTGCGGCAAGAGCATCGGCGCCCAGAAGGACACCGTGCAGGCCGAGGACCTCGCCGCGCGGAGCAAGAAGTGCACCGACGCCGGCAAGCCCGGCATCACCCAGGTCATCCAGACCGGTCAGGACCAGGTCACCGCCGACGTCGCGAGCGGCAAGACCGTCGCCATGCTGGCGGACTCACCCGTCGGGTTGTATGCCGTGAAGCAGACGGGCACGCTCGAGGCGCTGGGCGACATCTACGACTCGGCCCCCTACGGCTACGTCGTGCCCAAGGACCAGACCGACTTCGCGAACCTGCTCGCCGACGCGCTCAAGGCCGCCAAGGCCGACGGCAGCTACGAGGCGGCCCTCAAGAAGTACTCCGTCGAGCCGGGCGCCATCGACTCCTTCGCCGTCAACCCCTGACCGCGCAGATGACCGACTCGACATCGGAGCGGCCGGGCGTCATCGACGCCCGGCCGGTGCGGCACCCCGGTCGGTGGGTCGCGCTGGCCGTGATCCTCGTGCTCATCGGCATGATGGTCAGCTCGTTCCTGACGAACCCGCGCTGGAACTTCGCCAAGGCCCTCGAGATCATGCAGCAGACCCCGGTGATCGAGGGACTGTGGAAGGGCACGATCATCGGCACGGTCGGCGCGATGGCGATCGGCATCGTCGGCGGCGTCATCATCGCCGTGCTCCGGCTGTCGCACAACCCGATCCTGCGCGGGGTCTCGTTCGTCTACACGTGGTTCTTCCGCGGCATCCCGCGGCTCGTGCTCCTCGCGATGATCGGCAGCGGCGTCGGCTTCCTCTACAACAGGATCGACTTCGGGGTGCCCTTCGGCCAGCAGCTCGCCTCGTTCATGGGCCTGTCGAGCGACTTCACCTTCTTCACCCTCAACGTCAACCAGTTCTCGAGCACGCTCCTCGCCGGCATCATCGGCCTGGGTCTGTCGGAGGCGGCCTACATGGCCGAGATCGCCCGCGCCGGCATCCTCTCCGTCGACACGGGTCAGGCCGAGGCGGCGTCGGCGCTCGGCATGAACCGGGGCCAGGCCATGCGCCGGGTCGTGCTGCCCCAGGCGATGCGCGTCATCGTCCCTCCCACCGGCAACGAGACGATCGCCATGGTCAAGGACACCTCGCTGCTCTCGGCGATCCCCGTCATCACCGAGCTCTTCTACCAGACGAGCGCGATCGGCAACCGCACGCTGCTCATCATGCCGGCGTTCGTCGCCGTCACCGCGTGGTACCTCATCGTCGGGTCGGTGCTCATGGTCGGCCAGTACTTCCTCGAGCGGCGCTTCGGTCGGGGCTTCGGCACCGGGGCCCCCAACAAGCGCTTCGCGCGCCCGGCCGGGGCAGGAGGCGCCTGATGGACCAGACACCCGAGAACGCGACGCCATCGGCGACCAGCACGGCGAGCCGAACGCGCACCAGCGGCCCCGAGGCACCGCTCGTGCACGCCGTCAACGTCATGAAGAGCTTCCACGGCACCGAGGTGCTCAAGGGCATCGACCTCGACGTGCAGCGAGGCGAGGTCGTCTGCCTCCTCGGGCCCTCGGGCTCGGGCAAGACGACCTTCCTGCGCTGCATCAACCAGCTCGAGGCCATCGACGGTGGGCGCATCTGGGTCGACGGCGACCTCGTCGGCTACCGCGAGAAGGACGGTCACCTCCACCACCTCACCGACAAGGAGGTGGCGACGCAGCGCCGCGACATCGGCATGGTGTTCCAGCGGTTCAACCTCTTCCCCCACATGACGGCGCTCCAGAACGTCACCGAGGCGCCGATCCAGGTCAAGGGAGTGGGCAGGAAGCAGGCTCAGGAACGCGCCGTCCAGCTGCTCGAGCAGGTGGGCCTCGGCGACAAGCCGTCGGCCTACCCCGCCCAGCTCTCCGGCGGCCAGCAGCAGCGCGTCGCGATCGCCCGGGCCCTGGCGATGGACCCGAAGCTGATGCTCTTCGACGAGCCGACCTCGGCGCTCGACCCCGAGCTCGTCGGCGAGGTGCTGCGCGTCATGCGCGACCTCGCCCAGCAGGGCATGACGATGATCGTGGTGACGCACGAGATGGGCTTCGCCCGCGACGTCGCCGACCACGTGGTCTTCATGGACGCCGGCGTCGTCGTCGAGGAGGGCAAGCCCCAGGACGTCATCGGCAACCCACAGCACGAGCGGACCAGGTCGTTCCTCCAGCGGATGCGCTCGGAGGACCGCGAGGCTCGGGACGACGAGGCGCGCGCCGACTCCCAGGACGTGTGACCGGCAACACGCCGAGAAACCGCCAACGCCCCACGGTTGCGACCGTGGGGCGTTGGCCTCTGCTCGGCGTGTTGCGGCGGAGGGGGTGGGACACAATGGCGCCATGACGACGGAGTCACCCGAGAGCCGCCCGGCCCTGCCGGACCACGAGATCCCGACCGTCGAGGTCGACGAGCTGCGGCGCACCCAGCTGGAGCGTCTGCAACGCACGGTGCGGGCGGCATACGACAACGTCTCTCACTACCGAGCAGCCTTTGAGGCCAACGGTTTTCACCCCGACGACCTCCGGTCGCTCGAGGACGTCAGGGCTCTGCCGTTCACGACCAAGGCGGACCTGCGGGCCAACTACCCCTTCGGGATGTTCGCCGTGCCACGCGAACAGGTCGTACGCGTGCACGCGAGCTCGGGGACCACGGGCCGTCCGACCGTGGTGGGCTACACGAAGGCCGACATCGACACGTGGGCGGACCTCATGGCCCGCTCGATCCGTCTCGCCGGAGGGCACCCCGGCGACGTCGTCCACGTCGCCTACGGCTACGGGCTGTTCACCGGCGGGCTCGGCGCGCACTACGGCGTCGAGCGGCTCGGCGCGACCGTCGTACCGGTGAGCGGCGGCATGACCGAGCGGCAGGTTCAGCTCATCCGCGACTTCCAGCCCCGCGTCATCATGGTGACGCCGAGCTACTTCCTCAGCCTGCTCGACGAGATGGAGCGCGAGGGCATCGACCCGGCCGCGACGAGCCTGGAGGTCGGGATCTTCGGCGCCGAGCCCTGGACCGAGTCGATGCGCCGGGAGATCGAAGGCCGCACGGGCATGGACGCCGTCGACATCTACGGCCTGTCGGAGGTCATGGGACCGGGTGTCGCGCAGGAGGCCGCGACGACGAAGGACGGCCTGCACCTCTGGGAGGACCACTTCTATCCCGAGGTCATCGACCCGATCACGGAGGAGGTGCTGCCCGACGGTGAGGTCGGCGAGCTCGTCCTCACATCGCTGACCAAGCAGGCCATGCCGGTGATCCGCTACCGGACCCGGGACCTGACCCGGCTCCTGCCGGGCACGGCCGTCCCGTCGATGCGGCGGATGGAGAAGGTCACCGGGCGCACCGACGACCTGATGATCGTCCGTGGCGTCAACGTCTTCCCGACCCAGATCGAGGAGCACGTGCTCGCCGATGCGCGACTCTCGCCGTACTTCCAGTGCGTGGTGACACAGCCGGGCCGGATGGTCGAGCTGACGGTGCTAGTGGAGCCGCTCACCCGGCTCGATGCCGGCGCCGCCGAGGAGATCGAGCGCACGCTCGAGGCGACGATCAAGGCGCGCCTCGGCACGACGTGCCGCGTCGACGTGCGCGAGCCGGGCTCGATCGAGCGCTCGATCGGCAAGGCCCGCCGCATCGTCGACGAGCGGCCCAGTACCTGAGGGCGGGCCGCTGATCACCGCGCGCCCATGACCGCGGTGGCGAGGTATCAGCGCGCCCATCGGGGGCTCTGACTCGTGGGAGGCGCCAGACGCTCCCGCGCCGCACCCGAGCAAGGAGCACGTCATGGGCATCCCTCCGCAGGCCGCTCGTATCGCCGGTGCCTGGCCCCAACAGCCTGCCCGGCCGATCCACCCCCGTCGCCGAGCCCGTCGCGAGCGCTCGCCCCGCGTCACGGTCGCGCGAATCCTCCACCCGCTGCGCCAGCCCGCGCCGTCGACCCCGTCCGCGTCGACCCCCTCGACCCCCTCGACCCCCTCGGCCCGCTCGGCCCGGGTCGAGGCGCCGAGCCCGCTCGGCACCAAGCCGGCCCGTCACGCCTGACGCGGCCAGACGGCATACGCGCTCGGTCGGCTGCCGCCCCGGCGCGACTCAGCCGCGCTGGGCCCGCAGGACGATCTCGACCGCTGCCGCATCGGTGATGCCGGCGCCCCGCGCAGCCGCGACGTAGCGCGCCGCGAGCACACCGAGCGCCGCCGCAGCCGCATGCTCACCCGACGCCACGACCGTGCCGGCGCGGCTCCGCGTCTCGACGAGACCCGCCGCCTCCAGCTCCTTGTACGCCCGCGCAACGGTGTTGGCCGCCAGACCGAGGTCGGTGGCGAGGGCGCGCACGGTGGGAAGGCGGTCGCCCGGCACGAGGCGGCCACTGCGGATGAGAGCCTCCACCTGTCCGCGCACCTGCTCGAAGGGCGCCTCGTGCGATGCGGGGTCGACGACGAGGTCGAGATCGGTCACCTCGTGAGTAACGCAGCGACGCGGCTGCCTGTCAACGCCGGCCTCCGTGACCGGCGCCACTCCCCCGCCTGGACCGGGTGGCCGGTCGGACGGGTCACACCGGGTAGCATCTACTACGTCAGGTAGTTTGGTGTCACCGCCAGGACCCTGGCGCCCACCCACAGGAAGCCGTCCGCATCGGTCGGTAGATCGGACCGCCATGCCCAGCACCCCCCGCAACCGACTCGGCGACCTCGAGCGCGCCGTCATGGACGAGCTGTGGAGCACGACCGAGGCGCACCCCGAGGGCCGCACCGTCCGCGAGGTCCACGACGCGATCGGCGTCCAGCGGGGCCTCGCCTACACGACGCTCATGACCGTCCTCGACCGGATGGCGAAGAAGGACCTCGTCAACCGTGAGCGCGACGGCCGCGCCTGGCGCTACACACCGGCCTCGACCCGCGCAGAGCTGACGTCCGAGTCGCTCCACCACACCCTCGGCGAGCTCGCCGGCGACACGCGTCGCTCGGCGCTGCTGCACTTCCTCGACGAGTCGACGCCGGAGGAGATCGACGAGCTCAAGGCGGCCCTGGCCGAGCTCGAGTCCCGCAGTGCCGGCGCGCGTGGCGGCGCGAGTCCCGGCGCGAGCCCCGGCGCCGGTTCCGGCCGAGCCTGAGACGTGGTCCTCGTCGCGGCACTCGTCGTCCTGGCGGTGCTCCTCGCCTGGCCGGTGCCGCGCGCCCTCTCGCGGGCCACCAGCCTGCGTCGGGCCCCGCGCGCCGCCCTGGTGCTCTGGCAGGCGACGGCGGTGGCCGCCGTGCTCGCCGCGCTGCTCGCCGCCCCGGCGGCGCTGCCTGCACTGCTCGGCCGGCAGGTCCGTGTCGCCGACGGCTGGCCGACACTCGCGCTCGCCGCAGTGCTGAGCGGTGTCGTGGCCGTCCGGTTGCTGCTCTCCGGCGACCGGGTCGGGCGCAACCTGCGCGCAGCGCGTCGGCGCCACCGCGAGCTCGTCGACCTGCTCGGCGTCGCCGGCGAGGGCGCCGACCGGCACCTGCGAGTCCTCGAGCACACGACCCCGACCGCTTACTGCGTCCCGGGCGTCCGCCGTCGGGTCGTCCTGACGCAGGGCACCCTCGAGCGGCTGGGTTCCGAGGAGCTGGCTGCGGTGGTCGCGCACGAGCGAGCCCACCTCGGCGCCCGGCACGACCTCGTCATGGAGTTCTTCACCGTGGTCCACGAGGCGATGCCCGGCTTCCTGCGCTGCGACGCGGCCCTGCGCGAGGTGCACCTGCTCATCGAGGTGCTGGCCGACCGGGCCGCCGTCCGGCACGCCGGCGCCGTCAACACCGGTCGCGCCATCGTCGCCATGGCCGGCGGACCCAGACCCGCGGGCGCCATGGCGATGGCCGACAGCACCCGCGTCGCCGCCGCGCGCATCGGACTGCTCGACGCCGAGCGGATCGCGGGTCTGCCGACCCCCGTCGTCGCCACGATGATGTATGCCGGGTCGGCCCTCCTCGTCGTGACGCCCGTCGCGCTCTACCTCGCTGCGATCGCCGGGCTGACCCTGGTCTGACCCGCTGCCGGGCACCCGGGCGCCGCCGAGCAGATCGATAGGGTGACGTCATGCGCGTACTCGTCAGCGGCGGGGCCGGCTACATCGGCTCGCACACGGTGGTCCAGCTCGTCGCGGCCGGGCACGAGGTGCTCATCGTCGACAACTTCGGCAACAGCAAGCCGACGGTGGTCAACCGTCTCGAGGCGCTGACCGGGACGCACCTCGAGGTGCGCTCCTTCGACCTGCGCGACCACGACAAGACCGAGCACCTCTTCGCCAACGAGAAGATCGACGCGGTCATCCACTTCGCCGGTCTCAAGGCCGTCGGCGAGAGCGTCGAGCTGCCGCTCGAGTACTACGAGAACAACCTCGTCTCGACCTTCTCCCTCGTGCGCGCGATGCGTCTCCACGGTGTCACGAAGCTCGTGTTCAGCAGCTCGGCCACGGTCTACGGCCACAACAGCCCGCCCCTGACCGAGGACATGCCGACGGCGGCGACCAACCCGTACGGCTGGACCAAGGTCATGATCGAGCAGATCCTGCGCGACGTCGCCGCGGCGGACCCGTCGCTGCGAATCGCATTGCTGCGCTACTTCAACCCGGTCGGCGCCCACGCGAGCGGCACCATCGGCGAGGACCCACAGGGCATTCCCAACAACCTCATGCCGTTCATCGCCCAGGTCGCGGTGGGCCGCCGCGACAAGCTGCTCGTCTTCGGCGACGACTACCCCACGCCCGACGGCACGCCCCTGCGCGACTACATCCACGTCGAGGACCTCGCAGCCGGCCACCTCGCCGCGCTGGACCGGCTGGGCAAGGTCGACGACCCGATCTCGACCTGGAACCTCGGCACGGGTCACGGCACGAGCGTCCTGGAGGTGCTTCACGCGTTCGAGTCCGCCATCGGGCGCGAGCTGCCCTACGAGGTCGTCGGGCGTCGCGCGGGCGACCTGCCCGAGTCGTTCGCCGACCCGTCGCGAGCGCACGCCGAGCTCGGGTGGCGCGCGGAGCGCACGATCGAGGACATGTGCGTCGACCAGTGGCGTTGGCAGAGCGCCAACCCCAACGGGTACCCGGACGCCTGAGCCGGTGGAGTCGTCACACGGGCAGACCGTCGGGCGCGGCCTGCGGCGACCCCGGGGATCCGGGCGACTCGGGTGACTCGGGTGCCTGTGGGCCCTTGGGCGATCGGTGGAACCGGAGGTAGAGCGACGGCACGACGAACAGGCTGAGGAGCGTCGAGGTCACGAGGCCGCCGAGGATCACGACCGCCAGCGGGTGCTCGATCTCGTGGCCGGGCCGCTGGCCCAGGACGACGAGCGGCACCAGGGCCAGTCCCGTGGCGAGCGTCGTCATGAGGATCGGCGCGAGCCGCTCGCGAGCTCCCCGGACGACGAGGGCGACGCCGAACTCCTCCCCCTCCACCTCCTCGAGGTGCTGGCAGTGGTTGATGAGCAGGATGCTGTTGCGCGCCGCGATCCCGAAGACGGTGAAGAAGCCGACGAGTGACCCCAGCGAGAGCACTCCCCCGGCGAGGCGCGCGGCGAGGACCCCACCGACGAGTGCCATGGGCAGCGTGAGGAACACGAGGGCGGCCAGCCTCCAGCTGCGGAACGACGCCTGCAGCAGCAGCAGGATGAGCACCGCGGCCACGAGCGCCGACACCACGAGTCGGCTCTGTGCCGACTGGAGCTCCTTGTACTCACCGAGCACCTCTGCGTGGTACCCGAGGGGGTACTGGACGCCCTTCAGCTTGGCGTTGATGTCGTTGACCACCGACGCGAGGTCGCGGCCCTCGACCGACGCGCCGACGTCGAGCCGGCGCGAGTCGCCCTGGCGCTCGATGGCGTTGGGGTTGGGCGCGACGGCGACGGTGGCCACGGCACTCAGCGGGACCTTCGCCCCGGACGGCGTGTCGATGGGGAGCCTCTGGAGGGCGGTCAGGTCGCCACGGCTCTGGGGAGTGCCCCAGACGACGACGTCGTAGGCGCGGCCGGACCGGAAGATGTCACCGACCTCCTCACCGGCCACCATCGTCGCGGCCGCTCGGCGCACGTCGCCCGGCTTGAGGCCCAGCTTCTCGGCCGCGTCCAGCTTGACCTCGACGTTGATCTGAGGGATGTCCGTCGAGATGTCCGTGTGGGCATCGGCGACGCCCGGGACCGAGGCGATGAGGTCGAGGATCTCGTCCGACTTCTCGCGCAGCACCTCGAGGTCCTGGCCGTAGACGCGCACGATGATGGGCTCCTTGCCGCCCGTGAGGACCTCCTCGACGCGCTCGTCGAGATAGGTCTGCACCTCGGCGAAGAGTCCCGGGTACTTCGCGGCGATCTCGTCGATCTGCTCGCGAGCAGCCGTGTAGTCGGCGTCGGGGGAGAGACTGATCCAGTTCTCACCGAAGTTGACCCCGAAGACCTCCTCGCCGAGCAGGGCCTGGCCGATGTGCGCGCCGAAGCTGCGCACCCCCGGCACCGCGAGGATCTCCTTGCTGACTGCGGTCGTCGTGCGTTCGGTCTCCTCGACCGACGTCCCGGGGATGCCGACCCAGTGCATGAGGAAGTCCCGCTCCTGGAAGGCGGGGAAGAGGCTCTGCCCGAGCCCCGTGCCCACACCCAGCCCGAGGAGGGTCACCACGACCGCCGTGGCGTAGACGCGTCGCGGCCGGGCCGCGATGCGGTGCAGGGCGGCGGAGTAGTGCCGTTGCAGCCAGGTGACGAGCGGGGACGTGCGCCGCTCGATCGGCGCCTTGCGCAGGAGGATGAGACAGAGGGCGGGCGTCAGCGTCAGGGCGACGAGCATCGACGCGACGATGGCGAGCGTGTAGGACACGGCCAACGGGCGGAAGAAGGCACCCGTCAAGCCGGTCAGCAGGAAGACCGGGAGCGAGGCCGCGACGATGATGAACGTCGCGTAGACGATGGGACTGCGCACCTCGAGCGAGGCGCGCAGGATGACCGAGGCCACCGGCTCGTCGCTGCCGGCGAGCCTCGACTCCCTCAGCCTCCTCACGATGTTCTCGGCGTCGATGATCGCGTCGTCGACCACCGCGCCGAGCGCGATGACGAGACCGGCCAGCGTCATCGTGTTGATCGTGGCCTCGCGCCAGTGGAGGACGAGCATCGTCACCACGAGTGACAGTGGGATGGTCAGGAGGCTGATCAGCGCCACCCGCCACTCGAAGAGGAAGAGCATGAGGATGACGACGACCAGGAGGAAGCCGAGGAGCAGGGCCTGGGAGAGGTTGGAGATCGCGAGCTTGACGAAGTCGGCCTGCTGGAAGACGTGGGTGTCGAAGACGACGTCAGGCAGCCCCGGCTTCAGCTCGTCGATGGCCCGCTCGACCCCGGCGGTGAGGTCGATGGTGTTGGCCCAGGGAAGCTTCTCGACGACGAGGAGCACACCCGGGGCGCCGTTGACCACGGCGCTCCCGATGAGCGGCTGGTGGTCCTCGGCGACCGTGGCGACGTCGCCGAGCGTCGTCGGCGCGGCGGCCCCGTCGATCGGGACCTCGGCCAGGTCCGCGGGCGTCACGATGGGCAGAACGTTGCGGATCGGCATGCGCTGGTTCTGCGACTCGATCATCCCGCCCGTGCCGATGACGCTTCCCGTCGAGAACCGGAGCAGGCCCGAGTCGACAGCGGCCGCGGTCGTCTCCATCACCTGGTCGAGGCTGACGTCGCGCCCGGCCATGAGGGCCGGTTCGGCCTGCACCGTCATGAGCTGGAGGCGCTCGTTCCAGATCGCGACGTTGGCCACCCCCGGCACCTGGAGCAGACGGGCCCGGATGTTCCAGTAGGCGGCCATCGACATCTGGATGATGGACTGCTTCGAGGAGGTCATCCCGATCTGCATGGCGCGGCCCGTGGCCGAGACCGGTGCCAGGATGACCGGAGGCGCGGCCCACGTCGGCAGGCTCGGCGAGACGATCGCGAGCCGCTCCTGCACGAGCTGACGGGCGTGGAGCAGGTCCGTGTCGGCCGAGAAGAGCAGCTCGATCGACGAGAGCTGGGGAACCGACCGGGACCGCATGTCCTCGAGGCCCTGGAGCCCGTTGAGCCCCTGCTCGAGCGGGACGGTGACGAGCTCCTCGACGTCAGATGTGGACAGTCCGACGCTCGCGGTCTGGATCACGACGCGCGGCGGCGCGAACTCGGGGAAGACGTCGACCCGCATCCGTGGCAGCGAGGTGATGCCGATGACCATCAGCGCCACCGAGGCCGCCACGACGAGGAAGCGCAGGTTGAGGCTGGTCCGGACGATCCAGGCGATGGGAGAGCGTCGGGGTCTCACTGCTCACCGTCTATCTCCAGCTCCGCACCGAAGACCTCGGGGGCGCCGACGACCACGACGGGGGTGCCGACCGCGGGGCCGGCCGAGAGCGTGGCGACGTCGCCGGCGATCGAGGCCACCGTGATCGGGGCGCGCTGGAACGTGTGGGGGTCGGTCTCCGTGTAGGCCCAGGTCGTCCCGTCCAGGTAGTAGACGACGGCGGCATACGGGATCGTGAGCCGGCCGCCCGCCCCGCCCATGGCCACTGCCGCCGTGCGGATGCCGACGGCCTCAGCGGCATCCGGGCGCAGCTTCACGGACTTGACCTCGCTGCCGGGAACGTCCTCCACCACGGCCGGGGGGTCCGTCGAGGGCTCCTCGGCCTCGGCCGTGCAGCCGGTGACGGCGACGGCGAGGAGGAGCCCACCGACGAGGGACGACAGGGACCGGGCGATGCTCATCGGTCCACCTCCTTGGGGAGACACAGGGTGGGGACGACGAGGAGCAGGACGATGACGCTCGTGACGAGGCCGCCCACGACCGTGACGGCGAACGGCCGGAAGACCTCCGAACCCGCCCGGTCGCCGAAGGCGATCGCAGGCACGAGGGCGAGCGCCGTGATGGCCGCGGTGCGCAGGACGGGCACGATCCGGTCCCGCGTCAGGTCTGCCCTTCCGGGTCCCGACGCCCCGGTGGGCGATCCGTCCGATGGAGAGGTGCGCGCCTCCGCGACCTGCAGACGGTCGGCGCGCACCGACCCCAGACCGCCGAGGAGCGTCAGGAGGGCTGTCGTGAAGAAGCCGAGGAGGGGTCCCAGCGTGCCCAGCCCGCCGACGAGGGGAGCGACGGCGATGCTTCCTGCTCCGCCGAGCGGGGCCAGCAGCACGAGGGCCATCGCGGGCCGCCAGCGTCCGATCGACGCCTGCAGGATCAGGACGATGACGATGAGCGCGCCGAGCGCCACGAGCCCCACGCGGCGGGCGTCGGACTGACGGTCCACCGCGCTGCTGAGGACCTGCAGGTGGGCCTCCGACGGCATCGGTACCGCGGCGACGGCGGCGCGCACGTCGGCCACGACCGCCGACGCGTCGGCGCCGGTCACGTCTGCGACGACCTCCACGGACCGCATGACCTGGTCGTGGACGATGGAGGCGGGCTCGGGTCCCACACTGACCTTGGCGACGTCGCCGAGCCGCACCTGCGTGCCCGACGGCGTGTCGATCCGGACGTCGGCCAGGCTCGAGAGGTTCGCCCGGGCGGCCGGGGTGCCGAGCACGACGACGTCGAAGACCTTGGCCTCCTCGTAGAGGTTGCCCACGGTCAGGCCGGAGACCAGCGTCGTGGCCTCCCGCCTCACGTCGCCCGGGCGCAGCCCGTAGCGCCGTGCGGCTGCGAGGTCGACTTCGACCCGGACGGTGGGCTGCATCGGGATCGGCAGCACCCGCGCAGCCGAGACCCCCGACACCTCCGACATCTGGTCCGACACCTGCTCGGCGGCCTGCTGGAGCGTCGGCAGGTCCTGCCCGAGCACGCGCACGACGAGGTCGTGCTGCGCCCCAGCCGTCGCAGCCTGCACCCGGTTCTGGGTGTAGTCGAGCACGTCGACCCGCACACCGGGATAGCCGTGCGCCACGGCGTCGATCGCCGACCGCGTCGCGGCGTAGTCGGCGGACTCGTCGAGGGTGAGCCACAGCTCGCCCGCGTTGACGTCGCCGAGCTGGTCCGAGGTCACTGCACGACCGTTGTGGCCACCCACGCGGGCCACGCCGTCGACGGCTTGCAGGCGCGTGGACATGAGGCCCGCCAGGCGGTTCATCTCGGTGAGCGACGTGCCGGGGGCCGCCTCGAGGGCCAGGAGCACGTTGAGGTCCCGTGCGGTGGGCACCAGCGAGGTGCTCGACAGCTGGGGCAGGGCGGTGAGCGCGATGACGAGCATGACGGCGGCGGCGGACCAGGACAGGACGCGGGAGCCGGTGAAGCGGTCCACCAGCCGCCTGAGCGCAGCGGCGACAGGCCCGACCGATCCGGGGGCCACCGCCCCCCGCGGCACGCCGCGCATGAGGACGTGGGTCAGTGCCGGGGTCAGCCCGACCGACACGAGCAGGCCGACCCCCAGGGCCAGCGCGAAGGCGGTGACGACAGGCCGGCTGAAGGCCGCGGCCGCGGGCCCGAGCGCCAGGGTCGGCGCCATCACCACGACACCGGCCAGCAGGGCCACGGCGGCATCGCGCGAGGTGTGGCGCAACGTGCGCGAGATGAGCTCCTCGGGCGGCAGCCGGTGGGGCGACTGCTGCTGCGCGCGGGCCTGCGCCCGCACGGCATCGATGTTCGCCGTGGCGACGGCGACCGTGAGCACGGCCGCGACCAGAAGCGCGGACAGCGTCATGCTCGTCAGCGTCACGCCGGCGAGGAAGAGCACGGTGAACGTGCCTGCGACGGTGACCGTGACGGCCGCACCCACCACGAGGGCCGCGCGCCACGACCGGAACAACGCCCAGGTCGCGAGCACGAGCACGAGCAGGGCGAGCCCACCCGTCAGGCCCAGCGTGCGGCTGGCGCTCTCGAGGTAGGTGGCCGGTCGGTACACCGAGGTGTCGATCCGGATGCCGCCCAGGCCGGGGGCAAGGCTGCCCATCGCCTCCTCGACCGAGCGGGTCACCGCGGCGGTGTCCGCTCCCGGGAACTTCTGGACCACGAGGAAGAGCGTCGGGTCGGCGTTCACGGCATCCCCGATGAGCGGCTGGTGGTCCTCGATGACTCGCGTGACGTCACTGAGGCGCAGGGGCGGGGACGTGTCCTCGATGGTGACCTGTCCGAGGGTGTCCGCCGTCGTGATGGGCAGGACGTGCTGCACGGCCAGCCGCTGGTTGTGGCCCTCGACGAAACCGCCGGTACCCGGCGTCGAGGCCTCCACGAAGGTCAACGGCGAGACCCAGAGGGCGTTGCCCGCGGTCTCGATGACCTGTGTGAGGGTCACTCCCTTGGCGCTGAGGGTCGCGGGGTCCGCCTGGATCTGCAGCTGCCGGTCCCGCATGCCGTAGACCGCCACGTTGGCGACGCCGGGGATGCCCATCAGCCGCGGGCGCACCTTCCACCGCGCCAGGACGGACATGTCGATGAGAGAGACGTCTCGCGACGAGAGAGCGATCATCGAGACCCGGCTGGCCGATGCCAACGGCTCCACCATGATCGGAGGGCTGCCGACGTTGGGCAGCGCGTGCGCCTGGGTGAGCCGTTCCTGCACCATCTGGCGGGCGGCATACAGGTCGGTGCCCGGCTCGAACACGACATCGATGGCGGACAGGCCCGGCTGGGAGCGGGAGTGGATCCGCTCGAGCCACGGGACGCCGTTGAGCAGGTCCTGCTCGAGCGGGACGGTCACGAGCTGTTCCACCTCTGCGGCGGACAGTCCCAGCGCCTCGGTCTGCACCTGCACCGACGGGGGCATGAACTCAGGCAGGAAGTCGACCTTGGCCGACCCCAGCTGGGCGCCCGCGAAGATGAGGACGCCGAGCGAGGCCGCGATGGCGAGGCGACCGAAGCGAGGGCTCCCCCCGCCGCTCCCGGCGGGCTGGTCGGTCCCGGGCTCGGAGTCGCCGGTCGTGCGCCAGGGCGCCAGAGTCCTCCGTCGGCCTCCCGGCAGTCCCGCGCCCATATCGAACCCTCCAAGGTCAGAGACGTCTTACCTTGAGAGGGACGCTAGTGAGGGGAGGATCACGTGGTCGTCCGGCTTGGGGACCGACTTCATCTCCTGCGCACGCGTGTCCCACTGGCACTGGGGGGACGCCACGACGGTGGAGGGGTGGAGGACGGCCTCCTCCCCGAGGATGAGCCGACTGACTACGCGGCCATGGTCACCTCGCGCCGTGGGACCCCGCCGGTGGGGCCCCCCGGACGGCCGAGATGGCGTCCGCCGATGGCCGACGTCGCGCTGGCGGCCCTCGTGACAGCCCTGTCGCTCGTCAGCTTCCTCGAGCGTGCATCGCTCGTCGTCATCACCGATGACGGGGACGACCTCCACTACACCGATCCGGACCCCTTCGGCGCCGTGGAGGTCCTCGTGGGCACCTCGGCGCTCGCCTGGCGTCGCATCGCGCCGGGCACGGTCCTGCTGATCTGCGTCACGTCCCAGTTCATCAGGTACCGGCAGCGCTACCCGGTGGCCGCCCTGCCGTTCGCCGTCGTCGTCGCCATCTACACCGTGGCCCAGCTGTGGCCCCTCGCCCGCTCGGCCTGGTGCCTGCTCCTCGTCTGCGTGGTGATGGCCTTCGGGGCCCTCGTCTTCCTCAACCCGGGCGAGTACGACGAGGGGCTGACGGAGGTCATCACCCTCGTGTGTGCCTGGTCGCTCGGTCGCGGCGTCCGGCTGGAGAGGGGCCGCACCCAGCTCCTCGAGCAGCACGCGCGGCTCCTCGAGGACCGCACGGAACGCTTCGCGCACGAGCAGGAGGCCCTCGCGGCGCTCTCGGCCGCACGCGAGCGCGCGTCCATCGCCCGGGAGCTGCACGACATCGTTTCGGGCAACGTCGGCGTCATCGTTCTCCGGGCGTCCACCGCGCGTCGCGGCGCGGGTGATGCACCTGCGTCCGTGCGCGACGCACTCGCCTCGATCGAGGGGCTCGGCAAGAGCGCCCTGGCCGACATGCGCCGGCTCGTCGGGGTGTTGCACACCGACGACGGGGACGCCCTGCCGATGAGGCCACCGCACCTGGGCCAGCTCGAGATCCTCGTGGCCAGCATCGTCGAGGCCGGCACCTCGGTGGAGCTCGAGATCACCGGTGACCGCCGGCTGCTGCCGCCGGCCATCGAGCTCAACGCCTTCCGGATCGTCCAGGAAGGGCTCAGCAACGCCCTCAAGCACGCCACGGGGTCGGCCGTCGTCGTGCGCGTCGACTTCGGCGCCGACGCGCTCCGGATCGCGGTGCGCGACTTCGGTGGAGGTCGCAGCCAGGCGGAATCCTCGGGACGTGGCCTGCTCGGCATGCGCCAGCGCGTCTCGTCGGTCGGCGGCTGCATCTACGTCGGTCCGGGACGAGGCGGTGGCTTCCTCGTCGATGCCCTGCTCCCGTTGGACTGCGAGGCGGTGACGTGACGATCCGGGTACTCATCGCCGAGGACCAGCCGCTCATGCGTGGCGCGCTTCGCGACTGCCTCAGCACGGTGCCCGAGATCGAGGTCGTCGCCGAGGCCTGCAACGGCGAGCAGGCCGTCGAGCAGGCTCGCGTCCACTCCCCCGACGTGGCGATCGTCGACATCCGCATGCCCGTGATGGACGGCGTCGAGGCGACTCGGCGCATCGTCGAAGGTGGCCCGGCGTCGCCGAGGGTGATCGTCATGACGACGTTCGACCTCGACGACTACATCGTCAGTGCCCTGCGCGCCGGCGCCAGCGGTTTCCTGCTGAAGGACGCCACGGCCGAGGAGCTCGTGCACGCCGTTCGCACGGTCGCCGGGGGCGAGGCCCTGCTCGCGCCGGGAGTGACGCGGAGGTTGCTGGACCGGTATGCCCGGTTCCTTCCCGCGCCGACTCCCGGGACGCCAGAGGTCGACCTCACGCCTCGCGAGCTCGAGGTGCTCAGGCTGGTTGCCCGGGGCGAGACCAACGCCCAGATCGCTGCGGAGCTCTACGTCGCCGAGAGCAGCGTCAAGACCCACATCGGACACCTCCTCGTCAAGCTGTGCGTCCACGACCGCGTGCACCTCGTCATCCACGCCTACGAGTCGGGCCTCGTGCAGCCACGGGGCGCGCCGTCCCGAGGGCCCTGAGCCCACCCGAGGCGTCCGGGAGCGGCGTGACTCTCCGGCGACCCCCAGGGTCTGGACCTCAGGGTCTGCACCTCAGGGTCGCGGGTCAAGGGCGTCGTAGTCCCTGAACGACGTCACCCGCGCCACCGCGACGACGACGAGCACGACGACGAGGACGCCCCCGACGACAGGGGGCACCCAGGTGGCCGTCAGCGTCGCGAGCGTGCCCGCGAACATCTGTCCCAGCCGGGGCCCACCGGTCACGACGACCGTGAAGACGCCCTGGGTGCGGCCGCGCAGGTGGTCGGGCACCGCTGCCTGCAGGATGGACTGCCGGAAGATCGCGCTGATGTTGTCGGACCCACCGGCAACAGCGAGGCAGAGGGCCGCCAGGCCCAGCGCCCACGCGTTGGCGTCGCCGAAGTCCATCGACTCGACGGCATGGCCGCCGAGCTCGGTGACGGCGAGCACGATGCCGAAACCGAGGATGGCCAGGCCGTACGAGACGATCGCGTTGCGGATGGCGAGGCCCTGCCAGCGCAGCCCGGTGACGCGACCGGAGCCGAGGCTCGAGACGATCCCGCCGACGGCGAAGGACGCGAGCAGGACGCCGGCCGTGACCGATCCCCCGCCGATGACGATCGCCCCGACGGCGGGGAAGAGCACCATCGGCTGGCCGAACGTCATGGCGATGATGTCGACGACGAAGCTCATCCGCACGTTGGGGGCGCGGCGCAGGTGCGCGAGCCCGTCGAGGACCGAGCGGAAGCCGCCGGTGGTCGGGCGCTCCCCCTCAGGTCGGATGCGGGGCAGGGTCCAGAGGCCGAAGAAGCCGGCGAAGAAGAGGACGACGTCGACGGTGTACGTCCACGCATAGCCGGCCCGCGCGACGAGCACGCCCGCGAGGCCGGGGCCGACCGTCACCATGACCCCTGCGGAGATGCCGAGAAGTGCCGCCGCCTTGGGCAGCTGCGCCGTGGGCAGCAGCCGTGGCGTGATCGCCTGACGCGTCGCCGAGGCGATGGTCGCCGCCACGGCGTTGACGGTGGTGATGACGTAGAAGATCCAGACCGCCTCGGCGCCCGCCCAGGTGATCGAGGCCAGGACCACGGTGGACGCCCACGCGACCGTCGAGGCCGAGAGGGCGACGGCCCGCCGGTCGAAGCGGTCGGCGATCGCGCCGCCGTAGAGACCGGCGACGATCATCGGCAGCAGTGAGAACCACGCGACGAGCGAGACCATGAAGGTCGAGTGCGTCAGGTCGTAGATGTGCAGGCCGACGGCCGTGTTGGTGACGAACGTGCCGATGCCGGCGAGGGTGTTGCCGAACCAGAGCCGGGCGAAGGGCGGGCTGACCCGCAACGGCGTCAGGTCGATGAGGTGCGACCGACGAGTGGCCGGGGCGGGCGCGGGGGCGGGTGCCCGGGGGCCTGGAGGTACGTCGGTCACAGAGCGAAACTACGCCACCGCGAGATCGCCCGACGGCGCGGGGAAGCACGCCTCGACGTCGCGCAGCCGCGAGCCGTCGCGGACCCACACCCAGCGGCCGTCGTCCGTGCGACGGGCGACCTGGGTGTGCACCGTGCCGTCGGCCGTGGTGGACGTCGTCATCGCCAGGCCGCCGGTCACGACGACACGGGCGGTGACAGCAGGAGCGGGGACGCCGACCGGACCGAGGGCGCCCGCCGCCAGAGCGGCGGCGAAGGCGGCGCGGATGGCGGCCGAGCCCGCCGCCTCGCGACCGCGCGGAAGGCTCACGACGGCGTCGGCGGCATACAACCGCACGATGCCCTCCAGGTCACCAGCCGCGACACAGGCGGCGAAACCGGACTCGAGGGCCTCGGGGACACTCGCCCCCACCCCTGACCGTTGCGCAGTCGTCGTCATGGCCACACCGTCCCACTGGCCACCGACAGCCCCAGCAACCACAGCAGATCCGGCCGCGAGACGGGCGGGACCACCGCACCGAGCCCGGGCGCCGGCCGGGGCGCCGGCCGCCCCACCGACGCCGTGACGACACCGTGACGAGGTGGCACCTCGCTTCGGGCCTCGGGGCGCGGTCCGCGGTGTTCAATGGGCACCATGTCGTCTCGCCCACTCCACGTCACCTTCGTGTGCAGCGGCAACATCTGCAGGTCTCCCATGGGTCACGTGATCCTCCAGCACCTGGTCGAGGACGCCGGCATCGCCGACCGCGTCCGGGTGAGCTCGAGCGGGACCGGCGACTGGCACGTCGGCGAGCAGGCCGACCCACGCACCGTCGAGGTGCTCGCCCGACACGGCTACGACGGGTCGAGGCACCGGGCCCGCGAGTTCGACCCCGACGAGTTCGACGACCTCGACCTCGTCCTCGCGTCCGACGAAGGGCACGTGCGCACCCTGCAGCGTCTCGCGCGCACGCCGAACAACCGCGGAAAGATCCGGCTGGTACGCGAGTTCGACCCGGAGGCGGTGGCCGCGGGCACCCTCGAGACCGGCGACCCGTGGTACGGCCGAGAAGAGCACTTCACCCGGTGTTTCGCGGAGGTGGAGGCCGCCTGTCGTGGCATCCTTCAGCACGTCAGGGACCAGCTGGACGGCCGGCTGGCCCAGCTGCAGGACCAGCGCGGCGGGGACCGGACCTGACCCTGTGCGAGACCCGGATCTGACCGTGCCCGACTATCCCTATGGCTCCCCGTGCTGGGTCGACCTGCTCGTCAGCGACGTCCCGCGGGCCCAGACCTTCTACACCGAGCTCTTCGGCTGGCGGTGGCTGGCCGGCGACCCCGCGACCGGCGGCTACACGATGGCGCTCCTGGACGGCCACCCCGTCGCCGGCATCAGCCGCAAGCCCGGGACGGCGCCGATCCCCAGCCAGTGGACGACCTACCTGCGCGTCGGTGACATCGAGGTCGCCGCGCGGGCCATCAACGCGTACGGCGGCCGCACCCTCGGCCGGCCCGTCTCCATCGGCGCCCTGTCCCGGACGCTCATCGCCGTGGACCCCGGTGGTTCGTACTTCGGCGTCTGGGAGCCGGGCGACCTGCCGGGCAGCGGCGTCCTCGACGAGCCGGGGTCGCTCACGTGGAACGAGCTGCTGACCCGTGACTACGACAGGGTGCAGAGCTTCCACCTCGGTGTCTTCGGCCACGAGTTCACCGATGAGACCGAGCCCGACGGGCCGCGCTGGGCGACGGCGCACACCGGCGACGGCAACCCGGCCTACGGGCTGGCGGAGATCGACGCAGAGTGGCCGGCCGAGATCCCGCCGCACTGGGTCGCCGCCTTCGCGACCCGTGATGTCGTCTCCTGCGTGGCCCAGGCCCTCGACCTCGGTGCGACGCTGCTGCAGGAACCGTTCGACGGGCCCTACGGCGTCGGAGCGGTACTGGGCGGCCCTGAGGGAGAAGTGTTCTCGCTCCTCGTGCCGGACCTGGAGTGACCCCGACGACCACAGGAGGACCCATGCCCGTCCACGAGGAGGCGTTCCCGCCCGGCACGCCTTGCTGGGCCGACGTCATGGTCGACGACCTCGACCGGGCCCGCGACTTCTACGGGAGCCTCTTCGGCTGGACCTTCCACGACCTCCCGCCGGAGGCCGGTGGCTACGTCATGGCTCGCAAGGACGACCACGTCGTGGCGGGAGCCATGGCCAAGAACCCGAACGACCCCAGCCAGGTCAGTGCGTGGACGGTCTACCTCGCGACCGACGACGTCGACGCCGCGGCGGACCGGGCCAGGGCCGCGGGTGGCGTCTTCTTCCTCGAGCCGATGGACGTCCTGCAGGTCGGCCGCATCGCCGTCGGCGCCGACCCGGCCGGGGCCGCCTACGGCCTGTGGCAGGGCAGGGAGCACACCGGTGCCGACCTCGTCGGCGAGCCCGGCGCGCTCTGCTGGGCCGAGTCGATGAGCCGCGACTACGAGGCGAGCAAGGCGTTCTACTCGGAGGTGTTCGACTTCCGGCTGAGCGAGATCGGCGAGGGCGGCTTCCAGTACTCGGTGGCGACGCTCGAGGGCGGGGCGCCCATCGGCGGCATCGGCGCCATCCCCGCCGCGGCGCCCGCCGACGTGCCGTCGCACTGGATGGTCTACTTCGCCGTGCCGGACGCCGACGCAGCGGCCGACCGGGTCACGGCTCTCGGCGGCTCGGTCAGGCAGGAGCCGTTCGACACCCCGTACGGCCGGATGGCGCTCGTCGCGGGCCCCCAGGGCGAGACGTTCTCGATCATGCAGCTCCCCGACGCCCCGACCGACTGACCGAGGGCGTATGCCGTATGCCGCCCGGCCCGGGGAGCGCGCGCGAACGCCCGGGTGCGGCGGACGGCATACGGACCACTCCTCGCGCTCTGGGAGGATGTCGGCATGGTCTCGCTTGCTGACGCAAACCCGCCCATTGCGCTCGGGGCGCTCGACGGCCGCTACCGCGGCGCCGTCGCGCCCCTCGTCGACCACCTGTCGGAGGCGGCCCTCAACCGGCAGCGGGTGCACGTCGAGATCGAGTGGCTGATCCACCAGACTTCCCACGGCGTCGTGCCCGGCGTGCGCCGGCTCACCGACGACGAGATCGCAGCCCTGCGAGCGGTCGTCGACGACTTCGGCCCCGCCGAGGTCGCGGAGCTGGCCGACATCGAGCGCGTCACGGTCCACGACGTCAAGGCCGTCGAGTACTTCCTCAAGAAGCGCCTGACCGCGATCGCCCCGGCGGACGACGACCAGGGACTGGCGGAGCTCATCCACTTCGGCTGCACGAGCGAGGACGTCAACAACCTCTCCTACGCCCTCATGGTCCAGGGCGCGGTCGAGCAGGTGTGGCTGCCCAGGGCGCAGGCGCTCGTCGCGCAGGTGTCCGACATGGCTCGCGAGCTCAAGGACGTGCCGCTGCTCGCGCACACGCACGGCCAGCCCGCGACGCCGACGACGATGGGCAAGGAGCTCGCCGTCCTCGCGCACCGTCTGCGTCGGCAGCTCCGCCGCATCGAGGGGCAGGAGTACCTCGGCAAGTTCAACGGTGCCACGGGCACGTTCGGCGCCCACGCGCTCGCGCTGCCGGACGTCGACTGGCCGGCGGTGTCGCGTGCGTTCGTCGAGGGGCTGGGCCTGTCGTGGAACCCGCTGACGACGCAGATCGAGAGCCACGACTGGCAGGCCGAGCTCTACGCCGACGTCGCGCGCTTCAACCGCATCCTGCACAACCTGTGCACCGACGTGTGGACCTACATCTCGATGGGCTACTTCGCGCAGGTGCGAGGGCACGGCACCGTCGGCTCGAGCACGATGCCGCACAAGGTCAACCCGATCCGCTTCGAGAACGCCGAGGCCAACCTCGAGGTGAGCAACGCCCTCCTCGACGTGCTCGGCGGCACGCTCGTGCAGAGCCGGCTCCAGCGCGACCTGACCGACTCCAGCATGCAACGCAACATCGGCACGGCCTTCGGCCACTCGATGCTGGCGCTCGACAACGTCGCCCGCGGTCTCGCCGGCCTCGATGCCGTGCCGGCCGCGATGGCCGCTGACCTAGAGTCGAACTGGGAGGTCCTCGGTGAGCCGATCCAGTCGGCGATGAGGGCCCTTGGCGCACAGGGCGTTCCGGGGATGGAGGAACCTTACGAGCGACTCAAGGAGCTGACCCGCGGCCGGCGCATCAACGGTGACGACCTCCACGAGTTCGTCCGAGGGCTGGGCCTGCCCGCCGACGTCGAGGCACGCTTCGTCGCGCTGACGCCGCAGACCTACACCGCGCTCGCGAGCCGGCTCGTCGACGACTACCTCGTCTGAGGCCGGTCCGTCTCGTCCTCCTCCACGGGGCGGTCCAGTCGTCCGGCCGTCAGGTCCTCGAGCCACGAGACCACGTGGCCGGCCCCGCTGCCTGCCACAAGGCCGGGGACAGGGCAGCGACATCCCGCCGAAGCTGACATTCCGGGCGGCTTGCGCCGGATCCGCCCCGCGCTGAGCGTGGCCCCTTCAGGTATGCCGCCAGGCGGGCTAACGTGCGAGGGCATGGCCCGCTCGCGATCCGCCAGGCTCCGCGACATCGACGAGGCAGCTGCCGCGCTGCCCGAGGTGACCCGCGACCCGCCCTCGGGCGGACGTCCTACGTTCCAGGTGCGCGGCAGGACCTTCGCATTCGCCCGGGGCCCGCGCAAGGACGCCCACGACCCCAAGACCGGGAAGCCCTACGACGACGTCCTCGCGTTCTCGTGCACGGCCGAGGACAAGGAGTCGATGGTCTCCGACCCGGACTCGCCATGGTTCACCACGCCGCACTGGAACGGCTACAACGCCGTGCTCCTGCTCGAGCGCGACCTCGGTCGACTCACCGTCGAGGAGGTACGGGAGGTCGTCACCGACGCGTGGCTGGTCAAGGCGCCGAAGCGACTGGCCAAGCAGCTGCTCGACGGGTCGTGAGCGACGAAATACCCCATAGGGGTATGATGTCGTGAGAGAAGGAGGTGCCATGGCTGGATACACCGGCAGCAAGGACGACTACCTGAAGCGGCTGCGCCGCATCGAGGGGCAGGTGCGGGGCGTGCAGAAGATGGTCGACAGCGACACCTACTGCATCGACATCCTCACCCAGGTCAGCGCGATCACCAAGGCGCTGCAGGCCGTCAGCCTCGGCCTGCTCGAGGACCACGTCGCGCACTGCGTCGTCGACGCCGCCCGCGAGTCGGACGAGGCTGCCTCCGAGAAGGTCCGCGAGGCGTCGGAGGCCATCGCACGCCTCGTCCGCAGCTGAGCACCCCACCGACCACCCGCCAGAGGAGGCACCCGATGAGCCAGACCACCCAGACCGAGATCACGGTCGCCGGTATGACGTGCGGCCACTGCAGCGCCGCCGTGAGCGGCGAGCTGTCGACCCTGCCCGGCGTCGTCGCGGTCACCGTCGACCTGCACCCCGGCGAGGACTCGCCCGTCACCATCACGAGCGAGGCTCCCCTCGACCCGTCCGTCGTCGCGGATGCCGTCGCCGAGGCCGGTTACAGCCTCCGATGACCGAGGGCCAGGCACCGGTGACCACGGCCGAGGCGACTCCCGACGAGGTCCGCCTCGCCATCACCGGCATGACCTGCGCCTCGTGCTCGGCCCGCATCGAGCGCAAGCTGTCGAAGGTCACGGGCGTCGAGTCGGCGACCGTCAACCTCGCCACCGAGAAGGCCCTCGTCTCGTTCACCGCCCCGGTCACGGTCGACCAGATCCTCGCCGAGGTGAAGAAGACCGGCTACGGCGCCAGCGTCATCGACGGCTCGCGTCCGACGCGGACGGGCGGCCCCACCACCCGCACGACGTCTGCCGCCTCGCCGCAGGGCCCCGGGACCACGGGTGGTGAGGCGGCGAAGCCGGCGGCAGGCGCCCTGCTCGCGAAGCTGCGGGTCCAGGAGCTGGCCCGGCAGAAGGTCCGAGACGCCGGGACCGCCACGGGGCACGCCCGTCCGGGACCGGCTCACGTCCGCCCGGCTGACGCCGGCGCGACCGCGACCCACACCCACCACGCGGGTGGCGCGGGCGGCGACGGCGGCGCCCGCACGGACGAGAACCACCTCGACCACACGCCCGCCCAGGACGTCCTCAAGCCGCGGCTCGTCGTCGCCGTCGCGCTGACCGTCCCGGTGCTGCTCCTGTCCATGGTGCTCCCGTCGTTCGGTGCCAGCCCGTGGCTCCAGCTGCTCCTCGCGACGCCCGTCGTCTTCTGGTGCGCGTGGCCCTTCCACCGGGCTGCGGCCGTCAACGCTCGTCACCTCGCCTCGACGATGGACACCCTCGTGTCGATCGGGGTGCTCGCGGCGTGGGGCTACTCCGTCGTCGACCTGCTCCAGGGCGGCATCCACCTCTACTTCGAGGTGGCCTCGGTCGTCACGACGTTCCTGCTCGTGGGCCGCTTCCTCGAGGCACGCGCCAAGGACTCGGGCAGGGACGCCCTGCGCGCGCTGCTCGACCTGGGCGCCAAGGACGTGTCGGTCCTACGCATCGACCCGCAGTCACGGATCACGAGCGAGACGCGCATCCCCGTCGACGCGCTCGTCGTCGGCGACCAGTTCATCGTCCGGCCGGGTGAGAAGGTCGCGACCGACGGCGTCGTGCGCGACGGGTCGAGCGCCGTGGACGCGAGCCTCGTCACCGGCGAGTCCACCCCGGTCGACGTCTCCCGCGGGGACGACGTCACGGGCGGCTCGATCAACACGACCGGACGCATCGTCGTCGAGGCCTCCAAGGTCGGCGCCGACACGATGCTCGCGGGCATCCAGCGTCTCGTCGAGACCGCCCAGACCGGCAAGGCGGACGTCCAGAGGCTCGCCGACCGCGTCTCGGCCGTCTTCGTCCCCGTCGTCCTCGTCGTCGCCCTCGTCACGTTCGTCGCCTGGCTCGCGACGGGCCACGACGTCGCGACGGCGCTCGCCGTCGCCGTGACGGTCCTCATCATCGCCTGCCCCTGCGCCCTCGGTCTGGCGACCCCGACGGCCCTGCTCGTCGGGACCGGACGCGGCGCCCAGCTCGGGACCCTCATCAAGGGCCCGCAGGTGCTCGAGGACACCCGCCGCGTCGACACCGTCGTACTCGACAAGACCGGCACGGTGACCACCGGCGAGCTGCGGCTCCGGAGCATCGCCGTGCGCGGCACGCTGTCGAAGAAGGCCGCGCTCACGGCAGCCGCGGCCGTCGAGCAGGGCAGCGAGCACCCCATCGCGCGCGCCGTCGTAGACGGAGCCCGTCTGGCCCGCCTCGAGCTGCCACGCATCCACGACTTCGAGGCCAATCCGGGCGAGGGTGCGACCGCCCGGATCAAGGACACCGAGGTCACCGTCGGCAAGGCCGTGCTCTTCGAGAAGGTCGACCCCGAGCTGCTCGCGCACGCCCGTGCCCGGGCCGGCACGACGGTCTTCGTCGGCTGGGACGGCGTCGCGCAGGCGGCCCTCACCGTCGAGGACACCGTGCGCGACTCGTCGCGTGACGCCATCGCCCGGCTGCGAGACCTCGGCCTGACGCCCTACCTGCTCACCGGCGACCACGCCTCCAACGCACGCAGCGTCGCCGAGCAGGTCGGCATCGAGGCCTCCAACGTGCGTGCCGACGTGCTCCCGGCCCAGAAGCACGAGGTCGTCACCGAGCTGCAGAGGTCCGGCCGGGTCGTCGCGATGGTCGGTGACGGCGTCAACGACGCGGCGGCACTGGCCCAGGCCGACCTGGGTCTCGCGATGGGCTCCGGCACCGACGTCGCCATGGACTCGGCCGACATCGTCCTCGTGCGCACCGACCTCGACGCCGTCGGTGACGCGATCGGTCTCTCGCGCGCGACGCTCCGCATCATCAAGCAGAACCTCGCCTGGGCCTTCGGCTACAACACCGCCGCGATCCCGCTGGCCGCCTTCGGCCTGCTCAACCCGATGATCGCCGGAGCGACGATGGCCCTGTCGTCGGTACTCGTCGTCAGCAACTCCCTGCGCCTCAAGCGCTGGGGCCGCTGACCCGCACCGCGTCGACGGGGCCACCACACGGCATACGCCATCGGGACGACGAGACGGCGGCCATCCCCGAGGGATGACCGCCGTCTCGTCTGCGAGCTGGGAACCGGGTCAGATGGTGACCTTGCCGGCCGGGGTGTCGAACGTGACCGACAACAGACCCGGCGTGCCGTGCGGGGCGACGAAGGTGAAGTCGATGCCACCCTTGTCGAAGGTGTCCTCCGGGCCGAGCCACGCGCGCACGCGCTTCGGGTCACCGGCGATCTGGAGGTTGTCGATGGAGACCGACGTGTCGGCGCGCGCGGAGGGGTGCACCGTCATGTCGTCCCACTCGATGAAGTAGGGGACCTGGGGGTCCGCCATGAGGCCCTTGATGCCGAGCTGGCGCCACTTGAGCTCGGTGCCGTCTGGGCGGTGGCGGTTGCCCGGGACCGACTCACGACCGAGGCGCTGCTCGACCACGCTGATGTCGTCGACGGCGACGACCCAGCCGAGCCAGCCGCCGCCGGCCTCGGAGGCGGCGCGGACGGCCTGACCGAAGGGCGCCTTGTCGGAGGCCGGGTGGTCCAGCACCTCGACGACCTCGAGGTAGTGGTCCTTGGCCAGGGGGAAGATCACGTTGCGCGTGCCGAACCGGGGATGCACCCCGCCGTCGACCGGCGCGACGCCGATGAGCTCGGACAGCCGGGCGGCCGTGGCCTTGAGGCCACCGGCCTCTGCTGCATAGGAGACGTGGTCAACTCGCATACAGAACATCGTGACACACGCCAAGGGGTGCTCTTGACCACCCCTCTCCCTCGCTTTCCGCGGCCTCACAGCCGTCACCGCGGATGGAACTCCGACGGTCATCTCGTATGCCGTCCGGCGGGCTCGTGCAGCCCGCCCAGCTCGCCGCCGCTCAGCGGGCGTCGCGTTGACGGACGGCCTCGTAGAGCACGATCGCGGCCGACGCGGCGACGTTGAGGCTGTTCGCCTTGCCATGCATGGGAATCCGGACCCGGTGGCTGGCTGCGTCCAGGAGGGCGCGGTCGGCACCGTGCTTCTCGCTGCCGACCGCGATGGCGACCCGGCCGGTGTAGTCGACGTCGGTGTGCAGCAGGTCGGTCTCGGGCGTCGTGACGACGAGGCGGATCTCGTGCGCGGTGAGCCACTCGAGCGCCTCGGTCGTCGTCGCGCTCGCGGCAGGGACGGCGAAGACGGTGCCCTTGCTCGCGCGCACGACGTTGGGGTTGCCCCAGTCCGTGACCGGGTCGGCCGCGACGACCGAGTCGACCCCGGCCGCGTCGGCGGTGCGGAGCATGGCGCCGAGGTTGCCGGGCTTCTCGACCCCCTGGCTGAGCAGGGTGAGGTGGTCGGGTCCGTCGACGCGCAGGTCGCCCAACGAGAAGCCGATGCGGTCGACGACGGCGACGAGTCCGTCGGGGCCCTCGCGGTAGGAGACCTTCTCGAAGGCAGTGCGGCTGAGGTGGACGACCTCGACGCGGTCGTGGCGCAGGCGGGCCAGCAGGTCGCTCTGGTGACCGATGTCCTGCGAACCGGCGCGGCCGGCGGGGCTGAAGAGCTCCTCGCAGACGTAGACGGTGCCGGGCCGCACCCCGGCCGACAGGGCGAGGCCGATCTCCTCGTACCCCTCGACGAGCGTCTGGCCCGTCTCCTCGCGGGTGCGGCGGCGGCGAAGGGCGAGCAGCCCCTTGACGCGGGGGTTGGACGCGGACGTGATGGTGGGCTCGTGGGCGAGGTGCGTCGGGTTCGTCATGACAGGGCCAGCATCCCATCCCGCTGGCTGCTCCCGAGTCACGCGTTGCCGCCGTTCTCGTCGCGTCTTGAGCGCCCGGCTGTCGGTGCGTCGGCGTAGCGTCAGGGGATCGGACGACGGAGACCTCGGGACGCAGACCCGGAACCAGGAGGCATGATGACCACGCTGGAAGGACGCCCCAACACCGCGCTGCTCGTCATCGACGTCCAGAACGACGTCGTCTCGGGCGCGTGGGACCGGGAGGGCGTCATCGGCCGCATCAACACCCTCGTCGACAAGGCGCGCACCGAGAACGTGCCCGTCATCTGGGTGCAGCACTCGGACGACGACATGCCCATCGACAGCGACGGGTGGCAGTACGTCCCCGAGCTGACGCGTGACGAGTCCGAGCCGCTCGTGCACAAGCGCTACGGCGACTCGTTCGAGGACACCGACCTCGAGTCGCTCCTCGCCGAGCGCCAGGTGGGGCGGCTCGTCGTCACCGGCGCGCAGACGGACGCGTGCATCCGGTCGACGCTGCACGGCGCCCTCGTCCGCGGCTACGACGCGACTCTCGTCGAGGACGCCCACACCACCGAGGACCTGCGGCAGTGGGGTGTTCCGGTCTCACCGGAGCAGGTCATCGCCCACACCAACGTGTACTGGTCCTGGTCCAAGGCGCCGGGGCGCAAGGGGGACGTCGCACCTGCGGCCGAGGTCGACTTCGGCCCGGTCTGACCGGGCAACCCGCAGGGCCCGGCCCTGGACGGCATTTGAGGCCCGGCCCGGGTCCACCTAGACTGGGAGACGAGGGGAGTACTTCCTCGCGCGCTCCGGTCAGTACGGTGGTCCCACGACCACCCCGGTCCGCGGCCGGCGGCAGTCGGTGAAGGAGACCTCAGACATCATGTTCTGAGGAGTTCCATGCTCACTGGCCTGTCCGCCGCCACCCCGGCGCCGCCGACCGAGTCCATCGGTTCGCCGATGCTGTGGATCGCGACGATCGCCGGCGTCGCCGCGCTCTTCGTCGTCGACTTCCTCATCACCCGCCGTCCGCACGACCCGAGCATGCGCGAGGCGGTCGGCTGGTCGGCCTTCTACATCGCCATCCCCGTCGCCTTCGGCGGCTGGCTCTGGTGGCAGTACGGCTCCCAGCAGGGCGTCGAGTACTACACCGGCTACATCGTCGAGAAGTCGCTGTCGGTCGACAACCTCTTCGTCTTCATCATCCTGCTGTCGGCGTTCGCGGTGCCGCGAGAGCTGCGTCAGCGCGTGCTGCTCATCGGCGTCGGCGGCGCGCTCGTGCTGCGCGGCATCTTCATCGCGCTGGGTGCGCAGATGATCGCGAGCTTCGCATGGACCTTCCTGCTCTTCGGCGCGATCCTGCTCGCGACCGCCGTCAAGGTCGGTCGCGACGCCCTGTCGCACACCGACCACAGCATCGACGTCGACCAGCTCCGCAGCGTCCGGCTGATCCGCCGCATCTGCCCCGTCACCGACACCTATGCAGGCACCAACCTCTGGGTCCGCCTCGGCGGCAGGCTGGCCCTGACACCACTGGCCCTCGTCGCCGTCGCGATCCTCGGCACCGACATCGTCTTCGCCATCGACTCGGTGCCCGCCGTCTACGGCATCACCGGCGACCCCTACCTCGTCTTCGCGACGAACGCCTTCGCACTGCTCGGTCTCCGCGCGCTCTACTTCGTCCTCGAGGGAGCCCTCGCGAAGCTCGTGCACCTCGGCCACGGCCTGTCGCTCATCCTCGCGTTCATCGGCGTCAAGCTCGTCCTGCACTGGGCGCACGGGGTGTGGCCGGGCGTGCCCGAGATCCCCACCCTGCTCTCGCTCGGCGTCATCATCGGCATCCTGGCCGTGGTCACCCTGACCAGCCTGCTCGCCACCAAGCGGGCCGAGGCGCGGGAGGAGCTCGACGTCGTCGCGTCATGAAGGAGGCGTCCCGGCCCGTCGGCTCGGGGAGGGTGGGCCGACGGGCCGGGACGTCACAACACTGAAGACGCCCACGGGCGCCCTCGGGTTCGTCGCCGAGGACACGAGGGCCCCGGAGCCTCCCCTGAGCCCACGGGCGGACGCGTCGACGCCGTGCCGTGCTCAAGGGACGACTCGCGGACGACCGTGTGCGCCGTCAGGCGAAGATCGGACCCACCGCGGGGTAGGCCGTGGTGAGGGCCGCGCGCACCGCCGAGAGCGAGGGCACCTCGCTGCCGCCCTGGAAGCCGGTGTCGAGGCGCATCGGCTTGCCCCACGCGGTGAGGTCCTCGATCGTCGCGCCCGTCGCCGCACCGGAGAGCTGCCCGAACCAGTCGGCCCGTGCGTAGGTGACGTCGCCGCCGATGCAGACGAGGTCGACCCACGACGGGTCGGCGAGGCACACGTTCTCGTAGGGGTCGGAGTGGTGCCGCTCCAGGACGACGAGGTCGGCCGGCCGCCCCACGGCGACCGAGCCGAGGTGCTCGTCGAGGCCGGCGAGCCGGGCCGCGACCGAGGTCACCATGGCGACGAGGTCCGCCGCCGCAATCGGGTGGCCCTGGCGGGCGAGCTCACGGCGGGCGACCTTCATCTCGGCGAGGAGGCTGGTCGAGCCGGACGGCAGCCAGTCCGCCCCGAGCGCGACGGGCATCCCAGCCGCGATGGCCTCGCCGGCGAGGGTCGTCTCGCCGTAGAGACGGAGGTTGGACTGCGGCGACCACACCAGGCGGCAGCCGAGGCCGGCGACGGTGTGCAGGTCGTCGGCCGTCAGGGCGGTGCCGTGGATGATGTTCGTCACCGGGGTGGCCCCGCCGAGGCTGAGGAAGCGCTGGAACTCCTTCGCGCTCACGGCATCGCCGCGCCGGCCCTCCGAGAGGTGAAGGTAGAAAGCGTTGACGTCGCCGGCAGCGATCCGCGCCATGACCGCCTCGAAGCTCGGCAGCCCGAAGGAGCCGGAGGGCAGGTCGATCATCGAGCGCGCGCGGTGCGCACCGAAGGCCCACTGGTCGATGTTGCGCACGAGTGGCTCGGACGACGCGCTGCTCGCGCCCGAGGCGCCCTGGACGCCTGTGACGCCACCGACGAGAGCCCGCACCTCCGCGTAGCGGGTCTGGGTCTTCGGCGGGACCTTCGTCAGCAGGATGTTCTGCGGGTCGCGGACGAGCGCCTGGTAGGGCTTGGACCGACGCCACGCATAGCGGTTGTCGTAGACCTTGGGCGGCTCCCAGGCAGCGAAGACGTTGAACTCCGGGTGCCCGTGGAGGTCGAGCAGGCCCGGCAGGATGACGCCGTCGGTCTCGAGCACGGCGACATCTGCCGGCTTGCGCTTCGAGACGCGGTCGATGACGCCGTCGGCGACCGTGACGTAGCCGCTCGACCACGCCCCGTCGGGCGTGACGACGGCGCCGTGCAGAGCGAACGGTGCCGAGGGCAGCGCACGGGACCGTCGCGTCGGCTCGGGCAGCTCCTCGGTGATGCCCCGGGTGTACGCCCTCGCGAAGGGCCCCGGGCCACCGCGCGACCCGTCGCGCTCACCGTGCTCGGTCCCTGATCTCGTGCCGGCGCCGTGCCGGGCCGGGCGGGTCACAGGGCTGGCCATGTGCGAGCCCCCTTCGGGACCACGACGCTGATCGTCGCTCGCTTGGTCTGCCTGTCGTCACCGGTGCGGGCGGCCCAGGCATCGACGTCGCGCCACCACGCCGGGGCCCCGGGTGGGAGGTCGACCTCCGGGATCGGCACCAGGTCCGTGGGTCCCCACGTGGCGGCATACGGCGTCAGGTCGGTCGCCCCCTCAGGGCTCACGTGAGCGGCGAGCTCGGCCAGGTGCTCGTTCCAGTTCTCGAGCTGCGAGGCCGTCGTCTCGGCGAGCGGCTTGCCCGACGCGCGCGCGAATCCCTCTGCATAGGTGGGGTGCCGGATCGCGGCGAGGTGCAGCGACGCGGCCGTGCCCGGCTGGGTCCTGGCCCAACCGGCGTAGGCCTTGGCGGCGAGGTCACCGAGTGCAACCACGGCCGTGACGCCGGAGTCGACGAGCAGCGCGTCGAGCCAGCGGTTCCGGTAGGCGGCGATGGACTCGTCCTTCGCGTGACGGCTTCCGGCGGCCTGGCCGAAGACGCTGTAGAGGTAGACGTTGAGCATGACGTATGCCGTGTGGATGCCGACCTTGGCCAGTAGCCCCTGGACGCGCTGGCCGGCCTCACCGACGAGGATTCGACGCGAGATCGCCTCGTGCGTCGCCGGATCCTGCCCGAGGACGAGCACGCGCGCGGTGCCGTCCAGACGGCCGCGGTGGAAGACCGGGCCCCACTCGGTTCGGAAGTCCGCCTGGGGGTAGACGTCGTCACCGGGATGTTCCGCGACGAGCGACGCGAAGGGCTCGGCGCCGTAGCCGACGCAGCTCTGGTGCACCACGGCCATGGCAGACCTCCACCCGATCGACAGCCGTTGTCAGTGCAGGGTGGTTCGACGGTAGTCCTGATACACCGGGCTCGTCGGCGGATCAGTGGTTTGCTCCGCCGAGCCCGTTCAGGGGTGCTCGGCGGCTCGTCGCAGGAGGAGCGCCCTCTCGGCGTCGTTCTGGGTCATGCCCGCCGCGCGCTCGAACTCCGCCCGCGCCTCGACGTCTCGGCCGAGGCGGGCGAGCAGGTCGCCACGGACGCTGGGCAGGAGGTGGTAGTCGGCGAGCGCACCGGCCGCGACGATGCCGTCGACGACGTCGAGCGCCGCCGCAGGGCCCTCGGCGTAGGAGAGCGCGACGGCTCGGTTGAGCTCGATGACCGGCGACGGGCGGAGGGCGCCCAGCTGCGCGTAGAGGGACGCGATGCGCGCCCAGTCGGTGGCGTCGGCGGTGCGGGCGCGGGCGTGGCAGGCGGCGATCGCCGCCTGCAGCACGTAGGGACCGGTGGCGTCCCGGGACGCCTCGACGAGCGACACGGCCCGCTCGAGGGAGGCGAGCGCGTGCCGGATCAGCGCCCAGTCCCATCTCGTGCGGTCCTGGTCGAGGAGCAGGACCGGTTCGCCGTCACGGCCGATGCGGGCGCGGGTGCGGGAGGCCTGGATCTCCATGAGTGCCAACAGACCGTGGACCTCGGGCTCGTGGGGCGCCAGCGCCGACAGCACGCGCCCGAGCCGGATCGCCTCCTCCATGAGATCGCCACGCACCCAATCGCGCCCGGACGTCGCGGCGTACCCCTCGTTGAAGATGAGGTAGACGACCTCGAGCACCGACGCGAGCCGCGCAGCGAGCTCGCTCCCCGACGGCACCTCGATGGTCACACCGTCCTGGCTGAGGGACTTCTTGGCCCGCGAGATGCGCTGCGCGATGGTCGGCTCAGTGGTGAGGAAGGCGCGGGCGATCTCGCGCGTCGTGAGGCCACCGATCATCCTCAGCGTCAGGGAGATCCGGGCCTGGGCGGTGAGGATGGGGTGGCAGGCGGCGAACACGAGGCCGAGGACGTCGTCGTCGATGTCCTCGAGGGCAGCATCGAAGTCGCCCTCGGCCAGCTCGGCCACCCTCAGCTCCTCCATGTGTCCCACCTGCTGCAGCTTGCGCGCGAGGTTGACGTCGCGCCGGATGCGGTCGATCGCCCGTCGTCGCGCCGTCGCCGTGAGCCAGGCGCCCGGCTTCGTGGGCATGCCGTCGCGGGGCCACTGCTCCAGCGCCTGCACGAAAGCGTCCTGGGCCAGGTCCTCGGCGAGGCCCACGTCCCCGACGACCCGCGCCACGATCGCCGTCACCTTGGCGGCCTCCATCCGCCACACGGCCTCCAGCGTGCGCTGGACGTCGCCGCGTGGCGTCAGGCCGTGCTCTCGCGCAGGGCTGCGGTCGGTCTGGTCGGCGCTGGATGACACCCCGACACTCTGGCACGAAACGGTGTCAGGACCGGGGCACCCTGACGAGAGTCAGTGGCGTTCAGCCCTGGGCCGCGTTGCGGGCGGCCTCGGCGCGCATCTGCTCCTCGCGCTCGCGCAGCTCGGGAGTGAACTCGTCGCCGAAGTCCTCGGGCGCGTAGACCTGGCGCAGCTCGAGTGCCTGGCCGGGATCGGGCACGCAGGAGACGGGCCACTTCCTGAGCCACTCGAGCGCTTCCTCGCGCGAGCTGACGTCGATGATCGTGAAGCCGGCGATGAGCTCCTTGGTCTCGGCGAACGGCCCGTCGGTGACGGCCCAGTCGCCGTCCTGCCACGTGACGCGGGCGCCCTTGCCGGTCGGGTGCAGGCCTTGTCCGTCGACGAAGACACCGGCCCGGAGCATCTCCTCGTTGTAGGCCTGCATGTCGGCGAACTGCTGCTCGGTGCCGGTCGACCCCTGCTCTGAGTCGGCGGTGGCCGGGACGATGATCATGAAGCGCATGGCGGTCTCCTCGGTGTGGGGTCGATGTCGTGCGAGGTCGTGGGCTCGCTCACCCCTACGTCGAACGGGTCGACCGCGTCTCGACACGGCCACCGCAGAACTGTCGGCGAGGGTTGCGCAGGACTCCGACCTCCGATCCAGGTGCTGCCGTCCGGGCTACAGCTCGAGCCGGGCAGTCGCGGCCGACTCGATCCCGTCACGGAAGGGACGGCCGTCACGTGCGGCCTGCGCCACGGCCTCGAGGATCGGGACGAGTCCGTCGTCGTCGACGTGACCGGTGACCTCGTCGGCGATGGCCTTGACCTCGTCCGGGGCGTTGCCCATGGCGACGCCCCACGCGGCCCAGTGCAGCATCTCGACGTCGTTGCGCTGGTCCCCGCAGGCGACGGTGTGAGTCGGCTCGACGCGCAGCCGTCGCCGGACGAGCTCCAGCGCGCTCGCCTTGGACACGCCCTCGGGGTTGATGTCCAGCCACGCGGACCACCCGACGGCGTACGACACCCCGTGGAGACCCGCGCGCTCGACCATCTCCATGAACTCCTCGGCGGTCGCCTCGGGCTGCCGGAGGGTGACTCGGGTGACCGGGTGGGCGATGAGCTCGTCCCACTCGACCTCGCGCGACTCACCCATGAGCTCGCCGTCCGGGAAGTGCTTGCTCACCTTGAAGCCGACCCCCGGCTCCTCGACGGCGATGAGGGCGTGGGGTAGTGCGACCCGCATCTTCTCTAGCACCGACTGCGGGTCGAAGGTCACCATGTCGATGATCGAATAGCCCTCCGGCGCAGACGGATCCAGCTCGAGGGTCAGCGCGCCGTTAGAGCAGATGGCATAGCCCTGCCGCAGGCCGAGGGTCTCGAGGATCGGCGTCGTGGCGATGATCGAGCGACCCGTCGCGATGACGACGGCGACGTCGTCGGGCAGGGCCAGTACGGCGTCGCGCACGGGATCGGACAGCTCGCCCATGTGGTTGAGGGTCGTGCCGTCGAGGTCGAGGGCGAGCAGTCGCTGTGCCATGCGCTCACCGTATCGCCCGGCTCAGCGCGGCCACGCAGGCGCGTCTCGCCGTCGCCTGCGCGCCTTCGACTGGTCACACGGAGGTCATGCGGAGGTTGCTACGTCACTGACCCGCTCCCCGGGTCACTGACGTAGCCGACGGCGCGGGCCACTCGGCCCTCCCTACGTCACTGACCCACTCCCCGGGTCACTGACGTAACCAGCGACCCAAGTCATCCGGCCCTCCCTACGTCACTGACCCACTCCCCGGGTCACTGACGTAGCCAGCGCCGCAGGTCGCCGCCGTCAGGCGAGCCGGCCGAGCGCGTCCTCGATGCCGCGGTGCAGGGTGGGGTAGGCGTAGATCATCGAGCGGAGCCGCTCGATCGGGACCTCGCCGTGCACGGCGACCGCCAGGGCCCCGAGGACCTCTCCCCCGGCCGGGCCCATCGTCGTGGCCCCGACGAGCACCCCGCGGTCGGCGTCGGCGACGACCTTGATGAGACCGTCCGCCTGGGCGATCCAGCCACGCGTCGTCTCGCCGAGCGGCGTGACACCCACGCGGACGTTGGCCAGCGTCTCGCGGGCCTGCTGCTCGGTCATCCCGACGGCACCGACCTCGGGATCGGTGAAGGTGACGCGCGGGAGGGCGGCATACTCCGCCGGCGGTCCGTCGTCGCCGAGGACGTCACGGATGACCACGCCGGCCTGGTACATCGAGACGTGCGTGAAGGCGCCCTTGCCGGTGATGTCACCCACCGCCCACACGCCGTCGGTGACGCGACAGCGGTCGTCGACGGGGGCCGTGCGCGCGTCCCGGGCGACACCGACCGCGTCGAGCCCTACGGCTGCGGGGTCGGCGCGGCGGCCGGTGGCGACGAGGAGCTTCTCGGCCGTCAGCCCCGAGCCGTCGCCGAGGGTGACGCTGAAGACGGAGCCGTCGTGGCTCACGCGGTCGGCTCCGACACCGTGGCGCACCGTGATGCCGTCGGCCTCGAGCGCCGTCGTGAGCTTCTCCGAGGCCTCGGGCTCCTCGAGCGCGAGGATGCGGTCGGCGACCTCGACGATCGTCACCTTGACGCCGAAGCGGGCCATGACCTGGCTCAGCTCGCAGCCGATCGCGCCGCCGCCGAGGACGACGATGGAGGTGGGCAGCTCGGTGGCCTCGATGATGTCGTGGTTGGTCCAGTAGGGCGTGTCCGCGAGTCCCTCGATCGGCGGGATCGCGGCGGTCGTCCCCGTGTTGACCACGATTCCCCTCGTCGCGGTGTAGGCGGTGCCGTCGACGTCAACCCGTCCGGGCCCCGAGATACGGCCGGCGCCACGGACGAAGGTCGCGCCCTTGCCCGTCAGCCGGTCGACGGCGACGCGGTCGTCCCAGTTGTCGGTGGCCTCCACGCGGATCCGCTTCGCGACGACCGACCAGTCCGGCGTGACCTCGCCCACCGACCCCGCGAGCCCGCCGATCCTGCGGCCCTCCGCGAGTGCGTTCGCGGCCCGGATCATCATCTTCGACGGGATGCAGCCCCAGTAGGGGCACTCGCCGCCCACGAGTCCGCGGTCGACGCCGAGCACGCGCAGGCCGCGCTCGGCGAGGCTCCCGGCGACGTGCTCACCGCCCGGCCCGAGCCCGATGACGATGACGTCGAACGTGTGGTCGGTGTCGGATGCCATGCCCCACCCTTACCTGCTCGGGCCCCGCTGGGAAGAGCAGGTTCGTATGCCGTGCCGCCTCGTCCGAGCGCGAGGCGGCCGTGGACGGCCGGACGCGCGCCGCCCCGTCGGCCTACGCTCCGCTGGCATGACCGTCACGTCGCTGGTGCTGCTGGGCGTCGCCGCGCTGCTCGTCGGCTTCGCCAAGACCGCCATCGGCGGCGTGGCCAGCATCGCCATCGCGATCTTCGCCTTCGTCCTGCCGACGAAGGAGTCGACGGCCGCGATCCTCCTGCTGCTGCTGATCGGTGACGTCGTCGCGGTCTGGCACTACCGCCGCGACGCAGACCTCGGGCTGCTCCGGCGGCTCATCCCGGCCGTGCTCCCGGGGCTCGCACTCGGAGCCCTCTTCCTGTCCTGGGTCGACGACACGACGCTGCGCCGCGCCATCGGTGGCCTGCTCCTCGTCCTCGCCGCACTCCAGCTGCTCCTGACCTTGCGCTCCCCCGACGCCAGCCGCCTGGGGTCGTCACGCGCCGCCGCACTCGGCACGGGGGCTGCCGCCGGCTTCGCGACGATGACGGCGAATGCGGCCGGCCCCGTCATGACGCTCTACCTCGTCGCGCAGGGCGTCGAGAAGCGGCGCTTCCTCGGCACGGGCGCGCTCTTCTTCTTCGGCCTCAACCTCTGCAAGGTGCCCCTCAGTGCCGGGCTCGGCCTTTTCAGCACTGAAACCCTTTGGCGCACAGCGCTGCTCGCTCCGCTGGTGCTGGTCGGCACGTGGATCGGGCTGCACACGGCCCGCCGCCTGAGCCAGACCCGTTTCGACCAGGCGGTGCTCGCCGCGACCGTCGTCTCGGCGCTGGCGCTCGTCGTCCGCTGATCCGCGCCAACTCGGTCGATGCGAGGTGTCCGGCGATCACCGAGACCGCGGCGTTTGGCGGCAAGGGGGTCGGGTACGCGTTCGGGGTGGAAGACGAACCGGTGGGTCAGGACGCCACTCCCGCGTTGCGGCAACAGGCCCAGAGTGCGGCTCCACCCGTCGAGGCGGTCGCCGGCCAGCCGCGTGAGCGGTCACCGCAGCGCGTGATCGTGACCGGTGGCGCCGGTTTCCTCGGCGCCTGGCTGTGTCGTCAGCTGCTGCGGGACGGCTGTGAGGTGGTCGCCGTCGACAACTTCGTCACGGGCAGCCAGTCGGTGGTGGACGAGCTCGCCGCCCACCCGGCCTTCACCTTCGTGCAGGCCGACATCACCCAGGCGCTCGACGTCCCCGGCCGCGTCGACCAGGTCATGCACCTGGCCTCTCCCGCCTCCCCGGTCCACTACGCGGCCCTGCCCGTCGAGACCATGCTCGTCGGGAGCGTCGGCACGATGAACGCACTCGACCTCGCCCAGGCCCACGGTGCCCGGTTCGTCCTGGCCTCCACCTCAGAGGTCTACGGGGACCCTCTCGTCCACCCGCAGCCCGAGACCTACTGGGGCAACGTCAACCCCGTCGGACCGCGCAGTGTCTACGACGAGTCCAAGCGCTTCGCAGAGGCCCTCACGATGGCCTACCGCACCAGCCGCGGAGTGGACACCGGCATCGCCCGGATCTTCAACACGTACGGGCCCGGCATGCGCGCCGACGACGGCCGGATGATCCCGGCGTTCATGACCCAGGCGCTCAAGGGCGAGCCGATCACCGTCACGGGTGACGGCAGCCAGACGCGGTCGCTGTGCTTCGTCAGCGACACCACCGAGGGCCTGCGCGCGCTCGCCGCGAGCGGCCACCCCGGTCCCGTCAACCTCGGCGGCACGCAGGAGGTCACCGTCCTCGAGCTGGCCCGGACCGTGTGCCGTCTGGCCGGCTCGACCTCGTCCATCACGTTCGTGGACCTGCCCGAGGACGACCCACGCGTACGGCGACCGGACACCTCCCGCGCCGAGGAGCTGCTCGGCTGGCGGCCGCGGGTCGGGGTCGAGGAGGGACTGCGTCGCACCCTCGACTGGTTCGAGGACCAGCTGCGCTCGGCCGCCTAGCTGTCCGAGACCACCTCGGCACGTCGCCGACCGGCGGGGTGCCGCCCGACGTCCTGCCCAGAGGTGAAGGACGACGTCACGAGTCGCTGACGGGCCGCCTCGACGACCTCGTCGACGGTCGTCCGCAGGAGCGCCGGGTCCACGACCGCACCGAGCGGGTCGCCCCGGCCACCCTGCCGCGCCCGTTCGGCGCCGTGCCAGATCACGGTGTGCGGGCCTGCCCTCGGCGGTCCCCACTCGGCGGGTGGCACCGGGCCGAAGAGGACCACCGACGGGGTCGCGTGGGCCGACGCCAGGTGCGCGACGCCCGTGTCGCCGCAGATGACGAGCCGCGCCTCGGCGACGAGCGCAGAGAGGCCCGCGAGGTCGGTCCGTCCGGCGAGCACGGCACCGCTGCCGAGGCCGCTCGCGCGAGCCACGTCACGAGCGAGGCTGACCTCGTCGGGCGAGCCGGTGACGACGACCCGGTGACCCTGCCGTCGGGCCCAGTGGGCCACGGCGGCGAAGCGCTCGACGGGCCACCGTCGCGAAGGGTGAGCAGCACCCGGGTGGATGACGACGGCGCCCGGCGCGGGGCTGGGGATCTGCGTCGGTGGCAGGTCCAGCCGCCCCGGGTCCGCCGGCCAGCCGGCCTCGTCGAGGAGCCGGCACCATCGACGGGTCTCGTGCTCACCGGGGTCCCACTGCGGTCCCGGGACGTGCACGTCGGCGCAGGCGAACGCCACGAGACGGGCCGGTTTCAGCGCCAGCAGCACACGGTGGCTCTGCGGTCCGCACCCGTGCAGGTTGACGGCCACGTCCGGTGGCGGGCCGGACCACTCGACCGGCGCGAGTCCCCGGCTGGGCTGCACCCGGTCGACGAGGTCGGGCGCCACGACGAGGTCGGCGAACACCGCCGGAGCGGCGAGGACGACCTCGTGACCGGGCAGCGCGCGCCGGACCGCACGGAGCGCGGGCACGGCCGTCAGGACGTCCCCGAGTCCGAGGGCCCGGAGGACGACGACCCGTCCGCTCAGGGCCACGACCCCTCGACCGAGGGCGTGACGACGAGCTCACGGATCTCGCACCCCGGGGGCTGGCGAAGGGCGAACAGGACTGCCGTCGCGACGTCCTCCGGCCGGTTGAGCTTGGCGTCAGGTCCCGGCCGGTACTGCTCGGGCCGGCCGTCGAAGAAGGCCGTGTGCATGCCTCCCGGCACGAGGGTCGTCACGCCCAGGCGGCCCTGGGTCTCGACGGCGAGCGCCCGGGAGAAGCCGATGACCCCGAACTTCGAGGCGCAGTAGGCGGTTGCGTCGCTGAGCACCCGGAGCCCCAAGGTCGAGGCGACCGTGACGACGCGCCCGCCGCCGGAGAGCAACCACGGGAGGGCGGCGCGGACGACGGCGGCCGTGCCGATGAGGTTGACCTGGACGACGCGCTCCCAGTCAGCCGCCGCCACCTCGTCGAAACGGCCGCACGCGTCGGTTCCGGCGCACGTCACCACGGCGTCGAGCCCTCCGGCACGTTCGACGAGCTCTCGCACCGCCGTCTCGGCCGCCCGCGGGTCGGCCAGGTCGACGATGCCGACGTCCCCCTCCGGAAGGTCCACGGTGCCCGGCTCCGGCATCCGCCGGTCGAGGACGAGCGGCCGACCGCCTTCCCGGGCCACCGCACGCGCCACGGCGGCCCCTAGGCCCGAGGCCCCGCCCGTCACGAGCACGGTCCCCACTGTCGACGTCGTCATGCGTCACTCCTCTCGGTTCGTGCGGCAGAAGCCGCTCCTAGCGGTGCGGCACCCGGCCCCGAGGCCGCCGCCACCATGGCCGTCGTCGAGCGGCCCTCGACGTACGGCAGCACGACGGCCTGTCCGTCCCACTCCTCGAGGACGGCCAGCTCCGGCACCTCGGCGCCCGCGTAGTCGCCGCCCTTCGTCCAGATCGCAGGGCGCACGCGGCGCAGCACCTCGACGGGCGTGTCCTCGTCGAAGAGGACGACCTCGTCGACGCACTCCAGGGCCAGCAGCACGCGCGCACGATCGGCCTCGGAAACGATCGGGCGTCCCGGTCCCTTGAGGCGGCGGACCGAGGCGTCGGAGTTGAGGCACACCACGAGCCGGTCGCCCAGGGCGCGGGCCGCCCGCAGGGTCTCGACGTGACCCGTGTGCAGCAGGTCGAAGCAGCCGCCGGTCGCGACGACGGTCGGCCGGCGATCCTCCCGGTCTCCCGTGCCGCCGGTGGCGCCCGTTCCGGCATCGCCCAGGGTCTGCCAGGCGGGCGAGGCACCGGTGTGCTGGTCGAGCACGGCCGGGCCGCCTCCGGCGACGTACCGGGCCGCGCGACGCACGCCCTCGGCCACGGCGTCGGCGATGACCGCGCCCGAGCCGAGGGCGACCGCCGCGGACACGGCAAAGCGGTCCCCCGCCCCGCACGCGTCGACGCACGGCACGTCCGGGGCGGGGACCAGCACCGGGGTGCCCGCGCCGTAGGTCAGGAGCGCGCCGCGGGCGCCGAGCGTCACGGCGACGCCGCGTGACTGCCACACCCGTCCCAGCGCCTCCGCACGCCGACGGACGCTGACGAGCGAGTGACGCGGGCCCTGCGTCTCGAGCCCCCGGCGGGCGGCCAGGACCGCTGCCTCGTCCTCGTTGGGTGTGACGAGCCGGGCACCGCGCGTCGGTTCCCCACCGCGGGGGTGCGGGTCCCAGACGACGGGGATGTCACCCGCGACGTCGACGAGCACGTCACGCAGGCCCTCGGCATCCACGGAACCGCGGCCGTAGTCGGACACGAGCACGGCGCCGCCTGCGCGCACCGCGTCGAGCGCCCGCTGCGGTGCCGCTGCGACTCCGCCCGGGACACCGCCGGAGTCGAGGCGGACGAGGGACTGGCCGTCCGCACGGACCCTGCGCTTGACGGGCGTCGCGCCGCGGGCGTCGAGGGCGACCACCTCGACGCCGTCCAGCAGGTGTCGCAGGCGCCGGCCTGCCTCATCGTCGCCGAGCGCCGTGACGAGCACGACGTCCACACCGTCGCGGTGCGCCAGGGCGGCGGCCAGGGCGGCTCCGCCGGGGCGGGCCCGCTCGACGAGGTCGTCGAGCACGGGCACCGGCGCGTCGGGGCTCAGCCGGCTCGCGTGGCCCTCGATGTCGACGTCGAGGAGGGCGTCGCCGATGAGAACGAGCGGCGCTCTCATGCGGGCCTCCTGACGGGTGGCACGTCCTCTGACGTGCGCGCGGGAAGCACGCCGAGGAACCGGTCGAGGCCGGCGCACAGGATGTGGACCGCGACGAGGTGCAGCTCCTGGACGGTGGCCGTGTACTCGGCGTCGACGGTGAGCGCCTCGTGGGCGGCCTCGGCGAGCGGGTTGGGAGCTGGCCCCGTCAGGGCCCAGACGGTCAGGCCGTGCTCACGGCCTCGGCGGGCTGCCTCGACGACGTTGGGGCTGCGTCCGCTCGTGGACAGCAGGACGAGCACGTCACCCTCCCGGCCGTGCGCCTCCACCTGCCTCGCGAAGAGCTCCTCCGGTGGATAGTCGTTGACCACGGCGGTCAGGGTGGAGGTCTCGGCGCTCAGACAGATCGCCGAGAACGGTCTGCGGTCGAGGCGGTACCGCCCGACGAGCTCGGCCGTCAGGTGCTGGGCCTGCGCGGCGCTGCCCCCGTTGCCGGCAGCCAGCAGTCGGGACCCGTGGTCGAGCACCTCGCCGAGTCGGGCTCCCCAGCGGTCGGCGAGCTCGACGCAGGGGCTGAAGGTCGCCGTCGCGGCGATGAGCGCCGCCAGGTGCTCGTGGTCGCACGGCGTGAAGGTCGTCCGGCCGGCGTTCACGGTGCGACCGCCCGTCGCGACGCGGCAGCAGCGACTCGGGCGTACACGTCCTCCGTGCGCTCGGCCACGCAGGACCAGCGGTAGAGCGCCACCGCCCGGTCGCGGCCCGCACGCCCGTAGGCCGCGCGACGTTCCGGGTCCTCGACGAGCCGGCGCACCGCGCCCGCCAGCAGGTCCGGACGACGCGGGGGCACGAGCTCGCCGGTCAGCCCTGGCAGCACCGTGTCGAGCAGGCCGCCCACGGCGGACCCCACGATGGGCCGCCCGCAGGCCATGGCCTCGACCGGCACGATCCCGAACGGCTCGTACCACGGCACTGCCACGACGACGTCGGCCTCGTTCATCAGGCGCGGCACGTCGTCACGGCCGACAGCGCCGATGAAGCGGACCCGGTCCACGACACCGCAACGGTGGGCGACCTCGCGCAGGCGTCGGATCTCCGGGTCCTCGTCGAGGCGGGTCGGCTCCGGCCCGCCTGCGACGACGAGGTCGACGTCCGGCAGGGCGGCGAGCGCCTCGATCGCGTTGCCGACGCCCTTGCGCTCGACGAGCCGCCCCACGGAGAGCAGCCTCGGTCGCGGGGCGGGGTCGACGGCATACGGCCGGAAGAGGTCGGTGTCCACGCCGCACGGCACGACGGTCGCGCGCCGCGCCGGCAGCCCCATCCGGCCGAGCTCCTCGACCTCGTCGGTACAAGTCGCGACCACGTGGTCCACCTGTCGGCAGAGCCGTCGCTCGATGCCGAGCCGCTCCGGCGGGCTCGTGTCGCGGTCACCCTGCTGGCGGCGCTTCACCGTCCCGAGCGCATGGAAGGTCTGCACGACGGGGACGTCGACGTGCCTGGCAGCGCGGGTGCTCGCCACGCCGCTCATCCAGAAGTGCGCATGGACGACGTCGACGGGATGCTCGCGCCAGCGCGCCTCGAGGTAGCGGGCGAAGGCCGGCATGTACGGCAGGAGGTGGTCCTTGGGCACGTCCTCCGGAGGTCCCACCGGCACGTGCTCGACCACGTACCCCTCGGGGGTCCGCACGCGCTCGGCCACGTCCGGTGCGGTCCACCTGCTGTAGACCGTCACGTCGTGCCCGCGTTCGGCGAGCTGCGCCGACAGGGCACCGACGTGGACGTTCTGGCCGCCGGCGTCGGCGCCGCCGAGCAGGGCCAGCGGGTTGGCGTGCTCGGACACCATCGCGATCCTCATCTGATACCTCCTGGGATGGCCCGGACAAGCGTGGGGGCGTCAGCCGACGCGCCGGGGAAGGAGTGGGACGTACGCGCCCGAGGCGCGAGGGAGTCGAGGGCGTGCACGACGTCGGCGGCGCTCACCCCCGACAGGCACGGATGGCCGGGGAACGGGCACTCGGTGACCCGGGTGCCACGACAGGGGGAGTCACCGCGCCCGAGGGCAACGACCGGGACCCCCCACGGGCGCCACCTCTCGAAGGGCACCGTGGGCGCGAAGAGTGACACGACGGGGGTGCCGACGGCCGCCGCGAGGTGGGCGGGGCCCGTGTTGGCCGCCACCACGACGGACGCGGCCCGCAGCACCCCGGCGAGCTCGGCGAACGACGTGCGCCCGCCGAGGTCGACGACGTCGCCGCTGCCGTATGCCGCCGCCACGCCGCGCGTGAGTGCGCAGTCGCCGGGGCCTCCGGTCACGACCACCCGTGCGCCCCGCTCGGCCAACAGCCGGGCCAGGTCGCGCCAGTGGTGCTCGGGCCAGGCCCGGGCGGGGACCGAGGCCCCCGGGTGCAGCACGACGAACTCGGCGGACCACGGCGGCCGTGGGTGCGGCTGGGACCGAACGGCGAGGCGCCCGTCGTCGCCGACGGGCAGGGCGTACCCGGCGGCCTCTACGAGGGAGAGCGCACGCTCGACCTCGTGCAGGCCGTCGCGGGGACGGTGCCGCAGGTCGAGGAGGCTGCCGGGATAGTCCTCGCTCGCCGCGCCGATCCACGGCACTCCCGCCAACCGCAGGAGCAGTGCCGTCGGCAGGGGGGACTGGTGGAACGACGTGAGCACGAGGGCCCGGTCGGGGGCCAGCTCGCGGACCGAGGCGATGATCCGGTCCACGTCCTCGTTCCCCACGGGCGCCGGTGCCGGGTCGATCCAGGGGCAGGACCACTGCACGACCGAGTCGACGCCCGGCAGCAGCCGGCCCGCGTCGGCGCCATGGGGCCCGCACAGGAGGGTGACGCGCTCGGCGCCGCCCGCCACGGCGCGCACGGCCGGCCCCGCCAGGAGCACGTCACCGGCGTTGTCCAGTCTCACGACGAGCACGTGGGTCACCAGCGACCCCCCAGCAGGTCGTCGACGACGGAGCCGAGGTCGCTCCTCACCACGGCAGCGCGAGCCACCTCGTCGCGTCGAGTGGCACCGGTGGGCACGAGCACGCCCCTGGCGCCCGCGGCGCGGGCCGCGGCGACGTCGCCGGCGATGTCGCCCACCACGACGGTACGACGCGGCTCGACGTCCATCCGGGCGCACGCCTCCAGGACGAGGCCCGGCTCCGGCTTGCGGCAGGCGCATCCCTCCTCGGGCGCATGCACGCACTCGCACCAGACGTCGAACGGTCCGAGCAGCTCTCGCACCCGGGCGTTCACCGCGTCGAGCTCCTCAGGGCTGATCATCCCCCGCCCCACGCCGGACTGGTTGGTCACGACACCGACACGAATTCCGTTGTGACGCAGGCGGTCCAGTGACTCACGGGCACCGCTCATGGCCCGTACCGCCTCGGGGTCGGTGTTGTAGGGGACGTCGTGCACGATGGTGCCGTCACGGTCGAGCAGGACGAGGTCGGGCGCCCCGCACCACGGCCCGGCCCGACGGTGCCGCACCCGTCCACGGACGGCATACGTCACGGCGGCGAAGGGGATGACGACGCTGGTGAGGGTCATGCGGACGACCTCGGCGGCATGGCGCGGTCCGGGACGCACGCGAGCGACCGCGAACTGGGCTGTCAGCGCTGCCCAGCCGAGCCCCGCGACGGCAGCCGCACGGCGTCGACCGGCCAGCGTCGCGACCAGGGCCGTGACGCCGGCGGCCGCCGTGACGGAGTGCAGACGCAGCCGGCCCCGCGGTGCGTGTCCGCGCACTCGCCAGTCCCGGCCGTGCAGCCGGCGCATGAGCGCGTCGTCGACGTTTCCGACCTGCCGCCGCACACTCACCCAGCCGTCGGCCGGCCGGACGGGGTGGAGGACCTGACGGCGCCCCCAGTCGATGCGTCCCGTCGAGGCGGTGACCCGGAGCCCGAGGTCGACGTCCTCCCGGTAGGCCCGTGGGAAGCGCTCGTCGAAGCCTCCCACGGAGGCGAGCGCCGAGCGCCGGTACGACAGATCGGCCGTGATCCACGGCGCCCCCTGGAGGCCGGCCGTCGAGCGTTCCCAGTCGTCGGGCCTGCGGTCGGTCGGCAGCGGCACCTGAACGTGCCCTTGGCTGCCAACGACCTCGGGCCCCGAGGCGGCAAGGTCCTCGAGCAGGTCCGCGTACCAGGTCGGTCCGGGCAGGACGTCGTCGTCGAGGAAGGAGACCCACGGGGTACGGGCATGCCGCCAGCCGAGGTTGCGCGCCGCGGCGGGGCCACGTCCACCGCTGGTGAGCACCGTGGCGTCGAAGGGCAGCTCGCGGAGCCGCGCCGGCGGGCCCAGGTCGTGCCCTCCCGGGCGGTCGTCGACGAGCAGGACGGGCGCGGTGACGCGCGTGGACTGCGCCGCCAGGCTCTCGAGCAAGGTCTGCAGGCTCTCGCGTCCGACCGTCGGCACGACGATCGTCGTCCGGGTGGGTCCGTCCTCCGCGCGGTCTCTCGTCACCGGGGCCGCCTCACGACGAACGGTCCCAGCGCGAGGAGGTCCACCGGCGCGGAACCGAAGCACTCGAGGGCGTCGCGAGGGCTGTCGACCATGGGCCGCCCTGCGGTGTTGAGGCTGGTGTTGACGACGACCGGGACACCCGTCAGGCTCTCGAAGGCCTCCAACATCCGTGCCACGAGCGGTTCCTGTGCCGCGTCGACCGTCTGGACCCGGGCCGTCCCGTCGACATGCACCACGGCTGGGATGCGTTGGCGCCACTCGGGATTCACGTCGTGGACAAAGAGCATGTAGGGCGAGGGGAGCGGACCGCGTCCGAAGATCTCTGCCGCCCGCTCGACTCGGACCATGGGGGCCACAGGGCGGAACTGCTCGCGCCCCTTGACGTCGTTGAGCCTTTCGAGGTTCTCGGCCCGACCCGGGTGCGCCAGCAGCGACCGGTGCCCGAGGGCACGAGGACCGTACTCGCTGCGGCCCTGGAACCAGGCGACGATGCCGTCTGCTGCGAGAACCGACGCCACCGCACCGGCGACGTCACCCGAGCGCTCGTAGGGCAGGCGTGCCGTCCGGAGGACCGTTTCGAGGTCGTCGTCGTCCCACGAGCGGCCCAGGTCGGCGCCGGGCATGGGTGCGCACCGGTCACCGCCGTCGGTCGCCACGGTCAGCGCCGCGCCGAGGGCCGTGCCTGCGTCGCCGGCAGCCGGCTGCACCCACACGTCGTCGTACGGCCCGTCCGCGTGCAGCCGGGAGTTCGCGACGCAGTTGAGCGCGACGCCGCCCGCCAGTGCGAGCTGCCGGGCGCCCGTGCGGTCCTGCAGCCAGCCGACCAGCTCGAGCAGCACCTCCTCGAGGCGGACCTGCACGCTCGCGGCCAGGTCGGCATGCTGCTGCGTCCACGGGTCACCCGGTCGCAGTCGCGGCGCCAACGCGTCCCATTCCACCGGCTCGGTGCGGAACCCGCCGTCGGGTGCCGCGGTCACAGCGCGGCGCAGCACGTCGGCGAACGTGGGTGTGCCGTAGGACGCCAACGCCATGACCTTGTACTCGTCGCTGCTGCGGAGGAAGCCGAGGTGCTGGGTCACGTCCTCATAGAGCAGACCCAAGGAGTGTGGAAGTCGTTGCGTCGCAAGCGTTTTCAGTTGCCCATCGGCATAGTGTCCCGCGAGGTGACTGGCACACTCCCCGCGCCCGTCGAGCACCAGAACGTCCGTGTCCGCTGCGGGTCCGGCCAGGGCGGCGGAGGCGGCATGCGCGACGTGATGGGGCACGAAGTGCACTCGTTCCGGGTCGAGGCCCGGGAGGGCGCTCGCGATGAAACCGGGTGCACGCCGGGCATAGGTCTGACGCAGATGGTCCCACGGGTCGTCCAGACCCAATTGGTCACTCGGCTCGGCAAGGGCCGGATCGTACGAGTACGCAACGGCATCGAGGTCGGCCGGCTCGATGCCGGCACTCTCCAGGCACCATCGCGCCGCCAGCTCGGGAAGCTCCCAGGCGGCGAACGGAACCGGCCGATGACCGTGCTTGCGTCGCGTGAGCCGCTCCTCCTCGAGGGCGGCGACCGTGACCCCGTTCACGACGAGGGCAGCCGCCGGGTCGTGGAAGAGCGCGTTGATCCCGAGTACCTTCATGGGCCTCCGATGTCAGCGAGGATGGTCGTCTCGGAGAAGCGGTGCCCACTTCTCGGCTCGTCAAACCGCTTCTCGGCGGAGAAGTGGTTCTCCACGCGTGGCTTCGGATGCTTTGACACGAGATCCACGCTCGACGGCACGTCGCGAACGGCCGTTGCGGAGCCGCCACGTTTGGCTCTCGGCTCACCGGGCATGTGTTCTCCGTGCGCATCTCAGTGCTCGGAACCGGCTATCTCGGCGCGACGCATGCGGCGGCGCTGGCACGGTGGGGACACATCGTCTCGGGGGTCGACGTCGACCCGCACCGTGTCGACCTGCTCTCCCGGGGCGTGGCGCCCTTCCATGAACCGGGGTTCGCCGACCTGCTGCGCGAGGGCGTCGCCTCCGGGCGGCTCACCTTCAGCACGGACGTCGCCGCGGTGGACGGTGCCGACGTGCACTTCCTCTGTGTCGGCACCCCGCAGCTCGACGGTGCCGACGGCGCAGACCTCAGCGCCCTCTGGGCGGCCGTGGAGGCGCTGGCGCCGGAGCTGGGCCGCGATGCCCTGGTCGTCGGCAAGTCGACCGTACCGGTGGGCACGGCGGCGCTGCTGCAGGAGCGCATCGACGACCTGACCCCACCGAACCATGGCGTGGAGGTGGCCTGGAACCCGGAGTTCCTCCGCGAGGGCCATGCGGTCGAGGACTCGCTGCGGCCGGACCGCCTCGTCCTCGGGACCGCCTCCGATGCAGCCGAGGCCCGCCTACGGGCCGTCTACTGCCGCCTCCTCGCCGACGGCGTGCCCGTCGTCAGGACTGACCTGCAGACGGCAGAGCTCGCCAAGGCTTCGGCGAACGTCATGCTGGCGAGCCGGATCTCCGTGGTCAACGTCCTCGCGCAGGTGTGCGAGGCGGCGAACGCCGACATCGGGCGCCTGACCGAGATCCTCGGGCTCGACTCCCGCATCGGGCCCCAGTACCTCTCCCCGGGCATCGGGTTCGGAGGTGGCTGCCTCCCCAAGGACCTGCGGGCCTTCTCGAGCCGGGCCGGGGAGCTCGGCGTCGACACGGCCGCCCAGCTCCTCGGAGCCGTCGACGACGTCAACACCTATCAGCGCCAGCGCACCGTCGACCTGGCGACGCGGCTGCTGGACGGGCGCCCACGGGGCAGGCGGGTCGCCGCGCTGGGGGCCGCCTTCAAGGCGGACTCCGACGACATCCGCGACTCCCCGGCGCTCTCGGTCGCGACCTCGCTCGCCGCCGTGGGCGCACGCGTCCGTGTCCACGACCCAGAGGCCGGGCGACACCTGTCCGGAAGGTCGGACCTCGAGACCCGAGACACCGTCGAGTCCGCCTGTGACGGCGCGGAGCTCACGCTGGTGCTGACGGAGTGGGCGCAGTTCGCCGCGCTCGACCCCGTCGCGCTGGGCAGCGTGGTGGCCCGACGCGTCGTCGTCGACGGGCGGCTCGTCCTCGACCCGCATCGGTGGACGCGCGCCGGCTGGACCGTGCATGCCCTCGGACGGGGTGACCCGTGGCCGCCGGCCGACACCGCCCGAAGGGCCGGGTGACCGCCGTGCGCATCCTGATCTGGCACGTGCACGGATCCTGGACGACGGGATTCGTCCAGGGACCACACGACTACGTCCTGCCGGTCCTTCCCGGCCGGGGCCCGGACGGCGCCGGCCGGGCTCAGTCCTGGGACTGGCCGTCACGGGCCCGCGAGGTCTCCACCGAACGCCTGCGGGAGGAGGAGATCGACGTCGTCGTGCTGCAGCGCCCGCACGAGGCGGAGCTCGTGCGGGCGTGGACCGGTCGGGTGCCCGGACGTGACGTGCCAGCCGTCTACCTCGAGCACAACGTGCCCGGGGGCCGGGTGCCCTTCGACCGACACCCGATGGCGGAGCAACGCCGCATCCCGCTGGTCCACGTGACCCACTTCAACGCCCTGCTCTGGGACAACGGCTCGGCGCCCTTCAGGGTGATCGAGCACGGCGTGCCGGACCCAGGTCACCGCTACACCGGCGAACTCGCCCACGCGGCCGTCGTCGTCAACGAACCCGTCCGTCGTGGGAGGGCGGTCGGGACCGACCTCGTGCTGGGGTTCGCGCGCCACCAACCGATCGACGTGTTCGGCATCGACGCGCACCTGCTCCGGACGCTGCCGGGCGTGCCTCCCGAGCTGACAACCGTCGAGGGTCTCGACCAGGAGCGGCTCCACGCCGAGATGGCGAGACGGCGGGTGTACCTCCACCCCAACCGGTGGACCTCCCTGGGCCTGTCGCTCGTCGAGGCGATGCTCCTCGGCATGCCCGTCGTCGTGGTGGCGAGCACGGAGAGCGCGGTGGCCGTGCCCGCAGGCACCGGCATCGTGAGCACCCGGCCGGACGAGCTGGCGGCCGGCCTGCGGAAGCTGTGCCACGACGTCGACCTGGCTCGCGCGGTCGGCGAGGACGCCCGCGCTCACGCACTGCGCCGCTTCGACCTGCGCCGTTTCCTGCGCGACTGGGACGCCGTCCTCAGCGACGTCGTCCGAGACGCGGAGGTCGCCCCCGACGTGAACCCGACCCGTGCGCCACACGCATCCGCTGGCTCCGGCGCGCTCCCGGTGGACGCCTCGTGAACCCCGACCACGGCGGGCGTGTGACCGTCGTCGTCGCCACACGAGACCGCTGGGAGGACCTCCGGCAGAGCCTGCCGCGTCACGACCCGGCGCCGGTCGTGCTCGTGGACAACGGGTCGACGGACTCGACCCCGGCGCGCGTGGCCGACGCGTTCCCCGACGTCACCGTGATCCGGCTGCCACGCAACGCCGGAGCGGTGGGCCGCAACGTCGGTCTGGCCGCGGTCGAGACCCCGTACGTCGCGTTCGCCGACGACGACTCGTGGTGGGAGCCGGGCGCGCTCGACCGCGCCGCCGACCTGCTCGACGCCCACCCTCGGGTCGGCCTGATCGCAGCCCGCATCCTCGTGGGCGCCGCGGGCTCGCTCGAGCCTGTCTGTGCCGAGATGTCCCAGTCCGCCCTCGGCACCCACCCCGGCGAGCCGGGCATGCGCGTGCTGGGCTTCATCGCCTGCGGCGCGGTCGTGCGACGGTCGGCCTACCTCCAGGCCGGTGGCTTCGACCCGGTCGTCTTCTTCGCCGGCGAGGAGGAGCGGCTCGCACTCGACCTCGCCGCCCACGGGTGGTCGCTCTGCTACGTGCCAGAGGTGGTGGCCCGACACGTGCCCTCGGTGGTCCGTGACGTGCCAGGACGTCATGTCGTCATCGCCCGCAACCAGATGCTGACGGCCATCATGCGTCGCCCCGTGAGTCAGGTGGTCCGCACCGCCGCGCGGACGGCGCGCGGCCCCCACGGTAGGCGCGGCCTGCTCGCAGCCGTGCCGAGGATCCCGGCCGCGTTGCGGGCCAGACGGCGCCTGCCGCCCCACGTGGAGGCGTCACGGCGTCTGCTCGACACGGCACCGCCGAGCCACTGAGCCAGCCGCCGGACGCGCACGGACCACGGACCGCGGGGCCGCAACACGCCTCGCCGCGGCCGGCGACACGCTGCACAGCGCTGGCCCGGGCCCCGGGCGCAACCTACAGTCACCGACGTGGGAGCCGACACGGACAGCAGAGCCCGATGAGGGGCCGACGTCCCGGCCCCGACGTGCACGAGCGGCTCACCACCGTCCGCGGTCGCGTGGTGCGCTCGCTGGCGGTCGGCGACGGCTCATCGAGGGACGGCCCCCTCGTCGTCGTCGTGCCCGGCCTCGGCCTGCCGTTCTACACGCTGGCGACAGCGCGGGCGCTCGTCGAACGCGGCATGAGCTGCACGGTGCTCGACCTTCCGGGCTTCGGCTCGGACCGGCTGTGCTCCACGCCGCCGAACATCCATGCCATCGGGCTGGCGACTGCCCGCTGGGTCGAGGCACAGGCCTCCGACCGGCCCGTCGTCCTGCTCGGGCACTCGACCGGCGCCCAAGCAGCCCTCACGGCGGCGCTCGCCCTCGGCGCCGGCCGGCCATTCCTGTCGCTCGTGCTCGCCGGCACCACCTTCGCCCCCCGGCAGCGCGGCCTGATCGGGCTCGCGACAGCGACACCGTCGGCCTACCGCCACGACCGGCCGGACGAGCTGGACCCGGCCCAGCTCGTCCGGGGCGGATCGGCCATCGTCGCGATCCTGCGCTCCGGCCTGCGCGACGCCCCCGAGGACCGGATCAGGCACCTGCGCGTCCCGGTCACCATCACCGCGGGCATCCACGACTCCTTCAACCCGGTCGAGTGGCTCGACCTGCTCGCGACCTCTGCGGTCCTCGCGCCGACGGTGCGCACCTCTCTGCTCGGTGGCTCCCACAACAACCTCTTCACCCATCCGGACGAGGTCGCCGACCTCGTGTGCCTCGCCGGGGCGGATGCGATGACCGGCTGACGACGAGCACCACCACGACGGAGTGCCCAGGGGTTGCGCTCACGCCGGGGTCAGTCGGCGCCGACGGGGTCTCGACCCTGCCACGTGCACACGCACGCCTCGTTGCCCTCGGCATCGGCGAGGATCCAGAAGGCCGGCGCCTCGGCGTCCGACACGAGGTGCCCTCCCGCGGCGAGGGCCCGCTCGATGCGACCGGCCGCCTCGTCGTGGGCGACCGTGACGTCGAGGTGTATCCGGTTGCGCTGCGGTCGCGGCTCGTCCATCTGCTGGAACCACACGGCGGGGCCGAGGCGAAGGGGGTCCTGCACATCGTTGCGGGCGATGACGTCCCAGCCGAGCACGGCGTCCCAGAACGGGCGCACGGCGTCGATGTCCATGGCGTCGATGGCGATCTCGATCACGGTCAGAGTGCCGGGAGCGGACGTCAGACCCATCTCGGTGACGACGCCTTCGACGGCGCGGCCCACGGCGATGTCCGCCTCGGTCACGCCACCAGCCTGCTCGGTCGACACGGCAAGGTGCACGACGTCGCCGCGGACGTCGAGGTCGGGCTGGCGACCCAGAGGAGTCACCACGGCGCCGACCCGCGCGACGAACTCGAAGGCGGTGGCGACGTCGGGAGCCCGCACCGTGAGGTGCAGGCGCTGGAGCAGGACGCGCCACGAGGGCAGGGCGTCGGACGCCGTCTGGCGTGAGAGCTTGTCGGCCATGACCCGACCGTAGCCCGCTGCACCCGTCGGGCGACGCCCCGTCAGTCCGCGCGTATGCCGCTGCGCCGGGTCGTCGTGCCGTCGTGCGGTGCCGTCGTGCGGTGCCGTCGTGCGGTGCCGTCGTGCGGTGCCGTCGTGCAGCGAACGACGAGCCTCGGCTCAGGACGCGCCTCGCCTTCACCTCGTTCCCCGCAGGGCCTCCTCCCACAGTCGGAGCTCGCGGCATCCGCTCACAGCGCCGCGACGGCATACCGCGTCCTCAGTGGTTGGGACGTTTCCTCCCCAAGGAGCCGGGGCGGGAGCATCCTGAGGCCATGGCTGAGAGCACGCCGACGAGGAGCATGTCGGTCCCCCTGACCGCGTTCGCCGCAGGTGCAGTCGTTGCCCTGCTCGTCGGGGTGTTCGGCAAGGTGCACGACCCGACCCTCGCCGGTACGACGGCGTTCGGCTTCCGCACGGTCATCGACATGAAGGTCGTGCTCTCCGTCGTCATCGGAGTGCTCGCGCTGCTCCAGCTTCTCGGAGCCCTCTGGATGTACGGCAAGCTCGGCGTCACGGCGCCTGAGTGGCTCGGAACCGCACACCGGATCTCCGGCGCGATCGCGGTCCTGCTCACCGTCTTCGTCACGTACCACTGTCTCTGGGCGCTGGGTCTCGAGTCGGGGACGCTGGCGAACGGAGAGCCCGTGTCGACGCGGACGGTCGTTCACGGTGTGCTCGGCTGCGCCGTCGTCGGCGCCTTGGTGGTCAAGGTGGTCGCGGTGCGGTCGAGGCGGTCCCCCGGGTGGTTCCTGCCCGTGGCCGGTGGTGTGCTCTTCGCCCTCCTCATCAGCGCCGTCATGACATCAGCCGTCTGGTACATCGGCGCCAAGGGCTGGCCGAGGCTGGGCTAGCCGGCCTCGGACCCTGCCAGTGGTCGAGCGTGCCCCGAGGTCACTCGCGAGGAGCGCCGGACAGGCAACTCGCGAAAGGCAGCTCCCATGAACACCACATCTTCTCCGACACCGCCCAGCAGCTCGACGACCCGGTCAGATGGCACCCCGGTGACCCCGACTTCACGGCACGGGAGCCGGCCGTTGCCCGGTCCGCAGATCGACGCCACCGGACGCGCGGGCACCTCCGACAAGCGAGCCCTCGTTCTCGCGGGAGGCGGAGCGGCAGGCAACGCGTGGGAGCTCGGTCTCGTCGCCGGCCTGTCCGATGCCGGCGTCGACGTGACCGGGGCTGACCTCATCATCGGGACGTCGGCGGGATCGACGGTGGCCGCCCAGATCACCAGCGACGCACGGGTCGCGGACCTGTATGCCGCCGTCCTCGCCGAGGCGCCTCGACGACAGGCGGGCGCGGTGGGGTCCGACCGAGGGCGCGCTCGGCCGTTCTCGGGACAGAGCTACCTGGAGTGGTCGAACTCCATCATCGGTTCCGCTCGCGACGCCTCCGACATGCGGCGCAGGATGGGCGCCGCGGCGCTCGCGCTGGATGATTCCGACGGCTCCGGCCGGCGGCGCTGGCGCGACATCGTCGCGGCGCGGCTTCCCGGCACCGAGTGGCCGCAACAGCCCGTACTCGTCGTGGCTGTCGATGCGCGCACCGGTGAACCGGTCGTGTTCGACCGCCACAGCGGAGTCGATCTGGTGGACGCCGTCGCCGCCAGCACCTCGGCGATGACGCCCTACCGCATCGGCGAGAACTGGTATCTCAACGGGGGCTACCGGCGCAGCGAGAATGCCGACCTGGCGGCCGGGTACGGGCGGGTGCTCGTGATGTCACCGTTCGGCGGCAGGACGCGGATGCCGCTGGCGTGGGGCATGGATCTGGCGACCCAGGTCGACGAGCTGCGCGCAGGCGGCAGCACGGTGGAAACGGTGTTCCCGGACGCCGGCGCGGGCGACGTCTTCGACGCCAACGCGTTGGATCCGTCGACGCGCCCGCAGGCTGCGCGCGGAGGCCACGGCCAGGGCCGTGCCCTCGGGGAGCTGCTCGCCGACTTCTGGCGCTGACCCCGGCCGGCGCTAGTGTCGGCTCGTGACCACCTCGTCGGCCCGCGCGCCGCTCGTCGGCGCGGCCAGCGCATGAGCGGCTCGGTCAGCTGGGTCACGGCCTCCTTGGACACGGCGCCTGAGCACGCCGGAGAAACGGAGTCGTTCTGGGCCCGCGTCACCGGATACCGGCTCTCGCCGCGCCGGGGCGCCCATGGCGAGGTCGCCTCGCTCCTGCCCAGCGCCGGTGATCCCCACCTGCACGTGCAGACGGTCGCCCGGCAGTCCCCCGGCGGGCTGCACCTGGACCTGCACACCCACGACCACGGAGTTCTCGTCGCGAGAGCCGAAGGCGCGGGAGCGAGCGCGACCGAGCTTTCCGCCGGGCGGGTGGAGTACCGGTCACCGGGTGGCATGACGTTCTGCGTGGTGGGCTCCGGCCCGTCCCGCGCGGCAGCGCCGGCCAGCTGGCCGGGCGGCCGCAGCATGGTCGACCAGGTCTGCCTCGACATCCCGCCGTCGCGCTGGGAGGAGGAGTGCAGGTTCTGGGCCGACCTCACGGCGTGGGAGCTGGTCGACCAGGACCCCGAGGACGAGTTCCGCCGGCTCCGACGACCCGAGGGCCTCGCGCTCCAGGTTTTGCTCCAGCGGCTCGAGAACGAGCGGCCCGAGGTGGTGGGACATCTCGACCTCGGCAGTGACGACTACCTGGCCGAGACCGACCGGCACCGGTCTCTGGGTGCCACCGAGGTGCGCCGCACGCCGCACTGGGTCACGCTGCAGGACCCGAGCGGCCGCATCTACTGCGTCACCCGACACCCGGTCGACCAGCCTGCCGTCTGAACATCGCACCTGGAGGATCAGGCGTAGAAGGCCGGTTTCGCCGCCATCTCGACCTTGACGACGCCCTCGTCGGTGAGCGCGCGGACACCGGCGTCACAGACGCACGCGGCGGCATACCCGTCCCATGACGTCGGCCCCGTGTGCTCGCCGACGGCGACGGCGCTGACCCACTCCTGCACCTCGGTGACGAAGGCGCCCCAGAAGCGGTCGTTGTGGTCGCGCGCGATCGCGTTGCGCACGCCGGCGCCGTCGCGCACGACGACCGCGTTCTGGTCGCTCAACGACACCGTGCCCTTCTCGGCGACGGCCTCGCAGCGGATGTCGTAGCCGAACTGGCAGTTGACGAAGATCTCGTCGTCGACACGCACGCCCGACTCGGTCTCGAGGATCAGCACCAGGGGGTCCTGGAGGTGCTCGAAGCGCAGCGACGTCTTCTTCGGCTTGTCGACGCGCGCCGAGACGAACTCCTCCCCGAGGAGCCAGCGCATCGTGTCGACCTCGTGGATCGCGGTGTCGTTGATCGCCATGTCCCACGTGTAGGTCTCGGGCGCGGTCGGGTTGCGGTGGGCGCAGTGGACCATGAGCGTCTCGCCGAGGTCGCCCGAGTCGAGCAGCGCCTTCATCTCGCGGTAGCTCCGGTCGAAGCGCCGCATGAAGCCGACCGTGACGAGTCGGCGACCGCCCGCCTCCTCGGCCTCCATGATGCGCATCGCGCCCGAAGCCGTCGGCGTCAGCGGCTTCTCGCAGAAGACGGGCTTGCCGGCCGCGATGGTGGCGAGCACGTCGACCTCGTGGGCCGGGCCGTAGCTGCAGATCATGAGCGCGTCGACCTCCTCGGACGCGATGAGGCCGGCCGAGTCCGCGTAGGCCGTGCCGCCGATGCGGTCTGCCACCTCCTTGGCCCGGGTCTCGTCGACGTCCGACACCGCGACGACCCGCCCCCCGGCGATGACGCTGTGGATGCGGTCGATGTGCGCCTGTCCCATGCCCCCGGGGCCGATCATGCCGATGCGAACGGTCATCTGCGTGACTCCTCGGTCACTCGAGGCCGAGGCCGATGGACGCGAGGTACTCGCGGGTCTGGATGGCGTTGGGCAGGGGGACCGACGGGTCGCAGGGATACATGTCCTGCTCGCACACGACGTAGAGCTCCTTGTCGAGGTCGGCGAGCGCCTCGACGAAGGTAGGCATGTCGGGGGCGCCGGCGGGTGGCGCGACCGAGCAGCCCTTGGCGACGGCCAGGCCGAACGGCCAGTCCTCGTCGTGGGCCTGCTTGACGAGGCCCTCGTCCATCGCCTTGATGTGGACGTAGGAGATCCGCTCCGGGTACGTGCGGCACAGCTCCACCGGGTCGCCGCCGCCGTAGACGATGTGGCCCGTGTCGAGGCAGAAGCCGACGTAGTCGGGGTCGGTCGCCTGGAAGACGCGATCGATGTCCTCGGGCGTCTCGATGTGGCTGTCGCCGTGCGGGTGCAGCACCATCTGGAGTCCGTAGTCCTCCTTCATGATGCGGCCGAGCCTGTCGGCGTTGCGGATGTAGGCGTTCCACGCCTGCGTCAAGAGCACGCGGTCGTCCGTGTAGGCCCACGTCTTCTCGTCGCGGAACATCGGGGGCAGGTGCACGATGTACTGCGCCCCGACGGCGGCGTGCGTCTCGGCGATCTCGCGGAACGTCTTCTCCGTGTCGGACCAGGCCTCCGGCTTGTGCAGGATGCCCCAGCCGGTGCCGGCGACGACCGTGAAGCCGCGCCGGTCCATCTCCTCCTGCAGCCGGTTCGGGTCCTTGGGGAAGTAGCCGAACGGCCCCGTCTCCATCACCGAGAAGCCGGCCTCGGCCATCTCGTCGAGCGCGGTCTCCCAGTGGATCTGCTTCTCGTCCTCCGGGAACCAGACGCCCCACTGGTCCGGACAGACGCCGATCGTCAGCTTGCTGTAGCGGTCGTCGGGATTGCGGGCCTTGGACTCGGCCATCGGTCGGTTCCTCTCAGAAGTGGTGCGGGCCAAGGGTTTCAGGGGCACGCTGGTCGGTCGTCGGGCCGGTTCACGACGAAGGCTCCGGGTCGGTGTGGCCGCCCGAGCGACGGGCGGGGGTGATGAGGGGGCGCTGGGTGGCCTTGTGGTCGACGTACTCCGCGTATGCCGTCCGCGTCGTGTCGAGGTCGCTGACCTCCGAGACCGGCACGTCCCACCACGACGCGCTGGCGGGCGCGTGCACGAGCGGGTCGGTCTCGACGTGGATGACGACGGGGCCACCGTCCGCCGGCGCGGCCTTGGCCTCCTTGATCGCCTGGTGCAGCTCGTCGAGCGAGTGCACCTCGATGACGTGCGCGCCGAGCGAGCGCGCGTTGGCGGCGAGGTCGACGGGCAGGACGTCGCCGTCGAGGCGCCCGGACGACTCACCACGGAAGCGGTAGCTAGTGCCGAAGCGCTGCGAGCCGAGCGACTCGGACAGCGATCCGATCGAGTGGAAGCCGTGGTTCTGCACGAGCACGACGACGACCTTGACACGCTCCTGCACCGCCGTGACGAGCTCGGTCGGCATCATGAGGTATCCCCCGTCACCGACCATGGCGAAGACGTCACGCGTGTCGTCGGCGAGGCGGATGCCGATCGAGGCGGGCACCTCGTAGCCCATGCAGGAGTAGCCGTACTCGACGTGGTACGCCTTGGGATCGCGCACGCGCCAGAGCTTGTGGATGTCGCCGGGCATCGAGCCGGCCGCGCAGAGCACGACGTCGCGGGGGTCGCTGAGCTCGTTGACCGCTCCCAGCACCTGGCCCTGGGTCAGCAGCCCGTCGGCGAGCCGGTCGGTCACCTCGGATCCCGGGTGGAAGGCCGCCTCCACAGACGCGTCCCACTCAGCCCACAGCGCAGCCTGGCGCGAGCGGTAGGCGTCGTCGACGGCATACTCGTCGAGGGCACGCGCAAGGGCGGTGAGCGCCTCGCGGGCATCGGCCACGACGGAGAGGCCGGAGTGCTTGCCCGCGTCGAAGCGCGCGACGTTGATGTTGACGAAGCGAATTCCGCTGTCCTGGAATGCTGTCCGTGACGCGGTGGTGAAGTCGCTCCAGCGCGTCCCGATGCCGATGACGACGTCGGCCTCGGCGGCGAGGGCGTTGGCAGCCGTCGTGCCGGTCGAGCCGACCGCGCCCATCTGCTGCGGGTGCCCGTGCGGGAGCGAGCCCTTGCCCGCCTGTGACTCCCCCACGGGGATGCCGGTCTGCTCGCAGAACGCCCGCAGCGCCTCCTCCGCGCCGGAGTAGTGCACGCCGCCACCGGCGACGACGAGCGGGCGCCTCGCCGAACGGATGACCTCGGCGGCGTCGGCCACGTCGACCGCCTCGGGAAGCGGCCGGGCCACGCGCCACACGCGGGGCGCGAAGAGCGGGGCCGGCCAGTCGTGAGCCTCGGCCTGCACGTCCTGGGGCAGCGCCAGCGTCACGGCGCCGGTCTCGACGGGATCGGTGAGCACCCGCATGGCGCCCAGCAGCGCCGACGGCAGCTGCTCGGGACGGTTCACCCGGTCGAAGAACTTCGACAGCGGCCGGAAGGCGTCGTTGACCGTGACGTCCGCGGCATACGGCAGCTCGAGCTCCTGGAGCACCGGCGAGCTGACGCGCGTCGCGAAGGTGCCCGACGGCAGGAGCAGCACGGGGATCCGGTTGATCGTCGCCAGCGCGGCACCGGTCAGCATGTTCGTCGAACCCGGGCCGACGGACGCCGTGCACGCCCACGTCTGGAGGCGGTCCTTCTGGCGGGCGTAGGCGACGGACGTGTGGACCATGGCCTGCTCGTTGCGGGCGAGGACGTACCTGAGGCGCTCCTCGCCGTCGGCCAGCTCGTTCTGGAGCAGCGCCTGACCCAGCCCGGCGACGTTGCCGTGGCCGAAGATGCCGAAGCACCCGGCGAAGAGCTTCTGCCGCTCGCCGTCGCGCTCGCTCCACTGGTTGGCGAGGAAGCGGACCACGGCCTGGGCCACGGTCAGGCGCACGCTCGTGCCGCCCGACACGGCCTGGGTGTCGCTCGTCATCGAGTGCCTCCAAACGGGAGTCGGGGGTCGACCGGCTGGTCGGACCACGTGTCGCGGACCCAGCCGTGTGCTGGGTCGTCGCAGATGAGCCAGGCCCGCCCGTTGCTCCCGGTGCCGGGGCCGGCCATGACGTTGAGGTAGTACAGGTCGTAGCCCGGGGCGGCCATCGCCGGGCCGTGCCAGCCGTGCGGTACCAGGACGACGTCACCCGAGCGGACCTCGGCGAACACGTCGATGGGACGTTCGTCGGTGCCGTAGACCCGTTGGTAGCCCACGGCGCTCGTGCTCGCAGCCTCGGGCGCGCCCGCCGACGGCGCGACCTCGAAGTAGTAGATCTCCTCGAGCTCGCTCTCCACGCCGGGACGGTCCTCGTCGTGCTTGTGCGGTGGGTAGGAGCTCCAGTTGCCACCCGGGGTGATGACCTCGCACGCGATGACCGCGTCGGCGTCGAGGACACCGGGGATGCCGAAGTTGCGCACCTCGCGCGACGCCACACCCGCCCCGCGCAGCTCGACAGGCACGTCGGCGCGCTCCACGTGGCGGAACGGCGGCGTGTGCCGCTCCGCCGCGCGGGCGCCGCACACCGCGACTCGGGCGGGGCCGCCCTCGGCGGCCACCGTCAGCTCCGCGTCACGCGAGGCGTAGGCGACGTCGGTCGGGCCCGCGAAGACCGACGCCCGTCCAGCCAGATGCGCCTCGTGCGTCCCGCCGTCGGGGTCGCGTGCCGTGACGGTGACGGAGCCCGAGAGCGGCACGACGACGTGCTCCCACTCGCTCGCCGCGATGGTGCGGCTCTGCCCGGGATCGAGGTCGGCGGCATACAACCGCGTGTGCGACCAGCCGTGAACCGCATCGTCGATGGCGACCGACCACTGCGTCGTGCGGGCGCTCCCGAGCGGGCGCACCCATCGCTCGTTGTCGCTCACCCTGCGGCGCCGTTCCCGTGCACGAGCCCGGCGGCGATGTCGACGGCCGCGGCGACGTCACCGTCGGGCGGGAAGAGGAGGGCGCGACCGACGACGAGACCTCGCACGGCCGGCAGGTCGAGCGCGCGACCCCATGACGCGTAGGTGTCCTGCGGATCGCCCTGGGGGTCGCCGCCGAGGAGGAGGGTCGGCAGCGTCGTCGCGTCCATGACGCGGTCGAGCTCGTCGACGACGGGCAGCTTGAGCCACGTGTAGGCGCTCGAGGCACCCAGGCCAGCGGCGATGTGGATCGACCTGATCGTGGAGTCGGGATCGAGCTGGTTGGCCACCCGACCACCTTCGCAGGTGGAGAGGAACGGCTCCACCATGGCCATGAGCTGGTGCTCGGCCAGCTCCGTGATCGCCCGGGCGCTCGCCTCGAGCGTGGCCACGGTGCCGGCATCCTCGAGGCAGATGCGCGTCAGCATCTTGCCGCCGTCGATGCCGCGGGCGGCGATCTCGTCCGCGGTGTAGGCGGTGAACCGGTCGTCGAGCTCGAAGCTGGCACCCTGCAGGCCGCCGCGGTTCATCGAGCCGATGGCGACCTTGCCGTCGAGGGCGCCGAGGAGCAGCAGGTCATCGAGGACGTCGGGGGTGCCGAGCACGCCGTCGACACCGGGCCGCTGCAGCGCGGTGACGAGGCGCTCGAGCAGCTCGCTGCGACTAGCCATGGCGGCGCCGGCGCCGCGGACGCCCAGGGCGCCCCGCGCAGGGTGGTCGGCGGCGACGAGGAGCATCCGGCCGTCCTCACCGACGAGGGGACGGCGCCGGCGGGCAGCCCAGGCGGCGACGATGCGTCCCGGCTCGCGCACGCGGATCTCCGTCAGGTCGGCGACACGGACGATCGACGTGGCGGTCGACGTGGCGGTCGACGTGGCGGTCGACGTGACCGGCGTGCTGGTCATCGTGCCTCCTCGGCGACGGTGGCGAACGGCGAAGCGCCGGCCAGGCGCTCCTCGACCTCGGCGGAGGTCGGCATCGCGGTCGAGCACTCGAGCTTGCCGGCGACGATCGCACCTGCGACGTTGGCGAACCGGAGGACGCGCCGCAGGTCCCAGCCCTCGAGCAGCCCGTGGCACAGTGCTCCGCCGAAGGCGTCGCCGGCCCCGAGTCCGTTGACGACGTCGACGGGGTGGGGCGGCACCTCGACACGTTCCTCGCGCGTCACCGCAAGGACCCCCTTGGGACCCTGCTTCACGACGGCGAGCTCCACGCCGCGGTCGAGGAGCGCGTCGGCGGCCCGGTGCGGGTCCGTCTCGCCGACGGCGACCTCGCACTCCTCGCGGTTGCCGACCGCGACGGTGACGTGGTCGAGTGCGCGTCGGACCTGCTCCCGCGCCTCGGCCGGCCCGGTCCAGAACATTGGGCGGTAGTCGAGGTCGAGCACGGTGTGGCTGCGTCGGCCGCGAGCCTGCCAGGCGCGGAAGTGCGCAGACCGGCTCGGCTCCTGCGACAGTCCCGTCACCGTGGACCAGTAGACGCCTGCACCGCGGATCGCGTCGAGCGGCAGCTCGTCCGGCTCGACCATGAGGTCGGGGGCGATCGGGTAGCGGTAGAACCACAGCGGGAAGTCGTCGGGTGGGAAGACCTCGCAGAAGGTGACCGGTGTCGGCGGCCCGGCGACGGCCGAGACGAAGGTGTCGTCGACGCCGAAGTCGCGCAGCGCCTCGTGGATGTAGCGACCGAACGGATCCTGCCCCGTGCGGGTGATCAGCGCGACACGGTGGCCGTGGCGCGACGCCGCCACGGCGACGTTGGTCGCGCTGCCGCCGAGGAACTTCTCGAAGGTGCGGACCTTCTCGAGGCCGACCCCGTGCTGGAGCGGGTAGATGTCGACGCCGGTGCGTCCGATCGCGACGACGTCGAAAGCCGTGGCGTATGCCGTGTCGCCGGCTGCGGAGCTCACCGTGTCCGTGGTCTCCACGCCCGTCACCGGCTCGGGATCTCGTCGAGCGAGACCACGCGCGCCTCACGCCGAGAGAGCTCGCACGCCTCGGCCACGCGGAAGGCCTGGAGGGCGTCGTCCACCGTGCACGGCGAGGCGAGTGCACCGCGCGCGACCGCGACGAAGGCGGTCAGCTCCGCGCGGTAGGCCGGGAGGAAGCGCTCCATGAACGACCAGTGGCGCGGGCCGGACGGGTAGGTCGCGCCGGGCTCGGCCGAGGTGACGGCCAGGGAGTCGTCGTAGCCGACGCCGATCGTGCCGTCGCTGCCGAGCACCTCCATGCGCACGTCGTGGCCCGCCCCGTTGTACCGCGTTGCCGAGAGGTTGACGAGGGTGCCGTCGTCGAGGGTGAGGACGGCTGCGGCCGTGTCGACGTCTCCCGCCTCGAAGAAGAACGCGGCGCCCTTGTTGGCCCCGGTCGCGTAGACGGTGGCGACCTCGCGGCCGGTGACGAAGCGGATGATGTCGAAGTCGTGGATCGAGCAGTCCCGGAAGAGGCCGCCGCTCGTCGGGACGTAGGCGGCGTGGGGCGGCGCCTGGTCGTGAGTCTGGGCGCGGATGCTGTGGAGGAAGCCGAGCTCGCCGCCGGCGACGGCCGCCCGAGCGCGCTGGTAGCCCAGGTCGAAGCGGCGCTGGAAGCCGACGTGCACGGGGGTGCTCGACTCCGCGACGAGCCGCGCGAGCTCCAACGTCTCGTCGAGCGTGGCCGCGACGGGCTTCTCGCAGAAGGTCGGCACGCCGGCCGCGAGGCCGAGCCGGAGGAGCGGCGCATGGCCCGGTGTCGCGGTGGAGACGACGAAGCCGTCGACACCGCGGGCGAGCAGCTCGGCGGCAGAGGACGCGAAGCCCACGTCGAGCTTGTCGCCGACGCCGCGTGCAGCGTCGGCATCGAGGTCGGCGACGACGACCTCGTCGACGTCGGACAGGTCACGGAGGGTCTCGGCGTGGAACGCCCCGATGCGTCCGACTCCAGCCAGTCCGATGCGCATGGGCACACTCCCTTGGGTGGTCGCGGGGCGGAGAGCCGGGGTGGTCGCCGCGAGGTCCGGACGGCGAGCGCCTCGACGTCGTCGTCCCTTCGAGGACGATCGTCGTGCCGCAGCGTTCGCCTGTCAAGCAAATGTTAGGACATTATGATGTTTGACCACGCCTTGACATAGGCTTCGTGCGAGGAGCATCCTCCAGACGCTGGTTCTCGACCGCCGAAAGGTGGGCTGACATGACTGACACCCTTTCCGAGCACGCGCACCCGGAGCTCCACCCGGGAGAGCCGCTCATCGTGCTGAGGGATGTCGGCAAGAGGTACGGCGCGATCCGTGCGCTCAGGGGGATCAACCTCACGGTGCGCGCCGGCGAGGTGACGTGCGTTCTCGGCGACCACGGCGCGGGCAAGTCGACGCTGATCAAGATCATGGCCGGCCTGCACCCGCATGACGAGGGCACGATGAAGGTCGATGGCAAGGAGGTGTCGTTCGGCTCGCCGCGCGAGTCCCTCGACCTCGGCATCGCGACCGTGCACCAGGACCTCGCCGTCGTGCCGCTCATGGAGGTGTGGCGCAGCTTCTTCCTCGGCCGCGAGCTGACGAGCGGCAGAGGTCCGTTCGCGAGCCTGCGGATCGCCGACATGAAGCGCATCGCCGACGAGGAGCTCCGCAGGATGGGGGTCGTGGTCACGGACATCAACCAGCCCATCGGCACCCTCTCGGGTGGCCAGCGGCAGTGCGTCGCCATCGCCCGGGCCGTCCACTTCGGCGCGCGCGTGCTCATCCTCGACGAACCGACCGCGGCCCTCGGCGTCAAGCAGTCCGGGGTCGTGCTCAAGTACACCGCTGCCGCCCGGGACGCCGGCCTCGGCGTCGTCTTCGTCACCCACAACCCGCACCACGCCTACCTCGTCGGCAACCACTTCGTCATCCTCAACCTCGGCCAGGCCGTGCTCGACAAGGACCGCGCGGACGTGGGTCTCGACGAGCTCACGCGCCAGATGGTCGGAGGCGACGAGCCCACCGAGCTCTCGCACGAGCTGCAGTAGTGAGCGGGGGTCGGTGATGAGTGTCGCCGCCGGGCGACGACGCGGTTCGTGTCGTCACGAGACCGAGGTGATGACACGAGGGTGTGCTGACATGAACACATCCATGCATGACCGATCCGTCTCGTTAGTCTGCGGCCATGCCCGAGCCCGTTGACGTCCGCATCGACCGCGAGACGCCCGTCCCGCTCTACCACCAGCTGGCCGAGCAGCTGAGCGCGGCGATCACGGGCGGCGCGCTCCAGCCCGGTGACCCGTTCGAGAACGAGGTGGCGATGGCCGACCGGCTCGGCCTCTCGCGGCCGACGGTACGACGGGCGATCCAGGAGCTCGTCGGGCAGGGGCTGCTGCTCCGGCGACGTGGTCTCGGCACGACGGTGGCCGGTCGTCAGATCCATCGGCGGGCCGAACTGACGAGCCTCTACGACGACCTTCGGCGTGAGGGCTCGCGCGACCCTCGGACCGAGGTGCTGGCGCACGAGGTGACGACCGACGAGGTGGCGGCGACGGCGATGGGCGTTTCGGCGGACACGCCCTTGCTGCGCCTCGTCCGGCTCCGTCTGGACGGCGACCGGCCGCTCGCGATCCTGCGCAACTGGCTGCCGCCCGCCTACTCCGACATCAGCCGTGAGGACCTCGAGCGCGACGGCCTCTACTCCCTGCTCCGCGCGCGGGGTGGCAAGCCCGTCGTCGCCCACCAGCGCATCGGCGCCCGCCCGCCGTCGGCCGCCGAGCGCAAGCACCTGGGGCTCACACCGTCCCAGCCGGTCCTGACGATGTCACGCACCGCGTTCGACGCCGTCGGCGGCCCGGTCGAGTACGGCGACCACTGCTACCGCGCCCAGGACTACTCCATCGAGGTCATGCTCGACGAGCGCTGACCGCGCGCGCCCCCACTGCCGACCCCCGTTCGATGTGTTCGGCGGTCACCTCGGACCGTCGAACACATCGAACCGATGTGCGTCGTCAGTCGAGTCGTCGCTCAGGTGATCGGGGTGAGGACGTCCCTGCCGAGGAAGGGGCGCAGGGCCTCGGGGACGCGGACCGAGCCGTCCGGCTGCTGGTGGTTCTCGAGGATCGCGACGAGCCAGCGGGTCGTGCCCAGCGTGCCGTTGAGCGTCGCGACCGCCCGTGTGCCCGAGCCGTTGGGGTCGCGCTCACGGGTGTTGAGGCGGCGGGCCTGGAACGTCGTGCAGTTCGAGGTCGACGTCAGCTCGCGGTACTTGCCCTGGGTCGGGACCCACGCCTCGCAGTCGAACTTGCGCGCCGCCGGACCTCCGAGGTCGCCGGCCGCGGTGTCGATGATGCGGTAGGGCACCTCGATCTTGGCGAGCATCTCGCGTTCCCACCCGAGGAGGCGCTGGTGCTCGGCCTCGGCGTCCTCGGGACGGCAGTAGCTGAACATCTCGACCTTGTGGAACTGGTGCACGCGGATGATGCCCCGGGTGTCCTTGCCGTGCGACCCGGCCTCGCGGCGGTAGCAGGCCGACCACCCGGCATACCTCTTGGGGCCGCTCGTCAGGTCGATGATCTCGTCGGAGTGGTAGCCGGCGAGGGCGACCTCCGACGTGCCGGTGAGGTAGAGGTCGTCGGCCTCGAGGCGGTAGACCTCCTCGGCATGCGCGTCCATGAAGCCGGCGCCGACCATGATCTCGGGGCGCGCGAGCGTCGGCGTGATCATCGGGGTGAACCCGTGCGCGGTGGCGTGGGCCATCGCCATGTTGAGCAGCGCGAGCTCGAGCATGGCGCCGACACCCGTCAGGTAGTAGAAGCGTGCCCCGCCGACCTTGGCGCCGCGCTCCATGTCGATCGCGCCGAGCCTCTCGCCGAGCGCCAGGTGGTCCAGCGGCTCGAAGCCCTCTGCGTCGAAGTCGCGGGGGGTGCCCACCGTCTCGAGCACGACGTAGTCGTCCTCACCGCCGACGGGCACGCCGTCGATGATGACGTTGCCGACCCGGCGCAGCAGGGTGTCGAGCTCGGCGCCGGCCTCGTCCGCCGCCGACTCGAGCGACTTGACCTTGTCGCTGAGGGTGGCGGCCTGCGTACGCGCCTCGTGAGCCACCTCTTCGAGCTGAGCGGCGTCGGCGGCCCCCGACTTCTTCGCCTTCTGGAAGGCGCCCATGGCGGCGCCGACCGACTTGCTGACGGTCTTCTGCTCGGCGCGCAGGGCCTCGAAGTGGCCGAGGGACGATCGACGGCGCTCGTCGGCAGCGAGGATCGCGTCCACGATCCCCGGGTCCTCTCCACGGGCCTGTTGCGAGGCGCGGACCCGGTCGGGTTCGTCGCGCACGAGCTTGATGTCGATCACGCGGGCCAGCCTATCCACGACGCGACGACGCCTTCGACCGAGTTCTCACCGCCCCGCGTCTCGGGCGATCGGCCATCCAGGAGTCGACTACTCCGGGCGGATGAGGGCGTAGGCCGTGAGGGCGTCGGCGGGGAGACCGCGCAGGTCGACCTGGACCCGTCCCGCCGGCAGGCCGAGGTGCACGGTCCGCTGGATGGCGCCGTCGCAGGTGACGGGGCGCGAGTAGAGCGGCTCGCCGTGGCCCCAGGTTCCGGGCGCGGCGTCGTAGACGGCGTAGCTGGCGCCCGCTGAGGGGCGACCGGACGCGCACGCCACCTCGACGGTGTACGTGCGGCCCTGCGCGACCGGCTCGCCGGGCACGTTGCGGAACGCCCTGCCCGCGCCCTGCTTCGTCACGACGACCCGCGCCACCTCTCCGACGATCGGCGGCGGCACGGTCACGACCGCGAGCGGATCGGCGTAGACGGGCGTCATGGAGACCTTCGGGGTCGCGACGGGTCCGGCCGAGAACCAGCCCGTGGGCGCGACGGCCTTCGGGTCGCCGCTCGTGCACGCCGCCAGGAGCGCGGCTGCAACCAGCACACCCCCGAGCTCGACGACGCGGCGTTGCCTCATGTGCTGACTCTAGGTGGCCAGCCACACGCAGAGGTATGCCGTGTGCCCCCGTCAGGCACACGGCATACCTCCCGTTCGTGGTGACCGTCGAGCGGTCAGCTGTCCCGCGTCAGAGGTGGATCCTGACGACCTGTCCGGCGCCTGCCTCCGTGCTGTGGGTCGTGACATAGGCGTGGCCGCCACGCAGCGCGAGACCGTAGGGCGCGAAGAGGCCACCTGCCACGACCTGGGGTGAGGTCGACCCGGCACGGACGCGGACCAGCGCACCGATCGGCCCGTTGAGCAGACCGTTCGCAGCGACTTCCACCGCATAGAGCCGACCGCCCTTGTCGAACGCCAGCGAGGTGACGTTCGTCAGGCCGGTGGCGTATGCCGCCGGCGCGTGCCCTGGCACGACGCGCCAGATCGTCGACGCACCCTTCTCGAAGGGGAAGCCGACCAGCTGGGAGATGTACCAGGCGCCGTCGGGACCCTTGACGACGTCGGTGGGGACGGCGTCGGCCGGGAAGCCGGGAGGCCCGACGGGCGACGGGACGGTCGTGGGAACCGGGTCGAGCACGGCGATCGTCGAGCCGCCGTGGCGGGTCGAGTTGACGGCGTTGGCGCCGGCGTCGGCGTAGACGTAGCCGCCGCCCGAGCGGGCGACGCCAACCGGGTTGCTGTCGATGTCGGTCTGGTCCGGGTTGGTGCGCTCCTCGAAGCGCGCCAGGTCCGCGATCTTCGTCACGCGCGGTGAACCGTGACCTCGTAGCTCCACGTCGACGAGCGTGCCGAGCCGGGCGCCCTTGGGACCGAAGCTGGCCCGGTACTCCGGCGTGCCACCGAGCCCGATCGTGAGCGCGAAGCGGTGGTTTCCGGTGAAGACGAGGTCGGCAGGGCCGAGCGGCTCGGCCGCTGTCCCGACCGAGGGGAGCTTGGTCACCACCCTCGTCACCGAGCCCTTGGCGCCGATGCGGGCCACCGAACCGGTGAGGCCCACGCAGGCGTCGACGGTGGGGTCGAGGGCGCTCGGGCGACAGGCGGTCGAACCAGTCGTACCGGCCTCCGCGACGTAGAGCGAGCCGCCCGGGCTGAACGCGAGCTGGCGCGGACTGTTGAGGCCGGAGGCGATCACCTTCGGCACGTGCGATGTCTGCGACGTGTGTGCGACACCGGAACTGCTTCCGGCCGCGCTCGCGGCGAGTGCCACGGCTCCGATTCCTGCGATACGACGAATCAGCTTTCTCGTGATCATGGGCTTCCCTGTGTGTTCAGTCGGTCCCCTGACCCTCGACAGGCTAGGACGGCCGGACGGACGTCTCAGGAAAACGCGGGAACCTGACGGATTGGGCCCGTTTCGTCCGGACGAGAGGGCCGCCGACCGTGCGTGGTGAACCGTCGAGAGGCCACTGTTTGTGGGGTCGGACCGGTCGAGTGGCCACACTTCGTCGCGAAGTCTGGCCACTCGACGCGCCGAGGCCGCAAACCTTGGCCTGTCGACGGTTACTTCACCTCGGCGCGGGTCAGGCGCCAGATGCCGACGGCGAGCGGCGCGATGACCCAGGTGGCGACCGAGGTGGCGAGATGGGCCCACTGGGCGCCCGTCAGGGAACCCTCGAAGAGCGGCTGCATCGTCTGGTTCATGTCGAGCCAGACCGCGGCGTCGCCGAGCCACGAGACCATGGACCCGAGGATCGACCAGGCGGTGGGCAGGACGAAGAAGACCACGATCGCAGCCGGGGTGTTCTTGAAGAGCATGCCGAAGCCGACGCCCTGGGCGACGCCCAGCAGCACGTAGGCGCCGGCGCCGAGGAGCACCAGCCCATCGGTCGCCCAGTCACCGTTGATGCCACGGAACGTGATGGCCGCCTGGTGGGCGATGCCGGCGAGGACGAGCGACAGGGCGAAGGCGCAGAGGCCGACGACCAGGGCCGAGACGAGCTTGGCCCAGGCGACCCGGATGCGGCGGGGCTCGAGGCCGAAGGTGACGAGTCCGGTGCGCTGGCTCCACTCCGAGGTGACGGCGAGGATGCCGACGACGGGCAGGATCAGCGCCATGGGCATCGTCGTCGCCTGGAGGTACATCGCGAAGCTGTGCTCACCGCCGTTGTCGAAGAACATGATCGTCAGGGCGACCGCGATGATGCCGGCGATGCCGATGAGCAGCCAGCGGCCGGCGCGGGTGTCGAGCATCTTGCGCAGCTCGACGTGGACGAGCCGGGTGAACGCGACTCCGGTCGTCGGGCGGGGCCCGGCGATGCGGCTCGGCACCTTCGCGTGCGTGGGCAGTGCCGACTCGGCGGACTTCGAGACGGGCGCGGGGCGGCCCGGGGTCGTGGTCGTGGTCGTGGCGGTCATGCCGCCACCTCCTCTCGTGCGGCGTCGGCCGTGAGGTCGAGGAACATCTCCTCGAGCCCCCGGCTGTCGGCACCGCGCAGCTCGGTCAGGACGATCTGGTGCGCGACGGCGACGCGGCCGACGGCGACCGGCTCGGCCTCGACCTGGAGGCCCCCGGTGGCTGTGCGCTGGGCGACGATCGACGCGGCGGCGAGCGCGGCGAGGAGGGCGTCGTCGTCGGTCGAACGGGTGAAGGTGCCGGCGCCGGAGAGCAGCTCGTCCTTGGTGCCCTGGGCGACGATCTTCCCGTGGCCGATGACGATGATCTCGTCGGCGACGCGCTCGATCTCGTTGAGCAGGTGGGAGCTGAGCAGCACCGTGCCGCCCTCGTTGGCGTAGCCGCGGAGCAGGTCACGCATCCAGCGGATGCCTGCCGGGTCGAGGCCGTTGGCCGGCTCGTCGAGGATCAGCACCTCCGGGTCACCGAGCAGCGCGTGGGCGATGCCGAGGCGCTGGCGCATGCCGAGGGAGTAGTTGCGCACTCGACGGTTCGCCTCCTTCTCGGTGAGGCCGACGAGCTCGACCATCTCGTCGACGCGGTGCTTGCCGACGCCCATGAGGATCGCGCCGAGGGTCAGCACCTCGCGGCCGGTGCGGCCGGCGTGCTGCGCTGACGCATCGAGCAGGAGGCCGACGTGGCGACCCGGGTTCGGCAGGGCCGCATACGGCCTGCCGAGCACGGTGGCACGGCCGGAGGTGGCGGGGGTCAGTCCGGCCATGACGCGCATCGCGGTCGTCTTGCCGGCACCGTTCGGTCCGAGGAAGCCGGTCACGAGCCCGGGCTTGACCTCGAACGAGACGTCGTCGACGGCCGTGAACGGGCCGTAGCGCTTGGTGAGTCGTTCCACTGTGATCATGGGCTCCACCCTCCCGAAGGAGGAGGGGGCCGCACATCCGTCACAAGCCTGATTCCGACCCCTACCTGAGTCGCACCCGACCCTGACCGGACTCAGGGTCCGTGCTCAGGGTCGGGTCGGAGCCGGCGAGCTGCGGGTGTCGTGGAAACGCACTGGACGTCACCCGAGGGCGGCCCGTATCTTCCTTCCCGTGTGGATCTCCTGATGCCTCGAGCCCGCCCGCGCGCTGACCTGTCGACCTGCGTCTGACGTCACCCGCGGGGCCCTGCCGACCATCCAGGACCTCTCATGTCTTCCACGCTCACCATCACCGGGCTCGACGTCGCCTTCGGGGCGCGCACCCTCTTCTCCGGTCTCGACCTCACGCTCGCCGAGGGCGACGTGACGGCCGTCGTCGGCCCCAACGGGTCCGGCAAGTCGACGCTCATGCGCATCATCGTGGGCGAGCTGCCGATCGAGGCGGGCTCCATCCGCCTGTCCCCGCGCGACGCGACGATCGGCTGGCTCCCGCAGGTCGTGCCGGACCCGTCGGAGACGCTGCTGACGTATGCCCGCCGCCGCACGGGCGTGACGGCCGCGGACGTCGAGCTCGAGGCGGCCTCGGCCGCCATCGCCGCCGGCGACGCGGGGAGCGAGGACCGCTACGCCCTCGCGCTCGAGCGGTGGCTCGCGCTCGGCGCCGCCGACCTCGACGAGCGACTGCCCGAGGTCGCCGCCCACGTCGGGCTCGCCGTCGCCCCGGACCGTCCGCTCGGGACCCTGTCCGGTGGGCAGGCTGCTCGGGCGTGCCTCGTCGCCGTGCTGCTCAGCCAGTACGACGTGCTCCTGCTCGACGAGCCCACGAACGACCTCGACGCGCGGGGCCTCGCGGTCATGGCCGGCTTCGTCCGCGGCCACGAGGGGCCCATCCTCCTGGCGAGCCACGACCGCGCCTTCCTCGACGCGGTCACGACCAGCGTCGTCGAGCTCGACGTGAAGCAGCAGCGCATCGGCCACTACTCGGGCGGCTGGAGTTCCTTCGTCGTCCAGCGGCAGCTCGCGCGTGCCCACGCGTGGGACGCCTACGAGGGGTATGCCGCCGAGCGGGACGCGCTGCTCGCCCAGTCCCGGCAGCGCCACGACTGGGCCGATCGAGGTCGGCGCAACGTCGCCCTGGGCAAGGAGCCCGACAAGCACATCCGGGAGAAGCACAAGGCTCGCGCGGATCGCCAGGCGGCGAAGGGCGGACGCCTCGAGCGTGCGGCCGACCGTCTCGACGCCGTGGAGCAGCCGCGCAAGGAGTGGCAGCTGCGCTACGCCATCACGGAGGGGCGGCCCTCGGCCGATGTCGTCGCCACCCTGGCGGACGCCGTCGTCGAGCGGCCCGGCTTCCGGCTCGGACCGGTCAGCCTCGTGCTCGGTCGTGGCGACCGCGTCGCCCTCGTGGGCGACAACGGCTCCGGCAAGACGACCCTGCTCGGCGCACTGCTCGGCGACCTGCCGCTCGCATCGGGCCGCCAGTCGCTGGGCTCACGGGTGGCGGTCGGGGTCATCGACCAGCGCCGTCACCTGCTCGACGCCGACGCGTCGGTCCTCGACGTCGTGCAGCGCGAGCTCGGGTCCCACCCGAGGACCGGACGGGAGTGGCCAGTCGCCGACGTGCGCACCCTGCTCGCGAAGTTCGGTCTGGGGTCCGAGCACGTCTCACGTCCCGCGCGGAGCCTGTCGATGGGCGAGCGCACGCGCGCCCTCATGGCCCTCTTCCAAGGGCGCGAGGTCAACGTCCTCGTCCTCGACGAGCCGACCAACCACCTCGATGTCGACGCGATCGAGCAGCTCGAGGCCGCCGTGGCGGCCTTCGGTGGCACCGTGCTCGTCGTCAGCCACGACGAGAGCCTGCTCGACGGCATACGCCTGACCCACCGGTGGGTCGTGACGCGAGGGCGGGTCCGTGTCGAGACGCTCTGAGGTCGGGCGTGCGCGGTCGAGCACCCGGCGGCAGCGCCGGGTGGCTCAGCGGGTGACGCTGCGGGTGCGGCTCCAACGCCACACGGCCGTGACGATGACGGCGCCGACGAGCGAGCCGATGATGCCGCTCGGTCGCAGGGTGAGCCCGTCGCCCGCGATGAGGCTCGCGAGGAGGCCGCCGACGAACGAGCCGACGAGGCCCGCCACGATGGCCATCGTCCAGTCGACGCTCTTGCCCTCGCGGCCCAGGATGAGCTGGGCCGCAGCGCCGACGAGCATGCCGAAGAGGATCATGCCGAGGATGAGCATGAACCGAGCATAGGGCACCCGGCCCTTCAGGCCCCGGAGTCGCGGGAATCGTCTGCGGCAGGGCCGATCGACAGGTCGAACGACGGGTCGAAGCCCGGGTCGAACGTCGGGTCCCGGTGGCGCAGCCACACCCGGTTGAGGATGGCGCAGCTCACGATGAGGTGCCCCCCGACGAGCAGCCAGACGAGGACGGCCCCGGCGACGCCGAGGGTGCCGTAGAGGGCCGACGACTTCTCGATCCGGGCCGGCAGGTAGACACGGCTGACGACGTGGAGCGTGGCGAGCCCCAGCCCGAACAGCATCCCGCCCGGTACGAGGTCCATCCAGGACCGGCGGCGGTCGGGCAGGTAGAGGGTGATGAGCAGCCAGCCGGCACCGGAGATCGCCGCCTGGCAGAGAAAGGACAGCACGATGCCCCCCGGCACGAGCGTGTCGAGGCTTGCGACCAGCGCCGCGCCGAGGAAGATCCCCACCCAGGCGGCCGCGAAGATGAGCGTCGCGTGCAGCACCTCCCGCTGCGTGCGCCGCGGCACCGAGGCATCCCACACGTGCGCGTTGACGATGACGAGGTTGCGCATGAGCGTGCGCGTCGTCCACAGCGACAGGACGAGACCGACGAGGACTGCCACCCACCAGGACCGGCGGGACTCGCTGAGTGCGACTGTGATCTGTTCGCGCAGGGTGCTCGTGACGCCGGTGACGGCGAGCGCGTCTTCGGCGGCGCGCGGGTCCCCTCCGGTGATCCCGGCCACGAGTCCCGCCGCCAGCAGGGTGAGCGGCAGCAGCCACAGGAACGTCCGGAACGCGACGGCACTGGCGAGCAGCATGCCCTGACGAGCCACGTACAGCGCCGCCATCTCGAGCGGGACGCGCAGCGCGGGGACGCGGCGGGAGCGCTCGGTGTACCTCCCGGCGTACCGGGTGGCGGTCTCCTCACCGCGCAGGCGCAGGCGGGTCAGACGCCCCGACGCGGGATCCACCGGGTCCCGGTCGGCCGGAGGGTCTGCGTCGTGCCTGGCCTCGCGTGCCATGGCTGAGGTTCCCACGGTTGAGGGCCCCGAGGCGATGCTTCCCGCCTTCGTCCGGTCCGCACCTCCCGCTGGAGGCCGATCTGCGCCACGCTGGACCCATGCCAGCCACCACGGTCGTCCTGTTCGGCGCCACCGGAGACCTTGCCAAGCGCAAGCTGCTCCCGGGCATGCTGCACCTGCACGAGTCCGAGCTGCTCGAAGGACTGCGCGTCGTCGCGACGTCGCTCGACGAGCTGAGCCGCGAGGAGTTCCTCGAGTTCGTCTTCGCGTCGGTGCGTGAGCACAGCAGTCACGACGTCAGCGACGACGACCTCCGCGAGTTCGCCGACCGCATCCACTGGGTGCCGGGAAGCGCTGGGCCACAAGGAATTCGCTCTGCGGTGGAGAAGTCGGAGGCGATCCTCGGCACGGACGCGCGGCGGCTGCACTACCTCTCGGTGCCGCCCAAGGCCGCCCTCGCGGTCGTGCACCAGCTCGCCGAGGCCGGCCTGGTCGAACGCAGCAGGATCATCATGGAGAAGCCCTTCGGCACCGACCTGGCGAGCGCCCGCGCCCTCAACGCCGAGCTGCACCAGGTCTTCGACGAGGAGCAGATCTTCCGCATCGACCACTTCCTCGGGAAGGAGGCCGCGCAGAACATCCTCGCCTTCCGCTTCGCCAACGGTCTCTTCGAACCCATCTGGCACCGCAACCACATCGACCACATCCAGATCGACGTGCCCGAGACCCTCGGCCTCGCGCAGCGGGCCGACTTCTACGAGAGCACGGGCGCCTACCGCGACATGGTCGTCACCCACCTCTTCCAGGTGCTCGCCTTCACCGCGATGGAGCCGCCGACCGCGCTCGAGCCGCACGCGATCAGCGAGGAGAAGAACAAGGTCTTCCGCTCGATGTCGCCGATCGAGCCGCACGACGTCGTCCGCGGGCAGTACGTCGGCTACCGCGAGGAGGAAGGCGTCAGGCACGACAGCCAGACGGAGACGTTCGTGGCCCTCAAGTGCTTCGTGGACAACTGGCGTTGGGCCGGCGTGCCCTTCTACCTGCGCACCGGCAAGCGGCTTGCCGAGGGAGCTCGCATCATCTCGATCGCGTTCAAGGAGCCGCCGCGCTCGATGTTCCCACCGGCGTCCGGCGTCGGCGACAACGGCCCCGACCACCTGACCTTCGACCTCGCCGACCGTTCCCGGATGTCCCTCTCGTTCTACGGGAAGCGCCCGGGACCGGGCATGAAGCTCGACAAGCTGTCGATGCAGTTCTCCATGGGCGAGACCGACTGGGCCGGTTCGGTCCTCGAGGCCTACGAGCGCCTCATCTACGACGCCGCCCGTGGCGACCGCACCCTCTTCACGTCGGCCGACGGCATCGAGCGCCTCTGGGAGATCAGCCAGCCCCTGCTCGACAACCCGCCGATCGTGAGGCCCTACGACCCTGGCACGTGGGGACCGAACCAGATCCACCAGCTCGTCGCCCCGTTCACGTGGCGCCTGCCCTTCGAGCGACGGTGGCGCAACCCCAACACGACAGGCGCCTGACCTCCGCCGAGGACGTGGCCAGGACCTCGCTGGCGGCTCGGCGACGCGCTGCCACGGGTCAGGAGAAGGTGTGCGCGGCCGCCGCTCGCGCCGAGAAGATCGACCGCTCGGTGGCACTGCGCGTCAGCGTGGCGGCGCGCTCGAACGCCTCCGCCGACTCGGTATGCCGTCCGGCGCGCTCGAGCAGGTCGCCGCGCACCGCGTGCAGGTGGGGGTAGTCGGCGAGCCGACCCGAAGCCACCACCGAGTCGATGACCTCGAGGCCGGCCTCGGGTCCGGACGAGAAGCCCACGGCGACGGCGCGGTTCACCTCGACGACGGGCGAGGGCCAGATGGTGGCGAGCACCGCGTAGAGGTCGGCGATGCGGCGCCAGTCGGTCTCCTCGGGGCGCACGGCCCGGGCGTGGCAGGCCGCGATCGCGGCCTGCACGGCATACGGCCCCAAGGGCCGGCGGGACTGCTCGGCACGGGCGAGGGAGGCGAGGCCGCGACGCACGAGGAGCCGGTCCCAGCGTCGGCGGTCCTGGTCGGGCAGCAGCACCGGCTGTCCGCCGGGGCCGACCCGAGCCGGCAGGCGCGATGCCTGGAGCTCCATCAGGGCGAGCAGACCGTGCACCTCCGGCTCGTCGGGGAGCAGGGACGCGAGCACGCGGCCGAGTCGCATCGCGTCCTGGCACAGCGCCGGACGCACCCAGTCCTCCCCGGACGTCGCGGCATACCCCTCGTTGAAGACGAGATAGACGACCTCGAGGACCGCGGCGAGGCGTTCGGGAAGCTCACTGGACGGCGGCAGCTCGAAGCGGATCCGCTTGTCGCTCAAGGTCTTCTTGGCCCGGACGATGCGCTGCGCCATCGTCGGCTCGGGGACGAGGAACGCCCGCGCGATCTCGTCCGTCGAGAGGCCACCGAGGCAGCGCAGGGTCAGGGCCACGCGTGACTCGAGTGACAGCACGGGGTGGCAGGCGGTGAGCACCAGACGCAGCAGGTCGTCGCCGACGTGGTCGTCGAGGGCGTCGACGTGCTGGTCCGAGTCGACGCCGGGCTCGGACGTCGTGACGTCGCGCGCGAGCAGGGCGACCTTGCGCTCGTGAGTGGCCCTGCGTCGATGGGCGTCGATGGCGCGGCGCTTCGCCGTCGTCATGAGCCAGCCGCCCGGGTTCGGCGGGATACCCGAGGTGGGCCACTGCTCGAGCGCGACGAGGAGGGCCTCCTGCGCCAGGTCCTCGGCGAGACCGAGGTCGCCCGTGACCCGCCCCAGGCCGGCGATGAGGCGGCCGGACTCGATGTGCCAGACCGCCTCGACGGCGCGACGGGCCGCCGCGACACGTTCGTCGGTCGCCGCGTCCTCCGTCACCCGTCGACCCTACGGCGCGGCTGCCCCTCGTTCGAGGTGATCGCGTCACCGGCGTGGGTGTCGCGATCACCTCGAACGGGCGAGCTGGCGGACGTCACTGCGGCGGACCGAAGTCCTCCGGTCCCATGATCTTGATGACGTCGCACTCGCCCTGCCAGTCGGGCCACAGGTCGGAGTGCAGCTGCATGAAGCGCGAGGCCCACTCGACGGCCTCCTCCTTGGAGCGCACCTCGTAGACGGCATACGAGATGTACTCCTTGGCCTCGGCGAACGGTCCGTCCATGACGGACAGCTCGCCTGCGGCGACGGTGACACGGGCGCCGGCGGCGCTCGGTGCGAGCCCGGCGTTGTCGAGCAGCGCGCCCGACGCCGTGGCCTCGGCGCCGAGGTCCATGATCGCGGCCATGAGCCCCTCGGGCGGCGGGCCGGCCGGCCGTGAGCCCTTGAGGACGGTGATGTAGCGCATCGGGGTCTCCTTCTGCTGTCGGAACGTGGGATCAGTCCGCGAGGACGCGGTAGAGGTGGACGGCGACGACGGAGATCCACGCGAAGACGAGGACCACGGCGCCGGTGAAGAGCAGGTTCGCCGCGACGCTACCCGCGCCCGAGGCGACGCAGAGGAACCCGCCGAGGAAGACGACCCCCGTGATCCGCGAGAACACGGCGAGCCCGCGGCCACCCTCACGAGAGAACCGACGCGCCAGCACGAAGCAGGCGGCCCCGATCGAGACGAAACCGACGCCGGCGGCGGCGAAGTGACCGATGCCGTGAGCCGTGACGCTGCCGACTCCCTCGGGGGTCCCGACGGGGAAGCCGAGCGCCGGATCGGCTCGCAGGACACCGGCGGCCACGAGGCAGGCACCGAAGACACCGGTCAGCACCGACGCCGAGCGGCCACGCCGCTCGCCCGCGAGCGCCCGCCGGAGGCCGACGGCGAAGGCGAGGAGCATCAGACCGGTGAGGACGAAGTTGGTGACTTGGAGCCAGCCGAGGTCGCCGTTCTCGAGGAGGCTCCACTGGTGGCGGGTGAGCTCGAAGCCCTCGCGCGTGACGGCCTGGGCCAGCGACACGACGACGTAGAACGGGCCGGCGACGACGCCCCAGCCGAGGAGGCTGCGGGTCACGTGCGTCGGCGTCCATCCGTCGTCGCAGGTCGCCGTGGCGTGCGTGGTGGTGCTGCCCGTGGTGGTGCTGCCCGTGGTGGTGTTGCCCGTGGTGGTGCTGTGCGGTTGCGTGGTGGTCATCGCGGTCTCCCGGGTGGGGGCGCCGGCCTCGTGCCGTGCGCCGTCACCACCTCCACGAGTGGCGCCGGCCCCGATCGACATGACGGCACGAGAAATTCTCGTCGGGGCGGGAGAAGCCGCGGCCGTCACCCGGCGCAGCCCTCGAACCGGGCTAGCGAGCGTCCTTCCGGGCCTGTCGACGAGCACCCTGCGACTGCGACGACGCGTCGCGCTTGAGGCCGCCCGTCGTCTTGGTCGCGCGCCGTGCAGTCGACGGCACCGGGGTGGCCGCCGCCGACGACGCCACGGATCCGGGGCCGGTGCCGGCCTTCACCTCACGGGCGGCAGCGAGGCGCTCGACCTTGAGCTCGGCGGCCGCGGCGCGGGCGACGACGCCGAGCCGCGCGCTGACCCGCGCGAGCGCCAGCTCGAAGGCCTCGGCCCGGTCGGCGTTGAGCCGGTTGGCCGGTCGTGCGGCGCCGCGAGCCCCCTTGGCCGGGACCCGGGCGCTGGCCTGGCGCCGGTAGAGACCGACGTGCTTGGTGCGGGCGCGACGCACCCTCTGGTGCAGCTCGATGAGCTCGTCCTCGGTCCGCCCGGCGAGCCGAGCGGGCTCGGTCTCGCGGATGAGGTCAGCCTGCGCCGCAGTGAGGGATGTCGTGGTCATGACACCCGATCCTCGTCGCGGCGACCTCACCAGGCATCACCTGCAAAGGATGATGCCCGGGCACGTCACTCACCGGGGTAGACGACCCCCACCTGACGGCGTACGTCGTCCATCGTGTCCAGGACGCGCAGGGTCGTGGCATGGGGCATCAGCGGCGACTCCGTCTCACCGGCGACGAGACAGCGCGCGAACTCGGCCGCCTCGTAGGAGAACCCGCGCACGTCGTCGGTCAGCCCGCCGGGACGCTCGTCGATGACCTCGTTGTTGCGGTTCACGAGCCGGATGGTCGAACCGGCGCCGTAGAAGGCGCCGGACAGCTCGAGCCGCCCCTCCGTGCCCGCGACGACGGCGGTGCACGGGGTGGCGGCGGCCATCGTGCAGGACAGCACGGCGTGCGCTCCCCCGGCCGCGGTGACGGTGATGGTCGTCGTCGCGTCGACGCCGAGGTCGGTCAGCGTGCCAGTCGCCGACACGGTCGCCGGCGCGCCGAGCACGAGGTCGGCGAAGGAGACGGGGTAGACACCGAGGTCGAGCAGGGCGCCACCGGCGAGCTCGGGCTGCGAGAGGCGGGCCGGGCCACCGGGGTAGAGGTGCTGGCCGTGGTCGGCGAAGACGGTGACGAGCTCGCCGATGAGATCCGTCTCGACGACGTGCCGCACGACGTCGTAGTGCGGCAGGAAGCGGCTCCACATCGCCTCGACGACGAGCAGTCCCCGCCCGTCCGCCGCCGCAAGCACCTCGCGGGTCTCGGCAGCGCTGCGCGTGAACGCCTTCTCGACGAGCACGGGCTTGCCGGCCCCGAGGGCGAGCAGCGCGTGGTCGCGGTGCTCCGAGTGCGGCGACGCGACATAGACGGCGTCGACCTCGGCGTCGGCGACGAGCTCCTCGTAGGAGCCGTACGCCCGCGGGATCGCGAACTCGTCGGCGAAGTCCTGCGCACGCTCCCGGCTGCGCGAGCCGACGGCGACGACAGAGGACGCCGTGCCGACCGCGACCGCCTCCGCGAAGGTGCGCGCGATGCCGCCCGGGGCGAGGACGCCCCAGCGGATGGGGGGCGCGTCGTGCGGGTCCGGCGTGCGTGGCTCGGGCAGCTCGAGCGGCACGTTGATGGGCAGGGTCATGCGGTCACGTCCCAAAGGTGGTGGCGGATGTCGTGGACGAAGTAGAGCGACAGCGTGGCGGCCGTGAACTCGGCGCCGTTGCTGCGCACGGCCGGCCACTCCCACTGCGTACCCGACGGGAGCGCGTATGCCGTCGCGGCGGCCTCGAACGCAGACGTGACCTCGCCTTGCACGACGCCTGGGTCGGAGCGCCAGTACTGCCGCTCGACCGCGGTCTCGTCCTGGTCCCAGTTCGCGAAGCGGACGACCTCGCCGCCGCCGGCGAGGATCTGCTCGAGCCGGCCCCGCATGACGTCGCACACGTCGCGCACGTGGCAGGCGTACTCGAGCGGCGACCAGACGCCCTCGGCCGGTCGGTTGCGCACGTCGTCGCGACCCAGCACGGCGGCATACCGCTGGCCGGCCACCCGGAGGATCGCCGGGACCTCACCGGGCGCGGTGGCCGCGGCGTCGAAACCGCAGTCGGGGCACGGGCTGCTGAGGACCCACGTCCAGTCGGCGTCGTCCGGCGTCGACGGTCCGGGGTCGGTCAGGGACTCGCTCATGCGCACAGCCTAGGGGCGTCCGCAGCGGCGGTTCGGGGAGTCCTCCGTCGGGCGATACCGTATGTCTTCGTGTTCAAGGACAACCTGCCGTGGGTCATCGCCGGCCTCTTCGTGCTGGCGCTGGTCATCGGAGGTCTGGTCCTCACCCGCGTCGCGCCGCAGGCCACCGCGACCCTGCGGCGTCGCCCGCGTCCGCCACGTGACCACTTCCGCAGCGGCGACGACATCCCCGCGCCGCCCCTCAAGCGGGCGGGCATCGTCATCAACCCGACGAAGTTCCCCGACCTGCCGGGGGTGCGCGAGCGGATCACCGCAGCCTGCCTGGCGGTCGGCTGGGGCGAGCCGCTCTACTACGAGACGACGGTCGAGGACCCGGGCCCGGGCCAGGCCGCCGCGGCGGTCCGCGACGGAGTCGACATCGTGTGCACGCTCGGCGGCGACGGCACGGTGCGCAACGTCGCGAGCACTCTCATCGACTCCGAGACCGCCCTGGGCATCCTCCCGGCCGGCACCGGCAACCTGCTCGCTCGCAACCTCGACCTGCCCGTCGCGCTCGAGGCCGCCGTCGCCGTCGCACTGACCGGCCGCAACCGGCGCATCGACGTCGGCGAGCTCGTGCTCGGCGCTGCCCCGACGGACGAGACGTCCGACGAGACCAAGGCCCCCGAGACCCACTACTTCCTCGTCATGAGCGGCGTGGGCCTGGACGCGCAGATCATGGCCGGGACCAACGAGAACCTCAAGGCCAAGGTCGGCTGGCCTGCCTACATGGTCTCCGGCCTGAAGCACCTCGTCTCCCCCGAGTTCCGCATCGCCGTCAAGGTCGACGACGACCTGGAGTTCCGCCGTCGGGCGCGCATGGTCGTCATCGGCAACTGCGGGCGCCTCCTCGGTGGGCTCGTGCTCATGCCCAACGCCCGCGTCGACGACGGGCAGCTCGACGCCGTGATCGCGTCGCCGCGCGGCGTCGTCGGCTGGGTGCCCGTCGCGACGCGGGTCGCCACCCGCCAGCGCAAGGGTCACGCGACGCTCGACCACAAGGTGTGCAAGGAGATCCGGGTTCGCACCGACCGACCGGTGCCCGTCCAGATCGACGGCGACGTCATCGGCGAGGCCGCCGAGGTCAGCGCGACCGTGCGCCCCGGTTGCCTCACGGTGCGCGTCAGCCAGTGACCCCGGTTCACCCTCGGAGGGGGACGTAGCGGCCCTCGACAGCGGCCTAGCCTTCGGCCATGAGCCGAGGAGCAGACCGCACCACCGGTCGCGCCGTCCTGGCCGTGACGATGCTCGCCGCGGTCCTAGCGGTGGCCGGATGCGCCGAGGACGACGGGGCGCAAGGACGCATCGGCGACCCCGTCCGAGGGAGCAGCATCAACGCCAGCCACGGTGACCTGCGCCTGCTCGCCACCCGGCTGGAGGCACCCGTCGACACCGAGCACACGTCCGGCGACAACGTCGGGCTCTTCACGACGATCGCGAACGACGGCGAGCAGCCCGACCGGCTGGTGGGGGTCAGCAGCGTCTACGCCCGCCAGATCGTCCTGCGCAACGGCGCCTCGGGCGGCGACCGGCCCATCGACGTCATGGTCCCTCCGGGCGGCGTCGCCTCGATGCAGTATCCCGGGGGCCCGCATCTGGAGATGGTCGACCTCGCCTTCGCCGTCGGCGGCGGGCGGCTGCTGCCGGTGACCTTCCGCTTCGACAAGGGCGGCTCCGTCACGGTCAACGTCTTCGTCGAGGGCTTCTCCCTCCCGACCGTCTCGCCGGTCACCGCGACCCCGTCGGGCTAGCGCCGACACGCCTCAGGGAAGCGCCGCTGGGAAGACATCGAGGAGGTCACCGGCATCATCGCGGGGCGGATCGGCAGCGGCTGGGGCGCGGCCGGAAGCCCCGCCGTCGCGTCAGCCGAAGAGGGCCTTCCCCCAGTGCTCCCCGTCCCCCAGGCCGGGGGGACAGGCGAAGACCGCCGAGCCGTTGTGCTCGATGTACTCGTTGAGCACGTCCGCCTTGGCGAGCGCCCGTTGCATCGGCACGAACTGCTTGCCGGGGTTGCGCATGTAGGCCACGAAGAAGAGTCCCGCATCGAGATGGCCGACGCCGTCGGAGCCATCGGTGAAGTTGTAGCCGCGCCGCAGGATGCGTATGCCGCCGAGCTGGCTCTCGTGGGCCAGGCGCACGTGGGCGTTGACGGGGATCGCGGGCCCGCCGTCGGGGCCCTTCCTCGAGAAGTCCGGCGTGTCGAACTCCTTGGACTGGCCGAGCGGCGCGCCTTCCTTCTTGTCGCGACCGATGACGTCCTCCTGCTCCTGCAGGCTCGTCCGGTCCCAGACCTCGATGTGCATGCGGATGCGTCGCGCGACGAGGTAGGAACCGCCCGCCATCCAGGCGCCGCCGTGCGGCTCGTCCTGGGGAGCGACCCAGACGTGCTGGGCCAGACCCTCGGGCTCCTCGGCCTTGACGTTGTTGGTGCCGTCCTTGAAGCCGAACAGGTTGCGCGGCGTGGCCTGCGTGGTCGAGGTCGACGACGTGCGACCGAAGCCGAGCTGCGACCAGCGCACGGCCACGACGCCGAAGCCGAGACGCACGAGGTTGCGTACGGCGTGGACGGCGACCTGTGGGTCGTTGGCGCAGGCCTGGATGCAGAGGTCGCCCCTGGTGCGGCGGGGGTCGAGCTGGTCGCCGGTGAAGGCGGGGAGGTCCTGAAGGGCGGCCGGCCTCCGGGAAGCGAGGCCGAAGCGGTCGTCGAAGAGGGACGGGCCGTAGCCGATCGTGATGGTGAGTCCGGACGCCGGCAGGCCGAACGCCTCGCCGGTGTCCTCGGGCGCCCGGTTGGGGCCCCCGCCCACGAGCCCGCCGGGGGCCGCCTCGGCGCCGGCCGTCATGCGCTCGGCCGCGCGGGTCCAGTCCTCGAGGAGCTGCTGGAGCTGGACGCGGTCCTTCGTCACGACGTCGAGCGCGACGAAGTGCAGGCGATCCTGCGCCGGGGTCACGATTCCGGCCTGGTGCTCGCCCCGGAACGGGATCGGCGCGTCGAGCGCGGGCGCGGTCGCTGCGGTGGACGTCGGCGCACCTGCCGCGGTGGCCTCGTCACCGCGCGAGACGGCATTCCCTCGCTGAGCGAGGGCTCCAGCCGTCGTCGCGCCCGCCACCACGCCGGCGACCGCGGCCGTCCCGGAGACGCCGAGGAGCCGGCGGCGGCTCAGCCCCTCGTCGCTCACCGGGCCTCCACGACTCCGGGGACCTTCGACACCTGCTCGGAGAGGGCATCGAGCGCGACGGTCAGCGCCTTGAGGTCGGCGTCGGAGAGCGCGGTGTAGCTCGCGTACTGGGCGCCGGTCTTGTGCTGGGAGAGCAGCTTCGACAGCTCGGTGAAGCGGGCGTCGAGAGCCTTCTGGAGCGCGGGGTCGCGTTCGGCGATGACCGGGCGCAGGACGGCGAGCGCCTGGCGGGACCCCTCGAGGTTGCCGTCGAAGTCCCACAGGTCGGTGTGCGAGTAGCGCTCCTCCTCGCCGGTGATCTTGCCCGTCGCGACCTCGTCGAGCAGTGCCTTGGCGCCGGTGGCGATGGACAGGGCGGTCGGCTCGACCGTCTTGCTCCTGGCCGCGATCTCGGTGACGTCGGCGAGCAGCCGGTCGGCGATGGCGCTCGAGTCCTTCTGCAGGCCGTCCTTCCAGAGGTCTTTCTCGAGGCGGTGGTAGCCGGTGAAGGCCAGGCCGTCGGCGATGACGTCCTCACGGCCGTCGATCTTCGGGTCGAGGTCGCCGAAGCTCTCGGCGACGGGCTCGATGGCCTCCCAGGGGTGCCGCGCCTGGGCGTAGAGCGACTTGGCCCCGGCCACGTCGCCGGCCTTGACCGCGGTCACGAAGGCCTCGGTGTTCTCGACGAACTCGTCGGCCTCGGAGGCGACGAACGCCCGGTAGTCGGTGATGGCCTTGGCGACCTTGGAGTCGGCACTTCCCTTGACGGCGGTGCCGGTCACGGTGAAGGTCCCTCGGATGCCGTCGCCGACCATGCCGGGCTTGCACGAGGTCGTGAACGTGCCCGGCTCGGTGACCTCGACCTTGAGCTCGCGGCTGAGGCCCGGCGTGATGTTCTCGACCTCGGAGACGATGCGGTCACCCTCGGCGTAGAGGTAGAACTCGTTGACCTTGCTGCCCGAGTTCGTGACCGCAAAGGTCACGGTGCCGGCCTTCGCTGTCGTGGCGCTCAGCTCGCACGTCGTGTCCGTCGCGGTGACCGTGATCGGACCACTCGAACCGCCGGCCGCGGTGGAGCCGGCCGTGGCGGTCGGCTTGTCGGTGCAGCCGGTGAGGGCGAGGGCTGCGGCGAGCGACAGCGCGACGGGCACCACGACACGGGCGGCAGGGCGCAGGGCAGGGGGCATGGTGGTTCTCCTGGTGTGTCGGGTGAGTGCGTGGCGCGTGGCCGCGGCGGACCGGTCAGGCGGTGACGGTGGGACGCGTGTCGCTCGTCCTGGTCACGGCCGTTCCGCGCGGGCTCGTGCGGGCGCGGCGGAGGAAGAGCGTCAGGACGATGCCGACGTAGAGCACCCACGCGATGGCCTGGAGGAGCGTCGTGGCGGGCGTGAAGTTGAAGATGCCCTTCAGCAGGGTGGCGTACCAGCTGGTCGGGTCGACGGTGGCGCTGACGTCGAACGCGAGCGTCGTCAGGCCGGGCAGGAACCCCGCCTCCTGGAGGTCGTGGATGCCGTACGCGAGGATGCCGGCGGCGACGAGGACGAGCAGGATGCCGGTGTAGCGGAAGAACAGTGCGAGGTTGATCTTCACGGCGCCGCGGTAGATGAGCCAGCCGAGGACGACGGCGCCGCCGAGACCGATGACCCAGCCGATGAGCGGCTGGTTGTTCCCCTGCCCGGCAGCCTCGGTGGTGGCGTAGAAGAAGATCGCCGTCTCGAGGCCCTCACGCCCGACTCCGAGGAAGGCGACGAGGGCGATCGCGAACGGGCCCATGTCGAGGGCCTGGTCGAGCCTGCCCTTGAGCTGCCCCGAGATGGTGCGTGAGGCGGACTTCATCCAGAAGACCATGAAGGTCACGAAGACGACGGCGATGATCGAGGCGCTGCCGCCGATGAGCTCCTGGGCCTCGAAGGTCAGCTGCTTCGTGCCGTAGGTGAGCAGCGCGCCGAGAGCGACCGACAGGGCGAGGGCGACACCGACCCCGGTCCACACGTGACGCAGCGCCCACCGGCGACCGGTCTTGACGAGGAAGGCCACGAGGATGACGACCACGAGGGCGGCCTCGAGTCCTTCTCGGAGTCCGATGAGCGCGTTGCTCGCGAGCACGGGTGCCTTCTCTCAGGTGGTTCCCAGCAATTACGCCACGGCGACATGACGGAAATCAGAAAAGCACAGGCAAGGCTTGCCTAACAAGCCGGGAGCGGTGTCAGAGTCACCGCATGACCACGGCTGTGAACTTCTCCGGCTTCCCGCCGGGTGCCCTGTCCTTCTACGCCGAGCTCGAGGACGTCAACACCCGCGCGTGGTGGCTGGCCCACAAGGACGTCTACGAGCGCGACGTACGGGAGCCGATGCTGGCCCTGCTCGACGGGCTCGAGGAGGAGTTCGGCGAAGCCAAGCTCTTCCGCCCCAACCGGGACGTGCGCTTCAGCGCCGACAAGTCGCCCTACAAGACGCATCAGGGCGCACTGGTCGGGGAGGGCACCGGCGTGGCCTACTACGTGCAGGTCAGCGCGGACGGCCTCAGGGCGGGCGGCGGGTTCCGGACGGGTGGCCCCGCACAGACGGCCCGGTTCCGCGCCGCCGTCGACGCGCCGTCGAGCGGTATCGCGCTCGAGGGCATCCTGAGGTCCTTGCGCGACCAGGACTTCGACGTGCTCGGTGAACGCGTGAAGACGACGCCGCGGGGGTATGCCCCCGACCATCCCCGCATCGAGACGCTCCGTCACAAGGAGCTCATGGCCGTTCGCGACTTCGGCGCGCCGTCGTGGCTCGCGACGAGACGCACGCTGACGGTGGTTCGTGACGCCTGGCGGGCCGTCCGGCCCCTCGACGAGTGGCTGTCGACCCACGTGGGGCCCGCGTGAAACCCCGCCCACGCCACTCCGTCGGCGCGATGATGAAGGACGGTGCAGGTGCCGGTGAGGGAGCGCGAGATGCAGGTGCTGCGGGCAGGGCAGGTCTTCGACGGTGAGCGGTTCGTCGGGTCGCGGGGATCGGCCGTCGACGTCGTGCTCGACGGCGACACGGTCGTGCGCCTGGGCCCGCCGCAGGACTACGCGAGCGAGGTGACCGTCCGGGACCTCGGCGACGCCACGGTGCTCCCCGGGCTGGTCGACGGCCACCAGCACCTGACGTGGGACTGCTCGCCCGACCCCCTCGCGTGGCACGCGGACCACGACGACGAGGAGCTGCTGCAGCAGGGCCGCGACAACGCCCGCCGCGCCCTGGCCGCGGGCGTGACGACGGTGCGCGACCTCGGCGGGCGCCACCTCCTCACGGTGCAGCTGCGCGACGAGCTGGCGGGAGACCCCACCGCCGGTCCGACCCTGCTCGCCGCCGGCCCGGCACTGACGACATCCGGCGGCCACTGCTGGTTCCTCGGCGGCGAGTGCGCCGACGAGGACGCTCTGCGCGCTGCTGTGAGCCGACTTGTCGCGGCGGGCGCAGACGTCGTGAAGGTGATGGCGACCGGAGGGCAGCTCACTCCGGGATCGGCGCCGCACGAGTCGCAGTTCGGTGTCACCGAGCTGCGGGCGGTCGTCGAGTCAGCCCACGCCGCAGGCCTTCCCGTCGCGGCGCACGCTCACGGGACGGGCGGTGTCGCCGACGCGCTGACAGCGGGCGTCGACACCATCGAGCACTGCTCGTTCATGAGCGCGGAGGGGATCGCCGAGGACACGGCGCTCGTCGACAGACTGGCGGCGTCCGGCACTCCGCTGTCGCTGACGGGCGGGTACATCACCGGCCTCCCCGTGCCACCTGCCATCGCCATCCGGATGCCGGCGCTGCTCGCCCACCTCAGGCGCCTGGTCGAGGCTGGAGCCAACTGCTTCCTCTCCACGGACGCCGGCATCAGCCCGGCGAAGCCGCACGACGTCATGGTGCTCGGGGCCACCCAGCTCGTCAGCATGATGGGGCTGACCGCCGACACGGCACTGCGGCTGTGCACGTCGGCGCCTGCGGATGGGATGGGCATCGCCGACCGCGCCGGCCGGCTTCGTGCCGGGATGCCCGCCGATCTCCTGGTCGTCGCGGGACGCGCCGACGACGACGCGGAGGCGCTGCTGCGCCCCGTGCTCGTCCTGCACGGCGGCGTCATCGTCACGTCCTCCGGAGCGTCGGACCCGTTGCGGCACTAGATTCCGACTGTGACCCGGACCAGCGCACCCGTCGACGCCCTCATCATCGGAGGCGGCCCTGCCGGTCTCGCCACCGCTGCCGCCCTGCGCCAGCGAGGGCTGCACGGCGTCGTCCTCGAGCGGAGCGACGGCGTCGGCACGTCGTGGCGCAGCCACTACGACCGTCTCCGCCTCCACACGCCGCGCGAGCTCTCCGGTCTGCCCGGCCTGCCGATCCCCAAGGAGATGGGCCGTTGGGTCGCCCGCGACGACGTCGTGCGCTATCTCGAGCTGTATGCCGCCCACCACCGGCTCGACGTACGCCTCGGCACCGAGGTGCGCCGTGTCGACCGCTCGCCCGACCTCGACTCGTGGATCGTCACGCTCGCCGACGGGACCACGCTGACCGCGCCCTACGCCGTGATCGCGACCGGCTTCAACCACACGCCGCGCCCACCGGATGTGCCCGGCTTGGAGGGCTACTCGGGAGAGGTCGTCCTGGCGCGTGACTACCGCAACGGATCGGCACACGCGGGCAAGGACGTCCTCGTCGTCGGCACCGGCAACACCGGCACCGAGCTCGCCGTCGACCTCGTCGAGCACGGCGCCGCGCGCGTGCGCCTCGCGGTGCGCACCGTCCCGCACATCCTGCGCCGCAACACCGGCCCGTATGCCGCCCAGTACACCGGCATCGCCGTGCGGCGCCTGCCCACGACCTTCGTCGACCGGGTCGCCCCGCTCGTCGCGCGGCTCCAGACCCCGGACCTGTCGGCGCAGGGGATGCCGCGGCCCGACACGGGTCTGCTGACGCGAGTGGAGCGCGACAACGCGATCCCGGTGCAGGACGTGGGCATCATCGCCGCGATCCGGTCCGGCGCCGTCGAGCCGGTGGCCGCGCTCCGCGAGCTCGACGGCGACGACGTCCTGCTCGCCGACGGCTCACGCCTCCAGCCCGACCTCGTCGTCCTCGCCACCGGCTACACCCAGGGCCTCGAGCCGCTCATCGGCCACCTGGGCGTTCTCGACGGGAAGGGCCGACCGGTCGAGCGCGGCGGCCGCACCGCCCGGGGCGCGAGGGGCCTGTGGTTCTCCGGCTTCACGAACCCGATCTCCGGCATGCTCCGTGAGCTGTCGATCGACGCGCGCAAGATCGCGCTCGCCATGGCACTGCGCAAACGCCGCGAGATGAAGGCGCTCCGTCAGGCGGCCTGAGAGAGCGTCTGCCAGCGCGCCCGGACACTGCGCCGTCTCGGCGGGCCAGCGTGCCGGTCGTCACTCCCCAACTTGTCAGACAACTTGGTGAGTCATATGATCACTCGGGTCATCCCCCGCGCGCCCCCGAGGATCTGCCATGACCGCCGACCGCATCCGCCACGTCGCCCTCTCGTCCGTCGTCCTGCCCCTGCCCACCCCGATCAGCGACGCGAAGGTGCTGACCGGCCGGCAGAAGCCCATGACCGAGGTGGTGCTGCTCTTCGCCGAGATCAGCACCGAGCAGGACCACCGCGGCACGGGTTTCAGCTACAGCAAGCGAGCCGGCGGTCCCGCCCAGTTCGCCCATGCCAAGGAGGTGGCCGACGGCCTCGTCGGCGAGGACCCCAACGACATCGCCAGGGTCTACGACAAGCTGCTCTGGGCCGGCGCCTCGGTGGGGCGCTCCGGAGTCGCCACCCAAGCCCTGGCGGCCGTCGACATCGCGCTCTGGGACCTCAAGGCCCGCCGCGCCGACCTGCCCCTGTCGAAGCTCATCGGCTCGCACCACGACTCCGTGCGCACCTACAACACGTCAGGCGGCTTCCTCCACGCCCCGATCGAGGAGGTCAAGGAGCGTGCCACCGAGTCGCTCGCGGCCGGCATCGGCGGCATCAAGATCAAGGTCGGCCAGCCCGACACCGGCACAGACCTCCAGCGGCTCGCCGCCGTGCGCGAGCACCTGGGCGACGACGTCCCGCTCATGGTCGACGCCAACCAGCAGTGGGACCGCGCCACCGCCCTGCGGTTCGGCCGCGCCGTCGAGGATCTCGGGCTCGTCTGGATCGAGGAGCCGCTCGACGCCTACGACGCCGAGGGCCACGCCCAGCTGGCCGCCGCCCTCGACACCCCGATCGCCACCGGTGAGATGCTCTCCAGCGTGGCCGAGCACGTCCGGCTCATCGAGGCCCGCGCGGCCGACATCATCCAGCCCGACGCCCCGCGGGTCGGTGGCATCACCCCGTTCCTGCGGCTCGCCACGCTCGCCGACCACGCGGGCCTCCAGCTCGCCCCGCACTTCGCGATGGAGATCCACCTGCACCTCGCCGCCTGCTACCCGCGCGAGCCGTGGGTGGAGCACTTCGAGTGGCTCGACCCGCTCTTCGACGAGCGCCTCGAGACCCGCGAGGGGCGCATGGTCGTGCCCGACCGACCGGGCCTCGGCTTCACGATCAGTGACCAGGCCCGCGCGTGGACGGTCGACACCTTCGAGGTCGGGCGGGCCTGATCACGTCGTGCTGTGCGCCGACTAGGTTGGGCGCCGTGACCCCCGCAGCGAGCGACGACGAGCGACGGCTCGACCGCGACACCGGTCGAAGCCTGGCCCACGAGCTCGTCGAGCGGCTCAAGGAGCGCATCCTGGCCGGCCAGATCGAGCCCGGCCAGAAGCTGCCGACGGAGGCCGCCCTCGTCACCGAGTTCGGCGTGAGCCGCACCGTCGTGCGCGAGGCCATCTCGCGCCTGCAGGCCGCCGGCCTCGTCGAGACGTTCCAGGGCCGAGGGTCGTTCGTGCTCGCCCTCCCGGAGACCGAGCGCTTCGAGGTCGGCGCCGAGCGGGTCCGTACGCACCGCGACGTGCTCGACATGATCGACTTCCGCATCGGCATCGAGTCGGAGGCGGCGGGCCTCGCCGCCGAGCGACGGACCGACGCGCAGGCCAAGGCGATCGAGCGGGCCCTGCGCGACCTGCACCACGCGGGTGAGGAGGCGAGCGGCGACGTCGAGGCCGACTACGAGTTCCACCTGCGGATCGCGGTCGCGTCGGGCAACCGCTTCTACTCCGACCTGCTGGCGTCGCTCGGACCGATGATGATCATGTTGCCGCGCACCCGGCTCGAGCCGGCCTACACCGTCTCCGACGCGACGCACCTGACGCGGGTCGTCCTGGAGCACGAGAACATCCACCTGGCAATCGCCCGCGGCGACGGTGCGGCGGCGCGTGCCGCGATGCGTCTGCACCTGTCCAACTCGCGAGCCCGCCTCCAGCAAGGCTGAGCGGACTCACCAGCGGGTGGTGTTGACCTCGAAGCCCGGCTGCACCGACTGCATGTACAGGGTGTCCTCGCGCCGCCGGATGCCGCACGAGAGGTACTGCTCGTGCAGCAGGCCGAGTGCCTCCTCGTCGAGCTCGACACCGAGACCAGGTCCGGTCGGCACCGCGACCGAGCCGTCGACGAAGTCGAGCACTCCCGGCTTCACGACCTCCTCGGTCTTCCACGGGTAGTGGGTGTCGCACGCGTACGTGAGGTTCGGCGTCGCCGCGGCGAGGTGCGTCATCGCCGCGAGGCTGACGCCGAGGTGGCTGTTCGAGTGCATCGACAGACCCATGCCGAACGTGTCGCAGATGCCGGCGAGCAGACGGGAGCGCAGCAAGCCACCCCACAGGTGGTGGTCCGAGAGCACGACACCCACGGCATCCGCGCGCACCGCAGGCGCGAGGTGTTCGAACGCGATGACGCACATGTTCGTCGCGAGGGGCAGGTCGGTCTCGCGGGCGACCGCTGCCATCCCGTCGATGCCGGGCGTCGGGTCCTCGAGGTACTCGAGGACGTCTGCGAGCTCGTGGGCGACCCGGATCGACGTGTCGACGGACCAGCCGCCGTTGGGGTCGATGCGCAGCTTGTGGTCGGGGAACGCCGCGCGCAGGGCGCGCATCGCGTCGATCTCGTCGTCGGGCGGCAGCACGCCGCCCTTGAGCTTGATCGCGTCGAAGCCGTATGCCGTCACCATGCGCTTGGCCTGGACGACGAGCTGGTCGGGCGTGAGGGCTTCACCCCAGTCGTCGTCGGACCGGCCGGGGTGCCCGGCCCACTTGTAGAAGAGATAGGCGCTGAAGGGCACCGTGTCGCGAACGGCCCCACCCAGCAGGTCGCTGACGGGCCTCCCCGTCTCGTGCCCCTGGATGTCGAGGCAGGCCACCTCGAACGGCGAGTAGGCCGTCGCGACGGCGGAGTCGACCTGGAGCATGCCGCCGAAGCTCGCACCGGCATCTGCCGCGCCGCCTCCGAGGGCCTCGGCAGCCGTCCGCCAGAGCCCGTTGAGGTCGTAGACGTCGTGGCCGAGGACCGCGCGCCCGACCGCCTCGAGCCGCTGGAGCTGGGCTTCGTCGCCATAGGTCTCGCCGAGGCCGACCGACCCGGTGTCGGTGCGCACCCGGACGATCGCACGGAGGGCGTAGGGCTGGTGCACCCCGACGACGTTGAGCAGCGGCGGGTCCTCGAACGCGACCGGGGTGACCGAGACCGACGCGATGCGGGAGCGGTCGAAGCTCATCCGCGCTCCGCCTTGACCGCGAGCACGGGAACGGTCGCGTCGAGGAGGATGCGCTGGGCCGTGCTCCCGAGGATCAGCTTGCCCACAGGGCTGCGGTGACGCAGGCCGATGACGACGAGGGAGGCGCCGACCTCGTCGACGAGGCTCTCGAACGTGTCGGCGAGCGAGTCACCGTGCAGGGGCTGGCGCACATCGACCTGGACACCGGCCTGGGCGGCCTGCGCGCGGACGCGGGCGACGTGGTCGTCGTCGACCATGTCGGCGTCGACGGTCGACCCGCGCCGCGGCGAGTTGACGACGACGAGGGGCTGCTCGCGCAGACGTGCCTCGGCGATGCCGGCGCCGAGTGCCGCACGACCTTCGGGGGTGTCGAGGTAGCCGACGAGGATGGTCATTTCGCCTCCGTGGTCTCGCGTTCGGGGGTGGACTCAGTGGTGGTCCGGTCGGTGCCGGCCGCGGTGGTGGCGGCCGGCGGCTGCGAGTCGCCACGCCGCACACGGAAGACCTTGCGCACCAGGGGAACGAGCAGGACGGCGAGGATCGCCGCGAAGATCGTCCCGGAGATCGGCCGGCTCACGAATCCCGTGGGGTCGCCGCCGAAGATGAGGAGCGACTGCCGCGTGGAGGACTCGATCAACGTTCCGAGGACGAACGCGAGCACCATGGGACCGGGGTCGAAGCCGAACTTCTTCATGAGGTAGCCGATGACGCCGAACACGATGACGAGGTAGATGTCGAACACCGAGTTGTTGACGGTGTAGACGCCCAGCATCGTGATGAGGGCGGTGATCGGCGCGAGGATCGCCGGTCGCACCTTGAGGATCCGGACGAAGATCCCGACCATCGGGATGCTCATGATGAGCAGCAGGATGTTGCCGATGTACATCGAGTTGATGACGCCCCAGAAGATGTCGGGGTGCTGGTCGACGAGCTGAGGGCCCGGCTGGACGCCCTGGATGAGCAGTGCGCCGAACATCAGCGCCATCGTCGCGTTGGCCGGGATGCCGAGCGTCAGCAGCGGGATGAACGACGAGGTCGCCGCGGCGTTGTTGGCCGTCTCGGGGGCGGCCACACCCTCGATGGCCCCCCGGCCGAAGCGCTCGGGCTGCTTGGCGCGGCGCTTCTCCACGGCATACGCCACGAGGGACGACAGCACGGCCCCGCCACCCGGGAGCACCCCAAGGCCGAACCCGATGCCCGACCCACGGGCGATCGCACCCTTCGACTCGCTGAGGTCCTGGCGGGAGGGCCACACCTTGGTGACCTTCGCCGGTGCGTGCACCTTCTTCCGGTTCTCCTCGAGGTTGTAGAGGATCTCGCCGAGGCCGAAGAGCCCCATGGCGATCGGCACGAAGTCGATGCCGTCGGCGAGGTTGAGGTTGCCGAAGGTGAAGCGCTCGGCACCGGTGAAGGTGTCGCGGCCGACGGTGGCGATGAGCAGTCCGATCGCGGCCCCGATGACGGCCTTGAGCTTGCCGCCGTTGCCGACCGTCGAGACGAGGAGCACGCCGAGCAGGCCGAGGGCGGCATACTCGGGCGGCCCGAAGTCGAGGGCGTAGCCCGCAACGACCGGGGCGAGGACCGACAGGCCGATGATGGCGACGGTGCCGCCGATGAAGGAGCCGATCGCCGCGATGCCGAGCGCGGCGCCGGCTCGCCCCTGCTTGGCCATCGCGAACCCGTCGAAGACGGTGACGACCGAGCTCGCCTCCCCGGGGAGGCGCAGCAGCACCGACGTGATGGTGCCGCCGTACTGCGCACCGTAGAAGATGCCGGCCAACATGATGATCGCCGACACCGGCTCGATGCCGTAGGTGATCGGCAGCAGGATCGCGATGGTCGCGGCGGGGCCGAGGCCGGGCAGGACACCGATGAGCATGCCGATGACGACACCGACGAGGCAGTACAGCAGGTTCGTCGGCTGCAGGACGATCTCGAAGCCGGTGAGGATGGGGCTGAAGTCCATGACGTGGGCCTCCGGTCAGATCAGGCGCGGGAGGGGGATGGAGAGCGCCAGGACGAAGAGCGCATAGAAGGCGGCGACAGTGACGACGCTGACGACGGCGGTCGTGCGCCAGGACTCGCCGCCGAGGAAGCGCAGCCAGATCACCATGACGAGCAGCGCCGGCACCTCGAAGCCGATGATCGGCAGCAAGGCGGCCAGACCGACGAGCGTCAGCACCCCGAGCGCGGTGAGGGCACTCGACCGGGTGAACGTCTCGGTGTCCTGGGCCTCGCGCCCGAAGGCCAGCTGGGCCAGCGACAGCGCGGTCACCGCCACGGACACCACGAACGGCCAGAGACCGGGGCCGGGCTGGGTCAGGCTGCCGAGGCCGAAGCCGAGCGACAGGGCGACGCCCGCGATCCCGATGGCCAGGGTGACCAGGCCAGCAGCGACCTGCGCAAGCGGGCCCGCATGGGGCGGTCGCTCCTCCTCCAGGTCGTGGGCGAGCTCGGCCTTGAGCTCCTCGAGGATGTCCGCCTCGGCGGCCGGTGGACGCTCGGGCCCGCTCGTCGTGCTCATCCCTGGCTCCTCTTCGAGTGGGTTCTCATGGGGCTGGTGGCCCGGGCGCGGGGCGATGGAGTGCCCCGCGCCAGGGCCGGTGGCGCGGCTTCGCCCGCTCAGCTCTTGGATGCGAGCGAGATGTTGAACTTCGCCAGCTTGTCGGTGTTGGACTGGAGGTCGGACTTGAGCTGCGTCGCGATCTCCTCGCCCGACACCTCGAGGGGCGTGAGGTTGTTGTCCTCGTTGAACTTCTTGTACTCCGCCGTCGCGAAGGTCTTCTTCGCGGCCTCGACGAGCTTGTCCTTGACGGCCTGCGGCGTGCCCTTGGGCACGGTGATGAAGCGGTACTGCGAGACCTGGACGTCGAAGCCCTGCTCCTTGGCGGTGGGCACGTCGGGCAGGAACGGCACCCGCTCGGCCGAGAAGACGGCGAGCGGGACGAGCTTGCCGGCCTGGATGTTCTCGATGGCCTCGCCGACCTGCATCGTCGACACGTCGACCTGGGCACCGAGCAGGGCGGTGAGGTTGGGGGCTCCGCCGTCGAAGGGCACGGCCGTGGCATCGATGCCGGCCGTCGCGAAGGTGAGCGCGGAGTTGAGCTGGGCACCTGTGCCCACACCGGTCGTGCCGTAACGGATGGTCTTGCCGGACGCCTTCATGTCCTTGATGCTCTTCCAGCCCGTCTTCGGGTTGGTCGCGAGGACGTAGTCGTCGCGCGAGACGCCGTAGACGATGTCGAAGTCGTCGACCTTGACGGCCTCGGCCTCCGAGACCGCGAGCGGGGTGATGGCGAAGAGCGACGCGTTCTGGATCGCGATCGAATAGCCGTCCGGTGCCGCCTTCTGCAGCTCCTTGGCCACGAGCGCGCCGTTGGCGCCGGGCTTGTTGACCACCGGCATCGCCACGCCGAGCGACTGACCCATGCCCTTGGACATGGCCCGGCTGATGAGGTCGCTGCTGCCGCCGGCGGAGGCGCCGACGGTCATCTCGACGCTCTTCGTCGGGTAGTCGCTCCCGCCGGTGGCGTTGCCGCCGCCGGAGCCGGTCTTCACGCCTCCACAGGCGGTGAGGACGAGGGCGAGGGCGGTGGCGCCTGCTGCGGTCGCCACACGGCGCCTCGTTCGAACGTTCGTCATTGAAGGTCTCCTCGAGCTGATGCGCCGTCCGGGGCGGGGCGCTGGGGGGCGGATGCGGTCCCTTGACGGGAGACCCTACGAAGATCGCTCAATGCCTGTCCAAACCCGATGCTGCATCGGTTGATACCTTGCCTGTATCGTCGAGCGGCATGATGACCCTGGACCAGGTCCGCGCCTTCGTGGCTGTCGCCGAGGAGCTGCACTTCGGACGGGCCGCCGAACGGCTCAACATGACGCAGCCGCCGCTGAGCCGGCAGATCCAGAAGCTCGAGCGCACGGTCGGGGTGACCCTCCTCGAGCGCGACAACCGTCGGGTGGCGCTCACCGAAGCCGGTCGCGCGTTCCTCGACGAGTCCTATCGTCTGCTCGCGCTCGTCGACAGCGCCGGAGACGTCGCCCGGCGCATCGACGGCGGGGCAGCGGGGACGCTGCGGCTCGGCTTCACCGCGGTCTCGGCCATCGGCATGCTCGGTCAGCTGCTGCTCGAGCTCGACCGCAGCCTCCCGGGGGTTGAGGTCATCCTCCACGAGCGGGTGACGGCAGCCCAGGCCGACGGCCTGCGCCGCGGAGAGCTGGACCTCGGGCTCGCCCGTCCGCCGTTCGACACGAACGAGTTCGAGTCGCGCGTCGTCTTCCGTGAGGCCCTGTGCGCGGCCGTACCGGCCGCCCACCCCCTCGCCTCGATCGCGCGGCCCCTCACCGCCGACGACTTCGAGGGCGTGCGCGTCATCGGCTACCACCCGGTCCAGTCGCGCTACTTCCACGAGCTGACGGTCCGATTCCTGACGAACGCGCACCCGAGGGTCGAGCAGCAGGTGCACCAGATCCTCACCGCCGTCCTGCTCGTCGCCGCCGGACGCGGATGCGCCCTGGTGCCCGCCTCCGCTCGATCGCTCGGGGTGCAGGGCGTGGTGTACAAGGACCTCGTCGACGGCGGTGGGGACCCCGACGGTAGCGAGACGCCCGGCCACCCCGTCGAGCTGCACGCCATCTGGGCACGGGGGCGCCGCAGTCCCCTGCTGCGACGCGTCCTGGCGCAGATCGGGCGGATGCAGCTCGGCGCGAACGGCACCTGACCGAGTCCCGGCGTGATGCTCACCGAGCATCACGGCATACACAATGCGTCTTGGACAGGTATCCACAAGGGTTCATAGCCTGTGCACACCTCACTGGCCCAGCGGCGGGTCTCGACTCAGCGAGACGCCCGGCCGCCCTGTCGCAAAGGACGTTCACGTGCCCCTGGCTCCCGACGAAATCGCTCACCAGCTGGGCACCGGTCTGTTGTCGTTCCCCGTCACGCACTTCACTCCCGACCTCGCCTTCGACGAGGCCGGCTACCGTGAGCACCTCTCGTGGCTCAGCGGCTACGGCGTCGCCGGCCTCTTCGCCGCCGGCGGCACGGGCGAGGGCTTCTCTCTCCGTACCGAGGAGATCGACACCGTCGTCCGGGTGGCCGTCGACGAGATCGGCGGCACGGTGCCCGTCCTGGCCCCGGCCACCGGCGGCACGGCCGTCGCGATCGCGCAGGCGCAGGCCGCGGAGGCTGCGGGCGCCGACGGCCTCCTGCTCTTCCCGCCCTACCTGACGGAGGCCGGACAGCGCGGCCTCGTCGAGCACATCTCGGCCGTCTGCCGCTCGACCAACCTCGGGGTCATCGCCTACTCCCGCGCCAACGCCGTCCTCGGCGACATCGCGGTCGCCGAGGCCGCCGAGCGCAACCCCAACCTCATCGGTCTCAAGGACGGCGTCGGCAACATCGAGGAGATGACCCGCACCTACGCCCGGGTGGGCGACCGACTCCTCTACATCGGCGGCCTCCCGACGGCAGAGACGTTCGCCCTGCCGCTCCTCCAGCTCGGCGTCACGACCTACTCGTCGGCGATCTTCAACTTCGTGCCGGAGTTCGCGGTCGGCTTCTACGAGGACGTCCGCCGTCAGGACAGGGATGCCGTCTACCGCAAGCTCAACGACTTCGTGCTGCCCTACCTCGACATCCGCGACCGCGAGCGCGGGTATGCCGTGTCCATCATCAAGGGCGGTCTCGCCGCCATCGGCCGGCCCGCGGGTCCTGTCCGGCCTCCGCTGACGAACCTCAGCGAGCAGGACGTCAGCGACCTCACGATCCTCATCGACAAGATCAGCTGAGAACGGAGTCCCTGCGCATGACCACCCTGACCGGACACTCCATCATCGCTGGCGAGCCGATGGTCGGGCGCCTGCCCGGTTCGCCCGCTGTCGAGGCGGCGACCGGGGAGGACCTCGCGCCCCACTACACGTTCGTCGACGAGGACCAGCTCCAGGCGGCGACGCGAGCCGCCGAGGCCGCGTTCGACGCCTATCGCGCGACGACGCCCGACGAGCGGGCCGCGTTCCTCGAGAGGGTCGCCGACGAGATCGAGGCCGACGGCGAGCAGATCGTCGCGCGAGCCGCGGCCGAGTCCGGTCTCACGCTCGCCCGCCTGACGGGCGAGCTGGGTAGAACGGCGGGTCAGCTGCGGATGTTCGCCGCGGTCGTGCGCCTCGGGGACCACCTCGAAGCACGCATCGACCCGGCCCTGCCGGAACGCACCCCGATCCCACGGGCCGACATCCGCCAGCGCCACATCCCGGTCGGCCCGGTCGCTGTCTTCGGGGCGAGCAACTTCCCGCTCGCCTTCTCCGTCGCCGGCGGCGACACGGCATCCGCGCTCGCCGCCGGGTGCCCCGTCGTCGTCAAGGCGCACAACGCACACCCCGGCACGAGCGAGCTCGTCGGGGCGGCCGTGACGCGCGCCGTTGCGGCCAGCGGCCTGCCGGGCGGCGTCTTCTCACTGGTCTTCGGCAGCGGCACATCGGTCGGTCAGGCGCTCGTGCGCGACCCGCGGATCAAGGCCGTCGGCTTCACCGGGTCACGCACCGGCGGACTCGCCCTCGTCGCGGCCGCGGCCGCACGTCGTGAACCGATCCCCGTCTACGCCGAGATGAGCTCGGTCAACCCTGTCGTCGTGCTGCCCGGCAGCATCGCCGGCGGACGCGCGGAGGAGCTCGCGGCGGGCTACGTCGGCTCACTCACGCTCGGGTCCGGGCAGTTCTGCACGAATCCCGGGCTCACCTTCGTGCCCACCGGTCCCGACGGTGACGCCTTCCTCGCGTCCGCCGCCCGCGCCGTCGCGCAGTCGACCGGCCAGACCATGCTCACCTCCGGGATCGCCCAGGCCTTCGACAAGGGCACCGGCACGCTGCGTGGCGCGGCGGGTGTCACGGTCGAGGCCGAGGGGAGCCCCGGCGAGGGCGTCAACGCGCCCCCGCCGCTGCTCGCGTCCACGACCCCCGCAGCCCTCCGCGACGACCCAGCGGTCGGCGAGGAGGTCTTCGGCGCTGCAGGTCTCGTCGTGCGCTGGGACGACGTGGCGGAGCTCGCTGACGCGATCCGTGGCCTCGAAGGCCAGCTCACCGTCACCGTCCAGGCCGGCGAGACCGACCACGATGCGGCGCGCACCCTGCTACCGCTGCTCGAGACGAAGGCGGGCCGCATCCTCTTCAACGGCTGGCCGACCGGGGTCGAGGTGGGGCACGCGATGGTCCACGGTGGGCCGTTCCCTGCCACGAGCGACCCGCGGACCACGTCGGTCGGCTCCCTCGCCATCTACCGTTTCCAGCGACCGGTCGCCTACCAGGACGTGCCGGCCGACCTCCTGCCCGAGGCGACCCGCGACGACAACCCGTGGGGCGTCACCCAGCGCATCGACGGCCGGTTGCGACCGGCCCAGGACTGACAGGAGCACCCCCATGTCGCCGAAGATCTCCTCGGTCGAGGTCGTCCCCGTCGCCGGGCACGACAGCATGCTGCTCAACCTCAGCGGCGCGCACGGTCCCTTCTTCACCCGCAACGTCGTCATCGTCACCGACAGTGACGGCAACACCGGCCTCGGCGAGGTGCCCGGTGGCGAGAGGATCGCCGCGACCGTACGGGAGGCCGCGGAGCTCTTGGAGGGCCATGAGATCGCCCGGTTCCGCCAGCTGCTTCGGCTGGTCGCGGAGGCGTATGCCGGCCGCGACGCGGGCGGTCGAGGCGCCCAGACCTTCGACCTCCGCACGACCGTGCACGCCGTCACCGGGCTCGAGTCGGCCCTGCTCGACCTCGTGGGGCAGCACCTCGGCGTCCCCGTCGCCGAGCTGCTCGGCGACGGACAGCAGCGCTCGCACGTGCCGATGCTCGGCTACCTCTTCTACGTCGGGGATCCGGCGCGCACGGACCTGCCCTACCTCGTCGGCGACGACGGCGTCGACCGCTGGTCGCAGTTGCGCCGTCGTGAGGCGCTGACCCCCGAGGCCGTCGTCGCGCTCGCAGAGGCCGCCCAGGAGCGCTACGGCTTCACCGACTTCAAGCTCAAGGGCGGTGTGCTGGCCGGCGAGGAGGAGGTCGCCGCGGTGACCGCCCTCGCTCGCCGCTTCCCCGATGCGCGCGTCACCCTCGATCCCAACGGCGGCTGGCTGCTCGACGACGCCGTGCGCCTGTGCACCGGGCTCGACGACGTGCTCGCCTACGCGGAGGACCCTGTCGGCCCTGAAGGGCGCTTCTCCGGGCGGGAGACCATGGCCGAGTTCAAGCGCGCGACCGGCCTGCGGACGGCGACGAACATGATCGCGACGGACTGGCGTGAGATGGCGCATGCGATCCGCACCGACGCCGTCGACATCCCGCTCGCCGACCCGCACTTCTGGACGATGGCGGGCTCCGTCCGGGTGGCACAGCTGTGCAACGACTTCGGCCTCACGTGGGGGTCACACTCCAACAACCACTTCGACATCTCGCTCGCGATGTTCACCCACGTCGGGGCCGCAGCTCCGGGGCAGATCACGGCCCTTGACACGCACTGGATCTGGCAGGACGGCCAGGCACTGACCACCGCGCCGCTGCAGATCGCCGACGGCGCCATCGAGGTGCCGAGCGCGCCGGGCCTCGGGGTGACGCTCGACCGCGAGGCGCTCGCTGCGGCGCACGAGCTCTACCTCGAGCACGGTCTCGGCGCACGCGACGACGCCGTGGCCATGCAGTACCTCGTTGACGGCTGGACCTTCGACCCCAAGCGTCCCTGCCTCGTCCGCTGACGCGAGACAGAACTCGGCCTCAGGGGCTGTGCTGGCCGCCGACGTTGAGGAAGGCGGCGGCGACGTCGTCGGTCTCGGCCACGGCGCGCGCCAGTGCCTCGTCGCCCGGGAGGCCGGAGGCCAGCAGCTCGTGGTGACGCGTCATGGTCGTCGCGGCGACGTCGTCGGGCACGGGTGACACGGCAGCCACGACCGAGCGCGCGCCGAGCGAGAGCAGCGACAGGGCGAGGCCCAGGGACTCGTGCCCCGGGCGGGGCGAGGTGAGCCCGACCTCGCACGCCGAGAGCACGACGTGGTCGGCGCGCACGCCGGTGGGCTGCAGCTCGTGCGCGAAGACCGGCCCGTCGTGGAGCACCAACGAGGAGAAGAGCGGTGACTCCACCTGGTGGGTGCCGTGCGCGGCGACGTGGACGACGCCCGGCCGCGCGAGCGCCCTGACGAGCTCGAACCGACGGGACGGCTCGGCGAGGTGGGCGCGGGAGCCCCACGTGCCGACGATCGCGCGACCCTCGCTCGACGCGCGGGGCACCGACGGGCCGACGCTGACGTGGACGTCCGTCGTTCGGCCTCGATCGGCGCCGTCAGCACCACCGACGGGGCCGCCGGTGGCGTCGTCATGCCCCGCGGCGCGTCGGGCGAACGACGTCAGAGACAGCGCGACCGTGAACGGGCGTCCGGTCATGGACGGCAGGAGCGCCCAAGGGAGGGCCGACAGCTCGGGACACGTCACGACGACGAGCCCGCGGTCGGTCCGCCACGGGCGGAGGAGGGCGTCGTCGAGCTCGGCCACGCTCGCCCGCAGGGAGGACCAGACGGCCCCGGCGAGCGGCCCGAGGTGGTGCGTGGCGGCGGCCCGGAGATCGACGCGTACGCGCTGGGCGAGCTCGGCGGCCCGGTCGGCCGCCATGAGGTCGCGCATCGTCGCGCGTCCCCCGACGACGCCGACCGCCCCGATGCGACCGCGGTGCCGGAAGAACCAGACGAGGTCGCGGTCGGCCTGGACGAGGTGCTCGCGCGCCTGGCGGACGCGGACCGGCGCACGAGAGGCCCCGCCGCTGCGGCTCAGGGCCCAGTCCCGGTCACGGATCTGCCGCTCGAGACGCGAGGCATGGTCGTGCAGCTCGCGCACGTGCTCCGGGTCGCTCTCGCCGCGGAGGTGGCCCCGCACGGCGCGCAGCTGCTCGGTGAGCTGGGCGAGCTGCTCGTCGTCCGGTCGGCCGAGCGACGGGAGACGGTCGGTGGCGCTGCGCCACCGCTCGAGGGCCTCGAGCACCGCGGCGCTGCCGCGCGGCACGGCGAGCTCGAGGTCGAGCTCGGAGAGCCGGGCTCCGTGGACCGCACGAGCCGTGCGCAGGTCGAGACTCGCGCTGCCCTGCTGGCCGGCGGCCAGTCGGCGGGAGGCCCGGACAAGGATGCGCCGGGCCGGCGTGAGGCCGCCGGTGGCGACGAGCGTCATCGCCGTGACGACCGCCGCCTCCAGCTCGTCGGACAGCGAGCCGGTCGAGACCCTCTCGAGGCTCAGCAGCCTCGTGTTCGCGCCGGCCGGATCGCCGGCCAGCAGCAGCGCCTGCGCCGCGACGACCCGCGCGCTGTCGGCGAGCTCGGAGTCGCCCAGCTCGGTCGCCACCTCGGTCAGCTCGTCGGCCGTCGCTGCCGCGGCGCGGGCGACCGCGGCGTCCCCGACACCCACGACCCGCCGGACGAGCTCGGCGTCGGCACGCTCGGCGTCGGGCTGCTCGGCGTCGGGCTGCTCGGCGTCGGGCTGCTCGGCGTCGGGCCGCTCGGCGTCGGGCTGCTCGGCGTCGGGCCGCTCGGCGTCGGGCTGCTCGCGTCCCGGCTCGCCCCCACCGTCGCGAGTGCGGCCGCGACGAGTGCGCCGCTGCCGGTCGAGGTCGACGAGCAGCCCCACGAGCATCGCCTTGGCCGCCCACGCCGTCGCCCCGATACGGGCGTACGTGACGTGGGCGGACGCCGCGGCCGCCGCCGCCAGGTCGAGGTGCCCGAGCAACCGGTGCGCGCGGGCCAGGGCGAGCTCGAACTCGGCCCGCATCTGGTCGTGGCCGTCGCCCTCGAGGGCCTCGAGGCCTCCGTGCAGGGCCTCGACCGCCTCCTTGACGAGCCCGGCCTCGAGCAGGACCTGGGCGCGGTCGAGGCGGGCCGGCCCCGTGAAGACGTCGGACTCGAGCTCCTCGGCCAGCGCCATGCCGGCGAGGGAGCGCGGGATGTCGCCGAGGAGGTAGGCGGCATACCCCTCGTTGTGGCGGGCCATGAACTCCTGCGCGACCCCACCGAGGTCGTGCGCGAGGCGCGCCGCCTCCGCGAACGACTCGAGCGCCTCCTGCGGTCGCAACAGCTCGAAGGCGAGCATCCCGCGGCTGAGGTGCACCGAGCACTGCTCCTGCTCGGTGAAGGCGTCGAGACGACGCACGGCGCCCTCGAGCCCGTCCCACGCCGAGGCGAGGTCGCCGACGCGACCGTGGATGTTGGCGCGCTGGTAGTCGAGCCGGGCGCGGAGCGCGTCGTCGCCGAGGTCGTCGACGAGCTTCTCCGCCTCCGAGAGGCGCGCGGTGGCGGGCTCGACCCCGGCGAGCATGAACTCCGTCAGGGCGAGCGTGATGAGGGTCTTGCACCGCAGCTCGAGGCGCTCCCGCGCGGGAGCCGACCCGGCTGCGCGGTCGATCTCGTCCAGGGCCGCGGTCAGCGAGCGCGCCGCATCGACCGGCCTCCCGGCCATGTTGTCCGCGGCACCCTGCTCGCGCAGGGTGCGTGCACTCTCGAGCAGATCGATGGCTCCCGCCTGGCCTCTCGCTCTGGGCCGCCCATCACCTCAGATCAGGAGCGTCAGATCTGGATCGTCGGGGTGATGACCGGTCGCATGTCCTCGTTGCCCGGGTCGGTCACGACGAAGTGGACCGGCCCATGGGGTAGATCATCCAGAACGAACCGTCCGTTCGCATCCGAAATGACCGTCGAGCTGCCCTCGGTCGTCACTGCCTCGATCTGCGCGCCCGGCGTCGTGACCCAGCCGTCGACTCGCACGCGCTCGTCGGCGTCATCGATGGCGTCGGACTCGGCCGGTCCCGCGGAGACCATGAGGCTCACCGCCGCAGCCGTGAAGGTGACCGAGTCGGTCGGCGTCGGCTCGACCTTGGCGTCCACGCTGCGCGTCGTCAGCAGCGACGAGTCCATGAGCTCGGCGACCTCCGCATGCAGGGCGTGCACCGTGATCGCGAACTTGATCCGCTCCGCGAGGTCGCTCGGCACCGGGTCGGCGTGACGGAAGAGGTCACGTACCTGGTTGAGGTTGGCGATGTCGCGGGCATCGATGGCGTCAGTGTGAGATGTCATGTCAGACCGCCCATCCGGGGTCGGTGCCGAGGGTGGTCCTCAGCTTCTGGAGACAGCGGCCGCGGGTCGGGCCGATGCTGCCGACGGGCATGCCCAACGACTCCGCGATCGCGGCATAGTCGGGACGGTCGGCGAACGCGATGACCCGGAGGAGCTCCTGGCATCGCGGGGTGAGGGTCGCGACGTGGCTCCACAGCACGCGTTGACGCTCGGAGAGGATCGTCTGCGCCTCGGGATCGAGCTGCTGCGCCGGGGCCTCCGGCACCTCCTCGACACCGAACTCGCGCCGCGCCCCGCGCGCCAGGCGCCAGACCTCGCGCTTGACGACGACGACGAGCCACCCGAGCACGGCCGCCGGCTCGTTGATCGAGTCCGCCCGGTCGACGAGCTGGAGGAACGCCGTCTGGATGGCGTCCTCGCACGTCGCCGGCGCACCACCCTGGGAACGGGCGGCGTTCCAGAGCACGGGCGTCACGATGTCGACCAGCTCGGAGAGCCGCTCACGCTCGCCCGCGCGGTAGGCGGCGAAGGCCCTGCCTGCGAGAGTCCCGAGGCCGTCGGGGGCGGTGGGGGTCGGCGTCATGATCGAGCCCTTCCGATGCAGGTGCGCAGCGCGCGCAGGGCGCGCTTGCGCATGGCGGGCGACGAGACGTCGGTCAGGCCGCCCTCGCCGATGAGGGCCGCCGCGAGCTCTGCCGCGAAGACCGGAGTGGAGAAGGAGGTGCCGCTCCAGATGCCGAAGCCGCCCGTGTAGTCGTCGGGGTCGACGGTGCAGCGCACCGTGCCGTCGGCAGAGACCTGCGAGGACGGCTGGCCCATGCCGTTGGTGAGCGGCAGGGTGCTGACCACCGACACACCGGATCGGAGCGCGCTGACGACCGTGAGGTTGTTGGAGAAGAGCGCGACGGTCGCGCCGTCGGGGTTGGTCGCGCCGACGCTCGCCAGGGGCGGCACCGACCTGGCGGTGATGCGCTTCGGCGGTGCGGCTGCGAGCGCCGCCGGCACGAACGGCGCGTCCGTGCCGTCGTTGCCGACGCCGGCCACGACGAGAACGCCGTGCTCGGCGAACCGGTCGAGCAGGTCGGCGACGGGACCGGACGTGTAGCTGCGATCCTCGGCGTAGTAGCCGAGCGAGAGCGAGAGGACGTCGACGACCTCGGACGCGTCGTCGTGCTCCTGCCCGTGGACGTGCCGGTCGAGCAGGGCCTGGAGGACGTCGAGCATGACGCTCTCGTCGACGACGCCGTCGTCGCCCATGACGGGGATCGAGAGGATCGTCGCCTCGGGGCAGCCCTGGCGGACGAGTCCGGCGATGAACGTGGCGTGCCCTTGGAGCAGACCGACGGGCTCTGTCGGTGCGGGCACGGAGATCGGCGGGTCGACGGGCTTGGGCGTCCTCACCGGCACGAGACGGCCGTCCTTGAGCTCCAGTCGCACGACCCCCTCCCCGTCCGTGAACCACGGGTGTGCCGCGATGGCCGTGTCCGGCACGACGACGACGGGGTTGCGGTCGAGGGGCCGGGCCCGCAGGCGCGGGTCGGGCAGGGCCAGGGCCACCGGCATACGGCCGCCGCGGCCGGGCACGGAGTACTCCTGGAGCGCGGACCCTCCCACGCCGCCCCAGTAACCACCGACACCACCCCAGTAGCCACCGACGCCGCCCCAGTAGCCACCCACGCCGCCCCAGTAGCCGTCGGCAGGGCGGAGGACGTGCTCGAGGCTCAGCTGCTCGGCAACCGGCTCACCGGCTTCGCGCAGACGCTGGAGCACGCTCCATGCGTCGACGGGGTCGATGGAGCGGGTGGGCTGGAGCGTGATGCTCGTGCCCCAGGTGGGCTGGTCGAGGTCACGCGGCGAGCCGTCGGCCCGCGGCGTCACCCGGAAGTCGAGCTCGAGCCTGCCGAGCGCCGTGCGCAGGTCGTCGAGACCGCGGGGCCGGCCCACCGCGCTACGCACGAGCAGGCGGTCGGAGAGATAGAGAGCGGGAAGCGGCGGACGACCGTCGGTCAGGCGCATCGCCGTGGCCGGGTCGAGGGCGCGGACGGGCGGGCGCTCGGGGCGGCGGGAGCCACCGGCCGCGTGCTCGCCGTTCGCTCCCTGGGGGGCGTCGGGACCCGACTCTGACATCAACAACCTCCTGAGGGGCGGATCGTGTTGGAAAGACCCTTACACCCGACTGAGTGTCCGTACTCGGTTTCCTGATACATCGGGCGCCCCGAACTTTTTCGTCACGAGACGTATCAAGCCCGGACGAGACGGCTCTGGGTGGTCAGGGGGATTGGTCACCGGGCTGGATCGGGGTGCTGCGGAGGGGCAGCAGGCTCGGTGACCTGCAAGGGGTTCGGGACTTCCAGGGGGCGGTCCCGACCGTGGGGCGCCGGGCCTGGCAGCACCGGCGCCCCCTCTCCTGCCCCGTGGCGAGACGAGAGCCCACCGGACACGACCCGCGTATGCCGTCGCCGCGCGTCGCGCTCGCGCGCTCGCTCCCGTCGGCGCATACTTCTCGGACGTGCGGGCGTCAGGGACCGCGACTCAGCTCAGGGGAGTCAGGTGCAGGGCATGGCAGGTGTTCGGAACGGTCACGGTCGACGGAGTGGGTTCACCTCTGCTGCAGCGGCGCTCGTCCTCGGCCTCACGCTGACGGCCTGCAGCGGGACGACGCCGCAGACGACGTCCGCCGTCGAGTCGCCGACGGCGACCACGACGGCGGCACCGATCGCCGAGACCGCCGACCCGGGCTCCACGGCCCCCATCCCGACGGTGACTGCCGACCCGCTCACCCCGACGAAGCCGACCCCGAGCGCGCCCGCCACCACCACGACCGCTGCCCCGACTCCCACGACACCGGAGCCGACCGACCCGGGAAGCGTGGCCGGTTCGTGCGAACGCACGCTGCCGGCATACCCCGTCCTCGAGCCCGGCACGAAGGATCCCGCGGTGCGCGCCCTGCAGTGCTTCCTCAACGACGCCGACTACGGCCCGCTGGAGGTCGACGGCGTCTACGGCCCCGCGACCCGCGCGGCAGTCAGGAAGGTGGAGGCGGGCTTCGAGGGGCCGGCGCCCAAGCCCGGCCGCATCGACGCCGGCATGTGGGTCCTGCTCATCTCGCGGTCGCTCGGTGACGACACCCTCAAGGCCGGCTCCAAGGGGGCCGACGTCGTCACCCTCCAGCGCGCGCTGCGAGCCGCCGGCGGCACCATCACCGTCGACGGCGAGTTCGGTGCCGAGACCAAGAAGGTCGTCCAGCGGTTCCAGCAGGCCAACCGCGTCGGGGACGACGGTGTCGTCGGCGACGAGACGCTCTTCCTGCTCAAGATGGGCGCGACTATCGGCTGACGCCGCGCTCTCGGGTCAGGGCGATTCAGGCGCGCAGCTCGTCGAGCCAGGCCTTCGCCCGGTCGAAGTCCTCGTCGGACGTGCCCAGCCGTGCGTCGGGGCGACCCCCGTCCGCCCGTGGGTAGGACCCGAGGAAGCGCACCTCGGCACAGACGCGCCGCAGACCCATGAGGGTCTCGCCGACGCGGGCGTCGAGGACGTGGCCCTCGAAGTCGATGGAGAAGCAGTAGGAGCCCATGGCCTCGCCCGTGGGCCGGGACTCGAGTCGGGTCATGTTGACGCCCCGCACCGCGAACTGCTCGAGCAGCTCGAGCAGGCCGCCCGCGTGGTCGTCCCGCTGGAAGAGCATGACCGTGGTCTTGTCGGCGCCCGTCGGCTCGGGCAACGTGCCGGGTCGCGCGACGAGGACGAAGCGAGTGACGGCCGACGCGTTGTCGCCGATGTCCTCGGCGAGGATCTCGAGCCCCTCGTTACGGGCGGCGACCGGTGCGCACACGCCCGCGTCGAACATGACGTCGCCGGGCTGCCCGAGGGCCGCGGCGCTCGCGGCCGTCGAGAGGGTCGGGACGTACTCGGCCTCGGGCAGGTGCTGGCCCATCCAGCCCCGCACCTGGGCCCAGGCGTGCGAGTGCGTGCCGACGGTGCGGACGCCGGAGAGCGGCAGGCCCGGTCGCGCGCACAGCACGAAGGTGATCGGCACGAGCACCTCACCGATGACGACGAGGGGCTCGCCCGTGGCGAGGGAGTCCAGGGTCGCGGAGACGCCGCCCTCGACGGAGTTCTCGATCGGCACCATCGCGGCGTCGATGTCGCCCGCCCGCAGCGCCGAGAGCGCCGCGTCGACCGAGCCGAACGGCAGGTGGTCGCGCCCTTCGGCGGCGTCCCAGGCGTCCAGCGCCATCTGGGTGAACGTGCCGCGCGGGCCGAGGTAGCCGAAGCGGTGCAGCTGGTCGGGAGTGCGGGGCGGCGTCACGACGCGTCCTGGAGCGGTTCGGGCAGCCGGACCTGAACTCTCTCGAGGGCCGCGACGTAGCGGCGGACCCGCGGGAGACGCAGCTGGGCCCCGACGGCCCGACCGAGGGCGAGCAGCGCGACGACGACAGCCGCGTTGGCCAGGCTCGTCAGGGTCGGGGCGTCCACGATCGGCAAGGGTAGCTGCGCGGGTCGCGCAGGGCCCTGCGATTCCAGCCTGTGACCTCGACCGGTGCGGACAGCCTCGGTTTGTAGTCTGTCCCCCGTGATCCGCCGCCACCCCGTCAAGACGCTCGTCGTCCTGCTCCTGGTGATGGTGGCTGCGCTCACGCTCGCCTACGCCAAGCGCACCACCGTCCCCGCGCCTCCCACCACCGCGCCACAGCCAGGAGAGTCCCTGGTCGTCGTGGGGCTCGGGGGCCTCTCCTGGGACGACGTGTCGGCCGAGGACACGCCCATCCTCTGGGGCCTGCTCCGCGACGGTTCCGCCGCGTCGGTGTCGGTCAAGAGCCTGCGGCTGACGACCTGCCCGACGGACGGCTGGGCCACGGTGTCGGCCGGTGAGGCCGCCGGCCCCGACACGACGGAGTCCCGTCCACAGTGCACGCCGCTCCCCTCCGTGGCGGGGGATGCCAGCGCCGGCTACCGCGTCATCGGCTTCGACGCGCTCGCGACGGCGTCACGAGAGGCGGAGTTCCGGGCGCAGCTCGGCCTGCTAGGCGACAGCTTCGCGGCGGACACGACGTGCATCCAGGCCGTGGGACCGGGCGCCGGGCTCGCCGCCGCGACGTCCGACGGGAAGGTCGCGAAGTACGCCCCCTTCCAGGCGACGACGCTCGTCTCCGACCTGGCGCAGTGCCCGGTCAGCATCGTGGACGTGGGCGGCATCAGCTCGAGCGACCCCGACCCGACGCGTCACCTCGAGAAGATCAACGGCATCGAGCGCCGGATCGAGCTCGTCATGGACGCGATGCCCAACGGGGCCGACCTCGTCGTCGTGGGCCTGGCGGATCGCGACCAGCAGGAGCGCCTGCGGCTGCTGACCGCGAGCGGACCGCACTACGCCCCGGGCCTGCTCGCGTCGGCCTCCACGCGGCTGGTCGGAGTGGCCCAGCTCTCCGACATCACGGCCACGATTCTCCAGCGCGGCGGCGTCGAGCCGAAGTCCGCCATCGGCGGCCGTGCACTCACCGTGGTGCCATCCGCCAACAACAGCGAGTCGACCGCGGCGGCAAAGCTGACGGTGCTCACCGACATCGACACCAAGGCCGACGCGATGCACCGCATCGTCGCGCCCTTCCTGCTCATCTGGCTCGTCGGCACGGCCCTGGCGCTGCTCGTGCTGTGGGTCGTCATCCGCCGGGCGCGACCCTGGAACCGCCGCTTCACGCGGGCCCGGGTGCTGCGCCTGGCGCGCCTCGTCGGGCTCGTCTCGGCCGCGATGCCGGCGGCGACCTTCCTCGCCAACCTCGTCCCGTGGTGGCGGTGGTCGACGAACACCTTCGTGCTGGTCGCGCTGCTGCTCGTCCTCGTCCTCGCCATCAGCGCCGTGCTGACCCTGGCCTGCCTCAAGGGCCCGTGGAGCAGCTCCGCGCTCGGCCCGCTGGCGGCGATGTCGGCACTCACGGCCGGTGTCATCGGCATCGACCTGCTCACCGGGTCACGCCTGCAGATCTCGTCCATCTTCGGCCTCCAGCCGCTCGTCGGCGGCCGCTTCTACGGCATGGGCAACGTCGCCTTCGCGGTGTATGCCGCCGCCGTCCTGCTGCTCTGCGCCGCCCTGGCGCACGCGCTGGTCAGGAGGAACGCCCCGCGGCTGGCGGTGTTCGCCGTCATCGTCGTCGGAGGCGTCGCGCTGGCCGTCGACGTGCTCCCGGCCTGGGGCGCTGACTTCGGCGGACCGATCGCGCTCGTGCCGGCGCTCGGCTTCCTCCTCATGGGCGTCATGGGGTGGCGGACGTCGCTGCGCAACGTGTCGATCGTCCTGCTCGTGGCCGGCCTCGTCGTCGGGCTCGTCTGCTATCTCGACTGGCGACGGCCGGAGTCCGAGCGCTCGCACCCCGGCCGGTTCCTGCAGACGGTGATCGACGGCGGCGCCTGGGACGTCATGTCGCGCAAGCTGTGGGCCAACATCACCCTCGCGGTCCACCTGCCGGTGCTGCTCGCCGTCGTCATCGTGCTGATCGTGCTCGTGGTTCTGATCGTGCTGCGCCCCGGCATCCTCGGCACGGAGCCGCTGCGGCGCCTGCTCGAGGAGGCACCGCTCATGCGACGCGGCCTGCTGTCCGTCATCGTCATGGCTGGTATCGGCTTCCTCACCAACGACTCGGGCGCCGCGATCCCCCCGGTCGTCGCCCTCTTCACGGTGCCGCTCGTCGTGTCGGCAGTCATGCACTTCCTGTCCATCGAGGCGCGCAACGCTCCGGTACGCCGGCGTCGCGACCGTCACCACGTCTGAGGACCGACCACCCCGCCCCCGAGTGCGCACTTTCTCACGTAGGCAACTGCACACTCGACTCGAAAGGACCGTCGAGTGCCCACTTACTCCCGTAGGCAACTGCACACTCGACTTGTAGAGGCCGTCGAGTGCGCACTTACTCCGTAGCCCAACTGCCCACTTGACTCGACGGGACCGTCGAGTGCCCACTTTCTCCCGTAGCCAAGTGCCCACTCGACTCGCAGGGGCCGTCGAGTGCGCACTTACTCCGTAGCCCAACTGCGCACTCGACTCGAAGAGACCGTCGAGTGCGCACTTACTCCCGTAGGCAATTGCACACTCGACGCGACGGGACCGTCGAGTGCCCACTTTCTCCCGTGGGCAATTGCGCAGTCGACTTCGAAGGGGGTCAGCCGGGGCCGAGGCGGCGGCGCAGTCGGCGCACGCCGAGGGCGAGGGCCACGTCACGGTACTGGCCGGCCCGGTGCACCTGCGCGCGCCAGTCGGTGCCGGTGACGCGGTGCTGCAGGTCGCACGGCACCTCGAGGACCGTCAGGCCCGCCTCGAGCACGTCGACGGTCATGCCGACCTCGACACCCCAGCCGCGGGCGAACGGCGTGGCCGCGGTGATGGCGGCCGGTGAGAGACAGCGCATGCCGGAGAGCGGCTGCGTCGGCGACCAGCCGGTCAGCTCCTCGATGCCGCGTCGGGCGAGGCCGACCACGAGGCCGTGTCCGCCGGCGCTGCCCAGCTGCTCGGGCAGGGTCGCCATCGTGAGGTCGGCGTCGCCACGGGCGACGGGTCCGACGAGGGCGCCGACCGCCTGGGCCGAGGCCTCGAGGTCGGCGTCCACGAAGAGCACCGACGTCTCCGGCTGCAGGCGCCCGACCCGACGCAGGCCGGCCACACGACCGAGACCGCTCATCATCGCGTCCGCCTTGCCGTGGTTGCGGGCGTGCTTCACGACCTCGGCACCCTCGCGAGCGGCGATGACGTCGGTCCCGTCCGTCGAGCCGTCGTCGACCACGACGACGGCGCAGATCCCCGAGATCGTGAGCACCCCACGGATCGTCTCGGCGATCCGGGCCGACTCGTCCTTGGCCGGGATGACGACGGCGACGGGCAGCGGCGGGGTCGTCGACATCGTCGCCCGTCCTCTCAGCGCAGCGTGACCTGGCGGTTGGTCAACCCTGCCCTGGCGCCGCGCTCGGCCGCGGTGAGCGGCTCGGTCGAGGCGGCTGCGGCATCGACCCGTGTCTTCATGGCGGCGACGGCCTCCTCGAAGTCGGCCGCAGTCGAGTCCGGGTCGACCTCCCACACCGGGATGAGCAGGCCGCTCGAGCGGAAGCAGCCGAGCAGGCGTCCGTCGTCGCCGAGGTGGCTCTCGCCGGCGGCGTGGAGGCGGGCGAGGGCGTTGGTCGCGGTGTCCTCGTCGAAGGGCAGCACCCAACGGACGTAGGTGCGCTCACCGATGCGGCACCAGAAGGCGGACGGCGCGGCGTCGAGCTTGACGGTGGGGATGGCCGACTCGTTCGCTCGCTCGAGCGACTCCTTGCCGTCGGCGTCGAGGTCGGCGTCGGCGACCCAGAAGTCGAAGCCCTCGTGGAGCTGCATCTCGAAGGCCGCGTCGGTGTCGAGGATGTCCTGCAGGCGGGGGGTGTCGGCCATGGACACGGGCAGTGTCGTCACGGGCGAACCGGCCTCGGCGGCGGAGGCGAGCGCGATGGCCTGCGCGATGTCGCGGCTCGTGTCGCCGCTCGCGTTGCCGGACTGGATGCCGACGAGCACCTCACCGCTCTCGCGGTGCAGGCCGGGCCAGGCGAGCGGGAGCACGGTCGCGATCGTCACCTCGTCGGGCGCACCTTCGGGGGCCTTGCCCGCGGCGAAGCGCACCGTCGCGGTCGCTGCCGGCACGATCTCGCGCATCGCGACCCAGTCGGTCTCGTTGGCCAGGCCCTCGAACGGGCGTGCCACGAAGGGGGCCGGAAGCGGACGTGCGGAACGGTCTGTGCGCTCGGCGCGCGGTCGACGTGATGCCTTACCCATGCGCGCCACCCTAGTGGCCGGGCAGAGGTCATCCGAACGTGGACGTCAGCGGGGCGAGGGCCAGCACGTCCTCGGGGCGGTCGAGCCCCACCGGCGCGACGAACACGGTGGTGACCCCCTGGCCGGCGAGGCCGGCGAGGCGGGCCGCGTGCTCGTTCGCGGTGCCGGCGTGGTGCCGGGCCGCGAAGGTCGCAGCGGCGGTGCGTCCCCGGTGGCGCTCGACCCGCGACCACACGTCGTCCCGGTCCCGGCCGACCAGCGGCAGGTCGAGCACCGTCGCGTGGACCGTCGAGGGGTCGCGGCCCGCCAGCTCCACGAGGGTGAGGTAGCGAGCCACCTTGGCGAGACCCACCTCGTCGGAGGGCACGTTGCAGCCGTCGCCGAGCCGAGCTGCGATGCCTAGCGTGCGGTCGCCGCCACCGCCGACCAGCACCGGGATCTCCGTGGCCGGCCGGGGGTACGACGTCGTCTCGGGCAGCGAGACCCGCTGTCCGACATACGCCTTGGTGCCCGGGGCCCAGAGGGCCTTCATCGTCTCGATCCCCTGCTCCATCGCATCGAGCCGCACTCTCGCAGAGGGGAATCCGAGGCCGTATGCCGCATGCTCGCGTTCCCACCATCCGGCGCCCACGCCGACGAACGCCCTCCCGCCCGAGAGCGCCGACAGCGTCGCCGCTGCCTTGGCCGTGATGCCCGGGGCGCGGAAGGTGACCGGCGTGACCAGCGTGCCGAGCTGGAGCCGGGTCGTCGACGCGGCGAGGGCACCGAGCGTCACCCACGGCTCGGGAATCGGGTCCCAGGCCCGGCCGACCTGCGGGATCTGGATGAGGTGGTCCATGAGCGCGAGGCCCGCGAGCCCCGCCTCCTCCCCAGCCGCCGCCATGTCGCGCAGCCACCCGAGCAGGTCACCGTCGGCAGGGAAGCTCGAGAGCTGCAGCACGACGCCGCGCAGGCGCGACGCTCCGGCGGCCGTGGGGGCGGTGGCGGGTGTGGCGGCCGTGGCGGACGGCCCGACTTCAGCCACCTCGCCCGGCCGCGACAGCTCCGGTGCGACCCGGACGACCTGCCACCCCTCGGCCGCGAGGATCTCGACCGTCGCCGTGACCGCGGCGAGTTGACTCGTGAGGATGCGCGCCGGGACCGGGCGGTCTCGACGGGAGTTGCGCGAACGGCATACGGCGGCAGGGGTGTCGAGGACGACGGCGACGGCCGGCAGGCCCGCCGCACGAGCGGCTTCCCGCCAGGCGCGGCGGCGCGTGGCATCGGTGCCGAGGGTGTCGACGACGGTGGTCAGACGGCGCCCGAGCCGGGCTGCGACGACCTGCTCGAGCATCGCGAAGGCATCGGCGGAGGCGTCCAGGTCGTGCTCACCGCTTCCGACGACACCCCGCAGCGCATCGGACGAGACGATCTCGTCGACGCGGTAGCGCGAGGCCGCCCACGTCGACTTCCCGGAGCCGGAGGCGCCGACGAGCACCACGAGCGCCGGGTCGGGTAGGGGCACGGCGCGCTGCCCCGTCGGCTCAGTGCGTGCGGCGGCGTGAGGGGCCGCCGAGCGAGGCCCAGACCGTTCGCCCGTTGGGCTCCTCGATGACGCCCCACTCATGGGCGAGCGAACGGACGATGCGCAGCCCGCGACCGCCGGGCGCCCACATCGCCGGCGGGGCCGGGCGAGGAGTGGTCGGTCCCCCGCCGTCGGAGACCTCGACCTCGACGACGTTGTTCTTGACCTTCCAGTGGATGCGGATCGCTCCGTCAGGGAGGGGCCTCGCGTGACGGATGGCATTGGCGACGAGCTCGCTGACCACGATCTCGGCCTCGTCGATGACCTGTGCCGGCACCTGCCGGGACACGAGATCCTCGACGAGCTCCTTGCGGATCCTGGGAGCGGCCGACGGGGCCCACTGGATGCGGACCGTGCGCTTCTCGCCCAGCGGTACAGCCGGGACATCGCTCATGGATCTCCTCGCGATTGCGTTGGCTCGCCGGGCGCCCACATCGGTGTGGGGCGTCGAGCCGTTCGCCTGTGTGCTCGCCACGTCAGGTCCTCCTCGCGGGAGATGTGCATACCCCCCCGTTCGTTGAACGCTAACGAAACCTGCGCCGTACCTCAATGACCCGGAAGTTCCTGCCCCGCCGCTGACCTGCCGATTCGGCCGTATCGACATGTCTAGCAGAAGCCCTAGACACGAACATACGCAGACATCGATCGGGTTGAGCCCGTGGGAGACAGCCCCATCAGCCGGGCTCTTCACTCCGCGCCGGCCCTTGCCTCCTGAACAGTCGCGATATATCGTCGACCTATCGCGACTGTTCGTGAGTCGCGTTTCGTAGAAGGAGAACACCATGCACGGACACCGACACACCCGACGTGAGTCCGGCTGGGACGGCAACTGGGGCGGCGGCTGGGGAGGCCAGGGCAACGGGCCCGGCTTCGGACCCGGTCGAAGCCCTTGGGGCGGTCTCGGAGGACCCGGACCCGGCGGCCGCGGCCGGCCCGGCCCACCCCCGTGGGTCGCCGACCTCGTCCGCCACTTCGGCGGGCCGGCCTTCGGCCCGGAACCCGGCGGACGCCGCGGACCCCGCGCCCGCCGCGGTGACGTACGCGCCGCCATCCTCGACGTGCTCGCGGGCGACGAGATGAACGGCTACCAGCTCATCCAGCAGATCTCCGAGCGCACGAACGGCGCCTGGAAGCCGAGCCCCGGATCGGTCTACCCGACCGTCCAGCAGCTCGAGGACGAGGGCCTCGTCGAGGGTCGCGACGTCGAGGGGCGACGCCTCCTGCGCCTCACCGACGCGGGTCGCGCGTACGTCGAGGAGAACGCCGAGGAGATGGCCGCGACCTGGCGGCCCTTCGAGGAGCCGGCCGAGGAGGAGGCGCCGCCACGGCCGTCCGGCGGCAGCCACGACCTCATGCCGCTCGTCGGCCAGGTCATGGGCGGCATGTGGCAGGTCGTCACGACCGGCACCTCCCAGCAGCGGGCCGAGGCGGCGGAGATCCTCACGGAGACCCGCCGCAAGCTCTACAGCCTGCTCGCCGACGGCGACCCGGAGTAGGCGCGAGCGCCTCACCAGGCCACCGCTGCACCCCGAGCGCGTCCAGTCGCGCTCGGGGTGCAGCGTTGGACCCCTCGGGGTCCCGAGGGCATCGTCCGGCAGGATGGCCAGGTGCTCTCGCTCGCGCCCCCCGACCGCACCGGCCCGGTCGGCCCGTCCGGCATCCTCGTCGCCGGGACGTCGTCGGATGCCGGCAAGTCCGTCGTCGTCGCCGGCCTCTGCCGCGCCCTCGTGCGACGCGGCATCAAGGTCGCACCCTTCAAGGCTCAGAACATGTCGAACAACTCGATGGTCTGCCTCGACGGCGGCGAGATCGGCCGCGCGCAGTACCTCCAGGCGCAGGCCGCGAACGTGGAGCCCACGACCGCGATGAACCCCGTCCTGCTCAAGCCCGGCACCGACCGTCGGTCGTTCATCGTCGTGCGCGGCGAGGCCGCGGGCACCCTCGAGGCGGGTCAGTATGCCGCCGGCCGGGCCCACCTGGCCGATGCGGCGTTCGCGGCCTACCGCGAGCTCGCCGACGCGTACGAGCTCGTCGTGTGCGAGGGCGCGGGCTCCCCCGCCGAGATCAACCTCCGCTCGGGCGACTACGTCAACATGGGGCTGGCCCGCGAGTTCGGCCTGCCGGTCGTCGTCGTCGGCGACATCGACCGCGGCGGGATCCTCGCCTCGCTGTACGGCACGTGGGCGCTCCTCGACGACGATGACCGGGCGCTGCTGAAGTCCTTCGTCATCAACAAGTTCCGCGGCGACGTGTCCGTGCTCGAACCCGGCCTCGCCGCCATCACGAGCCGCACGGGCGTGCCGTTCCACGGCGTCATCCCGTGGCTGCTGGACGTGTGGCTCGACAGCGAGGACACCCTCGAGGTCGGCCACTGGCGTGCCTCCACCGCCTTGTCGGCGACGTCGCGGGAGCGGCTCAGGGTGGCCGTCATCCGGCTCCCCCGGATCTCGAACGCCACCGATGTCGACGCCCTCGCCGCCGAGCCGGGCGTCGACGTGCTCGTGACGATCGACCCGGCGGTCGCCGAGTCCGCCGACCTGCTCATCCTGCCCGGATCGCGTTCGACCGCCAGTGATCTCGCGTGGCTTCGGGAACGGGGCCTCGCCGACGTCGTGGCCGGGCGAGTGGCGCGCGGCCGCCCGGTCCTCGGCGTGTGCGGCGGCTACCAGATGCTCGGACAGGAGATCGAGGACGACATCGAGGGCCGGGTCGGCATCGTGCCGGGTCTCGGACACCTGCCCGTGCGGGTCGAGTTCGGCGCGGTCAAGGTCCTCGCGCGCCCGACGGGTTCATGGTCCGGCCACCAGGTCGACACGGCCTACGAGATCCACCACGGCATCGCGCGGCGGCTCTCCTCGGACGACGGCGAGGGCACGGATCCCCTTGCCGCGCAGCCCTTCCTGGACGGTTGGAGCGTCGGCGCCGTGTGGGGCACGATGTGGCACGGCGCCCTCGAGAGCGACGACTTCCGTCGTGCGTGGCTCTCGCAGGTCGCGCAGACCGCGGGCTCGCAGTGGCAGCCCGAGGCGAACGCCCTCGGCTTCGCGCAGCGACGGGAGCGCATGCTCGACACCCTCGCCGACGCGCTGGAGGAGCACGTCGACATCGACGCCCTCCTCTCCTTCACCCGGGCCACCCCGCCCACCACCACCCCCCGCAACACACCCGGCACCGGTCAGCTCGGGTCTGTTGCAACCGAGGCTGGTTGCCCGTTGCCGGGTGTGTTGCCGGGGGCGGGGGGGGTGCGGTGATCCGGCGGGTCCGTGTCATCGGAATCGGCATGGGCGACCCCGGGCACGTGACCGGGGAGGCGGCCCGTGCCCTGGCCACGGTCGACGTCTTCCTCGTCGCCGACAAGGGCGACGCCACGTCCGACCTCGTCGCCGCGCGGCAGGCCGTGTGCGACGCGCTCATCCCCGAGGGCCACGCGTACCGGGTCGTCGAGGTCACCGACCCACGCCGGGGGCCGGACGCCGAACGGGACGCGGCGGCATACGACCGCGGGGTCCGGGACTGGCACGCGGCACGCGTCGACGCCTACGCCGACGTCATCGACGGCCTCACCGGGGGTGAGACGACGGTCGGATTCCTCGTCTGGGGCGACCCGGCGTTCTACGACTCCACGATCCGCGTCGTCGACGCGCTGGTCGAGCGCTACGCGTCTCGCGGGGTCGCCGTGGAGCACGACGTCATCGCCGGCATCAGCGCGCCGCAGCTGCTCGCCGCGCGCCACCGCATCCCGCTCAACCGCATCGGTGCGCCGATCCACGTCACGACCGGCCGCCGCCTCCTCGACGAGTACGACCCGGGCCTCGGCGACGTCGTCGTCATGCTCGACGGACACCTCGCGTGCGCGGGGCTCGTCGACGCGCATCCCGACCTCGAGCTGTTCTGGGGCGCCTACCTGGGCTCACCCGAGGAGCTGCTCGTGCGCGGCCGACTGGCCGACGTGCTCGAGGAGGTGCGAGAGGTGCGCAGTCAGGCCCGAGAGCGCCACGGCTGGGTGATGGACACGTACCTGCTGCGGCGACCCCTCGACGAGCCGGTGCGGTCGCACGTCGGCGCGTCGGCGCCGCCGTTCCCCGAGGTCGGCGAGCTGTCGGACGGCGTCGTCACGGTGCGGCCGCTCGTCGCCGCGGACTGGCCGGTCGTGCAGGGCGAGCACAACAACGCCGAGTCGCTGCGCTGGGCGTTCGACGACGAGCGGCTGAGCGACCCCGCCGCCCGGCGCATCGCCGCCGGGGCAGCGCGTGAGTGGCGCCGGGGGCTGGCGGCGAGATTCCTCATCGTCGACGTGGCCTCCGGCGCGGGGGCCGGCGTCATCGGTGTCATCCGGATGGGACCGCCGGGGACCGGGCTCGTCGGCTACGGAGTCCTCCCCGAGTTCAGTGGGCGCGGCCTGACGACCCGGGCGCTGCGGCTGGTGTCCCAGTGGGCACTCAGCGAGACCGACCTCGCCCGGCTCGAGCTCGGGCACAAGGCGGACAACGTCGCGTCGGGACGGGTGGCCGCAAAGGCCGGCTTCCGGGCCGAGGCTCGGCTGAGCAATCGCCTGCCCAACGCCGACGGCACGCGGTCCGACGAGATCTACTTCTCGCTCACCCGTGAGGCGGCCACGTCCGCCGGCGAGGACGACGCCTCGACCTAGAGCCTCGCGAGGAAGGCGAGGACGCGCTCCCGGACCAGAGCCGCGGCGTCTGCGTCGTAGGCCGCCGTGCTGGCGTCGGCGAAGAGGTGACCACACCCCGCATACGTGTAGAGCGCGCCGTCGTCGGCCGCGGCGACGACCTCCCGGGCGGCGTCGACGTCGCCCTCGTCCATGAAGAACTCGTCGGCCTCGCCGCCGTGGACCTGAACGGGGACGCCCGCCGGCCAGTCGGGGGCGAACTCGCCGAGCGGGATGGCCGAGTCGAGCAGGACGGCGCCGCGGGCGCCCGGCCGGGTCTGGGCGAGCCGCTGCGCCGCCATGACGCCGAGCGAGAAGCCGGCATAGACGAGGTCGTCGGGCAGGCCCTCGGCCGCGGCGACGCCCTGGTCCAGCAGCTTCTGGAAGCCGATCGACCGGGCGTTGGCCATCCCCTCGTCCAGCGTCGCGAAGCTCCTGCCCGCGTAGAGGTCGGGGGGGTGCACCGTGTGTCCTGCTCCACGGAGGGCGTCGGCGAAGGCGAGGAAGCCAGGGGTCTGGCCCTGAGCGTGGTGGAAGAGGAGGACGTCGGCCATGCTTGCTCCTGTGCTCGAAGGTCTCCCTGCTGTTGATCGACCAATCTAGACTGATCCAAGAATGTCGATCAATAGTCCGCAGCTTCCCGACTACGAGCTCCCCGACACGGTGGAGCTGACGACGCCTGCCCAGCTGCGCGCCATCGCCGACCCGCTCCGCTCGTCCCTGCTCGACCTCGTGCTGGAGCGGGCTGCGACCGTCTCGGAGCTGGCCGCCGCGGTCGGTCGCCCCAAGAGCACGGTGGCCCACCACGTCAGCGTGCTCGTCGACGCCGGCATGCTCCGGGTCGTGCGGACCCGCCGGGTGCGGGCCATCGACGAGCGCTACTACGGCCGCACCGGCCGCACCATCGCCATCGGCGTCGCCCGCCACCCCGGCGACCCGACGGTCCCTGTCTGCGTCAACGGGCTCTCGGTCGCCGCCGCCGAGTCGGTCCCGGCCCACGAGGACGACACGCTCTACAGCACCCTGCGCCACGTCCGGATCCCCAGGCAGAGCGCGTCCGAGTTCTGGCGCCGCGTCGAGGGACTCGTGCGCGAGTTCACCGCCCTGCCACGATCGGGCGACACCGTCTACGGCCTCGCCGTCGGCCTCTACCCCACCGAACAGCCCGTCCTGCCCGAGGCCAGGCCCGCGGGCGAGGAGGCGCCATGACCGCCGGCGCAGATCGCCTACGCGTCAGCGCCGTCTCGCTCGACTGCGCCGATCACGCTGCGCTCGCGACGTTCTACGCGGAGCTCTTCGCAGGCACGGTGCTCTGGTCGCACGACCACGCGTCGGCCGTCGACGTGGGCGGGCTGGTCCTCGTGGCGCAGGGAGTCGAGGACCACCGCGAGCCGACGTGGCCCGACCACTCGATCGTGCACCTCGATGTCACCGTCGGCGCCGACGACCTCGACGCGCAGACCGAGCGCGCCCGCGGGCTCGGAGCCCGCCTCGCGGACCCACAGCCTGATCCCCGCTGGCGCGTGCTGCTCGATCCGGCCGGCCATCCCTTCTGCCTGACGCCCTTCTCGCCCTGACAAAACGGCCGGACGTGGCCTTGTCCCGACATACGCTCGGACTCTGACGACGCTGACGAGGAGCTCGAGCATGAATGAGGGACCTTCCGCTCCCCCCGGCTGGTACCCGGCCGGCGAAGGCGAACGCTACTGGGACGGCCGCGCCTGGACACCGCACACCCGGCCCCCGATGGCCCCGCCGGTGGCAGCGACCGACGCCCACGGGCTGCCGCACCGCGCGGCGAGCACGCCCTGGGGACAGGCCGGCTGGCGGCCGCCGGCACCCTCCCCCGGCCCTCGCGACCCGGTCTACTACGCCCAGGTGGCACCGAAGAACCCGGCGCTCTCCGTGCTCGCGTCGTTCTTCCTGCCCGGGCTCGGAAGCATGATCAACGGCGACGTGGCCAAGGGAGTCGGGATCCTCATCGGCTACCTCATCAGCTGCGTGCTCGTCATCGTGCTCGTCGGGATCGTCGGCGTGTTCGGCTTCTGGGTCTGGGGCATGGTCGACGCAGCCCAGGGAGCGAGGCGCTGGAACGCCCGCCACGGCATCCTCAGCTAGAAGGTCAGCCCTCGAGATCGCCCTCGACGTCGAGGTAGACCTGCTGGAGGTCGGCGAGCAGCTGCTCCTCCGGCTCCTCCCAGAGGCCACGGTCCACCGCCTCGTGGAGGCGCTCGATCATCCCGTGCAGCGCCCAGGGGTTCGCACGCCGGAGGAAGTCACGGTTCTCCTTGTCGAGCACGTAGGTCTCGGCGAGCTGCTCGTACATCCAGTCCGTCACGACCCCGGCGGTGGCGTCGAACCCGAAGAGGTAGTCGACGGTCGCAGCCAGCTCGAAGGCGCCCTTGTACCCGTGCCGTCGCATGGCCGCGATCCAGCGCGGGTTGACGACGCGGGCGCGGAAGACGCGGGCCGTCTCCTCGGTCAGGCTCCGGGTGCGCACGGCGTCGGGCCTCGTCGAGTCGCCGACGTAGGCCCTGGGCTCGCGCCCGGTGAGCGCGCGCACGGTGGCGACCATTCCGCCGTGGTACTGGAAGTAGTCGTCACTGTCGGCGATGTCGTGCTCACGCGTGTCGATGTTCTTCGCCGCGACGTCCATCCGCGCGTACGTGCGCTCCATGTCGGCCCGAGCAGGTATGCCGTCCAGCGCGCGCCCGTAGGCGAAGCCGCCCCAGGTCGCGTACACCTCCGCGAGGTCGTCGTCCGAGCGCCAGCTGCCCGACTCGATGAGCGGCAGGATGCCGGCGCCGTAGGAGCCGGGTTTGCTGCCGAAGATCCGGGTCGTCGCGCGGCGGGGGTCGCCGTGCTCCGCGAGGTCGTGGGCGACGTGGGCCCGGAGGTGGTTGTCCTCGGGACTCTCGTCGAGCTCGGCGACGAGGCGCACGGCGTCGTCGAGCATCGCGATGACGTGCGGGAAGGCGTCACGGAAGAACCCGGAGATGCGGATCGTGACGTCGATGCGCGGGCGGCCGAGCTCTGCGAGCGGGACCGGGTCGAGGCCCACGACGCGGCGCGACATCTCGTCCCAGCGCGGGCGCACACCGAGGAGCGCGAGCACCTCGGCGATGTCGTCGCCCGACGTGCGCATCGCCGACGTGCCCCAGACCGACAGACCGACCGAGCGCGGCCACTCGCCGGTGTCGGCGCGGTGCCGGGCGAGCAGGTCGTCGGCGAGGAGCCGGCCGGTCTCCCAGGCGAGCCGCGACGGGATGGCCTTGGGGTCGACGGAGTAGAAGTTGCGTCCGGTGGGCAGCACGTTGACGAGTCCGCGCAGGGGCGACCCCGACGGCCCGGCCGGGACGTAGCCACCGTCGAGCGCGTGGAGCACCGCATCGATCTCGCCGGTGGTGGCGCGCAGGCGCGGGACGACCTCTCGGCAGGCGAAGGCCAGCGAACGGCATACGCCATCGGTGTCGACGTGCGGGTCGGGACCCAGCTGGTCGCGCACGATGCCGGGCACGGCGCCCTCGTCCCAGCCAGCCTCGGCGAGCGCGGCCACCAGGGCACTCGCCTGCGCCTCGGCATCGTCCACGGACGCGCGCTCGGACTGCCCCTCGCTCAGTCCGAGTGCGCTCCGCAGCCCCGGCACGGCACCCACGGCGCCGGCGAAGACCTGGTTGGCCCGCAGGATCGCGAGCACCAGGTTGGCGAGGCCCTCCCCCGTGGGGGCCTCGCCAAGAACGTGGAGGCCGTCCCGGATCTGGACGTCCTTGATCTCGCAGAGCCAGCCGTCGACGTGCATGACGAACTCGTCGAAGGCGTCGTCGTCCGGTGGGTCCTCGAGCCCGAGGTCGTGGTGCAGCTGCGCGGACTGGATGAGGGTCCAGATCTCGGCGCGCAGGGCCGGCGCCTTGGCCGGGTCCATGACGGAGACGTTGCCGTACTCGTCGAGCAGCTGCTCGAGGCGGGCGATGTCGCCGTAGGACTCGGCGCGCGCCATCGGCGGCACGAGGTGGTCGACGATCGTCGCGTGGGCGCGGCGCTTGGCCTGGCTGCCCTCGCCGGGGTCGTTGACGAGGAAGGGGTAGACCAGCGGGATCGACCCGATCGTCGCGTCCGGGCCGCAGGCCGCCGAGAGCGCGAGCGTCTTGCCGGGCAGCCACTCGAGGTTGCCGTGCTTGCCCATGTGCACGATGGCGTGGGCGCCGAACTCCCTGGCGAGCCAGTCGTAGACGGCGAGGTAGTGGTGCGTGGGCGGCAGGTCGGGGTCGTGGTAGATCGCGATGGGGTTCTCGCCGAACCCCCGTGGGGGCTGGACGAGGACGACGACGTTGCCGGCGCGGATGCTCGCCGCGACGAGCTCGCCCCGGGGGTCGGTGTGGCGGTCGACGAAGACCTCACCGGGCGCCTCGCCCCAGTGCCTCGTGACGGCGTCGCGCAGCTCGGTGGGCAGGGCATCGAAGTGCTCGCGGTAGCGCGCGGCGGGGATCCGCACGGGCTGGCCGCTCACCTGCTCCTGCGTCAGCCAGTCCTCGTCCTGGCCACCGGCCTCGATGAGCGCGTGGATGAGGGCGTTGCCCGCGGTCGTGTCGGGCGTCTCGCCGTCGACGGGCTCGAGCGGCCCCGTGCCAGGGATCTCGCCGGGCGCGCCGAGGTCGTAGCCGGCGTCACGCAGGGCGCGGAGCAGCCGGATGATCGAGACCGGGGTGTCGAGGCCGACGGCGTTGCCGATGCGGGAGTGCTTGGAGGGGTAGGCCGACAGGACGATCGCGATGCGCCGCTCGGCGGGTGGCGTGTGGCGCAGGCGGGCGTGGTTGACGGCGAGCGTGGCGAGCCGGGCGCAGCGCTCGGCGTCGGGCACGTAGTGGGGCAGCCCGTCGGCGTCGATCTCCTTGAAGGAGAAGGCGCCTCCGATGATGCGGCCGTCGAACTCCGGCACGGCCACCTGCGTCGCGACGTCCAGCGGGCTCATGCCGTCGGCACTGGCATCCCACTGGTCGCGGCTCCAGGTGAGGCACAGGCCCTGGATGATCGGCACGTCGAGAGCCGCGAGGGCCTGCACGTCCCACGCCTCGTCGTCCTCGCCGGCACTGGCGGTGCCCGGCTTCGTGCCGCCCGCCGCGAGGACGGTCGTGACGAGCACGTCGTATGCCGTGAGGTGCTCGAGCAGGTCGGAGGGCGCGTCGCGCAGCGACGACACGTGGACCGGCACCCCGATGCCCCCAGCCGCGTCGACCGCGTCGGCGAGGGCGTGCACGTAGGCGGTGTTCTCGGCGGCGAGCTGGGCCCGGTAGAAGAGGATCCCGACGCGCGGGCGGGGAGCGTCGCCCGCGGCGTCGGAAGCGGTGGCGGTCGCGGGGCGGTCGAGGACGCCCCACCTCGGTAGGGCGACGGGCGGCTCGAAGCCCTCACCGGTCATGAGGAGCGTGTCGCCGAGGAAGGCGTGCAGCTCGCGCAGGTTGGCCGCTCCCCCCTCGGCGAGGTAGCGGTGCGCCTCGGCGACGACCCCGGGAGCGACGGTCGAGAGCTCCATGAGCGATGCGTCGGGCGTCTGCTCGCCACCGAGCACGACCATCGGCTTGCCGGCGTCGCGGACGCGACGGAAGCCGTCGCAGAGGTCCTGCGGACCGCCGAGGATGCGGGCGACCACGACGTCGGCGGCCTCGATCGCCTCGGCCATCGAGGTGTGGCCAGGCCGCGACGGGTTGGCGAGCAGGTAGTCCGCGCCGCTCCCGCGGGCACACAGCAGGTCGGTGTCTGACGTCGAGAGCAGCGCGATGCGCGTCACTGGAACTCCTCGGCGGGGTGTCCACGCCCCGCGGTCGAAAGGAAGAAAGAAGCGCTGTCGGCAGTTCCTGACTCACCGCCACCCTCACGGGTGGCGGCTCACAGTGGCGGGACCGTCCCGGGCTCTCACCGGGTTCCTGGTCGACGACGCTGTGGCCACCCTAGCGGTACCGATCGCACGTTCCGCTGCGGGCGGCGCCCTGAATGGCTACCGTCCGAACGTGGGCCGTGATAGGGATCCTCGGGTGGCGGCGGTGGAGGACAACCTCCTCGCCCAGTTCGAGCTGCTGGCGGCCACGACGCAGGTCACGGCACTCCCGGACGACGACGTCGTCGCGTACACGAGCGATGTCGCGTTCCCGCTCTTCAACGCGATCAGCGGGGCCCGGTTCGCGCCGGGAGCCGAGGCACGACGCACGACCGAGGTCCTCGAGGGCTACGTTCGCCGCGGCCGACCCTTCCTGTGGTGGGCCACCCCGTCGACGATGACGCCCGAGATGGATGCCGTGCTGCGCTCGCGGGGGATCGAGCCGTCCCCCCAGCCCGGCATGCACGCGCCGCTCACCGGTCCCGTCGACCCGCGGCTGCAGCCAGGCGTCGAGGTCTCGGTCAGTCCAGTGACCTCCGAGCTCGTCGAGGTCATGGCCGCCGGCTTCGGCTTCCCCGAGCACGTCGTCGAGCCGATCCGTCTCATGCTCACCCCGTTCGGGCCGGACACCCTCGTCCACGTCATCGCCCGGCTCGACGGCGTGCCTCTCAGCGCCGGTTCCGCCTTCCTCACGGGCCGCACTGCGGGGATCTACAACATCGCCACACTCGACTCGGCGCGGCGCCAAGGCCTCGGGTATGCCGTCACGGCCACTCTCCTGAACCTCGGGCGAGAGCGCGGCTGCACGGAGGCCGTCCTCATGGCGTCCGAGCTGGGCCGACCCACGTACGAGCGACTCGGGTTCGTCGAGGTCTGCCAGACACCGCAGTACGTCTGGCTCCCGGAGGGCTGAGACGACGTTCTTGCCTTTGCGACGCGGGGGCCTAGCATGTGCCGCGTGACCGCCCCGACGAGCCGACCGCGACAAGCGGCCGACGCGTGCCCCGGCGTGGGCCGCCCCTTCTCGGCGGCCGACGGCTCCATCGTGCGGCTTCGTCCGGCCAGCCGCCCCGTACGGGTCCAGGCCTTGGCCGAGCTGCTCGAGCTCGCTGCAGGACAAGCGGATCCGGCGATACAGCTGACCTCGCGCGGGGCGCTCCAGCTGCGCGGTCTGCCGGACCCGCTGCCACCCGGGCACCGGGACGCAATCAGGGCGACGGGACTCGTGCCCTCGCCGACGCACGAGCTGGTGCGCAATCTCGTGGCCTCGCCGTTGTCAGGTCTCGACGGCCGAGGTCACGCCGACGTCCGGCCCGTCACCGACCTGCTCGATGCCGCCCTGTGCGCCGACGTCGAGCTGACCCGGCTCGGCGGACGGTTCCTCTTCGCCCTGGACGACGGACGCGGCGACGTCATCTGCGACTCCTTCGACCTGGGCCTGCTCACCACTGGTGCCGGTCGTTGCGTGGTGCTGGCCGGAGGACCGAACCGCGCCTGGGAGCTACCGCTGGCGGCCGCCGTTCCGCGGATGATCGCCCTCGCGCACGAGTTCGTCCAGCGCATCGCCGGGGATGAATCCACTTGGCACGTCGACGAGCTCACCGAACCACTCGGGCCCGAACCCGCGACCGAGATCAACGTCCCGTCCCGGCCGGAACGACCCCTCGGCGCCGTCGGCGAGCACGCCGTCGTCGCCGTACCGCTCGGACTGCTGCGACCGGAGCACATCGTGGCGCTCGCGCGGGTCACGGACCGCGTCCGCGTCACCCCGTGGCGCTCGCTCGTCATCGAGGACGCCGCTGCGGCGCTGCCTGAGCTCGAGGCAGCGGGTCTGGTCACTCACGGCGGGTCCCCGTGGACACGTCTGCACGCCTGCACCGGGCTGCCGGGCTGTGCGCGGTCGGCGCTCGACACCCGCAGCCTGGCCCGCCGGCTCGCGCCGGTGCTCCCGGCCGGCCGGCTGCCCGTGCACGTCAGCGGGTGCGAGCGTCGCTGCGGCACCCCGTCGACGGCATACGTCGACGTCTTGGCCCCGACGTCACTCGACGACGCCCTGGCCACCATCACCCTCGCCCAACCGGACACGACGCCCCGCCGAGTGGTCCCGTCCATTCGGGACGGACGGGACCACTCGCGGGGTGAAGGGAAGCGGGAAACCGCATGGACGTGACGGCCGAGGCGGCACACCGCCCGACGCGGCGCTACGACTACGTCGCCGACGGGGCCGAGATCTACCGAAGGTCGTTCGCGATGATCCGCGCGGAGGCGCGCCTGGACCACCTGCCGGACGACGCCCGCGTCGTCGCCGTGCGAATGGTCCACGCGAGCGGCGACGTCGACCTCACCGAGCACATCGCGGTGCACCCACGGCTCGTCACGGCCGCCCGGACGGCGTTGCGGGACGGCGCCGCCGTCCTCACGGACGCGCACATGATCGCGTCGGGCATCACCCGGGCGCGCCTGCCGCGCGACAACGAGGTGATCTGCACGTTGCGCGATGAGCGGGTGCCTGCCCTCGCCAAGGCCTGGGGCACCACGCGATCCGCCGCCGCCGTCTCGCTCTGGGGTGACCACGTCGACGGCGCGGTCGTCGCCATCGGCAACGCCCCCACGGCGCTCTTCCACCTGCTCGAGGCGATCGCCGACGGCGGTCCGAGACCGGCCGCCATCGTCGGCATCCCCGTCGGCTTCATCGGCTCGGCCGAGTCGAAGGTCGCCCTCGCCGAGAACCCGTTCGACATCCCGTGGCTCGTCGTCCACGGGCGGCGCGGCGGCTCGGCGCTCGCGGCGTCCGCCGTCAACGCCCTCGCCCGCGAGGAGGAGCTGTGAGCGGCGCGACCACCACGGGCTGGCTGCGCGGGGTCGGCGTCGGACCCGGTGACCCCGAGCTCGTGACGGTCAAGGCAGCCCGCCTCATCGCGGAGGCCGACGTCGTCGCCTTCCACAGCGGACCGCGCGGGGACTCCATCGCCCGTCGCATCGCCGCCTCGTACTTCGGGCACGACACCATCGAGGAGCTGCTCGTCTACCCCGTGACCACAGGGGCGACCGACCACCCCCTCGGCTACCACGGCCTCATGGCGGACTTCTACGACAAGTCGGCGGATCTCGTTGCCGCACATCTGGACTCGGGTCGCAACGTGGTCGTGCTCGCCGAGGGCGACCCGCTGTTCTACGGCACGTACATGTACCTTCACGACCGTCTGGCGGACCGCTACGACACGGCCGTCGTGCCGGGCGTCACCTCGGTCAGCGGGTCGGCCGCCGCCGTCGCGACCGGCCTCTGCCGCCACGAGGACGTGCTGACGATCCTGCCCGGCACGCTGCCGGTCCCGGAGCTGGCGCGGCGCCTCGCCGACACGGAGGCCGCGGTCGTCATGAAGCTCGGGCGCACGTTCGAGAACGTGCGCGAGGCCCTGCGCCAGGCCGGACGACTCGAGGAGGCGCGCTACGTCGAGCGGGCCAGCTCGGAGACCGAACGCGTCCTTCCGGTGGCCGACGTCGACGCCTCGACCGTGCCGTACATGTCGATGGTCGTCGTCCCCGGCCGGGACCTGCGCGCCGATGACGCGGGGCGTGCCGCATCGTCGCGTGCCGTCCCCGATCTCGTCGTGCATGGGACGGCGGCGACAACAGCCCTGGGCGAGGTCGTCGTCGTCGGGCTCGGCCCCGGACCGGACCGCTGGCTGACGCCGGAGGCCTCCGCCGCCCTCGCGGAGGTCGGTCACGTCGTCGGCTACGCGCCCTACGTCAACCGGGTCCCACAGCGCGAGGGACTGACCCGCCACCCCTCCGGCAACACCGTCGAGGTCGATCGCGCGCGGGACGCGCTGGAGCTGGCCCGCAAGGGCGAGCGCGTCGCCGTCGTGTCCGGCGGCGACGCCGGTGTCTTCGGCATGGCGTCGGCCGTCTTCGAGGCGGTCGACACGCAGGGCTACGGCGACGTGCGCGTGCGCGTGCTGCCCGGACTCACGGCCGCCCAGGCCGTGGCGGCCCGCGCCGGCGCTCCCCTGGGTGGTGACTTCGCCATCCTGTCGCTGTCCGACCGCCTCAAGCCCTGGGCCGTCATCGAGCGGCGACTGCGGGCCGCGGCCTCGGCCGATCTCGCCGTCGCGCTCTACAACCCCGCCTCGCGCAGCCGCACCGAGCAGGTCGCGAGGGCACGGGAGGTCTTCCTCGAGGAGCGGGATGCCGGGACCATCGTGGTCGTCGGCAGCGACGTCGGTCGCGCCGGTGAGTCGTTGACGGTGACGACCCTGGCCGAGCTCGACCCGTCGACCATCGACATGAAGTGCCTTGTCATCGTGGGTGCCTCGGGGACCCGCGTCACCGAGTCCGGGCAGGTCTGGACGCCGCGCTTCGTGTCCTGAGGCAGAGTCAGCCGGCCGGCACCGCCTCGCTGGCAGGGCCACTCACGAGCCCGGCGGGACGGTCCTGTCAGGGCAACGGTGCCGCCGGGGTCCGTGCGACGAAGGTCGCCGCAGAGATGAGGTCCCACGCGGGGCCGTACTGGTTCCGCTGGGGGATCCGGGCCCGGTGCTCGTCGTAGAGGTCGAGGAGCTGGACCACCGATGCGAGGGCCGGCGCCTGCGGGTCGTCCTCGTGCACGGTGCAGGCATGCCGGGCAACGGTCAGGCACACGCCCGGGTCCTCACCGCGTTGCGTGGACTCCAGCGCCGCCAGCAGGTTGGTCGACACGGTCTCCAGCAACGGCCCGATCGGCGCCTGTTCGCCGGCTGGGGGTGGGCCCAGGTCCAGCGGCTCGGCGCCGTCGACGAGCCGCCCGAACTGGTCTCCAGTGATCGAGGCGATCTGGTCGGCATTCAGGCCCACCTGCCACGCGCATCGGATCGTCTTCAAGGTCGCGTGCAACGGCGTGCAGTACGGCATGTCGCTCGCATTGAGGACGCGGCCGGGAGGCACGAGCTTGAGCGCCGCGAGGACGTTGGCAGGGGTCCACCACGACGTGTCGACGAAGAGGTTCGGGGTGTCGCCGAGGTGGTGGCTCAGGCGGTCCAGGTCGGTCAGGGCACAGTGCGCGAGGACCAGGCGCAGCCCGGGCCAGCGTGCGCAGACGTGGAGGGGATCGTCACCCAGCGTGGTCAGCTCCGGGCCGGCGTGCACCATCACCGGCAGGCGGCGCTCGTGCGCGATCCGGTAGACATCGTCCAGTCGCGGGTCAGAGAGGGCGAACTCGTCGCTGGAGAGGTGGAGCTTGATGCCGCGCGCGCCGGCGGCCAGCGCCTCCGCGAGCAGCTCAGTGGGTCGTTCGTCGGGGGTGATGCGCGCGAAGGCGACGAGCCGATGAGGGGAGTCCTCCGCCGCCTTGGCGCAGGCGAGGTTCGCGACCTGGTACCCCTCGGGCTCCGCCAGCGGGAAGACGGCCGCCCGGCCGTCGACCGCGTCCAACGACACCAGGAGCTCGTCCAGGCTGGCGGTGAAGCCGCTCGGGTCACGGTCACCGATGTGCGTGTGGGCGTCGAAGACCCGGACGCCCGGAAGCTGCTCGGTCAGGCACGCGAGCCAGGGCTGCAGCAGGTGGTCTGCGTACACGGAGCCTCATCCGTCCAGGTCGGTCGTGCGGGTCATGAGGTCGTCCAGCAGCCCAGCCATCCCGTGCCGCCGGCGGAGCTCGCGTTGCCGGTCCGCCTCTGACGGCGTCAGGAGCATCGACTCGACGACGTCCAGGGGTCGGTCGAGATCATCCCGTGCCAGTGCGCTTCGGGACTCGGTCAGGGTGCGCGCCGCCACCTCGCGCAACGGCCTGATGGCACCGTCGACGTCGACGACGGCGGTGTCCAGCCCGTACCGGGAGGCCCTGTAGTCGTTGGCTGCGAGGACGTCGTCGGGCAGGTCATGGGGGTCTGGGGCCTCGACCGTGTGGCGGGCCAGGCCCTGGACCATCGCGGCCAGTCCGGCGACCCGGGCGAGCGAGGTCTGGGTGTCCATGACCCGGACCTCGAGGGTGCCGAGCCGGGGCTGGGGGCGCAGGTCCCACCAGACGTAGGTGTAGTCGGGGATGCCCGCGGCCGTGACGATGCGGTCCGTGGTCGTCACGTACTCCTCCCAGGAACGCAGGGCGGGTGGGACCGTCACTCGGGGGTAGGAGCGCGTGATGGCCGCCCGGGCGGAGGCCAGCCCTGAGTCCTGCCCGTGCCAGAAGGGCGAGCTGGCAGCGAGCGCACGCAGCACGCAGAGCCGGTTCCGCAGCCCCCGGTAGGCGACCAGGGCGGTCGCCGTGTCCGGCAGTGCGACATGGACCTGGAGTGCCGCCGTCGGGGTCCGGAACAGGCCCGCCAGCTCCGTCACGATCGGGTCGTACCGGGGCGACGACGTCATGCACGTCGTGCCGAAGGGCGCATCGGGGTGCACCCCGACGGCCATCGGCCGCGCACCCTGGGCGATCAGCCACTGGCGCAGACCGCCCAAGGACGTGGCGAGGGCCTCACCGTCGGCGCACACGGCCGTGTTGAGCTCGACCTGGTCGACGAAGATCTCACCCGTCACGTCGCCATGCGGTCGGCGCCCCCCGCGGAGGCGCGCCAGCACCGGCGCGGCGGTGGCGCCCAGCAGACCTCCGTCCTGGTCGACCAGCATCAGCTCGTCCTCGGCTCCGACGGTGAACTCGCCGCCGGGGCGCCAGTCCAGCGTCGACGGCACCGTTCGAGGACGTCGCGAACGCGGGCGTCCGGGCCGCGAGCCGGAACGCCAGAACGATTCCAGGGGGCGGACTCCACCAGGCGGCACAGCCGCAGCCGGATCTGCTCCCCTCGGGTACCGCTGAGTCACGGCGCACCTCCACACGTCTGCGCCGTTCCTTCGACGATGCCGTTCCCCGTACCCACCGTCCAAGGGCCCAAACGGCACCCGCGGTTTCACCGTTGGGGTCCCGGGTGGCCGGTGTCCGGCCGACGGTGGGTGTTCGTGGCCCCCCAGGCACTCCTGCGGATGCCATTCTGTGGGCATGGAGCTCGAGTTCAGCGGTGAGGTGTGGGAGTGGCGAGGTCCGGCCCCCTACTACTTCGTCACCGTCCCCGAGGAGGAGTCGGAGGCCCTGCACGACGTCGCCCACGTCAGCTATGGCTGGGGGATGATCCCCGTCACCGCGCGCATCGGCCGCACGACGTGGACCACATCGCTCTGGCCCAAGGACGGCGGCTACGTCGTCCCTCTCAAGGACGCCGTGCGGCGCGCCGAGGTGGTCGAGGAGGGTGACACGGTCGCGCTGGGGCTGGACGTCCGCGCCGACTCCTGACCGACGTCGACAGGCCCCCGAGCACCACAGAGACAGGCCCGCCCGGCTCCGAGGAGCCGGGCGGGCCTGCCATGCGGTGGAGGCGGTGGGTCAACCGCCGATCGGGGTCGGGTTGCTCGGGTCCGGCGGGACGGGGAGCGAGCCCCGGATCCGGTTCTGGGCCTGGCAGTCCTGGGTGCAGTTCGTCGCGCCCTGACTCAGCTCGATGCTGTCCTCGCCGAGCACGCCGCCCATCCGGCCCCCCGATGCGACCGACCACGTCGTGCTCGAGCCGGTCTGCGAGGTCTTCGTGGCGACCTGGGGACTGTCCTTGCCGAGCAGCATCCGGTGGTAGCCCGTGCCGCTCTGGGCTGAGGACACCGCGTCGATCCCGTTGCCGAAGTTGACCTTCCCGGTGAACGGGTTGACGAAGTAGAAGAGCGTCGGGCCGAGGAGGTGGGTGATCGTGACGTTGGCGCCGAACTCGGGCTCCATCTGGAAGATGCCACCCTGCGGGGCGTCCTTGGCCTGGATCTTGAGCTTGCCGGCAGCGGTCCGGAACAGCGCGACCAGCGTGTCGTCCCGGACCTGCAGCTCGAGCACCGGGCTGGTGAGCTGGGAGGCGGAGAGGCTGGGGACCTTGCTCGCGAAGACCACCGTCGGGCCGGTGACCATCCGCTCCGGTGAGGGCGCCCCAGTCAGGGTGTAGTCGTAGACGCCCAGCGTCGCCGGGTCGAGGGTGAAGGTGGTGTGCACGCCGGTCACCTTCACCACACCCTGGACCCTGAGGTCCTGGACCTTGGCGTCCTTGCCGGGTGCCGGGTCGTAGGTCGTCCCGTTGATGGTGACGGCGTAGTTGCCGATGGAGCTGCCTGTCGTCGTCCCGGCGGTGTTGTCGTCGCCGGGCTCGCCGCCCTTGGCGGTGGCGACGCCGGTCAGTGTCAGGCCGAGGAGCGTGCCGGCGGCGAGGATGGCGGTCCCGCGCAGCAGTCCCTGGGTGGTCTTGCGCATGTGGTGGCCCCTTGGTGGGTGCTCGTGCGCACCCCTGTGGTGCGACGGGACGAGCAAACCGGATCACCGGTACTAGGCGAAAGTGGGACAAAAGTACTAATACCTCCCTGATGGCGCGGACGTCGGCCACGCTGGGGGGACGGCCCCGGCGACAGCGCATATCCGGCTCTCGGGGTGGACCACGTCGCTCCACGCCGGCGCCTGACGCGGCATGCTGGATGTCATGGATGACGAGCACCCGGTGGACGACGGCATCCGCGAGGGCATCGACGCGCCTGCGGACGACGCGTTCACCGACCACTTCACCAGCCCCATCTACGACGACCCTGCCGGCGAGTTCGCGCCCTTCGGGACCGACGAGGGGTCGGACCTCCTGGCCGAGTGGGCCGCGCGCACGGACGAGCTCGGCCCCAGCTCGACCGTCCGCGACCTCCTCGCCGACGCGTTCGAGGACCCCGCCGACGTCGACAGCCTGATCGCCGAGATCGACGACGAGGACGGGGTGGACGCCGCGACGACCGTGGTGGGAGCCGGCTTCACGTTGCTGCGCCTGACGGGCCAGATCGACGACGAGGGTCGCGCGGTCGTGCTGCGCGCGCTCGCGGCGCTCGTGAGCTTCTACGGCGAGCAGCCGGAGCTGAGTCGCATGCGCGACGACCTCGAGTCGTTCGTCTGAGCAGCACGGTGGCCGCCTCAGACCGCCGACCACCTCAGTGACAGCGCGTTCGGAGCGAAGACGCGCCGGGCCAGCGCCGCAGGCACGGCCGCGACGCCCGGACCCCCGAGCGCGACCCACTCGCTGACGTCGTCGACCGTGTCGTCGTCGAGCACGGCGCGCAACCACACGGGCCGCCCCCCGGCCCGGCGACCGGGCGCGGATGGCGTCACGACCACCACGTTCGACTCGTCGCAAGCGAGCAGGCAAGCGCTGCGCAGCACCCGCGCGTGACCCCGGGTGCCGACCTCGAGCCGGGCGAGCAGGCCGTCGTGGTCGACCCCGGGGTGCTTGCGCTCGCTGCCGCAGCAGCAGTCGCGGCAGACGCGGACGATGCAGGTGTGATCGCGAGGGCGGCCGTATGCCGTCACGCCGCCACGGGCTCGAGCGCCCGCTGGGGAGCGTCGGCCCGTTCCATGAGCAGTCCGAAGACGAGGCCGAGGGTCAGCCACATCGTCGCGAGCTGCGCCAGCGACGCGAGCCGGAAGTCCCACAGCAGGGACGCGGGCACGTCGGCCGGCACCGCGTCGGGCGAGCCCGGCACGAGCACCAGCACGAGCACGACGAGCGCAGCTGTCACGGCGACGTCGATGGCCCACCGCGTCGAGGGCACCGTGCCGCGTGACGCGAGCCGCCGGTCGAGCACCGGCACGACGATGGCGATGGCGACGCCGAGGAGGAGGACGACGGCATACAGCATCGTGCGTCGTCCGACGGTGGCTGGGTCGCCCACTGCGGGCGGGTTCGACGGGATCTTCAGTGCCGGAAGCAGACTCACGGCCGCGAAGCCGACCGCCGCGAGCGCCATCGAGCGGCCGAAGTCGCCTCGCCCGGGGAGACGGCCACGGCACCGGGCGAAGACGACCGCGAAGATGACCCCGACGGCGACGCCGACGAGGACCGCCGTGACCGCGCCGCCGACGACCTGCGCCGCGCGCGACACGAGCGGCTCGTCCCCACCGTGGGCGGGCAGGCGGGACGGCGCGGAACGGCCGCCGTGCAGGGAGCGGGAGTCCTCGACCACGAGCGCGCGACGGATGACGGGCTCGACGACGAGCCAGATGACGACGGCGGCCGCGACACCTGCGGACACGCCGGCCAGGACCCCGCGCCGAAGCACGGAGCCGAAGGTCGTCCCCACCTCAGTGGCAGGGGACGCCGAGAGCGTGACGCGCGTCGTGCGTCAGCTCGTGGAGCATCTGCGCAGCGGGCGAGCTGAGCAGCGCGCCGTTCTCCTGCGAGACGAAGTAGAGCGCGAACACCGCGAAGCCGAGCAGGGCCCACGCCCAGAGGGGGACGCGGACGCTCGTGGTGGTGGACGGGACGGCGGCGGACGCCGATGCAGCAGTGGCCATGGCAGATTGACCCTTTCTTTCCATGCCTCGTGGACAGATCACGCCGCAGCCGGTCTCCTGGCTTCCAGATCGTCACGCCTCCCCAGCCTTCCCAGCGACCCGGCGTCAAACCGAGGTCACCAGTGGCGAATGGTGGGGACTTGCTCCCTGGTCACAGTGGCGAGGACCACGTCGGAATCACACCGACTTCCCGTGCACTGCGGCACGCGCATCCTGACACAGGGCCGTCGTCACGCGCCATGGGGGACAGCGCAGCCCGGCGTGTCTCGGGTGATCCGCGTGCCGTAGAGGTGCGACTCGACGAAGTCGTCGGTGTCGCGGGCCGCCAGTGCTCGACCGACGAGGATCACCGCGGCCTGCCGCAGCCCGGCTGCCTCGACCTGGTCGGCGATGTCGGCCAGGGTGCCGCGCAGGACGAGCTGGTCGGGCTGCTCGGCGTTGGCGACGACGACCACCGGGCAGTCGTCGCCGTAGTCGCCGACGAGCGAGGCCATGAGCTCGCGCGTGCGGCGGATCGCGAGGTGGAGCACGAGCGTGGCCCGTGACCGCGCGAAGTGGGCGAGCGACTCGGCCTCGGGCATCTGCGTCGAGTCGCGGTGGGCCCTGGTCAGCACGACCGACTGCGCCACCTCGGGCACCGTGAGCTCACGGCCGATGAGGGCTGCAGCGGCGGCATACGCCGGCACGCCCGGCGTCACGTCCCACGGCACGCCCGCCCGGTCGAGGCGACGGGTCTGCTCGGCGATGGCCGAGTAGATCGATGGGTCACCCGAGCACAGCCGGGCCACGTCGCGACCGGCCGCGTGCGCTCGGACGCAGTGTTCGGTGATGGCATCGAGGTCGAGGTGCTGGGTGTCGACGAGGTCAACTCCCTCGGGACAGTGCGCGAGGACCTCGGGCCCGATGTAGGTGCCGGCATAGAGGCACACCGGCGACTCACCGACGAGCCGCACGGCTCGGAGCGTGAGCAGGTCCGCGGCACCTGGGCCCGCGCCGATGAAGTGGACGGTCACAGCTCTGCCTCCGAATGCTCTTGTGGCACAGGCTTCTCCACGGACCACTGAACGATCGATCGCGCGGGCTTCCAGCCGTGGAGCGACCCGATGGCGTCGAGGTCCTCGACGGCGATCCGGGTCATCGACCCGCCGAGCCGGCCGCGGACCTCGTGCAGGAGCACCTCGGTCTCGACGGTGACGCCGTGGGCGACCAGCCGACCGCCAGGGGCCAGCGCCGCCCAGCATGCGTCGAGGAGCGCCGCAGTGGCGCCGCCGCCGACGAAGACCGCGTCCGGACGCGGCAACGACGCGACCGCCTCGGCCGACGACGCCTCGACGACACGCAGGCCCGGCACCCCCAGCGCGCGGGCGTTGCGCCGCACCCGCTCGGCCCGCTGCGGGTCGCGCTCGACGGCATGCACCTCGTTGCGCGGGTGCTGCCGCGCGAACTCGATCCCGACCGACCCGGCGCCGGCCCCCAGGTCCCAGAGCACGTCGCCCGGGCAGGGGGCGAGGTGGGCCAGCGCGGCGGCTCGCACGAGACGCTTGGTCAGCTGGCCGTCGTGCTCGTATGCCGTGTCCGGCAGCCCGGGCGCGAGCGACCTTGCACCACGGCTCGGATGCGCGTCGCACTCGATGCAGACGACGTGCAGCCGAGGGGTGGGACGGCCGTCCCACGCTGCGGCCACCGCCTCGGTCCGGGACTCCGCCGTGGAGCCGAGGTCACCGAGCACGGTGAGGCGGCTGCCGGCATACCCCTCCTCGACGAGCAGTGACGCGATCCGCGACGGGGCCTCGTCACCCGACGTCAGCACGACGAGCCTGGCCCGTGGAGCGAGGTGCCGGCGCAGCCGGTCGACGTCACGACCCACGAGAGTCACGACGTCGGAGTCCTCCGCGGCCCAGCGCATCCGCGCCCGGGCCAGCGCGACCGAGGACACGCCCGGATGGATCCGCACCGCGTCGGCACCCAGCCGGCGCACGAGGGTCGACCCGATCCCCGAGACGAGCGGGTCGCCGCTCGCGAGCACGACGACGCGCTCCGTGCCGACGTCGTCGAGGAGACGGTCGAGAGCGGGCAGCAGCGGTGACGGCCACGACACGTGGCGGCGGCCGGGGCGGGACTCGAGCATGGCGAGATGGCGATCGCCGCCGACGACGACCTCGGCCTCGTCGACCAGCCGGCGGCCGTCTGGGCCGAGGGACTCCAGCCCGGACGCACCCACGCCGACCACCTCGATCACAGCGGCGACCCTAGCGCGAGGATCCGATGGCATCCGTTATGCCCGTTCCGCTCCGATACGTCCGCCCTCGGCCCCATGATGTCTAACGCACGCCGTCGGGGGACGGCGCGCGGCCACGAGCCACACAGGGGAGGAAGACCGAGATGAGCGATGTCGACCCGGCGCCGGGGCGATTCCCGACGCCCAGACTCACCACGCTGCGCACGCGTGGGGGCAGCGTGTCGTTCGACGTGCCCGCGGACTGGGACACGATCGAGCTGCCACCGGGCAGCGGCGTCGTGGCGGCCGTCGAGCCCGACGACGCCGACCGCTTCCGGACCAACGTCGTCCTCACGATCACCGAGGTGCAGGGGTCGCTCGGCGACTGGCACCGCACGACCCAGCACCACGAGGCGCAGGAGCTCGACGGCTACCTCCTGCTCGACCACGAGGAGCTCGCGGTGGGCGGTCGGCTCGGTCTGCGCCGGCTCACGACCCACTCGACGCCCGCCCAGGAGTCCGTGACCACCGAGTCGTGGACGACCCTCGTCGACGGCACGGGCGTGACGCTGACCGCGCGGGTGAGCACCTTGCGCCTCGGCGACATGGCCCCCGTCATCGACGCCGTCGCGGCGAGCCTCAGCCTGCACGCCGACGGACTGGTGCCCGCATGAGCGTGGCGTTCGACCCCGTCACCGGCCACCTCCGCGTCGACGCGGACGCCTTCATCACGCTCGTCGAGTACGCCAGCGACCCGGAGGGCGCCTGCGAGGACGTCGTCGCACGGCTCGGGGAGGCCGGAGCGGTCGCCGGCGGCGCCCCCCACCCGGCGTTGCGCAACGCGCTCGCCGCCGTGACGAGCTCGCTCGGCTCGCTCCAGGTGCTCGTCACCGGGCCCGACGGCGTACGCCTCCACCAGGCCTGGGTCGCGTTCGTCAGTGCGATGCTGACCGACCTCGCCGACGGCACGTATGACTTCGCGGCCGTGAGCACGGAGTTCGTGCCCACCTCGATCGCGCGGCTCACCGGGCTGCAGGCCCGGCCCCGCCTCGCTGCGGCGTCGGCCGTCGTCGACGAGTCGCTGCTCGACGACCTCGCCTCCAACTCGGCACCGGCTCGCCAGGCGGGCAGTGAGGCCCTCGCCGACCTGCTCGCCCCGTGGCCCAGAGCCTCCTCGGCCGTCCGCGCCGGCCTGTGGCAGCTGTCGGTCGTCGACATCGCCTTCCCGGCGCGGGGACGCACCGTCGTGCGGCGACTCGCCTGGGTCGACGTGGACGCCGGGCTGCTCCGGGTCGAGGCCGACGAGCACGGGCCGACGCTGGTGCCGACGACGTCGACGGCCCTCTGGCGGGCGGTCGTCTCGATCCTGCCGACCGATGCCGAGACGGGCACCGTGGCGCAGTCGGCCTGAGCCGCCGGGCGCCGGACCCCGGCGACGTGGCAGACTGCCGCTGGCGACTGGGAGAGGAATCCGGTGCGAATCCGGAGCGGTCCCGCCACTGTGAACGCCCGACCACGCGGTCGGGCGGAAGCCAGGGCATCTCCCGTCGCTGGTCGCGCCCGCCGGGCGCGTCCGGTCCACCGACGCGGGCGCGGCACCCGCAGGAGGCTCCAGTCACATGCGCGACGGCTCGAACGACGGCTCGAACGACGGCTCCAACGACCCCGACCAGCACGGGTCCCCGCCCGACATCTTTCCCTTCTCGGCCGTCGTGGGCTCCGACGACCTCGCCCTGGCGCTCGTCCTCACGGCCGTCTCGCCCGAGGTGGGCGGCGTGCTCGTTCGCGGCGAGAAGGGCACCGCGAAGTCGACGATGGTGCGTGGCCTCGCCGCCGTGCTGCCGCGCCAGTCCGTCGTCGCCGGCTGCCGCTTCGGCTGCGCCCCCGGTGACGGCGCGGGGTGCCCCGACGGGCCGCACGACGCCGGCGCCGAGGCCTCCACGCGCGCCGCCCGTCTCGTCGAGCTGCCGATCGGTGCGACCGAGGACCGCGTCATCGGTTCGCTCGACCTGGAACGGGCGCTGGGACGCGGCGAGACGGCCTACCAGCCAGGCCTGCTCGCCGCGGCCAACCGCGGCATCCTCTACGTCGACGAGGTGAACCTCCTCCACGACCACCTCGTCGACCTCCTGCTCGACGCGGCGGCGATGGGGCGCAACACCGTCGAGCGCGACGGGGTCTCGGTCTCGCACGCCGCACGGATCGTTCTCGTCGGCACGATGAACCCCGAGGAGGGCGAGCTGCGACCGCAGCTGCTCGACCGCTTCGGGCTGACCGTCGAGGTCGCCGCTCCACGGGAGCCCGCGCTGCGCGCCGAGGTCGTACGCCGCCGCCTGGCCTTCGACGTCGAGCCGGCCGCTTTCGTGGCGCGGTTCGAGAAGGACCAGGAGGCGTTGCGCGGACGCATCGCCGACGCGCGGGCGCGTGTCCGCACGGTGACGCTGACGGACGCCATGCTGACGAGGATCGCGACGGTGTGTGCCGCGTTCGAGGTCGACGGCTTGCGTGCCGACATCGTCACGGCGCGCGCCGCCGTCGCACACGCGGCGTGGTCGGGCCGGACCACGGTGGGCGTCGCCGACGTGCGGGCTGCCGCCCGGCTGGCCCTCCCGCACCGACGGCGCCGCAACCCGTTCGACTCCCCCGGCCTCGACGAGGACCTCCTCGACCGGCTGCTCGGCGACGACGAGCCGGACCCCGAGCCGGACCCAGAGCCGGATCCCGGTCGGGGAGACGGCGACAGGGACGGCGACGAGCCAGGGACGCCGGACGACGACCCGGCGCAGCCGGGCACGCCCTCCGAGCCGGAGTCGGCGGCCTCGCGCGAGCCGGGACATGAGACGGAACGTGAGGCGGAGCCGCAGCGCGCCGAGAACCACCCCGGCGACGGCGACTGCGGCGAGCCGGACCGGACGTCCACGAGTGCCGGCAGTGTGGCCGGCTCGGGGGTCAGCACGTCCGACGAGCCCTACCGCGCGAAGCTCCTGCGCGCCAAGGGAATCGGGCAGGGCGACCCCGGTCGGCGTTCGGCGGCCCACACCAGCACCGGACGCCGGGTCGGGTCGACGAACGCGCGCACCGGTCCCGTCCACGTCCCTGCCACCATCCGTGCCGCGGCCGCTCGGGGCGCCGGGACGGGGCGCCTGCGGGTGGCGCCGAGCGACCTGCGCCGTTCGGTGCTGCAGGGACGCGAGTCCAACCTCGTGCTCCTGTGCGTCGACGCGTCGGGGTCGATGGCCGCCCGCAAGCGCATGGAGGCGGTGAAGTCGGCGGTGCTCTCCCTGCTCCTCGACGCGTACCAGCGCCGCGACAAGGTCGGCCTCGTGACGTTCCGCGGGGCGGGCGCCGAGCTCACGCTCCCGCCCACCGGTTCGGTCGACATCGCGGCCCGCCGGCTGCGGGAGCTGCCGCACGGCGGACGGACGCCGCTCGCGGAAGGGCTCGAGACGGCATACGACACGTTGCGCGTCGAGCGGCTGCGCGACCCGCACCGGCGCCCGCTGCTCGTCGTCGTCACCGACGGCCGGGCGACGAGCGGCACGGACGCACTGGGCCGTGCCGCGCGCGCCGCCGGGCGGCTGCGCCAAGAGGGGGTCGAGAGCGTTGTCCTCGACTGCGAGGCGGGACGGTTCCGGATGGGCCTGGCCGCCCTGCTCGCCGAGCAGCTCGGGGCGGAGCACCTGCCGGTCGGCGAGCTCGCCGCGTCAGCCATCGTCGGCGCGGCCCGCAGCGCTCACGCGACCCGTGCCATCGGTGCCAGCCGTGCCATCCGCGAGCGGGCCGCCTGATGCGCGGCCAGCCGGCCACGGTCCCCACCGACGGCCTCACCACGCGGCAGCGGCGCAACCGACCGCTTCTCATCGTCAACACCGGTGACGGCAAGGGGAAGTCGACGGCGGCCTTCGGCTTGGCCCTGCGCGGTTGGAACCAGGGCTGGTCGGTGGGGGTCTTCCAGTTCGTCAAGAGCGCGAAGTGGCGCATCGGCGAGCAGACCGCCGTCGAGACCCTTGCCGAGCTCCACCGCGACACCGGCAGGGGCGGGCCGATGGAGTGGCACAAGATGGGCGCCGGCTGGTCGTGGACCCGCAAGGAGGGCACCGAGGAGGACCACGCCGCGGCCGCTCGCGAGGGCTGGGCCGAGATCAAGCGCCGGCTCGCCGCCGAGGTCCACGGGCTCTACGTCCTCGACGAGTTCACCTACCCGATGGCGTGGGGCTGGATCGACGTCGACGATGTCGTGACCTCCCTGCGCGACCGGCCCGGTTCCCAGCACGTCGTCGTCACGGGCCGCCGGTGTCCCGAGGCCGTCCTCGAGCTCGCGGACCTCGTCACCGAGATGACGAAGGTGAAGCACCCGTTCGACGCGGGCCAGAAGGGACAGCGGGGGATCGAGTGGTGAGCGGGCCGCACGGCGTCAGGCTTCCCCGGGTCGTCGTCGCCGCCCCGGGTTCGGGCCACGGCAAGACGACGGTGGCCACCGGGCTCATGGCCGCCCTGCGCGGCCTGGGGCTGGGCGTGTCCGGGTTCAAGGTGGGGCCGGACTACATCGACCCCGGCTACCACGCGCTGGCCACGGGCCGGCCCGGTCGCAACCTCGACCCCTTCCTGTGCGGGCAGGACCTCATGGTCCCATTGCTCGCGCACGGCGCGGCCACGAGTGGCCCGACCGACGTCGCCGTCATCGAGGGGGTCATGGGCCTCTTCGACGGGCGCATCGGCGGTGACGGCTACGCGTCGACGGCGCACGTGGCGACCCTGACGCGCACGCCCGTCGTGCTCGCCCTGGACGTCAGCCACATGACACGCACCGCTGCTGCGATCGTCCACGGGCTCGCGACGTTCGAGCCCGGGGTCCGCGTCGCCGGGGTCGTGCTCAACAAGGCCGCCTCCGGTCGGCACACGCGCGAGGTGTGCTCGGCGCTCGAGGCCACCGGCGTCCCGGTGCTGGGCGTGCTGCCCCGCGACTCCGGCATCGAGGCGCCGTCACGACACCTCGGCCTCGTGCCCGCAGCCGAGCGCGAGGAGGCAGCCCGGTCCGTCCGCCTTCTCGCCGACCGCGTGGCCGAGCACATCGACCTGGACGCGGTGCTGTCGATCGCCCGGTCCGCTCCCGAGCTGGACGGGCCGCCGTGGGACCCGACCGCTGCCCTCGGCGAAGCAGCGGCTCCTTCTGCCGGCGGCCGACGTCGGGTCGTGGCGGTGGCGGGCGGTCGCGCCTTCACCTTCCGCTACGCCGAGACCGACGAGCTGCTCCGGGCCGCGGGCCTCGAACCCGTCGTGTTCGACCCCCTCCACGCGAGGTCGCTCCCCGTGGGCACCGCCGGGCTCTACCTCGGGGGCGGCTTCCCCGAGGTGCACGCCGCGGACCTGTCCGCGAACTCCGTTCTGAGACAAGACATTCTGGCCGCGGTTCAGGCCGGGCTGCCGACCGTCGCCGAGTGCGCCGGGATGCTCTACCTCTCCGAGTCGGTCGACGGTCACGACATGGTCGGCGTCATCCCGGCGGTCGGGTCGATGGGTCCCCGCCTCACGCTCGGCTATCGCACGGGCATCGCGCCGAGCGAGTCGGTGCTCGGGACGCACGGCACCCGCGTGACGGGCCACGAGTTCCACCGCACGACCGTCAGCGGTGACGGGCGCGCGAGCACCGCGGCGTGGCTGCTAGACGGGACGCCAGACGGCTACGCCCTCGACCCGGCCGGCACGGGTCGGGCCACCATCCACGCCTCCTACCTCCACACCCACTGGGCGGGTCACCCCCGGCTCGCCGCGCGCTTCGCCGACGCCGTCCACGCGTATGCCGGCAGCGCCGGCTCGCGCAGGAGGGCGTCGTGAGCGACGGGTCCGGCTCGGTCGACCTGCACCACCACGGCGACCGCGACGTCGCGCCCGGCCTCGTCGACCTCGCCGTCAACGTGAGGCTTCCCGCGCCGCCGCCCTGGTTGGCCGACGTCCTCGCGGACTCGCTGCGGGACCTGGGCAGGTACCCCGATCCGACCCCCGCAATCGAGGCCATCTCGACACGGCACGGCGTCGACCCCGAGTGCGTGCTTCCGACCGCAGGCGGCGCCGAGGCCTTCACCCTCGTCGCTCGCGCCGTCCCCGGTGAACGCCCCGTCGTCGTGCACCCCCAGTTCACCGAGCCCGAGGCTGCCCTGGTCGCTGCCGGGCGAGCCGTCGACCGGTGCGTGCTCAGGCGCGAGGAAGGATTCCGCCTCGACCCACGGGTCTTCGCGCGGCCCGGCGAGCACGGTGGGTCCGACCTCGTCGTCGTCGGCAACCCGACGAACCCGACGGGCGTGCTCCACCGGGCGGATGACCTGCGGGTGCTGCGCCGGAGAGACCGCGTCGTCGTCGTCGACGAGGCCTTCATGGACGCCGTCCCGGGTGAGCCGGAGTCGCTCATCGGACCGGACCTGCACGGCCTGCTCGTCATTCGGTCGCTGACGAAGACCTGGGGCCTCGCCGGCCTGCGCGCGGGCTATGTCGTCGGCGACCCCGAGCTCGTCTCTGCCCTGCGGGGGGTGCAGCCGCCCTGGTCGGTCTCGAGCCCGGCGGTCGCCGCGACCGTCGCCTGCCTGTCCGAGCGCGGGGTCGCCGAGGCCGAGGCTGCCGCCCTCGCCCTCGCCACCGACCGGGCGGTCCTCCTGCGCGAGCTCTCCGCGGTGGGACTCACCACGGCGGCGCCGTCGGCCGCACCGTTCGTCCTGGTCGACACGAGCTCCCTCGGCGACGTGTCGGTCCGTGCCGCCCTGGCGCGTCTCGGCTTCGCCGTGCGCCGGGGCGAGAGCTTCCCCGGACTCGGACCGACGTGGATCCGGCTCGCCGTCCGCGACCCCGAGACCTCGCGCGCCGTCGCTGCGGCGCTCGACGACCTGAGGAGACTGCGCCATGTCGCTTGAGCTGAGCTTCTCCGGCCTGTCGGTCCTCCTCGCGCGCGTCGCCCCGCACTCGGTCGCGACCGTTCATGCCCTCCTGCGCGACGGGGCCCGCGTGAGCGTCGCCACGCCCCTCGAGGACCTGCCCACCTCGCTGCGCGACCTCGTCGAGCGCGGGCTCGTGGCTCTCGCCCCGGACGCCGACCCAGCCGCCTTCGACGTCGTCCTCCGCGGCGAGCCGTCGACGTCGCCAGCACCACTCGTCAAAAGTGCTGTGCCAGAAGGCAGTCCGGGAATCGGCACCGTGACGCTCCTCGGGGGCGGACTCGGCGACCCCGGGCTGCTGACCGTAGCCGGCATCGAGGCCATCCGACAGGCCGACGTCATCGTCCACGACCGTCTCGCGCCGCTCAGTGCGCTGCGCCACGCCCGCGACGACGTGCACGTCGTCGACGTCGGCAAGATCCCGCGCGGCGACTTCACGCCGCAGGAGCAGATCAACGGCCTCCTCGTCGAGCACGCCCTGGCGGGCCGTGATGTCCTGCGCCTCAAGGGCGGCGACAACTTCGTCTTCGGTCGGGGCGGCGAGGAGGCCGAGGCCTGTACGGCTCACGGCATCCCCGTCGTCGTCATCCCCGGGATCTCGTCGAGCATCGCCGCACCGGCGCTCGCCGGCATTCCCGTGACGCACCGCACCCTGGTGCAGGGCTTCACCGTCGTGAGCGCCCACGTGCCGCCGGGGGACCCACGCAGCACGCTCGACTGGGGAGCCATCGCCCGGAGTCGCACGACGATCGTCGTGCTCATGGGCGTCGCGACGCTCGGAGCCGTCGCCGAGACCCTCATCACCGAGGGCCTGCCGCCGACGACCCCGGCCGCCGTGGTCGCGGACGCCGGCCTGCCGAGCATGCGGACTGCCCGGGCCGCGCTCTCGGAGATCGATGGGACGGCACGGCGCCACCGGCTCGGGGCACCGGCCGTCGTCGTCATCGGTGACGTCGCCGCGCTCGACGTCCTCCGATGAGCCGCGCCGCGGGGCTCGTCCTCGGCTGGGCCCTCGACCAGGCCGTCGGGGACCCACGTCGCTGGCACCCCGTGGCCGGGTTCGGCGCCGTCGCCACCGCTCTCGAGAAGCGGACGTATGCCGTCCGGCGGGCTGACGGAGTCGCCCACGTCGCGCTGCTCGTGGCAGCGACAGGCGCCCTCGGCGTGCTCGCTGAGCGGTCGACGCGGCGCAGCGTCGTCGCACACACCCTCGTGACCGCCGCCGCCACGTGGGCCGTGGTGGGGGGTCGTTCACTGACCCGCGAGGCGTCCGCCATCGACGACCAGCTGCGGCGCGGCGACCTCGAGGGCGCCCGCGTACAGGTGCGCAACCTCGTCGGCCGGGAGACCGTGCGGCTCGACGCCGACGAGGTCGCCCGGGCATGCATCGAGTCGCTCGCCGAGAACACGTCGGACGCGGTGGTCGCCCCCCTGCTCTGGGGCAGCGTGCTCGGCGTACCGGGGCTGCTCGCCTACCGGGCCATCAACACCCTCGACGCCATGGTGGGCCACCGGAACGACCGCTACCGCGAGTTCGGCTGGGCGGCAGCGAGACTCGACGACATCGTCAACTGGATCCCCGCCCGGGTGGCAGCCGCTCTGGCCCTCGCCGGCAGCGGCTCACGTGAGAGTGCGCGCCGGGGCCGGGCCGCGGTTCGCCGCGACGCACCGGCCCATCCGAGCCCGAACGGCGGCGTCGTCGAGGCGGCCTTCGCCGGCGTGCTCGGTGTGCGCCTCGGCGGCTCGAACGTCTACGACGGCCAGGTCGAGGACCGCGGCACGCTCGGCACCGGCCACCCGGCCGGAGCCGCCGACATCCGCCGCGCGGCCCACCTCGCCCGCCGGGTCGGTGCCGGGGCCGTCGCCCTCTCCGTCGCCATCGCCCTCTCCGTCGCCGCCGCCCTGCCGGCCGGCGGGCGCCTCGCGCGAAGCCGCTAGGTATCCCTACTCAACTGCACCCGGACTCGTATCCCTCCTGCGGTCCGGGCCTCTGACGGTCGGTGCCGGGTGACAGAGGCCCGGCCAGAACCGAGGAGGAGCCATGAAGGCGCTCTCACCCATGTCGGCCCGCTTCACCCGCAGCCACGAGGGCTACAGCCACCCGCCCAAGCTCGACGCCTGGGAGCAGACCGTGGTCGGCCCCGAGTCCGCCCGCATCGCCTGGCCGGGTGGCTCGATCTCCGGCTGCGACGACGGCTGGGACGACTGCGACGAGTGACCGACCACCCCGAGACCCCGGCGACCGAAGGACGAAGGAGCATCACCATGACCAGAGTTGCGATCGTCACCCTCGCAGGTGACCTGCACGCGTACGTGATCCGCAAGCACCTGCGCGAGGCGCACGACATCGACGCGGCCATCATCGCCTCCGACGCTCTCTCGGCCGCCGGGGGCCTCACCTGGGCCAACGTCGACGGGCCGGAGCACACGCTGCCGACCGAGGACGGCGGCACGGTGTCGGTCGGGGACCTCGACCTCGTCTGGTGGCGGCGCTGCCACGGTCGCCCGACCGTGCCCGACGCCGTGACGGACCCCCAGCTGCGCAAGCTCGTCGTCAAGGACAACCGCGCGGCGCTGCGCGGGGCCTTGTTGGCCGGGTTCTCCGGGACCTGGATCAGCGACCCCTATGCCACCGAGCGGGCCCAGAACAAGCTGCTCCAGCTCAGCGTGGCCCGCAGCCTCGGGCTGACGGTGCCGCGCACGCTCGTCAGCAGCGACCCGGGTGACGTGCGCGACTTCACGCGTGCCCTCGGCGGGACCGTCATCGCGAAGACCCTCACGGGGTTGCTCGGCACCTCGCTCCAGGCAGGCCGCGTCACGCTGGACTCCCTCGACGATGACGCCGAGATCGCCGTCGCGGCGACCGTGTACCAGGAGGAGGTCCCCGGCACCGACCACCTGCGCGTCATGGTCTTCGGCGACCACGTCCACGCGGCTCGGATCAGCAGCGCCGAGCTCGACTGGCGGCTCGCCAACGACATGGTGGTCGAGCCGCTCCTGCTCGATGACCGCCTGGCCGAAAGCCTGCGCGCCGTGACGCGGCGGCTCGGCCTGCGGATGGGCGTCTTCGACCTCAAGGTCCGTCCCGACGGGCACCCCGTCTTCCTCGAGGTGAACCCCCAGGGACAGTTCCTCTTCGTCGAGGGGATGTCGGACATGCCGCTCGGGGCCGCGTTCGCGAGGTTCGTCGCGGAGGAGCTCGCGGTCAGTCGGACGCCGGCGGCTCTGCCGGGCTGAGGTCCACCTCGTCGCCGACGCCGATCGTCCCGGACGCGAGGAGTCGGAAGACCGTGCCGCCCCGAGCGTGCAACGCCCGCGCCGCACCCGGGCCGAGGCCGTCGTCGAGCAGCCGGCACGGGGCCGCGATCCGCACGACCTCGAGCTCGACGTCGCCGATCATGACCCGGCTGCCGGGCCTCGTCGGGATCGACCCGCCGGAGATCGTCAGGTTGCGGCGCGTCAGCGCCGGGTCGATCGGGCGGCCGAGCTCGGCAGCGGCCGCCTCGAGGTCCGGAAGGGACTGGATCGTCACGTGCCGGTGCTTGCTGCCGTGGTAGCGGTCGCCGACGAGGCCGGCCCCGGCCTCGGCCACCACACTCGCCACCGAGCGCGTCGGCAGCCGGCGCCCCTTCGCGACGTGGATCGCCAGGACGGTGGGGGTCACGACGGGAGGTCCCTACTCATGTCGCAAGGCTAGGCGTGCCGTCAGACCGTTACCGCGCGCGGGGGTCGGCTGGCTTTAGACCGTCGAGGACGTCGAGCGCCTCGCCCACCGACTCGACCACGGGCAGGCCCTCGGGGACGGGCGGCCGGCGCACGACGACGACCGGCACTCCCAGGTCGTGCGCGGCCGCCAGCTTGGCCTCCGTGAGGGCGCCGCCGGAGTCCTTGGTGAGGAGCACGTCGACGGCCCGGCTCGCGATGAGGTCGCGCTCGGCGGCATACGAATAGGGCCCACGTGCACGCAGGAGCTCCCAGCTGACCGGGACGTCCCAGTCGGGCGGGTCCACGACGCGGGCCAGGACGTAGCGGTCGTCCCACGCGGCGAAGCTGTCGAGCTGCTGGCGCCCGGTCGTGAGGAAGGGCCGGACCCCGAGCTGCTCAGCCGCGACCCGCGCGGCCTCGACGTCGTGCACCCAGGTGAAGCCACGAGCGAGGGGGTGCTGCGACCACCCCGGTCGCTGGAGGCGCACGAGAGGGACCCCGATGCGGGCGCAGGCGGCGACGGCGTTGCGGGTGATCTGCGCCGCGAACGGGTGTGTCGCGTCGACGACCGCCTCGTAGCGCTCCCCGACGATGTGGTCGGCCAGGCCGTCGACGCCGCCGAAGCCCCCGGTGCGCACCTCGCCGACCGGCAGGGCGGGCGCGCCGACCCGCCCGGCGAGGCTCGACACGACGGCGTCGCCACGACCGACGAGGCGGGCGGCGAGGTCTCGAGCCTCTCCCGTGCCACCGAGGACGAGGACACGCACGGTCAGGCCGGGACGCGTAGCCGGCGGGTCATCTCACCGACGGCGACGGTGATCGAGTGGCCGAGGTGCACGCAGGAACCGGTGATCTCGTTCTGCTGGCTGCCGCCGAGGCCGATGACGACCTCCGGGTGGACCTGGGTGACGGTGTCGACGATCGCCTGCGCCGCGTCGATGTCGATGTCGCGCGGCACGGCCATGACCATCCCGGCCGCCCGACGGGCCTCGATGGCACGCAGCCAGTCCTCCACCGGGAGGTCGGCACCGACGTAGACCGTCGCGAACCCGGCACGTCGCGCCGCCACGGCGAAGGCGAGCAGGCCCAGCTCGTGACGGGAACCGGGCGGCAGCCCGATGAGCAGGGTCGGACCGTCGACCCGGCCCGACGCGGCCTCGTAGGCGGCGGCGAGACGGCGCTGCACGGCATACGACACGAGGTGCTCACCAGCGACGGTGAGGCGGCCGTGCGCCCACTCCTCACCGACGAGCTGGAGGGTCGGCATGAGCCAGTCGTCGACGACGTGCTCGAAGGTGCCGAGCGCGAAGCGAGCGTCGAGGACGGCGGTCGCCGACGCGGAGTCGAGGCGCTCGGCCGCGCGGACGAAGGCCTCGGCGTCCTCCGACTGGTAGCGACCCCCCGGGCGCAGCGGTGCGACGCCGGCACCGCGGCGGTCGCGGTCAGCCCGGCCGGACCCGGCCTGACGGCCGCCGGCGTCACGGCTGGCGAGCCGGCGGGTCGTCTCGGCGGCGGCCTCGCGGGCCGACCAGCCCTCGTTGACGAGGGAGTTCATGATGGCCAGGGCGCGGACGTCCTCGGGTCCGTAGAGGCGGTAGCCGCCGTCCGACCGCTGGGGGCTGACGACGGCGTAGCGGCGCTCCCAGGCGCGCAGGGTGGCGACGCTGATCCCGGTCAGCTCGGCGGCACGCTTGATGGTGTACATCGACTACGCCAACCTGCTCAGGGCTTCCCGCATGCCCTGCTCGGCCTCGTCGCCGAGCTTCTTGAAGGCCGGCGCGAGCAGCGGGGCGACGAACCTGGCCACACCCTTGAACTCGAAGTCCGCCCGGTAGGTCACTGTCGTGCCCTCGCCGAGGGTGGCGCCCGACCCCGTCACCGTGCGCACGAAGGTCATCGTGTCCTTCGCGACGACCGTGGCGTTCTCGCCGCGGAGGGCGAACCTCTCGCCCGGCACGTTCTCGACGACGAGGTACTCGAGATCCGTCTCGCGGCCGAGGAACTTCGACACGTTGTGGTAGCGCGTGCCGACCCCGCCGTCCCCCGAGACGAGCTCGGTGCGGACGGTGCCGGGGTCCCACTCCGTCGTGGTGGTGAAGTCGCTGAGGTAGGCGAAGACGCGGTCGATCGGGTGACCCACGGTGACGCTTCGCTCGATGTCCATGCCTTCTCCAACCTTTGACAGACGTTGAACAGACACTCTACAGTCTGGCCGAAGGATGGACAACGCACCACTCCAGAACCATCCGTTTCGACAGTGCGAACCATGGTCGCACCATCCGGTCGGGGCTCCGCGCCGAACCACCCGGGACCACATCAGCCAGGAGGCCTCGGTGACTCGACCGAACCGATCCGTCAGCACGGCCAGCACGAGCAGCACGGCCAGCACGGCCCGCACCACCAGCACGCCCCGTCCCACCGCCGCCGTCATCGGTGCGGGAGTCTCCGGCCTGACCGCCGCCCACGTGCTCAGCACGACGCACGACGTGACCCTCTTCGAGAGCGACTCGCGCCTCGGCGGGCACGCGCACACCCACGACGTCCCGGGGCGCGACGGGACGCTGCGCATCGACAGCGGCTTCATCGTGCACAACGAGCGGACCTACCCGCACCTGCTGCGCCTCTTCAGCGAGCTCGACGTGCCCACCCAGCCCACCGAGATGAGCATGAGCATCACGTGCGAGGGCTGCGGCCTGTCGTATGCCGGAGGGCGCGGCCCCAAGGGCATGTTCGCCCAGAAGCGCCGCCTGGCCGACCCGCGCTTCGTCCGGATGCTCCGTGAGGTGCCGCGCTTCCACGCGGCGGCGCGTGCCCTGCTGGCCGACGGGTCGCAGGACCCGACATGGGGCGAGTTCCTTGCTGCACAGCGCTTCTCCGACTACTTCGTGCGCCATTTCGCCATCCCGCTCGTGGCCTGCGTCTGGTCGTGCGGCGACCTCGACGCGTCGTCCTACCCGGCGCGCCACCTCTTCCGGTTCCTCGACCACCACGGCATGCTCACGGTGACGGGGTCGCCCACCTGGCGCACCGTCACCGGCGGATCGGCGACCTACGTCGGCCGGCTCGTCGAGCGCCTGCCCGACGTGCGCAGCCAGAGCCCGGTGACGGCCGTGACGAGGCACGACGACGGCGTCGACGTGCGCGTGCGCGGCGGGCAGCTGACGACGTTCGACCGAGCCGTCGTCGCCACCCACGCCGACCAGGCGCTCGACCTGCTCGCCGACGCGACGCCCGACGAGAAGCGCGACCTCTCGGCAATCCGCTACTCCCGCAACGAGACCTGGTTGCACCGCGACTCCTCGGTCCTGCCGGAACCGCGCCAGGCCAAGGCCTCCTGGAACTACCGCATGCGCACGTGTGACGCGCCGGCCCCCGACGTCACCGTCAGCTACTGGATGAACCGCCTGCAGGGCATCACCGACGCCGAGGACCACGTCGTGACGCTCAACCCGGCCGGCTCCGTCGACGAGTCGCTCGTCACGGCGCGGATGTCCTACGACCACCCGGTCTTCACCCGCGAGGCCGTCGAGGCCGCGACCCGACTGCGCGAGGGCGGCGGCGAGCGCCTGGCCTTCGCGGGCGCGCACCTCGGCTGGGGCTTCCACGAGGACGGCTGCCGCTCCGGCGTGGAGGCCGCAGAGTCCTTCGGGGTGCGCTGGTGACCATCGTCCTGACGCCGCCGAAGGTGCCCGCGCTGGTCGACGGCACCGTCTCCCACTCGCGCCGCACGCCGTTGCACCACGGCTTCACCCACGGCCACTACCAGTGGCTCGTCGACATCGATCGACTCCCCCGACTTCCTTGGCCGACAAGGCTGCTCGCGAAGTTCGACGTTCGTGACCACCTCGACGGTGGCGCGCTCGGCGGCGGCATCCGCGGTGACGTCGAGCGCTTCCTCGCCGCCCGTGACGTGCGGCTCGCCTCCGACGACCGGGTGCTCATGCTCGCCAACGCGCGCGTCCTCGGCCACACGTTCGACCCGCTGTCGGTCTTCTGGTGCCTACGACCGGACGGCTCGCTGCTGGCCGTCGTCTTCGAGGTGCACAACACCTACGGCGAGCGGCACGCGTACCTCCTCGACGTCCATGACGACGGCACCGCGACCGTGGACAAGGCGTTCTACGTCTCACCCTTCAACGACACCCGCGGGGAGTATGCCGTCCGGCTCGTCCTCGAGCCCGGCGCGGTCTCCGTGACGGTGGGCCTCGACCGCGACGGCGAGCGCGTCCTGACCGCCGTCACCCGCGGCACCCCAGAACCGGCCACGGCCCGCGCGCTCCTCCGCCTCGTCCGTCGTCACGGCCTCGTCACGCAGCGAGTGACGGCCCTCATCCGGGTACACGGCATACGACTGTGGTTGCGCCGTCTGCCCGTCATGCCCCGCCCCCGCCACCTCGAGGAGGTCGTCCGATGACCGCCCAGTCGCCCACCATGACGCAGCCGCTGTGCCTGCGCCGACCCACCCTGCGCGTGCTGTGCCTGCGCGCGCGCCTGGCCCGCAGCATCCTCGCCGAGGTCGCCAAGCGCGTGCCGGTCGACGTCATCCTGCCGGACGGCTCGCTCCTCGCCGGCGGTACACGCCGCGCTGATCGCCCGGGGCTCGAGATCGTGCGCCCGACCGCGGTCTTCGAGCGTCTCGCCCACCACCCGAAGATCGGTATCGGGGAGGCCTACATGGCCGGTGACTGGAAGGCTGCCGAGGGCACCGACCTCGCCGAGCTGCTCGTGCCGTTCGCCGAGCGCATGACGACGGCAGTCCCCGAGGGATGGCTGCGGCTGCGTGGCTTCGTCGACCGGCGCATCCCGAGCATCCAGAACAACTCGCTGCTCGGCTCGCGCCGCAACATCGAGGCGCACTACGACCTGTCCAACGACCTCTTCGCGACGTTCCTCGACAGGACGATGAGCTACAGCTCGGCGATCTTCGACGAGGACCAGCCGCTGCGGACGCAGTCCTTCGAGGACGCGCAGCTGCGAAAGGTGCACGCCATCCTCGACATGGCGAAGGTCGGCCAGCACACCCGCCTCCTCGAGATCGGCACCGGCTGGGGCACCCTGGCCCTCGAGGCAGCGCGCCGCGGTGCGACGGTCACGAGCGTGACACTGTCCAGGGAGCAGGCGGCTCTCGCCCGACAGCGGGTGGAGCAGGCCGGCCTCACCCACGCCGTCGACATCCGCCTCCAGGACTACCGCGAGGTCGAAGGCGTCTACGACGCCGTCGTCAGCGTCGAGATGATCGAGGCCGTCGGCGAGGAGTACTGGGAGACCTACTTCCGCTCCATCGACGAGCGACTGGCCCCGGGCGGCATCGCCGCGGTCCAGGCGATCCTCATGTCGCACGAGCGGCTCATGGCGACGAGGCACTCCTACGGCTGGATCCAGAAGCACATCTTCCCCGGCGGCCTCATCCCGAGCCTGCAGGCGATGAGCGAGACGACCGAGGCCGCCACGACGCTGCGCATGTCGGCCGTCGAGAGCTTCGGCGCCGACTACGCCGAGACCCTGCGCCGCTGGCGCGAGACCTTCCTGGGCCGCTGGCCCGAGGTCCACGCGCTCGGCTTCGACGAGACCTTCCGCCGCAAGTGGGAGTTCTACCTCGCCTACTGCGAGGCGGGATTCGCGACGGGCTACCTCGACGTCGCCCAGGTGCGCTTTGAGCGGGAGGGCGCCGCGGCCGCGGCCGCGTGATGGCACCGGCGACGCGGTCGATCCTCTGGTTCCGGCGGGACCTGCGGCTGGGCGACCACCCGGCACTGCTCGCGGCCATGGACGCCGCCAGCCAGGTGCTGCCGGTCTTCGTCCTCGACCCGCGCCTGCTCGCCACGGACACGCCACGGAGCCGACGCCTGCTCGCGTCCCTCAGGTCGCTGTCGAAGGACACCGGTGGCGCTCTCGTCATCCGGCACGGCCACCCCGCCGACGTCATCCCGCGGCTCGCCGCCCAGGTCGGGGCGCAGCAGGTGCACGTCTCGCGAGAGACGACGCCCTACGGCCGCCGCCGTGACGAGGCCGTCGAGACCGCCCTGGCCGCGGACGGACGCGAGCTCGTCGCGACCGGCACGCCGTATGCCGTCGGGCCCGGTCGCATCGTCAACCGGTCGGGCTCGCCCTACCAGGTCTTCACGCCGTTCGCGAAAGCCTGGCACGAGCACGGGCGGCCCGCTCCGGCAGCACGTCCGGAGCGCATCCCGTGGCTGCGCGACGATGTCCGCGGCGACCCGCTTCCCGAGGCGCCTGCCATGGAGGCCGGCGAGGCGGCCGCGCTCAAGCGCTGGGAGACCTTCCTCCACAACGGGCTGACGGCATACGACGACGAACGCGACCGACCCGACCTCGACACGACGAGCCGACTGTCGGCTCCCCTCAAGTACGGCGAGATCCACCCGCGCACGATCCTCGCCGACATCGCGACCCACTCGGCCGGGCGCTCAGAGGCCGCTCGCACCTACGTCACCGAGCTGGTCTGGCGCGAGTTCTACGCCGACGTGCTGTGGCACCGGCCCGACTCGGCCTGGCATGACCTGCGGCCCGAGCTCGCGAGGCTCCCCTACGACTCGGGTGACGAGACCGACCGCCTCGTCGACGCGTGGCGCGAGGGGCGCACCGGCTACCCCATCGTCGACGCGGGCATGCGCCAGCTCCTCGAGGAGGGCTGGATGCACAACCGGGTGCGGATGATCACGGCCAGCTTCCTCACGAAGGACCTCCACGTGTGGTGGCCGGTCGGGGCGCAGCACTTCCTCGACCACCTCGTCGACGGCGACATCGCCTCGAACAACCATAGCTGGCAGTGGGTCGCGGGCACCGGCACCGATGCCTCGCCCTACGTCCGGGTCTTCAACCCGGTGACGCAGGGCAAAAGGTTCGACCCCGACGGCGAGTACGTCCGGCGCTGGGTCCCCGAGCTGCGGCACCTGCCCGGCCGGGCGGTCCACGAGCCGTGGAAGCATGACAACGGGTACGACGACGAGTATCCCCGGCCGGTCATCGACCACGACGACGAGCGCAAGGAGACCTTGGCCCGCTACGACCATGCCCGTCGCTGATGCAGGAGGAGAGCAGGTGAGAGGACCGGTCGCCGAGCTGCGCGCCTTCCTCGACGCAGCCCTGCTCGTGCCCGTCCGGGGCCAGCACGTCGACCCGCCGGAGGCGCGCACCCGCCGTCGCGTCGTCGTCGCCGTCACGCTCCTCGTGGGATCCGCCGTGCTGGCCTGGGCACTGCGCATCCCACCGGGCGACCCCGTCTTCTACCCGGCCTCGATCGCACTGGCGGCCGTGTGGGGCGTCGGCGCGGTGGCCTCGGGACCACTTCATGTCGGCCGCGGGCACACCCGCTCCGGCGAGCACGAGTCGCGCCCCGTGGTGCAGTCGCTCGTCCTCGGGGCGCTGCTCCTCGTCATCTTCCTCGGCGCCGCGCTCGTCGTGGCACGCATCCCGTTCCTGCGCGAGCCCGTCGACGAGCTGCTCGACCACGCGCGGTTCGGCTCCCTGCCGGTGGTCCTCGCCATCACGATGCTCAACGGTGTCGTCGAGGAGCTCTACTTCCGTGGGGCGCTGTATGCCGCCCTCCCGTCCCACGCGGTCGCCATCACCACCGTGCTCTACGCCCTCACGACGGTGGGCAGCGGCATCCCGCTCCTCGTGCTCGCCGCTGCCATCCTCGGACTCGTCACCGCGCTGCAGCGACGGGTCACGGGCGGCATCCTCGGCCCGATCATCACGCACGTCACGTGGTCGACCGGGATGCTCCTGCTCCTCCCGCCCGCCCTCGAGCTGACCAGGTGATTCCATGACCTCCTCCTCCCGCACCGCCCTCGTGACCGGGGCCTCCGGCTACGTCGGGGGCCAGGTCGTGCCCCGACTGCTCGACGAGGGCTGGACCGTGCGCGTGCTGACCCGCCACCGCGGCTCGATGGACGGCAGGCCGTGGGTCGACCGGGTCGAGGTCGCCGAGGGTGACGTCGCGTCCGTGGACGACATGCGTCGGGCTCTCGACGGCGTGGACGCCGCCTGGTACCTCGTGCACTCGATGGACGACCAGCCCGACTTCCAGGAGAGGGACCGGGAGGCCGCGACGCACTTCTCGGATGCGGCCAAGGAGACCGGCGTCTCGCGCATCGTCTACCTCGGCGGGCTGCACCCGGACGACGAGCTGCTCTCGCCCCACCTCGCCTCGCGTGTCGAGGTCGGCCGCATCCTGCTCGACTCGGGGGTTCCCACAGCGGTGCTCCAGGCGGCTGTCGTGCTCGGCGACGGGTCGGCGTCGTTCGACATGCTGCGCTACCTGACGACGCGCCTGCCGGCGATGGTCGCGCCGAAGTGGCTCGAGAACAGGATCCAGCCGATCGCGATCGACGACGTCGTGACGTTGCTCGTGGGCGCGGGGAGCCTCCCACCGGAGGTCAACCGCACCTTCGACATCGGCGGCCCCGAGGTGCTGACCTACCGCGAGATGATCGCGCGCTTCTCCGACGCCACGGGCCGACGGCGCCCGTTCGTCGTCACCGTGCCCGTGCTGACACCGCGCCTCGCGAGCCACTGGGTGGGGCTCGTCACCCCCATCTCGGCAGGCCTTGCCAAGCCCCTCGTCGGCAGCCTCGTCCACGAGGTCGTCGCCAAGGAGAACGACCTGCTCGACCACGTGGAGGTGCCCGGTGGCCTCACCGACTTCGACACCGCCGTGCGTGCGGCGATGCGCACCGTGGGTCCCGACACGGCGATGCGCAACCTCGCCCTGACGAGTGCGGCCACGGTCGCGAGCGCGGTCGTGGGTTCGCTTGCCACCCAGCCGAACTCGAGGTGGTACCGCTCGCTGGACCTCCCGGACTGGCAGCCGCCGACGCTCGCCTTCCCGGTCGTGTGGACCGCGCTCTACGCCGACATCGCCGCCACCTCGGCCACCGCGCTCAACGCGTACGACCAGGCCGGCGACAGGGCGGGCCGCAACGCCTACCTCAAGGCGTTCGGCACCAACCTCGCCCTCAACGCGGCGTGGAGCCTCCTCTTCTGGCGCGTGCGCAAGCCGTGGGTGGCCGCCGCCGAGGCCGCCCTGCTCACCGCGAGCTCGGCCGAGCTCGCCCGGCGCACGGGCACCGTCAGCAAGGGGGCCGGGGTCGCCCTGTCGCCGTATGCCGCGTGGTGCGGGTTCGCGACCGCACTCTCGACCGCCATCGCGCGCCGCAACGGCTGAGCGGTCGGCTGCACGCCCCTGGGGGCAGCGCAGCCAAGGTCCGTCACCCGGTCCCGGCGGGCAGTCAGGCCGAGACGGGCTGCTTCGTGTAGGCGCGGCGGTAGGCGACGGGCGGGATGCCGATCTGGCGCTGGAAGTGGTGTCGCAGCACGGCGGCCGTCGCGAAACCGCTCTCGCGCGCGATCCGCTCGATGTCGAGGTCCGTGGACTCGAGCAGGTGCCGAGCGCGGAGCACCCGCTGGCTCGTGAGCCACTTGTGCGGCGTCGTGCCGACCTCTGCGGTGAACCGCCGGGCGAAGGTGCGCTCGGACATGGCCGCTCGCCTGGCCAGCGACGGGATCGAGTGCTCTTCGTCGAGGCGCTCGGTGACCCACTCCATGACGTCCTGCAGGCCCTCGCAGGGCTCGGAGGGAAGGGGGGTCTCGACGAACTGGCGCTGGCCGCCGGAGCGGTGCGGTGGGACCACCATGCGGCGGGCGATGCGGGTCGCGACCTCCGAGCCGAGCTCCGTGCGCACGAGGTGGAGACACGCGTCGATGCCGGCCGCCGTGCCGGCGCTTGTCAGGACCGGACCGTCCTCGACGTAGAGCACGTCGAGGTCGACGCACGCTCGCGGGTACTCGTCGGCCAACCGGGCGGCATAGCGCCAGTGGGTGGCGCACTCTCGTCCGTCGAGCAGGCCGGCGGCACCGAGCTGGAAGGCGCCGGAGCACACGGAGAGGACGCGGCCGCCGTCGGCTGCGGTCTCGCGCAGGATGTCGAGGACCTCGACGTCGTACGGGCCGTCGACCGCGCCGCCCGGGATGGCCACGAGGTCGGCGCCTCGGGCGGCCTCGAGAGGGAAGGGCGCGACGATGCTCAGGCCGCTCGTCGTGCGGAGCGCCTCCCCGGGTCGCGACGAGCACACGCGGAAGTCGAAGGCGGGGACGCCGTCGTCGGTGCGGTCGATGCCGAAGACCTCACTGAGGACGCCGAGCTCGAACATGGCCACGGGCTCCTGGACGATGACGGCGATGGTGCGCAACATGGGGCCATCATGGCACCAATGGCAGGATCTTGTCGAACATCGACTGTTCTGCCACTCGTGGCTGGATCACGGTGAGCGCAGACTTTTTGCCATGGACATCATCTTCTTCATCGTCATGATCATCGCTCTCATCGCGGCCCTCGAGCCCCACCACCGCCGCACGTTCTCGCTGCCGCGCAGCCCCTTCGGCGCCGACGCTGCCGTCGACCGCGACCTCGACCGCGTGCTCCACGACGTGCCGCCCACACCGTGACGCTGCTCAGTCGACGCGGCCCCACAGGTCGTGCGGGTCTCGCCCCGGCCGGTAACCACACGCCTCGGCCAGGTCAGCGGCCTCACGCAACCCGCGAGCGAGTGCCTCCGGCTCGTGGGCGTCGCTGCCGAAGCTGATGGCGTCGCCGCCCACCTCGTGCCACCAGCGCACGACCGTCGGGTGCAGCGGGAGCACCGTGTTGATCTCGAGGGCCTTGCCGGCATTCGCCGTGGCCTCGAGGGCATGGCGGAACTCCACCTCGAAGGGCGCGGGGTCGAACGGACCGTCGACGCGCTCGTCCCAGGAACGGACGGGATAGTCGATGTGGGCCAGCACCGAGAACGTGTCGTCGGCGGCCACCATCGCAGCGACCTCGCGCAGGTAGGTGCGGACGATCTCCGCCGAGGGCCTGCGGCCGACGAGCTCACCTGGCTCGGTCCAGCCGTCGCCGTCGGGAAGGCAGTGCAGTGAGCCGAGGACCCGGTCAAAGGTCCCCGCCCCGAGCACCCGGGCGACAGCCTCGGCGTGCAGGTGCGGCTCGCCGAGCTCGAGACCGCTGAGGATCCGCAGACCCGGGTAGCGCTCACGACAGGAGCCCAGCTCATCGAGGTAACCCGCCACGTCGAACGGCGCAGGCGTGACCAGCCCGTCGGGCGACGTGAAGCTCAGCAGGTGCGCGCCCTCGTCGACATGGGTCCGGTCGAGCCGCCAGACGGTGTGGTCGACATGCTCGGTGAAGGCGACCGCCGGAAGACCCAGCGCGACAGCCCGTGCGCACGTCCGCTCCATCGACCCCCGTGAGGCGTCCCACGACCACTCCGTGTGCACATGACTGTCCGACGGGAGCGTCATCCAGCCACGCTATGGCACGCGGCGCGCTGTGACGGCTCACCGACGTACGGAGTGGCAGGAGCTCGGCCTCCGAGCACGATGCCTCGCGAGAACGATCAGGGCACGGATCAGAAGGGCGGTGGGGGATCGAACGGTGAGCGCGCCGGCGAGTCACCCACGTCCTCGCCAGACTCGTGGCACGGTGCGCCGTCCGGTGCGCCGTCCGGATCAGGGCACGCGCCCGGAGGGCCCGAACCGGGGTCTCGGAGCGCTTCGCGCCAGTCCTTCGGATAGGTGATGTAGTCGCGACCGGCGAGCGATGTCCACGAGATGCCGTCGTCGTCGACTCGCTCGACGTGCCAGACCCCTGCGGTCTTGCCGTTGTGGCAGCCGCGGCTCAAGGCATCGAGGTTGGAGACGTGGGTCGGGCCAAAAGGCCAAGGAACCAGGTGGTCGACGTCGCAGCGGTCGGCCGGCACCTGGCAGCCAGGCCCGCGGCACACGCCGTCGACGGCCTTGACGTGCTCGACCATCGCAGCAGTGGCCGGTAGGCGTCGGTCGAGAGCTCGAGAGCGCGGCCGGTGACGACGTCGACGGCAAGGCGCTGCCACACCGAGCCGGGAGCGGTCATGATCTCGCGGGCGTGGGGCGCTGTCACCCAGCCGTGGCCGGGCAGCTCGCACGCGGCGTCGGACAGGCCGACGGCCACCTCGAACGGCACCACGATGCGCACGGTCGCCGGCGCCGCAGCCGCGAGCAGGTCGGGGCAGGCGGGCTGTGCGACACCGCACGACTCGCTGCACGAGGGTCCGCGGTGGGCGGCGCCCCTGCAGCAGCCGGTGAGACACCGGCGTCGGCGCCGAGCTCGGCACGACGTGGGACGACGCCGAAGAGGGCGAGGTCACACAGGAGGTCGCTGCGCAGCTGGTCGAGGCTGCGCTCGTCACCCGCCGTCCGAGCGGCGCGGGCCAGCGCGTCGGCGCGATCGAGCACCCCGACGACGCGCTCGGCCGGTGCCACGACGGTGAACATCCCCATGCCGTCCTCGACGAGACGGCCGTAGACCGTGCGGCGGGCCCTCGAGGCACGACGGCGCTCGTCGGCGCCACGGGAGTCCGCCGAGCGGACACACCGCTGCAGGCGGGTGGCGAAGAGGCGCTGCGAGGAGACCGAGCCGTCCGGGGCCGGCGCGAGCACGGTGGTCTCGAGGTCCGGGAGGACGTCGTCGGGCAGGTGGCGCGTCTCGACCATGACCCGAAGCGCGCGCTGCAGGCCCACCGCACCGGCCCGCAGCCGCTCACGCAGCACCCGGTGACGGCGCGGCGCTGTGGCGAGCTCGAGCCGTCGGGCAACCTCGCCTGCGCCGACCCCGGTCGCGCACGCGATCTCCTGCGACGTGAACTGCTCAGCCGTGATGGGGACCGGGGCGCTCGTCACCATCCGTGAGAGCTGCTGCTCCTCCACCGTGTGCAGCGCCGCATAGGCGTCGACGAGCCGCCCCTCGAGCCGAGCCTTCTGGGCCTCGAGCCGCTCGATCTGCGCCAGCACCGCGTCGGCTTCGTCGTGCAGGGAGCGCGACGCGCGCCGCTCTTGAGCGCGCTCGGCGTCGGCCTTGCCCCTGGCCAACAGCCGCGCGCGATCCGGCGGTTGACGCCGCTGCCACCGGCTGCTTCTGCAGCCGGACGCCCGGTGTCGAGGAATGGCACGAACTCACTCCTCTCACCCGGGTCGCCGACTCCTCCATTAGAACATACGTTCGACTCAGGGTGGGCGGTTCTCCACAGGGGGCCGCGACCGGGTCAGCCTGCAGCGCAGACGAACTGGTCGGCGATCACTCCTCGGCGAGAACGCGGGTTCGCGGCTTGCGGCGGGTCAGCAGCACGCCCACGATGCACAGCGCGCCACCGACGAAGGTCAGCGGCGGCGGGACCTCGGACAGCAGTGCCCAGGCGATGAGTGTCGCGATGAAGGGCACGAGGAACGTCGTCAGGGTCAACGTGCCGGCATCGCTGCGCGCCAGGACGTAGGCCCACGTCGAGAACGCGATGGCGGTCGGGAAGATCCCCAGGTAGGCGATCCACCACAGGGTGCTCGCATCGCTGTCGCGGACGACCGTGACGAGCTCACCGGCCCACGGCAGGCAGACGACCGCCCCGATGACGCAGGCGAGCCAGGTGACCTCGGGGCCCGGGAGTCGCCCGAGGAGGGGTTTCTGCGCGAGGACGCCGACGGCATACGTGACCGCCGCCAGGACCGCGAGCCAGACGCCCACCATGTCGCCGGAGTCCCCCGAGGAGAAACCCCGTGCGATGACGACCACGCCCGCGAAACCGACGGCCATGCCGATGAGCAGCCAACGGGTCATCTTCTCGCCGAGGAAGACCGTGGCGAGCAGTGCCACGATGATCGGCCCGATCTGCACGATGAGCGCGGAGGTTCCGGCGTCGATGCGACGCTCGGCCTCGTTGAGGGCGAGGTTGTAGATGCCGAACCACCCCACCCCGCAGAGGAGTAGCAGGGGCCAGTCGCGCCTGGCGGGCCAGGTGCGCGGTCGACGGAAGACGAGCACCCCCAGCGCGAGCGATGCGACGAGAAGGCGTCCGAGCGACAGCGCACCCGGCGGCACGTCTCGCCCGAGGTGCCGGATCGCGACGAAGGCCGACGCCCACAGCAGGAGCGTCACGGCCACGGCGGCGAGGACGAGCCATCTGGTGCGGCGCCCCTCCGTCGGGACCTCGGATGCGGTGCGGGAGTCCACGGTCACCCACCGACCGTAGGCGGGAGCACCGACAGTGCGCCCCCGCATTTCCGGTCACATGTCCCCGACATCCCGCCACCCGCGAGGTCCTTGCACGTCTCGACGTCCATAAGTTAGCGTTTGGTTCATGGCAAGACATGGTTATGTTGCGGGGACGGGCCTCTGTCGTCCGCTCGGGAGCCGGCAGGGGCGTTGAGCCGCACGCCACGCCGCCACCAGCGGCTCCCGAGCGCCCCGCCCCGCCCACCTCCTTCGTCCCGAAAGGCACCACCATGTCCCGCGGCGCCCAGCGCACCTCCGTCGACCTCGCCGACACCGCCCGTCGACTCGCTCGCCAGCGCACCCTCTGGCAGGGTCTCGTCGACTTCGACCCGATCACCCGCTACTACGCCCGCCTGCTCGCCGACCATGACCACGAGGCGTGGCTGCTCACCTGGCTCCCGGGACAGGGCACGCCGTGGCACGACCACGGCGGCAGCGCCGGCTCCTTCGTCGTGCTCCAGGGCGTCCTGACGGAGGAGGTGGCCGGCTACCGCCGTGCCGTCGACCTCCACGACATCCGGCGGGCAGCCGGGCCCGGGTTGCCGCTCACGCCGGGCGACCAGAGGACGTTCGGCACGCGCCACCTGCACCGGGTGACCAACGCCGGCTCCGATCCGGCCGTCAGCCTGCACGTCTACGCCCCCAAGCTCACCTCCATGACGAACTACCGCCAGGTGGACGGCGTTCTGGAGGTCGAGGAGCAGGCGCAGGTCGGGGTGGACTGGTGACCCGCCCCCGCACCATCGAGGAGGTGCTGGCCCGGGCGCGTGGACGCCTGAACCGGCTCACGCCCGCCGAGGCGGACGCGGCTCGCCGGCGAGGCGGCGTCATCGTCGACATCCGACCTGCTGCGCAGCGCGAGGCCAACGGGAGCCTTCCGTTCGCGGTCGTCGTCGAGCGCAACGTGCTCGAGTGGCGCTTCGACCCGGCGAGCGACGCGTCCCTGCCGATGGCGAGCCACGACCTCGAGGTGGTCGTCCTCTGCCAGGAGGGCTACACCTCGAGCCTCGCGGCGGCCGCGCTGCAGGACCTCGGCATCCACCGCGCCACCGACGTCATCGGGGGGTATGCCGCGTGGCGCGAGTGGCACGGTTCCGCCGAGCAGGCGAACGCCGAGGACGGTCGCTGACCCGGCAGTGCGCTCGACCCTGCAAGGCGCTCGACCCGGCAGTGCGCTCAGTGACCCGGACCGATGACCATCTTGGCTCGCTCCGACTCGTGGGCCCCGCCCTTGGCCGCGAGCGTCGTGCAGGCGTCCTCGATGTCGCGGGCCAGGGTGTCGACGTGCTCACGGCTCATCGTCTCCTTGACCAGGGCACGCATGATCGTGATGTCCTGGGCGTCGGGCGGCAGCGTGTAGGCCGGCACCATCCAGCCACGCTCGGCCGACAGCTGCCAGGCGACGTCGAACTCGTTGTACCCGTGATCGCCGGACAGCATGAAGGCCACGAGCGGGAGCTGCTCCTTGTCCCGGCCGATCAGCTCGAAGCGCCCCATCTCCTCGAGCTTGTCGCCGAGCATCCGGGCGTTCGTCTGCATGTTGTGCATGATGTAGGAGTAGCCCTCACGGCCGAAGCGCACGAAGTTGTAGTACTGCGCCAGCACCATCGACGAACCCGTCGAGAAGTTCAGGGTGAAGGTCGAGTCGGTCTTGCCGAGGTAGTTCTCCTTGAAGACGAGGTCCGGGGCCAGGTCGGCGACCTCCCGGAAGATCAGCCAGCCGATGCCCGGATAGACCAGGCCGAACTTGTGGCCCGAGACGTTGATCGACCGCACCTGCTCGAGCCGGAAGTCCCACGGCGAGTCGGGGTAGAGGAACGGCCAGACGAAACCGCCGCTGGCCCCGTCGACGTGGAGCGGCACGTCGAGGCCACGCTCCTGCTTCAGGCGGACGAGCAGGTCGTTGATGCCGACGATGTCGTCCTTGTGCCCCGTGAAGGTCGTGCCGAGCACGGCCGCGACGCCGATGGTGTTCTCGTCGACGTGCGCGGCGACGTCGTCCGGACCGATCGTGTACTTGCCCGGCTGGAGGGGCACGATCCGCGCCTCCACGTCGAAGTAGCGGCAGAACTTCTCCCACACGACGTGCACGTCGCCGCCGAAGACGAGGTTCGGGCGCTCCGTCGAGCCGCCCTCGGCCCGGCGACGGGTGCGCCAGTTCCACTTCAGCGACAGCCCGCCGAGCATGATCGCCTCGGACGACCCCTGGGTCCGCGCTCCGGTGGTCTCGCCGGGGGCGTGGAAGAGGTCGGCGAGCATCCGGATGCAGCGCTGCTCGATCTCTGCCGTCCGCGGGTACTCCGCGTGGTCGATGAAGTTGCGGTGGAGGTTCTCCGCGATGATCTGCTGCGCCTCCGGCTCCATCCACGTGGTGACGAAGGTGGCGAGGTTTCGCCCCGGGTCCCCCTCGAGGGCGAGGTCCTCGGCCACCAGTCGCATCGCGTCCACCGCGCTCATGCCCGCAGCCGGGAACTCACGACTGGGCACCTCCTCGGTCACGAAGCGGTTGCCGTAGAGCGTTGCCACGGCGTTGATCTCGGGCGGTGCGGACATGCGCTTCTCCTTGGGTCGGACTGCGGTGTGGGGTCTAGGGGCTGGCAACGGTGGCCATGGAGACGGCGCGGCGCCAGGCCGGGAGCGTGAGTGCGGCGCCGACGAGGAAGCACACGGCGCCCCACAGGGTCCCGGCGACGGCCACACGCGCGCCGAGCTCGGCATCGGTGCTCGGCAGGACGTAGCTCGCGACTCCCGACGCCATGAAGAGCACGGAACCGAGCATGTTGACCCACGCGATCCGCCACGGCAACGAGTGCGGCTCGACGCTGAGGAAGTGTTTCGAGACGGCGAGCACGGCGAACGTGCTCGACACGAGGAAGAGCACCGACCCGTAGAGGTCCGGGCGCCACACGTAGCGGTCGGACTCGGCGGCCGTCGCGTTGTGGGTCAGGGCGGCGATGGTGCTGATGTTGAAGAAGACGGTGCCCGGGAACTGGACGGCTGCAGCCAGCCAGTTGCGGTCATGCGGCAGCCACCGCCAGAGGTGCACCGGCGCGGATTCGTGCTGGGTCACCTCGTCGACGGCGGTCGTGGCCGGGCTCTGCGCCTGCACGAGCTGGCACACCGAGGCACTCGTGAAGAAGATCGAGCCGACGACATAGGTGATGCCGTCGACCCATCCCCCCACGGCGTTCAGGTAGGCGGGCACGGAGCCGAGGACGAAACATGCCGAACCGACCATGAAGAGCCAGGCGATCACCGCGTTCAGGCGTTCGGGTCGGACGCTCATCCGCAGCTCCCTCCCTCGTCAGGTCGATGACTCCACTATCGACCGACCCTCGTCGCCGCGGGTCACCCCTTTCGGGTGACTCCCAGGGCTGCGGCGACCGCCGTGATCACGCAGGTCCGGCCGCGGCAGTGCCGCTCGATGCCGTTCCGTCCGGAGCTGTCCCGGTGGCCGGAGCGGTTGCGGCGGCCGGGGTGGCGGGCTGCGCCGGCACCACGGCCTCGGGTGGCCCCGGTGTGGGGAGCACCGTGGTGACCACGAAGGCGACGACCACGGCGACGATCACCTGGGGGGTGACCGTGAGGCCGTCGGCGCCCATGAGCAGGGTTGCGAGGAGCACGGAGGTGAGGGGCAGCCGGAGCATGGCGCACGACAGCGCGCCGATACCCATGCCGATGGCCGGGGCGAGGTCCATGCCCGGCAGGCCACTCACAGCGATGCCGAGCACGGCCCCGATGAACATCGCCGGGAACACCGGGCCACCGCGGAAGGCGCTGAGCGAGAGACCGTAGGCCAGTGCCTTGAAGAGCCCGAGCAGCAGGAGCACGCCCAAGGAGTAACCGCCAGCGTCCGCCACGAGCTCGGGCAGGGCGTCCTGGCCGGAGAACAGCACCTGGGTGAACGCCCGACCGGTGGCCAGCTGGTAGGCGGTGGCACACAGGCCGATGAGCAGGCCCAGGACCACGGTCACCGGCACTCGGTTGCGATGCACGCGGGGGCGCACGGTCAGTCCGAGCCATCGGATGGCCCAGCCGAGCAGGGCCCCGAGGACGCCCACGGGCACCGCCCAGAGCAGCGACGCGATGGTGGGCGGGATCGCCGGCGGCACGGTCGTCAGGGCGAGCGAGAAGGTGCCGAGCCCCGTCCAGGCATCCAATCCCAAGAAGACCAAGGCCCCGATCCCCGACGCGAGCAGCCCCGGCAGCGCGATGAGGCTGAGGGCCGCTCCGGCGATGCCGGCCGCCTCCATGATGAGGAAGGCGCCCAGCAGCGGCGACCCCAGCAACGTGCTCACCGCTGCGAAGCTGCCGGCCGACGCCATGATGGTGACGGCCATCGGGGGGGCATCCCTCTTCGCCAACCGCACCGTGAGGGCCGCCAGCCCACCGCCGATCGCGATGAGCGGCGCCTCCGGGCCGAGCACCGCGCCGAGGCTGAGCGTGGCGAGCGAGGCGAGCACGATGCCCGGGAGGTCGTGGCTCGGCGCCGGGCCCGAGCCGGTCGTGAAGCCGAGGGCCGGTGAGTGCCCCGCCGTGCCCGGCAGACGGCTGATGGTGAGGGACACCAGGAGTCCGCACAGCCCCAGCCAGGGCACCGGCCACCAGGCGGGGGCGCCACCGTCGAAGAGGTCCGACGGAAGGTCGTCGAAGAGGTAGGTCTGCAGCGCCCCGGTGAGCGCGAGGAAGCCGTAGGCCGCGGCCGAGATCGGGATGCCGAGCAGCGCCGCGAGCAGCAGGGCCGACAGGTAGGCCCTCGACCGGACCACGGTCGCCGGGTCGAGGCCCGTCGGTGAGCCGGGTGGTGCAGCCGCGTGAGTCACCTCGGTCTGCCTCCTCGCGCGGGGTCCCGCGCTCGGGCGGGACGTGCGGGACGTACGTGCGGACCAACCTAGTCCCGTTCCCGGGCCGCGCGCCGACGATCGCACGGACCGCGTCGGCCGGGCTGCGATCGCGCGGCCCGGCGTCACGTCCCACTCGGACGGATGCCGCCGCGGGCCGACGCGCGTCGCACGGTGTCGCTCAGCCGGTCGAGGTGCGCGGACGGCAGCCGCCATCGCTGCCAGTAGAGCTGGACGTCGACGTGGTCACGCGACCCGAGTCGCACGAGCTCGCCAGTCTGCAGGAGTGGCGCGAGCTGGGTCGTCAGCAGCGCGCCCCAGCCCAGCCCGGAGCGGACGGCGGTCACGAAGCCGCCACCGTCGGGCACCTCGTGGGTCGGCGGCCCGCTGGTCACGCCGTGCCGGTCGAGGATGCGCTGCTGGATGTCGTCCTTGTCGTTGAAACGCACGAGCGGCATGCCGCCCCAGTCGATCCGGCGTCCGGAGCGGTGGCGCTCGAGGAGCTGGGGCGTGGCCACGGGCAGGTAGCGCATCGTCACCAGCGTCTCGGTCGAGCAACCCTGGACCGGAGTAGGGTCCGACGTCACCGCGCCGAGCACCTCACCCGAACGGAGCAGTCGGGCCGAGTGGTCCTGGTCCTCCACCCGGAGGCGCAGCACGACGTCGTCCCACGACGCGGCCTCGGTCAGCACGGCGCCGAACCACGTCGACATCGAGTCCGCGCTGACGACGATCGGCAGGTCGACGCGAACCCGGTCGTCGTGGGCAAGGCCCGCGAGCGCCTCGGACTCGAGCAGGCTCTGCTGCCGGGCGAGCCGGACGAGGGCCTCCCCCGCCGACGTCGCACGGCACGGCGCGGTGCGTACGACGACGACCTGGCCCACCTCGGCCTCGAGCGCCTTGACCCGCTGGCTCACGGCCGACGGCGTCACATGGAGCCGTCGCGCTGCTGCGTCGAAGGTCCCGGTGTCGACGATCGCGAGCAGGGTCGCGAGGTGCTCGGGCTGGAGGCGCATGAAGCAATGCTAATGATGATGAAGAAACCTTCGCTTCACTGATGCGGACACGCGCCCTACCGTCGAGGGTGTGACCTCCCTGATTCCCGGCTTCCTCACCATGGCCTCGCTCATCGTGGCCATCGGCGCCCAGAACGCCTACGTGCTCCGTACCGGTCTGCTGCGCCACCACGTCGGCCTCGTCGTCGCCGTGTGCGCGCTCAGCGACGCGCTCCTCGTCGCCGCCGGCGTGCTCGGCGTCGGCGGACTGGTGGCCGCCCACCCGGGGCTGCTGACGGTCATCCGATGGGTCGGCGCGGCCTACCTCGTCGGCTACGGCGTGCTGTGCCTGCGCAACGCCCGCCACCCCAAGGGCCTCGAGGCCGAGGGCACCCGGAGATCACGCAGCGGCGTGCTGGCGACCGTCCTCGCGCTGACGTGGCTCAACCCGCACGTCTACCTCGACACGGTGCTGCTGGTGGGGTCGCTCGCCAACCGGCACGGCCCCGATGGTCGCTGGTGGTTCGCCGCCGGCGCTGCTGCGGCCAGCGTCGCGTGGTTCGCGGCGCTGGGCTACGGCGCCCGGCTGCTCGCGCCCCTCTTCGCCCGGCCCGCCACGTGGCGGGTCCTCGACGTCGCGATCGCGCTCGTCATGTTCGTCATCGCCGCCTCGCTCGTCGTCGGCTGACCGCTCCGCCCCGCACACGGCAGGAGGAGGGCTACCTCAGACGGGTACACACGGCAACGCCATGGGATCTGAGGTAGCCGGCGAGCGGGGATAGGGAGGTCGTCCGATGTGGGCGGCTACCTCATCGGCCGAGTCTGGAGGAGTCCAGAACGGCACGAACAGAGGAAAGACCATGATCACCCAGCACGTCGACTTCCGCACCGTCCAGGTCGAGATCGAGTCCCGCTACCCGCAGCGACGTCGCGTCCGCCGCGACTCGTCGCTCGAGATCATGCGCCGCACCATGGCGCGCCACTCCCGAGAGGAGAACGACCCGGGCCGCGCGCGGTGACGACCGCGACGCGACCCGTGTCGCCGACCGTCCCGCTCACGTCGGCGGAGTACGCGATGATTCCGCGTATGCCGCTCAGCACCGGCCCCCTCATCGGGAGGGAAGCCGACCTGTCCCGTCTCGCCGACGCCATCGGACTGCGCCCGACCCCGGGTGCCCAGCCCGGTGGCGTCGTCGTGCTGTCCGGCGACGCCGGCATCGGCAAGTCGCGGATGGTCGGTCACCTCCTGGCCGACGCCACCGCGGCCGAGTGGTTCACGGCGGTCGGTCACTGCGTCGGCCAGGCCGGCAGCAGCCTCGCCTACCTGCCCTTCGTCGAGCTCGTCGGCACGATCGACGCGGGCCGGCCCGACGTCGTCGAGCGGGTGCTCGAGACGCACCCCAGCCTCGGGCACCTGCTGCCCGGGCGAGCAGACGCCCCCGACCCCGAGCACGCCGGACGGGCGACCGATCCCGGCCAGGTGGCCGAGGCCGTCCACGCCCTCCTGTCCGCGCTCGGCGCCGCCCAGCCCTGCCTCGTCGTCATCGAGGACGTGCACTGGGCCGACCACTCGTCGCGTGACCTCATCACCCTCCTGCTGACCCGCGGCTTCACCCGGGCGGTCGGCCTCGTCGTGACCTACCGCTCCGACGACCTCTACCGCCGCCACCCCCTCCACGAGACGCTCGCCGTGTGGGCGCGCATCGCGGGGCTCGAGCACGTCGAGCTCGCCCCGCTCCCCGACGACGCCGTCCGAGAGCTCGTCGCCAGCCTCGAGGGCGCGCCCACCGACGCCGACACCGCCGCAGAGATCACCCGCCGCTCTGCCGGCAACCCCTTCTTCGCCGAGGAGCTCGTCGCGAGCGCCGCGGCGGGCCAAGCCCTGAGCGGCGGCCTGAGCCGCGTGCTCCGTGCCCGTGTCGAGCAGCTCGACGACACCGCGCAGCGCGTGCTGCGAGCCATCGCTCTCAAGGGCGGCCAGTTCATCGGCCACGACCTGCTGTCCCGCGTCGTCAACCTCCCCGACGAGGTGCTCGAGGCCGCGCTGGCCACCGCTGTCGAGCACCATGTCCTCGAGGCGCGTTGGCCCCCGGCCTACACCTTCCGCCATGCCCTGCTCGGGGAGACCGTGGCGGACGGGCTCCTCCCGGGCGAGCGCCTCCGCCTCCACCGGGCGTATGCCGCCGTGCTGGCCGAGCGCCCCGACCTGGCGCCCGCCTCCGAGCTCGCCCGCCACGCCGCCGCCGTCGGCGACCTGCCCACGGCGGTCCGCGCGAGCCGTGCCGCCGCCGAGGCCGCCATGGCCGTGGGTGGTCCCCAGGAGGCCCTGCTCCACTTCGAGCGCGCCCTCACCTGGCTCGACGAGGACGATCCGGAACGCGACGTGGTGACCCTCGGGGCCTCGCGCGCGGCGATGGTCGCCGGTGAGCCGATCCGTGCGATGGACCTGCTGCGCGACCGGCTCGACCACCCCGGCACGGCCCAGCAGCCCGAGGCACGGGCCGACCTGCTCGCGACCCTCGTCATCCGCTCCCGGATCCTCGACCTGCCCGTCGACTCCATCGCGCTGACCGACGAGGCACTGGCGCTCATCGGCGAGGAGGCCGACGAGCGGCGGGTTCGCGTGCTCGTCGCCCGGGTGCAGGCCCTGGTCGACCACGGCTCGTTCGTCGAGGCCGCCGTCGTGGGCAACGAGGTCTCCCTGCTCGCCGAGCGTCTCGGCCTGGGCGGGGCCCTCGCCGAGGTGCGCACCATCATGGCTCGTGTTCTCGAGGCCCAGGAGGACCTCGACTCGGTCGAGACGCACCTGCAGTCCGTCGTCGCCGACATCGCCCCCGACGACCCCCTGCTGCTCCGTGCGCTGCACCAGCTCGCGTCGCTCGCGCACCGCCGAGGAGACCTGCCGGGGTCGCTCGCGCTCTACGACCGCGGTGCCGGGGTCGCTCGCCGGATGCACCGCGAGTGGGCGCCCTGGGGCCAGGAGTGCCGCCTCCTCGGCGGGCTCACGGCCTACGAGCTCGGGGACTGGGAGGGTGCGGCCCGTCGCCTCGACCTCGCCGGACGCCCGGCCCCGCAGCCGGGCCGGACGATCTTCACGGGCGCCGCCATGCTCGTGCAGGCCGGCCGGGGCGAGCCGGTCGACCGTGACCTCATCGGTGCCCTCCGGGAGTGGTGGCCCGTCGACGGTCTCTGCGTCGTGCTGACGACCATGCCCGCGGTCGACGTGCTCGGCGAGGCGGGCGACCTCACCGGGATGCTCGACCTGACCGAGGATGCCGTGCGGGTCCTCGACGCGGCGTGGGGCGAGTACCACGCCGTCGTGCGGCTGGCTGCGCTCGTGGCCGGGCAGGCGGCAGCCCTCGTGGCGAACGTCGACCCGGCGCTGCGGGCTCGGGCCGTCGCCCTGGTCGACGAGCTCGCCCACCGTGGACGACGCATCAGCGAGCTGCGCCCCGCGGCCGAGAAGGCGAGCCGCCCGAAGTTCGAGCGCTCGGCGGCCGAGTCGCTCGAGGACACGAGCCGCGAGACCTGGGCGTGGACGGCGCGGCTCGAGGCCGAGGTGCTGCGCCTCCAGCGGGTGGCCCGGGTCGAGGACCCGCCACCCGTGGCGGACCTCGTCGACGCGTGGCGCGAGAGCGTGGCGGCGTTCGAGCGCTACGGGCACGTCTTCGAGACCGCCCGGTCGCGGGCGCGGCTGGCCGAGGCGTTGCGGGCGGCGGGCGACGACGCCGGCTCCCGCCAGGTGGCCGAGCTGGCCCGGGAGGTCGCGGTCCGGCTGGAGGCCAAGCCGCTGCTCGCCGAGCTCGACGGGGCAAGCCCGGGCTCGGGTGGGAGCGGCTCCGGCGGGGAGCGGTCGCCGGACCTCACCCCGCGCGAGCTCGAGGTGCTGGCGCTGCTGGCACAGGGCCTGACCAACGGCCAGATCGGCAAGCAGCTCTACATCAGCACCAAGACGGTGAGCGTCCACGTCTCCAACCTGCTCGCCAAGCTCGGCGCCTCGGGCCGGACCGAGGCCGTGGCCATCGCGCGGCGCCGCGGCCAGGTGCCGTGAGCCCTCGCAGCCGCTGGTCGGGTCAGACCGGTGCGCTCTCGAGCACGTCGACCCCCGGCCGCGACCGGCGCAGGCCCGGGGTGAGGGCGATCGAGACGACCACCGAGGCGACGGCCATGACTCCCATGGCGTGCGCGGCCGCGGTGGGTCCCAACCCCAGGGCGCTCGCCACCGCGCCGCCGAGCAGCGCGCCGAGGGCCTGCCCCACCATGAGCCCCGTCCCCTGCAGCCCGAAGACCTGGCCCCGCGCGCGCTCGTCGGTGTGCGTCACCAACCTCTCCTGCAGGGGCAGGCTGGCGGAGTAGCCGACGGATGCCACGAACGCCAGTGCGGCGGCCCAGGGCAGGGACGGCACGGCGAAGAAGGCGAGGTAGGGCACGGCGAGCAGGAGGCGCAGCGGACCGATGAGTCGGTCGCGCACGGCGACAGCGAGGAACCGTCCGACGACGACGTCGCCGAGCAGCATGCCGGCGGCCGTGACGGCGAAGAGGTAGCCCGCCCGCTCGCCCGCGAAGGGCACGAAGAGCGCCTCGCAGCCGACGATGAGGCCGTTGGGCACCCACATCGTCAGGTAGAGGGGACGGATGACGCGCGAGCCGAGCAGGGACCGGTTCACCTCGCGGGTGCGCCGCACGAGGGATGCACCCGCATGGCGCGGGGGGTGGTCGGACAGACCGAGGCGGAGCAGCGCCACCGCGACGAGAAGGGCCCCCGCCGAGCCGAGGAAGAGCTCGGTCGTCGTGAACGTGATGAGGAGCAGACCACCGACGCCGTAGCCGACGATCTGCATCCCGCCGACCGCGATGTTCATCGTCGCGCGGCCGAGGATGAAGCCGTCCGGCGGGAGGATGTCGGAGACGAGCGCCATCATGCTGCCGCCTAGCGCTGAGGTGATGAGCGGTCCGACCGCCAGCAGGGCGAACCGCCAGCCCCACCCCAGCCCCGGGAGCGCTTGGAGGAGGTCGGTGACCATCGTCGTCGTGAAGACGAGCACCAGGGCGGTACGCGGGCGCACGAGGTCGGAACCCGAGCCGAACAGCGTCTGGCCGACGATCCGCATGAGCGGTGCACCGAACATGGCGAGCGCCGTCAGGACCGGTGACCCGGTGGCCGCGAAGGTGATGGTGCCGAGCGCGAGGGACGCGACGGCATACGACCCGATGTTGATGCACTGGACCAGGAAGAGGACGCGGAACTCACGGATCGCGAACAGCTGGCGGTAGGTCTTCACTCGCTCCACCCTGACGGCTCGTGAGGCGGCGCGCTAACCTTTCGGACGGAGGCGAAACATGGGGACGTGGCGGATCTCGGCCGACCTGCTGGCGAGGAGTCGCTTCGTCGTCTCCCCGAGCGTCGAGACCGTCGCCGCGCTCAACGACCTCGTGCGCCCGACCGACGCGGCAGGGCGCGCCTTCGCCGCGGCGCACCGCGAGTCCTTCGAGGCGATGCTCGCCGAGCACCCGGTGCGACGCGCGATCCTCGAGCACAGCTGGCGGCCGGGGTGGATCTCCGACTGGCTCGCGCTACCGCCCCACGGTCCGGGCCGGAGCTTCGCCGAGGAGGTCAATGACGTGCGAGCCTTGGGGGACAAGCGAGTTCGCGCCTTCCTGCGCGAGAGCACCCCCGAGGCTGCCTTGCCGCGCCTCCTCAGCCGACCGGGCACGGCCGAGCAGGCGGCCCAGCTGCTCGAGTGGGTGTGGACCCACGCCCTGGCCACCGACTGGGCGCGTCGCGAACGCATCCTGCGGGCAGACATCGTCTCGCGTACGGCCCGGCTCGCCACTCACGGCTGGGCGGCCGTGCTGCGCGACCTCGGCCGTGACCGCGAGTGGCTCGGCGACGGCCAGCTCCGGATCAACCGGTTCGACCTGCCCTCACGCGTGCTCGACGCCGATGCCGACCTCTACTTCGTGCCCGCGCACGGGACCGCGACGTGGGTGGGCTGGGACCTGCCGCGCCGGTACGCCATCTACTACCCCGTGACCGGCGCACTCGCCGAGGTCGACGGCCAGGCCGACGACGGGCTGGAGCGGCTCGTCGGGGGGCCACGTGCCCGCCTGCTGCGCACCCTGGACGGGCCGTCGAGCACGAGCGCCCTCGTCGCTCGCACGGGTATGCCGCTGGGGTCGGTCGGCGACCACCTCAAGGTGCTCCTCGCGGCCGGCTGCGTCCTGCGCCGACGGTCGGGACGCGAGGTGCTCTACTGGCGCACCGCGCTCGGCGATGCCCTCGTCGCGTCGGGGCCGGAGCGCGCGCCGGCGCGACCGCGCGGCTGACCCCGCCTCGGCCTCACCGTCGACGGTGCGTCCGGTCGGGGCCGCTGTAACGGCACCCGCGAGTCAAAGGTTCACCGTCCGACTCTCGATTTCTGCCCAACGATCGGTCCAGCATGGAGGATGGACAACCACAACGCGGTGCCCCATGGCACTCCCACACGTCGCCTCGTCCTCGGTTCGGCTGCTGCCGTCGCCGTCACTGCACTGACCGGTCCCGTCGCCACTGCAGGGCAGCGCCGCAACGGCGGTCGCCTCCCCGCCAGCGTCGCCCTCCCGAACGGGACCCAACCCGAGGGCATCACCTCCGGTCCCGGTGCCACCTTCTACGTCGGCTCCGTCGCGGACGGACGCATCGTCACCGGAAGCCTCCGCGGCGGGCCGGTCCGCACCCTGCTCCCCGGCGTACCCGGCGAAGACGGCAGGTCCCTGCGCGGCCTGTACTTCGACCACCGCACGGGACTCGTCTGGGCCGTCGGCTCGGTCGGCATCGTCGGCTCGACGGACACCGTCGGACACATCTGGGCCGTCAGGGCGAGGTCCGGAAGGGTCGTCGCCGACATCGTCGTGCCCGACGCGGTGTTCCTCAACGACCTCGTCGTCACCCGTCGTGCGGTGTGGGCCACCGACTCGAGCGTCGACCGCCTCACGGTCGTCCACCTGAACCGGCACGGTCGCCCCCTGGGAGCCGTGCCCGAGTTCGTGGACCTCACCGGGGACTGGCCGGCCAGCCCTCCGGACACCTTCAACGCCAACGGCATCCGCAAGCTCCCCCACGGTCCGATCGTGCTCAACAACAGCAGGGTGGGCGGTCTCTGGCAGGTCGACCCGGGCTCGGGCGTCACCCGTCGCATCCCCGTCGCGGGCGGGCCACCCATCACGAGTGGCGACGGCCTGGAGCTCGTGGGCCGGACGTTGTACAACGTGCGCGGCAGCGGCCCCAAGGACGTGAGCGTCGTGCGGCTGCGCCGGGACGGCGGCACGGTGCGGGCGAGGTGGATCGCCACGCTGACCGACGCCTCGCTCGACGTGCCTTCGACGGCCACCGCCGCCCTCGGGTCGCTCTGGGTCGTCAACGCCCGCTTCGGGACCCCCTCGCCGGCGACGGCGTCGTACTCGATCACCCGGCTTCCCACCGTCTGAGGCCCGCGCCTGCCGTCGGGTCCATGGAGCGATCGTGCGAGGGTGCACGAGACCATGGACCCGGCGGCCCCACAGGCGCACACTGGATGGATGGACACGCGCCGCAGCAGGTTGACCCGTCGGAGCGCCCTGACCGCCGTCGCGGGATCGGCACTCGTTGCTCTCACGGCCCTGGCCGGATCGTCGGCCGTCGCCGCTCCCCGGGCGGTGACTCCTGCGGCACCCGTCGTCATGACGTCACTCGCCGACGTCCGCCTGCCGTCGGCGTCGACCCCGCAGCACGTCGTGACCCGGGCCGGGTCCTGCGACGTGGCGATGATGAACGACCTCTAGGACCTGGGGCCACGCGTCGAGCCACGTCGAGCGAGCGCTCACGTAGGGAGCGATGAGCTGCACGAGCCCCGGATCCGCCTGGCCCGACAGGGCCTGTGAGGCGATCCGGCGCGCGGCGCCGGCGAGGAAGTCGGCCAGCTGCACGCGCGGGTCGTCCTGCGAGTCGACGAAGCTGATGCCCTCGAGCGTCTCCGAGGCGCCATCGGCGCTCGACCCGACCGCCGTCCGGATCGCCGCGTCGGTGAGCGTCGCCTGCACGTCGTGGACCACCCACAGCGGACGACCCGCTGCACCCCAGTGACGCAGGACCTCGGCGAGAGCCGGCACGATCGGGTCGAGGACGCCACGCCCCCGCGCCACGAGCGCGAGCAGGCCCACAGGTTCGGTGGGAACACCGGCCGACAGGGCCGGTGCGACGTCGACCAGGTCGGCCAGCCCACGCTGCAGCGCGCGCGCACTCACCGCAGCCTCGTCGAGCGAGCGGGCGCGCACGACGTCGTTGAAGTCGGCGAGCACGGCCTCCCAGCCCTCCCGGCCCAGGCGTCGGGTCGCCGTCCGGTGCAGCACCTCCGCCAGGCGCCCCAGCTCGGGGCCTGAACGTGAAGCGCCGTCGAGGAGGACGACCATGCGACCCGTCAGGTGCAACGCCTTGTCGGTGAGGTGGACGTGGGCGTGACCGAGGAGCGGGCCGTCCTCACCGAGCAACCACTCGAGGAGACGGCGGTTCTGCGGCCGGAGGACGACGCTGGCCTTGACCTCCGTCGCGGGCGACCGGGCCTCGACACGCACCCGCTCGATGGTGGCGAGCGCCGCCGACCTCGTCACGTCGACGCTCGCGTGCGCGAAGGTGTCGGTGCTGCCGTGGACGAGCTTCTCGCCCTCCGAGCCCGACTCGTCGCACGCCACCTCGAGGAGGGCGGTGGGGCGCGTCGGCGCGGAGGGCGGCATACCCCCATCCTGTGCGCGGGAGTCAGCCGCGCCAAGCGACTTTGCCGACGGCACGATCCGGGTCTCACCCCCTCGCGTGACCCATACGGCACCAGGCTCGTTTGCCGGGTCCAGCCACCGTGACCCGCAGGACCCGACCGATGGAGCTCCGATGAACCCAGGACCGACCGGCCCCGAGCACCTCGTCGAGCAGGTCGGGTCGGAGCCCGTGGAAGGCTCGGGCCGCGTGAAGCGGGACCAGCGGATCGGGCTCGTCCTCGGGGGCATCGCGCTCGCCGCCCTCCTCGTCGGCGCGCTCATCGTCGTCGTCCTCAGGATGGCCGGCTGAGCGCCGGGACGCCGGGCGGTCCGGGGTCGGGAGAGCCCCGATTTGGTGCCCCTGGGCCCTTGCGGCGCGTAGGTTGATGACCACCGCGCCGGGTGCGCGCACAGGGGACACAGGGGAACACGGGGGAAGACATCATGCCCACAAGCCATTCAGCCGACGCCGGCCGAGATCCGGAGCTCATGGCGCCGCACGAGGTCGCTCGGATCTTCCGCGTGTCACCGGCCACCATCACGCGCTGGGCGCGCGTCGGTCTCCTGCCGCACACCCTGACCGCGGGCGGGCACCGTCGCTTCGAGCGCAGCCACGTGCTGGCGCACCTGGAGCGGCTGGTCCGCGAGGGCGACGCCGACCGCGCGCGGAGCTCGACCGAGGGCTGACCACGCCCGGCCGGACTGCCGGCCGCTGTCGCGCCGGCGCTGTGCCCACCGACGCAGACACGGCATCCGCCCGTCCGCCCGCGGGTTGTGGGAGGTGTCGGTCATGATGGGCGAGTCATGACGCGATGGACCCCCACCCAGGTGGCCGGCCTGGCCCCCGACGCCTCGTCGCTGACGGCTGCCCGCAGGCTCGCCCGTCCGGGCCCGTGGTCCGACACGGGGTCCACCGAGACCCTGCTCTGGGGGAAGTGCCAGGGGTCGGGCAAGACGCCCTACCAGGTGAGCATCGACCTGACCGGGCCGGCGTTCCGGTGCTCGTGCCCCAGCCGCAAGCTCCCGTGCAAGCACGGCCTCGCGCTCCTGCTGCTCTGGGTGGACGGTTCGGGTGGCGTGGCCGAGAGCGCGGAGGCAGCCGGTTTCGCGCAGGAGTGGGCCGCGGAGCGGTCGGCCCGAGGCGGAGCAAGGGCCGCGGGGGACGCCGCGCGCCAGACCCGTACGCCCGACCCGGCAGCGGCGGCGAAGCGGCTCGAGGAGCGGCTCGCGCTCATGGACGGAGGCATGGACGACTTCGCCCGCTGGCTCACCGACCTCGCCCGCAGCGGCACGGCGTCGGCGCGGCAGCAGTCCTACGTGTGGTGGGACGGCGCGGCCGCGCGCCTCGTCGACGCGCACCTGCCCGGCCTCGCCGACGACGTGCGCTCGGTCGGGGGCGCCGTGAGCGGTCGACCCGACTGGGCCGAGCGTCTACTCCTGGCCATCGGCCGGTGGTGGACGGCCACGCGGGCGTGGGCGGCCCGCGAGTCCCTCGATGAGGGGCAGATGGGTGACCTTCGGGCCTATCTCGGCTGGTCGACGAGCACCGACTCGGTCCGCCGGGCCGATGCCGTGACGGACCGCTGGGTCGTGCTCGGCGCGCACCGCAGCGACGACGGGCGCCTGCAGCAGCAGCGCACCTGGCTGCTCGGCAGCGCGACCGGCGAGACGGTCCAGGTGCTCGACTTCGCGGCCGGCGGCCAGGTGCTGCCCGTCGCCCGCGTCGTCGGCTCGAGCCTCGAGGCGACGGTCGCGCGCTACCCCGGTGCTGCCGTCCGGCGCGCCCTCTTCGTCGACGAGCCCGCGGTGGCCGACGAGAGCGTGCGTATGCCGTCCGGCGTGGCACTGGAGGACGCGCGGTCCGCTGCGGCCCGGACGTGGGGCCTCAACCCATGGGCCCGACGGGTGCCCGTCGTGCTCGCGGACGTGCGTGTCGGCGTCGACCGCGTCGTCGATGCCGAGGGCGCGAGGGTGTCCCTCACCGAGGACGCCGACGTCTGGACGCTCCTCGCACTGACCGGTGGACGGCCGGCGCGCGTCTTCGGCGAGCTCGAGGAGTCGCGGCTGCGACCCCTCACCGTCGTGCTCGACGACGAGGTCGTGGGCCTGTGAGCGAGGTCGACACGTGGTGGCGCGACGTCGGCAACGCCGCCCTGGTGGGCACGGCGCGGCGCCCGGTCCCGCCCCTGCCCGACCTCGGCCGCGCCGGCGTGCGTGACCGGCCCCCGGGCGCACCGCGTGAGGAGGCGCTGCTCGACGCGGCTGCCCTGGGCGGGGCCGCGATCCGGGCCGGTCGACGGCTCGACCACGCCGAGCCCCCGGACGCGGCGCCCGACGACGGCCGACCGGTGGCCCCGCGGCGGGCCGTCCAGCTGCTGGAGCTGGTCATCACCCAGCCGCCGGCCGGGGCCCAGCAGCGCACCGCCCTGCTCGTCCACTGGTTGCAGGCCGCCGACACGGCCGGCTGTCGGGTTCCTCCCGTCCTCCTGCCGACCCTGCTCGAGCTGGCCTCCGGGGCCCGGGAGCTGCGCCGACCGACGGCTGCGGTGCTCGGAGAGCGTGGGCGGTGGCTCGCCGAGCTGCGCGAGGACTGGTCCTGGGTGACCGAGGCGGCGGCGGGCGCGGAGGCACGCACCGGGTCGCGCACCGAGGGCATCGTTCCGACCGCCGACGAGTGGGCCCGGCTGCCCTCGACCGACCGGGTGGCCGTGCTGGCCGGCGTGCGGGCCCACGACCCGGCCGCGGGCCGCGAGCTCGTGCTCTCGACGTGGACCACCGACGCCGCGCGGGACCGCCGCGCCCACCTCGACGTCCTGCGCATCCGGCTGGGACCCGGCGACGAGGCCCTCCTCGAGCGCGGGCTCGACGACCGGGCCGGGACGGTGCGCGAGGTGGCGGCCGAGCTGCTCGACAGCCTCCCCGGCTCGGCTCGGGCCGCCCGGATGGCCGAACGGCTCCGCCCCCTCGTCCGGCGCACCGGTCTGCTCGGCCGCGGCGTCGAGGTGACCCTCCCCGACGAGCCAGACCCGGCCGGTGCGCGAGACGGTCTCGGCCGCCCTCCGCCCAGTCGCTCGGCCCGTGGATGGTGGCTGGAGCAGATCTGCGCCGGCGCCCCGCTGGCCATCTGGTCCGAGCTGACCGGCGTCGACCCCTCGGCAACGGTCAAGCGCCTCACCGAGGCGCACGCACCGGACGCGCTGTCCGGCATACGCCGTGCCGTGCGGGCCCGTCGTGACCCGGACTGGGCGGCGGCGCTGCTCGACCGCGGCTGGGACGCCAGCCTCGTGCCCGCCCTGCCCCGCGAGACCCGCGAGCGGGTCGTGCTCACCCGCGTCGACGCGACGACCGACCGGGTGCACGAGCTCGGTGCCGTCGTCGGCTCCGTCGACCCGCCGTGGTCGGCAGACTTCAGCGTCGCGCTCGTGTCCCGGCTGCGCGCGTCGAAGGTCGGTTCGGCCATGGTGCTGGCGACGATGCCGCACCTGCTCGCCGGCCTGCACCCCATGGCGCTCGACCCGCTCGAGCGGTGGATCGAGTCGACCGGCGCGGACCAGACCCTCGCCACGAACCTGCGCAACCTGCTCCAGTTCCACTCCGTCAAGCGATCGATCACCGAGGCGTTCCGATGAGTCAGTCCCCCTCTCCCACGACGGTCCTGCGGGCCCACGCCGAGGATGCGCATGCCGCGGAGCTGGCTGCGATCGCGGCCTCCGACGACCGGCCCCGTCCCCCACGCTGGCGGCTGTCGCCGTGGGCGGTCACCACCTACCTGCTCGGCGGCACGCTCGACGACGGCACCGTGATCACGCCCAAGTACCTCGGGTCGCGCCGGCTCATGGAGGTGGCCGTCGCCTCCCTCGCGACGGACCGCGCCCTGCTGCTCCTCGGCGTGCCCGGCACGGCGAAGACCTGGGTGAGCGAGCACCTGGCAGCGGCGGTCAGCGGCTCGTCGACCCTCGTCGTGCAGGGCACGGCGGGCACACCCGAGGAGTCGCTGCGCTACGGGTGGAACTACGCTCGGCTCCTCGCCGAGGGCCCGACCCGCGGCGCACTCGTGCCCAGCCCGGTGATGCGCGCCATGGAGACCGGCACGCTCGTGCGCATCGAGGAGCTGACTCGCATCCCGGCCGACGTGCAGGACGCCCTCATCACGATCCTGTCGGAGAAGCACCTGCCCATCCCCGAGCTCGACTCCGAGGTGCAGGCCCAGCAGGGCTTCAACGTCATCGCGACCGCGAACAGCCGCGACAAGGGGGTCAACGACCTGTCGTCGGCCCTCAAGCGGCGCTTCAACACGCTCGTGCTGCCGCTGCCGGACACCCTCGCGCAGGAGGTCGAGATCGTCCGCACCCGCGTCGACGCGCTCGGCCGCTCGCTCGAGCTGCCGCCTGGTCTCGAGTCGCTGGCGGAGATCGAGCGCGTCGTCACGGTCTTCCGCGAGCTGCGCTCGGGCGTCACCGCCGACCAGCGAACGACCGTGAAGTCCCCGTCAGCGACGCTCTCGACCGCCGAGGCGATCTCGGTCATGACCAACGGCCTCTCGCTCGCCGCGCACTTCGGCGACGGCGTGGTCCGGGCCGACGACGTCGCGGCCGGCCTCGTCGGGGCCGTGGTCAAGGACCCCGTCCAGGACCGGATCGTGTGGCAGGAGTATCTCGAGACCGTCGTCAAGGACCGCACCGGGTGGACCGACCTCTACCGCGCGTGCCGCGAGCTGGGCTGAGGGTGAGCAGCTCCCGCGTCGAGGTGCTCGGCGTCCGGCACCACGGTCCCGGGTCCGCGCGCTCCGTCGTGCGCGCGCTCGACGAGCTGCTGCCCGACGTCGTCATCATCGAGGGGCCGCCCGAGCTCGACGCGATCATCCCGCTGGCCGCCGACCCCGAGCTCGTACCACCGGTCGCGGGACTCGTCTATGCCGTCGACGAGCCGAGGAGGGCGGCGTTCTATCCCTTCGCCGCCTTCTCTCCCGAGTGGGTGGCGCTGCGCTGGTCCCTCGAGCACGGCGTCGACGTCCGCTTCGCCGACCTGCCCGCGACGCACCAGCTGGCCGACGACGACGCGTCGACCGCCCTCCGCCGGACCGGCTCGCGCATCGACCCGATCTCCGCGCTCGCATCCGCCGCGGGCTACGACGACCCCGAGCGCTGGTGGGAGGACGCCGTCGAGCACCGTCGCACGTCCTCGCTCGAGCACTTCGCCCAGCTGCGCGAGGCCATGGCCGGCGTCCGCGGGAGCCTTGATGTCGACGACGATGCGAGGCGGGAAGCCTTCATGCGCAAGGTGGTCCGTGCCGAGCTGCGCACTGGACGCGAGCGCATCGCCGTCGTCTGCGGGGCCTACCACGCGCCCGCGCTCGTCCCCGCGTCGTTCCCGCCGGCGAGCCGCGACAACGCTCTGCTGAGCAGGCTGCCCAGGATCAAGGTCGCCGCCACGTGGGCGCCGTGGAGCTCGGAGCGGCTGTCGTATGCCAGTGGCTACGGCGCCGGAGTCCGCTCGCCGGGGTGGTACGACCACCTCTTCGTCACACCCGACGACGAGGTCGTCCCGGCCTGGTTCGTCCGGGTGGCGCGCGCGCTGCGTGGAGAGAACCTCGACGCCTCGACGGCGACCGTCGTCGAGGCCACGCGACTGGCGAGCGCCCTGGCCGCCGTACGCGGTCGCCCCTCCGTCGGGCTCGCCGAGCTGACGGATGCCGCCCGCGCGGTGCTCACCGAAGGCGCCGACCTGCCCCTGCGGCTCATCGACCGCACGCTCGTCATCGGCGAGGAGCTCGGCCGGGTGCCCGAGTCGACGCCGATGGTGCCGCTCGCCGCGGACCTCGCCAAGCAGCAGAAGTCCTTGCGGCTCAAGGCATCCGCCACCCGGACCGTCATCCAGGTCGACCTGCGCCGCGAGTCGCAGCTCGCACGCTCGGTGCTGCTGCACCGGCTCGCGGTGCTCGAGGTGCCGTGGGGCACCCAGGTCGAGGCGGGCCGCACCATGGGGACCTTCAAGGAGGCGTGGGAGCTCGAGTGGACGCCCGAGCTCGCGGTCGCCGTGGTCGAGGCGAGCCTCCACGGCACGACCGTGCGGAGCGCCGCCGAGTCGCGCATCGCCGAGGAGGCCCACGAGGCTGCCGACCTGGGCGTGCTCGGGAGGCTCATCGAGGAGTGCCTGCTCGCCGACCTGCCCGACGGGCTGCGGGCCGTCGTCGCCGCCCTCGCCGAGCGAACGGCACGCCAGCACGACACCAGGGCCCTGCTCGAGACCGTCGAGCCGCTGGCCCGCACCTGCCGCTACGGCGACGTGCGCGGCGTCGACGTCGCGGACGTCACGCACGTGCTCCAGACCGTCGTCGTGCGCGCGTCCGTGGGACTGCGTGCAGCGTGCTCCAGCCTCGATGACGACAGCGCGGCCGCGATGCGTTCGGCCGTCGAGGCGGCCCACCGCGGCATCGCGCTGGTCGACCGCCACGACCTGCGCGACCCGTGGACCGAGGCGCTCGTGGCCGTCGGACGCGACGAGGCGATCCACGGCTCCGTCGCCGGACGCGTCAGCCGCCTCCTGCTCGACGGTGGGCTGCTCACGCACGAGGAGGCCGCAGCGCGCCTGAGCCGGCGCCTCTCACCGGGCACCCCCGCACCGGCAGCAGCGGCCTGGCTCGACGGCTTCCTCACCGGCGAGGCGCTTTTGCTCGTCCACGGTGACGACCTGCTCCCGATCATCGACGAGTGGCTCGTCGACGCCTCCGAGGAGGCCTTCGAGGACCTCCTTCCGCTCGTTCGCCGCACCTTCTCCCGCTTCCAGCCGGCGGAACGCCGCCTCATCGGGACGCACCTGCGAGACCTCGCGAGCGGCACGCACACGCCCGCACCCACCACCGGCTCGCTCGACCTCGACCGCGCGGCCCCCGCCATCGCCGCGGTGGCACGGCTCCTCGGGCTGGAGGTAGCGTCATGACCGGACGCGACCGGCTCACCCGATGGCGGCTCGTCCTCGGCGGCGAGCAGTCCGACGGCATCGGCGAGGCCGCGAGCCTCGAGGCCGACGACCTCAGGCGCGACGAGGCGCTGCGCGACCTCTACGACGGTGAACGCCGCAGCGGTCTCGGCGCCTCGGCGCCGCGCGTCGCCCGGTGGCTCGGCGACATCCGCGGCTACTTCCCCTCCTCCGTCGTCCAGGTCATGCAGCACGACGCGATGGACCGCCTCGGGCTGACCCAGCTGCTCCTCGAGCCCGAGCTCATGGAAGCCGTGCAGCCGGACATCAACCTCGTCACCACGCTCGTCGGCCTGGGCCGCGTCATCCCCGAGCGCTCGCGCGCGACCGCGCGTGCAGTGGTCCGCGTCGTCACCGACGAGCTCGAGGAGCGGCTCCGGGCCGAGACCGTCCAAGCGGTCACGGGGGCGCTCAACCGGGCGTCCCGCACCCGGCGGCCGCGCGCGGCCGACATCGACTGGAACCGCACGATCGCGGCCAACCTCAAGCACTACCAGCCCGACCACGGCACGGTCGTGCCCGAGCGTCTCGTCGGCCATGCCCGGCGGGCGCACCGCGTCGAACGGAGGATCATCCTCTGCATCGACCAGTCCGGCTCGATGGCCGAGTCGGTGGTCTACTCGAGCGTCTTCGGTGCCGTGCTCGCCTCGTTGCGATCGGTCGAGACGAGGCTCGTCGTCTTCGACACCGCCGTCGTCGACCTCACCGACGACCTCGACGACCCCGTCGACGTGCTCTTCGGGGTGCAGCTCGGCGGCGGCACCGACATCAACCAGGCGCTCGCCTACTGCGAAGGGCTCATCGAGCAGCCCGCTGAGACGATCCTCGTGCTCATCAGCGACCTCTACGAGGGCGGCATCGCCGAGGAGATGGTGCGCCGGGCATCGTCCGTCGTCGCGTCCGGCGCGACGATGGTCGCCCTCCTCGCGCTCAGCGACTCGGGTCGCCCGAGCTTCGACGCGAACCACGCGGCGGCTCTCGCCGCCGTCGGCGTGCCCGCCTTCGCCTGCACGCCGGACCGGTTCCCCGACCTCATGGCGACCGCCATCGAGAAGCGCGACATCACCGCGTGGGCCGCCGCGAACGACATCGTCACGACCCACGAGGCCGACCCCTCACGGTGACGGGTCACCCGGTCGCCCGTTTCGTCCCGATGGCGGCCGGCGGGCACCTACGATGACGTCCGGACGGGCGTACGACAGGGGCCCGGAAGGGTCACTGACTGATGCGCGTCCTCCGTGCTGCCCTCGCGGCAGCCCTGCTCGCCACGGCTGCCGTCTCGGCATCCGCTGGCCCTTCCGCCGATGCGGCCGAGGTTCCCGCTGGCGTCGTCGCGGGGACCCGCCTTCCCGCCTTTCCCGACCGCCCCCATCCCGGGCCTCTCGTGGTGGGCACCGACTACTACGTCGACCCGACGCGCGACCCCTATGCGCCCTCGGACGTCCGGATTCGTCGCCTCGTCGACAACAGCATCGTCCGGACGGTGTCGGACTCTGCCGGTCTGAGCTTCGACGGGCCCTCCTCCGTGCTCGTCGATCCCGACGCCTGGAGCAAGCGGGTCACCGTGCGTGACGTGGAGTCGAACACCCTGACGTGGAGCTTCCAACCGGACCTGCTCGACCAGGTGACCGCTGCCGCAGCAACCTTCGTCGTCACCTGCCGGGACGCGTGCGACGTCCTGCACGTCCATCGGCCGGACGGCTCCGACGGCGCCGTGGCCGTGCCGGCATGGTCGACGCCCCTGGGACGGTCGGGAGACCTGCTGGTGCGACGCACCTCGTCGGGGGAGGGCATCTTCACGGTGGACCTCTCCTCGGGTGAGGTCACCGTCCTCCCCGCGCCGCCCGGGGAGACCATCGAGGAGGTCGTCGTCCAGCGCGACCGGATCTACTGGACCTCCTATCGGCAGGACGCCTGGCTCCACTGGTCGGCGCCCGACGGCTCGGGCGCCGGTTCCGTGGCGATCCCGGAAACGCTGTGGGCCCGGGGGTGGGTCTCGGTCGGCGACGGGCTCGCCGCTCGCGCTTGGGACTTCGATGCCAAAGAGGGTGCTCTCGTCCCGTTCGACCCGGCCACGGGACAGCTGGGTGCGCCCATCGCCACGCATCTTCCGGACGCCTTCCCCGCACAGGCAGGGCCAGGGAGCGCTGTCGTCGTCACGGTCGACTCGCCGACGACCGGCTCGGTCCTGGTGGCGGACAGCATGACGGCGCCCCCGCGACGAGTCGGCGGGCTCACCGGACCACCGAGGCCCGTGGGGTCGTTCGCTCTGTCCGGCGAACGCGTCGTCGCAGACTTCAACTACTACGGCCGTGGCAGCACCGTGGGTCCGACCTGGGTCACCGACGTGTCCGGGTCGTCCTCCTGGCGGGAGGGGGTGTCGCCGGAGTCCTCACCGATCTCAGGCGGCCTGGTGAGCGCCTCGGGCGACGTCGTGGTGACGAAGGTGCCGGGATGGGACACCTACCGCGTCACCTGGCCGGGTGGGGAGCGGACCATCACGGCCGACAACGAACCCGTCGTCGGTCACGGCGGTCAAGCAGTCGTGCGGCTGCAGGCTGGTGCCCTCCTGGTCGAGGACCCGCGGACGGGAGCGGAGCTGGCCCGAGCCGACTCGAACGTCGTCGTCACGCAGTCGACCGTCTGGCGCGGTCCCACCGATGGCCAGATCACGCAGACCGACCTTCACAGCGGTGCCCTCGTGCGCAGCGTCAAGGTCGACCCGTCGTGCACCTCCCTGCGCGAAGTGCTCGGCCGCTGGGCCTACCTCGACTGCGGCGCCTGGCTCACCGTCCACGACGTCGACGGCGTCCTGGTCGACCAGCGACTCACCGAGTTCCCGAGCGCGATGGGCAACGGCTTCGTGGCGTTCCGGGAACAGCGTGAGGACGCGTCCGGGCAGCCGTATGCCGTGCTCCGAGTGCGCGACCTGGTGCCCGGTCGTGCGGAGCACGTCTACGGCCCCCTCGGTGTCGGCGGGTTCGGCACCCCGGATGCCGCCGCCGACGAGTCGGGAGCACGTCGCCTGGGGTACATCGACGAGGGCTACCAGCTGAGGGTGGTCGACCTCGACTGGCTCGCGACTCCCCCGACCGCGATCGCCGACACGAGGGCCCCGGACCTGACCTCGTTCACGACGAGCCCCAGGGTCGCGACCGGCTCGACCGTCTCCGCCACGTGGGCCTACTCCGACGCGACCGACGTCCTGGGCGAGCGCCCTGCCGGCGTGCGGTCGTACGACGTCCGCTACCAGCAGGGACCAGTCGGCGGGGCCTACGGGGCGTGGACACAGGTGTCGGCCACGACCACACCGTCGCTCTCGCTCTCGCCGGTTCCCGGAGTCGACACGTGCTTCTCGGTTCGCGCTCGGGACGCTCTCGGCAACCTCACCTCCTGGAGCGCCCCGAAGTGCTCGGTCCGCGACGGCCGCGCGCCGACGCTCACGTCCACGTCCGGCACCCCACGCGTCTCGACCTCGACGACCGTGAGGTTCGGGTGGTCCTTCGTCGATCCTGCGGAGGGAGTCGGCGTACCCGGTTCTGGCGTGGCGTCCTACGACGTTCGTGTGCAAGGGGCTCAGAAGGTCGGCGGCCCCTATGAGGCCTGGAACAACCGATCCGACTGGCAGGGCATCACGGGCACGTCAGTCGCCCTGACGATGAAGAAGGGTCAGGATGCGTGCTTCCAGGTCCGCGCCCGCGACCGCGCGAGCCGGACGTCGGCCTGGTCCGCCAGCCGTTGCTCGTCGCCTGACGGGACTGCACCGTCGCTCACGTCCGCGTCGGTGGGACCCCTGGTCGTGCCGAGCATCTCCACCTCGAAGGTCACCTTCTCGTACCGTGCGACCGACAACCTCGGCGTCAAGAACTACGACGTCGCCTACCGCTACGCCGCGTCTGGGAGACCCCTGAGCGCCTTCGTCTACCAAGCCTCCTGGCAGGGCACGACCGCGACGTCGGCCAGCCTGTCGGTGTCGCCCGGCGCTCAGGTGTGCTTCGCCGTACGTGCCCGGGACGTGATCGGCAATGTCTCGGCCTGGTCGTCCCAGCGCTGTGCCGTCGTGCCCATCGACGACCGCTCCATGACGACGAGCGGGTCAACGAGCCGGATCACGAGCAGCCTCGCGCTCGGCGGTACGGTCACGCGGCTCAACGGCTACGGCGCTTCGGTGAGCCGCAGCGTCCTCTGGGGAGACCAGGTCGCTCTCGTGGTGCTCAAGGGGCCCGGCCAGGGGACCGTGGAGGTCACGATGGCCAAGCACGTCTATGGTCGCTACTCCTTGAGTGCGCCGACCTGGCGACGCGAGGTCATCTACCTCAGCGGCATCTTCTTCACCGACGCGACCCTCCGAGTCCGCTCCGTGTCCACCGCGCCGGCAAGGGTCGACGCGGTGGCTGCGCGCCGCTTCTGACGCCAGGCCCCGCCGATCCGCCCTCCCAGTCCGCTGCCCGGCCGGACGGCATACTCACGCCATGCGACTGCACCCCGAGGAGCCCGAGGCCGGCCCGTGGCGCCTCGTGGACGACGGCGAGCTGACGGCGTTCCTGCGCCGACTGCTGCCGGACGGACGCGGCGTGGTGCTCGTGGACGGGAGGTCGGGCAGCGGGAAGACCACCTTCGCCGCGCGGGTGGCCGACCTGCTCGACGGCGCCGTCGTGCACAGCGACGACCTGTCGTGGAACCACGACGCGGTCGCGTGGGACGACCTCGCCGTCGCCCACGTGATCCAGCCGTGGCGCCGCGGCGAGGCGGTGGAGTTCCGCCCACCCGCGTGGGTCGAGCGGGGTCGTGACGGCGCCGTCCGAGTGCGCGCCGGCGTACGCGTCCTCGTCCTCGAGGGCGTCGGCGCCGGCCGGGCGTCGCTCGCCGCCCACGCAGACGTGGTGGTGTGGGTGCAGTCGGACCGCGATGAGGCTCGCGAGCGCGGGCTGCGGCGGGACGTCGAGCTGGGCCGCACCCCCGAGGAGGCGGTGCGGTTCTGGGACGAGTGGATGATCACCGAGGAGCCCTTCCTCGCGCAGGACCGCCCGTGGGAGCGGGCAGACCTGGTCGTGGGCTCTAGCCAGGCAGTCCGGGCGCCGGGGTGCACGACGGTGGCCCCCGGCCCGGCGGTCAGGACGTTTCGCCGCTGACGATCTGCTCGCGAAGGATGTCGGCTTGCCCGCAGTGCTGGGCGAGCTCGCGCAGGACGTGCAGGTAGACCCAGCGCAGCGGAAGGGGACCACGGCGGTTGCCGTACAGCAGGTCGTCGAGGTCCAGGGCCGAAACGGCCTGGCGGGAAGCCTCGCACGCCTGCGCGTGAGCCGCCCGGACGGAGGCGATCGTGTCGTGGTCGTCCAGGTCGAACGACTCGTCGGGACTCACCACCAGGCCCAGCTCCTCCCGAGAGCGGCACGTGATGGCCTCGTCGAACCAGACCCGCTCGACGAACGTGGCGTGCTTGACCAGCCCGAGCAGCGTGGTCTTCGACGGCACGAGAGAGCGGCGGACCTGCTCCTCGGTCAGCCCCTCCAGGGAGTCGCCCAGCGCGATGCGGTGCTCGTCGAGGAAGGCCTCGAACTGCACCTTCGCCGATGCGTCGATCACCGCCTCGACGTCGGGCGTTGCAGAGTGCGTCATCCGCGAGTCGTGGCAGAGGCGGTCCCGGCTCCGGGCCGCACGAAGCAGGATCGGCAGCGCGCCTCGTAGGTGAAGGTGCCGTCGTCGGGCAGCGCCTCGGAGCCTCCGAGGTGCTCGAGGAACGGCTCGCCCGCGCGGAGCACCTGCGTGTGCGTGGCACTGAAGTCACGGCACTGGTCGCAGACCGCGCGCCGGTAGCTCACGGTGTCGGGTCCGAGCTCGAGCAGGGCGCGGACCGTCGCGAAGAGCTCACCGCGGTGGTCGAGGTCGATACCGGCCAGCACCACTCGGGTGCCGCGGCGCAGCAGCTGCTCCACCACGCGGATGTCGTCGAGCCCGAACATGTGGACCTCGTCGACGGCCACGACGTCGAGCTGCTCGTCGAGGGCGGCACGCAGGCTGGCAACCTTCGTCGTCGCGAGCTCGCCGCCGCTGCGGGAGGTGACGCCGGTGTCACGCACGTGCCGCTCGGACTGGTAGACGCGGTGGCGCACCCGTGTGAACTGCAGCGGCGACAGCATGGAGATGAGGGTGAGGCTCTTGCCCGACTTCATCGGGCCGAGGACGACGTCGAGCGAGACCTGCGAGGCGGTGCGGGCGACTGGTCTGACGTCGTCGATCGTGGTCACGGGTGGCAACGCTATCGTCCGCCGGTGTCAGGCCGGGCGGCCCCGGTCATCGCCCGTAGCCGTTGGCGCCGCGGATGGCAGCGTCGGCGCACTCGTAGCAGCGGGACACGCGTCGTGCCCACCGGGTCAGCGACCCGGCGGGCACGACGGCTGGTTCGACGATGCGTCGGGCGCGCTCAGACCTCCCCGCGCCAAGCGCCGGTCTCGGCGCCGCGCTCCTCGATGAACCGCTTGAAGTCCTTGGCCGACGCGTCGACCTGACGCTGGTCGATGCCGACAGCGGCGCCGGCCTTCTCTACGACATCGGACGGCTCCCACCCAAGGGCGATGTCCACGCGGGTGCGGTCGGGCCCGAGCGCCTCGAACGTGACGCGCCCGGTGTGGCCGCCGGTGTCGCCGCCGGTGCTGCGCCACGCGATGACCTGGTCCGGCACCTGCTCGATGATCTCCGTGTCGAACTCGCGCTGGACGCCACCGACCTTGACCACCCAGTGCGTGTGCGTGTCAGTGGTCTGCGTGATCGACTCGACGCCGTCCATGAACTCGGGGAAGGACTCGAACTGCGTCCACTGGTCGTATGCCGTCCGCACCGGGACGTCGACCTCGATGGCCTTGGTGACCGTGCTCATTGTTCTGCTCGTCCTCTCGGTCCTGACGCGACGGGCGTGTCCCGCCACGCGTCACCTAGAGCCCTACCCCGGGCGGCCGCGCCGTACACGCCGTCGTCTGGGGAGGTGGCCACCGGCCCCGCCGGAGCGTGGGCTCTGCACGGATGGAGCGCACCAGCAGGTGGGCCTCGAGCCACGCCGGCACCAATCGAGCGCCATGTCTACTCGCGGGTTCCCACCGATGAGTGGAAGGCTGCGGGTGTGGCGTGACGAGCGCCACTCGCCCTACCGGGCGTCAGCACGACGAAGGAGACCTGCTCGATGATCTCGCGGATCGCGATCGTCAACCGCGGCGAGGCAGCCATGCGCCTCATCCACGCCGTACGCGACCTCAACGCCGCTGCGGGCGCCGGAGGCCACCGGATCGAGACGATCGCCCTGCACACCGAGGGAGAGCGGCGCGCGATGTTCGTGCGCGAGAGCGACCACGCCTACGACCTCGGACCGGCATCGGCGCGCCCCTACCTCGACCTCGCCCTCCTCGAGCGCGCCCTGCGCGAGACCGAGGCGGACGCGGCGTGGGTCGGCTGGGGCTTCGTCGCCGAGGACCCCGCCTTCGCCGAGCTGTGCGAGCGCATCGGCGTCACCTTCATCGGTCCGAGCCCGGATGCCATGCGCAAGCTCGGCGACAAGATCGGCAGCAAGCTCATCGCCGAGGAGGTGGGCGTCCCCGTCGCGCCGTGGAGCCGTGGCGGCGTCGACACCCTCGAGGACGCGAAGGCCGCGGCCGCGCGCATCGGCTACCCGCTCATGCTCAAGGCGACGGCCGGCGGCGGTGGCCGCGGCATCCGTCGCGTCGACTCCGACGCCGACCTCACCGACGCCTACGAGCGCACCCGCGACGAGGCGCAGCGCGCCTTCGGCTCGGGCGTCGTCTTCCTCGAGAAGCTCGTCACGGGCGCCCGGCACATCGAGGTCCAGGTCATCGCCGACACGCACGGCAGGGCGTGGGCCGTCGGCGTGCGCGACTGCTCGGTGCAGCGCCGCAACCAGAAGGTCATCGAGGAGTCCGCCTCCCCGGTGCTCACCCCCGAGCAGGCCGACGAGGTGCGGGCGAGCGCCGAGCGCCTCGCCGTCGCCGTCGGCTATGTCGGCGCCGGCACCGTCGAGTTCCTCTACCACCCGGGCGAACGGTTCTTCGCCTTCCTCGAGGTCAACACCCGCCTGCAGGTCGAGCACCCGATCACCGAGGTCGTGACCGACACCGACCTCGTCAAGCTCCAGATCCACGTCGCCGACGGCGGACGACTCGACGACCTGCCCGGCGGCCGTCCCACCCAGCGCGGGCACGCCGTCGAGGCCCGGCTCAACGCCGAGGACCCCGACCGCGACTTCGCCCCGTCCCCCGGGCGCATCACCCTGCTGACCTTCCCCGCCGGTCCCGGCATCCGGGTCGACACCGGCGTCGGGGAGGGCGACTCGATCCCCGCCGACTTCGACTCGATGATCGCCAAGATCATCGCCCACGGCCGCGACCGCGACGAGGCCCTCGCCCGCCTGCGCCGCGCGATGGCCGAGACGACCGTCGTCATCGACGGCGGCTCGACGAACAAGAGCTTCATCCTCGACCTGCTCGAGCAGCCGGAGATCATCGACGGCTCCGCCGACACCGGCTGGATCGATCGCGTGCGCGCCGAAGGGCGCCTGGTCTCCCACCGCCACTCCGGCGTCGCGCTGGTCGCCGCGGGCATCGAGGCCTACGAGGACGCCGAGGCCATCGAACGCGCGCGCCTGCTCGAGTCGGCGCGTGGTGGCCGCCCGCAGGTGCAGCACACGGTGGGCCGCGCCATCGACCTCAAGCTGCGCGGCACGGCATACAAGGTCATGGTGCTGCGCACGGCGTCGCACCGCTATCGCGTCTCGATCACGAACGGCGGCGACGAGCACGTCGTCGACGCGACGCTCGACCGCATCGACGAGTATGCCGGCCGCATCGTGGTCGAGGGCCGCGCGCACCGCCTCGTCACCGCCACGCACGGACCGATCCACCTCGTCGAGGTCGACGGAGTCACCCACCGCGTGTCCCGCGACGAAGGCGGCGTCGTGCGCTCGCCCGCGCCCGCGCTCGTGGTCGCGACGCCCGCCCAGGTGGGCGACGAGGTGGCCGCCGGTGCCCCGGTGCTCGTCCTCGAGTCGATGAAGATGGAGACCGTCCTGCCGGCTCCCTTCGCCGCGCGGGTCCGGGAGCTCCTCGTGTCCGTCGGCAGCCAGGTCGAGACCGGGGCACCGCTCGTGCGCCTCGAGCCGACCGGCGACGAGGCCGCGGTCGTCGAGGCCGCGGCCACCGCGACGGTCGACCTCGACCTGCCCGACCCGAGCGCCGGCGACGCGAGCGTGCGCGAGCGCGTCGACCGCGGCATCGAGGACCTCTCCGCGAGCGTCCTCGGCTTCGACGGGGACCCGAGCGGCGACCGGCAGGTGCTCACCGGCTACCTGACCGCTCGCGACGAGCTCGCCACCGGCGGAACGATCCCCCTCGAGGAGGAGATCGCGATCCTCGAGCTGCTCACCGACTTCGCCGAGCTGAGCCGCAACCGCCCTGCCGCCGAGGAGCGCCACACCGAGCTGCTCGTGCACAGCCCTCGCGAGCACTTCCACTCCTACCTCCAGAGCCTGGACGTCGAGCGGGCCGGCCTGTCGGCAGAGTTCCGCGACAAGCTCGCCCGGGTGCTGGGCCACTACGGGGTGGCTGACTTCGAGCGGACGCCCGACCTCGAGGAGGCGGTCTTCCGCATCTTCCTGGCCCAGCAGCGGACGGCGCCGGAGGTGCAGATCGCGACCTCGATCCTGCAGCGCTGGCTCGGGGAGCCGATCCCGGCGTCTCCTCTGGATGCCCAGGCCCGCGACGCGCTCGACCGTCTCGTGGTCGCGACCCAGCTGCGCTTCCCCGTCATCGGGGACCTCGCGCGCAGCGTCCGCTTCCGGTGGTTCGACCAGCCGCTCGTCGACGAGGAGCGCGAGAGCGTCCTGGCCGGGGTGCGCGACAAGCTCGCCGCGCTCGCGGTCGAGCCGGACGCCGGGGACCACGCCGCGCGGGTCGACGAGCTCGCCGCCATCCCGGAGCAGATCGTCCGTTTCCTCGCCGAACGGCTGCACGAGGAGGCGCCCGAGCGCCTTCCCGAGCACGAGCCGATGCTCGAGATCCTCATCAAGCGGCACTACCGCGAGCACGAGCTGCACGGCCTGCACACGTTCACCGAGGGCGGCCGGCCGTTCGCGACAGCCGACTACACCCTCGACGACCGACCGACGCACCTCACCTCGACCATCGGCGCCGTCGACGAGCTCGCCCCCGGCAGCCCGCTCGACGCCGCGGTGTCCAACGACGTCTGGGCGCGCCCCGAGCGACACCAGTCAGTCGTCGACCTCTACCTGCGCTGGCCGCAGGAGCCGGAGTCGCCCGACGCCGCCAGCGAGCAGCTCGCGGCCCTCCTGCAGCAGCTGCCCTTCGCCCAGGACGTCCGCCGGGTGGCCGTCGCAGTCAGCGCCGGCCAGGGGGGTCCGGTCGGCTACTTCACCTTCCGCCCGTCCGGTGGCACGCTCGTGGAGGACCGGCTGGTCCGTGGCGTCCACCCCATGGTGGGGCGCCGGCTCAACCTGTGGCGCTTGACGGCGTTCGACGTCAAGCGGCTCGCCGGCCCCGAGGACGTGCTGCTCTACGAGTGCGTGGCGAGGGACAACCCCGAGGACCACCGTCTCGTCGCGCTGGCGCAGGTGCGCCAGATCGTCGTCGTGCGGGACGAGTCGGGACAGGTGACCGGTCTGCCGCACGTGGAGCGTGCGATCGCGAACTGCCTGGAGGCGATCCGCAGCGTCCGCGCGAGCCGCGGCCTGCGGGCCTCCAAGCTCGACATGAACCACGTGTGGGTGCAGATCTGGCCGACCATCGAGGCCGACGTCGGGCAGCTGACGGCCCTGCAGAACAAGATCGCCCCCATCACCGCCGGCGCAGGCATCGAGGAGGTGCTCGTCCAGGCCAAGGTGGCCGGCGCCCGCGGTGAGGCCCCGCTGCCGATCGCCGGCCGCTTCTTCTACCAGCCGGGAGCGGGGGTCACCAGCACCCTCGGAGCACCGCCCACCGAGCCGCTCAAGCCGCTCGACGACTACACCTCCAAGGTCGTCCGAGCCCGTCGCCGTGGTCTCGTCTACCCCTACGAGCTGCAGTCCATGATCGCCGGCGACGGAGGCACCGTCGTCGAGCACGACCTCGACGACACGGGCGCCCTCGTGGCCGTCGACCGTCCGCAGGGCCTCAACAAGGCCGGCATCATCGTCGCCGTCGTCAGCTCGCCGACGGCGCGCCACCCGGAGGGCGTCACGCGGGTCGTCCTCTCGGGCGACCCGCTGCGTTCGTTGGGATCCGTGGCCGAGGCGGAATGCGCACGCATCATCGCCGCCATCGACCTCGCGGAACGCATGCAGGTGCCGCTCGAGTGGTACTCCCTCTCGGCCGGCGCCCGCATCTCGATGGACTCCGGCACCGAGAACATGGACTGGGTGGCCCGCGCGCTCAAGCGGATCATCGAGTTCACCCAGGCGGGCGGTGAGATCAACATCGTCGTCGCGGGCATCAACGTCGGCGCCCAGCCCTACTGGAACGCGGAGGCCACGATGCTCATGCACACCAAGGGCATCCTCGTCATGACGCCCGACAGCGCCATGGTCCTCACCGGCAAGCAGTCCCTCGACTTCTCCGGGGGCGTCTCGGCCGAGGACAACTTCGGCATCGGTGGCTACGACCGCGTCATGGGCCCGAACGGGCAGGCGCAGTACTGGGCCAAGGACCTCGCGGGCGCCCGGGACATCCTCATGGCGCACTACGACCACGCGTACGTCAGCCCGGGCGAGCCCGGTCCGCGCCGCGTCGCGACGAGCGACCCGACGGACCGCGACGTGGCGCTCTACCCGCACGACCCCGCCGACTCCGGCTTCACGACGGTCGGCGACATCTTCTCGGCCCTGACCAACCCGGACCGCAAGAAGGCGTTCGACATCCGCACGGTGATGCGCGCGGTGTCCGACCAGGATCACGAGCCGCTCGAGCGCTGGGCCGGCATGGCCGACGCCGAGACGGCCGTCGTGCAGGATGCTCACGTCGGTGGTATCCCCGTGTGCCTCATCGGGATCGAGTCGAAGTCGGTGCCGCGCCGCGGGTTCCCGCCCACCGACGGCCCCGATGCCTACACGGCCGGCACGCTCTTCCCACGGTCGAGCAAGAAGGTGGCGCGCGCCCTCAACGCGGCGAGCGGCAACCGCCCGGTCGTCGTCCTGGCGAACCTGTCCGGCTTCGACGGGTCGCCCGAGTCGATGCGCAGCCTCCAGCTCGAGTACGGCGCCGAGATCGGCCGGGCCATCGTCAACTTCGACGGGCCGATCGTCTTCACCGTCGTCTCCCGCTACCACGGTGGCGCCTTCGTCGTCTTCTCCAAGACGCTCAACCCGCGCATGACGGTGCTCGCCGTCGAGGGGTCGTTCGCGTCGGTCCTCGGCGGTGCACCTGCTGCGGCCGTCGTCTTCTCCCGCGACGTCGACGCCCGCACGGCGTCCGACCCGCGCGTCACGGAGCTCGAGAGCCAGGTGGCGGCCGCCTCGGGCGTCGAGCGCGCGCGGCTCGCCACCGAGCTCGCCGAGCTGCGCACCTCGGTGCGCGCCGAGAAGCTCGGCCAGGTCGCCTCCGAGTTCGACGCGGTGCACAGCATCCACCGTGCGGTCTCGGTGGGCTCGGTCGACGCCGTCATCGAAGCCCGCGACCTGCGTCCACGCATCATCGCCGCCATCGAGGCGGGCCTGCAGGGGTGACCCGTGGGCGTGTGCCGAGACCCTCGGCACACGCGCACACCCTCCCCGGTGTCAGGGCACGACGGTCTGGCTCGGCTCCACGGTTCCCGAGGTCTGCGGCACGGGCGTGCCCGTGGGTGCCGTCGGGATCGCAGTGGTCGTCGGCTCGTCCGTCGGTTCTGCGGTCGACGTGGTCGTCGGCTCGTCGGTCGGTTCCGTGGTCGGCGTGCTGGTTGGCTCGTCGGTCGGCTCGTCGGTCGGCGTGTCGGTGCGCTGGCCGTTCGGAACGTCGCCCGGCTTGCCGGTGGCCTTGTCGTCGTCCTTGGCCTGGTGGCCCGGTTGCTTCGTCGGCTTGCCGCTCCCCTTGCCCGTGGGCTTGCCCGAACCCTTTCCACCGCCCTGGTTCCCCGCGGCTCCCGGCGCCAGGACATCGGCGCAGAACGCCGCGACCTTGTTCGCGCCGCCGGCAGCCTTGACGAGGTTGGTGAAGGCGACCGACTGGTCGGCGTGGCCCTGGGCGCCCGGGTTCTGGGACCGGGCCCGCCAGGCCGTGCACAGGCCGTGCTTGGCAGGTCCGTTCGCGTCGGGTCCGTGCGGGGTCGCCGTCGTGCTGACTGCTGCCGGCCGAGCCTGTGCGGGGGCAGCGGGGCCGCCCGGCGGCTGGGCGCCGCCCGGCACGTGGGTGGAGACGAGCACCACCGTGCTGACGCCGACCAGGCCTGCCGCCACCCCAGCCAGGGTGGCGCCGACCTTGGCGCCCAAGAGCGTCGCGAACACCCGGTGCCTCCTCGAGCCGGTGGCCTGCTGCCTGACACGGGCTCGGAAGGCGGCGAGCGCCGGCCCCATGCCGTCGAGCTCGCGGTCGGTCGGCTCGGCCGACAGCGCCCGGATCACCGGAGCGAGCGCAGCGGCGCCCGCCGGGTCTCGGTCCCGCTCGCTCCGTCGCGAGCTGGACGCGGACCCGAGAGCGCCGTCGGAGCGCCCTCGGTTCCTCTCGTCCTGCCAGTACGTGCCCATGTCACTCCCGAAGCGCTGCCGCTTCGGCCGGCGTTACACCAGCGGGATCGACGAGGTCCGCGAGCGCGTGCAGACCCCGGTGGGCGGCGACCCGGACGGCCCCGGGCGTGCGACCCAGCACGTCCGCCACCTCACTCACGGGCAGGCCGGCCACGACCCGCAGCAGCACCACCTCCGCCTGAAGGGGCGGCAGCCGGCGCACGAGGGCCACGGCCTCCTGCGTCGACAGGGTGTCGATGACGTCGTCAGCGCAGTCGTGGACCGTCGCGACCCAGCTGGATGCGTGCCACCTGAGGCGGGCCTCGCGTCCCCGTCTGCGGGCAGCGTCGACCGCCCTGCGGCGTGCGGTCGTGAAGACCCATGCACGCCAACCCAGCTCATCACCCGTGAAGGTGTTGAGCCCCCTGACCACGGTCAGCCACGTCTCCGCGGCCACCTCGTCAGCGGTGTCTCCCCCAAGACTCAGGTAGCGCAGCAACGGCGGGTTGAGGTCGCGCCACAACCGTGCGAACGCGTCCTCGTCACCGTTCCGTGCGCCGGCGAGGACGGTCTCGAACTCCGCGCCGATCACGGCATCAGTGTGGCCCGCGCCGGCTGCCGGTGAGTCGGTTTCGTCGAGATGTCAGGTCTGGGCGGACCTGTCCACGTCTTCCTCGAGTGGCACGCGCGGAGCCGGTACGCGGAGGGAGGTCACGCCCCCGAGGTCGAGCCACACCGCGTCGGGGGTGCGGACGACGCGGAGCAGCACGTCGTCGCAACCGGGACAGCGGCCCACGAGACCGGGCTCCGGCCCGTAGACGCGCAGGGTGGCGACCTCGCTCGACGCGCCGCAGCCGCGGCACCGGACCACGGCCACGGTGACGTCGAGCGCGAAGAGCTCGGACAGCGGGCCGGCCATGAGGTTGCCGTCGTATGCCGCCTCCGCGCCTGGGTGCCCCGGGATCGTCATGGGAGGTCCTCCTTCACGGGCCGCTGGGCCCGAATCTCTCTGTCCTGATGCGGTCGGCGGCGTGGCCGAGCCCGACGAGCAGGTCGGCCGCGCTCTCGACGAAGCCGGTCGGCCCGCAGACGTAGCAGGTGGGCGGGTCCCCACCGTCCCAGCCGGTCGCCGTCAGGAGGTCCGTCCCCTGCAGGCGCCCCGCCGGTCTCGCGGCACCCTCCGGTGCCCGGCGGGTGTGGACGAGGCGGACCTCGACGTCGTCCGTGGCGGCGATCGCGGCGAGCTCGTCGCGGTAGATGACGTCGTCGGGCTCGCGGACCGAGTAGACGAGCCGGAAGGGTGGCGAGCCGGCGACGCGGGCCCGGAGCATCGCCATCAGCGGCACGATCCCCGAGCCGCCGGCGACGAGCAGAACCGGCCCGGCCTGCCCGGGGCGCCAGACGAACCAGCCGCCGACGGGGCCGCGCAGCCGCACTGCGTCACCGACCGCCAGCCCGTCGGCGAGGAACGTCGAGACCTCGCCGTCCGGGACCCGCTGGATCGTCAGCTCGACGCGGTCCCCGTGCTCGGGCGCCGAGACGGAGTAGCTCCGCGTCGCCGTGTAGCCGTCGGGCGCCGTCAGCCGCACGTCGACGTGCTGCCCGGGAAGGTGACCGGGCCATCCGTCGACGTCGAGGACGAGGGTCACGGCGCTGTCGGTCTCGGGCCGGCGCTCGACGAGCGTCGCGTCCCGCCACGCGCGCCGCGCGCTCAGTCCCCCTGGTACCGCTGCTCGCGCCATGGGTCCCCGTAGTCGTGGTAGCCGAGCTGCTCCCAGAAGCCGGGTGAGTCCGCTAGCAGCAGCTCGATGCCGCGCACCCACTTGGCAGACTTCCAGAAGTAGAGGTGCGGCACGAGGAGCCTTGCGGGTCCGCCGTGCTCGGGCCGCAGGTCGTCGCCGTCGTAGGCGAAGGCCAGCAACGCCTGACCGTCGAGCAGGTCCTCCAGCGGCAGGTTCGTCGTGTAGCCGCCGTAGCTGTGCACCAGGGCGAAGTCGGCAGCGGTCTCGACATCGGCGAGCAGGGTGTCGAGCGAGACGCCGCGCCACTCCGTGTCGAGCTTCGACCAGCTCGTGACGCAGTGGATGTCGACGGTGACCGTCTCGGCGGGTAGCGCCATGAGCTCCGGCCATGACCACGTGTGACGGGCGCCGTCCTCGGTTGCGACCCACAGCTCCCAGCCGTCGTGGTCGACGGGCGGCGTCGGGCCCGCCGAGAGCACCGGGAAGTCGTCGGTGAGGTACTGCCCCGGGGGCAGCCGCTCATCGCGACCCCTGGGGCGGCCCTGGAAGCCTCGCGTGACGAAGTCCATGCCCAGCCACTGTACGGCTCGTCGCGCCATCCCACGACGGGTGCCGACCAGCTTCTCCCCATCGGGGCGCCGCGTCAGGCGAGGGGGACGGCATACGCGAGGTAGGCCGTCCCAGCTGCCCACAGACCGAGGCCGGTGAGGTTGGTGCGCGGGTGCAGCGTCAGCGCCGCGAGGAACTCGCGAAGGAAGGCGCTCGGCAGGAAGTACCACGCCGTCGGCCCGCCGGTCACGTCGGCGTCGACACCGAGGCGGCGGGTCAGCAGCGCCGCCCGGCCGACGTGGAAGTTGCTCGTCACGACCCGCAGGTGGGCGTCCTCGCCGAGCCCGCGGGAGCGGAGGATCTCGCTTGCGAGCAGGAGGTTCTCCTCCGTCGTGGTCGCGCGGTCCTCCGTCGCGACGGCCTCCGGGGGTATGCCGTGCGCCACGAGGTAGGCCGCCATGGCCACGCCCTCAGCCATCGGCTCGTCATCGCCCTGACCTCCGCTCGGGACGAGGAGCGGGTCCTGGCCCCCGTCGCGCTCCGTGCGCCACGCGTCGGCGGCGGCGTCGAGCCGGTGGGCGAGCAGCTGCGGCACGGTGCCGTCGACGAGACCCGATCCGAGCACGATGATCGCCGCGGGCTCGGGGCGCGGCCGGAGACGCCGGTAGGTCAGGCAGTAGAGGGCGTAGCTGACGAGAGCGAGCGCAGGGTAGCCGGGCAGGAGCAGGACCACGGCGCCGACGACCGGCGGGCCGGTCTGGCCCGACCGGAACACTGCGATGCTGACGACCGTCGCCACGAGCACCGCGACGCCGAGGGCCAGCGCGAGGAGGTTGACGAGGCTGCGACCCTCGGGGCGAAGGAGGCGCAGGCCGTTGCCCACGAAGAGGAGCCCCAGCGCCACCGACGCCACCCACGGCAGCACGAGCGGCTCCACCCCGGCCGCCGAGAGCGCCGCCCAGAGGGCACCGAGTAGGAGGACACCGACCAGCCACCGGCGCGGCTCGGTGCGCGCGGCACGGACCGCAAGCCCCAGTAGCGCCACGGTGAGGACGAGGTCGACGAGCGGGCGCATGCGACGAGCATGCCGTTCCCGGCACCCGGGGGCGAAACCGGGTGGTGGGCGCAGCGGCCCGGGGTGTCGAATCAGGAGATGGACGCAGACCAGATCCGCAGCGCGTTCCTCGACCACCTGGCCCAGCACGGCCATGCGGTCATCCCCCGTGCGCCGCTCGTCCCGGACGACGACCCGACGACCCTCTTCACCGGGAGCGGGATGCAGCCGCTGCTCCCCTACCTGCTGGGCGCGGAGCACCCTGCCGGGCGCCGGCTCGTCGACAGCCAGACCTGCCTGCGCGTGCAGGACATCGAGGAGGTCGGCGACAACCGGCACACGACCTTCTTCGAGATGCTCGGCAACTGGAGCCTCGGTGACTACTTCAAGGACGTGCAGCTCCCCCAATTCTGGAGCTTCCTCACCGACACCGTGGGCCTGGACCCCAGCCGGCTCTACGTGTCGTGCTTCATCGGTGACGCGGCGCACGGCATACCCAAGGACGAGGAGTCGGCTTCGGTGTGGACACGGCTCTTCGCCGCCGCCGGGGTCACCGTCGACGAGGTCGAGGTGGACACCGAGGAGCACGCCGCCCGGGCCGGCACGGGTGGCGCGCGAATCGCCTTCTACGGCAAGAAGAACTGGTGGTGCCGCGAGGGCAGCGCCATGGACATGCCGATCGGCGAGCCCGGGGGGCCGGACACGGAGGTCTTCTACCTCTTCCCGCACGTCGAGCACGACCCGGCCTACGGCGCGCACTGCCACCAGAACTGCGACTGCGGCCGGTTCATCGAGCTGGGCAACTCCGTTTTCATGGAGTATCGCCGAACGGCGACCGGCTTCGAACCGCTGCCGCGCCGCAACGTCGACTACGGCGGCGGGCTCGAGCGCATCGCTGCGGCGGCGATGGACTCCGCCGACGTCTTCCGGATCAGCGTGCTCTGGCCGATCGTCGAGCGGCTCGAGGAGCTGTCCGGACGCAGCTACGACGACGAGACGCTCGCGATGCGCGTCATCGCCGACCACCTGCGCGGCGCGACCTTCCTCGCCGTCGACGGCGTGCGGCCGAGCAATCGGGCACAGGGCTACGTCATGCGCCGGCTCGTGCGCCGGGCGGTCCGGTTCGCCGTCGACCTGGGCATCGACGACAACTTCTTCCCTCACGTCGTCCCCACCGTCGCCGCGGCCTACGCCACCGCCTACCCCGAGGTGGCCGCGTCGGCCGACGAGGTCGTCGCGGTGCTGTCGCGTGAGGAGCACGCGTTCCGCCGCACCCTGCGCCGAGGGCTCGAACGACTGGAGAGCCACCGGGCCACCGGCGTGACGGGAGCCGACCTCTTCGTGCTCCACGACACGTACGGGTTCCCCGTCGAGCTGTCGACGGAGGTGGCGCGGACGCAGGGCATGTCGGTGAGCGAGACCTGGCGCGAGGAGTTCGACGAGCAGATGGCGCAGCAGCGGGCCCGCTCACGGGGCGAGCGGTCCCGAACGGTGTGATCGCATCGACGACGTGGGGACGTGCCGCCCGCCGACACCGAGGCTCACCGGGAGGAGAGGCAGCCGGCGAGAACGCGGGTGATCTGCGCCTTCTCGGCCACGGTGACCCACAGCCGGTAGCGCGTCTTCACCGCGACCTGGCGCGCCACGTAGGTGCAGCGGTAGGCCTTGTTCGGTGGCAGCCACGACGCGGCGTCGGCGTCGCGCTTGGCACTGTTGGTCGGTCCGTCGACGGCGAGCAGGTTGAGCGGGTCGTTGGCCAGCGTCGCGCGCCGCGTCGTCGTCAGCTGCTGGGCCCCGGTGACCCAGGCATCGCCGAGCGCCACGACGTGGTCGATCTGGACCCGGGACGACGTGGACCGTCCCCGCGTGAAGGCGATGGTGCGCCCGGTGTAGGGGTCGGCGAGCGTGCCCGACAGCACGACGCAGCCACGGGTGCCCGGCTTGATCGTCTCTCCGCTGAGGTCGCGCCGCAGCACGTCGTTGCGGGTGTCGCAGCCGTTGTGGCCGCCGCTGACGTCGACGTCGTCGGTCCAGGCCGGCCCGAAGGCATCGCGGTCGTAGCCGGTCCGAGGGGCCCGCCCCTTGACCGGGAGAGCGCCGAGCATCGTGAGCGCAGCACGCACCTGCACCGCGGTCAGGGTCGGGATGCTGGACCGACCCGGGCTCGGGGTGGCACCCGCCGACGTGACCCGCTGCTCGATGATCGTCGAGGCGTGCGGAGCACCGGCTCCCGGCGACGGTAGCGGCAGCCCGCACCCGGCGAGCATGGTCACCGTCGCGGCGACGAGCAGCCCTCTGCGCACCAGGGCAAGAGCTGCCCGCCGTTCCGGCCCGTGCCCGGTCAGCGCTACGACCACTTCAGGACTGGGTGCGCAGGTACCGGCCGAAGTGCGGCACGGTGAAGGCGATGAGGCCACGCTCGCCGGAGTAGATGAGGCCCTTCTTGATGAGGGCGTCGCGTGCCGGCGAGAGCGACTGCGGTTTGCGCCCCAGCACGTCTGCCACCGCAGACGTCGGCACCGCCTCGCGCTCGGTCACCCCATCGCGGACGTGTGCCGCACCATCGCCATCGTGTGCGGACTCGCCTTCCGGATCCTCATCGCTGCCAGCGGAATTCACGAGGGCGGCGTCGGCCATCGCCCGGAGGTACTCGCGCTCGGCCGGCGTCGCCCGCTCGAAGCGCGAGCCGAAGAAGCCGACGGCGAGCTCCGACTCGGCCTCGGGCACGGCGACCCGGATGTCCTGGGCGGTGACGGGTGACGACGGCGCGACGTCCCACACGACCTTGCCGTAGGCCTGGATGAAGTACGGATAGCCGGCGGTGACGGCGTACATCTCGTCGAGCGCCTCGGACGTGAACTCGCACCCCTCCTCCGTTGCCGGTCCCACGAGGGCCCTGTCGGCGGAGTCGCGGGGCAGCCGGTCGATGCGCGAGTAGCGGAAGAGCCGCTCGGAGTACGACTTCGAGGCCGAGAGCACGGCCGGCAGGTGCGGCAGGCCGGCGCCGACGACGATCACGGGCAGGCCCGACTGCGAGATCTCGTGGCACGCCGCGCAGAGAGCCGACACGTCCTCGGGGTCGAGGTCCTGCATCTCGTCGATGAAGAAGGCGACACCCTTGCCGACGTCTGCGGCCAGACCACCGATGTCGGTGAACAGCTCGACGAGGTCGATCTCGATGTCGCCGGAGTCGGCCCGCCCCGTGACGGCTGGGACGTCGATGCCGGGCTGCCACTTGTCACGCAGCTTCGCCCCCGTCGGCGCGTCGCGCAGCGCGAAGGCCTTGATGATGCCGAGCACCTGGTCGACGTCCTCACCCCTGGGGTGGCCGAGTTCGCGCACGGCCTGGTGGGCGGCGGCCGCGAGGGGTCGGCGCAGCCGCTGGTCGGGCCGCGCCTCGAACTTCCCGGTGCCCCAGTCAGCACGCACGGCGGAGCTGCGCAGCGCGTTGAGCAGGACGGTCTTGCCGACACCGCGCAGGCCGGTCAGCACGATGGAACGCTCCGCACGACCGCGGGCGACCCGCTCGAGCACGACGTCGAAGGTGCGCAGCTGCTCGTCACGGCCGGCGAGCTCTGGCGGGCGCTGCCCCGCGCCCGGGGCGTACGGGTTCGTGATCGGGTCCACGCTCGGAGGCTATACGCGTCTCTACCGAAAACCTGAGACATCCCCAGAAGGCCCGATCGGCGCGTCGCGGCGAGTCTCAGCCCCACCGACACACGGACCGACGCGATGACAGCCGACGCCCGGACCCGCGGATTCCCTTGGCGGGCGGGCATGAAAAAGCGCCGTTCCGCACGGTCAGGGGTGGTCATGCGGAACGGCGCCTTGCGACTATAACGCGCCGCGGGGCGAAACGGTCAAGCCATCGGCGAGATTTCGAAGACCTCGTCGGGCCGCGCGATCGCGTCCTGTTCGGCGACGAGGAGCATCTCCTCCGAGCCGCTCGCGTGCGTGCGTTCCAGCACGGCATACATCGTCGCTGCCGTGCGGCGCAGAGCCACCTGCGGACCGTCGGTGAGGTGGTGGGCGAGGAAGACCGCCGCGGTCACGTCGCCGCCACCGCGCACCGTCATCGGCAGCATCGGGGTCGTCACGACCCACGCCTCGTCGGCCGTGACGCACGCCATCTGGATCGAGCTCTCGGGGGTGTCGGACGTCAGCGCACTCGTGACGAGCACGACGGTGGGCCCCTGCGCGACGAGCTCGCGGGCCGCCTCGAGGAGGTCGGCCTGCGTGGAGACCTCGCGCCCGACGAGGAACTCGAGCTCGAACTGGTTGGGGGTGACGATGTCGGCCTTCGGGACGACGTGGTCGCGCATGTACTCGGGGATGCCCTCGCGCACGAAGAAGCCCCGGCCGACGTCTCCCATGACCGGGTCGCAGCAGTAGACGGCCGAGGGGTTGGCCGCCTTGACCCGCGCGACGGCGTCGAGCACGACCTCGCCGACCGCCTCGGCACCCTGGTAGCCGGAGAGCACCGCATCGATGGCCGGGAAGGCGCCACGCTCCTCGACCCCGTCGATGACGGCCGCGACGTCGGCGGGCGCGATGAGCGGGCCGCGCGTCGAGCCGTAGCCGGTGTGGTTGGAGAAGGTCACCGTGAGCACGGGATAGACCTCGTGGCCGAGCCGCTGGAGCGGGAAGACCGCGGCCGAGTTGCCGGCGTGACCGTAGGCGACGTGGGACTGGATCGACAGGATCTTCACGGGCCCAACCTAGCCCGTGGGCCCCGAGCCACCGCGTGTCAGGATGGTGCCATGAGCATCATCCCCACGACGACCGTGTCCGAGCTGCCCGACGACGCAGTCCTCGTCGACGTCCGCGAGGACGACGAGTGGGCTGCGGGTCACGCCCCCAACGCCATCCACATCCCGCTCGGGGAGCTCCCGGCCCGGATCGAGGAGCTGCCCGAGACCGACGACACCGTCGCCATCGTCTGCCGCATGGGCGGCCGGTCGGCACGGGCCGTCCAGTGGCTCGTGCACCAGGGCTACGACGTCGCCAACGTGGAGGGCGGGATGCTCGAGTGGCAGCGCGCCGGCAAGCAGCTCGCCGGCGACGGCGACCCCAGCATCATCTGAGCAGCGCCGATTCGTCCGGTTCGCGCCCGGACCCACCGCCTGCATGGAACGCTGTGGCTCCTGACGGGTCTCACCAGGGACCGACCCGCCGAGCCAGGAGCATGCTCACCATGGACGACCGCCGACCCGATCCCACGCAGGACACCTGGGCGGGATGGCTTCCCGACCTCGAGTCCCCGGACGGCACGCCTCCCGCGGCGACCGGAACGGGTGGCACGCCTGCGCCGCAGCTTCCCCTGCCGCCACCCGCGAACCGGGTCGCACCGGTGCCGTATGCCGCCGCCCCCATCCCTGAGTGGATCGGTCCCCGAAGCGGGCAGGCGCCGCCACCTCCGGCCCGTCTCGGCTGGGCGATCTTCTGCACCATCTTCTGCTTCACCCCGTTGGGCATCGTCGCGATCCTCAAGTCGACCCAGGTGAAGACGAAGTGGGCGCTGGGCGACTGGGAGGGCGCCCGGAGTGCGTCACGTTCGGCCAAGACGTGGTGCCTGCTCGCCGCCATGGCCTGGCCCGGCTCGTTCCTGCTCCTCGGCTGCCTGGCGATGATGAACGGCGGCCACCTCTCGACAAACCTGTGAGCCCTCAGACCGAGGACCAGGTCAGGTGACCGGGATGGGCGCCGGGCCGGTGCAGACCAGGTCGTCGCCCTGGGGAGCCATCGACGCGGCCTGGACGACACCGCCCCCGCCCGCGGCCGGCCGGGCCTGCGCGACGCGGTCGTCCACCTGCACGCAGAACTGCCATTGGCTCACGGCCGGGTCGACGGGCGTGCGCGGGGCCTCGAACGACTCACCCGGCACGTCCAGCCTCGGCGGCGACAGGGCATACGCCCTCCCGGTGATGCTGGCACCGGGGGCGATGGTGTGGCCGCCCATGGCGGGCGCGGCGGCGAAGCGGACGTTCGGGCCCGGCGCGAAGCCCTGCTTGCTGAGGCGCAGGACGCCGGAGTCCGCGTAGACCCAGACGTGCTCGGGGTCCACATCGGGAGGGAGCACGGCACTGCCGAGCTCGGCTGGGACGACGTCGTAGGCGAGGACCGGCGCCGCGCCGGTGTTGGTCACGGTGTAGTCCACGACCAGACCCGGGCTCGCCGCGATGCCGGTCCCCGTCGTAGCGGCCTTCGGGCCGCCGGGCGCCAGGGTGGCCTCGAGGCGCACGCCGCCCGACGTCTCCGTCTGCGCCCCGGAGCCTGCAGCCACGTCCGAGGTCGGCGGCGTCGGCGAGGAGGTGGACGTCCCCGCGCCTCCGGCGGGTGTGGCCGCTCCGGGTGACGGTGTCGCCTGCCCGCAGGCACTCGTGACCAGCACGGCTCCGAGGGTGAGTGCGACGACCGGACCGGCCGGGTGGGAGGAGCCGCGCAGGGCGCGGCGCGTCAACGGCTTCATGACCGGGAAGACAACCACGACAGCGGGAACGTTGCATTTCGGACGGGTCCCGTGGGGATGCTCCTCACTTGAGCAGCTTGGACATCCGCCGGTCGGCCAGCGGTTTGCCGCCGGTCTGGCAGGTGGCGCAGTACTGCAGCGACGTGTCGGCGAAGGACACCTCGCGCACGATGTCGCCGCACTCCGGGCACAGCTCCCCGGTGCGCGCGTGGACCCGCATGCCGGCGCGCTTGGCGTCCTTGAGCTCCTTGGCCGGTTTGCCGGAGGCCGTCGTGACCGCGCCCTCGAGCGTGTCGCGCAGGGCTGCATACAACCGGTCGACCACCTCGGGGGCGAGCGTGCCGGCGATGGCGAAAGGGCTGATCTTCGCGACGTGGAGGATCTCGTCGGAGTAGGCGTTGCCGACGCCCGCGATGAACTCCTGGTCGCGCAGCAGGCCCTTGATCTGCGTTCGCCGCCCCTCGAGCATCGACCGGAACTGCTCGAGCGTGAAGTCGTCGGCCATCGGGTCGGGTCCGAGCCGCGCGATGCCGGGCACCTGCGCGGGGTCGGTGACGATGTAGGCCGCCAGCGACTTCTTCGTGCCCGCCTCGGTCAGGTCGAAGCCCGAGCCGTCGGACAGGCGCACCCGCAGGGCGATCGGCGACTTGCCGGGACGGAGCACGGTGGCCGGCAGCTGGTCGGACCACCGCAGCCAGCCGGCGCGCGCGAGGTGGAAGACGAGGTGGGTGCCGTCGGCGTCGATGTCGAGGAACTTGCCGTGGCGGTGGACCCCGTCGATGGGTGCGCCCTCGAGGGCCTGCGGCGGGGGGGTGAACGTCTTGAGGACGCTGAACGACGCGAGCTCGACCTTCGTGACCGCAAGGCCGTCCGTCCGCTCGGCGAGGAAGTCGACGAGCGCCTGCACCTCCGGCAGCTCAGGCATGGGCCCAGTCTGTCATTCGGCGCCGACGGAACGGCCCGGTCGCGAGGGTTGTTCGGCGGCGGCGACGGCCTCGCCCACCTTGCCGGCGCCCTCGAGGACCCGGAGCATCCCGTGCCCGTCGGGCGCCGAGAAGGTCGGCACCGAGTGCGCCGCCCAGGTCCGGATCGGCGAGTCCATCTTCATCGGGTTGGACAGCACCTGCTCGGTCGGCGACAGGTGCCGGATGCAGATGGCGTCGACGCGGTCGGGGCGCGCCTCGGCGAAGTCGGCGTAGATCTGGGGGTCGTGCTGGCCGTCGTCGCCGACGAGCAGCCACCGGATCTCGGGGAAGTCGCGGGCCAGCCGGTCGAGGGAGGTCCGCTTGTGCGCCTGACCGCTGCGGAACCAGCCCGTGTTGGTGGGACCCCAGTCGGTGAGCATGAGCGGGCCGAGCGGGAAGCCGTTCTCGACGAGGAAGCGGTTGAGGGTCGCCGCGACGTTCCAGGCGCCCGTCGACACGTAGACGATGGGGGCACCCGGGTGCGCCGCGAGGATGCGGCGGTACATCGGGGCCATGCCCGACACGGCGTGCCGCGCCTTGGCGCGCCGCACGAAGGTGTTGAACGCCGCGATCATCGGGCGGGGCAGCATCGTCGTGATGACCGTGTCGTCGATGTCGCTGACGATGCCGTGCGTCACGCCGTCGGCGACGATGAAGACGTCTGCCGCGACGGGATCGGTCCCCTGCACCTCGACCACGACCTGCTGCCAGCCGGGGGCGAGTCCGTGGTCGCGGGCCACGATGTCGACGTGGCCGCCACGGTCGGACCGGCCGTAGACCTCGCGGTCGCCGGCGGTGACCTTGACCGGGACACCCGTGGCCGGAGAGGTGAGGAAGGCGCGCCAGCCCCGGTCGTAGTGGGCGGGGCTGAGCGCACCGGTCGCGTCCTGGCGGGCCTCGGGTCCCTCGACGTCCTCACGGCCCTTGCGCCCCAGCAGGACCCGCGCGTAGACGCGGACGAAGGACGACGAGCCGTAGCCGACGTGGGTGATGATCCGGTTGCCCCAGCCACGGCTGCGGAGCACACGTTCGACCTGTTCGTGGACGGCGTCCTCCACGATGGCGGCCGCGTGCGGTCGGGACATGGCCACAACCTACCCGGCAGGACCGCGACAGGGTGCCAACAGGTGGACCACGTCGGGCGCGCCGGTCAGGTGGCGGGTTTGATGGACGCCGTGCACCCCATTGCCGAAGTCCTCAGCAAGGCCGCGGGCGGCGACTTCCCTGCCGTGGACGGCGCCTGGCAACGCGTCGAGCCGTGGCGGCCCGGCGTCGAGGGGGTCCTGGCCTTCACCGGCCACGCCTACCTCGCCGTCGTCGACGACGTGTCCGACGGCACGCTCGAGTCGCTGGGCCCGAACGGGTTCGGCGGCGCGAGCAACCCGCGCCTCGTCTCGCGACTCGCGGGGACCGGCTGGATCGACGCCCTCGACATCGTCCTCGTGGCGCGCGGCACGGGCGGCGAGCCCGCCCTCGTGCCGCGCAGCGACCTGCGCAACCACCCCCGGGCCCAGCACGCCACCGCGGTGCGCAGCGAGGTCAGGACGTTCGGGTATGCCGCGCCGGGCGACCACACGCTCGTGACGCTCTCGAGCGGGCTGGGTGGACTGCCCGAGGTGGGACTCGAGACCGACCCCTCCAAGGACCACGTGGGCACGGAGGTCGTCCGCGACGCGCTGACGCTCATCCCGGAGGGCGACGTCGTCGTCGCGGCCTGCGCTCCCGGCAACGCCCGGGCCCTGCGCGCCTTCCTCGCCGCCGGCTTCGAACCGGTGGCCTCCGTGCAGCTCTGGCGGCCCGAGCGCTAGCCCGTCCCGAGCGCTAGCTCGTCCCGAGCGCTAGCTCGTCCCGAGCACGCCGACGATTGGCGGATGTCGCCCGGGCATGATCGGATCTGTGCGTGGACGACGGCGTTGGCGTGGGCACTGCGGCACCTCGTCGTCGCGCCCGGGACCAGCTCTGGCCGGTCCTGCCGCTCGCGGCTTGCGCCTGGTGGGTCGGCGGCGCGCTGCCGTGGACGATCGACGGGCTGGGCGCGCCGTCACCGCGCAGCTGGCCCGACGACGCCGCCACCGGCTCAGCGACGGACGGCTACATCAGCCTGCTCCCCTTCACGACGGCCCGCCTCGGGCTGCTCCTGACGATCACGCTCGTGGGCGGCGGGCTGGCTGCCCTCGCGACCCTCTGGGTGCGGTCGCGCAGCGGCCGACGCCTCCGTGTCGCGGCCGCTGCGGGGCTCGGCGCCCTCACGGCCGGCGCCTACACGATCGCCCAGTCCGCGGGTGCCACCCGACAGCTCGGCAGCGACTTCGACCGTGACGACCGCGTCATCCTCGGTGTCCTCGCGGTGGCGGTGATCGGCACGGTCCTCGGCCTCGTGCTCGGCCTGTTCGTCGCCCTCGCCGGGCCCGTGCTGCGCGCGCTCGCCGCCGCCCCGCTCGCCGTTGCCCTCGGCAGCTGGGTCAGCGCCGTCGTCGTCGCCCTGCTCGGGGTCGAGCGCGCGTCGGGCCTGCTGCAGTGGGCGCCCGTCGTCGTGGGCGTCACCGTGGGTCTCGCCCTCGCCTGGCTCGGGGTGCGGCCCGCCCGGCGCCTGCTGGTCTGGGTGGCGGTGCTGGTCATCGTGGCCGTCTGCAAGGCCGGTCAGACCTCCTTGACCTACCTCGCCTCCCTGCTGCGTCCCCGCTCCGGCCTGCCCAACGGGCTGCGTGACCACGTCGAGGCCAGCCGGGACGTCTTCGTCGCGGCGCTGGGACCTGACCACCAGCCCTGGGGCGCCTACGTCATCGCGATCGTCGTCGGGCTCCTCGGGTCGCTCGTGCTGTCGCGTCGCCCGGGCCGCCCGCCCCGGTCCGGGCCCGCCGCCGAGGCCCTCCCTCCGCGTACGCCCGGGCCGCGTGCCGTCGCCGCTGCCCGGGCCGATGGTGCCGGCGACGCCTCGGCCCAAGGTGCGGCCGACGGTGCGGTGGTCGCCCGGGCCGACGCCGCGGACGCTGCTGCCGACGCCCAGGTCCGGTGACGGGCGTGTCGGGCGACGGCACGTACCGTGGGGCCATGCTCAGGGGATCTCGTGCCAGGACTCTCGTCGCCGTCTCGCTCTCGGGTGTCCTCGTCGGAACGCTCGGCGCCGGCTGCTCGCTCTTCGAGTCGCCGCCCGAGCCCGACGACGCCGCACGGGCCCTCGCGTCCGGCCTGTCCACGGGCGACCTCGGTGCGGTCACCTTCACGGGCACGACGCCGGCGAAGGCGACCGCCTTCGTCAAGGCGGCCTACGAGGACCTCGGCACGCTCCGGCCCCAGGTGTCGCTCAGCGAGCTGACCCACACCGAGGGCTCCGACCGCGCCACCGCCACGCTCTTCAGCCGCTGGGACGTCTCGTCGTCCGCCACCGACTGGACCTACGAGACCCAGGTCGGCATGACCCTCGTCGACGGCCGGTGGCAGGTGTCATGGACCCCGGGCGTCGTGGCGCCCCAGCTCGCCTCCGACGAGACCCTCGACCTCGCCCGCAAGTGGCCCCGGCGCGCCGACATCGTCGACCCGGCCGGCGCCAAGCTCATGACCGAGCGCGAGGTCGCCACCGTCGGCATCGACAAGACCCAGGTGGCGGGGGCCGAGGCCACCGCCTCGGCGAAGCGGCTCGCGGCGCTCATCGACATCGACCCGACCCGGTTCGCGGCGAAGGTGGAGGCCGCCGGCTCCAAGGCCTTCGTCGAGGGCGTCACTCTGCGGGCGACCGACCCGATCATCGAGCAGCGGGGTGCCGCGATCGAGCAGGTCGAGGGCGCGCTCACCGTGCCGTCGATGCAGGTGCTCGGTCCGAGCCGCACGTGGGCCGCCCCGATCCTCGGCGCCGTCGGCGAAGCCACGGCCGAGCAGATCAAGGCCTCGAAGGACACCCTCGAGGCCGGCGACACCGTGGGCAAGAACGGCCTGCAGTATCGCTACGACAAGCAGCTGCGGGGCACGCCCGGCCTGGCCGTGCACGCCGTCAAGCGCGGCGCCGACGGCAGCGCCCTCGACAAGCGCGAGCTCTTCGCCGAGCTGTCGACCGAGGGCCAGCCGCTGACGGTCACCCTCGACCCGAAGGCCCAGAGCGCGGCCGAGGCTGCCCTCGCCCAGCAGACCCGCTACCCGACGGCGCTCGTCGCCGTCCGCGTGTCCACCGGCGAGATCCTCGCCGCGGCCGTCGGGCCCGCGGCGAACGGGTCGACCCTGGCCCTCGCCGGCAAGCAGGCTCCCGGCTCGACGTTCAAGATCGTCAGCTCCCTCGCCAACGTGCGCAAGGGCGCGACGGCCGACACGAAGCTGCCGTGCACCGAGAGCCTGAACGTCAACGGTCGCCGGTTCAGCAACTACACGAACTACCCCCAGGACAAGCTGGGCGACATCCCGATGCGGACCGCCCTGGCCTACTCGTGCAACACGGCCTTCATCAGCCAGTACGAGAAGGTGAGCCAGGACGACCTCGTCAGCGCAGCGCAGTCGCTCGGCATGGGCGAGAAGCTCGACCTGCCCTTCACCGGCTCCCTCGGGTCCGTGCCGACGACCGACGACGAGGTCGAGCACGCGGCGGCGTTCATCGGGCAGGGTCGCGTCGAGGCCTCACCCCTGACGATGGCCCTCGTGGTCGCCTCGGTGATGAAGGGCCAGACCGTGCGTCCGCAGCTCGTCGCCGGTGCCCCGGCGCTGCCCAAGCCGGCCACGCCCCTGGACCCCACCGAGGCCGGCGTGCTGCGCCAGGCGATGCGCGCCGTCGTCGACGAGGGCTCCGGCGCGGTGCTGAAGCCCCTCGGCGTGGAGTACGCCAAGACCGGGACCGCGGAGTTCGGCACGAAGAGCCCGCCCGACACGCACGTCTGGATGGTCGCCGGCCGCGGCGACATCGCGATCGCCGCCTACAACGAGGTCGGCGACAACGGCGTCACCGGGGCCGCGCCCTTCATCGTCAGCTTCCTCAAGGCCTACGACCTCCGCTGACCACGTCGAAAGGCCAAACTCTGCGGCGTAGACCCCGTCGAAAGGCCAAACTCTGCGGCACCCCAACCGTCGAGAGGCCAAACTCTGCGGGATTGCAACCGTCGAAAGGCCAAAGTCTGCGAGGTCAAGGCAGTCGAAAGGCCACTTCTCGCGACGAGAAGTGGCCTTTCGACGTCAGCCAGGCCGCAAACTTTGGCCTTTCGACGGTTGGGGGTGGGGTGGGGCGCTGGGGGTGGGGTGGTTACTGGGCCGGGACGACGTCGACGTCCGCAGCGCGCACGTAGGCGAAGCGGTGGCCGAGCGAGACCTGGTAGTAGGTGTCCTGACCGACGACGTCGACGTGGTCGTTCGGGGTGTCGGCCGAGAACGTCGTCGCGCGGTAGTAGTTCGTCGGGATGGTGAGGTCGCCGACGGCATACCGCTGGCCCGCCGTGAACCTGTACTGCAGCGGAGCGAGCGCCTGCACCGGGATTCCGGCCGGGTAGGCCGACGCCTCGGGATAGGCCCTGCCGTACACCGGCACCGACGTGCGACCGGGCTTGGGCACGACGTACTGGCCGCCCACCGCGATGGCCGTCGGGTCCGAGGCCGGGTTGTGGAACCAGGCCTTGACGCCGTTGAACCAGATGGCCGTCCAGTCACCCTGGCGCTCCGCGACGGCGAAGGTGAGCCCCGCCTGAGCGCGAGCCCCGATGTCGGAGACCGACGTCGTCGAGGCGGCCCCGTTGGGCTTGCGGCCGATGTCGTTGACGAGCGGGGCCGACTCCGAGGGAGCGTTGTGCAGGTAGACGAAGTTCGTGCCCTGCGGCTCGCAGGCCACCCCCGCCGTCGTGCAGGAGGTGAGGGTCTGGATGTTGTCGTCGAAGCCGGGCAGGATGCGGACCAGGTCCTGAGCACCGTCGACGCCGTGCGACTGCAGCGGCGCCCCCAGCAGCTGGAAGTAGTGCTCCCAGTTCCAGTAGGGGCCCGGGTCCCAGTGCATGCCCGCGACGTTCGCCGGCGCGACGCCCGGGATCTGGTCGTGGCCGAAGACGTGCTGCATGTCGAGCGGGATGTCGTACTTCTTGGCGAGGTAGCGCACGAGCCGGGCCGACGAGCGGTACATCGGCTCGCTGAACCACTGGGCCCCGGTCGCCGCGAAGCCCTCGTGCTCGAGGCCGATCGAGTGGCTGTTGACGTACCAGTTGCCGGCGTGCCAGCCGACGTCCTTCGGCTCGAGGTGCTGGGCGATCAGCCCGTCGCTCGAGCGCAGCGAGTAGTTCCAGGCCAGGTAGTCCGGGTCGGTGACGAGCTTGAGGGTGGTGTCGTAGCTCGCCTCCGTGTTGTGGATGACGATGTTCGTGATCTTCGGCGAGGCCGGTCGCGATGCGAGGTCGTGGTTGCCGTAGTCGCCGGCGCCCGGGCCGGTCTTGGCGTACGGCGCCGGCACCCAGTCGCACTCGAGCCCGGGCGGGCAATCGACCTGCGAGTTGTTCGCCCGCTTCAGCAGCCCCAGCCGGGTGATCTGCGCCTTAGCGGGCGTCGCGGCCGAGGGCTGCAGCGACACCTCCTTGCCGTCGACCGTGCGACGAGAGGCGCCGGCGGCGATGACGGAGTAGGTGTCGTCGGCGAACGCCCCGGCGACGTCCTCCTGGGCCGAGCCGGAGGCGTCGGCGACCGCGGCGTACCAGTCACCGGAGTCGGTGCCGGCGCCCGTGGGCAGGCCGAGGCGCTGCTGCGTCGCGGCGAGCAGTGCGGCGCCACCACGGATGTTGGCGAGCTCGTCGGTGCGCAGCGTCCCCTCGTCGAGCCCGGTCAGCGCGGCCGCTCGACCCAGCGTGTCGGCGACGGGCGCCGACGCAGCCGGCGCGGTTGCGTCGCCGAGGCCCTTGCCCTCGGTGGCCGACCCGAGGTCGGCGTCGACGAGGTGCATCGGCCCGTAGCCGCCCGACGAGCTGTGGCCCGGGTTGAAGTCCCAGCGGGTCTGGGCGTAGGACACCGCCTCGAGCACCGTGCGTGGCACGCCGTACTCGGCCGAGGCCGCCGCGAAGGCGCGCTCACGGCTCGCCGGGTCGCTGCCCGTGGCCGAGGCCGTCGGGTCCGCGGCCTGCGCGGCCGGGCTGGTCAGGGCCATCCCGGCCGCGACGGCAGCGACGGCACCGAGTGCCGCCACGGACTGCCGCATCCTGCGGGTCCCCGGAGTTCGATGTGGTGTGGAGATGGGTATCACTCGATCGTCCCTTTCGTATCCCTGTAGATCGCACGACGCTCCGCGCCGACATGGGTCCATCGGCGTCGGACGGCGTGCGGGTGGGGTGCGGGCGTGCGCCGGCCCCCGGGCCGCGACACACCTCTGACTCCGAGCATTCCTGCGTATCCCGAGGCCCGCCACTTGAAACCGTCATCCAAGCGTTGTCCCGAATCCCTCGCGTCTCACGTGCATCGCCGCCCGGGAGGGCCCACCATGGTCTTCATGCGGCGCGCAGGCGTGTGCGTGGTGTTGGCGATCGCAGCACTCTCCGTCGGGGGGTGCGGCGCCGCCACGCCTGACGAGCGATCGCCGGGTGGCGGGGCCTCGACCCCCTCGCCGGCCACCTCGACGAGGGTCTCGCCACAACGCCTGGGCTCCGGCGGCGACGACTCGCTCTCGCCGTCCTACGGTCCTGCCTTCCCGTTGACGCTGCGCCGCACGGGCGGCATCGCGGGCTTCGACGACCGCATCGTGCTCGAGGTCAACGGCCGGGTCCGGGTCGAGACGCGATCGGTGCACGGCCGCGTCTGCACACTCGCAGTCCCCCAGCAGCGCCAGCTCGTCACGCTCCTCGCCACGCTGCGCCTGGGCGCCTCCGAGACGGACCTGCCGACCGACGGCTCCACCACGGTCGACCCGGGATCCGACCCCGACGCCGTGACCGAGCCGATCACGATCTCCGTCACGGACGACCAGGCCCGCCGGATCGACCTCAGCGACCCGTCGCTCGGCGAGATCGCCGGCCTCGTCGGGATCCTCGTCAGCGACGTCACGCTCTCGGTGCCCGCCATGACTCGCTGCACGACACCGACGACGACGCCGCCGGTTGCCCTCGCCCCCTGAGTCCCCGCCCCCGAGCCCTGAGTCTTCGAGCCCGACGCGCGAGGTCGGTATGCCGCGGGGCTGACCCGGCGGCATACCGACCTCTGGTGGTGCGGGTGGTTCAGGGCTGCTCACGCAGCCCGTGGTCCCCGGTCGCTCAGAAGTTCGTCGCGACGTCGTCGATGACGAAGCTCGTCTGGAGCGAGGAGTCCTCGGTGGCGGCGAACTTCAGGGTGACGTTCGTGCCCTTGTAGGACGTGAGGTCGATCGTCTTCTGGACGTACGACGCCTTCGGCGTGGACACGTTCGAGTAGCTCTGCTTCGTGACGCCGTTGATCTGCACCGTCGCCGTGTCGTACGCGGTCGTGGTCGTCGTCTCGGCCGTGTCGATCCGGATCCAGTAGGTCAGGGTCGGCGCGGTGGCCGTGGACGGGACGGCGAACGTCTGCGACTCGCTCTCGGAGGCCGTGGAGCCGTTGCCACCGAGCCACAGCTTGTACGAACCGCTGTGGGCCGGACGGCCCGTGTTGTTCGTGATGGGGCCTGCGGTGCCGGTCCAGCCGGTCTGGCCGGACTCGAAGCCACCGTTGGTCAGCGAGCCACCCGTGGGCGGGGGCGTCGTGCCGCCGCAGGTCTCGGTGCTGGCCGGGGCGGAGATGGCGGCCATGGCCTTGTCCACCGCCGTGCACTCGGCGGAGCCGGCGCCGTAGAGGTCCTTGGCCGCCTTGATGACGCCCGTGCGGGCTGCCGCGTAGTTGCTGCCCGAGGTGAGGTACGTCGACAGGGTGCGGTACCAGATCTTCTCGACCTTGAGGTGGCCGATGCCGGTCACCGTCGACGCGTTGCAGGTCGGGCTGTTGTAGCTGACGCCGTTGATCGTCTTGGCGCCCGAGCCCTCGGAGGCCAGGTAGTACCAGTGGTTCAGCGGCCCGGACGAGTAGTGCGGGTCGAGGCTGCCGAGGGAGCTGCTCCAGCAGTCCTTGGAGCCGCCGTCCTTGCTCGGCTTGTCCATGTAGCGCAGCGGCGTGCCGTTGCCGTTGATGTTGATCTCTTCGCCGATGAGGTAGTCGGGGCTGTCGCTCGCGTTGTTCGCGTACCACTCGACGGCGGTGCCGAAGATGTCGGAGGTCGACTCGTTGAGGCCACCCGCGTCGCCGGAGTAGTTGAGGTTGGCGGTGTTCTCGGTTACGCCGTGGCTCATCTCGTGGCCGGCGACGTCGAGCTCGACGAGCGGGGCCGCGTTGCCGGAGCCGTCGCCGTACGTCATCTGGGTGCCGTCCCAGAAGGCGTTGCCGTAGCTCTGGCCGTAGTGGACGCGGCTGCGGGCACCGGTGCCGTTGTTCCAGATGCCGGCGCGGCCGAGCTGGGTGTTGTAGTAGTCGTACGTCTTGCCGGCGCCGTAGTGCGCGTCGACCGCAGCCGACTGGCGGTTGCTCTGCGAGCCGTTGCCCCAGACGTCGTCGGCGTCGGTGAACGTCGTGCCCGTGCCGCTCGTGGCCTGGTTGAGGTCGGTCGCGTAGTTCCCGTGCGAGTCCTTCATCGTGTACGTCGTGCCGGCCGTGGTGCCGAGGGTCACGGAGCCGACGAAGATGCCGTTGCCCGTGCCGTGCTTGATGTCGTCCCAGCTCGTCAGGGTCTTGCCCGTGGTGGCGTCGACGATCGTGTGAAGGCGGGTCGGGGTCTGGTCGGCCTTGATGCCCTCGGTGACGACCTCGTAGGCGAGGGTGGGACCGTTCGCCGACTGGAAGACGACGAGCTCACCGGGAGAAGCCTTCTCCTGGTTGGCCTTCGACGCGGCGAGTCCGGCCTGCTGGGCCTGGCTCCTGGCGATGGTGGGGCTCATGGTCGACGGTGTGACGTTCTTGCGGCCGTTCCATGTGACGCTCTTGACGGCGCCCGAGGAGTCCTTGTGGGTGACGAAGTCGCCGCCGACGACCCGGAGGCCGTCGAGGGTGCGTTCGTAACGCACGTGGGTCGCACCGTCGGGATCCGAGATGACGGACCTCACGGTGAGCTTCTCGCCCGAGGCGAGACCGAGGGCGCTCGCGGAGGATGCTGCTCGGGACTGCTCGGTCGCCTTGAGGCTCTGCGACTCGGGTGCGGGCGCCTTGTCGCGTCCTGCACCTGCCGCTGCGCCCGCCGGGATCGCCGGCGAGATGGCGAGAGCGAGGGCGAGCAGCCCTCCGGTCGCCAGCCCGGACTTCAGTCGATTCACTGGATGCTCCTTGTCGAGATGCGGCTCGTGGGCCGCCTGGAGGGAGTTCCGCCATCTCACGACATGAGATCGGGCCGGAACGAGCGCGACGTTCGCAGCAGCCGAGAACAGCGGTCAACGGGGCTTACCAAGTCTTTGCCAAATGCGGTCCAACTTCTGAGTGCCGCTTGGCGGCAGAGGGATTCGCTACAGGGCCCGACTTGGGCGATCTCCCAGAGTCGCCCGGAGATGCCGTCAGTCGACGGTCGGGACGCCGCACTCGGAGCCGTCAGCGCGAGGCTCAGCACCGCCCTCGGCACTGCGCTCGACAGCGCCCTCGACAGCGCCCTCGGCGCGGTGTCGCGCCCGAGCCAGGTCGGCAGGCGTGTCCACGTCGAGGGCCACACCCCCCGGGTCGTCGACCGACTGCGTGCGCACGCCGCTGGCGAGCTCACGCATGCTCCGCCCGTATGCGTCGCCGACCTCGTCGAGGCGCGCGCGCAGGGCGGGGAGACGCCAGGCTGCGCAGAGCCAGTTCGTGCGCCCATCGCGGTCCACCGTGACCGCGAGGTCTGCCGACTCCAGGGCCTCGAGGAGGCGGCCCACATGGGCGGACGAGACGAAGGGCAGGTCCGCCGCGAGGAGCACGACGGCATACGGAGGGGACACCTCGGGGTCGGCCGTGAGTGTCTCGACGGCCGTGGCCACGCCGGCCACGGGTCCGCCACCCGGGACCCGCTCCCGCACGACGCGTACGCCGGCGGGGACGCCCTGACCGGGCCCGACGACGAGCACGGGGCGTGCACCGGCCGCGTCGAGGACACGCGCCACCAGCGTGCGACCGCCCACCTCGAGCAGGGGCTTGTGCGAGCCCATGCGCCGCGAGGCGCCGCCCGTCAGCACGACGACGGCGGGGTCCGCTGACGGAGGGCTCGACGGCACCCTCGGAGTCTGGCACGGAGTCTGGCAGGCTTGACCCATGGGACGGGTGACGGTACGGCGCAAGGTCACGACGATCGATCTCGCGACGCCGTCGACGACCACCCGCCCCGACACCCTCACCGTCGAGGAGCCGCTCGAGCTGCGCGTCAACGGCACCCCGCTGACGGTGACGATGCGCACTCCCGGGCACGACATCGAGCTCGTCCACGGCTTCCTCATGTCGGAGGGCCTCATCCGCTCGGCCGACGACATCGCGCTGGCGCGCTACTGCGAGGGCGCCGTCGTGTCCGGTGAGAGCGGCTTCGACGAGAACACCTACAACGTCATCGACGTGACGCTGGCCCTCGGCGTCGCACCACCGGACGCGACGGCGACCCGCGCCTTCTTCACCAACTCCTCGTGCGGGGTCTGCGGCAAGGCGAGCATCGAGCAGCTCCGGGCGCAGTCGGCCTTCGACGTCCGGGCCGACACGACGGAGTTCGCGGCCAAGATCGTCGCGGAGCTGCCCGACGCCCTCCGGCGCGAGCAGCGGTCGTTCGACAAGACGGGCGGGTTGCACGCGGCGGGCCTCTTCACCGCCGACGGCGAGCTGCTCGTCGTCCGGGAGGACGTCGGTCGGCACAACGCCGTCGACAAGGTCGTCGGGTGGGCGCTCCAGAGCGGCCGCGTCCCTGGGGTGGGGTGCGTGCTCGTCGTCTCGGGCCGCGCGTCGTTCGAGCTGACCCAGAAGGCGATCATGGCTGGAATCCCCTGTCTGGCAGCCGTTTCCGCGCCATCATCTCTGGCCGTCGAGTGCGCTGAGGACGCCGGGATGAGCCTTCTCGGCTTCGTCCGCGGCACCCGCCTCAACGTGTATGCCGGCGCGCACCGGATCACCACCGCCTGACCATGGCGGCCCCAGCCGCCCACGACACCGACGTCCACCCGAGCGACTGGAGGCCCACCCCGTGGCGATCTTTGCGATCCACTACACCTACCCCGACGATGCGACCGAGATGCTGACGGTCCGGCCGGAGCACCGCGAGTGGTTGAGCGGGATCTCCGGCCTGCTCGTGGCAGGGATGTACCAGGAGGGCATCGACGAGGTGAGCGAGGGCGAGCCGACCGACCAGGAGGCCCGCAACGCCGCGCTCATCGTCTGCTCGGGCGAGTCCGTGGAGTCCGTGACGGCGACGTTCGACCAGGACCCCTACTGGGTGGGTGGCTACATCCTGCGACGTGTCGTGCGCCGGTGGGACCCGCAGCTCGGACCGTGGGTCGCCGATCCGACCAACTCCCCCGGCTGACACACCGAGCCCGACCCCGCGGCCCCCGGGGGCAACACACCGCGCAGGAGACGACACACCGGGATCGGAGCCGGGTGTGTCGTGTCCTGCACGGTGTGCTGCGGGTCAGAGCTGCTGGGCCAGACCCACGACGTGACCCTGGGGATCGGCGATCAGCGCGAACGAGACGCCCGGGACGGTGACCGGGTCCTGCACGACCCGCCCGCCGAGCCGGGTCACGTTCGCGATGGCGTCGGACATGTCGTCGACGCCGACGAAGAAGGTGACGACGTCGGCGTCGCCCTGCAGCGGGCTGATGGCCGTGTACAGCGCGCCCGGGACGCCGGTCTCGACGAAGGTGTAGCCGGGAAGGGCGCCCTCGGTGGGGTAGGTCCATCCGAACAGGCCGCCGAAGAAGGCGCTGGTCGCGTCCGGGTCGCTGGAGCGGATTTCGGCGTGGACGATGGGGTGGCTCATGATGACCTCCGTTGCTTGTCGGCCGCCGGCCGGTGACCGCACACCCCCATGACGAACGAGCGGTCCGGAAATCGACACGTGCCCGGTTCAGGAGCGGGTGACGGTGCCGTCCTCGACGTGCCAGCGCTCGTCGAGCCGGACGTTCTCGAGCAGCCGCCGGTCGTGCGAGACCAACAGGAGCGCCCCGTCGTAGGAGTCGAGCGCCTCCTCGAGCTGCTCGATGGCGGGCAGGTCGAGGTGGTTCGTCGGCTCGTCGAGGACGAGGAGGTTGACCCCACGGGCCTGCAGCAGCGCCATCGCCGCGCGGGTGCGCTCACCCGGCGACAGCCGCCCGACGGCGCTCGAGACCTGGTCGGCCTTGAGCCCGAACTTCGCGAGCAGCGTGCGGCGGTCGGCCGGGTCGAGCTCGGGCACGGCCTCGCCGAAGGCATCAGCCAGCGACAGGTCGTCGCGCAGCCCCGTCCGCGACTGGTCGATCTCGCCGACGGCCACGCTCGCGCCGAGCGAGGCGCTTCCCTCGTCGGGGGCGAGCCGACCGAGCAGGAGCGAGAGCAGGGTCGTCTTGCCTGCGCCGTTGGGCCCCGTGATGCCGATACGGCGACGGGCCTCCACCTGCAGCGACGCCGGCCCGAAGACCCAGTCCCCGCGATGGACGACGGCCTCGTTGAGCGTCGCGACGACGGAGCTCGACCGCGGTGCGGCGGCGATGCTGAACTGGAGCACCCACTCCTTGCGCGGCTCGGCGACCTCGTCGAGCCGCGCGATCCGCGACTCCATCTGGCGCACCTTGCGCGCCTGCTTCTCGGCCGAGTCCTGCTGGGCCGACCGCCGGATCTTGTCGTTGTCCGGGCTCTTCCGCATCGCGTTGCGCACGCCCTTGGACGACCACTCCCGCTGGGTGCGCGCCCGGGCCTCGAGGTCGGACCGGGTCCCGGCATACGCCTCGTAAGCCTCTCTCGCGTGCCGGCGGGCGATCTCGCGTTCCTCGAGGTAGGACTCGTAGCCCCCGTCGTGGACCGCGACGGAGTTCTGGGCCAGGTCGAGCTCGACGATGCGGGTGACGCAGCGGGCGAGGAACTCGCGGTCGTGGGAGACGAGCACGACCCCGCCGCGCTGGCCGTGCACGAAGGCCTCCAGCCGGTCGAGTCCGGCGAGGTCGAGGTCGTTGGTCGGCTCGTCGAGGAGCACGAGGTCGAAGCGGCTGAGCAGCAGCGCTGCGAGCGCGGCGCGTGCCGCCTGCCCACCGGAGAGCGACGTCATGAGGGCGTCGGCACCGACATCGAGGCCGAGCTCGGCCAGCATCGGCGGGATCCGCTCGTCGAGGTCGGGGGCTCCGCTCACGAGCCAGTGCTCGAGCGCCACGGCATACGCCTCGTCCGCCTTCGGGTCGTCGCCGCCCAGCGCCGCGGCAGCCTCCTCCATCGCCACCGTGGCACCGGTGGCCCCCGTCCGGCGACCGATGTGGTCGGCCACCGACTCGCCGGGCACGCGTTCATGCTCTTGCGGCAGCCACCCGATGAACGCGTCGGAGGGCGCCGTCGTCACCGTGCCCTCGAGGGGTAGGTCCTCGCCCGCAAGGAGGCGCAGCAGCGTCGACTTGCCCGCGCCGTTGGCGCCGACGACCCCGACGACGTCACCCGGGGCGACCGTCAGGTCGAGGTGTTCGAAGAGGGTCCGGTGGGCGTGCCCCCCGGCGAGGTCCTTGGCCACGAGGGTCGCGCTCACACCCTCCAGCCTAGGGGCGGTGCGGAGGTGTCCGGTTCACACGCGGTGGACGACGACGAGGTCGCCGTCGATGAGCTGGTCCACCCCCTCGGGCACCTCGACCAGGCAGTTCGCGGCCGAGAGCGCCGTCAGGTGACGGGCATCAGGCGCGGTGACCGTGCCGTCCTCGTGGAGCACGCTCGTGACGAACTGGACCCGTCCCGTGCGGGTGCGCCGGGTCCCGCCGCGGTATGCCGCGAGGCCGGGGGGCGTCGCGGGCACCCCGTGCCGCCGGTCGAGGGCCGGGCGCACGAGCACGTGGAAGGCCACGAAGGCGCCGACCGGCGTCCCGGACAGGCACACGACCGGCGTGGAGCCGTAGCGGCCGAGACCCTGCGGGCCGCCGGGCTGCATCGCGAGGTGGACGAAGTCGAAGGTCGGCAGCGGCGAGCACACCTGGCGGACGACCTCGTAGGCGCCGGCGCTCACCCCACCGGTCGTGACGACGAGGTCGACGTCCGGGTCCGCGTCGAGCACGTCGAGCAGGGTCCGCAGGTCGTCCGGCTCGTCGGAGCAGACCTCGACCCGGCGCACGTCGCAGCCCGCGGCCTGGGCGAGGGCGGCGACCATGTCGGAGTTGGACTCGTGGATGCCACCGGCGCCCGGGTCTGCCTCGGGCGGCGCGAGCTCGGCACCGGTGGCGATCACGGCCAGGCGTGTCGGCACGTGCACCTCGACCGTCGTGCAGCCGGCCGAGCGACCGAGCGCGATGAGCGCCGGGGTGACCGCGGACCCGCCCGTGGCGATGACGGCCCCCGCGCTGACGTCCTCCGCCCGACGCCGCACGTGCTGGCCCGGGACCGGGTCGAGGTCGACGGTGACGCTCGGTGGTGCCGGGCCGGTCGGGCTCGCGTCGGTGTGCTCGACCGCGACGACCGCGACCGTGCCCTCGGGCACACGCGCGCCGGTCATGACCCGGGCCGCCTCGCCGGCAGCGAGCGCGAAGCCGGGCGCCGAGCCCGCAGGCACGTCGCCGACCACGGGGTAGGTGCGCTGGTCCGCCGGACCCGGGCATACGGCATACCCGTCCATGGCGGAGGCGTCGAAGCGCGGCAGGTCGTCGGCGGCGACGAGGTCGGCGGCCAGGCGGCGACCGGCGGCGTGCCGGTCCAGCGCGACCCGTTCGACGGACCCGTCGCCGAGGAGCCGCTCGACGGCGGCTCGGTGATCTGCGACCGACACGTGACCCACGGGCGCCAGTCTGTCGCATCCCGTCTCGTCGGTGAGGCCACGCCCGCCGCCCGCCGCCGGTACGTTTGACGGCCATGGCGCAGGCGACGGACGGCTTCCGGCTCGAGGGGATGCTCCTCGGGGTCGCCACGGCCGCGACCCAGGTCGAGGGCGGCGACGTCGCCAGCAACTGGAGCGACTGGGCCGCCCGGCCGGGCAGGATCTCGGACGGCTCCACGCCGGCGCGCGCGACCGACCACTGGCGGCGCTGGCGCGAGGACACTGAGCTGATGGCCTCGCTCGGCGTGCAGGTGCACCGGATGAGCGTCGAGTGGGCGCGTCTCGAGCCACGCCCCGGCAGCTGGGACGAGGCCGTGTTCGCACGCTACCGCCAGGAGCTGGAGCTCCTGCGCGACAAGGGGATCCGCCCGCTCGTGACGCTGCACCACTTCAGCCACCCGCTCTGGTTCGAGCGCGACGGCGGGTGGCTGGCGCCGGGGGCGCTCTGGGTGTGGGAGCGGTTCGTCAGCGAGGTGGTGACGCGCCTCGGTGACCTCGTCGCAGAGTGGGTGACGATCAACGAACCCAATGTCTACGTCACCGGCGCGCACGTCTTCGGTGACTTCCCGCCGGGCCACCGGAGCCTGCGTGAGGGGATGCGCGTCTACAGCGTGCTCGCGGCGGCCCACCTCCGGGCGTATGCCCTCATCCACGCCCTGCGACCTGCTCCCGACACCCTGGTCGGCGTCGCCCACCACCTGCGGCCGTTCCGCCCGGGCAACCCCCGCAACCCGTGGCACCGGACGCTCACTCGCGTCATGCGCCACCTCTTCCAGGACGCGATCGTGCGGGCGATGACGACCGGGGAGTTCACGCCGCCGCTCCGTCGGCCGCCCGGCCTACCGGCGCAGGACGGAGGCCCCGGGCGCTATGCCGACTTCTTCGGACTCAACTACTACTCGCGCACGACGGTGACGCGTTTCGACGACGGCACCCCGCCCGGCGTGCCGGTCAACGACCTCGGCTGGGAGGTGTATGCCGCGGGGCTGGGTGAGACGGCCCGGTGGGCGTGGGAGACGTACGGGCTGCCGGTCTGGGTCACTGAGAACGGCACGTGCGACGCGGCTGACGCGTTCCGGTCGCGCTACCTCTGGGAGCACCTCGAGGTGCTGGCCGCCGTTCGGAGCCAAGGAGTTCCGGTCGACCGCTACTACCACTGGTGCTTCGTCGACAACTGGGAGTGGAACGAGGGTGAGGGGCCACGGTTCGGCCTCGTCGCCCTCGACTATGACACGCAGGAGCGGACGGTTCGCGACTCGGCTCGTTTCTTCGCCGAGGTCATCCGCGAGAACGGGGCGACGGCAGCCATGCACGCACGATTCGTTGCGGGGCAGCAGTATCCGGTCAGCACCGCGGAGGGCTACCGCCGCTGAGAGGGTCCGTCGGGCGCTCGCAGCCACGGCACGACGACGCCGGAGTAGCGTCGACGGGTCCGGACCTTCCCGAGGAGGCTGCCATGCAGCTCAAACCGCTGTGCGACGCGAGATGGAGCTACGACCTGATCCACGAGGTCGAGCCCTCGCCCGGTCGCGACGGACGCGTCTACGGCCAGGGCACGGCCACGTTCACCGGCCGGCTGGCCGGCACGGTCACGTGGTCGAACTTCCCGCGGATCCGGGAGGGGTACGCCTCGCCGGACGCCCGCGGCGTCATCGACGTCGCCGACGGTGTGGTGCTCTTCGCCCTGTCCGGGCTGTCGTCGCTGACCGACGGCCGCGGCGTGCACGTGCTCACCTTCCAGACGGCGGCGCCGTCGCACCTGTGGCTCAACGACGTCATCGCCGTCGGTGAGGGCAGCATCGACGTCGAGCACGGCCGGCTGGCCATGCGCTACTACGAGTGCGAGGTCGAGCTCCCGCTGCCCGAGCTGCCGCTGCCCGAGCTGCCGCTGCCCGGGCCCGGCGCCTGAGCCTCGCTGGGCGTCAGCACTCGATGACGTTGACGGCGAGCCCGCCGCGTGCGGTCTCCTTGTACTTCACCTTCATGTCGCGACCGGTCTCGCGCATCGTCTTGATGACCTTGTCGAGCGAGACGACGTGCGAGCCGTCGCCGCGCAGGGCCGTGCGCGCTGCCGTGATCGCCTTGACCGACGCGATGGCATTGCGTTCGATGCACGGGATCTGCACGAGCCCGCCGACCGGGTCGCACGTGAGCCCGAGGTTGTGCTCCATGCCGATCTCGGCGGCGTTCTCGACCTGCTCGGGGGTGCCCCCCATGACGGCGGCCATCGCGCCGGCCGCCATCGAGCAGGCCGACCCGACCTCGCCCTGGCAGCCGACCTCCGCACCCGACACCGAGGCGGTCTCCAGGTAGATGACGCCGATGGCCCCCGCGGTCAGCAGGAAGCGGACGATGCCGTCGCGGTTGGCCCCGGGCACGAAGTTCGCGTAGTAGTGCAGCACGGCCGGGATGATTCCCGCCGCACCGTTGGTCGGGGCGGTGACGACGCGACCACCCGACGCGTTCTCCTCGTTGACGGCGAGGGCGTAGAGCGTGATCCAGTCCATGCCCCGCAGCGGGTCGTCGCTCATGCCCTCGACGCGCAGGCGCCGGGCCAGCTCGGGGGCGCGGCGACGCACCCGGAGGCCGCCGGGCAGCACGCCCTCGTTGCGGATGCCGTTCTGGACGCACTCCTTCATGACCTCCCAGATCTGGAGCAGCCCCTCGCGGACCTCGGCCTCCGTGCGCCAGGACAGCTCGTTCTCGAGCATGATCTGCGCGATGGACTTGCCCGTCTCCCGGCAGTGGGCGAGCAGCTGGTCGCCGGTCTGGTAGGGGTGGGCCACGGGCGTCGTGTCCTGCACGACCATCGTCGAGCCGTCGGCGTCCTCGCCGACGACGAACCCGCCGCCGACCGAGTAGTACGTGTGGGCGGCGACCGTCGCTCCCGTGGCATCGAGTGCGGTGAAGGTCATGCCGTTCGGGTGCACCGGCAGGGTCTTGCGCCGGTGCATCACGAGGTCCTCGTCCTCGTTGAAGTCGATCTCGTGCTCGCCGAGGATCGCCAGTCGGCGGGTCGACCGGATCTCGGCCAGTCGCCCCTCGACCGCACGCGGGTCGCACAGCTCGGGACGCTCACCGGTCAGGCCCAGGAGCACCGCCTTGTCGCTGCCGTGCCCGTGGCCGGTCGCGCCGAGGGACCCGAAGAGCTCCGAGCGCACCCGCGCGACCTGGCCGAGGTGGCCCTCGTCGCGCAGGCGTTCCGCGAAGAGCACCGCGGCACGCATCGGTCCGACGGTGTGCGAGCTCGAGGGCCCGATCCCGATCGAGAAGAGGTCGAAAACGCTGAGCGCCATGATGTCCTGACTTCGTGTCGTCGTTGACGGCTGCCGCCCGGGGGTGGTGGGCGAACCGTCCGAGCGTACGTCGCGAGGGCTACCGCACGCACATGCGTGGGAGAGGGTCGGACGCCCGGGGCGGGCGGGCGACCCGCAGTGCCGACACCTACAGTCGGGGAGTGCCCCAGGTCAGTGCCGATGTCCACGTCCCGCTCCCGCCGTCCGTCGCCCGGGGCTCCGACCCCGAGCGGGTCGAGCGCGCCCGGTCGAGCGCCGGCGAGGGCTGAGGTGCAGCAGCCTCGCTGGGTCGACGCCGCCACGGTGCGCCGGACCCTCTCGCCGGACCGCGCCCGACGACTCATCCGCCACGAGCTCGCGGACGGTTTCGACCCGACGGCGGACCCCGCTCGCCTGGCCGCTGGTGTCGGCGACGGCCAGCTCCTCGTCATGCCGTCGGCGACCCGCCGCTCGGCGGGCGTCAAGGTGCTGTCCGTCGCACCGGGGAACCCGGCCCGCGGGCTCGACCGCATCCAGGCCGTCTACGTGCTCATGGACGCCGACACGCTGACTCCCTCGGTGCTCGTCGACGGCACGGCGGTGACCTCCCTGCGCACCCCTGCGGTGTCCGCCGTCGCGATGGACGTCCTCGCCCCGGCCGAGGTCGAGTCCGCCGTGATCTTCGGCAGCGGGCCGCAGGCGCTCGGTCACGCCGAGGCGCTGCTCGCGATCCGTCACACCTCGTCGGTGACGGTCGTCGGACGCCGCGGCGACGCGGCCCGCGGGGCCGCCCACCGGATCTCGGGGCTCGCGACGACCCACGGGCTCACGGCCCGCGGACTGACGATCGAGGACCCGCAGGTCGAGGAGGCGGTCCGGGCTGCGCAGGTCGTCGTGACCGCGACGTCCGCGGCCACGCCCGTGCTCGGCGACGACTGGGTCGCCGACGGTGCGTGCGTCGTCGCCATCGGGTCGCACGAGCCACACCGGCGCGAGCTCGGGTCGGGCCTGCTCGGACGCTCGCTCGTCGTCGTCGAGGAGATCGGGGCCGCTCGCCGGGAGGCCGGCGACGTCATCCTCGCCGCCGCCCAGGGCGCCCTCGACTGGGCCGACGTGCACACGCTCCAGGACCTCGTGCTCGGCCGGGTCGTGCGGGCGACGGACCGGCCCAACGTCTTCAAGAGCGTCGGCATGGCCTGGCAGGACCTCGTCATCGCCGAGCACGTCGGCCGGCCCGGGCCCGAGTGAGCCCGGGACCGGGCGCGTGGGTCAGGCGTTGGTGACGACGTCGTCGATCGGGAGGCGCCCGTCGTTGAAGGCGATGATGCGGCCGGCCGCCTGCTCCGGGTGGGCGACGACGGACCTGATGACGTGGGCGACGTTGTCGCGCGACACCCGCCCGGCGACGACGCCGTCGCCCGTCTCGATGTGGCCGGTCGCGGCGTCGAGCGTCAGTCCGCTCGGGCGCAGGATGGTCCACGCGAGGTCCGTGCCCTGGAGGTGCTCGTCGGCCGCGGTCTTGGCGTCCGCGTATGCGTGGAAGGAGCTGTCCTCGGGGACGCCGTGGTCGGGTCCGGCGCCGAAGTACGACACCATGACGTAGCGCCCGACGCCTGCCTGCGCGGCGGCGTCCATCGAGCGGATCGCGGCGTCGCGGTCGACGGCATACGTCCGCTGCGGGTTGCCGCCGCCGGCTCCGGCCGACCACACGACGACGTCCCTCCCGCGCACCAGCTCGGCGATCTCCTCCGTCGACGCGTGCTCGACGTCGAGCACGGCCGCAGTCGCACCCGTCGCCTCGACGTCGGCCACGTGCTCCGGGTTGCGAACGACGGAGGTGACCTCGTGACCGTCGGAGACGAGCAGCGGGGCGGCGAGCAGGGCGACCTTGCCGTGGCCGCCGACGATGATGACGCGTGACATGACTCTCCTGCAGTTCGGGGACGAGGTGACGTGAGGTCAAACGCCACCGCCCGGCCCGCCTCTTCCCCGGACGCCCCCTTGGGCGTGCCTCAGGCCCGGGCGCGAACGCGACCGGGCCTGCTGCAGAGCGGGGTCAGGCGCGTCCGCCGCGGCCGATGACCCAGCCGATGACGACGCCGATGGCGGCTGCCGCTGCGTAGCCGGCATACCGCCGCATCAGCACCGGCAGGACGGTCGAGCCGAGGTCGAGCGCTGCGTCCTGCTCGATGTCGGCACCGACGCGGCGCGAGGGCGGCACGGTCTTGGGCATCACCGCAGGGGTCACCCCGACCGTCCCGGCCGCCACAGCGGCCGGTACCGGTGATCCGTCGCTCGCCGCGGACCCCGTGTCGGCGGCGAGCGAGTCGGTCCCGGTCTCCGACCCGCCGCTCGCACCGGGCCCTTCGGCGCCCGTCTCCGCCGCGCCCGTCTCCGATGCAGCCGACGCGGTTGACTCGGCTGACTCCGCTGGCTGGCTGCCCAGCTGCTTCTCGATGCAGGCGACGAACGCCTGGAGCAGCTTGTCGGACACGTCCTGCATGACGCCGCGGCCGAACTGCGCCGGCTTGCCGGTGACCGCGAGGTCGGTGACGACGTCGGCGCGGGTGCCCTCACCGTCGGGATGCAGCGTGATGGTGACCTTGGCCCCCGCCGTGCCGTTGCCGCGCTTGTCCTTGCCCTTGGCCTCGATGACGGCATGGTGTGCCATGTCATCACGGGCGACGAACGAGCCGGACCCGGAGTAGACGAGCGCAATCGGTCCCAGCTTGACCTTGACCGTGCCCGAGAAGCCGTCGTCGGTCACCTCGGTCACCGTCGCGCCGGGGAAGCAGCTGCCGACGCGCTCGAGGTCCATGAACAGGTCCCACGCGTCATCGACCGCCGTCGGCACGGTGAACGAGTGCGTCAGGTCCATCCGGCGCTCACGCTCCGGCCGCGGCGAGGACCGCGCGCCGCGTCAGCACCGTGGCGAGGTGCTTGCGGTAGTCGGAGTCGCCGTTGAGATCGGAGGGTGGGTTGGTGCCGTCGGCCACGGACGCGACGGCCTCGCGGACCGCCTCGTCGGTCGCCGGCTTGCCGACGAGCGCCACCTCGACCGCCTTGGCGCGCAACGGGGTCGAGCCCATGTTGGTCAGCCCGACCCGTGCCTCGGCGATCGAGCCGCCCTCGCTTCGGACCGTGGCCGCGACGCCGACGATGGACCACTGGTGGCTGACGCGGACGAACTTCTCGTAGTGCGCTCCCCAGCCCGTGTGCTTCGGGATTCGGATCTGCGTGAGCAGCTCACCCTCGCCGACGGCCGTCGTGAAGAGGTCCTCGAAGAAGTCCTCCGCGGCCACGGTGCGGGTCGAGCCGCCCGGGCCCGCGATGACGAGCTCGGCCCCGAGCGCGAGCGCCGGCGCTCCGACGTCTCCGGCGGGGTCGGCGTGCACGAGTGCTCCGCCGATCGTGCCGCGGTGGCGGATCTGTGGGTCGGCCACCGTGTGGATCGCCTTGTTGAGCACCGCCGCATGGGTGTTCACGGCCTCGGAGTCCAGCAACGCGGCATACGTCGTCATCGCGCCGATGACGAGGTGGTCACCCTCCTCGGAGACTCCCTGCAGCTCGGCGATGCGCCCGAGGTCGATGACGACCGACGGGGCGTTGAGCCGCATGCGCAGGATCGGCAGCAGCGACTGGCCACCGGCGAGCACCTTGGCCTCGTCGCCGTGCTCGGCGAGCGCCGCGACGGCCTCCTCGACCGACGAGGGGGCGACGTAGTCGAACTGGGCGGGGATCACGACTGGCTCCCGTCGCTCGTGGTGCCGGAACTGCCGGCACTGCCGGCACTGCCGGGACTGCTAGCTCCGGGGTCCTGGTTGGGGGTGTCCTCGTCGAAGTGCGGCTGCGCGTCCCGCTCACCCTCGGTCGAGACGGCCCGGCCGGCCTGGATGGCCCGCCACACCCGCTCGGGGGTGCACGGCATGACGACGTCGTCCACCCCGAGCGGGCGCACCGCGTCGACGATGGCGTTGACCACGGCCGGCGTGGACGCGATCGCGCCCGCCTCGCCGACACCCTTGGTGCCCAAGGTCGTGTACGTCGACGGCGAGGTCGTGTGGTCGGTGACGAAGCTGATCGTGTCGGCGGACGTCGGCAGCGTGTAGTCGACGAAGGAGCCCGTCACGAGCGTGCCCTGGTCGTCGTACTCCGCACCCTCCCAGAGCGCCTGGGCGATGCCCTGGACGAGGCCGCCGTGGACCTGGCCCTCGACGATGAGCGGGTTGATGATGGTGCCGATGTCGTCGACGCAGACGTACTTGCGCATCGTCGTCGCGCCCGTCTCGGTGTCGACCTCCATCGCGCACAGGTGGGTGCCGTGCGGGAAGGAGAAGTTGTCCGGGTCGAAGGTCGCCTCACCGTCGATGTTCGGCTCGATGCCGTCGGGCAGGTTGTGCCCGGTCCACGCCGCGAGCGCCACCTCGGCCATGCCCAGGCCCTTGTCGGTGCCCTTGACGCCGAAGCGGCCGGCCGTGAACTCGATGTCGTCGACGCTGGCCTCGAGCAGGTGGGCCGCGATCGGCTTCGCCTTCTCGATCACCTTGTCCGCGGCGCGCACGACGGCCTCGGCCCCGACGACGAGCGACCGCGAGCCGTAGGTGTCCATGCCCTTGGAGGCGATCTGCGTGTCGCCGTGCAGCACCTCGACGTCCTCGAACGGGACGCCGAGGCGGTCGGCGACGATCTGGCTCCACGACGTGATGTGGCCCTGGCCGTGCGGGGAGGTGCCCGTGATGACCTCGACCTTGCCCGTGGCGAGCATCCGGATCGTCGCGCTCTCCCAGCCGCCGGCGCCGTAGTTGAGCGCGCCGAGGATGCGCGACGGCGCGAGCCCGCACATCTCGGTGAACGTCGAGATGCCGATGCCGAGCTGGACCGGGTCGTTGCTCTCGCGGCGGCGGCGCTGCTCGTCGCGCAGCTCGTCGTAGCCGAAGAGCTCCGTGGCCTTGGCGGTCGCGGCCTCGTAGTTGCCGGAGTCGTACGTCATGCCGGCGACGGAGGTGAAGGGGAACTCGTCGTGGGTGATCCAGTTCTGCTCGCGGACCTCGAGCGGGTCGCGACCCAGCTCCGCCGCGAGCTCGTCCATCATGCGCTCGATGGCGAAGGTCGCCTCCGGCCGACCGGCCCCGCGGTAGGCGTCGACCCACGTCTTGTTGGTCAGCAGCGTGCGCACGGTGAAGTGGTAGGCGGCGAACTTGTAGATCGAGTTGAACATCCACGCGCCGAGCACCGGGGTGCCGCCGCCGACGACACCGACGTACGCGCCGAGGTCGGCGAGCAGCTCGACCTTGAGCCCGGTGACGGTGCCGTCCTTGCGGGCGCTCAGCGTCAGCTTCTGCCACTGGTCACGGCCGTGGTGGCCCGAGAGCAGCGACTCCGAGCGGGTCTCGGTGTACTTGCACGGCTTGCCGAGCCGGCGGGCCACGGCGATGGTCGCGAACTCCTCGGGCGTCGTCTGCAGCTTGCCGCCGAAACCGCCGCCCACGTCCGGTGCGATGACGCGCACCTTGGACTCCGGTATGCCGGTGGTGGCTGCGACGAAGAAGCGCAGGATGTGCGGCACCTGGGTCGAGGACCACACGGTCATCTGCTCGCCGGTCGGGTCGCAGACGGTCGAGCGCGGCTCCATGAAGGAGGGGATGAGCCGCTGCTGGCGGAACTCGCGCTCGAGGACGATGCCGTCCTCACGGGCCTTCGCGATCTCGTCCTCGACGTCGGTGCCCGATCCCTGGGCCGCGGAGTCGAGGGTCCAGACGGCCGAGGTGTTGGTGCCGAGGTCGGGGTGCGCGAGCACCTCGTCCTTGACGGCCTCCTTGAGGTCGAGGACGGCCGGCAGCTCCTCGTAGTCGACGTCGACGAGTTCTGCTGCGTCCCTCGCCTCGGCGGCCGTGCGGGCCGCGACGACGGCGACGATCTCGCCGGCGCAGGCGACGTGGTCAATGACGACGGGCAGGTGGTCGGGTGACTTCTGCTCGTTGTTGAGGGGCCAGGCGGTCATGACGAGGCCCTGGCCGTCCTTGATGTCCTCGCCCGTCACGACACCGACGACACCGGGTGACTGCCGGGCCTCGTCGGTGTTGATCGAGGTGATCCGCGCGTGCGCGAAGGGGCTGCGCACCATCGCGAGGTGCAGCATGCCGGGCAGCTGGATGTTGTCGGTCCAGCGGGTGCGACCCGTGATGAGGCGCTGGTCCTCCTTGCGGGCGCGGGCCTTGCCGATCTCCAGCTCGGGAGCGCTGGCGTCGGCGCGGTCGTCGGTGATCGTCATGACGACACCGCCTGCGAGCTCATCGCGCCAGCGGCCTGCTGCACGGCCTTGACGATGTTGTGGTAGCCGGTGCAGCGGCAGAGGTTGCCCTCGAGGCCCTCGCGGATCTCCTGCTCACTGGGGTCGGGGTTGTGCTTGAGGACGTCGCACGCCTGCATGATCATGCCGGGGGTGCAGTAGCCGCACTGGAGGGCGTGGCACTCGTGGAAGGCCTGCTGAACCGGGTGGAGCTCGCCATCCGTGGCGAGCCCCTCGATCGTCGTCACCTCGTGACCGTCCGCCTGCACGGCGAGGACGTTGCACGATTTCACGCTCGTGCCGTCAAGGTGCACGGTGCAGGCACCGCAGTTGCTCGTGTCACATCCCACGACGGTTCCGGTCTTGCCGAGGCTCTCGCGAAGGTACTGGACCAGAAGAGTCCTGGGCTCGACCTCGTCGGAGTAGCTCACCCCGTCGACGGTCACATTGATACGGGTCATGCTGTCGGTCCTCCTGCCACGCTGCAGTTGACATCGTTGACTTCCCCAGGCTGAGTCTTACTCGCCTTCAACTACTCCACAAGGGCAATGCGCGAACCCGCTGCATCCCCGGGGAATCCACGGTGCGGTCCCGACTTTGGCCCCACACCCGGCGACGGACGAGACTGTCGGCATGACTCTTCACGCCGACGACTACCAGGCCAGCAGCAGCCGCTACGACTCCATGACCTACCGCCGCACGGGCCGTTCGGGGCTCGACCTCCCGGCCGTCTCGCTCGGGATGTGGCACAACTTCGGCGACGACGTGCCGCTCGACCGGCAGCGCGCGACCCTGCGCCGCGCGTTCGACCTCGGCGTCACGCACTTCGACCTCGCCAACAACTACGGCCCGCCCTACGGCAGCGCCGAGCGCAACTTCGGCACGATCTACGCGCAGGACTTCAAGCGCTATCGCGACGAGCTGATCCTCTCGACCAAGGCCGGCTACGACATGTGGCCGGGCCCGTACGGCCAGGGCGGCGGCAGCCGCAAGTACGTCCTGTCCTCGCTCGACCAGTCGCTCGCGCGCATGGGTGTCGACTACGTCGACATCTTCTACTCCCACCGTTTCGACGAGACGACGCCGCTCGAGGAGACGATGGGCGCGCTCGACACCGCCGTCCGTCAGGGCAAAGCGCTGTATGCCGGCATCTCGAGCTACTCCGGTCCCCGCACCCAGGAGGCCGTCGAGATCCTGCGGGCCATGGGCACGCCGCTGCTCATCCACCAGCCGAGCTACTCGATGCTCAACCGCTGGGTCGAGGAGGACCTGCTCGACGTGCTCGGCAACGAGGGTGTCGGCTGCATCGCCTTCTCGCCGCTCGCGCAGGGCATGCTCACGAACAAGTACCTCGACGGGGTCCCGGAGGGCTCCCGCGCGTCGCAGGGCAAGTCGCTGTCGCCCGACCTGCTGACCGAGCAGAACCTAGAGCACATCCGTGCCCTCAACCGGATGGCGGAGGCGCGGGGCCAGTCGCTCGCACAGATGGCCCTCGCGTGGATCCTGCGCGACCAGCGCATCACGTCGGTGCTCATCGGTGCCTCGTCGGTCGCCCAGCTCGAGGACAGCCTCGGCTCGCTCGACAACCTCGACTTCTCGACCGAGGAGCTCGACGAGATCGACAACCACGCCGTCGAGGGCGGCATCAACCTGTGGAAGCGCTCCAGCGCCCACTGACCGATGGCGTATGCCGTGGCCATGGCGTATGGCGTATGCCGTGGCCGTGGCGTATGCCGTGGGGCCGCGTCCACGGCCGGCCGTGACCTCACGATCGAGGGCCTAGACCGGCCCGCGGCAGCAGCCGGGCGAGGGACGCGGTGCGCGTCCCTCGCCCGTCCCCTGACGTCCTAGAGCCCGAGCTTCCCGCCGATCCCGCCGAGCCCGCCGAGCAGCTCCTGGGGGTCAATGCCGAACTTGGCGAGCAGGTCGCTGTGCTGGTCGGTGTCGACCTGGTCGGGCAGCTCCGACTGCGCCTGGTCTGCCTGCTGCTGGTCTCCGCGGCTGCGCAGGAGGTCGAGAATCTGCTGCTTGTCGATCTGCATGATGTTCTCCTCGAGGGTCTGGAGTGCGGACTCGAGGTCCATACCCCCTCGCGAGCAGACCTGACCCGCCTCGATCGCCGGCGGCATTCGGGCTGGTTCCGCACGCACGCTGCGGCTCCCATCGAAGGGTGCTGACCGTTCCTGCCGTGCGGGAGGCGACCTGCACCTTCCCCGGACCTGCGAAAGACGTCGAGCAGGCGTGTCAACCTTCGAGGAGGACGAGCGACTTCTCCTGTGACACGGCGGTCGGTCGGAGGTGACGAAGTGGCCACGGGAGCGATCCACATGGGTTCATCCGAATGGCAGGGGACGAGGGAGCAGGTCCTCACCGGGCTCTTCCGGTCGCACTGCGTCGAGCTGGTCCGGCTCGCCTACTGCCTTCTGGGTGACCGCGAGCGCGCGGAGGAGGCCGTCCAGGACGTCTACCTGTCGCTGTTCCGACACTGGCCGCCACGTGACGAGAGGTCGGCACTGGCCTACCTCCGCTCAGGGGTGATCAACCGGTGCCGCTCGGACCAGCGCCGGATCTACAGCGCTCGGCGCGGCGAGCCACTGCTCAAGATCAGCGCCCTCGGCGCACAGGCCGGCGCCGACGCGGCAACCGACGTCCTCGCACGGGACGAGGCGAGCCGCCTCGCGGAGCACGTCCGCAGCCTGCCCCGCCGCCAGCGGGAGGTCATCACCTGCCGCTACTACCTCCAGCTGAGCGAGAGGGAGACCGCCGAACTCCTCGAGATCGGGATCGGCTCCGTCAAACGTCATGCGCACCGAGGTCTGGCCGCCCTGCAGGCACGTCTGGAGGAATCACGATGAACACGCCCGAGCGCAAGGTCGGCGACCTGCTGCGCGCGTATGGGGAAGGACTCGAGATGACCACCCAGGACATCAACCGGCTCGAGCAGGAGCTCGAGCAGAAGCAGGCGAAGGAGCACGGCGAGAGGCAGGAGGCACGTGCCAGGCGTCGTGGCCGGATCTTCCAGGGAGCCGTGGCCGCGTGCGCGGTGACGGGCGTCGTGCTCGCCGTGCTGGCCCTGCGCGGCGACCCTGTCCCGCCGAACGTGCCGGCCGACGCACCAGCCCTGACCAGAGCGGACCTCGCCGGTATCTGGTCGTACGACAGCTGGCTGTGGACCTTCCACACGGACGGCACGCTGACGCAGACGCAGGCGCCGTACGACCCCGACACGCATTACTCGGGGGAAGCGTCCGCCTTCGGCCCTGCTCCTGGCGGCTTCGTCGAGCACCAGGGGACCGGCGCGACAGCCTGCGACATCACCTGGGCCGCGACGATATTGCCCGAGGGTCGCCTCCGCGCGACCCCGACGAAGGAGAGTGGCGCGGGCTGCGAACCGTCCTCACCGGTCGACCCCGGCGCTCCAAGCGAGACGTTGGAGTTCACGCGGGTGTCGCCGGTCTCGGTCGCGGGGGCCAACCTCGCCCTGCTGTGGCCGACGGTCGCGCCCAAGCCGGTGCGCAATCTGGCGAGCGTCCACGGCACTTGGCTGCTCCGCGGCACGGACACGATCCTCAGCATCGACGACGCAGGTCTCTACGCAGTCCGCACATTCGGCGCCCTTTACCAGCCGGAGATCGGGAGGGCGTCCGTTCCGGGTGCTGGATCCCTGGTCTTCACTCCTCGGGACCACCCCGCGTGCGCCGCTCGCTACGAGACCGTCACCTCACGCAACTCGACCATGGACGCCAAGGTGGCGACCGGGAGCTGTAAATGGCTCGGCAGCGCGACGACCGACACGTGGATCCGGATCAACTGAGAACCGTCCGGCGCAGGGCCCGGCCACGCCCGAGTGGGCGTTAGGCGGGCTCCGCGTCGTGCGCCGGGTGGTGGTGGTGGATGGGCCCCTCGGTCGTGGCCAGGCGCTCGCCGGCTCCACCCCACCGCAGCGCGATGATCTCGGCGGCGATCGACACCGCGGTCTCCTCGGGCGTGCGTGCACCGAGGTCGAGGCCGATCGGTGAGCTCATCCGGCCCAGCTCGGCGTCGGTGAGCCCCGCCTCACGCAGCCTGGCGAGCCGGTCGTCGTGGGTGCGTCGGGAGCCCATGGCGCCGATGTAGGCGACCTGGGGCAGCCGGAGCGCGACCTCGAGCAGCGGCACGTCGAACTTGGGGTCGTGGGTCAGCACGGCGATGACGGTCCGGCTGTCGATGCGGCCCTCGTCGACCTCGTTCTGGAGGTAGTCGTGCGGCCACCTGACGACCACCTCGTCGGCGCCGGGGAAGCGCGTCTTCGTCGCGAAGACGGGCCGGGCGTCGCACACCGTCACGTAGTAGCCGAGGAAGGCACCGACGCGCGCGACGGCCGCCGCGAAGTCGATGGCGCCGAAGACGAGCATCCGCGGTTTGGGCGCGTGGGACGCGACGAAGACCCGCATCCCCTCGCCGCGACGCTCGCCGTCCGGACCGTAGGTGAGGATGGCCGAGCGGCCTTGCGCGAGAAGCCCTCTCGCGTCGTCGCGTACGGCATCGTCGGCACGTCCGCTGCCCAGGGAGCCGAGGACGGATGCCGTGTCGTCGGCATCGTCGTCCGCCTCGGGGTGCACGACGACCCTTCGGCCGACCCACGCGGGCTCGGGGTGTTCGATGACGGTGACCACCGCGACGGGCCGGCCGGCTTCGATGTCGGCCGCGACCTCGCCGAGCTCGGGAAACGTCTCCTGGCTGACCTTCTCGACGAAGACGTCGAGGATGCCCCCGCAGGTCAGCCCCACGGCATACGCGTCGTCGTCGCTGACGCCGTAGCGCTGGAGCACCGGCGTGCCGGACTCCACGACCTCCTGGCTCAGCTCGTAGACGGCGCCCTCGACGCAGCCGCCCGAGACCGAGCCGACGGCCTCGCCGCCCGGCCCGACGAGCATCGACGCGCCGGGCTGGCGCGGCGCCGATCGCCACGTCCCCACGACGGTGCCGACGCCGACGGTCTCGCCGGCCGACCACCACTGCATCAGCTCGTCCATCACCTCACGCACGGGCCACCACCTCGATCAGCTCCTCGAACGCCGCGAGCGAGTGCCCCGCGACGAAGTCGTCGATGTGCGGCAGGGCCGCGACGATCCCCTGCTGCACCGGCTCGTAGCCGACCTTCCCGCGGTGCGGGTTGGCCCACACGACCCGGTGCGAGAGGGCGGCGAGCCGGCGCATCTGCTCGCCGAGCACCTCCGGACCCTCACGTTCCCAGCCGTCGGAGAAGACAACGACGACAGAGCCCCGCGCCATACCCCGCCGTCCCCAGCGGTCGAGGAAGGCGCCGATCGCCTCGCCGAGACGGGTGCCTCCCGACCAGTCGGGAACGACGCGTCCGGCGGCGGCGAGCGCCCGATCGGGGTCGCGTTCGGCGAGCGCCCGGGTCACGTGGGTCAGGCGGGTGCCCATGGTGAAGACCTCGACGTGGGGCACCGTGCGCACGAAGACGTGGCAGAGGCGCAAGAGGCTGTCGGCATACGGGCTCATCGACCCGGAGACGTCGACGAGCAGCACGATGCGTCGGGGGCGGACACCGCGGCGACGGTGGTGGATGCGGCCGGGCTCGCCCATGCGGCGCAACTGCTCGCGCAGCGTGGCGGGGCCGTCGACGGTGCCGCTCGTCGCGCGCACGTGGCGGCGGGCGCGACGCAGCGGCGCGCGGGGGGCGAGGCCGGCGAAGAGGCGCGCGGCAGCCGCTCGATCGGCGGCACCCAGGGTGGCCACGTCGCGGTGGCGCAGCACCTCCTGGGCGCTGGCGCGGGCCTCGAGGGTGTCGGCGTCGGAGTCACCGGCCTCGCCCTCGCCGCCATCGAGCGGCGCCTGGCGCACAGGCGGGCGGTGGATGTCGGCGCGGCGTCCCTTCGGGATCGACTCGCCGCCGAACCAGCGCTCGAAGAGCTCGTCGTATGCCGGGAAGTCCGCGGGCGTCGACGTGAGCGTCGCGCGGCCGGCCCAGTAGACGCCGGTGCGCTCGGCCATGCCGACGGTGGCCGCGGCGATGAGGAAGGTGCGCTCGCGGTCGGCGGTGACGCCGAGCCCGGCGGCGCGCAGGGCGCGGGCGAAGCCGAGGAGCAGCTCGTCGACGTCGGGCTGGCTGGTGGTCTGGGCGGGGGCTGGGGCGGTCGGGGTCATGCGGTGAGCAGCTTGTCGAGCGAGGCGCGGATCCTCTCGGAGTCCTCGCGGTACTTCAGGGCGGCGCCGAGGGTGGCGGCGGCGACCTCGGCGTCGAGGCGGGTGGCGCCGACGGTCTCGAGGGCGCGCGCCCAGTCGAGCGTCTCGGCGACACCGGGGGGCTTGATGAGGTCCCCCGAGGAGCGGAGGCGCTGGACGAGCGTGACGACCTGCTCGGCGAGCGCGGCGCTGACGTCGGGGAGGCGGGTGCGGACGATCTCGAGCTCGCGGGCCAGGCCGGGGTGGTCGATCCAGTGGTAGAGGCAGCGGCGCTTGAGCGCGTCGTGCAGCTCGCGGGTCCGGTTGGAGGTGAGGACGACGACCGGCGGGGTGGCGGCGCTGACGGTGCCGAGCTCGGGGATCGTCACCTGCCACGTGCTCAGGACCTCGAGGAGGAAGGCCTCGAACTCGTCGTCGGCGCGGTCGATCTCGTCGATGAGCAGGACGCAGGGGGCTTCGCGCAGGGCCTGCAGCACGGGGCGGGCCAGGAGGAAGCGCTCGTCGAAGAGCTCGGCCTCGAGGGCCGCGGTGTTGGTGGGGTTGGCGTCGTGGTGTGCGTCGCGGGAGAGGGCCTCGACGGTGCGCAGGTGCAGGATCTGGCGCGGGAAGTCCCAGTCGTAGAGGGCCTGCGTCGCGTCGATGCCCTCGTAGCACTGGAGGCGGATGAGCTTGAGGTCGAGGGAGGCGGCGAGCGCCTCGGCGAGGGCGGTCTTGCCGGTGCCGGGCTCGCCCTCGAGCAGGATCGGGCGGTTCAGCCGGGTCGCGAGGAAGGTCACCGTCGCGAGCGCCTCGTCGGCGAGGTAGCCCGTGCCGCCCAGGGCGGTCGTGACGTCGTCGGCGCTGGCGAACAGGTGCTCCATGTCCTGAGCATCGCTGATCGGCGGGGCTTGGGGAAGGAGTGGCGCCCGGTCAGCGGGACGCGTCGAGCTCCTCGCGGGTGTCGGTGTCGCGGCCGGTGGCGAGGTCGCCGCACTCGACGAGCTCGTGCGCGGTGGTGCGGAAGTAGTGGCGGGCGCCGTGGTCGCCGCTCGCCGAGGCGATGACCTGCTCCCAGTGGTCGCGCCCGAGGAGCGCCGGGTGCCCGGGCACGCCTTGGTATGCCGCCCGCCGCAGTGTCGCTCGAAGCTCGGGGTCGATGACGGTACGCAGGTCGAGGGCGTGGTGTGTGTCCACGTCGGCCTCCTCGTCCTGAGGGCTTTGCGGCTGGTCGAGGTCGTGCGGGCGACCGCTCGCGTCGACGTGAGCGGAATGGGTGTTGTCGACGTGACCCGGCACGTCGAGCACGCGAGCCACCACCTCCGGCGTCAGGTCGGGGAGGTCGACGAGGGTCACAAGCACCGCGTCCACGCAGCCCTCTCCCTCGTGGGTGGACCGAGCAAGTGCCGTGAGGCCGGCGCGCAGAGAGGCGCCCATGCCGTCGTCCCAGTCGGGGCACCGGACGACGTCGACGTCGCGGCCCAGGTGGCCCACGAGGGTGGCCACCTCCTCGCCGGCGGCGCCGACGACGACCGTGACGCCGGCGCACCCGCCGGCGTGCAGGAGGGAGACGGCGCGTTCGACGAGCGTCGGCTCGTCAGGATGGCGGCGCAGGAGGGCCTTCGGCCCACCCATCCGTCGCCCGGCTCCCGCTGCAAGGACGAGCCCGCGGACGTGGGCGGCGCGTCCGTGCACGGCGGCTGCGTGCGGTGCGGTGTCACTCTCGGTCACATCGGGAACGTACCCCTCCGGGGAGCATAGCCGTTGCAGCGCGGCTCGTCAGAGAGCTGCGTGCGCGGTGTTGAGGAGGAGCACCGTCTCGTGATGGAGACGTTGCCTCTCGGGCATGGGCGACTGCGTGTACTGCTCAGCCAGCGTCAGGATGGTGTGGCCGAGGTCCGCGATCGGGAAGCGGACCGGCGCCGGGGGGATGGGCATCAGGGCGGCGGCCGGGTGCGGCGCGGCCAGGGTCGCGACGACGACGAGGAGTGCCGCAGAGGCGTGGCCGCGCCACGTCCGGGCGTGTTGCCGGTCCGCTGCACGGTGGCTGGGATCGGTGAGCAGCTCTGCGACGCTTCGGTTTTGGGTCGGGACCTTGGTCGTCATCGGAGTCCACCTCCAGTGCTCGAAAACGTCCGATCCCTCACTGTGGGACGCCGGCCGAGCGGTGTCTGTGCGCACGGCGACACCACCGATCGGGACGTGGCACGGCAGGCGAGAACCGGTGACTCTGCTGGCGGCGGCAGTGTTGGCTCACGTCACCTTGCGGTCTTGACGTGTCGCCGTCACACGACGAGGAACTCGATCCGGCAGATCAAGGTGTCATCCCGGATGGGTCACAGTGGCCGCCCGGGCAGGAGTGCCTCAAGGCCTGTCTTGCCGGAGGCGCGCGGTCCTCGTCGGCGACGGCAGAGAAGGGGAGGACCTCCATGGAATGGACCTCAACGACGACTCCCGCAGTCCCGTAGCGACCGCCGACGCTGACCTGCGACGGTCCCACCGGCGGATCGTGAGGTGACCTCGCCGCGGGCGACCGCGTCTCGCGGTTCACGGCTCAGATCACGTCGACACGCTTACGTCGCAATCGCAGGCGTGGCTCAGCCCAGCGGCAGTTCGCCCCTGGAGCCGTCGACGAGGAGCAGTGCTCGATCGGGCCGGGCCCTGTAGACGCGCAGAGGTGCCGGCTCTTCGACTTGGCCGGCAGACCAAGCGTTGCCACCCGCTGTCACGGATGCCCTCGAGAAGATGGCGACAGCGGCTTCCAGATCATCCGGCGGCACCCGCTCGGCGCGAGCAGCGAACTGCAACCCGACACCGGTGTCCGCCGGCTGGCTGCTGTCGAAGACGCTGATGCCCACCTCGGGGCGCTCGAAAAGATTGATCGAGTGCTGCGCCTCAGGTCTCGAGAGCCAAACGAGCTCCAGGTCGAGGCGCTCCCTCGATGCTGAGCGGAGAAAGGCGCAGTACCAGACGGTCGATGCCCACGGCCGGCCGTCGGTGCCCGCGGTGGCCAGAGTCAGATAGCGAATGCTCCTCAGCAACTCCTTTGCGGTCTGCACACGCTCGACGACGTTCTCAGGCAACTCCGATGCCGTCACAGACATGGTCTGAGTATGCGCGCCATGTCAGCCGCGGTCCCGGATCTCGTCTCGTCCTCGCGCACGCACAGACGGCTCATCAGCGAAACAAGCTGCCACTTGAGGGCGCCCATCCCGCCCACTAAGGGCGCCCATCCCGCGCAGAATGACGCGACGTCGCCGAGCCATGTCCAATGCGCCCTGCCAGGAGTGGGGATCGTTGGGCCAGCTCTGAGCGCATCAGGTTTCCGGACTTACGCTCGGCTGATCTAGCGTGTATCCGGAAGCAGACAACCGCGATACGACCTCTCTGACCATGCGAACTAGCTCGTGCACCGGGCGTCCCATAGTGGCATCGGATTCCGCTGCTTCGACTTCCTGGAGCAGCGTCGGCCATAACAGTTCAGCAAGTCGAGGTTTGTTGGTTCGGACGCGCATTCTCCCGATCGCGACTCCAGCGTCTTGGCGGCTGCCTCGCGCGGCCGCAAACTCCGCCTCCGCCTGCCGTCGCCAGTCGGCAGTGTCAGATCCGGCGGTCTTCTGCTCCGTCGCAAGCTCCACCAACGCATCGGTGAGCTCCAAGTCCGTGAAGTTGGCGAACTCGTAGGTTTGATCGCCCCAGACGAACACTCGAACGAGGAAGTCGAGATCCTTGTCTGTGATGTCGGCACCTTGCCGTTGGACCTCTTCCCGGATCGCTGCCTGGAGCTTCTCACGCTGGGCAGTCCGGTCGGCTTCGGTCGCCCATTTGTTCTCCGGGTCCATGGCGACCACTAGGGCCGTGGGGGTGGCATCGAGGAATTGCTCCCCACCCCGAGCCGGTCCGATGCGCGGGCTAACGGCGTATCGCGCTATGAGCTGGGGGTTGACCCTGGAGCCGCCAACGTTCTGCACGCGCACGCGATCGGGGCGGTCGAGCCCGTACAGTGCGAGAAGCTTTGGTACGTGAACCATCTCGGTGTCGCCTTCTAGAAGCATCAGCACGCGCGGGTATGGCGACAAGCCGAACGTGCCGAGAGCGTGGTCTAGCGAATCGGCCGCCGCGCCGGCGGTGAGCCGATCATGGAGCGGTGTCCACCAGCCTTGGCGGCCCAACTCCGGGAGGGGTTCAAGGAGGCCGTCTTCGGCGAGTTCTTCGTGGGCGCGGAGCAGAATCTCTGCGGCTACGCGCTTTTCGTGCGCCTCGAGGGGCTTCTCCTTCAGCTTCTGCCAGGCCTTGTGGCTCGCATGCCGAAGGAGTGGTAACCAGTCGATCATCGGGTCGGTATCGTGCGCGCGCATGAGTAGATCCTCGGCATGGCTGCGCAGGCCCGCCGCGTTGAAACTGACGAGAGACAGACGTTCCCGGTCGTCAATGTCGAACCGAGATCGCCAGAGTCCCTCGCCGTCGTAGCCGGCGGGGATTGAGTACGTGCCGAGGATTGACGGTAAGTGCCGGGTGGACAAGGTGCACAGCGCGAGAATGCCGGGCCGTGCACGGTCCGAGAGGGTGCGGCTCGCGGGTGAGCCCCACCCTCGCTGGTGGAGCTCGTACTCGGTCAGTGCGCTTCCGACTGTTATGAGTTGCCAGCTGGAGTACAGGAAGCCGTTCCACCATCGGCGGTCGGTTTCGTCCGCCGGACGTTGATACGGCTCAGAGATGGTTCGGCCTTCGGAGGCGACATCGCGCAGCCGCCCGGCGGCGGCGGCCTGCAAGAACCATCCGCGGGGGTTCATGTCGGCCGAATCCGGCACGTCGATCCGGCGTCCGACGGCAGCCACGTCGCCGACGCGGAACAGTGGCTTGAGGATGCCAAGGTCGTGAAGGTCTGAAAGGACAGCGAGCGAGATCTGGTGGCCACGGCGTTCGGCTTGCTTGAGGAAGGCATCGGCCGTCAGGAGCTCGTCCTGTGTGAACGCGAATGGCAGGCGCGCGATAGCCAACGCCGTGCCGTCGGGCGCCGCCGAGTTCGCGGGAACGATTGACCATGGGGTACTCGGTCGAGTGGGGGTCATGTAGCTCATTCTTGTCGCGGCTCTGGCTGGGCCTTCGACTCTCCGTGCGGCAGGCAGGAGCAGAAGACGTCTCATCTCGCCCAGATGGGCGTGTGCCACAGCGCCAGGTCTCGGCTCGACAGTCATGCTTCATCGCCAGACAGCGCGCGCGGCCCGCAACCGCTTCGGCAACGTCAAAGAGCGTTCGTCGTACCCCCGCGAACGCACATCTTCAGGACGAGGTGGGGAGCTGCTGGCAAGCGGTGATGTCGCCATCGGCCTGCATAGGTGCAGTCAGGCGGCCTCGTCGGCCCTCACGAGCGCAACGCGAAGTGCTTCATGCGCGACCTGCGCCCACAACATTTGGCGATGACCGGATCGTGGCTTATATCCCGCGCGGCTACGGCCTCGCGCACCGGAGGGGCACTAGGTTGTCGGTCGTGACTGAGACGGGGCGCCCCAGGCCAACGCATGATCTCGACCTAAAAGGCTTCAGATTCGGGGCGATCAAGCCGGTGACCAGCGACGAGTTTAGGAAGCGCTGGCGAGAGGCGGCATTCGATTTTCCTGAAATTCGAGGTCACGCCGAGGCCTTCCGCATCCTAGGCTCGGAGATTGTCGCTCTCCGACGGAGCGCCCGGCAGCCGAAGGACTGGATTGCCACTGTCCGGTTCGGCAGGAGAATGGAAGCAATCTTTGGGTTTAGCCAGGAGGTGCTTCTGTTGTACAGCTTGCACCACGACCTGCAGCGCAGGGACTTCGAGCGGCTTCCATCGCTCGCGGAGAACCTACCGCGTGCCACACAAGACGACATATACCTTGTCTCCTCGCGAGATCTTCGAGCAAAGCGAAAGTTGACCGAGTGGTCAATACGCGAGCCGTTCACGGCCGTGGCCGTCGCCAAGCCATCCGCCGACCATGTGGCTGACGCGAAGTCCTTCGTGTCTCAGATCCTTACCGTCCGTGCCTCACGAAATCTCTATAGTGAAACCCTGCCAGTGCGGGGTGCAGACTTTTTTGGTCGTCAGGAACTGCTTATCTCACTATCACAGCGCCTACGCGAGGGCCGCGTCTGCGGCGTCTTCGGAATGAGGAAGACGGGAAAGACCTCTCTCATCCTCGAGCTAGGGAGACAGTTCGTCAAGGCGGACACGGCTCACCGACTTTTCATTCTCAGGGATCTCGAAACGCTGCCCTCCGATGCATCTACGCACTCTGAGGTACTCCTATCCGACCTCACTGGGGCGCTGCTTGTCAGCTTTCGCCAACACAACATTCGGACACACGAACTCTCCGAACTCTCAACATCATCGACCTGGTCCGATTTTCGACGCGCAGTAAGCGCCTCTCTAGGGCACGCGTCCGCGGCTGAGCATCAAATAATTCTTGCGCTTGATGAAGTCGAATCGTTGCTTGGCCTGGATCCGGGCAAAGACCCCGAAAGATCCTACTTGCCAGAGTTCTTCGGCGTCCTGAGGGCATTGGTTCAGGAGAATCGGAACTTTAACGTACTCCTGAGCGGAATCACAGATTCCATACTAACGGAGGGACAGCTGTCCGGCCGGGAAAATCCACTGCTTGCCTGGGCGACCGCCTACTATTTGCCGCCCCTCCGTTCTGACGAGGCAAGCGAGCTGATCCGAGCAATTGGACGGCGGATGGCTCTGGAATGGACACCAGAAGCCATGGCGGCGATGTATGACGCGACAGGCGGTCATGCATTCCTCCTGCGGTCGCTATGTGCGTTCTGCGTTGACCAATTGCCCTTGGACGTCGAGTACCGCGTGATAGTCCTCGCCGATGTGCAAGCCTCGTTGCGGGCATGGCAGCGATCCGTGGCACAACAGATTCGACAGATGTACCAGAGTTTTGAGAGGTACTACCCGGATGCCTGTATCCTCCTGCTGCTCGTATCGCAGAACCTGATCGAGAGTTTTGAAATCGAAACTGACTATCTTGATCAGTCTCTGGTATTGGAGCGCCTCGGTTTGATCGCGGAGCACGATTCAGAATGGGCTCCTACTCCTCTTGCCCGTCTGGTGGCTCAGCCGTGACTGGGGGTTTTCGAAGCCCGGGCTGGTATGCCACCGAAGCGCAGTCCGTGGCATCGAAGCAGATCTCATTCATGCATGCCGGGGCACTTCGACGAACTCGCGAATACGAACTCGACCTCTGCTCATCCTTCGAAGCAATGGGCATGTCTGTAAGTCTGCAGAAGGTTGGCGGCTCTGACTTCAGCCTGCGTGAGGATTCAGATGTCGATGTTATCGTCGTTGCTGGCCTTGAGAACGGCGCATCTCAGGACGGGGCTATACCCCTAATCGAGACGATGCGTCCCCAGTTGAGCGCAATAGCCGCTACCGGGACTAGAGTGTTGATGACGTCCATGAGGCCGCTTACGTGGTTCCGCGCACCTCTGGGATCGTCACTTCTTGCCGATTCGGCAATTGTGCGATTCCACAGACTAGATGCGGAACAACTCTCTCAAGTATCGGCCGATCTCGATGACAAGCACCTGGCTGTCGCGATAGCCAAATCCGGAGGCGCCCCGGGCCTCTTGGAGGACTTCCTAGTTGTGAACCGTATGGAGGCTTCAAATAGTGAGAAGTTGCGCCACGCGAGCGGTCTGACCAAGACGCGACTCGGGACTGCTTTGACAGAACTCGACAACGGTTGCCTAGCAATTCTCGAGGAGGTCGCGCTGCGGCTGCGGCAGGAGGTTCTCGAGGACGCATTGGCCCCGGATGCCATGATGCAGGCCCTCTTGGATTCCGGGCTTTGCGATCCGGACCACTCGGGGAGCTGCGTTCGCATATTCGATGTGGCTTGGCGCATTGAAGCACGATTTGCGCTAGAAGATGCAATTTCGGCCGTCGCAGTTCCACCACGAGAGTGGACCCAAATTGCGGCGGATCTCTTCAGCATCGAGCGCACGATCAGGCGGGCGGTCGGAATCAACCTGCAGGACGAGTTCGGGTCGGAGTGGTGCACGGCGGGTCTAGGTCCCAAGGCCGAATCCATCCTCAACCTGGCTCTTGCCGACGGCTTTGTCGCGGTCGAAAACGCGAATGACGTCGCCAACCCTCTGGACTATTTGCTGCTCGATGACTTACTCGAGTTGGCATGTGAAAGGAGCACATCGGCCCCACTGCTTGGCCTCGGTTCGGCGCGTTGGCGTCTTGTCAAGAACCAACTAATCCCCATTCGTAACAGATTTGCACACATGCGCATCCCTCAACCGCGGGACGCCGCTATCGTGCGGGTTGCCCTCAAAAGCTTGAGGTCGTGAGACGTCCGGGATTGTGTCGAGGGCCGGAGGGGGCGCCAGCGTTCTTGGTAGTCGTATCATCAGCGATCCTTGGACCCCGTAATGGTCGCCTATTCCAGCATCGAGACCGATGTCGCCATGCTCCAGTGGTTCGAAGGCGAAAGAACGACGGTTCTTGCTAGTGGTGCGGACCTACGGGTCGGATCAGCAGCCGGGACCGACGACGCGTCGGGCTTCGCCGGGCGGAGGGCAGCCCTTCTGGCCCGGAAGTTCACTGAGAACAAGGAGCAGAAGACCGCCTACCTCGAGGGGATCCAAGATTCGACTCTCCCGCAGATCGACGCAGCCGTCCGGGCACTAGACCGACTCAGCACATGATCGCCAGTCGTGGCCGACAGCCATCCCAGACTCGCGGCCGCGGAGTTTAATGCTCGTGGCGCGATGTCCAACGACGCGATGCGTCTATCCGCCGCGATCGCCCCCACGTCGGGCTCCATAGGCACTAAGGACGGTATTGATCCTGGGCTGACGGCGTAGGAGAACTAGTGCGGCGGCCTAGTAGCCGCCGCCCCCGCCGTTGCCGCCACCGCCACCGCCACCGCCGTAGACGACCACGAGAACGACCACCACGACAGCGACTGCAACAAGTCCTGCGATCACCCATCGCTTGGTTAGCACCCTGATCACCTCTCTCCCATCGGGCGCCAACTTTTTAGGGTCGGCCCCACACGTGACGACGCACCGCGCCGATGCACGGTTCAACGGGGGACGTGACATCGCCCACTCGACCAAGGAGGGTCCCGTCTAGAAGGTCCGTGAATGCCGAGGCGGCCGCGTCACATCGCCGCGAACGCTCCATCCGCCGACGTACCTTCGCGGTTTCCGGGCTTCGCACCAGGCGCAGCATCGCGCGGACCAGCACAGGGCCAGAGGCGACCCGGGCGTTGATGTGCGTCCGTCAAACGTCGTGGCACCTATTGCGCTGGCAAGGCTGGGTGTATGGCTCTCATTCATGACCAGGACGGGTCTCAGCTGGCCCGCCGGGGTCTCATGAAGAACTTCGAAGTGATCTCTCGTTCAGAGGTCGCCAAGTGCATTGAGTTGGCAGACGCCCGTCGCGACGGCACTCTCGGGATTGCATCAACCTCTCGGAGACAGGCTGCAGTCGACGGTCGCTGGTCGGACTACCCACGACCCTGCTCTGCCGAGCGGCGAGTGAGCTACGGAAGGTAACGGACCCGGAAAGCCGATGACCACGCAACCAGCTCCGGAACCTTACCTGCCACCGCCACGATGGACTCCAGAGACACGAACATAAGCCGGCTTTGGTCGGTGAGGGCGGGACGAAGTATCTGGATCGCTTGAGTAGCGCCTGGGTCGTGCTCGAGCGCCACAACTGCGACGCCTCCGGAGCCATGCGTCCCACGTTGTTCGAGCGCGGCCGCCAGCATCAGGTTGCGCCAAAGTTGGTTGGACGTGCGGCCCTTCAGCGTCTCGCGCACAGACTGCGGGTTTCTGAACCAGCCCGATTTAGCCGTTATCTCTTGGTAGCGATCGGAGTCGTACTCAGTGGCGCTGAACGCCTCCGTGTACTTTGTTTCGATACCGATGAATCGAGGACCCTGGGCAGTCTCGTAGAGCACGATCGCATCGAAGGCCGTGCGGTCACCGAGAAACTGAGCAGGGGGCTGTGGCGCGTACTCGCAGATCACATCCCGGATCGCGGTGGCATTCGGGTCGAACAGGTTCTGGAACAGTGGGAGGAAGGCCGTGGCTTCGCTCCGCATGGAGCCGAACAGGTTGAAGCAGAGCGGCATGCTCGACAACATGTTGCGTCGCAGACGGACAGGGTCGAGTGCCCCGCCCTCCGTCTTGACCACCGCTGAACGTTCACGGGCGTGCGCCTCAGCTCCCGCGCTCAAAAAGTTCAGGGACGGGTCGGCCTCAACGATGTCCGCATCGAGGTAACTGCCCAGCGCCGGATACCTCATGTACGCCCCTGGCGCGGTCTGAAGAACGTTCTCGCGATACCAGGACTGATGCCGGCGATACTTGGCGATCCGGCCCGGCTCCTTCGCAGGGAAGAGGGCAGGGTCATCCCAGCGAGGAACGACGCCGAGGTCCTCCGGTCGGTCGAGGTCGATCGGGTCACCGGACAGCAACCTCTTGGACTGCCCGCTCGGGCCGTAGAACATCGTGAGTTGCGCCGGCTCCGAGAGCCCCGATGAAACGAGTGAGCGCAGGAAGTCGGGAGCCGCGCCGCCCACGAGGTCGCCCTTCTCGTCGTCATGAACCCAGAACTGTTGGCGTCCGGGACGGACGCCTAGCACTGCGACGTCCGCCGGGGGCAGTCTCGACTCGAGCCCGCACCACACGAATCCCGCGTCCCAGACGTATGCGGCCTCGACAACGTGACCGCCTGGTACATCGCGCCAGACGCTGACGCCGGAGGGTATGTCTGGCCGAAGTAGCCGCACGTCTGGATTCTAGAGGGGAGATCCGGCCGCAGGGCACTAGCTGTCGAGGTCGGGCGCGGACGGTGCAGCCGCCGGAGGCAGGTTTTCTACCGGACCCCTGGGCTGGTCGGTGAAGGACAGGATGCGCCGGCGCAATCCCGACTGTGGCGCACTCGTGCACAAGGCTGGCGCAGATGCTCCCAACGCCCCAGGAAGCCCGGACCACAGCTGTGCCGGCGCCGGCGTCCCCGCATGCGGCTCAGCCAGGGCGATGCACCGACCTAGCGTCCCAGCCCACCTGCTCACCGGGGCCCACTAGAGCTAGCCGGCGGCCCAGGCAAGCCCCCCGTCGGGGAATCGACAGTGGCTTCGTCCCCCTATCGGGGTCATTCCGCGAACGATGGCGAAGGCCTGCCGTGGGGCCTTCTCCACGTGATGAACTGGCCCGCTCAGAACGCGAGGGCGCGCTCTCCGGATTGTGCCGTGCCCGAGTCTGGAAGCTTTCTTCCTGCAGGACTAGCCAGCATCGTGTTCCGCGAACGACGCAAAGACGTCATCGGCCAAGCTCTCATCGTGGTACTTCGCCATCATCCCCCGCCCTTTGCGCATCAGGCCGAGGGCCAGCCGGCGTGCGGCATCGACAACGTCAGCACGCTCCAAGAGGTCACTGAGTCCCTCGGCCCCAACGAAGTAGATCGCATCGACTTCGCCCACCGTCCGATACCGACGCCCGATGACTGGCCATCTAAGCCCGTGACGTCGCACCAGCCCGGGCGAGACATTGATGAAACCACCCGTCACCCACTCGCCCGCCTCCAAGAGCTCCGCCACGACGAGGGTTTCGACGTTGTTGACGCTGATGGCAGTGAGCCGGCGCTGCGTGCGCGATTGGTTGGTGCTCGGCATCGAGGTGATCGACCAGAAGCGGCGTTCCGTTTCCTGCGGCCAAGGAACCACGCTCGCCAGATACCGCAGCAGCGCGAAGCGCAGCTCTTGGTAGTCCTCACGGGCTCGAAGGGCGTCCAATTTGCTGCTCGCACGCGACCGCTGATCCGCAGTCGCAAGCCGGTCGCCGAAGTCGTAGGCGGTACGGGTAGAGCCATCGAGCCACCGCTCCTGCTCCACGCGGTCGACCACCAGGTCCAAGGGGCTCTCGCCCATGGGCAGCCCGACCAGCGCCGAGTTGTACAGTCCCATGCCGCTTTGCTCAAGCTGTTGAATGGTGCGCCGCTCAAGGTCGTCAAGCTCGCTTAGGGCCGCGGGCGCGAAGTCCAGTCCGATGATTTGTCCAGCCCAGCGCCGCCGGTGCGACCCGAATCTGGCCAAGACATTCCGGGCCTGTCCGACGTAGCGGTGGCCGTCTTGAAAGTAAAGAACGTAGATGCCGCACCGTGGAGAGTCGTCCGGCAGCACCGCGGACAAGGACACCCCCGCTGGCACGTCGTAGTGCCGGAACGCCAGAACCGTCCCGAGCCGGGCGTCACGGGCCTGCTCAGCGCGGGCTCGCGCTCCGGGCCGAGCCGCTCGTGAAGCACCCTCCTCGGGCGGTGGATGGCCCGGCAGCAGGGATGCGACCCCGCTCTGACTTGGCAGGGAGGCAGGCCCCTCGTTGACCATTTCCCGGAATACCCTCCCAGGGCGGAATCGCAGTCTGGCGGGGCCGCCATCCGATTCCCCGGAGGTGCCAGCGTCGAAAACCCCGAATCCTGGAACCGCGACCCGGCCACCGCGGGCGACCTCCTCACGGACCACCTCCCCGAACGCGCGGGAAACGGCCTCGGCCGCTTCTCGACTCCCCAGACGCTCGGTCAGCGCCTCGATAAAGCTGAGCCCTTCCACCATCGGCTTCCCCCACCCGCAGGGCCACGCTCCCTGACCGCCGCGCGACGCTTCACCCCATGTTGGCGGCCACGTCGCGTGATGGCCAGACCGGCGCGATGGTCTAGCTGCCCGAGTGGTCACCCAAGGTACGTGCGCATTCAAACGCCTATCCTCGACTCCTCACGGCAACGCCGGCGCGACCTGATGCTCAGATGTCGCACGAATCCATCGCCCGCATTTCGGATTTTGCCATCCAGCGCCAATGGTTTTTGTACACCAGAAACAGCCGCAAATTTGCTTGACTTCGCTCGAGCTTCGAAACGTCGGCGCCGACTTGCGGATCAAACCACGCATCAAACCCTGGGGCGTGAGCGTCTGTAGCCGTTATGGCCTTGGCTTCCAGCGCGACGAGAAGCTGTCCGCTTGGGAGGTCCTGAAGGGTGAGGTCAGTTCCCGCCACCCCGACGGAGGCCTTGCGTCGCGCCAGATACTCGTCGCCAGCGCCGAGCCGGTTCAAGGAACCGCGGAGCGCGTCGGTGGCTTCCGCCTCGGGCTTCCGGAGGCACATAGCGACCATATCTTCCCCGGGGCGCGAGATGAGGCTCGCCTCCAAGCCGGCATGAAGCAACTCGTAACGCCGACGGTTTGTAGCGTGGCCAAGGTCTGCGGCTTCAGCCGACATGCTCCGCACCCTATTCCGGAGCAAGGGCGTTTGAACGGGCCAGCAGGCTCCATTGAAGGTCCTCTGTGCTTGTCATCGGAACTACCGATCATTGAGGTGTCGAGACCGCCTCGCGTCGCGAATCGTAGGTTCCGGGCAGTGCGTGACCTCGCGCGGTGGCACAGCCGCGGTTGCCGGAGCTTGGTCGCCACTGACCCGAGGGCGCCGGGCGTCTTGACGGCAAGCGGGCCCGTAGCCCAACGTGTGTCCAAGTGGTGAGCAGCCGCTGACAACAGGGGGTCGTCATGAGCAGAGCGAGCCAGCGCGCTAGACAAGGCAGCCAGCACTTCAGGGAGACCTCGAAGGCGACACCGAAGGCCGGTCGGGAACGCCAGGGCGACCAGTCGGATGCGGACGCCGAGGCAGCGGCCGCCTCTACCCTCGCCGCTCGTTTAGCAGACTGTCGGGCCGCCACCGCAGATCTGATTGAGGCCCGCGACGCCGTGGAGCTCAGCGAGGACTGGGCGCGGTACTTACGCGACGCGGCCCGGCAGATCGCGAAGGTGCTGTCCGATCTGGCTCTCGACGCAGCGTTTTGGTCTGACCTCTCGGCGGCGGAGCAGGGACTGGGGCTGGCCACGCCCGAGCAGCGCGCCCGGGTGATGGAGGTCCTCGAGTCCGACCTCACTGGACTGCTAGATCTGATGGGGTACATCCCGCCGCCTTCAAGTGCGCAGACGGCCCGCGAGATGCAGATCGCGCTGTCCGAAGCGATTACCGCGCCAGATGCTGCGAGCCGCGGCGAGCTGAGCGCGGAGGCGTCCCACCGGATGCTGGTCTACGTGTTCCGGCTACGGCGGCTGATCGACGCTGTCGAAGGCGCCGACTCTGAGACCCCGGAAGGGAAACGTCTGCGTGACCGTCTGCTGACCATGGCCCGCACCGGGGCCCGGGCCATTATCCCGGCGACCATCGCCGCAGGGGTGGGTGCCGTGCTTTTCCCCGTCGGTGGGGTCGGCGCTGCCGGGAGCGCTGCGCTCACTGCCAGCATGACAGTGGCCGGCAAGAAGGCAGCCGAGACCGGCGTTCAAGTCGCCAGCGCAGCGCTCATAGCGGAACGTCTGGGTGAGCAGGATGCGAAGGCGGATCCCTTCTTGGTGCTCGCTGCCACCGAGCGCGCGTTCTTCAAGGCGGCCTTGGCCGCGGACGCGGTGACCGAACTCATGCTCCAGGATCAACCCGAGCATGTCGACCCGCTCATGCGGGCGTCGGTAATCGAAGCGATGCGCTGGTGGTTCCGGCTCGAGCGAGCCCGTGCCGCAATGCCCCAAATGGTCCGCGTTGACCCTTCACATATGGCCGGGAGGGCCGCTTCTCGAAGTTTGGTCGAAATCCGTGACTGGATTGAGTTCGCGGACAGCTACGACGGCTTGCAGGAGATACTCGACAGGCTCCAGCGGGCCCTCGAACAGCTTTCCAGACAACTGACCCTCGGCGTGTGACTCTGCTGCTCGTCACGGGACATCGCACGTTCAGCGACCAGGCATCGACGTCGGCGCATTCGGGACCCGATTCATGCGGGGCACTAATGTCAGCCAGCGCTAACAATGCTCAGATGGCGGGTGCCCCTCCCTCGGCCAGTTCGGAGGTGGGCCTTTCACGGCCTGCTTGTGTATTGGTGCTTAAGGGGGTCCGAGCCACCGGCGGCGGCCCTCCGCTCCTGTCGGCCCAGCGGGCGCGTCTTTCCGCCGCGTGCCGGCGCACGCGTACGCGCTAAGGCGGCAAGCACGGTCGACCCAGCCCCGCCCTCTGCGGCCAGCGTCCTTGCCTGATGCGCAAGCGGCCAGGTCGGGTCGAAGCCGTCGAGCGGTTCCGGGATTTCGCCGCCGCCCGCATGCAGCCCGCCGGGCGCCAAGGTAGTGCACCGGGATTCGTCGAAAAGGCCAGAACAACGGCCTGCCGCCTTCGGACAAGCAGTGCAATGTATAACACTTCGAGCATGAAACATCTTGTGGTCGCCGCTCTCGTCGTCGCCGCCGCTACTGGCTGCTCGTCCAATTCGGTCACGGCGTCCACAGCCGCCCCCACGCAGGTGGCTACCACTGAGGCTCCGAGCGCGAAGCCGACACCGTCTAGAGTTCCAGCTTCGTCCTCCGCCAGCTCACCTACCCCCGACATGACAACTGCGACGTCTTCTGACTCGAACGGCGCGAAGGCCGTGGGCGAGAAGTTGGGCGGAAAAATCGCGTTCTATGCCGCCGCCAAGGCAGCCGGGATGGATGACAGCACCAAGATGGACGAGTTGGCCCGGGGCATCTGTGACCGTATCGAGTCGGGTAAGGCGAGCACCGTAGGCCCTTGGATGAAGGACGCCTTTCACCTCAAGGGTGACGTCGCCGCCAAGGTGGCCGTGGTCGCAATTCTTTCGGACTGTCCCAAGTTCAAGTCACTCGTCGGAGGATAAGTAGCGTCGACCTCGGTGAACCGTGGGCCCCTCGCATCAAGACGCCCGCGGGACAGCGTCACACCGCCGCGAGTAAGGCTCAAATATCTGTCGGCGCCGTGGTGCGTGTTTACGTCAGGGTTGAACCAACTCCTTGGGACCGACTCGGTCACGCCAAGCGCTCCCGAATCGGTTCAGCCGTAGGAAGCCCGCGGATCTCCATGAGATTCGCCCCCGCATGTCGCCGGACAAGGCGCTGTGCGCGATTCCCATCGCGTTGCTGACTCGCGGTGCCATCCTGAAGGGATGGTGTCGAGGCGGAGGCCGGAGGACAGGCCACGGCAACCGTGGGTGGACAGAGCCCAGGTAGTCGCTGTGCGCCGCAGCCGCTTGGAGCCGGCCACGGTGGAGATCGCCGTGCTGATGGAGAGGCTTGACGGCACCTACACGCACCGGAGAGTCCGCTGCGCCGGCGTCGATGTGATTCCCCACCTCTTCCTGTTCGAGCTGGATCCGCAAGTCGCCGCGTGCGCGGGTGACCCGAGCCACCCGCGGTGGGTGGAGGACCAACGGTTTGAGACCGCGGACGCCGCGCTGCAGTCGGCCGCGGAACAGCACCCGATGGCAAAGCGGAGGTCGTGGACCCCCCGCGAGGACTTCTGGTCTGTTCTCGATGAAGGGTTTCGACGCCGGCTCGAGCCGGAGGCGGCGGATCTTCGACCTTTTCAAACCCTGCTCGTTCTGAGTGTCTTCTGGGTTGTTGCCGGCGTCATAGTGCTTGGTGATTGGGTGCTGTTGTGGCCCACGGCGACTTCTGACGTCCACGCCCTTCTGGACTTCGTCAAGGTTTTTACGGCTGTCTTAGCCTCCTGCGCTCTGCTCTTTGGTGCCTTTTGGGTGGGGCTGATGGCGGACGAGTGGATGAGAGACGTGCTTTCGCGGCACAACCTTGATAGGGCTATGAACGGAGGCCACGCGTGATCACTTGCGACCTCCACGCCGCCGGATCGGACATGAAGGCAGGGCCGAGCCCGCGCCTCTGAGAGCGCGGGTTCGGCCCACGAAGCGATTGTTGCTCCGAGGTGAAGTCTGCAATGCCTCGCCATCCACTCAAGCGACCCCAGTCACAAGTCGCATGGTTCGACGGGTGATCGGTGTCAGGACTCCCATTGCAGTACGTCTTTTCGCCACGACATCGCGCTGGCCCGGGGTGACCTTTACCTGAACGCCATTAGCCTTCGGTAGCGCCAGGGTGCCAGGCCCGAGCTAGATCTGCCATGCGCCTTCAAGCCCCCGGAGCCGCTCTCTGGGCTCACCGACTTCGCGAGATTCAGCGGCGGGCGCAGGCGGCCGACGATGACCGTCTCGATGTCGTCCAGAGTCTCGGCCCCATCCTTGGTCCACGTCGCCAGTGAAAGCCGTTGCACCATCCATGCGCTCAAACGCGCCTCGCTCGCGGGGTCCAGACCGAAGTTTGCGCTTCCGTCAGGTCTCGCCATGCTTCGCGGCACGGCCACCAGTCCGAGTTCTTCTGCGAGCAAAGCTGCGAGACTCCGCCGGACTGTCGATGATCCCGTCTTCCCCTGGGCGAAGTGTGTGCGCACGTCCCGGCCATTGAGGCTTCTCTCGGCCTTCCCGACATACAGAGGCTGATCGTCGAACGCGGGACTCAGCCCAAGGGAGGACCACGCGAGCTCGTCACCATAGAACGCATAGAGGCCCGGACGTGCCGGCACAAGCGCAACGGCCGTCGCGTGGTCGTGTCTTGCGCCAGCCAACGATTCGAGCGCTGCGACGACAACGGCGTCATTTAGTCGCGCTCCATACTGACGTAGCCGCCCTCAGCCGCCCCAGTTGAGGCTCCTTCACTGGCCAACGCTCCCGGGGCCGGTTCGACCTCCCTGGTGACAGGATCCGGACATGGAGCTCGCCCAGTTCATTGCTACATGCCCTCGCGTCTACCACGCTTCCTCGGCTCTCGCCTGGCCCTCGATCGAACGCCTCGGCCTGCTCTCGACGGCACGACTCCTCGAGGTCTTCGACGTCGATACCAAGCGTCAACAGGCACTCTTGGCGCATCCACGTCTACGCTCCACAGCCCTGAGGAGGCAGGGACTGGAGCCTGCGGTGATCCGAGACCAGAAGCCAATGAAGTTCCTAGCCGAGAAGATCGAGCCCGGTCATTCGGTGAGCGAATTCTTGACGGCCATCAATTCTCGGGTGTTCTTCTGGCCGACCCGCGAACGCCTCGAGCGTCTGCGGAACGCCCGCGAGTACCGCAACCAGGCCCAGGTGGTCATACACGTTGATACTCGCCTCCTAGTGGAGCGGTACGAGCAGCAGATACAGCTTTGTCGGTTCAACAGTGGAGCGATCACGCAACGCAACCATCCGATGCGGAGCAGAGAGTCATGGATACCGATTCGGCACTTCCCGTATGAGGAGTACCGGAGCCGCTACGGCCGTAGCGGAGCGCTCGCGGAGGTCACCGTCTTGGATGCCGTTCCTGACGTTCTCGACATAGCCATCAAAGTCGAGCACCTCTCGAACTGAAGGCGTACGCGCGAGGCGCGTCACTTCCCCGCGACTCAGGCAGCGAGCGAAAAGCGGCGTCGCCAAGCTGACGGTCGCTCGAAGCGCATCAGCGCGCCAGCCGCTCCATGCCCCTTTCTGCCGCTGCGATGCTCGGGCTGTCGAATGAGTCGCTCAGACCGGAGCTAGTTCAGCCGCTTCGGGAAGCCTCATGACGGTGAGGCCGAAGAACCGTAACCCTCCGGGCCCTACGGGGACGTGGATGGCGAAGCCCCAGTCCCATCCCCCTTCGAGAGTCATGGGGAATGGCCAGAGGGTCGCTTCCTCGGACGGGACTACGAACGGTTCCCCGATCGGCGAGTCATTCAGGCTGCACCGCACGATTGTATCCGGGTATAAACCTCGCGGGCCCTGGAGTCGCACCGTGCAAACGTAACGACCCACGGACGGGGACGGTGGTGTATGAAACCAGCAGACAATGCGCGTGTAAGAGTAGTTCCCATCCTCAGGCCCGGCGACGTAGAGTTCTGGCCTGTCCTTTACCATGCTGACTCCGGCCGGGCTGTCGACCGAAATATACCTCGCGGAACCGCTGCTGCCGCAGGCTGCGACATAGGCGACGGCCGCCCAATTCCAAGGGGAGCCAAGCTCGGGCACCTGTTCGAGAAGCTCGGGTCCTCCCCTCATAGACTTGATGCGGTCGAGGACGTCCACGGCATCGATCGGTCCCACGGACTCTGTCGCTGCCTCCGCTGACGATCCAAGTCCGCCGGCCAAAGTGGGGAACGGGCCCATCAGCCGCACTTCTGGCTCGGATACCGGGCCCGATTGGGTCGACCTTCCTGGGTTCGGGTCGTTGGTCATCCTGAATCCCTCCGTATTTGGTAGTCGAGAGCGAGGATCGCAGAAGAGCGACCGTATGGCGCAAGCCCGGACGTTCAGGGCTGTGGTCCCCTCCGCCTGCGCGATGAGATCGTCCGCGCCCACGCAAGCGCTCAACATCGCAGCGTACTGGCCACACATGGCATCGGCGTGAAACCTACGTCTCTCACGCTGCCACGACTGGATCTAGGACACCTGCGCTGCCGGGTTGACCGAAGGCACCTAACGACAGCTCCTGCTGCCCAGCAGGTGCGTCTTTTCGCCGCAAGCCGACCCTCCGGCCTGCCTTCGATGCGTATGGGACCGCGCGCACTTATTCTCGAGTTGCCCACTAGGCGCCAATCGGTGGGCGCGCGACCCTGCGACGGCGCCTCGCCCCTCATGCCATGGTCCTCCCATGCCCGGAACGACGCGTGTTGCTCACAAGGGTTCGCCCCAGAGCACGAGAAACTCGCTGCGTGTTGGACACGATTGCCCAGTTTGCAACCATCCTCGCGGCGCTCTTGGCTGCTACCCCTCTTGTGGCTGGTGCCACCCGCGGCACGAGACTGAGGCGGTCTGAGCAGACTCTCAGAGAGGCGGCGGCTTTCACGGAGCATCCGGGGCAAAAGACTGCGCTACTAAGCATGCATCAGCAGGTCGTGGCCCATATCGTGGCCGCGAAGCTAGTTCCCTGGTGGCGGTTGTGGTTGCCCGTCGCGGGGACAGTGTTTTTTGCGGCACTGTTTGTCGCGGTAGGAACGGGACTCGGCGCCTGGCTGAGCGTCGAAGGGCAGAGGACGTTCGAGGCCTTTCTTGACAGCGCCTTTGAGGGCGACGTCCTCACGATGGTCTTGTATGCCTTCGCCCCGTTGTTAATGGCCGAGAACGTCTCAAGATGTGTGAGCGTGTTGAAGTATAGGAACCGAACGGCGCTCGCATACAACACGGGCACGCTGCCGTTGAACAGATACAAGCCAGGCAGCCGCTTGGTGCGACGGAACGATGAGGAGACGGCCGAGGGGAACCGCCTATTCTTGTGGTCGGCTCTGGCCGCTCTCGGCATAAGCGCCGTGGCGCTGACCGCCGGGATAATTTGGCGCATCCCCAAGTCCAGCCGGACAGGCGCGCCTGTTCAAGCTTTTGATCCGGCCGTGCTCGGTTGGGTGGCGGTTACAGCCTCCGTCGCAGCAACCCTTCTGCTGATCGCTTTCGCGCACCTCGCCGGCAGCATCGACGATGTCGCGATGCCCGACGCACCCTTCAAGCGTCCACACAATCCCTCAGGCGCCGTCGCCATGGCCCGGTAATGCCCAAGCCGTCTCGCCGGAGGCGCCTCAGGCTGGGGCGCGTGCCGGGAGGCTCAGGAGGGCGATGCTGGTGTTGACTGGCGGGGAGTAGGGAATCGGACGCTGGTCACGACCTCCGGAATATGACTCCAAGGCGTTGCGAACCCGGTCGTTTTGCTCTTCCGACACGCCGGGGCCGCGGTCGAGCGCACGGCAACGCACAAGGCCGAATATCCCGTGAGCTCGTCGCGCTCGGCTGAGCATGACACCGAAGGAGCCGATGCTTTCGACAATGACCAGTACGCCACCGCCGCCGCCGCCGCCCTGGCTTCGACGTCGGCCTTCAAAGTTCCACAGACTTGCCGACGTGCTTCATGGGTGGAGTTAAGCGCTCAACCCAAGTCTCTGAGCAGCCACGCGTTCAGAGGTGACACGCTCGCTCCGGCAAGTGACCCTTTTCGCCGGCCGACGCGAGAGTGGAACGGGTCTAGCGTCGAGGAGCCCTTCATGGCCGGTCGCGTCGGCGGCGGGCGGGGCTGGCCCGAAGCCGGTCGCCGCGTGAGGTGACCCATGTCCGCTCCAACCCGACTTCTTCCATTTCAGCCCGCGACCATGTCGACGGCGCAACTCGCCGCGGTGTCATACCTGGCCCGATACTCCGGTCGCACCCACGCCCTCTACTCGTTCCAGCTGCGGGAGTGGTTTGCCTGGTGCGAGAGCAACGGGCTGGACGCCCTGACGGGGATCCAGCGCGCCCACGTCGAGCTGTACATCCGCCAACTCGGCGACCGCGGGCTGATGGACTCCTCGGTCAACACGATGATGCACGCTGTCCGCGGCTACTTCCGCTTCGCCCACATCGACGGCCTAATCCCTGCTGACCCAGCGGTCTACGCACGGCTGCCGAAGATCCACCGCGACGAGACCCGCACCCAAGGGCTCGATCGGCTCGAGCTGATCCGTTTCCTTCAGGTCGCCCAGACCCTCACCGTGCACCACGGCGCCCTCGCATACCTCCTCGGCATCAACGCCCTACGCGCCTCCGAGGCTGCGGCCGTGCGGATCGAGGACTACGCCGACAGCCTCCGCGGACACCGCGTGCTGCACCTGGTCGGCAAAGGAAACAAGCCCGCGACCATGCCGGTCACCGTCCCCGTGCTGCGGGCCCTTGAGGCCTGCCGCGGCCAACGCACGAGCGGGTCACTGGTGCTCCGGCCGGTCTCTGGAAAGCCGATCGACCGCCGCGATGTGTACCGGATGGTCGCGCGCATCGCGAAGACCGCGGGGATCCCGCGGCACATCAGTCCCCACTCGCTCCGACACGCTGCCATCACGAATGCCCTCGACGCCGGGGTCCCACTGCGCGACGCGCAGATCCTCGCCCGGCACGCCGACCCACGCACCACAGAGCACTACGACCGCGCCCGCGGCAACCTGGACCGGCACGGCGTTCACTTCCTCACCGCCTATGTCGCGGGCGTCTGAGCGGTGCGACACCCGCGTCGACTCCGCCGCGTGCCGGACGCGGCCGCGACGGCCAATGACCGGCAGCTGAATAACCCGGAGTCCAGAGTGTAGGCATGACGGGAGCCAACGCGGACGGCCAACATAGCGGCGTCGCAACGTCGCCACCTGTCGCGACCCGAGAGGGCGCGAGGCGTACGCAAGCGGCTTGGGGAAGGTCAGCCGCTGACGCCAGAACGGCGCTCAAGATCCTCGATAGCGGCAGCGAGGTTGTCCATGATCGAGAAGACTTCTGACAGCGCCTCGGCCAAGCCGCTCATCGGCACATACTCTTTGGTCTGCGTCAGGTTGACCTCGAGACCTTCTTGGATGTCGGCCAGCCGCTGGCGAAGCTCTGGCATTCTGGCCTGTTCCATCGCATCTCCGTGTCGTCCGCCGCGTGTTGCTCAACGGTAGACCCTGGCGCTCCTTCCCACGTCAACCAGCCCGCGTGGGAGTAGCGTCACTTCGCCGCGTCGTGGCCTTGGGAGTTTCTCGCCCTGTCATGACCATCCCCTATGGAGCTCCACCCGTGTGGGACCGGGCGGTCAGGGAGTGGACTTGGCGATGAGCCGCCGAAGGGCGGCGAGACCGGTCCCGTCACCGGCATCCCACTCCTTGAGGACCGCTTCTATCGGCGCCGGGAGGATGCAGTCGACCTCCACGGTGACCGGCCAGATGGCGCGGAGCCAGTCAAGGGCCGCGACCACGTCCACATCGGGAACCAGTTTCAGTTCGATCGCGACGCCGGTCCGCCCACTCGTCACGTCCACCACATCGACCACCGGGACATCCTTTGGCCACGGAGAAATCGGCGGCGGGAATGGCCGATACGCATTCTCCTCCGCCGCGACGAAGGAATCGACATACCCCTCCGGTAGGGACCGGAACGCCTGCGTGACCCGGTCTTGAATGTTCGACGTGATCATGGACGTGCCCACCCTGAAGGGCGGGCTGGTGATGACGAACTTGCCTGGCTCGCCGCGAATGCGAGCGCCTAATTGAAGTCGCACCTTGTCTCCGCGTAGCAGCCGATCCAAGTCCCCGGACACGGTTCCGGTCGGCATGGACGGCAAGCAGTAGCGGCCCGACTCATCCATGAGCTCCTCGAGGATCTCCGCAGGGTCGAACGGCGGCACGGGACCACCGCGGTAAAGGCTGCCCTCGATGATCGCAAGCGGGACCGGACCAACCTGCTCGCGTTCGGCGGCCAGCGCGAGCTTGCCCACGGCAGAAAGCGCGAGCCGGGTATATCGAGCATCGGCCGGCGGGTCCCCGTCGATCTGGCCCCAGTTCCCTTCACCTTCCACCAACGGCAAGTGACGCACCCACACAGCTATCAGGTCCGCGAGTAGTGGGAGGGCGTATCGAGGTCCGAGACCACAGCGCACCTCGACACGGTCGAGGACGTCCTGGGTCCGGCAGAAACGGCCTTCGCTGTCGTCCGCGGCATCGCCACCTTGGACGCCGTTGGTCAAAGAGTCGACCGCCTCCAAGACCGCCAACTCGATGTCGGTCAGCCCGGACTTCGCACTCATCATGCCTCCGTCAACGGCCCACGGCCTTCGTCAACGGCCACCCTCATCATCTGCGTGCTCGAACCGACGGGCGCCCAGACGGGGATGGCGAACGAACCGAACGCAACTGTGCGCACCGTGCCAGCCCCAGCCCCTGTGTCGGGCGACGTCGCCGGGCCAAGGAACACATCCAACGGTCCCCACGAGGTCTCCAGATGTACCTGCCGAGCACGGCGAATGGAGACCGCGGACCGCGTGACACCGATCCCGTCCAGCGCAGCGACCAAGGCAGGCACCATTGCGTCCTTGACGGCGACATCCAAGTCGCGCGGTGCCGCGCTCTCACCCAGAAGCCAGCGCGCCGCGCCGCCCACGACTACGAACCGGGCGCCGCGGTGCAGCAATTCGCAGGCCAGGACTGCCGGACGGGTCGCCAGGTCGGTCACGGCAGCCAACGTACGCGTACGGACGACACCCCACTGGCCAAACGAGCAACTCCAACGCTTCACGTCGAAAGACCCTCGGTCACAGGGCATCGGTTTCCTGTCGCCCGCCGCAGGAGAGTGAACCGCTCCGTGGGCTCAAAGGTGCATCTTTCCGCCACGAGCTCGCTCGGGTCCTAGACGCATCGGTGCAGCAGAGCCTGCGGGCGCGGACATCGCGATACGCGTTGCCCCCGATTCAGAGCGGCCCGGACCACGGCACGAGCCGCCGCGCTTGCCGGGGCCCGGTTATCCGCCGTCGAGGAGGACGTGAACAGCTGGAAGGCCGTAGATGAAGGAGAGTTGCTCGCCGGTGGCAAGGCTTGGGTCAGCCGCGCGCAACCGGGGAAACCGCCCAGCGAGCCGGAGCAGCACCGCTCGCAGCTCGACGCGCGCCAGCTCGGCACCGATGCACCGATGCAGCCCGTGACCGAACGCCAGATGACTCCGAGGCGCCCGATCCGGCATGAAGTGGCCGGCCGAGTCACCGAACCTTGCGTCACGGTTGGCTGCGCTGAGCGAGCAGACGACGAGGTCACCGGCGCGGATCTGCTCGCCACCGAGTTCCGCCTCGGTCAGGGCCACCCGTGGAAACGCCACCTGCACGACAGAGCTGTAGCGCAGGAGCTCCTCGACCCAGCCGTCCACAGCGCCACGGCCACCTTCTCGAAGCACGCCTGCCGCCACGCGATCCGTTGCGAGCAGGTGACCGCCGAGAGCGATCGCGCTCGCCGTGGACTCAAGTCCTCCCGTCCACAGACCGTCGGCCAGGCCTGCGATCTCGGTGTCGGTCAGCTCGGTGCCGTGATCGTGCACGAGGCGACCGATGAGCCCAGGTCCAGGGTGCTCACGTTGACGGCGCACGATGTCGAGAAAGTGGTCGATCGCCTCGGAGATCGATCCGAAAGGGCCGGATCCGGATCCCACCAGGTCGAACCGCGGGGAACTGAGTCGATGGAGCACGGCGTGGTCATCCTCATCCAGACCCAGCATCACCGAGATGGTGCGCGAAGCCACCGGACGAGCCAGGTGTGGCACGAGATCGACCGGACCACCATCTCCCCCTAGCTCGGAGACGTCGTCCAGGGCCTGCTCGACGATCCTTTCGATGAGCGGCTGCAGGTCCAGGAGGCGGCGCCCGCTGAACTCGGGGACGAGCAGGCGGCGCAACCGTGTGTGCTCGGGTGGGTCGCAGAAGCCCAGTCCTCCCGGTTGGTGCTCCGCCGCGGCGGGTGCCCCGAGCCGGCCGACGAGGTCGTTGCTGTACGTCGCGGAGTCAGCGAGCACCGCGCGCACTTCTGCGTATCCCGTCACCATCAGCCCACGGAAGCGGAGAGGCAGCCGGAGCCTCGTCACCGCGGCTCTGTCGAGCAGTGCCGGCACCGGGTCGAGCCCGTCCCGCCTCACGAGGGTGTAGGCGTCCTCCGGCAGACGGGACCATGCACCGGCGTGCCAGCCGCGGGAATGGATCCAGCCGAGCATCCGGACGAGGGCGCGTCCGGCGGCCCTCTGGAGCAGCTCGGTTCGCATGGCACACGGTGGCACGTCGACGCGTGACGGTCCGACTTTTCGCAACATTGACAGCATCTCTGCGGATGCACCGCGAGATCGACCCGGCACTGCCACGATGGCACGTGAGGACCGGCTGACGGCCGGGCCGGGGGCACCTCGGGGCGATGGGGGTGAGGGTGGTGACGAGTCGTGCCGACCTCAGCGTGTCCGGCCTAACCGTGGACCTGGGGTCCGGCCCGAGCCGCGCTCGGCCGCTCGAGAACCTGTCCTTCAAGGGTGGCGACGGTCGGCTCGTGGTGGTGTGCGCACCGAGCGGCGGGGGCAAGACCACGCTGCTCTCGGTGCTCGCCGGCTTGTTGGCGCCCACCCAGGGCTCCATCGCTTTCTCGGGCCGCGAGCTCGCGCTCTCGTCACGTAGGGAGATGCTGCAGCACCGTCGCGACTGCGTGGGTCTGGTGTTCCAGTCGTTCAACCTGATCGCCAGCCTGAGTGCAGTGGAGAACGTCATGGCGCCACTGTTGATGACGGGAGTCAAGCAGTCGGTCGCTCGTCGGCACGCCGCCGAGCTCCTGTCCGGGATGGGCCTCGACCACCGCCTGCACCACCGACCGGGCAGCCTCTCGGGCGGCGAGCAGCAGCGCGTCGCAATCGCGCGCGGCGTCGTGGCGGATCCTCCGCTGTTCCTGGCCGACGAGCCCACGGCCCACCTGGACCAGGCGCAGGTCGGCGCTGTGCTGGCACTGCTCCGCTCCCTGGTGCGCCCGGGTCGGCTGGTGCTCGTCGCCACGCACGACGCCCGGGTGGTGCAGGTCGCCGACGACGTCGTGGACCTGTCTGCGCCATGCTGACCATCACCTTTCGCGATCTGCAGTGGCGAGCCCGGCGCATCGTCGTGGGCGTCTGCGCGGCCATGCTCGTCTTCGCTGTGACGCTCCTGCTCCAGTCCGTCCACGACAGCTTCCTCGACGAGACCGACCGGACCATCGCCTTCTTCGGCGGTGACAGCTGGGTCGTGACGCAGGGTCTGGCGGGCCCCTTCACCACGAACTCCCCGATGAAGGCAGAGGTGGCGCAACACCTCGCGGACCCGTCCCGAGCAGTCACAGCGACCCCGGTCGCGATCTTCCGACACGTCATCGAAGGGGCCGACGCGCGCGGCCTCAGCGACGTCAACGTCATCGCCTACCGCCCGGACGGTGTCGTCGAGCCTCGACCGACCGCTGGTCGCCCTCCTCGCGCCGATGGCGAGGTCGCGGTGGACGACAGCCTGGGTGTGCCCGTCGGAGCGACCCTGACGCTCGCCGGCGTCCGGCTCACGGTGGTCGGCACCGTCGCGGGGCTGACGTACAACGGGGGCACGCCGACCGTGGTCATGACGCTGTCCCAAGGCCAGTCCATCGCCTACGACGGCGAGGACATGGCGAGCGCGATCGTCATGCAGGGCAGCCCCGCGGTCCTCCCGCCGGATCTCGCTGTCATGACGCCGCAGGAGGTGCGCGACGACATGCGCCGACCACTGCAGGTCGCGACGCGGACCCTGGGGCTCCTCTCCCTCCTGCTCTGGCTCGTGGCCGGCAGCATCGTGGCTTTCGTCTGCTACCTCTCGGCCCTGGACCGGGTGCGCGACGTGGCGGTTCTCAAGGCCATCGGTGCCCCCTCGTGGCGGTTGTGCGCGACCCCGCTCATCGAGGGCCTCGCCGTGTCCCTTGCTGCCGCGGCGGGTGCGATTGTCCTCGCGTGGGCACTCGTGCCCGCCTTCCCGCTGGCCATCAGCCTCGGCCTGTCCGCCTGCCTCATGCTCGCGATGGTGGCGGTCGGCCTCGGGATCCTCGCGAGCCTTGCCGGTATCGCGCGGGTCCTCCGGATCGACGCCGCGCTCGCCCTGGCTGGGGCCTAGACGACGTCACCCGTCCTCGGCGTGTATATGGAGAGGCGAGGCGCGTCTTTCCGCCGCGTGAAGGGGCCCCTGCCGTGTTCCGGAGGTGCCGAGACGACACCGTTGCAAGGGCCAGTTGACTGCGCTCGCTCGGGCCGTCGCGTTACGAGCGCGCACTCCCGGGCGGCCAATTGGACGTCATCGGTTAGTTCTTTGACCAAGCACTCGGCGGACACGATGCAGATCGATGACACACCTCGCGCTTGTGGGTTCGTCACGCGCTACGGTCGGCCTGTGGCCGTGACCAGTTTCTCGACGCCGGCAGGTCGTGGATTCTCTGACGGGGCCGCCCTGCACGGGCTTGCTGCACTGCCCGGCCCGTACTTGCCGTGGAGTTCGGGCGCGATGCGACCCGCCGGGCTCGTGACCGTGTGCAACGACATCGTCCTGAACGAGCGGCGTCGCATCGTCGAACTGGGCAGCGGTGTCAGCACCGTTCTGCTGGCCCGCCTGCTGCACCAGCGCCCACCGCCCGGTGGCTTCCTCATGGCGAGCGTCGAGCACGACCCGGTCTGGGCGCGGTGGGTGCGCGACCAGCTCGATCGCGAAGGCATGGGGACCGATGTCACGATCGTTCAGGCGCCGTTGGCGCCGCACGCCCGTGCCGGGTCCGGCCTCGCTTGGTACGACGAGGCGGCCCTGGCCCAGGGACTTCGCGAAGCGCTACGAGGAGACTCGATCGACCTGCTGTTGGTGGACGGCCCACCCGCTCATGCCACCGGCCACGGCTTGGCCCGCTACCCCGCCCTGCCGGTTCTCGCAGACCTCCTTGCCCCGGGCGCCACCGTCGTTCTCGACGACACCGATCGTCCCGGGGAGCAGGAGGTCCTGCGCCGGTGGGAGCACGAGACGGGCCTCACCTTCGACCGCAGCCCCGAGCGTGGGAGCCTAGCCGTGGCCCGGATGGCCGCCGAGGGCACGCGCACCAGCCATGGCTGACCCGAACTCGACGGGCCGGCGGCCGCTCACCATCGCCCGGGTCATCGGAGTGCTGGAGCGTGGGGGGGCCCAGCTCTCCGCGCTGCGGCTGTCCGCCGCCCTGCGCTCCGAGGGTTTCGACACCCGCCTCTACGCCGGGGACGCCACCGACGAAGGGATCGCCCTCGCGGCCGCCTTCGACGTGCCCGTCGAGACCTTCGCTCGGGACGCACACCTGCAATGGGTGCCGTCGACCGACTTCGCCGACTGGCTGCGCCCCCGCCTGGCCGACGCCGACCTCGTCCACGCCCACATGTTCGGCGCCTGGTGGGCGGCAGCGGCCGCCGTGCCCGACGGGGTTCCGCTCGTGGCCTCCGAGCACAACGCCATGACCTGGCCGTACGGCGACCATGTCGCCCAGGCCCGCGCCGCCGCCGGACGCCTTGCGGCCTTCTTCGCCCACGGCCCCGCCGCCCGCGGCTTCGCCGAATCACTCGGCGTCCCGGAAAGCCGGATGCTCGAGGGACGCTCCATCGTCGACGGCTTCGATGCACGGGCGCTGCCCGGCCTGCCCAACCTCAGGGTGACCTTCGCCGGGCGCCTCCACCCCGAGAAGGGTGTCGACGTCCTGCTCGAGGCACTGGCCCTGCTCCCCAATCCGCCGACGACGCTCCTCCTCGGAGACGGTCCGCTGCGCGAGTCCCTCACCGCCCGGTCGCGCGCCCTCGGCCTGTCCGACCGGGTTCTCCTGCCGGGATGGGTGCGTTCGCCCGGCTCCTACATCTCAGGAGCCAACCTGCACGTCGTCCCGTCCCGGGAGGAAGCCTGGTCCCAAAGTGCCGTCCTCGCCCTGGGCCTGGGGGTGCCCGTCCTTGCCAGCGCCGTCGAAGGGCTGCCCGTCACGTTGGGACAGGGCCGCGGTGTGCTCGTCACGCCCGAGGACCCCGAAAAGCTCGCATGCGCCATGGACGAGCTCCTGCACGGGCGCGGGGTACCCGACCCCACACCGGGGCGCGTCTACGCCGCACGCTTCACCCCTGACAGATCGCGCCGTATTACGCCGACACCTACCGGCAGCTCATGCCTGAGCAACCGGCCACCCCACGCAAGTCCCACGCCTCACCGCAGCGAGCCGCCGACGCACGCGCGTGATACGAACCGGTCGATCGAGCCGTGACCGGCTCACCGCTGCGTCATCCCGCCGCGAGCCGGGCCGTGGCTCAGCCGTGCCTCGAGCATCGGGTCATCGCGATCCAGAGATACCTGGCGTCGGGCTCGTCACTGCCCGACGGCTCAGGCGACGCGGCCGCCGGCACGTCCGAGGCGAGATAGCGGAAGCGACCACCCCGCCGACCATCCAGATTCGAGTAGTCCTGCCACGTGAGTGCGTAATCGCCGCGAATATCTCGTGAACTGGCCGTCGCCCGCGGAGGCGACCGGCTATTCAGTCTCGGGAGAGCCCTCGAGGGAGCGCTTGAGGGAGGCGAGGGTGTGCGACCGCTCCCGCGTCACCATCCGCGCGGCCACCGGCTTGAACGCGCGAGCCAGGCCGTAGAGCTCCGCCTCTGCGGTGTGGTGGACGACCGTGGAGTCGCCGTCGACCTCGAGCACGTAACTCGGACGTGCCTGGGTCAGCGGGTGGCCGAAGATGCTGAACGTCTCGCTGAAGGCGAGGAGCGTGCACGGCACGTGCTCGGTCACCTCCCCGACGAAGCGACCCATCCGTGTCCGGTCGACGTACGTCGTGCCGGACCGGATCGGCAGCGCGGACGTCACCTCCGTGCCGCCGAACACGCCGTCACGGTGCATCCACTGCCGATAGCCTGGCAGGTCGGCCAGCCGCTCGAACACCTCGCTCACCGGCCGACGGATCACCGTCCGGGCCTCGAACCGAATCACGCTCCCAGCCATGAAGCCTCCTCGATCGGTGCGGCGACCACTCCAAGCCTAGGCAGGTCGTGGGTGACCCGCCTACATCATCATCGGGGGATGGCCAGCCTCCAGAGGTGCCCGGTGGTGGTGCGTCTCACCGCCGCTGAGACCTTCACCTGCCGTCGACAGCCAACCTTGACCTCTCGCGCCTGTGTCGCAGCGACCTTGCACCGGTGACGCGCTTGTTAGCCGGCGTGGCCCTCAGGGTCTTCTTCCGGCTCGAAGGTGCTGCCTCCGCCGTCGGTGTTGCCGATCTCCACGCCGACCGCTTCCTCACCCTTCGCTGTATCCGGATCCGACTGCTCCACGTCCGAGTCGTTCGACTGGTCGCTCATCCTCATCTCCTTGCCTCGGAGTCACCTGCACCTCCACGATGCGGCCAATTCGAGGAGCACACAAGGCCCCGCCGGAGGCGGCTGAGGCACGCTACGACCGTCTCCGGGGTGGCTGCTGCTTTTAGCCGCGAGCTGGGCGAATTCGACCAGAGACTGAACCGCCCGCTGGCTGGGGTCCATCGATCCATCTCCCTCACGCTCCGCTCAGTGCTTGTTTCGAGGAATGCCTCGGCAAACTGGCCCTCGTAACCACCTGCGCGTACGCGACTCGTCCTGACGAACGTCCACGCGAGCGAGTGCGTCCGTGGGCGTGTCTGACGCGCCGCGGTTTGAAATGAGCCGCTCACGACCCGCGACGAACGAGGATGTTTCCGTGGGCGATCAGGTCGTGGTGTTGATTGGGACGCTGGCGGGTGCCGCGCTTGGATATTTGTTCCAGTCGCTGAGCACCGCTCGGCAACGTCGGTATGAAGTTGCCGATCGTGCTCGTCGCGAGCGTCTGGAAGCAGCTGCAGCGTTGCCGGCGGCCCTAGTCGCGTACCGACACGCCCAGATCGCTCGCCGTATGAATAGGTTGACGTCGGGCGAGCGCAGCGAGCCCCTGAGCAGAGAAGTCCGCGCGGCGCGCGCACAGGCTTGGTCGGCGCTCTATCAACTTGACCTGCTTGTCGACGACGATCAAGTCCAAGGCGCCGCCTACGCATTGATGAATCAGATCAAGGCGCTGAAGGAAATCAGCGATCCGGCCCGCCTCGACGACGCTGGCACGGAGGTTCACTGGGCGATCCAGGAATTCATCAAGCTCGCGCGAACACGTCTCGCTTTTGATGAAGCCAGAACGGGAGGTTCAGGCCGCCGCACCGGCTAGCTGACCCGCATGAGGAGGCCGGACCCTGAAGCCGTGAGGCAGCAGGCATCGATGTCCGTGCAGGGGATGGCCCAAGCCTCAAATCCCTACAGGGTCAGTTCCCGTCTCTGACGGCCACTCGAACATGCCCCACTCCGCCGCGAGTCAGGCGCAGCCGCCTCCGGAGCGGCGTCAATAGCACCAAGCCAGAACTAGCCCGCTTGCGGCCTACGGTCGGTTTCTTGCGCTTCGGCTAGCAGCTCCGACAAGGCAAGCGCACCACGCTCTTGGGTGGCGGCAAAGACGGATCTCAGGCGGTCGATCGTCTCCTCGGGGCTAGCTCGATCGATCAGGGCCTCCACCACGCGGCTCATCGCCTCGTAGTGGAGGTCTATAGCTTCAAGTACTTCGGGGGTGATTCCATGGAAGACACCGCGGAGCAGGGCGCTCAGCTCGCGGCCCCGGTCGATGAGTCCCTTGGCGTCGACGTCTACATCGGTCGGGCTAGCAATTTTTCCCGCGTCATGATCAACGTATAGGCAGGCCTATCTTGAGCCGCAGGAGCGCGTCTATATCCATCTTGGCTTGGTCATGTCGAGGTCAGGATCAGCATCGATGAAAGCGATATCGAGCGCCTTGGCCGTCTCTAGCTTGTCGCGGTGATCCCGCCAATCACGCGACTTGGCACTCGGCAGGACGGCCTCACCGGTGATAGCCCCCAGGCAGAGATACAGCTTGCTCAGTTCCTCGGACGCGATGAGCGCGAGGGCCGCAGCTCGCGAGAGTCGGCTAGTGGTGAGCAACAGTTCGGCATCAGAGAGCAGGAGGTCAGCGTTGTCGAGCAGCGCGAACGCCAAGCCCACGGGATCCACGGCGTTGTCTTGTTCGTCCACGGAGCCTTGATACAGCACGGCGCCGACAACTCGCGCTCACCGCATCGTCTATCCGCCGCGTGCCGGGAGCCGAGAGGGCGTGAAGCGCCCTAACGGACGGACGGCATCCGCGCGACGACCCGCCGACGCTGTGGCACCGTAGGAGCGTGATGCGCCCACCGCCTCCGCTCCTGGCGATCGCTGCAGCCCTGACCCAGTCAGCACTCACGAAGGGTACGCACCGGCCGCGCGCCGCCCGTGCCACAGGGGCATTTGCCATCGCTGCCGCTTCCGGGCTCCTTGCGGGGTCTGCTGCTGTCCAGTTTCGTCGCCGCGGAACGACCCTTGAGCCGTTCAACCCGGCGCTGGCCTCCGTCTTGGTGACCAATGGTGCGAACTCCGTGAGCCGGAATCCCATGTATGTCGGCCTGGCGGGACTGCTCGTCGCCAACTCGGTGCGACTTGGGTCCTGGAAGACTCTCCTCCCCGTAGCCGCCTTCACGCTCGCGATCGACCGACTTCAGATCGCAGCCGAGGAGTCAGCGTTGCTGTCCAGGTTTGGAGCCGACTACGAGGCCTATTGTGCCGTTGTGCCGCGATGGCTAGGTCGCGGCTCGGTGATCCCACCGCGCTGATGGCGTGCGTCCTTCCGCCGCGTGAAGGGCGACAAGTACGCGGCTAGCCAGGGTGAGTCGGGCGCTCAATCGGATCCGCGATGCCCCGTTCGCCCCGTCGTGCTCGCACCGTCCTCCATCGCGTCGTTCACACGTTCCACCGCCCTTCGACCTGTACACGGCGGAGTAATGGAAGGCGTGCATCGGATCGGCATACCGATCAGGACCTCGTGTGAGCGGGCTCAATTCGTGCTTGGACACACGTCTTGGTAGGCGCGGTCCGGAAGGGATGACTGCCACTCCGCTGTGGTGAGATTGCGTCCGGCAGCGCGGCAGGCGGCATTCACCCAACTCTCGGTGCGCAGGTCCCAGATCTTCACCGCGGCGCCGTCGGTTGACGCGATCACCATGGTCGAACTGTCTTCTGAGAAGCCGACGGCCACCGGGCCCTCGAGCTGGGCGGAGCCGGCGAAGGCGCCGGTTCGGCCGTCCCAAAGTCCGACCTTCCCGTTGGCGCTGCTGGCCAACCAGGCCCCATTTCGGGAGAACGCCAAGATCTGGCTCTTGCCGCCGAAGGGACGGGAGGGATCCGGCTTGGCGATCCACGCTAGGGTGTCGGCCCGCTTCAGCCCCACGGCGCCGCCGGCATCGAAAACGGCGAGCCTCAGACCGTCAGAGGAGAACTTTCCGGCAAGGTCCGTCACCGGCTGGCTCGTGCCGGTCAGGTAGTCGACAAGCAGTCGGGTCGAGGGCCCCCGCACGAAGACCTTGTGGTCCTTCGGGCTGGCGTCCAGCCCGATGATCTCTTCGTCCAGGATCTTGATGGGCGATCCGCGCGGCTGCAGTGACGGCGAGGTCAGCACGTGGAGGGAGCCCTCGTCCGTCCCGACGAGCAGAAGGCCGTCGGCGGTGTACTCCACGGATGCCGTCCGCGCGGGTGGGCCGACGTTATGCGCACCGACCTGCTTCCCGGTCCGCACGTCCCACGTTCTCGCGGTGGAGCCTCCGACGATACTGGTCAGGGCCAGGCCGTCGGGCCGCCAGTCCATGTCCCCATAGCCGCCGAACTCCTGGTCATTCTTGATGAGCGGCGCCAGCCGTCCGGACTGAACGTCGCGGACCTCGATGCCAAAGCCGGGTCCGCGGTAGTAGGTGTAGGCGATGCGGCGCCCGTCGGGTGAGACCAGTGCCCCTTGTCCAACGTCTGTGGAGGAGGTGGGAGGGGAGGGCAGGGCGGCGAGGAAGCCGGCGTTTCCCTCGACATCCCACGACTGGACCGAGGTCTGGCCGAAGGAGTACAGCGTGTGCCCGTCTGGGCTGAGCTCGATATGCTCAGCGCCCCAACGGTTCCCGCGGAAGAGTTGGGCGGGGTTTGCGTGCGTGATGTCCCAGACCACGAGCCCGTTGTCGACCGCGGCCAGCCGCCTGCCATCATTGGAGAAGGCCACCTGGGCGAGGGCCCCCTGCGCGGTGAGCCGGGCCTTGGGCGCCAGAGAGGCCGTCTCGACCAACGCGATCTCCGAGCCTGCTCCCAGCGCGAGGGTCTTGCCGTCAGGGCTGATCCGCATCTGCTCCGTGAGCGGCCCTACGCCTGCCCGGGAGCCATCGATCGTCGCGCGGACCTGGTCTCGGGCCACGTCGATGACCTCGACCACACCGGGCTCACCCGCATACAGCGTTCGCCCATCGGAGCTGACAACGGACTTCCACACCTCGGATGTTGGGTGCAGGAGCGCGGTGGGGTGGCTCCCCGGCGTGCGCGTGTCCCAGACCCCCACGACTTGGCCGCTCCCTCCCGACACGGGGTCCAGCAGCACGGACAGCCAGCGACCGTTTGGGCTGAAGGTCTCGCTCCCAGCCCCGGTGAGATCCGACGGCACACCGCCCAGCTGCACTGGCGGCCGCGCGGCGTGCGCATCAAAGAGCCGGATCGGGAGCTGCTGCGACTGTTCCTGTTGGGACGTGGCCAGCTTCGTGCCGACCAGCATCTGGCCGTCTGGGCTGATGGACATCATCCAATCCGTCGGGCCCGGGCACTTGGGGCAAGAGGCCGGCGGGGCGTCGTTGCGCCCCATTGCGCGCAGGGAGGGTCCGTCGAAGAAGAGCACGCCCCCCTTGAGCAGGTTCACCGTGACGCTTCCACGCACGGGGTCAACTTTGAGATCCTCGGCGGGACCTGTGCGAACGGTGCGAATGAGTCCGGGGAATCGGCTCAGCGCCCCGAGCACATTGGCACGGGCCTCCGCCGATTGGTCGTCGAGTCGAACGCCGGCCACGGCCAGCAGGAGTGAGGTGTCTGCCTCCGTGGAGACCAACGCCAAGGCTCCCGCACGGCGGACGTCCGCCGCGATGCCCTGGCTTTCGGCTAGGTCTCTGGAACGCAGGGCCAGCACGCCGGCAACCAGTCCCGCCACAAGCAGCGCCGCCACGCCGACGAGTAGAGCCCGAAGCCGCCGCGTCGAACGCCGCTCGCGGAGGGCCTGGCGTTGCGCCGTGTCCCGCTCGATCTCCGCGGTCTGCTCGGAGGCGACCAAGAAGTCCCGCTCGATGTCGATCAGATCCGGGTGTGCCGTGTTCCGCCACTCCAGGGCCCTGGCCAGCCGGGCACCCCGGTACAGCTCGCCGCGAGGGCGCCCCATCATCTCCCAGCCGTCCGCCGCCATCGACAGATGTCGCAAGATGCGAAGCCCCTCGACGTCGTCGTCGAGCCACGCCCTGAGCCTGGGCCACACCCTGGCCAAGGACTCATGAGCCAGCTCCACCGCGTCTTGGTCGCTGCTGACGAGCCGGGCGCCCACCAGCTGTTCGATGAGCTGCTCGCGCTGCTGATCCGTCGCGATCTGTCGGCGCGGCACCCGGTTGCTGACCGGCTCACCTTCCCTGTCAGGGGAGACCAGTCGCAGGAGCAGGTCGCGCAGTGCTGGTCGCTGGGCTGCCGGGACCCGCTCGTACAGCTCCTCCGCGGATCGCGCGACCGCCTCGCGCACTCCGCCAGACTCGCGGTAGCCCTGGGCGGTCAGTGTGTTTCCCTCCCGACGTTCCCAGGTCTGGCGCAGCACGTGCGACAGGAGCGGCAAGGCACCGGGCTCGCCCTCGACTTCGCGCACCAAGAGGTCAACGAGTCCCGGCTCCACACGCAGCCCCGCCTGACGGGCGGGGCCCTCGATGGCGCTGCGCAGGCTGTCGGCGTCCATGCCACTCAACAGGTAGAGCTCCCGCTCGACGATCCGGGCCAGAGACGGGTGCGCGGACAACGCGCCGAGCCGGTCCGCCCTCAGCGCGAGAATCAGGACGCCGCGATGGCTGTGCTCCACGAGGGCAGCGAAGAAGTCAGCCTGCGAGCGTGGATCCACATCGGCGCCCAAGGCCTCCTCGCACTGGTCGACGACCAAGACCACCTTCGCGGATCTCACGGTGGTCAGCGCGTCGACGGGTCGACTGCCGGGCGTGATGATCGCCACCTCACGCCCGTCGCGTCGGAGGGCGGCCGCCACCCCGGCGCGCAGGAGTGACGACTTCCCGCATCCTGAAGGACCCACCACGGCCAGAACGCGGTTGATGTCCAGCCGCGCCAGGCAGGCAGCCACGTCGGCTTCCCGGCCGAAGTACGCATCGGCATTGTCGACGTCGTACGGCATCAGGCCCAGGTAGGGGCAGATTGCGCTCGCATCTGGCAAGGCGATTTGAGCCACCAGCGCGGGGTCCTGGCGAAGGATCGCCTGCTCCAGGTCGAGGAGCTCCTGGCCAGGATCCAGGCCGAGTTCTTGGACCAGCATGGTCCTCGCCCTGCGTAGGGTCAGCAGGGCATCCCCCTGGCGGCCTCCGTGGTACTGCGCGAGCGCGAGCAGCGCCCACCGTCGCTCTCTCAACGGCGCCTCGGAGACACGTGTCATGGCTGCGCCGAGAATGCGCCGGTGGTGCCCGGTGCGCAGCGCCGCCTCCGTCTGCAGGTCCTCAGCCTCCAGACGCAACTCCTGAAGCCGTTCTGCCTCCGCCTGCGCGGGAGCCCATTCCTCGACCCCAGTCAACGGCGGCCCTCGCCACAGGGCTAGCGCCTCAGTTACGAGGAATGCGGTCCTTTGCGGTTCGCCCTGCGCCAAGTGATCGCGAGCCTTTCCGACGAGGCGCTCGAATCGTTGATGGTCCAGGTCATCAGCATGAATGTGCAGTCGGTATCCGGTGGTAAGGGTCTCGATCGCCCCGGGGCCGAGCAGCTTGCGCAAGCGAACGATGCACCCCTGCACGAGCTTGGGCCATGACTTCGGAACCGCGTCTCCCCACAGCGCCTCGGCCAGGATCTCCGGGCTGAGCACCTTCCCGGGGTGCGTCGCGAGTGCCTCGAGCACCACCCCGTCTCGGGGGAAGAAGCCGGTGGAGGTCCCGTCCACCTCGAGGGGGCCGAGGACCGCAATGTCCATGACCCCAATGTGACCCCGCCTCAAGGGACCGTCAACCGCGCAAATACCCAGCGGATACCAGTGCCGCACCACGCGCATACCGCCCCATGGCACAACGGTTCCAATCCCCCTTCCGGGGAGGGGCCCTACGAGTCGGGCTGCCTCGACCGAGGCGACGGTTCGGCGGTGGCTCAATCACACAAGAGGTGAGCACAATGCACACAACGCACAAAACCATGATGCTCGGCAGGCTGGCACTAGCGACAGGAGCGCTGATCGTGCTGGTTCAAGCAGGGCAAGTACCTCCCACCACGGCGATATCCCGACCTCCGACTAGTGATTACGTCGCTGAGCCCTTCAGACTCACGTCCACGTCGCCACAGGACCACCACACGTACGTCTATTCCGGGGAGGCCTGGAGCGCGAACGCTGCCGAACACCGGATGAACCTTCTCGACTTTGTTCGCTGCGGCACAGGGGGCAGCACGAACGCCGTAGAGCATTGCGCCTTCCCCGCACGTCACTGAGATCCGCCAAGATCCACATGCCCGGCCGTGTACCCTCCCCCTCCCCCTCGCCCCGCAAGACCGAGACGTCGACGGCCGCGCCTCCCCCTCCTCACAGGTCTCGGCCGCGTCCGCTGCTAGAAACTCTGTCGGTTGGGGCGGGGACGGCTCGAACGGCTGCCTTGGCCCATAAGGGCGAGAAGGACGGACATGCCCGCTGCGACTCCGGCGGGGCGACTAGTGAACCGGATTGAAGGCGATCACCCCGTTCAGGTCAGGTTGGAGCCGCGCCGTTCCGCCGCGTTTCGGCGTGACCCGCAGGTAGGGGTGGCCAGCATGCGTCGTGGTTGCGGCGGTGGGCTGCGTGTCAGTGCGTCCCTCGAAAGCTGTTGACGCTTGATCTGCGCTGCTTGATCAGAGGAAGTCGGCAGGGTCGAAGTCCTCGATGGCGATGATTCGTATACGCGGCAGTGACTCTCTGAAAGCTTGCACGTCGTACTCGAGGTCGAAGGTGGCCAGACCTTGAGCCGTCAGCTCCAAGAACGCGTTGCTACGGAACTCCTGGAACCCAACGACGCCCACACGCCGGCCGTCCAGAAGGTCACCCACTTGGTCGACGAAGTCCCCGTCATTGCTGACCAGGAGCACATCTGCACGGCGTCGACGAATCTCGATCAACGTCCGCTGGATGGCGATGTCGACGACTTTTTCACCCGCAGCGCCAGAGAGCGGGACAGGTCGGTAGCCGATTGCCATCAAGGCCTGGATGAACGGCATGGGCAGTTCGTTGTTTGCGGCCAGGAAGAAGAGCCCAGCGGCCGGCTGTCCCCACAGCTCCTGCGCGAACTGCAACAGCCGTTCCCATCTCGGGCGCTCTTCAGGTCGGGGGCGTCGCCCCAAGATCGAGGCGCCGAGGGTGGCATCTATGTTCTCCCCGTCGATAAGGACGTACGTGATGCGAGGAGTCTCAGCCATGAGACGGAGCCTACGTCGATCTCTGGCCGGCGCTCCGTGGCGCAACCGACGAGCAACGGCCCCCGGGCCGGGCACTGACATCGTCCGGCCCAGAGCGCTACAGCTTCAGCTGGGAACGTCAGGGCCCACGGATCCATGCCGCTGCGCCCGCGTCCTACCGCCGCGACTGTCCTGGGCACTGTTGCGCCTGCAGAAGTTCGCGGACATGGCCCCTCCTTGCCTCATGGCGCTCCCGCTGATGCAGGGGCACGATGAGTCCATCCCTGCGCGTCGGCCGGCGCGAGGCGGCGAGTCGAACGGGTAGGGAACCATGTCTAGTGCCGATAACTCCTCCAGCCTGGCGACACTTCAGGCCAACCCCTTGGCTGAGAACGTTCACGTCGCTCTCTCCTCGTACCTGACAGTGACGGGGCTGTGGGAAGCACGGCCAGGCGATGAATGGACAGTCCGGCCCTTGCCCTCGACGAAGGCCAGAAGGGACGTGCGGCGACTCTTCACGGTGAACGTCAGCAATATGGAGACGCTCTATGGGTTCTACAACCCCAAGACAGGCGAGGACCAAGGTGGTCGCTTACACGTCTGGCATGAGTTGGGAAAGTCCCTCCCGCGCCTCGAACGCGACTTCGAAATTGGCGCGCTCGAGGAGGTCTACTACAAGACGGCCGATGGCAACGCCCGCGCCATCTATTACCTGGACCTCGAGGAGCTCGCGCGTCTGCTGGCGGACGCTGAAATCGCCTCAGCGTCAGCCCGGCTGGTCGCTTATCTAAGAAGTCACGGACAAGTGCCCGGCATGCAGCGTCGCTGGCACGACCCAGCGTTCGCGGCGTGGCTTGCGTCGGCCTGCGATCGCCAGAAGACGCACCAGAAGCTGTCGAGTCGAGGACCCGCCGGCGGGCGACACCGTATGGACGCGGTATGTATCAGGGTTAGCTTCCACGGAAGGCTTCGTCTCCGCGCACAGGCCTCGGAAGGCCGTACCGCCTGCGTCACACCGCCGCGAAGCGGCAGCGTCATTACGCCGCCATCGATGCAATCTTGGGACCAGAGTGCGGACCGGATTGCCCCGTCCTAGTACTCCGACGGCGTTCATCCAGTGCTACCCAGACTTATTTATATTCCGCGCTGCGGGTCTCCGCCTCTCCGATCGGTTTGAGCGGCGGTCAGATCGCTGACCAGTCTCTGGGATGGGCCCCGGCCTAGGGCGGAGTCTGCAGATCGAGGGTGGTTGGCAGTCCACGGCCGGGTGACAACAACACCGTTCTGCTGCGGCCGAGGGAGGGTTCAGGTTACAAAAGGGCTAAGTGTCTCGGAACGCCCAGTCGCGGCTGGAACTTGATATCGGCTAGGAGAGCCCGTGATCCTCGGAGTGGCTATCAGTGTGCCCATCCTTGTGCTGCTGCTGCTGCTCATCCAAGACCGCCAAAGGATGGTCGCGGCGGAGCGCGCAGTTTTGGTGCACCGCCGACCCGGACGGATGGATGCCGTGGTGCAGGCCACGTGGCACCAGGCAGCTCTGCCAAGAAGGGCGACGGTGCCGGTAGCGGCACCCCCGTCCACGCAGGCAGCGGCGGGTGTCGGCCGCAGCGATCCCGTTGCTGCGGTGCCCAGGTTCGGCTCCCCCGCGGATAACGCTCTGATAGCCGCCTCCGTCGGCGCCGTTTCAGTCGCTGACTGGTGGCATGTCGACGAGAACGTATTCAAGGCGGTCGAGGCACTCACTCATGAGCACGTCGGAACGCCGTCGACTTGTGGACCACCGTGCACGAACACCACTACAAGCTGGGCGCGTCCCTCTTCACCAGCCTCCGAGGACATGTCGGCGAGCAGCTGGCAGCGGACCATCTGAGCAACGCCGGCCTACACGTGGAGTGGCCCGATGCCAGTAACCAGCCCGGCTGGGACCTGAGCGCGAGCCATCACTTGGTCAACGTCAAGGTCACTGCACACGCGGACCAGACACTCGCCGAGCACTTCGACAAGTACCTCCACATACCGGCCCTGATCAATACCGACGCCTCCCATATCCCACACGATGCCGTGATGTTCGACCCAACCCACGGCCTAGACCCGTCCGCCCTCATCGGGGACCACCTAACGCTCGTGGACCAAGCGCTCAGCCTGCATGATGCGGCAAGCGCCGTGCATGACGCCTTCGGAGTGGACGCCCTCACCGACACCCACATCCCCGTGGTCGGAGTGCTGGTCACGGCCGCGCGCAGCGGTATCCGAGAGGGCAAGCTTCTTCGGAACGGGGACACGGACGCGGCTCGTGCCGCGAAGAACATGGCCGTCGACACCACCGCGCGAGGGCTTGGGCTCATCGCCGGCGCAAAGGCCGGGGCCCTGACGGGCAGCTTGTTAGACCTCGGCACTGGAGGCGCCACCCTTGGGATGGGGACCGTGTTGGGCGGGATCGCCGGAGCCATCGCCGGAGCCATGGGCTGCCACACGTTGCCGTCGGCGGCGCCTGCGCGGGCGACGACCGCGCCGGCGCCGCGCGCGTCAGCCGTGGCTTCCCATGTCCGGAACGCTCCCCTCCGGCAAGCCGCCGACGACACGAAGAAGTCGCTGGAAGCCTACGGCGCCGCGGTTGAGATTCAGCAGCAAGCAGTCAATACGGTCCTGCGACGCGCCGAAAGCAAGGCGAAGCGCCAGCTGCAGGAGCGGCGCCGAGTGTCAGAGCGCCAGCTCGCCGACGACATCGAGCAGCGGCGGCTCGAACTCGCCCGGGTGAGCGCCTTCAACCCCTATAGCGTGATCGAGCAAAGCTTTTCGGACCTGGAACGGCGGTGCGAACACCCCACGGCAAAGGTGGCACAGACCCACTCCCGGCTTCCGGTCCGCTACCTACGTCGCGCTCTTCGGAGAAGAGTTCAGGCTCTGAGAGCGCAAGCCCAGCAGTCGGCTGAGACCGCCGCGCCCGGCGGCCCTGAGTCGGAGGCTTTTTGGGACATCGTGGCCTGTTCGACCGAGGGAGACGAGCTGCTTCGTCACTACGTCCGCCAACGGGTAGCGACGCAACGCAGGGCCCACGCCTCGTGCATCGAACACGCCGTCGTCCAGGTCGCCGGACTCGATAACGCTCGCACCGTGGCGCAGCAAGAAGTACAGGCCAAAGTGGTAGAGGCCACGACCGCAGCCGAAAAATCTTTGGAGCCGGCGGCGGAAGATCTACAGCGGACCCACAACCGGTACCTCAAGGAGGTCAGGGCCGCTGGGATCGACCATTGATGGCCCTGCCGCGCGAAACACGGAATCTTTGACGAGTAATCGGGTCACGGGTCCAGTTACCCCGCCCTTCTGGCAGGTGCGTCTTTCCGCCGCCTACCGGTCACGTCGGCAGATCGTGTACTTGCCTGGATCGCATCCCACCACACAGGCTGCCGGCAGGTTCGGATGGCCGCGAAGTGGGCGATGCCGGGAGTCCCACTTGGGCACCTCACAGCCGCGCATCCAGTGCCCTCATAGTAATCGTCCGCGTCCAGGGTGGTGCGGCGCCGCTCCACGGACGGGAGCCCGGTTGGGTCGGCAAACCGCGTGACGTCACCGATGCCAACGCCCAGGCGAAATCTAACCAAGGACCGACGGGGGCGGGTCCAGTCAACGTCGCGACAGAGACGGACTTTCGCCCTGGTCACGTCCGGTGCAGACGCTCGCTCTGGTTGCGCACGGCAACTTGGCATGAGGCCACTAGGCACCCGCGTCCGACGTATGCGCCGCTGGCCTAAGACCTGGCGCAGTCCCGCTAACCGCTCGGTTGCCCACCGGCTGTCCGCCGCGCCATCGCGGCCTCGACTATGTGGCCCCGCGAGCGGGCCCCGTCCTCCAGGCTGGAAGACGGGGCCCTATCGTTCCGTCTCCTAGAGGCTCCATGAGACTTCACGGCGCCACGCGGAGAATGGTGAATCAATTAGCCAGGCTCCAGTCACCGCATCGGTTCGACTCGAACTCCTGACCCTTCTTCAGCGTGACGCTCGGCCGCCCACCCGTGACGTTGTTGTTGGCGATGATGTCCTCGCCGTTGGAGCCGCCCCGCGTGATGGCCCAGTAGCAGTTGGTCACGCGGTCGTCGGTCCGGTACTTGCCAGGCTTGATATCCGCCCCAACCTCCCACGAGCCATCGCTCATCGAAGACGACGGTCCGCCCGCGGCAATCTCTTTGAGGTCGGCTAGGTCTTGGGCTGGCAGAGCCGCTCGCGCGTCCCAGCAGGCCGACATGACAGAGCCGTTGATCAGCGACTTGACGGTGCTTGCCGACGTGCCGTCGCTTCCGGATCCCGAGACCGCGTCCACCAATTCGGTATACCGCGAGGTGCTGGGGTCATCCCGCAGCTTCTCGCAAATGGAGTCACGCAGTGAGAGGAACTCTTCGTCTCCAGCCGGACCCATACGCGCTTCCGCCGCGATGAGGAAAAGCTTGTCGGCATCCGCCTGGGCCGGCGCCTTCCCGTTGAGGGGCATAGGCGTCAAGGAGGCCGCGGACTCCGATTCGACGGCGTCCTCCACTGTCGTCGCAACAGGATCCGGCGAGGCCGTCGCAACTGCATTCGTGGTCGAGGTGACCGCCGTCGTTGTCGGCGTCGTCGTCGTGGCCGGACCAGTTGGCGCCGAGCCTCCGCACGCGGTCAGTGCTAGACAGGTGGTCAGCGCGACGCTGCCTTGGGCGATTCTCATACGGAAGTGGCTCGTCGCCATGAAGGTCCCTCTGTGTCAGATGTGTGTAGTTCCGGGGAGACCATAGACCACAGCAGAGACCGAGTCCGCCAAATCGAGCCATCACCTCCGTGCTCCGCGTAGGCGGGCGGGCACTCTTCGTTCACGACGTGCGGTGGACCGTCTCGAGCGAGACTCGCAGCTCCTTGCCGAGGGAGGCCCACCACAATGGAACGCGACGTCCACCAAGGCCGGGTCGCCGTCGGTGAGTGCCTCTCGGAAGCGGCCCCACCCGTGGCCGCTTCGCGGCAGGGAAAGCCGCCGGCGTTAGCCGCCCCCCGCTTCCTAGTGCGGTTGCCGGTCGCGAACTGCCTGGATCTGGCCTGCAAGGACGCCCTCCTTCTACGTCACCGTGGAGCCGTTGCCGAGCATCTCTTCGCCGCTCGTCGCCTCGCTGCTGGATGACGCGCGCCGACACCTGTTAGGCAGGAGTGGCGCGTTTGGGTCACGACTGGTTGTGGAGCGCATAGTTTGAGCGTGTGCCTGGGTGGGATCAACGGCCGTGTCCGCTCGGATACCGTGCGTGCTCCGCCGGCTGGTGATTGGGCGGAAGGATGCCGCCTGAACACCATGCCCTCTTGTGGCCAGCAAGGACCCCACCTGGGGCAGGGTCGAACGGTCAACTAAGGTGTGCTTGCTTACTTTCGTCGCCACTTTGTCAGAGGTCACCTGATGCGTTCTATTGCGCTTTTCTGCGCCGCTTCCCTCTTCGCCATTTCGGCGTGTTCCAGCGGTTCTACATCGGAATTTGGCGTAGGCGCCTCTGCGACGGCCAGCCCCCCTGCCGTGGTGGCTGCTGCGAATCCCACAGCGAGCGAAGCGTCGATCGCCGATATCCCTACGCATGCCGCCGGGTGCGAGGTCGTCATGCTCGACTCCACGGCGTTCTTGCTTAGACGCTCGTGGGATCTGGTGACCGCATCTCGCGGTGCGAGTGACCACGAGGAGCGAGTGAAGGGGTTCGGGGAGGATGTCGACGACCTCTACGACGAGGTAAAGAACGAGCCCACACAGGAGGCGCAGTCTGCTTGCGGCTCTGTGGAACTCGCGCAGCTCAACTACGAGGCCGCGCTCATGCATGCCGAGGTGCTCACCGGCGGGGAGTCAGACGTCGCTACCTATCAGGACACTGCGGACGCAGCCAACGCGTGGCTCGAGAAGGTCGGGCTAGATACACAGACGGAGGCGTTCTCGGCCACCTACTCTGGTTGAGGCTTGGCTCCAGCCCCGGGATGCGCCGCTGGCTGAGGGACTTAGCGCGTGGTAGCAGCCGTCCATTACTTCGCGACGGCGACTGATCATGCGGCCCTGCTCGACCACGTCGGCGAGGGGACAATGCAAGCCTTCGCCCACGGCGCCCGCGACCACATGCGCGTCTTCCTCTCGGGTGCCTCCGACACGTCGGCGAGGCGGACACTGCAAGTCTTCACCCACGGCCCCGGCCGACTGACCGCCCAGACTGCAGCGGGCTTGGTCAGTCAGTTTGCGAGTAAGAGCCCAGCCGACGGAGCCCGACACGGCGAACGGAATGGGTTGACTTCGGGACCCACAGCTTTGCGGGGTTGCCGGGTCGACTACTTCAACTTCTCATGACACGGCCACGGACGACGCCCGCATCTAACTCCGCTCCCAATGCCGCAAGCACTAGCGACGCACCACGAACTAAAGGCGCTTGAGGAGTTCAGCCTTCTTGTCCGAGAACTCCACGTCCGTGAGGATGCCTTGGGCGTGAAGAGCAGCCAGTTTCGCGATCTGGTCGGTTACATCGTGAACAGGCACATCCTGCGCGGATGGCGATTTTTGGATGCCTTTCGAGAAGACAGAGGAGGCAAAGCCCACAATTTGCGCGCTTACGTCTGGCTGTGCGGATGGAACTTCTGCCGCCGGCTTCTCAGGCGATTCGGTGGCTATCTGACGGTCCTTCAACAGAACAGACAAGACCATGAATTGCTTCTCAGGCAACTCGATGATCGACTGCCTGCCGTCGGCCCAGGTGACGCGCACGCTGTGACCGGAGTTCATAGCGGCCCCGAGTCCAGCCCCGACGGCCTTGCCGACCGATCCCGGGATCGCGACCATCGCCGCCGCACGACCCATTGCTCCGGCAACGCCCTCCTTTACATCGAGTTCCTCCCACGCGGCGACTGTCTCGGCGTTGATCCTGTGCCGCTTTGAACGGGTTGGAGGTGTGCTGGATGGAAAGGTCGCTGTTCTTAGAGAACGGGGTCGCCCCGCCGGAAAGGACGGTGCCGCTTGAGAGGTGCCCACCGACGACGCGTCCCTGCCCCGACAGTTCTTGGAGGAGTGCCATGCGAGGACTCTAGGACATGCCCCCGGCCAGATCGACCGAAGGTCGCCGTGCATCGGCTAGGTGTGCTGACCGGGGAGGTTGGTCAACCGACTGAAGGGTGGCTGCTTCCCGCAGGCTGAGTGGGGCCGGTGGTGATTGTAGGTGTGGAGCCAGGCCGGCAGGGACCGTGGCTGGAGCCTCACCGTGACGGAACCAGAGGGTGGGGTCAATCGGGGTCCGGCAGTCCTACCCCGCGGGCCTCGCTACCGTGTCACCTGGTCCTGATGAGTAACCGCTTGGCCAGCTCATTCTGAAATCATCCGCCGCGGCGTGCGTTGTGAATTCGAGCACGGAGACCTTGTGCTCGGTCAAGGCCTCGAGGACCTGCTCGGGTCGCACCCTGAAGAACTCCCGACGCGGGTTTACCTTGTTGAGCCTCTGATTCGCGAACTCCCGATGGAGCAAAGCCTCGATGCTGACAGCGTCGTCGCTGAAGAACAGGGCGTGCACGTCGAACGTGAACGGGACGGATGCATCTCCGAGTTCGCGGATCCGGTCCATCGGTTCCAATCGGCGTGTCATACCAATTTTGACTACGCCCTCGCCGAAGGCGCCGATGTTGGAGATCACGTAGACGTACCCGGCGCGGATGTTCGCCGCGCGGTAGTCGGCCTCCGCGATCTCGGCATCTATTCGGTCGAGCTCGGCTTGGAGGGCGTCGGCCGCCTGGGCGTCGCCGGAGTCTCGGAGCCGCTGGATCGAGTTCAGGTAGTGCGCCCGTTCCTTCTCCAGCCGTTCCTTCTCGCGGTTGATCTCGGCTTCCAATGCACGCTGCTCCCGCAGCTCGGCCCGCCGCTCGCGGTCGAGTTCCTTCTCGGCGGCAACGGCCTGCAGGTGCCGGGAAGCCAGCTCCAGCTCGCGCAACCGCAGCGAGTGGTAGTGGTCGGTCACGCTGAGATCGATCATCTGGCCCTGCTTGGCAATTTGGTCGCGGGCAGTCGACAGTCGCTTCTGCGCTGAAGCCAGGTTGCCGGCCTTGACGGTCTTGACGGCGTTCTCGGCCTCGGCGTTGTAGGCGCGGAGCATGATCCGGCTCATCTGATTGACGAAGGCGCGGCCCTTTGCGGCGGAGTTGTTGAACGTGAAGTTCGTCGTTGCGGTGATGGCGGTTCCCAGCTTGTTCGCCTGGCGGATCTGTGACCTCAGGGACTCCAGCTCTGTCGCCAGCGAAGCAGACGCCTCAGCAGGATGCTCGAAGTCAAAGAGGCCAACCTCTTCAAGGACGAGTCGGTCGCGGTTCACGATCACCTGCTGGTCCAGCTCGCCAAGCTGGCGTCGCAGTTCCGCGACCTGATGGCGCAGCCCCTCTTCCGTCTGTCGCTGCTCGTCGATGCGGCGCTGTCGGGCGGCCATGTCCAACGCGCCCAGATCGGCCAAGATCGCTTGTAGACGTGCCACTTCACGGGTGAGGACGGCGTACTCGCTCTGGAGCTCAGTGGCGACGCGCTTCGCGTTGAACGTGGTGAGCTTCATGGTCGCCGCGTGCGCGGCCGCCTCGGACAGCGGCATCGACGCTCCCGCCACGAGATCTGCGGGCGCGGAGTTGGCCCCTCCGTCGTCTACACGGGTCGCCGAAGCGAACTGATGCCCAGACGAGGAAGTGGGCGTTCCCTGCTCGGGGACGATTGCCTCAACCAGGTTGACGGACTGCGAACCGGCGCTGCTTACGTGCTCTGTCCATCTGACACCATCCCAGTAACGGTGCTCGAACCTCCTCATCGGATCCGGATACCAACCAGCCGCCGTATTGCCCGCCATGCAATTCCCTTTCGACTGGGTCAAGCTATTCAACGCCACCATAGGCCGGACCTCGATGAAAGGCTGCTACCGGCCTGGAGCGGACTCCGGCGGCGTCCCCGGCACGGCGTCCACTCAAGTCGCGTCTATCCGCCGCCTGCCGACGCGCCAACCGACTCAGGTCTAGCGTCGTTGGACCCAGATGCCGGGTCGCGTAGGCGGCGGGCGTGGTCTGGTCCGTAGCCGGTCGCCGCGTGAGGTGACTCCATGCCCACTCCTACGACTCTGCTTCCGTTCCAGCCCGCGACAATGTCCACGTCCCAACTGGCGGCAGTCTCCTACTTGGCTCGCTACTCCGGCCGAACTCACGCCCTGTACTCGTTCCAGCTGCGCGAGTGGTTCGCCTGGTGCGAGGCCAACGGGCTGGACGCGTTGGCCGGAGTGCAGCGTGCGCACGTCGAGCTATACATCCGTCAGCTGGGTGACCGAGGGCTGATGGACTCCTCCGTCGTCACGATGATGCACGCGGTCCGCGGCTACTTCCGGTTCGCCCACATCGACGGCCGCATCGCCTCGGACCCGGCCGTGTACGCGCGACTACCGAAGATCCACCGCGACGAGTCCCGCACCCAAGGCCTCGACCGGCTCGAGCTCACTCGGTTCCTTCAGGTCGCCCAGACCCTCACCGTGCACCACGGCGCACTCGCGTACCTGCTCGGCATCAACGCGCTACGCGCGTCCGAGGCAGCTGCAGTGCGGATCGAGGACTACGCCGACCCCTCCGCGGCCACCGCGTCCTGCACCTAATCGGCAAGGGCAACAAGCCGGCCACCATGCCGGTCACAGTCCCGGTCCTCCGAGCCCTCGAGGCCTGCCGCGGCACCCGAACCAGTGGTCCACTGGTGCTCCGACCGGTCTCCGGCAAGCCGATCGACCGGCGCGATGTGTACCGGATGGTGGCCCGGATCGCGAAGTCCCTCCGCAACCCGCGGCACATCAGCCCGCACTCCCTGCGGCACGCCGCCATTACCAACGCCCTCGACGCCGAGCGTCCCACTCCCAGACGCCCAGATCCTCGCCCGGCACGCCGACCCGCGCACCACCGAGCACTACGATCGCGCCCGCGGCAACCTCGACCGTCACGGCGTCCACTTCCTGACCGCATACGTCGCCGGCGTCTGAACCAACGAGACTGAGTAGCGTCGACACCGCCCACTGTGGGCGCCCCTGCGGCTGGCCTCGGGCCTCGCAGCACCGCAAGGAACATCTTGGGGGCAACAGCGTGTCGATGCCCTCTCAAGGTCACAGATGAGCGAAAACTGTCGGTGCGCCGCTCTAGGGTGTGCTTCTCGAGACTAAAGCCGGCACCGACAGGGGAGAGTTCGTGGCACGTGTGGTGACCGTTGGAGTCTTGGCTCGTGACGCGGGGTTGGACCTCGACGAGGCACTAGTAACCGTTTGGGATGCGGGTTTCGAGACGATAGAGGACATAGACACTCACGTCCCGCAGCGGCTGATCGCGCCCATTCGAGTAGCCTTAGGTCTGACGAATCCGAAGAATCAGATGCAACTCTCCTACTGGGAGCAGCAATGGGGGCTAGGTCGGGCCGAGTTGGAGCGGAAGCTCGAAACGGAGTTCGACATCACCATCCGGCCTGGATCGCGGGTACTTCCCAAAGGGGCGTTGAAGCGCTTGAACCGGACCGAGCTGGTGTCGTCAATGCCAATCGAGTTGCCGCGCGCTGCTCTACCCCAGGCCGAGATTCCCCAGTTCGGCCCGCTCGAGTGGAAGCCGCCTGGGCACCGAAAGGACGCTCTCGCTCTCACTGTAGAAGAGATTTGCAGCGTCCATGAGGCGCTGGTCCGCGACTTCGTGAAGAGCGGGGATCCGATCAATCCGCCCGGCGTCCGAGACGACCACTTGCTGCGTTCAGCCGCCTCTCGACCCGAGACGTCGCTGAACGGAATACGAAAGTATGACACGATCGAGTCTTATGCCGCCGCCTTGCTGCATAGCCTCGTTCATAACCACCCCTTCTACAACGGCAACAAGCGCACCGCACTTGTGAGCATGCTGGTTTTCCTAGATCGAAATGGCTACTTACTAACGTGCACGGAGAAGGATCTCTTCAGGCAAGTACTTCGAGTCGCGCAGCATCGCCTCGTAGCGCGCTCCGCTCCCGACCGAGCCGACCGCGAGGTTCTCGCGATTGCTCAGTGGGTGTGTACCAATAGTCGGCCAATTCGTCGAGGCGAGCGCGTACTTAAGTGGAATGAGCTGAGGCGAACCCTCATAAAACTAGGCTGCACCGTTGGGTCACCACTTCCCGGCAATCGACTAAAGATCGAGCGCCACGTGGAAGAGCGCTGGCTACTCAACATTAAGCGAGCAAAGACTCTTCGGTTCACCGCTGGCTACCGGAACGATGGCAGCGAGGTCGGATCAGGTCAATTGCGCGAACTCCGCAAGGAGTTGTGGCTGGACGAGGCTCACGGGGTCGACTCCGATTACTTCTATGGCACCGACCCACGCGAGCCCGACGAGTTCATCGCAGAATATCGCGGGCTGCTCACTCGACTTGGGCGCCTCTAACCTCACCTATTCTTTGGTCTAACACTCTTCGACGTCATGGTCGACTGCCTAGCGGCAGCTGTCATCAGTGCTGGGCGGGCGAGCCCGGCGAGCGCGGAGTAGTCCATTCTGGGTCCTTGTGCAGCGCGGACCACTCGCCTCCACCGATGGCGCCCGTTGTTTGCAGACAGTCGGTCACCCGGAATATCCAGCGCGTCCCGCCTGCGTCCTCCCGCCGCCTGCGGCCGCTGGCAGCGTACGGGTCTAGCGTCGATGCGCCCAGATGCCCGACCGCGCAGGCGGCGAGCGGGCTCTGACCAAAGCCAGTCGCCGCGTGAGGTCACTCCATGTCCGCTCCCACGACCCTTCTCCCGTTCCAGCCCGCGACAATGTCGACCGCCCAGCCCGCGGCGGTCTCCTACCTGGCTCTCTATTCCGGCCTCACCCATGCCCTCTACACATTCCAGCTGAGGGGATGGTTCACCTGGTGCGAGGCCAACGGGCTGGACGCTGACCGGTATCCAGCGAGCCCACGTCGAGCTCTACAATCCGCAGCCTCGGGGACCGCGGGCTCATGGACTTCTCCGTCAACACGATGATGCACGCCGTCCGCGGCTACTTCCGCTTCGCCCGCATCGACGGCCTCATCACCGCCGACCCCGCCGTCTACGCTCGCCTGCTCAAGATTCACCGCGACGAGTCCCGCACCCAAGGACTCGACCGGCCCGAGCTCATGCGGCTTCTACAGGTCGCCCGAGCCATCACCGTCCACCACGGCGCCCTCGCCTACCTACTCGGCATCAACGCGCTCCGCGCCTCGGAAACCGCGGCGGTGCGGATCGAGGACTACGCCGACACCCTCCGCGGCGACCGCGTCCTCCACCTGGTCGGCAAGGGCAACAAGCCCGCCACCATGCCGGTCACCGTCCCCGTGCTCCGGGCACTCGAGGCCTGCCGAGGCCAACGCACGTCCGGGCCACTCGTGCTCCGGCCGGTCTCTGGCAAGCCGATCGATCGCCGCGACGTGTACCGGATGGTGGCCCGGATCGCGAAGTCCCTCCGCAACCCGCGGCACATCAGCCCCCACTCGCTACGGCACGCCGCCATTACCAACGCCCTCGACGCCGAGCGTCCCACTCCCAGACGCCCAGATCCTCGCCCGACACGCCGATCCACGCACCACCGAGCACTACGATCGCGCCCGCGGCAACCTCGACCGTCACGGCGTCCACTTCCTCACCGCCTACGTCGCCGGCGTATGACCTGCGGGGGCCTCACCAGCGTCAACTCCGGCCAGATAGAGACATGGTGCCCGGCCGGACCCGCTCGCTCGTCAACACGCCCAGCGCAGCATGTCGCGGGCGATTTCAGCTGGCAGCGGAGTTTGATTGCGTCTCGCAATCGCAAGGCGTTGTTGGAGCCTCGGAAGGTTGATTGTTCGAGCCGTCGGTCGCCAGGTCCAGTTCAAGGTCGCGGCGCGCAGCCTTATTCCACTCTTCCCGCGTCTCAACTACTTTTGACCAATCACCGTCGATCATTTCTTGCACCTTGTCGGCCAGGAACTTGTCATCGCCTTGACATCCAGATTCTTTAACAAGCGCGCAAGAAGCATCCGACCACATTCCCCTAACCGAATCGTTGACAGTTTCGGCCGCCTTCACTGTCTGGGGTGACCCGAGCAACCGCAGCGTTGCCAAATCCAGTTCGACGCTGTTGCTCGCCTTAAAGATGGCGTCGGAATATTTGGTGACATCTGCCTGGTCCGCTTGATCGTTGCTCTCGCTTTTAAGGTAATCCGAGTCCTCGTACAAGATTTGTCCAAATAGCTCCGTGTCAGCGGAGAACTTCGCATACGCCGCCTGCCGCTGCGAATGAAGGAACTCGTTCTGGCTTTGATTGTAGTTGGCAGCGGCTTGTGAGTCCGCAATCCTTATGGATACGAACGGACCAACGAAGGCACCCATGATGGCCGCGCCGGCGGTAAACAGCTGGATTGTTAGGACCCGTCGCTGCGTCTTCCGCTCGTCCTGCGCCCCCTGTGTGAGCGAAGCACTGCCCTTGTTGTCATGGCGCGCCATGCCTCCCCCTAACGTCGCGGTCGACGAGTTGGACGTTACACGACAGCGGCGATTCCCAGGACCCGACTCGTGCCACAGGTCGTGGTAGCTCTCTATCACCCCGCCAGCCGGCATCACCGATAGTCACTCGGCCAATGCTTATCGCTCGTGTACGAGAGCAGGTGACCCCCACACGCTCGAGCCTTGCCTGGGGTTGGTGCCCACCCGCCCTGACGACCCCGCAAGCGAGGCCACCGCGCCGCATGGCAGGTGGTGCTTTCGACCATCTCGCTGCCGTTACGGGTCGCGTTCATTGACCGCGACCCCATCACCGGCGCCATGGCACCCATACTGCGAAGCTCCTCCCTGGCACCTGCGGGCTCGGCCACCCGTCCATCCGCGACGCCGGCCATTCCCTGCAGGAGGACGCCGGCGACGATTTCGGCAGAGCGATTGTGAAATTCAGACAGCGATAACCGCGGCACGCGGCCTCCGCGAGTGACCTTCACCGAGCAAGCGTCGGAGCCCCATCTAGCCACGTCCTACCGCCGCGTGCCGGGCGCGTCGTTGCCCTTGAGACGTTCACGGCCTGGACGGTCAGCGGTTCACCGAGATGACGTACATGTCATGGTCAGAGAGACGCTGCCCTTGAGCTTCTGCGGGCACGCGGTAGGCGGCATTCACATCCCAGCCGATCGGAACAGCGATGTGGTCGATGGACCGGTGTCCTGGTGCGGCGCTGCCCAGTGACTTCGTCGGGACGGAGAGACGTGAGGCATCGAGGAGTTCCAGGATCTGATTGCGCCCGTCGAGAGTGCCGGCGTGCTCGACGCCTTCCAAGGCCTGGTTCCAGTCTCCGCCCCAGATGGTCGCCTCATCGACCTGAGCGCGTATCCCGGCAAGCGTTCTCCGCAGGTCCTCGACCAAGGTGGAGCCGCCCCACTCTGGGCCGCGCGAACGCCATGGCAGGACAGAGCTGATGACCGTCAGACCGCCGATCTGCACGGCAACGGTGGCCCAGTGAGTGTCAGATTCCGCTGGGATGAGGTCGGCATTGCTGAGGATGGCCGCCCATGTCTTTTGTTCTCCCATTGGCTTGATGGTGCGGTGCATCTGCATCCCGGGAACCGACGTTCCCGCATGCACCTCCGTCAGGAGCCACACGTCACACTTCTCCCTCGTCAACAGTTCAAGGTGACGGGGCGACCACCGGCCCGCCAGGTTCCAGGTGCCGATTCGCATGTGGCCGATCTTGACAGGGCGGTGGCGATGTAACGCATGAGACACGGGTGAAAGTCAGGTGGTGCGCTTCAGCGTCTATCCGCCGCATACGACTACCGACGGCCGAAGCGACTGACCTTGGCTCAATGCGCCGGACCGTGAGGGTCATGCCAGACTGCGCCGATGACTAATGCAGTGATTTGGGATGGCATTGGCTCCGCGCTCGTGGCCGGCATCCTGTCTGGCCTTGTCGTCTTGGGCGGCATCAAATGGACGCAGCGCCTCGCAGACGGAAGCGAGAAGAAGCGGGCGAAGAGGCGGGCCGCAGACGTGCTGATCGAGTCCACCATGAATCTCAAGGACGCGCTACTGAGCCGCCAAGGCGAAGCGGGACACTTCAGTCTTTGGGAGATGCGCTTGCAGTTGTCCACGTCCAGGCCCGCACTGGGGGAGAGCGCGGCATTCGAGGAAGCACAAAGCTTCTACGAGCGTTGCAGCCATTATCGCGAGTGGGTCCGGGATCATGGGGGCGCGTTGGATGACCTGCAAGATCGCGAGGCGGAAGAGTTCGAGAGCGCGCTACGGTCGCACGCCGGAATTGTTATCGCTTTGTTGCAGGGCGAGCTGGACAGAAATCGGACATCCGAGCAGTCAAGGCCCGCATACCCCCAACTATCGTGGTTTCAACCGCCTAGATATTGAGCATCGTTGCCCACCCACAGCGCAGATCCCTTCGTCCAGCGATCGCGCGGCCCCACGGTGGCTCGAGAACCCGACCGACCTTGTATCAAAACCCACGCCATACCGCCGCGAGATGGCCATCCAGACGCACACGTACTCACAGTCATCGGGCCATTTGCCTTGACCCGCCTGATCGACAGCGCTGCCCGCGCCTTGCGCGCTGATGGTGTTGCGCGGGCCTCGCCCCGATTGAAGCTATCGGGGCGAGGCCGCTCCTGCTGTTGGAGCATCGTCAGCTGGCGGGTACGCATTCTGCGTAAGCGGTCCAGCCCAGGTTGGAGTTGTTGATGACGTCTACAACCCACGCGTCCAACCTGCCAGCGCCGGACCCGTCCCAGGGATACGACTCGATGACTCGCTGACTGGGGTCACCGTTAAGGAAGAACCCACCGCTCACGGCGATCTCCCCGGGATTGCACTGCACGGTCACATGCTCGAAATTCGTCCGGACCTCGACGCGGCGGGCGCTTGACAGCCCGCTTGGGCCGGCCGGGCCCTGAGCGCCGGTATCGCCCTTTGGCCCTTGCGGGCCGGTGGGACCGGGTACTCCGGCCTGGTTCCACGTCAGCTTGGCCTCGGACCCCTTGCACAGCTGTCCAAGGTCTGCGTCGATTAAGCGCAGCGCCCCGGATTTGGTGTCTCGGCAGGCCGTGATCAAGCCGCTGCTACTCGGGATGGCTGCCCGTGCGGCGATCGACCCAGTTGCCAGGAGAGTCATGGCGATGAGGCCTATACCGACTGCCTTGGTGCGATTCATGTCGCGTCCTCTCAGTTAGATCCTGCGCGGATATGTAGGAAGAGCGGACGTCCAAGTCCAAGGTGTCGTGGCATGGGCCCCGCGTCTGTCACCTAGGTGACACTCCCCGGGAAATTGAGTTCTGCGGACGGTGCTGTCGGGTCGAAGACCCACGATGGCTCTGCGTCCGCCCCCGGAGCTTCCACGCCGCACGCGCCCGACACGCGTCGCGCGCAGCAGTCACACGCCCTGCTGACGGCCGGCGCGGCGGCACCGGTTCTTGTGACTCCCCTGGGCGATGTATGTCACAGCTCTCAGCACCCCAGATCCGGTATTTCCCCGTTCTCGCCGGTGCCCGCGCGACGCCCAGGCGTGCGGTAAAGGTGGGTCACACCGCCGCGAGATCGCTCGCCATGGGCGCACGGCTCCCGCGCGCATGCTTCGGGAATGGACAAACACCGGGCAGGGCGGATCTCACGATCGAGGCAGTAGAGCCTTGACCGGCAGCAATTAGCAGGCAGGGTCCGTGTTCCCGAACGTGCTGGCGATGGTTACGTCCGTAACGCTGGTCGGGTCATAGTGGTCTGCCGCGCGCCCACTAGACAAGTAGATCGCCACTCCGCCCCCGTCCTCCACCCCGCTAGCGCTAAATGCTTCGTCGAGAACGTGGGACTCAAGCGTCTGTGCTGCACAAACATCTTGCAGTCGCAGAGGGCTGGTCACCCGGGCGCCAGAGGGCAGCATTTTCAAGGCGTCGGCGACAGCAGCCTCGGATGACGTGCCGCTCACTTCGCGCATGCGAATCGTGAACAAGCGCTTCGGATCGCCAGTCCAGGTTGCCGAATAGAAGCGAGCGTCATGGAGAGAATCCCCCTCAACTGCGAACTTGGGATCGCGATCGTAGGCCACGCTCGGCGAAATATGGCCCCGCGTATCCTCCGCGTGAAGTGAGTTCCATTTCTCCTGCGTGGCGCCGAAACCGTCGACTTCCGGAGCGCCTGCGCCTGGGGCGCCAGAGCAGCCTGATAGGAGCAGGAGTACCAGCCCACCCATCAATGTCCGCATGCTGGCAAACCTAGGCGGCAGTTATCTCGATGTCCGCCAAATGCGCCAGATCGTGGGGATGGACTGGGATGAGCACCTCCTTCAGTGACCGCAGTTATGTGTACGCGGCAACCGCCGGGCATGTCCCTCCTTCGAGGAGAGTTCGAGAGCTCAGTGACCGGTGCGGTTGTGCCAAGTCAGAAGTGTCTTACATGCGAGCGTGGTCGGCCAGCAGCCCCTTGCTGGCCTGCGCGAGCAACGACCGCATCCGTTCTCCGAATGGAACCCCGCCAGAGAGGACGACCTCTCCAAGAGCAAGTCGGCCCCACGGAGAGCGCCTTCGACCGACGTCACCTGAACGCGTCAAGCGGGATCACGGTTGAAGCAGTGCCTTTCACCTTCGAGCGCCGCGTCACGCCGCCGCAAGGAGGATGCGGCCTGCCGCGTTTGCAGGACTGGATGGCGATGGGCCGAGGGAGGTCTGAGGTGAGCAGGATGTTTGAGCGGGTGACCTCCGGGAAGTCGCTGCCGGGGAGGGCGCGGTGTCCTTAAATGGAGGATGGGCGCGTTGCCGTCCGGGACCGTGACCCTCTTGTTCTCGGACATTGAAGGCTCTACACGGCTCCTTGGAAAGTTGGGTCCCGCGTACGCTGACGCGTTGGGTGGTCAGCGTCGCCTACTTCGCGCCGCCTGGGCACTGCATCGCGGCACGGAGATGGGTACGGAGGGCGACAGCTTCTTCGTGGCATTCCAGGACGCTTGGCAAGCGGTAGCTGCCGCAACCAAGGCGCAGCGTGAGATGACGTCCCACGTGTGGCCTGCAGATGAGCCGGTCCGCGTTCGCATCGGTGTTCACACCGGCACCCCGACTATCTTCGATGACGGCTACATCGGTATGGATGTGCACCGCTGTGCGAGGGTGGCCAGTGCGGCGCACGGTGGCCAGATCGTTATTTCTGCTGCGACAGCTGACCTGGTGGTGGCCGCGTTGCCGAAGGACGTGGTGCTGGTGGATCTGGGATATCACCAGTTGAAGGACCTACCGGCACCCGAGCGCCTGTACCAGGTGAGCGCACACGGACTCCCGGCAACCTTCCCGCCGCTGAAGTCCCTCGGGGCCGCGACTCGACTGCCCGCGCCAGCGACACCGCTGGTTGGCAGACAGGCCGAACTGGCTCGCGTGGTGTCCCTCCTCCTCCATGAGGGCGCCAGATTAGTGACCCTGACCGGCCCGGGCGGGGCCGGAAAGACCCGCCTCGCGGTTGAAGTCGGACTTCGCCACGCCATCGAGTTCCCCGGCGGGGTCCACTTTGTGATGCTGGCGAACGACCGCACCGCGGCACAGATGTGGAGCACGCTCGCCACCACGCTCGGTCTTGCTCCAAACGATCGCCCAGAGCAGCTGGGCACCGGGCATCTCGGGGACCTACCCATGCTTATCGTCCTTGACAACCTGGAGCAGATTCACGAGGCCGATACGCTCGTTGCGGCCCTGCTGCGGACTGCGCGCCACCTCGTGGTCCTCGCCACATCACGACGGCCGTTGCACCTTCCGGAGGAGCACGACTACCCGATTCAACCCCTCTCCTTGCCACCGGAGGCCAGCCTCTCCAGCGCTCAGGCCTCGCCGGCTGTCGAACTGTTCCTGCAACAGGCCCGCCGAGTGCGACCGACCTTCGAGCTGACCGAGCACAACGCAGCAGACATCGTGGCCGCGTGCCGGCGGCTCGACGGGCTGCCCCTGGCCTTGGAGATCGCCGCGGCACGCATGAAACTCTTCAGCCCCCGCGCCCTCTCGGCCCGCCTCGAGGACACGTTGGACCTGCCCGCGACCGGCCGCGGCACTCCGCACCGCCATCACACCCTGCGTGACACCATCGCATGGTCCTACGACCTGCTCAGCCCGGAGCTGCGTGAGGCCTTCGCGGCGCTCGGCGTCTTCGCAGGCGGCGCCGACCTCGGTGCCCTGGCTGCCGTGCTCGTCGACCCTAGTGGCCGCGAGTCGGTCGACGCCCTCGAGACCGTGACTGGCCTGCTCGATGCCAGCCTGATAACGGTCACTGAAGACCTCGACGGGGAGCCGCGGGTGGGCTTGCTCGAGCACGCGCGAGCGTTCGCCCGCGAGGCCCTTGTCGCGGCAGGCACGCTCGATGAGATCCATCTCCGGCATGCGGAGCACTACCTTGGTGTTCTCGACACGGTCGCGCCCGCGTTGGTCGGCGCTCATACCTGGACCGCCCGCGACCGTCTCGACACAGAGCGTGACAACCTGCGCCAGGCGCTTCGGTGGGCTCTTGACGCGACGACCGCCGACCAAGGCCCCGGCGAGGGGCTCGCGTTGCGTTTGTGCGTCGGGTTGGGCCACTACTGGGATCTCGGGGCTCACTATGTTGAGGCCCGCGACTGGCTGGAAGAGGCAGTGGGCCAGACGAATGACGCAAGCCCTTCGCTCGCCCGGTGCCTCGGCGGTCTCGCGATCGTTCACTCCCGGCTGGGCGACACCGCGGAATGCAGGCGCTGGGCCGGGGCCGCGGTCGACATGTGCCGGGAAGCGGACTTCGCCGGGGAGACATTGGCACGAGCGCTTCGTGTGACGGCGTTGGCACCCCTGCTCGACGGGGACACTCAGGTCGCCATTTCACGTTTAGAGGAAGCCTTCGAGGCTCTCAACGACGCCGGGGACTCCCCGATCCGGCACCGCATCCTCGGGGATCTCGCAATCGCCTCGGGAATCGCGGGCAACCTGCATCGAAGTCTCGAACTCCTCGAGAAAGCCATCCCCCTCGCGCAGGCCTGCAACGAGTTCCAGACGGTCGGGCTCCTACAGTTGAACCGCGCGTCAGTGCTTCGAGACTTAGGAAGAACAGCCGAAGCACATGCCGAGACGATCACGCTGATTTCCACACTGTTGCACGAAGGCCACCCCAGGGATCTTGTGCTCGGAGCCGAGTCGCTGGCCGAGGTCCTATTGGATCTCGACAGCAACGCCGCCGCGGTCGCCCTCCTGGGAGCCGCCGACGCCACACGTGCCCGCACCGGCTACGCCCGCGACTGGGCGCAGGAGGCGGCCATGCAAGACGCGTTCCATTCGGCGCGACGATCCATGTCGGGCGACGAGTGGCACGACGCCTACCGGACCGGTCGAGAAACCCCGATCGCCATCCTGCTGAGGGCGCAGGCCGATTCCGCCGGCCAGTCTGCCTAGGGCTGACTAGCGTCTGGACCTCGACTAGCAAGTCGTTCTGGCATCGCCTTCTTCAACTCCCAAGAACGGCGTCCCGTTCCGCGCTCGACGTCGCCGCGTAAACCTTGCCCGTCTCTCGCCGCGGTGATCGCGCTATTGCCTGGCCGCCTTGAGCACAAGCTGACAATGTTCCGGTCAACGTGCCCCCTCGCTCTGGGTGGGTTGCCGTGACGCGTTGGAGGTTACCAGCGCCGCCTCGGGCCACTCTCCCGACCGCGTACTGGCAACGTCGGCCCGGGCCAGCTAGAGGTACTCGACGAGCGCCCAGTTCGGGCGCGTCCTCGAGGGCCGCGACGAGAAGCTCCCGGCCATGCTGCAGCAGGGGTGTCGAGGGCCGAAGGCGCGCGCACCTCTAGACCCCAGGCCTCACTGCCCTCAGGATGAGCACCTGAGAGAAGGGAGACGCCAGTGGCCTCTACGAAGCCCGACGTCAACTACGTGCGACTCGACAGCGCGCAGATCTGGGCGGCAAAGGACGGCACGATCCACATCACGAGCGACGACAAGGACGTCAAGGACTTCTTCCATACCTACATCAACAACAATCCGAAGTCGAAGCGCTACCACCCTGCCGCCTACAAGCAACTCGCCCGGATCCTAACCATGTTTGGCAAAGATGTTCCGGGTTGGGACCCAGCTACCGCGACGACGCCAGAGGGCGAGGGGTAGTCGAATCCACAGGCACCTGATGCCAGGCATGTCTACAGCCGAGTTCCCGATAGGCCGTTCGGCGACTGCTTCAGTTCGGAAGACGATGCTGGACCGGTCCAAGCGGGTGCACTCCTACGATGCTCGATTCGCGGATGGGCGCGTCAACCAATGCGTCGATGTCGACAAGGTGCCGCAGGGTGCTCGGCTCCCCGCTGACAACTGGGTCAATCGCAAGTCCTCGGATTCGGCATGTGAAGATCGGTGTCGGCGCCTGGGTCGCGCACGCCACCGGGGCTCCGCTGCTCGGTGGACCGCACGACTGACGATGGTGCCGAGGCGGTCCGGACCTCCCGGAGGCGCGTCATTCCGCCGCAAGCCGGGCGCGGCCATCGCCGCCTTGTTCACCGGAACCGCCGAATTGCGTGTTGCTCAGAGGTTGCTGCCGCTCTAGGTAGTTAGGGCCGCCTTCGTCTCGTTGGGGCGGTCGAGGCTCACAATCAGGCGGGTGTACTTGGCGCCGTCCAGGACGATCTCTAGTCCGCAGGGCTTCCGGGCGTTCACAGCGGCGAACAGCCGCTCGCGCACGTTCCCGTCAAAGAAGGACCCATAGGCCAACCGGCCTGGCCAGTACCCACCGAGAACCTTGAAGTGGCGCGGCTTCAGCCCTTGGATTCGGCTGATCGGCTTGTCGACGACGTCAACGCTCTTGACCGCCACGAGCGGGACCCGGACGTCGCGATGCACCGCCATCACGCGCTCGCCGGCGGACAACTTGAGGACGAGCTCGTTGCCCTCGCGCGCAATGGTCGCCATGGTCAGTCTCCCGGCTCCGGAGGAGCGACGAAGGCCCAACGACCGCTCAGGACGATCGTTCTCAAGATGGAACTATGCCACCTGCCGTCCCCTCGAGCGATCGCGCTGATGAGCGGGCTCGGAGCCCCTGCGGTCGACAAGTGCCGCCCACGGCTGGGCCCCAGACAGTTGCCGCACTCCGCCGCCTGCGGACACGGGCGTCAGACCGGTCTAGCGTCGGTTCGTTCCAGGTGCCCGGTCGCGTTGGCGGCGAGCGGAGTCTGGGCCATCACCGGTCGCCGCGAGAGGTGACCCATGACCAGCACCACCAGCCTGATGCCGTTCCAGCCCGCGACGATGTCCAAGGCCCAACTCGCCGCTGTGTCCTTCCTGGCGCGCTATGCCGGGCGCACCCACTCCCTCTACGCATTCCAGCTACGCGAGTGGTTCAGTTGGTGCGAGAACAACGGGCTCGACCCGCTGCACGGGATCCAGCGCGCGCACGTTGAGCTGTACATCCGCCACCTCGGAACCCGAGGCCTCATGGACTCCTCCGTCGTCACGATGATGCACGCCGTCCGCGGCTACTTCCGGTTCGCCCACATCGACGGGCTCATCACCGCCGACCCAGCCGTCTACGCGCGCCTGCCCAAGATTCACCGGGACGAGTCCCGGACGCAGGGTCTCGACCGGCTCGAGCTGATCCGCTTCCTCCAAGTCGCCCAGACCATCACCGTCCACCACGGAGCCCTCGCGTACCTGCTTGGCATCAATGCCCTGCGCGCCTCCGAAGCCGCGGCCGTGCGGATCGAGGACTACGCCGACACCCTCCGCGGACACCGCGTCCTGCACCTGGTCGGCAAGGGCAACAAGCCCGCCACCATGCCCGTGACCGTCCCCGTCCTCCGAGCCCTTGAGGCTTGCCGCGGCCAACGAAACTCCGGGCCGCTGGTCCTGCGGCCGGTCTCCGGCAACCCGATCGATCGGCGCGACGTCTACCGCATGGTCGCCCGCATCGCTACGACCGCGGCCATCCCGCGGCACATAAGCCCCCACTCGCTACGGCACGCCGCCATCACCAACGCCCTCGACGCCGGCGTCCCGCTCCGCGACGCGCAGATCCTCGCCCGGCACGCCGACCCGCGGACCAACGAGCACTACGACCGCGCCCGAGGCAACCTCGACCGCCACGGCGTCCACTTCCTCACCGCCTACGTCGCCGGTGTCTGACTTGCGGGGGGCCCTAGCCATGCGGACCAGCACAGGAAGTTGACCCGAGCTCGAACTTGTTGACTGAAAGCAACGCCCAGCTGTGGAGACCTGGCGGCGCGATACTGAAGCAACGGTCGAAGTGCGATCGGCGGCGCGCCGATGAGGTCAGGGGACGGCATGGGCAAGTCATATGTGCTTTGGCAGTCAGGCCTTGCTGCCGGCGTCATCGCAGCAATTCTGGTGGCGACAGTCGTCGTTCAGGTAAGGGAGGCCCGGAAGGAGGGTTGGCGGATTCAGCCGGGCGCAGACTGGGACTTCTCTGAGTCCTGGGCAAGCACCGCCACTGCGGGAACCGCAGCGTTCGCCGCCTTCTTCGGCTCATCCGATGTCGTGGTTGCCCTCAAGGGGGACAAGGCGACCGTCGCCCCCGTCATCGTGGTCGCCAGCGCCATCGCGCTCGGCCTGGTTACAGTCGCCCCGCTCGTCGTGAAGGCTGCAAGCAGCCCCATGAAGGGTGAATCCTGTGTGGCTATCGCAGTCGCCGCTTGGATGACAGTCGGCGCGGCCCTTTTCGAGGGAACCGTGATCGTGTGGCTCGCCAAAGACCTGACCGAGCTCAGCGGGTGGGGAGACGGGCCAGCAAAGGCGGCGGGCGTGATCACCGGTCTACTGCTCCTTGCATATGCGTACCGATCACTCAGGGCACTTCTCGAATCACCCACTCCCGCGCAAGTGGCAACCGACGTGAAGCACGCGGAGAAGAGCGCGCGAGCGGCAGCCATAGCGTTGGCCGTAGCCGAGGCCAAAGCCGTGGCAGCGGCGACGGCAAAGGGCAAGGTCAAGCTCGCACATCGGAATCTCGGCGGGGAAGGGCTAGACGCTGGGGCCGAAGAGGCGAAAGCGAGCGTAGCGGAGGACGACGAAAGGCAAGCCGCAGAGGCGGCCGAACAGGCGGCACTAGATGCCACGACAGCCGCCTCGCTCGTGTCCCGACGACGGGCCGCCATTCTGTGAGATCGAAAATCGCCTTCCCCATTTCCGTCCTGACGCGCCGTGCTGCACTGGCCTCGAGCGGCGCGCCTAGCCGGTGAGCCATTGGCGCAACAAGAGAAGAGAGGCCGCGAGCCCGGCTCAGGCGCCGACGAAGTAGCCGGTCTGTCCGGCGCTAAGGTCCAACATGCGTGTCCGCGGTGAAGTTCGATAGGGGTTTGGGCGAACTCGATGCGGTCGACGCCGGCACCAGGCTCAGCGCCTGGGTGCGCGCCCCGGCGCAGACCCCTCGTCACCGAGTGGCGCCGGTCAACCTGCTCCGTGTCATAGCAAAGCCGGGGCCTCCGGTCGACTCACAGGGCAAGCTCGGCCTGTCCGAACACCCTCTCCAGGTGAAGCCGCACCAGCGTCTCCCCCGGAGCATCGTTGCGGGCCCCGAATTCGCCTGCCCGGTCCGGGACGTAGCGCGACGCGATGCGAGTTGCCCACTCCAACCGATCTGAGGGCTCGTCCTCAAGGGTCACCGACCCCCTGGCAATCACGAACGCATAGGGAAACGAATCGTCGTCGACGGCCACCGCGGCTCGTGGGTTGGCGCGCAGATGCCGACCCTTGGCACTCGTCGCCGTTGTGATGAACACAAGGTCGTCGCCATCGACGACGAACCACACCGGAGCGACATGCGGCCTGCCTTTTGGTGTCACCGTCGCGACCTTTGCCGTGCGGGCTCCGAACGCCAAGAACTCTCGAGCCTCTGCCGCATCCATGTCCCGCATCTCGCACCACCACCGATCTCAGCGTGCAGGCGAACGAAATCACGCCACCCGTCCGCGGGGCGGACAGAGTACGCACATCGTAGAACCGCACCAGTGCGGCCCGTCGGCATTCCCGTCGAGACCACTGCGGGCCAGGGGACGAGCCTGCACTCTCCCCGCGAGGCGAGGCAACGCCAAGGCCCAAGCGCCGACCTCCGCGCGGAGGGGGGCGGTGCTCCTCGATGCGCGCGACGCTTCCTGTGTCTCCACCGCGAAGCCGGCAGGGTCAAAGGCGGACGACGGTCAACCCCGTCGTCCCGGGCTGGTCAATGGCGGCCAGGGCGGCGCCGGCGTCCTCCAGGCCGACGACCTGGCCGACGAGGTCGGCGGGACGCAGGGTGCTGTCCTCGATCAGGCGGAGCATGGCGGGGTAGTCACGGGCGGGCATGCCGTGGGAGCCGTAGAGCTCGAGCTCCTGGGAGATAACAACGTCCATCGGGATCGGTGGGGTCGACTTGGGTCCAAGCAGGAGCCCGGCCTGCACGTGCCGGCCACGTCGGCGCAGGCTGCGCACCGACGCCACCGCTGTGTCCGGAGAGCCGAACGCATCGATGGAGACGTGCGCGCCGCCACCCGTCACCTCCCGGATCGCTGCAGCCACGTCCGAGACCTCGCCAGCATCGACGACCACCGCAGCCCCCAACGCCGACGCCCTTTCCAGCGCAAGCGGATTCACGTCGACCGCGACCACCCGAGCATCGAGCGCCGCCCCGATCATCACGGCAGACAGCCCGAGCCCGCCGCACCCGTGCACCGCCAACCACTCGCCAGCCCCGAGCCGCCCGTGCGTCGTCAGAGCCCGGAACGCCGTCGCGAACCGGCACCCGAGCGACGCCGCCGTCACGAAGTCGACCGACTCCGGCAGCCGCACGAGGTTCGTGTCAGCCCCGTGGATCGCCACGAGCTCAGCAAACGACCCGGGCCCGGTGAAACCCGGCTGCGTCTGGTCCGGGCACACCTGCGCCTCACCGGCCAGACACCACGAGCACCGACCACACCCGCACACGAACGGCACCGTGACCCGGTCGCCGACAGCCCAGTCCCGCACACCAGGACCGACCGAAGCCACGACACCGGCCAGCTCGTGACCGGGAATGTGAGGCAACGACACCGGGTCGTGCCCCATCCACGCGTGCCCAGTCGGAACGGCATACGCCCGTGGCCTTCACGGCGACGACCACCCCGCCAGACGAACACTCGGGCGGCGGCACGTCCCTCATCACCGGCATACGCCCGTAGTCGTCGTAAACGACGGCCTTCACGACGCGTGCGGGTCCGTCAGGACGTCGCGCCAGGAGTGCTGCGGCGAGTAGCCGAGCAGGTCGCGGGCCTTGTCGATGGAGTAGAAGGTCTCGTTGCGCCCCATCGGCCGCCGCAGCTCCACCCCGTCGTAGAAGCGCTCGCGCACCTCGTCGGTCGTCGCGGCGACGGACATGTCGGCGTTCGCGACGTTGAAGACCTCGTAGCCCAGCCCGTCGACCTCGAGGCAGCGCTGCACCATCTGGCCGAGGTCGCGGGTGTCGATGTAGGCGAAGATGTTGCGCCGCCGCAGCGCCGGGTCCGTCAGGAACGGCGGGAACATCTCGGCGTACTCGTGCGGCTCGATGACGTTGTTGATGCGCAGCCCGTAGATGTCGAAGCCGGTGCGTGCCTGGAAAGAGCGCGCCGTCACCTCGTTGGCCACCTTGGACATCGCATACGAGTCCTCCGGCACTGTCGGGTGCTCCTCGTCGACCGGCACGTAGAGCGGCCGCCGCTCACCCTGGGCGAAGCAGACGCCGTAGGTCGTCTCCGACGACGCGAAGATGACCTTGCGCACGCCCAGCCGGGTCGCCGCCTCGAGCACGTTGTACGTGCTGAGCACGTTCGTCGCGTACGTCTTCGCCTCCGACGTGAGCAGGATCGCCGGCACGGCGGCGAAGTGCACGACGGCGTCGTAGGCCGGCTTGGCCGCGAGCTCCAGCTCCTCGAAGCGTGCCAGCCCCGCGAGCGCCGAGTAGACCTCCCCGGTGTCCGTGAGGTCGACCCTCAGGTCGTCGACGGCCGTATGCCGTAGCGGCACGAGGTCGGCGTTCGTGACTTGGTGGCCCTGCTCGGCGAGGAACGTCGCGACGTGCTTGCCGGCCTTGCCGCTGCCGCCGGTGAAGAAGATGCGCATGCCTCGATCCAATCACCGCCGCCGCGAGGAGGCGCAGCCGCGACCCGCTCTCTCCCCACGGACGCCGCCGCGGGCGACCGACCTGCTTGACATGATGGCCACCATGCCGGACCCGCAGATCGAGACCCGCGCCCTGCTGTCCGAGCTCGGCACGGCCATGATCGCGACCGGGCAGCCGGTGCAGGAGATCGAGGAGGAGCTCGCCGAGGTGGGCGCCCGCCTCGGCTTCCCCGAGCTCCAGACGGCAGTCGGCCCCACCGGTCTGCAGGTCACGCTGACCGCGGGAGGCCCCTCCACCTATCGCTCGGCTCTCCCCGGCCTGCGACTCCACCAAGCCGCGAGCGTCCGCCTCATCCGCCACCAGCTCGTCCACGGCGAGCTCGCCGTCGCCGACGCCCGGGACGAGCTCGCGGCCACCGCCCGCCGCCCCGTCCAGCAGCCGGCGTGGCTCGTCGCCCTGGCCTGGCCCGTGCTCTCCGTCGGCATCGCGCTGATCCTCCAGCCCGGGTGGGCCAACGTCGCCGCGGCCGCGGTCGGGGCACTCATCGTCCTCGCGCTCGTGCAGCTGGCCGAGCGCTACGAGGTCGTCAAGACGCTGCTCCCGACGCTGGCCGCCTTCGCCGTGTCCCTGGCCGTCTTCGGCGCCGCCAACGCCGGACTGCTCGAGGGTCCGTTGCGCACCGTCCTGCCCCCACTGGCGGTCCTGCTCCCCGGAGCGCTCGTCGTCAACGGCATGTCCGAGCTCGCCGCCGGTCACATGCAGGCGGGCTCGGCCAGGCTGACCTACGGTCTGGCACAGCTCGGGCTGTTCGCGCTCGGACTGCTCATGGCCACCGCTCTGCTGCGCGTGCCGACCTCGACGCTGGTCAACCTCCGGGTGGACGAGATCGGCTGGGTCGGCGCTCCCGTGGGCCTGCTGCTCATCGGGTCGAGCATCTGCCTCATGGAGGGAGTTCCGCTGCGCATGCAGGGCTGGGTCCTGCTCGTGCTGAGCCTGGCCTTCGGGGCACAGCTCGCCGGGCAACAGCTCGGCTCGATCGGCCTCGGCGGCTTCCTCGGGGCGATCGCGGCCAGTCTCGGCGCGAGCGCGGTCGAGCTGCGACGCCCACAGCTGCCCCGGCTCGTGCTCTTCCTCCCCGCCTTCTGGCTCCTCGTGCCGGGCAGCCTCGGCCTCGTGGGCGTGACCGAGCTCGCGGCGGGTCGCGAGTCGGCCACCGACGTCGCCCTCGGCCTGCTCGGCGTCGCCATCGCGATCTCTCTCGGCCTGCTGGTGGGCTCGTCCGTGGGCCGCGCCCTGCGCGGGCGGTTTGCCGCACCCGCCGTCTAGGGCAGCGAGCGTTCCCGTCCCCCGTAAGCCATCTGCGCCCTCCGGGCGACGCGACGTGGCTGACGGCACCCGACTAGAGTCGGAGACGCAACACCCTGTCCTCTCGCCAGGACGGGGTGTTGTTCGATGCCCGCCGGTGGCTCGCAGCACTCGAGTGCGCGATCGGCGGCCGACGGAACGTAGGCTCGGGGGGCCAACTGGCTCCTGACCAGCATGCCGAGGAGGCACCGTGTCTCAGACTTCATCCCGGATCCGGACGATCCTGCCGACGTCGAGTCGCACCGCCCTGGGCGCGACCGTCGCCGGCGGTCTGCTGACCGCTCTCGCGACGGCTCCGGAGCGGATGAGCCGGCTCCTGCGCGCCCGCTATCCCATGGTCGCCGTGACCGGGATGACCGGAGTCGGCAAGAGCCAGCTCGTCGAGCGGCTGACGCGTCGAGGCTCCGACCACGCCGTGGCCGAGGTGGGCTCGGCGGTCATGGAACGGCGGACCCGCCGTGCTGCCAAGCTGCACGGCTTCCGCTTCCTCGTGGTGCCGGGTGACAACGCGGCCACGCGGCTCGGCGCCCTCGACGAGGTCTTCCACGACGAGCCGGTCGACGGCGTGATCCATGTCGTCGCCAACGGTCATGCCACACCGCGCCGCGCCGCCGGCACGACCGGGGTGGCCACCGCGACGCGCGAGGAGCAGCTCGCGGCCGAGCTCGAGGACTGGACCATCACCTCGCACCGGATCGCGTCGATGGCCGTGCGCCGCAACAAGCCGATCTGGCTCATCATCGCGGTGACGAAGACCGACCTCTACCCCGACGACGTCGACGAGGTCGTGCGCTACTACTCGCCCGGCACCGGCTCGCCGTTCGCCGACCGGGTCGACGCGCTGCGAGCGCTGGCCGGCGGCGCGAAGCTCTCGATCGACGTGCTCGCGGTCTCCAGCCAGGGCGGCGACCGCAAGGCCGCGATCTCGGAGAAGCGCGCCGGCGCCATGGTCGACGCGCTCGCCGACCGCCTGGGCCAGCTGAGCGGTCACGCCTGAGCCCGGGTCCCAGATGCCGACACCGTCCGGGGACTTCACGCTGACGATGGACGAGCTGCGCGCCATCGTCGCGTATGCCGTGTCCTGCGCCGAGCCTGCCCTCGTCCTCTTCGAGAGGGCACAGCCCGACGACCCGCGCCCGGCAGCCGCTCTCCGGGCCGCGCGAGAGTTCGTCGAGGGCGCGCCCCGCTCGCGCCTCCAGAGGACAGCCGCCACCGACGCCCACCGCGCTGCGAGGGAGGCGTCGACCGAGCCCGCCCGGCACGCAGCGACCGCTGCGGGAGATGCCGCCGCGGCGGCATACCTCCATCCGCTGGCGAAGGCGACGCAGGTGCGTCACATCCTGGGTTCGGCCGTCCATGCCGCCCGGGCGGCCGAGCCGGCGCGGGGCGACGACCCCGTGGTGGCGGAGTACGTCGTCACCGCGGCCGCCAAGCGAGCCACGCCCGTCGTCCTCGACGTGCTGGGCCGTTACCCGCGGGCGCCGCGGGGACGCAGCAGGGTCGCGGTCCTCACGACCCGGCTCGACAGCCTGCTCCGCGACCCGCCTCCCACGCCCCGCGTCGTCGACGACCCCGGCCCCTTCTTCCACGGGACCCGAGCCGATCTGCGCCCCGGCGACCTGCTGACGCCGGGCTGGCGGTCCAACTACGGCTCGGGCCGCCAGTCCAGGCACCTCTACCTCACCGCCACCCGCGAGGGCGCCCCGCTGGCCGCCGAGCTCGCCCGCGGCGACGGACCGCCACGCGTCTATCGGGTCGAGCCGGTCGGCACCATCGAGGACGACCCGAACGTCACCGACAAGCGCTTCCCCGGCAACCCGACCCGGTCGTACCGGACCACGGAGCCGCTGCGCGTCGTCGAGGAGATCGTCGGCTGGGACCCGCCCCCGCAGGCCATGGTCCAGCACATCCGCGAGCGCATGGGCGAGCTCGCCGAGCTCGGGATCGAGGCCATGGACGACTAGCGTCGCCGTGAGCCGTCCCCACGTCGCCGCACTGCTGTAGCGCTCGGCGGTCGGGTCAGTCCACCGTGGCGATCAGCCGGCGCAGGGCCGCCACGTGTGCGCGCACCGCCTTCCGGCCGGTGGGTGTCAGGGCGATCCACGTCGTCCGTCGCCCTTCGTGCAGGCCCTTGCGGGAGGTCAGGTAGCCGGCGTCGGCCAGAGCGGACACGTGCTTGGACATCACCGAGTCGCTGACGCCGAGCAGGTCACGCAGCGTGGAGAACTCGGCTTCCGACACTGCCGCCAGGCTCGTGACGAGCTGCAGGCGAGCCGGGTGGTGGATGAGTGGGTCGAGCTCGGGCATCAGCCGACGACCAGCAGGGCCGCGAGCCCCAAGCAGACCACCACCGCGAGCACGGCGAGCATCCGCGGGGAGGCGCCCCGTTCGTGGGTGACCGGGTCGTGCCGGTACGCCTGCCACCAATCCCGGGCGCCCACGGCATACGCGACGCCCCCGACCACCGCTGCCGCGACGACGACCCACCACAGCGAGGCGAAGGCAGCCCACGTCCCAGCGGCCAGGCCGCCGACGTAGCCGAGCGACGCGATGGAGCCGGACCCGAGCAGGAGTCGGCTCGCGAGGCCGTCGACCCGGACCCCGTTGATCCGGCGGAACTGGTGGAGCAGCCCGGCAGCCACAAGGAGGAAGACGACGAGACCGGCCAGCGCCACAGCGAGCCCGCGGACGGTCTGCTGGGCGATGCCGTAGGCAGCCGTGCCGATCTGCACCGCGACAGCGGCGCCGAGCACCGGGTAGAGCCCCGCCGGCAGTCGGAGGCCGGCCGTCAGTCGGCGGGACGACTCGTCGGCGACATGCAACAGGGAGCGGGCGTCGTCCGGGCCTCCGAGGGGCGGCTTACTTTCCATGTCGGAAAGTGTGCGCTCTGCTTTCCACTATGGCAAGTAGCTGCTCGGATCGTCCTGGTTCTGCCCACGTGTGGCGTCAGGCCCTGAGGACCTTCTCCATCGACTTGCCCTTGGCCAGCTCGTCGACGAGCTTGTCGAGGTAGCGGATCTTCTGCATGAGCGGGTCCTCGACGTCCTCGACGCGGACCCCGCAGACCGTGCCCTTGATCTCCGACACGTTGGGGTTGAGCTGGGCCTGGCCGAAGAAGTCCTCGAACGTCGTCTCGGCGGCGAGGTGCTGGTCGAGGGCCTTCTCGTCGAAGCCGGTCAGCCACTCGATCACCTCGTCGAGCTCGGCTTTGGTGCGGCCCTTCCGCTCGACCTTGTTCACGTAGTGCGGATAGACCGACGCGACGGACGTGGTGAAGATCCTGTGCATGCTTCGAGGGTAGCGACGCGCGCCGACGACTCGGGAGAACTGCCCGCGGCATACGGACGCCGATCGTCCGGGAGACGCCCTAACGTCGGGCCATGGCTATCGCTCGCTACCCCAGCTTCGTCATCGACTGTCCCGACGCCGACGCGCTCGCGACCTTCTACGGCACCCTGCTCGACTGGACGGTCAAGACGTCCGACGGGTGGGGCGAGATCCGCGACACCAACGGGCAGTGCATCTGCTTCCAACAGGTCGAGGGCTTCACCCCGCCGAAGTGGCCGGCCCAGGAGGTGCCGCAGCAGATGCACCTCGACGTCATGGTCGACGACCTCGACGAGGCCGAGCCGGCCGTGCTCGCACTCGGTGCCACCAAGCACGAGCACCAGCCGGGCACGTCGTTCCGCGTCTTCCTCGACCCCGCCGGCCACCCCTTCTGCCTCTGCGTCGACTGAGACGCAACCGACCCCCAGCCCCCGCCCCGACCCGCAGCGCACAGAGCCGCGCTCGAGTGCCTCAGCTGATGAGGTGCTCGAGCGCGAGCTGGTTGAGCCGGACGAAGCCGTAGTCCCGCTCAGCCGCCTTCTCCGGGTCGAAACCGTCGTCGGTCGCGAGGAAGTCGTCGAGCGACTCGCCCGCACCCAGGGTCGGCTCGGCGAGGTCGAGCACACCGGCATACGCCCACGCCTCCGCGGTGCGCGGGTCGGCGCGGAAGGCCGCGGCCTTGTCGGCCAGCAGCAGGTACATCGACATGCACGCCTTGGCCGACTCCCACACGCCGTCCATGTGCTCAGTGCGCGACGGCTTGTAGTCGAAGTGCCGCGGCCCGGTGTAGCGCGGCCCGTCAGGCACGCCGGGGAAGCCGTTCTCGATGAGGTCGACGGTGAAGAAGGCCGAGGCGAGGTCGCCGTGGCCGAAGACGAGGTCCTGGTCGTACTTGATGCCGCGCTGGCCGTTGAGGTCGATGTGGAAGAGCTTGTCGCTCCACAGCGCCTGCCCCAGCGCGTGGGTGTAGTTGAGGCCGGCCATCTGCTCGTGCCCCGTCTCCGGGTTGAGCCCGACGATGTCTCCGTGCTCGAGCTCGGCGATGAGCGCGAGCGCATGCCCGACCGTCGGCAGGAAGATGTCGCCGCGGGGCTCGTTCGGCTTGGGCTCCAAGGCGATCCGCAGGTCGTAGCCCTGGGACTTGATGTAGCCCGCGACGGTGTCGAGCCCCTCCTTGTAGCGGTCGAACGCAGCATGCAGGTCCTTGGACCCGTCGTACTCGCTGCCCTCACGCCCACCCCACATGACGAACGTCGACGCGCCCATCTCGGCCGCGAGGTCGACGGCGCGGAGCACCTTGCGCAGGCCGAAGCGGCGCACCCCACGGTCGTTGGCGGTCAGGCCACCGTCCTTGAAGACCGGGTGGCTGAACGTGTTGGTCGTGACCATCTCGATGGTCAGGCCGGCACGGTCGGTCGCGTCCTTGAGCTGGCCGCAGATCCGGGCCCGCGTCGCGTCGTCGGCGTCGAACGGGAAGACGTCGTTGTCGTGGAACGTGATGCCCCACGCGCCGAGCTCGGCGAGCTTGTCGGAGTACTCCCAGGGGTCGAGCGCCGGTCGGCTGGGGCCACCGAACGGGTCGGTGCCGGTCCAGCCGACGGTCCACAGGCCGAAGGAGAAACGGTCGTCGGGGGTGGGCTGGCGCGTCATTGCGACTCCTCGTGATGGGATTAGTTTTGCCATGCAACTTATAGCCGTGACCGACTAGGGTCAAGGCATGGCCAACCTGCGGCAGGCGAGCCTGCGCCACGCGAACCTCGCCCTCGTCGCGCGCACCGTCCTCGCCGCGGAGGCCCCGCCGTCCCGTGCGGACGTCGCCGCCGCCACGTCCCTGACCCGCTCGACGGTGTCGCGCCTCGTCGACGAGCTCGTGACCGGCGGCGTGCTCGCCGAGGTCGATTCAGCGATCGGCGGACCCGGCCAGCCGGGCCAGCCGGGCCGACCGAGCCGCCCGGGCCGACCGGGCCGACCGGCAACCCCGCTCACGGCCTCGACCGGTCGCTTCGCCGCCCTCGGCCTCCAGGTCGGGGTCGGCCAGCTCGCAGCGCGTCTCGTCGGCCTGACGGGGGAGGTCCTCGCCGAGCAGCTCGTCCCGCTCGACCTCGCCGGCTCCAGGCCCGGCCCGAGCCTCCGACGCCTCCGCACCCTCACGACTCGGGTCCTCGCCTCGACACCACCCGGCATGACCGTCGTCGGGGCGGGTCTCGCCCTGCCCGGCATCGTCGACCACACCGAGGGCCGGTTGCTCAGCGCCCCCAACCTCGGCTGGGAGGACGTGACCCCGGGCGCCGCCCTCCGCGGCGCCCTCGGCGACCTGACCCTCTGTGTCGGCAACGAGGCCGACCTCGCGGCGCACGCGTTCGCCCACCCGGCCCCGGGACGCAGCAGCGAGCCCCAGGACTTCGTCTACCTCAGCGGCGAGGTCGGCATCGGTGGTGCGGTCGTCGTCGACGGCACGGTCATGACCGGCCGCCACGGCTGGGCCGGTGAGATCGGCCACGTCTGCGTCGACCCCGAGGGTCCCACCTGCCGCTGCGGCTCCACCGGCTGCCTCGAGCAGTATGCCGGCCGGCTCGCCATGCTCGCCGCCGCCGGACTCGACGCGTCCACCCCACCGGCCGAGCTCGCGCGCCGGGCCCACGCCGGCGACGACAAGGCCCGCACGGCCGTCCGGTCCGCCGCACGCGCCCTCGGCATCGCGCTGGCCGGCGTCGTCAACGTCCTCGACATCCCCACGGTCGTCCTCGGGGGCCACCTCGCCCAGGTCGGCGCCCTCCTCGCGCCGGACGTCGAGGCGATGCTCGTGCGCCGTGTGCTCTCGGCGCACTGGGTGACGTCGCGGGTCGTCACCGCGCCCGACGACCCGGCGCCGGGCGCCACCGGCGCAGCGTTGCTCGCGCTCGACCGGGTCGTCGCCGACCCGGTCGCCTTCGTCAGCTGATCCGGGCGAGGTCGACGGTCCAGACGGGGTTGCCCGGCAGGACCTTGACCCGGTCGCCGCTGACGAACCGCGTCGCCGGCTGGAGGAGGGGGACGAACGGGCTCCGCTCGTTCATCACGAGCTGCCACGCGGCATACGCCCCCTCGCGGTTGTCGCCGACGGAGGCGCGCGCGGCCTCGGTGACGTCGTCGACGAGCACGTCGGTGCCACGTGCCCAGCCGGCGCGGGACCCGACGAGCTCGCCGGGAGCGAACGCGAGGTAGTTCTCGGGGTCCGGGTAGTCGGGGCTCCAGCCCCACAGGCTGAACGCGCTGCGACCGCCCCGATAGGCCGCGAGCGCCTCGGCCGCGGGCGCCGGGTTGAGCCGGACCTTGATGCCGACCTGCGCGAGCTGGTCGCGCACCGCCATCGCGAGCGTGCTCGTCGGGATGCCCTGGATCGGCAGGTCATCGGCATACGACAGCGGGATCGGCTGCCCGGCGTATCCCGATCGTCGCAGCGCCGCCCTGGCCGCCACGAGGTCGCGCTCCGGCACCAAGGGAAGCGTCACCACCGGGGTGGGTATGCCGTCCGGCCCGGTCGTGAGGATGCCGCCCGGTGTCGCCGTGGTGCCCGTGCCCGACGGGGTCGAGCTGGGCGCGGGACTGGTGGGCCTCGGTGTGCCGCTGCCTGCCGGGCCGGTGCCGGCCGGGCCGGTGCCGGTCGGGCCGGTCCCGGGCGTGCCGCTGCCGTCGGTCGAGGCGGACGGCGGGTTCAGCGTCAGGTCCTCGAGCGAGCCCACGATGCCCGCGGGGATGAGGCCCGCTGCCGGGGCCGAGCCGGGAGCGGCGCGGCCCAGCGCCTCGCGGTCGAGGCCGCGGCGCACCGCTTCGGCGAAGTCGGGGTTGGCGGTCCAGGCGTTGAGTTTCTTGTCGTGCCCGAGGGCGAGGTAGACCAGCGTGCTCGAGCGCATCGTCGTGACCGTGACCGCCGAGCCCTGCGGCCGTCCGGTGGCCGCGGCCGCCTGGGTCGGCGAGAGGTCGAGGACGACGTCCGCACCGCCGGACCCGATGTCGGCCAGCTGCTCACGTGCGTCGAGGTTGCGGACGACGACCTCGGGGAACGCGGGAGTCGGGCCCGACCACATCGGGTTGGCTGCGAGCCGCACCTCCGACGTGCCCCGGACGCTCTGGATGACGTAGGGCCCCGAGCCTGCCGAGTGCTCGGACAGGTAGGCGCCCGCCTCGTCGCCGGGGCCGATGGTGCCGCCGTGGGACTTGACCGCCGTGGCATTGAGGATGCCGAAGGCCGGGTTGGCGAGGATCGCGGGCAGGGCGAAGTTCGAGCCGGGCGAGCTGAGCGTGAAGGTGCGGTCGTCGACCTTGACCCCCGAGACGGTGCCGAGCACCGATGCGGCCGGCCCGGACAGGCCCCGTGCGCGCTGGAGGGTGAAGAGGACGTCGTCGGTCGTCACCGGCGTGCCGTCGGAGAAGACGAGGTTCTTGCGCAGCCGGAGCGTCAGCCAGCGCCCCTCGGGCGACAGCGTGTACTCGGCCATCCCGGGGACGACCTTCGTCGGGTCGTCCGGGTCGAGCGTCGTCAGCGTCTCGTAAAGCGCATGCGTGAGCATCGACCCGCTGCGGTCGAACTGGCGCGCCGGGTCGAGCGTCGTGTGGTCGAAGACCGTGCCCACCACCAGGGGCTTGGGCTCGGGGGTGGGCGCCGCCGTGGGACCGCGGCCGGGCGTCGTGCGGCCCTTCGCGACGGGCGCGGCCGGACTGCTCGTGCACGCGGCACCCGAGGCCAGCGCGAGCACGCCGAACGTCGCCACCACGGCGGGGCGGACGAGACGTCGGCGCATGGACTTCCTTCGAGGGCGCCCGGCCGGAGGCCGGACCCGGGACTGCAGCGGGCACAGAGAGCGAGCGGCAGGCGGCACCGACGGATCCCGGAGCCCCCTGTCCGTGCTCCGAAGTCTAGCCGCCGACGCCCGCCACGGTTTTGGCCTGCTCAGCGGTCGGGGCGAGCACGAGATAGGCCTGCGCAGCGAGCACGATCCCGATCGCGACCCACTTGCCGGTGGGCAGCTCGACCCCATAGCGCCAGCGGTCGATGAGGACCAACCCGACCTGGAGCATGACCACCCAGCCCATCGTCACGAGGGCGAGCTCGGCGTACCTCAGCGACGACGCATACACCCAGAAGAGGACGAGGAAGGCGCCTGCGCCGAGCACGAGCGCGCGGATGCTGCCGTTCTCGGCCCACTCCTTGGCGAAGAGGGCACCGACCAGGTCGAGCCCGGCGAGGCACACCATGGCGATCGTCGCGACGACCGGCACCGGCCACGCCTCGGGGGCCTTGATGAGGGGGAAGACGTCGGTGACGCTCACGGTGCGCACGTCCTTCGGGGGAAGGGACCCGCTCGGCCGCGGAGCCCTTCACCTCAGAGGGCACCACCGACGCCGGTGATACGACGCCGGTGACGACGTCGGTGATAAGACGCCGGTGACACGACGCCGGTGGCACCCCTCAGGCCTGACCGCCCTCGAACCACGCGACGAGCGCCGGGTCGAGGGCCGGCACGTCGACCGCGCCACCGCCCGTGCGCAGCGAGGTGGTCGCCGAGGCGCCGGCGGCCACGGCCTCGCGGGCCGCCACTGGCGAGGTCATCGTCGGGCCGCCGTCGCGCGCGAACCGGACGAACTCGGCGATGAGCAGCGGGTCGGCGCCGCCGTGGCCGGTCGTGTCGGCCGCCGGGATCTCGATGACCTCGTCGGCGTCCTCGCGATAGGTGTCGGTGCGGCGCGTCCAGACCTTGACGACCGCGCCCGGGCCGTCGCCGAAGTTCTCGAGCCGGCCCTTCGTGCCGATGACGGTGTAGTTGCGCCAGTAGTCCGGCGTGAAGTGGCACTGCTGGTAGCTGGCGAGCACGCCGCCCTCGAGCACGAGGTTGGCCATCGAGATGTCCTCGACGTCGACGACCGGGTTGAGCTCGCGCTGCTCGGTGGGCGGCCAGTTGTCCAGCGAGTACCAGTCGGCCATCCGCCGGCCGGAGTTGTCGCGGTGGTCGGTGATGTCGCCGTAGACCGTGAGGCCGCCGACCGCACTGACCCGTCGCGTGTAGGCGCCGGCGAGCCAGTGGATGACGTCGAGGTCGTGGGCGCCCTTCTGGAGGAGGAGCCCGGTCGTGTTGCGCCGGTCGGCGTGCCAGTCCTTGAAGTAGTAGTCGCCGCCCGCCGAGACGAAGTGCCGGCACCAGACCGCCTTGACCTCGCCGATCGTGCCCGCCTCGATGACGCCGCGCATCGCCCGGACGACCGGCATGTGGCGCATGTTGTGCCCGACGTAGAGGCGCGTCCGCGTGCGGTGCGCCGCCTCCAGGATGCGGTCGGCGTCCGCGACGCTCGTGGCGAGCGGCTTCTCGACGAACGTGGGTATGCCGGCCCCCAGGGTGCGTACCGCGTGCTCGGCGTGCGCGTGGTCGGGCGTGAGCACGAGCACGGCGTCCAGCTCGTCCCGCACGTGCGGGACGAGCAGCTCGTCCAGCGACGCGACGAGGCGTACGCCGTCTATGCGCTCGGCGGCGTCCGCGCGGCCCCGCTCGGCCGGGTCGCACACCACGGTGACCCGGCTGCCCTCGCCCGGGCGGTGCGCGTAGCGGGCGAGGCTGGCGCGCAGGCCGAAGCCGATGATGCCGATACGGAGGTCAGGGTGGCGGGCAGTCCCGGTCGGCGTGGTCATCGGTGGTGGGTCACCTTTCATGTGGAGGTCGGTACGAGACTGTCAGCCTCGGGATCGTCGTCGACCACGGGCCTCTCCTTGGGACGAGACGGAGCACTTGGGATCGGAGTCAGCCCGCGAGGACGTCAGCCAGGCGCCGCGCGACCGGCCATGCCCCGTCGCTCGTGTTGGACACGACCGACCAGGTCAGCGACCGGCCCGGCTCGTGCCGCGTGACGGCGGAGACGCCCGCGTCGAAGCCGTTGAGCACGATCGCCTCACCCGTCCCGTCGAGCCAGAAGCCGAGGCCGTAGCGCCGTCCGTCCTCGAGGACGGGCGTGCGCGGACGCAACATCTCCGCCACCCAGGGCTCCTCGACGACGCGGCCGTCGAGGAAGGCCGACCACAGCGCGTGGAGGTCGGCGACGGTCGTGTAGATGCCACCGTCACCACTGCCGCGGACCGGCAGGTGCAGCACGTTGGTGCGCAGCCCGTCCGCATCGAGGTAGCCGCGGGCCGCTCGGGCGGGCAGCTCGTCCGAGCGGAGGTATGCCGTGTCGCGCAGTCCCGCCGGGCCGCACACCCGCTGCTCGACCGCCTCGTGGAAGCCCGTGCCGGTCACTCGCTCGATGACGAGGGCAAGCACGACGTAGCCGCTGTTGCAGTACGAGAAGCGTTCCCCCGCAGAGAATTTCGCCGGTATCCCCCGCATCGCCGGCAGGTAGCCCTCGGTCGTGGCGAGCCGGTGGACGGGCACGGTCAGGACGTAGGAGGACGCGTCGAATCCGGCCTCCTCGTCGACGTAGTCGCCGATGCCCGAGCGGTGGGACAGCAGGTGCTCGATCGTGACGTCGCTGCCGATGTCGGGCAGGTCGTCGCCCACGACCGCTCGGGCCGCGGTGTCGAGTGCGAGGCGCCCCTCGGATACGAGGCTGACCACGGTCAGGGCGGTCAGGCCCTTGCAGACGCTGGCCACGCCGAAGCGCGTGTCGAGCGTGTTGGGCAGCTCGAGGGCGCGATCGGCGAGCCCGTGGGCCGAGGCGTGCTCGGTGCGCGCACCACGGTCGACCCACACCACGCCGGAGAAGCGGTGCTCGCGGACAACCTCCGTCACCGCCGCCTCGAGCACGTCCACGAGCCCGTCCCCCCGCCGCAGCCGGTCCGTCAGGCGCCGACGTAGGTCGCGAGGTGCTCGCCGGTGAGGGTCGACCGCGCCGCGACGAGGTCGGCCGGCGTCCCCTCGAAGACGACGCGGCCGCCGTCGTGACCGGCACCCGGGCCGAGGTCGATGATCCAGTCGGCGTGGGCCATCACCGCCTGGTGGTGCTCGATGACGAGGACGGACTTGCCCGAGTCGACGAGTCGGTCGAGCAGGCCCAGCAGGTTCTCGACGTCGGCGAGGTGGAGTCCGGTCGTCGGCTCGTCGAGGACGTAGACGTCGCCCTTCTCGGCCATCTGCGCGGCCAGCTTGAGGCGCTGGCGCTCACCGCCGGACAGGGTGGTGAGGGGCTGTCCGAGCGTGAGGTAGCCGAGGCCGACGTCGGCGAGCCGCTCGAGGATCGTGTGCGCGGCGGGCGTGCGCGCCTCGCCCTCGTCGAAGAAGTCCAGCGCCTCGGCCACCGGCAGCGCGAGCACCTCGGCGATGTTGCGCCCGCCGAGCTCGTACTCGAGCACCGCCGCCTGGAAGCGCCGGCCCTCGCACTCCTCGCACGTCGACTCGACCGTCGCCATGACGCCGAGCTCGGTGTAGATGATGCCCGCGCCGTTGCAGGCGGGGCAGGCCCCCTCGGAGTTGGAGCTGAAGAGTGCGGGCTTGACCCCGTTGGCCTTGGCGAAGGCCTTGCGGATCGGCTCGAGCAGGCCGGTGTAGGTCGCGGGGTTGCTCCGCCGCGAGCCGCGGATCGCGCCCTGGTCGACGACCACGACGCCCTCGCGCCTGGCCACCGACCCGTGGATCAGCGAGCTCTTGCCGGACCCCGCGACCCCGGTGATGACGCAGAGCACGCCGAGCGGGATGTCGACGTCGACCTCCCGGAGGTTGTGGGTGGAGGCACCGCGGACCTCCATCGCGCCCGACGCCGCACGCAGCGAGTCCTTGAGGCGCACCCGGTCGTCGAGGTGGTGGCCCGTCGTCGTGTCACTCCGGCGCAGGCCCTCGACGGTGCCCTCGAAGACGACCTGGCCGCCCGCCGTGCCGGCGCCGGGGCCGAGGTCGACGACGTGGTCGGCGATCGCGATCGTCTCGGGCTTGTGCTCGACGACGAGCACCGTGTTGCCCTTGTCGCGCAGCTGGAGGAGCAGCTGGTTCATCCGCGCGATGTCGTGGGGGTGCAGGCCGATGGTCGGCTCGTCGAAGACGTAGGTGACGTCGGTGAGCGAGGAGCCGAGGTGGCGGATCATCTTCGTGCGCTGGGCCTCACCCCCTGACAGCGTGCCGGCCGGCCGGTCGAGCGAGAGGTAGCCCAGGCCGATCTCGGCGAACGAGTCGAGCAGGTGCTGCAGGCCACGGAGCAGCGGGGCGACCGACGGCTCATCGAGGTCGCGGAGCCACTCGGCGAGGTCGCTGATCTGCATGGTGCAGAGCTCGGCGATGTTCTTGCCCTTGATCGTCGAGCTCAGCGCCTCCTTCGACAGCCGGGTGCCGTTGCAGTCCGGGCACGTCGTGAAGGTGACCGCGCGCTCGACGAAACGGCGCACGTGCGGCTGCATCGCCTCGAGATCCTTGGACAGCATCGACTTCTGCACCTTCGTGAGGACGCCCTCGTAGGTGAGGTTGACGCCCTCGACCTTGATCTTCTCGGGCTGGCCGTAGAGGAGCTTCTGGAGCTGCTTCGGGGTGAACGTCCCGAGCGGCTTGTCCATCGGCAGGCCGGCGCCGCTGAAGACGCGGCCGTACCACCCGTCCATGCTGTAGCCGGGGACGAGCAGGCCACCCTCCGAGAGCGACTTCGACTCGTCATAGATCGCGGTGAGGTCGAAGTCGTTGACCGAGCCCATGCCCTCGCAGCGCGCGCACATGCCGCCCTGGTAGACCGCCTCACGGACGACCGCGGTCTCCTGCCGGCCGCCCTTGTCCGTCTTCATGACGCCGCTCGCGACGCGCGTCGGGACGTTGAAGGCGAACGCGGTCGGCGGCCCGATGTGCGGGGTGCCGATGCGGCTGAAGAGGATGCGGAGCATCGCGTTGGCGTCGGTCGCGGTGCCGACGGTCGAGCGCGGGTTGGCGCCCATCCGCTCCTGGTCGACGATGATCGCCGTCGTCAGCCCGTCGAGGTAGTCGACCTCGGGACGCGAGAGCGACGGCATGAAGCCCTGGACGAAGGCGCTGTAGGTCTCGTTGATCATCCGCTGCGACTCCGCGGCGATCGTCGCGAAGACGAGCGAGCTCTTGCCGGAGCCCGAGACGCCGGTGAACGCGGTGAGCCGGCGCTTCGGCAGGTCGAGGCTGACGTCCTTGAGGTTGTTCTCGCGGGCGCCCTGGACGCGGATCATGTCGTGGACGTCGGCGGGGTGGGACCCTCCGGACGGGCGCGACGCGGTCTTCGCAGTGGTGCTCTTCGACTCCATGCGACGTACGCTACGGCCCCGCACCCACCCGCGGCCTCCCGATTCCCGATGCCGTCACGCGTACCGAAGTGACCACTCGACGGGGGGCCACCTCGAGTGGTCGGTTC
>KK211150.1:0-291104 GCA_000620545.1 Intrasporangiaceae bacterium URHB0013 | reverse complement strand
GACGTACGGGAGTGACCACTCGACGGGGGGCCACCTCGAGTGGTCGGTTCAGTTCACACCCACCGCACCGGGCCGACGTACGGGAGTGACCACTCGAGGGGTGGTTGGAGGTGAGGGCGTATGCCGTCAGGGGAGCAGGTCGTCGAGGTAGGTGGGCAGCATCTCCCACCACGTCGGCCAGTCGTGCTTGTAGGCCGGACCCCAGTCGTCGACCCGGTTCGGGATGCCCTTGCGGCCGAGGACCTCCGCCATGGCCCAGGCCTCGCCGGGGTCCTCCCACTGGCCGCTGCCCGAGGCCAGCACGATCAAGCGGCGGCGCAGACCGTCGAGGGCCGGGCCCTCGAGGTCGGGCAGGAAGTGCAGCGGTGAGCTGAAGTACATGTCGTCGGTGAAGGGGCCGCCGATGAACTTGTCCACGGCATACGTCCCGCTCATGCACACGGCGGAGTCGACGAGGTGCGGGTAGCGGCACGTGATCGCGAGGGCGTTGAAGGCGCCGATCGAGGCGCCGGCGACGACGACGGGCAGCCGGCCTCCGACGTCGGAGTGGATCGCCGGGATGACCTCCTGCGCGATGGTTTCGTGGAAGGCGTTGAAGAGCGCCATGCGGTACTCCGTCGACCCGACCCGCTCGGCCATCGCCTTGCCGGCGACGCTGTCGCACGAGTAGATCTTCGCCCTCCCCGCGTTGATGAGCGGCTGGAGGTGCGCGATCATCTTGTGTCGCTCGACCTCCTCCGCGTCACCGCCTGCGGTCGGGAAGAGCAGCACCGGCACGCCGTAGGTGCCCCATCGCGCGACGGTGATGTCCTGACCCAGTCGGTCGGAGTACCACCGGTCGGTCACCTTCATGGGTTCCCTGCCTTCTCACTCGCGTTCGTCACTCGTAGACGAACTTCTGGGGTCCGGGGAAGAGCCAGGCGAGGCCGTCTCCGAGGCGGTCGCGCCAGTTCTCCCAGTTGTGGCCGTCACGCGACTCCGTGTAGCGCACCGTCATGCCCGTGTGGCGGAAGACCGGGACCATCGACCGGTTCGGGGTGATGAGGGGCTCGTAGACCCCGCACGACATGAAGAGCCGGTCGACGACGGCGGACGGCTTCTCGCGGAAGCGGTTGACGAACTTCACGACCGGGTCGAAGGCGGGGCCGCCGCCGTGGTCGAAGCCGATGTCGGTGAAGACGAGCGACGCTGACTGCAGCATGAGCGAGCCGAAGAAGCCGGGGTAGCGCACCGCCGTCGAGAGCGAGGCGACGCCACCGAACGAGCTGCCCATGAGGCAGCGCGCCTCCGGTGTGTCGATGAGGGGCAGTTGCTCGGTGAGCAGCGGCACCAGCTCGCGCGCGATGAACCGGGCGTGCGGCGCATGGTTGGGGTACTCCTTGAGCCGGTCGCGCGGTGGCACGAAGACGGCGACGACGGGGTCGACGTCGAGGCGGTGGATGAGGTTGTCGAGCACGGTCTTCATCGCCGCGAACTCGAGGTAGTCGGTGCCGTCGTGGACGACGAGCAGCGGATAGCGCTGCGCGCGGTTGAAGCGGGCCGGCAGGTAGATCTGCACGGGCTGGTCCCGCCGCAGGGCCTTGCTGCGGACCTGCAGGTCGACGAGGGTTCCCTGGCGGGCCTCCGGGTCGAAGCCGACCCACTCGGGCACGCGGTAGCCGATCGCCGCGCACACCGACGACGACCCCATCGGGCTGTGCGCCAGCCGCGGGTTGAGGGGGTCGTTGAAGCGCTCGTAGTGCTCGCCCTTGCGGATCTCGATCTGGTACTCGACCCGCGATCCCTCGGGCAGGACGGTCGTCACCGACCACAGGTCCGAGTCACCGATCCGCTTGAGCGGCAATGGATCCGGGAGGCCGACGACCCGGTGTCGCACCCACACCTCGTCGACGTCGCCCCGGTAGAGGAAGGTCGCTCGCTCGCCTTCGACGATCGGGCAGCCGAAGCGCTCAAGGAATCGGTCGATCGTCGGCCCGTCGAGCGGCAGCCGCTCGCGCAGGCGGTTGACCGCGAGCCGTTCCATGGCACTCACGAGGCCCCCACCACCGAGACGTGACCGGTGCGGTCGAGGACGCGGGCACCGGCGGGCAGGTCGGTCGCGCCGTCGGCGAAGCGCACGACGGCGCCGTCGTCGAGCAGGAGCAGCCGGTGGTCGGCGAAGCGCCGGGCGAGCACCGACATCCGCTCGTGGTCGTCGAGCCGGAGGCGCCGCTTGGCGTGGGGCAGTGCGACGACGCCCGGCAGCCGTCCGAGGCCCCGGTCGTGCACCTCGGCGGCCGTGATGCCGTGCGGGGTGTAGTCGTGGAAGAGGACGACCTCGTCGGTCAGCGCCATCGCACCGGCGGACCACGCGACGACCGACTGCTCGGGGCGGAGCTCGACGTCGAAGACCCGGAGCGTCCGCAGCAGCGTGCGCACGTTGCCGCCCGCGATGACGACCGCCTCGCACTCGTCGAGGACCGCCCCGATCTCGCCCCGGTGCCAGCCGATGGTGCCGCTCTCGTCGAGGGGCGCGGTGGCGCGGACCGAGCGGTAGAGCTCGTCCAGCTCGGCGGCATACCACCGGTCGACCTCGCGGACGGCCTCGAGCGCGGCCTCCTCGGCGACGGGGCCGACGGCGTGGATCGAGGTGCGGTGCGCGACGGCGTGCACGGCGTCGATCGCGGCCTGGAGCCGGATGCCGTAGAAGGCGCGCAGCTCGTCCATGCGGTCCCGGAACGCGATCGCCGCCGCCGCGAAGTGACGGTCCTTGGTCAGCACGTCCATCATCCGGTGGTGCAACCGGAGGTTGACACCGCGTCCGTCGAGGTGGCCGGCGAGCTCGCCGTCGTCGGACTCGCGCTCCTCCCAGCCGGAGTTGACCATGGCGATGCGTCCGGCCACGCCGAGGGCGCGCACGGTGGACCCCACGGTCGTGGTGAACCGTTGGGGTCCGAGCAGGATCGTCGTCGGCATCGGGCGAGCTCTGCCGCGCTCAGCCTGCGTGCACGTGGATCGTGCGACCGACGTCGTCCAGCATGGCCCGCGCGGTGTCGAAGTCGGGGTGGCGCAGCCGCACCCACGCGTTGGCCATGTAGCCGGCCTCGACCGCCTGCGTGCCGTGCCCGACCGGCGGGAAGTGGCCGTCGATGATCCACTCGCCGTAGCGGGACTGGACCTCGTCGATGCCGGTGTAGCCGGTGATCGACCCGTCGCGGTCGGGGCGCAGCGCGACGATGCCGGCGGCATACGTGCGCTGCATCGGCTGCTCGGGCGCCTGGTGAGTGATGACGTGCGCCCACTCGCGGTAGACGTCGACCTCGTTGGCAGCGGAGTAGACGTCCCAGGCGCCGACACCCGGCGGACGGCAGCCGATCTCGCTGAACTTCAAGCCCTTCGGGCCGTAGAACCACTCCATGTGGGTCGCCGACGTCTCGATGCCGAGCGCCTCGATGACGCGGCGACCGAGCGCACGCACCTCGGCATAGAAGGCGTTGGTCGGGTCGTCGATGCGGTTCGTCGTGATGAACTGCGGCGAGATCCAGCGGTGGCGCATCGCCTCGAGGACGTTGGGGTAGTAGTGCGTCGCCCAGTCGTGCACGACCTGCCCGTGGAGGCTGATCGTGTCGTAGAAGCCCTCGTGGCCCTCGACGAACTCCTCGATGGCGATCGAGCTCGCGCCCTCGCGGCCGTAGCCCTGCAACGCCTGCTCGAGCTCGTGGTCGCTGTCGACGCGGACCGTGCCCTGGGCGCCGGCTCCCGCTCGGGGCTTGAGGATGAGCGGGTAGCCCTCGCGCTCGGCGAAGGCCCGCGCCTCCGCGGCGGAGTCGACGGCCGCACTCGCAGCGGTCGGCACCCCGGCCCGGCGCAGCGCCTCCTTCATCGACGGCTTGTCGCGGCACAGCCACGTGGTGCGGACGCTCGTGCCCGGGATCCCGCACGCCTCGCGGACCTGCGCCGCGGGCATCGTGTGTGCCTCGACGGTCGCCTCGAGGGCGTCGATCCACACCTTGTCCTGGAAGTAGCGGACCGCCTCGACCATCTGGTCGACGTTCGTCACGGAGCCGACGCGGTAGTAGCCGCGGAGGGCACCGAGCACCTCGTCCCCGAGGTGCGACTCGTCGGACTCGCCGATGCCGTAGACGTTCGCGCCCACGGAGGCCAGGGCGTTGACGAAGCGGCGCTGGTTGGCCGGGAACGACGGCTCCACGAAGATGATGTTCACGGCGTCGACGCTATCGGTCCACCGGGGGGCCCGCCACGGACGGCCGGGTGCCGCCGCGCGGGTCGCGCGCAAAAACCGCCGTCGGAGGCGGATGAGGACGAGACTGGAGGTGTCGCACCTCGGGCAGCACCCCTCAGGAGGAAGCCATGTCGAGCACCGTCCCGAACGCAGCGTCACCCGATCCGGTCGAGCCCACCCCCGAGCCCGGGTCCGCGGCGCCGCGGACCCGCCGGGAGGCCGCCAGCGCGTGGTCGGCTTCCACGCCCTCATCCGGATGGTCGGGCGCTCTCATCGCCGTGGGCGTGCTGTCGGTCGTCCTCGGCATCCTCGTCCTCGTGTGGCCCCAGGCGACGCTGCTCATCGTCGCGATCCTGTTCGGGCTGCAGCTCATCGTCACCGGTGCGGTCCGCATCGCGGTGACCCGTGAGCTGCCGAGCGAACCGGGCTGGCTCAAGCCGGTCTCGATCGGGCTCGGCGTGCTCTCGATCGTCGCCGGGATCGTCTGCCTGTTCCGGCCGGGCGCCTCGCTCTTGGTCATCGCCATCTTCATCGCGATCGGCTGGATCGCCGAGGGCATCGCCGCGCTCGCCCAGGGGTTCGGCTCCGAGCGGACGACCGGGGCACGGGTGTTCCTCATCGTCTTCGGTGCCGTCGCGATCCTCGGCGGCCTGGTCGTCGCGATCTTCCCGGGGTCCTCGCTCGTGGTGCTCACGCGGGTCGCCGGCATTGTGCTCATCGTCATCGGCATCGTCGAGCTCGTGGCAGCCGTCATGGCCCGCCGGGCCGCGGGCAGCAGCACGGCGACACCGGCAACCGCCTGACCTGCCTGACCTGCCTGACCTGCCTGACCTGCCTGACCTGCCTGACCTGCCTGACCTGCCTGACCTGCCTGACCCATCTGACCTGGCTGACCTGCCCGGCGTCCCGGGCCGGCCACCGGCTGCGTGGAGCTCGCACCCCGCCCAGGGTGCGAGCTCCGCGACGCGGGGACCTCAGGCCTGCTCGGGCAGGTCCTCGAACTCGTAGACGCGGCGCACCTCGACGGAGACCTCGTCGAAGAGCGAGGCGAACTTTCCGGCGAGCTCGAGCGCCTGCTCCTTGCTGTCGACGTTGACGAGGGCGAAGCCGCCGATGACCTCGCGGGCCTCGCTGAACGGGCCGTCGGTCACCGTCACGCCGGCGCCCTCGGTCTTGCGCACGATGGCGCCGTCCTTGCTCTGCGTGACGCCCTCGGCTGCGAGCAGCACGCCGGACTCGGTGTACTCGCCCATCAGCGCGCCCATCGCGTCCTGGAACTCCTGGCTCGGGTTCCAGGCCTCCGGACGGGACTCGTCGATCTTGTGGATCATGAGGTAGCGCATGGTCTCTCCTGTGGTGTGCGTGGCGGGTCGGTCCCAGCCTCCACCACGACGTCGAACAGTGGCGGTCGCGATCGACACTTCGATTCCCGAAAGGGCGGACGACCTCGTCCGGGTGATCCGTGTTCGGTCCGGTGACTTTTCGACGGACCGAGCACGAGGCCGCGGCCCGAGCCGGTATCGGGCGTCAGAGCCAGCCACGCTCCTGGGCCACCCGGGCCGCCTCGGCACGGGTCGACGTGTTCGTCTTGCCGATGGCCGAGCTGAGGTGGTTGCGCACCGTGCCGGGCGAGAGGTGGACCGAGGCCGCGATCGTGGCGACCGGGCCGCCCCCGAGGGCCACGCGGAGCACCTCGCGCTCGCGCTCCGTGAGCGGGTTGGCCCCATCGACGAGGGACTCGGTGGCCAGGGACGGGTCGACCACCCGCAGCCCCGCGTGCACCCGGCGCACGGCCTCCGCCAGCTGGCGGGACGGGGTGTCCTTGACGACGAAGCCGGAGGCGCCCGCCTCGAGGGCGCGGCGCAGGTAGCCGGGACGGCCGAAGGTCGTCACGACGAGGGTGCGAACGCCCGGCAGGGCGTCTCGCACGGCGGCGGCAGCGGCGATGCCGTCGATCCCCGGCATCTCGATGTCGAGCAGGCACACGTCGGCGCGTGCGGCTCGCGCGGCGCCGACGACCTCGTCACCGCGGCCGACCTCCGCGACGACCTCGAGGTCCGGCTCGAGGGCGAGCAGGGCCGCGAGGGCGCCGCGCACCAGGGCCTGGTCGTCGGCGAGCAGCACCCTGATCGTCTTGCTCACAGCGTCACCTCCAGCGTGGTCCCGCAGCCCCCGGGGCCGTCGTGGATCGAGAGCTCTCCCCCCGCGGCCTCGACCCTCTCACGCAGCCCGCGTATGCCGTTCCCCTCCAGCCGCTCGCCACGTCCGCGTCCGTCGTCGCGGACGGTGAGGCGGTTGGTCGCGAGCTCCACCCAGCAGGTGGCGGCCGCGCTGTGGCGCACGACGTTGGTCATGGCCTCGCGCAGCACCCAGGCGAGGACGGTGCGGTGTCGCGGGTCGACGGCACCCGGGTCATCCGGCACGTGGGCCTCGATGCCGGCTCCCGCGAGGGCCGTCCTCGCCGAGGCCAGCTCGTCGGCGAGGTTCGCCGCGCGCAGGCCACCGACCGTCGCCCGGATCTCGGCCAGGGCCTGCCGGCTCAGGGCCTGGATCTCGGCCAGCTCACCCTTGGCCCGCGTCGGGTCGAGGTCGACGAGCCGCTCGGCCAGCTCGGCCTTGACCGTCACGACGGTGAGCGAGTGCCCGAGGACGTCGTGGACGTCGCGCGCCACACGCTCGCGCTCCTCGACGATCGCGAGCTCCCGGGACATCCGCTCGTACTCCTCGCCGCGGTCCGAGACGAGCCGCACACCTCCAGTCATCACGCCGACGGCGAAGACGATGATCGCGACGCTCCACGTGCCCTCACCGGGATCGGTCAGCACCGCGGCACCGCCCGCCACGAGCGTCGCCGCCACACCGACCGTGATGGACCAGGCGAGCGGCAGCGCGAACATGCCGAACGCCACGACGAACGGCAGGAAGCCCAGGCTGCTGGCCCCGATGAGCGGCGCCGTCCCGACGGTGCACAGCAGCAGGACGAGCAGGTAGCCGACCGCCGAGCGGGTCGCGCCCGGGCTGGCACGCCTCCGCTCGACGTGCGTGCTCCCGACGACGTACGTCACGGCGAAGACGACCACGAGCCCGAGACCGACGACCGTCTGCCAGACCGGACGGGCGACCGTCACGAGGGCGATGACGGGGAAGGCGAGGAAGACGAGCCACACCCCGCGCACCACCACCCCGTAGTGGTCCCAGGGGTGTCGGCCGAGGGGGCCGCCGGCCTTCGAGGGAACGGCCGCCGAGCCGCCCTCGTGCGGTGCGGTGCCCTGCCCCGGCGTCACTGGCGCTCCCGCCCGCGCCGCACGAAGTAGACGGCCGCCGAGCCGAAGAGGAGCAGCCACACGACGACGTTGAGCACGAGCAGCCACAGCGGGTCCTGCGACCCGTCGGAGAGGTAGCCCTCGCTGAGCGGGTAGCGGGCCAGCCCGGCATACCCGTAGAGCGGCGTGAACTTCGCGATGGTCAGCAACGGGCCGGACAGCGGGATGAAGAGGTTGCCGAGGAAGGCGAAGATCACCATCGTCCCGCTGGCGGCGCCCACCGCGGCCTCCGAGCGGAACGCCGTGCCGACGAGCAGGCCGTAGACCGCGAAGACGGCCGAGCAGACGAGGCACAGCACGGCGCTGAGCACCCACGTCCACGCCGAGCCGCGCGCCCCGGTGAGGGCACCGAGGGTGAAGGTCAGCAGGATCGGGACGGCCGCGACCGTCATCGCGATGACCGCCTTCATCGCGATGTAGGACGAGTCGGCGAGCGGCGTGAGCCCGAGCTGGCGTCCCCAGCCCTGTTGGCGCTCGACGGCGGAGGTGCCACCGATGCTCGTCGTGGCGGTGACGGCGCCGTAGGCGGCCATGCTGATCATCACGTACATCGCGACGTTGCCGTTGCCGATGCTCTGGCCCCTGCTCTCGACGGTCGAGCCGAAGATCAGGTAGAAGAAGGCGGGCAGGACGGCGGTGAAGAACATGCCGCCCCAGTCACGGGTGATGAGGCGCATCTCGAGCAGCGTGAAGGTGGCGTTCATCGGACCAGCTCCTCCTCGTGCGTCGGGTCGGCGTGCAGGGCGGTCATGCGACGTCCTCGCGGGTCGACCGGCCCGCCGCCGAGGCCGGGGCCGTCCCTGTCGTCGCCGGTCAGGGCCATGAACGCCTCCTCGAGGCCGGCCGTGACGATCTCGAGATCCGTGCCGCCCAGCTCGCCGAGCAGCAGCCGTGCCACGACGTCGGAGTCGCTCGCGGTGACGACGACGCGGGCGGCCCGCTCCTCGACCGACCGTACGCCGGGAAGGTCTCGGAGCCGCTCGACGGCCCGAAGCAGGCCTTCCGTGGGCAGGGTCGCCGAGACGGTGCGACCGCTCGCGCGCGAGCGGATCTCGTCGGTCGGGCCGTCGGCCACGATGCGCCCCGCGGCGATGAGGACGATGCGGTCGGCGAAGGCGTCGGCCTCCTCGAGGTAGTGCGTGGCGAAGACGACGGTGCGCCCGGAGCTGGCGTCGGCATGCATGGTCTCCCAGAAGTCGCGACGGGCGGTGACGTCCATGCCCGCGGTCGGCTCGTCGAGGACGAGCAGGCGCGGGTCCGGCAGCAGGGCGAGGGCGAAGCGCAGGCGCTGCTGCTCGCCGCCCGAGCACTTCGAGACCCTGCGGTCGGCGATCCCCGAGACGCCGGCGCGGTCGATGACCTCGTCGACGGGCGCGTGGACGGCATACGTCGAGGCGATCATCCGGACCGTCTCGCGGACGGTGAGGTCACGCAGCAACCCGCCGGTCTGCAGGACGGCCGAGACGGAGCCCGACCTGACCGCCACCCGTGGGGTGCGCCCGAAGACCTCGGCCGTGCCGCTCGTCGGCTCGGTGAGCCCGAGCACCATGTCGAGGGCCGTCGTCTTGCCGGCGCCGTTGGGCCCGAGGAAGGCGACGACCTCACCGGGCTCGACGAGCAGGTCGATGCCGTCGACGGCACGGACCCGCTCGTCGTGCGAACCGCGCCGCGGGGGGAAGCTCTTGGTGAGCGAACGCAGCTCGATCGCCGGCGCCCCCGAGGCGCCGGCGGCCGTGCCTGAGATGGTGGTCATGACCCAACTCTCCCGCCCCCGGGGTTCGCGCGTCAGCCGCAGGCGTCACCTCCTGGCCGTGACAGGTGTCACGACCCCGGCCAACCGACAGACTGGCCCCATGGCCCACTTCGAGGTTCGGCTCGACTCGCCCCTGCGCGCACCGGAGGCATGGCGGCGCATCCTCGACCTGCGCGCGCAGACGGCGATCATCCCGCTCACGACCGTCACGGGTGCCGCGATGACGGCGGACGAGCTCGAACCGGGCTCACGGTTCGTCGGTCGCACGGGCCTGGGACCGCTCGCCTTCGACGACGTCATGGTCGTCGACTCTGTCACCGCACCCAGCGAGGAGACGCCGGGGCAGGCGCGGATCCACAAGCAGGGCAAGGTCGTCCGCGGCTCCATCGAGCTCGTCGTGACCCCCTCGCCGTCCGGGTGCGACGTCGTGTGGACCCAGCAGATCGGCGTCCGGGGAGTGCCCCGCGTCCTGGACCCGGTGGTCGCCCGGGTGGCCCGGACGGCATACGCCACCGCTCTTCGGCGCCTGCTGGCGCGTCGCGGTTAGGCTGGCGCCACACGGAGCCGGCGACGAGTGGAGGGCTTGGCGGTGGATCGCTACCAGTACCTGCTGCTCATGGCGGGCTGCGTGGCCGTCACCCTGCCCCTCGAGCTGCTGCTCGGCGCCCGCGTCTACCGGCGGCCGGCCCTGCTCGTGACGGCCCTCGTGCCCGTCGTCGTCGCCTTCTCCGTGTGGGACCTCGTCGGCATCTGGCGCGACCACTGGAGCTACAACCCGACCTACGTCACGGGACTGCAGCTGCCCGGCGGCATGCCCGTCGAGGAGCTCGTCTTCTTCGTCGTCGTCCCGATCTGCGGGCTGCTCACCTACGAGGCGGTCGGGCACGTGCTCACGTGGCTGCGCCGTCCCCGCGCATCGTCCGGACGCCCCGCGGGCGAGGGGTCCACAGGTGCCTGAGTACACCGTGCTGGCGGTCCTGGCGGTCGTCGCCACGATCCTGCTCGAGCGATGGTCCGGCACCCGCGTGTTCGCGACGGCGCAGTTCTGGTGCTCCATGGCGATCGTCTTCGCCTTCCAGGTGCTCGTCGACGGCTGGCTCACCAAGCTCAGCGCACCGATCGTGCTGTACGCCCCCGCCCAGCACCTGGGCGTCCGTTGGCCTTGGGACGTGCCCATCGAGGACTACCTCTTCGGCTTCGCCATGGTGGCCGGGGTCATCATCCTGTGGGAACGAGCCAAGCAGCGGCGAGCGGTTCGCGCCCAGGGTCAGACCGAGAGCACCACCGGGGCCCAGCGCCCTACCGGCGAGGAGGACGCATGGCAGAGCGAGGGATAGCCCGGGAGGACGTCCGCGCAGCACCCAGCGTGACGGCCGAGGCGCCGTGACGCCCCTGGGCCGAGCCGGCACATGGCGGCCGGGCCTCGATCCCCGCGCCGTGCGGCATCCCCCCGCGCCCGCCCGTGGTGGGCAGGCTGACCCGGGCGACGTGGCGCCCGGCCCCGTCCTCGTCGTCGGCGGAGGCATTGCCGGTCTGGCGGCGGCGACCGGCCTCGCCGAACGCGGCGTCGCCGTCGTCCTCGTCGAGCGCGAGTCCACGCTCGGGGGCAGGGTGCGCTCCTGGCCCGTCACGACCGGGGAGCACGGACCCGCCACCATGAGCCGCGGCTTCCACGCCTTCTTCCGGCAGTACTACAACCTGCGGTCGCTGCTGCGCCGCGCCGATCCCGGCCTCGAGCGGCTGACGCCGGTCCCCGACTACCCGCTCACCCTCGCCGACGGGCCCACCGACTCCTTCGCCGGGATCCCGCGCACCCCGCCGCTGTCGATCGCGGCGTTCGTGGCCCGCAGCCCCAGCTTCCCGCTGTCGGCCCTCCGGCGGGTCGACGTCGGCGCCGCCCTCGGGCTGCTCGACGTGCGCTTCCCCGACACCTACTCCGAGCTCGACGGGGTCAGTGCCGCCGAGGTGCTCGACCGCCTCGGCTTCCCCGACCAGGCGCGCCACCTGGCCCTCGAGGTCTTCGCCCGGAGCTTCTTCGCCGACCCGGCCGACTTCTCCGGCGGCGAGCTCGTCGCGATGTTCCACACCTACTTCACCGGCTCGGCCGAGGGACTGCTCTTCGACGTGCCGGACGACGACTACGACCGCGCCCTGTGGCGGCCCCTCGCCCTGCACCTCACCGCGCTGGGCGCCGATCTCCGCACCGGGACGGCGGTCACCGGCCTCGGGAGGTCCGCGGACGGCATACGCGCCGCGCTCGACGACGGCAGCTCGCTGACCGTCACCGACGTCGTGCTCGCGACCGACCGGGCCGCGCTCCAGCGACTCGTCGGCGACGCGACGTGGCTGGGCGACCCGGCGTGGCGCGCTCGCCTCGCCGGTCAGCGGACCGCCCCGCCGTTCGCGGTCTGGCGGCTGTGGCTCGACCGCCAGCCGTCTCGCGGCACGCCGCTCTTCCTCGGGACGAGCGGCTACGGCCCCCTCGACAACGTCACCTTCGTCGACCAGATGGAGGCGGGCGCCGCCGCGTGGGCGCAGGACACCCGCGGCTGCGTCGTCGAGCTGCACGCGTATGCCGTGTCGCCGGGCACCGACGAGGGGTCACTGCGCGACGAGCTGCGTCGCCAGCTGCACCGGATCCATCCCGAGCTGGCGGGTGCCGCCGTGCTGCATGAGGAATGGCTGCTGTCGCAGGACTGCCCGCTCGCCGGCACCGACCCGTGGGCAGACCGTCCCGGCGTCGTGACGCCCGACCCGCACGTCGTGCTCGCCGGCGACGGCGTGCGGTGCGAGCTGCCGGTGGCCCTGATGGAGCGCGCCGCCACGACGGGCTGGCTCGCCGCGAACGCCCTTCTGGCGCAACGGGGCCTGCCCGGCCATGACGTGTGGACCGTGCCGATGCGCGGGCGCGGGCAGCCGGTCGCACACGCGCTGCGACGGGCGCTGGGCGCCGCCGGCTGAGCGCCGCCGGGTGAGCGCCGCCTGCTGAGCGCCCGTTCGAGCCGGATCCGTCAGTAGCCGAACGTCTCGCCGCGGTCGCGCAGCAGCCACCGCCGCTCGGCGTAGGCCATGTCGTCGACCCACAGCCGCCGGGCCGTCGACGCCACCGCGGGCCGGAGCAGCGGCGACAGGGCGCGGGCCACCCCGAAGCCCTTGCGGTCGGAGTGGGCGATCGTCGCCTCGGTGACGACCGTCGTCGGCCGCCCGGCGCGGTCGTGGCCCAGGAGCGTGGCGTGGGTCTCGACCACGCTGCCCACACCCTCGCCGTCGACGATGGTCATGACGATGGTCCGCGCATCGGGGCACGTGAACTCGGCCCGCACCGGTACGGCATACCTCCGCGTCACGCGGAAGGCGACGTCGACGACGAGGCGGTCGTCGGACGAGGCATCGTCATCGACGCTGAGGTGGCTGAAGGCGTACGGGTGGTACCAGGTGCCGTGCCACGGGTCCAGCCGGTTGGCGATGACGTCGGACGGCTCGCACGTCCCCCGCAGCGAGACCACGGTCGCGAAGGACGCGTCGCCGGGCGGGCGCACGGTCACCGCGGGGGCGTCGGTCGGCGGCTCGCCGTCGGTAGGCAGCTGCACCCAGAGGAGCACGCCGTCGTCGAGGGCGGGGTAGGTGAGCCAGTCGCGACGCACGCCGGGCCCGAGGGCCAGCCCGTGCCAGCGGCAGTGGACCCGGTCGTGCATGACCTCGCAGTCGTCGAGGAGCGCGCCGAGGTGCGGGCAGGTGCCGGGGCCGGCGAGCAGCCCGCCGTCCGTGGCGCGCCAGAGCACGACCTCGCGGTCACCGAGGGTCCGGGCCACCGAGCGGTCGGCGCCGAGCTCGGTGGAGGCGCCGACGACGTGCCAGCCGCCGGGGTTGCGCGCCTGGGCATCGAGGAACGACCGCTTGATCCGGCCCGGGCGCGCGTCGCGCCACGTGCCGGTCAGCCGGTCGCGCGGCTCCTCCGGGAGCAGCCGCAAGGGGTTCGGGCTCCGCCGCTGGGTCGCGCTCGGCGGCTGCACGTCGCCGACGCGGGCCGCGGTGTGGCGCAGGAAGCGCATGGTCATGGGGTGACCTCCCGTGGTTGGGCCGGACCGAGGACGAGGATGCGCGCCGACAGGGCGGCCTTGTGCCACGTCGGGACGCGCGCGCGCCCGCTGAAGACGTCGTAGTCGTCGGCCTCGATGCGCTCGAGGATGCGCGCGTAGAGGGTGCGTGCGGTGGACACGCACCGCGCCGACGAGCCGGGCAGCAGGGGTATGCCGGCGTCCGACTCCCGGTAGAGCGCGCGGTTGCGCTCCAGCTCGAAACGCATCAGGGATCGCCACCCCGGGGTCACGCGACGGTCGGTGGGGTCGACGCCGAACCGTCGCAGGTCCTCCTGGGGCAGGTAGACCCGTCCCCGGTCGAGGTCCTCGCCGACGTCGCGCAGGAAGTTCGTCAGCTGGAAGGCGAGGCCGAGGGCGCGGGCCGGAGCGAGTGCCTCCGGTGAGCGCGGCTGGAGCACCGGCAGCATCATCTCGCCGATGACGGCCGCCGAGCCGTCCATGTACGCGAGCAGGTCGTCCCACGTCTCGTACGTCGTCTGGGTCAGGTCGAGAGCCATGGCACCGAAGAAGCGGTCGAAGCACTCATCGGGGATGCCGCAGGTGCGCACGCTGTGGCCGATCGCGGCGACCACGGGGTCGTCGCTCGGCTCGCCGGCGGCCACCCGGCGGAAGGCTGAGGCGAAGTCGCGCAGGGCCGCGGCCGTCGCGTCGACGCGCTCGGGGCCGGTGGCGCCCAGGTCGTCGACGATGTCGTCGGCGAGCCGGCACAGGGCGTAGACGGCATACACGTGGCGTCGACGCTCCGGTGGCAGCAGCAACGCGCCCCAGTAGTAGGTCGTGCCGAACCGCCGGGTGATCCGGGCGCAGCGCTGGTAGCCCTCCGCGAGGAGCGAATCCGTCCGGGGCACAGGGGTTCTCACCGTGTATCCCGTCCATGGTGCGGCCCCGGGAGGTAGGCGTCGACCCGCTCGGCCGCCAGCTTGCCGCTGACCAGCACCATCGGGACACCGACGCCCGGCACCGTGCCGGAGCCGGCGAAGACGAGGCCCGGCACCCGCCGGTCGAGGTTGCCCGGCCGGAAGGGACCGGTCTGCAGGAACGTGTGGGCCAGGGAGAACGGCGTGCCTTGGTGCATCCCGAGCTGTTGCCACTCGAGAGGGGTGACGAGCTCCTCGGTGAGCACCTCGTCGGGGTAGCCGTTGGCGGTGAGGAAGCCGTGCAGCCGCTCGCGCATCGGCTCGCGCTCGCGCTCCCAGTCGATGCCCGCCGAGAGGTTGGGCACCGGCTCGAGGACGTAGAGCGCCGAGTCGCCCGGGGGCGCGAGCCCCGGCTCGGTCAGGCTGGGCACCGAGACGAGGCGGGAGGGGTCGGGCATCAGCCGGCGGTCGTCGATGAGCGCACGGAAGGCGCCGTCCCAGTCGGACCCGAAATGGATGTTGTGGTGCGCAGTGCCCTCGGCTGGCAGGCCGCGGGCGCCGACGTGCCAGACGACGGCCGACGGTGAGTAGGAGCCGGAGCGCACGACGCGGGGTGCCGAGAGCTGCGGGAGCAGCTGCTCGTAGGCCGTCGGCAGGTCGAGCGTGCAGACGACAGCGTCGGCGCGTATGCGTTCGCCGGACTCCAGCTCCAGTCCCGCCACCGCGCCCCGGCGGTCGAGGACGAGCCGAGACACGGTCGCGCCGTAGCGGAGGTCGGCGCCGGCCTTGCTCGCGGCTGTCGCGAGTGCGGCCGGCACGGCGTCCATCCCGCCCTCGGGCCACCAGACGCCTTCGATGCTGTCCATGTAGGTGATGACCGCGTAGAGCGCCAGTGCGTTCTCGGGGGACAGGCCGGCATACAACGCCTGGAACGAGAAGAGCCGGTGCAGGCGCTCGTCACGGAACCAGTCGCGGATCACCGGGCCCAGGCGGCGGAAGCCGCCCAGCCGGACGAGGCGCGCGGCGGCCCGTGGGTTGGCCATGAGATCGAGCGGGCTGTCGAAGTTGGCGTCGATGAAGTGCGGCATCTCGACCCGGTAGAGCTTGCGCAGCCAGTCGACGAAGTCGACGAAGGAGGCGGCATCGACGCTGCCGCACGTGTCGGCGATCTCCTGGCGCATGGCCTCGACGCCGTGGCGCACCAGGATCTGGCTCCCGTCGTCGAAGCGCGCGCGGTACGCGGGGTCGAGCAGGCGCATCGGCAGCGCGTCGTGCAGGGAGGTGCCGGCCGCGGTGAGCGCGTCACCGACGAGGTCGGGCATCGTCATGACCGTCGGACCGGTGTCGAAGGTGAAACCGTCCCGGCGCAGGCGCAACCCACGACCACCCGCGGCGTCGTGACGCTCCACGAGCGTCACCTCGTGACCGCGCCCGACCAGGTGGCAGGCGGCTGACAGCCCGGACAGGCCCGCCCCGATGACGACGACGCTCATGAGTCGCGCCACGCGATCGTGTGCGCGAGGCGACGCAGCTCGGCCACGGCGCCGGGGTCGAGGTTGGCCCCGTCGAGCGCCTCGGAGGCGAGCTCGACCTCGTGGGCGATGCGGCGCTCCGTGCGGTCAAGGACCCCGGCCTCGAGCATCAGCCGCTGCAGCAGGGGAACCGTCTCCGCGGTGACGACGCCGTGCTCCCCGAGGTGACGCTCGGCGACGTCACGGGGCAGCACCTCGCGCGCCTCGGCGAGCAGGACGGTGGGCTTGCCTGAGAGAAGGTCGTCGCCGACCGGTTTGCCGGTGCGGTCCGGGTCGCCCCACACCCCGAGGACGTCGTCCCGGAGCGCGAAGGCCTCGCCGAGGTGGCGCCCGAAGACGTCGAGCGCCTCCAGCACGTCGGGCTCGGCACCGGCCGCCAGCGCACCGATGTGGAGTGGCCGCTGCACCGTGTAGGCGCCGGACTTGAGGCGCGCCACGCGACGGGCCCGCTCGAGGTCGCGCCGCCGGGCCGCAGCGCCGGTGATGTCGAGCAGCTGGCCCTGCACGAGTTCACGAAGCATGTCGGACCAGGCCCGACGCAGGGACGGCGCGCAGCCGGCGGCAAGGTCCCACGCCTCGTTGAGGGCGAGGTCGCCGTAGAGGATGGCGATGCTGTCACCGAAGAGGGTGGGGTCGCCCAGCCCGCCCGCCTCGACGTGGGCGCGAGCCGCTTCGACGTGCGTGGTCGCGCGGCCGCGCCGGGAGTCGGAGCGGTCCATGACGTCGTCGTGGACGAGGGCGAACAGGTGCACCAGCTCGAGGGCCGCACACATGGCGATCACGTCGTCGTGCTGGCGGCGGGCTGCTCCGCGGGCCGCCGCCCAGCCCCAGTGGCACATGACCGGTCGCAGGCGCTTGCCGGTCGCCGGCAGCAGCCAGCCGTGGAGCAGCTGCGGGAAGTCGGCAGGCAGGAGGTCGGCGGCCTCGGGCGACCGCGCACGCCACTGGTCGGCCAGGCGCTCGCACACCTGCTCGAGCAGCTCGTCGGCGCGGGCCAGGGACTCCGCGAGCCCGTGGGCGCCGGCCTCGGACTCACGGCCGTCGCTGGTCACCACCCTGAGCCGCGCTCGTGAGTGCGTGGACAACTGTGAGGTCATGCGGCCGACCATGGTGGCGCGGCTCGACGGGTCGGCGTCACAGGCCCACCATGCGGCAGGAACGAACGCAGGGCAAGGGCGCTGTCCACCCTTGCTTGGGGGTGTCCGCAGATGGGCTTTCCCCACCTGCCCGGCCAGGCGAGGCCCCGTCGGGACAATCCGGAAGGGGTGTCGCGACGAACCACCGCCCATGATGCGCCTCCGACTCGCCCTCAGCGGGATCCTCGCCGCGGTCGCCGGCATCGCTGCGGGCCACCTCGTGGCAGGTTTCATCGCCCCCGCGTCGTCGCCGGTGCTCGCCATCGGCTCGACGGTGATCGACCTGACCCCCACCCCGGTCAAGGAGTGGGCGGTCGCGACCTTCGGCACGAACGACAAGCTGATCCTGCAGGGGTCGGTCCTCGTCGTGACACTGGTCCTCGCCGGGGCCGCGGGCCTGCTGGCCCGGCGGCACCTGCCCGCCGCGGTCGGCTTCATCGTCCTGCTGACGGGCCTCGCCGGGGTCGCCGCCCTGCTGCGTCCCGCCGCCCGCCCCCTCGACGCACTGCCTGCCCTCGCCGCGATGGCAGCCGGCGTCACCACCCTCGTCTGGCTCGCCCGCCGCGCCGGCACCGCCGGCACCGCCGCTACAGCCGCTACCGCCGGGACCCGTGGCACCGCCGGCACCGCGCCGGACGGCCTTCCCGCGAAGGCGGTCGCCGGCGACGAGCTGACGGCCGGCCCGCACGGCTCGGCAGGGTCGGACGTCACCGGCCGGCTCGCCCGCTCGGGCACCGGTCGCCGCGGCTTCATCGGCGGCGCCCTCGGCGTCACGGTGCTCGCGGGCCTCGCTGCCGTCGGTGGCCAGCTGCGCGCCGGCGCCCAGTCGGCCAAGAAGGTGGTGCTGCCGCAGGCGGCCGACCCCGCGAAGCCGCTGCCCAAGGGCCTCGAGAGCAGCGTGCCCGGCATCTCGCCGCTGCGGACGCCGACCGACACGTTCTACCGGGTCGACACCAACCTCGTCGTGCCGCAGGTCGACGTCGACACGTGGTCGCTCGAGGTCGACGGCATGGTCGAGAAGCCCTTCACCATGACCTTCGCGGAGCTGGCCGCGATGCCGCTGATCGAGCGCGACATCACCATGACCTGCGTCTCCAACGAGGTCGGTGGCGGCTACATCGGCGCAGCCCGGTGGCTGGGCGTCCGCCTCACCGACGTGCTCGACCGTGCCGGCACCACGGGCAGACCCGACCAGGTGCTCAGCACCGCGGTCGACGGCTTCACCATCAGCACGCCGCTCGGCGTGGTCCGGGACGGGCGCGACGCGATGATCGCCATCGGCATGAACGGCGCCCAGCTCAGCGACACCCACGGCTTCCCGGCCCGCCTCATCACCCCGGGTCTCTACGGCTTCGTCGGTGCGACGAAGTGGCTGACCAGGCTCACCCTGACGACGTATGCCGCCCAGCAGTCCTACTGGACGAAGCGGCAGTGGGCGACGGACGCCCCCATCAAGACGAGTGCGCGCATCGACACTCCGGTGCCCCTGTCGACGATCAAGGCCGGCACGACGGCCATCGGCGGAGTCGCCTGGGCGCAGCACCGCGGCGTCGGCGGGGTCGAGGTCAGGATCGACGACGGCGACTGGCAGGAGGCGAAGCTCGGACCCGACGTCGGTATCGACTACTGGCGCCAGTGGTATCTCCCGTGGGACGCCAGGCCCGGCCTGCACCGCATCTCCGTCCGCGCCACCGACCTCTCGGGCCAGGCGCAGCTCACCAAGCGAGCCACACCGTTCCCCAGCGGGTCGAGCGGCATCCAGGAGGTGGTGGTGACCGTCGCGTGAACGCCGCCAAGGCCCAGACCGACGAAACAACTTCTCCGACAAGCAATCCGGAGCCACCACGGCACCGAACCCCTCTTGACCGTGCACCACACAGCCACAAGGAGTGACTGACATGAAGAGCATGAAGACCCGTACCGGCCTCGTCGCCCTCGCCATCGCCCTGCCCCTGAGCCTCGCGGCCTGCGGCAGCTCGAGCGACAACACGGCCGCCGCCGGCGCCGGCAGCACGCCCGCCGCCAGCACCCCCGCCGACACGATGACTCCGTCGGACACGATGACGTCGTCCGAGTCCATGGACGCCGCGGCCGCCGTCTTCGGTGAGGGCTGCGCTGCTGTGCCGAAGGACGGCTCGGGCTCGTTCAACGGCATGGCGACCGACCCGGTCGCGACCGCCGCGAGCAACAACCCGCTGCTGTCCACGCTCGTCACCGCCGTCAAGCAGGCCGGCCTCGTCGACACCCTGAACTCGGCTCCCGAGATCACCGTCTTCGCGCCCGTCAACGACGCGTTCGCCAAGATCCCGGCGGCCGACCTCAAGAAGGTCCTCGCCGACAAGCCGACGCTGACCAAGATCCTCACGAACCACGTGGTGGCCGGCAAGCTGTCACCGGACCAGGTCGCGGGCGACCACAAGACGCTCGCGGGCACCACGATCACGGTCAACGGCTCCGGCGAGGACCTCACCGTCGGCAAGGCCGACGCCAAGGTCATCTGCGGCAACGTGCCGACCGCCAACGCCACGGTGTACATCATCGACGGCGTCCTGATGCCCTGATCGTCTCCGACCAGGCAGACGCAGCCACGACGACGGGCGACACAATGGATCCCATGTCACGGTTCTCCGTGGTTCCCTCCGGCGATGAGTCGCCGGAGGGAACCGCCCGCCACGTCCCGCTGGAGCAGCTGCTCCGCCGAGCGGCGACCGGGGACGAGACGGCGTTCGCCCAGCTCTACGACGCCGTCTCACCCCGGCTCTTCGGCCTCGTGCGTCGCGTCGTGCGCGACCCCGCCCAGTCCGAGGAAGTCACCCAGGAGGTCTTCCTCGAGATCTGGCGGCACAGTGCACGCTTCGACCCGAACAGGGGTGGAGCACTGTCGTGGATGCTCACCATCGCCCACCGCAAGGCCGTCGACCGGGTCCGGTCGGCGGAGGCGGCCCGCCACCGCGACGAGGGCTACGGCGCCAGCACCCAGGACGTCACGCACGACTCCACCTCGGAGGCCGTCGTCGAACGGCTCGATGCGGAGCGGGTGCATCGGGCACTGACGACTCTCACACCGGTCCAGCGGCAGGCCCTCGAGCTGGCCTACCTCTCGGGGTACACCCACACGGAGGTGGCCACCATGCTCGACCTGCCCCTCGGGACCGCCAAGACACGCATTCGTGATGGACTGATCAGACTACGAGACACGTTGGGGGTGACACTGTGAGCGAGGACATCCACACCCTGTCCGGTGCGTACGCCGTGGACGCCCTCGACGACGTCGAGCGGGCGCGGTTCGAGCGCCACCTCGCCGGCTGCAGCGACTGCCAGGCCGAGGTCGAGAGCCTCGCCGCCGCGGCGTCGGAGCTGTCGGTGCTGACCGAGGTCGCGCCACCGGCGTCGCTGCGGACCAGGCTGCTCGCCGAGATCGCGACCGTCCGTCCGCTGCCGCCGCTCCCGGCGCCGCAGGACGACCCGGTCGACGAGGCCGTCCGGTCGGCTCCTCCCACGCCCGTTCCGGCTCCCATCCGGCCCGCGGCGACCGCGCCCACCGAGCCGCCTCGCGAGTCGCCCCGCGAGTCGCCCTCCGAGCCGGGCGTCGACCAGCTCGATGACCGACGCCGATCGCGTCCTCCCCGTGGGCTCGCCCGCAGCTGGCGCGTCCTCGTCGCCGCGGCCACGGTGGCGGTGCTCGCCATCGGCGGGTTCACCGTGTGGCGCCAGATCGACAAGGACCCGTCCCGGGCCATCGCCGACCAGGTGCTCGCCGCTCCCGACGCGACGCGCTACGGGCAACGGCTCGCGGGTGGGGCCACCGCCACGGTGGTCCGCTCCAACGCCCTCCAGAAGGCGGTCATCGTCACCTCGGGCATGTCGCAGCCGCCCTCGGGCAAGGTCTTCCAGCTGTGGCTGCAGGACGCGACGGGTCACATGACCTCGGCGGGCCTCATGCCCGGCGGCGGCGACCAGGTGGTCGTGCTGAGCGGCGACGCCAGCCACTCGAAGGGCGCCGGGATCACCGTCGAGCCCGAGGGCGGCTCCGACCAGCCGACCTCCGACCCGCTGGCGTACATCGCCTTCGCCTGACGACTGCGTGGTTCGAGGTGATGCCGGCACCGCCGTGGGTACCGGTATCACCCCGAACGGCGGGTCGGTCGCGCCGGCTCCTGCGCGCAGCGCCGCGAGGTACGTTGTCGCCATGAGCGACACCCCGGCCTCCGGCGGGTCCATCGGGTCCGCGGGCGCTGACGAGCAGTTCACCGTTCCCGTACCTGCCGTCCCACCCGCACCGGGTGCCGGCGCGGGCGGACCGTCGACCCCCGCGGCCGTCGCCCCGACGCAGGCCATCCCGGTCTTCGAACGGACGCGTGAGCTCCCGACAGCAGACCCGTCGTGGCCCGGGCCGACCGGGGTCTCCACGTCCGCCACGACCGGGGTCTCCACGTCCGCCGCGACCGGGGGCTCGACGTCCTCCGCGACCGGAGCCTCGGCACCCATGGCCTCGTCCACGTCACTCGCGGCGCCCGTGCCGCCGAACCCCTACGCGGGTCAGCCGGTCTGGCCGCCCACCGCCGACCGGACCGCCGACGAGAGCGTCGACCCGCTGCTCGGCCAGATCGGGTTCGCGCTCTTCTGGATCACCGTCGGCTGGTGGCTCTTCTTCCTCATTCGACTCCTCGGCCACCTGATGCGCGAGGGCGTGACCGACACCATGGTCATCCAGACCATCGACCACGGCGCCGAGGAGACCGTCGTCGTCGCCGTCCTGTCGGTCCTCGCGGCGCTGCTGCTCCTGCTCGGTCGAGGGCGCGCCGGTCGGTCTCCCCTCGGCTGGGCATCGCTCGCCCTCGCCGTCGTCACGGTCGCCGTCGCCGTCTGGCGCGTGCTGCCGTGAGCGCGATCGTCTGACAGGGAGCGGATCTCGGTGCTCATCCCGGCAGCGGCCCAGGACGTCGCCGACGCCTACGGTCTCGGCGGCAGGGCCACCCTGACCGGTCCCGTCGCGCGTGGGCAGCTCGGCCAGGTCTGGCGGCTCGAGACCGGGCACGGCACGTATGCCGTCAAGGAGTGGTTCGCGGCGCCGGACCTCGACGACGCCTCCCGGGACGCCGATCTCGTCGAGGCGGCGCGCGCCGGGGGCGTCATGACCCCGCGGATCGTCCGCACCACCACCGGCGCGGTCGCCACGACGATCTGCACGCCGGAGGGTGACACCGCAGTGCGGGTCTTCGAGTGGGTCGACCTGCGCCCGCGTACGCGTCGGCTCGACCCCCGGCAGCTCGGGCGCACCCTCGCGGCGCTGCACCGGGCGGGGTCACGGACCGACGAGGCCGTCGACAACTGGTTCGCGACGGGCTTCGGCGAGCAGCGCTGGCGTGACCTGCACCGGCGGGTCGTCGCCGAGGGCGCCCCGTTCGCCGGTCAGCTCGGCGCGCTCGTCGACGAGCTCGTCGCCGTCGAGTCGGTCATCGAACCGCACGAGTCGCCCATCGTCTGCCACCGCGACCTCTGGGCCGACAACGTCCTCGCGACGGCTGACGGGCAGATCTGTGTCATCGACTTCGAGAACCACGGCCCGGCCGATCCCAGCCACGAGCTCGCCATGGTGCTCTTCGAGTTCGGGGACGACGACCCCTCGCGAGCGCGGCTGCTCCACACGGCATACCGCGAGGCCGGCGGGCCGGGACGGGTGACGCGGCGCGGCCACTTCACGATGCTCATCGCCGAGCAGGCCCACATCGGTCAGCTCGCCTGCTCCCGGTGGGTCGGCGCGAGCAGCGAGTCCGAGCGGGAGCGCCTCGCTGCCTGGTTCCTCGAGATCCCCGACGACCCGGTGACCCTGCCCCGCATCGACCGCGTCCTCGCGGCAGTGACCTGAGCCGGCCGGTCGCATACTGTGACCGCGTGACGAGTATCGGACGCCTCATGGTCGCGCAGGTGAAGTCGATCGGTTCGCGCAACGCCTGCCTCGCCGCGCGTGACGTGCCAGGCGGACCGTGGGTCGGGCGCGGTCAGCGCACCTACCGCACCGGCGCGAGCGGCAGCACGAGCGAGGCCATCACGCGCGCCCGGTCGGCCCGCAGCGTCACGAGCGTGCGCGCCTACCAGGAGGTGGGGAGGGCTGACCTCTTCATCCAGGTCGTCCCCTTCGCCTCACCCGAGGACGCCCGAGCGGGCCTGACCGAGCTCCGTGCCCTGCCGCGCACGATGCCGCAGAGCAAGGGACTCTCCGACGTCGGGGAGCTGCGCCCCGCGGCACCGCCCGACGTCGCGGGCACGACCCTCGTGGAGGCCGCCGAGCAGCCCTTCGTCCTGGACGGGGAGCACTCGCGCACCCTCACCCTGTGGTGCGTCGTCGGGCGCACCGTGGTCGTCGCAGCGCTGGGCGGGCGCGCCGAGACGGTGCGCTGGAGCCAGCTCGCCGGGATCGTCGAGGCGCAGGCGGCCGCGCTGGGTTGACCGGCACGCGTCAGCCGCGGCCGAGGAACCCGCCGAGGAAGCGGGGTGCGTCGTTCAGCGGTGCCGCCAGTCGGGGCCGAGGCGCACCACGTCACCGACGACGACGACCGCCGGCGCCCGCACGCCCCGCTCGACGGCGAGCCCTGCGATGGTTCCCACCGTGCCCACCGTGGTGCGCTGGTCAGGGGCGAAGCCGCGCTCAATGACCGCGACGGGGCAGTCGGCCGACCGGCCGTGCTCGACCAGCAGCTCAGTGGTGCGGGCGAGCTGGGTGACCCCCATGAGCAGCACGAGCGTGTGGTCGCCACCCGTCGGCAGCACCGGGATGTCGTCGTGCCCCGTGACGACGGTGAAGCCGCGCGCGACACCACGATGGGTGACGGGGATGCCGGCCGCCGCGGGAACGCTCACCGCGCTCGTCACGCCGGGCACGACCTCGACGCGTATGCCGTGTGCCTCGCACGCGTCCCGCTCCTCACCACCGCGCCCGAGGACGTAGGGGTCGCCTCCCTTGAGACGCACGACGCCGAGGCCGCGCTGCGCCTCCTCGACGAGGACGTCGTTGATCCGGGACTGCGGCACGGGGTGGTTGCCGGGCGTCTTGCCGACGTCGATGACGCGCACCGACGCGGGCAGCCGGTCGACGAGCGCGCGGGGCGCGAGGCGATCGACGACGACGACGTCGGCCGAGGACAGCAGCTCGTGACCCCGGCGTGTGAGCAGGCCGTCGCTCCCCGGACCGCCGCCGACCAGGGCGACCCAGCCGCGCCTGCCGTGCGTACGAGTGCGGCGCAGGTCGAGCGTGCCCGCGGCGAGCGCCAGCTCGACCCCGTTGCGCACCGTCACAGCCAGGCCGGGGTCGCCGGCGGCATACGCGGCGAGAGTGACCCGGCCGTCGGGGGTGGTCACGTCGGCACGGGCGGTGATGCTCGCGGTGGTGGCGACGGCGTCGGTCGCGTCGACGCACCACACGCGCAGGGCCTCCGCGTCCGCGGCGACCTGGCGGTCGACCGACGGCTCACCGGTCGCGGTGTGGGCGAACCAGGCGCCGTCGAGGTCGGCGGGTCCGGCATAGTCGCGCTCGACCCACTCCACCCGACCGGCCCCGGCCAGGTCGCGGAGGTCCTCACAGAGCCAGGGGGAGACGACGCGGACGAGGGCTCCCTCGTCGAGGAAGGCCCGCACCCGGCGCGCCGACACCGGGCCGCCGCCGACGGCGACCACGAGGCGGCCGCCCAGGTCCAGGACGACCGGCAGGGCCGGCTTCAGATCTCCCATGCCTCGTCACCCTCGGGCCGGGTCGGGGCCGGAGCGCCGGTGGGCAGCGTCGCGCCGACCATGCCGGCCGCGACCGTGCGCCCGTCGTGGGCGTCGATGAGCAGGAACGAGCCGCCGCGTCGAGAGGTCGCGTAGTTCTCGACCGGGACCGGAGACGCCAGCCGGAGCGTCACAAGGCCGATGTCGTTGAGGGACAGGGCTTCTGACGGGGCCGTGTGGAGGTCGTCGAGATCGAGGGCCCCGTCGAGCGAGCGGACGGCCGTCTGCACCGTGCGCGAGCCGTGCTTGAGCAGCAGCCGCTGGCCCGGGCGCAGCGGCACATCGCCGAGCCAGCACAGGACAGCCGTGATGTCCTGCGTCGGCTCGGGGGCGTCGACGGCGGCGGCGATGACGTCGCCCCGCGAGATGTCGATCTCGTCGGCGAGGCGCAGCGTCACCGACTGCGGCGCGAAGGCCTCGTCGAGGGTCCGCTCGCCGAGGTCGATGCCGACCACGGTCGTGCGACGCCCTGACGGGAGCGCCACCACCTCGTCACCCACGCGCACGACACCGGAGGCCACCTGACCGGCATACCCCCGGTAGTCGCGGTGCTGCTCGTCGCGGGCCGCGCCCTGGGGGCGGATGACGAGCTGCACCGGCAGCCGGAAGGACTCGTTGGCGGGGTCGTCCGACGGTGGGAGCGCCTCGAGGAGCTCGAGCAGGCTCGGGCCGGAGTACCACGGGGTCCGCGCCGAGCGCACCGCGACGTTGTCGCCGTCGAGGGCGCTGACCGGGATCGCGATGGCGTCGACGACGCCGAGCTCGCGGGCCACCGCCTGCACCTCGGCCTCGACACGGTCGTACACGGCCTCCGAGAAGTCGACGAGGTCGATCTTGTTGACGGCCACGACGACGTGCGGCACGCGCAGCAGCGCCGTCACGGCGAGGTGCCGGCGGGTCTGCTCGAGCACGCCCTTGCGGGCGTCGACGAGGAGCACGACGACGTCGGCGGTCGAGGACCCGGTCACGGTGTTGCGGGTGTACTGCACGTGCCCGGGGCAGTCGGCGAGGACGAACGACCGGTTCGCCGTCGCGAAGTACCGGTAGGCGACGTCGATGGTGATGCCCTGCTCGCGCTCGGCACGCAGGCCGTCGGTGAGCAGCGCCAGGTCCGCGGCGGTCAGGCCCCGGTCGCGGCTGACCCGCTCGACGGCGGCGAGCTGGTCGGACAGGACCGACTTCGTGTCGTGCAGGAGGCGCCCGACCAGCGTGGACTTGCCGTCGTCGACCGAGCCCGCGGTCGCGAGGCGCAGCAGGGTGCCGCGGGTGCTCGTCAGGGTGTTGGTGGCCATCTCAGGGTGTCCTTGTCTTGGGGCCCGGCGACGTGTCGGAGCGAGGGACGAGCAGAGAGAGACGTGGGGAGCTCAGAAGTAGCCCTCCTTCTTGCGGTCCTCCATGGCGGCCTCGGAGATCCGGTCGTCGGCGCGCGTGGCACCGCGCTCGGTCATGGTCGAGGCGGCGACCTCGACGACGATCTCGGCGTTGGTGCGGGCCGGGGACTCGACGGCTCCCGTGCACGACATGTCGCCGACGGTGCGGTACCGCACGAGTCGCGTCGAGGTCTGCTCGTCGTCGCGCGGCCGGCTCACCGGGCCGACCGCGAGCCACATGCCGTCGCGCTGGAACACCTCGCGCTCGTGGGCGTAGTAGAGCGGCGCGAGCGGGATGTCCTCACGGTCGATGTAGCGCCAGATGTCGACCTCGGTCCAGTTGCTGATGGGGAACACGCGGACGTGCTCGCCGGGTCGGTGCCTGGGGTTGAAGAGGTTCCACAGCTCCGGGCGCTGGTTCTTGGGGTCCCACTGGCCGAACTCGTCACGCAGCGAGACGATCCGCTCCTTGGCGCGGGCCTTCTCCTCGTCGCGACGGCCGCCACCGAAGACTCCGTCGAAGCGGTGGTCGTTGATCGCGTCGAGCAGCGGCATCGTCTGGAGCGGGTTGCGGGTGCCGTCGGCGCGCTCGCGGAGCCGGCCGTCGTCGATGTAGTCCTGCACGCTGGCGACGACGAGCCGCAGCCCGAGCCGGTCGACGGTCTCGTCGCGGTAGGCGAGCACCTCGGGGAAGTTGTGGCCGGTGTCGACGTGCAGCACCGGGAACGGGATGGGCGCGGGCCAGAAGGCCTTCGTCGCGAGGTGCAGCATGACGACGGAGTCCTTGCCACCGCTGAAGAGCAGCGCGGGACGTTCCAGCTCGCCGGCCATCTCACGGATGACGAGGATCGCCTCCGCCTCGAGCGCGTCGAGGTGGGAGAGGCGGCGGTCGTCGGAGTCGCCGGCGGCGAGGGACGACGGCGCCGAGCCGGTCGAGGCCAAGGGGGACGCCGTGGGCGTCGTCACGTTCGTGGTCGTCGTCATGTGTGGAGTCCGCACTCGGTCTTGGAGAAGCCGGCCCATCGGCCGGCGCGGGGGTCCTCGCCGGGCTCGACCCGGCGGGTGCACGGCTCGCAGCCGATCGACGGGTAGCCGTCGGAGAGCAGGGAGTTGACCTCGACCTGGTGCTCACCGGCATACCCGAGGAGCTCGTCGAAGGACCACGCCGCGAGCGGGTTGATCTTCACGAGGCCGTTCTTGTCGTCCCACGTCACGAGGGGGGTGTCGGCCCGGGTGGGGCCCTCCTCGCGGCGCACTCCGGTGACCCATGCCTCGTAGAGCGGGAGGGTGCGAGCGAGCGGCTCCACCTTGCGCATCTGGCAGCACAGGGCCGGGTCTCGCTCATGGAGGCGGGCGCCGAACTGCTCGTCCTGCTCGGCGACCGTCAGCTCGGGCATCACGTTGACGAGCGTGATCGGCAGGTCCTCGGCGACGATGTCGCGGGTCACGATCGTGTCGGAGAAGTGGTAGCCGGTATCGAGGAAGAGCACGTCGACACCGGGCGCGAAGCGGGAGACGACGTGCGGGAGCACGGCATCCGCCATCGAGCACGCCACCGCGAGACTGCCGTCGAAGTGGAACGCCGCCCAGGCGGCGACCTCGTCGGCCGTCGGCTCGCGCTCGGGGTCGGCCGCGAGCGTGGCGTTGAAGTCGTCGACGATCGCCTTCAGCTCCGTCTCGGAGCGCCGCCTCCGCGGCACCTTCGGGGTGGCGAGGGACACGGTCGTCACAGCAGCGCTCCTTCGTCGGCTCGGGCGGTCCATCGGGAGAACGTCTCGCCGTCCTCACGCTCGTCGACGAACCGGCGCACGACACGCTCGACGTACGCGGGCAGCTCGCTGACCGGCACCTTGAGGCCGCGCACCGTGCGGCCGAGTCCAGCCTCGTCGCGGTCGACCGAGGCCAGGCCCCCGCCCAGGTGCACCTGGAAGCCGGGCTGCTGCTCACCGTCGACGGTGATGATCTGCCCCTTGAGGCCGATGTCGGCCGTCTGGATGCGCGCGCACGAGTTCGGGCAGCCGTTGACGTTGAGCAGGATCGGGGTGTCGAGCGAGCCGTCCTCGACGAGGTCGGCCAACCGCGTCTCGAGCTCGGCGATCGCGTCGCTGGCCGTTTGCTTCGTCTCGACGATGGCGAGCTTGCAGTACTCGATACCGGTGCAGGCCATCGTGGTGCGGCGGAACGGGCTGGGCCGTGCCGTCAGCCCCAGACCCTCGAGCCCGTCCACGAAGTGCTCGACCCGGTCGGCGGGGACGCCCAGGACGACGAGCTTCTGGTGCGCCGTGAGCCTCACGGCAGTCGCACCGTGCGACTCGACGAGGTCCGCGAGGCCGGTCAGCAGCGAGCCGCTGATGCGGCCCACCGTCGGCGCCGCCCCGACGTAGTAGTTGCCGTCCTTCTGCAGGTGGACGCCGACGTGGTCGCCCGGCCCGGTGGCCGGGGCGGGAGCGGGCCCGTCAGGGAGCGCGTGCCCGAGGTACTCCGTCTCGAGCACCTCACGGAACTTCACGGGACCCCACTCGGCGAGGAGGAACTTCAGTCGGGCCTTGTTGCGCAGTCGGCGGTAGCCGTAGTCGCGGAAGATCGAGATGACACCGTGCCAGACGTCGACGGCCTCCTCCTCGGAGACGAAGACGCCGATCCGCTCGGCGAGGCGCGGCGACGTCGACAGACCGCCGCCGACCCAGAGGTCGTAGCCGGGACCCAGCTCCGGATGCACCACGCCGACGAGCGAGATGTCGTTGATCTCGTGCACGACGTCGAGGCTCGGGTGACCGGTGATGGCCGTCTTGAACTTGCGCGGGAGGTTGGACAGGTCGAGGTCGCCGAGGTACTTCTCGGTGATCCTGGCGATGACCGGCGTCGGGTCGATGATCTCGTCCGCCGCCACGCCGGCGACCGGGCTGCCGAGGAACCCGCGCGGCGTGTCCCCGCACGCCTCGGTGGTCTGCAGCCCGACGGACTCGAGACGCCGCCAGATCTCGGGCACGTCCGCGATGTCGATCCAGTGGTACTGGATGTTCTGGCGGTCGGTGATGTCGGCCGAGTCGCGGGCGAACTCCGTCGAGATGCCACCGAGGACCCGAAGCCGCTCCGGGGTCAGGGCCTGCCCGTCGCTGCGCACGCGGAGCATGAAGTAGCGGTCACTCAGCTCGTCGTCGCTCAGCTGCGCCGTGCGTCCGCCGTCGATGCCGGGACGGCGCTGCGTGTAGAGGCCCCACCACCGGAACCGGCCCGACAGGTCCTGCGTGGGGATCGCGTCGAAGCCCTCCTTGGCGTAGACCTGCTCGATGCGCTCGCGCACGTTGAGGCCGTTGTCCTCGAGCTTCCACGCCTCGTTGCCGTTGAGCGGCTCGGCGCCGTCGACCTTCCACTGCCCGTTGGAGCGGTCCGCGCGAGGCGGGCGGGTGCTCGGGCGGGCAGGGCCGCGCGCAGGCTCGGTGACGGTCATGTAATCGAATGTATAACGTGCCATTATCGAGACCCAGTCGGGTCCAGAGTGCGGCCCTTTCCCACCAAGAGAGTGGGAATGCCGTGTGGCGGGCTTCGAGGGCCGTCCGGTCAGGGCCCGGCGAGCTGCCCCGAGTCGACGGCCTGGACGATACCGAGCACCGTGGCGAGGTACTGCTGCGAGTGGTTGTAGGAGAGGACCGCCCTCTGGAGGTCGGCGGGGCGCGACAGGTCACGGCCCCCGGCGCACAGGTAGTTGGCGGCCGCGAGGGCCGCGTCCTCGATGTTCTGGGGGTCCTTGACGCCGTCGCCGTTGCCGTCGGCGCCCCAGAGTCGCCACGTGCCGGGGATGAACTGCATCGGGCCGACGGCGCGGTCCCAGACCCGGTCGCCGTCGTAGCGGCCCCCGTCGCTGTCTCGGATGGCCGAGAAGGAGCCGCCCGAGAGCGCCGGCCCGCGCACGGCCGGGGTCGCGTCGTGCGACGCGTCCAGCGTCCGCCCGCGCAGCGAGGACGACTCGACCTCGCCGATGGCGGCCAGCAGCATGACGGGGATGCGACAGCTGCGCTGCCTCTCGGCAGCGGAGGCGTATGCCGCCCAGATGATCTGGTCCTTCGTCCGCGCGGTCCGGTTCGTGGTGGCCTTCGGGGGCAGCGCCACGGCGGTGGGGACCTTGATGGCGGCCTTGGGGCGCCACGGCGTGGGGTTGCTGCTCGTCCCCCCGCCGGGCTCGAGGGCCGTGACGGGGACCGGGGCTGGGACCGGGGCGGGGACAGGGACAGGAGTGGCGTTCGGGAACGAGAGGGCGGCCACGACACGGATCTCGTCGAAGACGGGGAGCACGAGATCGCCTGCCACCGAACCGAATCCGGTGTCCACGAGCGGCTGCGAACCGGACTGGTCGGCGCCGGCACCCGGCGCGGCCGTGGAGCCGGAACCGGCTGGCACCAACGGCGACAGCCGCGGAGCCGGCGTGGGCGTGGGCGTGGGCACGGCGGCTCCCCCGTCGGCCAGCGACCGAGGGGCGGCTCCGAGCAGGACCGCGGCGACCGCGACGGAGGCCGCCGCGGCGCGTGCCGCGGTCACCCGTCCGTCGGTCCGGCGTGGCATGTCGTCCCTCCTCGGGGGCGCATGGCCACCCCCCTGCTCATCAGTACAGCGCGGAAACCCCCGTTCCGGCGACGAACGCCGACAACCGTGGGTGCCGGCGACCATTCTGCCCTCCGCAGGCACCGGAGGCGTTCACGTCAGCCGGCCTTGACGGCCAGCACGGCGCAGGGCGCCTCCAGCAGGACCTGCTGGGCTGTGCTGCCGGTGACGAGCTTGCCCACCGGTGAGCGCCGGCGGACCCCGATGACGACGAGGTCGGCGTCGGCCTCGCCGGCAGCCGCGAGGATCTCCTCCGCCGCCGAGCGGCCGCTCGTGGGCTGGCGCACCTCGTGGGCGAGGTCCGCCTCGGCCAGCTGCCGGCCGATGGTGTCGATGTCCTCGGCGGTCGCGAAGGAGGCATCGGCGTAGTTTCCGTCACGGCCGGTGTTGACGACCGTGAGGTGCGCCCCGCCCTCCCGAGCGAGGCCGATCGCGGAGTCGAGGGCTGCGATTCCCTCGGGGGTCGGGATGTAGCCGACGACGATCCTGGCGAACATGCTTCTCCTACAGGCTGGTTCGGGGGAGCGGGGTCGCCTCGGGGGCAACCCCGCTCCTCCGGGATGGCTACTGCTCGAGCTTCATCGCGCCCGTCATGATCGCGACGCCGTCGGTCATGGTGTGGGAGGAAGGGGTGATGACGCCTGCCCGGCCCCCGAGCCGTTGGATGTGGATCCGGTCGGCGACTTCCCACACGTGGGGCATGTTGTGCGAGATGAGGATGATCCCGAGGCCCTTGTCACGCAGCTGCCGGATCATCTCCAGCACCTGGTTCCCCTCCCTGACGCCGAGGGCCGCCGTGGGCTCGTCGAGGATGACGACCTTGCCGCCGAAGGCAGCGGCGCGGCTCACGGCCACGGCCTGTCGCTGACCACCCGAGAGCGTCTCGACGGGCTGGGCCATGTTCTGGATCGTCTGGATCCCAAGGCCTCGCACCGACTCTCCGGCGCGCACGCGCATGCCCTTCTTGTCGAGCATCCGGAGGACCGAGCCGAGGGGTCCCGGCCGTCGCTCCTCGCGCGCGAGGTAGAGGTTGCTGGCGATGTCGAGGGCCGGGATGACCGCCAGCTGCTGGTAGACCGTCTCGATGCCGGAGTCACGGGCGTCCTGGGGACGCTTGAAGTGGACGACCTTGCCATCGAGGCGGATCTCTCCGGAGTCCGGCTCGAGGGCACCGCTCAGGCACTTGATGAGCGTCGACTTGCCGGCGCCGTTGTCGCCGATGACCGCGAAGACCTCGCCGGGGTAGAGATCGAGGTCCACGCCGTCGAGCCCGACGACCCTGCCGAAGGTCTTGACGAGGCCGCGAGCCGACAGCACCGGCTCGCCCCTGTCACTGCTCGGTTCGGACGTGGCCAACGTGCCCCCGCGCGGGAGCGCGGCGTCGGCGGAGGTGGGTACGGCGTCCGTGCTCATGCCTTGACCTTCCTGATCCACTGGTCGACCGAGACGGCGACGATCACGAGCACGCCCGTCGCGAGGACCCGGTACTGCTGGTCGATGCCGGCGAGTGACAGGCCGAACGCCAGGGACTGGACGATCAGCGCGCCGATGAGGGTGCCGATGAGCCGCCCGCGCCCACCGAAGAGGCTCGTGCCACCGATGACCACCGCGGTGATGCTGCTGAGGTTGGCATCCACGATGGCGTTGGGCGTGGCAGCCCCCGAACGTCCGATGAGCACCCACGCGGCGAACCCGTAGATGAGGCCCGCGACGGTGTAGACGGCGAGCAGCACGCGCCCGGTCGCCACGCCGGAGAGGCGCGCAGACTCGCGGTCGTCGCCGACGGCATACACGTGGCGCCCCCAGGCGGTCTGCGACAGCGCGAAGCCCACGATGGCGTACATCACCCCGACGGCCACGACGCCCCACGTCAACCGGAAGCCGCCCCGTGGGCCGAAGCCCTCACCGAGGACGTTGAGCAGCGGCGGCAGGTGGTCCGCCTGGATGCTCGAGCCGCCCGAGTAGAGCAACGCGAGGGCCGTGAAGATGCTGAGGGTGCCCAGGGTGACGATGAAGGGCGGGAGGTTGAGCCTCGTCACGAGCAGGCCGTTGAGCAAGCCGGCCGCCACAGCCAGGGCCAGGCCGACGAGGAGGGCCAGCACCGCGTTGAGGCCGCCGTCCTTGGCCAGGGTGGCCATCACCATCATCGACAGGATGGCGATCGCCCCGACGGACAGGTCGATGCCTGCGGTGAGGATGATGAGGGTCTGGCCGATGGCGAGGGCGGCGATGACAGCGGTCTGCTGGAGCAGCAGGCCGAGCGACGACGCCGACGCGAAACGCGGGTTCAGCAGCGTGAACGAGATGAACGCGATGACGAGGATGAAAAGCGGGCTCAGCCACGGGTAGCCGTGCAGCACGTGCTGGATGCGCTGGAGCGGGCTCTGCTGCCGCCGAGCGAACTCGGCGGCAGCTGACTGTGTCGCCATGGCTCAGTTGCCCCAGCAGATCTTCGAGCCCTGGTCGGACGTGATCGACGTGACGCCGTCGACCGGCTTGTCGGTCACGAGCGCGACTCCGGTGTTGTAGAAGTCGAGTCCCGGCGACACGGACGGCTTGGCACCGCCCGTGGCGATCTTGGCGATGGCCTCCATGCCGAGGGTTGCCATCTTGAGCGGGTACTGCTGCGCGGTGGCACCGATGACGCCGTCCTTGACCGACTTCACGCCGGCGCAGCCACCGTCGACGGAGACGATGAGGGCAGTCTTGCCCTGGGCCTGCAGTGCCCCGTTGGCGCCGACGGCCGTCGGCTCGTTGATGGTGTAGACGAGGTTGATGTCGGGGTTCTTCGACAGGCACTTCTCCATGGCGGTGCGCCCGCCGTCCTCGGCGCCCTGCCCGGCCTCGTTGCAGACGATGGTGTAGTCGCCGCCCTTGCCGCCGGTGTACTTGCCGGTCGCGTCCTCGTCACCGTTCTTCTTCGGGTCCTTGACGTCGATGCCCATGCCCTCGAGGAAGCCCTGGTCACGGTTGTAGTCGACAGAGACGATCTTGTCGTTGAAGAGGTCGAGCAGTGCGATGGTGGCCGGCTTGCCGGCGAGCTGGGCTGCCGCCCACTGGCCGTCGAGCTTGCCGGCCTCGCGGTTGTTGGTCGCGAAGGTGATGTCGACCGTGTCGGCGGGGTCGGGGGGCGTGTCGAGCGCGATGACGTAGAGGCCGGCGTCGCGGGCCTTCTTCATCGCCGCGTTGACGCCCGTGCTCATCGGCGTGATGAGGATGCCCTTGTCACCTCGGGCGACGGCGTCCTCGATCGCGGTGATCTGACCCGCGTCGTCACCCTCGGCCTTGCCGGAGGCCACCGTGAGGTTGACGTTGTTCTTGTCGGCGTCCGCCTTGGCGCCCTTCTGCATGGCCACGAAGAACGGGTTCGTCGAGTCCTTGGTGATGAGGGCGACCCCGATCTTCTCGCCGGATCCTCCGGTGCTTCCCCCGCTGGACCCGGCGCCGGACCCGGAGTCCGAGCCGCAGGCGGCCGCCCCCAGCAGGAGTGAGCAGCTGGCGACCGCCACGAGGGCGCGCCGGCCGAGGCGGCGCGGGAAGGCGGGAGGGAGTGAGCGCTGCATGGACGTGACCTCTCTGTCGTTCGTCGTCTTCGACAACGTTGTCATGAAGAGGTTATAGGCTGCACTTGCCCAGCCGTCAAGGTTTCCGGTACTAATCGCAACGTGGATGAGACAACGATGTCTGAAACAGACCGCCCCCTTTCAGGAGACCAAGGCCTGCCCACCGCCACCCGGCCGGTCGCACGGGCGACAATGAAGGACGTCGCGGCGCTGTCCGGCGTCAGCCTCAAGACCGTCTCGCGAGTCGTCAACCGAGAGCCCGGTGTCTCCGCCGGAGTCCGTGAGCGGGTCGAGAGGGCTGTCACCCGGCTCGACTACAGCCACAACGTCCACGCCAGCAACCTGCGCCGGTCGGGCGGGCGGACGGGCACGATCGGGGCGCTCCTCCAGGACATCAGCAACAGCTTCTCGGCGAGCCTGCTGCGCTCGCTCGAGGATGTCGCCAGGGCAGAGGACACGGCCGTCCTGGCCGCCAGCCTCGACGAGGAGCCAGACCGTGAGATCGCGCTCGTACGAGGCCTGGTCGCGCGTCGCGTCGACGGCCTCGTGCTCATGCCGGCGACATCCCGGCAGGAGTACCTCGCGGCCGAGCTGCGGGCGGGTCTGCCCACGGTCTTCGTCGACCGCCTGCCCCACGGCGTCGACGCCGACTCGGTGACCGTCGACAACGTCCTGGGCGCCCGTCACGCCGTCGAGCACCTCGTGAGGCAAGGTCACCGCCGGATCGCCGTGCTGAGCGACCTGTCCACCATCCAGACGGCCACGGAGCGCCTGCGCGGCTACCGCGAGGTGCTCCAGGTCGCCGGCATCCCGGCCGACAGCACCCTCGAGGTGGCGGGCCTGCGCAACCCGGAGGCGGCCGGTGAGGCCGTGCGCCGCCTCTGCAGGAGCGCATCACCGCCGACCGCGATCTTCGCCGGGCGCAACGACCTCGCCATCGGAGCAGTCAGGACGCTCCGCGCACTGGGGCTCGCGCACCGCGTGGCGGTCGTCGGCTTCGACGACTTCCCCCTCGCCGACCTGCTCGACCCCGCACTGACCGTGATGCGCCAGAACGTCGCGCAGATCGGCAGCGAGGTGGGTCGGCTGCTCTTCTCGCGGATCGCGGGGGACACCTCTCCCCCGCGGCGCGTCATCATCGAGCCGACGCTCGTCGCGCGCGGCTCAGGGGAGATCCGTCCCACCTGACGGGAAGGACGTCACCCAGCGGAGTCGGACCGCCTGCCCGGGGCGCAGCTGTGCGGCCCGGCTCACCGACGCCGTGGTCAGCACCGCGACGACGGGATAGCCCCCAGTCACCGGGTGGTCGGCGAGGAAGACGACGGGCTGACCACCAGGAGGGACCTGCACCGCCCCGACGACCAGGCCCTCACTCGGCACCTCGCGCTCGGCATACCTCGGGGTACGTCGGATCTCCTTGCCCTCCAACCTGATTCCGACCCGGTTGCTTCGCGACGAAACCGTCCACGACTGTTCGCCGACAGCCGTGAGGTCGCACCAGTCGGCCCTCGGTCCCGGCACCACGCCGAGTACGACCTCGCCGCCGGTCATGGCCGGCTGTGGCGCCACCTCGACCACCGGGAACGTCGTCGGCGCCGGACCCACCGGGAGCACGTCACCGGCGGCCGGGACCGGAGGGCCGAGCCGCGCGAGGGTGTCCGTCGATCGCGAGCCGAGCACGGAGACCACCTCGATGCCGCCTCGGACGGCGAGCCAGGTGCGCAGGCCGGCTTCGGGGCGCCCGAGCGTGAGCACCTGGCCGTCGGCGAGGGCGACGGGGGCGGCGTGGGGGACCGGCCTGCCGTCGACGTCCGCGGGGCACGGCGCTCCGGTCAGTGCCACGAGCAGGTCACCGCGGGCGCGCACGGCCAACCCGCCGAGGGTGACCTCGAGCGACGCAGGTTCCCGGGCACGCAGGGGTTGCGCCGGGTCGAGCAGGTGCCCGACGAGGCGCAGCCCGAGGAGGTATGCCGCCGGGTCGGCCGCGCCGGAACGGCCCACCCCCCCGTCGGCCAGGCCCGTCCGGCCGAGGTCCTCGACCAGGGTGAGCGGGCCGGTGGCGAGGACCTCGAGTCCCCTCTCCACCCCGTCGACCTCGCCGGCCCTGACGACCCGTCGGCCCTCGTCGACCCGGTCGACCCGACCCTCGAGCGGACCTGTCGTCCCGTCGGTCCGCCCTCCACCGGAGACGCCCCGGCCGGACGGGACCAGGGGGCCACCCGACGCGGCCTCCGCGCCGACCTCGACCACCTCGACGAAACGGACCGAGCGACCGGGCGCCAGCAGGGCGGGTGGGTCGCGGTCGGCGTCCCACAGGACCGCCTCGGTGGTGCCCACCAGCTGCCACCCACCGGGTGAGTCCTGGGGGTAGATGCCGCTGAAACCGCCTGCCAGAGCGATTGATCCGGCTGGGACACGCGTCCGCGGCTCGGCCCGGCGGGGTACCTGCAGGCGTGGGTCGCCGTCGACGAGGTAGGCGAAGCCCGGCGCGAAGCCCCCGAAACCGACCCGCCAGGTCGTTCCCGTGTGCGCCCGGACGACCTCGTCGCGGGACAGGCCGAGAAGCTGCGCGACCTCCGCGAGGTCGGGACCGTCGTAGCGGACCCGGATCTCGACGACGTCGGCACTGGCGTCCGTGACCGTCGCAACCAGGCCGGTTGCCTCGGCGAGGCAGGCCTTGCCGACGTCCGACCGTCGGCTGGTGTGGCGGAGCGCGACGAGCACGGTGCGTGCACCCACGACGAGGTGGTCCACGGCCCCCCACACGCCCGACGCCTGCTCGACCAGCCCCGCCAGGTGGGCTCGCAGGGCAAGGGCGGCGTCGGTGTCGGCCACCTCGACGAGCAGGGCTGCGCCGCCGACCGGCAGCACCCGTGCCTCCACGCTCAGCCCACGAAGGGACGGATCTCGACGCCCGCCTCCTCGAGCGCCGCGCGCACGGCCCTCGCCATGACGACGGCGCCGGGGGTGTCGCCGTGGATGCACACCGACTCGGCGCGAACCTCGACGTCGGTGCCGTCGACCGCGGTCACGACGCCTTCGCGCGCGAGCCGGACGACGCGGGCCGCCACCATTGCGGGATCGCGGAGCACGGCGCCCGGCTCGGTTCGCGGGACGAGCCGGCCCTCGGGCGTGTAGGCGCGGTCGGCGAAGGCCTCGGTGACCGGGCGCAGCCCGGCGTCGGCGGCGAGCTCCAGCACGAGGCTGCCGGGCAGGCCGAGGACCGGCAGCGACCTGTCGACCGCCACCACGGCGTCGATGACCGCCCGCGCCTGCCCCTCGTGGTGGACCACCGCGTTGTAGAGGGCGCCGTGGGGCTTGACGTAGACCACCCGGGTACCCTCGACCTGAGCCGTCGCCGAGAGCGCACCGAGCTGGTAGATCACGTCGGCGGCCAGCTCGTCCGGCGGGACGTCCATGAAGCGCCGACCGAAGCCCACGAGGTCGCGGTAGGCCACCTGGGCGCCGACGACGACACCACGCTCGGCGGCATACCGGCACGTCCTTCGCAGGGTGAGCGGGTCACCGGCGTGGAAGCCGCAGGCGACGTTGGCGCTCGTCACGACGTTGAGCACGGCGGCGTCGTTGCCGAGCGTCCAGGCGCCGTAGGACTCACCGACGTCGGCGTTGAGGTCGAGGCGCATGCTCCGATCCTGCCGCACGCGCCCCTCGTTTCGGTCACCGTCGGCGCGATGGCGACACGGCGCGCTGCCGGCACGTGCCGCCATCGGACCCGGCGGAGCACCGGCCGGGCACCGTCCCGCCGCCGCTCCGCGCACGTTCCGTCGCGTCGGCCGGCTCGGACCGGGCGTGCAGCAGGGCACTCGCCGGCTCGACACCTCCGCCGCGACGTGGCTCTGGAGGTGGCGGGCCCGGGCGAGTCGGGCAAGCGGGTCACCGTCGTGTCGGTCACCGTCACGTCCGGCTGACGGGCGCGTCGACGGGCGTCTACGCCAAGCCTTCGTAGTGCTCGGGGAGACGCCTGGCGTATGCCGTCAGGAGCTCGCGCGCGACCGTGACCGAGTCGACGAGCGGGTGGAGCGCGAACGCCTGCAGCGCAAGGGATCTCGACTGCTCGATGGCAGCGCGGATGACGAGCTCGTCGACTGCCTTGACCTGCTGCGCGAGCCCGAGCGCATGGCCCGGGAGCGGGCTCACGGCGACCGGCACGGGCCCGGTGGCGTCGACCCGGCATGGCACCTCGACGACCGCATCGGCGGGCAGACCCAGGACGGCACCGCCGTTGCGGACGTTGAGGATGAGGCGGGCCGGCTCGTCACGGGCGATCGCGGCCATGAGCGCGAGCGCCACTCCCTCGTAGCCGCCGCCCTCGACGTCGGCCTCGGCCCGCTCGTGGGAGCCGCCATCGTCGCCCTCGCGGGTCTCCTGCATGTAGGTCGCGTTGCGGTCGCGGCGCACGGCGTCCCAGCGCTGCCAGGCCTCCTCGGGCGCGCCGGCGACACCGTCGTAGAACTCCGCCTGCTGACCGACGAGGTACTCGCCCCGCGTCTGCGGCGCCCGCGTGATCTGGGCGATCGCGTCACGGGTGAAGTAGTAGTAGAAGAGGTACTCGTTGGGCAGCGACCCCAGCGACCGCAGCCACCCCGTGCCGAAGAGGTGACCCTCCTCGAGGGCACCGAGCGTCGCCTCGTCGGCGAGCAGGTCCGGGAGCAGGTCGCGCCCGCCCCGCCGGAGCGCCGTGAGCCACCCGAGGTGGTTCAGTCCGGCGTAGTCGATCTCGAGGTCGTCGAGATCGTGGCCCAGCGCGCCCGCGGCCCGCTTGGCGAGTCCGAGCGGGGAGTCGCAGATGCCGACGACGCGGTCGCCGAGGACCGACTGCATGGCCTGCGTCACGAGGCCGGCCGGGTTGGTGAAGTTGATGACCCACGCGTCGGGCGCCAGACGGCGGACCCGTCGCGCGACGTCGAGCACGACCGGGACGGTGCGCAGGCCGTAGCCGACGCCGCCGGGTCCTGTGGTCTCCTGCCCGAGGAGGCCGAGGTCGAGAGCGATCCGCTCGTCCGCGGTGCGACCCTCGAGCCCACCGACCCGCATGGCCGAGAAGACGAAGTCGGCACCCGCGAGCGCCGCGTCGAGGTCGGTCGTGGCCGAGACCGTGGGCGGCGCCACCGCTGCCGTGGGGTGCAGCGCGGCCTGCGCGGCCAGGACCCTGCGCATGACGTCGAGCCGGGCGCGGTCGGTGTCGTGCAGCACGACCTCGGTGACGCGACGGTCCGCGGTGTCGCGCAGCAGCGCCCCGTGGACGAGGGGCACGCGGAAGCCGCCCCCGCCGAGGATGACCAGCTTCATGGCAGCACCACCCTCGGACCGTACCAAGGCCACAGCACCAAGGCAGTCGGCCGGAACCGGGCACCCTGGCTCGACCGGGCCCGGGGAGCGGCCGACGAGCACACGTCGGCGGAAACGCCGCGAGTCGCGCACGAGCGTGCGCGATCATGGGAACGTGCCCCCCAACCACACGTTCGACCCGCTCGCGTCACGTCGCACGGACAACGAGCCACCGCTCGACGTGTTCGTCTGGGGCACCGTCTTCCTCGACATGATCTTCGCCGGGCTGCCCAGCGCACCCAAGCCGGGCACCGAGGTGTGGGCCGAGGGGCTCGCCTCGTGCCCGGGCGGCATCGCCAACCTCGCCGTCGCCACCCGGCGCCTCGGGTTGCGCACCGGCCTCGCGGCCGCGTTCAGCGACGACGACTACGGCGACTTCTGCTGGCGCACCCTGGAGGAGCAGGAGGGCATCGACCTCGCCCGGAGCCGCCGCTTCGCCGACTGGCACAGTCCCGTCACCGTCTCGATGTCGGTCGACCGCGACCGCAGCATGGTCTCGCACGGGCACCCCTCACCCGTCCCGGCGGGCGAGCTCGTCGGGACGCCCCCACGGTCGCGCGCCGTCATGGTCGACCTCGGCGAGGACGAGGTCTTCGGTGCGAGCGGCCCGACGTGGGTCGACCGGGCCCGCGACGGCGGTGCGCTCGTCTTCGCCGACGTCGGCTGGGACCCCAAGGAGCAGTGGTCGCCGCACGTGCTCGAACGGCTCGACCGCTGCGACGTCTTCATGCCGAACGCCGTCGAGGCGATGGCCTACACCGGCACGGGGTCGCCGGTCGAGGCCGTCTACGCGCTCGCCGACCGGGTGCCCGTCGCGATCGTCACCGACGGGGCCGACGGCGCGCTGGGGATCGACGCCCGCACCGGTGAGGAGGCGCGCGTCCCGTCGCTCCGCGTGCACGAGGTGGACCCGACCGGGGCCGGCGATGTCTTCGGGGCCGCCCTGCTCGTCGGCACCCTCGCGGAGTGGCCGCTCGAGCAGCGGATGACCTTCGCGAGCCTCTGCGCGGGGTTGGCGCTCCAGCAGTACGGCGGCTCGCTCGCGGCACCCGGCTGGGGCGACCTCGCCGACTGGTGGACCGCGCTCGTCTCGGACACGAGCGGCGACGCGTACCACCGCTCCCTCCGACGCCGGTTCGGCTTCCTCGACGAGATCGTGCCACGCGTGCCCGTCATGGCCTGCCGTCGCGCGACCGCGACCATCGCCAAGCGCGCCGACGTGCAGGACCTCGACTGAGAGCAACCAGCCCCCAGCGGGCACGATGGTGGACGTGACCGACCCACGCGCAGAGCTCCCCGACGACCTCCCCGCCGACGTCCGTGACCTCGCCGCGCTGGACCTCGTCGGCGCGCAGGTGCAGGACTGGTCGATCGCCGGGGACTCCTTCACGTGGACCCTCCTCGCCGGTGACACCGACCGTGGCCTGGAGCTCGCGACGGCCACCTACGTCGGCGCCGTCGTGCTCCACACGAACCGGCGCGACCTCGACCGCGCCGTCGCGGCCGCTGCCGAGGTCGGGCGGTCCCGAGTCCTGCCCACGCCGGACGGCGGGTTCGAGCACCGGCTCACCCTCGTGCCGGCCTACCCGCTCGTCATCCGGTTCTGGAGCGTCGAGGTGCGACGGATGCCGGCCCCCGGCCACCTCCGCCGCCAGCGCTGACGGGGGCAACCGGCCGCGCCACACGGCATACGACCTCGGTGACGCGTCGACGACGGCTCGATGGATGCCGCGCAGCGTCGCGACGCCCACCCTCCGATCGCCTGCCCCGAACCTCGGTATGCCGGCGTCCTCCGGGCAACCGCGTGACCGATGGCTTCGGGCTCAGATGGCGGCGCGCGAGTTGAGCGGGTTGTCGCTTGAGGTCTCGGGAGCGGTCTGGAGCAGCTGCTCGACGAGCAGGAGGATCTGCTCGTCCTGGATCGTCATGCGCCGGCCGAAGTGTCCTCGGGCGCGGGCCACCGCTGCACCGACGCGCAGGATGCTGGCGCGCACGTCGTCGCGGGTGTCGGGGGCCATCCGCTCGAGCAGGCGGGTCACGGACAGCAGCCCGGACACGACGGGGCGCCCGTCGAGCTCGAACTCGTCGAAGAGCCAACGCCTCTCGGCCGCCGCGGTGCCGAGCAGCTCGCGGCCCGGACCCGTGCTGCGCAGGGCCGCGTCCGTGACGGCGTCCCAGAAGGCACTGCGCTCGTCGTCGTCGAACCGGACGCGACCGGCAAGGGCGCTCAGGACCCAGACGGGGGCGAGCCGGAGCGTGGACCACTCCTGCTCCGACCACTGCTCCCGCCACTGCGACACGCTCGACACCGCCTCTCGCGCGTTCTGACCCCACCAGCGTACGGCCACCGGGACCGGTCGTCGTGGGCCCTCCACTCGACCTCCGGAGTGCGGCGTCAGGTCAGGGGCATCTGCCGTGCGGCGACGACGGGACGCAGCACCGCCTCCACCGTCGGTGTGCAGAACCAGCGGCGGAGGCAGCCGTCGGCGAGCACGTTGGCCAGGGCGCCGAGCACCATCGACTGGTCGAGCGAGAGGTGGCGTCCGGCATTCCTGCCGGTCCGCGTGTCGACGGCGTCGATGAAGCCGCCCGGGCCGTAGGCGCCGAGGTCACGCTCGATGCGCGCGAGGTTGTCGGCGGCCGTGTCGGGCTCGACCATGAGCGCCATCGCCGTGGCGTGCGGCGTGACGACGACCTCGCCGTCACGCTCGCTCGGGTAGCCGTCGGCCACCCACGCGATGGGCGGGACGCCGAAGACCGAGTAGCCCTCGCCGGGGCAGGCCGACGGGCTGAAGCCCCAGTAGCCGTATCCCTTCTCGTCGAGGGCATACTCCCGCTGGAGCGCGACGGTGCGCGCCTCGTTGACGCCCCAGGTCTCGGGCGCCCACGCGGCCTCGGGCACGAAGATCGTCGGCATCAGGGCCTCGAACATGGACCCGCCGAAGGTCGGCACGACGTCGCGTCCGTGGTAGTGGCGCAGCGGGGTGTCCAGCGAGGCGTAGTGCTCCGGCGGGATCTGGCCGTGAGCGATCCCGACGTAGCTCGCGATGCGTGGCTCGGAGTCGAGCAGGTCGTAGTGGTGCGTCGTGTGCAGCACCTCGGAGTGCCCGGGCACGAAGGCGGCCCGACGGGTCGGCTGGCCCGGATCGTCGACCCAGAAGCCGCCGGTCAGCCGCCCACCGGGTCCGTCAGGTCCGGCAGCGGCGTCGTGGAAGACCCCGAAGTCCATCCGGCTGAGCACCGCCCGGGCCTCTGCCTCCAGACGGGGCTCGGCCGCCGCGGTCACCATGAGGCCTGCCGCGAGCCAGCCGTTGTCGACGCTCGAGAGGAACTGGTGGATCTCGTGACCGCTGTCCGGCATCCGCCGCAGCAGTGCGCCCGAGCGGTCGTCGTACCAGTTGAAGAACATCCCGGACTCGTCGTGAACCTCCATCCGGGCCAGGGTGGTGAGCAGCAGGGCCAACCGGTCGTGCGCCGCGCCGGCGTCGAGGAGACCGAGGTCGCGCGCGGCGACCGTGCACCAGAGCAGCCCGCCCATGTTCGTCGGTGACGTGTAGCCGCTGCGCGTCGTGGGATCCAGGGAGGCGGCGATGCTGTCGGTCGGCAGGCCGGTCTCGGGGTCGGTCATGGCCTCGAACGAGCGCCACGTGTCGGCGGCCCAGCGGAGCAGGAGTGTGCGTTCAGGCATACGGAAGTCCTTCGGTCGGGTGACATGTCGGGGGACCGAGCCCGAGGGCTCGGACCGAGTGCGGTTCGAGGGAGCGAGCCGTGGGGCGGCCCGCGGGTGAGCGCGGTGAGCGCGGTGAGCGCAGCGACGAGCCCGGTGCGAACGGGGTCAGTCGCTGACGACGGCGGTCTGGTCCCAGTCGCAGCCGCAGGACCCGCGCACGACCATGCGGGTGGGCAGCACCTGGGGGTGTACGTCGAACTTCCGCCCGGAGATGCGCTCGTGGAGGCGGATCGCGGCCCACCGCCCGAGCTCCCGCATCGGCTGCTGCACCGTGGTGAGGCCGGGCGCGAGGTAGCGCGAGGTCATGATGTCGTCGAAGCCGACCACGGCGACGTCGTCGGGCACGCGCCGGCCATCGCGACCGAGCAGCACCATCGTCGCGACGGCGAGCTCGTCGTTGGCGCAGACGAGCCCGTCGATCTCGGTCCCGGCAGCCTCGATCTCGCGCAGAGCCTCCATGACCCGGCGGCCCGAGGTCTCCTCGTACTGCACCCGGATCGGCGGCGCGGCCTCGGCTCCTCGCGTTCGGGTGAGGGCGTGCTGGAATCCGCGGTAGCGCTCGGAGACGTCGTGCGAGGTGTCCGGGTCGCCGACGAAGAGGAGCCGCGTGCGGCCGTGCTCGAGCAGGTGCCGGGTCAGCTCCGCCGAGCTGATGAAGTTCTCGACCTGCACCGCGTCGCACCCCTCGATGGCGTCGCGCGCGACGAGCACCGCCGGGGTCGTCCGCACGATCTGGCGCACCATGGCATCGCTGATGGTGTCGTTGGCGATGACGATGCCGTCGACCCGGCCGAGGATCTTGCGCACCGAGGCCTCGGCGTCCTTCGACGCGTCGCACACGACGACGACGACGGACTGGCCCTCGCGGGCAGCCGTCGACTCGAAGCCCGACAGCAGCTCGGAGTAGTAGGGCCCGCGCAGGCCCGGCAGGACGAGCCCGTGTGTCTCGTGCGACGGCACGTCGACGGGTCGACCGGCTCGCAGCGGGACGTACTCGAGGTCCTCGACGGCCCGCAGCACCCGCTGCCGGGTCATCGCCGACGCCGGGGTCGACCCGCTGAGCACGCGCGAGACCGTGGCGATGGACACGCCGGCCCGCTCGGCCACGGTGTAGATCGTGACCGGTCGCGCGTCATCGTGCTCAGTGGACACCCAGGCTCCCTCTTCCGGGGACAACTGTGCACGGCGCCGCCCCGCTCCACAAGCCGAGGCCGAGCGCGGTCGCGCCCGCCGCCACCACCGATGGCGTATGCCATCCGGCGGGCTGGGCGAGCCACGGCGGGGTGGTCCGGGGCTCCCTCCCGGACCACCCCGCCGCGACGTCTGAAGCGGCACCTCAGAACGGGTTGGGAATCGCGTCGAGGAGGCTGCGCGTGTAGTCGTCCTTGGGGTCACGGATGACACCGAGGGTCGCTCCCTTCTCGACGACCTTGCCCCCGTTGAGCACGATGACCTCGTCGGAGAGCATCCGGGCGCTCAGGAGGTCGTGCGTGATGTAGAGGATGCCGACGTCGTTCTCCTTCACCAGATCGTTGAGCAGCTCGAGGATCTCCGCGCGGATCGACACGTCGAGGCTGGAGATCGGCTCGTCGGCGACGATGATCTCGGGCTCGACGGCGAGGGCCTTCGCGATGATGACGCGCTGGCGCTGGCCACCTGACAGCTCGTAGCCGTAGCGGTTGATGAACCGCTCGGCCGGCGTGAGCGCGACCCGCTCCAGCAGCTCCTTGACCCGTTCGCGCAGCTCCTCGCCCTTGAGGCCCTGGTAGTTGACGAGCGGACGGGACAGGACGTAGCCGAGTCGCTTGGCAGGGTTGATCGAGCTGTACGGGTCCTGGAAGACCATCTGGACGTCACTGCGGTAGGCCCGCAACGCGCGTCCCTTGAAGCCCGAGACGAGCTTGTCGCCGTCCGGGCCGTGGAAGACGATGCGGCCCTCGGTGGGGGTCTCGACCCCGGTGATCATCTTGGCGAGGGTCGACTTGCCGCTGCCGCTCTGACCCACGAGCGCCGTCACCTCGCCCCGGCGCAGCTCGAAGCTGACGTTGCTGACGGCCTCCGTGCGTGTGACCGTGAAGCCGCGACGCTGCTCGAAGACCTTCGAGACGTTCTCCACCGAGAGGACGACCTCGCCCGCCAGGGCGCTCCGGGACTCGTCCGCGGTCTTGACGAACTGTGGCCCCTCGAAGCCGCGCTTCGGCTCGCCGAAGTTCTCGGCGCCGTCCTCTCCCCGCTGCAGCACGGCGACGTGGCACGCCACCCGGCCACCGTTGAGCGGTACGAGCGGCGGGTCGTGCTCGAGGCACACCTGGATCCGCTCGGGGCACCGCGGGGCGAACCTGCACCCGACCATGGTGCGGCTGAGGTCCGGCGGCCGGCCGGGGACGTAGGTGATCTTGACGGTCTCGTCGCGCGGGTCACCGTACGACCCGAGCAACCCCTTGGTGTACGGGTGCAGGGGTTCGCGCAGCAGCGCTCCGGCGCTCTGGTCCTCGACGATGCGACCGGCATACATGACGAGGATGCGGTCCGAGAGGTCGAGCACGGTGCCGATGTCGTGGCTGATGAAGAGGACCGCGAAGCCCTGCTCGGCCTGGAGCCGTCGGACGTTCTCGAGGATCGAGTGCTGCACCACGACATCGAGCCCGGTGGTGGGCTCGTCGAGCAGGATGAACTTCGGGTCGAGTGCCAGCGCCAGCGCGAGGTTGACCCGCTGGCGCATGCCCCCGGAGAGCTCGTGGGGGAAGGCGGTCATGAACTTCGGGTCGATGATGACCATGTCGAAGAGCTCGCGGATGCGTCGTGTCACCGCCTCACCGCGAAGGGACGAGTGCTGCTCGATGGCGTCACGGAACTGCGCCTCCACCCGGACGACGGGATTGAGCGAGTTCATGCTGCTCTGGAAGACCGTGGAGAGGTCACGCCAGCGCAGTGCACGCAGCTCGTCCTCCTGAAGGTCCGTGATGTCGGTCCCGTTGAACTGGATCGAGCCGCCGCTGATGCGACCGGGGCGCTGCAGCAACCGCAGGAGCGCGGTGCCGAGCGTCGTCTTGCCCGACCCGGACTCCCCGATGAGACCGACGAACTCACCGGGTTCGATGGAGAAGCTGACCCCTTGGACGGCGTCGAGGGGACGGGAGGCCTTGGGCTCGTAGCGGACGCTGAGATCGCGGACGTCGAGGAGTGTCATGCGTCCTCCCGGAGGTGGGGGTTGCTCAGCAGGTCGACGCCGAAGTTGATGAACGTCGTCGCGGTCATGAGGATGGCGAGCACGAGGCCGGGCGCGAAGACCCAGAGCCAGAGGCCCTGGGCGATGGCCCCCTGGGCGTTGGACTGGTAGAGCATCGTGCCCCATGAGACGTTCCGGCTGTCACCGAGGCCGAGGGCCGCGAGGCCCGCTTCGGCGGCGATGGCCCCGGTCGCGGCACCGACGAAGCTCGCGAGCACCAGCGAGCTCATGTTGGGCATGATCTCGCGGAAGACGATGCGCCACGTGCCCTCGCCGGAGAACTTCGCCGCCGTGACGAAGTCGCGGTTGCGCAACGTGATGATCTGCGAGCGCTTGGCACGGGCCGCCCCGGCCCAGGAGGTGATCGCCACGACCCCGACGATGAGCCAGAGTCCGCGCACCTCCGAGTAGGCGACGAGGGTGATGATGAGCGGGAAGACCGGGATGACGAGGAAGACGTTGGTCAGGAAGGAGAGCCCGTCGTCGAGCAGAGTGCCCTCGGCGTAGCCCGAGATGAGGCCGATGACCGTCGCGATCACCGTCGCGAAGAGCCCGCCGAAGAGGCCGACCAGCAACGAGATCCGCGACCCGTAGATCAGCTGTGACGCGATGTCCTGACCGCTCGTCGTCGTGCCCAGCCAGTTCGTCGAGCTCGGGCCTGCGAGCGGCTCGAAGGAGCCGTCGAGCGGGTCGTGGGGCGCGATGAGCGGGGCGAAGATCGCCACGAGCACGTAGACGGCCAGGACGATGACGCCCACTCTGGCCTTCTTGCTGCTCCAGATCACCTGCCACCACTGGTCCGGCGTCTCGACGTCGCTGACCTGTTCCACAGCGAGCTCTTGCCCTGGCTCACCCGCCGACATGAAGTCTCCGCCGGGTGTCGGTACGGGGGTCGTGGTCATCCTTCAGCCCTCCTGGCACGCGGGTCCAGCACGCCGTAGAGCAGGTCCGCGGCGAGGTTGGCGACGAGAACGCCGACGGTGGTGAGGAGCATGAGTGCTTGCAGCAACGGGTAGTCCTTCTGTTCGACGGCCTCACCCATCAACCGGCCCAGACCGGGATAGTCAAAGACCGTCTCGACGAGAATCGCCCCGCCCAGCACGCCACCGAGGGCGAGCGCGAAGCCGGTGACACTGGGGAGCAAGGCGTTTCGCGCGGCATACTTCAGGGCGACGTCCCGGTCGGGCAGGCCCTTGGCCTTCGCGAGCCGGATGTAGTCCTCGCCGAGGTTCATGATCATCGTGTTGCGCATGCCGAGGATCCAGCCGATCGGCGTGACGATGAGCAGCGCCAGCGCCGGCAGGAACGAGTGCGAGACGGCCTCCTGGATGAACTGCCAGTTCCAGCCCGGGGTCGCCTCCTCGTAGCCGCCTGACGTCGGGAACCAGCCGAGGCTGTAGCCGAAGACGTAGAGCAGGAGCAGACCGATCCAGAAGGGCTGCAGCGTGCCGAGGAACGTCGAGCCGAGGGTCACGACGGAGTCCAAGCGCGAGTTCCGCCGCCACGCGGCATACGCCCCGAGCACGACCCCACCGACGAACGAGAGCACCTGGGCGATCGTCACGAGCACGACCGTCCACCAGAACGCCTGACCGATCACCTCGGTCACCGGGAACGGGTAGTACGTGTAGGAGAGGCCGAAGTTGCCGTGGACCAGTTCGGTGAGATACGAGACGTACTGGTGCCACAACGAATCCGTCGGCGTGCCCAGCATGGCCCGCATCGCCTCCACCTGAGCCTGGTCCAGGGCGGCGTCCTTGCCGGCCAGCCGCTTCACCATGATCTCCGCCGGATCACCGGGCTGCAGTCGGGGGATGAGGAAGTTCAGGGTGACGACGGCCCAGAGGGTGGCCAGGAAGAAGCCGAGCTTCCGCGCGAAGTAGGTCATGCTGGCCTCTCTGGTCGGGCCGGGGCGGCTTGGCCAGCCGCCCCGGCGGAGGCGGTGTTCATCACTTCGGGGCAGTGAGGTGGGTGAGCATCAGGAGCTTGTCGTCCTGAGGGTTGGCGTAGGGGTCCTGCTCGCTCGGCCAACCAACGGCCTTGTCGGTGCGGTAGATGACGCGGGCCGGAGCGTAGATCAGCGATGTGACCGGGTACTGCGTCATCATCGTGTCGACCAGTGGCGCCAGGTCGGTCTTCTGGGCCTCGCGGTCCGTGTCGCTGGCGAGCTTGGTCACGGCCGCGTCGACAGCCGGGTCCTTGAAGCGCTGGACGTTGGGGAGCACCTCGGTCTTCGTCGGCATCTGGGTGCTCGAGAGCTTGGTTCCGAGGTTCTTGGCGAGCTCACAGCCACCGTGCAGGTACTCGAGCATCAGCTGGTAGTCGCCGGTCTTCTTCTGACCGTCGACCGAGTCCGGTGCGGAAGCGGTGACCTTCGCGGTGACGCCGAGGTCGTTGAGGCCCTTGACGGCCACGTCGGCGATCGCCTGGTAGTCGATGAAACCGGCCTGGACGGAGAAGTTGACCGCGAGCGGCGAGCCGTCGGGGTTGGTGCGCTTGCCGTCGGGGCCCTTCTTGTAGCCGGCCGCGTCGAGGAGCTGGCCTGCCTTGGCGGGGTCGTAGGGCAGCACCGTCTCCTGGTCGGCGTACTTGTCCGGGAGCAGCGCCTCCATGGCGGGCAGCTTGAGGCCGGTCTGGCTCGCCGGCTTCATGACGCCGTAGGTCGCCTTGACGGACATCTCCTGCTTGTTCATGGCGTAGGAGATGGCCTCACGGAACTTGGCGTCGTTGAAGGGCGCCTTCTCGTTGTTGCCCGTGAGCACGGTCATCCCGTTGGGCGCGTAGTAGTAGTGGTTGTTCTTCGGGTCCGCGCTGACGAACGTCTTCTCCGGGTTGGGGATCTCACCGAAGTACGCATCGAGCTGACCCGACCGCAGCTTGAGGGCGGCCTGGGCCGCGTCGTACTGACCCTCGAGGACGAGCTTCTGCACCTTGATCTTGTCAGCCTGCCAGTAGTCCGGTCGGCGCTCGAGAACGAGCTGGCGGCCGTTGAAGCTGCCCACCTTGAAGGGGCCGGTGGACACGGGCGTCTTGTCGACGTACTTGGTCGGGTCGCCGACCTTCGAGTAGACGTGCTCGGGCAGGATCTTCGACGCGATGATCCCGTCGTACTTGGGGGCGGCGTTCCCGGAGAAGGCGAAGACGACCTTGTTGCCCTCGGCGGTCACACTGGTGGCCGGCGCGCCGAACGTCGAGGTCCAGACGCCGGGCTTGTCGAGCGCCGGGTACTGCTTCATGAGATTGAAGGTGAAGGCGACGTCCTTCGCCGTGAACGGCTGGCCGTCGGTCCACTTGATGCCCTGACGGATGTCGAAGGTCAGCTTCTCACCACCCTCCCACGTGGCCTTCTCGGCCAGCCAGGGAGTCTCCTCGCAGGTGAGCGCGTTGCGCACGATGAGCTGCTCGTAGAGCCACGTCGACGTCAGCGGCTTCGGTGCATAGGGGTTGTAGTTCGCGAGGCTGCCGACCGAGGCGTCTGCCTCCGAGGGGAACGTCAGCTGGGCGATCATCCCCCCTGTGCCGGCGGCGCCGGCGCTCTCCTTCTGTTTCGCACTGCCGGCACAGCTTGCGAGAGCGAGTGCGGCGGTCAGGCCAGTCACGATAAGCACGGGCTTGCTTCGAGTCAGCGTCATTGCAGACCTCCGTCAGTCCTTCGTCAGGGCGGGATTTCCGTCAGGTTATGGGCGCCATCATGACCACTGTCAATGTTCTGGAGGCATGTAACTACTTTCATGACCTCCGTCGTGCGTGTTGCGACTTTCATTTGTTTTCAAGGGGATTCACTCTGGAGTGAAAACACACCCACTGATAGGAAGGAACGGTGCTCGACGACAACGCCGTCCTTACCGCTCCCAAGATCCATACCCTGCAGGGCAGTTCCGCGATCTCTGCCGAGGTTCTCGACAACGGTGGGCTTCGCCGCCTCGAGGCCTTCGGCAGCAGCCTGCTGCTGCACCCCGCGACCGTCGCAGAGGCGGGACTGACCAACGTCCACCTGCGCGTGCACCGGCCGGACGGCATACGCCGTCGGGCCCTGCTGGGGCCGGGCAGCGGCTCCACGGTGGTCCCGGGTGACGGCACGGTCGAGGTGACCGGGCACCACGAGGGACTGGACTACCGCCTCGTCCTCCGTCTGGGTGCCCCGCACGCGACCTGGCACTGGGACCTCGACGTGACGAACACGTCGACCGAGACGGTCACCGCCGACGCGGTCCTCACCCACGACCCCGCCCTCGCGCCCCTCGGCAACGTCCGCACCAACGAGTACTACGTCAGCCAGTACCTCGACATCACTCCCGTCGCCACCGCCGGGCACGGCACTGCGGTCGCCGTGCGCCAGAACATGCCCGGCGAGCGCGTGCCGTGGCTCATGGTCGGCACCACCGGCACCGGCACGGGGTGGGCGACCGACGCCCTCCAGCTCGTCGAGCGCACGGAGCGCGGCGTCTGCTGGAGCGGCCTCGATGCTGCCGACCTCCCGAGCACCCGCCTGCAGCACGAGCACTCGCTCATCGCCCTGCAGGACGCCACGGTCGGGATCGCGCCGGCGGACACGCACCGCACCGGGTTCTGGGGCATCGCCCTCGAGGACCACGCCGAGGCGACGTCGGACGCCGACGAGCGCTGGGCGGAGGTCGCGCTGGCGGCAGACCAGGCGGCCGCTCGCACCGCGTCCGCTGGCACCGGGGTCGCTCGCAGCGCGGGCGCCACCGACCGACCGGAGGACGGCGCAGCCGAGCCCACCCCCGACACGCTGTGGTCGTCCAGCCCCGCCTTCGCCTCGCGGGCGCTCGACCCTGCCGAGCTCGACGACCCCGGCCTGCTCGAGGGCCGCACCCACGTCGAGACGGCCGCCGACGGCACCGAGCTCGCCTGGACCGTCCGCCGTGGGCAGCTCGTCACGCCCGCCAAGGAGCTCGCGGTGCTGCGTCCCCACGGCCACCTGCTCCGCACCGGAGACGCCCTGACCCCCGACTCGCGGTCGCTCGCGTCGACGGTCTGGATGGCCGGAACCTTCCACTCGCAAATCACGCGCGGTCACGTCGGCCGCAACCCCGTCGCGACGGGACGCCGAACCTACCTCGGCCTGCAGCGTGCCCACGGCGTGCGCCTGTTCGTCGAGGACGCCGAGGGCGGCTGGTCCCTCCTCGAGTCCCCGAGCGCCTGGTTCACCGGACTCGACCACTGCACGTGGTGGTATGCCGCCGCGTCGGGCCCCGTGCTCACCGTGACGTCGAGCGCCCCCGCCGACCAGCACACCCTCGCGCTGTCGGTCGCCCAGCGAGGCGCAGCCCCCCGGCGCGTGCTGCTCGCGATGCAGATGGCCGACGACCTGTCCGAGGCCCCGTCCGTCACGACCGAGGGCGACCACGTCGACGTGCTCACCGCGAACGACCCGAGACCGTGGCGCGTCTCGTGGACCGGACCCGGCAGCCCCGAGGTCGGTGACGCACGACTCCAGGCCGACGGCGTCGGACGCGGCCGCGGCTGGCTCACGGTGCTCTTCGACCCGAGCGACCAGCTCGAGGTCGTCCTCGGTTCGGCGCCGGGAGCGGGTGACGCCGCCGCGGGTGAGGTCCTTCCCGAGGGCGAGCGCCTCGGGGCAGCCTTCTGGGACAAGGCCGGGCATGCGGTGACCCTCGAGGGGTCATCGCTCGGCGCCCATGGCTTCCAGGCCGCGAACCTCTCTGCAGCGTTGCCCTGGTTCATGCACAACGCCTTCGTCCACTACCTCTCGCCGCGCGGACTGGAGCAGTTCTCCGGCGGTGCATGGGGCACCCGCGACGTCTGCCAGGGGCCGGTCGGCCTCCTCACGGCCCTGGGCCGGCAGGACGCCGTCCGCGACGTGCTGCTGCGCGTCTTCCGCGCCCAGAACGCCCGCGGCGACTGGCCGCAGGCCTTCGAGTTCCTGCCGCCGCTGCCGGAGACCGGCCAGCAGGACTCGCACGGCGACGTCGTCTTCTGGCCCGTGCTCGCGGCCGGCGACTACCTGCGCACCACCGGGGACTCGAGCCTGCTGGACGAGATGGTCGCCTTCGTCGGCGACGACGCCCTCGGCGAGCCGGCCACGGTGGCCGAGCACCTGCGGCGGGCCGTCGCCCGCATCGCGGCGAGCACGGTCCCCGGGAGCCCGCTGCCGGCATACGGCCACGGCGACTGGAACGACTCGCTCCAGCCGGCGGACCCGCACCTGGCCGCCCACCTCGTCTCCACGTGGACCGCTGTCCTGCAGACACAGTCGTTGCGCACCCTCGCCGAGGGGCTCCACGCGGCTGGGGCACCCGGGGACACGACGGCCCTGGCCGCCGACGCGGACGAGCTCGCCGAGCGCACGCACGACGCGCTGCGGGTCCAGCTCGCCGCCGACCCCGTGCTGCCCGGCTACCTGCTGCACCACGAGGACGGCCGCGTCGAGCCGCTCGTGCACCCGAGCGACGAGCGCACCGGCCTGCGCTACGGGGTGCTGCCGTGGATCCACGCCATCGGCGCCGACCTGCTCACGCCCGAGCAGGCCCGGCACCACCTCGAGCTCATCGATGAGCACCTGCTCGGACCCGATGGAGCCCGCCTGTTCGACCGGCCGGTCAGCTATGTCGGCGGGCCGATGACGGTCTTCCAGCGCGCCGAGGCGAGCACCTTCTGGGGCCGCGAGATCGGCCTGATGTACATGCATGCGCACCTGCGCTACGCCGAGGCGCTGGCTCGGGTCGGTGACGGCGCGGCCCTGCTCACCGCCCTTGCCAAGGCGAGCCCGGTCGGGCTCGACTCCCTGGTCCCGCAGGCGCGTCCGCGCCAGACGACCTGCTACTACTCGTCGTCCGACGCTGCCTTCGCCGACCGCTACGACGCCTCGGAGCGGTACGCCGCACTCCTCGCGGGGGACGTGCCGCTCGAGGGCGGGTGGCGGGTCTACTCCTCCGGACCCGGCCTCGTGCTCCGGCTCGTCACCGAGGTGCTGCTCGGCATCCGCCAGCGCGGCGACGACGTCGAGGTCGACCCGGTGCTGCCGCCGACGGCGGAGGGGACCGGGGGCGAGCTCGTCGCGCGGCTGCCGCTCGTCGGGACCGACCTCACGGTCCGCTACGTCGTCGGGCCCGTGGGCCACGGCGTGCGCCGGATCACCGTGGGCGGGCGCGAGCTCCGACTGCGGCCGCTGACCAACCCCTACCGCCGGGCGGGAGTGGCCGTGCGGGCCGCCGACCTGCTCACGGCCGCGGCGCCGAACGGCGACCGTGCCCCCCTGAAGGCCACCGGACCGACCACCGAGATCATCGTGGAGACCCACTGACATGACTGACGTCCCCGCCCTGCCCGTGCGGCCGTGGCTCGATGCCACCCGGCCCGTCGAGGAGCGCATCGACCTCCTCATGGCAGAGATGACCCTGGCCGAGAAGGTCGGCCAGACCCACCAGGTCGCCAACATCGACCCCGACGCCGACGCCGACGCGATCGCGGCCGGCCGGATCAGCTCGAGCCTCTACGCCTCCGGCCCGACCGGTGGCAACGAGCGCGACGAGGGCGTTCTCGTCGGCAACATCGACGCCGCCCAGCGCCACGCCGTCGAGCGCAGCCGCCTCGGCATCCCGCTGCTCTTCGGCCGCGACGTCATCCACGGCCACCGCACCGTGTGCCCGATCCCGCTCGGCATCGCCGCCTCCTTCGACCCCTACATCGCCGAGCAGATCGGTGAGGTCGCGGCGCGCGAGGCCGTCGTCGACGGGGTCGCGTGGACGTTCACGCCGATGGTCGACATCTCCGAGGAGCCGCGCTGGGGCCGGGTCGCCGAGTCGCTCGGCGAGACCCCGGTGCTCTCGGGCCGTCTCGCCGCGGGGCTGGTCCGCGGCTTCCAGGGTGACGACCCGAGCGAGCCCGACCGATTGGCCGCGTGCGCCAAGCACTTCGCCGGCTACGGTCTTGCGGCGGGCGGGCGTGACTACGACACGGTGAGCGTCGGCGAGAACACCCTGCGCAATTTGCACCTGCGGCCGTTCAAGGCGGCTGTCGACGCCGGGGTCATGACCGTCATGGCGGCGTTCAACGACGTCGACGGCACGCCCATGCACGCCCACGAGCACCTCATCCGCGGGGTCCTCAAGGGTGAGTGGGGATTCGACGGCATGGTCGTCGCCGACTGGAACGGCGTCGGCCAGCTCGTCAACGCGGGCGTCGCGGCCGACCTGCGGGAGGCCGCAGCCCTCGCGATCCGTGCCGGCGTCGACCTCGACATGTGCGGCGGCGCCTACCTCGCGCACCTCGAGGAGCTCGTCCGCTCGGGCGAGGTCGAGCTGGGCCTCGTCGACGACGCCGTGCGTCGCGTGCTGCGCCTGAAGTTTCGTCTCGGTCTCTTCGAGCGTCCGTATGCCGCGCGGCCCGGTGCGTCGAACGCACCGACTCCAGAGAGCCGGGCCGTCGCCCTGCGCGCAGCCCAGGCCGCGCACGTGCTCGTCCAGAACGACGGCGTCCTGCCCCTCGACCCGTCGGCCGGATCGGTGCTGCTCAGCGGGGCTTTCGTCGACGAGGGCGAGGCTCTGCTGGGCACGTGGACCCTCGACGGGCGTGGCGAGGACGTCGCGCGTCCGGGGGCAGCCCTGCGCGAGCGGCTCGGCGACCGCCTCACCGTCGCGGACGGACGATTCTCCGACGTCACCCTCCAGCAGGCGCGTCGCGCCGACACCTCGGTGCTCCTGCTCGGTGAGCACCCGTCCCGCTCGGGCGAGGCGCAGTCGGTCACCGACATCCGCCTTCCGCACGGCCAGCTCGACGTGCTGCGGGCGGTCGCCGGTCTGGGCAAGCCACTCGTCGCCGTCGTCTACACGGGCCGCCCGCTCGACCTCAGCGAGGTGCTCGACCTGGCCGACGCCGTGCTCGTCGTGTGGCACCCGGGGGTCGAGGCCGGCACCGCCCTCGCGTCGGTCCTGCTCGGCGACGTCGAGCCGCACGGCCGACTGCCGATGACGTTCCCGCTCTCGACGGGCCACATCCCGACGAGCACCCACCAGCGGCCGACGGGACGGCTCATCCGCGCCGACGTCGACCACGAGGAGGGGCGCTACATCGACGCCCTCACCTACCCGCGGCTGCCCTTCGGGCTCGGCCTGTCCTACACGGAGGTGGACTACGCGGCACCAACCGCGTCGTCGTCCGTCCTCTCGCCCGACGGCTCCGTCACCCTCACGGTGACCGTGACCAACACGGGGAAGCGGCCGTGCCGCGAGGTCGTCCAGCTCTACTTCCGCGACCCCGTCGCCGAGGTGACGCGGCCGCTCGTCGAGCTGACCGACTGGGCGCTCGTCGACCTCGAGCCCGGCCAGGCGCGCGAGGTCACCTTCGACGTGCAGGCCGAGCAGTTCGCGTACGCCGGACGTGACCTCACGACACGCATCGACGAGGGCGACATCATCCTGCTCACCGGCCCCGACTCGGCCCGCCTCCAGTCCGTGACCATCACGATGAAGAAGGACTCATGATCGAGACCATCCGGCGCCAGATCCGCATCGACGGCGAGCCCCGCATCATCATGTCGGGGGAGGTGCACTACTTCCGCGTCGCCCGTGCGGAGTGGGGCCAGCGCCTCGACCTGCTCGTCGAGGCCGGCTGCGACACCGTCGCCTCCTACATCCCGTGGATCTTCCACGAGCTGCCCGACGGCACCATCGACGTCACCGGCGAGTCCCGCCCCGAGCGCGACATCGGTGCCTTCATCGACCTCGCGGCCGAGAAGGGGCTGCGGTTCATCGCCCGTCCCGGGCCGTTCATCATGGCCGAGCTGAAGAACGAGGGCATCCCGTTCCGGGTCTACCAGGACCACCCGGAGATCGTGCCGCTCGGTTGGGACGGCGTGCCGGTCAGCTCGAGGACCGTCGACTACCTGGCGCCGGCCTTCCTGTCGGAGAGCGGTCGCTGGTTCGACGCGATCATGCCGGTGCTCGCGCCGAGGCTGCAGCCGGCGGGCGGCCCGATCATCGGCGTCCAGCTCGACAACGAGGTGGGCATGCTCGCCTGGGTGACCAACTCGCCCGACCTCACCGACGACCTCGTCACGAGCCTCGGCGCCTTCCTCCGCGAGCGCCACGGCACCGCATGGCCCTACCCCGTGGCGCCCGAGGACGACGGCTGGGCCCAGGCGGTCCGCTCGCCCAAGGAGGAGTGGGCCGGCGTGCTCCGGCTCGACCTCGGTCTCTTCATGCGCCGCCGGTTCGCCGACTACGTCGCCGCGCTGCGCCGGATGGGCGAGGAGCGCGATGTCGCCGGCGTGCCCTTCTTCGTCAACATCCACGGCACCGAGGGCGGCAACGGCGCCCCCTTCCCGATCGGCATCAGCCAGCTCGTCGACACGTATGCCGGCATCCCGGGGATGGTCTCCGGGTCCGACCACTACCTCGGCGAGGCCACGCTCAACACGATGACCGACCTCTACGTCCTCAACGCGTACATGGCGGCCGTCCACGACGACGACCAGCCACTCACCTCGCTCGAGTTCGAGGCGGGCTCGGGCGACTACGGCGCGGGCGCCGAGATGCAGTACGACCCGTCGACGGCCGACCTCAAGACCCGGCTGTGCCTCGCCCAGGGCAACCGGCTCATCAACTACTACCTCTTCGCCGGCGGCATCAACCCGCCACTCGACGAGCGCGTCGACGACGGCAACGACCGCATCAGCTTCACCGGCGAGCGCCACGGGACGGCAGCCCCCGTCGGTCCGGAGGGCCAGCGGGGCTACACCTACGCGGCCACCCGGCAGGGTGTGCTCGCGATCCGCGCCAACGAGCCGTGGCTCGCCCGCATGGACGAGGACCACGACGACGTGTCGCTGGGACTCGTGCTCGACGCGTACATGACGGAGTACCACCACCCCGGCTCGGAGCTCATGACGGAGGTCGTCGACGACCTGACGGCGCACCGCGGCGCCGGGGAGCGCAAGGCGTTGGCACGCTCCCTCCTGCTCGGCGGCTTCCGTTACGGCGCAACGCATCTCGAGCGCCGTGATCCCGAGCCCGGCAGCACCGTCCTCGTCGGCACCGGGCGCTACCTGTCGCGGGCCGTCCAGGAGCGTCTCGTCGCGCACGTCACCGCGGGCGGCAACGTCGTGCTCCTGGGGCGCGTCCCGGAGCGCGATCTCGACGGTTCGCCGTGCACGGTGCTCGCGGACGCCCTGGGGATCACGCCCGGCGAGGTCGTGCGCGACCTCGGGCACTACTTCCCCTCGCTCGTTGCCCACGGCTGGGCGCAGCCGTGGCCCGAGATGCGCGCCGGCTGGGTGCAGCAGCTCGAGCACGAGCGCGGCGACGTCGTCCTCACGGACGCCTACGGCGCCGCCTGCGGTCTCGACGTGCCGCTCGGTGAGGGACGGGCGATCGTCCTCGCGGCCCAGGTGCCCTCGGACCCCCTGCTCTTCGACCGGGCCCTCTCGAGCCTCGGCGTCACCCCGGGGCTGCGCCTCGAGACGCAGTGGCCGGGCGTGTTCGCGACGACGACGAGCACCGACGACGGCCAGCGTGCCCTGCACGTCATCAACACGTCGGGCGCACCGGCCGCGGTGACGGTGGCACTCGACGGCACCCCCATCGCGGCGGGTGCCACCCTGCTGGTGCCGGCGCGCTCGGGCCACATCCTGCCCGTGGGGCTCGAGGTGGCCGGACGACGCCTCGACTGGGCCACGGCCGAGATCGCAGGGGTCGACGCGGACGGCACGGTGCGCTTCCGCCCGGGCCTCGACGAGGACGGCGGCACGACAGTCATCGTCGACGGTCTGGCGATCCAGCTGACAGCCGGAGACCACACCTTGTTGCCCTGAGCTCACACGCGCGACGAGCGGCCGAGGTGCGACAAGCTGCGCCGCGCCTCGTGGCGCATCAGCCGACCACATCTCCATCGGCGCCGGGGTGTGTACGGTGTGAACTCCTTCCGGCCGGTCCCGTCTCGCATCGACCGTCCGGCTCGGCGGTACCGCTCAACGACAACGGAGGCAATCGATGCGGCTGCTCCTCACATCCGGCGGCGTCACGAACCCGAGCATCCGCGACGCGTTGGTCCGGCTGCTCGGCAAACCGATCGCCGACTCGAGCGCCCTGTGCATCCCGACCGCCATGTACGGCCACCCCTGGGTCGGCCCCGGCGTCAAGGCCTGGCAGTTCATCAGTGGTCACTCCGAGAACCCCATGGTCGATCTGGGCTGGAGGTCCGTCGGCGTGCTGGAGCTCACGGCCCTGCCCAGCATCGATGAGGAGCGATGGGTGCCGTTGGTCCGGGAGACCGATGTGCTGCTGGCAGCAGGTGGCGACGTCCTCTACCTGGCCCACTGGATGCGACAGTCCGGGCTGGCGGATCTGCTTCCCTCGCTGAGCCGGACGGTCTGGGTGGGGCTGAGTGCCGGAAGCATGGTGATGACCCCTGAGGTCGGGAAGGACTTCATGCAGTGGCGACCCCCGACCGGGGACGAGAGCACCCTCGGCGTCGTGGACTTCTCGATCTGCCCGCACCTCGCTCCTGACGGCATGCCGGGCAACTCCATGGCCGAGGCGGAGCAGTGGGCCGCGGGGCTCTCGGGCCAGGCGTATGCGATGGACGACCAGACGGCCATCACGGTCCTCGACGGCGCCGTCGAGCTCGTCTCGGAGGGGCACTGGAAGCACTTCCCTCGTCATCGATGACCCCACCCCACCGCCAGATCTCGGCAGGGGGCGGCTCAGGCGTTGAAGCCGGTGGGACGGATGACCCTCGCCGGCACGCCGGCCGCAACCGAGTCAGCGGGCACGTCCTTGGTCACAACGGCGCCGGCCCCGATGACCGCCCCGTCGCCGATGGTCACGCCGGGGACGACCGTGACGTTCGCTCCCAACCAGACGTTGCGGCCGATGGTCACCGCGGCCGGCTCCATGTCGGCACGCCGTGCCGGGTCCATCGAGTGGTTCAGCGTCGTGAGCGTGCTGCCGTGCCCGATCAGTGACCCGTCGCCGATGCTGATGCCGCCGGTGTCCTGGAAGCGGCAGCCCATGTTGATGAAGACGCCCTCCCCGAGACGGAGGTTCTTGCCGAACTCGCAGTGGAACGGCGGGAAGACCGTCACCGACTCGCCCACCTCCCGACCGGTCAGCCGGGACAGCAGCGCCCGCACCTCGTCCGGCGAACAGTAGGCACCGTTCAGCTCGGCGAGCGTGCGCATCGCCTCCTGCGCCGCGCCGTGCATGAAGTCGTGTGCCTCCGAGCCACCCTCGATGAGTCGTCCGGCGTTGACGTGGTCGAGGAAGTCCTCCAGCGTCATCATGTTCATCCCTCTCGACGGTGACCGTGACGGTAGCGCGCGCGTCGGCGATCTGCCCAGCGACCCCGTGGTCCAAGCGGCCCAGGCCGAGTGGGCGGCCGGGAGGGGTGGATGTGTCGCGACTGGGCGGCCGCTGCGAAGTCGCTGGGTGTCGACGGCGGTAGCCGGGCCCACCGCGCTCGAGTGCGTATCGTCGTGGGACACGCCCCTACTCCCGTGAGCTGGCCCCATGACGGCACCCTCCGTTGCGACACAGGACGGCGCACCGACCGCCACTCCGCGGTGGCGGCCGCCGACGTGGGCCGTGGTCGTCCTGGTCCTCACCGCGGCGGTCGTCCTCACCGAGGTGTACGCCCAGGCGCTGGCTCCCTGGATCCGGCGTGACGACTGGCCCTACCTGCTGCCCGCGCGCACGCCCACGGCCACCGACGTCGTCGCCAAGAACCTCAACGAGGGGCGGTGGCTCAACTCCGCCTGGTGGTTCGTCGTCGGCCAGCACGGGACGGCGCTGTCGGCGTCGCTGACGTACGTGACGGCATACGTCGTCTTCGTGGCGGGACTGTGGCGGCAACTGCGCCCGACCGACCGCCCGCTCCACTGGGTGGTCGACGCGCTCCTCGGGCTCGCCGTCTTCGCCTCGGCGCTGTGGGTGCGGCTCTTCTACTGGCCCGCGACCCTGACGCCGTCGCTCCTCGTCGCCGCCCTCGGGGTGTGGACCCTCCCGGCTGCGAGCCGCTCCCGTGCACGGATGGGCGTCTGGCTCCTGGTCGGGACGGTGCTGTCGGTGCTCACCTATCCCCCCGTCGGGGTCGTGCTCTTCCTCTGCGCCGTCGTCCAGCTGCGTGACCGTCCCTGGCGCGACGTCGTCGCCCTCAGCATCGGCTTCCTCGTGTCGTATGCCGTGGGCGTCGGGATCGTCTACGTGCTCAACGCCATCGCCTTCGGCCACTTCGGCGTGCAGATCGCCGCCTGGCGCCGCCCCAATCCCCTTCAGTCCCTGCACGACCTGCGGGTCAACGTCCTGCGCCAGCTCCGACACCTCGGCCGGCTCTGGGGCGACCTCGCCCTGGTGGGTGTGGTCGGCCTCGTGGCCTACGTCGCCGCGCTGGTCGACGAACGGGTGCGGCCCCACGTGCTGCGGCTGCTGCTGGGGCTCCTCGTCGTCGTCGGGCTCGCAGGTGCCCAGACCGTGGTGACCGGCGTCGTGACCGACCTGCGCGGCGAGCTCTGGGCCTGGCTCGCTGTGCTGCTGCCCGCCGTGCTGCTGCTCCGAGGCACCGGTTGGTCGCCGCGGATCGGGGCAGCGGCGCTGGCGGTCCTCGCTGTCGTCGGCATCCTCGCGTGGCGTGCCGACATCGGCGCCCACCAGGACACCCGGCGCCAGTTCACGGCGCTCGTCGAGAGGGCCACGGCCGCCCGGCCGGACGGCACGCGGCCGCCGGTGGTGCTCTACCAGCCGCCGGCGCAGCGCTCGACGTCGCGCGGGGCGATCACGGCGGGCACGCTGCGGATGATGGTGCGCGAGGCCCAGGACGGTGTCGTGCCGCGGTGGTGCGCCGGTGCCGAGTGCACGCGGATCGCGGCGGCGGGCCGGTCCGTCGTCGACCTCGGCCCGGTCGTCGGCATCGTCGTGCCACCGCCGCCCGCCCTGCTCTGAGCGCTGCGAGCAGGTGCACCGGTCGCGGGGCGACCGGGGCGACCGGGGCGCCGTTCGCGGGAGCTACTTCACGCTGCCGGCGGTCAGGCCACCGACGAGGTGCTTCTCGATGACGGCGAAGAGGATGACGACGGGGACGACGGCGATGACGGAGGCCGCGAAGAGCTGGTCCCAGTGCTGTTCGTAGCCGGTGATGTAGGCCCGCATGCCGACGGTCAGCGGCTTCTTGTCGTCGTCGATCATGAGCGTGAGCGCCACGACGTACTCGTTCCAGGCGGCGATGAAGGTGAAGATCGTGGCCGTCACGAGGCCCGGCAGGGTCAGCGGGAGCATGACCCGGCGCAGGATCTGCCAGCGGCTCGCCCCGTCGAGGGCGGCCGCCTCCTCGACCTCGAGCGGGATGGAGGAGAAGAAGCCGTGCAGGATCCAGATCGCGAAGGCGAGGTTGAACGCCGCGTTGGTGAAGATGAGCGCGCCGTAGGTGTTGATCATGTTCAGCTCGAAGAACTGCCGGTAGAGGCCGACGACGAGCGAGGTGGGCGCGAACATCTGGGTCACGAGCACGAGCAGCAGGAACGCGCCGCGCCCCGGGAAGCGGTGCCGCGCCGTCATGAAGGCGGCCGGGATGGCGACGAGGATGACGATGACCGTGGAGCCGGTCGCGACGATGAGCGAGGTCTTGAGCCACGCGAGGAAGCGCTCGTCGCCGAGGACCTGGGCGTAGGTGTCCCACTGCCAGGCCTTCGGCAGGATGGAGGGCGGTGTGCTCTTGACGTCGCTGCTCGTGCGCAGCGAGTCGAGCACCATCACGAGGTAGGGAGCGACGAAGGCGAACGCGACGAGCGCGCCGCCGCATGCCATGAGGATCCGCTTGCGGCGCCTGGGATCCCGTGGCGCAGAGGTCGAGCTGCCCTGCGGGGCGGGCGCCCCCGCCGATGGGCGCGCTGAGACCGTGGTCGAGGTCATCGGCTCGTCTCCTCGCGCCAGTTGATGATCTTGAGGTAGATGCCGACGACGACGAGGATCAGCAGCACGTTGAAGATGCCTGCCGCCGCCGACATGCCGACGTCCTTCTCCTGGCTCTTGAAGGCCAGCTTGTACATGAACGTGATCGTCGTGTCGTGCAGGTAGCCCGGGTTGCGGTCGTTGAGGGTGTAGATGATCGGGAAGCTGTTGAAGACGTAGATGACGTTGAGCACCGTCGCGATCATGAGCGCGGGGCGCATGAGCGGGAGCGTGATGTTCCAGTAGCGCTGCCACGGGCTGGCACCGTCGACGGTCGCCGCCTCCATGACGTCGTCCGGGATCGCGCCGAGGCCGGCGATGAAGACGAAGATGGTGAACGGCAGCGACACGAAGACGCCGACCACGACCATCGAGAACATCGTCCAGCTGTCGTCGCCGAGGAAGTCGATCGGCGTGCCGATGACGTGCAGGCTCATCAGGACGTGGTTGATGATCCCGTAGTTGTAGTCGTAGAGCAGGACGAAGAGCTGGCTCGTGATGACGAGCGAGGCGGCCCAGGGGATGATGACGGCCCAGCGCACGAACCGCCGCCCCGGGAAGCTCTTCACGAGGAACTGGGCCAGCGCCAGACTGAGGACGATCGTGATGGCGACGACCGCGACGACCCACACGACGGTGTTGCGAAGGACCGTGCCGAGATCGGGGTGGTCGAGCACCTTGGCGTAGTTGTCCCAGCCGGCGTCACCCTTGCGCAGACCGGTGATGGAGTACTCGCCGCGCGAGGCGTCGAACAGCTTGATCGCCGGGTAGAGCACGACGCCGAGGATCAGCGCGAGCGCCGGCGCCAGCCAGAGCAGCGCGATGAGCGGGTGGACGCGACCGATGCGGCCCGACCGGTGTCGACGAGCCGTGCGGGACGGCATACGGGAGCGGCGGTCCCCCGGCCCCGCCGTGGTGGCGGGGCCGGGGGCGACGGTCGTGCTGTCAGTCATGAGGGGCCGTATGCCTCAGCCGCCGTTTTCGGCGGTCTGCTGCAGCTTGTCGAGGGTCGCCTTGGGGGAGCCGTTCATGGCGCCACCGAGGTTCTGCTGGACGGCAAGCTTGACCTTGTCCCACGTCGGGTCGTCGGTCGGCGTGAGCTTCGCGTTGGGCAGCGTGTTGAGGTAGACCTCGAGCGCCTTCTCGTTCTCGGAGAAGACCTTGACGCCCGACTTCGTGACCGGCAGGAAGCCCTCGGCCTTGATGAAGGTGTTGACCTGGTCCGGTGTGTAGTAGAGCTCGTAGAAGGCCTTGACGGCCTTCTCGTTGCCCGGCTTCTTGAAGGCCATGAGGTAGTCGGTGACGCCGAAGGTCTTGCTCTCGGACCCGTCGTTGGACGGGAACGGCGCGACGCCGTAGTCGACCTTCTTGTCCTTGTCCAGGTCGGCCGCGAGCGGGCTGAAGCCGACGACCATCCCGGCCGTGCCCGACTTGAAGAGGTCGAAGGCGTCGGCGCGGTTGGTGCGCGCCGGGTTGTTCTGCGTGACCTTCTCGTCGGCGAGCTTCTTGAGGAAGTCCAGGGTCTCCACGTTCTTGTCGGAGTTGATGGCCCAGTTGCCGTCGGTCTTCCAGTCGCCGCCGTTGTTGAACAGCCACATGGAGAACTCGCCCTGCGCCTCCTCGGGACCGAGCGGGAGGGCGTAGCCCACCTTGCCGCCGCCGAGGGCGGTGATCTTCTTCGCGTCGTCCTCGAGCTCGGCCCACGTCTTCGGCGGCTCGTTGATGCCGGCCTGCTTGAAGAGCGCCTTGTTGTAGAAGAAGGCACGCGCCGACGACAGGTCGGGGAAGCCGTAGAACTTGCCCTGGTACGTGCCGTACTTGACGAACGTGTCGAGGATGTCGTCCTTGACGACCGCCGGCAGCACCGCATCCGAGTCGTAGAGCAGGCCGTCCTTCGCATAGCTGGCGTACGCGTTGAGGTTGAGGATGTCGGGAGCCTGGTTGTTCTGGATCATCGTGGAGGACTGCTGGTCGATGTTGTCCCAGCTGACGACCTGCACCTCGAGGGTGTAGCCCGTCTTCTCCTTGTACGTCTTGGCGAACGCGTCCCAGAACGCCTTCGTGTGGTCCTTGGAGTACTCGGCCGCGACGAGCTTGATCGTCTTGACCTCCTCGCCGGTGCTGCCTGCCGTGCCCCCCGGCGCCGTCCCGGCCCCGGTGCCTCCGCCGCACGCGCCGAGGGCGAGGCCTGCGATGGCCAGCCCGGCGACGACCACGGACTTCTTTGTCGACCTCATGTCTCTCCTTGATTCGGTGCCGGACGTGGTGGCGGCGTGATCACGCGCCGACCCGGCCAACGTGAAGCCAACTTAGAGCCGCTCCCTGCCGGCCGCAAGAGCAATTCTGACTGAATCTTCATCATTTCGATCACAATCAAGCAGAGTTGCACGCGTCGCTAGACCTGGTGGATCTGGACACCGGCCTCACGCAGAGCCTCGATCTCGTCGCGGTCTGCGCCCACGGTAGTGACGAGGTGGTCGATCCGCTCGGCAGGACAGATCGAGGCGAAGGTGCGCACTCCGAGTTTGGCACCGGTGGCCACGCAGATGACCTGCTTCGAGCGATCGATCATCGTCCGGATGATGGCGGCCTCCTCCTCGTGCCGGCACGTCGCACCCTCCCGGGCCGAGAGACCGTTGACGCCGACGATGGCGACGTCGAGCCACAGCTGCTGGAGCACGAGCGTGGCGAGCGGCCCGGTGACCTCGTAGGACTCGGGCCGGGCGACACCACCGAGCGACACGCACTGGACGTGGGGCCGGAGCACCGCCTCCGTCGCGATGTTCAGCGCATTGGTGACGATGGTGATCTCACCGTCGATCGCGAGGTCCTCGCGCGCCGTGATGGCCCGCGACGTCGCCGTCGTCGTCGTGCCACCGTTGAGCCCGATGACCTGGCCCGGCTGCACGAGCGCGGCGGCCGCCTCGGCCACGCGGCCCCGGTCGTCATCGGCCATGCCACTGCGATAGCGGTAGGGCAGCTCGTAGGCGACCGAGGTGGCGACGACGCCGCCATGGTTGCGGGCCACGAGCTGGCGCTTGGCGAGCTCGGAGAAGTCGCGGCGGATGGTGGCCTCGCTCACGGCGAGCAGCTCGGCTGCCTCGCCGACGCCCAGACGGCCGGTCGTCGCGAGACGGTCGAGCATGATCGACCAGCGGCTGGCGCGGTTGCGGGCGAGATCACTCTCTTCGGTCACGGGCTGACGATACCGCGCAGTTCGAGCAATGGACATGTGTATCTCTGCGCGTTTACGCTGTGTTTCGCGCACACACAGTCAACTCTGCCACGGCATCCGCCGTGGCACCGTCGAACCGTCGGGAGCCACCATGCCGCAGACCACTCACCTCGCTCAGGAGATCGCCACGCAGCCGGACGACTGGGACCGTGTCGTCACGCGCCTCGGCGACGTGGCGCGGCACCTCCCGCGCCCCGGAGAGCGGGTCGCGACAATCGGCTGCGGCACGTCGTGGTTCATGGGCCAGGCGTATGCCGGCCGGCGCGAGGAGCTGGGTCAGGGCCTCACGGACGCGTATGCCGCCTCCGAGCACCAGCTGGCGCGCGGCTACGACCGTGTCGTCGTCATCAGCCGCTCCGGCACCACGAGCGAGGTCATGGCAGTCGTCGAGGAGCTGCGCGCCTCGGGCACGCCGCACGTGTCGCTCGTCGCGACGGCGGGCACGCCGGTAGCCGAGCGCTCGGCGGCCACCGTGCTGCTGGACGACGTCGACGAGCAGAGCGTCGTGCAGACCCGCTTCGCCACGACCGCCCTGGCACTGCTGCGCGCGTCGCTCGGCGACGACCTGGCCCCGGTGGCCGAGCAGGCGCGCGCGATCCTCGCCGAGGACCCGTCGTCGGCATACGGCCACCTCGCGCTGGCGGAGCAGATCAGCTTCCTGGGTCGCGGCTGGTCCAACGGCATCGCCAACGAGGCTGCCCTCAAGCTGCGCGAGTCGGCGCAGTTCTGGTCGGAGTCCTACCCGGCCATGGAGTACCGCCACGGCCCGATCAGCATCGCTGCCCCCGGCCGGGCCGTGTGGGCCTTCGGCGAGGTGCCCGAGGGACTGCCCGAGCAGGTGCGCGCGACCGGCGCCCGCTTCGAGCACCGAGACATCGACCCGCTCGCCGACCTCGTGCGACTGCACCGCCTGTGCCTCGGCAAGGCCGATGCCGCCGGTCTCGACCCCGACGCGCCCCGCAACCTCACCCGCAGCATCGTCCTCACCTGACCCGTCGAAAGGCCAAACTTCGCGGCCTCCCCGCAGTCGAAAGGCCAAACTTCGCGGCCTCGCCACCGTCGAGAGGCCAAACTTCGCGGCCCAGCCACCGTCGAGAGGCCAAACTGCGCGGCCTAGCCACCGTCGAAAGGCCAAACTTCGCGGCCTCGCCACCGTTGAGTGGCCAAGACCCCCGGGCAGCTGGGGCGGGACCGACGGTTCATGAGCTGCCCTGTCGACGCCCCGCGCACCGCAAACAATGGCCTCTCGACGGGTTAGGCACCGCGAACTTTGGCCTCTCGACGGGTTAGGCACCGCGAACTTTGGCCTTTCGACGGGTTAGGCACCGCGAACTTTGGCCTTTCGACGGGTGCCTGACCGCGCACTTTGGCCTTTCGACGGGTCAGGCACCGCGAACTTTGGCCTTTCGACGGGGGAGAGAGGGGGTCAGTGGAGGGCGAGGAGGGCCAGGAGGCGGGCGGCCTCGTCGGTGACGGCGTCGCGCGCCGCGCCGAGGTACGTCCTCGTGTCGACGGTCGGTGACGCCTCGAGCCGCGCCGTCATCGCCCGGGTGAACACCTGGTTGAGGTGCGTCGCGATGTTGACCTTCGTCATGCCGGCCCCCACGGCTGCGACGAGTCCACTGTCCGGCACCCCGGACGAGCCGTGCAGCACGAGTGGCACCGGAACCGAGCTCCGAAGCGCCGCAATGAGATCCGTGTCGAGCTCGGCCGTCCGGTCGGTCATCGCGTGGCTGCTGCCGACGGCGACTGCGAGCGCGTCGACGCCCGTGTCGGCGACGAACCGGGCTGCGTCGTCCGGGTCGGTGCGCACGCCGGGCGCGTGGACGCCGTCCTTGCCGCCGACCTCGCCGAGCTCGGCCTCGACGCTGATCCCAGCCGACCCGCACAGCGCGACGACGCGACGGGTCACGGCGCGGTTCTCGTCGTCGGCGAGGGTCGAGCCGTCGAACATCACCGACGTGAGGCCGAGTCGGACCGCCTCCTCGACGAGCGAGACGTCCTCGGCATGGTCGAGGTGCACGACCACGGGCATGGTGCACGCGTCGGCGATCGCGAGCGTCGCCGCCGCGATCGGGGCAAGCGAGCCGTGGTAGCGCACGCAGTTCTCGGAGATCTGCATGACGACGGGAAGGCCGACCCGCTCGGCCGCGGCGGCATAGGCCTCGGCGTGCTCGATCTGGATGACGTTGAAGGCCGCGACGGCACGGCCGGCGGCCGACGCCTCGGCGAGCACGGGCGTCAGGGCGAAGCGGGTCACGGACGCATCTCCTCGATCTCGACGGTGGGGAGCAGTCGGTCGACGTCGGCGGGATCGACGGCGCCCGCAACGGGTTGGAGGACGGCGGCGGCCGACCAGGCGACCCCCCGTCGCAGCACGGAGGCCCACGCCTCCCGTCCCCGCGGTAGGTCGCCGTCGCCGTCGAGGTCGGCGGCGAGGGAGGCCGTCAGGGCATCGCCCGCCCCGGTCGGGTTGCCCGAGAGCGGGCGCGGCAGGTGGGCTCGAAGGGCGACGTCGTCGTGCACCAGGACGAGGCCGTTCGTGCCGTCACTGATGAGGGCGGCGCGGGCGCCCGCCAGGACCAGCGCCCGTGCCGCACCGGGGACCGACGGCACCTCGCCGCGGCCCAGCCCGGTCAGGGTCTGCGCGGCCTCGACGCGGTTGGGCTTGACCAGGTCGGGAGCGAGTGCGAGCGCGCGCGACAGGTGGACGCCGCTGACGTCGAGGACGACCCGCAGACCATTCTCGTGCGCGAGCCGCGTGATCCGGCGGACCAGGTCGGGATCGGTCCCCGGGGGGAAGCTGCCCGACACGGTCAGCGTCGACGCCTCCGGGGCAAGCGAGGCGATCTCGTCGGCGATGCGGTCCCAGACCCGCTGGGACTGGCCGATGCCGGGCTCGTTGAGCAGCGTCACCCGACCACTCGCCTCGACGACCGCCACCGAGCGACGGGTCGGGCACGGGGACGGGACGACGCGGTGCGGCACCCGACGTGCGCCGAGGTCGGAGGCGAAGACGTCGACATCCGTCTCGCCGACGGGCGCGACCGCGACGGCCCTGCGCCCCATGGTGGTGAGGACGGCCGCGACGTTGAGGCCCTTGCCGCCGGCGCGTTCGCTCACGGAGGCGACGCGGTGAGAGTCGCCGAGGGCGACGAAGGGAACGGCATACGTGATGTCGAGGGCCGGGTTCGGCGTGAAGGTGAGGATCATCGACCGACGAGGTCCAGGGCGATCGTCGCGGCACCGAGCGAGCCGGCGCGGTCCCCGAGCGCGGCGGCCCTGACGGCGACGTCGTCGCGGCCGCCGAGCCGGGCGGTGAGCGCGGTGCGCAGGGGATCGAGCAGGGTGTCGCCGGCGCGGACGAGGCCCCCGCCGATGAGGACGAGCTCGGTGCCGGCAGCCGCGACGACCGGGGCGACCATGATGGCGAGGGCGTCGATGGCCTCCTGCCAGATGCGGCGGGCGTCCGGCTCCCCGGCCTCGGCGCGGCGGGCGACCTCCTCGGCGTCGCCCTCGAGTCCGGTCGCCTCGGACCAGCGGCGCCCGATCGCGCCGGCACTGGAGAGGGCCTCGAGGCATCCGCGCTGGCCGCACCCACAGAGCGGACCGTCGGGCACGACGACGACGTGGCCGATCTCGCCGGTCCAGCGCGAGCCGGTGACGAGCTGACCGCGGCAGAGGACCGCGCTGGCGAGGCCGGTGCCCAAGGGCAGGAAGAGGACGTTGTCGGCCCCGCGGGCGGCGCCGAGGCGGTGCTCGGCGAGCAGCCCGGCGCGGACGTCGTGACCGATCGCGACGGGGACCTCGACGTGCGCGCTGACCGCCCCACGCAGGTCCAGGTCGCGCCAGCCGAGGTTGGCCGACCAGACCCCCATGCCGGTCAGGTCGTCGACGAGCCCCGGCACGGCGACCCCGACGGCGAGCAGGTCGACGGCATCACCTGCGCGAGCCGTGAGCTCCACGACAGCCTTGGCGGCCACCTCCCCGAGCTGCTCGCCCACCCGCTGCGGGGTGGGGCGTGCGGCCTCGGCCAGGACCTGGCCCTCGGGGGTCAGGAGCGCCGTCTTGATGCGGGTGCCGCCGACGTCGATCCCGACCACTGCTTCACGCATCACGAGGCGCAGTCTATGCGCAATAGTGCACGCTTGAACACTCGATCGAGCACATTCGCACAGGCTGACTGCGGCGCGGACACGCGCCCCAGCCTGCCACCCGCGGCCCGACCCCGCTCGCGAACCGAGTCACCGAAAAACCGTCACCGCACAGGCGATCGTGTCGGCTGCGCCCCAGGGCAGCCGACCTCCTCGGCCTGGACGTTGCCCGGTCAGTCGCCGGCGCCCGCGAGCGCCACGGTCTTCGGCACGACGAGACGCCACGCGTCGATGACGATCTCGCGCATGCGGCCGACGTCGAGCGCGTCGAGCCGCACCTCGACCCAGTTGAAGCGCAGGTCGGACCGGCGCGGCATGAGGAAGACGTCGGGCTCGCTCGCGACGAGCACGTCGCGCTCCTCCTTGGGGAAGGCGAACCCCATCTGCGTCTCGTCGGCGGAGAACGCAAGCCAGACGATCTTGCCGACACGGAACTTCACGCGGTCGCGGACGAGCACCTCGTAGGAACGGGGAAGCTGCTCGGCCACGCGCCGCACGTCGTCGATGGTCACGGGCACGCCTCCACCCTGCCACGTGGGGCGGCCCGACACGCCGTCCGATGCCTCTGAGGGCGAGTGACCGCTCCCGCACGCGCCCAGCGTGGAACCGGTGGAGCCTCTTCCGTCAACGCCCGCGACGGCATACCCTGCCCCTGTCGCGACCTCGACGGCTCTCGAGCCGGGCGGGCTGAAACGTCGACTCCCTGACACGACAAGGAGACGACGTATGCCGTCAGGCCCCGCCCAGCCCACCGTCCCCGAGCGCCTGCTCGCCTTCCTCGACCGCCTCGGCGCCGAGCTCGACCGTCGCGGCGACGCCGTCGCCCTGCTCGGCCTCGGCTCGGTGGGGCGCGACCTGCACCGCCTCGACGAGCACTCCGACGCGGACTTCTTCGTGGTCGTCGACGACGCTGCCGCTCGCGACCGCTACCTCGCCGACATCGACTGGCTCGAGGCGGCGCACCCCGTCATGTGGTCGCTCGAGAACAGCGACGTCGGCCGCAAGGCGCTCCTCGAGGGTGACCTCTTCGCGGAGTACGCTGTCTTCTCGCTCGCCGACCTGGAGACCGCCGGCTACCCACCGGGCCGCATCCACTGGAGTCGCGACGACGCGCCTTCAGGACTCGACGTACCGAGAACACCGTTGCCCCGACCGCAGTCGCTCGGGCACGAGGTCGGTGAGGCGATCACCAACCTCTACGTCGGCCTGCACCGCGACCTGCGGGGCGAGCGCCTGACGGCGACCCGCTTCATCCAGGGGTATGCCGTGGACCGCTGGGTCACGGTGCTCGGGCACCTGGGGCTCGGTCGCGGTGCCCAGCAGGACGTCTTCGTCGTCGACCGTGGCGTCGAGCGGCGGTTCGGGCCCGAGGTTTTGCCGCTCGCGGACCTCGTGCCCGGCTACGACCGCAACGCGCACGCGGCGGCGACCCTGCTCCGGCTGCTCGAGGTGCACGTCGAGCTCGACCCGACCATCGTCGCCGCGGTGCGCTCGCTCATCGCCCGGGCGGACTGCGACGCTCAGTCCCGCGGGAGCTCGAGCGCGTAGACGAGCAGGTTCGTTTCCTCGATCGGGGACCAGTCCCGCTCGGGCACACGGACGAAGCCGAAGCGTACGTAGAGGCGGTGGGCGGCGTGCATCGCCCCTTGGGTGGAGAGCACGACACGCTCGCGACCGAGCGCGCGGGCACGGTCGAGGCACTCGGTCACGAGGGCGGCGCCGACCCCGCGACCCCGGCCGCTCGGCGCGACGGCGAGCGTGCGGAACTCCGCCTCACCCACCCTGGCGATGTTGGCGAACGGCCCCGGCCCGCCGACGAAGGCGACCCCGCCCAGCACGTCGCCGTCGCTGTCCACCGCCACGATCACCTCGGCGTGCTCGGCGCGGTGACGCACGTCGCTCAGCACCTCGAGGTACGGGTCCTCCGCCCCGAAGTCGAGCAGCCCGTCGTCGAGGTAGGCAGCGGCGGTCAGTTCCCCGAGCCGCTCGTACTCCTCCGGGCGCGCGGCACGGATGGTGAAGCCGTCCATGGGGCCAGTGTCGCAGCGGGGGCCAGGGCCCCGGCGCTCACCCCCGACGTGGACGACCTCGGGCCGCGGTGACGGCCGAAGATCAGCCAGCCCGGTTCACAGCCCGCCTGCCGCGAGAGGATCGGTCAGGCGGCGAGGCGCCAGGCGAGGACGCCAAAGAGCACCCCGAGGGAGTTCGTCGCCCAGTGCATGCCGACGCTCGCGAAGAGGCTGCCGCTGCGGCGGCGCAGCTCGCCCGCGAGCACGCCTCCGAGAGCGGTGAAGAGCACGGTGCCGCCGACGACGGCGACCTTGGCGAACGGCCCCAGCCCCGCGACGGCCGAGCCGATCGCCTCGTTGCCGGTGGCCGAGGCCATCGCGGGGAAGACGTGCCAGAGACCGAAGAGCAGGGACGACGCGACGAGGACCTGCCACATCCGCGCGTGTCGCGAGAGGAAGCCCCAGAGCACGGAGCGGAAGGCGACCTCCTCGAGCAGGATCGTCCCGACGGGGATCATGACGAACGCCGTGAGCAGAGCGCCGGCCGGGGGCAGGTGGTACCGGGCGTCGAGGAACGCCGTGCGCGTCGCCGGGAGCAGGATGCCGACGAGGTAGACGAGCCCGACGACGGCGATGACGCCGAGACCCCAGCGGATGCCGCGGGCGTGCGTGTGCCGTGCGAGACCGAGCTGGTTCCAGGTCAGGCCCTGCCAGCGGGCGAACCCGAGGAGGGCGACGGCGCCGAGCGGCCCGAGCCACATCGTGTCCCAGCCGAGCAGGTGGTTCGCGACGTTGACGCCTGCGAGGGCGAAGACGACGGCCACCGTGGCGGCCAGGCGAGCTCGCTTGCCGCGGGCGATGAGGGCCAGGCGACGGTGCCGCACCCGGTCAGGCGAACTCATGGCGATGCCGTCGGTCGGGGACACGACGGCGGCGGGGGCGGGGCTCGCGAGGAGGCTGCTCATTACGACCATTTTCCCACGCCAACCTGTGCGCCAGCCATGCGTGGCATGTGCGGCCGCCTCGTCAATCCCCGCCGTCACAACGGTCTCAGCAGCCGCGTCGGGCACGTGCTTCACGGCGCCGCCCGCGTCACCGCCGTCGCTCGACGAGCCCACGCACGTACTCCGCCTGCCCGAGGTGCTTGGCCGCGTCGTCGAGGACCGAGATGAGGCGCACGCCCACGGTGACCGGCGGGTCCCAGCTCTCGTCGACCACCCGGGCGTATGCCGTGTCGTCGAGCTCCTCGACGAGCTCGACCGTCCGCTCGTGGACCGCTGCGTGGTAGGCCGCGAACAGGTCCGGATCGGCCACGGTGAACCGGCCCACGTCGGCCGAGGTCATGCTCCAGCCATGCGCGTCCGCCGGGAAGGGCAACCCGAACCGTTCGACCCAGCCGTCACCGCGCCACACGGAGTCGTCGGCATCGGCCAGCTGGGCCACCTGGTCGTCCTGCTGTCGCGCGAGGTGCCAGACGAGCCACGCGATGTGGTTCGCGTCGGCGTCGGGGCGCCAGAGCAGCTCGTCGACGGAGAGCCCGTCGACGACCTCCGGCAGCCCGTCCCGGATCCGGCTGAAGGCGTCGAGCATCAGGTCGCGTGCGATGTCGGTCGTCATGTCGTCCACCTTCGCAGCAGGCACCCGGACCCTGCCACCGTGCCCCGCCGCCGTGGAGTGTCACCGTGCCGTGCCACCGCGCCCTGGCACGTGCTGCGCTACGACGACCAGACGGCCCACGACGCGCGGATCGCGTTGCGGGAGAGCCGCTCCGGACGAAACGGACCTTTGCCACCCTTTGCCACCTCATGTATCGGGACGGCTCCTCTCGTCTCTGAACAGCCGCGCCCACCAAGAGGGCCGACCACGACACAGGAGACGAGCATGACGATCAGCCTCACCCCCACCGCCCGACGGGCCGCGAGCCTCGCCGGACTCTGCGACGGTGCGGTCCACCTCCCCGGCGACGCCGCCTACGACGCAGCACGCCTGCCCTGGAACGCGGCTCTCGACCAGCGGCCCGCGGCCGTCGCCCTGCCCCGCACCGTCTCGGACGTCCAGGCCGTCGTCCGTGCGGCCGCTGCGGCCGGGCTGCGCGTCGCCCCGCAGAGCACCGGCCACAACGCCGGTCCGCTCGTCGGGCGCGGTCTCGACGACGTCGTCCTCGTCCGCACCGAGCGGATGCGTGGCGTCACCATCGACCCGACCCGCAGGATCGCCCGCGTCGAGGGCGGCGCCCTCTGGATCGACGCGACGGAGCCTGCGGCGGACCACCGGCTGGCGGCCCTGCACGGCAGCTCGCCCGACGTCGGCATCGCCGGCTACAGCCTCGGCGGTGGCATCGGCTGGTACGCCCGCAAGCTCGGCCTCGCGTCCAACAGCCTCACGGCCGTCGAGCTCGTCACCGCCGACGGGGAGCACGTACGCGCCGACGCGACGCAGAACGTCGAGCTCTTCTGGGCGCTGCGCGGTGGCGGCGGGAACTTCGGAGTCGTCACGGCGCTCGAGTTCCGCCTCTACCCGATCGAGACGGCGTATGCCGGCATGCTCATCTGGGACCGCGACCAGGCCGAGCGCGTGCTGCGCCGCTGGGCCGACTGGGCGCCCGAGGCACCCGACGCCGTCACGACGTCCTTCCGGTTCCTCAACCTGCCGCCGCTGCCGACCATCCCCGAGCCGCTGCGCGGCCGGTCGCTCGTCGTCATCGACGGCGCGGTGCTCGGCTGCGACGCCGAGGCCCGCTCGATCCTCGGCCTGCTCCGCGGCCTGGGGCCCGAGATCGACACCTTCGACCGCGTGCCGGCCCGGTCACTGACCCGGCTGCACATGGATCCGGAGGGCCCGACGCCAGGGGTCTCGGACAGCACGCTCATCGGCGAGCTCGGCGACGCGGCCATCGACACGATCCTCGAGCAGGCCGGTCCCGGCTCGACGTCGTCGCTGCTGTCGACCGAGCTGCGCCAGCTCGGCGGCGCGCTGGGCCGCGCGCCCGAGGGCCACGGCGCCCTCGCGACGATCGACGCGGCATATGCCGTCTTCGGCGTCGCGATCGCGGCGACGCCCGAGATGGCGATGCAGGGGCAGCTCGACGCCCACAGCCTCACCCGATCGCTCGAACCGTGGTCGACCGGGCGCAGCTATCTCAACTTCGCCGAGAACGAGGTCGATGCCCGCACGGGCTACACCGAGTCGGCCTGGCTGCAGCTGAAGGGGATCCGGTCGGCGTACGACCCCGACGACCGCTTCCTCGCCAACCACCGCGTCCCGCGCCTCTTCGAGAACGGCGCGGTCACGGCGTGACCCACCCGGGTTCGAGGTGATCCCGACACCGTCGTGGGTGTCGGGATCACCTCGACCGGGGGTGGCCGGCAGCCTCAGAGGGTGACCGCGGTCGTGCCGGCAGGCACGGAGACGACCTTGGGCTTGCCGCCGGCAATCGGGTGGAGCGAGAGCCGCGTCGCCTTCTCGGCCTTGACGGTGAACCGAGCCGACGTCCCGTCGTAGACGAAGTCGCGCACGACGACCCGGCCTCCGACGGCCTGGAAGACGAGCCGGCCGTCCTGCTTGAGCAGCGTCGTGTTCGTCCCGGCGGACACGTCCCAGTGGTGGCCGTGGAGCGGGATGCCGTCCACCGCGTTGGTGCCCGGCAACCCGAGGGTGCCGAAACGGAAGCCCGCCGGGTCGCCCCACGGCTCGTCCGCGATGAGCTCCTGCGTGCCCATGAGCGGCATGAGGTTGCTCCACGAGTACGTGCGGTAGGCCGTGTCGGTCGCCGCGCTGTTGATGACCTGGCCCGGCTCCGGGTCCCAGTACTCCGGGAACCAGCCCAGCTCCTCCCACGTGGTCAGCCACAGCTTCGTGCTCTTCGTGGCGAGGTCCGCTGCCGGCTTGTCGAAGCCGTAGCGCTTCAGGCCGTCGTAGACCGTGGCGTTCATCGGCGGCCACACGGCGCCCTTCCACTCCTCGCAGGCGTCCTCCTCGGTGTGCTTCTGGAAGAACTCGTAGCCGGTGACCCCGGGGTGGTGGTCGCCGGCGCTGCAGAACGACGGGTCGTTGCGGGCCACGCTCGGCACGGCGTACTCGCCCCAGAACTCGTCCGGGTTGAGCAGGTGGTCGTCGACGAGCACCCGGGCGCGCTCCGGTGTCGCGAGCCCGCCGAACAGCGGGTAGAAGACCGTCGGGGTGTTGGTCGGCTCCCACGAGCCGTCGAGGTAGCGGTTGAGGTAGAGGCCCCGCTCGGCGTTCCACAGGTGCTCGTTCATCCGCGTCTTGAGCTGCTGCTTGAGCGCCGCGTACTTCGCTGCGTCGTCCGGCTTGCCCAGGGCCGTCGCCATCTGGGAGAGGTTCTCGGAGAAGAGCCCGTAGTAGGAGTTCAGCGCGACGTCCGTCAGGTTGGTGTTGTCGCGGTTGTCGGTGCCGTCGGTGACGACCTGCTCGAACTTCTGGTACTGGGGGCTGTCGTCGAGGCCGAGGTGGTTGCCCCGCCCGCCGAGTCGCGGGCCGGCCCACGGGCTCTCGAGGAGACCGTCCTTGTTGGTGTCGAACTCGGGCATCCGCGCGATGTAGCTCGTGAGGTACGGGTAGACGAGCTCGAGGATGCTCTTGTCACCGGTTCGCGTGTAGGTGCGCCAGGCGAGGTAGGCGTGCATCGGCCCGGCGTTGAGCTGGTCGTAGCGGGGGCCTCCACCCTGGTCGTAGAAGTCACGGACGTGGTCGAGGGCGAGCGCCGGGTCGAGGCTGTTGGCCGTGATGCCGTCCCAGCCCGAGTCCCAGCCCTTGAAGATGTCGTCGCCGCCGCCGCCGAGGCCCCACATGACGAACGAGCGGTCGTACTTCTCGTCGTAGTTGGCGTTGAGGGCCATGGCGTCGCGCATGAAGGTCGTGGCGCGGCCGACCTGACCGGTGCCGCTGACGCTCCGGTCGTCCACGTGGGCCCGGGCATCGGCGATGAGGGCGAGCGTCTCGGCCTTGCTGCGCGTCGCCTTCGGCACGGGCGTGTCACCGAGGTGCGCCGTGAACGTCACCGTCTCACCCTTGGACAGCTCGTAGCGCAGCGCGGCCGCGCCCTGCCCCGGCGCCGCGGTCTTGCCGACCATGCCGGCGAGCATGTCCTTGAGCGTGGCCCAGGAGGCCGACACATCGGCGGGCGCGTCGGCGTCGACGCGGAAGTGGCCCGTCCGGCCGGCATCCCGCACGCCCGCGGAGCTGCCGGTGAGGGAGGCGGGTCCGTCGACGGCATACGTGCTCGGCTCGAGCCACGGGGCGCTGGCGTCGACCCACACGGACGTGTCGTCATCGAGGGCGGTGACCGAGCCGACGAGCTCCGTGTCGTCCACGCGGGCGTACTTCACCACGACGTTGCGCTTGCCTGCCTGCATCGCGTCGTACTTCGCCTGCAGGCCCGGCAGCTGCGCCTTCGCGTTCGCGACGTCGGTGGCAGACCAGCTCTCCGGGTGGTCGATGGTGGCCTTCAGGCCGCCGAGCCGCTCCGGCGTGAGGACGCGGTCGTCCGTGGACAGCTCGATCTCGTAGTAGGAGGCGTCGGTCGCGATGGGCCCGAGCTTCTGGATGCTCGGCACCATGTTCTCGTTGATGACCTTGCCGTCCTTGGTCAGCAGGTCGACCGAGACCGAGAAGCGGGTCTCACCCTCCCCGACGAAGAGGGCACCGTTGAACTCCTGCTCCTTGAAGCCCGGCATCGCGAACGGTCGGCGCAGCGGGGCGAGCTCGGGGTGGTCGGCGCCGGCCGCTGCGGCGGAGCTCGGGGAGAGACCCAGCAGGGTGGTGGGCGAGGCGCTGGCAGGGCTGGTGACCGCCGCGCCGACGGCGACCACCACGAGGGTGGCGAGCGCTCCGGCGGTCACGCTGCGAGCCCTCGGGGGGCGAGTTGGTCGAGACATCATCGTCTGTCCTTTGGTGGATGTGAGCGTTAACATCCGGGTGTTCGGTGCACGTTATGCGCCTTTCGTGGGTGACGCAACCCCAGTTCCAGGACGGGTTCCACCCATGGCCACCGAGCCGAACCTCCTGGACCCGCCCCGCCACAGCAGGCCTCACGCCGTCGCTGTCACGAACGGGCCCTGCCGATCGACGTAGTGGTGAGAGGACCTCCCGGGGCCCTTGACCTCATGTCCGCTTCAGCTCGGAGGATGCTTCCATGACGACCGACACGACGACCACCACCGAGGCGCTGCACCGAGCCGTCCGCGGCACGGTCCACGAGCGCGGCGACGCCGGGTTCGAGGCGGCGCACTCGATCTTCTACCGCCATCTCGACGCCGTCCCCGACGTCGCGGTCACCGTGACCTCGCCCGGGGACGTCGCCGCGGCCGTCACCTTCGCCGTCGAGCAGGGCCTGGAGATCGCGGTCCGCAGCGGCGGCCACAGCGGCGCGGGTCACGGCACCGTCGAGGGCGGCCTCGTCATCGACCTCAGCGGCCTCGCCGACATCGACGTCGACGTCGAGCGCCGCACCGTCACCGTCGGCACCGGCGTCACGGCCGGGGCGGTCACGGCAGCGGCGGCCGAGCACGGCCTCGCGGTCGGCTTCGGGGACACCGGCAGCGTCGGCGTGGGCGGCATCACGACCGGCGGGGGAGTGGGTTTCCTCAGCCGCGCGCACGGCCTCACCATCGACAACGTCCTCGCCGCCCAGGTGGTCACCGCCGACGGGAGCATCCACGACGTCGACGCGGAGCACGACGCCGACCTCTTCTGGGCCATCCGCGGCGGCGGCGGCAACGTCGGGATCGCGACCCGATTCACCTACCGGGCCCACGAGGTGGGGCAGATCGTCGGCGGCCTCCTCGTGCTCCCCGCGACGCCTCACACCGTCGCCGAGGCCGTCCGCATCGTCGGCGAGGCACCGGAGCAGCTCGGCGCCATCCTCAACGTCATGCCGGCGCCGCCGATGCCGTTCGTGCCGGAGACGCTGCACGGCCGGCTCGTCATCTTCGCGCTCGTCGCCTTCAACGGAGCTCCCGAGGAGGCCGAGCCCGTGATCGCCCGGCTGCGGGGCATCGCCACACCGATCGCCGACCTGGTCCGCCCGATGCCGTATGCCGACCTCTTCGCAGGTGAGCAGGGTGACCACCATCCGGTGGCGACCTCGACGACCGGCTACGCCCGGGAGTTCGGCGTGGACGACGCGGCCCACGTCATCGACGTGCTGAGCGCGCACCTGGCCGATCCGGGCGTGCAGATGACCGTGGTGCAGCTGCGGCCGCTCGGCGGCGCCATCGGCCGTGTCCCGGACGACGCGACGGCCTACGCGCACCGCGAGTGGCCGCTGATGTTCAACGTCGCGGCGATCGTCGGCGAGGTGGCGCAGCTCGAGGCGCAGCAGGGCTGGGTCGAGGGCCTCGCCGCGGCCATCGCGCAGGGCACGCCGGGTGCCTATGTCGGCTTCTCGCTCCCCGACCACCCCGAGCAGGTGCACCGCATCTACCCCGGGTCGACCTACGACCGGCTCGCCGCCATCAAGCGCGCGCACGACCCGGGCAATGTCTTCCACCGCAACCACAACGTGCCACCCGCCGCCGACTGACCCGGCCTCCACCCCGTCGTTCGAGGTGATCCCGGAGCCACATCGGTGCCGGCATCACCTCGAACCGGGGTTGGGCAGGGCGACGAGGACGAAGGCCTCGATGGGCTCGCCCTTGCCCTTAAGGTCCAGGGCGCCGAGCGGCTCGGTCGTCGCGCCGGGGAGCATCGCGAGGGTGTCCGCGGTGACGGCGACCCGGCCGACCGGGGCCTGCCCCTCGATCCGCGACGCCACGTTGACGGCGTCCCCGATGACGGTGTGGGTGCGGCCACCTTCGCTGCCGAGCACGCTGACGAGCACCTCGCCGCTGTTGACGCCGACGCGGAAGCGTGGCCAGCCGGGGTGCTCGTCGGCGATCTGGGCCGTCTCCAGCTGGAGGTCGAGGCCGGCCTGCGCCGCCCGCCGGGCGTGGTCGGACTGGTCGCCGAGCCGGTTGAAGGTCGCCATGATCGCGTCGCCGATGAGGCGGTCGATGGTGCCGCCGTGCCGCTTGACGACGGCCGGGATCGCGACCGTGAAGTACGCGTTGAGCATCGTGGTCACCTCGGCCGGGTCGTGCGTCTCGGAGAACGTCGTGAACCCCTTGAGGTCGGCGAAGAGGATCGTCATCTCCCGACGCCCGGCGAGGGTGTCGGCCGTGTAGAGGTCGGCGTACCGCTCCTCGTGCCAGGACTGCTGCGCGCCCCACGCGACGAGGGCGAACGCCGCGAGCATGAGCAGGTGCCACTCCCACCACGTGTAGTACCAGTTCGGGGCGAAGACGATGGCGACCATCGCCTCCGCGAGCAGCACCATGGAGGCCGCCATGGCCGCCGGGAGCAACCCGCCGCGCTGCCACCAGATGCGGGTGTAGGTGATGGCGGTCGCGCTGTAGAGGACGACGGAGAGCACCCCGGTCACCACCATGGGCGGTGACAGCGGCGCCGGGCCCGGGCCGACGTCGAAGGGCGGCAGCCGCAGGAGCGACACGACGGCCCAGACCGCCATGAGCACGAGGAGGGCGACCCGCAGCGCCTTCGCCCGACGCATCTCGGCGACCGCGCGGTCGGCCGCCACCTCGCGCACGGAGGCGACGGCGAAGAGGGAGCCGATCGCGATGCCGACCGGCGTGGAGACGTTGAAGCCGGCCGAGGGGCTGTCGACGAGCATGTGCGGTGTCGCAAGGGCATGCAGCCCGAGGAAGCCTGCTGCAGAGAGGAAGGCAAGGGAGACGTACATGACCCGCACGTCGCCGCGGCGCACCGCGGCGGCCCCCGTGCCGTATGCCGTGAGCGCGCTGAGCAGGGCTGCGCCGAGCACGATCCAGAAGTGTGTCGACTCGTGCTGCCACTTCCGGTCCAGCTGGTCCGAGAGCCGAAGCACGACGAGGCCGGCCAGAGGTATGGCGAGCGCGGCGGCGCCGACGAGGAAGCGGCGCCGCGCCTGCACGCGTACGTCCCCCGTCCCGGGCGGCGCAGGCGTCCGGGGCCTCGAGGCAGCGTGATCAGCCACGCCGGTCAGCCTTGGCGAGGGCGAGGTACTGGTGCACCTCGGACACGACGACGGAGCCCTCGCCGACCGCCGACGCGACCCGCTTGACCGATCCGGCCCGCACGTCACCCACCGCGAAGAGCCCCGGCACGGACGTCTCGTGGGCGCAGGCCGGTCGCTCGAGGGGCCAGGCGCCGGCCTCACGGACGTCCGCCCCGGTGAGCAGGTAGCCCCACCGGTCGCGCACGACGGCCTCGGGCAGCCACGACGTGTGCGGAAGCGCACCGATCATGACGAAGAGGCCGTCGGCCGCGATGGCGCGCCGCTCGCCGGTGCTGCGGTCGGCGACGACGACCTCGGACAGCCACCCCTCGCCGCTCGCGTCCACGACCTCTGCGTCCGGGACGACGGTGATCGTCGGAGAGGCATCGATCTCGTCCATGAGGTAGCGCGACATCGTGGTGGACAGGTCCGGGGTCCGGACGACCAGGGTCACGTCTGCGGCATACCGCTGGAGGTGGAGCGCGGCCTGGCCCGCCGAGTTGCCCCCGCCGACGATGACGGTGTGTGCGCCCCTCAGGCCGTGGGCCTCGGAGACGTTGGCCCCGTAGTAGACGCCGGACCCGGTCAGCGCCTCCAGCGCCGGGATCGCGAGGCGGCGGTACGCGACGCCGGTCGCGAGGAGCACCGCCCTGGCGCGGACCTCGCCGACGCCGGACACGGTGGCTCGGAACCGCGCGGTCCCGGACTCGTCGGTGTCCGGCGCGATCGCGGTGACCCGCCGGGTCAGGACGAACCTCGCGCCGAAGACCCACGCCTGCTGGAACCCCCGTTGGGCGAGCTCGGCGCCGGAGAGCCCCCGCGAGAACCCGAGGTAGTTGCGGATCAGCGAGCTCGTGCCGGCCTGGCCGCCGAGCGCCTGCTCCTCGACGCAGACCACCGACAGCCCCTCGGACGAGGCGTAGACGGCGGCCGCGAGGCCGGCCGGTCCGGCGCCGACGATGAGCAGGTCGACGTCGTCCACCTGCTCGCCGCCGTCCGGGGTGCGCAGGTCGGTGCCGATGCCCCAGGCCTCGCAGATCTCGACATCGGTCGGGTCGAGCAGCACCCGCCCGCCGAGTGCGGCGAGCCAGATCACGAGGGGACCCTCCGCGTCGTCCGGATGCGGCGCCGCGATCGACCGCAGCACGACCACGGCCTCCGGGGTGCCCCGGTCGAGGTAGGCGTGCGGGATCCCGTTGCGTGACAGCAGGCTCCGCACGGCGTGGCCGCGAGGGTCCCGGGTCGCCCCGACCACGACCACCTCGCGGAGACGGTTCTCGACGGTCCGGGACCAGACCTGGACGAACTCGGAGACGGTGCGGCAGAAGAGCTCGTCCGGCGAGGTCCACGGTGCGAGGACGTAGTAGTTGATGTCGCCGTGCGCCATCCCGCGCAGGATCTCGTCGGCCGTGCGACGGTCGGCCCACGCGCCCCAGGGCACGAGGAGCGCCCGGGCGGCATCCGGGTGCAGCGTGCGGACCGCGCGGAGCAGCTCGGCACCGCCGGTCCCGGGCAGCCAGGGGTCGGCGAGGACCAGCGCGACGGGGTCGCCACGGTCGGCGGCGAGCTCGAGCTGCTGGAGCGCGAGGGTGCTGTCGGACTCGCCCCGCACGCGGAAGTCCGCGCCGAAGCGGCGGGCCAGCTCGCCCTCGGTCCGTGAGAGCGCGTCGAGGTCGGGGTCGACGACAAGGAGGAGAGGACGGGTCACGGGTCACCCCTCACGCGCTCGGGCAGCAGGACTGGATGCGACCACCCCACGTCCGACGGTAGGACGAACGAGCGGCCTCCGTGTCCGGATCGACTGTTCCCGTTGCTGCTGGGCAAGGATGGGGTGCATGGCCCCCTTGACTCCCACCGCCTACGACGTCGACCGGATCCGCTGGCACTTCCCCGCCCTGCGCGAGGGCGCGGCGCACTTCGACGGCCCCGGCGGGTCGCAGGTGCCCGACGCGGTGGCGACGGCGGTCGTCGAGACCCTGACCTCGGCCATCTCGAACCGCGGTGGCGTGACGGCGGCCGAGCGCCGGGCCGACCGTGTCGTCGTCGAGGCCCGCACCGCGATGGGAGACCTGCTGGCCGCGGACCCCAACGGCATCGTGTTCGGGCGCTCGGCCACCGAGCTGACCTTCCAGCTCGCGCGCACGCTCTCGAAGGACTGGGGTCCCGGCGACGAGGTCGTCGTGAGCCGCCTCGACCACGACGCCAACGTGCGGCCCTGGGTGCTCGCCGCCGAGGCCTCGGCCGCCACCGTCCGCTGGGCCGACTTCGACCCGGTCACCGGTGAGCTGCCACCCGAGGCAGTGCGGTCGGTCGTCACCGACCGCACGCGTCTCGTCGCGGTGACGGCCGCGTCGAACCTCATCGGCACCCGGCCCGACGTGGCGGCGATCGCCGAGATCGCCCACGCCGCCGACGCACTGCTCTGGGTCGACGGCGTCCACGCCACGGCGCACGTGCTCACCGACCTGCCGGCGAGCGGCGCCGACTTCTGGGTGTGCTCGCCGTACAAGTTCCTCGGTCCGCACCTCGGCGTCCTCGCGGCCTCACCCGCGCTGCTCGAGACGCTGCACCCCGCCAAGCTCCTGCCCTCGTCCGACGCCGTGCCCGAGCGGTTCGAGCTCGGCACCCTGCCCTACGAGCTGCTCGCCGGCACGACCGCAGCCGTCGACTTCCTCGCCGACCTGGCGCTCACGGACCCGTCGCATCCCCGCCGCGAGCGCCTCGTCGCCTCCTTCGCGGCCCTCGAGGAGCACGAGGACTCCCTCCTCGCCACGCTCGAGGCGCGACTGCGCGCCATCCCGGGCCTGACGGCACACAGCAACGCGCAGCGCCGCACCCCGACGTTGCTCGTCACCGCGCCGGGCCACGACCCGCAGGACCTGCGCACTGCCCTCGCCGAGCGCGGTGTGAACGCCCCGGCCGGGCACTTCTACGCGTGGGAGTGCAGCCACCACCTCGGGCTCGGCGCGACCGGCGGGCTGCGGATGGGCCTCGCGCCCTACACGAACGCCGACGACGTCGACCGGCTCGCGACCGGGCTCGAGGAGATCTGCGGCGGGGCCCGGTGAGCCGCCCGGTGCCGCTACCGGCCGGTCCGGGGCAGGAGTCCGTGTGGGACTACCCGCGCCCGCCTGCGGTCGACCCGAGCGACGAGCTCGTCGAGGTGCACCTCGGCGGCCACGTCGTGGCCCGCACGCGCACGGCGCTCCGCGTCCTCGAGACCAGCCACCCACCGACGTACTACCTGCCGCTCGACGCCTTCGTCGACGGCGTCCTCGTGAGCGTCGAGGGCAGCACGGTGTGCGAGTGGAAGGGGCGCGCGGCGTACTTCGACGTCGTCGGTGGCGGGCGGCGCGCGGCCCGGGCCGCGTGGACCTACCCCAGCCCCGTACCGGCGTATGCCGTGCTGGCCGGTCACGTCGCCGTCATGCCGGCCCTCGTGGACGGCTGCTTCGTCGACGGGGAGCAGGTGGTGGCGCAGGACGGCGGCTTCTACGGAGGCTGGATCACCGACCGCGTCGTCGGCCCCTTCAAGGGCGGCCCCGGCACCTGGGGCTGGTGAACCGCTACACCTCACCCTGTGAGAGGGAGGATCGCAGCGGCTGCGAGCGGCAGGGTTGGTCTCGTGGACAGGCGCGCCCGGAGACGCGCGCGCCTCCGACGCCACCACTCGCAACCATCGCCGGATGGCCGACCGGGCCAGCGGCGCCAGGCAAGGAGCACGACATGGCTGCTTTCACGGTTTGGAAGTTCGACAGCCCGAGCGGCGCCGCGCAGGCCGAGTCCGTCCTCGAGGACTGCCAGGCGGAGGGGTTCCTCAAGATCGTCGACCACGCGGTCGTCACCTGGCCCGAGGGCGAGTCGCATCCGACGACGAGCCACGGCAACGAGGAGAAGTGGCGCGGCACGGGGTGGGGCGCCCTGTGGGGCGTGCTCGCCGGCGCGCTCTTCTTCGTCCCGATCGTGGGTGGGGTGGTCGGGGCGGCCATCGGCGCCATCAGCAAGGTGACCGAGGACGCCGGGATCAGCAAGGACCAGCTGGAGACCATCCGCAAGGAGGTGACGCCGGGCAGTTCGGCGCTCTTCCTCGTCACCGAGGAGGGCGACCTGGACCGGGTGGGCGAGCGCTTCCACGGCGTGCACAGCAAGCTCATCGCCACCAACCTCTCCGCGGGCGAGCGCGAGATCATGATGGAGACCTTCGGCGGGCGCTGAGCCGGTTCTCGACGCGGGCGTCAGTGCGGCAGCTGCTCGATCCGGGCCTCGACGAGAGTCGCGTCGCGCACGTCGAGGAGCGCGAAGGTACCGGCCGGCTGCCGCCGCCGGTCGGTCGGCGACCCGGGGTTGAGGATGCGCAGGCCGTCGCCCGTCTCGTCGAGCGGGATGTGCGAGTGCCCGAAGACGACGAGGTCAGCGGTCGGGAAGCGGCGCCGCAGGCGGGCGGTGCGACCCTGGCGCTGGCCACTGTCGTGGATCATCCCGATGCGCACGCCCTCCAGCTCGATCTCGACCGTCTCGGGAGCACCCCACTCGGCGACCTCGGGCACGTCGTTGTTGCCCAGGACGACGTGCACGGGTGCGAACGTCGCCAACAGGTCGAGGACGTCGGGGGTGCAGACGTCGCCGGCGTGCAGGATGACGTCGGCGTCCTCGAGCCGCGGCAGCAGCGCCGGTGGGCAGGCCTTCCACCGGCGCGGGCTGTGGGTGTCGGAGAGCACGAGCACCCTCACGGTGAGCTCTCCTGACGCAGGTCGGTGCGCGCCGCCGGCGGCGCAGCAGGCCACGGGGGCAGCACCGGCCGCAGCGCCGCCAGCTCGGTCCTCGACACGAAGGAGGGGTTGGACATGAACGGCTGGCGCTGCACCTCCAGGCCGTCGATGCCGACGGCTCGCAGCTGACGGTCGGTCACCGGCTCGTCGAGGAGCGCGATGTCGACCTCGACCCGGGCGCGGACCCCGTGGTGCGCCGAGCCGTGCCAGCGACCCGGGCTCGTCTCGACCCACGGCTCGACCTCTGCCGTGGCGTGCCCGAGGCCCCAGATCCCGCGGCTCAGGCCGTCGCGCCCGTCACCCGACACCCAGAAGACGATGCGGTCGCCGGGCACCACGAGTCGAGCCCGGTAGCCCGGCTGCACCGCCCACGAGGTGAGCCGGCCTTCACCGGAGTCGAGCAGGCCGCGCAGGTCCCACAGGGCGGGGTTGCACTTGAGCAGCCACGCGCCCAGACGCGACCGCTCGACGGTCCGCTCCCTCACCCGCTCCCTTGCCATGCGGCCTCGCCCTCAGGACCGCACCCGGTCGAGCACCTCGCACACGGTGGCCTCGAGGAGCTCCACCTTGTAGCCGGTCTCGGGGAGCGGGTTCGCGCCCCGGCGGGCAGCCGCCGCAGCGGCCGACACCGTGGCCTCGTCGAGCGTCGACCCCGTCAGCAGGTCCTCGACGGCCGGCAGACGCAGCGGGGTCGGCGCGACCCCGCCGACCGCCACCGCGCACGCCCTGACCACTCCCGCGTCGTCGCGGACGACCCGGCAGACCGCCTCGACGAGCGGCCACTCGGCCTCGAACCGGCTGATCGACCGGAAGTATGCCGCCCGCTCGCCTGGCGCGGGCGGTGGCAGCGTGACGCGGGTCAGCACCTCGTCGTCGGCGAGCAGGTGGTCGCGCCCCGGGTCGGACCCGTCGCCGAGGACGTCACCGATGCCGAGACCGGAACGGTGCGTCGTGTCGACGGTGGCGGCATACGTGAGGAGGGCCATCGCGAGGGAGGACGGATGAGGATGGGCGCACGGCGCGGTGTCGAACGCGACGCCGTAGAGGTGGCGCCCGTCGCGCGCCGGGCAGCTGTCGCCGCCGGACTTGAAGCAGGACAGGTGCGGGTGACGGAAGTACCAGCAGCGGGTGCGCTGGAGCAGGTTGCCTCCGACCGTCGCGGTGGCGCGCACCTGCGGCGTCGCGAGTCCGGCGGCCGTCAGCGCGAGCGCGGGGTAGTCGGCGGCGAGGTCGTGCGCCACCGTCGCGACGGTGGTGCCCGCCCCGAGCGTCGTGCCCGCGTCGGTGTGCGCGATCGCGGCGAAGCCGGGGACCCCGGTCAGGTCGAGGATGTGGGGAGTGCCACCCGTCGTGCGCAGGCGCTCCTGCAGGTCGGTCCCACCCGCGCGGTAGACGAGCTCGCCACTGACGTCGGGTCGCTCGTCGTAGGCCGTGAGGATCGTGATGCCGCTCATCGGGACACCTTCGTCCGCAGGCCCTCGAGCAAGCGGTCGGGTCGCACCGGCAGCGACAGGGGACGCCAGCCGGTCGCGTTTAAGATCGCGTTGCCCACGGAGGCCGCGGGGCTGACCGTGGCGACCTCTCCCAGGCCGACGCCGCCACCGGGAACGCGGTCCCAGCCATCCTCGTGGAAGTGGATGTCGATCTCCGGGGTGTCGCCGAGCTGCGGGATGCGGTAGTCCTCGAGGTTGGCGGTGAGGGTCAGCCCGGTGTGCGGGTCGAGGACCTGGTTCTCGTAGAGCGCGAGCCCGACGCCCTGGATGATCGAGCCCTCGCACTGGCTGCGAGCCAGGACGGGGGCGTGGATGCGACCGACGGCGATCCCACCGTGGACGCGGAGGACGCGAGTCTTCCCCGTGCGGCTGTCGACCTCGACCTCGGTGACGTGCAGCGCCGCCGAGAAGCCACGGCCGATCTGGATGCCGTTCATCGTCATCGGGACCGCCCGCAGACCGCGGTCGCCCCCGCGCCGGGCCGTCGCCGACGCGCCGTCAGGGGCACGGCCGAGGTCGGTGCCGACGCGGTCGCGCAGGCTCGTCGCCGCCTCGACCGCAGTCGACCACAGTGACACCGTCGTGCGGCTGCCCCCGGACGCCGGACCGTGCGACGTGCCGCCGTGGGAGCGACCGAGCCGGACGTCGACCTGGCCGGGGTCCACTGCGAAGACGCCCGCGACCGCCCGCGCGACGACGGTGCGGCTCCCGGTGCCCATGTCCTGCGCCGCCGTCGACGCCACGAGGCGACCGGACTCGACGGACACGACGACCTCGCAGTCGGGGTCCACGAGATAGATCCAGTTGCCCGCCGCCACACCGACGCCCCGCTTGAAGCGCCCCGACTGGCTCCCGGTCGTCGGGCGCTGCCGCCAGGTCTCAAGCGCCGCGGCCCAGCGGTAGAGGGCCTGGCGCTTCTGGTTGCCGTCCCACTGCGCACGCAGGTCGATCGGGTCGCGGCCGAAGCGGTGGGCGACCTCGTCGACGGTCTGCTCGAGGGCCCACGCGCTCGTCGGACCACCCGGACCGCGGAAGGGTGCGCCCGGCGGCGCGTTCGTCACGACGTCGACGTCGCGGGCCAGCCGGGGCGTGCGGTCGTAGAGCAGCATCGACAGGGCGGCCACGCTGTTGCCGATGGCGACACCCGCATGGCTGTCCGTGTCGACGATGAGCGCCTGAATGGCCTGCGTGTCGTCGTCGACGAGCAGGGAGACGTGCGACCGGCTCCCCGGCCGGTTGCCGGTGCCGGTCAGCTCCTCGTGCCGGTCGAGGACAAGGCGCACCGGGCGGCGTGCGAGGCGGCTGAGCGAGATGGCGCCGACGGCCTCGGTGGTCAGGCTCAGCTTGGCCCCGAACCCGCCGCCGACGTGTTCGGCGACGACCTCGACCTGCGTCGGGTCGAGGTCGAAGCGGTCGGCGATCGCATGCCGCATGAGGTCCACGCCCTGGGTGCTGAGCCAGACCCTCAGGTGCTGCGGGTCGGTCCAGTCGGCGAGGCAGGCGTGTGGCTCGAAGGCCGTGTGCAGCTGGGCGGCGGTGTGGAACTCGAGCTCGACGAGGCCGCGGCGCCCGCCGGCCCGCGCCGACCCGATCCGGCGCTTGGCGACGGTCCCGAGGAACGGGGTGCGCGTGGGCCCGTGGCGGTTGCCGTCCCACCGTGCCGGCATGGAGCCGCCCTCGCCCGCAGACGGCGCGGCCTTCTGCTCCGCCCGCGAGGGGTAGACGAGTGGGGCGCCCGGGCGCGCAGCCGCCTCGGGGTCGAGCACGAAGCCCTGCGCCGTCACCGGCACGACGAGCTCGCGCGCTATCCGGCGCGCCTGCGCGAGCGAGTCGGCTGCAACGACGGCGATCGGCTGGCCGGCCCAGCGCACGCGTCGGTCGTCGCCGAGGAGGTCCAGTCCGACGACGCCGTCCGGGAAGATGATCGGACCGACCACCCCTGCCGGGACGTCGGACCGCCTGATCGCGGCGTGCATCATGCCGGGCAGGACGACGTCGGTCGTGTAGAGCGCGGCCCCCGTCACCTTGGCGGGGGCGTCGACGCGTTCGACGCCGCCCACCCCGCCGTCGAGCTCCCCCCGGCACGCGGCGGCGACGGCGCGATAGATGCCCTCGTAGGACCCGCAGCGGCACAGGTGTCCGGCGAGTGCGGCCGCGATGGTCTCGCGGTCGGGACCCCCGGGCTCGCCCGCGTGGTGGTCGGCGCGCCAGCGGTCGTGGAAGGCGACGGCGTCGACGACGAATCCCGGCGTGCAGTAGCCGCACTGGAGCCCGTCGTGGTGGGCGAAGGCACGCTGCACGGGATGCAGGTCCTCACCGTCGGCGATCCCCTCCACGGTCGTGACGCTCGCGCCGCGAAGCCGGGTCGCGGGGGTGAGGCAGCCGAGCACCGGCTCGCCGTCGACGAGCATGGTGCACGCGCCGCAGACGCCACTGCCACAGACCAGCTTGGTGCCCGTGAGCCCGAGGCCGTCGCGGACGACCTCCACCGCGGACTCCGTGCCGTCGACCTCGACGACCCGGGTCTCGTCGTTGACCGTGGTGGTGAGCTCCATGGGGCTGCCTCCCGCGACTGCGTCTCGACGAGACGGTGCGAACCGACGCTACCTCCGGATCGGCCGCGGCGCGATGATGGTGTGGACGGTTCCTGGTCGCGGTCGACCGACGGCCTGCCGATCAACGCACCGGGTGACGAGGAGGACACGGACATGCGCATCGCGGTGCTGGGCGCGGGCGGGATCGGCGGCTACTTCGGCGGGCGGCTGGCGGCGTCGGGGCACGAGGTCACGTTCGTGGCGCGAGGCGCTCACCTCGAGGCGATCCGCGAGCACGGTCTCGTGGTCACGAGCGCCGCCGGCGACTTCAAGGTCGAGCCCGCGCGCGTCACCGACGACGCGGGCGCCATCGGCGCCGTCGACGCGGTCCTGCTGGCCGTCAAGACGTGGCAGCTCCGCCCCGTGCTCGAGACGCTACCTGCGCTTCTGGGCCCGGACACGGCCGTCATCACGACGCAGAACGGGGTCGAGGCGCCCGGCCAGGTGGCTGACGTCGTCGGCCGAGACGCCGTGCTGCCCGGCATCGCCAAGATCTTCGCGTTCATCGACGGACCCGGTCGCATCACCCACGCGGGCGGCCCGGCTTCACTCGTCTTCGACGAGTGGGCAGCCGCTCCGGGGGCGTCCTCCGACCGGGTCACCCGGCTCCGCCAGGCCGTGACCACCTCGGGCGCCGTCTCGCCCGCACCCGACGACATCTGGGCCGAGCTGTGGTCGAAGATGCTCTTCGTCGTGCCCTTCGGAGGCCTTGGTGCCGCCCTGGACTCCACCATCGGCGAGCTGCGCTCGACTCCCTCGCGCCGCGCGCTCCTGGAGGACGCGATGCGGGAGGTGGAGACCCTCGCCCGGGCACGCGGCATACGCCTGCCCGACCGGGTCGTCGCGGGGACCATGGCCTTCGTCGACGACCAGCCGGCCGGAGCGACGACGTCGCTCCAACGCGACCTGCTCGAGGGGAAGCCGTCCGAGCTCGACGCGTGGACGGGCGCCGTCGTGCGTCTGGCGAGCGAGTCGGGCGTCGATGCGCCGCTGCACCGCCTGCTCCTCGAGGTCCTCACCTCGCGACACCCGGGCGCGCTGCTGGGCTGACTCCGCAACCGCGCGCTCACGGCGTACGGCCATGGCGTACGCCCTCGGCGGCGTGCGCGCCGGCGTGACCGTCAGAGGTCGGGGCGGCACACCCCACGGCCGAGGACCGCGAGTCCGCGTCGGTCTCCGTCGGCGGGGCCGGCGCCGGCGCCACCCGTCTGGGACATGAGCTGCGTGCCGTCGGACACGTGGCCGAGGCCGAGGACGTGCCCGATCTCGTGCTCGACCACTGCACGGGCGGAGTCGCGCCGGCCCGCGGCGAACAGGTCGGTCATGGCCTGGGCATCGAGCCAGACCGAGCCGGTGACGTAGACGAGGACACCGTCGCCCGCCGCCCGCGGGGTGCTGCCGCCGAGGCCGACGGTGCTGCCGGAGAGTCGCGGGATCTGGTCGGGCGTCGCGAAGGCGATGTAGAGGGGCGCCCAGCGGTCGCCGTAGCGGTCCGGCTGGTACGGGTCTCGGTCCGGGTCCGGGGCCTCGTCGGTGAGGCCGTCGTCGACGAAGCGCAGGCCGCTCGCCTCCGACATCGTCGCGACGGCCTCACGGACGAGGGCGTCGCCGCCCACGGGCAGACCGACGGCGCTCGTCGTGTAGTGGATCGGGCGACAGGGGTCGTAGGCCACCGGGTCGGTGCCGCTGCCCTGCATCGCCATGAACGTGTAACCGCCGTGCCCGCCGGGCAGGGTGGGCGGGGCGCCGAGCGGCGCCTGAGCCGCGCCGATCCCCGCTGGTGGGGCGTCGACACCCAGCATGCGCCTCGCGTCGAACGGCCGCGCCTGCCACAACCAGAGCGCGACGGTGACGGTGAGGACGACGACGACCGCTGCGCTGACCCACGCGGAGGGGCGCCCCCGGTGCGCGGTGTCCCGGTGTCGGCCGGGTACGCGAACGCAGGACCCCTGACGCATCGCCTGCATGGTGCTGTGAACCGTCCGCCCTGTCGCATGAAGGACCGCGCCCACGCGCGACCGACGTCTCCGTACCCACCGGGCCATCGCCTCAGGCACCACCGCGTCGGCTAGGTTCAGCGTCCGTGGAGTGGTTCGAGGCAGTGCGCGACAGGGTCGTACCGGCAGTCGGGGACGTCGCCCTCGCTGCGCCCAGCCTGCTCGTCGTCCTCGGCATCGCCCTGGTGATCATCGCGGTCGAGCCGCTGTGGCGGGTCGTCCGCCTCGCCGTCACCCTCGTCCACGAGCTCGGCCACGCGGTGGTCGGGGTCCTTGCCGGCCGACAGTTCACCGGTTTCGTGCTGCGCGGCGACATGTCCGGCCACGCCGTGACCCGCGGGCCCGTGCGCGGCGCCGGCCGCGTCGCATCGACGTGGGCGGGCTACCCGATGCCGGCGCTTCTCGGCGCCGCGATGGTCTGGGCCGCCGAACGAGGCTGGGCAGCGACCGTCATCACGGCCGGGCTCGCCGTCCTGGTCTTCGCCCTCATCCGGGTCCGGTCGGCGCTCACGGCCGTCGTCATGGGCGTCGCCATCGCGGGCTCGGCGGCCCTGTGGTGGTGGCGCGACGACGCCCTGCAGACCCAGGTGCTCGTCGGCCTCGGTGTCGTCCTGGTCGTCGGAGCGTGGCGCCACCTCGTCGCGGTGCTCAGGGACCGGAGCCGCGGCAGCGACCCCGGGGTCCTCGCGTCCCTGACGCACCTGCCGCGCGCGGCCTGGAACCTGTCGTTCGCCGGCGTGTGCGCTCTGGCGACGTGGGTCGTCGCGGCCGAGGTCGTCGCCACGTTGCGTTGATCCCGGACCGCACCGACGGAAGTGGTGAGCCGGCCGCGGCCGGGTCAGTTGAGGCTGAAGGGTGGGATCGGGGGCTCGGCGACCGCGCCCAGGGCCGATGCGAACTCGCGCTCCCGGCGCACGAGCTGCAGGCCGAGGCGCAGGCGCGACTCCGTGTCGCTGCTCGCGAGGAGGCGCTGGCGGTCGGCCACGCCGAGGCTCACGACGTCCGCCACGGCATACGCGAGCGACCGGTCGTCGGAGGGGATCTCGGCTTCGCCGCCGACGGCCGCGGCGAAGGCGCTGATCTCGGCGCGCAGCAGCCGCGCGAGCTGGATGACCGTCGCGGCGTCCCCCTTGGGCTCGGTGAGCCAGGTGACCCGGGCCGTCGTGTAGGCGGTGCCGGCCTGCTCGTCGATGGCGTCCAGCCTGAAGCGGTCGGTGCCCTCCGACACGACGAGTAAGCGCTCGTCCTCGAGGGCGGCGGCCTGGGTGAGCAGAGCGCCGCAGCCGACCGCGTGGAGGGCGCGCACGCCGCCCTCGCCGACCTCGAAACCCTCCCGGATCGCGACGACGCCGAAGACGGGGGAACGTTCCTCCTGACCGTCGAGCAGGTCCCGGAGCAGCTGGAGGTACCGCGGCTCGAAGATCTGCAGCGGCAACCGGCCACCCGGCATGAGCACGGTGGCGAGCGGGAACAGCGGCAGGGTCGCCATCCCGTCAGCCTAGGTCGGCCCGCGGCGGCGGGCAGGACGGCTGTCCAACCCTGGGGAACCCTGGTCGAGCACGGCCTGGTCGATCGAGTCGGTTCAGTCGCCGACGCCGGACGGCATCGCCTGGGTGGCCTCGAGCTGGTCGGCCGTCACGGCGGGACCGGAGCCCGTGCCCTGCCCCGGATCGCGAAGCTCGCCGTGGAGCTCCTCGACCTCGTCGAGCATCTCCGCCGGGGAGCCGTTGATGGCGGTCGCCAGGCCGAGCGCGAGACCACGCAGCTCCTGGTCGCCGAGTCCGAGACGGACGGCGACCGCGGCGGCGTTGGCCGGTCGCTTCTCGGGATCCTTCTGGAGGCACTCGGCGATGACGTCTCGCAGGTCCTCGGGCACGTCGTCGGGCAGCGGCGGGGGAGGCTCGTTGACGTGGCTGAGGGCCGTGGCGATCGGCGTGCCGCGGTCGAAGGGCCGCCTGCCGACGAGCATCTCGTGCCCCACCACACCGAGGGCGTAGAGGTCGCTGGCGCCCGTGGCCGCGTGACCGAGAGCCTGCTCGGGGCTGATGTAGTTGGGCGTGCCGAGCATCTCGCCGTGCTGGGTGTGCCCGGAGGCGTCGAGCGCACGCGCGATGCCGAAGTCCGTGAGCTTCACGAGCCCGTCGTCGCGCACCATGATGTTGGCCGGCTTGATGTCGCGGTGCACGACGCGGGCCTCGTGCGCGACACCCAGTGCGAGCGCCGCCTGGCCCATGATCGAGCGGACCCCGCTCGGGGCGAGGGGGCCGCGCTGGTTGAGGACTGCCGAGAGCGGCTCGCCCGCGACGAGCTCCATGACGAGGAACGCAAGGCCCTGGTCCTCGCCGTAGTCGAAGACCGTCGCGATGTTCGTGTGCAGCAGGGCGGCCGAGTGCACGGCCTCGTCGCGGAACCGGAGCGCGAAGAGGCGCTCGTGGTCGGCGTCGGGACGCATGATCTTGATCGCGATCTCGCGCCGTAGCACCGAGTCCGTGCCGGCCCACACGTCAGCCATCCCACCCGACGCGATCCGGTGCTCGAGCTCGTAGCGGTCGCCGAGCACGAAGCCTTCCTGCAGGCGGTTCATGTCAGTAGCACCCGGGCCTTTCGGTCTGAAGGTGCACGTCAGTTGACATCTCAAGGGCCTTCGTCAGCGGTCATGGTACGGGACCCGGCGATGATTGGACATTCACGGGTTGTCTCTTCTGAACCGTTCCCGGCGCACGGCTCCCGCCTACATACCCCTCCCGCCGACGCCTCGAACAGCCCCCGAGGTGACGTTCCCGGTCATCACGCGCGCCGGCCCGGCGGCATACGCGAGAGGTATGCCGCCGGGCCTGGTGGGCTGGGTCGCCCTGGGGTTCAGGCGGGGCGCCGACGGTTAGTCGACGCGATCATCAGGCCGCCCGCGACGAGGACCGCGGCGACGACACCGATGCCGATCGTCGGCAGGTTGGACGGCTCACTGGAGGGCAGCACGAGCTTCGGCGCCTGGACCGGAGCCGGTGCAGGGATGCCCCGCTCGGCCGAGCTCGCCGAGCCTGATCCGGTGCCCACCGAGGACTGGTTGGTGCAGGAGACGACGGTGCCGCCGCCCACGTAGTGGGTGCACTGCGCCGAGACCGGCGACGGCGCGGGGTCGCGCGGCTCCCCCGAGAAGGCGGGGCCGACGAGGGTCAGGGACAGCGCGGCGGACGCGCCGAGCGTGGCGGCGATGCGACGTGCTGAACCCCGGCTGGTGGAGGACTGACTGGACATGTGGCGCTCCTTTCGCGTGGAGAGTCGTCCCAGCGCGGTCGCGCCATGACCGTGATCGTCCCTTGGTGGCCACGCCTTCCGGGATTCCGTCGGGCCGCGACCGGAGCTGATCGAGCTGGGTGACGAACAGACGCACCACCAGGCCTCCAGATACCTGTCCGCCGGTGCCGTGCACGGGGACGGTTGCGCGAGCGTGCATGAACCCTCCAGCAGCTGGGTAGCGGGGTGCCATGAGAGCAGCAGTGGCCGCCACCGGTTCGTGGACCGACCCCGACGGCATCCGTGCGCCCTCGGGAGAGGTGCACGCCTGGCACGCCGGCACGAACCAGACGGTGTGCGGCCTCTCGCTGCACCGGTCACGACTGCTGCGGTTCTCACACATCGACTGGCTCGACGTGCAGCCCGCCACGGGGCGCGACGCCGACGAGGTCAGCGCCGTATGCCCGCGGTGCGCGGCCGGCATGGGTCGGCGGCGCGATGACCGTCGATGGACCCGCATCAACCCTCGTCCGTGACTCCTGCGGCGCGGGGCTGCTCCGGCGCGGGGCTGCTCGCCCGCGGCGCCGGGGCCGGGAGACACAGAAGCGGCGGGCCCGGTCCGAAGACCGAGCCCGCCGCTCCGAGCACTTCGGGGAGAGTCCCCACCTTCTGTGCGCGAGGGGGGATTTGAACCCCCACGCCCTTTCGGACACTGGCACCTGAAGCCAGCGCGTCTGCCATTCCGCCACTCGCGCGTGACAAGCAGACAGTGTGCTGTATGAGGCCTGCTATCGCCAAACCGGGTCCGGCGCCGGGGCTCAGACGGCCGCCCAGCCCACCTCGGCCCGCGTCGGTCAGGAGGGCCGAGCAGTACCGCCATGGGGTTCGCCGAGCCGGTACTCCGGTGCGGCGAACCCGCCGCCGAGCATCCCGGACGATGGGCTCGGCCCTCCCTGTCCGCCGTCTGCGGCATACGCCTCCGCGTCGTCCTGCGGGTCGAAGCCGATCGCGAGCCCCGGCGCCAGGTCGACGCACCGGCGCGTGTTGCGTGAGACGCCCCACACGACGTGGTGGCCGCCCGCCCCCGTCGTCAGCGCCGCGAGCACGAGCCGCGCCATGTCGTCGGGGGAGAGCCACGTCCGCAGCGAGCGTGGCCCGTCCGGAGCGTCGTCGAAGGTCATGATGCGGGCGCTGACGACGGTCATCCCGAACCGGCCGGCATACAACCCGCCGAGGGCCTCGAGCGCCGCCTTGCTGACGCCGTAGTACGTGTCGGGCGCCGGGAGCGGCATGCCCTCGCGGGCGAGTGGTGAGTCCACCGGCACGTAGCCGGCCGCATGCACGGAGCTCGCCAGGAGCATCCGACCCACGCCCGCGCGGTGTGCTGCCTCGCAGACGGCCCTCGTGCCGTCGATGTTCACGGCGAGGATGTCGCCCCAGGGCCGCTCGTCGGAGAACGCACCCAGGTGCACGACGAGGTCGGCGCCGGCGAACGCCTCGGCTTGGCCGTCGACGTCACGCAGGTCGCACTCGACGGCCCGCTCGGTCGACACGTCGACATCCGTCACGGCCACCCCGACGCCGTCGCAGAGGACGAGCCGGTGGCCGGCCGCGCGCAGCCGGGGGCGCAACGCGGTGGCGATGCGACCGGCGGCGCCGGTCAGCGCGATGAGGGCCACGTCAGCGGGCGGGGGACTCGGCTCGGGTGCTCAGAGGCCGTCGACGACGACGGCAGCCATCTCCATGCACGACTCGTGCGTCTTGCGGCTGACCTTGAGCGGGTCGAGGTGCAGGCCCGGCGCGAGCATGGGGTCGTACGGGATGTCGACGACCGCACGAACCCACTGCTCGAAGTGCTCCCGCGTGTGGACCCCCGCGCCGACGTCGTTGCCCTTGGCCGACGTGTGCGAGATGACGCAGACCGCGTTGCGGACGAGGTCGCCCCGGCCCATCGCGACGAGCGCATCGAGGTTCTTGGCCGCGACGACCGACGTGTCGTCCTTGAGCGAGGTCGCGAAGACGAGCATGTCGGCCCGAGCGGCGGCCGCTAGCCAGTTCGGCGAGAGGCGGTTGTTGCCGGTGTCGACGACGATCATCCGGTAGAAGCGCGAGAGCTGCGTGTGGAGGTCCTCGAACTCCTGCTCACCGATGATGCGCATCGCCTCGTCGTCGTCGGCCGAGGCCAGCACGTCGAACGACAGGCCGCGCTGCTCGCGCACCCAGTGCTCGAGCTCGGACGTCCCGGCGTTGGGGTCGTTGGCGATGGTGGGCAGTGCACCCAGCAGGTCGACGACCGTGCGGTGGTGGCTCTGGGACGGGGCGCGCATGCCGAGCGTGCCCTCGGTCTCGTTGTTGTCCCAGGCGAGGACCGAGCCCGAGCGGTAGCGCCCGAGGTAGCTGGCGAGCATGAGGGTGACGAGGGTCTTGCCGCCACCACCCTTGGTGTTGATGACCATGATCGTCTTGCGGCCGTTGACCGGACGCGCGATGCGATCGATGCGGTCGCGCTCGAGCATCTCCTTGACGCTCGGGCCGAGGCCGAACGCCTTGCGCAGCCCCGAGTTGGCCTTGACCTTCTGACGCTCACCCTTGGAGCGGGCCGTGATGAGGTCCTCCGCGCTCGGGCGGTCGGAGTTGCCCGTGCGGGGTGCGGGGGTCAGGTCATGGGTGAGGTCATGGACGTCGTGACCGAGCTCGGCGGCCGCGGCGGCCACGTCGGGGTCGACGGCCGGCCGGGCGGCATACGCCTGCATTGCAGCGGTGTGGTCAGTCGCGGCGGTGGGCTCTGCCTCCGTGACGGAGCCGGCTGGCGTCCACCCGGAGTAGGTGTTCTCGGACGCGGCGGTGCCGTTGGCCGACCAGTCGGTCGTGCCGGGGTCGGAGGGCTCCCAGCTGGTCCACGAGGTCGTCGCGCCCGAGGCGTCCGAGGAGTCCGAGGAGTCGGGGCGGTCCGAGGTGCTCGTCGCCGAACCGTTCTGGGCGTGACCGTTGACCTCGGGGCTGTCGTACGCGGCGGTCTCACCGCCGTACTCATAGGAGTCGGTCCAGTCGTTGGCGGCGGACCCGGCGCCGTCGGCGGTCGGGATCTCGGCGGTGTCGCCGGACTGCCAGGAGGCGTCCTCCCACGTCGAGCTCCAGGGGTCGGCCGGGGCCTCGTCGGACCGGGCGAGGCCGGTCGTCGCCGACGGGATGGGAAGGGCGAAACCACCCGGGATGGAGTTGTTCGCCGAGAAGCCGGGGATGCCCTGGCTCTCGGTGCTACCGGTCTCGTCCTTGCTCATCGAGCGCTCCTTGCTGGCCTGGCGACGTGCGGGATCCCGCCGCGGGACCCCGAGAGATCGTCCCATGCTTCCGCCATACATCAAACCCGCCGACCACCGTCGGGCGGGCCCGACGGGGCGTTTCGCGGCGCCCCGCACCGACTGTCGGTGGGAGGCTCGGGGGGCTGACCCGGTTACGATGAAGCGCCCAACACGAGCGCTCACAAGGAGGAGGAGACGGCGTGGGAATCATCAACCGTGTCGAGCACGGTCTCGCCAAGGCTGTCCACGGTGCCTTCGCCAAGGCGTTCAAGTCCGAGGTGCAGCCCGTCGAGATCGCGTCCGCGATCCGTCGCGCCATGGACGACCGGGCGGCGCTGTTGGGACACGGGCGCGCCATGGTGCCCAACCTCTACACGATCGAGCTGAGCGAGACGGACTACGAGCGGCTCGGTGACTACGAGGACGACCTCTCCGACGACCTCGTCGCCGCGGCCCAGGAGCACGCGGACTCGCAGGGCTACCAGCCAGGCGGCCCCCTCGAGGTGACGCTCGTGCAGGGCGAGGGCCTCGAGACCGGTGTCTTCCGCGTGCGGCCCGCCACGGCGAAGCAGGTGGGACGCGAGCACTCCGCCCGCGAGGCAGCCGACGGACCGCGCCCGCAGACCAACAACGGCACGGCCATCGACGAGGCCCCCGTGCACCGGCCGGTCCCGCGGTCCAACCCGTCGGCCCGCCCGTGGCTCGACATCGGCGGCGACCGCTACCCCCTCCTCGGCAGCCTCACCACGCTCGGCCGTGACGAGACGGCGGACATCGTCATCGACGACCCGGGGGTCTCCCGCCGGCACAGCGAGATCCGTGTCACCACCGACGGGCCTCACCTCGTGACCTCGATCCGCGACCTGAACTCCACCAACGGCACCTTCGTCAACGGCGAGCGCATCTCGAGCCAACGGCTCCAGGACGGCGACCGCCTCACGATCGGCCGGACGTCCGCCACCTTCCGCGCCGGACGCCGGTGAGCCCGATGACCTCCCTGGACCTCCTCTCGGTGATGACATCTGGTGACGCATGAGTGAACTCACCCTGACCCTGCTCCGGCTGGGTCTGCTCGCGCTGCTGTGGATCTTCATCTTCAGCGTCGTGGGCGTGCTCCGCACCGACATCTACGGCACCGCCGTGAGCCGCCGGAGCCAGCGCAAGGCACTCAAGAAGGCCGACAAGCAGGAGCGCAGGAGCAGTGCCCCGCGCACGCCGGCGCCAGCCGCCGGAGCCGGCTCCGCGGGCGCAGCAGGCGCAGCAGGCGCCGCGGCCGCCACTCCCGAGACGCCCGCGCGCAAGGGTCGGGGCCGCGGCAAGGGCATCCCGACGAGGCTCGTCGTGACCGAGGGACCACTGACCGGGACGTCGCTGCCGCTGCGCAGCGGTGGCATCCTCATCGGCCGCAACCCCGAGTGCGCGCTCGTCCTGGACGACGACTACGCCTCGGGCCGCCACTGCCGCATCTCCCCCGACCCCTCCGGTCGCGACGGCTGGGTCGTCGAGGACCTCGGCTCGACCAACGGCACCTTCATCGGCCGCGACCGCCTGACCGGCTCGCGACCCGTCGAGGTCGGCACCGCCCTGCGGATCGGCAAGACCGTCCTCGAACTGCGAGGCTGACCGGATGGCCATCGCCCTGCGCTACGCCGCGCGCTCCGACCTCGGGCTGGGACCCAAGTCCCGCAACGAGGACTCGGGGTATGCCGGGCCCAACCTGCTCGTCCTCGCCGACGGGATGGGCGGCCACGCAGCAGGCGACGTGGCCAGCTCGATGATCGTCGGCGAGCTCGCCCCGCTCGACGAGGAGGACGTCACCGCCGACCAGGCGATCCCCCTCCTCCTGGAGGCGCTGCACGCCGCCAACGCCAAGCTGACCAGGGCGATGCGTGAGAACTCCGACCTCAGCGGCATGGGAAGCACGACGATCGTCGTGCTGCGCACCGGCAACAAGCTCGCGATGGCCCACATCGGCGACTCGCGGGCGTTCATGCTGCGCGGCGACACGTTCACCCAGATCACCAAGGACCACTCCTTCGTCCAGCAGCTCATCGACGAGGGCCGCATCTCCAAGGAGGACGCGGGCCACCACCCGCAGCGCTCCGTCGTGACGCGCGTCATGACCGGGCAGCCCGACGACGAGCCCGACACCTCCCTGCGGGAGGCGAAGATCGGCGACCGCTTCCTGCTGTGCTCCGACGGCCTGTCCGACTTCGTCGGCGCCGACGTCATCGAGGAGATCGTCCGCGAGGCCCGAACGCCTGACGAGGCCGCCGACCGGTGCATCGAGGTCGCCCTCAAGGCGAGCACCCGCGACAACGTCACGGTGATCGTCGCCGAGGTCGTCGACGCCGACGGCGACGACCTCCCCACCACCGTGCCGCAGGTGGTGGGCGCTGCCGGCAAGCGCATGCGCGGTCGCACCCGCGCCATCCCGACGAGTCCTGCCGAGAAGGCCGCGGCCCTGTCACGCGAGGCCACGGGCCGCGCCGAGCCCGACGACGACGCGCTCGAGCTCGAGCTCGCCGAGGACGGCACCCGGTCCCGCCGCTCCAAGCTCGTGCTCCGCACCGTCGGCGTCATCGTCGTCGCCGCCATCCTCAGCGCCGGCGGGTATGCCGCGTGGGCCTGGTCGCAGAAGCAGTACTTCGTGGCGGCCGACGCCGGGAAGGTCGCGATCTTCCGAGGTGTCTCACAGGACCTCGGCCCGATCTCGCTGTCCCACGTGGAGACCCCGTCCGACGTCCTCGTGTCCGACCTCCCGAGCGACGTGCAGGCCTCGGTCGGCAACACGATCCCGGCTCGTGACCTCGTCGATGCGCTCGGCAAGGTCACCGCGTTGCGGACCGAGGCCGTGCGGTGCCAGCACCTGGCCTCGACCGGGACGCCGTGCGGCACCACCCCGACGCCGATGCAGTCCACGGTGCCGACGACGCCCCCGACGACACCATCGACGACGTCGCCCAACCCGACGGGGCCCACGCAACCCACGCAACCCACCCTTCCGACGCAGCCGGGGCAACAGACGCAGCCGACACTGCCGACGCCGCTGCCGACCGCCCCGCGCGCGAGCACGTCGTTCGCCACCCCGCCGGCCGTCGCCCTGGCCACCGACCGCCTCGCGGGGGTCGTGACGTGACCACGACCGTCGAGCCCCTCACCCCACGGACCCGTCGCGGAGCCGAGCTGCTCCTCCTGCTGCTCGCGATCGCGATCGTGCTGCTCGCGTGGGTCACCACCGATCTCAACCGCAACGGCACGGTGCCGGGCAACATCATCCCGGTCGCCGGGGGCTTCACCGCCCTCGTGCTGTCGGTGCACCTCGTGCTGCGGTGGAAGGCGGCCTACGCCGACCCGGTGCTCCTGCCGATCACGACCGTGCTCAACGGGCTCGGTCTCGTCATGATCCACCGGCTCGACCTCGCCCGTGGCCAGCTCGGCAGCGAGGGCGACGCCTACCGCCAGATCATCTGGACGACGCTCGCCGTGGTCCTCGCCGTCGCCGTGCTCTTCGTGCTGCGCGACCACCGCCTGCTGCGCCGCTACACCTACGTGACCATGGTCGTCGGCTTCGTGCTGCTCCTCCTGCCGCTCGTGCCCGGCATCGGTCGCACCATCAACGGCTCGCAGATCTGGATCTCCGTCGGCCCGCTCAACTTCCAGCCCGGCGAGCTCGCCAAGATCGCCCTCGCGATCTTCTTCGCCGGCTACCTCGTGCAGACGCGCGACGTGCTGTCGCTCGCCGGCAAGAAGGTCCTGGGGTTCACCTTCCCTCGCGGGCGCGACCTCGGCCCCATCCTCGTCGCGTGGGTGCTCGCCCTGCTCGTCCTCGTCTTCCAGAAGGACCTCGGCTCGGCCCTGCTGTTCTTCGGTCTCTTCGTCGCGATGCTCTACGTCGCCACGGAGCGCGTCTCGTGGATCGCGATCGGCCTGCTGCTCTTCGGGGCCGCCGTCGCCTTCGCCCTGTCGGCGTTCACGCACTTCCAGAAGCGGGTCGACCTGTGGCTCGACCCCTTCTCGCAGGACAACCTCGAGCGCTCCAACCAGCTGGCCAACGGCCTGTGGGGGATGGCCTCGGGCGGTCTGACCGGCACCGGCCTCGGTGCGGGCCGGCCCTACCTGACGTCGTTCGCCGAGAGCGACTTCATCTTCCCGAGCCTCGGTGAGGAGCTCGGCCTCTTCGGGTCCGTCGCGATCATCGTGCTCTACCTCATCTTCTGCGAGCGCGGCATCCGCACCGCCCTCGGGGTCCGCGACGGCTTCGGCAAGCTGCTCGCGATCGGCATCTCCTTCTCCGTCGCCTTCCAGCTCTTCATCGTCATCGGCGGCGTCACCCGGGTCATCCCGCTGACCGGCCTCACGACGCCCTTCATGTCGCTCGGCGGGTCCTCCCTCCTCGCGAACTGGGTCATCATGGCGCTGCTGCTGCGCATCTCCGACCAGGCCCGTCGCCCGATGCCCGAGATGCCCGTGGGTGTCGCCGCAGCGGAGCCCGCCCCGGCCGAGGTCACCCAGGTGGTGAGGCTCACGTGAACACCCCCATCCGCCGCCTGTCGGTCCTCATCGCCGCGCTCTTCACCGCCCTGCTCGTCGCGGCGACGGTCGTGCAGTTCACCCAGTCCAAGTCGCTGGGTGCGATGGCGTCCAACAAGCGCACCCTGCTCGACAACTACTCGCGCGAGCGCGGCGCGATCATCGTCGGCGGCCAGGCCGTGGCCAAGTCGGTGCCCGTCGAGGACCAGTACCGCTTGCTGCGCACCTATCCCCAGGACGAGCTGTACGCCCAGCTGACCGGCTTCTACTCCTATGCGGTCGGCGCCCCCTACGGGCTGGAGCACGCCTCCGACGACCTGCTCTCGGGTGATGCCGACACGCTGTTCGTGCGGCGCATGACCGACCTCATCACCGGCCGCAAGACCTCCGGTGCGACGATCGAGCTGACGATCGACCCCAAGGCGCAGGCCGCGGCCGACAAGGCCCTCGGTGACAACAAGGGCGCCGTCGTGGCCCTCGACCCGAGCACCGGCGCGATCCTCGCGATGGTGAGCCACCCGTCGTACGACCCCAACCCGCTCTCGAGCCACGACCTCGACAAGGCGGCCAAGGCGTGGCGGACGCTGTCCAACGACAAGGACAAGGCCTACCTCAACCGCACGATCAACGGCGTCTACCCGCCCGGCTCGACGTTCAAGGTGGTCACCGCGGCGGCCGCCCTCGAGAACGGCGTCGCCACGGACGAGAACTCCACGGTGCCCGGGCCGCCCACGCTGGACCTGCCGTTGACTCCCACCGACCTGCCCAACGAGGACGGCCGCGCCTGCGGGCCCGGCAACAAGACGACGCTCATCCACGCGCTGGAGATCTCGTGCAACACCGCTTTCGGCTCGCTCGGCCTCGAGCTGGGCGGCGAGAAGATCCGCGCGCAGGCCGCCAAGTTCGGGTTCGGTGACTCGCTGCAGATCCCGATGCGCGTCTCGACGAGCTCGGTGCCGGCCGACCTCAACGCCCCGCAGGCCGCCCAGTCCGCCATCGGGCAGTACGACGTGCGCGCGACACCGCTGCAGATGGCGATGGTCGCCGCCGGCATCGCCAACCAGGGCAGGGTCATGACGCCCTACCTGATCCAGTCGGTGCGCAGCGCCAACCTCGACATCATCGAGTCGACGCCCGACCCGGTCGAGCTCTCCCAGGCCGTCTCGCCCGAGACCGCCTCCACGCTGACCAAGATGATGGTCTCGGTCGTCGACAACGGCAGCGGTGCCCGGGCGCAGATCGACGGCGTCGAGGTGGCCGGCAAGACAGGAACGGCCCAGCACGACCCGGACAAGCCGCCACACGCGTGGTTCATCTCGTTCGCCCCGGCCACCGACCCCAAGATCGCCGTGGCGGTCGTCGTGGAGGACGGCGGCGTGAGCGGCAGCGAGGTGGGTGGCGGCCGTGTCGCCGCGCCCATCGCGCGCGAGGTCATGGAGGCGGTGCTGGACCGGTGACGCTCGCGACAGGAGCCACGCTCGGCAGCCGCTACACGCTCGGCGCCCGCATCGCGTCCGGCGGGATGGGCGACGTCTGGGAGGGCACCGACGAGGTGCTCCGCCGTCCCGTGGCCGTCAAGGTCATGCGCCCTCACGGTCCCGAGGACGACGCCTTCCTCGAGCGCTTCCGGGACGAGGCCCGCGGCAGCGCCTCGCTGCACCATCCCAACATCGCCTCGGTCTTCGACTACGGCGAGGACGGCGGCACGGCCTACCTCGTCATGGAGCTCGTCCCCGGCCGCACGCTCGGCGAGATCATCAGCGACAGCGACGGCGGTATGCCGGCCGAGGACGTACGCTCGATGCTCGGTCAGGCGGCATTGGCCCTGTCTGCGGCCCACGACGCGGGTGTCGTGCACCGCGACGTGAAGCCGGCCAACATCATCGTGACGCCAGAGGGTCAGGCGAAGCTCACCGACTTCGGCATCGCCCGCGTCGGCGACGGGTCCGGGCACACGCTCACGGGTGAGGTGCTCGGGACCCCCGACTACATCAGTCCGGAACAGGCCCTCGGCGAGCCGGCGACCGCGGCGAGCGACATCTACTCGCTCGGCGTCGTGGCCCACGAGATGATCACCGGCCGCAAGCCGTTCGACATGGGCACGCCCGTCGCAACGGCCATCGCGCAGGTCAACGACCCGCCGCCCGAGCTGCCCTCGACCGTGCCCGTCGACCTGCGTGAGGTCGTCGACGCGTGCCTGGCCAAGTCGGCCTCCGACCGCCCGGCCGACGCCCGCACCGTCGCGGAGGCCGCCGGTGTGGTGTCGGCACCCCTGCCCGGCGTCACCCACCTTCCCGTGGCCACCGGCGCCACCGCGCTCACATCCCCGGAGGCGGCCACGGCCGCTGGGCCCACGACCCCCACCCGGGCCCTGCCCCTGCCGCCCGCCGACCCGCGAGGGGGCGCGCCTGCCCACCCGTCGAGCCGACACCGGGCGTGGCTGGCCGTCCCGGCCGCGGCCCTGGTGGCCGGGGGTGCCTTCGCGCTCGGCAGCGTCCTGAACGGACCGGCAACGAGTCCCGCCGCGCGACCGGCGGCCCCCGCTCCAGCCGGCACATCGGCTTCCGCGAGCGCCTCGCCGAGCGCCTCGCCGACCGCCCCGCGCGCGACCACGGCCGCCCCCACCCGGACGGCCCCGACCGCAACGAGCCCGACCGCGACGAGCCGGACCGCGACGAGCCGGACCGCGACGAAGGCCGCCCTCTCCCCGACGACGACGAAACCCGAGCAGCAGCCCGCCCACACCGGCAAGGGCAAGGCCAAGACCAAGGGCAAGGGCAAGGCGAAGTGACATGGACGACCAGCCCGAGCAGCGCGAGCCAGGCGCCCGACGAGTGGACCAGGATGACCCAGCACCCGAACGAGCAGAGGCCAACGACGTGACCATCGCACCCCGCGTCCTCGGCGGACGCTACGAGGTCGGCGAGCTGATCGGTCGAGGTGGCATGGCCGACGTCCACCTCGGCCGCGACACCCGTCTCGGGCGCCAGGTCGCGATCAAGATGCTGCGGTCCGACCTCGCCCGCGACGCGAACTTCCTCATGCGCTTCCGACGTGAGGCGCAGTCGGCGGCCGGACTCAACCACCCGGCGATCGTCGCCATCTTCGACTCGGGTGAGGACGACAGCGTCGTCGAGGGCCCCAACGGCACGCGGACGACGTTGCCCTACATCGTCATGGAGTACGTCGACGGCGAGACGCTGCGCCAGAAGGTGACCGACCAGCAGCAGCTCGAGCCGGCCGAGGCGATCCGCGTGACCGAGGGCATCCTCGACGCCCTCGCCTACAGCCACCAGATGGGCATCGTCCACCGCGACATCAAGCCCGCCAACGTCATGATCACGACCGCGGGCCACGTCAAGGTCATGGACTTCGGCATCGCCCGCGCGATCGCCGACACGGCAGCGACGATGACCCAGACACAGTCGGTCGTCGGCACCGCCCAGTACCTCTCGCCCGAGCAGGCGCAGGGCCAGACGGTCGACGAACGCTCCGACCTCTACTCGACCGGATGCCTCCTGTTCGAGCTGCTCGCCGGCCGGCCACCCTTCACCGGAGACTCCCCGGTCGCGATCGCCTACCAGCACGTCGGTGAGCTGCCGCAGCCTCCGAGCGTCTTCAACGAGGCCGTCGCGGGCGACCTCGACGCCGTGACCCTGCACGCCCTGGCCAAGGACCGCGACGCTCGCTACCAGGACGCCGCCGCCTTCCGGGACGACCTGGAGAACGTGCGGCTGGGTCGCCCGATCAGCGCCGCGGCCCTCGGCACGGCGGCCGCGATGGGCGCCACCGCCACCCAGACCCTTCCCCAGGCGTATGCCGCGCCCGGGACGCCGACCGCCGTCCAGACGCCCGTCACGGCGCAGGACGAGCGATACGGCAACACCGCGGGCCTGCCGGACGTCGGCCACGACGAGCAGGACCCGGACGAGAGGAAAGGCAGCAAGGGCAGGGCGGCGCTCATCACCGCGCTGGTCATCGCCGTGCTCGCGCTCGTCGGCTGGGGTGGCGTGACGTGGTTCGGCAACCAGACCCCCGACGTCACGTTGGTGGCCGTCCCCCCGATCGAGGGCATGAACGAGGACGTCGCGGCCCGCACCCTGGCGACCAACAACCTTCGGGGCGAGAAGTCGACGGCCGCCAGCACGACCGTGACCGAGGGCGACGTCATCAGTCAGGACCCGAGGTCGGGCGTGAGGATCGCCGAGCTGTCGATCGTGAAGTACGTCGTCTCGGCCGGCCCCGACAACCTCACCGTCCCCGACGTCACCGGGTTCGACAAGGACGCGGCGCGCGAGGAGCTCGAGAAGCAGGGCTTCGTCGTGTCGGGCTTCCAGCAGGAGAACACGCCCGACCAGGACAAGAACAAGGTGACGAAGACCCAGCCCGCCGCGCAGGCCGTCGTCGCCAAGGGCTCGAAGGTCAAGATCTTCTACGCGACCGGAAACGTCGAGGTTCCCGACAACCTCGTCGGCAAGGACTGGGCTCTCGCCGCGGTCGCGCTCCAGAACGCCGGGCTCAACCCGGTCAAGGAGACCGTCGACTCCGACAAGAACCCCGACGAGGTGCTGTCGGTCGCCCGGTCCGGCGACGTGGTCAAGCTCGGCACCGACATCACGGTCAAGGTGGCGCGCACCCCGAGCCAGACGGCAACCGTGACGGTCACCCCGCCGCCGCCGCCGAGCGACACCGAGACACCCACCGACACGGAGACCACCACCACCACGACGCCGACCCCCTAGCGTCAGCACACGGCATACGACGAAGGGCCCCTCCCGCTCGGGAGGGGCCCTTCGTGGCGCTCGTGCCGTATGCCGGCTCGACCGTCGCGTCAGACGGCGGCCGTCACGAGGGGGCTCAACCCCTCCGAACGCGCCACCGCGTCGGGATCGCCGCACAGGGCGAGGAAGTTGGCCAGCATGCGGTGTCCGCCCTGGGTCAGGACGCTCTCGGGGTGGAACTGCACGCCGTGCAGCGGCAGGTCGCGGTGGCGCACCGCCATGACGAGGCCCGAGTCGGTGCTGCCGGTCGTGACGAGCTCGTCGGGCAGGGTCGCCGGGTCGATGGTCAGCGAGTGGTAGCGGGTGGCCGTGAAGGGACTCGGCAGGCCCTCGAGGACGCCGGTGCCGTCGTGGTGCACGAGCGAGGTCTTGCCGTGGAGCAGCTCGGGCGCCCGCCCGACGACGGCGCCGGCGACGACGCCGAGTGCCTGGTGCCCGAGGCACACCCCGAACATCGGCTTCGCGATGCGCGCGCACTCGCGGATGATGTCCATCGACACCCCGGCGTCCTCGGGAGTGCCCGGGCCGGGCGAGACGAGCACGCCGTCGTAGGCAGCCGCGTCCGTCGCGGGCACGGCGTCGTTGCGCACGACGGTGCAGTCGGCGCCGAGCTGTTCGAGGTAGCCGACGATCGTGTAGACGAAGCTGTCGTAGTTGTCGATGACGAGGATGCGGGTCATGCGGGCCTCAGAGGTCGTGGGTGGCGCGCTCAGCGGATCGGCGACGCGTACTGGAAGTCGACCGAGCCCGAGTATGCCGGGAACTCCGTCGAGCTGGTCGTGTGGAGGGCATAGCCGAGGCCGACGGCATCGACGTACTGGCGGTAGATGTTGACCGAGGGGTCGGCGTCGAGACCCTGCTGCATGCGGTCGACGTCACCGATGGCCGTGATCCGGTAGGGCGGGGCGTAGACGCGACCTTGGAGGATCAGGGTGTTTCCGACGCAGCGGACCGCGCTGGTCGAGATGACTCGCTGGTCCTGGATCATCATCGCCTCGGCGCCTGAGGTCCAGAGCGCGTTGACGACGGCCTGGACGTCCTGCTGGTGGACGACGATGTCGTCGGCGGTGAAGCCGTCGGGCAGCGAGTCCGCGGTGCGCTTCGCGTCGTCGAGAGTCACCTCGAGCGCGGCGCCCCGGACCTTGGTCGTCGCGGCCGGCGCGGCGAGCGCGTCGGCCGCGCGGGTCAGGCCGGACAGGTGGTCGTCGGTGGGGGCGTTCGCCTTCGACAGCGCCTCGACCTCCTTCTGAAGCCCGTCGAGGACGCTGGCCTTCTCGGCGACCCTGGAGTCGCCCTCCATGATCAGCTGCGGCAGGTCGCGATCGGCCCGGAGGTCGCGACCCTGCGCGGTCTGGAAGCTCATCGCGAACATCACGCCGGCCGCGCCCATGACCACGGGCACGAGCAGGCCCCACGTCAGACGACGACGACGCCGGTCGGTCGGGGGCGTCGGAGCGCTGTCCGCTGCGTCGAGGGGGTCGAGGGGGTCGACCGAGCGGGACGCGGCCGGGTCGGCAGCGTCCTGCACCGCCGGCTGCTCCGGCGGGTCGACATCCTTCATGACTGGTGTCCTCGCTCGCGCGGACCCTCCGCGCCGCCTCCATTGTGCCTCGTCACGGCTCGCGGGCCGACCGGAGGCGAGGTGGCCACCCGGAGGACGCCGCGCGCGCTATTGGTTACCCTTGCCTCAACTCAGAGCAAGGAGAACGCAGTGCCCGAGTCCAAAGGCCGCGACCACAAGGCGACGGCATACACCCCGCCCCGCACCAGCAAGGCCGCCGAGCCCAACCCCACCTGGTGGGCGCCCGTCTTCATCACGCTGCTCGTCCTGGGCCTGCTGTGGATCGTCGTCTACTACGTGAGCGAGTACCAGTACCCGATCGGGTCCATCGGGGTCTGGAACCTCGGCGTGGGCTTCGTCCTGCTCATGGGCGGGTTCATCATGACGATGCGGTGGCGCTGAGCAGCACCGCCGCCCACAACGCCACCCTGCGCCGGCTGTCCACACCTGTGGACAGCCGGCGCTGTGCGTCCCGGTCCACACCTGTGGATGACGGTCGTGCACAATCGGCACCGCGACGAGCGCGAGTTGTCCACAGAGTTGTCCCCAGCTGGGGATGAATGACACGTGTGTAACTACATCCACAGGTTTATCCACAGCCGGTGGACAACTTTCCTTCCGGCCACAGGGATCAGAGCCGCGGCAGCCCGAGCTCGGCAACGATCCGCTCTGCGGTCGCGCCCGCGTCACCGTGGTCGTTGTCGAGGCGCAGGTGACGGTGGCCGGGCAGCAGCCGCTCGCCGTCGCGTGCCGGGTCGGTGCTGAACCGCGCCCGGGCCTCGAGCTCGATGACGTGCGCGCGCGCCCACTCGACGTCGCGCTTGCTGCGCTTGTGCTCCATACGGTCGGGGCCACCCTCGCGGGCCAGACGCACGTGCTGGGGTGCGTACAGCTCCACGACGTCGACGGGCGCGCCGGCGCGCTCGACCGGCGCGATGAGCTCGCGCAGGTGCGCGAGGTCGTCGGGATGGTCGAGGTCGATCGCGAAGGTGAAGACGAGCCCTGGCAGGTCGGCGACGACGGACTCGGCGAGGACCTCGCGGCGGATCAGGGCGTTGATCCGCCGGAACGACGGCGTGCCGAAGTCGTAGACCCCGAGGAGGGGCTCGATCGACATGTGGTTGTGGAAGAGCCGGAAACCCGTCAGGTCGCAGACCGCCCGACCCACCGTCATCTTGCCGACGGCCGGCGGACCGGTCACGCAGACGAGGTGCACGGCCGCCGTCAGCCGAAGATGCTGAGCTCGCGGATGACCTCGGGCACCAAGAGGTACTTGACGACGGTGACCGCGACGAGCAGCGCGAGCACCGCCCCCAGACCGGCCCACACGAGGTGGCGCACGCCCTGTCGGCGGAAGAGGACGATGACGCCGGCGCAGAGGATGCCGGTGACGAAGCCTCCGGCGTGGGCCTGCCACGAGATGCCGGGGTAGAAGAAGCCGAAGGCGGCGTTGATCGCGAGGGTCGCGTACATGGCCGCCGAGGAGCGCCCGAGGTGCCGGTTCAGCACGAGGAGCGCACCGAAGAGCCCGAAGATGGCCCCGGACGCGCCGACCACCGGGGTCAGCCAGGCGTCGTCGAGTCCCGCCCGGAGACCGGCGATGGTGGGGGACCCCGCCAGGAGCGTCACGGCGACCTGACCACCGATGCCGCTGATGAGGTAGAGCGCGGCGAACCGGGCGCGACCAAGCATCGGCTCGAGGTACTGCCCGAGGGTCCACAAGGCGAACATGTTGAGCAGGATGTGGAACACCGTCTGGGGCGAGTGCAGAAAGGCCGCGGTGACGAAGCGCCACGGCTCGGTCCACCCGAGGTACGGCGCGAACGCGTAGTTCTGCGTGACGGTCGAGCTGGCGCGCTGCGCAAGGTAGGCGACGGCGCAGATGGCGATGATCGTGTAGGTGACGACCGGCGTGCCGTCCGTCGCCCGGCCACCGAACACGGTGCGGGCGTCGGGCGCGCTGCGGGCCGCCTCGCGTACGCAGTCGACGCACTGGATGCCGACGGCGGCCGGCCGCTGGCACTCGGGGCACGCGGGCCGGCCGCACCGCTGGCAGCGGACGTAGGCCTCGCGGTCGGGGTGGCGCGGGCACACGGACGGACCGGCAGCGGGCTGCGGCACTCCCGGCTCGAACGGGGGCTGGCCGGGCTGGCCACTGGTCGGGTCGTCAGACAACGGGAGTCCCCCTGCCGGTCACGTCCATGGGCGGTGGTGCGGTGGTGCTGTCGCTGCGGTAGGACCCGGAGGGTCAGTCCTCGATGGTGACCGAGGTGAGCACGACGTCCTCGACGGGCTTGTCGTTGGCGCCCGTGGGGACCGCACCGATCTTGTCGACGACGTCACGCGAGGCCTGGTCGGCGACCTCACCGAAGATCGTGTGCTTGCCCTGGAGCCACGTCGTCGCAGCGGTCGTGATGAAGAACTGCGAGCCGTTGGTGCCCTTGCCCATGCGCTTGCCGGCGTTGGCCATGGCGAGGACGTAGGGCTTGGTGAAGTCCTTGTCGGGGCTGATCTCGTCGTCGAACGCGTAGCCCGGACCGCCGAAGCCCTGACCGATCGGGCAGCCGCCCTGGATCATGAAGTTCGGGATGATGCGGTGGAAGATGAGGCCGTCGTAGAACGGGGTCGGGTTGGTCCGGCCGGCGTCGTCCTTGTACTCCTTCTCGCCCTTGGCGAGGCCGACGAAGTTCTCCACCGTCTTCGGGGCCTGGTGCTCGAAGAGGTCGATGACGATGTCACCGTGGTTCGTGTGCAGGGTTGCCTTCATGGATCCAATCCTTGCACGACCGCCCACGTATGCCGTCCGGGCGGGTATGCCCCAGCAGAAGAGGAACGCTGGGGGTGGACCCACCGTTGGCCAAGGAGAAGGATCGTCCTCGCAGCAGTCGAGGACTCGACCCCAGTGAGCGGCCGGCACGAGCCGGTGCAGGACGGAGTGCGGATGTCATTTCTGGACAGGCTGAAGAAGAAGGCCGAGGAGCTCGACCTCGAGACCAAGGCCCGGCAGTTGCAGGAGGCGGCCACGCAGGCGGCCAAGCAGGGTCGTGAGAAGGCGGGCGAGTTCGCCGTCGAGAACCGCGACAAGATCAACGGCTACGTCGAGACGGCCACGACGAAGATCGACGAGAAGACCGACGGCAGGTACGCCGACAAGGTGGCCAAGGTCCGTGAGCACGTCGACCGTGGCGTCGGCAAGGTGGCGGAGGGACACCCCTCGGGACCCACCACGGCCACGGGCTCGGCTGCAGCTGCCGGCGCGACGGACGTCACGGGCGGCGAGCCGTTCCCGGTCGACCCCGAGTCCCCCGCTCCCGTGTCGGCCAGCCCGCTCGACGCACCCTCCCCGATCGACCCGCCGACCCCGGTGAGCGAGACCGGCTTCGACGCGGCTGCCGGCGACCTGCCGGTCCACACCCCGGAGTCGCTCGCCGACACCACGCTGGAGGACACGGTGCTCGGGCTCGACCACCCGCCGACCACCACGGACGGAGACCCGCATGCGCCGGCCCCGGAGGACGCCGACGCGACCCAGCGCGGCGCCCAGCCGCCGCACCGGGCCACGAGCTGAACGGAGGGCGTGACGGCATACGCGATCTGCGTCGGCGCCGCCCACGGACGGGCGGAGTCGGTGCGGTCCGAGGCCGAAGTTGGCAGGATGGGTACGCAGGAGAGGACTTAGGAGGACGTATGTTCCAAACCAAGCAGTCCCGCAGGGAGACTGGGGTCGACCAGGCGCGAGCCACGGCGGCCGATCTCAAGGCAAGCGCAGCAGAGCTGAGGGCCAGCGCCGCTGCTTCCGCGGCAGAGGCCGCGGCCCTGGCCAAGGAGCGCGCACTGCTCGCGCGCGAGAGCGCCACACCGGTGCTCCAGAGCGCGGCGGACGCCGCACGTGAGCGGCTGGTGAGTGCCAAGGAGGCCGCGGCGCCCGCGCTGCTGGCCACGGCGGTCTCCGCGAAGGAGGTAGCCGGCGAGGCGCTGCAGGAGGCGCTGCACGAGGCAGCCGACCGGGCGCGACCCCGGGTGGAGGCGGCCCAGGCCACCCTCACCGAGTCGGTACTGCCCAAGGTCGGAGCAGCCATCGCCACTGCTGCAGCAGCCCTTGCGGCCAGCGCCGAGCAGGCCCGTGAGGCGGCCCAGCCGCACCTCGAGCAGGCCGCCGCGCAGGCCAAGGAGTCCGCGGCCGTCGGTGGCCACCGCGCCCAGGACGCCTACCTGGTGCTCAAGGGCGACGCGGTCGCGAAGCGGCGTGGTGGCAAGGGCAAGTGGCTCATGGCGATCGGTCTGATCGCTGCGGCGGTTGCAGCGATCGCGGCCTTCCGCAAGCAGAAGCAGGCCGAAGACCCGTGGGCCACGCCGCTCGACTCGCGCTCCGGCGCGAGCGGCTCGGACGCAGCGACGCTCAAGGACAAGGCCGCCGAGCAGGTGGGCCACGCCAAGGAGGTCGTCGCAGGCGCGGCGAGCAAGGCCAAGGAGAAGGGGTCGGAGCTGGCCGCCAAGGGTCAGGCTGCGATCGCCGACGCGAAGGACCGCTCCGGCGAGGCCCTGGACGCCAGCGACGGCGAGGGCGACGAGAGTGACGAGCTCGCGGGTGCACCGGCCACCGCCGAGGGTCAGGTCACCGCGGTCGACGCCGCGCCCGACTCGGACGCCATCACCTCCGACGCGGTCGAGGGCGGCACGATCAACGGCGCCTCGACGACGTCATCGCCGCGTGGGTCCGCCCAGGCCAGGCTCGCGCAGGAGAACGACACCTCGAGCTGACCGACGGCCCCGTGCCGGCCTCAGGGCCGGCACGGGGCGTCACCCACACAGAGCACAAAGAGAAGGACCCGGATGCCTTGGCATCCGGGTCCTTCTCTGCTTGAGCTGGCTCGCACCGACAGGGGGACAGCGCGAGCCAGCACATGCAGAAGGGCTGGGCGCGGTTCGTGCGGGCCCAACCCTTCGCTTCCACCAGTCTAGACCCTGTCTGGCTGGTTTCGCGAGGGGCTCGATGAAGTTTGCATCACGACGAGCGCGTCAGTTCGGTTCCTTCCACGCAGTCCGCCCACGAGCTCCGGTGCCCCGGGAGGGACTCGGAGAGGTGGTGCTCCACCGAGCATGGCACCAGAGCCGACGTTGCGCCAGAGGGAGATTCCGTGGATTGGCTGTGTGGTCCGTGCGCGCGCTCAGGAGGGCCGCGAGGACGTCGGATTTGTCCGAAACTCTTGACGCCCCTTTCACCCCACCCCTACGGTCCTACCGACAGAACGGTGACTGAATGTGAGCGAAAGGATGCTTGAATGAGCAGTTTCAAACACACAGTGCGGAGAGGGATGGGTGCCCTCACCGGCGCCGTCGTCGCCCTCTCAGGTGTGGTGCTGGTGTCCAGTCCCGCGCAGGCGGCCGATGCACACCTGGGGGACGTGACCGCCTACAGCCGCAGCGGCGACACGTACACGTTCGGGTCAGGTGCGGCCAGGCTGCGCGTGGAGGTCGACGACGCCGACCTGCTGCGCGTCCAGGTGGCACCGGACGGCACCTTCACCGACCCGGCGTCGGCGGACCCCTCCGACCCTGCCGCCCCGGACGCCGACATCGTCGTCAAGCGTGACTACACGGGTGGCGCGTCGAGCGTGACGGACACCGGCACGGCATACGTCATCTCGACGGCGAAGGCACGGCTCACGGTGACGAAGTCGCCGATCACACTGCGACTTCAGGACTCGAGCGGCGCCGAGCTGATGCGCGAGACCGCCCCGCTGGCCTGGAACGCGAGCGGCATGACGCAGACGCTGGCCCGGGGCACGCAGGAGCAGTTCTTCGGCGGCGGGATGCAGAACGGTCGCTTCAGCCACCGCGACACCGCGATCACGATCAGCCGCGACTACAACTGGGACGACGGCGGGAACCCCAACGCGGCGCCCTTCTACCTCTCGAGCGCCGGTTACGGCGTGCTCCGCAACACCTTCGCGCCGGGCGCCTACGACTTCCACTCACCGGTGCGCACCACCCACCAGGAGCAGCGGTTCGATGCGTACTACTTCATCGGCGACACGCGAGAGGTGCTCGACGGCTACACGGAGCTGACCGGCCGGCCGCTCATGCTGCCGATGTACGCGCTCGAGGTCGGCGACGCGGACTGCTACCTGCACAACGCCAACCGTGGCGAGCGCGAGACGCTGCGCGACACGACGGCCATCGCCGACGGCTACACGGCCAACGACATGCCGCTCGGCTGGACCCTCGTCAACGACGGCTACGGATGCGGCTACGAGGACCTCCCCGAGACGCACGAGATGCTCGTCGACCACGGCTCCGAGCTCGGCCTGTGGACCCAGTCCGACCTGACGAACCAGCCCTACGAGGTCGCCAGTGGCGTGCGGGTGCGCAAGACCGATGTCGCGTGGGTCGGCCCCGGCTACCGCTTCGCGCTCGACGCGTGCGAGAAGGCCCGCGACGGGATCGAGTCGAGCAGCACCGACCGCGCGACCGTCCTCACGATCGAGGGCTGGGCCGGCACGCAGCGCTGCGGCGCGATGTGGAGCGGCGACCAGTCGGGCACGTGGGACTACATCAAGTGGCAGATCCCGACGTATGCCGGCTCGACCCTGTCCGGGCAGCACGTGACGACGGGCGACATCGACGGCATCTTCGGCGGGAGCGCGGACACGTACACGCGTGACCTCCAGTGGAAGATGTTCCTGCCGATGACGTACGCGATGAGCGGGTGGGCGGGCAAGGACAAGCAGCCCTACCGCTACGGAGAGCCGTACACCTCGATCAACCGTTCCTACCTCCAGCTGCACGAACGGCTGCTGCCCTACCTCTACACGCACACCGTCAACGGGTCGAGGACCGGGCTCGGCGCGACGCGTCCGCTCTACGTCAACTACCCGAAGGACCCTGCGACGTGGGGCGATTCGGCGAAGTACGAGTTCCTCGCAGGTGACGACTTCCTCGTCGCGCCGGTGTACTCCGACACCACCGTCCGCGACGGCATCTACCTGCCCGAGGGGACGTGGATCGACTACTGGACCGGCCGGCTCTACCCGGGCAAGCAGACGGTCAACGGCTACAAGGCGCCGCTCGACCGGCTGCCGCTCTTCGTCCGAGCCGGCGCCGTCGTGCCGATGTTCGCCGAGGGAACGCTCGACTGGAAGGCCGCCAAGGAGTCAGGTCGCCTGGACCTCGATGTCTACCCGTCCGGCACGTCGACGTTCACCAACTACGAGGACGACGGACGCTCCCAGGCGTGGAGGTCTGGGGCCAGCGCAGCGCAGCGCTTCGACGTCGCCGCGCCGACGGCCGGCAAGGGTCCCGTGACGGTGACGCTGGGGTCGGTCGACGGCTCGTACGCCGGCAAGCCCGGCTCGCGCAGCTACGGCTTGGCCGTGCACACGAACACGGCACCGTCGGCAGTTGCCGTGGACGGTGACGAGGTCGGCGCCGTCGCGTCGAAGGCGGCGCTGCAGGCCGCGGCGAGCGGGTGGTTCTACGACTCGGCCACCGGCGTCGTCCAGGTCAAGACCCGCTCGGTGTCAACGGGCGCCGCGCACACGGTGCGGATCACCGGTGCCAGTGCGGTCGGGGGCGCCCAGCCCGCCGAGCTCGACGTCGCGCTCGACGTCAAGGCACCGGTCATCTCGGTGCCGGACGAGGCCCGCGAGGTCACGGCGACGTTCACCAACTCGACGGGCAAGCCGGTCCAGGTGACGGCGACGTCCGTCGGGCTTCCGTCCGGCTGGACGGCGATGGCCTCCGGTCCCACCACGGCGACCGATCTCAAGGACGGCGCCTCCTTCACCGCCCGCTTCGCGGTGACACCAGCCGCCGGAGCCAAGCCGGGGTCGTATGCCGTGACGGCGTCGGCCGCCTACACCGTGCGGGACGTCTCGCGGACCGTCACGGACGCGACGAAGACGCGCTTGGCGTTCCCGTCGTTGGCGAGCGCCTTCAGCAACGTGGGCGTGACGGCGCTGGCGTCGCCCACACCGGGTGACATCGACGGCGGCGGGTCGAGCTTCATCGCGGAAAGGCTTGCCGCGCAAGGAGTCTCACCTGGATCCAAGGTGACGGCGAACGGCTTCGACTTCACGTGGCCGTCTTCGCAGCCCGGGACGAAAGACAACGTCGCCTCTGCCGGCGAGACGATCCAGGTGTCGGGTCGCGGCAACGCGCTGGCCTTCCTCGGGACCGGGACGAGCGGGGCTGCGGGTGGCGCGGGCACCGTGCACTACACGGACGGGTCATCGGCGGCAGTCACCGTCGGCTTCCCCAACTGGTGCTGCCTGGCGACCGACACGTACGGCGCGAAGATCGCCGTGACGACGTTGGGCAAGAACACGCCAGCTGGCGCTGCGTACCCGACGACGGCGTACCGGCTCTTCACGAAGACGGTCCGGATCGACCCGGCCAAGGAGGTGGCCGCGGTGACCCTGCCGGCCAACTCCGCGGCGCACGTCTTCGCGATGACCGTGGGCACCGAGGAGGTCGTGCCGCCGCCCATCGCCGACGGGCAGTACTCGCTCGGCAACGTCGGGTCCGGGCTCGCGCTCGAGGCGCCGGGGTCGGCCTCGGCCCAGCTCGGCACCGCGGCGGTCAGCTCGTCGGCGTCGCAGAAGTGGGTCGTGACGCTTCAGGACTCGGGCGCCTACCAGGTGAAGAACGCCCAGAGCGGGCAGTGCATGGACGTCTTCTCCAGCTCGCAGACGCCCGGCGCGCTCGTCGGGCAGTACACCTGCACCGGCACGATGAACCAGCAGTGGAACGTCACTCGGTCGGGCTCGCAGCTGAGGCTCACGGCCAAGCACAGCGGGCTGTCGCTCGCGGTCGACGGCTCCGGCAAGGTCGTGCAGGCGACCGACACCGGAGCGGCGACCCAGCGTTGGGCGGCGACGGCCAACTAGCGCGGGAATCGGGTCGGGCCCGGTTCGAGGTGGAGGTTCGCGGCGTGCCGCGACGACGCACCTCGAGCCGGGCCTTCTGCTCCTGCCCGCGACAGCCCGCTCACGCGTACGATCGACGGCGTAGGGGTGCGGCGCCGAGAGGTGAGCCGATGGGCACGACGGTTGAGCTGCGGTTCGACGAACGCGGGTCCGATGACGCGCGCCTCGACCTGCTCCAGCGCCAGCTCCGGCAGGAGCTCCACGGGGTCGATGAGGTGGAGGTCCTGCGGGCGAGGCAGCCGGTTGGTCCGGGGCCCGAGGACACGCGCGGGATCGACGTCGAGGCCCTCGGCACCCTGACGGTGGCCCTGCTCGGATCCGGCGGCCTTACCGCCCTCATCGCCTCTGCGCGCGACTGGCTGGGCCGCGGCACCCGCGACGCCCGCTCGGTGCGCCTCGAGATCGCCGGCGACGTGCTCGAGCTCAACGGTGCGACCGACGGCGAGCACGAGCGTCTGGTCGCACTGTTCCTCGCGCGGCACGAGGGCGGGAACGCGTCATGATCGGTCCACGGTGAGCGACACGGCACCGGCCAGGCGCGCCCTCATCATCGCCAACGACACCTACGACCACACCAGCCTGAGCCAGCTGCGCGCCCCCGAGGCCGATGCGCGGGCCCTCGCGGCCGTTCTCGGGGACCCGGAGATCGGTGGCTTCGACGTGTCGATCGTGCACAACGCCGCCTCGTACGAGGTGCAGTCGCACATCGACGACCTCTTCGCGGACAGTCGTCCGGATGACCTGCTGCTGCTGCACTTCTCGGGCCACGGCCTAAAGAGCGACTCGGGCGAGCTGTTCGTCGCGGCGCGCAACACCCGGCCGGACCGGCTGGGATCGACGGCGGTGCCGGCCGACTTCATCCAGCGCTGCATGCGCTCCGCGCGAGCCCGCACCATCGTCCTCTTCCTCGACTGCTGCTACGGGGGCGCCTTCGGGCAGGGCGTCGCCGTCCGGGCCGCCGGGCCCGTCAACGTCATGGAGAGCTTCCCCGCGGGCCGCCTCGGTGGCGGCCGGGGGCGAGCGGTGATCAGCGCCTCGAGCGCCATGGAGTACGCGTTCGAGGGCACGACCCTGACGAGCGACCACGAGGTCCAGCCGTCGGTCTTCACGTCGGCCGTGGTCCAAGGCCTGCTCACCGGCGAGGCGGACCGCGACGAGGACGGCCTCGTGGCGCTGGGGGAGCTCTACGACTACGTCTTCGACCGGGTCCGGGAGCAGAACCCACGCCAGACGCCCGGCCGTGACGTCGAGATGTCGGGGGAGGTGTACCTCGCCAAGAGCCGGCACAAGCGGGTGCGGCCGCTGCCGATCCCGGAGGCGATCGTCGCCGCTCTGCGCGAGCCCGACCCCACGTACCGCCGGGGCGCGGTCGTCGAGCTGCGCGACCGGCTCGGGCACCCCGACCTGGGCGTCGCGCTCGGGGCCCTCGAGGCGCTGCAGGACGTCGCCCGCTCCGACACGAAGTCCGTAGCCGACGACGCCGCGGCCGTCATCGCAGGGGCCGCACCCAGGGTCAGCCCGACAGCGATCGACTTCGGTGAGGTCGCAGCGGGAGCGGTGGTCGCCGTCGAGCGCGAGCTGCGTCTCAACGGAGTGCCGCTCGCCCGCGAGGTACGGGTCGACGCCGACCCGCCGCTCAGCGCGGTCGTGCAGGGTTCCGTCGTGACCGTGACCTTCTCCCCGACCGATCAGCCGTATGCCGGCAGCCTCACGCTGACGAGCCCGACCGGTTCCGTGGTCGTGCCGGTCACCGCGTCGGTCGGGCGCCGGACCGGCTTCCTCGAGTCGGCTTCTCCCGTGGTCGAGCCCACTCCGGCCGTTGGGTCCGCACCCCCGGAGCAGCAGCAGGCCGGTTCTGCTGGGCTCGTCGGCCGGCGCCTCATGCCGGTCGAGACGCCACCGGACACGCCGCTCGAGACGACGCCGGGCGACGTCTCGGAAGGCGTCGCGGGTCCGACCGGGCAAGCTGTGCCTGCCGGGCCTGCCGGGCCTGCCGGGCCCGCTGAGCCCCCTGAGCCCGCTGAGCCGGCCGGGCCGGCCGGGCCGGCCGCCGAGGTCGCTGCCGCTGTCGCGCGCCCGACGGCCGCACCCTGGACGCGCCAGGTCGCCGGGGCCGCAGCACTCCTCGGTGGTCTGCTCATCTTGCTGAGCATGCTCGTCCCGTGGTTCGACGACGGGACCTACGCAGACAACGCCCCGGAGCAGCTCCCTGCCATGGGCATCCGCGGCCTGCTGGCGCTGGCTGCCGGCGCGGTGATGTTCGTTTCCCGCGTCAGGACCCCGGTGGCCGTGGCGTTCCTTGCCGCGGCCGGCGCCTCCTGCGGGGCCGGCTCCCTGACCCTCATCGGCGTGGTCCGCGACGCCGGCCTCGAGCGCATCACCGCCGGCTGGTGGATGGCCCTGGCCGGGCAGCTCCTCGTCGGTGCGGCCGGCCTCGGGGCTGTCCTCGTCGCGACCTCGCGGACCGCGGTGTCGTTCCGGCGGTTCGGCCAGCGCGCCTACGGTTCGATGGTGGCCCTGTTCGTCGGAATCGTCACTGCCACCATCTTCTTCGCCTACGCGCTGCATCTCACCTCGCTCGAGGTGGCCTACTGGGCGGCGGTCGCCCTCGTCTGGGGGCTGCTCACGCTTGCCGTCACCGTGGCAGCGGTTCTGCTCGAACCCGCCGTCGGACGAGTCCTGCTCGCCGGCTGGGCCGTGGGCACCTTGAGCTACTCCGTGTCCGAGTGGGTCTTCCTCACCCGGGTCTCGAACGACCCGCACGCCATCCCGACGCTCATCGCCGCCGGTGTCGTGCTGCTCCTCTCAGCGGCCCTGCTCCGACCCCGGTCGAGCGACCTCATGGCCCCCGCCGCCACCTGACCGCTGAAAGCACGACGACCTCGCCCGGGACGGGCGAGGTCGTGCTGGTGGAGCCAAGGGGACTCGAACCCCTAACCCCCTGCTTGCAAAGCAGGTGCGCTACCAATTGCGCCATGGCCCCGAGTGGGGGAGAGCGGCCTCAGGACGAGGTGTCAGCCTCGTCGGTGGCCGTGGGAGCGGTGGCCGGTGCGACCGGGGCGACCGATGCGTGCACGTCGTCGGTGGCCTGGGTCCAGAGGTCCTGCTCGGCCTGCTGCTGCTTGGCCTTGTTGCGGAGGAACACGACGCCGGCGACGGCTGCACCGAGGAGGGCGAGACGCTTGAGCATGCGATGGATCCTCTCCGTGGTGGCGGTGATGGTGGGCCTAGGAGGACTTGAACCTCCGACCTCTTCCTTATCAGGGAAGCGCTCTAACCGTCTGAGCTATAGGCCCATCGTCACCTTCGCGCGGCCGGTCCACCCCGTCGGAGATGACGACCGGACGCGAGGGGAAACGTTACCTGATGCACCTCACCTCATACAAAACGGCCCCCGCCCGTGAGGGTGGGGGCCGTCTGCGTATGCCGGGTGGCGCCGTCGCGAGGACCGGCTCAGTCGTCGGTGAGGGTCAGCTGCACGCCGCCGACGAGGGCCGAGCAGATGTTGTAGAGGAAGGCCATGACGGTCGCGATCGCGGTCATGAGGATGACGTCGATGACGCCGATGACGATCGAGAGGGACACGACCCGACCGAAGCCGACATAGTCCTTGATCGAGAACGGGTCCGACGTCGTCGTCTGGAGCGACTGGAGGACGCCCTCGATGTCGGTGAAGACGTTCATCGTCGACAGGATCATCCACAGGACGGCCGTGAGGATGACGCCGGCGATGCCGAGCGCCACGGAGAGCAGGAAGCTCATCTTCATCACGGACCAGGGATCGACCCGTGCCACCGCGAGCCGGACCCGGCGCGGGCCCTTGTGCTTGCGGGCCGCCGTCGTGGTTCGGGCACCGGTGCTCGTCGAGGAGGACGCCGCACCTGACTGGCCGGAGCCGACCCGCTGCGTCGGAGCGGTGCGGTTGGTGACCGCACCACGGGAGAGCGCGGTGGCCTGGTCGGCAGTCGAGGCACCCGACGTGCTGCCGGACGACCCGCCGGCCGCGTAGTAGACGCCGTTCTGCCCCTGGTCGCCGGAGGTGCCGGACCCGATGCCCGACCGCGCCGACGCGCCGGTCCCACTCACGGACCCCTCAGGGCTGGTCGCGCTCATTCGTCACCTCCGTTGTCGGTGTCCGACGAGCTCGCCCCGTCACCCGACGTCTCGTCCGACGTTACGCCATCGGGCCCGGGAACCGTAGCGGGCGCTCCCGGAGCGGACGGCGCGTCGGCACCCAGATCGCCGCCCTCCCCGTCCTCGATCTCGATCTCGACGACGATGGCCGACTCGGCGTTGCGCGCCACGGCCACGATCGAGTCGCCCTTGTCGGGCGTCGCGAACTTCACGCCCTGCGACGAGCGGCCGGTGTGGCGCACCTCGTCGACACGGGAGCGCACGATCTTGCCCTTCTCCATGACGACCATGACCTCGTCGGTGTCGATCACCGTCAGGGCCCCGACGAGGTCGCCGCCCTTCTCCGAGAGCTTGGCCACCTTGATGCCGAGACCGCCACGTCGCTGGAGGCGGTACTCAGAGACCGGGGTGCGCTTGGCCAGGCCGTTCTCGAAGACGACGAACACGTCGGGGCTCTCGCCCTCCTCGACGACCGACATGGCGAGCAGGTCGTCGCCGTCGCGGAACTTCATGCCCGTCACACCGGACGTCGAGCGGCCCATCGGGCGCAGGACCTCGTCGGTGGCGGTGAAGCGCACCGACTGGCCCTTGCGGGAGACGAGCAGCAGGTCGTCGCGGTTGGACGCGAGGCCGGCACCGACGAGCTCGTCGCCCTCGCGCAGGTTGACGGCGATGAGCCCGCCGGAACGGTTCGAGTCGTAGTCGGCGAGACGCGTCTTCTTGACGAGGCCCGACTTCGTGGCGAGGACGAGGTAGTCGGACTTGGCGTAGTCACGGACCGCGAGCACCTGGGCGATCTGCTCGCCGGGCTGGAAGGCGAGCAGGTTGGCCACGTGCTGGCCCTTGCTGTCGCGCGAACCCTCGGGCAGCTCGTAGGCCTTGGCGCGGTAGACCCGGCCGAGGTTGGTGAAGAAGAGCAGCCAGTGATGGGTCGTCGTCGTGAAGAAGTGCTCGACGACGTCCTCGCCGCGCAGCGAGGCACCCCGCACGCCCTTGCCGCCCCGCTTCTGCGAGCGGTACTGGTCCACGCGGGTGCGCTTGGCATAGCCCCCGCGCGTGATCGTGACGACGACGTCCTCCTCGGGGATGAGGTCCTCCATCGACATGTCACCGTCGAAAGGCACGATCGTCGTGCGTCGCTCGTCGCCGTAGCGCTCGACGATCTCGGCGAGCTCCTCGCTGATGATCTCGCGCTGGCGCACGGGCGAGGCGAGGATCGCGGTGTACTCGTCGATGAGGGTCTGCAGCTCGTCGTGCGCCTCGATGAGCTTCTCGCGCTCGAGGGCCGCCAGCCGGCGCAGCTGCATGTTGAGGATGGCGTTGGCCTGGATCTCGTCGATCTCGAGCAGCTGGATGAGGCCGTCGCGCGCGACGTCGACGGTGCGCGACCCACGGATGAGGGCGATGACCTCGTCGAGGCGGTCGAGCGCCTTGAGCAGTCCACGCAGGATGTGGATGTCGGCCTCGGCCTTGCGCAGCCGGAAGGTCGTGCGTCGGACGATGACCTCGACCTGGTGGTCGACCCAGTGCCGGATGAAGCCGTCGAGGGGCAGCGTGCGCGGCACCTCGTCGACGAGGGCGAGCATGTTGGCGCCGAACGTCGTCTGCAGCTGGGTGTGCTTGTAGAGGTTGTTGAGCACGACCTTGGCGACGGCATCGCGCTTGAGCACGATGACGAGACGCTGGCCCGTGCGGCCCGAGGTCTCGTCACGGATGTCGGCGATCCCGGAGATCTTGCCGTCCTTGACGAGGTCGGCGATCTTGAGCGCCAGCATGTCGGGGTTGACCTGGTAGGGCAGCTCGGTGACGACGAGGCACTGGCGGTTCTGGATCTCCTCGACCTCGACGACCGCGCGCATGATGATCGAGCCGCGCCCGGTCCGGTAGGCCTCCTCGATGCCCTTGTGGCCCATGATCAGGGCCCCGGTCGGGAAGTCGGGGCCCTTGATGATGCCGAGCAGCGCCTCGAGGAGGTCCTCGCGCGAGATGTCGGGGTGGTCGAGGTAGTACTGCGCGCCTGCCGCGACCTCGCGCAGGTTGTGCGCGGGGATCTGGGTGGCCATGCCGACCGCGATGCCGGCCGAGCCGTTGACGAGCAGGTTGGGGAAGCGGCTCGGCAGCACGGAGGGCTGCATCGTCTTGCCATCGTAGTTGGGGACGAAGTCGACGGTGTCCTGCTCGATGTCTCGCACCATCTCCATCGCGATCGAGGCCATCCGGCACTCGGTGTATCGCGGGGCGGCGGCACCGTCGTTGCCGCGCGAGCCGAAGTTGCCCTGGCCGTCGACGAGCGGGTAGCGCAGCGACCAGTCCTGCACGAGGCGCACGAGGGCGTCGTAGATCGCGGAGTCACCGTGCGGGTGGTAGTGACCCATGACGTCGCCGACGACGCGCGCACACTTGTTGTAGCCGCGGTCGGGACGGTAGCCGCCGTCGTACATGGCGTAGACGATGCGGCGGTGCACGGGCTTGAGGCCGTCGCGCACGTCGGGCAGGGCGCGGCTGACGATGACCGACATGGCGTACTCGATGTAGCTGCGCTGCATCTCGGTGTTGAGGTCGATCGGCTCGACCCGGTCGTGCTGGCCGATGTCGGTCGGCACGACGACCGCGCTGGCGTTCGGGTCGCCCTCGTCGTCGGCGTCCGCGGCGTCGTCCGGGTCCGGACCGAGGATGTCCTCGATGCTCTGGTCGGGCGTCTCGTCGCCCTGGTCGGGCGTCTCGTTGACGTCGTCTCCGTCGTTGGGAGGCAGGTCGTCGCTCACGTCAGATCCCTTTGTCTCTCAGTCACATTCGTACAGGTCGTGGTGCGCCGGTGATGGCGTATGCCGTGTCGCTCGTTTCACGTGGAACGTCACGTCCCAGCGGGACGCGGCGGACGGCATACGCCCTCGGGGCCTAGATGTCGAGGAACTTCACGTCACGCGCGTTCTTCTGGATGAAGGAGCGTCGGGACTCGACGTCCTCACCCATGAGGACGGCGAAGACCTCGTCGGCCTTGGCGGCGTCGTCGAGCGTGACCTGCAGCAGCGTGCGGGTGCTCTGGTCCATCGTCGTCTCGCCGAGCTCCTGGTAGTTCATCTCGCCGAGACCCTTGTAGCGCTGGATCGGGTTGTCCTTCGGCAGGCGCCAGCCCCTGCCCTCACCGAGCTGCCGCAGGCCGTCGCGCTCCCGGTCGCTGTAGGCGAACTGGTGCTCGGCGTTGCTCCACCGCAGGCGGAAGAGCGGCGGCTGGGCGAGGTAGACGTAGCCGGCCTCGATGAGCGGGCGCATGAAGCGGAAGAGGAGCGTCAGCAGCAGCGTGCGGATGTGCATGCCGTCGACGTCGGCGTCGGCCATCAGCACGATCTTGTGGTAGCGCGCCTTCTCGATGTCGAAGTCCTCACCGATGCCGGTGCCGAAGGCGGAGATGAGCGCCTGGACCTCGTTGTTGGCGAGGATCTTGTCGATGCGCGCCTTCTCGACGTTGAGGATCTTGCCGCGGATCGGGAGGATCGCCTGGGTGTGCGGGTTGCGGGCCTGCGTGGCAGAGCCGCCGGCGCTGTCGCCCTCGACGATGAAGACCTCGGAGATGCTGGGGTCCTTGCTCTGGCAGTCCTTGAGCTTGCCCGGCAGGCCACCCGACTCGAGCAGTCCCTTGCGGCGGGTCGCCTCGCGGGCCTTGCGAGCCGCCATGCGCGCAGCGGCCGCCTGCACCGACTTGCGGACGATGTCCTTGCCCTCGGTGGGGTGCGCCTCGAGCCAGTGGCCGAACTCGTCGGTCATGGCGCGCTGGACGAAGCCCTTGACCTCGGAGTTGCCGAGCTTCGTCTTGGTCTGGCCCTCGAACTGCGGCTCGGCGAGCTTGACCGAGATGACGGCCGTGAGGCCCTCGCGCACGTCGTCGCCGGTGAGGTTCTCGTCCTTGTCCTTGAGGAGGTTCTGGCGGCGCGCGAAGTCGTTGACGAGCTTGGTCATCGCCGCGCGGAATCCCTCCTCGTGGGTGCCGCCCTCGTGGGTGTTGATCGCGTTGGCGTAGGTGTGCACGGACTCGCTGTAGGCGTTGGTCCACTGCATCGCGAGCTCGAGGCTGAGCGAGCGGGCCTCGTCCTCGACCTCGATCGAGATCACCTCGGGGTGCACCGGTTCGCTGCGCTTGCTGCCGTTGATGTGGTTGACGTAGTCGACGAGGCCGTTGTCGTAGCGGTAGCTGACCCGCTTGGCCGTGACCTTCTTCTTCTCGCCTGCGCCGGCGTCCCCGCCGGGCGCGTCCACCGGCTCGTCGTCGCTCGACTCCTCGACGACCTCCAGGTCCTCCTCGAGGTCGTCGAGGTCCACGTCGCGCTCGCCCTCGGGCTGCTCGATCCGCTCGTCGACGAGGTTGATCGTCAGGCCCTTGTTGAGGAAGGCCATCTGCTGCATCCGGGCCCGGATGGTCTCGAAGTCGTAGTCGACGGTCTCGAAGATGTCGGCGTTGGCCCAGAAGGTGATCGTCGTGCCGGTCTCGTCGGTGGCCTCCTGCTTCTCCAGGGGACCGTCGGGCACGCCGTCGGTGAAGCTCATCCGGAAGACGTGGCCCTTCTGGCGGACCGCTGCCTTGAGGCGGGTCGACAGGGCGTTGACGACCGAGCTGCCGACCCCGTGCAGGCCGCCGGACACCTTGTAGCCGCCACCGCCGAACTTGCCGCCGGCGTGCAGCTGGGTGAGGACGAGTTCGACGGCGCTGATCTTCTCGACCGGGTGGATGTCGGTGGGGATGCCGCGGCCGTTGTCCTTGACCCGCACGCCGCCGTCGGCGAGGAGGGTGACGTCGATGGTGTCGGCGTAGCCGGCCAGCGACTCGTCCACGGCGTTGTCGACGATCTCGTAGACGAGGTGGTGCAGGCCTCGCGGACCGGTCGAGCCGATGTACATGCCGGGGCGCTTGCGCACGGCCTCGAGGCCCTCGAGGACGGTGATCGCGCTCGCGTCGTAGTCGACGCCGTTGGGACGGACGTCGGCCGGGACGGTGGGAACCGCGGGTGCCGTGAGGCTCACGGTGTCTGAAGTCGCTGTGTCGGGTGCTGCCACGGAGTCGGATCGGGTGGAACTGGGGATGGTGCTGGTGGTGTTCGGCTCGTCGGCGTCGGACACGTCTCTCCTCGGTGGTCAGACCTCATGCGGGGCGGCTCGACGTGGACGTCGAGCCGCAACCTCGCAAGTCTAACGGTCCGGCACGGGAAACCGTGCCCTCAGACGTGCGAAACGGCCACTTTCCGGCCCGGGAACCCGTGGATCCGAGGGGAGGATCACGCCAGGGGGCCGCAGCGCCCCTCAGGCACCTTCACTCGCCACATCGCCGACGGCCGCCGGAGGGCTGCCGCCGGAACCCATTCTCCTCCTCCGAGGCGTTCCCGGCCGCCGCCGTCCACAGCCCTTCGCCCCGGGCAAGGAGGCACCGGAGAAGGCGGGCGCGGAGGCCGGGTCCCAGCGGAACCCGGCCTCCGGCACACGACCCCCGAGCGTCGGCCCGGGGCCTGCGTCAGAGGATGCCGCGGGCCTGGAAGGCGGCGCGCACGGTGGCGCCGTCGGTCGAGCCGTAGAGCGCGGTGGCGGCGTCGACGGTCTTCTGCGCGGCGGCCGCCCACGTCGTCGAGGGCGCGTAGGCGAACTGCGCCTCGAGGATGATCCGGGTCGCCTTGTCGCGGCCGAAGGCCTTGTTGACGTCCCAGAGCGCGTGGCTCCAGATCTCGCCGTCCGCATGCACCTCACCCGTGCGGTTGGCGACGGTCTTGGTCGTGTCGAGGCGGCGGATGCAGTGCGGCGTCGTCGAGGTGTAGCTCGTCGAGTCCCAGTCCATGACGCAGGTCCACGGCGTCACCGTCGAGTTGGGCGAGCTCGCCTGCGACATCGTCGCGGCGAGGTAGTCGCCGAAGCCCTCGCCGATGGCGCCGGCGTCGGACCCACCGCCGAAGCCGGGCACCTGGTCGTCCTGGACCGCGTGGCCGTACTCGTGCCACACGACCTCCTGGTCCTCACCGTCGTCGACCCCGCCGGTTCCGATGGTGATGGTGTCCTGGCTCGGGGTGTACCAGGAGTTGTCCTGCGTCGTCGTGTTGACGCTGAGGTCCTGGGACTCGTGGTTGACGTCGGTGAAGCCGAGCGACTGGACGTAGGTCTGGACCCTGTCGACGGCGTAGTAGCTGTTGACCTGCTCGAACCGGGTGTCGCTGCGGGTGTACGCGAAGGTGAGCGTCGAGGAGAAGGCTGCGGCGTTCTTGCCCTTCGTGCTGTTGATGACGTTGGCCCAGCTGCCCTTGAGGTAGCCCGTGCCGTCGAGGTTGGCGAGCGTCACCGTCGTGTAGGCCGAGCTCGGGACGGCACTGTCCGCGTTGTTCGCGTCCTTGAGCGACTCGTTCTGCAGGGCGACGACGGGGTTGGGATCGAAGACCTTGCCCGAGCCGCTGGCGAGCACCCGCTCGTCGGTGACCTTCGTGACCCGGCCGCTGCGCGCGTCGACCAGAACTCGCTTGTCCCGGTCGGTGAAGACCTCCCACGCGAGGGTCGCCGTGGCGCCGGGCACGACGACGAGCCGGCTGCTGCGGGCGTTGCCATGGGCCTTCGCAGCGGTGGCGGCCGAGGAGCGTGCGACGCCGGGAGCCACCGTGCCGAGGCCGGTGACGGGGCGACGACCGTCGTCGACGGCCGCGGTGGCGCCGGTCGCGTGCACGGCGTAGTAGCCGCCGAGCACCGGGAGGCCGCGGTAGGTCTGGGCGTACCAGGTGTGCGAGCCGAGCAGGCTCTGGCGCACCTGGACCAGCGCGAGGTCGGCGGGCACGGAGGCGCCTGCCGCAGCGGGCCGGGGCGCGGCGACCGAGCCGGTGGCGGCCGTCGACAGCAGGGCACCGACAGCAGCGACGACCGAAGCGGTGGCGATGAGAGGCGTACGACGCATGTCGAACCTTTCGGGGTGACGACGCTGGGAGGGCGACGTGGTGGTGGCGACGTGGTGGTGGCGACGACACAGGCAACCACGCCGGACATCCACGGATCGGCCGGGATTCGTAAAGACTTCCCCTCGTTTCCGCAGGCGATGCCGGACCGCCGACGGACGCCCTCGGGCACCTCTGACGCGACCAGAGACGCGGTGCCCAGCTGCCGCCAGTCGTCAGTCGCGGGCGAGGGTGCGCTCGAAGAGGGAGTGGATCGCCTCGGGGAGGTGTGGTTCCTGCAGCATCACGTCGCACCCTGCCTCGTCGCACACGACGCAGTAGAGGTACGCGTCGGGATGGGTGCGCTCGGTCGAGGCGGCGATGCGCTGCAGCGTCGGCGCGGCAAGCAGGTGCTGCCAGTCCTTGGCGTCCCGCTCGGGCAGCTCGGCCAGGGCCATCCGCCGCTCGCGCACGTGTCCCGCGAACCCACCGGTGCGCCGGAGCAGCACGTGCGCGTCGAAGCCCGGCGTCCGACCGGGCGCTTCACCGTCGCCGGGGCTCGGCGCGGACTGCGAGCCGTCGCCGTCGCCGTTGGCGGCGCTGCCGCCACCGTCCGCCGGCGGCTCCACGTCCGAGGTCAGCACCCCGACCTGCTCCCAGGCGGAGCGCACGGCCGTCTGCTCGGCGGACCCGTCGCCGTACGCGGTCCCGGCCGCCGCGACCGTCAGGCCTGCGAAGGTCGCGAAGTCGCAGTCGGCCTTGATCCCGTCACCCGACACGACCGCATACCAGATCGAGCCCGCGGCATCCCACGCGTCGCCGCCGATCGCGTCGGCCGCGAGGACGAAGGCGCGGTTGGGGATGCCGGAGTTGATGTGGACGCCGCCGTTGTCGTCCCGGGTGTCGACGTAGTCATCCATGTGCGCGGGCTGCGGATCGGTGCCCAGGCGCGGGTCGTCGTAGGCCGTGCCCGGGTTGCGCATGTCGCGCAGCGCCCGCCCCTTGACCGAGGGGTTGAGCAGCTCGGCACCGACGAGCCAGTCGGCCTCGGCCGCACTCTGCCCGAGGGCCTTCTGCTTGACGAGGACCCCGAAGACGTCGGAGATCGACTCGTTGAGCGCTCCCGACTGTCCCTGGTAGAGCAGGCCGGCCGTGTGCTCGGTGACGCCGTGCGCGAGCTCGTGGCCGATGACGTCCAGGCTCCGGGTGAAGGGCTCGAAGATGACGCCGTCGCCGTCGCCGAACACCATCTGCGAGCCGTCCCAGAAGGCGTTGTCGTAGTTGCGGCCGTAGTGGACCGTCGCCAGCAGCGGCATGCCCTTGCCGTCGAGGGAGTCGCGGGCGTAAGCCGTGGCCCACAGCTGCCACGTGGAACCGAGTCCGTCGTAGGCCTCGTTGACCGCGGCGTCGTCGGCCGCCGCCTCGCCCTCGGCGCGCACCGGCGTGCCCGGCGTCGTCGAGGTGCCCCCGGCGTCCGAGATCGTGCGGTGCGGTCCCGTGCCGTGGGCCCCCGCCGTTCCGGGCGCGACGACGTCGTCGCGACGCGGGGCCCGGCGGGTGGTCGGGCGTGCCGTCGGCGTGCGGCGCGAGGCGCGCAGGTCCTCGTCGTGGCGCAGGGCCTCGCGGGCGTGCGCGGCCAGGACGGGCTCGTCGCTGGCGGCCATCGCCTCGAGCATGTAGGGCGGGACGATCGTGCAGTGCGGCATCGGCAGGTCGCTCGGGGACGGCGTCGAGGTCATGACGACAGTCTGCGTCGGAACACCGACACCCGCCCTCCGAGCGGCCCTGCAGTCGCGGTCCGGTCAGCCGTAGGTGTCGCGGGGGCCGCGGGAGTCCGGGGACCGCCGGGCCCCGCGGTTCCAGGACGGCGCGCTCGGCCCCACGACCTTCAGCTCGCTCACCGCGCCGGCGCCGATCTCCTCGTCGATCCGGGCAAGGAGCGAGGAGGCGAGCAGGCGCATCTGCGTGGCCCAGGCGGTGGAGTCGGCGCGCACCGTGAGGATGCCGTCGACGAAGGTCTGGGGCTCGACGTGGCCGGCGATGTCGGGACCCACGATCTCGGGCCAGCGGCCCATCACCGAACCCACGGCGACGTCGACCTTCCATCCCCGGTCGATGAGGAGACGATCGAGCTGGTCACCGAGCAGTGACGGGTCGCGCCCGTCGCGCGACGACCCCGACAGCACCGGTGCGTGACCGATCGGGCGGCGGCGCTTCATCGGCCGCATCCCCGGCCGCAGCCCCTTCTCGGTCGCGCCGGCCCGGGCGCGCGCCAGTGCCGAGGCCGCAGCGTCGGCGATCCGGGTGTCCTCGTCGGTCGGTTCGGGGGTGTCCGCGTCGTCGACGCGGGGGGTCTCGTCACTCATGGTCGTCGTCCGGATGCCTCACGGGGTCCTCGGCCGGATCCCCGACGGCCGGCTCCTCGGCCGCTGCCACGCTGCCGACAGAGGTGTCGGGGACGGTCTCGGAGGAGGTGGCGGGGGAGCCGGCCGCGTGCACCTGACCCAGCTCGACGGCATACGTCGTGCCGTTCTTGCGGAGGACGTCGGGGACGTCCGCACCGACGGCGGCCGTGATGAGCACCTGCTCGCAGTCGGCGACGAGCGCCGCCAGCCGCTCCCGTCGCCCCGAGTCGAGCTCGGCGAAGACGTCGTCGAGCACGAGCACGGGGTCATCGCCGAGGTCGCGTCGCAGCAGGCGGTATGCCGCCAGCTTGAGTCCCAGCGCGAAGCTCCACGACTCGCCGTGGCTGGCGTAGCCCTTCGCGGGCAGCTCGCCGAGGGACAGCATGAGATCGTCGCGGTGCGGTCCGACGAGGGAGATCCCGCGCTCGATCTCGTTGGACCGCAGCTGCTCGAGGGTGTCGAGCATGCCTGTCCGCAGCACGTCGACCTCGGGGACCTCGCCGGCCGCGAGTCGCTTGGCGAGGTCCTCGTGCAGGGAGCTCTTGTAGGTGGCTCGCGCGTTCGACGATGCCGCGCTCACGGCGTCGTAGCAGTCGGACAGGTCGGGCACGAGGTCGCGCAGCAGCCGGAGCCGGGCATAGAGCAGCTGGGCCCCGACCGTGGCCAGGTGGTCGTTCCACACGTCCAGGGTGTGCAGGGCCGACTCGCGGGCCTCGTCGAGCGGTTGCTCGCCGTCTCGCGGTGGGCGCGGCTGACGGCGGGAGCCCTTGCGCAGCACGGGGGCCGCCGACTTCAGCAGGGCGTTGCGCTGCTTGAGGATCTTGTCGTAGTCGGACCGCACGCCCGACCACCGCGGCTGACGCTGGACGAGCAGCTCGTCGAGGAACCGACGCCGTTCGGACGGGTCGCCCTTGACGAGGGCGAGGTCCTCGGGGGCGAAGAGCACCGTGCGCACGGTGCCGAGCACGTCCCGCGGGCGCGAGACCGGGGACCGACCCAGCCGGGCGCGGTTGGCCCGTCCGGGCGTGATCTCGAGCTCGACCATCGTCTCGCGCTCGTCGCGCACGATGGCGCCGCGCACGATCGCCTGGGCCGCCCCGAACCGCACGAGGGGCTGGTCGGTCGCGACCCGGTGCGAGCCGAGGGTGGCCAGGTAGCCGACGGCCTCGACGAGGTTGGTCTTGCCCTGCCCGTTGAGACCGACGAGCGTCGTGACACCCGGGGTCAACGCGAGCTCGGCGCTCGGGTAGCTGCGGAAGTCCTTGAGGGTGAGGTGTCGGACGTGCACGTCAGGCGAGCTGGTTCTCGGGCCGGAGCGGACCGGACACCGACCGGCAGCGGACTGCCGACCGGGACCGGGCGTCAGGACGAGGTGTCCTGGGTGCCGGACGTGGGACCGCCACCGGGTGCACCGCCCCCGGTGGAGCCCGTGCCTGACGAAGGACCGGCCGTCGCCGCGTCCGCGTCTGCGTTGCTCGGCCGGTCCGGCGCGCTCTCCTTCTCGCGGGACGCTGCAGGCGCGGGGTGCGTCAAACCCTCGGCGCCGGTTCCGCGGCGCAGCTCCTCGCCCTCGTCGATGGACATCACCTGGTGGCCGCCGAACTGTCCGCGTAGTGCCGCGACGGCCTGCATGGTGGGTGAGCTCTGCTGGCGCGAGGCGAACCGGGCGAAGAGCGACGCGGAGATGACGGGCATCGGGACGCCGAGTGCGATGGCCTCCTCGACGGTCCAACGGCCCTCGCCCGAGTCGTTGGTGTAGTCGGACACGTCGTCGAGGTGCGGGTTCTCCTCGAGGGCCTTGACCATGAGGTCGAGCAGCCAGGAGCGCACGACGGTGCCTCGGCTCCATGCCTTGAAGGCGCCCGGGACGTCCTTGACGATGTCCTTCTTCTCGAGCAGCTCGTAGCCCTCGGCGTAGGCGGCCATGAGGCCGTACTCGATCCCGTTGTGCACCATCTTCGTGTAGTGCCCGGCGCCGACCTCTCCCGCGTGGACGAAGCCCTCCTCGCGGGGGCCCTCGGGGCGGAGCGCATCGAAGATCGGCATGGCGCGCTGGACCCACTCGTCATCGCCGCCGCACATGAGGCCGTAGCCGTTGTCCAGACCCCAGATGCCGCCGCTCACGCCGCAGTCGACGTAGCCGATCTGCTTGGCGCCGAGCAGCTTGGCGTTCTCGAAGTCATCGGTGAAGCGGGAGTTGCCGCCGTCGATGACGAGGTCACCCGGCTCGAGCACGTCAGCGAGCGCGGCCACCGTCTCGCGCGTCGGGTCTCCGGCCGGGACCATGACCCACACGACGCGGGGCGCGTCCAGGGCCTTCACCAGGTCGGGCAGGGAGCCGACGTCCGCGACCTCCGGGTTGCGGTCGAAGCCGACCACCTCGTGGCCCGCACGACGCAACCGCTCGCGCATGTTGCCGCCCATCTTGCCGAGACCGATGAGACCGAGCTGCATGTCGCGAGCCTTTCTGCGGGGGAGCGTGGGGGCGGATCAGGTGGCGTGGTTCGAGGCTACGCCTACCCGGCGGGCGGCCTCGTGGGCCGTGCCGTGCGGCCTCAGCTGGCGAAGCGGACCGGCATGAGCACGTAGCGATAGCTCGTGTCGGACTCGGAGTCCGCCTCGGCCTGGCCCGTCAGCACGGCCGGTCGGCTCGGCTGGGTGAAGGACAGCCGGCTCCATGCGGTGCCGACAGCGTGCAGGCCGTCGAGGAGGAACTGCGGGTTGAAGGCGATCTGGATGTCGGGGCCGATGAGCGTGGCCTCGACGGCCTCGGAGGCCTGCGCGTCGTCTCCGGTGCCGGCCTCGATCGCGACCTGGCCGTCGGTGAACTTCAGCAGCACGGGGGTGTTGCGCTCGGCGACCAGCGCGACGCGCTTGACCGCCTCCTCGAGGGCCGCGGTCTCGATGATCGCCTCGGTGTCGACGGAGGTCGGGAAGATCGAGGTGACCTTGGGGTACTCGCCGTCGAGCAGCCGGGTCGTCGCGCGGCGCTGGCCGGCCTCGAACCCGATGAGGCCGTCGCCGCCCCGGCCGAGGGCGAGCTCGACGGAGCCCGAGGCCCCGAGGGCACGCGCCGTGTCGGAGAGCTGACGGGCCGGGATGAGAGCGACGTGGCTCGCATCGGTGGCCGACGGGCTCCAGGTCAGCTCGCGCATCGCGAGGCGGTAGCGGTCGGTCGCGAGGAGGGTCACCTTGTCACCGTCGATCTCCATGCGCACGCCCGTGAGGATCGGCAGGGTGTCGCCCTTGTCGGCCGCGATCGAGACCTGGGCGACAGCCTGGGTGAAGACGTCCCCGGCGATCGTGCCGCTCGTCTCGGGCGACGCGGGGAGCGTCGGGTAGTCGGCGACCGGCATCTCACGGAGCGCGAAGCGCGACGAGCCGCAGGCGACGTTGACCTTGGTGCCATCGGTGCTGACGTCGATCGGCTTGTTGGGCAGGTTGCGGGAGATGTCCGCGAGGAGCCGCCCGAGGACGAGGACCTGGCCGGACTCGGCGACGTCGGCCGGCACGGTGATGCGCGCGGACACCTCGTAGTCGAAGGCGGACAGCGTCAGCGTGCCGTCCTCGTTCGCGTCGACGAGCACGCCAGCGAGCACAGGAACCGGCGGGCGCGCCGGGAGCCCGCGGGCCACCCAGGTCACGGCCTCGGCCAGGACGTCTCGCTCAACCCGAAACTTCACGGTGCACTCACTTCGACAAGGAAGGACATTGGGGTCCAGACACTAGTGCCTGCCGGTGACTGGCACCACAGACACTCCCCGAATCTCCGATGTGTTCAAACGGCACGTATCTCCCGGGCTCGTGGAGGGCCGGCTCGGGGTGGGACAGACCCTCGTTGTCGGGGCTCCCCTCCATGTCTGGGATCTCGTCGTAGTCATAGGTGGTGTGGATCGTGTGGACAACCGGTATCGCTGCTGGTCAGCCGTCCATGAGGGTGTGGACAGGATGTGGGGCCGGCCGCGGCGCGACGGCAGGGGCCTGTGGACGGACCTCGCCGGTGCACATCGTCCTCACAGGTCGGCGGCGGCTTGTCCGCAGGTTCGCCGCCGTCATCCACACGTTTCCACAGACGGTGTGTGGAAGAACGATGGGCATATGTCGGGTTTGACGGCATTGCTGACTAGTCACCTGTGCACCGGAGACCGAAAGCCTTCCACAGAGTTGTCCACAGACGGTGGACAACTCTGGCCGGTGCTGGCCGTCCGGCGTCTGTGAGTGGCCGGTCACGGGGAGGTCACGCTGTGCACACAGGTGTGGACAACCCTGTGGACGGATGTGGACCCGAGCACTGTCGGCGGCGGACGACGGGCGAGTACGCCGCTGCCGACTAGTCACCGACCGGCGCGATGACGCAGCGTCGCGAGGCGGCCAGCAGGCACTCGAACAGGGCGTTCCCGTCCGGAAGCGGGCCGAGCTGGGCGAAGACCTCGCTCGTCACGGCGCCCAGGAGCAGGGTCCAGGCCGCCAGTCCCTGAGTGAGGGTGACGGCATCGAGCCGCGTGGAGGCGAACATCGGCGCATCGAGCAGTGTCCCCACAACGGCCTCGGCACGAGGCGCGACGATCCCGAGGCGGTCGGGGTCGGCGAGACGCGCTGCTCGTCGGACGTCGTCGAGCAGCGCGACGAGAAGGACGATCACTGCCGTGCCCGGCTCCTCGGTGCGTTCGGCCGGGGCCTCGTAGTCCGGGACGGGCGAGCCGTAGATGAGGGCGAAGTCATGAGGCCGCGCGAGCGCCCAGGCACGCAGGGCCCGGCCGATGGCGTCCCACCGCGCATCGAGGTCGTCGGCCGGGATCGCGTCGTGAGCGGCGCGGACGGCTGTCGCGAGAGACCAGTACGAGTCGACGATGAGCCGGGTGAGCAGCTCGTCGCGACTCTCGACGTAACGGTAGATCCCCGAGGACACCATGCCGAGGTCGCGGGCCACGGCTCGCAGGCTGAGCGCTGCCGCCCCGTCCGATGCCAGGTGCTCACGGGCGACACGCAGGATCTCCGCCTCGACGGCGAGCCGGTTGCGGGCGCGCTTGCCCGGCGGCCGGGTGGCGTCCGTGTCCGTCGCTGGGGGGTGGAGCTCCATGAAGAAGAGCCTGCCACACCATCCGTGCAAATGTGAGCGGTGCTCTTGCTTTATGGCTGCACTGGTGTCATGGTTCAAATGTGAGCGGTGCTCACACCATGACCTCGAAGGAGCAGACCATGACCCACCACCTCGTCCTCGGCGCCGGAGGCGTCGGCCGAGCCACCACGGCCGATCTCGTCGCCCTCGGTCACACCGTGACCCTGGCCTCGCGCTCCGGACGCGTCAATGAGCGGCCCTGGCACGACACCCACCCCGACTCCGTGGACGTCGTCGCCGTCGACGCCAGCGACGCGCAGGCCCTCACCGAGCTGGCCCGGGGCGCCACGAGCATCGTCAATGCCGTCAACCCGCCGACCTACACCACGTGGGACACCGACTGGCCACCGATCGCCGCCGCCACGCTCACCGCGGCCGAGGCCAGTGGCGCCGGACTCGTCATGGTCGGCAACCTCTACGGCTACGGGCAGGTCGAGGCACCGATGCGGGAGGACGACCCACTGCGTCCGGCCGGTCACAAGGGCCGCGTGCGCGCCGACATGTGGACCGAGGCCCTGGCCCGCCACGACGCTGGGCGCGTGCGCGTCACGGAGCTGCGCTCGAGCGACTACTTCGGCCCCGGCACGACGCCGCGGACGAGCTACCTGGGCGACATCCTCATCGAGGCACTGCTTGCCGGGCGGACGCCCTTCCTCCCCGTCGGCCGAGCCGACGCACCCCACTCGTGGACCTACGTCCCCGATGTGGGCCGCCTCGCGGCCAGGATCGCGACCGGCGACGTCGGCTGGGGACGTGTCTGGCACGTGCCGACGGCTCCCGCCCGCACGTTCGACGAGGCAGCCGCCGATGTCGCGCGGCTCGCGGGCGTCAGGGACCGCCGGGTACGCGTGCTGCCCCGGCCGCTCGGCACCGCAGCCGGTCTCGTCGTCCCCGTCATGCGGGAGCTCCGCGAGACGCGGCACCAGTTCGAACGGTCCTTCGTCCTGGACTCGGACCTCACGCAGCGCACCTTCGATCTCGTGCCCACGCCGTGGGACGAGGCCCTGACGGCGACGATCGCGGCACGCCGCGCGGCGAAGCCGGCCAACGTGGACGCCGCGGCGTGACGCGAACCCGACCCGGCGGCATACGCCCTCGGGTCGGGTGGCGGGTATCAGTGCGACTGCTGGCGGATCCGGTTGGTCAGCTCGGTGACCTGGTTGTAGATGGCGCGGCGCTCACCCATGAGCTCGCGGATCTTGCGGTCGGCGTGCATGACCGTCGTGTGGTCACGCCCGCCGAAGTGCTGACCGATCTTCGGCAGCGACAGGTCGGTCATCTCGCGGCACAGGTACATGGCGATCTGGCGGGCGGTCACGAGCTGGCGTGAGCGCGACGAGCCGCAGAGGTCCTCGAGCGTCACGGCGTAGTAGGCGGCGGTGACCGCCATGATCGTCGCCGCCGTCACCTGGTTGGGCGTCTCGTTCGGCAACACGTCCTTGAGGACGATCACGGCCAGGGGCAGGTCGACCGCCTGGCGGTTGAGGTTGCTGAACGCCGTGACGCGGATGAGGGCGCCCTCGAGCTCGCGGATGTTGGTGCTGAAGTTCGTCGCGATGTACTCGAGCACGTCGTCCGGCACCTTCATCCGGTCCTGGATCGCCTTCTTGCGCAGGATCGCGATGCGGGTCTCGAGGTCCGGCGGCTGCACGTCGGTGAGCAGGCCCGACTCGAACCGCGTGCGCATCCGGTCCTCGAAGCCCGACAGCTCCCGCGGCGGCAGGTCGCTGGTGATGACGATCTGCTTGTTCGCGTTGTGCAGCGTGTTGAACGTGTGGAAGAACTCCTCCTGGGTCTGCAGCTTGCCCTGGAGGAACTGGATGTCGTCGATGAGCAGCACGTCGACGCTGCGGTAGCGGTTCTGGAAAGCGCTCGCCTTGTCGTCGCGGATGCTGTTGATGAAGTCGTTGGTGAACTCCTCGGAGTTCACGTAGCGCACGCGGACGTTCGGGAACATCGTGCGGGCGTAGTGCCCAATCGCATGCAGCAGGTGCGTCTTGCCCAGCCCGGACTCGCCGTAGACGAACAGCGGGTTGTACGCCTTGGCCGGGGCCTCGGCGACCGCGACCGCCGCCGCGTGGGCGAAGCGGTTGCTCGCGCCGATGACGAACGTGTCGAAGGTGTACTTCGGGTTCAGCCGCGTGTCGCCGGGTGAGCTCGGCTCCGGGCGCTGCTGCAGGCGCAGTGGCCCGCTCTCACCAGCGCTGAGCGGGTCGGGACCGAGCTCCATCCGTGTCTGAACCTCGGGGTATGCCGGCGCGCGTGGCTCGTCGAGATCGGCACCGTTGAGGGCGGGGGCGCTCTCGGCCAGGTCCCGCAGCGGGTTGGCTGCCGCCTGCCCGTAGCCACCCGCCCCGGTGTGGTGGCCACCGATGACGCCCGAGCCGTTGCCGGGGGCCATCGCAGACACGGTGGCCGAACCGATGCCCGAGCCAGCGCCGCGCGAGCCGTCGAGGACCTGGCCGCTCGGCTCGTCGGTGATGAGCCCGAAGTCGGGCTCGAGGCTCTCGTCGACCGACACCGCGAGCTGCACCGGGTGCCCGAGCTGGCTGGCCAGGGCCTCGTGGATCTGGTCCCGGACCCGCTGCTCGAGGAAGTCCTTGGTGAACGTGTTCGGTGCGCGCACGAGGGCCGTCTGGTCCAGCACACCGACGAGACGGCACAACCGGACGAACGCGCGCTCCTGGTTGGACAAACCCACAGAGTCGAGCGTGCCGAGCGTCTGCTGCCAGATCTGCGCGTAGTCGACGCCTGTCTCGGCCACCTGATCCCACCTACCCCTGAATCAATTCTGTTGCACCTGTTGAGTTCCCGGCTCGCTGCGGCGCGAGCACGAACTCGAGCCTGCCGGGTCGGACCTACTGGGACCGCCCCGTGCCCCGGTGAACGATGCCCTGTTGTCCACACGTTTGTCCACAGCCTGTGCATGGGGTGGCGAGGATCGTGAGAGTCGAAAACCTACAGCCGCAGGCGCGCTGGTGACAATTACGTCGGCCACAGATCTTTTGGCACCATCGGCGTGTCGCCTTGCAATCCGCTCAGGACCTCGAAGGATCGTGCGTTTGGCCTTGGTCCCGCGTGAGCCTCCGTCGGTTTGACCCTCGTTCGGCGGCTCCCGTATCGTTGACCGAGCGTGTCTGCGACCTTTTTCGCATGCCCATGGCCCCGAGACCGGCCCAGCCGGAGCAGCTCGGCCCTCCACGGGCTTGCCGATTGCGGTCGCATCGGCCACCGACAGCCCCACAACGGGAGCCGGACCGACGTCGTCGTGACGTCGGGCGGGCCCCTGCAACCTACGGAGAACCTCGTGAGCAAGCGCACCTTCCAGCCGAACAACCGTCGCCGCGCCAAGACGCACGGCTTCCGCCTGCGCATGCGCACCCGCGCCGGCCGCGCCATCCTCGCCGCCCGCCGCCGCAAGGGCCGCGCCGAGCTCTCGGCCTGAGCAGCCGGAGGCCGCGGCGTGCTGCCGGCACGTCACCGACTGCGTGAGCGGACGGACTTCACGACGGCAGTACGCGGGCCCGGCGCCAGCAGAGCAGGCGGACGACTCATCGTCGTGCATGCCAACCGGACCGATGCGCGTGCGGAACTTCCGCCGCGCGTCGGTTTTGTTGTGTCCAAGGCCGTCGGCAACGCCGTCGTGCGCAACAGGACCAAGCGCCGGCTGCGCGCCAGCGTCGCCACCCGGCTGACCGGCATACCTGCTGGTCTCGACCTCGTCGTGCGCGCCAACCCGGCCGCGGCCGGCGCCAGCTGGGACGAGCTCGACCTCGCCGTCGGGCGCCAGCTCGACAAGGTGTGCCGGCCATGAGCCGCACGGTCAACCAGGTGCTCGCATCGCCCCTGGTGTTCGCCGTCCGGCTCTACCAGCGCTTCATCTCCCCGCTCACCGGGCCCAGCTGTCGCTTCTACCCCAGCTGCTCGGCGTATGCCGTCACGGCGCTGACCCGCTTCGGCCCGGTCCGCGGTGGCTGGCTCACGATCCGCCGGCTCGGGCGGTGCAACCCGTGGAACCCGGGCGGGGTCGACCCCGTTCCGAAGACGTGGGCCACCCGCAACGACGTCCGGCCCGAGGACTACCGGCCACCCGAGCCGCCCGGGCCTGAGGGGGCCGATACGCCGCGGACGGCCGGGGCGCACGACCACACGACCTGAACATCCGGCATATCGTTGCCGATCAGTGGTGAGCGGCCCGCCGCCCGCCCTACGACAGAGGAATGACGTTGATCGACTTCTTCAACACCCTGCTCTATCCGATCAAGCTCGGTGAAGCATGGGTCATGTACGGCTGGCACGCGTTCTGGGAGTTCCTGGGGCTCAGCGGGGCCTGGGCGGGCTGGGCGTGGGCGCTGTCGATCGTCGGCCTCACGGTCGTCGTCCGCATCCTGCTCATCCCGCTCTTCGTGCGACAGATCCACTCCTCGCGCCGGATGCAGCTCATCCAGCCCGAGATGCAGAAGATCCAGAAGAAGTACAAGGGCAAGCGCGACCCGGAGTCCCAGAAGGCGCAGCAGGCGGAGATCATGGATCTCTACCGCCGCACGGGGACCAATCCGTTCAGCAGCTGTCTGCCGATCCTCATCCAGAGCCCCTTCTTCTTCGCGCTCTTCCAGCTGCTCAACAACCTCAAGGCCCAGGCCGAGGGAGTCCCCGGTCACGACGCCATCGGTCCGATCACCCGCGAGGTCGCGGCCCAGATCGAGAGCTCGACCATCTTCGGCGCCAAGCTGTCGGACTCGTTCCTCACGCCGGGCGCCAGCCTGAACGTCAAGATCCTCACGGCCATCCTCATCGTGCTCATGTCGGCCACGACGTTCACCACCCAGTACCAGCTGATGCGCAAGAACATGCCGGCATCGACCCTGGACAACCCCTTCGCCAAGCAGCAGAAGGTGCTGCTCTACCTGATGCCGATCTTCTTCGCGATCTCGGGCATCAACTTCCCGATCGGCGTCCTGATCTACTGGCTCACGACGAACCTTTGGACGATGGGTCAGCAGTTCTACGTCATCCGCAACATGCCGGCGCCGGGCTCCGAGGCCGAGCGCTCCCGCCGCGAGCGTCTCAAGCGCAAGGGCAAGGACATGCAGGAGCTGACGGTGCCCGGTCTCGAGTCGTCCGAGCCCGTGCCTGACGACGTGCCCAAGTCGGGCCAGCGCCAGCAGCCGAAGGGGAAGAAGCGCGCGCGCACCCAGCCGACCAAGAACCGCCGCTGAGGTTCGTCCACAGACTTGTCCACATTGCCTTGGGGCCTCTGACCTGCGGAAACGCCGGTTGTCCACAGAGGAAGCCCTCGCGAACGAAGGAGTATCCATGAGCGACACGCACGCCCCTGACGTCGAGACGTCGATCGACGCCACCACCGACCCGGGCACTGGAGCCGAGACCAGCGAGGTCGTCGACCAGGGGGAGGTCGGTGACGTCACCGAGGCTCCTGAGACCCCCGAGGGCAATGGCTCCGCGAGTCGCGTCTCCGACGAGGCTTCGGGTGCGGAGCAGGCAGTGGCGGGCGACGAGGACGACGACCGCGACGTCCGCGACGACAGCGACGACCACGACGACCACGACGACCTGGCTGAGCACGCCGAGAAGGGCGAGAAGAAGACCCGGGTCCGTCAGCTCGAGCGCGAGGGTGAGGTGGCAGCGGACTTCCTGGAGACCCTTCTCGACATCGCCGATCTCGACGGCGACCTGGACGTCGACGTCGATGGTGACCGCGCCGCGATCGCCATCGTCGACTCCGACGAGGGCCGCGTGCCGCGCCGCCTCGTCGGCACCGACGGCAAGGTCCTCGAGGCGCTCCAGGAGCTGACCCGCCTGGCCGTCCAGGTGGAGACCGGTGAGCGAAGCCGTCTGATGCTCGACATCGCCGGTCACCGGGCCCAGCGACGTTCGGCTCTCGTCGAGCTCGCGAAGGTGGCCATCGCCGAGGTGCAGGAGTCGGGGACGAAGCGCTCGCTTGAGCCGATGACGGCCTTCGAGCGCAAGGTCGTTCACGACGAGGTCTCGGCCGCCGGTCTCGTGTCGGAGTCCGAAGGTGTCGACCCGCATCGACACATCGTCATCCTGCCTGCCTGACCACTGCTCGTTTCACGTGAAACGAGGCCGGGCCCCACTGCCCACACGGCACCGACCGAGGAGTGAGAGCGCGTGACCCACGGTGCTCTCGGCCCCGCCGAGCCGCCCGCGACGCCGGCGGCAGCTGCCGTCGTCTTCGGTGATCGGGTAGGGCTGGCGGAGCGTTTCGTGGCGATCCTGGCCGACACCGGGATCAGCCACGGCCTCATCGGACCTCGTGAGGCGCCCCGCCTCTGGGATCGGCACGTGCTCAACTGCGCCGTGGTCCATGAGGCGATTCCCCGAACGGCTGCGAGGCAGCAGGTCATCGACGTCGGCTCGGGTGCCGGCCTGCCCGGTCTTGCTCTGGCCATCGCCCGTCCCGACCTGGACCTGCACCTCGTCGAGCCGCTCGCAAGGCGCACCGGCTGGCTCTCGGGCACGGTTGCCCAGCTGGGTCTGACGAACGTCACGGTCCACACCGCGCGGGCCGAGACCATGTGGGATCGACTCCACGCCCCATGGGTCACGGCCCGAGCGGTGTCGCGGATCGTGCAGCTGGCGGAATGGACCCTGCCGCTGCTGGACGCGGGAGGCAGCCTGCTCGCCCTGAAGGGGAGCCGCGCCGCAGAGGAGCTCGCCGAGAGCAGGGTGGCCCTGACCCGTCTCGGTGTCGTCGACGCCGAGATGCACGAGTGTGGCGCCGCCCTTCTGGGTGAGCCCACGCTCGTGCTCCGAGCCACCATCGGTGATGTCGTGGACCGTCGGCTCTTCCGCTCCCGGCAACCGTCCAGCGCCGGATCGGCTCGTCGCCGGGCTGATCGCCCTCGTGGTTCGCGACGCTCCGGCCCGGAAGCGGGCCAGCGTCCGCGCCATCAGCCATGATCATGCCCAGACCATTTCGTCGGCCGGCCCGCGCGGATCGCCGCGCAAACCGACCCGCAACCCCGGAGGTGCTCTCCCTGTGACGATGTCGACCAACCTGGGCTGGCCGAGCGAACCCGAGCCGGGCCCGGAGCACCGACGTCTCGGGTGGCTGGCGCGCATGTTGGGCGTTTCACGTGAAACGATCGATCCGACCCACGACGCTTCCGAGCGTGACGCCATCAGCGAGAGCGCGGCGGAGGCGTCGGTTCCGAAGGCCGTCCACGCAGCGACGAGCGGCGACGTCGGGCCGTCGTCGGTGGGGTCCGCCAACACTGGTGACCTGGGCGACGACCCGTCCGGTCACGGAGGCTCCGGCTCTTCGCAAGGCCGCCATGACGCGATGACGGGCGGTGAACCCGTGGAGACCAGCGCTCCGGGCACTCCGGCCGCTTCGCAGGGTGCGGTTCCGGTGGGCGAGCCCCAGGTGAGCGAGGGTGCAGTCGGCGGGGCGTCGGTCGGTGAGGTTCCCGTCTCCGAGGCGCCCGGCGCGCAGCCTGACCCCATCGAGTCGGCGCACGAGGCCTTCCCGGCGAACACAGCGCCGGTGGCGCAGGAGCGGCCTGGGGAGCTCGACGCGTCCGAGGCGCCCGGCGCGCAGCCTGACCCCATCGAGTCGGCGCACGAGGCCTTCCCGGCGAACGCAGCGCCCGTGGCGGACGAGCCGCCTTCGGAGCTCGACGCGTCGCGCGACGACGCCTCGGCCCCCCAGGCGGCGGCACCCGGTGACGGGCCGGCCGACGCCGAACCCGTGAACGCTCCGCGGGCGTACGACATGGCACCGCGGACCGAGAAGGCGGCGCCGGTCGAGGTTGCTGGCACGGCGCCCGGGCGCGTCGAGGAGGGCACCGGGGACGGGCAGGGAGCCGACTCCGCGCCTGTGGACAACGCGGTGGATGACGGTCATGAAATGCCGCCTGTTGAACTGGAAACGGCGACGAAGGAGGCTGGGGACAACGCTGTGGACGAAGCGGAGCGGACCTCGCAGCTCGCTGCCGACCGTGCGGATCGTGAAGCCCTTGCAGCCGCCATCCCGATCGCCGGCACGGACACGCCCCTCGCGATGGAGCTCGCCGAGAACGCACGCAGACGGATCCACCTGACAGGCCGTCCGTTCCCGAAGCCGGTCGCGGCCCGGGTCCTCACCGTGGCGAACCAGAAGGGTGGGGTCGGCAAGACGACCACGACGGTCAACGTCGCCGCCGCCCTGGCGCAGTCCGGGCTCAGGACGCTCGTCATCGACCTCGACCCCCAGGGAAATGCCAGCACTGCCCTCGGGATCGACCACCATGCCGAAGTGCCGTCCATCTACGACGTCCTCGTCGACAGCACCCCCCTGCTCGACGTGGTCCAGCGGTGCACCACGGTCGACAACCTCTACTGCGCGCCCGCGACGATCGACCTCGCCGGTGCCGAGATCGAGCTGGTCTCGCTCGTCGCCCGAGAGTCGCGCCTGCAGAAGGCGATTGCCGGGGCGGTGGAGGCGGGCCACGAGTTCGACTACATCCTCATCGACTGCCCGCCCAGCCTCGGACTGCTCACCGTGAACGCGATGGTTGCGGCCAGTGAGGTGTTCATCCCGATCCAGTGTGAGTACTACGCCCTCGAGGGTCTCTCGCAACTGCTCAAGAACATCGACCTCGTCAAGCGCCACCTCAACCCGACACTGCACGTCTCGACGATCCTGCTGACGATGTACGACGCACGAACCCGGCTGTCCGCCCAGGTCGCTGACGAGGTGCGCGAACACTTCCCGAAGGAGGTGCTGCGCACCACCGTGCCGCGTTCTGTGCGCGTGTCGGAGGCACCGAGCTTCGGCGAGACCGTCATGACGTACGACCCATCAAGCAGCGGCGCCCTGGCCTACCTCGAGGCAGCCGGTGAGATGGCCGACCGCGGGGCGGCCGGTCGCACCTGACCAACCCGATCGAGCGCCTGCGGGACCGCCACCCCTCGGGGTGGCGGTCCCGTTTCACGTGGAACGGGCCCCGTCAGGCCCGAAGATGGTGGTCAGAGCCAGTTCTCTCGACGGCTTCGGTTGATCGACTCCCACGGTCGGGTCCGTTTCACGTGAAACAGGCCGTGGCGCAGGCTGGCTGAGCACAGAGCGCGGCGTCGGCTCCGTCGGATGACATCGAAGGGGGAGGCCTCACCTCCGCGGAGGTGTGCGCGTCGGTCCGCGCGCCGTGCGGCTAACAGCACGGGCGTCCGTTTCACGTGGAACGCCGCCCAACCCATGATTGCGCTTCCTGTTTCACGTGAAACGGACCGGGCGCGTGTAGGCGACCCGGCGTCGGTACGCGGGGGACTGCACCTGACCACCTAGACTGACCGACGGCGCGATGGCCGCGTCGGACATGTCGAAGGGTTGGCGAATGGCGGAGAAGCGTCGAGCACTGGGTCGAGGCCTCGGGGCACTGATCCCGAGCGCACCGAGCGGAGGCGCTGGTCGGCCGGTCGATGTCTTCTTCACCGAGCAGAAGCACGCCGAACCCGTCCCGACGGAGCCGACGAACGGGGTGACCGAAGCCGACGCTGAGGGCGCCCCGCTCCAGCCGCCTACCCACGTGCCGTCTGCCGAACCGGCCGCCTCCGAGGCAGTGTCCGCGTCTGCCTCCCCTGTCGCCGGCACGAGCACCGGTCTCGCCGCCGTGCCGGGTGCCGAGTTCGCCGAGCTCGACATCGACTCGATCCGCCCGAACCCGAAGCAGCCACGCACGGTCTTCGACGAGGACCACATGGGCGAGCTCGTCCACTCCATCCGCGAGATCGGGGTCTTGCAGCCCATCGTCGTGCGTCGCATCCCCACTGACCAGCTCGCCGAGGCCGAGGGGAAGACCTTCGAGCTCATCATGGGCGAGCGTCGGTGGCGCGCCTCCCAGGCCGCGGACCTCGGTGTCATTCCGGCCATCATCAAGGACACGAGCGACGACGACCTGCTGCGCGATGCGCTGCTCGAGAACCTGCACCGCAGCCAGCTCAACCCGCTGGAGGAGGCGGCGGCCTACCAGCAGCTGCTCGACGACTTCGGCTGCTCGCACGAGCAGCTCGCCACTCGCATCGGCCGCTCCCGTCCGCAGATCTCCAACACGCTGCGGCTGCTCAAGCTCCCGCCGCTCGTGCAGCGACGCGTCGCAGCGGGCGTGCTGAGCGCCGGGCACGCGCGCGCACTCCTCGGCATGGCGGACGGGGCTGCCATGGAGCGCATGGCCCAGCGCATCGTCGCCGAGGGCCTGTCGGTGCGCAACGTCGAAGAGCTCGTCGCGCTCGGCGAGGGTAACGACGCACCCAAGCCCCGGCGTCCGCGCGCCGGGAGCCGTCACCCGCAGCTGGACGACTTCACGTCCGGGTTGTCGGACCACCTCGAGACCCGCGTCGCCATCGCCCTGGGCCAGCGCAAGGGGAAGATCACCGTCGAGTTCGCCTCGGTGGAGGACCTGCGCCGGATCCTGGGCCTCATGGGCATGTCCTCCCCGTCCCAGAACTGACGCGGACGCGGACGGGATGACCCGTCCGCCGGGTGTGTCGGAGGACGTCGACCTCAGAGCCAGGCCGGCGGACGCGGAATGCGCACCACCGTGAGTCCGTCGACCCGCAGGACGTCGGCGCTGGGGTCGCGTTGGACCGCCCGCGCGATCTCGGGGCACGTGGCGCGCGCACACCATCTCGGGGAGATGCCCAGCTGGTCGTAGACCATCGAACGCACCGTGACCGCCGTCATGTTGCCCTGCGCGGTCGCCTTCCAGCGCGGCTCCATCCACATGACGACGGCATCTCCCGGATGCTCCTGCACGGCGGCCGCCGTCTCGCTGACGATGACGTCGTACTGGCCACGCGTCGCGCGGTGATCACCGAGGTCGACGCGCCAGGACAGGACGCCGACCAGGGCGATGAGCGCGAGCGCCACGACACCGGCGACTCGTGATGCCCGAATTCCCCTGAGCAGCAAGGCTGCTGGCAGACACACCGCAGGCCAGGCCCAGAGGGAAGCCCTGGTGCCGGTCACGACGCCGGAGTACACCGTGAGGCCGGCCTCGAGCCCCACCACGACGACCACTGCGCCGAGGACGACGACGGCCGAGCGCCTCGTCGAGGAGTCGACGAGCGCCCAGACGAGGCTGGCGACGGCCACCACGCCGGCCCAGCCGAGCAGCGCGGCCAGCGACGCGAACTGGGTGCCGTAGCGCGAGAGGTTGGAGGCGAGGTCGTCCAGGCTCTCGAGCGGGTTCGGGCGGCGCCAGGCCGAGATGGTCAGACCGAAGGTGCCGAAGGCCAGCCAGTTGAACGCGTAGACGGTGAGGACCCCGACCCCGTAGGCGGCGACGAAGCCGGCAGCGCCGACCAGCAACCGCCGGAACGACTCGCCGAGCTCCGTCACGACGAAGGTCAGGAAGACGAGGCCGGCTACTGGCGGGTAGGACAGGATCGACAGGACGACGAACACGAGCAACCACGCCGCGAGCGTGCGCCGTCGCCTCCGCGCCCACGGCAGGGACCAGACGGCCGTGGCGGCGACGACCATCGACGCCGAGAGGGTGCCGGGCCAGTAGACGAGACGGACCCAGACGGCGGACACGAACACGGCGAGGGTCAGGACGAACGTCGAGAGCCTGTTCGGCGGAGCAAGGGCGCGCACGAACCCCCACACGAAGGCCGAGTAGGACGCGACGAAGATCGCGGAGGCCACGACGATGGAGGTCCGCTGCCCGATGACGTACCAGTAGACGGTGTTGAGCCAGCGTCCCTCGTAGAGGTTGCGGCTGAAATGCCCGGACGACCCGGGCTCGCCGGGCCCGAGGGTGAAAAGCCAGTCGTCGTGCCGGATGAATGGATGGGCCACCTGCAGCAGCGCCCCCGTCACGACGAGCGCCAGCCCCATGGCGCCGAGCACCACGAGCCACTCGGGCGTGGGACGGCGAGGGGTCGGCGACGGCCCGTGGCCCGTGGCTCGTTCGGCCGCCACGTCGGTAGTGTTGCTCATGCGTTCCCTGGGTCCGGTGTGGTTCGCCAGCCGTTCAGCGCACCTGCTCTGCTGTCGCTCTGCGGCACCACGGTAACCCGAACATCTCGGGTGCACCGGCCGCGACGCCTCGGCCCGGCGCGTTGCGGCCACAGCGCCTCGGCGGATCGGGTACGTCCAGCAGCAGCCGAGCCGTCGAGCCGCGTCGGTGCGACCGATGTAGACGACCGCTGCCGAGCCGGCCGAGCCAGCGCGCGTGAGGACCGGCTCCACAGCTGCCGGTGCTCGGAAAGGACGAGGATGCCCGAGGGACACACCATCCACGCGCTCGCCGATCGCCTCGAACGGGCCTTTCGTGGATCCGCCGTCGAGGCGACGAGCCCGCAGGGCCGGTTCGCGGCCGACGCCGAGCGCCTGGACGGACGCGTTCTCGACCGCGCCCAGGCGTGGGGCAAGCATCTGTTCGTCGACATCGGCGACGCCATCCTGCACGTCCACCTCGGCCTGATCGGGATGTTTCCCGTGAAACACCGTGGTGGTGGCGAGCCACCCGCCCCCGTGGGCGCCGTCCGCCTGCGTCTGGTGGGGCCCGAGCACTGGGCCGACCTCCGCGGACCCATGATCTGCACCCTCGTCGACGAGAAGAGGCAACGAGAGATCGTCGCGACCCTCGGTCCGGATCCCCTACGCCGGGGTCACGGGCCTGGGCCGACGTGGGAACGAGTCCACCGGAGCCGGCGGACGGTGGCCGAGCTGCTCATGGACCAGTCGGTGGTCGCCGGCGTGGGCAACGTCTATCGCTGTGAGGTGCTGCACCGTCTGGCCGTCGACCCCCTCACCCGTGGCCTCGACGTGTCCGAGCAGGTCTGGCGCGAGGTCTGGGACGACCTCGTGCTCCTCATGCCCCTCGGGCGGGCGTTCTCCCAGATCATCACGGTGCCCGACCAGGTCCAGGACGCGGTCCGCGCCAGACGGTCGGGGCGGGCACGCGCCATCACCTCACGCCTGACCGGCGAGCGGCTCGGTGACACCTTCGAGCGACGCTTCCTCGTCTACAAGCGCACTGGGGAGCCGTGCCCGCGATGCGCCCACCCTGTTCAGGAGAGAGACATCGCCGGTCGTCGCCTCTACTGGTGTCCGGCCTGCCAGGAGAGGCACTGAACGTAGCGCCCGTCTCTCATCAGGCGCCGACAGTTGGTCGGCCGACCGAGGCAGGCCTCGGCCCAAGGGTTGGGCACTGCCGGCGAGCGTGCGCCCCTAGGCTGGCGTCATGGCCCTCACCGGATCACGGCCTGCGCCGACGCACGTGATCGCCCACCTGTCCGACCCTCACCTCATCGCCGGTGGCGGCCTGCTCGCCGGTCATGTCGACACGGAGCGACAGCTGCGCAAGGCCCTGGCGCGGGTGGAGGGGTCGGGGGAGCGGATCGACGCCCTCGTCATCTCGGGCGACCTCGCCGACAGCGGCGACGTCGCGGCCTACGCCCTGCTGCTCGAGATCGTCGAGCCCGTCGTCGAGCGGCTCGGCTGCGCCCTCGTGCTCACCGGCGGCAACCACGACGAGCGTCTCCCCATGGCCCGGACCCTCTACGGCGTCGACAGCGACGCGCCGCAGGACACCGTCACCGACCTGCGTGGCCTGCGCATCATCGCGATCGACTCCGCTGTGCCCGGATACCATCACGGTGGCTTCTCGGACGACCAGTATGCCTGGCTCGCAAGGGAGCTCGCTTCGCCGGCTGAGCACGGCACGATCCTCGTCATCCACCACGCCCCCATCACCTACCGCTCTCCGGTGATGCAGCTGCTCGACTTCGACGACGTCGACCGCCTGCGTGGGATCGTCCAGGGCAGCGACGTCCGAGCCGTTCTGAGCGGTCACCTCCACGTCACGAGCTTCGGCATGCTCGGGTCGGTCCCGGTGCTCGTCGCAGGCGGCGTCAGCTACGTCGACGACGTGGGAGCCCCCCGTGAGCTCCTCATGGGCGTCGACGGGCCCCAGTCGTGGAACCTCGTCGAGGTGCACGCGCACGAGGTCGTGGGCACCGTCGTGCCCATCGAGCAGCACCGGACGTGGCCCGCGCTGTCGGAGACCGTCACGCAGTACATGGAGACCGTGCCGGAGGCCGAACGGCGTGAGGTCTTCTCCCGCAAGCGTTCGTGAGTCCGGGAGAACCTTTCGAAACTCGAAGTGTCGAGCCGGCCGGTCGCCGATCGACATGGGGATGAGGGTCCGAGAGCCGGACCGCAGACACGAGGAGTCAGAGATGAGCCAGATCGAGAAGGCCACATCGGAGGACGGCACCACCATCGCCTACGAGGCCTACGGCGCGGGACCCGTCGCGGTCGTCGTCGGCGGCGCGTTCTGTGACCGAGGCGCCTTCCGGGACGTGGCCCAGGCCTGGGGCGCGCTGGGCCTGACGGGAGTGACGTATGACCGCCGGGGCCGCGGGGACAGCGGCGACACCCACCCCTACGCCGTCGGCCGGGAGGTCGAGGACCTGACGGCCGTCATCGAGGCAGCAGGCGACAGCACCTCTCCTGCCTACGTCTTCGGCGTCTCGTCCGGTGGCGCCCTTGTCATCGAGGCCATCGCAGCCGGCGCTCCGATCACCAAGGGATCGGCCCTGGAGGTGCCCTACCGCAGTGAGGCGTGGCCCCCCGCACCGGAGGACTACATCGGCACGCTCGAGCGCTTCGAGGCGGCCGGGGACCGAGAGGGCATCCTGCGCTACTTCAACAACGTCGTCGTCGGTATGCCCGACGAGATGGTCGAGGGCATGAAGGGCACCCCGATGTGGGAGCCCATGCTCTCGATGACCTACACGGTCAAGTACGACGGCCTGTGCCTGGGCGGCGACGACCAGGGTCTGCCCACCGAGACGCTGAGCCGCGTCACGGTGCCGTTCCTCTCGGTCTGCAGCAGTGGCACCGCGATGCCCTGGCTGCACGACTCGGCCGGCGTCCTGGCCGAGGCGCTCCCGGATGGTCGCGCCGTGGAGCTCCCCGGCGAGTTCCACCAGGTGCCCGCGTCGGTGCTGGCTCCGGCCCTGGCAGAGTTCTACCGCTCCTGACCACACCGGTCCGGTGGGTTGCCCTGTACGACAGGGCAACCCACCGGCATACGTCGGCTGTCGTCAGCCGGCGAGCAGGGCGAGCGCGGGGTTGTGCTCCGGCGGCACGACCTCACGGGGCGGTCCCGGGGGAGTGCCGTCGCCGAACGGTGAGCCGCCGAGCTCCTCACGCCCGTGCGGCGTCGCCCAGTTCTCGAGCGCCGGGCCGAGCGGGACGACGCCCGTCGGGTTCACGTCGCTGTGCACGACGTAGTAGTGCCGCTTGATGTGCGCGAAGTCGACGGTGTCCCCGAAGCCGGGCGTCTGGAAGAGGTCGCGCGCATAGCCCCACAGGGCCGGCAGCTCGATGAGCTTGTTGCGGTTGCACTTGAAGTGACCGTGGTAGACGGGGTCGAAGCGCACGAGCGTCGTGAAGAGCCGCACGTCGGCCTCGGTGATGTGGTCCCCGACGAGGTAGCGCCGCGTCGACAGGCGCTCCTCCAGCAGGTCGAGGTTCTCCCAGAGCCGGTGGTACGCCTTGTCGTAGGCCTCCTGCGTGCCGGCGAAACCACACCGGTAGACGCCGTTGTTGACGAAGCGGTAGATCGGCTCGCTGACCGACTCGATCTCGTCGGCCAGCGCGTCGGGGTAGAGGTCCGGCGCGCCCTCACGGTGGAACTCTCTCCACTCGGTCTCGAGGTCGACCGTGATCTGCTTGAAGTCGTTGGTGACGACGGCGCCGGTGGGCACGTCGACGATGGCGGGAACCGTGATCCCGCGAGGGTATTCGGGGTCGCGCTTGAAGTATGCGTCCTGGATGCGCGGGATCTGCAGCACCGGGTCGAGGCCGCCGGGGTCGAGGTCGAACGTCCAGCTGCGCTTGTCGTGCGTCGGCCCGCAGATCCCCATCGACAGCGCGTCCTCGAGGCCCAGGAGGCGCCGCACGATCATCGCGCGGTTGGCCCACGGGCACGCCCGCGCGACGACCAGACGGTAGCGCCCCGACTCGACGGGGAAGCCGTCGCGCCCGTCCGCCGTGATCCGCGTGGTCATGTAGTTGGTGTCTCGCTTGAAGCTCTTCTCGACATACGTGCCCGGCTCGCTCATCCGCCCAGCCTAATTCGGTATGCCGCGTGGCCGGCGGAACGCCCTGCCGCAGCCGCGTGCCCGCGTCGGACACCGCGCCGACACGGCGGTTGCCCCAGTCGGGGTGCTCCGGGACGGGCGGCGGGCCAGAATGGGGAGCATGAGGGCTGCGAGGACGAGCGATGCGTGAGTTTCGCCCCCTGACACCCGACCGTGTCGGCGACCTCGTCGGCACGTGCGCGCCGTGCACGTTCTGGCAGACGGTGCCCAGCAACGGCCACTCGGATCCGAGAGAGCCGCTCGAGCTGCTGGCCGAGTGGGTCGCGACGGTGACGTCCGACTGGGGGCCCCCGGGGCGCATCGCGTACGTCGACCGCGTGCCCGCCGGGCACGTCATCCTCGCACCCGCCCGCCACGTCGACCGGTTGGCGGCCTTCCCGACCTCGCCGTCTGACCCGTCCACCCTCATGCTCGTCACCGCAGTCACGTCGCGGGAGCACCCCGGCAGGGGACTGCGCAAGGCCCTCGTGCAGTCGGCCGCCAAGGACGCCCTGCGGCACCGGACGCGTTCCCTGGAGGCGGTGGCCGGACGCCCGCTCGCGGTCGCGAGGCACGCCTGCGTGTTCGACGTCGCCTTCCTCGAGAAGGTCGGCTTCCGGATCGAGCGCGACCACCCGGCATACCCCCGCCTGCGGATGGACCTGCGGACCGTCGTCACGATTCGTGACGGGGCCGCAGCGGCCATCGCCCGGGCTCTGGACCGGGTGCCGGGCGTGCGCCCGGTGCCCGAGACGCACCCCAACGGCTCGAGCCACGCGCACGTGGTCGATCACTGCTGAGATCCCTGTGAAGGCGCGCCCCGCGCTGCCTCAGCCGACCGTGCGCTCGGCCTCCACCTGCTGGGCGCGCATGGTCTCCAGGTGACGTCGGAGGTCGTCAAGGCGCAGGACGCCGGTGCGCGAGGTGTCGGCCTCGCCGAGGTAGACGCGCTGGAGAGCCACGACCACGGCCTCGGCGACGTGGTCGAGCGTCTGGGCGTCGGCCAGGGCCGCGGCGTCGCCCTCGTGGCTGAGGTAGCCGAAGTCCAGGCGCACCGCCGGCATGCGCGTGCGTCGCAGCAGTGGCCACGTGCGGGCGTGTGCGCGGCAGTCGGTCAGACCCGTGCGCGCCACGACCTCGCGCAGGAGCAGGTCGGCAAAGCTCTCACCGATGACGGACCAGTCAGCGTGAGCGCCCTTGTCGGGGTGGCCGTAGAAGTACGTCGCCGCCCCGTGGGCCGCTCCCGTGAGGGAGTGGTCGGTGTGCAGGGAGAGGACGAGGTCGGCCTCGCACGAGTTCGCGAAGGCCGCGCGCTCCTCGTCGGTGCCGCCGTCGGTGGCCTCGGTGTGGGTGAAGACGACGCTCACACCGTGAGCCGACAGGCGCCCCTCGATGCGTCGCGCCAGGTCGAGGGCCAGGCTCGACTCGACGAGCCCTCGGTAGCCCTGTGCGCCGGGGTCGCCGCCACCGTGCCCGGGGTCGAGCACGATGGTGCGGCCGCTGAGGCTGTAGCCGCTGCGCCGGATCTGCTCTCGCTCGCGCAGCGCGTTGGCCGACCCGCCGCTGACGGAACGGCGCAGGCCGGTGAAGGCGCGCATCGTCTCGGGTCCGACGGTGCCGTCAGGCACGAGCCCCACGGCCGCCTGGAAGGCTCGCAACGCGGAGTCGGTGTTCGGGCCGTGGAGACCGTCGACCTTGCCGGGCGTGAAGCCGAGCTCGGCGAGGCGGGCCTGCAGCGCCACGACGTCGTCGCCCTCGATGAAATGCTCCGGGACGTAGCGCAGCACACGGTCACCGAGCGCCCAGCGCGCACCGTCGAGCACGGCATAGGTGGAGCGGCCGACGACGCCGTCGACGATGAGGCCGCGCCGCTGCTGGAAGGACTTGACCGCCTGCTCGACGCGCTCGTCGTAGACGGCGTCGCCGAAGCGGTCGGCGTGGCCGGTGCCCACGGGGAGGTCACCGGAGAGCACGAGCCGTTCGCACACAGCCGCCACAGCGGGTCCGGAGTCGCCGCGCCGGAGCACGACTGACTGATGGGGGGTCATCTCGGCTCCTTTCCTTGGACGGGCTCCGGAAGGGGCCGCAGGTGGCTGTGCGTCGGTCCGGAGTGGTCGGGGGCCGGACAGCAGCGTAGTACGCGAAAGGGGTGGCACCGTGACGGTGGACCACCCCTTCGACGTGCGCCGTTCAGGCGATGAACTCCTCCAGCTCGCGGAGCAGCTTGGGCTTCGGGTGCGCGCCGACGATCGTCTTGACGACCTCGCCCTTGACGTAGACGTTGAGCGTCGGGATCGACACGACGCCGTAGCGGGCGGCAGTGTCGACGTTGGCGTCGGTGTCGAGCTTGACGACCTCGATCTTGTCGCCGTACTGCTCGTTGATCTCCTCGAGGATCGGGGCGACCTTGCGGCACGGGCCGCACCACGTCGCCCAGAAGTCGACGAGCACGGGCTTGTCACTCATGAGGACGTCGTCGGCGAAGGTGGCGTCGGTCGTGTTCTTCAGTGCCATGGGCATTCCTTCTCGGTGTGCGGCGGGGCTGGTGTGGTGGGCGGTGGAGAGCCGGTCAGGGTCGAGGCTAGGCGTCGGCGCCGACGGTGGAGCGCAGGTCGGGGATCACGCCCGAGTCGGTCTCGTCGATGGCGGCGGCCTCGGCAGCGGCCTCGGCGGGCGTCGCGGTGTCCTCGAGCGCGGCCAGGTAGTGCTCGGCATCGAGGGCTGCGGCACAGCCGGAGCCGGCGGCGGTGATGGCCTGGCGGTAGGTGTGGTCGACGAGGTCGCCCGAGGCGAACACGCCCGGGAGGTTCGTCCGCGTCGAGCGGCCGTCGACGAGGACGTAGCCCGCGTCGTCCGTCTCGACGACACCCTTGACGAGCTCGTTGCGCGGGTCGTGGCCGATGGCGACGAACAGGCCGGTGACAGCGAGCTCGCGCGTCTCGCCGGTGACCGTGTCGCGCAGCGTGACGCCCGAGAGCTTGCCCTCACCGTGGATCTCGGCGACCTCGGAGTTCCAGGCGCAGCGGATCTTGTCGTTGGCGAAGGCCCGGTCAGCCATGATCTTGCTGGCGCGCAGCTCCTCGCGGCGGTGCACGATCGTCACGCTGCGGGCGAACTTCGTCAGGAAGGTCGCCTCCTCGATGGCGGAGTCGCCGCCGCCGACGACGGCGATGTCCTGGTCGCGGAAGAAGAACCCGTCGCAGGTCGCGCACCAGGAGACGCCGTGCCCCGAGAGCTCCTTCTCGCGGGGCAGGCCAAGCTCGCGGTAGGCCGAGCCCATCGCGAGGATGACCGACCGGGCCCGGTGCACGGTGCCCTCTCCGTCGGTGACGGTCTTGACCGCGCCCGTCAGGTCGACGGCGGTGACGTCGTCGGTGACGAGCTCGGCGCCGAAGCGCTCTGCCTGGGCGCGCATGCCGTCCATGAGGTCGGGGCCCATGATGCCGTCCTTGAAACCGGGGAAGTTCTCGACCTCGGTCGTGTTCATCAGCGCGCCACCGGCGGTCACGGCGCCCTCGAAGACGAGGGGCGCGAGGTTGGCGCGCGCGGCGTAGACGGCCGCGGTGTAACCCGCGGGGCCTGAGCCGATGATGATGACGTTGCGGACGTCGGACATGGTGGACTGCTCCTCGTGGCGCTCTCGTGTCGGGGCCGCTCCGCCCCGCGTGGTGGACCGGCAGGTGCCGGTGCCTGGGGGGCCGCGTGCCGCATAGGCCTCAACCGATCCTAGGCGCTTGTTGTTCCCGCGCCCGTCAGCCCCGATGGGCAGTCACAGCGTGGCGTGACGGCCGTGGTGTCGGCAACCTCCCGGGGCTCACGGGACCGGAGTGGCACCCTGGAGCAGGCCGGGAGCGCCGGTCGTGCAGCTGCGCTCGACGGCCCACGCGGTGCTGGCGCTCCCGCGCGTCACGACGACGACCACCGCCGGACGTCCGTCGAACGTCGCGAGGTCGGCCGAGACCGCGTCGGGTGCGGGGTCGGCCGCCTGGAGGGCCCCGATCTCCTCGAGACACGACGCGAGGCCGATGGGCGTGGCGATGGGGCCGATCCCCGGGGACTCGGCCGCGAGGTCACGGATCGGGTCGCCGGGGTGGTCCAGCAGCGACCGTGCCTCGGTGGCGAGGTTTCCGGCGGTGTATGCCGTCGTGCTGAGCTGGATGTGGAGCCCACCGGGAGCGGCCGGCGCGCTCGACGTCGTGGCCGTCGTGGCTGTCGTGGCTCCAGAGCCGAACGGGTCGCCGACGACCGCGGCACCGTTGGGCCGCTTGGTCACGTGCAGGGCCGACGCGCCCACGGCGACGACCACTGCGGCTGCCGCGACGGCGGCGACGATGTAGAGCGGCTTGGGCCGGTCGGCCCGGGACGGCATCGGGAGCACCGTGCCGTCGCCTGTGCCCGCAGGGTCCGAGCCTGAGCGAGCTGGCGCCAACGGGCCCGGACGCACCCGCAGCCGCGACTCCTCCAGGAGCGCGCTCGAGATGCGCCCGGACACGGCGTCCGGCATCGGTCCCGGGTCGGGAGCCGCCGCGAGCAGGGCCCGGAGCTGCTGCTCGACGTCGACATCGAGGTGCGGCTGTGGTCCGTCGTCCGCGGCCTCGTGGTCGATAACCCCGCCCTGGGCTGGTCCGGGGGAGCGCGGTGCCGGCGGGGTCGCGTCGTGCCCGTCGGCGGCGCCGGGCGGTGGGATGAGCTCAGGGGTGTTCGCGGACTCGTCCACGGATGTGGTCCTTCGGGCAGAGCGTGTGGTGGTCGGACGGGCAGGCAGGGGTATGCCGGTCGCCGTGGCTTCGACGGGCCCCTCCAGCCGTCGGGTTCCCCCGATCCCACCCTTCTTCGGTTGGAGTCGGGGTCGGGTTCGGGGTCGGGGGTCGGTAGTCGGGAGTCGGCGGTGGCCGGTGCTGGGCGGGACCGCTTTGGTGCTGTCGTGTCGGCTCGTGGCCCGGCGGGGCCCTTCGAGCAGCACGGGGTCAGTCCTGCTCGACCGGCCGCAGGCCCGGAGTCAGCCCCAGGTGCTGCGCCAGGGCCGCCCGGCCGCGCGCGCACCGGGACTTGATCGTGCCCTCGGCCACGCCGAGGATGACGGCGGCCTCGGCCACCGGGACGGCGTGCATGTCGACGAGCACGAGGGCCGCTCGCTGTCCCTCGGGCAGCATGGCCAGGGCCTCCTGGATGTCGAGCCGCACCTCGGTGGAGGCGTGGTGGTCGTGCCGGTCGGCGAGCTCGTACTCGGGCAGCTCCGTCGTCGGCCTGCGGCGGCGCAGCCGGTCGAGACAGGCATTGACGACGATGCGGTGCAACCACGTGGTGACCGCGGCCTCGCCGCGGAAGGAGTCGGCGCGGCGGAAGGCGGCGATGAAGCCGTCCTGGACGCAGTCGGCGGCCAGCTCGGGGTCACGAACGGTTCGGAGCGCGACGGCCCACATCCGGTCCTTGTGTCGACGGAAGAGCTCTGCGAACGCGTGGTCGTCACCGTCGACGTGCAGTGCCAGCAGCTCCCGGTCGCTCAGATCGGCGACCGGGGCAGCACCCCCCTGGCTCACGGTCAGCGCACCGTCACTTCGCGGATCTGCGCGCGGTAGTGGTTGTCGGCCTCGGCGGGCGCCGCCTTCGTGACGAGGACGAGGATCTTGCTGCTCGGCTCTAGCTTCTCGTCGGCCTTGATGACGACGGTGCCGTCGGCGTTCTTCGCCGAGCCGATCTTCTGGGCACCGTCGAGCGAGTCGGTGGAGTCCGAGTCGGTGGCGTAGACGGTGACGTTCTGCTTGGCGCCGAGCACGAGCTCGACCTCCTTGACGGAGGTCGGCTCGCTGAGCTCGAGCAGGACCCCGACGCCGTCCTTGTTGCCGTTGAACGAGGAGGTGCCGTACCAGCGCGAGCGCCACTCGGAGCTCGTGTCGCCGTCATGGGTGAGCTTGACGTTCTGGTCGGCCTCGTTGCCGTCCTCGGGGTCGAAGCCCGTGCCGCCGACGATCGACACCGACTCCGCGGGGGGCGCCTGGGTGGCGGTCGGCGGTGCCTGTGTGGCCGTGCCCTGGGGCTGCGTGGCGCTCGGGGCGCGGGTCTTCGTCACGGTCACGGCCGTGGCGGGCCCGTCGTGCTGGCCGATCTTCATCACGTTGCTGATGCCGATGAACAGCGCGACGAGCACGAGCACCCCGACGATCGCGAGGGCGATGCGCGACTGGGCACCGCTGGGCCCCTCCGGGGCTTCGCGGCCGAAGACCGGCAGCGGTGGCTCCAGTTGGGTCGAGGGGGCCTCGTCCAGCGCGTCTCCCAGCCCGATGTCCTCGCCGTCGAACTCGTCCTCGTGGGACGAGCGGCGCTCGGCGGCTCGGGCTGCCGCCTTGTCCGCCGCTGCCCGGGCGAACGACCCGACCTTGCCACCGATGGCGCCGGCGACTCCGGCGGCCGCCGCGGCTGCGGCACCGGCCGCGGCCATGCCGCCCGAGAGGCGCTCGGTGGCGGCGTCTCGCGGGGGCGCGGATGCCTCGGCGAGGCTGTCGACGAACATTGTGCTGGCCTGGCTCCGGTCGGTGGCGGCACCGGAGAACGAGGTGGCCCCGGCAGCACCCGCGGCGACGGCGCCGGTCGACGCGGCACCGGCGCCCACCGACGGCATGACGCGCGTCGGCTCGAGCGACTCGCGGTCACCACGGCCGCGCAGGCCCGTGCCCGTGCCCGTGGCGCCGTCGGACGTCGCCTGCTCGGCGGGCCAGGGCGCGATCTGCAGTGCGAGGTCGCCGGGCGACACCGGCCCGCGCCGGCCGCTGCCGAGGGTCATGCGGCAGATGAGGTCGAGGTCGTTGGGCACACCGACGGCGATCTCCGAGGGAGCCGCCACGCCACCGACGATGGTGGGGGCGGGCTCGAGTCCGACAGGCGCGCCCGCCGGGATCAGCCCGTCGTCGACGGGCACCATGGGCCAGCGACCGGTGAGCCCGGCATACGCGATCTTGACGAGCCCGACGGCGTCGGCGCGGGAGGCCCGCTCGTCGGAGAGGCGGTCGGCGTCGGTGAGGGCGGCCTCCGTGGCGAGCCCGCGCACCTTGACGCCGCCGTCGGACATGCGAAGCAGCGAGCTCGGGGACAGGGCGAGGTGGTGCAGGCCGCGATGACTCGCCTTGTCGAGGGCCGTGGCGGCCTCACCCGTGAGGCGACGCACCTCGTCAGGTGGAAGGCCACCGCTCTGGAGCAGGTGCGAGAGGGGCATGGCGCCGGTGAGGGGCTCCTCGACGATGAAGCCGACGCCCTGGTCGGTGCCCACGTCGAGGACCCGCACGAGGCGGGAGTCCTCCACGCCGGCGGCTCGCCGGGCGGCATCGAGCGCAGCCGCCGCCACCGACGAGCCGGCGGGGAAGCAGACGAGCACGACCTCGCGCTCGAGGGTGTGGTCGCTGGCTCGCCAACGTTCGTGGTGGGCGCCCTCGGAGGTGCGCAGCGTGACCGCGTAGCGGCCGCCCAGGACGGAACCGGGTCCGACTCCCTGCACGTGCGTCACCCTCCCTCGTCATGTCATGCGCGGATGCGTGGCTCGGCCCCCATCCTAGGCCGACTCAGACGCGATCCCGGTCGTCCGAATCGCCGAGCGCCTCGTGTGCCGCGGTCACGGCCTCGATGTCGGCGATCTCGTCGACGCGCGAGGTGCCCTTGACGACGGCGCGGACCACGCCGGCGAGCAGGACGAGTCCGACGAGGACGCCGCCGACCCAGTAGATGGCCGTGTCGAGGGGGTTGGCCGCCACGGGGATGGTGGCGGCGGACCCGATGCGGGTGCCGTCGGCGGTGGTGAGGAAGGCGCGGATCTCGGCCCGGCCGGCGGCGACGGCGGCGACCTCGACGGGCACGTTGGTGCGCGAGGAGGGTCCGATGGTGACGGGGCCGGGCTGCTCCACGATGCGGATGCGGGGGTTGTCCGGGACGAGCTTCAGGCGGATGTCCTCGACGGTGTAGTCGAGGCCGTTCTCGACGGTGATGCGCAGCGTGCCGTTCTCGGCGAGCAGGTTGATCGTGCTCGTGCGCGGCACGACCCGGATCGCGCTCGTCGCGGCCTTGATGTCGGCGTCCACGGAGTTGGCCAGCGTGACCCACCCCGCCGGGTTCCAGCGCCACCGCGAGCCCGCGAGGGCGTCCAGCACCTCGCGGTGGGTGCGCTCGAACTCCTCGCCGTCGCGCAGGACGGAGGAGACGCTGAGCAGGGTGTCGCGTTGGTCGGCCATCCGCCCGAGCCGGCGTGCGTTGAGCACGGGTGGTGGTGCGGCGGAGGCGACGGCCGTCGTCGGCCTGGTCTGCGGCACGGCCTTGTCGTTGCCGCTGTCGCTGAGCAGCGACGCCGCGTCGACGGTCTCGAGCCAGGGTGCGCTCGCCGTGGCGGAGAGGAAGGTGGCCAGGCCCGCCGCGTCGGGGTCGTACGTCCGTGCTCCCGTGACGAGCACGGAGCGCGGCGTGCCGGCGCGCTCGCCGAGCAGCACGAGCGTCTCGGCGAGGTAGCGCTGCACCGACAGGACGGGGCTGGGGTCGCTGCGCCTGGGCAGCAGCGCCGACAGTCGGGTGTCGTATGCGAGCAGGCGGGTCCCGCTGGGCGTGACCCGGCGCGCGGTCGGGGTGTAGGCCGTCGGCCTCGTCACCGCGGCGGCGCTGATGACGATGCCGGCGGCCTTCTTCACGGCGGTACCGGACAGCAGCGTCCTGATGCCCTGCTCGCGGCCGGGCGGCATCAGCCCGTCGACGGGCCACACGATGTCGGCCCGCGCCGGCTCGTCCAGGCGTGCCGCAAGCGTGGTGGCGCGGCTGACGAGGTCGCGCACGAGGGCGTTCGCCGGGTCGATGCCGACGGTGGCGGCGATGTCGGCATCGGCGTAGGGCAGCGCCCAGACGCTGCGGCCGCTCAGCTGCCTGACGAGCGCGTCGCCGAGGCGAGCGATGGCGAGCGTGGCCTCGGACGGCGCGCCGCCGGGCGGCGAGGACGTCGTCGTCGGCGCGGGGGTCGCCCCGCCGGGAGCGGGAGTGCTCGTCGAGCTCCCGGGGGCGGGCGTGCCGGTCGTGCCGGAGGTCCGCGACGGGTCGGGAGTCCCGGAGGTGGGGCTGCCGGAGGTGGGGCTGCCGGAGGGCGACGGGGTGGGCGTGGCCGAACCGCCGGACGTGGCGGTCCCGGTGGGCGTGGGGCTGACCGCCCCGGAGCCGGACCCCGCGTCGGGACCGAGCACGGAGGGATCGACGGCGAGGCTGACGGGCGTGCCGCGGCTGCCCTCGATGATGCGGACCACGCGCGAGTCGGGGCCGATGGCCTTCTGCCAGGCCGCCTCCCGGACGACGTCGCTCCGGGAGAAGAGGTCGACCTGTGGGTCGAGGGTCACGGGCAGGACGGTGGCGACCTTGAGGGGGACGTACTCCTTGCGCGGGTTCCACGCGATGAAGGTCCGGACCATGCCGGTGGGCTCGCTCGCGCCCTGCTGCACGACCTCCACCGAGATCGGCAGCGCCGCGAACGCGTCGTCGGATCGCAGCCGTTCCCAGGGGACGGCGGCGGTGAAAGGACGCGTCTGGCCGGCCGCGACGGTGGCGAGGGGTGTCGTGCCCACCGTCGGACCGGAGGTGTCCGTGCGGCCGGAGGCCCAGCTGTCGAGCGCGGCCCGCTGGTTGACCGTCACGTCGCCGCGCACGACCCGGATCTCAGGCCCCGAGAGCGGGCCCGTCAGCGGAGCCGTGACCGTCCCGGTGATCGTCACGTCCTTGCCCGGGCCCACCACGGCAGGTGACAGCGTGTCGAGCACGATGACGGCGACGTCCTTGGCGGGGACGACCGCGGGACGGTGGGCTGCGGCGGTGAGGGACCCGGCGGCATACGTGTTCGGGGCGGCCGTGGACGACGTGGCGCTCGTCAGGGTCCCGCCGATCGTCATCCCCACTGCGGCGAGTGTGGTCGCCGTGGCGGTCAGGTGGCGAGCGAGGCGGGTCGCGCGACGCCCGTTGGTGTCCGGACGCCGCGACCTTCGAAGGATCACGCCGTCCCCGCCAGCCGGTTCCACGCCGCCTGCGCGATGCGGCGCTCGTTGGGGAAGGTGAGCCTGCGGTGCACCTCGTCGAGCCGCATCCAGGCGACGTCGATGGCCTCGTGGTCGGGGTCGTTCTCGATGGAGAGCTCTCCACCCGTCGCCTCGAGCAGGTAGTGGTGCACGAACTTGTGGACGCGCTTGTTGGACGTCGCGAACCAGTAGTCGATCGTGCCGAGCTCGACGAGCACGCGGCCCACGATCCCCGTCTCCTCGGCGACCTCGCGGGCTGCCGTCTCGACGAGCGTCTCGCCGGGCTCGACGTGCCCCTTGGGCAGGCACCACTCGACGCGTCCGGCCCGGTTGCGCCGGGCGATGATCGCGATGAGTGCCAGACCCTCCCGCACGTCCACGACGATGCCCCCGGCGGAACGCTCCTCGACGGCGGGCAGACGCCTCCCCGGCACGGGGCTGGGGACGGGCTGCGCACTCACATCGCCACCATAACGGGCGGGGCCCGCGCCTCTCTCGTCGTCGAGGCGGCCCCGCACCCGGAGTGCAGACGGGCGCGTCCGAGGGCACGCCGCGGGGGACGGCCGCAGCCGCACACGCCCTCGGGAGCCCGACGATCGCTCACTAGGCTGGGGGGGTGCCTGACCGATCCGCCACGCCGTCCGCCGCCGGCCACGACCCGGCTGACGCGGGCCTGCCGCTCCTTCGAGCCGCGATCGCGCGGCTCGCTCCCGTCCTGCCGATGCTCACCGAGCTCGGGGAACGGTTCGCCGCGAGCGGGCACCAGCTGGCGCTCGTCGGTGGGCCGGTGCGTGACGCGTTCCTCGGGCGGGTCTCACCGGACCTCGACCTCACGTCCGACGCGAGACCCGACGAGATCCTGGCGATCGTCGCGGGCTGGGCCGACGCGCACTGGGACATCGGGCGCGAGTTCGGCACGATCGGGCTGCGCCGGGGCGCGCACGTCATCGAGATCACGACCTACCGCGCCGACACCTACGACCGGACGTCGCGCAAGCCGGAGGTCATGTTCGGCGACAGCCTCGAGGGCGATCTCGTGCGCCGGGACTTCACCGTCAACGCCATGGCGATCCGGCTGCCCGAGCTCGAGTTCGTCGACGTCCACGGCGGACTGCCCGACCTCGTGCGTTCGCGGCTCATGACGCCCGCCGCGCCCGAGGAGTCCTTCGCCGACGACCCGCTGCGGATGATGCGGGCCGCGCGCTTCGCGTCGCAGCTGGGCTTCGACGTGGCACCGGAGGTGCGGGCCGCCATGGCCGAGCGCGCCGAGACGCTCTCGATCATCTCCGCGGAGCGCGTCCGGGACGAGCTCGTCAAGCTGCTCCTGTCGCCGCGCCCCCGGCTCGGCCTCACGCTGCTCGTCGACACGGGCCTCGCCGACGTCTTCCTGCCGGAGCTGCCCGCCCTGCGCCTCGAGCTCGACGAGCACCACCGGCACAAGGACGTCTACGACCACTCGCTCATCGTCCTCGAGCAGGCCATCGACCTCGAGGGCCCCGCCGACGGCCCGCCGGAGTCGGTCCCGGGGCCCGACCTCGTGCTGCGCCTCGCAGCCCTGCTGCACGACATCGGCAAGCCCGCGACCCGCCGCTTCGAGGAGGGCGGCGGCGTCTCGTTCCACCACCACGAGCTCGTCGGCGCCAAGCTCGTGAGCAAGCGGATGAAGGCGTTGCGCTTCGACAAGGACACGACCAAGCAGGTCGCCCGCCTCGTCGAGCTGCACCTGCGCTTCCACGGCTACGGCGAGGGTCAGTGGACCGACTCGGCCGTCCGGCGCTACGTCAACGACGCCGGACCGCTGCTGACTCGCCTGCACCGTCTGACGCGGTCCGACTGCACCACGCGAAACGTCCGCAAGGCACAGCGCCTCTCCCGCGCGTACGACGACCTCGAGAAGCGCATCGCGCGTCTTGCCGCCGAGGAGGAGCTCGCCAGCGTGCGACCGGAGCTCAACGGCAACGAGATCGCCGAGGCACTGGGGATCCGGCCCGGGCCGGTCCTGGGCCAGGCCTACGACTTCCTCCTGTCGGTCCGTCTCGACGACGGTCCCATCGGCAAGGACGCCGCCCGGGAGAAGCTGCTCGCCTGGTGGGCCGTGCGCGAGCCGGCGGACTGACCGTGCGGGCGCCCATGATGGGGAGCTCTCCCCATCGCGACGCCCGGTGTGCCGTCGTACGCTCGGCAGGCACTCGTTCCCGTGCTGCTGCCACCGCGCGAGACGGTGCCTCGGCCGATCTGACACGGCTTCCCGTGAATGATTGACTGACCGCGCCGTCCCCGACCCGCCGCGGGAACGACCGAAAGGAACGAGCCATGAGCACCCTCGCCTACCCGAGCGCCGACTTCCCGGGCCCGCCCTCCGTGGCCCTCGAGGTGCCGGACGGGTGGGAGCCGGCGCACGCACCGGGCACGACGCTGGCGGCCCGACTGCCGCGCGACGGGACGTTCGCGCCGAACGTCGTCGTCAGCATCAAGCAGTGCGGGCCGTCCTTCCGCATCGAGGACTCCCTCGATCAGGTCGCCTCCATGGCCACCTCGCGGGGCGGTGCCGTCTCCGAGCCGTATGCCGCCGACCTCGGAGGTGCCCAGTTCGTCGGGTGCGACGCGACGTGGCCCGACGCCGACGTCGAGACCGTCCTGCAGGCCAACCTCTTCCACCTCGTCACGTCGGGAGCGCCCGGCGCCGGGGCACACCTCGTCCAGCTGACCGGCGCGGTCGGCGGGGCAGATGCCGTGACCGACTACGAGCTCGTCCGCGAGGTGCTGACGACGGTGCGGGTCACCCCGTGGAGCGACGCGGGGCGGCCCGTGGACACGGGTGTCGTGCTCGACGGGAACGCGGACGCATGAGCACGACGTTCCCGGCCATCGCCGCCGGCGTGGCGACCGACGTGGGCCGCGTGCGACAGCACAACGAGGATGCCGCGCGTGTCGAGGGCACCGTCTACGTCGTCGCGGACGGCATGGGCGGCCACGCCGCCGGCGAGGTCGCGAGCCGGATCGCTGCCGAGACGGTCGCCGAGCTCGCCGAGCGACCGGTGATCCAGCTCGGCGACGTCGTGGCCCAGGTCGGCGAGGCCAACCGGCGCATCCTCGCCTCGGCCGCGCGGCACCCGGAGCAGACCGGCATGGGGACCACGGCCGCCGGCCTCGCCCTCGTCTCGGTCGGCGGATCGCGTCACTGGGCGGTCTTCAACATCGGCGACTCGCGCGTCTACCGCTGCCTCGACGGCCGGCTCTCGCAGGTGACCGCCGACCACTCGGAGGTCTGGGAGCTCGTCGAGCGCGGCCTCATCACCGCCGAGCAGGCGCAACGGCACCCCGGACGCAACGTCGTCACGCGGTCGCTGGGACGCGACCCCATGGGAGTGGTCGACACGTGGGTCTTCCCGCCCTACCCGGGGGAGGTGTTCGTCATCTGCTCCGACGGACTGTCCAACGAGCTGACGCGCGAGGAGATCGAGGCCGTCCTCGCCGACCACCCCGACGCGGGCGAGGCGGCGACCGAGCTCGTGCGACGTGCTGTCGCAGCCGGTGGACGCGACAACGTGACTGCTATCGTCGTCGCGGTGCAGGGCCAGGACGCCGACTCCGACGTCGACGAGGACACGACCCCGCGCGAGAACGTGAACGGCTCATCAGGGGAGAGCAGGTCGTAGACGTGAGTGGCCCGTCCGTTGTCGTCGACCGGGCCCCCGAAGGCTGGACGCACATCGGGGGCCCCGGCATGCACCTGCTCATCGGCCTGGACGAGGACGACGAGCGCACGATCGCCGCGAGCGACGCCGCCGACGGTGGCGACCTCGACGACGTCGTCGAGGTGCTGACGAAGGGCGGCATGCGCAAGGCGCACCACTTCGTCGGCGTGCACTGGCAGCCGCGCACGCGCATCGTCGCGTTCGGTCCGGTCTCGGCCCTCGTGACCCTGGTCGACGGCAGCGAGCACGACGTCCGCGCCACGAGCGGCAAGGTCTGGACCGACCTCGAGCTGCCCGACCACCCAGAGCGCGTCCGGCTGCGCGTGCTGGAGGAGTCCGAGCGCTCGCAGCCCACGCTCGTGCGGAGTCTCGTGGCCGAGCCTCTTTCTGCGCGTGTGGTTTCAGTGTTGGCCGCCGACGCCGAGAAGGTCGATGACACCGACCAGACCCACCGGGCCGCGGAAGGCGAGGCGGCGGGCGGGCAGAACTCCGGCGCGATCCGGGGAGGCGAGTCGAGCTCTGCGCCAAGTGGTTCCGAGCAAGATCGGTCGGAGGAGTCTGTGACACAGGCTGATCCGCACTCCGCCGGCTCGCAGGGGCGGTGGCCCCTTCGTGAGGTGGTGGCCGCCGGTGCTGGCGATGGACCGACTGAACTCGTCCAGTCGCCGGATCAGCCTGCCGTGGAAGCCTCCCCGCCGCACGCCCCACCGTCAGCCCCCGCGGCCGGGACGCGTGAGCTCCCTTCCTGGACGTCGGTGACTCCCGCCGTGCCCGTGCGAGCCCGGCCGGTGCCCGAAGGTCGCGGCGACGCCACCACCGGAGCCGGCGAAGCGCCGGCACCGTCATCAGCACCGTCATCAGCGCTGCCGTCATCAGCGCTGCCCTCATCAGCGCACTCGCCGTCGCCCGTCGTGTCGGCGGCCGGGACACCACCAGCCGCCCCGGCACCCCGGACGTCGTCGGCTCCGGCAGCACCGAGCCCCGTGGCCGACGACCTTCCCCTCGTGGCCCCGCGTGACGTCGACTCGACGTGGGCGGTCCGCCCCGTGCTCGACCCCGATGCAGCGACGCCCGTGACGCCTCCGACGCCGTCGCCGGTACCGGCCCGCGCGTCGAACGCCACACCGCCGGCTGCCGGCCTCGACGAACCGGACGACGAGCAGCCAGCCGCACCCCCGAGCTACGACTACCTCTTCGGGCACACCACGGCCGCGGACGAGCACCGCAAGGTCCTCGCCTCGCTCGCCCAGCCGGACGACGACGAGACCGGGCAGGACGAGGACGACCACCTCCCGGTCCCGGTGGTCCCGGCCGTCGCGGACGTGTCCGACACGCCCGTCGGGACTGCCGCCCCCCCGCCGGACGTGCCGGCGCGGCCGATCCCCACGGCGGCCGCCGTGCCCGAAGGTGGTCTCATCTCCTCGGTGCCCTGGGCCCGCTCCACCCCGCCGGCAGAGGTGGCCGAGCCGGAGCCCGTGCCCGACGTCCCGACGTTCTCGGGGCGGCACACGCCTCCTCCCGCCCCGAGCCTGCTTCCCCCGATGAACACCCCGCCCCCGGGCGTGCGCGCGCCGGAGGCCACCCCCCTCATCTCGACGGGCCCGCCGCCCCCCGGAACCCCGCCACCGACGACGGCCGCCCCTTCGGCGCCGACCGCGGCGACGGCATACCCCCCAGAGGCCCAGCCGCACGAGGAGCCGACCTACGACGTGCCCGTCACGGCACCCGCCGCACCACGTGTCGCGCCCGTCGCTGCGGCCGCTCCGGGCACGGAGCAGATCACGTCGCCGCCCGCGCCCACCGCCGCTCCCGCTGCCGACGTCGACACAGTCACCGACGACGAGACCGAGCTGACGGTGGACCGGAGTGCACTGATCGAGGCGCGCATCGCCGCTCAGAACCAGGCCTTCTCCGGGCCGAGCGTCCTGGCCGTCCTCTGTGCCACCGGCCACCCGACGCCGCCCCACAGCGACCGGTGTCGGGTCTGCGGGTCGAGCATCCCGCCGCAGGAGCCGTTCACGATGCCGCGCCCACCCCTGGGCGTGCTGCGGCTGTCGACGGGCGACGTCGTCACCCTCGACCGGAGCGTCCTGCTCGGCCGTGCCCCCAGGCCGGGCGACGGCCTTGGCGTCCACGACCGCCCGCACGTCGTCAAGGTGCCGAGTCCCGAACGCGACGTGTCGCGCAACCACGTCGAGGTCATCCTCGAGGGCTGGCACGTGCTCATCCGCGACCTCGGGACGACGAACGGCACGACCGTGACCCTCCCGGGGGAGAGCCCGCTCCGCCTGCGCGCCAACGACCAACAGGTCCTCGAGCCCGGTTCGTCCGTCTCGATGGCCGACGAGGTCTCCTTCACCTTCGAGGCGTCGCCGTGACCCGCTCGCCCGACGCCCTGCCGGCCTGGGACGGAGGTGAGTCGTGAAGAAGGGCGCTCCCCCGAAGATCCCGGGACTCGTCTTCGTCCAGCCGCTCGGCTCGGGTGGCTACGCCGACGTCTTCCTCTACGAGCAGCAGAGCCCCCGCATGCCGGTCGCGGTCAAGGTGCTCAAGTCCGAGGGCCTGACCGACGGGCTGCGCCAGCAGTTCGTCGAGGAGGCCGACACGATGGCCGCCCTCGGCGACCATCCGTACATCGTGCAGGTCTTCCGCTCCGGTACGTCCGACGACGGGCGCCCCTACCTCGTCATGAAGTACTACCCGCCGCCCAACCTGGCGATGCGGGCGCGCGCCGAGCGCTTCTCCGTCGAGGACGTGCTGCGCACCGGCATCCAGCTCGCGAGCGCGGTCGAGACGGCGCACCGCGCCCACATCACGCACCGCGACATCAAGCCGGCCAACGTCCTCGTCAGCGCGTACGGCGCTCCGGGACTCACCGACTTCGGCATCGCCGGGCGTGGTGCTCGGGAGGGCGACGTCGAGGCCGAGAGCACCGACGACGTCGGCGTCTCGGTGCCGTGGGCGCCACCCGAGGTGCTCTACGGCCAGAGCAACGGCGACGAGCGCTCCGACGTCTACTCGCTCGCCGCGACGCTCTGGCAGCTGCTCGTCGGCCGCTCGCCGTTCGAGGTGCCGGGCGGCGACAACTCGGCGTATGCGTTGATGCCGCGGATCCGCAGCACCGCGCCGCCCGCGACGGGACGCCAGGACGTACCGGCCGGCCTCGAGCGCCTGCTGTCGCAGGCGATGGCCAAGGACCCCGCGCACCGACCGGCGTCAGCGCTCGAGCTCGCCCGCGCACTGCAGGCGGTCGAGCAGCAGCAGCGGCTGGGTCGCACGCCCATCGTCGTGCTCGACGAGCAGGGACACACGACGCTCGTCAGCCAGACCCAGGGCTCGCCGACCGGTCGGTCCGTCGACGACGAGGACCGGACGAGGATCAAGGCGCCGCAGACCGTCGTGGCCCAGCCCGTCGGTCCGTCGCCGACGATGCTCGACGACGAGACGCGTCGCCGCTCGGAGGCCGGTGCGCAGCGCTGGTCACCGGCCCCGATGCAGAGCCCGACCCTGCCGAACCCCGCCGCCCCGGTCCGCCCGGCCGCGGTGACCGACCCGCTGACGAGCCGGACTGCGCCGCTCGGGCCGGACTCGGCCGAGGACGCCACGGTCCGACGGGCAGCGAGTGGCGTGGGGTCGCAGGGCACTCCGGTGCCGCAGCCGACATCGACATCCCCGCTCGCGAAGCCGGCCGTCCTCTGGGGACTCGCGGCCGCCGTGGTCCTCGTCCTCGCCGGCCTGGTCGTCCTCCTCGTCCTCCGGCCGGGGTCCGGAGACCCGACCCCGGCGGCGGCCACGCCCAGTGCCACCGTGTCGATGCCGGGTGACGACAGTGCCATCGGCGACGGTGTCTTCGACAAGCCGACGATCTCGACGAGGTCCGGCCGCGGCAGCGTCAGTTTCACGTGGAACTACCCGCAGCCCTCGAAGAAGGACACCTTCCGCGTCTCCTACGGCCCGACCTCGGCCGACGCCGGGAACCCGGAGCGCGCGAAGCTCGTCTCGGTCACGGCCAGGACCTTCACGGTGAAGGCCGCCAAGGGGACCAAGGTGTGCGCCACCGTCGTGGTGGCTCGCTCCGGCCAGGCCTCTCCCGGCGCCGACGTGCAGTGCGAGACCGCGCAGTGAGGCGGGCGGACGACCGGGACGACGGACTCCGTGGGCCCAGCTGCACCGGTCGCCTGAGTAGGACGGCGGGTGGACAGGCTCCGGTCGACACGGCAACCTCGACACAGATACCAGCAAACCGCCACAAACGCCCGTAACGCGGCGCAGCCGGACGTCGTCAGCCGCCGGCGCGAGAGCGTGTCGACAGGAACAGGGGACCTGATCGTGATCCACAGCAAGGTGACCGTCGTGTTCTGCGGCGAGGAGCACTCCGTGTCGCCCGAAACCGGTCTGACCATCGGTCGCGCGGGCGACATCGAGGTGGACGACAACCCCTACCTGCACCGCACCTTCCTCGTCGTGTCGTTCGAGAACGGCTTCTGGTGGTTGAGCAACACCGGCTCCACGCTCACGGCCACGGTCGCCGACGAGCAGGGCCTGTTCCAGGCGTGGCTCAACCCGGGCGCCAAGATCCCGCTCGCGATGAGGCAGCTCATCGTGTGGTTCACCGCCGGCCCGACGACCTACGACTTCGAGATCCACGTGGCGAGCCCGGCGTTCAAGTCCGTCACGGCCGATGCCCCCGTGCAGGCCGACGACGACGAGATCGGTGCGGCAACGGTCGGGCGCGTGTCGCTCACCCCCGACCAGAAGCTCCTCGTCGTCGCGCTCTGCGAGCCCTTCCTGCGCCGGCGTGACGCGGGCACGAGCCAGATACCCTCCTCGGCCGTTGCCGCCGATCGGCTCGGCTGGACCCTCACCCGTTTCAACCGCAAGCTCGACAACGTCTGCCAGAAGCTCGCCGACGCCGGCACGCGCGGCCTGCACGGCGGCGTCGGGAAGCTCGCGACCAACCGCAAGGCCCGGCTCGTCGAGCACGCGCTCTCGACCAAGCTCGTCACCGAGGACGACCTCGCCCTCATCGACGCGCCGGCCACCGCCGACACCACGCCAGCCGAAGAGAACCGGGCCGACGCACGCACGGTCGTCGCCGGACAGGGGAACGCATGAGCACCGCCGCCACCAAGCGACGGGTCGGAGTCGTCTCCACCGTCGTCGTCGCCCTCGTCGCGAGCCTGCTCGTCTGGTTCGCGACCCGCAGCGAGGGTGAGGTCGTCCGCAAGGCCGACCTCAACGACGGCGGCATCTGGGTGACCAACGCCGAGCAGGCCCGCTATGGGCGCATCAACAAGCCGGCCGGCCAGCTCGACGCCGGCGTCCTGTCCGACGGCTCGACCGGCTCGGGCCTCGACGTCTTCCAGGACGGCGCGGCGATCGTCGGCTACTCCCGGGCCAGCAACCAGATCGTCCCGATCAACCCGGCTGAGGGCACCCTCGCCCCGGAGCAGTCGATCGTCGTGCCCAAGCCGAGCACCGCCACCGGCAACCGGGTCTTCACCGCCCCCCTCGTCGACGTCCGCGGCGGGACGATCGCGATGATCGACCCGGCCAAGGGCGAGGTGCGGGCCCAACGGGTCGACGACCGGAGGGGCATCACCGGCCTCGACGCCCTCCAGACGCAGGCCAAGCCGCTCGCGAAGGTGGGCGGCAACGCTGCCGTCGCCGTCGGCGTCGACGGCACGGTGTATGCCGTGTCCGCCGAGGTGGGCACGGTCACCGTGCTGAGGCCCGAGGGCAACGGCCTCGCCAAGCCGGTCACGACGAAACTGGGCTTCTCCTCCAAGTCGGCCCAGGTGACCGCCGTCGGCTCGCACTGGGTCGTCTGGGACTCCGCCACGGGCAAGCTCTACTCCGACGCCCTCGAGCAGCCGGAGCAGCTGTCCGTCGGCAACGCCGAGCCCGGCAACCCGGCGTTCGCGGCGCTCCAGCAGCCCGGTCCCGACGCGGCATCCGTCCTCATCCAGGACGAGGCGCAGCTGAGCCAGGTCTCGCTGACCGGCGACAGCCCCACCACCGGCGGCGTGAAGCTGAGCCAGGGCGCTCCGGGCCGGCGGCTCTTCCTCTCCGCACCCGTCCGCCTCGCGAGCTGCGTCCACGCGGCCTGGGCCGGGGCGTCGAACGTCTACTACGGCCGCAATTGCGGCGCTCCTGCCGACGCCGACACGGTCGACCTCGGCGCGATGAAGAAGGGTGTGCGCACCGACGGCGTGAAGCTGCGCGTCAACCGCGGCCTCATCGTGCTCAACGACCTCGACTCGGGCGACGTCTGGGACATCGACCGCAACCGCGTCAAGATCGACAACTGGAACTCCGTCATCCCGCCGCCGCAGACCGACGACAAGAACAAGAAGAAGGACGAGAACCTCGTCGACGACGAGGTGAGCCGCACGCCGCCCAAGGCTCAGCCGGACAACCTGCAGGTCCGCCCTGGCCGCACCTCGACCCTGCACGTGCTCGACAACGACTCGGACTCCCAAGGCTCCATCCTGGCGATCTCTCCCGGCGACGTCAGCCAGCCGGGCACTGACGGCATCTCGACGAGCGCCTCGGCCGACGGGCAGACCGTCCAGGTCACGGTCCCCGAGGAGGCCAGCGGCTCGTTCTCCTTCGACTACACCGTCAACAACGGCACGACCGCGAAGAACGGCCGCGCCACGGCGAAGGTCACCGTGCGCATCGTCGGCCCCGACGTCAACGCCGCGCCGAAGCTGCGGGCGGGTCAGGCGAAGCTCGCGCAGGCGAAGTACCCCGTCGTCGCGAGCGGCTCCGTCCGCGTGGGGGTCATCGCCGACTGGCGCGACGCCGAGAACGACCCCATCCAGGTCTCGGCGCTCGACCCGACGACCACCGGCGTCGACGGCTCCGGCGCCCTGACCGTCAAGGCGCAGGGCGAGAAGGGCGACCAGGTCGTCGACTACCAGGTCGACGACGGTCGTGGCGGCACCCAGAAGGCGTCGGTCACGCTCGACGTGCTGAGCGAGCAGGACAGCAAGGCGGTCCCGCCGAAGACCCAGCCCGACGTGCTGCGCGCCGTCGTCGGCAAGCCGGTGCAGCTCCAGCCTCTCGGCAACGACATCGCAGGGGCGGACCCGACCGACCCGCAGGCCCGCCTGCGCCTCGCGCAGGCCGTCAAGGGTCCGGGACAGCTGACCCTGGACACCAACCTCGACACCAACGTCCTCACGGTGACGGGCCAGACACCCGGCACCTCGACCGTCACGTATGCCGCCCAGGTGGGCTCCGGGGTCAGCGTCGGGCGCATCCGCGTCGACATCATGCCCAACCCGTCGGCCGACCTCCCGCCGGTGGCGACTCCCGATGCCGCGGTGCTGCGTGGGCAGACACCCGTCATCGCTGACGTGCTGTCGAACGACTACAGCCCGCGCAGCGACGTCCTCGTCGTGCAGCGCGTCGTCACCGGTGACGCGTGGTTGCGCGTGTCCGTCGTCCAGGGTCGCTGGATCCGCGCCGAGGCGACGGCGCCCCTCGACGGGGACACGCCGCGACGCGGCACGGTCAGCTACACGATCAGCGACGGCACGAAGACCGCGGTCGGCCAGCTGTCGGTCGTGCAGAAGCCGCAGCCCAGGGACAAGGTGCTGCCCACGGTCGTCGACGACGTCGCGACGGTTCGCGTCGGTGACGCGGTGACGATCCCGGCGCTCGACAACGACTCGATGAGCGAGGGCATCCCGCTCAAGCTCGACCCCTCGAGCGTCAAGGTGCTCTCCGGTGGCGGTCAGGCCTTCGCATCCGGCACGGTCGTGCGCTACGTGCCCGATCAGGAGGCGCTCAAGGGCCCGACGTCGGCGATCCTCGAATACGCCACCTACCCCGAGGGCCTGCGGGCCCGGGCGGTGACCGGTCGTGTGGACGTGACGATCAACCCGCTTCCCGACGCGGTGAGGTATCCCAACCAGCCGCCGTCCGCGCGCAGCTTCTCTGCGAGCGTCACCGCCGGCGACACCCTGGCCATCACGGTGCCCACGAGCGGCGTCGACCCCGACGGCGACCTCACCTTCGTCAGTGGGATCGTCGGGGAGGACGGCAAAGCCGTGGACCTCCGCCTGGGTCGCGTGCTCGGCTTCGGCGCTGCCACCATCCGCTACGAGGCCTATCCCCGCAGTGCCGGCACGGAAGTCATCCGCTACCAGCTGCGGGACCGCTTCGGCCTGACGAGCGAGGGCTTCGTGCGGGTCGGCGTCGTCCAGCCGGGGGACCCGCAGCCCCCCGTCGCCGTCGAGGACGACATCGTGGCGGCCCCCGGTCGCACCGTGCACGCCGACGTGCTGTCCAACGACCTCATCGCCGCGGGCGACTCGGTGTCGTTCGTCGACCTGTCGACGCTCAACGACGCGGACGTGCTCAAGGACTTCCAGAAGCAGAAGGACGACACCTTCAAGGTGGTCGCGCCCGATGACGGGCCGGCCAAGGTGCTGACCTACGGCATCACCGACGGGCTCTTCGACGCCTCGAAGTCGACGCTGACCGTGCGCGGCCAGAAGGACTTCAACAACCCGCCGATCGCGGTCGACGACACCGGTCTCGCCAAGCAGGGCGAGACCTCGATCCTCGTCGACGCACTCGCCAACGACCGGGACCTCGACGGAGACCAGGCGAGCCTGAGGATCACGCGGTTCATCGGCGACGGCGTCGTGCGCGAGGGCCGCAAGCTGCGCATCCAGCTGCGCGCGCAGGCCCGCGTCGTGCCCTACGTCATCGAGGACGCCGACGGGGCGTCGGCCATGGCCCTCATCTACGTGCCGGCCGGTACCAACGGGGCGCCGTACGTCGTGGACGGCAAGGTCATCAGGATGGGCGCCGACTCGACCGTCAGCGTGAGCCTCGGTGACCACGTCAGCGACCCACGGGGTGGCAAGGTTGCCCTGACCTCGCCCGACACGGTGTCGACGTCGCCCGACGAGAACCTCCAGTCCGCGGTCTCGTCCGGCACCGAGCTCAAGCTCACGTCGACCAACGGCTACGTCGGTCCTGCGGCGCTGATGCTCGAGGTGACGAACGCGACCGGTCCCGCTGACAAGGCCGCCCAGTCGGCCTACGTCACGATCCCGGTCCAGATCGGCCCCGACGTGCCCGTGCTGCGCTGCCCCGACCACGAGGTCAGGCTCGTCGCCGACGGGCCCGCCCGAACCTTCGACATCCCGAGGCTCTGCCACGCCTGGCTGCCGACCGGCATGGACGCGAACAACGCCCAGTACGAAGCAAGCTGGGACCCGGCCATCGACCGGGTCGACCTGGGGCAGGCCGGCTCCGGCGGGCGGCAGGTCGTGCTCAAGGCGCAGCCCGCTGCGCAGGAGGGCGCGACGGGTGCCGTGACCGTCAAGGCCAAGGGGGGCGCCGAGTCCTACAAGGTCAAGGTCCGGGTCGTCAGCGCCCCGCCCGCGGCCACGCTGCGTCCGGTGCGGGTCGAGGGCCTCATCGCCGGGACGAGCCGAACGGTCAACCTGTCGCAGTACCTCGACAGCCCCCTGACCGCTCCGAAGTGCCAGGTGCAGTCCGCGCGGGTCGTGTCGGGCACGGGCGTGAGCGCGACCCAGAGCGGCTGCCAGATCACGGTGTCCGCGTCCGACAAGGGTCGCGGTGACGCGAGCATCTCGGTGCAGGTCACCGACGCTCCGGGCCGTCCGGCGGCGCTGGGTCAGGTGGCGGTCAGCGTGCGCAGCAGACCGGACCCCATGGCGGCCCCGACGGCGGTTGCGGACCGCATCCTCGGCAGCAGCGCGCGGGTCGACTTCCGGCCGCCGGCCTACGACGGCGGTCTGCCCATCCAGGGCTACGAGGTCACCGCCATCGGTCCCGGCGGCGGGACCAAGGCGTGCTCGTCGTCGCCGTGCACCATCACCGGACTGACCAACGGTCAGGACTACGCGTTCACGGTCCGCAGCCGCAACCCGGTCGGCTGGTCCGACCAGAGCCCGCGGAGCAACACGGTGCGGCCCGACACCAAGCCCAAGGCGACGTCGATCACCGACATCACGCCCGGCGACCGCAAGCTGACGGTGCGGTGGAGCGAGCCGCGCAACGAGGGCAGCAAGGTGCTCAAGTACCGCGTCCAGTGGGTCAACATCGGCGGCAGCGCCGGGGCCACCGGGCAGGCAGAGGTGGCTGCGCCGGGTCTGACCAAGGTCATCAGCGGACTGGTCAACAACGACGCGTACAACGTCCGGATCCAAGCCAACAACGAGGCCGGCTGGGGTCGCTTCGGTCCTCAGGTCAAGGCCCAGTCGTTCGGCAAGCCGGCCGCGGTGCCGGCCCCGACGCTGAGCCCGCGCGAACCCGTGCCGGGGGAGGCGAACGCCCAGGTCTCCATCGCGTGGGCATCGACCGACCCGAACGGTCCGCCCATCACGAAGTACGACGTGTTCCGCCGCACGGACGGCGGTGCCTGGAACAACATCGCCACCGTGTCGGGTGGAGGCCAGCGTGTGGCCAGCGACACGATCCCCTACCAGGGGCAGACGGTGCAGTACGTCGTCACGGCGACGAACGGCGGACCGGCGACCTCCGACAAGGCGAACTTCTCGAGCTACGTCGCCAACGGCTACCCCGACACGCCGACGCTGCTCACGGCGACGACGCCCCGTCCGGACAAGATGATCGACGTCACCTTCAGCGTCGGCAGCGCCCACGCGGGAGGCTACGACCGCATCCACTGGACGACCGACGGTGTCACGGGATCCTTCCCGTGCTCCGGCGCCAGCTGCCCGTCGGCGGGGACCACCCGTGCCCTGGAACCCACGTCACGCACCATCGCGATCCGGGCCTGCAACTCGGCGGGCTACTGCTCGCCGCTGTCCAACGCCATCCGGGTGCACCCGTACGGCCCGACCCTGGGCGTGGGCGGCATTCGCGAGTCGCACGACGGCAACAGCATCACCTTCAGCTGGAACAAGCCGGCCAACAACGGCAACCCGATCCAGGGCTACCGGATCAGCAGGACCAACGGTGGCAGCGGCTGTGCCAGCAACCTCGGCCCCAACCAGACGTCGTGCACCGTCTCGGGCCTCGGCTACTCGACGACGATCAACATCAAGGTGACCCCGTACGCCGACCGCTCGGGTGACGGCCCGACATCCAGCGGGGCCGGCCGTACGAACGACGCCCCCCCGCCGCCGAAGCCCCAGGTGAACTCGGTCTACAAGGGCAGTGGCTGCGGGGCGACCGGCTGCCTCAAGCCGGACGGCACCCAGTGCGGCTCGAACTGCAACCACATCGGCTACAACCTGTCGAACTACGACGGCGCCATCAGCTGCACCGTCGACAGCTCAGACGGGGGCTGGTCCAACCCCGACAACGGCTCCGGCGGGTCGCACCGCCCGACCAACGGCGGCAACGACTCCCACAAGTTCTTCGGGTTCCCCAACGGCTGGGTCCGCGTGACCTGCTCGTCGTCGAACGGGTCCGACTCCGCACAACGCAATCCCTGGGGGTGACGGCCCCCCATCCGCGAGTGAGCGGCCTCGCGCCCACTCGCCACACGGCATACGCACGCTTGACGAAAGACACGACAGGAGAACGACACCCATGACGGCCCACCCCGCCACCGGTCGCACCACCAGCCAGATCACCCAGGAGCAGGTGACCTGGTTCGCGCACACCTTCGACCAGCTCGTCGGCAACATCGAGAAGGCCGTCCTCGGCAAGCAGCACGTGACGCGTCTCGCACTGACCTGCCTGCTCTCGGAGGGCCACATGCTCCTCGAGGACTTCCCGGGAACCGGCAAGACGCAGCTCGCCCGCGCGCTGTCCGCCACGGTGCAGGGCACGCACAGCCGCATCCAGTTCACGCCCGACCTGCTTCCCAGCGACGTCACCGGCGTGACCATCTACGAGCCGACGAAGCAGAGCTTCGAGTTCCATCCCGGACCCATCTTCGCCACCATCGTGCTCGCCGACGAGATCAACCGCGCCTCGCCGAAGACGCAGTCGGCGCTGCTCGAGGTCATGGAGGAGGGCCGCGTCACGATCGACGGCAAGCCGCACTCCGTGGGCGAGCCGTTCATGGTCATCGCGACGCAGAACCCCATCGAGCAGGCCGGCACCTACCGCCTTCCGGAGGCGCAGCTCGACCGCTTCCTCATGAAGGCGAGCGTCGGCTACCCCGACCACGAGGCGACGATCGCCGTGCTCGCCGACGCCAAGACGCGTGACCGCGCCAAGACGCTGAGTCCGCTCATCGCCAGCAACGTCATCGTCGAGATGAGCAAGCTGGCCGACGAGGTGCACGTCGACCCCGCCATCCTCGGCTACGTCAGCCGGATCGCCGAGGAGACACGACGCCACCCCTCGCTCAAGCTCGGCCTGTCGGTCCGTGGCTGCCTCGCCTACGTCCGCTGCGCCAAGACGTGGGCCGCGAGCCAGGGCCGCACGTACGTCGTCCCCGACGACATCAAGCTGCTCGCCGAGCCGGTGCTGAGCCACCGCCTGCTGCTCAACGCCGAGGCGCAGTTCGCCGGCACGACCGTCGAGCAGTGTGTCGACCAGATCCTCGGCGACATCGCGCCGCCGGCCGAGCGCGCCTCGGCCTGAACGCGACTCGAGCAGAAGCAACCAAGGGGAGCGCATGACCCAGCAGGACCAGGGGGCCACGTCGTCGCGTCGCGGCGGCCGCTTCCGTATGCCGTCACGCCGGGGAGCGTCGGCCGGTGCCGGCGCGCCCGCGGCTGCGTCCGCAGGCGCGACATCGGCAGCGCCGTCCACGAACGGCGGTGGAGCACGACCGGTTCCGGGCACGACGAGCCGTGGCATCCGCCAGGTCACCGCGCCGATCACGCGTTCGATCGAGCAGGTGGCCGGTCGGACCGAAAGCGTGTGGCGCCCGGTCGCCGGCATCCTGGGTTGGGTCTCACCGCTCGGCTGGACGATCCTCGCCCTCGGTCTCGTCTGCTGGCTCGTCGGAGCCCGGTGGGGGTGGACCGAGCTGCTCATGGTCGCAGCGGCGGCGCTCCTCCTCTTCGCCACCTGCTTCGTCCTGGCCCTCGGTCGCACGAAGGTCCGCATCCTCGCCGAGGTCGACCCCCGCCGAGTCGTCGTGGGCGACCCCGCGACCGGACGCATCCTCGTGACCAACGAGGCGCGCACGCCCATGCTGCCGATCCTCGTCGAGCTGCCGGTGGGATTGTCAGCCGCGCGCTTCGTGCTGCCGGCCCTGACCCCGGACAACGCGCACGAGGAGCTCTTCGTCGTGCCGACCTCGCGGCGTGGTGTCATCCAGGTCGGGCCCGCGACGACCGTCCAGGGCGACCCGCTCGGCCTGATGCGCCGCACCTTGACCTGGACGGAGCGCACCGAGCTCTTCGTCCACCCGCGCACCGTCGCGCTCGAGTCGCTCGGAGCCGGCCTGCTGCGCGACCTCGAGGGCAGCACCACCGAGGACGTCTCGATGAGTGACCTCGCCTTCCACGCGCTCCGCGAGTACCAGCCCGGCGACGACCGCCGCTACATCCACTGGCGCAGCTCGGCCAAGGCCGGCAGGCTCCTCGTGCGCCAGTTCCTGGACACGCGTCGCTCGCACGTCACGATCATCATCGACCCCGACCCGGAGCAGTACCGGTCCGGCCACGGCAAGACGGGGCAGTCCGACCGCGACGTCGAGCGTGACGTGATGGCCGCGAACGCACCGACGGCGATCCAGGCGGACGTCGAGACGGCCATCTCGGTCGGCAGCTCGATCATGGTCCGGGTCATGCTCGACGAGCAGGACTGCACCATCGTCTGCGGCCCGCAGAAGGTCACGAGGTCCGTGCCGCAGATCGGCCTCGACGCCATGTCACGCGTGGAACCCGGCCCGGTCGACCTCTTCACGACCTCGCTCGACGCCGCGGAGCTGGCCCCCGACACGAGCACGTGCTTCATCGTGACCGGACCGCACCGGCCGTTTCTCGAGCTGCAGCGCGCGGCCGGCCAGTTCCCGCCCGAGGTCACACGCGTCATCGTCGTCATCGACCCGCAGGCCGGCCACGGCATCCGGCGTGGTGGTGGCCTCGTCATCCTCACGCTCGCCGCGCTCGAGGACCTCCGCACGCTTCTCGTCTCGGGGGTGGCCCGATGAGCGCTCCGACGCAGTCAGGATCGACGGGCTCGATCCCGGCACCGCCTCCGTCCGCGCTGGCCACGCCCCCGTCGGCGGGAGAGCGGGTGCGCGCCCAGCTCGTGCGCCTGCGCCCCAGCACCGCCCACCTCGTCGACGCGGGCTTCACGGCCGTGCTCGTGGGGCTCGCGCTCGTCGGCTTCCGCACGACCTTCTTCGGTCTCGGCTGGCTCTGGGTCGGCGTCGCCGGCCTCGTCACCGGTCTGCTCCTCTCCCATGCCACCGCGACCTTCCGGGCACCTGGGATCGTCACGTTGCTCGCGGTCGCGGCGGCCTACCTCCTCCTCGGCGGGCCGATCGCGATCCGTGAGGACCTCGTCGTCGGGTCCATCCCGTCCGCGCAGACCTTCTCGACGCTTGTGCACATGGCCGTCCCCGGCTGGAAGGAGCTGCTGACCGCGCTCCCGCCCATCGACTCCGAGGGGCCCTACATGGCCCTGCCGTTCCTCTTCGCTCTCGTCGGTGCCTCGCTGGTCTACGGCGTCGCGCGCCGGTGGACCGGGGCGATCACGGCTCTCGTGGCGCCCGTGCTGCTCCTCGTCGCCTCGATCGTGCTGGGCACGCTGACGCCCGCGGCGGTGCTGCTCCAGGGCGCGGTCTTCGCGCTCGTGGCGATCGGCTGGACGGCGGTGCGCAGCAACCGCAACCGGCCGGCGCTGCAGAACGGCGCGGGTCGCACGACGCGCGCGGCGACGACCGCAGCGCTGCTGGCCGCCGCCACGGTGGGTGGCTTCTTCGTCGGGCCGCTGCTCCCGGGCGCGAGCACCGCGGACCGCACCGTGTTCCGTGCGTCGCTCGTGCCGCCCTTCGACGTCACGCAGTACGCGTCCCCGCTCGCGGGCTTCCGGCAGTACACCGAGCCCAACGGCTCGGAGCTGTTCGACAAGACGCTCCTGACGGTCAAGGGACTGCCGCCGGGCGTGCCCGTGCGCATCGCCGCCCTCGACTCCTACGACGACTTCGTGTGGGGCGCCGGCAACGTCGCCAACCTCGGCTCGGGCGACGACCCCGGCGGCACCAGCTTCCGCAAGGTCGGCAGCCACATCGCCACCGAGGGCGCCGGCGACCCGGTCACCGCGACCGTCGGCGTACCCGCCGGGGGCTACAGCGACGTCTGGCTGCCGACCTTCGGCACGGTGACCGGCCTCGAGTTCGGCGGCTCGCGGGGTGACCGCCTCTCCGACGACCTGCGGTTCAACGTCGACACCAACACCGGCGTCCTGCCTGAGAAGCTCCAGGCCGGCGACACCTACACCGTCACCGCGCTGACGCAGAAGGTCGACGCCGAGCTGCCTGAGAGCGTCGACGTGGCCGACGGCACCGTCGTCGACAGCCAGAACCTCACCTTCCTCGACGACAAGATGTCGCCGTGGACCGAGCGCGTGGACGGCCAGTGGCAGAAGGTCGTCGCCGTGGCCCGGGCCATGCAGGACGGCGCTTACACCGACGGCGGGGCCCCGGGCGACTACCAGAACGTCTTCCTCCCCGGACACAGCCTCCGGCGCATGACCCAGTTCATGAAGGCCACGCAGCTGGCCGGCAACGACGAGCAGTACGCCTCCGCGCTGGCGCTCGCGTCCAACCGCCTCGGCGTGCCGGCCCGGGTCGTGCTCGGTGCCGAGCCCGACGCCACCGGCGCCATCAAGGGCAAGGACGTCCACGCCTGGGTCGAGGTGGCACGGTCGGACGGCTCATGGCAGCCGATCTACTGGAAGCACTTCGTCCCCGATCGCAACAAGAAGCCGCAGCAGCTGATCCAGAAGTCCGAGGAGAAGAAGACCGGCGCCCAGGTGCCCCCGCCCGCGGCGAACAACCCGCCGAGCGTCCTCCAGGGGCCCGACCAGGCGCAGAACGCGACGCAGCTCAAGACGCCACCCAAGGACGACAAGAACCCGCTCGATCCTGACAACTGGCCGGACTGGCTGCGCTGGCTCGTCTTCCTCGTCGTCGTGCCGCTGCTCGTGATGCTCCTGGTCTACGGGGCGATCCGGGCCGCCAAGTGGCTGCGGCGGCGACGCCGACGCATGACCGGCGAGACCGCGGGCCGCGTCAGCGGGGGGTGGCGCGAGGTCGTCGACACCGCCCGCGACCTGAGGATGCCCGTGCCGGTCAAGGGAACCCGTCTGGAGCAGGCGCGCGCCCTCGAGGAGCATGTCTTCGGGCCGCCGCCCGAGAAGCCGAGCCCCGTCGTCGACGGAGCCCTCATGGGGGCACCCGTCCCGTCGAGTGCTCACTTCCCCCCGGGTTCGCACGCGGCCTCGCCCTCCCCTGACGGGGGGAAAGTGAGCACTCGACGACTGGAGCTCGTGTCGCTCGCGGCCGCGGCCAACGGGCACGTCTTCGACGTCGCCGAACCGACGTCCGAGGAGGTCGACGCCTTCTGGGCCGACGTCGAGACGGCGCGCAGGCGCATCCGCAAGGAGCAGGGCTTCTGGCAGAAGCTGCGCGGCGACGTGTCGCTGCGCACCTTCCGTGACCACCTGCCCACAGGAGCCGGCCTCGGTCCCGCCCGTGCGCGCACCTCGCGCCGCCAGAGCGACCCGCAGCAGCCCGGCCGACGCGTCAAGGACACCAAGGCCGGGATCGGCACGACCGCCCCGACCGGGTCGACCGGGTCGAGGGCGGGACGCCGCGGCAGCCGTCGCGGCGCGGGCACGCCCGGAACCACCTCGAGCTCGAACGCCACGAAAGGTGACGCGTGAAGCTGAAGTTCGTCCTCCGGTCGGGTGACCGAGAGACAGACCTCGTCGCGACGACGGACTCGGCCACCACGGTCGGCGACCTCGCGGCCTACCTCGCGGCCGCCGACCCCCACCGGTCGAGCGTGCTCGGTGTCGACGCGTCGATGACGCTCGCACTCGTCGACCAGGACATGCGCGGTCTCGACCCGCGTGCGACCGTCGCCGAGAGCGGGCTGCAGTCCGGCATGCGGGTCTCGACGACCCGTGCCGGCGAGGGGTTCGTCGACCGGGGTCGGCCCGTCGCCGTGGCCCACATCCGCTCGGGACCCGACGCGGGGCGCGAGTTCCCGCTCGCCCGCGGGACGGCATACATCGGCCGCGGTCGCGGCTGCGAGGTGCAGCTGTCCGACGAGTCGGTCTCACGCCGGCACGCCAAGCTCGTCATCCAGGAGGTCGTCGAGGTCGTCGACCTCGGCTCCGCCAACGGCATCACCGCCGGTGGCCAGCAGGTCACCCGCGCCCACCTCAAGAGCGGCGACGTCGTGCGCCTCGGCGACACCGAGCTCGAGGTGCACGTGCAGGGCGACGGCGTCGTGAGCCGTCCCGGCAGCGGAGTGCTCTCCGGCGACGCCGGAACGGTGGCGTTCTCGCGCTCGCCGCGCGTGGCTCCGCTCTTCTCCGGCCAGGAGTTCCAGGTCCCCGACCTGCCCGAGCGCGGCAAGATCCAGCCGATGCCGCTCGTGGCGATGGTGGTCCCGCTGCTCATGGGTGCCGTTCTCTTCGCCATCACGAAGAGCGCGTTCAGCATCGTCTTCATGCTGATGATGCCGCTCATGATGGCCGGCACGTACTACGAGGCGCGTCGCCAGCAGAAGAAGGACTTCGCGCAGGCGATGGAGGACTTCCGCGAGGACCTCGGCCTGCTCAGCCAGCGCATCAGCGGCTCGCTCGACGTCGAGGGCCACACCCGGCGCGGCGAGCACCCCAGCGGCCAGGAGTGCCTCGTCGCCGTGCGCGACCGCAGCGCCCTGCTCTGGACCAGGCGACGTGACGTGCCCGGCTACGCCGAGCTGCGGCTCGGGCTCGGCACCCGGGCGTCGCGCTCCTCCATCAAGATGCCCGCCGTCGGCAGGTCCAAGGCCGAGGCGTGGCTCGAGGTGTCGGAGCAGCTGCGCGGCATGGAGGTCGTCCACGACGTCCCCGTCGTCGCGGCCCCCCTGTCGGACGGAGCGATCGGCGTCGCGGGCCACCGGGCCAGTGCGCTGGGTGCTGCCCGGTCCGTCGTGCTCCAGGCCGCGGCCCTGCACTCGCCCGCGGAGCTCGCCATCTGCTCCTTCGCCTCCGGCAGCTCGGCCCGGGAGTGGGACTTCCTCAAGTGGCTCCCGCACACGACGTCGCCGCACAGCCCGATCGCCTCGCACCACCTGGCCGCCAGCGCACCGGGCTGCTCGGCGCTGGCCGACGCCCTCGAGGACATCATCGAGGCCAAGGGCACCGCCCAGGAGCGGGAGCAGGCGAGCGCCGAGCGGCCGACGGTTCTCGTCGTGGTCGAGAGCGACGCCCCCATCGACCGCAGCCGCCTCGTCGCGATCGCCGAGCGCGGCCACCGTCACGGCATCGTCGTTGTCTGGGTGGCCGAGACGCAGCAGCTGCTCCCGGCCGCGTGCCACACCTTCCTCGTCGTCAGCGACGACGAGAGCTCGCTCGCCGGCTACGTCCACGCCGGCGAGGAGGTGCAGCCGGTCGTCGTCGACCGCATCAGCCTCGACGAGGCGATGGCGTGCGCGCGCCAGCTGGCGCCCGTCGTCGACGCCGGCGTGCCCGTCGACGACGCGAGCGACCTGCCGCGCGCCGTCTCGCTCCTCACGCTCGCCGGCACCGACCTCGCGAGCTCCGAGGAGGCGGTCATCGAGAAGTGGGGCGAGTCGCGCTCGATCCTGACCGGCCCGTACGCCCCCGCCGTGCTGCCGCGCAAGCCGGGGAACCTGCGCGCCATCGTCGGGCAGTCGAGCCAGGGCACCTTCTCCGTCGACATCCGCTCCGACGGTCCCCACGCCCTCGTCGGCGGCACGACCGGCGCCGGCAAGTCCGAGCTGCTCCAGGCGTGGATCCTCGGCATGGCCGCGGCGCACTCGCCCCAGCGCGTCACCTTCCTGCTCGTGGACTACAAGGGTGGCTCGGCCTTCCGTGACTGCGTCAAGCTGCCGCACACCGTGGGCCTCGTCACCGACCTGTCGCCACACCTGGTGCGCCGGGCGCTCGCGTCCCTCGCGGCCGAGCTGCACTACCGCGAGCACCTGCTCGCGCGGCACAAGGCCAAGGACCTCGTCGAGCTCGAGCGCCGGGGCGAGGTCGGCGCCCCGCCCTCGCTCATCATCGTCGTCGACGAGTTCGCCGCCCTGGTCCAGGAGGTGCCCGAGTTCGTCGACGGCGTCGTCAACGTCGCCCAGCGCGGCCGTTCGCTCGGCCTGCACCTGATCCTCGCCACGCAGCGCCCCGCCGGGGTCATCAAGGACAACCTGCGCGCCAACACCAACCTCCGGATGGCGCTTCGCATGGCCGACGAGAACGACTCCGACGACGTGCTCGGTTCCAAGGAGGCCGCCTTCTTCGACCCCGCGCTGCCCGGCCGTGCCGTGTCCAAGACGGGCCCGGGCCGGCTCGTCCCCTTCCAGACGGGGTATGCCGGTGGGTGGACCTCCGACGTCCCGCCACCGCCCGACATGAAGGTCGAGACCCTCACCTTCGGTCGCGGTGTCGAGTGGGAGCCGCCGCGTGGCGAGGGCGCCGACGAGGCCGCCGACCTCGGGCCCACCGACATCCAGCGGCTCGTCGGCACGCTCGGTCGCGCCGCGCGGATGGCCGAGCTGCCCAGGCCACGCAAGCCGTGGCTGCCCGACATGCGCTCCGTCTACGACCTCGCGACCCTGCCGACGCAGCGTCGGGACGACGAGCTGGTCTTCGGTGTCGCCGACGACCCCGACAACCAGGCCCAGCCCGAGATCGCCTTCCGCCCGGACAAGGAGGGCAACATCGCGATCTACGGCACGTCGGGCTCCGGCAAGTCCGTCTTCCTCCGCTCGATGGCGGTGGCGGCCGGCTACACCGTGCGCGGCGGGCCCTGCCACGTCTACGGACTGGACTTCGGCAACCGTGGCCTGGCGATGCTCGAGACGCTGCCACATGTTGGCTCGATCGTCCCGGGCGGCGACCACGAGCGCGTCACCCGCCTGATCCGGACCCTGCGCGCCACCATCGACGAGCGGGCCTCGCGCTACTCGGCCGTCAGCGCCGCGACCATCACCGACTACCGCCGCCTCGCCGGTCGACCCGACGAGCCCAGGGTCCTCGTCCTCATCGACAACATGACGGCCTTCCGCCAGGCGTACGAGGTCGGCGGGCGCTTCCAGTGGCTGGACATGCTCGCGGGGCTGGCTGCCGACGGCCGACCCGTGGGCGTCCACTTCATCATCGCGTCCGACCAGCGCACCGGTCTGCCGACGAACCTCGCGGCCGCCGTGCAGGGCCGCATCATCCTGCGCATGAGCAACGTGGACGACTACTCCGTCTTCGGCGTCCCCGGTGACGTCCTGACGATGGCCTCGCCCCCGGGCCGCGGCCTGATGTCCGGCTCCGAGGTCCAGGTCGCGGTGCTCGGCGGCTCGTCCGACGTCACCGTCCAGGCCGCCGCGATCGAGGCCTTCGCCGAAGCGACTCGCAGGGCCGGCGTCAGCCAGGCGCCGCCCATCGAGAGCCTCGCGGAGGTCATCCCCCTGGGCGACCTGCCGCCGGAGTTCGGTGGGCGCCCCGTCGTCGGTGTCGCCTCGTCGACGCTCGAGTCGCACGGCTTCGACCCGAAGGGCACCTTCATCATCACCGGCCCCTCGGGATCGGGCCGCACGACGGCGGTCGCCACGACCGCGGCCGGGCTCTTCCGGTTCAGCTCGGGCTCCGCGCTCTACCTCATGACGCCGCGCCGCTCCTCCGAGCTGCTCGACCTCGGTATCTGGGCCGAGACCGCGGTCGGTGGCGAGGCCACGACGGCGCTCGCGAGCCGGCTCACGGCCGAGATCGAGGAGGGGCGCACCACGAGGCCGGTCGCGGTGTTCATCGAGCGCATCGACGACCTCGCGCCGTCGGGCGCCGAGAACGCGCTGACCACCCTGACCAAGGCGTGCGTCGACAATGACCAGCTCGTCGTGGCCGAGGGCGAGGCCGCCTTCTTCAGCAGCAACTTCGGTCTCCAGGCCCTGCTCAAGACGTCCCGCTCCGGCCTCGCCCTGCACCCCGACGGCAACGAGGGCCTGTCGGTCTTCAAGGCCAACCTCCCGGCGCTCAACCGGGCAGAGCTCCCCCCGGGGCGGGGCTTCCTCGTCGAGAAGGGCCGTTTCGAGCTGCTCCAGGTGGCCCTCCCATGACCCTCCCTGGCAACCCACCGAGAAGAAGGCGACACACCGGGATCGGATGCCGGTGAGTCGTGAACGTCCCGGTGTGTTCGGGGTGGTGCGCGGGTGGTGGCGGGCGAGAGGTCTTGCGGCACAAGGGGATCGACGGTTGCACACGGCATACGCCATCGTGTGTGACACGGCAGCCGGGCGATGGGGAGTGCTCCCCATCGACACCCCCCGAGGGCTGACATAGGTTCTGCATGTCGACGAAAGCCGCCCATCGGGACGAACCGCCCGGGGCGCGGACGTCGAGGAGTTGGCACAGCGCGGGCCTGAACGGTTGGTCCGGAGGAGAACTTCCCGAATCAGTCGGGGGAACACAGGCAAAGGAGAAGGTCATGGCTTGGCTCGGAATGAACGACGATGAGGTCAACGCTCAGGGCAACGTCCTGCAGCAGCAGGCGGAGGCCATCCAGAAGCTCATCACCAAGGTCGACCAGGAGGTCGAGTCGCTCAAGCAGAACTGGCAGGGTGACGACTCCCGCCAGTTCGAGCAGGAGTGGACCGGCACACACCGTCCCGAGCTCCAGAAGGCCCAGAAGCTGCTCACCGAGATGAAGTCGACGATCGACCACGAGGTCCAGCAGCAGCGCAGCACCTCGTCGCAGTACTGACCCGCCTCGTCTCACGCAGACCACCACACGCAGACTTCTGAAGGGAAACTGACATGGCTGTTTACAAGAAGGGCATGAACGCCGACGCGGTGTCCGCGTCCGGCGACAAGCTGGTCGGCTACAAGGGCGAGCTCGACGGCATCGTCGAGGCCGTCAACGGCGCCGTCTCCACGATCAAGAGCAACTGGGGCGGCACGGACGCCGACCGGTTCCAGAGCGACTGGCACGGCCAGCGCCAGGTCGTCTCGGCCGCCGGCGACAAGCTCGACGCGATGGGCAAGAAGTGCAGGACCAACGCCGAGTCGCAGAAGCAGGCGTCGTCGAAGTGAGCCCGGCTGCTGCGTGAGCCCGGCTCCGCAGCACCCGTCGCGAAGGGTGGTCGCTCCCGGACAGGGGAGGAGCGACCGCCCTTTCGCGTGCCCGCCGGCGCCCGAGGCCGCGCATGTATCAATTCGGCGGTCCGGCCCGTCTGCCCGGGGTGACACCTAGACTGAGCACCCAGAGGAGAGGCGACGCATGGGCGAACCAGGTGAGCTCACGGAGCTGGTCGCCCGCGCCTCGCAGGGAGACGCCGCCGCGTGGAACGCCCTCGTCGAGCGCTTCTCCTCGCTGCTCTGGGCCATCGCCCGCGGCCACCGCCTCGGCCAGGAGGACGCCGCCGACGTCGTGCAGAACACCTGGCTCAAGCTCCTCGACCACCTCGACACGGTCGCGCAGCCCGAGGCCCTGGCGGGCTGGCTCTCGACCACGGCGCGCCACGAGTGCCTGGGCATCCTGCGCAAGAAGGGCAGGGAGCACCTCGTGCGCGACGACGACCTCGCGACGAGCGCCGTGGACGAGCAGGTGCTCGCGCTCGACACGGCCCTGCTCGACGACGAGCGTGACGCGGAGCTCTGGTCGTGCTTCGTCCAGCTACCGCAGCGCTGCCAGGTGCTCCTCCGGGCGCTCATGGCGAGTGAGCGCCCGAACTACAAGGCCATCTCGGCGTCGCTCGAGATCTCGGTCGGCTCGATCGGGCCGACCCGGATGCGGTGCCTCGACAAGCTCCGCGTCCTCGTCGGCGCCTCCGGCTACGTCTTCGACCCGAGGGGGAGGTCGTGATGTCCGACCATGAGCTTCGACCCGACGACCTCGAGCTCCTCGAGCGCCTGGGACGCATCGCCGAGGTCATCGACCCGGTCCCCGACGACGTCGTCGCGCTGGGACGCGCCGCGTTCGCTCTCCGGCACGCAGACACGGCCCTCATGACGATGGCGACCGACCCCCTCCTGGAGATGGCCGTGCGCGACGGCAACGGTTCGGGCACGGCATCCCCCCTCATCGTCTTCGAGCACGAGGGCACCTCGATCGAGGTCGAGGTGAGCCGCCGCGGCGACGTCGCCCAGATCATCGGGGTCGTCATGGCCGCCGGCAAGCCGTATGCCGTCGAGTCCCACATCGCGCTGGAGACGACCGCGTCCCTGTCGCGGCTGAGCCTCGACGCGGGTCAGTTCGTGTTCGAGAGGGTGCCGCTCGGCCTGGCCCGGCTGGTCCTCGAGCACGACGGCGAGCGTGTGATGTCGACGCCGTGGTTCGACGCGCGGTGAGCGCGGAGCCTCCCGGGTCACGTCCCCCAGACGGTGAACGAGGCGGCGGTGGCCACCAGCATCGGGTCACCCGCTGCTGCGCACCGTGCCTGCCGCAGCCCCTCGGCGAGTGAACCGCCCGCAGCGACGGTCGCGTGGACGGTGGCCATGACTCTCACCGTGGCGGCATCGTTGACCGGGTTGACGCTGGCGACGACCGAGTGGGTGCCCATGGCGAGCAGGCTCGAGACGAGTCCCAGGGCCTCGTCCGCCCCGATGGGGTGGGCGCCGCCCGCGTCGCACGCCGACAGCACGACGGATCGTGGCGGCCGGGCCAGGTGGTCGAGGTCGTGGACCATGAGCGGCCCGTCGGCCAGCATGAGCGAGGAGAAGAGTGGGGCGTCTGCGCGGAAGGCCCCGTGGGCCGCGATGTGCGCGAGTCGAGCCCCCTCGAGAACCGCGAGCGTGCGGTCGACCGTCGCCGAGTCGCCGCCGAGGAGGACGGCGTCGGCGTGGAGGCGGTGCAGGTCGGTGACCTCGCGCTGCTCGGTGCTGAGGCCGGGTCCGGTGACGAGGGCGACGTGGCCGGCGTGTTGTCTGCCACGTCGACCGTCCTGCGCCCGGTTCCACAGGGCGATGGACGGCGCGACGGTCACGGCCGACTCGCGCAGGGCGGGCATCAGCCCGAACGGCACGGTCAACAACGATGCGGCGGGCACGACGAGCACCGAGGGCCTCGACCAGGCCGGGTCGGGGTCGCCGAGGAGAAGGTCCTGCAGTCGGCGTCCGGCGGCCTCGACGTCGACGGTCCGGCCGTGGGCCGCCCGCCGCAGGGCGAAGTGCGCGAAGGCGGCCTCGCGCTCGGCGGTCCTACCGACGGCGAGGCGCCTCAGACGGGCCCGTCCGTCGGCGACCGTGACCGCGACGAGCCTGCCCCGGATGTACGCGATGTAGAGCAGTGCGGTCTCGCCGAGCTGCTCGGTGAGTCGGGCGAGGTCGGGACCGGCCCGCTCCGCGCTCTCGGCGCGCAGCAGTCGGTAGCGGCTGCGCACGGCCGACTCGAGGCGTACGCGTTCGCGGACCAGGTGTCCCTCGTCGCCGTCCAGGGTGAGGCGTCGGGTGACGTCACGCAGTGCCGAGATCTGGCTTGCCAGCTCGGGGTCGTCCGGGGGGCGGGTGGCCGGGCTGGTCAGTGCCGTGGCGCGCCAGCGGTCAGTCCACCAGAGCACGGCCCGCGCATCCGACACCCGCTCGGCGTCCTCGACCGCGATCGACACGAGCTCGAGCCCATAGCCGCTGGCGAGCGCGCGCAGCTCGAGGTCACCGATGAGTGACCGGTGCTCGTCGACGGCGTCGAGTCCTCGACGACAGGCGTGGCGCAGGGCACGACGGTCGCCCACCTGACCGGCCAGCAGCGCCTGGGCGAGCCAGCCCGCCGCGCGGGGAAGGGGTGCCCCGGCGTGCCGGCGTGCGGCAGCGTCGTGCAGCGCCTGCGACCGGACGCGGAGGTGGGCGGTGTCGCCCGCGACCTGCGCCAGGAGCAGGAGCGCCTCCGGAAGTGCCGGGTCATCGAGGCGACGCAGGACCCGCACGAGGGCTCGGACCTGCTCGAGCAGCTGCGGCAGGGACGGTCGAGGTGGGCCACCGACGGGAGCGGTGGACTCGCGAGCCTGCTGCTCGCCGGCGTAGGCCGCCTCCAGTCCCAGCAAGGTCGAGCGGGCTGCCCACCGGTGGCGTCGGTGGGCGCGGAAGGTCTCCTGGGCCTCGAGCGCGCGCGAGGCTGCTGTTTCCCACTGCTCCTGCAGCAGTGCGGCTCGCGAGGAGGCGAGGAGGAGGTCGGCGCGCCAGACGGGAGCGAGGTCCGGGCGGGAGAGGGCCGCCTCCAGCATGGCCTGCGCCTCGGTGGCGAGCCGTGCGGTGAGCAGTGCTTCGGCGTGGTCCACCAGCTGCTCGACCTGGTCGACCCCGGCCAGCCGGTAGCGCTCCTCCGCCTCTTCCATGAGGGTGAGGGCCGCGACGACGTCGCCGCGCTGGAGCGCCACGAGCGCGCGGTTGCGGGCGGAGAGCGTCGCCTCGAGGACGGCGCCGATCTCGAGGTGCACCCTCTCGGCTGCTGCGTAGTCGGCGCCCGAGCGCTCTGCGTCGCCGAGGGCCCTCCGGGCATCACCGCGAGACCCGAGCGCCCTTCCCTCCCAGAGCTTGTCCTGTGCCCGGCGGCTCAGCTCGACGGCGAGGGTGAGGTCATGGACCGCCTCGTCGTAGCGCCCGAGCAACCACAGCGTGCACCCGCGCAGGTGCAGGACGCGGTGCCGGGCCGGGCCCGCGCTGAGCCGAAGCGCCCGATCGAGCTGGAGCAGTCCCTTCGACGTCTGGCCCGCGAAGACGAGCGTCGTGCCGAGCGTCGCGCGGACCTCGGCCTCGCGGTCGGGTCCGGCACGGCGCGCGTAACGCAGGGCGGCTCGGCCCTGCTCCAGGGCGGTTGCCATCCGCCCGCGGTCGCGCTCGACGATCGCGAGGGCGTGGTGCGCCAACGACCGTTCGCGGGGCGCGGCGTTTCCGGCGAGCATCTCCAAAGCGGAGGTGGAGGCGAGGGCGGGCTGGGATATTGCGAGAGCCAGGAGGTCGTCTGCGAGCGGCCACGGGGCAGATGTATCAGCCGCGGCGGCCGCCTCGTCTGCTGCATGTCTGGCGCTCATGTCGGACCTGCTTCATGTCCCCGCCCCGGAGGTACTGATGACTACTGATGATCGCACCACCACGACGACCGGCGCCTCACTCGAGCTCTCGCGCCGAAGGTTCCAGCCGTGACGGCCACGTGGTGGGAACCGCTCGACGAGGGGCTGCGCGACGAACGGTCGCGCGTCCAGGCCGACCTCGTCGAACAGGCGTGGCGTGAGCGAGGTGACGAGGTCGTCGTCGATCGCGACGCCAACGGCACGGCGGTGTCCATGTACTCGCCGAACCGGCTGCTGGTCCGCACTGAGGACGCCCCTCAGGTCTATGACGCCCTCGGTCTCGGGCGGCCCGGGCGGCCAACCTCCCGCCTCGCGGGACTCACCGTGGTCGACCTCAGCGACGACCCTCGGTCGCTCGACGAGATCCTCGACTTTCTGGACGGCTCTCTCCGCGTCGGCATCGGCACGCCCGACCACGTCCTCCACGTGTCCAAGACGTGGTGCGCGCCGATCGAGCCGGCTCCTCCGACCGGCGGGGACACGGGGGCCGGCGGGTCCGCGGCGTTCGTACCCGCCGGCTTCAACACCGACCCCGACAGCGACGGCCGGGATCGCCTCGTCGCCGTCGTCGACACCGGTCTGCTCGACGACGTCGTGGCCGAACATGGGTGGCTCGCGGGGGTGACCGGTGAGCCCGAGCCCGCCACCGTCGGGCACTACCGGGACCACGGCACCTTCATCGCCGGCGTCGTGCGCACCTACGCGCCGCAGGCCGCGGTGGAGGTGCAGGCCGTCCTGACCGTGGGTGGAACTGTCTACGAGAGCGACATGGTCAACGGCCTCTTCGACTCCATGAACCTCGAACTCGTGGAGAGACGTCCCGACGTCATCAGCTTCTCCGGCGGCACCTGCACTCGCCGCGACCGGCCCCTGAAGTCCTTCGAGGTGTTCTACGACGAGGTGCTGAAGCCTCTCGAGGGTGCCACCGTCCTCGTGGCCGCGGCGGGCAACGACGGCTCGGCCGACCGGTTCTGGCCGGCCGCGTTCAGATGGGCGGTGGGCGTCGGAGCGCTCGACGCCCAGGGCAGCTCGCGCGTCGGATTCTCCAACTTCGGGCCCTGGGTCGAGGTCTTCGCCCACGGCACCGACATCGTCAACGCGTACCCCAACGGGATCTACACGTACACCGAGCCGCCGATCGGCACCCCGACGGCGGACTTCACCGACGGGCTCGCGGTCTGGAGCGGCACGTCCTTCGCGACCCCGATGGTCGCGGGCCTCATCGCAGCCCGGATGTCGCTCCGTGGCGGCACGCCGCGGGAGTCCGCGGAAGCCCTCATCCAGTTCGCCCAGGGCAACCCCGGGCCGGATGGCTCGCCCCGGCTCACGAGCGCGGTCGACGCCCGCCAGTCGTGAGGCAGCAGCGCGATCCGACCACGGAGCGGTCACCCAGGGTGACCGCTCCGTGGCGGTCCTTCGCGGCTCAGGCGGGAGCGGTCGTGAAGCGCAGGTAGGGCTTGACCTCGTCGACGGCGTCCTCGCCGAAGCGCTCGCGGGCGTCGGCGGTCGACACCGTCGGGGCGACGATGACCTTCTGGCCCTCGCGCCAGTCGGCCGGCGTCGAGAACGGGCCGCTGTCGGTGAGCTGGAGCGCGTCGACGGCGCGGAGGATCTCGTCGAAGTTGCGGCCGACGCTCTTGGGATAGGTGAGCGACAGGCGCACCTTGTGGGCCGGGTCGATGATGAACACCGAGCGCACGCCGGAGGTGTCGCCCTCACCGGGGTGGATCATGTCGTAGAGCTCGGAGACCTCGCGGGAGTCGTCGGCGATGATCGGGTAGCCGACGGTCGCACCGCTGACCTCCTCGATGTCGCCTTCCACTGCTCGTGCGCCTCGATCGGGTCGACCGAGACGGCGAGCACCTTGACGCCCCGCTTCGTCCACTCGTCGTCGAGGGCGGCGACGCGGCCGAGCTCAGTGGTGCAGACCGGCGTGAAGTCGGCCGGGTGGCTGAAGAGGACCGCCCAGCTGGCGTCCTTCCAGTCGTGGAAACGGATCGGGCCCTCGGTCGTCGTGGCCTCGAAGTCGGGGGCGATCTCGCCCAGTCGCGGTGTTGCCATCGGCTCGTCCTCTCGCGGTCGGGCGCACGTCACGCCCCGGTCTGCGACTCATTCTGGCCACAGAACCATGCATGTCGTTATGGGTGTCCAAATGTCGTGACGCGCCTCCAGCTCGCGCCCCGCAGTCACCGCAGCTGCCCGTCCGGCCGGGGCGCCTGGTCGGGTCACGATCGTGACGCGGGCGTCCGTTTCGGTCCCGAGGACGTCCGGCGACCTGTCATGCTCCACGGCGTGACCGCCCAGATGCCGCCGCCGAGCGGCCCCCCGCAGACCCCGCTGACACCGACGTCCGAGCCCACATCCGGGTCCCCGGGCGGTCCGCCATCGCCTCCGTATGCCGGGCACCCAGGTCAGCCGGATCACCCAGGTCAGCCGGGTCAGCCGGGCATCCCGGCATCGCCGTACCCGCCGGCAGGCTCGGCCCGCGTCAGCGGTCTGGCGATCGCGGCCCTGTGCTGCGGCCTGGCCGCCTTCATCCCGCTCGTCGGTGTGGTCGCCGTCGTCCTGGGCGTCATCGCCGTTCACCAGCTCCGAGGCGGGTTCCAGCGCGGTCGGGGACTGGCGATCACGGGCATCGTGCTGGGAGCTCTCGGTTCCCTCGCCTGGGCCGTCGCGGTCGCGCTCCTCATCGCCGCGGGTGTCACGGGCGAGCCCGCGCGCGACGCGTCCGGACAGGTGGCCCCCGCGCAGACGGTGTACTTCGACGACCTCCACGCGGGCGACTGTTTCGACGGGGTGCCCGCCGCGTCGGACGCCACCTTCGACCAGGTGACCTCGCGGGCCTGCACCACGCCGCACGAGGCCCAGATCGCCACGCTCGTCGAGCTGCCCAAGGGCGACTTCCCGGGTGACGACGCGTCGGCCGACCTCGCGGACAAGGCGTGCGCGGACGCCGTCGAGCCGCTGATCCGCGACGACGTCGTCGACATCGACCTCAGCTTCACCTACCCCGACACCGCCCTCGCATGGCGCCTCGACCGGCATGCCGTGTGCATCCTCGAGGGCAGCCCGGGCAAGCTCACCGGCTCAGCACTCAAGTAGCGCGCGTTTCGCAGGCCGAGCCGGACCTCACGATCGGTGGGTCGCGGCGGTGCCGCCCGAGCACCGGGGCGGTCGGTGGCGACAGCCCGGGTATGCGTGAGGCCCCCTTCCGGCTGGAAGGGGGCCTCACGGCATACCGAATCGCTGCGACCGAGGGGTCAGCGCTCCTCGGTGCCCGCGATGAAGGCCTCGAGCTTCGCGCGACCGAGGTCGTCGGGACGCTGCTCCGGCGGGGACTTCATGAGGTACGACGAGGCGGACAGGAGGGCGCCGCCGATGCCACGGTCCTTGGCGATCTTCGCCGCCCGGATGGCGTCAATGATGATGCCGGCCGAGTTGGGGGAGTCCCAGACCTCGAGCTTGTACTCGAGGTTCAGCGGCACGTCACCGAACGCGCGACCCTCGAGGCGGACGTAGGCCCACTTGCGGTCGTCGAGCCACGCGACGTAGTCGGACGGGCCGATGTGGACGTTCTTGCTGTCGACGAGGCCCGAGAGCGGACCGGTCAGGTTGGACGTGACGGCCTGCGTCTTGGAGACCTTCTTGGACTCGAGGCGCTCGCGCTCGAGCATGTTCTTGAAGTCCATGTTGCCGCCGACGTTGAGCTGGTAGGTCCGGTCGAGCACGACGCCGCGGTCCTCGAACAGCTTGGCCATGACGCGGTGCGTGATGGTCGCCCCGACCTGGCTCTTGATGTCGTCACCGATGATCGGCACGCCGGCGGCCTCGAACTTCGCGGCCCACTCGGGGTCGGAGGCGATGAAGACGGGGAGGGCGTTGACGAAGGCGACACCCGCGTCGATGGCGCACTGGGCGTAGAACTTGTCGGCCTGCTCGGAGCCGACCGGCAGGTAGGAGACGAGGACGTCGACCTGGCGGTCCTTCAGGACCTGCACGACGTCGACCGGGTCGGCGCCCGACTCGTCGATCGTCAGCTTGTAGTACTTCCCGAGGCCGTCGAGCGTGTGGCCCCGCTGGACCTCGACGCCCGTGGTCGGCACGTCGGCGATCTTGATGGTGTTGTTCTCGGAGGCGTTGATGGCCTCGGAGAGGTCCTTGCCAACCTTCTTGTCGTCGACGTCGAAGGCGGCGACGAACTCGACGTCAGCGACGTGGTACTCGCCGAACTTCACGTGCATGAGGCCGGGCACACCGGTGGTCGGGTCGGCGTCCTTGTAGTACTCGACGCCCTGCACGAGCGAGCTCGCGCAGTTGCCGACGCCGACGATGGCGACGCGTACGGATCCCATGGATCACTCCTTGTTGTTGGTGGTCGTGCTCTGGGGGGTGGAGATGTCTGTGGTGGGCTCGTCGTATGCCGCCGGGCCGGGGTCGAGGGCCGCGCGCCGCTCGGCGACGATGAGCTCCTCGAGCCAGCGGACCTCGCGCTCGGCACGCTCCTCGCCGTGCTGCTGGAGGGCGAGCGTGTAGCTGTCCATCCGCTCGCGGCGGGCCTGGGAGGCGTCGCGGATGTTGGCCAGCCGCTCCTCGAGCCGCGAGCGTCGGCCCTCGAGGATGCGCAGGCGCACCTGCGCCTCGGTGCGGGAGAAGAAGGCGAAGCGGACGTCGAAGTCATCGTCGTCCCAGGCGTCCGGGCCGCTTGCCGCGACACGGTTCTGGAAGTGCTCCTTGCCGTCCGCGGTCAGCTCGTAGGTGATGCGGGCACGCTTGCCGCCGCCCGGCGTCTCCTCGGTCGTCTCGTGGATCCAGCCGGAGTCGACGAGGTGGCGCAGGGCCGGGTAGAGCGAGCCGTACGAGAGGGCCCGGAAGATGCCGAGCGCGGTCGTGAGGCGCTTGCGCAGCTCGTAGCCGTGCAGCGGGCCGTCGTGGAGCAGGCCGAGGACCGCGAACTCGAGCAGCGCGGCGCGGCGGCTCTGGGGGCGGTCGGGCTTCGGCACGGACCTACCGTACACGCAGATATATCGCTGCGATACATCACCGCGTCAGTCTGATGGGCTGGGCCCGCGGTCGTCCGTCGCTCCGGGACCCGGCTCGTCCGCCTGTCAGCGGCCCTCTCGAGGGACTGCTCGACCCGGGGTCGCGGCCCGACCAGGTCATCACACCTTGGAGGACCCGCAGGCCCCGGAGAAGGGTCGCGCAGCACGTCGGGGTATGTGCAGAGAGTCTGTGAACCACTTGTGCCGGTCGTGTGAGCCGCCCCCTCCGTTTCGTCGTCACGGCGCCGGTCGGGTCATACTGAGTGGCGGCTCGAGACAGTTTTCTCGGGCCTGATCAGTGAAATCGAGCAGGTTGTGACGCAGAGCAGGCGCGACATCCGCGCTGCCCAGGTGGCGGCCGACAAGGGCCGGGCCCAGCGTGCAGGCAACGGCAACGGCAACGGCAACGGCCGGTCCGCAGCCGGCGCCGCCTTCCACGACGGGGACGGCGAGGGCCGCACCGGCTGGAAGAAGTGGGCCGTCGGAACCCTCAAGTGGGGTTCGATCGCGGCCGCCGTGCTGCTCGTGCTCGGTGTCGTCGGCGTCGTCATCGCCTACAACCAGACCGCCATCCCCCAGCCGAACGAGCTCGCCAACAAGCAGGTCTCCATCGTCTACTTCAGCGACGGCAAGACCGAGCTGGACCGCATCGCCGTCCAGGACGGCAACCGCGAGTCGGTCCCGCTCAAGCGGGTGCCGAAGTTCGTCCAGGACGCGCACATCGCCGCCGAGGACCGCACGTTCTACCAGAACAACGGCATCTCGGTCGGCGGCATCCTGCGCGCCGTCAAGACGAGCGTCACCGGCGAGAGCCAGGTCGGTGGCTCCACGATCACCCAGCAGTACGTCAAGAACTACTTCCTGACGCAGGACCGGACCGTCTCCCGCAAAGCCAAGGAGATCCTCATCGCCGTCAAGATCGACGGTCAGCTCTCCAAGTCCGAGATCCTCGAGAAGTACCTCAACACCATCTACTACGGCCGCGGCGCCTACGGCATCCAGAGCGCGGCGAAGGCGTACTTCAACAAGGACGTCTCCAAGCTCACCGTCGGTGAGGGTGCCGTGCTCGCCTCGGTCATCAACGCCCCGTCGCTCTACGACCCCGCCAACGGCGAGGACGCCGAGGCCAACCTGACCAAGCGCTACGCATACGTCCTCGACGGCATGGTGCAGGAGGGCTGGCTCAGCGCCGCCGAGCGGGCCAAGTACGCCGAGCTGCCCAGGATCCAGACCTACAAGGGCAACAAGTTCTCCTCGGGTCCCAACGGCTACATCACCGCCCAGGTCAAGCGCGAGCTGGTCTCGACCGGCCTCTCCGAGCAGGACATCGACAACGGCGGCCTGCGCATCGTCACGACGATCGACAAGAAGGCCCAGGGGGCCGCGATCACGGCGATGAAGGACAACCTGCCCAAGAAGGTGACCGGTGGCCTCGTCGCGGTGCGCCCCGGCGACGGCGCGGTCGTCGCGATGTACGGCGGCTCCGACTACGCCAAGAGCCAGTACAACACCTCGACCCAGGCGATCATGCAGGGCGCCTCGAACTTCAAGCCCTTCGCCGTGCTCGCCGCCGTCCGCGACGGCATCTCGACGAAGACGAAGTTCAACGGTGACCAGCCCCAGGAGATCGGCGACACGAAGATCACCAACTTCGGTGAGCGGTCCTACGGCATGGTCGACATGCGCCGGATGATCGGCCGGTCGATCAACACGGCCTTCGTCAACCTCAACAACGAGATCACGCCCGAGCTGACGCGCCAGGCGGCCATCGACGCCGGCATCCCGGAGAAGACGCGTGGGCTCGGCACCGACCTCACCAACGTCCTCGGCACGGCCTCGCCGCACGTCATCGACATGGCCTCGGCCTACTCGACGATCGCGTCGCAGGGCGTGCGGTCCAAGCCGTACTTCGTCAAGAAGGTCACCTCCACGACGGGTGACTTCAGCTACGAGGCCAAGCCCCAGACGAAGCGCGCCTTCGACAAGGACGTCACGGCCGACGTCACCGACGCGATGACCTACACCGTCAAGGACGGCGGCACCGCGACGAAGCTCCAGCGCCTGGACCGACCCGTCGCCGGCAAGACCGGGACCTCGTCCGAGGCCAAGTCGATCTGGTTCTCCGGCTTCGTGCCCCAGCTGGCCGTGTCGGTCGGGATGTACAAGCCCGACGCCAACGGCAACCCGCTGACCCTCACCGACGCGGAGGACACCAACCTCACGGGCGGCACCATCCCGGCCGACGTCTTCTACGACTTCATGAAGGTCGTCACCGAGAACATGGAGGTCCAGGACTTCCCCGAGCGTGCGGGTGTCGGCGACGACAAGATCCCGACCCCGACGCCGACCTTCACCCCGGCGCCGCCGCAGGAGGAGACGTCGACCGAGGCGCCGGAGCCGACGGAGCCGACCGAGCCGACCGAGCCGACGACGACCGAGGCGCCGCCGACCACGACGCAGGAGCCGACGAGGACCCGGGGAACGGGCAAGCCCGCGCCCACGACCACGGCGGCCGAGCCCTCGATCACCATCCCGCTGCCCCGGCAGTCGACCACGTCGACGAGACCGGGCAACGGTCGATGACGCGCCCGGGCCGTGACCGCGTGCCGGAGTGACGGACTGACAGGATGAGGGGATGGACGGCTCGGTGACCGAGAAGGTCGACGACCCGGTCGTGCGGGCGGCGTCCGAGGTGATCGGAGGTCCCCGCGGACGGTATGCCGCCGCCCGTGAGCTCCCGTGGGTGCTCACCGCCGCCCTCCTGTCCGCCCTGACGGCCGTCACGGCCGGGCTCGCGATCCTGCTGCGCGCGCCTTGCCTGCGCACCGGCTTCACCGGCGACACCCAGTTCTGGAGCGCGTGCTACGCCGACCTGCCGACCGCCTACCGCGACGCCAACCTCAAGGCCGGCCTGGCGGCATACCTCCAGGGTGGCGACGGCGCCCCGGTCACGGGGCAGCCGCCTCTGACCGGTCTCGTCCTCACCGCCGTCGCGAGCCTCGGTCCGGACGACGGCTCCCTCAAGACGCGTGCCGCCTGGTACTTCGCGCTGTGGTCGGTGCTGCTCACCCTCGCGCTGCTCGCCGTCGTGTGGCTCGTGGCGTCGTCGGCGGCCCGGCCCATCTCGGCAGCGCACGTCGCGCTGTCGCCGGTCGTCGTGCTCGCCGCCTTCATCTCCGCGGACCTGCTCGGGGTGGCGCTCGCCAGCGCCGGCATGTGGGCGTGGTCCCGGCGCAACCCGACCCTGGCCGGCGTGCTGCTCGGGCTCGCGATCGGCGCCCGCTCGTACCCCGTGCTCATCCTCGTGGCGATCGCCCTGCTCTGTCTGCGGTCCGGGAGGTTGCGGGAGATGGGTCGTGTCGTCGGCTACGCCCTGCTGACGTTCGGCGCCCTGCTCTCCGGGCTCTGGCTGCTCCACCGTGAGGCGGCCGCGTCGGCCTACCAGGGGTGGGCGTCGGCCGGAGCCGGCTACGGCTCGCCGTGGCTGCTGCCGCAGCTCGCCGGGCACCCGCTCCCCGCGGGGGCCGTCACGGCGCTCGCGGTCACCGGCTGGCTGCTCGCGCTGGTCGTGGGGGCCGTCCTCGCCCTGTCGTCGGCCCGGCGCCCGACGATCGCCGAGGTGTCGCTCGTCATGGTGGGGCTCGTCCTCGTCACCGGCAAGTCGTTCCCCGTGCAGAGCTCGCTGTGGCTGGTGCCGCTCGTCGCGTGGTGCGCCCTCCAGTGGCGCGACCACCTCGTCTGGGCGGGGGCAGAGGCGCTCAACTTCGTCGCGGTCTGGCTGATGATCGCGGCGACGACGGTGCCCGACCGGGGGCTGCCGGCGCCGTGGTACGCGTTCTTCTCGATGCTGCGGGTCGTCGCCGTGCTGTGGCTGGTGGCGGTCGTCTGGTTGCGGGCACGCGAGCGGTGGGGCCGGTCGGCTGCCGAGCCGGACGACCTCGCCGGCCCGATGAGCGGTGCCGAGGACCGGCTCATCGTCCGGTTCTCCTGAGCGTCGGCGGCGCCACGGCTGGCCGCAGGCGCGTCACGGCTGCCCGCGGGGGACGTCGCCGCTGAGCGCCGGCGGCGACACGGCGTTCCGATTTCGGCGTATGCCGTCGGCCCGGTAGTCTTGCCCAGTTCGCCGTGTGCCCGGTGGCCTGTGGATCGACCCGACCGATGTCGGTGAGGTCTGCGAGACTGAACCCGGCTGGAAGATCAGGCCGGGCCCCAGGCTCGCGGCGGGACGAATGCAACCCTCCTGTCACGAGAGAGACTCGTGACCGCCAAGACCAGAGGAGGTGGGTTAGAAGCATGCGTCAGTACGAACTCATGGTCATCCTCGACCCGGAGACCGAAGAGCGCACCGTCGACAAGACGATGGACAAGTTCCTCACCGTCGTGAAGAACGACGGGGGCACCGTCGAGAACGTCGACATCTGGGGCCGTCGCCGTCTTGCCTACGACATCAAGAAGAAGTCCGAGGGCATCTACGTCGTCGTCAACATGACGGCCGAGCCGGCCACCGCCCAGGAGCTCGACCGCCAGCTGAACCTCAGCGAGTCGATCATGCGCACCAAGCTGCTGCGCCCCGGCGCCTGATTTCGCGAAGACACTGATCCGCTCGATCACCCAACGAAGGACTGGTCCATGGCAGGCGACACCGTCATCACGATCATCGGCAACCTGACCGCCGACCCCGAGCTGCGTTTCACGCCGTCCGGAGCCGCGGTCGCGAACTTCACCGTGGCCTCGACGCCGCGGCAGTTCGACCGCCAGAGCAATGAGTGGAAGGACGGCGAGACGCTGTTCATGCGCTGCTCGGTGTGGCGCGACGCGGCGGAGAACGTCGCCGAGTCGTGCCAGCGGGGCATGCGCGTGATCGTGTCCGGCCGGCTGAAGTCTCGTTCCTACGAGACCAAGGAAGGCGAGAAGCGCACTGTCGTGGAGATGGACGTCGACGAGATCGGCCCGTCCCTGCGCAGCGCCACGGCAAAGGTCAACAAGACCCAGCGCGGTGGCGGTGGTGGCGGCTTCGGCGGCGGCCAGGGCAACCAGGGCGGCGGCTGGAGCGGCGGCGGCCAGGCCGAGGACCCGTGGGCGACCGGCGGCTCCGCCGGTGGCCAGGCGGCCCCGGCCGCGGGTGGCGGCCAGGGTGGCTGGAACCAGCCCGCCGCTGGCGGTCAGCCGGCTGCAGGCGGCCAGCAGGGCGGTGGTTGGGGCGCTGCCCCCAGCTACGACGAGCCCCCTTTCTGATCGAGCAGGTCAGCACCGTCGTCCGGTGAGCTGAGCCGGACGGCATACCCCAGAAGTTCTCAACCCATCCCGGGGCACGAAACCCCGGGCTCTCATCAAGAAGGAGAGCACCACGATGGCAAAGCCCGTTGTGCGCAAGCCCAAGAAGAAGGCCAACCCGCTGAAGGCGGCGAAGGTCGAGAACATCGACTACAAGGACACTGCGCTGCTGCGCAAGTTCATCTCCGACCGCGGCAAGATCCGCGCGCGTCGCGTGACCGGTGTGTCCGTCCAGGAGCAGCGTCTCATCGCCACGGCCGTCAAGAACGCCCGTGAGATGGCCCTGCTGCCCTACTCGAGCTCGGCTCGCTGAGCCCGTTCGGGAACAAGGAGAACACCATGAAGCTCATTCTCACGCACGAGGTCACCGGCCTCGGCGCCGCCGGTGACATCGTCGAGGTGAAGGACGGCTACGGCCGGAACTTCCTCATGCCGCGCGGTCTCGCGACCCCGTGGACCAAGGGCGGCCAGAAGCAGGTCGACGCCCTGACCAAGGGCCGTGCGGTCCGCGAGATCAAGGACCTCGACACCGCCAAGGGTGTCAAGGGCCAGCTCGAGGCCACCTCGGTCAAGGTCGCGGCCAAGTCCGGCCAGTCCGGTCGCCTCTTCGGCGCCGTCAGCAACGGCGACATCGCTGCGGCCGTCAAGGCTGCCGGTGGCCCGGAGCTCGACAAGCGCAAGATCGAGGTCAAGCAGGCCATCAAGACGCTCGGCTCCTACGAGGCGACCGTCCGTCTGCACCCCGAGGTCGCGGCGACCCTCAAGTTCGAGGTCGTCCCCGCCTGACCCTCGAGGTCTGAGTACGCCGAGGGGCCGGGTTCCGCACAACGCGGAGCCCGGCCCTTCGGCGTGCCCCCTCCCCTACGCACGTCGAGTGGTCACTCCTGTACGCGCGGGTGCGGGGAGGCCCCGTCGAGTGGTCACTCCCGTACGCGCCCGTGCCGGGAGGCCCCGTCGAGTGGTCACTCCCGTACGCGTTGAGTCCCGGGGGCCCCGTCGAGTGGTCACTCCCGTACGCGTTGAGTCCGGGGGCGCCGTCGAGTGGTCACTCCCGTACGCGTTGAGTCCGGGGGCCCCGTCGAGTGGTCACTCCTACGCGCGGGTGCGTCAGGCGCCCTTGTCGAGTGGTCACTCCCGTACGCGGGAACGCAGGTTTTCCCCAGCCCTTCCCACGGCAGCGCATCATCCACAGCTCAGTCATCGGGGTGCACTCGAGGGGCGCTGTCCTTCCTAACGTGGCCACTCCGCGGACAAGAAGGAGCAAGGATGGATACCGAACCCGTGCAGTGGCTGGACCAGTACGACCGCAGAGTTCAGGAGGCGATTCGCAACCACGGTTGCTTCCTGCAGCACGTGGTGGGCAGGTACGGCCAATCTGTCCCCACGTCCTTCTGCTACACGACTGGCTTCTTCGGCCTTGGCCACCCCGAGCTCCTGGTCTTCGGGCTTGACCAAGCAGATTCCGCTCGCCTGTTGAACGGCGTGTTCGCAATGGTCCACGACGGCCGAGTGCTCGTCCCCGGTGAGGTGCTTCGGTTTCCGGGACGGAGCGAGAGCTTCCTCGTCGAGAGAGTTCCGAACCCGGGCGACATCCTCTTCGTCGCGAACCGCTTCTACGCCGGCCCGCTCCTCAAGTCCGTGCCCGCGTACCAGCTGACGTGGTCGGTCGGCGGCGCCTTCCCGTGGGAGGCCGGCTACTCTTGCCGGCCGGAGTCGCAGCCACGACCCGGCACGTTCTCGGCGATCCTTGACGGGGCCGAAGCGGGACCGTGCTCGTGCGGGCGCCACTGAACTCGCCGGTGGTTTCCGACGGAGCCCGTCAACCTTTCCTGACGAGTGAAGGTTTGGCGGTTGGGCTCCCCCGCCGACTCCTCGACTCGGAGCATTTCCTGCGGCCGTTCCGCGGTGTGCGGGCCACCTCGCCGCCGGTCGATGTGGTCGATCGCGCTCGTGGCTTGCTGCCCGTACTGCGCCCCGACGCAGCGTTCTCCCACACCACTGCTGCGCAGCTGCACGGGCTCCCTCTGTCGTACGCCATCGAGAACGACCAGCGGTTGCACTTCATCCTCCCCCTGGACGCACCCCGTGTCCGCCGCCCGGGAAGCGCGTGCCACCGGGTGCTGCACGAGCGGTCAGTCGTTGAGGTGGAGGGCCTACGCGTGGTCGGCCTGCCCGACACCTGGGTGGATCTCGGGGAACTCGTCGGCCGGGGAAAGCCCGTTGGTCTCGACGACCTCATCGTCATGGGGGACGCCGTCGCCACTCGGCTCATGTCTGTGCAACCTCTTGCTCGGTCGCTGTCCAAGCGAGTGAGGCCACGTGGAAAGCGCACGCTGGTCGAGGCGCTGGACGAGGTCCGAATCGGATCTCACTCGCCGCGCGAGACCCTGGCGAGGCTCATGCTGACGAGGTGTGGGCTGCCGGAACCGGCGCTGAACCAGGCCATCATCAGCGACTCGGGGGAGTTCCTCGGGGTGGCGGATCTCAGCTGGGAGGAGCAACGCGTCGTTGGGGAGTATCAGGGCGAGGAGTACCACTCTGGAGACGATCAGCGTGGCCACGATGAGGCACGGCGTGCAGGTTTCGAACGCGACGGCCGGAGGGTTGAAGAGATCTGGAAGTCGGACCTGGCCTCCACGGCAGCGAGGCAAGATTGCGTGCTCCGATTTGCCGCAGCCCTCGGCTGTGACGAAGCCGCGCTGAACCTGGCCAACTGTGAGCCGCGCTTCTTCTCACGTCATGCCCTGGACCTTGCTCTCCAGCGTGACGAGCGGTGGTGGCACCATCACGCCGCGTGAGCAACAGGCCCGACTCGGCGGCCCGCTGGGTGCACCCGCCGAGGGTGTGCGGGAGCGACCACTCGAGTGCGGGAGAGGGCGGGTCGTGTGCGGGAGTGACCAGTCGAGTGCGGGGGGAGGGGGCGGGTGGTGTGCGGGAGTGACCACTCGACGTGCGGGGGAGGGCGGGTGGTGTGCGGGAGTGACCACTCGACGTGCGGGGGAGGGCGGGTGGCGTGGGAAAGTGAGCACTCGACGGGCACCACGGGTGGGTCAGGCGGAGTCGCGGACGATCAGCTGGGTGTCGAGGGTCGTCACACGCGGCGGGGACGCGCCGTCGAGCAGTCGCAGCAGGGTGTCCGCCATGACGACGCCCATCTCCTGGGCCGGCTGCGCGACGGTGGTCAGGCCGACCTTGCCGCGCGTCGCGTACGGGCTGTTGTCGAAGCCGACGATCGCCACGTCGTCCGGCACACGCAGGCCGCGCTCGTCCAGCGCGAGCAGCGCGCCGCTCGCCATGAGGTCGCTCGCGACGAAGAGCGCGTCGAGGTCGGAGTGCTCGTCGATGAGGGCCAGGGCGGCGCGGATGCCACCGGCCTCGGTGAAGTCGCCCCGCGCCAGACGGTGGTCGGGCAGCCCGGCCGCGGCGAGGGCATCGCGCCACCCGAGCTCTCGGTCGACGGAGGCAGGCATGTCGGCGGGTCCGGTGATGGTCGCGATGCGCCGTCGACCACGGGAGACGAGGTGCTCGACGGCACGCCTGGCACCGAGGCGGTTGTCGACGTCGATGTAGTAGTCGCCGGGGTTGGCGACGTCGCCGAGTGGCCGGCCGCCGAAGACAACGGGCAGCGAGCGGCCGAGCGAGGCGAGGAAGTGGTCGCCCGAGTGGTGCGACACGACCAGGGCTCCGTCGACGTTGCCACCGAGCAGGTAGCGCTTGGTCTTCTCCGACGGCGTGCTCGGGTGGGTGAGCTGGAGGTTGAGCACGTAGTCGCTGTCGTCGAGCCGGTCACTGATGCCCTGCACGACATCGGCGAAGTACGGGTCCCCGAAGAAGCGGTGTGCGTCCTCGGGTACGACGAGCGCGATCGACATGGTGGCCCGCGCCACGAGCGACCGCGCGGCCCGGTTGGGCACGTAGTCGAGCTCGGCGATCGCCTTCTCGACGACGGCGAGCACGTCGGCACTCACCCGGGGTGAGCCGTTGATGACTCGCGAGACCGTGGCGCGGGACACGCCGGCCACCCGGGCGACCTCCTCGAGGGTGGGTCGCCCGACGGGGGTGGCCAACGTCCCGTCGCTCATGCCTGCGATTCTCCTGCGTGGTCGTCGCCGCCGTCGCTCCCGTCCAGATCGGCCCACGGGGTGGGGAGCTGGCGCGTCGCGATGATGCGGGCATAGTCGAGCGCGCTCGCCTTGGGAGTGCGCACCTGGGTGTCGTAGTCGACTCGGACGATACCGAAGCGCTTGGCGTAGCCCCAGGCCCATTCGAAGTTGTCGAGCAGCGACCAGTAGAAGTAGCCGCGCACGGGGACCCCCGCGTCGACGGCGTCGAGGATGGCGCCGAGGTGGGCGCGGACGTATGCCGTCCGGCCGCGGTCGTCGACGAAGCCGTGCTCGTCAGGGGCGTCGTCGAAGGCGGCACCGTTCTCCGTCACGTGCAGCGCCACCCCGGCCGGGCCGGCGTAGTCCTGGTGCAGGCGCACGAGCAGGCGGGTGAGGCCCTCGGGCTGGATCTCCCAATCCATGGCCGTGACGGGCAGCCCGCGCGGGTGGCGGTGGGAGTCGTCGGCCGCGGGGAAGGGCGAGCGCGTGACCCGGCCGCCGTTGAGGCTGTCGTCGAGGGCGGCGGCCGGCGGCGCGTGGCTGATGGCCTCGCCGTTGTAGTAGTTGACGCCGAGGACGTCGATGGGCGTCGAGATCACCTCGAGGTCGCCGTCCCTGATGTGGTCCTCGAGTCCCAGGTGGCGGACGTCCTCGAGCAGGTCGGCGGGGTACTCAGCCTTGAAGATCGGGTCGAGGAAGATCCGGTTCATCTGCGCGTCGACGCGGCGCGCGGCGTCGACGTCGCGCGGGTCGGACGGGTCGAGCGGGTCCGCGACCGTGAAGTTCAGCGTCAGCCCGAGCTCGAGCGCGGCGTCGCGTGCACGCAGCTCCTGCACGACCCGGCCGTGACCGAGCAGGAGGTGGTGCGCGGCGGCCAGGCCGTCGGCCGGCGACGTGCGCCCCGGTGCGTGCATGCCTGCGGTGTAGCCGAGGAAGGCCGAGCAGAACGGCTCGTTGAGGGTCGTCCACGTGCGGACGCGGTCGCCGAGCCGGTCGTGCACGGCGAGGGCGTAGTCGACGAAGCGGTCGACGGTCTCGCGCGACGTCCACCCACCGCGGTCCTCGAGGACCTGCGGCAGGTCCCAGTGGTAGAGCGTCAGCCACGGCGCGATGCCGGACTCGAGGAGGGAGTCGACGAGCCGCTCGTAGAAGTCGAGGCCCTTGGCGTTGACTGGGCCGCCGTCGGGGCAGATCCGGTCCCACGACGTCGAGAAGCGGTACGACTGCATCCCCAGCGACTTCATGAGGGCGACGTCAGCGGCATACCTCGTGTAGTGCTCGCAGGCGACGTCGCCCGTGTCGCCGTCGACGACGGCGCCGGGCGTGTGCGAGAAGGTGTCCCAGATGGAGTCGGTGCGACCGTCCGCGTGACGGGCACCCTCGATCTGGAAGGCCGCGGTCGCGACGCCGAGGACGAAGTCCTGAGGCACCGGGCGCGACGGTGCCACAAGGAGATTCGTGGTCGGCGTGGCGACGGGCTGATGAGTACGGGTCTGGGCGGTCATCCCTTGACTGCTCCTTGCATGATGCCGGCGACGAGCTGCCTCCCGGCGAAGACGAACAGGACGATGAGGGGCAGCGCCATGAGCACGACCCCGTTGAGCACGAGCGAGTAGTCGACGAAGTACGCCGCCTGGAGCTGCTGGAGGGCGACGGGCAGCGTCGGGTTGCCGGGGTCGAGGATGATGAACGGCCAGAAGAAGTTGGTCCACGTCGCGATGAAGGTGAACAGGCCGAGCATCGCCGCGCCCGGTCGGGCGGCGGGCAGTGCGATGGACCAGAAGGTCCGCAGCGTGGACGCGCCGTCGACGCGCGAGGCCTCGATGAGCTCGTCGGGCAGGGCCTCCTGGAGGTACTGCGTCATCCAGAAGACACCGAAGGCGCTGACGGCGCTGGGCAGGATCACGGCCCAGAGGCTGCCGATCCAGCCGAGCTTGCTCATGACGATGAACAGCGGCACGATGCCGAGCTGCGTCGGCACGGCCATCGTTGCGATGACGAAGACGAGCAGGCCCGAGCGACCGCGGAAGCGCAGCTTGGCGAAGGCGAAGCCGGCCATCGCCGAGAAGAGCACGACGAACAGGGCCACCGTCGTGCTGACGAAGATGCTGTTGCCGAGGGCCTTCCAGAACGGGATCGTCGTGACGACGGTGCTCGCGTTCTGGAGGAAGTGGCCGCCCGGGATGAACGAGAACGGGTCCTGCACGATGGCGGCGGAGTCCTTGCTCCCGATGACGAAGGACCACCAGAGCGGGAAGGCGGACCCGACGAGGACGACGGCCAGGATGACGTATGCCGTCGGGCTGGCCTGGGTGCGGCGCACCAGCCTGCTTCCGCGGCGCAGGGTCGAGGTGCTCATCGCTGTCCCTTCGAGGCGATCCGGCGGGTGACGAGGAAGTTGACGATCGCGAAGACGATGACGATGAGGAAGAGCATCCAGGCGACGGCGGCCGCGCGGCCGAAGTTCTTCTGCGTCCAGCCCAGCTGGTAGAGGTACAGGGTCAAGGTCTGCCACTGGCGGTCGGCGCCGCCGAGGCCGTACTGGTCGTACATCCGTGGCTCGTCGAAGATCTGCAGGCCGCCGATGGTCGAGGTGATGACGACGAAGATGATCGTCGCGCGCAGCTGGGGGACCGTGATCGAGAAGAAGGTGCGGATGCGACCCGCCCCGTCGATCATCGCGGCCTCGTAGTAGTCGCGCGGGATGGCCTGCATGGCGGCCAGGAAGATGAGGGCGTTGTAGCCGGTCCAGCGGAAGTTGACCATCGTCGCGATGGCGACATGGCTCGGGAGGACGTCCTTGTGCCACTGGACCGGGTCGATGCCGACGAGGCCGAGCAGGTGGTTGACGAGACCGAACTTGTCGCCGAAGAGGTCGCTGAAGATCAACGCGACGGCGACCGGCGCGACGACGTAGGGCAGCAGCACGCCCATCCGCCAGAAGGTCCGGGCGCGAAGCCCGCTGTCGAGGGCGGCCGCGATGAGCAGGGCCGCGATCACCTGCGGCACGCTCGAGAGCAGGAAGATGCTCACGGTGTTCTTCAGTGCGTTCCAGAAGTAGGGCTGGGCGAGGACGTCCCCGTAGTTCTTCAGCCCGACGTAGTCACCCTTGCCACCGATGAGGCTCCACTTGTGGAGCGAGACCCAGGCGGTGTAGAGCAGCGGGAAGAGCCCGACGACGCCGAAGAGGACGAAGAACGGCGAGACGTAGGCGTACGGCGCGGCCTTCTCGTCGAGCTTGGTCAGGCGTCGTCGCCATCCCGAACGCGGCTTCATCGGGGAGCGCTGCGCGAAGGACGGCAGCTCGGGAGCCGGGCGGGTGCTCACGCCGGCGCGCGACGGCATACCCGGCGTCGTGCCCGGGGGCTGTGCGGGGGACTGGACGGTCACGGTGGATCCGCTCGTCGGGCGGGTGGCCCGGTGCCGGGTGAGAGGTCACCGGGCCACCCGCGGTTCGGCGCTCAGCGGCAATACCGCTGGCTCGTGCTGGGGGCGGGGGCGTGTCCCGCCTCCGTGAGGGGTCGGTCAGCCGAGGGCCTTGACGTCAGCGACCCACTTGTCCCAGGACTCCTGAGGGGCGGCGCCCTGCTCGACACGGGTCAGGGCCTGCTGCATCGCGTCGTTGATCGCGAAGTAGTGGGTGCCCTTGTACGGCGTGATGGTCACGGCCTTGGCGCGGTCGGCGAAGATCTGGCCGGTGGGCGCGTTGTTGAAGGAGGCGACCTTGAAGGCCAGCAGGTCCTGGCTCTCGAGTGCCTGCTTCTGGCTCGGGAAGGCGCCGACCTTCTGGAAGGCCTTGATCTGCTGCTCGGGCGCGGTCAGCCACGCGGCGAGCTGCTGGGCCTCCTTCGGGTGGGCGCTCTGCTTCGGCACGGTCAGGTACGAACCGCCCCAGTTGCCGCCACCGCCGGGGAAGGTGTTGGCGACGTCCCAGCCCTTGACGCCCTTGGCGTTGCCCTCGATGACTCCGACCATCCAGCCGGGGCAGAGCATCGTCGCGAACCCGTCCTTCTGGTACGACGCCGTCCAGTCGTCGCCCCACTGCTGGAGCTTGGCCGACAGGCCGTCGGCGATACCGGCCTGGACGACCTGGTCGTAGACCTTCTTGACCGCGGCGTTGTCAGTCGCCCTGATGGCGTCGTCGCTCGGGTTCTCGTAGGCGGCCTCGAGCTGGTTGACCATGCCCTGGTAGGTGGCGCCGATGCTGTCGAAGAAGGGGACCTTCGACTTGGCCTTGAACTGCTTGCCGGCGGCGAAGTAGCTCTCCCACGTGTTGCCGAACATCTTCGCGACCGACTCGCGGTCGCTGGGCAGGCCGGCGGCCTTGAAGAGATCGCTGCGGTAGCAGATCGCCTCCGGACCGGAGTCCGTGCCGTAGCCGATGAGGTGACCTTCGGCGTCGGTGGCGGCCTTGGCCTTCCAGTCGAGCCAGCGACCCTGGACGTCGGCGGAGCTGAGGTCGGTGAACTTGTCGGAGAACTGGAGCATCTCCGGGAGCCAGTCGACCTCGACGGCCTCGACGTCGGCCATACCGCTGCCGGCCGAGAGGCGGGTGAAGAAGTTGTCGCGGGCCTCGTTGGAGGTCGCGGCCTTCTTGTGGGTGACCTTGATGTTGGGGTGCGACTTCTCGAACTCGGGGATGAGCTCCTCGTAGCCGAACTGGTTGAAGGTGGCGAGGGTCAGCGTGACCTGTTCGCCGCCGCTGGTGCTGCCGACCTGGGTGGAGGGACTGTCGCCACCCGAGGCCGAACTGCAGGCCGAGAGGGCGAGCAGCGAGGCGGTGAGGGTGGCGAGGACGACGTGGCGAGAGGGCACGGCGGGCGCGCCGATCCGGGTGGAACGGGATGTCATGGAGAGCTCCTTTGATCTCATCCCCATTGTGGGTGTGGGAGCGCTCTCCGTGCGGGAAACCGGACCGTGAGAGCGCTCTCACGAGGAGAATGGTGCGCGGAGCACCCGGCGGTCAAGGCCCGTGACCATTTCGTGACCTGATCGCCGCTAGCGTGGACGTTCACAGACGGGCACGGGCCCGGGCACCGGTGGGAGGCGCGCATGACCAGCTACGACCTTGTCGCGATCGGTCGCGTGGGTGTGGACCTCTACCCGCTCCAGCACGGCCTCACGCTCGACGAGGTGCGCTCGTTCGAGAAGTTCCTCGGAGGCAGCCCGGCCAACGTGACCGTCGCGGCCGCCCGGCACGGCCGGCGCGCCGCACTCGTCAGTGCCACCGCCGCCGACGCCTTCGGCCGCTTCATCCACCGTGAGCTGCTGCAGCTCGGCGTGGACGACGCGCTCATGCAGACCATCGCGGACGGACCGCCTACCCCGGTCACCTTCTGCGAGGTGTTCCCGCCAGACCACTTCCCGATCTGGTTCTATCGCTACCCGACTGCGCCCGACCTGCTCATCACGGCGGAATCCCTTCCGCTGCAGGCGATCCGTGATGCGAAGGTGTACTGGTCCACGGTCACCGGGCTCAGCCAGGAGCCGAGCCGGGCTGCGCACCATGCCGCGTGGGACGAGCGCGGTCGTGCGCCCCTGACCGTCCTCGACCTCGACTACCGGGCCGTCTTCTGGCGCGACCCGAACGAGGCTCGCGACCAGGTCCGGGAGGCCGTGCGTCGCGCCACCGTCGCGGTCGGCAACGTCGAGGAGTGCGAGATCGCGACGGGTGAGTCCGACCCCGAACGCGCGGGCCGGGCGCTGCTCGCGACAGGCGTCGAGCTCGCCGTCGTCAAGCTGGGCGCTCGCGGCGTCTTCGCCATGACAGCGGACGAGCAGGTCACCGTCGGTCCCTTCCCGGTCCGGGTCGTCAACGGCCTGGGCGCGGGAGACGCGTTCGGTGGAGCGCTCGTGCACGGTCTGCTCGAGGGCTGGGACCTCGAACGCACGCTCCACTTCGCCAACGTCGCCGGCGCGCTCGTCGCAGGCCGGTTCGAGTGCTCGACGGCGATGCCGACGACGGCGGAGGTGCAGGCTCTCCTGTCGGACGTGGAGGTGGCAGACGGCGCGATCTGAGCCGTCCCGACGGTCTCTCGCCCCGTCGCAGCCCGAAGCCACCCGCCCAGCGCTGGCCCGCCACTGCCTCGGTGGCTCGAGCCTACCCGGCGTCTCGTCGGGCCGAACGGGCCCAGAAGACGAGAAACCCGCCTCTGCTGGTCACGTCGCCGAACTCGACCAGCAGAGGCGGGTGCCCTTTGACCCGGTGATCCGACAGGGGGAGGAGATCACCGAGTCGCACAGGAGCAACTCACGAGACCTACTGTGCGCGGCGGACCTTAAAGAACGCTGGGAACCCGTTGGCAGTTGGCCCAGACTCCGACCCCTTGCCCCGCTCGCGTCGCGGAGGGGAGGGCGACAGCGCGGGGGTGGGTGACGGCATACGCCCGCGGTTGTCCGGCCCCGGTGCGCCGCCCTCGCGTGCGGGTATGGCCGGACCTGAGGACGTCGACGGCCGTCCCGCGACGTGAGGGAGGGTGGCGGTGCAGACCTTCGTGCCCTACGCGGACTTCGCGCGTACCGCAGGCGTGCTCGACACCAAGCGTCTCGGCAAGCAGCGCGTGGAGGTCATCCAGATCGTGCGGGCGCTGACCGTGCCCGGCTACGCCTGGGCGTCGCACCCTGCCGTCCTGATGTGGAAGGGGCACGAGGAGGCACTCGGTCGCTACGGGCTGGCCATGTGCGAGGAGTGGCTGAGGCGTGGCTTCGGCGACACGTGCGCCGGAACCATCACCGCCGACCTCGCCAGTGCCGGGGTCAGCCCCCTGCGGACCTATCCCGAGCTCCTCGCCGCAGGTGCGCTGCCCGCGTGGCTCTTCGACGAGTCCGTCCAGGGCAGCCACCGCTCCGCCCTCGTGCGCAAGGATCCCGCCCACTACGCGGCGGCCTTCCCGGGCGTGGACCCCGACGTCCCCTACGTCTGGCCGGTGCGATCCGAGGCGGTGCTCGAGCGTGAGCGCCGACGCGCCGCCGCTGCCGCGAGCCGGGCGGAGCGCGAGCGTGAGGCGAGCAGACGTCGACGCAGCGCGGCGGCGAAGAAGGCGTGGCAGGCCCGCCGGCAGCTCGGCCAGCCGCCCCCGACGTGACATGGTCCCCGTGAGCCTCAACGGGCGCCGACGACCATCCAGTCCTCGTGTCGCGCCCGCCAGCCGAGCCCGAGGCCGCGGATGACCATGAAGCCGGTGAAGGCCAGCCAGAGCACGACGACGTCGCGGGTCGAGGAGCCGCTGGTGCCCGCCCAGCGCACCGCGAGGACGACGGGGAGGTAGACGACGAACGTGACGACCATGCCCCACGCCAGCCACCTCCCGTCGCCCGCGCCGATGAGGACTCCGTCGAGGACGAAGACGTAGCCGGCCACCGCCTGGCCGAGCCCGACGACGACGAGCGCCGCCCCCAGCGCCTCCTGCACGTCCGGGTCGGGGGTGAAGAGCGGCGGGATGACCGAGTGCAGCGCGGCGACGACGAGCCCGAGGGCCAGCCCGCCCCACACGCCCCAACGCACCATCGTGCCCATCGCGAGGCGGACGCCGTCACGGTCGCCGGCACCGAGCGCGCGGCCGACGATGGCCTGGGCCGCGATGGCGAGGGCGTCGAGCGCGAAGGCGAGGAAGGCCCAGACCGTCATCGCGACCTGGTGGGCGGCCAGCGGTACGTCGCCGAGCGAGGCCGCGACCCAGGCCGTGACGAGAAGCGTCGCACGCAGGGCGAGCGTGCGCACGAGCAGCGGTATGCCGGTGCGGGCAGCCGCGAGGACGCGGGCGGGGTGCGGGCGCAGCCGGGCCTGACGGACCCGGGCCTTGACGAGCAGCACCGTGACCAGGGCGACGCCCATGCCGGTCTGCGCGATGACGGTGCCCCATGCGGACCCCGCTATGCCCCAGTGCAACCCGTAGACGAAGAGGACGTTGAGCACGATGTTGGCACCGAAGCCGACCACGGACGCGAAGAGTGGCGTCGTCGTGTCCTGGAGTCCGCGGAGCACGCCGGTGACGGCGAGGATGACGAGCATCGCGGGGATGCCGAGGGCCGAGATGCGCAGATAGGTCGTCGCCTGCTCGTGTGCAGCCGGTGACGCGCCGAACATCGCGCTGATCGGACCGGCCCAGACCGCGACGGCGGCAGCCGTGACCGTGCCCAGACCGAGTGCGAGCCAGAGTCCGTCGATGCCGGCGCTCACCGCGGAGCGCTCGTCGCCGGCGCCGAGATGGCGCGCGACGACGCTCGTCGTGCCGTAGGCCAGGAAGACGAAGATCCCGGCTGCCGTCACGAGGGCTGCGCTCGCCACCCCGAGCCCCGCGAGCTCGGCGGTGCCGAGGTGGCCGATGATCGCCGCATCGACGAGGAGGAAGAGCGGCTCGGCGATGAGGGCGAGGAAGGCCGGGACCGCGAGGCGGACGATCTCGCGGCGGTGGTGGGCAGGCAGTGGGGCGGTAGGGCTCACGCGGGCGGCTCGAGGTGCTTGAGCGCTTCCCGGCGCGAGAGCCCCGACAGCTCGGGGTGCGCGGCGACGAATGAGCGCACCCATTGCGGGTCGACGCGGGCATGGTCACGCAGGGCCCAGCCGATCGCCTTGCGGCTGAAGAAGTCAGGGTCGTCGATGTTGGGCTCGATGACGTCGGCCAGGAGCGCCTGGTCGAGGCGGTCACGGGTCCCGACCTGGCAGATGATGGCCGAGCGCCGCACCCAGAGCGAGTCGGAAGCCGCCCAGTCGCGCACCCGGAGCCTCTCGACGGTCGGGTGGGTGAGCACCGTGTCGCGGACGAGGTGGGTCGCGATGTCGTCGACGACGTCCCACCAGGCTCCGGCTCGGATCAGGCTCTCCCACAAGGGCATCGCGTCGCTGTCGAGCCACGCGCGGTGGGAACGGTGACGCGCGAGCGCGATGGCGGCATACCACTGCTCCCGGTGGGTGGCGCCGTCCCAGAGGGCGCGGATGGTCGCCTCCCACTGCTCACGTGACTCCATCGCGAGGCAGGGGTCGCGCAGCAGGGGAGCGAGGGCCCTCCTGAACTGCGGGGACGTGAGCCCGAAGTAGGGCATGGCCGACTTCATGTAACGCTGCTGCCCGGTCGCACGCTCCGCGTCCGCGAGGCCTGCCAGCGTGGTCGTCACGGCTGCGACGAGTTCGGCGTGCACCCCCTGCTCGGACATGGGTGCCAAGGTAGCGCCGCGTCCGGACGGCCGCCCACCTGGGTCACGGCGGGCCGCGGCTCAGGTCCTGCGCGCGGCTCAGGTCCTGCGCGCCCGGCCGAGGTAGCCGAAGACCCACGGGCGCATCACCTTCGGCATGGGGGCGTACCCCCGCTCGATGTCCTGGATGACGAGCCCGGACTCCTCGACGAGCCGGTCGATCGGCCGCGTCAGGTGGCACCCGTCGAAGACCTTCTTCTGCACGGGCTCGATGAGGCGCTGCCACCGCTGCACACCCTCGTCCTGGGCGATGCCGTGCTCGAGGAAGTGCAGCGCGGCGCCGGGCCGGAGCACCCGCCTGACCTCGGCCAGGGCTCGGTGGACGTCGGGAATCGTGCACAGGGTGAACGTCGAGAGCACGGCGTCGGCGCTCCCGTCGTCGAGGCTGAGCCACTGCCCGTCGAGGTCGCCTCGGACGATCGGGATGGGGCTGCGGGCGCGGCGCTCGGCCCCGAGGTCCCACGCGACGTCGGACGGCTCGACCGCCGTGACACGCGTGACGGCGGCCGGGTAGAGGCCGACGTTGTGCGCGCTGCCGAAACCGAGCTCGACCACCTCACCGCGCAGGCCCTCGCAGGCCCGGGCCCGGAGGGCACGCACCTTCTCGTCCTCACCGCCGGACGCGACGAGTCGCGGCGTGACCTGGCTCGCCCAGAGGCCCATGCGGCCAAGCCTAGGTGGGGCGTCAGCCGGTGCGCAGGGTGATGACCGGGATCTCCGGTGGCGCGAGCACCCGGACCGGCGGTCCCCACGCGCCGGCACCGCGGCTCGTCAGGACCGGCACGGCGCCGACGGCGTCGAGACCGTCGATGACGGGCTGCTGCAGCAGGACGGCATACCGGAAGGGCCACAGCTGGCCGCCGTGGGTGTGGCCGGACAGCTGGAGGTCGACGCCCCTGCCCTGGGCCGAGTCGGCCGCCTTGGGCTGGTGCGCGGCGAGCACGGTGAAGGCGGAGGCAGGGACACCCGAGAGCGCCTGGTCGAGGTTGGGGGCGTCCGGGCCGCGCCCGGTCACGTCGTGGATCCCGGCCATCCGGAGGGTTGCAGACCCCCGGGTGAGCGCGACGTTCTCGTTGCGCAGGACGTCGATGCCGAGGCTCTCCCAGTGGTCCATCCAGGCGTCGGCCTCCTGCGAGATGAACTCGTGGTTGCCGCTGACGGCAAAGACGCCGAGCGGAGCCTCGAGGTCGGCGAGCGGCGCGAGCGCGTCGGACACCTGGCCGACCTTGCCGTCGATGAGGTCGCCGCCGAGCACCACGACGTCGGGCCTCTGGGCGTTGACCTGGTCGACGACGCGGCGGGTGAAGCCGGCATCGCGGATCGGCCCGACGTGCAGGTCGGTGACGAGCGCGATGCGCAGGCCGTCGAGCTCGGCGGGAAGGTCGGTGTCGGTGACCGTGACCGGCGTGACGGTGGGCGCGGACGCCTCGTGGAGGCCGTATGCCGTCGTGCCGAGTGCCGCGGCGACGACGAGTGGGGTGCCGATGCGCAGCACGGACCTCCGGGCGTTCGGTTGCCCGGCGAGCCTCGTTGCGAGAGCAACGATCCCGAGGAGCATGACGCCGAGCAGGAGGTACCACGACACGGCGAGCCACGTCATGCCCGCCCAGGCGAGCCAACGGGCCCCGCGTGGGTCGATGACGCCACTCTGGATCGCCAAGGCGCAGAGGGTCGCGGCCCAACCGAGTGCCAGGACGACGGCGACGGTCCCACGGACGGGTGCCGGCCACCCGGGTGCGAGGGCGAGGCGACGGTGGAGGAGGTAGGTGAGCAGCGCGAGCAGCGCCGCGACGGCGGCGACGAAGAACGACAAGGAGTTCAGCCGGAGGTCAGGCGGGGGTGCCGAAGCGGACGGCGTTGCGCTCGCGAGCCTTCTGGCGCTCGACGTCGCGGTCCTTGGGCGGGGCGCTCGTGGTCAGGTGCTCGAGCAGGTGCTGCGTCGCGTGCGCGACCGCCTCGACCGCCTCGTCGAAGGCCGCCTGGTTGGCCTGGCTCGGCTTGGTGCTGCCACTGACCTTGCGGACGTACTGCAGCGCCGCGGCGCGTACCTCGTCCGAAGTGGCGGCAGGCTCGAAGTTGTGGAGCTGTCGGATGTTGCGGCACATACCTCGACTGTATGTCGCGCCACCGTCACGCGGGATCGCCCGGGTTGGTCGAGGTGAGATCGGTGCCCTCGTCGGTGCCGAGATCACCTCGACCGGCGGGAGGGCGGGTCGCCGGGGCCGGTGAGAGGGTGTGCGGATGGAGGTCCTCGTCCTGCCCACGCCCGCCGACGTCGCCCGCCGAGCTGCCGAGGTGGTCATCGACGGCCTCGCCGCCGCACGACGGACGGCTCCCGTCATCGGCCTGGCCACCGGATCGTCGCCGCTCGGCCTCTACGCCGAGCTGGCGAAGGCGGTCCGGAGTGGCCGTCTCGACCTCAGCGGCGCCACAGGCTTCGCTCTCGACGAGTACGTCGGCCTGCCCGCAGGGCATCCCCAGTCGTACCGCGCGGTGCTGTTGCGAGAGGTCTGTGAGCCGTTGGGACTGACCTCCGAGCGACTGCACGTGCCGGACGGATCCGGCCCTGAGGAGGACGAGCTCGTCTCGGGCGCAACGGAGTACGAGCGGCTCATCCGGGACGCCGGTGGCGTCGACGTCCAAATCCTCGGCATCGGGGCGAACGGCCACCTCGGCTTCAATGAGCCCGGCTCGGCCCTGTCGTCGCGGACGCGGGTCAAGCGGCTGTCGGACCGAACCCGGCACGACAACGCGCGGTTCTTCACGGGGATCGACGACGTGCCGACGCACTGTGTCACCCAGGGCCTCGGCACCGTCCTCGATGCGCGACGCCTCGTCCTCGTCGCGTCGGGGCCGGCCAAGGCGGAGGCCGTCGCGGCCGCGCTCGAGGGTCCGCTCTCGGCGTCGTGCCCGGCCTCGGTGCTCCAGTGGCATGCCGACGCAACGGCCGTGCTCGACGAGGCCGCTGCCTCCAGGCTGCGCAACCGGCAGTACTACGACGCCTCCGCCGCAGGGCTCTGAGCGGTCCCGCCGGTCGAGCGGGGCTCCTTACCCCATGGTCGGGCGTGTCGTGGACTGCTGTGGACAGCGCACAGGGGTGAGGAACTTGTTCTCCACAGCCCGTGGACAGGGGTTTGTGCAGGTCAACGTGCATGAGGTCGTGTGACCGGCGCCACACTCCACAGTTGTGCACACACCTTGTCCACACCTGTTGACGGCGTGTCGGGGCTGCCGGTCCACCGGTTGTCCACAGGCCGTCCGTTCCGGAGGGTCGCCAAGGTTGTTGTCGGTGGAGCGGCGCACCTACGGTAGGGCGGGTGCTCCTCGGGAGGGGCGAGCGGGCGGGCTGGGTAGGTCTCGTCGCCGCCCCCCGCGAGCACTGTCGGCGGCTCGTTGTCTACTGACTGTGGCGCGAGTTGCACCGATGTCATTCACTGATCAGGGGGAAGGGGAGCACGTGTCGCTCGATGAGCTGAGCACGAGCGCGTTCGCGACGTCGTCGACCCGCGACGGGCGGCCGCCGGACGACCGGCTCCCGCCCCAGGACGTCGGTGCGGAGCAGTCCGTCCTCGGCGGAATGCTCCTGTCCAAGGACGCGATCGCCGACTGCGTCGAGCAGCTCAAGGGCACCGACTTCTACCGTCCGGCGCACGAGCTCATCTACGACGCGGTCCTCGACCTCTACGGCCGCGGTGAGCCCGCCGACGCCATCACCGTCAGTGACGAGCTGACGAAGCGCGGCGACCTGGGACGCATCGGTGGTCAGGCCTACCTCCACCAGCTGATCGCCTCGGTGCCCACCGCAGCCAACGCCGGCTACTACGCCCAGATCGTCGCCGAGCGCGCCGTCCTGCGCCGCCTCGTCGAGGCCGGCACCCGCATCGTCCAGCTCGGCTACGCGCAGGGCGGCGGCGACGTCGAGGACATCGTCAACGCGGCGCAGGCCGAGGTCTACGCCGTCGCCGACAAGCGCGGTGGTGAGGACTACCACGCCATCGGCGACATCATCGAGGCCACGGTCGACGAGATCGAGGTGGCGTCGGGCCGGTCCGGCGAGATGACCGGCGTACCAACAGGATTCACGGACTTCGATGCCCTGACCAACGGGCTGCACCCCGGCCAGATGATCGTCATCGCCGCCCGACCTGCGATGGGCAAGTCGACGATCGGTCTCGACATCGTCCGGTCGGCCGCGATCAAGCACAAGATGGCCGCCGTGGTCTTCTCGCTCGAGATGAGCCGCACCGAGATCACCATGCGTCTGCTCTCGGCCGAGGCCGGCATCCAGCTGCAGCACATGCGCAAGGGCACGATGCGCGAGGAGGACTGGACCCGTCTCGCCTCGACGATGGGTCGCGTCTCCGACGCACCGCTCTTCATCGACGACTCGCCCAATATGTCGCTCATGGAGATCCGGGCCAAGTGCCGCCGGCTGAAGCAGCGCGAGAACCTCAAGCTCGTCGTCATCGACTACCTCCAGCTGATGAGCTCCGGCAAGCGCGTCGAGTCGCGCCAGCAGGAGGTCTCGGAGTTCTCGCGAGCCCTCAAGCTGCTCGCCAAGGAGCTCGAGGTGCCGGTCATCGCGATCTCGCAGCTGAACCGTGGCCCCGAGCAGCGCACCGACAAGAAGCCGGCGATGAGCGACCTGCGCGAGTCCGGGTCGATCGAGCAGGACGCCGACATGGTGGTCCTGCTGCACCGTGAGGCAGCCTACGAGAAGGACTCTCCCCGTGAGGGTGAGGCAGACCTGATCGTGGCCAAGCACCGAAACGGACCCACCGACACGATCGTCGTCGCCTTCCAGGGCCACTTCAGCCGCTTCACGAACATGGCCAACAACTTCTGACGAACTGGTGTCAGGCCACCGGGCCGAAAAGCCTTGGCATCACAGACGGCTGGCATCGGGGCGCTGCGCGCCACGTGTGCCGAGATGAGCGTCAGTCGTCCGCGAGGGCAGCGAAGGCCCGCTTGGTGTCCTGGTACCAGGTCATCGACTTCTTGGGGTGGCGCCAGCGCTGCTTCATCGCCTGGCGGGCTTCCTGATGGGTCGCGTCGCCGGCCTTCTCGGCCTCCTTGAGGTGGCGATCCTGTGCCTTGATGACGTCGTCGGCGTTCTCGCCGTGGTGCTCGAGGTCGCAGGGCCCTCCGAGGGCTCGGCAGGTCATGGTCTTCATCGTCGACTCCTTCTCATGTGGTCTCAGGTGGTTTCAGGTGGTGTTCCTGCTGTGCTGACGATCGGGACAGGCCAAGTGTGACCGGGACCGGAGCGACGCGGGAGCGGCGGCAGCGGTCAGCCGGTCTGCGAGCGCGGGCAGACGGGGGTTGTCAGCCGGGTGACCGTCAGCATGGCCCTGTCTGCGAGCCCGGGCAGACGGGGGTCGTCAGCCGGTCGACCGTCAGCATGGCCCTGTCTGCGGGCTTCCGGCGAACCTGCGCCTGACGAGGCGAAGGAACCTGTCACACCAGCGCTTCAGCTCGCCGTGCAGGTTCAGGCGATCTTGCTGCGGTAGGTACGCATGGCCAAGGCGTAGGCGACGACGAGGAGGCCGACGCACCAGGCCAGCGCGATCCAGCCGTCGCTGCCGACCGGTTGCTCTGCGAAGAGGCTGCGGATGGTGTTGACGATCGGGGTGACCGGCTGGTGTTCGGCGAACCAGCGCACGGGAGCCGGCATGCCCTCGGTGGGCACGAAGGCCGAGCTGACGAACGGCAGGAAGATCAGCGGGTAGGAGAACCCGCTCACGCCATCGACCGACGTGGCGGTTAGCCCGGGGATGACGGCCAGCCAGGTGAGCGCGAGGGTGAACAGCAGCATGATGCCCAGGACCGCGAGCCAGGCGAGCACGCCGGCGCCGGTGCGGAAGCCCATCGCCAGCGCGACGAGCACGACGAGCACCAGTGAGGTCAGGTTCGCCACGACCGACGTCAGCACGTGGCCCCAGAGGAATGCCGACCGGGTGATCGGCATCGACTGGAACCGCTCGAAGATGCCTCCGGAGACGTCGGTGAACAGCCGGAAGGCGGTGTAGGCGATGCCGGAGGCGACGGTGATGAGCAGGATCCCGGGCAGCAGGTAGTTGACGTACGAGTCGCTGCCGACGTCGATTGCGCCACCGAAGACGTAGACGAAGAGCAGCAGCATGGCGATGGGTGTGATGGCGGTGGTGATGATCGTGTCCGGGCTGCGCAGGATGTGGCGCAGGGACCGCCTGAGCAGGACGTCGGTGTCGTGGAGGACGTAGCTGGTCATCGCTGGGCTCCTTGGTCGGCAGCGCCGTCGTGACCGACGATCGCGAGGAAGATGTCTTCGAGGGTGGGCTGCTTCTCGACGTACTCGACCTCCGCCGGCGGGAGCAGCCGCTTGAGCTCGGCGAGACTGCCGTCGGCGATGATCCGGCCCTCGTGCAGGACGGCGATCCGGTCCGCGAGCTGCTCGGCCTCGTCGAGGTACTGCGTGGTGAGCAGCACCGTGGTGCCTTGCCCGGCGAGCTGCCGGACGGTCTTCCAGACCTCGATCCGCGACTGGGGGTCGAGTCCCGTCGTCGGCTCGTCGAGGAAGAGCACGGGCGGGTTTCCGATGAGGCTCATCGCGATGTCGAGGCGACGGCGCATACCGCCGGAGTAGGTAGCGACCCGCTGCCCTGCCGCCTCGGTCAGCGCGAACCGTGCGAGGAGGGCGTCCGCGATCCCGCGCGCGTCCTCGAGACGTCGCAGCTCGGCGACGAGCACGAGGTTCTCCCGGCCGGTGAGGATCTCGTCGACGGCAGCGAACTGTCCGGTCAGGCTGATCGACTCTCGAACCCTCTCGGGCTCGGTAGCGACGTCGTAGCCGTTGACGGTGGCGGTCCCGCCGTCGGCCTTGAGCAGGGTGGACAGGATTCGCACTGCGGTGGTCTTGCCGGCGCCGTTGGAGCCGAGCAGGGCGAAGATGCTGCCTGGACGGACGCGAAGATCGACACCCCGGAGCACCACGTGGTCGCCGAAGGACTTGGTGAGCCCGACGATCTCGATGGCTGGTTTCGTGGTCATGGGACCAGCGTGCAACCCTGACGCGGCGTCAAGGTCAAGCGGCCACCGCTGATGGCGTCAGCCCGGCTCGGTGGTCGGCAACCGCCGCGGCCATCAGCGCGCCGGTGCGCGGCACCGGGAGACCGTTCCCGAGGGCCTCGTCCGCCCAGACGTCCGCCGACCGCAGCAGGTCGTCGTCGACGTGACGTCGGCGCGTCCGTGCCAAGGCGGCCGCCGTCGCCGGCAGTGAGCCCACGGCAGCCGCGTCCGCCACGGATCGCACCTCCGACGCGAGCGCGTCGAGGTGGATCTCGAGCAGCCAGGACGGCATGCCGCGCGCAGCAAGGACGCGCGCCAGCCACTCGACCTGATGGACGGCGCGCTCCTCGGCGAGGCCGGCGAGGGAGACGAGCCAGGCGGAGTCGGTGGTGGCGAACCGTGAGCCGCGTGCCCCGTACCGTTCGGCGTAGTAGGGCATCGCGGTGATCGATCCCTGCGCCGCGCGCACGGCAGCCCGCAGCAGCGTGGCGTCGGTCGTGATGGCGTAGCCGCCGGAGGCCGGGTTGACGATGCCGGCATCCACCGACTGCCCCGAGGCCCGTCGCATGAGCCCGGCCGCGACATGGCTCTGCGCCTCGGCGACGAGATCGGCGACGTGCTCCGGGACGTCGGCCTGGTCGGAGCCGGGGGCCGCCCGTCCCTCCAGGGCAGCGCGCAGCGTCCCCGCGTCGGTCGACCCCATCGCGACGACGAGGCGCTCGATGCCGACGACTGCGGCGAGCACGGCCGGATCCTCGAGCGGGCCGGTCAGGGCGCGGTCGGCATGGGTCATGAGGAGCTGGTGCGCCTCGTCGGCGCCGGCGTCAGCGGTCATGGCGAGCATTCTCGCCTGTCCTCGAGCCCGGCCCGCCGGCTCGGGAATAGTGCGCCGGGGGAGCTGGTTGCCGCAACGTACCTCATACCCATGGGGGGTATGCGGTGTGGCGGGCCCGCCACACCGCATACCCGTGACGAAGGGACGACACGATGAACGACGCACCACCCGCCCAGCCCGCGGGCCAGAGGGCCACCCACCACGGCGCTCGAGACGCCCACCGCACGCATGGTGGACATGCCGCGCACGGTGACCATGCCGCGCACGCGGGGCACACCGGGCACGCCGGGCACGCCGGGCACGCCGGCGGTCTCGCGTCGATGGCGGCCAGCGCGACGCTGCACTGCCTCACCGGGTGCGCGATCGGCGAGCTCCTCGGCCTCATGATCGGCACCGCCATCGGGCTCGCCAGTGGCGCGACCATCGCCCTCTCCGTCGCCCTCGCGTTCCTCTTCGGCTACACCCTCTCGAGCCTGCCGCTCCTGCGCGGCGGTCTGACGTTCGGCGCCGCGCTGAAGCTCGTCCTGGTCGCCGACACCGTCTCGATCCTCACGATGGAGGTCGTCGACAACCTCGTCATGGCCCTCATCCCCGGCGCCATGGACGCCGGTCTCGTCAACGCCGTCTTCTGGGCCAGCATGTCGATCTCCCTCGTCGCGGCCTTCCTGGCCGCCTACCCGGTCAACCGCCACCTGCTCGCTCGCGGCAAGGGCCATGCCCTGACCCATGAGCACCACGGCGCGAGCAGTCCGGTCACGGGTGCCCGCCGGTTCATCCCGGTGCTCCCCGCCCCGGCCCTCGCGGCCGCGATCGCCGCCTTCATGCTCGGCGGGTTCGTCGTCTCCGTGGCCGACGGTCTGGCGTCGCCCACCGCGCCGTCGCACGCCACCGTCAGCACGACCCGCTGACGCGCGGACGTCGAACGTCCGGGATGCGGCCTACGCTGCCCTTGGGGCGCGCCCGTGAAACCCGCGTGCCGGTTCAGCCGAAGACGGTGTCAGGGGCCGAGCGGCCTCTGGGACAAGGAGACTGCGATGACCGACGTCACCTACGACGACCAGACGGGAGCCCGCTTCGAGCGGGCCCGGCTGACGAGGGCGAGCTTCGAGGACGTCTACCTCGACGGGGCGCGCTTCCACGACGTCGACCTGCGGGGGGCGTCGTTGCGCCAGGTCGACCTTCGGGGTCTCCGGGCCCGCGACGTCTGGCTCGAGGACGTCGACATCACCGGCGACATCGGGAACGTCCGGATCAACGGCGTCGACGTCACCCCCTACGTCGAGGCCGAGCTCGACCGGATCCACCCCGACCGCCCCAAGATGCGCCCCACCGACCCCGCCGGCTACCGCGAGGGATGGGACGTCATCGAGCGACTCTGGGCCCAGACCGTTGCCCGCGCCCGGACGTTCCCGCCCGAGCAGCTGCACGAACGGGTCGAGGGCGAGTGGTCGTTCATCGAGACGCTGCGCCACCTGCTCTTCGCCACGGATGCCTGGGTGGGTCGTGCGCTCCTCGGTGACCCCGAACCCTGGGACGCCCTCGACCTGCCGCACGACGAGATGCCCGACATCCCACCCGTGCCCCGAGACCGGGGCGCCCGCCCGTCACTCGAGGACGTGCTCGCCCTGCGCGCCGACCGGATGGCCATGGTCCGTCGGGTCGTCGACGACCTCACCGAGGAGGCGCTCGCCGGCACGACGGTGCCGGTCCTCGAGCCTGGCTACCCCGAGTCGGAGCCGTATGCCGTGACCCGGATCCTCCGAACCGTCCTCAACGAGGAGTGGCAGCACCGCCTGTATGCCGAGCGCGACCTCGACGCGCTCGCCGCCCGAGTGGGCGGCGAGGGAGCCGGTGCCGCAGGTGCCGGTGCCGCGGGAGCGGGTGCCGCCGCCGTCGACGGGTGAGCGCGGAAGCGGACCGCGACCCCACAAACGACGCGTGGCCGGCGCCACGTCCGGACCCGCGCCGGACGGCATACGCGAGCGATGCCCTCAGGCGACGGTGTGGATCGGGTCGACCGGCAGTCGGCGCACCTTGGCGCGGCGACGGCGGCGCTCCGGGATCATCGAGCGCATCTCCTCGAGGCGGCCGAAGCACAGCAGCCGGTCCTCCGCCTCGAGCACGACCCGGCGTCGGGGGTTGGGGATGACGCTCGCGCCACGGTGAAGCGTCAGCACCTGGAGGTCGCGCTCCTCGAGCCCGGAGTCGCCGATCGTCTTGCCGATGATGTCGGCACCGGCGTGCACGACGAGCTCGGCGACGCCGTATCCCGTTGAGACCGTGAGGCGTTGGCGCACGTCGATCTCGGGGAAGGCGACCTGGCCGGCGATGTGGTCGATGATCGCCCCGGCGACGTCGAGGTTCGTCGCGGTTTCGATGCCCTCGAGGCCGGGGGAGGAGTTGACCTCCATGACGAGCGGGCCGTCGTTGCCCTCGAGCATGTCGACGCCCGCGACGCGCAGGCCCATGATCTGGGCGGAGCGCACCGCCGCCTGCTCGTACTCCGGCGACAGCTCGACGGCCTCGACGGTGCCGCCGCGGTGGACGTTGGAGCGGAACTCGTCGCCGCTCGCCCGGCGCCGCATGGCGGCCACGACGCGGTCGCCGACGACGAGCGCACGGATGTCGCGGCCCCGGCTCTCGGTGACGAAGCTCTGGATGAGGACGTTCTGCTTCGTGCTGTGCAGCGTCTCGATGATCGCCTCGGCGATCTTGATGTCCGGCGCGAGGATGACGCCGATGCCCTGGGTGCCCTCGAGCAGCTTGATGACGACCGGCGCACCGCCGACGCGCTCGATGGCCGGCATGACGTCCGCGCGGTTGCGCACGAAGGTCGTGGCCGGCATCCCGATCTGGTGCCGCGAGAGGATCTGCGCGGCGCGGAGCTTGTCGCGGGCGTTCGAGATGCCGTTCGCGGTGTTGGGTGTGTAGACGTCCATCTGCTCGAACTGGCGCACGACGGCCGTGCCGAAGTAGGTGATCGAGTTGCCGATGCGAGGCAGCACCGCGTCGTAGTCGGAGATCGGACGGCCGCGGAACTGCAGGTCCGGCTCCGGCCCCGACAGGTCGATGGCGAAGCGCAGCGTGTTGAGCACCCGCACGTGGTGTCCGCGGTCGAGCGCGGCCGTGCGCAGGCGCTGCGTCGAGTAGGCACGCGGCGCGCGCGAGAGGATCGCGAGTTTCATGCAGGGGTCCTGCCAAGATGAGCGGGTGTCTGGGCCGGCCCATCTAAGCACTCCCGTCGGGTGGAGGGAGTGGGTCGGCATGCCCGGCATCGGCCTGCCGTGGCTCAAGGCCAAGGTCGACACCGGCGCCCGCACGTCCTCGCTCCACGCCGAGGACGTCGAGGAGTTCGACCGCGACGGCGAGCCGTGGGTGCGCTTCACGCTGCACCCGTGGCAGGACGCCACCGACGACCCCCGGACCATCGAGTGCGCCGTCCACGACCGCCGCAGCGTGCGCAGCTCCTCGGGGCACGTGACGAAGCGCCTCGTCGTGCGCCTCGACGTCGCGCTCGGTGGCCGCACGGTTCCCGCCGAGGTGACGCTGAGCAAGCGCGACCGAATGGGCTTCCGCATGCTCATCGGGCGCGAGGCGCTGCGCCAGGGCTACGTCGTCGACCCCTCACGGTCGTACGTCGGTGGCAAGCCCCCCAAGGACGTGCGCCGCCGCAACCGCGGTCACTGACCGCCCGGACGCCCGCCCCGGGATCTCCCCATCGCGACGGCATCCGGAGCGACCCCGCCACTCGGGGGGTCCCGTCAGGCGGTGGCCTCGTGGGCGGCCCAGAGGCGGGCCTCGGCGTCGGCGTCCATGGGGCCGCCGCCGCGGTTGGTCGGCCGCTCGGGAAGGCCCTCCCGCTGGAGCCAGGCCCACGTGTCGGCGACGGTCTCGGGCATGGGTCGGCAGCGCAGGCCCGCCGACGTCGCGGCCGACACCCCGAGCGAGTGGAGACCGGCGAGCTCGCCGGCCGGTGGGACCCAGATCGGGAGCTCGGTCCACGGCTCGACGCCCGCGGCCTCGATGGTCGCCGGGTCGAGCCAGACGAGCTCGGCATCGCTGCCCGTCACGGCGCGCACCTCGTCGAGCATCGCACCGATCGTCGTGTGCCCGGGCCGGCTCACGGTGTTGAAGGTGCCGATCGGCTGCGACCCCAGTACCCAGTCCGCGATGTCGCGGCAGTCGACGTACTGCAGCGGCCGGTCGTACGGACCTGGTGCCGGCACGCGACCTCCCGCGGCGATCCGGTTCAGCCAGAAGGGCATCCGACCGACGATCTCGTACGGGCCGAGGATCAGCCCGGCCCGCGCGATGGCGACGTCTCCGTCGAACTCCGCGAGGACGGCGAGCTCGCCGCCACGCTTGGCCGCGGCGTAGTCTGAGCCGTCCGTCGACGACGGTTCGCCCTCGACCACGGGCGCGCCCTCGTCGGTGCCCGGCTCGATCGGCCACGTGTAGACGGAGCACGACGAGATGTACGTGTAGTGCGCGGCTCGGCGGCTGAGGAGGCGGGCCGACGTCTGGACCGCGACCGGGGCCGCCGACCACGTGTCCACGACGGCGTCCCACTCGTCGTCGCCCAGGGCCGCGCGCAGCGCGTCCTCGTCGAGGCGGTCGGCGTGCCGGGCCTCGGCCCCGTCGACGGGGTGGCCGCTGATGCCGCGGGTCACCGTGGTAACCGAGTCACCTCTGGCGAGGGCGGCCTCGACGAACGCGCGGCCGACGTGGTGGGTGCCTCCGAGCACGAGGAGTCTCATGGTGACGATCTTGGCCGGGAGCGGTCCCTGAGCCAAGGCCCCTTCGCCCACGGCGTGAGCCGTCGGCACCGCGCCGGTCAGGGCGTCGTGGTCACGCCGCGCAGCAGGTCTCGGGCCCTGAGCAGCGCGAGCAGCCCGACGATGCCCGTCACGACGAGCAGCAGCGCCTGGTAGGCCGTCAGCCAGCCGGTCAGACATGCGTTGCCGATACCACCGTCGAAGAAGCCCGACGCGATGCTCACGAAGCACGCGAGCGCGAGCAGCCCCGCCGGGATCGCGCCCCAGCGGCGAGGCGTCGAGACGGCGAGCAGGACGAGGACGGCCTGGCCGACCATCATCGGCAGCGGCGCGGCGAGCAGCGCGGCCGGTCCCCAGGCCTCCGACCACGTGTTGACACCCGCTGTCACGGCCAGGAGCCCGCCGACGACGTCGACGCCGAGCAGGGTGAGCTGGGCGACGACGAGCCGGCCTCGGGTGCGGGTTGCGGCTTCGCGACGACCGACGTCGGCAGTCGTCCTCAGGGTCGCGGTCATGATGGGTGCTCCTCACGGTTCTGCGACCCTCCGAAGGGTCGTCCGGGCACCACGGTGCCTTGACGCTCTTGGGTCGGACTTGCATCCGGCTAGGGCGGCCACGCGCGATCGGGTCCGTGAGCCGGCTGCGCTGGCTACCTTGACGACATGCGCGTCTTCGTCCTCGGCGGGAGCCGGGCCGAGCGGGCCGTCGCTTCGTCCGGCCCCGAGGGATCGGCGGGGGGCCGGCCGCTGGACCCGGACGCCGTCGAGCCGGTCGACCTCGGGGCGCGCAAGCCCCGGTCGATCGTGGCAGCACTCGCCATGCGCCCGGGCCGGGCCGTGTCCGTCGACCTGCTGGCCGACCTCGTCTGGGCGGGCGAGCCGCCACCGGCTGCGCACGGCGCCCTGCACGCGTACATCTCTGGCCTGCGCAAGGCGATCGAACCCGGGCGTCGCGCGCGCACGGAGCCCTCCGTGCTGGCGCGCACCGACCACGGCTACGCGCTCTCCGTCCCGCCGGATGCCGTCGATGCGCACCGCTTCGCGCGCGCGGCCCGTGACGCGGAGCGGCTGCTCGCACCCCTGGCCTCGCAGCTCGGCGCCGGCGCGACGCCGGGCTGGCCGTCGCGTGCCGACGTGGCCGGCACGCTGGACCGGCTCGACGAGGTGTTCGCGCTGTGGGTGGGCGAGCCGTATGCCGACCTGCCCGACCACCCCGACGTGCTCGCGGAGCGGGCGTCGCTGGCACGCCTGCGTGGCGCCGCCGAGGAGACCCGGCTGCTCGGTCTGCTCGCCCTGGGCGAGCACGTCAACGTCCTCGCGACGACCGAGCCGCTCACCGAGCTGCACCCCACCCGCGAGCGGCTCCACGCACTGCACGCCCTGGCACTGGTGCGCGGCGGCCGTCAGGCCGAGGCGCTCGACCACCTGCGCAGGGTGCGCGAACAGCTCTCCGACGAGCTCGGCCTCGATCCCGGGGCCGAACTGCGCGACCTCGAGCAGGCCGTTCTCCGTCAGGATCCCGGGCTGCTCGAGTGGCTCCGACCCGCGCCGGCTGCCACTCGGGTGCCGGCGCCGGGCGGGGCACGACCGCTCGCGGAGACCGCCGTCCCGACCTCTGCGCGAGCCGCCGAGCAACGCGCGGCGCCACCGGCCGAGGCGCGCGACGAGCCGGTCGCTCGTTCGCGGGAACGCGCTGCGCTGGCAGGGCTGCTCGACGAGGCGCTGGCTGGGCGGGCCGGGTCGGCGCTCCTCGTCGGCGAGCCGGGCATCGGCAAGTCGTGGCTCGCGCGCGACCTGGCCCACCGGGCGCGCGACCTCGGCTTCCTCGTCGCCGCTGGAGTCTGCTCGCAGGACGAGGGTGCGCCTCCGCTGTGGCCGTGGCTGTCCGTGCTGCGCGCCCTCGACGGCAACGCCCGGCCCGGAGCCGCCGCACCTGCAGGCGAGCCCGGAGCCGCTGTCTCGGGGGACGAGCCGCGGGTCGCCGAGCCGGGCGCCGAGCCGGGCGCCGAGCCGGGGGCCGAGCCGGGGGCCGAGCCCCGGGCCGAGCCGGGGGGCGAGCCGGGGGGCGAGCCGGGCGCCACGCCATTCCACCTGTCGTCCCGGGGCGGTCTGGCCGACCTCGTCGCCGACGCGGGGGCTCTCGGGCCCGGGCAGTCCGCCTTCCAGACCTGGGACCGGATCGCCTCGGCCGTGCTCGCCGCGGCAGGCGACCATCCCGTGCTCGTGGTCCTCGACGACCTGCACTGGGCCGACGACGCGACCCTGCGCACGCTCCGCCACCTGCTCGACGTGACACCGCCGTCCACGCGGCTCGTCGTCGTCGGCTCCCGCCGGTCGCACCCCGAGCCGACCGGGCCACTTGCCCAGGTGGGTGAGGCGTTCGCCCGCCGGCAGGCCGTCCGTCTCGACCTGACCGGGCTGCCCGACGCCGACGCCGCTGCACTCGTCCGTGGGGTGTCCGCCGACGTGCCCGACGCCGTCACGAGCGCGTGGCGTGCGCGCACCGGAGGCAACCCGTTCTTCCTCCTCGAGCTCGCCCGCCTCGGGACCTCGGGTGAAGCCGCAGAGCTCGACCACACCGTCCCCGCGACGGTCCGCGAAGTCGTCATGCGGCGTGTGGCGACGCTGCCCTCGACCACCGTGGCGGCTCTGGGCACCGCTGCCGTCGTGGGCCGTTCGTTCCGCGTCGAGACGGTCGCCGCCGCGGTCCAGGACGACGCGGACGCCGTGGAGGTGATGCTCGAGCCGGCCAGAGGCGCAGGCCTGCTCGTCGACCACGGGGACGACGGGTATGCGTTCGTGCACGCCCTGGCCCGCGACGCGGTCTACCTCTCCATCCCGCAACGGCGACGGGCCCGGTTGCACGCGCAGATCGCGCACGCCCTCGCGACCGACTCGTCCCTGCGGACGGCGCTGACCGCCGATGAGTTGACGGCGGAGCTCGCCCGACACTGGCTCGCGAGCGGGCCCACGCACTCCGAGCAGGCCTGGCGCGCCGCCCGTTCCGCCGCGGACCAGGCGCGGGGAGCCGCCGCCTACCGCGAGGCCATGCAGCTCCGGGCGGATGGCGTGGCGGCCCACCGGCGCGTCCCCGGGGCGAGCGAGGAGGAGCGCTGGGACCTGCTGCTCGAGCTCGCCCGGGATGCGGCCTACGCGGCGCAGTGGCCGCAGGTCGTCGACGCGGCCGTCGACGCCATGGCGCTGGGCCGTTCGCTCGCCTCACCCGACCGCGTCGCCCGGGCCGCGGCCGCCATCTCGCACTACGGCGTCTGGCTCCCGCACGGGTGGCTCGAGGTCCTCGAGGACGCCGTCGACGACCTGCGTTGGGCGCTGCGCACCCTGCCCGAGAGCGACTCCCCGACGCGCGCCCTGCTCCTGCTGTCCCTGGCGGTCGAGCTCTACTACGACGAGACGGCCCCTGCCGAGCGCGAGGCTCTCGTCGAGGCCGGGCTCGCCGTGGCGCGTCGCATCGGCGACCCGGCGCTGCTCTCGTGGGCCACCCGCGCCGCGTGGCTCGCGTCGTGGAGCCCGTCGCGCACCGAGGCGCGTCTCGCGATGGCCGCAGAGGGAGTGGCCGCGGCACGCACTGCGGGCGACCATGTCGCAGAAGCGGTCTCGCTCATGGCGCTCGCCACCGACCACCTCGAGCTCGGCCACGTCGACGAGTGGTCACGCCTCGCGGGCCAGGCAGAGCGGATCGGCCTCCGCGAGCGCCTGCCCTTCGTGCTCTACACGTACAACTGGGTCGAGCTGGCCCTCGAGGCGCTGCGCGGCAACGACGCCGGGGCGCTACGCCGCGCGGACGCGGCCCTGGACCTCGCCTCGCAGGTGGCGCTGCCCGCGGAGCACCTGGCCAAACCCGTCATCTCCTTGCTCACCCGCGTGTGGCGACTGCCCACCGAGGCGGACGTGGCCTTCTTCCAGCTCATGGCCAACGACGTGATGGCGCGTCCGACGGCGCACGCGCTGCTCGGCCGGGCCGGGCGCACCGACCTCGTGGCCGAGGAGGTGCGCAACCATCCGTACGTCCGGGTGCACGAGAACTGGCAGACCCTCCTGACGGAGTGTCTCGAGGCCGAGGCCGCGAGCTACATCGGCGACGCGGCACTCGCGCGGCGGGCGGTCACCGAGCTCGCGCCGTGGTCGGGCCGGGAAGCGCTCTCCGGGGTGTCCATCGTCATCGGCCCGGTCGACGGCTACCTCGCCCTCGCGCAGGTCACGGCCGGCGATCCCGCTGGCGCCGTCCTCAGCGCCCGACGCGCCCTGGCGGAGGCGCGTCGGTGGGGCTTCACGGCATACGAGGGGTGGCTGGCGCGCCAGCTCGAACGCCTCGGCGTGGACGTCGGGGCCACCCCGGACTGAGGCGGCCCCGACGTCCGTCGCGACGTCAGGCGAAGGCGAACGCCTTGCGTGTCGCGCGCTCGTAGCGGCCCCGCGTGAGCCGGAGCAGCCCGGCGAACGGCTTGCCGGCGTCCTCGAGGATCCGCTGGGCCAGCTCGGGCGGCACGTCCTCGGCCGCCCACGGCACGAGGAACACGAGCACCCGGGGACCGTAGGCCTTCTTGGCGGCGGCCTCGAAGACGGCGTTCTCCTCGACGGTGACGACGCGCTGGAGGAAGGGCAGCGCCTCGGTCTCCTCGTGGGCGAGGTGGTCGAGCAGGGCGGCACGAGCGGCGGTGACGTGCACGTCCAGCGCGTTGCGGTGGTCGGCGCACGGGTGCTCGCGCATCGCCGCGAAGCCGGAGGTGACCGCCTTCAGCGTCGGGTCGATGACGCCGTGCTCGGCCTCCATGTCGGCGAGCATCGTCAGCGCCGCCTCGTCCCCGAGGCACTCGGCGTGAGCCGTCAGCACCGGCCAGAGCGCGTCGTCCTCGACGGAGTGGTGGTGGTGCAGGATCTCGCCGAAGCGGGCCCAGCGATCGGCCAGCGCCTTCCACGTGTCGGCGGCGCCGATCGGGGTGGCCCGCACGGCGGACTCGAAGCGCGCGAGGTCCCGTCGCAGGGCGTGGTGCATGAAGTACATGCCGGTCTGGTCGTGCGGCCCGTGGGCGACGTACGCCTGGCCGGGGAACGAGACCTGCTCGTGGCTCGTGGTGGTCATGGTGGCCTCCGTCGGTGGGGTGCCGCGGAGCTGCGGCCTGCCTCCAGAGTCGGGGTCGCCACTAGTGCCGCTCTTGCGAGCGACTTGGGTATGCCGTGTGGCCGGCTCGCGGTATCGCGCGCTCCAGCCATGAGCGCGCGATTCGGGATCGGCCCCCGGCGGGCGCCCTCCGCCACGTGACGGGGGCGCCCCGGGCACACGGCATACGATGCTGGGATCCCGAAAAGCTCGAAGGAGTGGCCCATGCCGCGCGACCTCGCCCCAGACCTCGTCGAGCGCCTCACCAAGGCGTTCGAGGCCGACCCCACTGCCCGGATGCTGCAGAACGCCGTCACCACGACGTCGGTCGACGACATCGCCCTCGACCGCCGGGTGGTGACGAGCATCGACCACTCGGTGTCGAACCTGCTCGACGACTGGTCCGCGACGTCGCAGGAGAAGAGCGGCCGCTGCTGGCTCTTCGCCGGCACCAACCTGCTGCGTGCGGGAGCCCGCCAGAAGCTCGAGGTCAAGGACTTCGAGTTCTCGCAGAACCACCTCCTCTTCTGGGACAAGTTCGAGAAGGCCAACCACTGGCTCGAGTCGATCATCGCCACCGCCGACCGCGACGTCGACGACCGCACGGTGGCGCACCTGCTCGCCACGCCGGCCGAGGACGGCGGGCAGTGGAACATGTTCGTCGCCCTCGTCGTCAAGCACGGGCTCGTGCCGAAGGTCGCGATGCCCGAGACGAAGAGCTCGAGCAACACCGGCCAGATGAACCGCGACCTCAGCACGATCCTGCGCCAGGCCGCGCGCGACCTGCGGGCCCGGGCCACCGACGGGGCGGGCGCCGACGACCTCGAGGATGCCAAGGAGCAGGTGCTCGCGACGGTCCACCGGCTGCTCTGCATCCACCTCGGCACGCCGCCGGAGTCCTTCGTCTGGCAGTGGAAGGACACCGATGGTGGTTTCCACCGCGACGGCACGATGACGCCGCTCGAGTTCGCCGAGCGCTACGTCACCGTCCCGCTCGAGGACTACGTCTGCCTCGTCAACGACCCGCGCCCGAGCAGCCCTTACGGCCGCACCTTCACCGTCGAGCACCTCGGCAACGTCGTGGGCGCGCCTCCCGTCACCTACCTCAACGTCGAGCCCGACCTCATGAAGACCCTGACGGCGCAGGCGATCACGGGCGGCGAGCCGGTGTGGTTCGGGTGCGACACCGGCCAGATGTCCAACGCCAACCTCGGCCTCTGGGACGCCGGGCTCTTCGACCGCGCCTCGATCTACGGCACCGAGCCGACCCTCGGCAAGGCCGACCGCCTCACGCACCACGAGTCGCTCATGACGCACGCGATGCTCTTCACCGGCGTCGACCTGCTCGACGACGTGCCGCGGCGCTGGCGCGTCGAGAACAGCTGGGGCACCGAGAAGGGCGACAAGGGCTTCATGACGATGAACGACAGCTGGTTCGCCGAGTTCGTCTTCGAGGTCGCCGTGCGCCGTGACGCCCTTCCCGCCGAGCTGCAGGAGGCCCTCGGCCAGGACCCGATCGTGCTGCCCGCGTGGGACCCGATGGGCGCCCTCGCCGGCTGAGCGCCGCCGCCGCCCTCCTGCCTACGCCGGGTCGAGGTGATCGCGGCACCCACGTGGGTGCCGCCATCACCTCGAACCGCGGGAGAAGCGGAGCCGCGGGAGGAGGGGGGCCGCGGGAGAAGTCCCGCGCGCGTCAGGTCAGGTGCTTGTCGAGGAACGCCTCGGTGCGACGGATCGAGGTGTCCCACTGCGGTGACGTCAGGGTGTGGCGCCCGCCGGGATAGATGCGCAGCTCGACGTCCTTGCCCTTGGCCTCGAGCGCTGCCACCGACTCCTGCGACCACGACAGCGGGCAGTCCTCGTCGACCGTGCCGTGGTGGATGAGCAGCGGCTCGGTGATGCGCCCGAAGTAGGTGCGCGGGCTCGTCGCGGCCCACGCCGCCGGCTTCGCCTCAGGGGTGCCCAGCCGGCCGATGACGGCACGCGCCGCGCCCGATCGCGAGGCGTCGCGCCGCACCCACTTGTTGAAGTTGTCGACGCTGTCGGAGCTCACCGGCGCGTAGGCCACGGCCGCGCGGAACAGCCCCGGGCGTACCACCAGGGCGTTGTAGACGACCCCGCCACCCATCGACCGGCCGATGAGCGCGACGCGGTCGGGGTCGACGACCTGTGACTTCTTCAGGGCGAGTCCGGCGTTGATCGCGTCGACGGTGTAACCGCCTCGGAGGTTGGCGTCGTTGCGGGGGTCTCGGTCGGACTGCGCGTGGTTGCGGTAGTCGATGTGCAGCGTCACGTAGCCCTGGCGGGCGAGGTAGTCACGCTCGCGGAGCATCGTCTGGCCGTTCGTGTAGGCGGCTGGGTCGACGTAGCCGTGCGCGAGGACCACGGCGGGGAAGGGCCCCTTTCCCCGCGGGATGTTGATGCGCCCCGAGATCGTCAGCCCGTTGCTCTCGTAGGTCGCGTAGTACTGCCGGTAGGCGTCGGTGCTTCCCCGTTCGGCCCCGAGCCTGAGGTTGCCACCCTCGTACTGGGTCGCGATGAGCGCCTCGATCGAGGCCGGGTCCGGGGCGGGCTTCGGCGCGGGCTTCGGCGCACTCGACGTCGGGGCCGGGCGCCCCTCGGTCGTCGGTGCAGCCCGTGTGGACTCGGGGACCGTCGCGTTCGCGGTCGGGCTCTCGGCAGCGCTGGCATCTGCCGTGCGCGACCCGGGGCGGCCGGTCTCGGGCGCGCTCGGACCGGCCGTGCACGCGCCGAGCAGCAGACCGGCAGTGAGGGCCGCGGTCAGGTGGGCGCCGAGAGCTCGTGGGGTGCGCACCCTTCGAGTCTCACCCGGGACGGCCCGGATTCCCAGCCCGCTCCCAGTCTTCGTGCCCGATCCGAGACCTCGGGTGCCTGCTTGCCGTCTCCGCCGGGGACAGCGTGCGCTCGCCACCAGGCAGGTCAGGGGAGGGTGGCGGCGACCTCGATGGTGGTCCAGGCCTGAAGCTGTGGCGACAGCTCGAGCGGCGGTCCTGGGGCTGCGCCGCCCGGCTCGAGTGGGAAGACCGACGGGTCGCGCCGTCCAGCGACCGCCAGGGTCACGCGACCGCACCACAGCGCGTCGGCCGTGTCGGCGACGAGTCGTCGGGCGGTGCGCCTCGCCTCGGCGTCCAGGTCGGACGTGTCGGCCGCCAGGGCTAGGTACCGCACGAGGATCCCGGTGAAGAGGCCACCGTCGCCTCCGCCGTGCGTGCGGAGCGCGCGTCTGCCGTCGACCTCGACCGTCAGGTGCGTGTCGACCGCGGCGACGAGGGCCGCCGCCCGGGCGAGGCTCTCGCCGTCGCCGAGGGTCACGAGCGCGCCGAGCACGGTGCCCTGGTTGTAGGACCACACGTCCGGGACGAGCACCTCGTCACCACCACGCAGCCGTATGCCGTCGAGCACGAGTCCGCTCTCCGCCGACCACAGGCGCGCGTAGAGCCAGTCGACGAGCCGACGCGCCTCGTCGGTCGCCCCGAGACGGGCCAGGTGCAGGGCAGCAGGGCCAGTGGCGGGGCTGTTCTTGAAGTCGCGGTCGCGGCTCCAGAAGAGGCCGCCGCCGACGTCGTCCGTGTGCGCCGAGCGGAGCTGCTCGGTCAGGTGGCGAGAAGCCGAGCGGAGGCGTCGGCGCCGGGCCGTACGGCCGAGCGCGTCGTGGAGGGCCTGCAGTCTGGCCGAGGCGAGGGCGAGCCAGGCCATGTCGTCGTAGAAGGCGTTCACCCAGCGCGCCCGGTTGCGCAGCCGGATCGTGGAGAGCAGCCGATCGCCTCGTCCCGCGCGCAGCTGCGCGCCTGCCGGGTCCCCGGTCCGCAGGGCGCGCAGGCCCGCGTCGACGATCGCGTCGAGGTAGTGCGCCTGCCACCAGTAGTGCCACGGGCCGCGGAGCCCGCCGAACCCCCGCGAACCGGCTGGCGGTGGGTGCACGACCCGCGCAAGGTGGGTCAGCGGCATACCCCCGAGTCGGCCGGCGAAGAGTGCGGTGACGGACCGCTCGGCCTCGGCGGCTCGCTCGTCGAGGGCGCTCGGGGGACGGGTCGTGACGTCGCCGGCGGACACGCTGCGACGCTACCGCGGCCCCCGCCGCCACCGGACTGTGGAAGGGTCGGGACGGTGTCGAGATCGCGGCCATGACTCCGACGTCCCATGGCAAGACGGGAACCGGCCGCCGCGAGGATGGCGCCAGGACGAAGGAGTCGACGTGAAGTACCTGCTCATGATCTGGAGCAACCCGCAGACGTGGGGGCACCCGATCTTCCTGCGCACGCCCGAGGCTGCGGCCATGACCGACGACGAGCGCGCGGGGATGCTGCGCGACTTCGAGACGCTGATGGGCGAGATCAGCGAGTCGGGCGAGCTCGTCTCCGCCCAGGCGCTCGCCGACCCCTTGACGGCTCGGAGCGTCCGCGTCCGCGGGGGCGAGAGCCTCGTCACCGAGGGACCGTTCGTCGAGTCGAAGGAGCAGATGGCCGGCTACTTCGTCGTCGACTGCGCGACGCCCGAGCGAGCGGAGGAGATCGCCGGTCGCTTCCCCGACGCCCGCTTCGCCGCGGTCGAGGTGCGACCGCTCATGGGCGGCTCGGCCGAGGACCTTTGAGCCGTGGGCGGATCCGTCTTGACCGATGACCTGTGGCGCAGCGTGACGCCACAGGTCATCGGCGCGCTCGTGCGTCGCTACCGCGACTTCGACCGGGCCGAGGAGGCCGCGCAGGAGGCGCTGCTCGCCGCCGCGGCCCAGTGGCCCGAGGACGGCGTCCCGGACGACCCCAAGGCATGGCTCATCCGGGTCGGCTCGCGACGGCTCATCGACGGCCTGCGCAGCGACGGGGCGCGGGCCCGGCGTGAGCTCGCCGAGGCGACCCGTGTCCCCGCGGACGACCTCGTCAGTCCGCCGGCGTATGCCGCTGCGCCCGGTGACCACGACGACACCCTCACGCTGCTCCTCCTCTGCTGCCACCCGGCGCTCGCGCCGGCATCGCGCATCGCCTTGACGCTGAGGGCCGTCGGCGGTCTATCGACCGCCCAGATCGCTCATGCGTTCCTCGTGCCGGAGGCGACGATGGCTCAGCGGATCAGTCGCGCGAAGCAGCGCATCCGCGAGTCCGGTGCCGAGTTCCGGATGCCGGCGCCCGACGACGTGCCAGGTCGGTTGCGCGAGGTGCTCCACGTGCTCTACCTCGTCTTCACCGAGGGGCACACCGCCAGCAGTGGCGACGCCCTGCACCGGGTCGACCTGACGGCAGAGGCGATCCCTCTCGCCCGCCAGACCCACGCGCTCCTGCCGGACGACGGCGAGGTCGCCGGGCTCCTCGCCCTCATGCTCCTCACCGAGGCGCGGCGTCCGGCCCGCACGAACGAGGCGGGAGAGCTCGTGCCGCTCGCCGAGCAGGACCGGTCACGGTGGGACACGGCATACATCGGCGAAGGCGTCGCCCTCGTGACCGAGGCGCTGACCCGCACCCGCCTCGGGCCCTACCAGGTGCAGGCGGCGATCGCTGCGGTGCACGACGAGGCGCCGACCGCGTCGGACACCGACTGGGAGCAGGTGCTCGCGCTCTACGGGCTGCTCGAGCAGCTCACCCCCGGCCCGGTCGTGTCCCTCAACCGTGCCGTCGCCCTCGCCATGGTCGAGGGGCCCGCGGCCGGGCTCGCGGTCCTGGCCGACCTCGAGCAGGACAAGCGCCTCGCCCGCCACCACCGCCTCCACGCCGTGCGGGCGCATCTGCTCGAGATGGCGTGCGACACGGAGCAGGCCCGTGCCAGCTACCTGCTCGCCTCGCGACTGACGACGAGCATCCCGGAGCAGGACCACCTCCGACGAAAGGCCGAAGCCCTGTGAACGGCACTCCGACGCAGCCCGTCACCGAGAGCGATGTCGACCTCGGCGACGGGCACGTGCTGCACGTCTACGACACGGGCGCGCCCGAAGCCCTCGCCGGCGATGTCGAGCCGCTCGTCGTCGTGTGGCACCACGGCACCCCCAACATCGGTGCGCCGCCACTGCCCCTCTTCGGTGCCGCTGCCCGGCTCGGCATCCGGTGGGTGTCGTACGACCGGCCCGGCTATGGGGGATCGACCGCACGGCCCGGTCGCGACATCGCCTCGGCAGCGCGAGACGTCGCAGCGGTGGCTGACCATCTCGGCGTGGGTTCGTTTGCCGTGATGGGCCATTCGGGGGGTGGAACGCATGCGCTGGCATCCGCAGCGCTGCTCGGTGACCGGGTGCGCGGGGTCGTGAGCGTCTCCGGGGTGGCTCCCTTCGCCGCCTCGGGCCTCGACTGGTTCGCCGGCATGGCCCCGGGTGGGGAGGCGTCCCTGCGGGCGGCCGCGGCCAGGCGTGCGGTCAAGGAGGCGTACGAGGCGTCGCCCGCTGCGGCCCAGGCCGACCCCGGTTTCGTCGCGGCGGACGAGGCAGCCTTCGCCGGTCCGTGGGGCTGGTTCGGCTCGGTGGTCGGCCCGGCCTTGGCGGCTGGTCCGGCCGCGCTCATCGACGACGACCTCGCCTACGTGTCCGACTGGCACTTCGACCCGGCCGACGTTGCCGTCCCCGCCCTCGTCGTGCACGGTGGGGCGGACCGCATCGTGCCGGCGTCGCACGGCCAATGGCTGGCGGCTCGAGTCCCGGGCGCAGAACTGTGGCTCCGGCCCGGCGAGGGCCACATCTCCGTGCTGAGCACCGCCGAGGATGCCCTCTCCTGGCTGGCCCGGGCCGTCCGGAGCTCCTGAGCCCCGAGCCCCGAGCCGGTTCGAGGTGATCGCGGGAGTGAGGTGGGTGTCGGCATCACCTCGACACGGGGCCGCGGGCGAGCGCGCGCGTGACCTCGTCCGTCGTGACTCGTTGACCGACGAGACCGAACCGGACGAAGGAGTCCCGCCGTGCCCCGTTCCTCGCGCACCACCCGACGTGCCCGACCCACCTCCCTCGTCACGGCGTTCGCCGCGGTCGCGGCGCTCGCCACGGCGGCCGCGCTCGCCACCGGTGGAGTCGCCACCGCGGCTCCCGGTGTCGTGACTGATGTGCCACAGGTCGTCCAGCTCGGCGACTCGTACTCGGCGGGCAACGGCACGGGCACCTACGAGGAGCGCAGCTGCTACCGCTCGCCCGACAACTACGGGTCCCAGGTCGCGGCCTCGATCGGCGCGCGCTACACCGACGCGGCGTGCAGCGGTGGGGTGGTCGCCGACATCCTCGAGCCACGCGAGCTCGGTGACGCCTTTGCGCGAACGGCAACCTACTCGATCGACCCCGCGCGTCACCCCGACCGGAGGGCGGAGTGGCTCCGGCGGGCACAGACCGCACGCCTCTGCGGTGTGCCGGCCCAGCCGGACTTCTCGTACACGTACTCCTTCGTCGCGGGCGTCGGCGTGAACAGCCTCTACACCGGCACCGTCTCGTGCCAGCTCGTCACGCGCCCGCAGATCGACTCGGTCACTCCTGACACCGACCTCGTCTTCCTCACCATCGGCGGCAACGACATCGGCTTCTCCACGATCGTCGTCAACTGCCTGACGCTGCGCGACCCGTCGAGCTGCCGCCAGTCGCTCGAGGCGGCCAGCGCGAAGGCGCCCGAGATGGTCGACCGCACCAAGGACGCGCTGCGGGCCGTCGTCGCACGCTCCGGCGGGCAAGCCCAGGTCTACCTGCTGAGCTACCCGTTCCTCGCCAACACGGAGAGCTACGCGATCCCCGAGGTCGCGCCCGTCTACGACGCCGGTCGCGCACTCAACGACCTCCAGCGGCTCGGCGACGACCTCCAGGCGCGCGGCATCGCCGAGCTCAACGCCGAGACCGGCCCCGACCGCTATCACTTCGTCGACACCGTGAAGGCGGCGTGGGGCGGTCGCGTCCACGGGCTCGACCCGCACGTCGTCGCCGACAACTCGACGGCGTGGCTCGTGCCGGTCGGCACGCCCGGCCGTGACGTCGCCGAGTTCGTCCACCCGACCCAGCCCGGCTGGGACGCGACCACACGAGCCCTCCGGGTCGCCGTCACCGGCTGAGGTCCGCGGGGCGAGCCAGCCCCGCTGGGACGAGGTGTGCCGTCGCGTCCGGTCGCGACGGCATACCTCGATCACGTCGTGGTGCGCCTGGTCGAGGTGAGACGTCGCGGGATATCGCCGAGAAACACCTCGAACCGCGGGTCGCTCAGGCCCAGATCGCGGCCGGGATGCCGTCGGAGAAGACCTCCGGCGGGTCCGGCAGCGGCCGGGCCAGCCCCGCGGCGTGACGGGCGGCCGACCACGCAACCGCACAGGCGTCGAGGACGTCGTCGACGGCATACCCCTGGCCCTGGAGCACGGACGGTCGGGGGATGCCCGCGGCGGCGAGTGCCTCCAGGCGTTGGGACCTGCCCTCGTCGGTCTTCTTGCTCACCAGGATCGGAGACCCCGTCATCGCGGCGAACGACACCTCCGGGTGCACCTCGATGACGGTGACGGTGGGGCGGGTGCGCAGCCAGGCGTCGACCTCGACGATCTTGTCGCGCAGCCCGAACGCCTGCGCACCCACGCCCTGGCCGACGAGACCGCGATTGACGGCATCGGCTTCGACGCGGGTCGCAGCGCTGTAGGCCGAGCGGGTCAGCGTCGAGAAGACCGAGGATGCCTTGCCGGGAAGTGCGCGGCGGGCGAGGACGTCGGCCTGACGAATCGTGCTGTCCGGCAAGCCGATCGGGATGTCGATGCCGACCACGCGGATGCCGGTGGACTCGCGGACCATGGCGACGAGGTCGGCGACGGTCGGGGCGACGACGATCCGCGGGCGCGGTGCCGCGGGCTCGAGGAGCGCCCCGACCCAGCCGGCCGAGCAGGCATCGAGCCCGAGCACCGGTACGACGACCTCGACCGGCGCCGGCTGGTGCATCGTCGGCGCGGCCGCCCCCGTCTGCCGCTCGAGCACCTCGTCGAGGCGACGCAGGGAGGCGATGCTGTGCGCAAGTGCCGGGGCGACCTCCCCATCGGTCGTGCCCGGCTGCGCCGTCGACAGCTCGTCGGCGAGCTCGCGGATCCGCCGACGCACGTCCCTGTCCATGGGACCACTCAAGCGCATCCCGCGACGACGGGTCGGGCCGGGCGGTGCGCGGTGCTCCCGAGCCGGGCACACGGCATACGCACCCTTCGACAGCGTCGGGAGTCGGACGTAGCGTGAAGCAATGACCCACCCCGACACCGGTCGTGCCACCACCCTCGGCGAGCTGCGCGCCTCCGGCCACGTCCACCGCAGCGTCAAGAGCGAGATCCGCGAGAACCTGCTGGCCCGGCTGCGGGCCGGCGACGACGCGTTCCCGGGGATGGTCGGATTCGACGAGACCGTCCTGCCCGAGCTCGAGACGGCGCTGCTGGCCGGCCACGACCTCGTGCTGCTCGGCGAGCGCGGTCAGGGCAAGACCCGGCTGATGCGCACCCTCGCTGGGCTGCTCGACGAGTGGAGCCCGGTCGTCCAGGCGTGCGAGATCGGCGACGACCCGCACGAGCCGTCGTGCACGCGGTGCCGACGGCTGGCCGGCGAGCTCGGCGACGACCTGCCCGTCGCGTGGCGCCACCGCAGCGAGCGCTACACCGAGAAGCTCGCGACGCCCGACACGAGCGTCGGTGACCTCGTCGGTGACGTCGACCCCGTCAAGGTCGCGCAGGGCCGCACGCTCGGCGACCCGGAGACGGTGCACTACGGACTCGTGCCGCGCAGCAACCGCGGCATCTTCGGCCTCAACGAGCTGCCCGACCTCGCCGAGCGCATCCAGGTCGCCCTCTTCAACGTGCTCGAGGAGCGCGACATCCAGATCCGTGGCTACTCGCTCCGGCTGCCGCTCGACGTCCTGCTCGTCGCGACGGCCAACCCCGAGGACTACACGAACCGCGGCCGCATCATCACGCCGCTCAAGGACCGTTTCGGCGCCGAGATCCGCACGCACTACCCGAGCGAGGTCAGCGACGAGGTTGCCCTGATAGCGCAGGAGTCCAATCTCGTCGCCGACGTGCCCGAGCACCTGCTCGAGGTCGTCGCACGCTTCACGCGTGGGTTGCGCGAGTCCTCCGCCGTGGACCAGCGCTCCGGCGTGTCGGCGCGGTTCGCGATCGCGGGGGCCGAGGGGGTGGCCGGCTCCGCGCTGCGCCGCGCAGCCCGGTCGGGGGAGGCGTATGCCGTCGCCCGCGTCTGCGACGTCCCCACCGTGGTGCCCACCCTGCTGGGCAAGGTCGAGTTCGAGATGGGCGAGGAGGGGCGGGAGCGCGACGTGCTGACGCACCTGCTGCGCCTCGCCGTCGCCGAGACCTACCGGTCGCGGCTGTCGGGGCTCGACCTCACCGGCTTCACCAACCTCTTCGCCGAGGGCGCCGTCGTCGAGACGGGTGACCTCGTGCCGGGCGCGGACCTGCTCGCCCAGGTGGGCACGGTGCCGGGACTGTCCAAGGTGCTCGACCGCCTGGGCCACGGCGACGACGCGTCGCCAGGTCAGGTCGCGGCGGCGGTCGAGTTCGTGCTCGAGGGCCTGCACCTGACGCGTCGCATCGACAAGGACTCCGTCGCCGGCCGCACCGTCTACGGGGCTTGACGCCATGCCCGTCGCGGCCGATCGCCCCGCCCGTCTCGTCCCGCAACACACCGAGCAGTTGCCAGCTCGCGCGGTTGCAACCGCGGCGAGCTGCCCGCTTCCGGGTGTGTTGCGGGCGTCGCGGCCCGGGCGGTGGGCACGGTGACGCCGCGCGACGGGGACGAGGTGCACGGGCGGTTCCGGTACGCGCCGTGGTCCGGGGGCCCCGACCCGCTCGCCCCGCCCTTCGACGTGCGCTCCGTGCTCGACGAGGTCGGGCAGGACGTCCTGTCGGGTGGGTCCCTGCGAGAGGCGCTGCGCGAGCTGATGCGCCGGGGCATGGACGGGCGCCGCGGACTCGACGACCTCGCCGAACGCGTACGCCGTCTGCGCGAGGCCGCGCGTCGACGCGGTGACCTCGGCGGCACGCTCGACCAGGTGCGCGCGATGCTCGACCAGGCGCTCGCCGAGGAGCGCGACACCCTCGCCGGCGAGGACGGTGACGACGCCCGCCTTGCCGAGATGGACCTCGCGACGATCCCCGACGACGTCGCCGGTGCGGTGCGCGCGCTCGCGGACTACGAGTGGCACTCGCCGGAGGCGCAGCAGACCTACGAGCAGATCCAGCAGATGCTCCAGCGTGAGGTCGTGGGCGCACAGTTCGAGGGGCTCAAGCAGGTGCTGTCGGGCAACGACCCCGAGGCGATGCAGGCCGTCAAGGACATGCTCGCCGATCTCAACCAGCTCCTCGCCGCGCACGCCCGCGGGGAGGACACCGAGGACCAGTTCCGCGAGTTCATGGACAAGCACGGCGACCTCTTCCCCGAGCGGCCCGAGAACGTCGACGAGCTCATCGACGCCCTGGCGCGGCGGCAGGCCGCCGCCGACCGGCTCATGGCGTCCCTCACCCGCGAGCAGCGCGAGCAGCTGGGCCAGCTCATGTCCGACGCGCTCGGTGACCCGGACCTCGCCTCGCAGATGGCGCAGCTCTCCGACAACCTCCGCGCGCTGCGACCCGGGCTCGACCGGCGCAGTCCGGTGCAGCCGGGTCAGGGTGGGGAGCCGATGGGCTACGGCGACGCCGTCGGCGCCGTCGCCGAGCTCGCCGACCTCGAGCAGCTTGGCGAACAGCTCGGCCAGGGCTACTTCGGCGCGACCCTCGACGACGTCGACGTCGAACGGCTCGAGCAGTACCTCGGCGCCGACGCCGCCCGCGACATGGAGGCGCTGCGCCAGCTCGAGCGCGAGCTCGAACGCCAGGGCTACGTCTCGCGCGGCGACGACGGGTTGCGCCTCACGCCCCGGGCCGTGCGGCGTCTCGGCGAGACCGCCCTCAAGCGCGTCTTCGAGCGGGTCGAGGCCGCTGGTCGGGGCGACCACGACGACCGGGCCGCCGGCCAGGCCGACGAGCCGACCGGACTGACGCGACAGTGGGAGTTCGGTGACGAGCTGCCGATCGACACGGTCCGGACCGTCTCGAACGCCGTGCAGCGCAGCGCCCGAGCGCACCGAACCGACCACTCGAGTGAGCGCACGGCAGGGCCTGCCGCGTCGAGTGCTCACTTCGGCACGGAGCCCGTGGCCCCTGCCGCGTCGAGTGCTCACTTCGGTACGGGCCAGGTGGACTCTGCCGCGTCGAGTGCTCACTTCGGTACGGAGCCCGTGGCCCCTGCCGCGTCGAGTGGTCACTTCGGTACGGGCCCGGTGGACTCTGCCGCGTCGAGTGGTCACTTCGGTACGGGCCAGGTGGCCCCTGCCGCGTCGAGTGGTCACTTCGGTACGGAGCCGGTGGCCCCCGCCGCGTCGAGTGGTCACTTCGGTACGGGGGCCGGGCACACGGCATACCGGCGCGGAGCACCGGCCTCACCGAGCGGCGGGGTGGAGCTGCTCGTCGAGGACTTCGAGGTGGCAGAGACGGAGCGGCGCTCGGTCGCGGCAGTGGCGCTGTGCGTCGACATGTCGTTCTCGATGCTGCACGAGGGGCGGTGGGGGCCGATGAAACAGACCGCGCTGGCGCTCTCGCATCTCGTGCAGACCCGGTTCCGGCACGACGCGCTGCAGATCATCGGTTTCAACCTCGCGGCTCGCAAGCTGACGCCGACCGAGCTGGCCGAGGCCGAGCCGGAATGGGTGCAGGGGACCAACCTCCAGCACGCGCTCATGCTCGCGTCGCGGCACCTGCGGCGGCACCCCGACGCCGAGCCGGTCGTCCTCGTCGTGACCGACGGTGAGCCGACGGCGCACATCGAGGTGGACGGACGGCCGTCGTTCCACTGGCCGGCGACGCAGGAGACCATCCGCGCGACGGTCGCGCAGGTCGACGAGCTGCGGCGCGCGGGGGCGCAGCTCAACGTCTTCATGCTCGGCGACGACCCAGGCCTGGCGCGGTTCGTCGACGCGGTGGCCCGGCGAGCCGGTGGCCGCGTCTTCACGCCCGACATCTCGCGGCTCGGCGAGTACGTCGTCGCCGACTACCTGCGCACCCGGCGCGGACGCCGCTGACCGAAACCGCGAGAGCCGCAGAGCCACAGAGCCGCAGAGCCGCAGAGCCAGGAGAGTGCCATGGGCAAGGTCGTGTCGTCGGCATCGACGTCGCTGGACGGTTTCGTCGCCGGACCGAACGACGAGGTGGGGCCGCTTTTCGACTGGTACGAGGCCGGCGACGTCCCGTGGGAGTCGGCAGGCGGCGACATGACCTTCCACCTGACGCAGACCGACGCGGACTACTGGCGCGAGTGGGTGGGCCGGCTCGGTGCGCTGGTCGTCGGGCGGCGACTCTTCGACCTCACCGACGGGTGGAAGGGCACGCATCCGCTCGGCGTTCCCGTCGTCGTGCTGACCCACGAGCCGCCGGTCGGCTGGGGATATCCCGGCGGCACGGTCGAGTTCGTGACCGGCGGCGTGCACGCGGCGGTGGGCCGGGCGCGGGAGATCGCGGGCGACGCTGACGTGGGGGTCGCGGCCGGTGAGATCGCGAGCCAGTGCCTCGCCGAGAACCTGCTCGACGAGGTGGCGATCGACCTCGTCCCGTGCTTCCTCGGCGTGGGGCGGCCCTACTTCACCGAGGCCGCCGGCCAGGTCGTGCTCGGCAACCCGACGACCGTCGTCGAGGGCGAGCGCGTCACGCACCTCGTCTACCCGGTGCTGCGCGGCTGACGCCGTAATCCGGTCGCTCGCGCCCGCCACCGGCTGTCATGGTGGCTCGATGGGGCGAGCTCACGACGCGCGGCTGGACGGCATCGAGGCGTACTACGACTGCGTCCCGCGCACCGCCGCGACGGTCGAGGAGGTCGGCCCGTTCACCCTCTTCGTCGCGGACGAGGGGACGGGGTGGCAGTTCTACGCGCGGCCGCGGCTCGGTGCCCACGGCGTGCTCACCCGCGAGGACGTATGCCGTGTGCTCGAGCGCCAGCGGGAGCTGGACGTGCCGCGGGCGGTCGAGTGGGTGGACGAGGTGACTCCGTCGTTGCTCCCCGCCCTGCGATCGGCCGGCCACGAGCCGCACCGCTACCCACTGCTCGTCATGCCGTCCGACGTCGCAGTGGTCGCTGACCCGCGGGCCCGGGCGCTGCACCCGGCCGAGCCGCACCTGTCGCTGGCCCTCGGGTCGGTGTCGGCGGGCTTCGCCGGGCGCGACGAGGTCGAGCCGAAGGACCCGGGCAAGCGGCCCGAGCTGATGGAGAGCGGCGACCTCGTCGTCGTCGCCTCGTTCGAGGGCAACCGTCTCTGTGGCGCCGGGTCCGCCGCGCCGCGGGGTGACGTGGCCGAGCTGATGGGGATCGCCGTGCCGCCCGGCCACCGGGGGCGTGGCCACGGGACGGCGATCACCAGCACGCTCGTCGCGGTCTGTCGCGAGCAGGGCGTCGAGGTCGTCTTCCTGTCGGCCGGGTCCGACGCCGCGGTCGACATCTACCGCCGGATCGGCTTCGTCGACGTCGGCACCGCCTGCATCCTCGAGCTCGACGACTGACTCCGCCGGCCAGACCGGGTCCGGCCATCCCGGGTCTGGGCTCGGTGCCGGGCTGCTCGGTCGGCAACACACCCGGCAACGGTCAGGTCGCGGTGGTTGCAACCGAATCGCCTTGACCGATACCGGGTGTGTTGCCGGGCGTTGGGGTGGGTGGATCGGGGCCGGGCCATCCCGGGTCGGGGTCCGGTGCCAGGCCGCTCAGTCGGCAACACGCCCGGAAGCGGTCAGGTCTCGGTGGTTGCAACTCGGTCGCGTTGACCGTTACGGGTGTGTTTCGGGGCGTTGAGGTGCGTCGCATGACCGCGCGGGCGCTCGACGGCTTCGACGCTGCGGCTTGTCAGACCTTGGCGGGGCGGAAGCCGGCGGCCACGGCGTCGTCCATCGTCGCGAAGCACTGCTCGGGCTTGGTGACGTTGTAGTACCGGTCGCTCGGCTCGTGCGCGATCATCGAGTTCTCGTTGCCCTTGACGGGTCGCGACCGGGGGCACGGGGACGTGTCGCCCGCCTGCGGCCACGAGCCGGTGAAGCCGCTCCCGCCGGTGCTTCCGGTGCCGCCGTCGGTGGTACCCGCATCCGGATCGGTGCAGGCCGCCTTGGGGCTGGCGGCGTCGGCCCGGACGTAGGCCGTCTCTCTGGCATGCGGACCGTAGCCGTCGCGCGAGTCGTAGCGGGCGACGGCATACCCCTTCTTGATGAGGCGCAGGCCGGCGTCGACGCCGTTGACGTCGACATAGCGAAGCAGCCGGCCGTAACGGTCGACGTCGTCCTGGGCGCCGGCGGTGAGGGTCACGCGCTGGCCGCCGATGATGCCGCGCAGGGCGTTGCGGGCCTCGGTGAAGCCGCATTGGCCCGTCTCTGGGGTGTCGATGCCGATGACACGGATCTTGTTGGTGACCCCGGCCCGGGATACCCAGACCGTGTCGCCGTCGACGACCTTCGTCACGGACCAGGTGGCGGCGGCCCTGGCCTTCGCCGCGGCGGCGGCCTTGGATCTGGCTGCTGCGTCAGCAGCCGCCTTCGCGGCGGCCGCGCGCGCAGCGGCAGCCTTGGCGTCGGCAGCCTTCTTCGCTGCTGCTGCCTGATCCGCGGCAGCCTGGTCCGCGGCTGCTTGGTCGGCGGCAGCCTGGTCCGCGGCTGCCTGGTCCGCGGCAGCCCGGTCCGCAGCAGCCTTGGCCTCGGCCGCCCGCCGAGCGGCATCGCCATCGGTCGTGGCCGTCTCGGCAGCCGACCGCGGCGGGATGGGAGTCACCGTCACGGAGACAGCGGAAGGGACGTCGTCGGACCCTCGCGCTGCGGTGCCGCCGACCGCGGCCAGTGCCACGAGGGCAGCAATGGTGACGAGTCCGTTGGTCGTGCGGCTGCGCATCGTGCTCCCTGATCCCCTGGTGTTCGGATCACCGTAGGTGATCGCCACCGCCCTGTCCGACGAATCGACCATGGCCGAGCGCATGGCTGTCGGCCACACTGGGCTGGGTCACCGCACCCACGACGAGGGGGACCGATGAGCGAGCCGGAGACCGCGCGCACGACGACGACGGGCACGGGGACACCGACGACCGTGGCGGCATACGTCAGCGGCTTTCCCGACGGGCCGCGGGAGGTGCTCGAGCAGGTTCATGCTGCGCTCCGTCGGGCGGTGCCCGACGGCGAGGAGAAGATCCGCTACGGCATGCCGGCGATCATGTTCGCCGACCGCTACGGCATCCACTTCGCGGGGTGGAAGAAGCACGTCGGGCTGTACCCCGTCGGGGAGCTCGACCCCGCCCTCGAGGCGGAGGTGGCGCCGCACCGGGCGAGGAAGGACACGGTGCAGTTCTTCTACAAGGACCCCGTGCCGTACGACCTCATCGAGCGGGTCGCCCTGGCGCTCGCGGCGCGCCACACCGCCTGACGACCTTGGCTGACATCGCCTGGCCGGGGCTCAGCCACGCGGACTCAGCCCGTGGTCAGTCGGTGACGGTGACGCCGCGCCAGAACGCGACGCGGTCCTGGATGTTCGCGGCCGCCCTCTTCGGGCTCGGGTAGTACCACGCGGCGTCGCGGTTCGTCTCGCCGTCGACGGCGAGGGAGAAGTACGACGCTTCCCCCTTCCACGGGCACGTCGTGTGGGTGCTGCTGTCGACGAGCACCGCGCTGTCGACGGACTCGCGGGGGAAGTAGTGGTTGCCCTCGACGACCACGGTGTCGTCGCTCTCGGCGATGACCTTGCCGTTCCAGATCGCGCGCACGCTGAGCTCCTCATCGGTCAGGCCCCGGGTGGGGACGTCCCTGGTGACAACCGCGGACCGGGCGGATTCCTTCCGAAAGGTTCGACAGCCGAGGCCGCCGAGCGGGCGAGCCCGGCGACACCGTGAGGAGCGACCTTCAGCATCAGGGTGGGACAGCACGAACGAGCCGCCCGGACGTGCGTCACCGACCCGACGAGGAAGGACTCTGCGTGAGGCCGTCGTCTACGCGGCGGCCTGGATGAGGCCGAGCGTGTGGGCCACGACGGCGTTCGCGTGCCCGTGCCCGAGGGCGTGCCCTGCCTTGAGCCACGTGACGAGCTCGCCGTGCTTGACGGTGCCGGCGGCATGCTGCTCCCGGACGAGGCCGATCCAGTGCCCGACCGGCTGGCCGTAGGTCTTCTCGATCGAGGGGAAGTACGAGGCCGGCCCCTTGGGGGCTGGCTTGCCGGCGGGCTGGGTGGTCACACCTGCTTCTGAAGTGGTCGTCATGCCCACACGTCGAACGGTGCGCACCGATCTCGACACGGTTCCGGGCCTGGCTCACCGCGGGGCGGAGGACTACGCGGTCCGGGCGGGCGCGAGGTCGGCGACCGTCGCTTCGACGGGTGCCGAGCCGGATGCGCTGCGGCCGTATGCGGCGTGGCGGGCAAAGTCGCCGAGCACCTGGGCCGCCTTGCGCCGGGACGGCATGAAGCGCAGGAAGAAGGTCAGGCGCAGCACCCACGCCAGCCACCCGGTGAAGGGGATGCCGTAAAGCTCGGAGATCGACCGGCCGAAACCGAAGGAGGCGGCCTGCCCGAGCCCGCGGTACGCGAACGGCTTGGTCGAGCGACCGCGGAGGGTCCGCGCGAGGTTGCGTCCGACGTGCTCGCCGCCCTTGATGGCCCACAGCGCGTTGGCCGGCACGGGCTCTCCGCTCGTCGGGTGCACGACGCACGCGGCGTCGCCGGCAGCCCATACGCCGTCGACGACGGAGAGGTCGGGGCGCGTGACGAGCCGGCCGCGCGGGTCACGGTGGGCGTCGAGGCCGGGGACCTGCACCGGCCGCTGGCCGATGGTTCCGACGACAGTGCTCGCCGGCAGGCTGGTCCCGTCGGAGAGGTATGCGTGGTCCTCGGTCACCGAGGCGAGGCGCACTCCCAGCCGGACGCGGACGCCCAGTCGCTTCAGCTCCCGCTCCGCGCGGCGAGCCAGACCCGGCTGGTCGTCGCGGAGCTCGGGGAGGATCGCGTCGCCCGAGTGGACGAGCTCGACGTGGACCCGCGCGCCGCCCAGGTCGGCGAGGGCGGCTGCCATCTCGACCCCGGCCATGCCTCCTCCGGCGATGACCACGGTGTGCGGCTGGCGATCGTGGTGGGTCGCTGCCTGTCGGACGTGTTCGGCGAGGACGGCGATGTCGCCGGGTGCTCGCAGGGTGAAACCGTGCTCGGCCAGGCCCGGCACCGCGGTGGCGGGCTCGCGGCCACCGGTGCCGACGACGAGGGCGTCGTAGTCGAGGACGCGCTCGCCGGGGTCGTCGGCCAGCTCGTAGCGGACGAGCCGGTGCTCGGCGTCGATCGCCGTCGCCCGCCCGAGGATGACGTTCGCGTGCGGCATCGCGTCGACGAGCGGCGTACGCGTGCGGTCGTAGGGGAGCAGGCCTGCGAGCACCTCGCCGGTGAAGCCGTGGAAGCTGTGCGCGTCGTCGGTGCTGATGACGACGACCTGGACGCCGCCGCTGCGGACGGCACGCCCGGCGTGGCGCATCAGGCCGGCATACGCGTGGAGGGTGACGTAGCCGCCGCCGAGGAGGACGACGCGGTGACGGGCCCGGTGTCCGCCGCGGATCAGCGTCGTCATGACGCCAGCTCCAGTGCGGCGCCGACGTTGGTGCCGCGGGTGGTACCAACCGTGGTGCCCAGCCTGTTGGCGGCGACGGCCCGGCCGAGGGTGACGGGGCGTCCGAAGGTCGTCGGCTCCGCGGCACGGAAACCCAAGTGGGCGAGGTCGGCGGCCATTCCGCGCGTCCGGTCGACGAGCTCGACGGTCGGGACCCCGATGGAGAAGTGGCCGCGGTGGCCGGTGAGCGCGAGGAGCGCGGTCTCGGCGAAGCACGCGTAGGAGCGGCCGTCGGGGAGGCCGATGTTGCCGCCGACGAGGCGCAGGCTCGGGATGTCGACGACGCCGCCGTCGACGACGAGCACGTCGGGCCGCTCGTCGAGGAGCGAGGGCGAGGTGTTGCGGGGCTGCGTGGCGTCGAGCACGACGGCTCCGGGCGCGAGGTGCTGCGCGCCGAGGAGTGCGTCGGCTGAGGCCGTGAGGAGGATGACGAGGTCGGCGGTCGCGACGGCGTCCATGGTCGTCGAGGTGGTCGTGGGCACCTGGCTGCCGACCTCGGCGGCGAGTGCGTCGAGGCGGCCGGTCGCGCGGGCGACGAGGGTGAGGCGGGCGGCGGCCCGGTCGCGGGCGAGGAGTCGGGTGACCGCGGCGCCGACGCTGCCCGTGGCTCCGACGATCGCGACGTGCGGGTCGGCCGCGTGGTCCACGGCGCTGCGCAGCAGGCGGCGGGCCTGGTCGTCGACGATGGCGGCGGTGAAGGCGTTGCCGTTCGTGACGCCGATGTCGGTGCGGCTGCGGAGGGACACCCCGCCCGCGGTCACCGTGGCGGTCAGGGCGCCGAGCCCCACGACGTCGCAGCCGAGGGCCCGGGCCTTGTCGACCGCACGGTGAACGCGGGCGCGTCCCTCGCCGGGTGACCCCAACAGGTGTCGTGCGCCGTAGGGCACGAGGACGACGTGGCCCACGTGCTCGCCGCCGATGTCGATGCCGGCCATGGTGACGGGCGGCAGCGGGAGTCGTCGAAGGGCCGTGTCGTAGACAGAGTCGGGCACCCGGGCCAGCGGCGACCAGATGCGGGCGAGGTCCTCGCCGAGGCGGGCTCGCGGGTGGACGGTGAAGGCGAAGGTGCTGCTCACGGGGTGCTCCTGAGGGGCCTGCGGTGGGTGGGGCCGAGGGCAGCCACCCCGGTCGTGCGGGTCGGCGCCGTTGCAGGGGAGGAGGAGCGGGCGGCAGGAGTGATACGTGCGGGAGGGCGGCGGACGGCATACGCCCCCGGAAACGGGTACGCGTGCCTAGGCTGCGGTCATGGCTGAGCTGCCCAGGTCGTTGCGCGGGACGTGGTCGATCGGGTCGAAGGACTCGTTCCTGTCGATCGGGTCGGTGGGCTCGGTGCTCTCGATCGGGAGTGTCGGGTCGGTGCTGTCGGTCGGCAGCGTGGCCTCGTTCGCGTCGTTCCTGTCGATGGGGTCCTCGATGAGCGCAGGGTCGCTGCTGTCGAGCCAGTCGATGGGGTCGGCGCTCTCGCACCGGAGCGACCGGTCGGTGCTGTCGGCGAGGTCGAGGCGGGCGGTGCGCGGCTACCGCGCCGACGGCTCGTCGGCGTCCCGCTCCGCCGGGCGGTAGACGAGCCACAGCGCGCCGCTGGGCGTGGAGGTCGCGCTGTGCAGGGTCAGACGTCGCAGCTCGGGGACGCCGTCGAAGAGGCGCCGGCCCTCGGGGTCGATCACCGGCGCGACGGCGAGCTGCAGCTCGTCGACGAGGCCTTCGGCGAGCAGGGACTGGGCAAGCTCGATGCTGCCGTGGACGCCGATGTCGTTGCCGGGCAAGGCTTTGAGGTCCCGGACGATGTCGGTCAGCGGGCCGGAGACGGCCTCGGCGTCGCCCCACTCCCCGGTGGCGGTGGTGAGCGGGGTGGAGGTCACGACGTACTTCTTGACGCCGTTGATGAAGTCGGCGAAGGGCCGCTCGTCGGATGTGGGCCAGTAGCGCGACCACTCGTCGTACATGTGCCGGCCGAGCAGGACGGCGTCCTGGCGTGCGATGAGGCGGGCCTCGCGCTCGATGAGGACGTCGTCGAAGGTCGGCGGCTGCGGCTTGTCGGGGTCGACGTCGGGCGGGAAGCAGCGCGTGGGGTCGTCGACGGAGCCGTCGAGCGAGGTGATGGCGTAGACGACGATGCGGCGCACGGCTCTCCTAGGGTGCGGCTGGGCCGCTGACGGTGAGGCCGAGCCACTCCGCGAGGTCGGCGATCTCGCGGCGGACGGCGGTCTTGATGGCCTTGGTGAAGCGGACGTCCTCGTGGGTGGCGTTGACGACGAGCGTGCCGGCCTTGCGGTCGGCCTGGGCGTCGAGCTTCCCGACGAGCCGGTCGTGGTGGAGGATCGGCAGCGCGAAGTAGCCCCAGCGGCGTTTGTCCTTGGGCTTGTACATCTCGAGGATGTACTCGAATCCGAAGAGCTGCTCGGCCCGCACACGGTCGTGGATGAGCCGGTCGAACGGGGACAGCAGCGCGGTGCGTCCCCGGAACTCCGGAAGGTCGAGGTATGCCGGGTGGACGCGCCACGTGCCCGGCACCCCTTCGACCTCGGCGGGCTCACCGGCGTCGCCCGCGTAGGGGTCCTCGCTCGGCCCGACCGGTCCCGTGGCGCGGGTGATGCCGAGGGCGGCGAGGCGGCGCTGGTTGCGGTGCGTGATGGCCTGCTCGAGGGTGAGGGTCGGCAGGTCGGGCGGGTAGACGCGCTCGGGCAGGTCGAAGTAGCGCTGGCGGCCCTTGCGTCCGGCGATGGCGACCTCGCCGCGGAGGGCGAGGGCCTCGAGCATCTTGGTGATGTTGCGGTTGTTCGTCCAGCCGGTCGAGGGCCAGGGAACGACGCTCGTGTCGGGGATGTCGCGGGAGAGGAGCGGACCGTCGGCCGCGAGCTTGGCGAGGATGTCGCGGCGGAAGGAGTCGTTGGCGGCCAGCCACCTGGCCATGTAGGGGTAGGGCTCGGCGTCGCGGACCTCGGTGATGACGGCCGGGACGTCCTGCGGGCTGCGGATGTAGGCGACGGTCTCGACGAGGGTGTGGTCGTGCTCGATCGCCGTGGTGAGGTCGGCGGGGTCGTAGGTGTTGCCGAGCCGGCTCCAGAGAACGAGGTCGGCGTTGGGCGCGATCGCCGCGGTGGGGTCGATCTGCAGGAACGTCAGGCGTTCCACGGTCTGCACGAGGTCGGTGGGGCGCGGCAGGTCGAGCAGCTGCGCATGCACCGCGATGCGGCGCGCCTCGTCGACGCTGAGCTGGTGGACCGCCATGCCGGAGACGCTAGCCGAGCGGGGCGACACGGCGACGGATGCGTGACGTCCCCTCCGTGGCTGGATGCTTGCGGTGGCCTGGCAGGCGGGGCCACGACGATCCAGCCGCGGAGGGATCGTAGGGGCGGGCGGCGGTGCGCCGCTACTGTGGCGGCATGGCTGGTCAGGTGTCGTCGCCCTTCTGGGCCAAGGTCATCGCCACGTTCACGGGGTGCGCGTCGATCGGGGCGCTCGTCGGCCTGCTCGGCGGCGCGCTGACCCAGAACGTCGGTCGCGGGTTCTTCGTCGGCGTCGTGGCCGGCCTCCTCGTCGCCCTGGCGCTCGTCGTCTTCAAGCCCGACCGCATCCGGGGCGAGTGAAGGGCGACGTCGGAGCCGACGTGCTGAGGCAGGACAGTCAACGACTCGCGCGTCGACGTGGTGCTATGCGTGCGCGACTGGGTGCCGGGTGGGCGCCTCGCCTCAGCCGGGGGCCCGGGACCAGCGCGGGGACGCGGACGGCATACTCCTCGTACGCCGCTCCGAACGTGCGCCGCAGGTCGCGCTCCTCGAAGGACACGCCCACGACGATGTAGCCGGTGGCTGCGACGGCGAAGAGCAGGTGCGACACAGTGATCTGGGGCGTCACCCAGAAGGCCAGGATCAGGCCGGTCATCAACGGGTGCCGCACCACGGCGTAGAGGCCGTCGACGCGCAGCTCAGCGGTCGTGTCGGGGTCCGGAGGGCTCGCCCATCCGGCCTGTCGCAGTCCGATCAGCTCGAGATGGTCGACGGCGAAGGTCGACGTGAGGGCGAGGACCCAACCGGCTGCACACAGGGTCCAGAGGATGACCGCGGCCACGCCGTCGACGTGCCAGAGCTGCGACCCCCACGGCTGCCACAGCAGCAACAGGAGAGCCAGGCAGGCGTTGGTGGCGAGGACGTAGGTCGTGCGCTCCAGGGGCGCCGGGATCCGGCGCCGCAGCCAGGCCTTCACGGGGCGACGCGCCATCACGGAGTGCTGGGCGGCGAAGAGGAGCAGCAGTGCCGCGTCGGTGGCGATGGCCCAGAAGGTCGTCGTGCGTACCGGTCCGTCGACCGTCCGGGGCAGCCCCACTCCCGCGAGGAAGGCCATCGTCCAGACGATGACGAGGGCGAAGCCGGCCCAGGCGGCGGCGGAGATGCAGAGGTATGCGAGGCGTCGGGTCACGTCTTCATGCTGTCGAGGCGGCGCTTGCGACACAGCCGTGGAACTACCTCACTTCGCCGGGCTGTTCGCGACGTACCAGACGGCCACCTGTGAGCGAGAGGTGAACCCGAGGCGCAGCCGGATCCGTTCTAGGTGCGACTCGGCCGACCGCTCGGTGATGCCCAGGCGGTCGGCGATCTGGCGGTTCGTCAGGCCGTCGGCAACGAGGGCGGCGACCTCGGTCTGTCGCGCGGTCAGCCCGGTCGGTACGGCTCTGCGCAGCGGCGGCAGGCCGAGGAAGCGCCGCACCTGCTCGACCACTGACTGCGCATCGCCGATCGCGGGAAGGTGCGAGCGGCCCTCGAGCTCGACGAGCCGTGCTCCGGAAATCGCCTGGGCGAGCGCCCTGCCGCCGTCGGGCGGTGCGGCTCGGTCTCCCCGTCGGTGGAGCACGAGCGTGGGCGCCTCGACGCGCGCCAGGGCGGGACGGACGTCGAGCGCGTAGGCAAGGCGGAGCAGCGCGACCGCGGTCTCGGCGGAGGAGGCAGCACGCTGGTAGCGGGCGAGGGTCCGGCGCGTGCCGGCGTCCGCGTCAGGGGCGAAGAGATCGGTGAGCAGGTCCGATCCCAGGCCCCAGTGGGTCGCCAGCAGACCGAGCAGGTGCCGCTGGCTGTCCTCATCACCCAGGGCGTCGCCGGACGCCCAGCCGCCGTAGAGCACGAGCCGCGAGACCGTCTCGGGCCGGTAGGCGGCCCACTGCGCGGCCACCGCGGCACCCAGCGACCAGCCGAGGACGTCGAAGCGGCCGACGCCGATCGCCTCGGTCACGGCGGCAAGGGTGGCCAACTCGAGTGCCATGGTGCGGGGGCCCTCGTAGGGGTCGGAGAGCCGCAGCCGGGGCGGTCGTAGCGCACCAGGGTGCGCCCCGAGGACAACGCCTCGTGGAACATCCGCTCTGCGGGGATGGCCCAGCCCAGCTCGAGGTGACTGAGCCACCCCGGCACCACGAGCAGGCACGGGCCGCTGCACGTCACGGCATACGCCACCCGCCCGCCACCCTCCACGGGTGCCATCAACAAGCGCTGCACGGCCACGCCACCAGTGAACAGCAGAGCCATCGGTCGTCGAAGGGTCGCGGCACGGCATGAGGTGAGCTGGCGTCGGGGGCTGGACCGGGGGCGTCGCGACCTCCATCCGTTGCGACGAGAGGGCCGACGCGCGATCAGCTTGCCCGCCTAGGTCTTCGTATGTGCTGCGCGCAAAGGCGCCCTACCGTGGTGGCATGTCGCACTCCCACCAGCACGACGCAGCGGGCCACCGCGATGGCCTGGGTCACACCGCCGGTCACGGCCTCAGGGATGCCGATGGTCCCCGCGGCGGAGACGGCGATGGACATGGCGACGGTCACGGCGACGGACATGGCGACGGTCACGGCGATGGGGCCCATGTCCATGACGGTTCGACCGTCGAGGCGGAGGGCGCCGAGCTGCTCGACCTCGACGGGGAGGTGCTTCGGGACTACTGGGACGCTGCGCTCGACCGAGTGACCGCGGCCCTCTCGGACGCACCCGCGGGGGCTACCGGCGGCGCGCAGGTCCGCGTGATCGACCTCGGTGCCGGCACCGGCACGGGGGCGATTGGCCTGGCGCGCCGGCTGCCGGACGCCGAGGTCGTCGCCGTCGACATCTCCGAGTCATCACTGGCCCGCGTGGACGCCAAGGCGCGGGCCGCCGGCGTCGGTGACCGGGTGCGCACACTGGTGGCCGACCTCGACCTCGGCTGGCCCGACCTCGTTCCGATCGACCTCACGTGGGCCTCGATGTCGCTGCACCACCTCGCCGACCCGACTCGCACGCTCTCGGAACTTCGTCGGATCACCCGTCCCGGAGGGCTGATCGCCGTGGCAGAGTTCGACGAGCCGTTGCGCTTCCTGCCCGAGGACCTTGGCATCGGCCGGCCCGGCTTCGAGACCCGGGCACTGGACGTGCTGTCCACTGTCCACGCGGAGGTCCTGCCGACCCTGGGCGCGTCGTGGGCTGCGGTGCTCGGCCAGGCAGGATGGACCGTCGTCGACCAGCACGACGTCGTCATCGACGAGCGCTCGCCGGCTGGTACCACCGCCGGACGGTACGCGCGGGCATGGTTCGACCGACTCTCGCACGGGCTTGTCGGCCGCCTCGACGCCGAGGACGCCCTCACGCTTCAGGCCCTGCTTGACGACGCCGGCCCGCAGGCGCTGCTGCATCGCACCGATCTGCACCTGCACGGCGTGCGCACGGTGACGCTCGCGCAGCCCTGACCGGACAAGGCCTTTCGCGCAGACGCCACGTTCAGACCACGACGTGTGCCCCCGGACGCCTCGGTTGCTGCGTCGGCTGCATGACCTGCCAAGGGCCGCTCCTGGGGCCGCCGCGGTTGAGACCTACGGAGTCCGCTGCCGAGGTGTGGGAGTTCTCCCGATGTGCCGCGCCGCTCGGACGCGAATCGTGGAGGTGTCGGCGGACAGGCCGCCACACCTCACAAGGAGCATCGCCCTCATGACCACTCGTCAACGTGCTGCCGGTCTGCTGGCGGCGGCCGCCCTCATCGCTGTCCCCGCCACTGCCGGCGCCACCCCGATGTCGCAGCCCTTGCCGGAGCCCACCCGTAGCGCCGGGTTCCAGGCCGCATCAACCGCTACGGACTCGGTCCTGCGCGACCTCCGGGCCGAGTACGTCGCCCGCCACCGGCAGTCGGTGCACGCCGAGATCGTCCTCATTCTGAATGTCCCGGGTTCCGCCGTCCTCTGACACCGCAACGTGTCTGCTCGTAGTCTGGACGCAGCGTGTGCGGATCCCGCCGCGCCCATTGGGGGGGTCGCCCATGGCGAGGACGTTCGAGTTGGATCGACCAGTCGGGCGGGACGAGGAACTCGCCCTGGCCGATGGCCTACTCCGCGCGACCCTCGCGGACGCGAGATCAGCCGACCCCCACATCCGTGCCCTGCTTGTCGGCGGCGACGCCGGCATCGGGAAGACGACGCTGGTTCACGCCCTGGGGGCGCGGGCCCTCGCCCTCGGTCTCGGCTTCACGGTCGGGCACTGCCTCGACCTGGCGACGGGGCCGCCGTTCGGCCCCGTCACCGAGGCGTTGAGGGAGATGGTCAGGCACCGGGGCGCGGTGCTGGAGGCCGTGCCAGCGCCAGCACGGTGGCTCGCAGCCGAGGTGCCGTCGTCGGCGGCAGGCTCCCTCGACAGCCTGCTGCAGACCGCCGAGGCGCTCGCGCAGGCCGCACCGTTCGTCTTCGTGCTCGAGGACCTGCACTGGGCTGACACCACGGTCCGTGACTTCACCCTGGCGCTGCTGCGCACCTGCCGCGCTCCGCTGCTGCTCGTCGTGACGTTGCGGACCGACGAGCTCACCCGGCGACATCCCGTCCGGCCGCTGCTCCTCGAACTGACGCGGAGCCCCAGCACGACCAGGGCCGACCTCGTCGGCCTCGACACGGACGGCGTCGGGCAGCTCGCCCAGCGGCGTACCGGTCACGCGCTGCCGCCCGCGGGCGTGAGCCAGCTGTTGGAGCGGTCGGACGGCAACCCGCTCCACGTCGAGGAGCTGCTGGATGCCGCTGACACCGCGGTCCCCCTGCCCCTGCACGACTTGCTGCTGCGCCACGCCGAGAAGCTCTCGACGAGGTCTGCGCGACTCGTGCGGTTGGCGTCGGTCGGCGGCAGCACGATCGAGGTCGACGTCTTGCGTGAGGCCTCCGGTCTGCCCGACCAGCAGTTCCAGGTGGCACTCCAGGAGGCGCTTGACGCCAACGTCATCGTCCGCCGGCGAGACCGCTTCGCGTTCCGGCACGCCCTGCTGCGCGAGGCGATCCATGATGACGTCCTGCCCTATGAGCGCTCCGAGATGCACGCGGCCTACGCCGCCGTGCTCCGTGGGCGGGTCGAGTCGGGGACGACGGCCGAACGATGGCAGCTCGGCACCGCCCTCGCACTCCACGCGTATGCCGCTCACGACATCCCGCTGACCTTCGAGGCCTCGGTGTGGGCGGGCTTGGCCGGCAAACAGTACGGCGCGGCTGCGGCGGCGGACCACTTCGAGCGTGCTCTCGCACTGTGGGACCGCGTGCCCGACGCGGCGAGGGTGGCCGGCCTGGCCAAGGCGGACCTGGCGCGCCTCGCTGCGAAGGTACTCGCCAACGAAGGAGTCCGTGAGCGCGTGCACGCTCTGCTGCGCCGGGCGGTCGCGCTGCTCGAGCCGGACGACGACCCGCTCGTGGCCTGCCGCGTGTACACCGCAGTCGGGAACGGCTGGGCTGAGATCCCGGGACTTCTCAGCAGAGCACAGGCGCTCGAGCGTGCGATCGAACTCGCGGGCGACGAGCCCAGTCGCGAGCTCGCCGATGCGCTCATCGCCAGCTCGTTCCATCAATGCCGCCGCGAGGTGTACGGACCCGCCCTGTCTCTCGCGACCCGGGCCGTTTCTGTGGCCGGCGCCCTTGAGGCCGGCGATCTCCTCGCGGAGTCTCGGTGGCAGCTGGCCGACCCGTTGTGGTGCCTCGGCCGCTGCGCCGAGGCGCTCGCGGTCTACCGCGACGCGGTGGAACTGGCGCAGCGCGCCGACGAACCGGGCACGGCCCTCGAGGCGAGTGGCGAGCTCGCGTACTTCCTGTTGCTGGCCGGCCGCGCCGAAGACGGGCTTGCTGTGGCCAGGCGGGTCCAGGCGGACGCGGAGCGCGCCGGGCTGACCCGGTTCGTGGCCGTCGGAGCGGAGCAGGAGGTGGAGTGGCTCATCTGGGACGGCCGGTTCACCGAGGCAGAGACACTCTTCGAAGCAGCATGCCTTCCAGCGAAGCAGCGCTACCGCGATTGGCGAACGCGCGTCACCCTCCTGCTGGCGCGCGGCGACGCGGCAGCAGCCCTGGCCCTTGAGGAAGCGGCCATCGCGGCGAACGAAGACCCGCCGGGCATCGACAACTCCCCACGCCTCATCGACGTCTTCGAGGCGGTGTCGGACCACGAGCGGATGCTGGCCCCGGCGCAGGCCTTGTTGGCGACGATCCAGCACACCGACTCTCCGTTGTTCCGGGCCGAGGCGGCCAGCTGCGCCTACCGCGCCCTGGTGGCCGCCACGACGGCCGGGCTCGAGCCCCCGGAAGAGATCGCCAGCCTGGCCGCGCAGTCCCTGGACTTCGCCCGTCATCACGCGTCGCCGGAATGGTCGCAGACCTGGTACGGCATGCACCTCGCCCTCGCCGTGGCGTACGAGGCGCAACTCTTCCGGCGTCCGGCCATCCCGGAGTGGCGACAGGCGACCGACCTTGCGTCGCACTTCGGTCGCTACACGACGCTCCGCCCTCGTCTGGAGCTGGCCCGAGAGCTGCTCGGCCACGGCGCACGCGACGAGGGGAAGGAGCTCCTCGTCTCGATCTGGCACGATGCCCGGACCATGGGAGCACGCTGGTTCGAGCAGCAAGCAACCCTCGCGGCACGACGGTTCCGCGTCCCGCTCCCGCACGGCGACGCCGTGCCCGGTCCGCTGCAGCGGCTGACCCCCCGCGAGCGTGAGGTCCTCGACCTCGTGAGCACGGGCGCAACCGACCGTGCCATCGCCGCGGCACTGTTCATCACCGAGAAGACGGCCAGCGCCCACGTCGGCAGGGTGCTCGCCAAGCTCGGCGTCGCCAACCGCGGGCAGGCCGCAGCTGTCGCTCGAGCGGCATCAGACGGCGCGGCGACAGCTCGGGACTGACCTTGACGATGCCCAAGGCAGGTCCTACCAGGGCCGCACGTCCGGACCTGCCTCAGCCAGAGAGGGTTCGAGCGCTGAGTGGGCGCTGCCTCAGGTCCTGGCTGTTGTCGAGAGGTGTGGGCGGGGCGAAGGACGTGCCGGCCTGACTGCGCGGCGAGCAACAGGGACCCCGTCTGCAGGCTGGCGAAGAAATCGCGAGGAGGATGTCGAGGACCTCCCGAACCGGTCGACGTAGGAGTACGAAGCACACCCGAGCAACCAGTAGGAGTGATCGACATGCCGCGCTTCATGGGATTCGTGAGGATGGAAGAGGGGATCGGCACACCGCCGCAGGCACTCTTCGATGCGATGGACGTCCACATCGGCGAACGGGCTGCCTCAGGGGTCTTCCTCGACGGCGGCGGGCTGTACGGGACGGAGGACGCGGTGAACTTCGTGGTCAGCCAGGGCGAGATCACCCAGCACGACGGACCGTACGCCGAGTCCAAGGAGGTCATCGGAGGGTGGTCGATCATGCAGTACGCCACCGTCGAGGAGGCCGTCGCCGACCAGAGGAAGTTCGCCGAGCTGCACGCGAAGTACTGGCCTGAAGTCACTGTGATCTCGACCCTGCGTCAGATCTCCAACGGCCCGGACGCCCCCGGCGACTGAGGCCGACCGGGCTTTGGCGTCGGACGTCATTCGGTGTTGGCCTAAGCCGACCAGGACGGGTCGGATGACGCCACCAACGAGACGTGGCAGGCCTCCTCGGCCTGCCACGTCAGCCTCTCAGGCCGCTTCGGTATGCCGGTGAGTGCACCGTGCAGGTGATGAGCGACTGGCGGCGGATCAACGGTCGCAGCCGCCGTCCTTGTCCGGGCGCGATCCGGGCGTGGCGACGTCGATGATGCCCTTCCAGGCGTAGGGGTCCTCACCGGCGACCAGGACGATGTCGCGGTGGTCGGCGATGGCCATGTGCTCCCCCGGACCCGGTGGCTGCCACGGGAGCAGCGACTCCGCGCTCATGTAGTGGTTGGCCAGGGCGCGCCGGTAACCGTGCCGGCCGGAGTTCTCGAGGGACCGGTGGAGCAGGTAGCCGTTGAAGATCAACGCCGTTCCTGCAGGGACCTCCACCGGCACCGACTGGTCGTCGGTGTAGGGGAAGTCGTAGGCCTCGCTGCTGCAGTCGAAGCGCGGGTCGTCCTGATCGCGCGCGGGGTAGATGACACCGCGCCGCTGTGAACCCGGCAGCACCCACAGGCAGCCGTTCTCCACCGTGGCGTCGTCCAAAGCGATCCAGGCTGCGGTCAGCGAGCGGTCGCGGGTGGGGATGAAGTACTCGTCCTGGTGCCAGGCCTGACCGGGCTTGCCCTCGGACTTGATGAAGAGCATCGACTGCATCGCCTTCACGTTGGGTCCGATCACCGCCACCAGGGCGTCGACGATCCGCGGTGCACGCAGGGCCTCCCGAGCGGCTGGGGACACCTTGTGCGGGTAGTGGATGCACAGGTAGCGCCGGAGCACCTCCTCGTCGGTCAGGTCGGCGGCCGGCTCGGCGCCTTCCGGGATCCCGCCGGAAGCGATCTCCCCGTAGTCGCCGCGGCACAGCCGCAGCGCGTCGGCGTTCAGGGCCGCGACCTCCTCACGCGTGAGCGCGTCGGCCAGCAGGGCGAAGCCGTGCTCGGCGTAGTGGGCGGCGAAGGCGTCGTCGGCCGCGTCAAAGAGCGGCAGCGCGGTGCGGTTGGTGCTGGCACGCAAGTCGGTCATGGCGGCTTCCTGGGGTTGGTGACGGAGTGCCATTTCACCTTCGCATGGGCGCGACGGCGGCCAATGTCCCGACGCGCCGACTACCAGCTGTCGTCCGCGCAGCTCGCCAGACCCCGCTCGCCGCAAACACGGGCCGGTGTTTGGACGCCTCGACCGTGCACCGTTTCCCGTTCCGGAGTCTGGCAGGCGGCGTAGTGACGCACCTGGATCGGGGACCGCCCTCGATCCCGGCAGAAGGTCAGGCAGCGACGGAGAGTTGCTGCAGCCATGCCTGCCAGGCCGGCTCTTCGCGCCGCACGTAGTCCGCCGCGTCTGCGGAGAACAGATAGGCCCGTACGCCCGCCGTCGCCTTGCCGCCGCCTTCGTCCCACGCGAAGACGCTGAGCATTCCGGGGAGCGGCGCGGTGAGCCGGACGAGCGTCTGCCGCTCACCGACGCGCTCGACCGTGCCGGTGGCGCCGCGTACCTCGACCGTCGCGCCCTCCCCGCCGAGCCCGAGCACGTCGTGCAGGGTCGACCAGAGTGCCTCCGCGTCGCCGGGATGGGAGGCGCTGGCCTCCAGGTGGGTGGCCTCCTGGCCGGGGAAGTGCGACAGGTAGAGGCGCAGGTTGTCGAAGAACGGCATCCAGCCGGGGCCCATCGTGTCCCAGAACTCCGACTCCCAGGCGGCGCCGGTCCCGAAGCCGCTGCTGGTGACGCGCACGATGCAGGTTCCGCCGGACTGCGCCTCGACGAGGAACTCCGATGTCAGCGGGCTGAGCGCATCGGCGTCCTTGCCCATGAGGGCGGCCCAGTCCTCCTCGTAGACGAGGCGGCGCGGCGGCTCCCATGCGGTGACCTGGCCGTCCGAGCCCATCTCAGGGCCCATGGTGAAGTGCAGGGAGCCGCCTTGCCGCTCCTCCATCTCGGTCGGCGTGAACCAGGCGCTCATGCCCTTGGCGGTGGCGATGGCTTGCCAGACCTGATCCGGTGTGCCCGGGACCTCGACGCTGAACTCCAGGCGGTACGGGACGTTCGGGGTGGTGCTCATGGGTTCTCCTCAGGAAGGGGGTGGGCGGCGACGACGAGCCGGTGCGGGCGCCCGTCGTCGTGGTGGTAGCGCGCGGCCAGGTCGAGCACCGCGGCGGTCAGGTCATCCGCGAAGGCAGCGCGCTCGGCGGCCGACCGGAAGCCGATCTGCGTGTCGATGGTGAGCGTTGGCAGGGCCCTTCCCGACGCGCCGGCCCGGCGCGCCAGATCGCCGACCTCGCGCACTAGCCGGCCGGCCAGCGCGACGAGGTAGCCTGCCGACAAATGGTCGGCGTTGGCGTCAGGGTCGGCGGCGGACGCGCTGACGGCCGCAGGCGACACGACGTATGTCGCCGCCGACGCCTGGAGCACCCGCTCGATGATGCCCCCGTGCCGCCGCTCCTCGGACAACTCCACCAGGCGGTGCTCCTCGAGCGCCTTGAGGTGGTAGTTGACCTTCTGGCGCGCGATGCCGACCTTGGCGGCGAGCCCGGCGGCGGAGGCCGGGACGGCCAGTTCTCCAAGCAGCCGGGCCCGAACTGGATCCAGCGCGGCGGCGGCTGCCTCTGCGCTCTCGATGACCTCGACGTCCTGCATATCGCCACCATGCTCTTGACAACAAAACTTGTCAATAGGTCACCTCAACAAGGTGAGCGGAGGTGTACGGGTCGCCCTCGGCCGCTCAGGCGGCGAGTGTGGACACGGGCTCAGCGGCTCACGGTCGAGGTGCCGTGTAGGGCCCGAACGTGCTGCGAACATCACGACCGTTGTTTGTCCGGGCTGGGTGCGACGATGCGGAAATGACCACCTCGATCGAGGCCACGGCCACATGGAGCCAGGCACTGGCATGGCGGATGGAGCGACACCTGCTCGAACCGGTTGGGGCCGCATCCGCGGCCGACGTCGTCCGCCGGCTCGGTGCCGTCCTGTCGATGGACGAGTCGCTCGCCGAGCTGGCCGTGAGAACCCGGAGCACGTCCTCGGCTCCCGGCGAGCTGGCCGGGGCCTTGGCGGACGGGACGGTGATCAAGGTGTTCGCGTTCCGTGGGTCAATGCACTACCTCTCGCCCGAGGAAGGCGGCATCTACCTCGCGCTGCGCGCGGCTGGGCGGCAGTGGGAGCTGCCGAGCTGGGTGGAGTACTACCGGCTCGAACCCGACGCTTGGCCAGCCTTCCGGGCGGCGGTGCGCGACGCGCTGAGCGACGGACCGATGACCATCGCCGAGCTCGGTGCGGTGCTGACGCGGCGCCGGGCGTACCGGCACCTGAAACCGGTCTTCGAGGAGGGTGCGGGAACGCTGATCAAGCCGTTGACGTGGCAAGGGGACATGAGCTTCGGTCCACCACGCGACGGACAGCACACCTTTCAGCGCCTCGACCACAACCCGCTGTGGTCGGGCATTCCCGACCTCGACGACGCCGGTCCGCGCGCCGTCACCGCATACCTGCGGACCTACGGGCCGGCGACACGGGAACACCTCGACTACTGGCTCGGCCACGGCTTGAGCGCTGGCCGGAGACGGCTCGACACGTGGATATCAGGCTTGCGCGACGGGCTCGCTGCCATCGACATCGAGGGCACAACCGCGTTCGTCGTGCGCGAGGACGTCGACTCGCTCGGCGCCGCCTCACCATCCGAGGCCGTACGGTTCCTTCCCGGTCATGACCAGTGGGTGATGGGTTCCGGCACCAAGGACGTCCATGTCACCCCACCACGACTTCGGGACGCCGTGACCCGCAAGGCCAATCCGCTGATCGTTGGCGGTGTGGTCGCCGGTTCCTGGTCGAGGAAGGACGATGAGCTCACGATCACCTGGCAGGAGCGGCGACGGGCACCGCGGGAGGCCATCGATCAGGAGGCCGCGCGACTGGCTGCCATCCTCGGGAGGGACCTGCAGGTGAAAGTGGCCGTGCAGTGATCAATCGACCCAGAGCCGCGCGGATTGAGTAATCCACCGGCCATTGACCTGTCCTTCAGGCGGGCTGGACGCACGGTCAAGTCCGGATCACCGTCGTACACCGCCGATCCGGACTTGACCGCGAATGTGGATCGCCCGAACACCACAGCATCGCCCGTAGACTCGATGCTCAGGCACGCAATCTATTCGCCCTCTTCGTCGCGCGGCGCCAAACCGACCCGCCGGCTCGTTAACTCAGGCCCAACCTGCGACTGCGCCGACCGTGGCTGCAATTCGAGCGACCTCGGCGGAGCGCTCCGTGCCGCTCAAGGCTTGCACCTGACGGGTGGGCAGCGGATGCCCGCAGGGCTCGGTGGCAGAGAGCGTGACAGGCCATCATGAGCCGATTTCGGGTTCTCGCACATTGACCTTTCTGTCCCGGTATCCTCCCATTCGCCGATCGGGAGAGACGTCGCTGACCCCCGGAGGCCTAGACCTAGCGATACGACAGACAGAGGGAACCATGTCCGACACCCAGATTCCGCAGTCCCCACCAACCCAGCCGGGCCTGTCGGGACCTCCACATGTGAATGGCAGCAACGGTCTTGCCACAGCTGGCTTTGTGCTTGGCCTGCTCGGATTGCTCGCCTCGTGGATCCCCGTGCTCAACATCGTCGGATTGATCCTCGGTGTGCTCGGCGCCATTCTTGCCGCCGTCGGCCTGGCGAAGTCGAAGAAGGTGGCTACGGGCAAGGGTCTCGCACTCACCGGACTCATTCTCGGTGTGCTCGCGGTGGTCATCGCGATCGTCGTCAACGTCGCCTTCGTCAACGCCGTGGATGAGGCGGTCAAGACCACCGTGGACACGAGCGTCAAGGCACCGGCGGCCTCGAACGCCGCCGCCGCAGCTGACGAGGAACTGGGGGCGTCTCGGGAGAAGCCTGCTCCCATCGGGTCCGCGATCACCGGGGGCGACTGGACGGTCACCATCAACTCTGTCAAGACCGCAGACAAGGACTCGCTGGGGCAGAGGCCTGCGGCTGGCAAGAAGCTTCTGGTCGTCAATCTGACCGCCACCTACAACGGCGACGACGCGCAGGGGTCATCGGCCTTCGCGGTCGTCAAGTTCGTTACCGCCCAGGGCAACACGATCGACTCCACCAGCGGCTCGACGATGTTCATTCCGAAGGACCAGTTCGCTTCGCTCGACAAGGTGTTCAAGGGCGCGTCCGTGACGGGCAACGACATGCTCGAGGTGCCGGCGAAGGGTTGGGAAGAAGGCGTCCTCTCTGTTTCGCCCGACATGCTGTCCGATGACACGTTCGTCGCGGTGAAGTAAGGCCCTAGTCCTCATTCCTTCGACACTGAAGCGGCCCTGCATTCCTCATCGAATCGCAGGGCCGTTTCGCGGGATCCGTGGATGGACGGGCCTCGACGCGTTCACACGTAGCCCTTCCAGATCGGTCGAGCCGTTATGGCGGCCGACGGGGCCGCCCGGTGCGCTTATCGCACCCCTGGGTACTTCTCCCGCCAAGCGGCGGAGGCCGGTGTCGACAGCCATTCCTCGGAAGGGATCACTTTGGCGACGCCGTAGTAGACCGCGGCGCACTTGGCGGCCCAGTCAGGCTGGGTGGTGTGGCGGAACGGCTCCGTCGAGTCGGCAATCGGAGTAGGCGTGAACCGCACGGTGCGCTTGCCCTCCCGAATCTGTCGTTCAACGGCTCCGTTGTTCTTGTCCCAAGCCTTCGCGCGGACGGTCATCTGGTGTACGAGCCCGGTGTTCCGCGGCACGATGGACCCCAGCAACACCGTGCTGAACAGGGCCGACACCCCGAGTAGCGCCACCATGGCCGGAACCGCCACGTTCCGCTCCCAGCCCCTTCCGCGGCGGCCCAACCAGTAACCGGCCGCGGCACCGTAGAGGGCGGCGGTCACGATGGCCGGGATCAGGAAGCTCGTCCAGGCGCGCTGGAACCGCCAGCCGCCCGGTCCGTAGCCATACCGCAACCCGGCGATGACGCCGAACGATGCGATCACCACCAGGACGGCCGGCAGCACCGCCACCAGCAGCTTGCGCGGAAGGGTCCACGAGCCGCCGGCGAACGGCAGCGACGTCCTGCGCAGAGCCGCCCTGCTGGCGAGCAGACCGACCAGGAGCCCGGCGGCGATCGCTGCGTAGTACGCGGGCTGGGAAAGGATGATCTCCCAAGATCTGAGCCATCCGTGAACGGCCTCCGAGAGGCCGCCGACCGACAACAGCGGCGGCTGTTCTTGCCTGTACGACAGTTCGGTCCGCAGGGCCTGTCCGGGCGAGAAGTACAGGACGGCGAACCCGACGAGCATACCCATGAGCCACACAGCGAGCCACGTGATCGGGAAGCGCGACCGGCGGTCAGGCCACGCCAGCAGGGCAAGCAGCAGGGCCGTCCCCGCATACACGCCGCTCACCACGAAGAACGCCTCACCGAGCGATCCGACCGCGAAGCCCATGAACAACGCGAGCACGACCGCCGTGACTCGCACCCACCGCCGCGGGCTGCGTGCCGCGACCATGAGGATGACGACGTTCCAGATGCCCAGGACCACCGGGAGCGTATGCGTGACGGTGGCAGCCGACCAGAAGAGGATCTGGTACACCGCGTTGCCGGCGAAGAACGTGAGCGCCGACACGACGACCGCCAGGAATCCAGCCGCCGCCGCGGGCCAACGCCAGTGCAGGTGGCGCAGCGCCAGGTACAACATGGTGAAGATCCCGACCGTCAGCGTGACGATCAGGACGAACGGCAGCACGCGAGCGCCACGGAGCCCCTCCGGGAAGAAGACCAGGAGCTGGGCCAGATGGTAGACCAGCCGGCCGTTCACCTTGAAGTAGTAGTAGTCGATGAACCCCAGGGAGCCGTAGTCGCGGATCCGTGCGGCCGCGCACCAGTCATCCGCCGCCAGGCGAACGGCCGGGCTGGCGAATGCGCCCAGAGCGAGCAAGTGCACCGCCACGATGGCGGGCGGAAGCATCAGCAGCGCCCACAGCCACGGCCGCCGCCGGCTTCGGCCGGATGACCGCTCGTCGTCGGCGGCCGACGTTTCTGTGGCGCGCTCGGCCCCAACAGGGGCAGAAGAATTCATCCGATCGGGACCCCCTCGACGGACTGGCGGCCACGAGCACGACCTGACGGACGTGAACGGCTGACATCTTACCCGCGGCGAGACGGGCTCATTGGGATCGAGCGTGAGGGAAAGGCATCGTGACAGCGCCGTCCCGGCCTTGGCGCAGCACTCAGGAGCGGCGCGAGGCGCGCACAGACCACCCCAGCCCGATGACCAGGAGCACCGCAGCCAGCAGGCCGAACGCGGCGCTGAGGTCGACGTCCTGCTCGGTGACCGTGACGTGTTTGGGCAGGTCGGCCAAGACGTTGGTCAGGCCGTCCGCATCCGTGGCCGCGAAGTACTCGCCACCCGTCGTCTGGGCGACCCCCTTCAAGGCCGCCTCATCAACGACCAGGAAGTTGCGGCCGCCCATCGACCCGCCGCCTGCACCACTGAAGTCGCGAGCTCGGGGCGGGAAGCCGCCGTACTGGTCGCGCGTGCACGCCATCTGCGTGGGGTTCGTCGTGCCGAAGCCGATCGGGTAGACCCGCACCCCGCGCGCCGCCGCCTGCTCGGCCGCCTGGGCCGGCGTCACCCCACGGGTGTTGGCGCCGTCCGTCAGCAGCACGATGATCTCCGGCGCCACGTCCGGCGCCTCACCACCAGTGCCGCCACTGCCACCACCGGAACCAGCCGAAGGCGTAGGCGTCGGCGCCGGATCCGCGAGACCTGGCCCGTCCGTCGTCGGCTCGTCCACCGCATCCGCCGGCGCGACGCTCGGATCCAGCTCGGCGATGGCGTCGATCGACCGCAGGATCGCCGCCCCGATCGTCGTCCCGCGCCCGGTCGTCACGGCTTCCAGCGCCGCCAGCAGCTCGTCCCGATCGCTGGTCGGCGCCACCGCCAGCTGCGCAAAGCCCGAGAAGACGACGAGCCCGACCTTCGTCTCGTCGTCCTGCCCCTCGATGAACGTCCGCACCGCCGCCTGCGCCGCGCCCAACCGGTTCGGCGAAACATCGGTGGCGCACATCGACCCCGAGACATCCAGGGCGAGGATGATCGTCGAGCTCGATGTCGGCACCGAGGCGCGCACCGTCGGCCGCGCGCTCGCCAGCCCCAGGAGGCCCAGTGCGCACAGCACCAGGGCGATGGGCACGTGCCGCCGCCACGACGCCGACCCGGCACCCGCAGTCCGCAGCAGGGCGACGTTGGAGTAGCGCACGGCCTGCCGTCGCCGACGGCGCAGCTGCCACACATAGATCCCGAGCAGCACCGGCACGAAGAGGAGCACCAGCAGCAGCAACGGCAGACCGAACGACACCTCAGATCACCCGCCCCTGCCGCAGCACCGACACGGTCGCCCCACCGAGCAGCAACAACGCGCCGAAGGCAGCCACCCACGACGTCACCTCGTGCGGCACCGTCCGCGTCGTCCACTGCAGCTCGATCGCGTCATACACCGCCGCGAGCGTCGCGGCATCCGACGCGCGCCGATACGTCCCGCCCGTCGTCTCCGCGACCTCCTGCAGCGACGACTCGTCGAGCGCCGTCGCGATGCTGAAACCGTCCACCTGGATCGTCGTCCCCGCCGGCGTCCCGAGCCCGATCGGCTCGATCCGCACCCCCGCCGCCGACGCGAGCTCGGCTGCACCAGAAGGCTCGCGGTCCGTCGTGTCCTCGCCGTCGGTCAGCAGCACGATCGCCGTCCCGCCGTGGTAGCCGATCGGCGACTCCTCGGCCGCACCCTTCTCCGCGTCGCCCGGTGCCTTGACCGGCTTGCCGACGATCGCGCTCAGCCCGCCGAGGATGCCGTCGCTCAGGGAGGTGTCCCCGGACGCCCGCAGCCGCGCCACCGCCGCCAGCACCGCGGTCCGGTCGTCCGTCGGGCGCTGCGTCACGAGCCCCGTCGCGCCGAACGCGACGACCGCGATGCGCACCGACGCCGGCTGCCTCGCCACGAACGCCCGGGCCGCCGCCTTCGCCGCCTCGAGCCGTGTCGGCTTCACGTCCGTCGCCCCCATGCTGTTGGACACGTCGAACGCGAGCACGACCGTGCCCTCCCGGTGCGGCTCCGCGACCGACGCCACCGGCCGGGTCAGCGACAGCACCATGACCGCCAGGGCCGCGATGAGCAGCGCCGGCCCCAGGTGACGCCATCGCCGGCGCGGCGCGGGCATGACGAGTCCGTCGGCCGCCAGCGCCGCCCGGCGCGCCTCCTGCACCCGCAGGACCCGCCGGTACCCGATGACGAGCAGCGGAATGACGAGCAGCCCCAGCAGCGCCCACGGCCACAACAGCGACAGCTCACTCATCGCCGCCACCCCGTCCCGCGCTCATCGCCGCCACCCATCGCGCGCTCATCGCCGTCTCCGGCGACGCAGCTCGGAGATCCGCAGGAGCGACCGCACGAGGTCGTCGTCCGTCCGGACCCGATAGAGGTCGACCCCTGCCTTGCGGGCACGCGCCTCGAGGTCGGCCTGCCGTGCCTCGGAGGCCGCCGCCAACCGCACCCGGAAACCGACGTCACTCGTGTCGACGAAGATCTGCTCGCCCGTCTCCGCGTCCTCGACGTAGACGGCGCCCGCGTCGGGCAGCTCGCTCTCGCGCGGGTCGATCACCTGGATCGCGACCACCTCGTGCCGGCGCGCCAGCCGTGACAGCGGCGCCTCCCAGCCGTCCGTCGTGATGAAGTCCGACACGACGAGCACCAGCGACCGTCGCCGCGCGATCCCGTAGGCCGCCGCCAGCAGCACCGACAGGTCGGTCACCGCACCGAGGTCGTATGCCGTCCCGCGCGGTCCGCGCCCCCGCCCGGTCCGCGCCCCGCGCCGACCGAACAAGCCGCGCCCCTGGGCACGTCGCCCCCCAGACCCGGCAACCGCAGCCTCCTCGTCCTGAGCAGCCCGAGCCTCACGCCGGTCGAGCAGCGTCTTCGCGATCCGCAGCACCTGGGTGCGGCCCGAGGCCGGTGGGATGACCGTGTCGACGCCGGTGTCCATGACCATCGCCCCGACCCGGCTTCCGCCACGGGTCAGCACGTGCGCGAGCGTCGTCGCCACCTCGGCGAGCACGAGGTCCTTCTGCCGGTCGACGGGGCCGAACCCCATCGACGCCGAGTGGTCGAGCAGCAGCCAGGCCGTCAGCTCGCGGTCCTCGACGAACTCCCGCACGTAGGGCTCGTCGAGCCGTGCGGTCACGTTCCACTCGATGTGGCGCAGGTCGTCGCCCGGCACGTACTCGCGCAGGTCGGTGAAGTCGAGTCCGGCCCCCCGGAAGAGGGTGCGGTAGTCGCCCTGGAGTCGCCCGTCGAGCCGCCGCACCACCCTCCACTCCAGGCGTCGCAGCAGGCTCTCGGCGCTCAGCGGGGCGGTCGCGCCCATGTCGCGTCACCGCCACCAGCAGGCCCGACGCCGCCAGTCCCACCCCCCGGATCGGCCCCGAACGCGCCTGCCACAGGGGCAGACCCATCAGAACCGATGGAGCCACCAACCCGCTCCCGCAGCGGAGCCGTCGGCACCGGCACCGCCTGGAGGATCGGCGTCAGCAGGTCGTCGGCCGACAGGTCCTCCGCCAGCGCCTCGTAAGACAGCACGATCCGGTGCCGCAGCACGTCGCGCGCGAGGTCCCGCACGTCGTCGGGCAGCGCGTAGTCCCGGCCCCGCAGGAACGCCAGGGCACGAGCCGCGAGCACGAGGTTGATGGACGCGCGGGGGCTGGCGCCGTACGTCAGCAACCGAGCCAGGTCGTCCCGGCCCACGCTGGCCGGCTCGCGGGTCGCGGTGGCCAGCCGGACGGCATACTCGATGACCGCGGGGTCGACGTAGACGGCGTCCGCCTCGCGCTGGAAGCCGCGCAGCATCTCGGGGTCGAGCACCTTGACGGTGGCCACCGCCGCGGAGATCTGCCGCTCGACGACGACGAACTCCTCAGCGGCAGAGGGATATCCGATGAGCACCTTGAGCATGAAGCGGTCGACCTGCGCCTCGGGCAGCGCATACGTCCCCTCCGACTCGATGGGGTTCTGCGTGGCCATGACGAGGAACGGGTCAGGCGCCGGGAACGTCTGGCGCCCGATCGTCACCTGCCGCTCCTGCATCACCTCGAGCAGCGCGCTCTGCACCTTCGCCGGCGCGCGGTTGATCTCGTCGGCGAGGACCAGGTTGGCAAAGACGGGCCCGAGGGAGACCTGGAACTCGCCGTCCTTCTGGTTGTAGATGCGCGTCCCGACGAGGTCGGCCGGCACGAGGTCGGGCGTGAACTGGATCCGCTGGAAGTCACCGCCGATGGCCTGCGCGAGCGTCTTGATCGCCATCGTCTTGGCCAGCCCCGGCACACCCTCGACGAGCAAGTGCCCCCGCGCGAGCAGCGCGACGAGCATCCGCTCGACGAGCACGTCCTGCCCGACGATCGTCCGCTTCACCTCGTAGAGCGCCTGCTCGAGCGCGTGCCGAGCCGGCAGACCTTGCTGACCCTGTTGACCTTGCTGACCGACTGGTGCCTGTCCGTCCATGCCGTCCTCCTCGTCGATCACGTGTGCCGATCGCGTCTCCCGATCGTGTCTGCCGGTCGTGCATGCGGTGTGGTGGCGTCGGGGCGACGCTGCGTCACCGCGGTGGGCTGCCCGCCGCCCCTCCTGCGGTCGCGATCGGGACCGCGAAGCCGATGCCGACGAAGAGCGTCTGGTCGGTCGGGTTGGCCAGGCCGGTGACGATGCCGACGACCTGACCGGCCTTGTTGAGCAGCGGGCCGCCCGAGTTGCCGGGGTTGACGGCGGCGTCGATCTGGATGAGGTGCTCGAGCCGGCGGTTGCCCTGCACGCGCACCGTCCGGTCGAGGGCCGACACGACCCCGGCCGACAACGAGTCGGTCAGGCCGAGCGGGTGGCCGACGGCAAAGACTGGCGCCCCGACCTGCACCCCGCCCGCGAGCACGGCCGGCACGACGGTCTCCGGCAGGGTCGTCGGGGTGAGGGTCGCGATGTCGCTCTCCGGCTTCTGACTCGCGATCTTCGCCGGCGAGCTCGTGCCGTCCGCGAAGGTGACGGTGATCCTCGTCGAGCCTTCCACGACGTGCAGCGCCGTCAGGATGGTGCCGTCCTCGTTGACGACGACGCCGGCGCCGCTACCCTCCTGCTGGCTGCCGCCGACGGTGTCACGCGTCGTGATGAGCACGAGCGATGGTGCGATCGCGGCGTGCGCGACCGACCCGTTGGCGGGTGCGGCGGCATCCGCCTCGGCCTGCTTCTCGATCCCGCGCTGGACGCTCGTCTCGACGTCCCGCTGCGTGACGACGGGGGGCTCGGGAGGCCGCGTGACGGCATACGTCATCACGAGCGCGACGATGATGAGCAATGCGACGAGGCCCCACCAGACGCGGCGCGGCACCCCGGCCAGCCGGGCCCGGAGCCGCTGCCACCGGGAGGGTGGGGGAGGTTCCTCGGGCTCCGGGACGGGCGCACCCAGCAGCAGCCTGGCGCCAGGGGCGACGGCGGCGTCGACTGTGGGAGGAGCGGTGACCCGTGCCACCTTTTCGACTGTACGTTTCGATCGGCGTGAGCGGCAGTGGCTTGTCGATACTTCACAGGATCGCGGGAACCGGGGACGTGCGCCCCGGCGACGGGTAGATAAGGGGTATGCCGTCCGTCGGGACCCTCGTGCAGCAGCGCCTCGTCGACCAACGGGACGCCCTCGATGCGGCCGAGGCGGCCGTCCGCGGCGGCGACCGGTCGACCGGTGTGCACGACCTCCGGGTGGCGATGCGCCGCCTGCGCTCCCTGCTCGCAACGTACCGTCCGGTCTTCGACACGGCCGTGACCGAGCCGATGCGCGACGAGCTGAAGTCGGCCTCGCGCCGGCTCGGGGAGGCCCGCGACGCCGAGGTGGCCACGGACCACACCGACCGCCTGCTCGAGGCCGCCGACGTCGGCCTCGAGGACGAGGCGGTCGCCGGCCTGCGAGCCCGGCTGCGGCTCGATGCCGCGGCGGCGGGGGACGTCGTCGAGGAGACGCTCGGATCCACGCGGTACGCCGCGATGACCATCCGGCTCGACGAGCTCGTCTCGAGCCCGCCCCTGACCGACACGTCAGAGCTCGACGCCCGGAAGGTTGCCCGCCGGCGGCTGCGACGCGAGCAGCGCCGCTTCGCCAAGCGCGTGGAGGCTGCGCGGATGCCCGTCGACGTCTCCGACCCGGACGCCCCGCACGACGTGACCGAGCACGGTGCCCGGCTCCACGAGGTGCGCAAGGCGGCGAAGCGGGTGCGCTACGCGGCGGAGACCGCACGCCCCGTCACCGGCAAGAAGACCCGCCAGATCGGGAAGCGCGCCAAGGCGGTCCAGTCGGCCCTGGGCGCCTACCACGACGTCGTCATGACCCGGGCCACGCTGCGACACCTCGCGCTCGACGAGGCGGTCGGCGAGGCCGCGGCGTTCCTCCTCGGCCACCTCGACGCCGACGAGCAGCGGGAGATGGCGGCGATCGAGCAGCGGGCCTGGGACTCGATCGACGCCGCCCTCGCCTGACCCCGCGGCTCGGGGCCTGGCCGCCGAGACCACCCGCGCACCCCGGGCTCCGTCCCCCACCCCGTCGAGTGCCCACTTTCCTACGGAACGGAAACGCCCACTCGACTCCGTCCCCGTCGAGTGCTCACTCCCGTACCGAACGGAAACGCCCACTCGAGCCCCCTCCCCGTCGAGTGCTCACTTTCCTACGGAACGGAAACGCCCACTCAAGTCCCCGTCCCCGTCGAGTGGTCACTCCCGTACGGAACCGAAAACGACCACTCGAGTCCCCACCCCGTCGAGTGCTCACTTTCCTACGGAACGGAAACGACCACTCGACTTCCTTTCCCGTCCAGGTCGAGTGGTCACTCCCGGACGGAACGGAAACGACCACTCGAGTCCCTCCACGTCGAATGGTCACTCCCGGACGGAACGGAAACGACCACTCGAGCTGTCGAGCGTCCAGGTGCGTCAGGGGGTGCGCGTGCCGTCGGCGATGAGGCGGGGGACGGGCTGGTCGGGGTGGGGCTCGTCGCCGAGCTCGTGCTGCGCCAGCCACAACCGCGCCTCCAGCTCGTCGCGCACGGCCGCGTAGGCCGGGTCGTCGGCGACGTTGACGAGCTCCTCCGGGTCGGCATCGAGGTCGTAGAGCTCCCACTCCTGCGCAAACCGCCGGTCCGAGCAGCCGGGCAGCCCCAGCCCGTCGTTGTAGAAGAAGATCAGCGTGTAGCGGTGCGTGCGGTAGCCGTAGTGGGCTCCGACCTGGTGGCTGCCGTCGTCGTGCATCCAGTAGCGGTAGTAGAAGCCCTCCGTCTCCCGGTCACGCGGTGCCCCAGCCGGAGACGTGAGGTCGCCCCAGAACGAGCGGCCCTGCATCCGTTCCGGCACCTCGATCCCGGCCGCCTCGAGCAGGGTCGCCGCGATGTCGACGTTCGTGACGATTCGGTCGAGCCCCTGCCCGGGCGCGACGGCGCGCGGGTAGGACAGGACGAACGGCATCCGGATCGACTCCTCGTACATGAAGCGCTTGTCGAACCAGCCGTGGTCGCCGAGGAAGAAACCCTGGTCCGAGGAGTAGATGACGATCGTGTCGTCGAGCTCGCCCCGGTCGGCGAGCCACGACGTCAGCCGCCCGACGTTGTCATCGACGGACGCGACGCACGCGAGGTAGTCCTCCATGTAGCGCTGGTACTTCCACAGCGCCTCCTCGTCGGGCGAGAGCCCCTGTGGCACCGGCTGCTTGAGGTCCTCCGCCGTGAGGTGGTCGGCGACCCGCATGGCGGCCCGCCGCGCCGTGTCGGACCGGCCGGTCAGGTCGTCGGTGAACGTCGCGGGCACGGGGATCGGCGTGCCACCCAGAGGCCCGTCGGCGGCATGCAACCCCGCGTGGGCCGCGTCGGGCTCCCACGGCCGGTGGGGCGCCTTGTGCCAGACGAGCACGCACCACGGCGCGTCGCTGCCGGAGTCGTCGAGCGACTCGACCCAGTCGATGGCGAGGTCGGTGATGCGGTCGGTCGCGTAGCCCGGCTCGACGCGCAGCCCGTCGCGGGAGAGGAACCGGGGGTCGTGGTACTCACCCTGGTCGATGAGGGCGTCCCACCGGTCGAAGCCCTGCGGGTCGTGGTCGACGCCGTCGCTCGAGCCCTGACCCATGTGCCACTTCCCGACGAACGCCGTGCGGTAGCCCGCCTCGCGCAGGGCGGTGACGAACGTGGGCTGGGAGGCGTCGATGAAGGTGTCGAGCGTCGTCACGCCGTTGACGTGGCTGTAGGTGCCGGTGAGGATCGAGGCCCGACTCGGCGAGCACAGCGAGTTCGTCGCGAAGAGGTTGTCGAGGCGTACGCCGGAGGCCGCGACCGCGTCGATGTGCGGTGTGCGATTGACGACGGAACCGTAGGTGCCGATGGCGTGCGCGGCGTGGTCGTCGCTGAGCAGGAAGACGATGTTGGGGCGGCGCGCGGTCATGAGCCGGCCACGGCGGGTCGGTGGGCGTCGGCGGCAGCCTGGATGCGGGCGACGTAGGAGGTCCACCAGGCGGCGTCGCCCATGTCGGCCTGGTCCCGCCCGCCACGTCCGTCGATCAACTCGCGCAGGATGTCGGCGTGCCCGGCGTGCTGCGACACCTCGGCCACGCAGCGGACGAGCAGTGAGCCGAGCGTCGTGTGCCGCCGTTCCTCGGGCCACCAGTCGACGGTTGCGGGCGCGTCGAGGGGCAGCTCGCGCACGACGGCATCGCAGTGCGCCCACGCCCGGCGGTAGAGCGCGACGATGTCGTCCCGGGACTCGTCCGCCGTCGCCCACATGTCGGCGGACTCCCAAATCGAGCCGTCCTCGACCCAGGACAGCCGCTCGCCCGACGGTCGCCCGACTGCGTCGCCGAGGTAGGCGAGCTCGACGCCCGCGACGTGCTTGACGAGGCCGATCAGGTTGCTGCCGCTGGGCGTCAGGGGGCGGCGCACGTCGTAGTCGTCGAGCCCCTCAAGGGCTCGGATCAGCCCGTCGCGCCCCTGCTGGAGGTAGCGCAGGAGATCCTCCGTGATGCCCGGCCCGGTCGTGGTGCTCGTCGCTGAAGTCACCTCGTCCACGCTAGACGCGACCTCCGACGGCGGCGAGGTATGCCGTGTCGCGCGGTCATCAGGACCGTGCGGCCGACCTCGCCACAGGTCGCCGACCGCCGCCGACTGCGCGTCCGGCACCAGGTCGCTTTCGCGCGCTCGGGCCTCGAGACGCCGCACTCCGTCACTCGGATGTTTCGCGCGCTCCAGTGCCGAGCGCGCGAAACGGGGTCCGAGCGCGCCAAACTTCACGCGCTTGACGGCGGTATCGCGCGCTTCAGCCACGAGCGCGCGACTCGGGGGGCGGTGAGCACGAGCTCGGGACGGGACGGCATACGCCCACTCTGGCGTATGCCGTGTGGCCGGGACATCGGGTCGCCCCGCGCTCACGGGCCACGGGAACCGCCGCGTGGGTCGTCGCCCACGCATACGCCCGCGGTCGCGTCGCTCAGCGGGGTGTGGCGACCTCCCGCGGGGGCCGCCCCACCGCCCTATCCTCGGGTCATGGGCATTCGCCCCGCGACCCGAGGAGGCAGCATGGCCGGAGCCGATGCGGGCCGGCGGGACGTGAGTGCCGAAACCGCACCGACCGCTGCTCCCACAGCCGCCGCGGCGGATGCCCCGACTGCGACCGTGACTGGGGCCCCGACGGCTGCCGCGACTGCGGCCCCGGCTGGGGACCGGACGGGCGCCCGGGCACGGCTTCCCCGCCGGGGCAGCGGTCCCGTGCGCAACCGACTGCTGGACCGCTTCGAGCTCGTGCTCGTGCTCGTCCTCGCGACGATCGCGGTGCAGGGCCTCATCGACGTCACGGGCTCCCGGGTCGCCCAGGTCTTCACGCACGCGATCAGCGGGCTCGCGCTCATCGCGGCAGCGCGGGCCTCGGGCGCCCGACGTCGCTGGCGCCGCCTCGTCGACCTTCTCTTCCTCGGGACGCTCCTCGTGAGCATCGTGGCGCTCATGGTGCAGCAAGACGCCGTGGCCGACACGGGCGTGCCCCCCCAGACGGCGTGGCTGCTCGCGGCCGCCCTCACCCCGGTCCTCATCGCCCGGCGCGTCCTGCAGCACCGGGTCGTGACCATCCAGACGATCATGGGGTCGGTGGCGGCCTACCTGCAGATGGCCGTGGCCTACGCCTTCCTCTTCCAGACGCTCGACGCCTTCTCGCCCACCGAGTTCTTCGGCGAGCCCGTCTCCACGACGACCTACATGTACTTCAGCCTCGTCACCATCTCGACGGTGGGCTACGGCGACTACGCCGCGGTGACCGACCTCGGCCGGATGGCCGCGGGCAGCGAGGCCGTCATCGGACAGGTCTTCCTCGTCACGTTCGTCGCGCTCATCGTGTCCCGCTTCGCCTCCGGTATGCCGCAGCTCTCCATGGATGCGCCCGTCGAGGCCGCGGACCCGGACAGCGATGCAGACGGTGACTCGGAAGCTGACGTCGACGATGGTGCTGACCGTGGTGCGGCTGGTGGCGACGGTACGGCTGGGGACGGCAGGGCCGGAGACGGCACGGCTGGGGACGGCAGGGCCGGGGATGTTACGGCTGGGGACGGCACGGCTGCGGGAGCCCGGCGCGCGACCGAACAGGACCCGCCCAGCGGCGCCGCCTGACCTCAGGTCGTCGCGCCCGCCTCGATGCGGTCGCCGACAGAGCGCTCGACGACGACGGCGATGTTGGACGGCAGGCCGGCACTCAGCTCGGCCATGAGGGTGTCGACGGGCGGCAGCTCGCCGGGAGCCGTGACGTGGATCGTCACGGTGAAGCCCTGGTTGCCGACTCCGGTGACCTCCGCGCCCGGCGTGCCGGCGATCCACCGCTGGGACGCGGCCGTGACGCGTTCGTCCATCGCTTCGTAGGCGAAGCTCAGGGCTGAGTTGACGATCATCGGCACGAGCACGAGCAGCACGAGCACGCCGAAGAGGACCTTGGTCGACCGGTGTGAGCGGCCCGCCCGCTGGCCGGCCTCGGCCGTGTAGCCGAGGCTGGTGAAGACGAGGCTGCCGGCGCAGACGAGGGCGAGGAAGTTCAACAGGAAGAGCACGAGGGCCCCGAACGCGAGACCCACCTGTCCCTGTCCGAGGCAGATGCCGACGACGCCGAGCGGCGGCACGAGCGAGATCGAGATGGCGACCCCGGGCAGGATGGCGGCGACGTCGCGGCGTGCGAGTGCGATGGCTCCCGCGAACCCCGTCGCGACCGCCGTGAGGAGGTCGACGAGGTGCGGGCTCGTGCGGCTGGAGATCTGGCTGTTGGCCAGGAGCACGGTCGAGCTGGGCACGATGAGGGAGAAGAGGAGCCCGACGGCAATGACGACCAGCGCGCCCAGCACGACGTAGGTGAGGGCGCCCATCCGCTCCCGCTTCACGATCGCGAGCGCCGTGCCCATGATCGGCGTCGAGAGCGGGGCGATGATCATCGCGCCGATCACCGTCGCCGTCGAGTCGGCGACGATCCCTGCGCAGGCGATGCACGACGCCAGGACGAGCATCGTCCAGTAGGCGGAGCGCTTGGCCAGGACGTCACCCTCGTTGAGGTCGAGCTCGGAGGTGAGCTCGTCGAGGGACCGCCGCTGGTTCTCGGGCAGCACCCTGGCCCGCAGTCCCATGTCCATGACGTCAGTGTGTCCGAGCGCCTTGGCGGTGGGTCGGATTCACCCCAATGTCCCGAGCGTCCTAGCATCCGGGAATGCCCGAGCGAGTGATCCGCGACGCCACCGCGGCGGATGCGGCCGCCTGCGCCGCCATCTACGCCCCTTACGCCACCGGGACGACGATCACCTTCGAGACGGAGCCGCCCGACGTCGCGGAGCTGGAGCGCCGAATCGCCAAGGCGCAGGAACGCTACGCGTTCCTCGTGCTCGAGGACGACGGCGTGGTCGTCGGGTACGCGTATGCCGGCCCCTTCAAGGAGCGCGCCGCGTACCGGTGGTCGTGCGAGGTGTCGATCTACCTCGCGGCTGATCGGCGCGGACGCGGGGGTGGCCGCCGCCTCTACGAGGCCCTGCTCGAACGGCTTGCTGCCCGCGGCTACCGGATGGCGGCCGCCGGGATGACCCAGCCCAACGAGGCGAGCGGTCGGCTGCACGCGGCGATGGGCTTCGAGCCGGTCGGCACCTACCGCGACATCGGCTGGAAGTTCGGCGCTTCGCACGACGTCACGTGGGTCCAGCGTCCCCTCGGCGACCCGATCGTCTCGGGCGAGGACCCACCCGAACCCACCTGATACACCCCGCCGGGCGGATGCGCCCACTCGAGTGCGGGTCCGCAACCGACCCCTCGAGGGCACGTACGCAACTGACCACTCGACGGGGCGCACGGACTGAGCACTCGACGGGGCGTACGGAACTGAGCACTCGACGGGGGCGTACGGAACTGAGCACTCGACGGGGCGTACGGAAGTGAGCAGTCGACGGGGCCGTACGGAATTGAGCACTCGACGGGGCGGGTCCCCGTCGAGTGCTCAACTTCCTACGGGTGCCTCAGGGAGGGCGGGGTAGTCGGTGTATCCCTCGGCGCCGCCGCCGTAGAAGGTCTGCGGGTTGGGCTCGTTGAGGGGAGCGCCCTCGCGCCACCGGCGGACGAGGTCCGGATTGGCGAGGAACTCGCGCCCCACCGCGACGAGGTCGCCGAGATCGCGCTCGAGGATGTCCTCGACGTCGGCCAGCTCGGTCACCTTGCCGAAGCCGGTGTTGAGGATGACCGGCCCGCCGAAGCGCTTGCGGAGGTCGCGGACGATGTCGGACTCGGGGTCGCCGAGGATGCTGAGGTAGGCGAGCCCGAGCGGCGCGATGCCCTCGACGAGCGACTCGTAGGTCGCGGCGGTGTCGGCCTCGTCCTGCTCGAGGACGCCCTGGATGTTGTGCGCGGGCGAGATGCGGATGCCGACGCGCTCGGCGCCGATCGCCTCGGCCACGGCCGTCGTGATCTCGACGACGAGCCGGGCCCGCGCCTCGGGCGAGCCGCCGTAGCCGTCGGTGCGCTCGTTGCTCGAGGGCGCGAGGAACTGGTGCGGCAGGTAGCCGTTGGCGGCGTGGATCTCGACGCCGTCGAGCCCGGCCGCGACGGCCTGGCGCGCAGCGTGGACGAACTCCGCCACGAGCGCGGGGATCTCGTCGGTCTCGAGGGCGCGCGGGACGGCATACGGCTGCTCACCGCTCGGGGTCACGATCTTCCCGGGGGCCGCGATGGCGCTCGGGGCCACGCTCTCCAGCCCGCCCTTGTTGTCGGGGTGGGCCACCCGCCCGGCGTGCATGAGCTGCACGACGACGTGACCGCCGCCCGCGTGCACGGCGTCGGCCACGAGGCGCCAGCCGGCGACCTGCTCGTCGGAGTGCAGGCCGGGGGTGTCGAGGTAGCCCTGGCCGACGGCACTCGGCTGGGTGCCCTCGGTGATGAGAAGGCCGGCGCTCGCGCGCTGGCCGTAGTACTCGGCGTTGAGCGTGGTCGGCGCCTGGCCCTGCCCCGCGCGGTTGCGCGTCAGCGGTGCCATGACGAAACGCTGGGGAAGGTCCCAGCGGCCGATGCGGATGCTCTCGAAGGCCGTGGACACAGGCCTGCTCCTCACTGTCGGAAACGGTCGGCGGCCCCGCCGGAGAATGGTGGAGCCTTCAACTACGTGGGCGACAAGCCCCGCGGCGAGGTGATCATTCCCTGTTGTCCGGGTTCGTGATGTGGGCGATCCCACGCCGTCCCAGGGAGGGGCGCACTAGAGACCGCGGCAGGTGATGGTTGGGAGGTGAGGGGGTATGGAGCGGCCCGACGGTGGAGCGGGCGCGGGACTGTGGGCATGACGAAGGGGAGGATGCCGCAGCATCCTCCCCTTCGCACGAGCGCGTCAGTTCGCGAGGAACCCGACGTGGGTCACGGCGCGTAGATGTACCTCATGCCGGGGCCGTCGGTCAGCGTGCGCGTGTTGTAGTTGTACGCACCGGCGAGGGCGTTCATCTCGATGATCGTCACCTCGTTGCCGTTGACGCCGGTCACCCAGGCGACGTGGCCGACGCTCGAGGAGCCGTGGACGCCGGGCTGCATGACGAGGATCGAGCGCGTGCGCGGCGTGCCGCTCACGGTGTAGCCAGCCGAGGCTGCGCCCGAGGACCACGCCATGGCGTTTCCGGTCCAGCCGCCGGGGTAGTACCCCTCGGACTGGTACCACTTGCTCAGGGCGCCCCACGTGCACTGACCCGGGGTGGCCCAGTTGCGCGAGGCGTGCGTGCCCGAGGAGGCGCGCGGGACGGAGGTGTTGCTGCTCGCCTTCCTCGACGAGGTGCTCGTCGTCAGCGTGCGGCGCGTCAGGTCACGCGAGGCGCGCGCCGTCGTGGCCTTGCGCTCGGCAGCGGCCTTCTTCGCGGCAGCCTTGGCGGCGGCCGCCTTGGAGGCGGCCCTGGTGGCGGCGGCCTTGGCGGCAGCGCGCTCGGTCTTGACCTTGACGTCCTCGATGACCTGGGGCTTCGGCTGACCGACGCGCTGGGCGACCGCCTTCTGCACGGCCGGGGCGTAGCCGATCTTGGACAGCGCGGTCGACGCGGCCGGAGCAGCAGCCTTCGCGGGGCCGACGACGGCCGGGCCCGCCGAGTCGATGCCGGCAGCAGCGGCGACGTCACCCGAGGCGGGTGACAGGGTGTCGGCGCTCGCCGGGTTGGCGAAGGTGGCGACCAGTCCACCGGTGGCAGCGACGACGGCGCCCGCCTTCATGGCCGGCTGAGCCGACTCACGGGCGAGGAGCTTGAGTTCGTTGAGGGGGTTGTGGCGGCCGGGCGCACGATGGCGACCGCGAATGTTCTCAGAGTTCACGCGTGTACCTCTCCGCGCCTACGAAGTTAGCTGTCGGGTTCGGGCGGGGAGGTGCCCGGGCCACCCCCGCCGCACGATGCGTGGCGGGTGAAGCCTTAACCCCAAGGACGTCCGAAGTCGTTGCGCCGGACGTCCGGAGAAACCTGTGGTTCCTCCGCTCCTGTCACAAGATTTGATCCCTCTCGTCAGGCGGTGACAGGACTAGGCGGTCCACCTCACGAGTGCCCGACCTGGTGGCCGGACTCCCGGAACAGTAGACGAGGCAACTGGCAAATGTCACGCCACGGTAACGACGACGCGCCACGAAGGTCCCTGAATGTCCGATGTGCCCGCCTATACCAACGCTTTACCTTCTATTTGGTGAGACACAGATCACACCGATTTGCCGGTATCTGGCACGACCCGCGGGTACACCGCGCGTTGCGGACGCGGGCTTAGGGGCTCACCTCCGGGAACGGTCGACAGTCGCCCGGGCGCTCGGCACGTGGGGACTCAGTGGCACTCGCCAGGCGACCGCCAAGGGCGCTCGCCAAGGGCGCTCGCCAAGGCGTTCGTCAGGTGGCGCTGGTCAGGTGGCGCTCGACAGGTGGCCGAAGACCACGACGTTGTCCCGGTACTCGTTGCGGCTGTCGGTGGGGCCGCCACAGGTCACGAGGCGGATCTCGGACCTGGTGAAGTCGCCCTTGTAGACGAGCTCGGTCGGGAACTGCGACTTCTTGTAGGCCGACACCGCATCGACGGTGAAGGTGAGGCTCGACCCGTCGCGGCGCGACACCGTGATCACGTCGCCCGCCTCGACCCTGCCGAGCTCGTGGAAGATGCCCGGCACCCCCGAGGGCGTGTCGACGTGCGCGGCGAGGACCGACGGCCCCAGCTGGCCCGGCGTCGGGCCGGCCTCGTAGAGCCCGACCTCCTGGGCCGTGCCCGGCACCGAGATCGTGCCGTCGCGCTGGACGGTCAGCGGCACGAAGCGCTTCGAGCTGACCCCGATCGCCGGGATCTCGATCGACGTCGGCTCGGACGCCGCGAGGAAGGCCCCGATGCCGGCCGCGTCGCCGCTCGTGCTGGAGTGCAGGCCGGCTGTCGGTGTCCCGCCCTCACCCATGGAATCCGACGGGGAGCCCGCGTCGGTGGGACGCGCCGGGCCGGCTGGGGCGGAGGCTGCGGAGGCTGGGGCGGACAGCGGGAGCGCCTCGCCCGCCGCGGGCTGCGGCGGGCCGGGCGTCCCCCGAGACCCGGACACGAGCGCCACGACCGCGACGACGAGCAGCGCGACCGTGACCGCCAGGGCCGCCGCGACACCGGGTGCGACGCGGCGACCGGACGACCGCCGAGCCGGCTCACGCGGCTCACGCGGCCCGGACCGCCCGGACGGCCCGGACGGCCCGGACGGCCCGGACGGCCCCGGTAGATCTGACGGCTCTGACATCGGGGATCCGGTCCGCTCGATCAGGCGCGCGAGCGGGCGCGACGGGCGGCGAAGGCGCCGGTTCCGGCCGCGGCCAGCAGTGCGCCGCCACCGACGAGCATGAGGGCCTCGTTCTGACCGCCGCTCTTGAGACCGTCAGCGGCGACGCCACCGCCGGTGTGCATGCCACCCGCAGGCGCGACGCGCAGGGCGCCACACAAGGCCGGGTCGGTCGCCTCGGTCGGCAGCTTCGGGTCGAGGTCGCTCTTGGTGTCGCCGGAGTACTTGCCGTCCTCGTTGTGGTCGACACCGTGGATGACGACGACGGACTCGCCGGCGGTGATGGCCTTGGCGATGGTGCTCGAGACCTTGATGCTGCCACGCTGGTAGGTCAGCTTGCCGCCGGGCGCGGTGTCGAAGCGGTCGATGGCCAGAGCCGACTTGGGGCTCGTGTCGCCGGTCTTCGTGAGGGAGACGACGACGTCGCCGTAGGCCGGGCCGCCCTCGGTCGTGTTGAGGTGGCCGTCGCCGTTCTTGTCGTCGGAGAGGACGGGGCACTCGTGGCGGGCTGCGGCGCCGAAGTGGATGTGCGCAGCGTGCGGGTTGTCGGGGAGCAGGCCGTTGGCAGCCATCGTGACGGTGATCTTGTTGCCCTGGACCTCGACCATGGCGGTGCCACTGCCGTCGACACCGTTGCCGGCGACGGGCTTGAGGTTGGCGCTGACGAAGCCGTCGGCCGCGAACGCGGGTCCGATGCTGAGTGCCAGGGCGGCGGCTGCCGCGAAGCTGGCGCCGGCGATCCGAGTGGTGGTCGTGCGCATCTGTTTTCCTCCTTGACGAGGAGACAAAGCCGTCCATCGTGCGTGTGCTCGGACGGGGGTCGTCGTCGACCATCTCCGGGCGGGGGTTCGTCGCCGCGGCCCTGCTGGATTGGGGTTCCACCGAAATGAGGGCCTGGACCTGCAGAATCTCGGCGGAAGCGGCACCATCGCGACACCCGCAGGTCTTGACTGGGACTCAGCGGGCGCGCACCGCGCCCCGGAGAGAGGACCGACGTGCTGTCAAGCTCCCACGCGTTCAGCGGCTTCTCCGTCGACGACATCCCCGCGGCCAAGGCGTTCTATGCCGAGACCCTCGGGCTGCGCGTCACCGAGGAGAACGGCATGCTCACGCTCCACCTCGCCGGTGAAGGCGGCGACCGCCCGACCCTCATCTACCCCAAGCCGAACCACGAGCCGGCGACCTTCACGATCCTCAACTTCCCGGTCGACGACATCGAGGCCGCCGTCGATGAGCTGACGCGCCGGGGCGTCGTCTTCGAGAAGTACGAGGGCACGCCGGGCGAGACCGACGCGAAGGGCATCTTCCGCAAGGGCGGCCCGCTCATCGCGTGGTTCACCGACCCCGCCGGCAACGTCCTGTCCGTCCTCCAGACCTGACGCCCTAGGGTGCGCTCGACCCCATCGCCGCGGCCGCCTGTCGCCGCAGCGGGTCCGGCGTCCAGGCGTCACGCGTCAGGCGTCGTGGCCCTCGGAGACCGCGGCCCGGCGCTTGAGGCAGAGCGCGGTGATCTCGGAGACGAGGTGGAGCGGGACCGGCCGGATGATCGGGAAACGCACGGTGTCCTTGGCGCGGCGGTAGGGGCTGATCGCCTCCTCGAACTGCGCATCGCCCGTCGGCACCGGGTAGAGGCCGACGTGGTTCTTCCAGCCGGCGTAGTAGATGAGCGGCTTGCCGTCGACCGTGAACGTCGCCATGCCGTAGCTGATCTTCTCGCCCGCGTGAGGGGCTACCTCGCGGATCGTGCGGCGGACCCCCGCAAGCTGAGTTCGCGTCTCCTCGGGGTAGGAGGCGATGTAGTCATCGACGGACGCAAATCTCGGGGCCAATCCTGGTCCTCACTTCAGTTCCGGACCGGTCGTTGGAGGGGTGGTACGACTGTATTCGGGGAAACGGACGACTGCAAAGTAAGCACGCATTCGCTGACCAAACGGTCATAAACCTACGAAACACCATCCTATCCGTGCGCTCAACCGGAAATCGTGCGGTGCTCGCTCCGCCGGTGATGTGCCCTCAGACGGCGACCCACGCCTCCCCGTCGAGCACCCGCGCGACCACGCCGCCGGGATCGCGACCGAGGAGGGTCGCGGTGGCGAAGTCGGCAGCGAGGCCGTCGAAGAGGCTGCGGCGGCCCAGCATCGCGTGCTTGCCGCCCTCGACGGTGACGTAGCCGACGTCCGCCGTGCGTGAAAGGTCCCGGGCGACGGCTGCCGAGTTCGTCGGCCGCGCGATGCGGTCGTCGGCGCCGTGGACGATGAGGACCCGCCGGCCGGTGAGGTCGCGGCGTCCCTCGTTCGCGTAGACCCACGGGTTCAGCGCCACGGCGCTGACGACGGAGCCCTCGCCGGCCGCGAGCAGTGCGGCGCGCCCGCCGAGCGAGTGCCCGACGAGGCACACGGGCAGGTCGGGGCCGAAGCGGTCGACGGCCTGGCCGAGGGCCCAGCGCACGTCGTCGACCGGCGTGTGTTGGGCGTCCCAGCCGCGCGTGGAGTTGAGCAGCCGCTGCACGGCCAGCTCGCCCTTCGCGGCCCGCGCGATCCGGCTGGCGATCGGCACCATCCGCAGCACCGACAGCTGGGTCGGGCTGACCCGCGCGGCTTCTCGTCGAGCTGCGCCTCCGTGCAGCACGAGCACGACGCCGCGCGGCGCCTTCGGGGCAGCCGTGTCGATGAGCCGGGCGTGGGTCACGTCGTCTCCGTCGTCGAGGGTGCCACTGGGTATGCCGTGTGCTCGGGTCGGCAGGTCACGCTGGTGCTTCGGAGCGCGGGCGCCTACGGCTTGGTGCCCTCACGGCATACCCGCTCGGGTCTTCCGTGGTCGGGAGCGGGCGGCCGTGAGGGAAGTGCGTCCACCCGTGGGAGGTCACGGGCGGGGTCGGTCAGGGGCGGAGGAAGACCTTGATCGCGCGGCGCTCGTCCATGGCGCGGTAGCCCTCGGCGACCTCGTCGAGGGGGAGCCTCAGGTCGAAGACCCGGCCCGGGTCGATGCGGCCGTCGAGGACGCGCCCGAGCAGGTCCGGCAGGTAGGTGCGGACCGGGGCCATGCCACCGGCGAGGCCGACGTTGCGGACGAACATCTGCCGGACGGGCAGCTCGACGCCGTGTGGGGCTCCGACGAATCCAACCGTCGAGCCGGGGCGGCTGATGCGGAAGGCCGTCTTCATCGACTGGTCGGTGCCGACGCACTCGAGTACCGAGTCGGCGCCGACCCCGTCGGTCAGCTCTATGACCGCCTCGACGCCGGCGTCGTCGCGCTCGGCGATGACATGCGTCGCGCCGAACTCGCGGGCCAGGGCCTGTCGGGGCTCGTGGCGCGACATCGCGACGATGCGCTCGGCGCCCAGCTCCTTGGCGGCGATGACGCCGCAGAGGCCGACGGCGCCGTCCCCGATGACGACGGCGGTGCCACCGGGGCGCACCCGCGAGGACACCGCGGCGTGCCAGCCGGTCGCCATGACGTCGGCGAGGGTGAGCAGCGACGGGAGGAGCGCATCGTCGGGCACGCCGTCGGTCTTCACGAGGCTGCCGTCGGCCTGGTTGACGCGGACGAGCTCGGCCTGACCACTGACGGTCCAGCCCTGGTGGTCGCAGACCGACGTCATGCCGGCGCGGCAGTGCGCGCACGTGTTGTCGCAGTGGACGAACGGGATCACGACGAAGTCGCCCTTGTTGATCTCGCGCACGTCGCCGCCGACCTCCTCCACGACGCCGACCGCCTCGTGACCGATGGTCGAGCCGGCCGTGATCGGGTTGGCGCCCCGGTAGGGCCAGAGGTCCGAGCCGCAGATACAGCCGGCCACGACGCGCACGATGGCGTCGGTCGGCGCCTCGATCGTCGGGTCGGGGACCTCAGTCAGGCGAATGTCGCCGGGGGCATGGATCGTCGTCGCGCGCATGGGCCCATCCTGCCCGCCGCCACCGGGCTCAAACCCGCGGTGGGGAACTGCCCACTCGACGGGATCCCCCCGTCGAGTGCTCAGTTCCGTACCGGTGAGCCCCGTGCGGGAGTGACCACTCGAGCGAACTGGCCTCTTTCTCAGCGTCAACGTCGAGTGGTCAGTTCCGTACGGGTGAGGCCTGTGCGGGAGTGACCACTCGAGTGGCGGGTCCGCGCCTCAGCGGTCAACGTCGAGTGCTCAGTTCCGTACGGGTGGGGCCTGTGCGGGAGTGACCTCGAGTGGAGGGTCCGCGCCTCAGCGGTCAACGTCGAGTGGTCAGTTCCGTACCGAGGGGGCCTGTGCGGGAGTGACCACTCGAGTGGAGGG
>JIBA01000009.1 GCA_000620545.1 Intrasporangiaceae bacterium URHB0013 | reverse complement strand
GTGTCTGGTCTCAGGACATCCGCGACAGGTGTCTCAAGACATCGGCGACACCCTGTCTCGGATCATCGGCGACGGGGTCGGGTGCGGTCGATGCTCAGCCATGTCAAAGGCACGACTGGTGATCACCGCCCTGCTCAGCGAACGTCAGACGGTTTCCGAGGTGGCCGATCGCTACGGGGTGCACCGCTCCTGGGTGTACCGCCTCAAGGCCCGGTACGACCACGAGGGCGAGGCCGCGTTCGAGCCCAGGTCACGTCGCCCTCGCACCAGCCCCACCACGACCCCGGACACGACCATCGAGCTCGTGCTGCGGCTGCGCAAGGAACTGGCCGAGGCCGGCCTGGATGCCGGCGCCGACACCCTCTGCTGGCACCTGCGCCACCACCACCAGGTCGTGATCTCCCGGGCCACGGCCCACCGGATCCTGGTGCGCCATGCCGCCGTCACCCCGGACCCGTCCAAGCGACCGAAGTCCTCCTACATCCGGTTCGAGGCCGACCAGCCGAACGAGACCTGGCAGTCCGACTTCACCCACTACCGCCTCACCCGCGCCGATGGCAGCCCCGGCGTCGATGTCGAGATCATCACCTGGCTCGATGACCACTCCCGCTACGCCCTGCACGTGAGCGCCCACCCCCGGGTCACCGCCGCGATCGTGCTGGAGAGCTTCACCGCAGCCGCGGCCGAGCACGGGCACCCCGCCTCCACCCTGACCGACAACGGCATGGTCTACACCGTCCGGTTCGCCGGCGGCCGCGGCGGCCGGACCCGCCTCGAGGTCGAGCTGCGCCGGCTCGGGATCACCCAGAAGAACTCCCGGCCGAACCATCCCACCACCTGCGGGAAGGTCGAACGCTTCCAGCAGACCCTGAAGAAATGGCTCCGCGCCCAACCGTGCCAGCCGGCCACCATCGCGCAGCTGCAGGACCTGCTCGATGCGTTCCGTCAGCAGTACAACCACCACCGCCCGCACCGCTCCTTGCCGCACCACGCCACCCCAGCCGCCGCCTACACCGCCAGGCCCAAAGCCGCCCCCGGGGACCGCACCAGCGACACCCACGACCGCGTCCGCGCCGACAAGGTCTCCAAGACCGGCAACCTCACCCTTCGTCACAACGGCCGGCTGCACCACATCGGGATCGGCCGGACCCACGCCGGAACCTACGTCCGGCTCCTGGTCCAAGACCTCGACATCACCATCGTCGACACCGCAACCGGCGAGATCCTGCGCGAGCTGACCCTCGACCCCAGCCGCGACTACCAGCCACAACACCCCCGACAAAACAACAGTGGCCCTACGTTTCCGTAGGGCCACTGTCGCCGATGTCTTGCGACATCACA
>JIBA01000008.1 GCA_000620545.1 Intrasporangiaceae bacterium URHB0013 | reverse complement strand
GAGACGCCGTGCGGACCTGAGCCAGCGCGAGCTCGCGCTGGCTGTCGGCTCGTCGCAGTCGGCCATCGGGCGCATCGAACGAGGCAGCGTCCAGCCGACGGTCGGGTCGCTTGCCGCGATCCTCGGGCTGGCAGGTCTGAAGCTCGTCGTCGACGACAGCGGCCACGAGGTGGCGCCGGCTTCCGCCGATGCCGTGCGCGACAACCAGGGTCGACGGTTCCCAGCACACCTCGACGTCGACCCACCGGACGAGGTGCCCTACGACCGCTGGGCCTTCCCGCGCTACGACCGACCGGCAGCGCGGGCGTGGTACCGACACCGGGCCCTGCGCGACCGCATGGCCGAAGGCGTCCCACACCGCGAGCGGCCCGCAGACCACCCCACGGAGACCGAGCTCGAGCGCCGCCGACGGCTCATGCGCGGAAGGCAGCCACGCGTTGACCCTCCGCCGCCACCCGATCTCGTGTGCACGTGTCCGGATGCCTGCTTCGAGGAGGTCTGCGTCGCAGCATGTCCCTGCCAGTGCGAACCCGCCCGTGACCGGTACGGCCGGCGCCTCGGTCTCCTTCCGCCGCTGGGCGCGGCGGAAGGAGACGAGGAGACCTCGGCTAGTTGACGGGTCCGTTCCCGCTGATGTCGTCGGTGTCACGGAAGTAGGTCTTCCTCCCCCGCAGACCGCGGTTGGCCATCCACGTCAGTGCCCAGAGCACGACGCCGAGAGCCAGCAACCCGCCAGCGATCACGTAGTGCTCCGACGGCCGACCGGACCACGGCAGCACGAGGAAGAAGCAGGCGATGGCGCCGACGACCGGCAGGACCGAGGGCGTGACGAAATGGCTGCTCTGCTGCGGGTCGCGCCGCAGGACGAGCACGACGATGTTGACGATCGTGAAGACTCCGAGGAGCAGCAGCGACGTCGTCCCGCCGAGGGCCGAGACCGCGTCCTCGCTGGCGCCCGACACGTAGACGATGAGCCCGAACGCGAGCAGTGTCGTGAAGACGATGGCTGTCCACGGCGTCTGCCTGCGCGGGTGCACCTTGCCGAGGAAGTGCGGCAGCACCTCCTGACGGCTCATCCCGTAGAGCAGCCGCGAGGCCATGAGCATGTTGATCAACGCGGAGTTCGCCACGGCGAACATCGAGATGAAGGGCAGCAGGTCCTTGATCGGCACGTCCGGCGCTGCGCGCTCCACGACGGTCACGAGCGGTGTGTCGCTGGCCGCGAGGTCCCCGACGGGCACGATCGCCACCGCGCAGAGTGAGACCAGCACGTAGATGACGCCGGTGATCCCGAGACCGCTGATCATGACCCTGGGGAAGATCCGAACCGGGTCCTTGGTCTCCTCGGCCATGTTGACCGAGTCCTCGAAACCGACCATCGCGAAGAAGGCGAGGGACGTCGCGGCCGTCACCGCGAAGAAGGTCGACTTGTCGCTCGGCGACTCGAAGATCATGGTGCGCGAGAAGTCGCCCTTGCCCGCGAAGATCGCGAAGAACCCGACGAAGATGACGAGCAGCAGCCCGGAGAGCTCGACGAGCGTCAGCACGATGTTGGCCTTGACGCTCTCGCCGACGCCACGCAGGTTGACGAGGGCCACGACGGCCATGAACCCCAGTGCGATGAGCGTGATCAACGTCGTGTTCTCGTCGTCGAGGCTGAAACCCTTGGCGAGGTTCGAGGCGAAGGCCCGCGATGCCGTCGATGCCGACGTGATGCCGGAGCACATGACGGTGAAGGCCACCATGAACGTCAGGAAGTGGATGCCGAAGGCCTTGTGCGTGTAGAGCGCCGCACCGGCGGCCTGCGGATACTTCGTCACGAGCTCGAGGTACGAGAAGGCCGTGACCATCGCGATGGCGAAGGCGACGATGAACGGCGCCCAGGCCGCTCCGCCGACCTCTGCGGCCACGTCTCCGGTCAGGGCGTAGACGCCTGTCCCGAGGATGTCTCCGACGATGAAGAGCAGGAGCAGCCAGGGCCCCATGACCCGCTTTAGCTCGCCGCCCTCGTGCGTGCCCTTGTCCGTTGCAACCTGAGCCATGTCGCCTCCCATGCGTCTGGTGTGGCCTTGCCACGAGGGTCGCCGTGTGTCCACCTTGGCCCACGATGCACCGGTCAGCAACGACGGACCTGCCCGAGAGGCCACGTGGCGCGGGCGGCACCGCCCGACCGGACCGCGTCAGCCGCCGATGCGCGTGCGCACCTCGTACAGCTCGGGGAAGAACGTCAGGTCGAGCGCTCGCCGCAGGAAGTTCACGCCCGTCGAGCCCCCGGTGCCCGTCTTCTGGCCGATCGTGCGCTGCACGACCTGAAGGTGGCGGAACCGCCACTGCTGGAAGTTGTCCTCGAGGTCGACGAGCTCCTCGCACGTCTCGTAGACGCCCCAGTGCTCGTTGGGCTTGGCGTAGACGCCGGCGAAGACGTCGACGAGCCCCTCGTCGAGGCGGTAGGGCTGCGTCCAGTCACGGTCGAGCAGCGCCGACGGGACGGCATACCCCCGCCGGGAGAGGTAGGCCAGGAACTCGTCGTAGAGGCTCGGTTCGTGCAGGAGCGTGTCCAGGGCCTCGCGGGCGCGTTCGTCGTGGGAGAAGACCGCCACCATGTCGGCGTTCTTGTTGCCGAGGAGGAACTCGACCTCGCGGTACTGCGCCGACTGGAAACCGGAGCTCGCGGCGAGGAAGGGCCGGATCTCGGCGTACTCGCTCGGGGTCAGCGTGGCGAGCACCGACCACTGGTCGGTCAGCGTGTGCTGGATGTGCTTGACCCGCGCCAGGCGCTTGAGGGCGGGCGCGAGCTCGTCCTGACCCAGCAGGCTTCTGGCAGAACGCAGCTCATGGATCAGGAGCTTGAGCCACAGCTCCGACGTCTGGTGCTGGATGATGAACAGCAGCTCGTCGTGCTGCGGCGGCTCGCTCAGCGTCTGCTGGGCGCTGAGAAGGGTGTCGAGACGGAGGTAGTCGCCGTAGGACATCTTGCGCGTGAAGTCGCGCGCAATCCCCTCCTCGAGGTCGCGCTTGCTGCGCCGGTCGGGCCCACCGTGGGCGGCACTGTCCATCCCGCGATCCTAGGGCCCGGGTCACCGTGAGCGCGGACGGATCCTCACGAGGTGGGAGACGACGCCGGGAACCCACCCGGTCTCGCCGCGCATCCACCGGGCGCCGACGAGGTTGTGGGGCACGACGACCGTGTCGGCGCGCGCGGCGACGAGACCCAGGTCGGTGCCGAAGACGTCGGTCACGATCGCCCACTCCCGCGCACTGTGACGGGCCAGGTGCTCGCCGATGGCGACGGCATACGTCTCGACGACGACATCCGGGCCCTCCCCCGACCCGCCTTCGTCGGACCAGCGGCGGAAGGCGGCGTCGTAGTGCGAGCCGATGGACTCCAGGGAGTCGATGTCGACGCCCTCAGCCGCGGCGTGCTCGAGGGCGGCGGCGATGCGGGCCCGGTCGGCCTCGCTGAGCGGGTTGGCCAGGGGACGTCCGGTGAATTCGGCTGCGAGGGTGTCGTCCGCGTCGTCCTCGGCGGCCGGGGTCGCGTCCGGCTGAGCCACGATGTCGTCCCTGCCCTTGCGCGAGAACAGTCCCATGGCAGCCAATCTAGTGGCTCGGACGCGACCCGGTGAGCTCAGCCGAAGGTGTCCGGGTCGGGGCCGGTGCGGGTCCCGCGATCGAGTCCGGCGAGCGCCTCCAGGTCGTCGTCCTCGAGCGCGAAGCCGAAGATCTCGAAGTTCTCCGCGATGCGCGCCGGCGTCACCGAGCGGGTGAGGACGACGTTGTCGAGCTCGACGTGCCAGCGCAGCACGAGCTGCGCGGGCGTGACCTCGTGCTTCGCGGCGAGCTCGACGACGACGGGGTCGTCGAGCAGCCCGGCCCGGACGGCCAGCGGGCTCCACGCCTCGGTGACGATTCCGTGCTCGGCGTGGAAGGCGCGCAGCTCGCGCTGCTGGAGGTACGGGCTCAGCTCGATCTGGTTGATCGAGGGCAGCACGCCCGTCTCGTCGAGCAGTCGCTGCAGGTGGGGCACCTGGAAGTTGCAGACGCCGACCGAGCGGACCCTCCCCTGGCGCTGGAGGTCGAGCATCGCCGTCCACGCGTCGACGTAGACGTCCTGCTCCGGCGCCGGCCAGTGGATGAGGTAGAGGTCGAGGACCTCGAGGCCGAGGCGTCCCATCGAGGCGTCGAACGCCGCCGGGACGTTCGTGTGGTCGTCGTTCCAGACCTTCGTCGTGACGAAGACGTCGTCGCGGTCGACGTCCTCCCGCCCGAGGACCCGGCCGACACCGTCCTCGTTGCCGTAGATCCGCGCGGTGTCGATGTGGCGGTACCCGATCTCGAGGGCGCGACCGAAGGCAGCGTCGACGTCGGTGTCCGGCACCTCCCAGACACCGAAGCCGATCTGGGGGATCTCCAGGCCGGGGGTGGAGGCGTGGCCGAGGCTCAGGGTGGGAACTGACTCGTGTGTCGTCATGACGCCCACGCTAGGTGTGAACCGACCGAAGCGGTGTGCCCGACCTCACTTCGAGACGGTCGGGAATGCGCCCGAGGACGCCGAATTGACGTGGCGTCACCCCGATAGAGTCCGGGCCATGGCATCCATCAGCAAGGTCCTGATCGCAAACCGTGGTGAGATCGCCGTCCGCATCGCGCGGGCGTGCACGGACAGCGGGATCGCCTCGGTCGCGGTCTACGCCGAGCCGGACCGGGATGCCCTGCACGTGAAGGTTGCCGACGAGGCGTACGCCCTCGGGGGCTCGACCCCCGGCGAGAGCTACCTCGTCCAGGAGAAGCTGCTGGACATCGCCCGCCGGGCCGGCGCCGACGCGGTCCACCCCGGCTACGGCTTCCTCGCCGAGAACGCCGGCTTCGCCCAGGCCGTCATCGACGCGGGCCTCATCTGGATCGGGCCCGGTCCCGCGGCGATCGACTCCCTCGGCGACAAGGTCAAGGCGCGCCACATCGCGACGAAGGCCGGCGCCCCGCTCGTGCCCGGCACGAAGGACCCGGTGTCCGGGGCCGATGAGGTCGTCGAGTTCGCCAAGGAGCACGGCCTCCCGGTGGCGATCAAGGCGGCATACGGCGGCGGTGGCCGCGGCCTCAAGGTCGCCCGTACCCTCGCGGAGATCCCGGACCTCTACGACTCCGCGGTGCGCGAGGCCGTGACGGCCTTCGGCCGCGGCGAGTGCTTCGTCGAGCGCTTCCTCGACCACCCGCGTCACGTCGAGACCCAGTGCCTCGCCGACCAGCACGGCAACGTCGTCGTGGTCTCGACCCGCGACTGCTCGCTCCAGCGCCGCAACCAGAAGCTCGTCGAGGAGGCGCCCGCACCCTTCCTCACCGAGGACCAGCACGCCGAGCTGCTCCGCGCGAGCAAGGCGATCCTCAAGGAGGCCGGCTACGTCGGCGCCGGCACGTGCGAGTTCCTCGTCGGCCCGGCCGGAGACATCAGCTTTCTCGAGGTCAACACGCGCCTGCAGGTCGAGCACCCGGTGACCGAGGAGGTCACCGGCATCGACCTCGTGCGCGAGCAGTTCCGCATCGCCGACGGCGAGTCCCTCGACTACGGCGACCCCGAGCCGCACGCCCACTCGATCGAGTTCCGCATCAACGGCGAGGACGCCGGCCGTGGCTTCCTGCCGGCGCCGGGCACCGTGAGCCGCATGGTCGTGCCCCAGGGACCAGGGGTGCGCTGGGACGCCGGCATCGTCGAGGGCGACACCGTCGCCGGCGCCTTCGACTCCATGATCGCCAAGCTCGTCGTCACAGGCCGCACCCGCGAGCAGGCCATCGAGCGCTCGCGCCGGGCCCTGGCGGAGCTGACCATCGAGGGCATGCCGACGGTCGTCCCCTTCCACCGTGCCGTCGTGGCCGACCCGGCCTTCGCCCCGGCCAACGGCGCGCCCTTCACGATCCACACGCGCTGGATCGAGACGGAGTTCGACAACACGATCGAGGCGTATGCCGGTGGGTCGGCCGACACGACCGAGGCGGAGGAGCGCCAGACCCTGGTCGTCGAGGTCGGCGGCAAGCGTCTCGAGGTCTCCCTGCCGGGTGGCCTCTCGCTCGGTGGTGGCGGGGTTGCGTCCGCCGCGAAGAAGAAGGCACCGAAGCGGTCCGGTGGTGGGAAGTCCGGGAGCGCGGCCTCCGGCGACTCGCTCACCGCCCCGATGCAGGGCACCATCGTCAAGATCGCCGTCGAGGAGGGCTCGACCGTTGCCGCGGGCGACCTCGTCATCGTCCTCGAGGCGATGAAGATGGAACAGCCGATCACCGCCCACAAGGCAGGTGTCCTGACCGGCCTGACGGCAAAGGTCGGCGAGACCGTCACGTCGGGCGCTGTGCTCGCCGAGATCACGGATGTCGCCGCGGGCTGACCTCTCACCCCCTCGGACGAACGGCGAAGGGCCGACCCGCCGCAGCGGGTCGGCCCTCGTCAGGTTCACCGTCGTCGGACGGCGACGCGTCAGCCCTGCCTGGCGGGCGGGTCGCCGAGCGTGATGTCGCCCTGGCCGGGCAGGTTCGGATCGGGGGCGCCGGGCAGGTCCTGCTCTCCGGCGGGCTCGCCGGCCGAGGGGATCTCCGACGGCCCCGGTCCACCGGGCAGGCGGGGGTCGACGGGAGCCGGGTCGGTCGGGTCGACCGGGGGCATCGGCTCGACGGGACCCGGGCCGGGCCCGGGCGTCGGGACCGGTTCCGGCGTCGGGACCGGTCCGGGCGTCGGAGCCGGCTCGGGCGTCGGCGCAGGCGCCGGACTCGGAGCCGGGGCCGGCGTCACCGGTGGCTCCGGGGTGCCGGGCGGCTCCGGGGCGGCCGGGGGCAGCGTGGCCTCGGCGTCCGGCGGCAGGCCGAGAGTGTCCTTCAGCCTGTCACTGCCCTGGTCGACCTGGTCGGCGTACTTGCCGCCGGTGCGCTCGTTGATGAGCTCCTCGGCCTTGTCGAGGCCCTGTTGGGCCTGCTCGGGGTGTCCCTTGACGAAGTCCTTGGCCTTCTGGATCCAGTCGCTCACTGCCTGTGCCTCCACGGTCAGCCTGCTCAGGGGATCGTCGCCCCGAGGGCACGAGGATGTCCCTGACGTGGCGACGGCGTCGCCACGGGCCCGACGCTACGCCTCTGGCACACTGCACATGTGTTTGCGACTCTCTCCACTGCCACGGGCGACCAGCCCGGCTTCTCCGTGACGAACCTCATCATCCTCCTCGTCGCGGTTGCGGTCTTCTACCCACTCCAGAAGAAGCTGCGCGAGGTCGTGTCGCGCCGCCGTCGCGAGCGGTGGGCCGAGGAGGCGCGTCGTGCCGAGCGTGAGCAGGAGCCGGGCGACCGCTCGGCGCAGGACGACGACCAGCCCTGACCCGCACCGAGGTCGTATGCCGTCCGGCCCGGTCCGTGCCTGTGGCGCGCATCGCCTCCGGGACGTCAGTCGGACTGGTGGAGCTGGCGCGCCGCCTCGGCGATCGAGCCGGAGAGCGAGGGGTAGACCGTGATCGTGCTCGACACCTGGTCGACGCTGAGCCGGTTCTGCACGGCGAGCGCCACGGGGTAGACCAGCTCCGACGCCTTCGGCGCGACGACGACCCCGCCGAGCACCGTGCCGTAGCCCTTGCGGCAGAAGAGCTTCACGAAGCCGTCGGAGATGCCCTGCATCTTGGCTCGCGGGTTGCGGCCGAGCGGCAGGGTCACCGACTCGACGTCGGGTGACTCGTCGGCCGCGTTCTGACTGATCCCGACGGTCGCGATCTCGGGCTCGGTGAAGATGTTGGCGGCGACCCCACGCACGTTGAGCGGAGACACCGCGTCCCCCAGCGCGTGCCACATCGCGATGCGTCCCTGCATGGCCGCGACGGAGGCGAGCGGCAGCACGCCGGTGCAGTCGCCGGCCGCATAGACCCCGGCGACGTTGGTGCGCGACACCCGGTCGACCTGCACGTGACCGGAGGGGCCGAGCTCGACGCCGGCCTCCTCGAGACCCATCCCCGCGGTGTTGGGCACCGAGCCGACCGCGAGCAGCGCGTGCGATCCCTCGACGGTGCGGCCGTCGACGAGCGTCACGACGACCCCGTTGGCGGTGCGCTCGACCGAGGCGGCACGCGACTTGTTGAGGACCTCCATGCCGCGCTTCCGGAAGACGTCCTCGATGACCGTCGCCGCGTCGGCATCCTCCCCGGGCAGCACCCGGTCGCGTGAGGACACGAGCACCACCTGGGAGCCGAGCCCCAGGTAGGCCTGGGCGAGCTCGGCCCCGGTGACCCCGGACCCGATGACAATGATGCGTTCCGGGAGCTCGTCGAGGGAGTAGATCTGCTGCCACGTGAGGATGCGCTCGCCATCGGGACGCATCGTGTCCATGACGCGGGGGGCGGCCCCGGTCGCGACCAGGACGACGTGGGCGGTCAGCTCCTGCGTCGTGCCGTCGGCGAGCTCGGCGACGACGCGTTCCCGGCCGGTGAGGCGGGCGGTGCCACGCAGCACGGTGACGCCGACCTGCTCGAGGCTGCCCTGGATGTCGGCGCTCTGCGCCGCGGCGAGCTCGAGGATGCGGCCGTTGACGGTGTGGGCCTGGGCGACCGCGTCGGACACCTCGTCACCGTCGTCGTCCTGCAGCCGCACGCCGAGGCTTGACGCCGTCTCGAAGTCGGACATGTAGTCGGCGGTCGCGATGAGCGCCTTGCTGGGCACGCAGTCGGTGAGGACCGCCGCGCCGCCGAGGCCGTCCTTCTCGACGATCGTGACCTGCGCCCCGAGCTGGGCGGCCACGAGCGCCGCCTCGTAGCCCCCGGGGCCGCCGCCGATGATGACAACGGATGTCTCGCGCGTGATCACGGGACCATCCAACCATCCTCGGGATGGCCGGCCGACGGCCCAGGGGACGGACCGGACGAGCGGTGGGTGCCTTCCGGCGAAGGCGTCCCGGCGGGCGGCGGAACCGACAGGGAGGCCACCGTGGCGGCCCCCGAGGACGTCCTGTCGGGTGCGCTGGTCGCTTGCCGGGGCGACTCGACGGGGCAGGTTCCTGCACCGCGGGCACCTCGCTAGAGTCCTGAGCGTGACCCGTTCCCCCCGAGATCTCAGCGACCCCTCCACCGATCCCTTCGACGTCGCCGCCGACGCCGCGGCCGTCATCGCACAGCGCACCGGCGTCGACCACCACGACGTCGCGCTCGTGCTCGGCTCGGGCTGGGGGCAGACGGCCGACCTCATCGGTGAGACGCTCGCGACCGTCGACAACGCCGACGTCCCCGGCTTCCACCAGACCGCCGTCGCCGGCCACTCGGGCAGCATGCGCTCCGTCGCGATCGGAGACACCGGTCGCCGTGCCCTCGTCTTCGGCACCCGCACGCACTTCTACGAGGGTCGAGGCGTGCGGTCCGTCGTCCACGGTGTCCGCACGGCGAAGGCGGCGGGCTGCTCGACCGTCGTGCTGACCAACGGGTGCGGCGGCCTCAACCCCGCGTGGTCCCCCGGCACCCCGGTCCTCATCCGCGACCACATCAACCTCACCGCCCACTCCCCCATCGAGGGCGCGAACTTCGTCGACCTCACCGACCTCTACACCCCGCGGCTGCGCCACCTCGCGCGCGAGGTCGACGCAGAGCTCGACGAGGGTGTCTACGTCCAGTTCCGCGGACCGCACTACGAGACGCCGGCCGAGGTGCAGATGGCCAAGGTGATCGGCGGCGACCTCGTCGGCATGTCGACGACCCTCGAGGCCATCGCGGCTCGCCAGAGCGGCCTCGACGTGCTCGGCATCTCGCTCGTGACCAACCTCGCGGCCGGCATCTCGGACCAGCCCCTCAGCCACGCCGAGGTGCTCGAGGCGGGCCAGGCCGCTGCCCAGCGGTGCGGCCGGCTGCTCGCCGAGGTCGTGGGGCGCCTCTGATGACGACCATCGACAGCATCGAGACGTTGTATGCCGCCGCACGGGCCTGGCGCGACGACGACCCGGACCCGACGACACGGGCGGAGCTGGACGCCGTCCTCGGCCGAGCCACCGCAGGTGACCAGGCGGCGGCCGCCGACCTCGCAGACCGGATGTCGGGCCTGCTCGAGTTCGGCACGGCCGGGCTGCGCGGCGCCCTGGGCGCGGGTCCGAACCGGATGAACCGCAGCGTCGTCATCCGCGCGGCGGCCGGCCTGACGGCATACCTCAAGGACGAGGGACGCGGTGGTGAGACGCCGAAGGTCGTCATCGGGTTCGACGCGCGGTACAACTCCGACGTGTTCGCCCGCGACACCGCCGCGGTCGTCGTCGCCGCCGGTGGCCGGGCGCTGCTGCTCCCCCAGCCGCTGCCGACGCCGGTCCTCGCCTTCGCGATCCGCCACCTGGGCGCCGACGCCGGCGTCATGGTCACGGCGAGCCACAACCCGCCGCAGGACAACGGGTACAAGGTCTATCTCGGCGACGGCAGCCAGATCGTGCCGCCGGCCGACGCACAGATCGCCGCCCACATCGGTCGCGTCGAGCGGGTCGCCGACGTGCCGCGCGCCCCCGACGGCTGGGAGACGCTGGGCGACAACCTCCTCGAGGACTACGTCGACGCAGTCGTCACCGTCGTCGACCCGACCTCACCGCGTGACCTGCTCACCGTCCACACCAGCCTGCACGGCGTCGGCCACGGCACCGTGTACATGGCCTTCGTGCAGGCGGGCTTCGCGGCACCGATCGTCGTGGACGAGCAGGCGGTGCCCGACCCGGACTTCCCGACCGTCGCCTTCCCCAACCCGGAGGAGAAGGGTGCCATCGACCTCGCCCTGGCCCGCGCCCGTGCGGTCGGGTGCGACCTCGTCATCGCCAACGATCCCGACGCCGACCGGTGCGCGGCCGCCGTGCTGGACCCCGCCCTCGGCGACTGGCGGATGCTGCGCGGCGACGAGGTGGGCGCCCTCCTCGGCGCTCACATCGTGCGACGCGGTGTCGGGCGCCACGACGTCTTCGCCAACTCGATCGTCTCGTCCCGCCTGCTCGCCTCGATCGCGAAGGCGGCCGGCCTCGCCCACGAGGAGACGCTGACCGGGTTCAAGTGGATCTCCCGCGTCGACGGGCTGCGCTACGGCTACGAGGAGGCGCTCGGCTACTGCGTCGCGCCGCAGCTCGTCCGCGACAAGGACGGCGTCAGCGCCGCCCTGCTGCTCGCCGAGCTCGCGGCCTCGCTCAAGGCGCAGGGGCGCACCCTCATCGACCTGCTGGACGACCTCGCCATCGAGCACGGGGTGCACGCGACCGACTCGTTCTCGGTGCGGGTCTCGGACCTCGGCCAGAGCGACGCCCTCATGGGACGCCTCCGCGCCGAGCGACCGACGAGCGTGGCGGGGGTCGACGTCGCCCGCATCGACGACCTCGGCAGGGGCGACGGCGGCCTGCCGCCGACCGACGGCCTGCGCTACCACCTCGCCGACCGCTCGCGGGTCATCGTGCGCCCGAGCGGCACCGAGCCCAAGGTCAAGGTCTACCTCGAGGTCATCGAGCCGGTGGCCGGCCCCGAGTCGCTCGGGGAGTCCCGCGCGATCGCCGAGACCCGCCTGGCTCGCGTCCGAGCCGACCTGGAGCGCCTCACGTCCCTCTGAGCGCGCCCACACGCATACGCCGAGAGGGTCACACGACGAAGGTGCCGAGGACGAAGAAGGCGCTCGCCACGAGGAGCAGGCCGACCGACACCGGGTCCCAGACCTGGTGCGCGATGCGCGGCGTCCGGCCGTCCTTGCGCTTGCGGTCGGCTCTGATGCGCTCCTCGACCTCCGCGGCCACGGCCTGCGCCTCGACCTTCGGCTTGGTGGGCTCCTCGATGGTCCCCTTGCCACGGACCTTGTTCGCGCCGACGGCCAGCATGCCGCGGCCGTACCTCGGCCGCCCGGGATCGGCGGGTACGCCCCACGCCGTGTAGCGCCGCCCCTCGGCGACGATCTCGAGGGCCCAGCGCGAGCGCACCTCGGTGATGACGGGCCACGTGACGTCGACGACCCGCAACGGGTTGACGAGTCGCACCCCCTCCGCGTGGATGACGATGGAGGGGCGGACGACGAAGAGCCACAGCAGCACGAGCGCCAGCACGATGGTCGAGATGAGGGTCCAGCTGCGCGGCTCCGTCAGCAGACCCGGGACGAGCAGGGCGACGCCGGCCACGGCTCCGATGACACCGACGGTGACCGACGAGCTCGGACGGAGCGTTCGGGCGTCGCGCAGACCGGTCCGCACGGCCGGGTCCTCGGCAGGCGGGTCGGCGGGCGGCGGGGACACGTCAGGGCTCACGGACCGACTCTCTCACGCGTTCCGGCCCGTCTCGATAGGTGGATAGACTCCCGTGGTGACAGTTAGCACCACGACGCGCACCGCGCAGGACCTCACCGCGCAGGCGCGGGACGTCCTCGGGGTGTCGCGCCTGACGAACCATGCCCTGACCTCCTGGCTGCACGGTCTGCCCGGCGTCGACCAGGTTGGTTGCGAGGCGCGTGCCGCCTCGCTGGGCACCCGCTCGGTCAAGACGACGAGCAAGGCGTGGGCGATCGACACCGCGATCGGGATGATCGACCTGACGACCCTCGAGGGCTCCGACACCGTCGGCAAGGTCCGGTCGCTGTGCGCCAAGGCCCTCGTGCCCGACCCCCTCGATGGGACGACGCCGCGGCCTGCCGCGATCTGTGTCTACGGCGACATGGTCGCGACCGCGAAGGCCGCGCTCGGTGACAGCGGCATCCACGTCGCGGCCGTCGCCACGGCCTTCCCGTCGGGGCGGGCGAGCATGCCGGTCAAGCTCGCCGACACGCGCGACGCCGTCGAGGCCGGCGCCGACGAGATCGACATGGTCATCGATCGCGGCGCGTTCCTCGCCGGCGACTACCTCACCGTCTTCAACCAGATCGCCGAGGTGAAGATGGCCTGCGGCGCCGCGCACCTCAAGGTGATCATGGAGACGGGCGAGCTCGTCACCTACGACAACGTCCGACGAGCCTCCTACCTCTCGATGCTCGCGGGAGGCGACTTCATCAAGACGTCCACCGGCAAGGTCCAGCCCGCGGCGACCCTGCCCGTCACGCTCGTCATGCTCGAGGCCGTCCGCGACTGGCGTGAGCTCACCGGCAGCCAGGTCGGCGTCAAGCCCGCCGGGGGCATCAAGACGACCAAGGACGCCATCAAGTACCTCGTCATGGTCAGCGAGATCGCCGGCGACGACTGGCTCACGCCGGAGTGGTTCCGCTTCGGCGCCTCGAGCCTGCTCAACGACCTCATCCTCCAGCGCCAGAAGCTCGCCACGGGTGCCTACTCCGGCGCCGACTACGTGACGATCGACTGACCGACCGCGACTGACACGACAGCGCCCACGAAAGACACCTGATGCCGAAGTTCGAGTACGCCCCAGCGCCGGAGTCGCGCGCCATCGTCACGATCGAGAAGTCCTACGGGCTCTTCATCGACGGCGCCTTCACCCGTCCCCGGGCGACCTTCCCCACCCTCAACCCCGCCGACGAGACGGTCCTCGCCGAGGTGAGCCAGGCCAGCCCCGAGGACGTCGACACGGCCGTGGCCGCGGCCCGTCGCGCCTACGAGGGTGTCTGGGGCCGCATGAGCGGTGCAGAGCGCGGCAAGTACCTCTTCCGCATCGCACGGATCCTCCAGGAGCGTGCCCGCGAGTTCGCCGTCCTCGAGACGCTCGACAACGGCAAGCCGATCAAGGAGACGCGCGACGTCGACGTGCCCGTGGCCGCGGCGCACTTCTTCTACCACGCGGGCTGGGCCGACAAGCTGGAGTATGCCGGCCTGTCCGCCTCGGGCGCGGACGTGCCGCGCCCGCACGGCGTGGTCGGGCAGGTCATCCCGTGGAACTTCCCGCTGCTCATGCTCGCCTGGAAGATCGCACCGGCGCTCGCCACCGGCAACACGGTCGTGCTCAAGCCGGCCGAGACCACGCCGCTCAGCGCGCTCCTCTTCGCCGAGGTCTGCCAGCAGGCGGACCTGCCCGCCGGTGTCGTCAACATCATCACCGGTGACGGCAGCACGGGTCAGGCCCTCGTCGAGCACCCCGACGTCGACAAGATCGCCTTCACCGGCTCGACGGACGTCGGCAAGGCGATCGCCCGGAGCATCGCCGGCACGTCGAAGAAGGCGACGCTCGAGCTGGGCGGCAAGGCCGCCAACATCGTCTTCGACGACGCGCCCCTCGACCAGGCGGTCGAGGGCATCGTCAACGGGATCTTCTTCAACCAGGGTCAGGTCTGCTGCGCCGGCTCTCGCCTGCTCGTGCAGGAGAACGTCCACGACCAGGTCGTCGCCAAGCTGAAGCGCCGCCTCGACACGCTGCGGGTCGGTGACCCGATGGACAAGAACAGCGACCTCGGCGCGATCAACAGCAGGGCCCAGCTCGACCGCATCACCTCACTCGTGGAGGCCGGTGTGGCCGAGGGCGCCGAGCGCTGGAGCCCCGAGTGCACCCTGCCCGCCAAGGGCTACTGGTTCCCGCCGACGGTGCTCACCGGTGTCTCGCAGACGCACCGGGTCGCGACCGAGGAGATCTTCGGCCCCGTCCTCTCGGTGCTGACCTTCCGCACCCCGCAGGAGGCGGTCGCCAAGGCCAACAACACGGCATACGGCCTCTCGGCCGGTGTCTGGACGGAGAAGGGCTCGCGCATCCTCTGGATGGCCGACCAGCTCAAGGCGGGCGTCGTCTGGGCCAACACCTTCAACCGCTTCGACCCGACGTCGCCCTTCGGCGGCTACAAGGAGTCCGGCTACGGCCGCGAGGGCGGCCGCCACGGCCTCGAGGCGTACGTCACCACTGCCCCTGCGACCCTGACCGGAGCCGCCCGATGAGCCGCCTCGATGTGCGCAAGACCTACAAGCTCTACATCGGGGGCAAGTTCCCGCGCAGCGAGTCCGGTCGCTCCTACGAGGTCGTCTCGGCCACGGGCGACTTCATCGCCAACGCCGCGATGGGCTCCCGCAAGGACGTCCGGGACGCCGTGGTCGCGGCCCGCGGCGCCCTCGGTGGTTGGTCGGGCACCACCGCCTACAACCGAGGGCAGGTGCTCTACCGCGTCGCCGAGGTGCTCGAAGGCCGCCGTGCCCAGTTCGTCGACGAGGTCGGCGCGGCGGAGGGACTGCCTGCGCGCGCCGCCGGCGCCGTCGTCGACGCCGCGATCGACCGTGTCGTCTGGTACGCCGGGTGGACCGACAAGATCGCCCAGGTGCTCGGCAACCTCAACCCGGTCGCCGGACCGTTCTTCAACGTCTCAGCACCCGAACCGACCGGTGTCGTGGGCATCCTTGCGCCGCAAAGCTCCTCGCTGCTCGGTCTCGTGTCGGTCATCGCCCCGGTCATCGCGTCGGGCAACACGGTGGTCGTCGTGACCTCGGCCGACCGCCCGCTTCCGGCCGTGACGCTCGGCGAGGTTCTCGCCACCTCCGACGTGCCCGGTGGCGTCGTCAACATCATCACCGCTCGCACGGCCGAGGTCGCTACCTGGCTCGCGGCGCACCGCGACGTCAACGCCATCGACCTCACCGGCGTGGCCGGCGCCGACGGCGTCGACTGGGCCGCGCTCGAGGCCGAGGCCGCGGGCAACCTCAAGCGGGTCTACCGTCCTGCTCTGGTCGGCGGCGCTCCAGTCGAGCCTGACTGGACCGCCGACCCGGGTCTCGGTCGCATCCGTGCCTTCGTCGAGACGAAGACCGTCTGGCACCCCAAGGGTCTGTGATCCGGTAGGAGGCGACGAGGTGGGGTCGGTCGACCACCGCTCCGGCGGCACGAAGGGCGAGCACCCCGCGCGCCGGACCGTGGTGGACCCGACCGACGCGGCCGACGCGGGCGACCCGGTGGCTCCCGTGGGCCCCCCGGACCGCGTGGCCGCGCCGGCGAGCAGCCGGACACGGCAGGGCCGTCGGCGGGTCATCCTCCTGACCGGCCCCAGCGGCGCAGGCAAGAGTCGGCTCGCGGCTCGGCTGGGTGCCGCGCACGGGTGGCCCGTGGTGCGGCTCGACGACTTCTACCGCGAGGCGAGCGATCCGCGGCTGCCGCGCGCCTCCTTGGGCATCCCCGACTGGGACCACCCCGACTCCTGGGACGCCGGGTCCGCGGTCGACGCGCTCCGGCTGCTCGTCGACGAGGGGCACGTCGAGGTGCCCGTCTACGACCTCGCCGCCTCCGCCGTGACGGGTCGACACGTCGTGGAGGCACGGCCGAGCGACTTCGTCCTCGCCGAAGGTCTCTTCGCCGGCCGGCTCGTCGAGCCGCTGCGACGCGAAGGCCTGCTCGCCGATGCTCTGTGCGTACGGCAGAACCGCTCCCTCACGGCGCTGCGCCGCTTCGTGCGCGACCTGTCCGAGCGTCGCAAACCTCCCCACATCCTGGCCCGCCGGGGACTCGCCCTCTGGCGCGACGAGCCGCGGGTCGTCGCGCAGGCTCAGGCCCACGGAGCGCGCTGCGTTAACCCGCGCCAAGCGGAGGCAGAGCTCGGCACCCTTCTCGGGGCCGGCGCCCCAACGTGAGGCTCATCGGCCTGCTCGGCGGGATGAGCTGGGAGTCGAGCGCCGAGTACTACCGCCTCGCCAACGAGCTGGTGCGCGAACGGGTGGGCGGGCTCGCCTCCGCCCGACTCTTGCTGCACTCCGTCGACTTCGCCGAGATCGAGCGCTTCCAGACGGAGGACCGGTGGGACGCGGCTGGTGCACTGCTCGCCTCGGCCGCCGCCGGACTCGAGGCCGGTGGCGCCGAACTGCTCGTGCTGTGCACCAACACGATGCACAAGGTGGCGCCGCAGGTCGAGGCCGCGGTGTCGATCCCGCTGCTGCACATCGGCGACGTGACGGCGGAGGCGGTCCGTGCCGCCGAGATCGCACGCGTCGGACTGCTCGCAACGGCCTACACGATGGAGCAGGATTTCCTGCGGGAGCGCCTCACCGGGCATGGTCTGACGGTCATCGTGCCCAACGGTGACGACCGCGCCGTGGTCCACCGGGTCATCTACGACGAGCTGTGCCTCGGCGTCGTCACCGAGGAGTCCCGGCAGGCCTACCGCCAGATCATCGGACGGCTCGTTGCGTCGGGCGCCGAGGGAGTCATCCTCGGTTGCACCGAGATCGAGCTCCTCGTCGACCAGTCGGACGCCACCGTGCCCGTCTTCCCCACGACGCGGCTGCACGTCGAGGCAGCGGTCAGGGCTGCGCTGGAGTAGCCCTGAGCCCTGACCCGGGGCCGGGGCACGGCCGAGGACAATGCGGTCCGCGTGGCTCGGCAGGTGCCCTCGCCGCGAACGACGGTGCCGGCACGGTGTGGAGCGCACGGCACGACTAGGCTCGTGTGGCGAGCCCGCCCCGTCGGGCTCGGGCAGCCGGCTCGCGGGATGCTCAGCCGATCGGGGAGGCCTCGTAGCCCAGGGCGGCATACCCGGGCTTGATGACGCCGTCGATGAACGCGAGGCGCTCGTCGAACGGCAGGAAGGCCGACTTCATCGCGTTGATGGTCACCCAGCGCAGGTCCTCCAGCGACCAGCCCGCCTCGTCGCTCAGCAACGCCGCTTCCCTGCTCATCGACGTGTCACTCATGAGCCGGTTGTCGGTGTTGAGCGTGACGCGGAAACGCAGGCGACGCAGGAGCGTGATCGGGTGCAGCGCGATCGACGGTGCCGCCGATGTCTGCAGGTTGCTGCTGGGACACATCTCCAGGGGAATGCGCTTGTCCCGCACGTAGGCCGCCAGACGACCCAGCCGCACCCGGTCCAGCTCCAGCGACGTCAGCGCGCTGGCGTCGTCCTTGTTGCCCTCGACCCACTGGGCGAACGGCGCACCGTCGATGGTGATGTCGTCGACGATCCGCACGCCGTGACCGAGCCGGTCCGCGCCGCACCACTGGATGGCCTCCCAGATGGAGGGCAGCCCGAATGCCTCGCCGGCGTGGATCGTGAAGTGGAAGTTCTCGCGGCGGAGGTACTCGAACGCGTCGAGGTGACGAGTGGGCGGGTAGCCGGCCTCGGCTCCGGCGATGTCGAAGCCCGAGACTCCCTGGTCGCGATAGCGGATCGCGAGCTCGGCGATCTCCGTGGACTTCGCTGCGTGCCGCATCGCGGTCAGCAGCGAGGTGACCCGGATCTCGTGCCCCGCAGCCGCTGCCCGAGCCTCACCGTCGCGCAGGCCTGCATTGACGGCCTCGACGACGCCCTCGAGCGTCAGGCCGCGGGTCAGGTGCTGCTCCGGCGCATAGCGGCTCTCGGCGTAGACGACGCCGTCGGCGGCGAGGTCCTGGGCGCACTCGCTCGCCACCCGGAACAGGCCCTCACGGGTCTGCATGACGGCGAGGGTGTGGTCGAAGGTCTCGAGGTAGCGCGGCAACGAGCCCGAGTCCGCGCTCTCGCGGAACCACGAGCCCAGGGCGCCCTCGCTGGTCTCCGGGAGGTCGGCGTACCCGACATCCGCTGCGAGCTCGATGATCGTCTGGGGGCGGAGGCCTCCGTCGAGGTGGTCGTGGAGCAGCACCTTCGGGGCCTGGTGCATGCCGTCAGCCTGCGGGGTCAGACGCACCGCACCAGCACTCACGACGACTCCTGCGCGCCTGCGTCCGTCTCGTCCTCACGATGGACCCCGTCGGGGCTGAAGGCCGGCAGGCAGACCGCGACGTACTCGGCACCTTGGGGACCGCACGAGTAACGGATGCGTTCGCCGCCGCGCGTCACGACCGACTGACCGGCCGAGACCTCGAGCGTGCCCCCGTCGTGGTCGATGAGCACGGTGCCGGCGAGGACCAGCGTGATCTCGTCGAAGTCAGGCGTCTGGAACGGCTCTGACCAGCCAGCAGGGGCGACCATGCGCGCGACCGAGACCGACGCCTGCAGCCCAGCGTCCGGGGTGTTGACCGCGCCGATGTGCTCGTCGATGACCTTGCCACCGGGAACGGGGATACGGGTCGGGGAGGGAATGAGTTCAGGCACGAGCCCAACCCTAGACCCTGCGCCGCCGTCGCTCCGATCGGTTTCCTGGCGGCGGCCATCCCCGCACAGGGCGCCGGCTTGCCCGTGAAAAGGATCCGGAAATGCGACAACCCCGCCGGTTACCCGGCGGGGTTGTCTGAATGATTGTCCGGCTGCGTCCTACTCTCCCACACCGTCACCAGTGCAGTACCATCGGCGCTGAAGGGCTTAGCTTCCGGGTTCGGAATGGAGCCGGGCGTTTCCCCTTCGCTATGACAGCCGAAACTCTATGGAGATATCAAATTCGTGGTCATGCAGCCGTGGCCGTGGCTGGCATGGTTTGCATGTTCCCGTTTGTATCTCGGGAACTGCACAGTGGACGCGTAGCATCTTTGTGAGTCAAGTTATCGGCTTATTAGTACCGGTCAGCTCCACACATTGCTGTGCTTCCACATCCGGCCTATCAACCCAGTAGTCTAGCTGGGAGCCTCTCGCCCTTGCGGGCCTGGAAACCTCATCTTGAAACGTGCTTCCCGCTTAGATGCTTTCAGCGGTTATCACTTCCGAACGTAGCTAATCAGCGGTGCTCTTGGCAGAACAACTGACACACCAGAGGTTCGTCCATCCCGGTCCTCTCGTACTAGGGACAGCCTTTCTCAAGTTTCCTACGCGCACAGCGGATAGGGACCGAACTGTCTCACGACGTTCTAAACCCAGCTCGCGTACCGCTTTAATGGGCGAACAGCCCAACCCTTGGGACCTACTCCAGCCCCAGGATGCGACGAGCCGACATCGAGGTGCCAAACCATGCCGTCGATATGGACTCTTGGGCAAGATCAGCCTGTTATCCCCGGGGTACCTTTTATCCGTTGAGCGACGGCGCTTCCACAAGCCACCGCCGGATCACTAGTCCCGACTTTCGTCCCTGCTCGACATGTCTGTCTCACAGTCAAGCTCCCTTGTGCACTTACACTCGAAACCTGATTACCAACCAGGCTGAGGGAACCTTTGGGCGCCTCCGTTACCTTTTAGGAGGCAACCGCCCCAGTTAAACTACCCACCAGGCACTGTCCCTGATCCGGATCACGGACCGAGGTTAGATATCCAGAACGACCAGAGTGGTATTTCAACGTTGACTCCACCGTCACTGACGTGACGGCTTCGCAGTCTCCCACCTATCCTACACAAGCCGTACCGAACACCAATACCAAGCTGTAGTAAAGGTCCCGGGGTCTTTCCGTCCTGCTGCGCGTAACGAGCATCTTTACTCGTAGTGCAATTTCGCCGAGTTCGTGGTTGAGACAGTGGAGAAGTCGTTACGCCATTCGTGCAGGTCGGAACTTACCCGACAAGGAATTTCGCTACCTTAGGATGGTTATAGTTACCACCGCCGTTTACTGGCGCTTAAGTTCTCAGCTTCGCCGTGAGGCTAACCGGTCCCCTTAACGTTCCAGCACCGGGCAGGCGTCAGTCCGTATACATCGTCTTGCGACTTGGCACGGACCTGTGTTTTTAGTAAACAGTCGCTTCTCCCTGGTCTCTGCGGCCGATCACGCTCGGGAAGCAAGTTCCGTCACGATCAGGGCCCCCCTTCTCCCGAAGTTACGGGGGTATTTTGCCGAATTCCTTAACCACGATTCACTCGATCGCCTTGGTATTCTCTACCTAACCACCTGAGTCGGTTTGGGGTACGGGCGGCTCGAACCTCGCTAGAAGTTTTTCTCGGCAGCATAGGATCACCCTCTTCCCGCATTCGCGGTCACTATCAGGTCTCAGGCTTCGTGCGATCCGGATTTGCCTGGATCGCGCCCTACACCCTTGGACGTGGACAACCATCGCCACGCGGAGGCTACCTTCCTGCGTCACTCCATCGCTTGACTACTACCAGATCGGGTCGTGCGCTCCACACACCCGGTAACCCCGAAGGGTTGGTGGGCGTGCTTCAGGCACTTAGCATCACTCGGTTCGTCATGGGCGGTTCTTCGCCGGTTCCGGAATATCAACCGGATGTCCATCGACTACGCCTGTCGGCCTCGCCTTAGGTCCCGACTTACCCAGGGCAGATTAGCTTGACCCTGGAACCCTTGGTTATTCGGCGGACGGGTTTCTCGCCCGTCATTCGCTACTCATGCCTGCATTCTCACTCGTGTGGCCTCCACGGCTGGTTCACACCGCCGCTTCCCTGGCCACACGACGCTCCCCTACCCATCAACACGCCTGGACGCTGGACCCGCAGGTGCCAGCGCCGAGCAGTATGTCAATGCCACAGCTTCGGTGGTGTGCTTGAGCCCCGCTACATTGTCGGCGCGGAATCACTTGACCAGTGAGCTATTACGCACTCTTTAAAGGGTGGCTGCTTCTAAGCCAACCTCCTGGTTGTCACAGCAACTCCACATCCTTTCCCACTTAGCACACGCTTAGGGACCTTAGCTGGTGATCTGGGCTGTTTCCCTCTCGACTACGGAGCTTATCCCCCGCAGTCTCACTGCCACGCTCTCACTTACCGGCATTCGGAGTTTGGCTAACGTCAGTAACCTGGTGAGGCCCATCAGCTATCCAGTAGCTCTACCTCCGGTAAGAAACACGTGACGCTGCACCTAAATGCATTTCGGGGAGAACCAGCTATCACGGAGTTTGATTGGCCTTTCACCCCTACCCACAGCTCATCCCCTCAGTTTTCAACCTAAGTGGGTTCGGTCCTCCACGCAGTCTTACCTGCGCTTCAACCTGGCCATGGGTAGATCACTCCGCTTCGGGTCTAGACCCAGCGACTCAGACGCCCTATTCGGACTCGCTTTCGCTACGGCTTCCCCACACGGGTTAACCTCGCCACTGAGCACTAACTCGCAGGCTCATTCTTCAAAAGGCACGCTGTCACCCCACACGCCCAACGGCGGGAGGCTCCAACGGATTGTAGGCACACGGTTTCAGGATCTATTTCACTCCCCTCCCGGGGTACTTTTCACCTTTCCCTCACGGTACTTGTCCGCTATCGGTCACCAGGGAATATTTAGGCTTAGCAGGTGGTCCTGCCAGATTCACACGGGATTTCTCGGGCCCCGTGCTACTTGGGAAATCCACCGGGAGTCCACATCATTTCGTCTACGGGGGTCGCACCCTCTGTGCCGAGCCATTCAATGCTCTTCGACTATGACGCAGATTTCTTACTCCCTACAGGCATGTCAGCACCTGTTGGCGGGTCCCACGACCCCGAACGTGCAACGCCTGACAGCTATCACACACGCCCGGTTTAGCCTCATCCGCTTTCGCTCGCCACTACTCACGGAATCACATGTTGTTTTCTCTTCCTGTGGGTACTGAGATGTTTCACTTCCCCACGTTCCCTCCACACACCCTATATATTCAGGTGCGGGTGACTGGACTTGCCTCCAGCCGGGTTTCCCCATTCGGAAATCCTCGGATCACAGTCTGGTTATCGACTACCCGAGGCTTATCGCAGATTCCTACGTCCTTCTTCGGTTCCTGGTGCCAAGGCATCCACCGTGTGCCCTTAAAAACTTGGCCACAAAGATGCTCGCGTCCACTGTGAAGTTCTCAAAATACAACCGGCACCCCGCACCCGACACAGCGAAGCTGCGCCATCGACAGGGCCCACGACCAGAAGAAACCAGCCGGCACACACACCCCCGAGCAGTCGAAACCACCCGGGCCGGTACGTGTCGTCCGATCCTTCAGGACCCAACAACGTGTCAGGCACCCACCCGAACCACCCCACGTTCCACTGCCGAGCACCCCCCGAGAGGGACAGCTGCGGCTTGTACTAGTGCGATGACCAGGCCGGCGCCAAATAATCGATGTTCCACCCTTGAGCACCCGCTGCCCCACACTCGGGGACAGACCGGGCTCTGCACCGACCAGGAAACCTGACCGGCGAGATGCTCCTTAGAAAGGAGGTGATCCAGCCGCACCTTCCGGTACGGCTACCTTGTTACGACTTAGTCCCAATCGCCAGTCCCACCTTCGACGGCTCCCCCCACAAGGGTTGGGCCACCGGCTTCGGGTGTTACCGACTTTCGTGACTTGACGGGCGGTGTGTACAAGGCCCGGGAACGTATTCACCGCAGCGTTGCTGATCTGCGATTACTAGCGACTCCGACTTCATGGGGTCGAGTTGCAGACCCCAATCCGAACTGAGACCGGTTTTTTGGGATTCGCTCCACCTCGCGGTATCGCAGCCCTTTGTACCGGCCATTGTAGCATGCGTGAAGCCCAAGACATAAGGGGCATGATGATTTGACGTCATCCCCACCTTCCTCCGAGTTGACCCCGGCAGTCTCCTATGAGTCCCCACCATCACGTGCTGGCAACATAGAACGAGGGTTGCTCTCGTTGCGGGACTTAACCCAACATCTCACGACACGAGCTGACGACAACCATGCACCACCTGTACACCAGTCCGAAGACGCACCCATCTCTGAGTGATTCCGGTGTATGTCAAGCCTTGGTAAGGTTCTTCGCGTTGCATCGAATTAATCCGCATGCTCCGCCGCTTGTGCGGGCCCCCGTCAATTCCTTTGAGTTTTAGCCTTGCGGCCGTACTCCCCAGGCGGGGAACTTAATG
>JIBA01000007.1 GCA_000620545.1 Intrasporangiaceae bacterium URHB0013 | reverse complement strand
GCGAGCGTAGCCGCCCTCAACGCGGCATGATCGGGCGAGCGTAGCCGCCCTCAACGCGGCATGATCGGGCGAGCGTAGCCGCCCTCAACGCGGCAAATCCGGTAAAGCCTCACGCTGATGATCGGATGTCCCGTACTCAACGCGGCGTTGTCGGACGTTCATGCCGCATAGCCCCGTCCTCTAGGCCTAGTGCACGCTCCTGCCGAGAACCCACCTACTCTTGCGAATGCCGAGACTGGTGCTTTTTCCGCCGCCGGAATGCCACGACACCAGCCCCTACCAAGACGAGCTGAGTCACGACCGCCAAGGCGATCCACCAGTTGCGATGATCGTCGCTGTTGGCCACCACGGTGCTGACGCTCATGAGAAACGCGATCTCAAGGGCAGCGAATCCGAGTAACTGCGTCCACGGCGTGGTTGTGTCGGCGCTCGAACTAGTACTCATGTCAGTGCTGCCTACAGCTGATGTAATCCTCGGTCACGGCCCACGACCAGGCGCGTGCGACAGTGTCAGCACTGCTACGAACGGCCTTCATCTCACAACTCCCCTGTCAGCGACCGGTGCTCTTTCTTTGCGACTCTGGCGGCGGCTGCCAGAAGTGTCAACAGCAGGATCCTGCGGTAACCCGAGAGGCCAGTCTGGCGGTCCTCCGAGGCGTGACTAGAAACGCGCTCATCGGCACGACCGCTCGGCGGCAAATGAGTGCGTCACTACCCGTGTCCGTCCTCGCCACTAACCTCGCGCCATGACGTGGGCCGACAGGTATCCAGAGCAGAAGCTCGTCCCGTATGACAGCGCGTGGCCGAGCAGGTATCTCGAGCTTGAAGCCGACCTGAAAGGCCACCTCGGGACCGGGTGGGAGTTCGAGCATGTCGGCTCGACTTCAGTGCCAGGGTTGATCGCCAAACCCGTCATCGACGTCGCCATGAAGATGCCGCTAGGCGTCCGAAGCAGCGAGATCAGTGAGCGGCTCCAGGCTGCAGGGTGGAGCGACCCGACACCGGTCGGTGACCACTTGTTCACCGCTTTCCCCGCCCACGGCGTCCGTGTTGCCCTTGGCCACGTCTTCACGGCCCACCAATGGCACGAGGCACACGTGCGCTTGTTCGCGTCTTGGCTTCGGGCCCACGACGTTGACCGGGGTCGGTACGCGTCGCTGAAACAAGACCTCGTAGCTGACGGCGTATGGAGCAGCGCATACACCGAGTCCAAGGGCGCCTTCGTCCTGCAGATCGTCAACCACGCCCGCGCCCACCTCGGGCTAGCGGCCACTCGCGGTCCGCTGTAACAGCGGACAGGACGAGCGCTTGGCGGCAGTTCCGGACGAGCGCGTTATCGGATGGCATGCTCTAAGCCGTTCCAACCGCGGGCGTTACCGCGCCGCCGGGCCAGCCTCGGGCTGATCTCGCCCGCCCATTTCGGCCGGAGGCGGCGGGGCGAGCAAGCCAGCAACGCCGCCGACAATAATGAAGGTTACGAGGCCCGGAACGTTTCCGTAGCGCTCCAGCACCCAATAGCTCACGCCGAACGCAATGAGTCGTGAGGCAAGGAACCACCAGCCAGCCGCAGTAGTGAAGGTCCATCTGAGCGCTTGGCTGATTCCTCGCCCGCCGCGGAGTCCGAGTTGGTGACGCACCTAAGAAGGCTATCGGGAGCGCTCGACGAAGGGCTTATCGCCAGGCTTTAGTGCCACTGTGCGTGGCGGGACCCAGCGTAGGTCGTCTTCATTTCGGGACGACCGCTCGGCGGCATGTGGGGACGTCCCGTCCTCTGAGCGGTAATGAGCGGGCGCAGTCGAGCACGGTCAATGATTCGCGGGGCTGTCTTGCCGCGACTACGGCGTCTGTGCCGGTGGACGATCGCTGCTAAAGGCGCGGCTCGATCACTTGAAGCGCGCGACGGCCCAGTTGAACGGACTCGTGGTCGCCCAACCGCACGTAGATTGGGTCGCTTGCTTGGATCGACTTCACGACAAACGCCCATTGGCTGCGGTCGAGCGTAACCGCGATGGGGTCATCGTCTGGCGGCCAGCTATTACCCGGTCCTCCGACCGCCGTCCATCCCGCTTCACGGACGGCTAGCGCGTAGTCGCCTCCTGAGTCATGCCCCTCTTGGTAGGCGGTCTGGCTGACGTTGTCCATCTCCGCGTCGATGCCCTGCCAGATCCGGGTGGCCATGCGGATAGTGATCGTGCTGGAGTGGGTCACGTCGGTCCTTACGGCTGCGAACACTGTCGATGTCGATGGCGAGGTTGTTGGTGTCGGCGTCTCTCCGGAGGTTGCCGCACGGCGCGTTTGTCGGCGCGCCCACTCCTCGCGTACGCGGCAAGTGGCGAGATGGCCAATCTGCGTGGCCCGACAGGCATGCGCCAGCACAAGCCATCGGCGTACAGGCGACTGTCTCACGTCGACATAATCGCTTAGCGCGTTAGAAGCCCGCACGCACATCGGCACGACTGCTCGGCGAGCGGCAGAAGCGGACGTTGCTCATCAGCGCTCGGTGGCCCCCGGTGGGTCAGGATGCACCCGCACAACGCGCTGCCGGGGAGAACTGTCAGGCGCAGTTGGTCGCAGACGACGGAGGCTTGTCGAGCTTCTTGAACGACTCCTGGTGGCCGGCGTCATCGGTGAAAGTCGCCAGATCGTGAGCGACGGTGACCCGGCCGGGCTGACTCGGATTGCTCCAGCCGGGCGGCGGGTTGCCATCGTTGACCAAGGGGCCGCCCACTCGCTCGAACCAGTCGAGCCCGACTTGCAAGTAACGGATGCCGCAGTGGGTGTAGAGGTCCACCGTCGTGCTTGCACGTGCCGACGGGGTTTGCGACGGTTGCTCGGTTGTACAGCCCGCGATAGCCAGAGCGAGGCCGCACATGGTGGTCATGACCAGCGCTCTAGTCGGTCGCATAACTGAAACCCCTGTCTCGTCGCGCCGTGTGCCGCAAGCATCGCCACGAAGGGACGCCTGGTGGCGGCGGTCGCTGCAATCGTGACGCGACCGCAATCCGGGCGTAGCCGTCCTGAGCGCGGCAATGTCGGACGTCCCGTCCTCCGAGCGGCAAGACCGGGCGGTCGCCCCGTACCTTGCGGGCATGCCACAGCACTCTCAAATCCTCGACGTCGGCGGCGATGACACGTTGACGTTCTACTGCGGCGATCTGCCCGTCGACGAGGCAATCTCGGCCTCCGGCCATGAGCCCAACGGATACTTCTGGGAAGGAGTTGCCACCTACCTCGACCCAACGCTCGCTGAGCGACTCGAGCTGGACTCTGAAGCTGGCATGTTCTCGGCCGGCGGCGCGCGGGTCGACCTCGAGACTCTGCAGGCCAAGCTCGAGCCCCTGCTGAGCGGGGAAGGGGACATCCGCGCGCTGATCACCCGAGCGGAGACCGATGGGTTCGAGTTCGACGACTAAACACTCGATGCGCGGCATGAGCGGATGACATTCCTCGTCTTCGAGCAACCCAGCGGTGCTGCGCCCGGCCGGCGGTATCTCGTCCGAAACCCATTCGGCACCGCCGAGCTCCACGGGACCGCCAGCGGCTCGAGCTCGTCGAAGAAGATCGCCCTCGAGGGCGAGGTTCTCGAGGAGGACGAGCAGACCCGGACCGAGCGACGCGCCTCGAGCGCCTAACGGCCGAACCGATGCCGTGAGGCCCGTGGCATGGCGCGGTTCGCGAGAGAGACACGGACGGCCGCTCCCGCCCGTGCGGCCGTCGGGTGCGACGATGTGCTGCATGGCGACCGAGGGGGAGATCATCCGCGAGCAGATTTGGCGCACGGTCATGCCCGACGAGCGGGACCGCGCCTTCGTCGACCTCGCTGTCGACGGTGGGCCGGCCCTCCCAGAGTTCTTACGTCGTCTCGGCGCAGACGTGTCGGACTCGTGGGACCAACTCGCGGCGCTGAGTGCCGAGTACCGAATCCTCGTCGAGGATATCGAGGCCGCGATCCGGGTGCTCGGGCCGCGGGGCTGGGCCGTCACGCCGATGAGCCTGATCGTCCTCCGTCAGGCGGTCGAGGCGGCCGAGGGCGGTCGCGAAAGTGAGGCCGACGACCTGCTGGCGGCCGAGTGGGACGGCGACGACGGTGCCACCCGGCTGTCGCGCATCTGCGCCCAGGTGGGCGTGTTGGGGGCGACCGACCCTGAGCTGCATCGCCTGTTCCACGAGCGCGCCCGTCTCGTCGGCCTGGCTCGCGACCATCACCTCGCAGGCAGGTACGACGCCTCCGTTCCCCTGCTTCAGGCCCACATGGAGGGGATAGTCATGGATGTGACCGGTGGGAGCAAGTTCTTCACCCAGACGCGCGAGAAGGCCGATCTCGTTGACCCGCAACGGCTCGTCGGGCTCGAGGCGTGCCTCGCCTCGCTGCAGAAGGTCTACGGCACGAGCGTCAAGGAGACGCAGACGCGAGGGAGTCTCTCCCGGCACGGCGTTCTACACGGCCGAGAACTGGCCTATGACACCCGCGTGAACTCTGCCAAGACATGGTCCGTCTTTGCGGCTCTCGTGGAATGGGCGCAGCCGAAGGCCCTGGCCGTCGTTCGAGCCCGCAAGGCCGAGCGTCAGGCGGCGGCGGCCGGAACTCAGGCACTCGACGACCGGGGCCGTCGCCTCGACAACCGGGAGTTCTCGGAGACACGTGACGCGCTTCGGACGCTCTGGGCCAGCGCGATGGGCTGGCACCGGCAGCGAGGGCGCTTCCGCCCCGACCTCGTTGGCGGCGTCTACCGCACGAGCGACTTCACCAGGAAGGGTCTTCCAGTGGACCACGCGATCCAACAGTGGGTCAGCGAGGACGGTCAGGAGGTCATGTACTGGCGGACGACGGCCTCCGGCTGGACCCTTGGGCTCGCACTCTCGGCGGAAGGGGATCGGTTCGGTGAGTATCTGTTCTCGGCGCCAAAGCCGCCCAGCGGGCCACCGTCAGAAGGGGAGAGCGGCTGGGGCGGGCTCTTCGAGACGCCACCAGACTGGATCTAGGGCGGCGCCCGGGGCGCGGCAATGTCGGACGTCCCGTCCTCCGAGCGGCAAAACCGGACGTCCCGTCCGCGGATGCGCGGCACCCCCGGCTATCAAGGCCGTTTGTCGTCAGCCCATCGGATGGGGTCGAGCCCGCACTCGTTGAAGGTCGATGCCTGTGGCGTGTCGATAGTCGCGACGTAAACGACCCATCGCCCGTCGTACTTGGCGGCAAGCCGACACGCCTCGGGCCATCCCTTCATCCTGAACACCGGGGAGCCGGCGGGGATGAAGCCAGCTGAATCCTCAGTCGGATCAGGCAGCTCGGATTGTGTGATCTGGTTGAGAGTCGAGAACGTGCAGATGACACGGAACAGCTCCGGCCCAACCTGGCCCTGCGTCAAAGCCGCTGACTCCTCAGGGCGTGCTGCGTAGTTGACGCCGTTGTGCACCACGAAATCCGTGAAGTCGATGTTGACGTACCGGCCTGGCCGGACTTCCACAGGTGGGCAACCCGGTATCGAGGTGGTCGTCGACGAAGGAACGGCCGGAGGGGCCCAGACCTGCTGCGCACATCCGGACAGTGCTGCTGCAGCGATAACGACAACCGCTCGCGCAAGGTGCTGGCCGGCTTGTGCCATGGCAGCACCGTAGGACCTATCGCCGCGGAGAGGCCGCCTGCGACGAGTCCCGTCACCACATCGTGACGGGTGCCGCTCAACGGCGGGAGCGATCTGCGGCATGTCCGGATGACTGTTCGCCCGGTCAGACGGATGCGGGCAACACCATCTCCCCGAAGTCCTGCCGGGCCTTCGCGATCAGGTGCGTGGCTGCGTACTCGTCGGTGGCCCAGCCCGACATCGTCATGGGGCGGTACCACTTCGAAAGGTCGGGGGCAGTGATGAGGTACCGGTCGTCGGCAACCTCCGTGACCTGCCAGTCGCCCAGATCGTGAGCCTTCGCGAGATGTGCCCCGGTGACGACCTGCGCACCGTTGGCTTCGGGAACGCATTCGTTCATCAGCGATCGGACCCGAGGCGAACCAGCTCGTTCATAGACGCCGTTGAACTGGGCCGGGAAGCGAGGCCGGATGAAAGCCAAGTCAACGTGCGGCGCCAATGCGACCGCCATCTCGATGAGTCGCCGCGCTACCTCGACGTGCCCGTTCTCCGGGGTAGCGACCGTCCACTGCGTCGCGCCCCATTGCTGTAGCGCGACTGCGTGTGTTCCAAGGCGCGCGGTAGGTGGCCGTCGTCCCAGCCGTGCGAGCGCTGCCAGGGGTGGTCCGTCAAGGGTCAGTGACGCCTCGAAGACCTCCCGGGCTTCCACTGCCGACACGTCGATGGGGTACGCGCCTTGGTAGACCCTCCAGTCGCCTTCGCCTTCACTCACGAAGGTGGCGGCGAGGGCGAGGGCCTCCTGCGTGGCGCGGGCGGGTACGCCCCACCGGGCCTCGGGAACCCCCATCACGTTGAATGGGCCTTCCCGCAGCGGCGGGTCGATCGTTAGCAGCGCGGTCAGGGATGGGCAGGGTGGCGCTTCCCGAACTGCCGGCATCACCTCGTCGGGCATGGCCTCAGGCGCGCTGATCGTTCCGTCGTGGCCGGTCTCGCGGAGCGCATCGGCGAGTTCGCCAACGAGATCACGCCATTCGCGTTCTCCCCCGAGTTGAACGAGAGCGCCGCGGTGAGTGCCGTACACCGTGTATGGGGAGCGGTTGCCGTCCCAGTCCACTGCCATGGCGTCGATGCGCGAAAGGGCGGCGCTCACCAGCGCCACGCAGGTTTGGGTGGGTACGTCGACCAGCCTCACGAGGACGTCGACCCCGCCGAATCCGAGTCGACGCCACCAGCGGCAGCGGCGAGTGAGCGCGACGAGGTCGACGGTGATGGACACCTGCGCGAGTATGAGGTGCTACGCAGCTCCCGGCAAGGACTTCCGCGTCGAACCGGTCCGCGTTGGCACACCGCAACGCGGCATGTCCGGATGCGGGTCGCGGCCGCCACCCCGAGCCAAGGCAAAAGCCCGGTCTATCGACGCTCTGGATGTGCCGTCTCGTCGACTTCAAGTTGGTCACCGCCAATGACGCGCAGCGCCTCGCGTTCTTCCTCGAGCAGTCGGACAGTTTGAAGCACTACGCGCCCGCGATTCTGGTCGACAGATACGCCGAAGGGTACTTTCCGCGCACTCCACTGTCTCGCCACGAGCTCTGAGCAGATGGCGTCAAGGTCGCGTGCGCGAGTCATCCAGGCACGGTACGCCGGGACCAGCATCGGGTCGCGCGGATTGCGGCATGAGCGTGCGTCGAACGACGGCGCGCTCCAGGTCAGCAGAGTCCTCTCCGCTACCCCGCACTGCTCGCGCGCTCGGGATCACCTGATGCGCGCGACCGACTCGCGGTCCCCGGGCCCGTCACCCTCGCACGCCCCGGTCGCGAGCTTCCTCGCGATGCCGTAGGCGGTCTTCGCGTGGCCGTTCGCCTGGTCGATGACCGTGTTCGTGTGCGAGATCGCGGTTGCAATCGCGCGGCGCAGGGCGGCCTTTGCGGCGTCGACGCCGGCCGGGGCCTGCGCGCCCGCATGTGCCGTGAGCGCGGCGACGGCCTGCTCGAGTTGGTCGATGTCGGCGCGGGCCGAGGCAATGTCGGCGCCGACGTCCTGTGTCGCGGCGTACCCGACCCCTTGGGTGACCGCGTACCCGACGTTCTGCTCAGCGTCGTAGGTGACCGTCGTGACGTTGTAGCAGTCCTCGCCCTGCCCGCCGGCAGCATCGGTGCGGGTCTGCGCGAGCGCAGTCTTGACGTCCTTGAGGGCGGCGTCGACCTTACCGAGGTCCTCGGTGAGGGTGGCCGGCCAGCCCTGTACGTGAGCAAGGGTGGTGTCGACGGCGTCACCGTCCCGCGAGAGCTGCCCGGCCTCGGCGGCTTGCGCTTGCGCGTCCTGCTGGGCTTGGGCTGCGGCGGCGCTCGCGGACGCTCGGGCGCGCGTGTAAGCGTCCTCAGCGGCGGTGTCCTCCTGCCAGCCAGCCTGGAGCAGGTTGGCGCACACGGCCTGGCCGATTATGGCCCCTCCGGTGTCCAGGACTGCGGCGCCGTGGTCGTCCTTCCTCATCGCGCACACTAGCTGGTGCTGGGAGGTGTCTCCGGGCTGGGACCGGACGGTCCAGAACGCGCCGTTGCCAGAGAGCGTCCGGGCCACGTCGGCGCACGAGGTCGCGTCGAAGTTGGTCATCCGGAGCCGAACGTTCGCCCCGGACTGCGCGATCTGACAGGTGTCCGGGCCGGCGTAGAGCTCGACGTTGGCGCCCGCGTCCGTGTCGTCGTCCGTGCCGGCCGGGACCGACCCGGCAGGCATCGTGGGGATGGGCAGCTCCGTGCCGGCCGTGCTCGCGGAGCTGGGCGCTCCGCCGGGGCTGGCGGCGTCTGCAGTGCCCTGGTGTGCGCATGCCGTCGGGGTCAGCGCGACGAGCGCGGCCGCGGTAGCGGCGAGCAGATGACGGGAGCGCATGCGTGCCTGTATACCGGGCAGCAGGGCGAAATGTGCCGGTTCGCGTGATCGGCGCGCTCTCGCGAGCGGTTTCGACTCCGCTGCAGCGGCATGAGCGTGCGTGACTACTCCAGGGTGTTGCCCCACGAGACGTCACCGTGGGCGAACACGACCGAGCTTTGGTCGCCGGCCCAGACATCCAGCCACGTCGGGGCTCCGTGGCGGTCGGCGAACCGTGGAGGCGGCCCGGATCGCAGTTCGTGAAGCTGTTTTTCTGTAGCCCATACCGGCGTGCAGCCACCGTAGTTGCCTCCGCAGCCGCAAGCCTCGGAGACGAGCGCGGCGCCATCCTCGAGCAGACGCTGCGCTTCCTCTTCGGTGATGGATTCCGCCACCAGCTTCAACCGGCTGCCGCTCGGGTCAAAGAACTGGTCCGCGCCATTGAATCGTCCAGGCCTTGGCGCGTGCTGCCCCGTCCGGGAGGACTCGCTCTGCGACCACGTCGGCTCCTTGACCAGATCAGCGAACGTGGGCCCGGGCTGTTTGCGCTTGCTCATGCTCGATGGTGCCACGCACGACCGCGACGCTGACGGAGCAGGACGACGCTGTCAACGCGGCAGTTGCGGACGTCGCGTGATGCGTCGAGTCCTATCGCTGACACGCCGGTCCGCCGTACCGTTTGAGGCATGTGACTGCGACAGACGGCCAAGCCGTTGCGTTCGTTCGTGAGCTGCTGGAGGAGCACGGTGTCCGCAGTCAATATCCGTGGCGCACGACTGTCGTCACTGACGCGGATGGCTGGCTCGTACGGACGTGGACCGCGACGCCTACCCACTTGGCGCGGCCGGTGGGCCGTCCCCAGTTCGTTCATCGGGTCCGTCCCGCCCTGGACGCCGACCATGGCCTGCATGCCGAACTCGTATGGAGCGGGCCACCGACGAGTTCTCAGAGCTAAGCACCTCCGGTCGCAACCCTGCGTACAACGCCGGGTCCGCTCTCGCACGGCTGGCGGCATAGTCGCGCATTCTCGGAATGGGCACCCTACGCAGAGTCGGTTGCCTCGGGTTCGCTTTTCACTCCGTTCCCGAGCCGAGCCCGCCATTGGCTCACGAATCGCACGCAGAAGACGGCCGTCAGGACGCCCGCGATGAGCAGCACGGCCCAGTTGGACCACGGCTGCGTCGGACCGGAACCTCCGCCCCTGCGCCGGACGACATAGACCATCAGCGCCGGCGCGACCAGTGCGGCAAGCAAGTGCTCCAGACCTGTCCCTCGGGAGTAGCTGCCGACCAGCGCCATGATCGGCGCGCCCACCGCGGCCGGCCCAGCCCACGTGGCCATGGCATTGACCTCGATGCCTGAAGTCATCCCGAGCGAGGCGTCACACACGTAGTAGGCGACCACCGCAACAAGCAGACCCGCGGTACCTCCGAGCACAGCGCGCAACGGACGCCGCACGATCCATCCGACCACGAACGGGAACAGGGCCCACGCCCACATCGAACCGAGCCAGGTGCTGAGAATCTGCAGCCAGGCCACGCCCTCACCGGGCACCCGGGTATGCGGGCCGTACGGCGACCCGAACACGTTTGTCAGCGAGCTCGCCGTGCCGAGACCAGCACCTGCGAGCACCGCGATACACCACGTGCGAAGAGGATGCCCACCCGTCGGCACCGCCGGCACCCCAGCATTCGACTCGGCCCCTGCCTTCCCCTGATCCACAGTGCGAGTCTGGCACCCCTACCGCCGCTCAACCCGGATCCGCACGACCGATCGGCGGGAAGATCGGACGTCCCGTCCGCGGCACGCTCGGGCGTCCGAGCGAGCACGCTACGCGGCAGAGCGGACGGGTATGCAGCGCAGCGGCTGGCGTTGCTCTATGCGTCTCCCGCATGAGCAACTAGCGTCGGGTCATGAAGATCACGAACATCGGCGCGGGTGACGGGCTCGAACCGTTGCAGTGGGAAGCAGTGCAGGAACGCCTGAACGCCGGTGAGCCTCCGGCCGTGGGGGCTCCCAACCAGCGCACGACCTGGCTGACCACCGTGAACTCAGACGGCAGTCCTCATGTCACTGCAGTTGGTGCGCTGTGGCTGGATGGCGAGTTCTGGTTCCAGACCGGCGGCGCTACCGCCAAGGCACGCAATGTCGCTCGCGACCCGAGGTGCGCGATCTCGACCTCAATCTTCGAGATGGACGTGGTGGTCGAGGGCAGTGCCGAGCGAGTTTCCGACGCTGCGACCGTTGCACGGCTGGCCCACGCGTGGGCCGATCAGGGCTGGCCTGTGGAGCCCGACGTTGAAGGCACCGGCCTCACAGCGCCATTCAATGCGCCCGGACTTGGGCCCGCGCCCTGGCAGGTCTATCGGATAGCGCCGCGTGCCCTGACCGCCGTCCTCGGCGTCGAACCCGGCGGCTCGACCCGCTTCGACTTCTGACGCGATCAGGACCCGGCGCGCGGCAATGTCGGACGTCCCGTCCTCCGCGCGGCATGAGCGGATATGCAACGGGCCGTCTCCAGCCCCGCGGAGTGACGCAGTCAACGGGCAACCGCGTGCGCTGCTGGTCAAGTGCCTTTGGGGGGCCGACGTGGGGGATACTCGGATCAGTGGTCGCGCCCCCGCCTCCATGGTGAGGAATGAGGAGTCGATGTCACAAACCCGGCCCAAGGTCCATGCCGGCACCGAGATGTCCTCCCGGCTGGGCGAGTATGACCTGCTTGAAGTCGCTGCTGCGATGCGGCGCCTCTCAGAGCGTATGGCCAGTCACGTGGACCAACCCTTGGAACACCTGGTGGAGGTCGCGGTCGACACAGTCGGTGGGGCCCGGTGGGCCAGTGTCAGCGTGCTGCGCGGTGACCGCTTCACGACGGCGGCGTCAACCGCCGACCAGGCGGGCCGGGCCGATGCGCTGCAATACGAGCTCGGTTCAGGCCCCTGCGTGGACGCGGTGCTTGAGGACTCGGTGTACGTCACCGGTGAAGTCAGCTCCGAACCACGCTGGGGTGATTGGGGCCGACGCGCCAGCGCGGAAGTAGGCGTGAACAGTGTGTTCTCCCAGCGGCTGCAGCTGCACGAGGAGTCCGAGGTGGTAGCCGGGCTGAACATCTACTCCGACGCCAACGACGCCTTCGACCAGGCAGCCATCGGTGTCGGACTGATCCTGGCCACACACGGAGCGGTTGTGCTCTCGGAAACGCTCGCGACCCACCGCTCCCGGAACCTGCTCAAGGCCCTGGAGACGAACCGGGAGATTGGGGTCGCCATGGGCATCCTGATGATGGAGCACCGATTCACCCGTCAAGAGGCGTTCGACGTGCTGCGGGTCGCCAGCCAGAACTCCAACCGCAGACTGGCGGACATCGCAGTGGAGGTCGCCGACACCGGGACGCTAACCATCCCAACGTCGCACCGCTAAACGACGGCCACGAAACGCCCACCAATGGAAGATGGGTAGGAAGTCACTCAGCCGGACAGGATTCAAGAAGTGTGTCCACCGGTCAGGTGTCCCCGTGAGCCCGACTTGATCACTCGGGCACACGGAAACACCGCCGACGGTTCCAGCCGACACGGATGGCCCAGACTGACGGGTGGTGACTTCAGCAGAGCGGCGGCGGGACGATCCGAGCGTTAACTATCGATCCGATTTGCCACAATTGTCCAAATGAGACATGCTGAACATTCGCTACGACGCGACTGCCTCTGAGTGCAGTCGCCGGGGAGACCTCACCTACGAGGGATGTTCCCGAGAGTCTAGAAAAAGGCCGTCGTCAGCACGGAGCGCTTCACGAGCGCCACACTCTGATCCTTCGAGGAGTTCATCTTGTCGACTCACCAGCACGACGCCACCAGCCACGAGGCTGCCCGGAACTATGCCACCGAGACCCGCCCGGCCCGCAAGACCACCGAGCTGATCGCCTACGTCGCAGCGGTGCTCGCCGTCGCGATCACGGCCCTGGTCGTCGGCGACGACGGCGACAACACCGCCGACCCGTTCAGCGCTGAGCAGGCCCTGCGCTACATCACGCTCCTGACGATCGGCTACATGATCGCCCGGGGTCTGGCCAAGTCGGGAACGCGCGGTCACGCGCGCGACACCGACTGATTCTCGCCTGTTGCTGCGCCCCGCACCCGTAACGGATGCGGGGCGCAGTCATATTCGGATGGCCGCGCGGGCCCGGTGCCTGCCATGGGGCCCGCCCTGGGTGCCGTGTCACGGCGGGCCGGACGAGTCACTGTCTCACCAGCCCCCAGGGTCACGTCTTCTTGGGGTGCTGATCATGATGCAGCCGCCGGGCACCGGGATCATCCGGAGGTCCTGCTCCTTGTAGGGCCATCCCTCCTCATCCAGGGGCTCCCGGTTGATGGCTCGCTGGACCGGCTCCGGCAGTGCCTGCGGGGGTGGTGAGACCGGCAGGGGTGCGATCCGTGCACGGGCGGCGTTGACCATCCAGGATCGGTGGGTCATGACGGCGCCGCACGCTGCGCAGGCGGTGCCGCCCTCGTTCACGGTCTCGCAGACCGCGCACCGCCACACCGGTGTCCGATCGGTCACCGCGATCGCCGCTCGTCGATACGCGAGACCAGTCGGCCGAGAAGGCCTGCGCCTCGCCGTGCCGGGGCGGTGGGGGGTGTGTCGTGGGGAGTGTCGGCACTGCCTTCGCCAGGTGGTGCGGTGCCCTTGTTGGCGATGCCGAGCCCCTTGCCGCGCAGCCCCGATGCCGTGGGCGGCGTCGCTGCTGAGGGGCCGGGTGACGGTGCTGACGAGGTGGAGGCCGTACGCGAGGCTGCGGGTACTGGGGCCGCTGGGCGCACCGGGATCGGCGGGCGAGGAGGAGCTGGGAAGCGGCCGGCGGTGCTCCGGCTGCTGCGGACGCTCATCAGCGTGCTGTGCACTTCGGCCACCGTGGGCCGAGCAGCAGGGTCGAGCAGCATCATGCGCTCCACGAGGTCGACAACCGCCTCTGGGGCTCGGTCCGTGGCTACCCGCAGGCGCTCACCATGCAAGACGGCGATCGCAGCCTGGGGGTAGGTGGGGTCGAAGGTCGGGAGTGATCCGGTGAGGTACTCCGTGTAGATCAGTCCCAGCGCGAAGATGTCGGCCGCTTCGGTCAGCTCGGCGGCGTCGGCGGTGCCCTGGATGTAGCGCACCAGCTCCGGCGAGTAGTGCGTCATCGTCCCCACGATCTCCTCCGGAGGGGGCGGTGAGCCGACGATGTAGGAGCTGTCGAAGTCGATGAGCTTGGTGGTGTAGCCGAGCTCGGTCCGCTTGATCAGGACGTTGCTTGGCTTGAGGTCGCTGTGGACGATGTTCAGGTCGTGCAGGATCTTCAGGCTGTGCGCCACCGTCTTGAGCAGGACGAGCTGGGCGGAAAAGTCGAGTCTGGACACGTCGCTCGGCATCAATCCGGCCAGATCGACCTTCTCGGTCACCTTGTAGTACTTCGCGCCCTCACGGAAGAAGTCAAGCGTCGCGATGAGGTTGCCGCCGTAGGACGTCAAGGGAGCCATGGCCACCTGTATGCCGCGGTGGTGCGCCTCGAAGGCCGCGCACCGCTCGCGTTTCCTCGCCTTGGTCTTCGGGCTTCCCGGTGCCGCGTCGTCGGGGTAGGTCGGGCTGAGAAAGCGCTTGATGAAGTAGACCCGTCCACCCTGCTCGGCGAACGTCCACTCGCTGAGCCCGGCACCGACGACCCGGAAGTCCCCGAGGAGTCGGTATCCGCGCAGCATGTCCCCAGCACGCAGGACGTCGGTGTTCGCCATCACGACTCCCTCTCGTATGGTGCGCCGAGGTAGCGCTCGTACTCGGCTTTGTAGTCGCCCCAGAGGCGCACCAGATCGGTCATCTGCCGGTCCCGGGCCTCCTGCAACGCCTGCTCGGCGCGCAGCACCTCTTCCTTGAGCTTGTCGAGCGGGCGTATCCAGCGACGCTCCAGTTCGGTTGTCCGCGCAGCGAACAACTGCTGCAGGTCGGCATGGTCGGCGCCGATCGCGAGTACCCCCATGGCGGCGTCGTCGCCGGTGACCGCGCTCACGGCGGACTGCGTCGCGGCTGACCAGCCTTCGGCGTCTGGCGAGTCTCGCAGGGCGGCCAGGACGAGGTGCTCGAAGTGCATCGGGGTGGGCAGGTAGCCGAAGCAGCCGTCCGTGGCGGCGATGGCCACGAAGGGCGCGTTCAGCGCGACCTCGCGGTGCCGTACGACGAAGTCGGTGTCCGCGGACATCGCGTTGCTCACCACCGAGTCCTGGCGCAAGTTGACCAGGGCATCCCCGGCATCGCGGATGTCGTCGGTGGTGACCTGGTGGGCTCCTGTCACCGGGTCGAGGACGTAGACGCGCGAGTCGCCGCTCCAGAGCAGGTGCCCGGTCCAACCGTCGCCGTTGGAATCACGACGTTGCAGGGCGATCATCGCCATCGTCGTCGGCAAGGCTCGGATCAGTCGCGATCGAAGGCCGCTTGCCGGGGCCTTGAGGTCACGAAGTGTGTCGACAAGTGCCTGCTTGACAGTGCGCTGTAGGTCCCGCGCGGTGGCGGGTCCGTCGAGGTTCCACTCCGGGTCTAGCAGGCGCAGCATCCGGGCCTCGACCACCTCTCGTGCCACCCGGGACGCAAGGTACGCGCCGGTGCGCGGACCGTCCGGCGTGTCGTAGACGGTGCCGCCTGCGCCGCCCATTCCGTCGAATACGGCCACCAGGCCGAGGTGCCGACCGTGCCGGACGATGGGGTCCGAGTCCTCCCCGCGGTCAGGGATCTTCCCCAGGTTGAAGCCCCAGGCGACGCGGGGTCCGGCTGGCGAGCGCGTCACGGTTGCCGATTCCTCCTCGTGCTCGGGGTTCCATGCTTGCTCGAGGGACCGCGTCCGCGCCCCTTCTGCATCATCGGCCGCGGGGAGCTGGGCTGGTGCCTCCACGTCAGCCTGGGGCGCCTCGACCGCCGTTCCGTCTGGCTCCCGCGGTTCGGTCGGCGGCGTCTCGGGTGGCTCTGCGGTGGCTTCGTCGCTGACCGACGGCCGCTGGCCCTCGGCCGGCGCGGCGTCCATGGCAGCGTCGGCTTCGGGTCGTTCTCCCTTGTTCACACGGAGTTACCGATCGAGTCGATGATGGTGCCGTAATCCACGTCGGACAGGCCGCCACCGGCCTGCGAGGGGTGGTGAACGACGTTCTCCCAGACTGAGGAGATGTCGCTCCACCCCGGGCCGTCCGGGGCGAAAAGGATGAGCCGCTTGCTGCTCGAGCCGAGTGCCCCTTGGGCGTCCTCCCACGCGTCGGTGAGCGCGCTGAAGTCCGCGGGCACGCGGGCGCGGTATGCCTCCGGAAGCGCTGCGGAGTTGAGCGGATGGGCTGGCTGGTCCGTCCAGACGACGATGACCTGACGTCGCCGGTCGCCTCGGGTCGTCCACGGGGACGACATGGCGAGGGAGACCGCCTCGAGGCCCGACTCGGGCGCGTCCCCGCCACCTTCGGCCACGAGCCCGTTGACGAAGGCGCTGAATTCGCCCTGCTCGGCCGGTAGCGCAAAGAACGGCGACTCCTGCATCGCAGCGTCCCCGTCCGCCCCGAAGTCGCGGAAGGCCACGACGCGCACACGCAGCTCGTCGACGTTCTTGCCCTTGTTCACGAGGTTGTCCTGGACGTCCCCGTAGAAGCGCAAGGCGTTCGCCTTCACGGCGTCGAGGATCGGAGTCATGCTCCCCGTCACGTCGACACAGAACACGATGTCCACGGCGTAGCTCAGCCCCCGCATCGGCGCAGCGGGCGCCGCAAGGCTGGACTGCGAGCCGCCATCTCCGACGTCTGCGGCGGTGGCGCTTGTCGCGGACGGCTCGTCGATGGGCTCTGACGTCCCTGCCGCCGCTGTCGCGCTTGCCTCAGCCGGGGCCCCTGTGGCGCCAAGCGTCCCGGCGGCCTCTTCGGTCCCCGGAGCGAGGCCCGTGCTGGCGTCATCCGTTCCGTCGGCGGGCGCGGGGGTCACTGGGTTCTCGGACATGGGTGCTCCAACCGGTGTCGGGGATGTCCACCGGGAGGCGGACTACGTGCCTCCTACCCGTGTCCGCTGGACCCCAACCCGGCGGAATGGGGTCGTACCGCGTCCGCAGCGATGCTGGTTGGGAGGGCCGCCTTCCGGCGAATACCACCCTGAAGTGCCTCGGTGACCCGCTGATGGCAACACGCTCACTGGAGTCATCAGCACGGGCGTCGAAGGGACCGCTCCGTCGGTACGTCCCGGCGTAACCAAGACCGGTGGACGCAAGAAAGGGGTCTTGCCCCCCTGCCGCCGGAGGTGGCCGGAGGGGCGCATCGTCGCATAGCTGCCGGTGGCGGCAGGAGAATGGTGGACCTGCGGCTTACGAGACCGTGATGGTCACGGTGCAGTTTGGGGGGAGCGCGGTGTATAGCGTCTGTCTGGCAACGCCCAGTTGCCTTCGGGACACCGGCGTCGGATGTCACCGCGGGCTTGCCTAGCCCGGCACTCAGCCGGCGCCCCCCGTCCGCGTGGCCAAGCGGGCCTTCGGGAGTCATCCGCTCGAGTCCTTCAGGTCCTTCGAAATGTGCCCGAGCGTGACCCTGCTAAGCGACAGGAAAGATCCGCATCACTCGAGCTTGCGTCGCCGCGGCGCTCACACGCCTCGACGCTCTCCAGGTCGCCTTGCGACCGAGGCCATGGCTGGGGAGGGGGAAGGGCATGCGTCCCGGGTGGTCGCCGCCCGTCCACGGCATACGGAGGGAGGAGTGAGCAGCTCCATGTGAGTCCCTCCGGGGTCATGCACGCCCGGTTCGGCGTTGCCGTGACACCCAGGCCCAGCCCACCAGCCACCCCAGCTCGCACACGGCGTCCTGCAGGTACATCCGGCTGATCCGCCGCTTGGGCACGTAGACCGCATCGATCGTCAGCAGGGTGGCGGCGGTGCCGATGCCGACGACTCGCGCGACGCGCAGCTGTACGGGGTTCCGGCTGAGCAACTGGGCGCAGCCGACCGTCGTGAGCAGGCCCGCGACGGTGTGGACGAGCCAGCGATCGGTCTTCGGCCCGTAGACGGCCTCGAACGTCCGCATGCTTACCAGCGGCCAGACGCCGCTGACGATGTTGAACACTCCCTGTGCCTGGGCGAGTCGCCGCATCGTTGTACCTCCTGCCAGTCGGTGGAACGCCGGCCCCTCAGGGCAGTGGCGCAGTCGGGGTGCGGGCGATGAACGCTGCCGCTGAGATGAGGTCCCACCCGGGGCTGAACTGGTTGCGTTTCGGGATCCGGCTGTGGTGCTCCTCGTAGAGGTCGAGCAGCTGGACCACCGAGGTGAGGGCCGGGGCCTGCGGGTCCTCTTCCCGGACCGTGCAGGCATGCCGGGCGACGGTCAGGCACACGCCGGGGTCCTCACCGCGCTGGGTGGACTCCAGGGCGGCGAGCAGGTTGGTCGCCACGATCTCCAGGGAGGGCCCGATCGGGGCCTGCTCGTCGGCCGGAGGGGGGCCGAGGTCCAGCGGTGCGTCGCCGTCGACCAGCCGCGCGAACTGTCCTCCGATGATCGATGAGATCTGGTCTGGCTGCAGGCCGACCTGCCAGGCGCACCGGATGGTCTTGAACGTCGCGTGCGAGGGGCTGCAGTAGGGCAGGTCGCTGGCGTTAAGGATGCGGCCGGCAGGCACCAGTTTCATGGCCGCCAGCACGTTGGCGGGAGTCCACCATGAGGTGTCGACGAACAGGTTCGGGGTGTCGGCGAGCTGGTAGCTGAGGCGGTCCAGGTCGGTGAGGGCGCAGTGGGCCAGGATCAGGCGCAGCCCGGGCCAGCGGGCACAGACGCGCAGCGGGTCCTCGCCCAGGGTGGTCAGCTCCGGCCCGGCATGCACGATGACCGGCAGGTGCCGCTCGTGGGCGATCCGGTAGACCTCGTCGAGTCGCGGGTCAGAGAGGGCGAACTCGTCGCTGGAGAGGTGGAGCTTGACGCCGCGCGCGCCGGCGGCCAGCGCCTCCTCGAGCAGCTCCGTGGGACGTTCGTCGGGGGTGATGCGCGCGAACGCGACCAGCCGCTCGGGTGAGCCTTCTGCCGCCTTGGCGCAGGCCAGGTTCGCCTCTCGGTAGCCGTCCGGCTCGGCCAACGGGAACACGGCCGCCCGCCCGTCCACGGCGTCCAAGCCCTCAAGCAGTTCATCGAGGCTGGCGGTGAAGCCGCTGGGATCGTTCGCGCCGATGTGGCTGTGCGCGTCGAAGACCTGGACGTCCGGGAGCTTCTCGGTGAGGCAGTCGAGCCAGGGCTGTGTGAGGTGGTCTGCGTACATCTGCTCATCCGTCCTGGGTGGTGGTTCGGGTGACGAGGTCGTCCAGCAGGGCTGGCATGCCGTGTTGTCGGCACAGGTCGCGTTGCCGGTCCGGCTCGGACAGGCCCAGGAGCATCGACTCGACGACGTCCAGGGGCCGGTCGAGCCCATCCGGGGCCAGTGCGCCGCGGACCTCGGCCAACGTCCGCACGGCGACCTCGCGCAGCGGCCTGATGACACCGTCGACGTCGACGACGGCGGTGTCCAGCCCGTACCGATAGGCGCGGTAGTCGTTGGCGGCCAGGACGTCGTCGGGAAGGTCCACCGCGTCCGGGTCCTCGACCGTGTGGCGGGTTAGGCCCTGGACCATCGCGGCCAGTCCGGCGACCCGGGAGAGCGAGGTCTGGGTGTCCATGACCCGGACCTCCAGGGTGCCGAGCCGCGGCTGAGGGCGCAGGTCCCACCAGACGTACGTGTAGTCCGGGATGGCTGCGGCCCTGACGATCCGCTCTGTCGTGGATATGTACTCCTCCCAGGACCGCAGGGCCGGCGGAACCGTGGTCCGCGGGTAGGAACGGGTGATCGCCGACCGGGCCGAGGCGAGCCCGGAGTCCTGCCCGTGCCAGAACGGCGAGCTCGCCGACAGAGCACGCAGCAGGCACAGCCGGTTGCGCAGCCCGCGGTAGGCGAGCATGGCGGTCTGGGTGTCCGGCAGTGCGACGTGGATCTGCAGCGCCGCGGTCGGGGTCCGGAACAGGCCCGCCATCTCCCTCAGGATCCCGTCGTAGCGGGCGGAGGACGCCATCTGCGCCGCCCCGAAGGGAGCGTCCGGGTGGACCCCGACAGCCATCGGCCGGGCGCCGTTGGCGGTCAACCACCGGCGTAGGCCACCCAGCGCCGCAGCCAGCTCCTCACCGTCGGCGCACACCGTCGTGTTCAGCTCGACCTCGTCGACGAAGATCTCACCAGTGACGTCACCATCGGGTTGGCGGGCGCCGCACACGTCGGCCAGCACGGGAGCGGCGGCCGCACCCAGCAGGTGGCCCTCGTCGTCCACCAACAACAGCTCGTCCTCGGCACCTACCGTGAACTCCCCCCCGCGGCGCCACTCGAACGCCGAAGCAGTGGCATCTGGGCGAACCGGCCGACGCCAAGGCGGGCGGACTCGGCGACGCACCGGAGGCGGTACAGCCGAAGCCAGTGGGCGGCCTTCAGCGGAAATATCCGATCCGGGATCCGTCCGCTCCCGGTCAGGACCCGCCTGCCCTCGGTCCGCGGTCGTTTGCTGGCTCGTCCGCCCTCTCAGACCGGCCACCGCCGGACCCGCATGTGTTCTTCTGGAAACCGGCTGATCCACGGCGCACCTCGAGCCAACGTCAGTCGCGCCGTTGCTTCGACGATGCCCAACGGGTACCCAGCGGCCATGCCCCGTAACGTCAGATCGGGCACCATCGGCGCTGCACCACAGCAAGAGAGGTGGACCGGCGACCCGACTTGCGGCGTCCGTTCTTTCCATCAGTCGTGCGGGTCCAGAGCCTCCACCAAGGCGCGTGCCAGCACGTGGACGGCCACCCCGGCCCGGGCTGCCGCTGCCTGGATGCTCTCCTCGGCCGCGCGCGGCTGAAGCCCGCGCGTCGCAACCATGAAACCGATGGCCTGGTCGAGGTACGCCTGCCCCCTTAGCCGCTGAGGGCTCTTCACCGCCTCGAGCCGGGTCGCGAACGACAAGTCCGCGTTCGCCACTGCTCCCGGAGCCCACGCACCGAACAACTCGGCAAGCTGCTCCACATGCCCGTCGAAGGAGTCAGGCTCAGCGCCGTACAGGTTCACCCCACCGGTCACTACGCCCTCGCGGCGGAACGGCATCGACAGGCTGCTGCGGATCCCCGCCGCAGCGCTGGCCTGCGCGAACAGCTGCCACCTGCCCTCATCCAGCAGGGCTTCGGTGTCCGTCTGTACCGTGGCGGCCTGCCGAACGGCCTCAAGGCACGGGCCGTCATCGGCGTACTGGACCGCGTCGAGCGCCGCGATGTCGACGTCGCTGGCCACCGAGGTCAGCACCAAACCCTCGGTGACCAGGCTGAGACTGACGCCCACCAGCCCCGGGACGCGCTCCTTGGCCTGCTCGGTCAGGAGCTGCAAGTCTCCTCGCAGTTCGACGTCGCCGTACCGCTCCAGCTCCTCGAGCGCCTCATGCGTCTCCGGGATCGGCTCCATACCGAGACGCGTACCCCATGGCACCCCTGATGAGCGGTCTGGCTCGCCGGCGGGGGCGTCGCCGTTGGGTGGACGGCGGTAGTCATCCGTGAAGTCGCGTGGTTGTTGGGTAGGTGAGGCGGTGCTGGGCGCGATGCCGGCCTGATGTTGTTCTAAGGGGGGAGGCTCGTATGCGTGGACCTCGCACGGTGGTTCGACGTCGGTCGGTGATTGCCACAATGGTCGCGGCTCTGCTCCTGCTGCCCGCGTGCAGCGGCACCGACTCCACCAGCCTGCGCAACATCACCGACGTCATCAAGAGCGCCATCGCCGACGCGAGGAAGGACAGGAGCGAGAGCTCCGGGGCTGCCTCCCCCCAGCCGACACCGAGCGCAAGCATCGGCACCGACGGGCGCACATCATTCGACTACGCCGACTACCAGCAGACGTTGTCCGCGACCATCGGACTGCTTCAGCAGTTCTGGCGGGAAACCCTGCCGACACTGGGCAGCAACTACAGCGACCTGCGCGGCTACAGCTACTACCGGTCCGACCAAGGCGAGGGCCCCGCGTGCGGGAACGAACAGGCCCCCGCGCACAACGCGTTCTACTGTCCTGCCGGGGATTTCATCGCCTGGGACGAGTCGGGCCTGATGATCCCGTACTACGTGCAGGGCGGTGACTTCGCCGCGTCCTTCGTTCTGGCCCACGAGTTCGGGCACGCCATGCAGGCCCGCCTGCCGCGCCCTGAGTCCGCCGGTGTCCTACGCGAGCTGCAGGCGGACTGCTTCGCGGGCGCCTGGTCACGCTGGGTCGCCTCCCGCGGCTTTCTCGAGGCCGGAGACCTCGACGAAGCCACCATGGCCGTCTTCATCGCCCGCGACGTGCCGGGTACACCCTTCACCGACCCCCGCGCCCACGGCAGCGGTTTCCAGCGCACCCGCGCCTTCGGTGACGGCGTTGAGGCTGGCGCCAAGATCTGCTATCCGGCCCCTGCAAAACGCTGGATCCTGACCACGAGTTGAGTCCTCCACGCGCAGAGAGCTGCCACACGCAAAAGGGCCAGGACCGCATCTCCTCGACGAGGGTGTCGTTAGGTCCGGGCTGGGAGTTCCAGCACGTCGGCTCGACGTCAGTGCCGGGGCTGCTCGCCAAGCCGGTCATCGACATCGCCATCGGCATGCCGCAAAGCGTCCGGGCGAGCGAGGTCAGCGATCGACTCAGGCAGGCAGGGTGGAGCGGCCCCGTCCCAGTCGGTGATCACTGGTCGACGGTGTTCCCGCCCACGGAGTCCGCGCCGCGATCGGTCACCTGTTCACGGCGGATCAGTGGCCCGAGGCTCACTTGCGCTTGTTCGCCTCTTGGCTGCGTGCACACGACAACGATCGGGAGGAGTACGCGTCGCTCAAACGGGACCTCGTCACGCGCGGCGTATGGAGCGACGCGTACACCCAGTCCAAGGGCAGGTTTGTCCGGCAGATCGTCAATCAGGCCCGCGCCGAGTTGGACTAGAGGCAAGACCCGGCCCGCTCTAGGACTGACGAGCAGTCGGCGGCATATGAGTGCGTTCCCCTCAGTGCCCGTGTCAGCCAGACAGTCCAGGAACATCGCCCGTCAGGACGACTTCTTCAGCAACCAGCCGCAGTTTGCGGTTGCTGTCTCGGCTTGCCTTCCTCAAGATCGCGAAGGCCCCCGCTTCGTTGACACGGAACAGAGTCATGACAATCCCAACGGCGGCACCGATCGTGCGGGCGGTCTGTAGGGCAATGTCTAGCTGCGCTGCCTGCTTACTGCTGATGAGCCCTTCGGCTTGGAGCTCGGCAATCATCTCCTCGTGGACGTCGAGTCGGCCCTCGACCTCTGCGATCCTGCGACGGACATCCTTAGCACGCTCGTCTTCCGCGTCCGTCCGGCCTTCAGCCGCATCCGCTCGGGTGCCGCTGTCGTCAGCGCGCAACTCAGCCTTGTCGGCGCGGGACTCACTCGCGGAAGCCCGCTCGTCGGCGGCATCGGCGCGCGAACGCAGATCGTCTATCTGTTCCTGCACTTTGGTGTTGGTGTCGGGCTGATCCGCATCCATGAACGCAACCCTAGGCTGCGGCCCCTCTGCGCGTGCCGGATGAAGGCGCCTACCGTCGTGTGTGCGCGGAAGCGACATCTGCGCTGGACGGGGGCTTACGCCCCGGGGTGTGATCCGCATCGACAGAAGCCCAGCCGCGGCCGCTCGCCAAGAGCCGACCAGCCTGTGCTGGCGGGCCCCGAAGCCGCGAGGGGGCTGTACACGAACCTTGCTCCTCTTCAACAGGTGGGGCCACACTCTTCGGATGGACTGGTTCCTGGGGGCCGCCGACCAGGTGAGTGACTTCAGGCGCGAGCTGGCGCGCTACCTGTCGCGGCATGGGGCCCCGGGAAGCGATGGCGCCATCGCGGACGCGAAGCTGGTGGCGTCCGAGGCGGTCGGCAACGCCATCCGGCACACGGGCGGGCCGGTCTGGGTCTCGTTGTCGTGGACTACCGAGCTGCCGGTGCTGCAGGTCCTCGACATCGGGCCCGGCTTCGACACCGCGAGCCTCACACCGACGAAGGACCACCCGGTCCAGGGTCCCGGGAGCGGGGTGCGGGCGGAGGCTGAGCGCACTTTGGAAACCCTCAGGCTCGACGCCGAATCCGGCCGCGGGCTGCTCATCATGAAAGCCCTGGCTCCCGAGGTGGAGGTGACGCTGAGGAAGCACGCCGGGGTCCTGGTCACGATGCGGCTGCCGGTGCCGCGACGGCGGGCGGTGAGCATCAACCCGCCGCGCCGCCACAGTGGCGTGTTGCCAGCGCTGCAAGAGGCGCAACCCGAGGGCGGCTTCGGCAAGGAGTCGTTCCTGCGCGCCCTAGTCGTGCAGCTGTCGCGCACCGTCGAGGAGCAGCACGGCCCCGACGCTGCCGAGACTGCCGTTGCCCAGGTCGGCACCGACGTCGGTGGCCAGATGGAGGCGGAGTTCCGGCTGGCCGAGGAGATCACCGGCCGGCTGACACCGGAGGAGCTCGGCCGCTGCTACGTGCGGCTGAAACGGGCCATCGACGGCGACTTCCGGGTCGTGGAGGCGAGCGTCGAGCGGATCGTGCTGGAGAACACCCGGTGTCCCTTCGGCGACACGGTCCGCCGGGCACCCGCCTTGTGCCGGATGACCTCGAGCGTGTTCGGTGGCATCGCCGCCAGGAACAGCGAGGTCGGGGCCTCGGTGCTGTTGGAGGAGCGGATCGCTGTGGGCGACCCGGGGTGCCGCGTCGTGGTCTACCTCAGCCCGCCCCCAGCCGAGGTCGAGCCGTTCGCGCACCACTACCTGCCCCCGAGCTCTGCCCCCTGACGCGTGACCCTCTGGGCTGCCTGAGGCGTGGACGGGCGACAACCGTTCAGGACCGCCACAACGCGCCGCGGCGCGTGTCGTCTCGGGCATCAAGTCTCGGGCATCAACCTGCGGGCCTCAGCCAGCCATGACGTGGACGCGCTGCCTCTGCCATGAAGAGCCGCATCAGTCCGGGTCTGCGCACTCCAGCTGGCACCCGATCTCTGCCGACCCGATCACGAGGGCGGCGACTCCCTCGACCGGCGCCCCTCCGCGGGCTGCCATCTTCCGCAGCCGGGCCCTGGCGGCCGGGGCGTCGGCTCGCAGCTGGTGCATCAGGACCCCGGTTGCCACCTCGACACGCTCCAGGGGGTCAGTCAGTGGCTCGTCGCTCGTCATCGCGATCGTCTCCTCAAGGGTTGCCGGTGGCAAGAAGCACCAGGCGTTCGCTCAGGGAGACACGGCGTCTGAGGGTTCCCGGCGGCTGTCGCCGCGCTATGACCTCACCTGCCGACGCTACTCCGGTCCCGGCGTCGGGGAGGCCGATGGTGGAAGCTCACCCAAGGTCCGACGCTTTCACAGACCCGCATGACGGCGACTGTCCCCGAAGGCGCCGGCGCACAGGGGTGTCGAAGGTGGCCCAGTGCCAGAGTGTCATGGACGGCGCCGGCGCCTTTGGGACTTTGGGAGGGGTAGGCGACGGCGCCGGCAGCTTTGACGGTAGCGGCGTGACCGTGACGGCGTGGCGCGTGAGATCCATGACGGAGAGCCGGGCCGGTAAGGCCCAGTTGCAGCCTCCCCGTCGATTTTACCGGTGGGCTGGCCCACCGAGACGAGGCCCTTGACGCTTTCGGCGAGCTCGACGCCGCCATTGTCGTCACAATGCCGTACGGCCGGTCGGCTCCAGAGGTGAGTGATCGGTCCCGCGCGCCACCTTCGATCGGGGACCGCGACACCCGCCCGCATCCCGCCTCCTGACAAACGCGTCAGGTATGTGGTCTACGTTCCGGACCCCATCACTGAGCGATCGCGTCAGCACCGCGGCGCCACCCCATATCTTGCAGCGACCCGCGCATGGCTCGTGCCCGACACGGTGGAGGCCGAGCCGCACCGCCACGCCGGACACGCGTGCAAGCGCGATGAGTCACGGACGTCGAAGCGCTTCCACCCGCGGTGACCGGTGGTCCCGGAGAGGCGGCTGCAGCGGCCGCGTTCAGGAACGGTGGTCCTCGAGCACGCACCCCAAGGACGCCAGGACCACGATCCACTCCGCGATGTCCTGAACGGACTCGTCGCGACGGAGCGCCATCGCGAGCAGTTGCTCGAATGCCTCGTCAATCGTGCAGGAACGCTGGTGAATCAGCACCCCAGTCGCTACCCAGACCCGGTCGATGTCGGCGCGGTTGGGCTCGCACATGCCCATCGGGATCCTCTCCACGGGGCCGCTGCTGGTGGAAGAAACACCAGACGTTGGCTCAAGGAGCGAGTGCGGCTGAGGATCCTGGGCGGCTGCTGCCGCCTCGTCGGCCTTGCTCCTGTCAGATACCCAGTCGCGGCCGGTCCAGACGCGGGGACGGCTTCTCGTGGCGACCGACCCCCATGGACCCGGGCACCGGAAAGGGCCCTTGCGGAGGCCGCTGCAACGGGGCCATGAACAAGAGCGCGGCCACCCGGCATGCGCCACTCCCGCGCGTCCCGACGCGGCTCCGAGACCGGTCGAGCGGACCCCCGCGGCGTGGAACGGTCCCCGCTCCGGGCGCTCTTCGCCTCCGCGCGGCCAGCGGCCGGCCAGCAGGAACGTCGGCATCGGGGGCCGGCCCGGGCCCGCCCAGGCAAGGTGCAGGCCGGTTGGTCGCTGTCCTTGTCTGAGCGGGCTGCTCGCCGCAGTCCTACGGGTTTGAAGACCGACGGCGGACCCAGCAAGGGTCTCACCGTGACGTGGGGTCCAGATTCGGGATAACCGAAGGTGGACGGTCCTGGGCCCAACCGCAGTCCAGATCACCAGGTCGGCGGCCTCAGGGCAACGAGGGCCGGCACCGGCAGGGAGCCCGGACCATGGCGCAGCTGCTGGCACTTGAAGCGAGCGTGCGCGATCTGGCCCAACGCACCATCGACGCGGCAGCGGGCCGGTGCGCTCGACGTGATCCGGTCATGCCGCCCTCATCGTGGGATGACGGCCGAGGAGGCACCAGCGCGCTTCAACCGAGTCACGCCAAGGAAGCTCACCACTCCCTGCAGCAGGTCGCATGCGACGTCCTCGACCCCAGAATGTCAGCTTCGAGGTGCTGACTCCCGTCACGGCTGTAGGCGTCGGTGGGGTAAGAGCACGGCGACTGGGTCGCCCGCGCACCGAACCGATGCGACGGTGACTCGGCCCGCAGTCGCCCGCTAACCGCTCGGGCACTGCCGCTCACGCGCTGTAAGAGCGAAGGAGACCTCCGATGGCCGAAACCACGAAGCACGCCGATCTACCCGAACACCTGCGCCAGGTGGCAGAGGACTACGAGCGGCTCAGCCAGCAGCTGATGACCTCTCACGCGGACAACCCCTTCGAGGCGGTAACTCGCCTCGCCGTCCAGCGGGTCCCCGTGGCGCGCGCCGCGAGCATCACGACCGTGCGGAACAACGAGTTCGTGACGACCGCAGCCACCGACGAGGTGGCGCGGCGCGGCGACTACATCCAGTACGAACTCGGCTCCGGTCCGTGCATCGACGCCATCGTCGAGGAAACCGTCTACCAGCCGAAGGACCTCGCCACCGACGACCGGTGGCCCGAGTACGGCCGGCGGGTGTCCTCCGAGGTCGGCATGCGCAGCATGCTGTCCTTCCGGATGAGGCTGGAGCTCGCCGGCGTCATCGCGGGCCTGAACTTCTACGCCGAGGAGCCCGACGCCTTCGATGACGGCGACCTGGCCGAAGGCCTGCTACTCACGACACACGCCGCACAGGCCATCGCCGCCGCACAGTTGCGCCATCGCAGCCAGAACCTGCAGCGTGCGCTGTCGACGAATCGCGACATCGGGACGGCGATCGGAGTGCTCATCGCGCAGTACAAGCTGACCCGCGACCAGGCCTTCGACCTGCTACGGATCGCGAGCCAGAACACCAACCGCAAGCTGCACGACGTGGCTCTGGACGTCATCGACACCGGAGCCCTGGACGTCACTCCCCATCCACACCACTGACGTTGGCAGACGTCGCGCCGACGCCTCCTGGGGAAGGGACCCTGCGCCGGTGGTCTCAGGCTCGCGGGCACCCGCCCGCAGGCAGGGGGTTCGATGGGAACGCGCGCTCCTCGGCACGATAGCTCGGAGAGCGGCAGATCCGGGCGTTGCGCGGTGGGGCCAAGGACGTATCAGAGTTCCTTGCGCATGTGGACATCATCTCGGCCGACAGTCGGCACCGACTCCCAGCGGAAGATCTCCCTGTAACCGAGACGCTGATAGAAGCCGGGTGCTTGGAAGGTGAAGGAGGTGACGAACACGTGCGTGCAACCTCGGCGCTTGGCCTCGGTCTCGAACGATGTCATGGCGCTGGTGCCAACGCCGGTTCCACGGTGGTCATCACGGACCCACGTCATGCCGATGCCAGCTGCCGCGCCCCATGTCCACCCGGAGACTCCGGCAACCACTGCGCCGTCTTGTTCCACTCGAACGGTGAGTTCCTCGGCCGGTGGGACACTGGACGTTGCGGCCGCATTGAACTTGTCGAGTTCAGCGTTAAGGACCTGGTCGAGTGCCGAATCGGCCTTGCCGACGCTCGTGACAATGTCCGTCATGAGCGGATCGTGCCACACGGACGCTCGACCCGTCGTCCTGCATTTACTGGTGCGTCCGCGGATCGCGCCATGTCCGGATGTTCGCGCCTCCTGGGAGCGCAACTTGAGACAAAGCCGTTGCACGCGCTGCGGCGGACGCTGATGATGCCGAAGTGAGTGACCCGAGTCCCACCACGGCTCCAGCGTGGCTGAGTGCTCTGGTTCGGGACGTCGATCAGGCGTTCGCCGTGACCGGGGCTGCCACACCCGGCTGGGATGATCCACATCGGGATAGGAGCCCGCTGGAGGAGGAGTACTCCAGATGTCTGGATCCGGGCAAGTACCGAATCTTGGACGCGCGGGTGGATGCCTGGTGCGAAGTGCTTGCCCGTCGAGGGCTCGCGCACGTCACCAACGCCCAGGGGGCTCGCTGGATGGACGGCGTCCGGGACCCGGAGGCTTGGTGGCGTGTCCGGCAGCTGAACCCGGCAACCTCGGGCGGGCTCACGCTGCACCTTGCTTCGACGCTGGTGGACGGGCAGCCCTTCGGCGTGGATGTAGGAGTAAGCGCCGCCGCGCGTCCGACGGTGCACCTGGGCTCGGTGCCCGAGTGCGGGTGCGATGCATGCGACAGCGGCTCAGCTGAGCTGCTGGAAGTTCTGGATCGGTGGATCCTCAGCGTCGCGGCTGGCGGCGTCGTGCATGCCCGGTCCGACGCCACCTCGATCAGCCGGACCGCCCGGGGAGGGTGGCAGGCGGAGGGCACGGGCTGGTCGGAATCGTGGCTGGACGCGTCGTCACCCGTCCCTCGAAGTGTTCGGCGATGGGGCGGCGATCCGTGGCACGTGGATGCACCTTGAGCGCGATGGGCCTGCCCACCGGGTCCGGTCTGTGTCCGGGCGGAGGGAGCGGCGAGCCTGACGCACTGAGAGCGGCAGAAGCGGCGTTCGGCCGTCACGTCACCGCATCGGAGTTGAAGGCGCTAGTCGTCATGACGGTGGCGGGGGTGAACTCGTCAGTCGGCGGGCGCGGCCCGTCCGCTGGCAGACCGGCTCGGGACATGGCCTTGGCGAACACGTCACGGTTGAAGGTGTCCAAATGCTCCTGTGACTCCCACACCTCAGTCAGGTCAAAGCCTTGGTCGGTGGGATAGGCGAAATGAACGAGCAGCCCATCACCGCCGCCTTCCTCGGCGAGCACCTCCAGGACCGCCTTGTGCATGGCCCGGTATGCCTCGATCGGCGCAGGGAAGTGCATCGTGTATCCGTACATTGGCAACCTCCATCTCGATGGTTCGATGGGAGAGCGGGAGCCGGTCGTTTGTCAAGGACCGTAGCGTCGTGACTTCCCCGTGCACGGGAGCCCCTGACGGCGACGAAGCCCACGTTGACGTGCTCAGCCACAACTCCCTGTCATCGGCACGATCGCTCGGAGAGCGGCATGAGCGGTCGGTCCGTCGCGGATGGCACACAATGTCGCCATGGGCCATGACGAGTTGCCGCCGAGGACGATCGAGCATGTCTTCACGGTGGAAGACCGGTTGCGGCAACTCGGAGCGCTCCGGGATCTCTGTGCCCGCATTACGGTGCTGCTGACTGAGCATGGAGATGTGCCCGAGGCCGAGCAGTTCCGGCTACGCGCCGAGAGCGCAGAGCGCCTCCTGTCGGTTGGTTTCGTTCGGAGCGACCTCAACGACGTGGGGGGCCAGTTTCCTCCTGGGCCGTGGTGGCTCAACCCGAAGGCCGCCGACTTCAACGCCCCTCGCGAGCCGTGGCAAGACGAGGTGGCCCGCCTCCATGCTGAGGCGAGCGAGACGGCTCAGGAACTCCGCGCCACTGCCACACTGAGCGACCGCTGACGCTTCTCCCGAGGCACGCTCATCGGCAT
>JIBA01000006.1 GCA_000620545.1 Intrasporangiaceae bacterium URHB0013 | reverse complement strand
GCCGCAGCACGAGCTCGATGGTCGTGTCCGGGGTCGTGGTGGGGCTGGTGCGAGGGCGACGTGACCTGGGCTCGAACGCGGCCTCGCCCTCGTGGTCGTACCGGGCCTTGAGGCGGTACACCCAGGAGCGGTGCACCCCGTAGCGATCGGCCACCTCGGAAACCGTCTGACGTTCGCTGAGCAGGGCGGTGATCACCAGTCGTGCCTTTGACATGGCTGAGCATCGACCGCACCCGACCCCGTCGCCGATGATCCGAGACAGGGTGTCGCCGATGTCTTGAGACACCTGTCGCGGATGTCCTGAGACCAGACACTGTCACCCCGACGGTGTGATGTCTCAGGACATCGGAATGAGCCGGACCTATGCGATGTAGGTCCGGCTCCTTCGTTTTCTGCGGTTTCGTGAGCTCAGGCTGGAAGCGAGCTGGCCATGCCGATCTCGACGAGGTCCATGGGGTGGACCCACCCGTCGCTGACCGGAACCCCGCCGGCCTCGAGGATCGCGTCGCGCAGTGGCGCTGCCCAGGAATGCTCGATGAGCGCGATCAGGGCGGCACCGCCCTCCTCGATGGAGTCCGCGACGTTCCACACCTCGGAGTCGTCGATCAGGTGCCCGTCGGCGCCGGCGTCCCGACCGACTCGTGCCCCTGCGGCCACGGCGTCGGCGTCACCGCGCCCGAGCCCGATCAGTGCACCGACCGTCGCACCCAGGTCTTCGGCCTCGTCGACCGAGAGGTCGCTCCACTGGAGGGCGACCAGCTCGCCGTCCGTGGTCTTCTGCACCGCGACGACGTCGATGAGTCGGACGAGCTCTGCTTCTCGCAGCAGGTTGAGCTCAGTGACGATGCGTCCGGTGAAGTTGGGTTCGGGGAAGCTGACGACGAGTAGTTGAACGGGTCCAAGGGTCATGGTGCTGCTCCTGTGCATGTCGATTCGGCTGCTGGTGTCGATGGGCCGGAGGTCACCCGGCGAGGACCTTCGCCTTCTCCGCGTCGAACTCCTCCTGGGTGAGGACGCCGGCGTCCATCAGCTCCTTGAGCTTGGTCAGCTGGCCGTAGTCCACGGGAGCAGGCGACACCGGGGCCTCAGCCGGGACTGGAGCAGCCGCCACCGGTGGCGGCGCCTGTGCTGCCTCAGCCTGCGCAGCCTGCTGCTCTGCTGCCTCTGCTCCTCGGGCCTGACCACGTTTCGACGCGACGTGCGCCGTGGCTCCGAGCACTGCGGCCCTTCTCAACATCCTGGGCATCTCGATGTCCTTCCCTCGTCACCTCGTCCATGCATCTCACGGCGAGAACGCACGTGCGCCGCTTGCACAGCCATGACGCGCGGCGCACGGCTGTGCTCGCAGAGCGAGGTGGACGCCTGTGACCGGTCGAACCAGTCGCCTGGTTCAGACGCGGACCACGGTTGCCTGCGTGCGGCTCATCGCTGCGCTCATGGACTGCCACCTCGCTGCACCCTTCGATGCAACAGGACAGACGGACCGTCCACATCACCCGATTCAGGTGAAGTTCGGGTTGGTGTCACCGAGCTCAGCCCGGCGCGTGGAGGGCGGTCGCGCGCACCGACTCGGCGACGACGTCGACGAGCCGCCCGGTGCGCGCCAGCATGGCGCGCTGGCGCATCGCCCCGTTCCCCTCCTCGCGCAGCAGGGCAAGGCCGTTCTGGACGATGTCCAGGTCGCCGGCCGCCTGGAGCGCCGGGCCCACGTGGTCCACGAGGGAGTCGACCACCGTCCAGCAGGGCTTCGGCAGGCCGCTGCTCCAGTCGACCAGCTGTCCTCCGAGACCCTCTCGGCCGGCCTGCCACGTCGCGAGCCGAAGCATCGGCGTGGGCACGTCGGGAGCCTCCTTGCCGAGCTCCCACTCCTGCACGGCCGTCTCGACCAGGCCGCGGCACAGGGCCGCGATGACCACGGCCTCCTCGACGGTGAAGCACACGTCGGCGGCTCGGACCTCGACGGTCGGATAGCGCTCCGCGAGGCGGGCGACGAAGTACACCATGCCCTCGTCGAGGATCACCGACGACAGCACCATGTCGCGGACGAGCCGGTGGTACGCGTCCGCCGAGCCGAAGCGCCCGGTGGGCCCCCACGACGGCCACCGCGCGAGCGCCTGCGACCGGTAGCTCGCGAACCCGGAGTCCTGTCCGTTCCAGAAGGGCGAGTTGGCGCTGAGGGCGAGCAGGGTCGGCATCCAGACGCGGATGCGGTCCAGGGCGGCCACGCCCTCCTCGTCACTCTCGACGGACACGTGGACGTGGCAGCCGCAGATCAGGTGCTCACGAGCGGTCAGCTGGTAGCGCTCCTGCATCCACGTGTACCGCTCCGACTTCGTCCCGACCGGCTGGACGGGCAGCGGCGAGGTGCCGAGTGCGGCGACGCTCGAGCCGGTCTCGCGGGCCGCCGCCACGGCTTCGGAGCGCCAGTGCCGGATCTCGGTGCGCAGCGTGTGCAGGTCGGCGGTGGGCGGGGTGTGCGTCTCGATCTGCTGCTGCTGGAACTCCCCCTCGACCGCCCCGTGCAGGCCCACGTCCTCGACGGGTGGATGGCGACGTGCCGCCCGAACGAGCACCTGTCCCAAGACCGATCGTGGCCGTCCGTCGTGGACGTCGACGAGCAGCATCTCCTCCTCGACCCCGAGGGTTCGCACCACGGCGCTCCTTCCAGAGCACGAGGGTGGACGTCTGCCGGGGTCCCCCGCCGCGCCGGATGTCCGCCGCGTCGGTGAGCCGGACGGCATACGCCCGGGGCTGCGCCGCAGGGCCGCCTCACGCCGGCCACACGACACCATGAGGAGTTTGGCACGCCACGCACCCACGGCGCGCGGCGTCAGTCCCCAGTGTCGCGCCTACCGGACCCCGTGTGCGGGGAAAGGCGCAAATATCGGCTCGGCGGGAATGAACGGCGCCCGGGCGCGTTGTCTCTCGTTGTCGCCCCACACCAGCAGGAGGATCGTGTCGACCTCGACCACCCTGGGATTCCGCTCGGACCGCGGGCCGATCCTCATCGCGCTCATGCTGTCGACCTCGCTCATCGCGCTGGACTCGACCATCCTGGCCACGGCGGTCCCGTCGATCGTCCAGGACCTCGGCGGTCTGACGCAGTTCCCCTGGCTCTTCTCCGTCTACCTGCTCGCCCAAGCGGTGTCGGTTCCCGTCTACGCCAAGCTCGCCGACACGGTGGGACGCAAGCCCGTCATCCTCTTCGGCATCGGCCTCTTCCTGGTCGGCAGCATCCTCTGTGGCCTCGCCTGGGACATGGGCTCGCTCATCGTCATGCGGGCGGTCCAAGGCCTCGGCGCCGGAGCGGTGCTCCCCATGACGACGACGATCGCCGCCGACATCTACACGGTGGCCGAGCGCGCCAAGACCCAGGGCTACATCGCCAGCGTCTGGGCCGTCTCCTCCGTCGTCGGTCCGACGCTCGGCGGCGTCTTCTCGCAGTTCGCCTCGTGGCGCTGGATCTTCTTCGTCAACATCCCCTTCTGCCTGCTCGCCGCAGGCATGCTGTGGCGGCACTACGACGAGTCCGTCGAACGCCGCAAGCACCGGATCGACTACGCGGGCGCCGCCGTCCTCACGGTCGCGCTGACCCTGCTCATCCTCGCCGTCCTGGAGGGTGGACAGGCCTGGGCCTGGAGCTCGTGGCAGAGCATCGGCTCCTTCGCCGTGGGTGGCGCACTCCTCGGCGCCTTCCTCCTCATCGAGCGGCGCGCGGCCGAGCCGGTGCTGCCGCTCGAGGTGCTGACCCGTCGCCTCATCGTCGCGGCGTGCCTCATCGGCATCGGTGTCGGCGCAGTCCTCGTCGGTCTCACGTCCTACGTGCCGACCTTCCTCGAACGTTCGACCGGCGCCACCCCCATCGTGGCCGGTCTCGCGGTCGCCGCCCTGACGATCGGATGGCCGATCTCGGCATCGCAGTCGGGGCGTCTCTACATGCGCGTCGGCTTCCGCCCGACGGCGCTCATCGGGCTCGTCGTCGCCGCTCTCGGCACCCTCTCGCTGTGGCTCACCTCGAGCACGCCGAACGTCTGGGCCACCGCCGGCTCGTGCCTCGTCGTCGGTCTCGGGCTCGGACTCGTCGCGACCCCGACGCTCATCGCCGCCCAGGCGTCGGTGCCGTGGAACGAGCGCGCCGTCGTGACGGGCACCAACATGTTCATGCGCTCCGTCGGAAGCGCCGTCGGGGTAGCGATCTTCGGTGCCATCGCCAACGCCGTCATCGCCGCACACGGCGGCGACGCGTCGAGCGAGGCCGTGCAGGCCGGTTCGAGCGCCGTGTTCCTCGCCGTGCTCGTCGCGGCCCTCATCACCATCGCCGCTGGTCTCCTCATGCCCCACACCCGCGCAGAGGACGTCGAGGGCTCGCCCACCGACGGCCCCCAGCAAGCCACCGCCCCCGAGGGGGCCACTGCCCCGGAGCGCGAGCCGACGGCGACGTGACCGCCAGACGAACGCACTGACCGCCCGCCGGAACTCCGCGGCGGGCGGTCAGTGTGGCTCACGGGCTCGTGTCAGGGAGCGGGTCAGCTGTAGAAGTTGACGACCGTCGTCTGGTACGTGGAGCCGTTGACGCGGTCGAAGTGCGTGAGGCTCTTGATGACCGCCTTGTAGTACGTGTCCTCGTACGCCGTCGCCAGGCTCCGGCAGGTTGCCCCCGAGTAGTCGACGTCGCTGAACGAGATCGTCGGCCCGCGCGAGGTGTTGTACGGGGTCAGCGTCACCTCGATGACGGCGCGGTCGTTGATGTTCACCTCGTCCGCCCGGGCGCAGAAGCGGTCCTCGCCGTCGTTGTACGAGACCTTGCCCTGGTAGACGTACGTGGTGAACGAGTTCGCCAGTGCCGGTCCGGCCATGAGCGGCAGGGTGGCGGCGGCCGCGACGACGGCGACGCCGGCCTTGGCGGCTCTGGCCATGATTCGTGTTGTCATGTCTTGTCCCTTTCCCCTGTGGATGGTGCAGGCACCTTATCCGCGGCCGCGTGGCTGCGCGCGCCGAGATCTGGGTGGCCCGTCACGGTCGACAGCGGGGAGAGCGCGCGAACATCGGGTAGGTCGCAGAGGACAGAGTCACGACCCCACGACGAGGAGAACGCGATGAGCGAGCACGACGACGGCACCCGGAAGATCGCCGAGCTGGTCAAGGACATCCGGATCGCGATGCTGACGCACGTCGACTCGAACGGGGCGCTCGTGAGCCATCCCATGGCGACGCAGGAGGTCGAGTTCGATGGTGACGTGCTCTTCGTCGCCGAGCGCGACAGCCACAAGGCCCGCGACATCGCCGCGCAGTCCCCGGCGCGCGTCAACGTCGCCTACACCTCGAAGAGCGCGTGGGTCTCGCTGTCGGGCACGGCGACCATCGTCGACGACACCGCCAAGCTCGCCGACCTCTGGGACACCTTCACCGGCGCCTGGCTCGAGGGCGGCCCGGACAACCCGAACAACATCATCATCAAGGTGAGTGCCGACTCCGGCGAGTACTGGGACTCCCCCGGCGCCAAGGTCACGCAGATCGCCAACTTCGTCAAGGCGAAGGTCACCGGCGAGCGGCTCGAGGGCGACAACGAGGTCGTCGACCTCTGACCACCTGACCCTTGCGCAGGCCGCCGGTTCATTGCGCGTGAGGGGAACCCGGCGCCTGCCTTCGTCCGCAGACCTGCCCGTCAGGCCGCACCCTTGACGAGCCGCATGACGGCTCGCTCGAGGGCGTCACGGTCGCGCACCCGCACGAGCTCACCGAGCTCGAGACGCATACGGTCGGCCTTCGTCAGACGAGAGAGACTTCGCCCGATGGTGCGGCCGACGGCGTACTCGTCGAGCACGCGCGGGTCGACGTACGAGCCGCGGGCCACGGCAGGCGTGTTGCCGAGGTGCTCGGACACGACCTTCATCGCGTCCTTCTCGGCGCGCTTCAGCTCGCGCTCGGAGTCGGCAGGGCCGGTCCGCGCGAGCGCCACGGCCGCAGTCACGGTCGCGGCCCACGTGCGGAGGTCCTTGACGGTGTACTCCTCGCCGACCAGCTCCTTGAAGGCGACGTTGAGGTCGCTCGAGCGCAGCTCGTGCCAACCGCGCGTGTCGCGGTAGGCGAGGAGCCGCTCACCCGGGTAGCCACTTCGCTTGAGGGACAGCACGATCCGGGCGAGCAGCTGGTCTGTCATGACGGCCTCGCGCGTGACACCCGACTTGGCCGGAAACTCGAAGGTGATGTCCTCGCCGCTCACGCTGACGTGCGACCGCAACAGCGTCGCCACCCCGTGCGAGCCGTGCTCGGCCTCGTACTCCTCGCCGCCGCTGCGGAAGAGTCCTGCGTCGAGCATGTGGAGGCCGGCGGCGGTGACGCGCTTCTTCGTCAGTCCGTTGGTGCGCATGTCGGCCGCAATCTGCTTGCGCGCCGCGGGCAGCTTGCCGGCGAGGACGAGCACCCTGTCGTGCTTCTCGCGGCCCCGCGCCTCGTGCCACTTGTCGTGGTAGAGGTACTGCCGGCGACCAGCTCCGTCGGTGCCGACGGCCTGGATGTGCCCGTTGGCGTGCGGGCTGATCCAGACGTCCTGCCACGCGGGCGGGATGACGAGCGCCGTGATGCGCGCACGCGTCTCGGCGTCGACGGCCCGCCCGTCGGCGTCGACGTAGCCGAAACCCTTGCCACGTCGCACGCGACGGATCCCGGGCTGGTCCATGGTGCTCCGGCGCAGTCTCACACCGGGGTGATACCCGCAGCAGGTCGGACCTCAACCGAGTGTGCGCGCGGGCCGTGGGACCGGCCCGGCGAAGACTGGTCTCAGTCGGTGGGCTCAGGGACCGGAGGGACGCCGGCGGCCTCCGACGTGGCGTCCGTGGCCTCCCCCGTCGGGACCGTCGACACGTCGGTGTCGGGATCCTCCGACGGTGCAGCCGGCACCAGGTCGGGAACCTTGATGTCCGGCTGACCGGGTGACGGAGGTGGATCGGGCGTGACGGGCGGGAAGACCGACCCGTCGCTCTGGAGATGCGATTCGTGAGGGGTCACGTGCGTCACTGCCTATCGCCCCGAGGAGTTGGTTGTCGTACTGCTGTTTGGACCATACCCGCGCCCCACCCCAGCGAACCCCGGGTGGCGAAACCCTGTCAGCGGACCCCGCTCCTCGTGCCGGTCGAGTCCGTCAGCCACCAGGTAGGGCGGCCCGGCGCCCGAGGCACATATGCCCGCAGACCGTCACGTGAGCCGCCCGGTCGGGCCGAAACCGCTTGACGCCGACGGGCCCCGCTCTCACTGTGGAGAGGCGGAGGGGGTGGTGGTCGTGAAGGTCGCGGTCATCGGCGGCGGCCCCACGGGCCTCGTCACCGGGATCGCTCTCGCGCGCCGGGGGCACGACGTCGTCGCGGTGGACCGGGACCCCGGTCCCCCGCTGGACGGCGGCCCCTGGGCGCGGCGCGGGGTCATGCAGTTCCACCATGCGCACGCCTTCCGGCCCCAGGTCGGAGAGGTGCTGCGCGCCGAGGCTCCCGCCGCCTGGGACGCGTGGCTGACCCTGGGCGCCGAGCCCGTCGAGCTCGCGGTCGGCGGCGGCCGCGTGGTGCCCGGAGCGGTGCGTTCGCGTCGCGAGACCTTCGAGCGGGCCGTCCGCGCCGCGGCACTGGAACAGCCGGGCCTCGAGGTGCGCCTCGGGCACGTCGACGGCGTGACGACGAGGGGCTGCCGCGCCCGGGGCGTCCGCATCGACGGTTCGGACGTCGAGGCGGATCTCGTCATCGACGCGTCGGGGCGTTCCGGCCGGGTGAACCGGCACCTGCGCGCCCCCGGGACCGGCGGTGAGTGCGGCATCGCCTACGTCGACCGCGTCTACCGCCTACGCCCGGGCGTCGCCACGCCACCGATGACCAACGCCATCGCGTGGCAGGGCACCTACGCCGGCTACCTCGTGATCGTCTTCCTCCACGAGAAGGGTGTCTTCTCCGCCCTCATCATCCGGGCGACCGCCGATCGCGCGCTCGTGGCGCTGCGCCACACCCGGGCCTTCGAGGCGGCTGCTGCGGCCATCCCGGGCCTGCGGGCGTGGACCGATCCCGACGTCGCCGAGGCGGTCACGGACGTGCTGCCGGGTGGACCGCTGCTCAACGTCTACCGCGGGCAGCGCGGGCCGTCGGGCGAGCTGGCCCTGCCCGGGCTCGTCTTCGTCGGCGACTCGGTGTGCACGACGACGCCGAACTTCGGCCGCGGCCTCACCACGTCGCTCATGCAGGTGGGCGAGCTGCTGTGCCTCGTCGACGTCCACGGGTCCGACGTCGAGGCCATCGGCGAGGAGCTCGACGCCTGGGACGAGGCCTCGATGCGGCCGTGGGTCGAGGACCACGTCTCGATGGACCACGCGCTGGCCCGTCGCTGGGCCGGAGACGACATCGACCTGTCCGCCCGCCTGCCGTCCGACGTCATCATGATGGCGGCGGCACAGGATCCCGCGATCGGTCAGGCCCTCGGGCCCTACCTCGCGATGCAGGCGCTCCCCTCGTCGCTCGGCGAGGTGGAGGAGCTGGCCCGGACCGTCTACCGCGCCGGCTGGCGCCCGCCGCCCGACCCCGGACCGTCCCGCGACGAGCTCGCCGACGTCGTGGCCGCGGCCGTCCCTGCCTGAACGCTCGCGACGCACGTGCCCACCCGCCGTCATGGGACGTCGCGTGGGCACCGTCACCTGAGGCTCAGCCGGGTAGCAGCGCCGCCCTGTTACCCGGCGCGCGTCACCTGCCGCCCAGCGCGGCGTCAAGCTTCACCCCGCGCGAGGACCGCGACGCTCGGTCAGGACGTGAGGACGCCGACGCGGCCCTGCGCGCCGGATGCCCAGCAGGCGCCGTCGGCGGTGCACTCGACGGAGTCGAAGCTGCCGGTGTCGAACGTCGCCCACGTGCGGCCGCCGTCGGTCGACACGTCCGACCCCGAGGGTCCGACCGCGAGGACCGTGCGCGCCGTCCTCGGCACCCACGCCGAGCCGGATCGGTAGCCCGACGGGTTGCTCGTGGACTTCGTCCAGGTCGCGCCGCCGTCGTCGGTCCAGGCCGAATTGTCCACGGCTCCCTCGGCGTCCGCGAAGTCGCCGCCGACGATGACGCCTCGCCGGGCGTCGCGGAAGCTCACCGAGAAGATGCCCGCCGAGGCGCCACCGGCGACAGGGCTGTCCGCGACGGTCCAGGTGCGTCCGTGGTCGGTCGAGGTGAAGAGGCGAGCCGGGTCCACGCCGCCGCTGGCGAGGTAGGTCCGGCCGCCGACACCGGCCGACAGGCACGTGCCGGACGCTGCGAAGGCGAACTCGCCGGGCCGTGCGGCAGGCATCCCGGCGGGGTCGACGAGGGACCACGAGCGGCCGCCATCAGAGGTCTCGACGAGACGGAACCTGCCGTCGACCGGGTCGCTCATCGCGAGGCCCCGCCGCGGCGAGCTGAACGCCATGCAGTCGTAGAAGGCGGCCGGGTCGGTGTTGCGGAACGTCTCCGTCCAGCTCGCGCCACCGTCGTCGGTGACGAGGATGCGGGAGTCCTCGCCCTCGCCGATCGAGAGGATGACGGCGTGCCGCGCGTCGAACGCCTCGATGTCGCGGAACTGCAGGGCGCCGGTGCCGAGTCCCTGCGGGCTCACGTCGTCCCACGTCGACCCACCGTCGGTCGTGCGCAGCACCGTGCCGTGCGTGCCGCTCACCCAGGCGACGTCACGCGAGACCGGGGCGAGCCCGCGGAACTGCTCGGTCGTCCCGGTCGGCGTCACCGTCCAGCCGTATGCCGTCCCCGCGGCCGTCGTGGAAGCGTCACCTCCCCTGAGACCGGGCGACCCGGCATACGCACTCGATGTCGTGGCGAGGAGCGCGGTGGTGGCGGCCATGAGCAGGACAGATCGGGTCATAGGTCTCATGCCCCACGAAACTAGCCTCGTTCGGGGGCCCGTGGGGGATCAGCGGCCGGTGCCGCCGTAGACGATCGCCTCGTCGCTGGAGTCGAGGCCGAAGGCCGTGTGCACGGCGCGGACGGCGTCGTCGAGCTGCTCGGCACGCGTCACCGCCGAGACGCGGATCTCGGACGTCGAGATCATCTCGATGTTGATGCCGGCCTGCGCGAGCGCGCCGAAGAACTTCGCCGAGACGCCGGGGTGGCTCTTCATGCCGGCGCCGACGAGCGCGATCTTGCCGATCTTGTCGTCGAGTCGGAGGTCCTCGTAGGCCACGTCGTGCTTGATCGACTGGAGCACCTGCATGCCGCGGGCGCCGTCGGCCTGCGGCAGGGTGAAGGAGATGTCGGTCTTGGCGGTCTCGGCGGCCGACACGTTCTGCACGATCATGTCGATGTTGATGCCCGACTCGGCGATGGCTCCGAAGATGGTGGCCGCGACGCCGACCCGGTCGGGGACGCCGACGATGGTGATCTTGGCCTCGCTGCGGTCGTGGGCGATGCCGGCGATGATCGGAGCTTCCACAGCGCCTTCTCCTTCGTAGGGGTTGTCCTTGATCCACGTGCCGGCCTTCTGCGACCACGACGAGCGGACATGGATCGGGATGCCGTACCGGCGGGCGTACTCGACGCAGCGCAGGTGCAGGATCTTGCTGCCGTTGGCGGCGAGGTCGAGCATCTCCTCCATCGAGAGGACGTCGAGCTTGCGGGCGCTCGGCAGCACGCGGGGGTCGGCGGTGAAGACTCCGTCGACGTCGGTGTAGATCTCGCAGACGTCGGCCTCCAGGGCGGCGGCGAGTGCGACGGCCGTCGTGTCGGACCCGCCCCGGCCGAGGGTCGTGATGTCCTTCGTCGTCTGGCTGACGCCTTGGAACCCCGCGACGATGGCGATGTGGCCAGCGCCGAGCGCACTCTTGATGCGACCCGGCGTCACGTCGATGATGCGGGCCGCGCCGTGGGCGTCGTCGGTGATGACGCCGGCCTGGCTTCCGGTGAACGACCGCGCCTCCGCGCCGAGGTGGGCGATCGCCATGGCGACGAGTGCCATCGAGATGCGCTCGCCCGAGGTGAGCAGCATGTCGAGCTCGCGCGCCGGTGGGGCCGGGGTGACCTGCTCGGCGAGGTCCATCAGCTCGTCCGTCGTGTCGCCCATCGCCGAGACGACGACGCACACGGAGTGGCCGGCCCGCTGCGTCTCGACGATGCGCCGGGCCACCCGCTTGATGGCCTCGGCGTCGGACACCGACGAACCGCCGTACTTCTGGACGACGATGCTCACACTGGCTCCGGATCTCCTCGGTGGTCTGCGGTGCGACCGAGTCTAGGCTCGTGCGCTCAGCGTCCACCGGGACGTCGCGATGGTGAGATCTGCGCCGACTCGCCCCGCGGGCCGCACGTTCTTGCGCGGACTACGGGTGCAGCGCGTCGAACTCCGCCTCGCCGACGGCCTCCTCGTCCGCGTCGAGACGCAGGTGCGCAAGGATCGACTGGAGGGCCCGCAACGCCGTCATGGCGCGGTCGCCCCACTCGGACAGGTAGCTGAACTGCCACCACCACAGCGCCTCGAGCTTGCGACCGGTCGCGTAGTGCTTGAGGCCGTGGCTCAGCGCGACGGCCACGTCGACGATGTCGTTGGTGATCGAGCCGTCGGCGCGCTCGGACGAGGTGATCGGGTCGAGGACGTAGACGTAGTCGTCGATCCCGGCGAAGACGTTGGCCAGGCCGGTGCGCAGGGGGTCGGCGTCGTCGTCGGTGGCGTCCGGCTCGAAGCGCTCCTCCGGCACGACGTCCTGGATCGCACCGAGCCGTGCGCCGGCGACGAGTGCCTGCGAGAGCGCCAGCGTCAGCAGCGGGAGCGCCGTGTCCGGGGAGCTGCCCGACGCAACCTCCGTGACCGACGTGAGGAAGGCGCTCGCCTCCGCGGCCGTCAGGTCGGCGAGTCCGCCGAGGTCGTCGACGTCGTGCGCTTCGGTGGACATCACAGGTCTCCCTGGTCGGGCCCCGAGGACGTATGCCGTGGGGCTGGCTGGCGCGGTGCCGCCCAGTCTGCCGGGTGCCCGGGTTGCCCGTCGACCCGGTCCCGTTCTGATCCTTCGAGCGAGGCCCAGTCGCCCTGACCGGGCGAGCGCTCGCGCGTGGTCGCGTCAGGCGTCGACGCGGCGGCGGCCCTCGAAGGCTCGGCCGAGGGTCACCTCGTCGGCGTACTCGAGGTCGCCGCCGACGGGCAGACCGGACGCGAGGCGCGTCACCGTCAGACCGACGTCGCGGAGCAGGCGGCTGAGGTAGGTCGCCGTGGCCTCACCCTCGAGGTTCGGGTCGGTCGCGATGATGACCTCCTGCACCTCGCCCGAGGCGAGGCGGGTCATCAGCTCGCGCACCCGCAGGTCGTCGGGGCCGATGCCGTCGATGGGGCTGATCGCCCCGCCGAGCACGTGGTAGGTGCCCCGGAACTCGCGCGTGCGCTCGATGGCGACGACGTCCTTGGGCTCTTCGACGACGCAGATGGCCGTGCGGTCGCGGCGCGGGTCGGCGCAGATGCGGCACTTCTCCGCCTCGGCGACGTTGCCGCACTCGTCGCAGAAGCGGACCCTGGCCTTGACCTCGGTGAGAGCCGTGACGAGTCGCGTCACGTCGTCGGAGTCAGCCTGGAGCAGGTGGAAGGCGATGCGCTGCGCGCTCTTGGGACCAACCCCCGGGAGTCGTCCGAGCTCGTCGATCAGGTCCTGCACCGCGCCTTCGTACACACCCCAACCCTAAGCCCCGGCGCAGCCACCGCCCGCACGCCGGGCCGTACGTCCCGAGCACGGCAAGCCGTACGTCCCGAGCCGGCAAGCCGTACGTCCCGAGCACGACAGGCCGTGTGTCCCGAGCACGGCCAGCCGGGCGTCCCAGCGCCGTGAGCTGCCGAAACCAGCCCGCTGACCGACGGGCCGGGGCTAGCGTGGCGAGACGACGTCGTCGAGCACGAGGTGTCACCGTGGAGGACCTGCCGCCGAGCCCCGCGCCGGACAGCCCGGGAGCGGGCGGTGTGTCCCGCCGCAGTGAGCTGATCCAGGCGACCACGCCCTTCCGGATGCTCTTCGGGTTCCTCCGGCGACGGGCCATCGAGGACGCGCGCCGCAGAGAGGACGGCGTCCTCGACTTCACCTTCGGCGACCCGCACGAGATGCAGATGCCGGCCTACGTCGAGGCCCTGCGCGAGGCCGCGGTGCCACGCAGCGAGCAGTGGTTCGCCTACAAGCAGAGCGAGCAGCCCGCCCAGGACGCAGCCGCCGCGTCCCTCGAGCGGGTCGTCCCGCTCGGCTGGTCGGGTGCGGACCTGCGCATGACGACAGGCGGGTTCGGCGCCATCACCGTCGCGATGAAGGCGGTGGCCGACCCGGGCGACGAAGTCGTCTACACGCTCCCGCCGTGGTTCCTCTACGAGATCCTCGCCGTCGAGGCCGGGCTCGTCCCGGTCAAGGTGCCGGCGCTGCAGCCGACCTTCGACCTCGCCCTCGACGCGATCTCCGCGGCCCTCGGCCCACGCACGCGCATCGTCGTCGTCAACACCCCGAACAACCCGTCGGGCCGCATCTACCCCCCAGCCACGCTGACGGCGCTCGCGGAGCTGCTGGAGGAGGCCTCTGCCCGCAACGGCCGCCGCATCTGGATCATCTCCGACGAGCCGTACAACCGGATCGTCTTCGACGGCGCCACCTTCCACAGCCCCGCGCAGTTCTACCGCTACACGCTGCTCTGCTACAGCTACGGCAAGACGCTCCTGGCGCCGGGACAGCGGGTCGGCTACCTCGCGGTCCCGCCCGGGCTACCTGACGCGGCTGCACTGATGGACGCCATCGACAGCCTGCAGATCGCCGGCGGGTGGCTCTTCCCGAACGCCGTGATGCAGTATGCCGTCCCCGACCTCGAGCGGCTGTCCCTCGACGTGGGCGCCCTCCAGGCCAAGCGTGACCGGATCGTCGGTGCGCTGCGCGAGATGGGCTACGAGGTCACGTCGCCCGAGGGCACGTTCTACGTGTGGCCGCGCTCGCCGATCCCCGACGACGAGGCCTTCGTGGCATCGCTCGAGCGTCGCGGCGTCCTCGTCATGCCGGGCGCCCTCTTCGAGACACCCGGCTGGTTCCGGATCTGCCTCACGGCGACAGCCGAGTCGATCGAGGCGGCCCTGCCGCACTTCCGCGCGGCCATCGACGACGTCAGGTCACAGGCACCGCCCGGCTGACGCAGCCGAGTGCTCACTTCCATACGAAGTCGAGTGCTCACTTCCATGCGCGACGGAGGTGACCACTCGAGCCGCCCCGTCCCCGGGCACGTCGACGCTCCGGTGGCCCGTCGTCCCGGCCGCCTCTCGACCTCAGTCGGCGAGCGCCGCCGACCACCGCTCCTCGATGCGCCCGAAGCGCCACACGGCAAGTGCCACCACCCACGTGACGAGGAAGAGTCCGACGATCCAGAAGCCGACGTCCCCGAGGTCGATCGAGGCGACCCAGGCGACCGGCCCGCTCGTGATGCCGAGCTTCTCGCCGAGCAGGCCGACGAGCTCGATGAGCCCGATGACGAGCGCGACCGCGACCGAGAGCGAGGTGACGGTGATGTTGTAGTAGATCTTGCGCACCGGCCGGTTGAACGCCCAGCCGTAGGCGAAGTTCATGAACGACCCGTCAAGGCTGTCGAGGAGCGACATGCCCGCGGCGAAGAGCACGGGAAGGGTCAGCACGGCATACCAGGGCAGGTCTGCTGCGGCGGCGCCGCCGGCGATGACGAGCAGTCCGACCTCGGTCACCGTGTCGAAGCCGAGCCCGAACAGCAGGCCGACGGGGTACATGTGCCAGGGCTTGCGCACGGCTCGCGTGACGCGGCCCAGGAGGCGGTTGAGGAAGCCGCGCTTGTCGAGCTGCCGCTCGAGCTCGGCCTCGTCGTAGTGCCCCGAGCGCATCCGGCGGAACACCTTGAGGATGCCGACGAGCGCCGCGAGGTTGACCAGGCCGATGAGGACGAGGAAGACGCCCGAGACCGTGGTGCCCCAGACGCCGGTCACCTGCTGCAGCGCCGAGCCGTCGTCCTCGAGGGCGCCGGCGAGGGCCCGAATGCCGAGGGCGAGCAGCATGACGATGACCAGGACGACCGAGGAGTGACCGAGGCTGAACCAGAAGCCCACGCTCATCGACTGTCGCCCGTCGGCGAGGAGCTTGCGGGTCGTGTTGTCGATGGCCGCGATGTGGTCGGCGTCGAAGGCGTGGCGCATCCCCAAGGTGTAGGCGGTGACGCCGAGCCCGACTCCGAAGAGCTGGCCCTCGACGCGATACTCCTCCGGGGCGACGAACAGCACGAGCAGTCCCCAGCCGACGACGTGCAGCAGTGCGACGAACGCCGCCATCCCGAGGAGGCTGCGACGCTCGGCAGGTCCGATCCGCGCAGGTGCCGGGCGTGGGCCGGTCGTGACGGCAGAGGTGGTCGGGGCGTTCACGGCACCACGCTAGATGCGACAGGGTCGCATCTGCAATGCAGGCGGTCGACCTGCCGGGTCAGGCGGAGGGCTCTCCCCCGGGCACCTCGTTGTACGCGTCGACGCGCTCCTGACCGCTCAGCTCGGCAATGGCCTCCATGACCCGATCGGTCAGCTGACGGCGCGCCTTGCCTGCGGGCACACCGGCATACTCCTCGACGCCGATCGGCTCACCGAAGCGCACGGTCACCTTCGCGAGCCGCGGGAACCTTGCACCGACCGGCTGGATGTCCTCGGTGCCGATGAGCCCGACCGGCACGACCGGCACCTGCGCAGTCAGGGCCAGCCACGCCACACCTGTGCGCCCGCGGTAGAGCCGGCCGTCCCGCGACCGCGTGCCCTCGGGATAGATGCCGAACGCGTCGCCCGCCTTGAGCACCTCGAGCGCCGCGTCGAGGCTCTCCTGCGCCGCGGTCGCCGAGTGCCGGTTGACCGGGACCATGCCGACGGAGCTGAAGAAGCCCTTGCGGAGCAGACCGCCGACTCCCGAGCCCGTCCAGTACTCCTCCTTGGCCAGGAAGCGCACCTGCCGAGGGGAGGCGAGGGGGATCGCGAAGGAGTCGATGAACGACAGGTGGTTGCTCGCCACGATAACCCCGCCCTCCCGGGGCAGGTTGTCCTTGCCCTCGATCGTGGGTCGGTACAGCGCATGGGACAGCGGGTACAGGAGATTGCGCCCGAGGCTGTAGAACATGGGCCACAGCCTAGGGGCGGCGCGAGTGCGTGAGGGTGGCGCACCCACGCGACCCCCGCGGGTGTTCACCCCTTGGTATGCGTTCGGCTGGGACCGGTTGCTCCCTCGCCGGCCGGTCGCTCAGGCGTGGGCACGGACCGCCCACGCGGCGGCCATGATGTAGAAGGGCGGCTCGGGCAGCAGCTCGCGGCAGTGGTCGCGCAGGCGGATGCGGCTGACCTCATCGAGGCTCTGCACGTGCGCCCCTGCCGGCCCGACACCCAAGGTGTAGGGGTCCCACCAGTCCTCGAAGGTCGGGTGCCGCACCGTCACCGTGAGCGCCGTGTCCTCGATCTGGTTGAGTCCGGCCTGGTCGCAGAGGCGCGCGAGCTCGCCCTCGCGGACCCCGGCCCGCCCGGACTCGTCGTCGACGTCCGGGTCGAGGTCGCGCGCCGCCCGCCAGAAAGGGGCCAAGGGCGCCCCGCCCCCCGCGAGGTCCCACACGCAGGCCGAGACCGTACCGCCAGGGCGCGTGACGCGGGCCATCTCATGCAGCCCCAGCACCGGGTCGGCCATGAAGCTGACGACGAGCTGAGCGAGCGTGTGGTCGAAGAGGTCGTCCGGGTAGGGCAGCTGCTCGGCCGCACCGGTCTGCACGTCGAGCGTCGGGAACGACTGGCGCAGGTTGGCGAGCAGCTGCGGGGACGGGTCGATCGCGGAGACACCGTCGACCCCGAGCCGGTCGATGAGCACACGGGTCAGGGCACCGGTCCCACAGCCCACGTCGAGCGCCCGGCTCGGGCCGGCAACCCCGGACCAGTCGGCGAATCGTGTGGCAAGCGGCCCCGAGTAACGCCCCATGAAGCGGTTGTAGGCGTCCGCCGCAACCTCGAAGGTCACGTCTCGACGCTACTCCCGCCCGCGCCCGCCCCATGCCTGAATCGGATTGCTCGACCCACGCCCGGGCGGACCCACCGGGTCGGTCCGCGGCGGCGAGGATCAGTCGCCGAGCTCCTGGACGACGCGGCCGCCGAGCACCTTCTCGATGACGGCGCGACCGACGTCTCCGGACTGTTCGATGTCCTCGTCGTCGTCACTGACCGCCGAGTCGTCGGTCGCCGGCGGTCGCGGCTGGTCGTCGTCGCTGGGGCGCGAGCCCCCGGCGCGCGAACGGGCCTGCGCGAATGACTGCCGCACCGCGCTCGCACCACGCACTGCCGAGTCCGTGGGGACCTCGCTCCCCCGGGAAGCCGTCGCCGGGCCGTCGGCCGGAGCCGCCGCGGACGACGGTCCGCCGTGCACCTCACCAGCCACTGCCGGGGCGGCCGTCGGGGCGGTGGCCCAGTCGGGCGCGGGGCCCGTCGCCGACCCCCACCCGGCGTTCTCCTCGAGCGACCGACCGGCGACCGGGCTCAGGCCGGCGTCGGCGAGTGCTGTGGCGCCACGCGACCCTGCGGACGCCTGCGCGCCGCCACCAGCGGAGCCGCCGGGCCGGCTCGGGGCGCCGCTCCCGGGTCCGGCGGACTCGTGCCCGGCCCCGGCGTCCCCCCACGACTGGCGACCTGCGCCGGCATCGCCCTGCAGACGGCCGGACTGCCCACCGTCGGCCGGACCGGCGACGTCGCCCTTGCTCGGCGGATCCGGAAGCCCCGCGGGAACGGCGCCAGGCGGAGGCGCGACCGGAGCCTGCTGCGAAACGTCGTCGACGTGGACGCCGTCCACGATGGCGTCGACGCCGAGCTCGTCGATCAGTGCCTGCCGCACGACGTCGGCGTGGTTGCCCGCACGGAAGGTCTGCGTGAGACCGGCTGTCGCGATCCCGAGGGTGAGCTTCTTGCCGTCGAAGGCGGTGACCTGGGCGTTCTGCGACACGAAGGTCCAGGTGAGGCGCCGCATCGTGAAGATGCGACCGAGCACGTTGGGCCAGGCGCGACGGATCGCGTCGGTGTCCATGCCTCCCGAGGCGCCGCCCGCCGAGGCGCCACCGCCACCAGCGACACCTGCGGCGTCCTGCGCACCTGTGGGGGCCGACTCGCTGCCGGCCCGGACCTGAGCCAGGTCAGGATGCGCAGCGGACCCGGACGCGGTCGCCCCCGACCCCGCCTGCTCGGACGCGCCGGCGAGATGCTGCTCACCCCCACCGTGCGACCGGTCGACGGTGGACGGACCGCCCACCGACTCCTGCAGCGTCGGGACGGGCGGCGCGCCGACCTCGGCACGGGCATCGTCGACGCGCGCCACGTCACCGGGGCCAGAGCTCGCCGGGGGCACGGCGGACCCGGCTGGGGCGGGCTCGACTCCGGTGCTGCGACCGCCGCCACCCATGCCACCCGCCGCGTGCGACGGGGACGTCGAGCCACCGCTCGAGGCCGGCGTGTAGTCGGACACGGTCCGCGGCGGAGCAGACACCGGAGCGCCACCCGACCCGGGCGGCGGGCCAGCCGGGCCGGCCGGGGCAGCCGGGCCAGCCGGCCGGGCCTGCGATGCGTGGGCCGACGGCCCCACGGGCGGTGCATCGCCGCGTGCGGCGGTCGGGACCCCGCCGACGTCGAGACGGCGTTCGAGACGGTCGAGGCGGGCGGCATACCCCTGCTCGCCGGAGGCGGCCGGCAGGAGGATGCGCGCGCAGATGAGCTCGAGCTGGAGGCGCGGGGCGGTGGCGCCCGTCATCTCGGTGAGGCCGGTGTTGACGATGTCGGCCGCGCGGGAGAGCGCCCCGGGACCGAACGCCGCCTGCTGGACCCGCATGCGCTCGAGCTGGTCCTCGGGGACGCCGCGCAGCACCTGGGAGACGCCCTCGGGGATGGCCGCGACGATGATGAGGTCGCGCAGTCGCTCGAGGAGGTCCTCGACGAACCGGCGTGGGTCGTGGCCGGACTCGATGACCCGGTCGATCTGGCGGAACGTCGCCGCGCCGTCACCGGCGGCCATCGCGTCGACCGTGCTGTCGAGCAGCTCTCCGTCGGTGAAGCCGAGCAGCGACACGGCGCCGTCGTATGTCAGCCCCTCGGGACCCGACCCCGCGATGAGCTGGTCGAGCACCGAGAGGGAGTCACGGACCGATCCACCGCCCGCGCGCGTGACGAAGCTGAGCACCCCCGGCTGGACGGCCACGTGCTCGGACTCGAGCAGCCGCTCCATGTAGGTCGACAGCTTCGCCGGCGGGACGAGCCGGAAGGGGTAGTGGTGCGTGCGCGACCGGATCGTGCCGATGACCTTCTCGGGCTCGGTGGTGGCGAAGACGAACTTCACGTGCTCCGGCGGCTCCTCGACGATCTTGAGCAGCGCGTTGAAGCCCTGCGGCGTCACCATGTGCGCCTCGTCGATGATGTAGATCTTGAAGCGACTCTGCGCCGGGCCGTAGCTCGCCCGTTCGCGCAGGTCGCGGGCGTCGTCGACACCACCGTGGCTCGCGGCGTCGATCTCGATGACGTCGACCGACCCCGAGCCGCCGCGCGCGAGCGCCACGCACGAGTCGCAGGTGCCGCACGGGATCGGCGTCGGGCCCTGCTCGCAGTTGAGACAGCGCGCGAGGATGCGCGCGCTGGTCGTCTTGCCGCAGCCGCGTGGGCCGCTGAAGAGGTAGGCGTGGTTGACCCGACCCGTACGCAGCGCCTGCATGAGCGGCTCCGTCACGTGCTCCTGGCCGATGACGTCGGCGAAGCTCTCGGGCCGGTAACGGCGGTACAGGGCGGTGGCCATGCCCGAACCCTAACCGCCACGACCGACGCCGGGAACGCCGACCGAACCGCCGCCCAGGTGCGGCCAGGTGCAGCCACCGCTGGGCCAGAAGACGTGATCACCTCGGTGTGGGTGGCCGGCAGGGCGGGCGAGTGTCACCGGGTGCGCCTAAGGTCGATGCACCGGTCAACGGTGCACGGTGCGCAGGGGCCGGACGGAGGAGGTCACCCATGCCCGACCTGATCTGGGACGCCGAGGCGCTCGTCGCGCGCTACGACGAGGTGCGAGCCCACACCGAGACGCTTGCCGCCCCGCTGTCCCCCGAGGACCAGACCGTCCAGTCGATGCCCGACGTGTCGCCGACGAAGTGGCACCGCGCGCACGTCACGTGGTTCTTCGAGACGTTCGTGCTCGCCGAGCACGAGCCGTCGTTCCGGCCCTACCAGGACCAGTACTGGTTCCTCTTCAACAGCTACTACGAGGGCGTGGGGCCCCGTTACGCCCGCGCCGAGCGCGGCTTCATCACCCGCCCGGGCGCTCAGGACGTCGGTCTCTACCGCGCCGACGTCGACGCGCGGATGCGCGAGCTCGTCACGACCCTCGACGGCGGCTCGCTCGACAAGCTGACGTCGACCATCGAGCTCGGCTTCCACCACGAGCAGCAGCACCAGGAGCTGTTGCTCATGGACATCAAGCACGTCCTGTCGGTCAACCCGCTCCAGCCCTCGTATGCCGGCAGCCCCCTGGCGCCGTCCGCACCCGACCCGTTGGGCTGGGTCGACGTCGAGGGCGGCCTCGTCGAGGTGGGACACCGAGGCGGCGGCTTCAGCTTCGACAACGAGCTGCCCCTGCACCAGCAGTGGCTCGACCCCTACCGACTGGCCGACCGCCTGGTCACCAACGGTGAGTGGCTGGCATTCATGGCCGACCGCGGCTACGAGCGCCACGAGCTCTGGCTCTCCGACGGCTGGGCCAGGGTGCGGGGCGAAGGCTGGCGGGCGCCCTTCTACTGGAACGAGGTCGACGGCGTCTGGTTCGAGCACACGCTCAGCGGCACCCGGCCCGTCGACCCGGGCCTGCCCGTGAGCCACGTCAGCCACTACGAGGCCGACGCCTACGCCACGTGGGCCGGCAAGCGGTTGCCCACCGAGGTCGAGTGGGAGCATGCCGTCGTGGCCGACGGGCAGGCCGACGCGGCGAGCGCCGGCGGCAACCTCGCCGACACCGAGACCTTCCACCCCCGCGCGGCGGGACCGAGCACCGGTCACCTGCGCCAGGTCTACGGCGACTGCTGGGAGTGGACGAGCTCGGCGTACCTCGCCTATCCGGGGTACCACGCCCCGGCCGGGGCCATCGGCGAGTACAACGGCAAGTTCATGTCCGGCCAGATGGTCCTGCGTGGTGGGTGCGCCCTGACCCCGCCCGGTCACGCCCGCGCCACCTACCGCAACTTCTTCCCACCGGGCTCGCGCTGGGCCCTCTCCGGCGTCCGCCTCGCCGACGGCGGTGGGCACCGATGAGTGCACCCGAGCCGGTCGTCACCGTCGCGCTCGACCCCGACTGGGCCTCAGTCGCGCTCGTCGAGGACGTACGCCGTGGGCTCGGCTCGCAGCCGCGCACCCTGCCGCCGAAGTGGCTCTACGACGACGTCGGCTCCGACCTCTTCGACGAGATCACGCGGCTGCCGGAGTACTACCCGACCGAGTGCGAGCGGGCGATCCTGCGCGACCACGCCGCCGACATCGTTGCCGCGTGCGACGCCACGACCGTCGTCGAGCTCGGCAGCGGCACGAGTGACAAGACCCGTACGCTCCTCGACGCCTTCACCGCGGCGGGCAGCCTCGAGCGTTTCGTCCCGGTCGACGTGTCCGAGCAGACCCTGCGCGACGCCGCCGCCATGCTGGCCGAGCGCTACCCGTCGTTGCGCGTCGAGGCGCTCGTCGGCGACTTCACGCTGCACCTCGGTCACCTGCCGCGCGGCGGCCGCCGCCTCGTCGCCTTCCTCGGCGGCACCATCGGCAACTTCTATGTCGAGGAACGCGCCGCCTTCCTCGGCGCGCTGCACGACAGCCTCGAGCCGGGCGACTGGTTCCTCCTCGGCACCGACCTCGTCAAGAGCACCGACCGACTCATCCCGGCCTACGACGACAGCCGCGGGGTCACCGCAAGGTTCGTGACCAACTGCCTCCGAGTGCTCAACCGCGAGCTCGGCGCCGACTTCGACGTCGACGCCTTCTCCTACGTCCCCTTCTGGGACCCGCGTCAGGAGCGGATGGACCTCCGGCTGCGGGCCGACATGCCACAGCGGGTCACCATCCCCGGCGCTGACCTGTCGTTCGAGCTGGCGCACGGTGAGGAGATCCGCGTCGAGATCTCGACGAAGTTCCGCCGAGAGCGCCTGCACGACGAGCTGGCCTCGGCGGGCTTCGGCGTCGAGCGCACGTGGACCGACGCCGACGCCGACTTCGCCCTCACCCTGGCTCGCTGCGACGGCTGACCGCAGGGGCCGCGGCCAGGGGGGGCGGAGGTCAGGCGAGCAGGAGGTCGGTGAGCGTCTCGACCCACCACTGCTCGACCTGGTCCACGGACCAGCCCCGCTCCTGCGTCGCGACGTCGAACGTCTGGATGGAGCACACCATCGCGTAGACGTCGAGCGCCCGGTCCAGCGTCATGCCGTCGCCCCCGGCATCCGAGCCCACGACGGCCCGGCGCCGTGCCGTCCGACGCGCCGCCGTGGTCTTCGGAGTCGGTGGAGCGCTCCTCGGGCTCGGCGGGCTGATGCACCCGCACGACACCGGCGGAGTCGATGCACGAGAGCCTGCTCGGCCTCGTCGGGTCCCCAGCCTGGCTGCCTGCGCACGCCGTGCTCCTCGCCGGCATGCTCACGGCGCTGGTCGGCCTCGTGCTGCTGCGTCGACACGATGCCTTCCCCGCACCTGTTCGGCCGTGGCTCACCGCGACGATCATCGCGTGGGCGGCTGCCACGCCGGAGTTCGTGCCCCACCTGCTGGCCGGCTCCGAGCACGACGCGCTCGAGGCGGGGGGCGCAACCCCGATGGTCGACACGCACCTGACCCTCTCGACCTTCACGTCCCCGCTCGTCGGCCTGTCGGCAGCCCTGCTCGCCGTCGCGGTCGCGCGCGCCGCAGCGACCTGGCCTGCCCGACTTCTCGCGGTCCTCGGTGTCGTCGGCGGCCTCGGCTTCGCCGCCGCCGCACCGCTGCTCGCGGCCACCGGCAACCCGCAGCTCTCGAGCCTCTTCGCAGCGCAGACCCTCATCGACGTGTGGATCATCGGAACGAGCGCGCGCATCGTCCTCGGCACCAAGGAGGAGACCCGCGCTTGAACTCAGCCCGGCACTCCCGAGGTATGCCGTCGCGCCCCGTCGCGACGGCATACCTCTGACCGGGCGGTCCCGGAGGCCGACCACGGGGGGGTCGCAGTGGCGTGCCGGGCGTTTGGCACACTGGGCGTTCCAGTACGACACGACGTAGGAGATCACCGCATGACCCCTCGCGCCCTCTACCGCCGCATCGCCCTCGCCGAGGTGGTCACCTGGGCCCTGCTGCTGCTCGGGATGGTCCTCAAGTACGTCACGCACACGACCGAGCTCGGCGTCAGGGTCTTCGGCCTGGTGCACGGCGTCGTCTTCATCGCCTTCTGCCTCGTCACCGTCCTGCTCTGGGTCAACCAGCGCTGGACCGTCCGGGAGGGGTTGCTCGGTCTGCTCAGCGCCGTCCCGCCGTTCCTCACCGTCTGGTGGGAGCGTCGGCTCGAGCGGCGCGGCCGGCTCGACGGCGGCTGGCGGCTCGGTCGCGACGGTGAGGCCCCGGCCACCCCGGCCGAGCGCGTCGTGGCGGCACTCCTGGCCCGCCCCATCGTCGCAGTCGGGGTCGGCATCGTCGCAGTGCTCGCCCTGACCGGCATCGCGCTCCTCGTCGGGCCGCCCGTCAGCACGCCGGGCTGACCGGGCTTCCCGTCGCTGAGAGCCGGCGCCTTCAGCGGGTTCGGAGGCCGGCGGCATACGGTGGCCTCGACAGGGTCGACGAAGGGACGGGTGCAGATGGGTGCGGTCGCAGTGCTGACCGGTGAGGTCCGTGCGGAGGGGGTCGGCAAGACGATCGACGAGACGACCCTGCTGCTCCCCACCGACGTCAGTGCCGACCCCGGCGAGTGCATCGTCCTGCGGGGTCCCAACGGCTCGGGCAAGACGACCCTGCTGCGGATCATCGGTGGCCTGCTCGTGCCCACGACCGGGACGGCGATGATCGGCGGCCGCGAGGCCGACGAGCGTGACCGGGCCGTGCGCGCCGCCGTCGCGGCTCTGCTCGGCGCCCCGACGACCTACCGCGACCTGACGCTCGTCGACCACCTCGTCCTCATCGACTCGACGTGGGGCGGCGACCCCGCCACGTCGGACGACCGTGGCCTCGCGCTCCTCGACCGTCTCGGTATCGCCCACCTCGACGACCGCTTCCCGCACGAGCTGTCGTCGGGGCAGGAGCAGCTCTTCCGTCTCGGACTGACGTTCTCGCGGCCGGCGAGCGTGGTGCTCCTCGACGAGCCGGAGCAACGGCTCGACACGGCGAAGCGCCAGGTCGTGGCCGAGCTGATCCGCGAGCGCACCGAGTCGGGCGGCACCGTCGTCATGGCCTGCCACGACCCTGCGCTGACCGCCAGCCTCGCGAGCCGCGTCGTCGACGTCGTGCCGGCGCGCTGACGCGGACCCGCGATGAGCAAGCGCAAGCGGCCCGCCCTCGACAAACCCGCAGCCGAGCCCACGGCACCCGCGCCGACGGCCGTGGAGCACGCCGGGCACGCCGAGCACGCCGCATATGACCAGGGAACGCTCGACCCGACGGCGTACGACCACGCGACGCCGGCCGAGGTCGACTACGACGACCACAACCTCCTCGGCCAGGCCGACTGGGTGATCGGTGGCGAGGCCGCCCGCAAGGCTCGCCAGCAGGGCCTCTATGCCGGCTACGTCCTCTTCCTCGGCGCGCTCGTCTACGGTCTGCCGATCGTCCAGGCGGTGTTCCGGACCTCCGACGCGGCCTCGCTCGGTGACCAGCTGCGCTCGCCCGTGGCCATCGCGCTGCTCGTCGCCTCCGTGGCGGCGTTGCTCGGCGCCGTCGTCTTCGCCGGCCGCTTCCGAGGACCGGTCGTGCCGCCGATGCCGTGGATCGACCTCGTCCTGCCCGTGCCTCTCGACCGCGCCCTCGCGTTGCGTCGGTGGTGGCGCTACGCCGCGGTCGGCGGACTCTTCGTCGGGGCGCTGAGCGGCCTGACCATCGGGGCCGGTCTGGCCTTCGCGCACCTCGCCGGGGTCGTGACCATCGCGGTGACGACGGTGGCCGGGGCCGCGCTCGGCGTCCTCGCGACCCGGCTCTGGCTGTGGTCGCAGGTGCGATCCTGGCCCGGTCCGGACCGCGGCCTCAGCCTGCTGTGGCGAGTCCCCGACGCCCTCCGCGAGCTGCACGCGGAGTCGCTTCGCGCGCACTCCGCCAACACCTCGACGATGGCCGGGTCCGCCCTCACCGGCAACCTCCGCACGGCACGACTGGCCCTGACCCGCCCGGTCCGTCACGGCCGCTCGGCGCGCCTCCGGCCCGGCCGGCCGTTCGGGGTGCTCGTGCGCCGGGACGTCCTCGGCCTGCGGCGTACGCCTGGTGCGTTCCTCTCCGGCCTGGGCCTGACGGTCCTCGGCGGCGCCATCGTCACGTGGGCCTTCACGCAGCCGGCGGCCCCGAGCATCGCGGCGACGATCGGCCTGCTGCCGCTCTACCTCGGCTTCGGGGCCTGGGCGGAGGGCCTGCGCCTGCAGGCCGACAACGCCGGCACCCCGTCGCTGCTCGGCACGGGCGAGGTGACCGAGGCGGTGGCGCACGTGACCCTTCCGACGGCCCTGACGGTCCTCGTCCTCGGTGTCGAGGTGGCCGTGGCGGCAGTCCTCGGCTCGCTGCCGGTCGGCGCACCACTGTCCCTCTGGCTCGTCCTCGTGCTCATCGTCGCGGGCAACGTGCTCGCGGCCTTCCGCGGCTCCCCCACCTTCATGCTCCGGCCGCAGATGGTCGTCGCCTGGTATGCCGTGCCCGCCCTGACCGTCGTGGTGCTCGGCTCGGTCGTCGCGGTGCTGACCAAGGCGGGGAACTACACGTGGCTCTCCGTCGTCAGCTGGCTCGTCTACGCCGTGCTCGCCTGGGCGGTCTCGAAGGTCCGCCGCCTGACCTACCAGCACCGGGCCTGAGCGACAACGGGATCGCCGTCGACGCCCGCCACTCGTTAGGTTCGGTCCATGAGCGAGCTGCGCACGCGCGACGTCGTCGACGCCGACCTCCCTGCCGTCCTGGCGATCCGCAACCGGTCGTTCGGTCCGCTCGGGACCGGGGGCGACGCGTGGTGGCAGCGCGTCTCGGCCGAGACCCTCGGCGGCCGGATGATCGCGGTCGTCGACGAGTCCGACACGGTCCTCGGCGCCGGACGGATCCGACCGTACGAGCAGGCGTGGGGTGGGCGACACCTGCGGATGGGTGGGGTCGCCGGCGTCTACGTGGAGCCGAGCGCCCGGGGCCGCGGCGTCGCGACCACCCTGACGCGCGCGCTCATCACGCGCATGGGCGAGCTCGGGGACGTCCTCTCGTGCCTCTTCCCGACGACCGCCACGCTCTACCGGCGCTCCGGCTACGAGCTCGGTGGCGTGCAGACACGGACGACGTATGCCGCCCACCACCTCCGCGACCTCGGCTCCTCGCGCACGGGGCGGGGATCGTCGCACGGCCTGCGCCCCGCGATGCCGGCCGACGCGGAGCGGATGCACGAGCTCGCCCGCGCCGCGAGCGCACGACACGGTGCGAGCGGACCGATGGTGCGGCCGGTGACGGCATACACGGGGATGCTCGAGCGGGGCGAGCTCATCGCCTACGTCGTCGACGGCGGCTTCGTCGTCTACGACCTGTCGGAGGAGGCCGTCACGGTCGAGGAGCTCGTCGCCACGACGCCCGACGCGGCGGCGACGCTCTGGGGTGTGGTCGGCTCCGGCTCGTCAGCCACCCCGACCGTGCACACCTACCTCGACCCGCGGGACCCGGTCGCACTCGTCCTCGGCGGCCTGCCGACGACGCAGGTCCAGCAGGCCCCGTGGATGGCCCGCGTCGTCGACCTCGAAGCGGCGTTCGAGCGCCGCGGCTTCGGTGCGCACAGCTCGCTCGAGGTGGCGCTTCTCGTCGACGACCTCGAGGCGCCGGCCAACGCCGGGCTCTGGACGCTGACGGTCTCCGGCGGCCAGGGCACCGCGACCCGGACCGCCGGTGCGCCCGTTCGAGGTGATGGCGACACCCCCGTGGCCGACGGGATCACCTCGAACGAGAGGGCGGACGGGGCTGCGGAGGAGGCCTTGCGCGTCGGCGCGCGTGGTCTGGCGGCGCTGTGGTGCGGCTGGTCCGTGTCGCGCCTGCGTCAGGCCGGCCTGGCGAGCGGCGGCAGCCCCGACGCCGACGCGGCGCTCGACACCGTCTTCACCTGCGCGCCGTTCATCACCGAGTACTTCTGACCCCTGACCCCGGTCGAGTCAGCGCTCCGCACCCCGGCCGTCGTGGGTCTGCAGCTCGTGGTCAGTCGATCGGGGTCGCCGCGGGGGCGGTGACGCGTTCGGGCTCCCGGACGGCGGGGAGGGCGAGCAGCGCCACGACCGCCATGGCCCCGACGACGAGCAGTGAGTTCAGCACGCCGACGTGGTCGCCGAGGAAGCCGAGCAGGGGCGGACCGGCGAGGAACGCGGTGTAGCCGATCGTCGAGACGACGCTCATCCGGGCAGCGGCGCGCCTGGGGTCGTCGGCCGCCGCGCTCATGCCCACGGGGAAGCCGAGGCTGGCACCGACACCCCAGACCGCGGCGCCGACGAACGCGAGCACCGGCCCGCCGAAGACGACGAGCAGGCACCCGACGACCGCGGACACGAAGAGGACGCGGAGCACCGGCACGCGGCCGCGCTCGTCGAGCACCCGGGTGCCGAACAGTCGGCCGGCGGTCATCGCCGTGAGGAACACCGCGAAGCCGACGACGCCGACCCAGCGCTCGAGGCCGTAGCCGTCCGAGAGTGCCACGGCGACCCAGTCGTTCGCGGTGCCCTCGGTGAACGCGGCTGCGAGCACGACCACGCCGATGAGCAGAGTGCGCGGCTCGAGCCAGGCCGCGCCGATGCCGGCGCCTGAGCGCACCTCTGCACCGCTCTCGTCCCTCTCGACCGCCCGCGGGAGGAACGCGCGGAGGAACCACGGGGTCACTCCGAGGAGCAGGACGACGACGCCGACCAGGTGCACGACGACCGAGACGTGGAGGAACGACAGCCCGGCGCCGATGAGGGCGCTGATGACCGTGCCGCCGCTGAAGGCCGCATGGAAGTGCGGCATGATCGCGCGGCCGAGGAAGCGCTCGACCTCCGCGCCCTCGAGGTTCATCGCCACGTCGAACACGCCGCTGCCCATGCCGACGAGCACGAGGCCGGCCATGACGACGGCCCGGTTGCCGACGACGTCGACTCCCAGACCGACGGCGACGAGGCCGACGCTCTGGAGGAGCGCTGCGCCCATGAGGGTGCGGGCGGCCCCGAGGTGGTGCACGATCCAGCCGGACAGCGGGAGGCCGATGATCGACCCGAGGGAGGCGGCGAGCAGGGTCAGGCCGAGCTGACCGGCCGAGAGACCGAGCTCGTGCTTGATGTCCGGGACCCGGGAGGCGAAAGCAGCGAAGGCCGCTCCGTTGATCGCGAACGCCGTGAAGACGGCGGTGCGGGCCGTGCGAACGACGGCGGCCGCCGGGGCGCTGACGGTGGACATGACAGAAGCCTCTCAAGGACGAGGGCCGTAGGACATGGCGAGCGGGCAGGCAGTCCCTGCGGCCGGCCACCTCCCACGGCGGTCAAGCGATGGGTGCAGCGTGGGTCGTGCGACGGGGCCGAGACCCCTACCGCTTCGAAACGATTCGACTCGAAACGTTTCGATAGCATGCCTCCCATGGTCGCCCGAGGTCAAGCCCGTCCGACGCTCCGCGACGTCGCCGTGCGGGCGGGAGTGTCGGTGTCGACGGCGTCCCTCGTCTTCAGCGGCAAGGGCCCCGTCGCGGAGGCCACCGGCGAGCGGGTGCGCGCTGCGGCGGCCGCGCTCGGTTTCACCGGCCCCAACCCGCTGGCGTCGTCGCTGCGCCACGGTCGGTCGGGCGCCATCGGCGTCCTCGTCGAGGGTCGCCTGCGCATGGCCTTCCGCGACCCCTTCGCCATCGCCGTCCTCGACGGCCTCGCCGAGGTGCTCGAGGCGGTACCCACGGGCATGCTGCTCATCGGGCAGCCCCGTGGCTCGGACGACTCCGTCGTGCTCCAGCTGGCTCCGCTCGCTCTCGATGCCGTCGTCTTCTCACTCTGCGGGCCGGGTGACAACCCGGCGGTCGAGCACCTCGCGGCCCGCGGCATCCCCATGTTCAGCACCGGCGTGCCGGGCGACCGCCGCATCACGCAGGTGCGCGTCGACGAGCGCGCCGCAGGGGTCGCCATCGCGGAGCACGTGCGCTCGCTCGGGCACCAGCGCGTCGCCCACGTCGCCATGCCGATGCTGCCGACGAGTGCCGCCGGCCCCGTTCCCGACGCGGAGGTGCAACCCGCCGAGGCCAACGTGCCGAGCGTCGGTCGCCTGCTCGGTTTCCGCGACGTCTTCGGGCCCGACGCCCCCGCCGTCCAGACCGGGGACGGGTCGTCGTTCGAGGGCGGCACCATCGCGGGCCGTGCCCTGCTCGACGTGCCCGAGCCCGAGCGCCCCACCGCCATCGTCGCCCAGTCCGACGTCATCGCCGCCGGCGTCATCCTCGCCGCGGAGGAGCTCGGCCTGCGCGTGCCGGAGGACATCAGTGTGACCGGCTTCGACGGCGTCGACCTGCCGTGGCTGCCGCACCGCGTCACGACGATGGACCAGCAGGGGCGCGAGAAGGGCCGCATCCTCGGCACGCTCGTGCGCCGGCGTCTCGACGGCGAGCGACCACGCAGCGTCACCCAGCCGGCCCTGCTGCGGGTCGGCACGACCACCGCTCCCCCGCGCTGACTCGGCCGAGGCAGCCCACCGGCGTTCGCCGAAGGGGAAAAGGGACACCCCGCGTACCTGGAAGAGCCCTCCTACCCTTGCTGCATTCCTGCCCTGGGGGAGTTCGGAGGGGTACCACCACGCGGGGTGCCGACGGCCAGTGTATGCCGCCCCGAGGTCAGCCGGAAATCGCCCCGTTCGCCGACGCCGAGGTCTCACGCGAGCTCCGGACCGCACGCGTCGTCACGACCGCGCAGCGCGGCCCCGACGTCGCCGGTCACGTCGAAACCCCGTGACGACAGCGGCCCCCACCGCGCTGGGCGCGATGGGGGCCGTTCTCATCTGGCGGAGGATGGGGGATTTGAACCCCCGAGGGTTTTATCCCAACACGATTTCCAATCGTGCGCACTAGGCCACTATGCGAATCCTCCGTCGCGCAGGCTACCGGAGGCGGACCCCGCACAAGAAATCGGCCGCGTCGATCACCTCGGCAGGCTGGTCCTGCGCCGCCGACGGGCGCCCTGAGACGGATTGCCGCACGGCGACCGCGCCTGAAACCATCACGTGCATGTCGCTCGCCGCACTCCACCGCCGCAACCTGCTCAAGGAGATCGACCTGACGCCCGACGAGTTCCGGGCGCTGCTCGATCTCGCCGCCGAGCTGAAGGCCGCCAAGCGCGAGGGCCGCGAGGAGCGACACCTCACCGGCAAGAACATCGCGCTGCTCTTCGCGAAGACCTCGACGCGCACGCGATGTGCGTTCGAGGTGGCCGCGGCCGACCAGGGCGCGAGCACGACCTACCTCGACCCGATCGGCTCGCAGATGGGCCACAAGGAGTCGGCCAAGGACACCGCGCGCGTGCTCGGGCGCTTCTACGACGGCATCGAGTACCGCGGCTCCGGCCACGACGTCATCGAGACCCTCGGCGCCTTCGCCGGGGTCCCCGTCTGGAACGGCCTCACCGACGACTGGCACCCGACGCAGTCGCTCTGCGACGCGCTGACGATGCGCGAGCACGCCGGCAAGCCCGACGAGCAGATCGCGTACGCCTACGTCGGTGACGCCCGCTTCAACATGGGCAACTCGTTGCTCGTGACCGGAGCCCTGCTCGGCATGGACGTGCGCATCGTGGCGCCGCGCTCGCTGTGGCCCTCGGACGCCGTCGTCGCCGTCGCGAAGAGGTATGCCGCCGACACCGGTGCGCGGGTCACGCTCACCGAGGACGTGGCCGAGGGGGTGCGCGGCGTCGACTTCGTCCACACCGACGTGTGGGTGTCGATGGGTGAGCCCCAGGAGGTGTGGGCGGAGCGCATCGAGCTGCTCACGCCCTACCAGGTCAACGCGGAGCTCCTTGCGCTGACGGGGAATCCGCAGGTCAAGTTCATGCATTGCCTGCCCGCCTTCCACGACCTCGAGACGAAGGTCGGGATGGACGTGCACGAGCAGTTCGGCCTCAAGGAGCTCGAGGTGACCGACGACGTCTTCGAGTCCGGCGCGTCGGTCGTCTTCGACCAGGCCGAGAACCGCATGCACACCATCAAGGCCCTCATGGTCGCCACGATGGTCCAGCTCTGAGGAGTCATCTCACCCGGACACGATCCTGAGGATGCCGTCGGGCGCAGACCGGGGCCCACGGCATCCTCACGCTCGGGTCACTGCTGGACGGTGATCGTCGGGCACTGGCGCAGCGTCTGGGTGGGCGTGGGGACGACCGGGACCTTGCCGAAGTTGCGCCATGCCTGGCCAAGGACGAGGTCGACGGTGTCGCCCTTGCGCTTGTCGTTGACGAGGACGCCCTGGGGCACGTGGGTCCTGACCAGGCGCGCCGACGCGGCGCCCTCGGGACCGAATCGGATCTGGGCGACCTGCTTGATCGTGGCGTCCTTCGGGTCGTTGCCGATGGCCTTGACCGTGAAGCCGCGCGTGTCCGCCGACTTGGCGACCGCCGCGGCCAGTCCCTTGCGCGCCGTCGAGTTGTAGACGTTGAGGCTCACGTCGGCCGGGCGCAGTGGAGCGACCGGCACCTCTGTCGTGCACGGCCCCGGCGTCGGCGTCGTGTCACGGAAGTAGGTCGAGGCGTAGTAGAAGGCGCCGGCCAGGCTGAGCAGGACGATCACGATGACGATCGTCGACCGGCGTTGACGTCGCACCCGGTAGGTGCGGTCGTTCTCGTCGACGACGCCCGACATCCACGCTCCCTCGTCCCTCGGCCCCCGTGGTCGGGCGGCTCTGTGTCAGGAGAGTACGAGGACTCGGGCGTGAAGGACAGGTCTCTGCTGCAGCGCGGCGCGGAGTGCCCGGTGCAGCCCGTCCTCGAGGTAGAGCTCGCCCTCCCACTCCACGCAGTGGGGGAAGAGGTCCCCGTAGAAGGTCGAGTCGTCGGCGAGCAGGCCGCGCAGGTCGAGCGTGCTCTTGGTCGTGATGAGCTCGCCGAGCTGCACCACCCGAGGCGGCACGTTCGACCAGTCCTTGGTCGTCTCGAGTCCATGGTCTGGGTACGGGCGCGAGTCGCCGACGGCCTTGAAAATCACCGGGTCAGCATAGACATCGAAGGTGGACGGCCCGCCACTAGAGTTCGAGGCGTGACCGAGACCGAGGCCCGGAGCACGGGCGAGACCAGCCAGATCGACGAGATCCGCGCCGGCTACGCGTTCGACGGAGGGGTGCTCAAGCTCGGCGCCGCGGTCGTCGACGGCCAGGCCCACCCTGACGCCCCCGTCCAGATCCCGCTCAGCGTCCTCAACCGTCACGGCCTCGTCGCGGGCGCCACCGGCACCGGCAAGACGAAGACGCTCCAGCTCATGGCCGAGCAGCTGTCCGACCAGGGCGTCCCGGTCTTCCTCGCCGACATGAAGGGCGACCTGTCGGGGCTGGCCACGCCCGGCGAGGGCGGCGACAAGATCACCAGCCGCGCGACGGACGTCGGCATGCCGTGGACGGCGACGGCATACCCCACGGAGCTCTACTGCCTCGGCGGCAAGGGCGACGGCATCGCGATCCGCGCCACGATCACGAGCTTCGGCCCGACCCTGCTCAGCAAGGTGCTCGGTCTCAACGACACGCAGGAGAGCAGCCTCGGGCTGATCTTCCACTACGCCGACAAGAACGGCCTCGCGCTGCTCGACCTCAAGGACCTCCGGGCCGTCATCAGCCACCTGACGTCCGACGAGGGCAAGGCGGACCTCAAGGAGCTCGGCGGCCTCTCGAGCGCGACGGCCGGCGTCATCCTGCGCAACCTCATCACCTTCGAGGACCAGGGCGCCGGTGACTTCTTCGGCGAGCCCGAGTTCGAGACTGCTGACCTGCTGCGCACCGCCCCCGACGGCAAGGGGATCATCTCCTGCCTCGAGCTGCCGCAGGTGCAGGACCGACCGCAGCTGTTCTCGACGTTCCTCATGTGGATGCTCGCCGACCTCTTCCACGAGCTGCCGGAGGAGGGCGACGTCGACAAGCCCAAGCTCGTCTTCTTCTTCGACGAGGCGCACCTGCTCTTCGACGACGCGAGCAAGGCCTTCCTGCAGGCCATCGAACAGACGGTCCGGCTCATCCGGTCCAAGGGCATCGGTGTCTTCTTCGTGACGCAGTCGCCGAAGGACGTCCCGGCCGGCGTGCTCGCCCAGCTCGGCAACCGCGTCCAGCATGCCCTGCGCGCGTTCACCCCCGACGACGCCAAGGCGCTCAAGCAGGCCATCGCGACCTACCCGCACACGGCGTACGACATGGAGAAGCTCCTCACGAGCCTCGGCATCGGCGAGGCGGTCGTCACGGTGCTGTCCGACAAGGGCGTACCGACGCCCGTCGCGTGGACCCGGATGAAGGCGCCGAACTCCCTGATGGACCCCTCGCCGCAGGCGACGATGGACGCCGTCATCGGCGCCTCGAGCCTCCGGACCAAGTACGCCGACGTCGTCGACCGCGAGTCCGCCTACGAGAAGCTCACGGCCAGGCTCCAGGCGGCTCCCGCGGCGCCGGCGGCGCCGGTGCCCACGACGCCCGCCCCCGACCCCGCTCCGAAGCGCGCACCGAAGGAGGAGCCGGGTCTCATCCAGCAGGTCACCGGCAGCTCGGCGTTCAGGTCGATGCTGCGCTCTGCCGGCACCGTCATCGGCCGCGAGATCAGCCGGAGCATCTTCGGCACGCGCAAGCGCTGACGCCGCTGGCCCCACCGACTCCCTGGCCCCGGGCCTCGACCGTTCGGGGGCAGGGGGCGCGCTGTCCGCTAGGAGTCCAGCTCGATGTCGTCGAGGTCTCCGTCGGCGTCCGCGAAGTAGCTGATGACGCGGATGTCGGGCTCGTCGGCGACCTGGAGGACGAGCTGGCGCAGCTGGATCACCTCACCCGAGTCAAGACGAATTCGCTTGGTACGACCGCGATTCGGATCGCTGTCGTGACGCTCCCACCACTCGATGGTGGCCGGGTTGCTCCGGAAGATCTCATCGAGGATGCGCTTGAACGACGGGTCGTCCGGGTGGCGCGCGTAGGCCTCGCGGAAGAGCGCGAGCTGGTCGGCAGCCTCCTGCTCCCAGTCGACGAAGAGGCTCCGTGCCGCGGGGTCGCAGCAGTAGAACCACAGAAGGTTGCGCTCGCGCCGGCTCCGCTTGCTCTCCCAGTCGGTGAAGAGCTGGCAGGCGGTGTGGTTCGCACCGAGCACGTCCCAGCGGGCACCGACGACGTAGGCCGGACTGGGGTCGATCGAGTCGAGCAGCTCCTCGAGCTCCTCGGTCAGCTCCTCGGGTGCCTGCGGCCGACGCGACGGCGTGCCGCTCGCGAGTGCGTGCAGGTGCGAGCGCCCGTCGGCGTTGAGCCGAAGCGCACGGGCGAGACCGTCGATGACGCTCTTGCTCGGGCGCAGGTCACGGCCGCGCTCGATGAGGTCGTAGTAGGCCACGGAGATGTTCGCGAGCTCTGCCACCTCGGTGCGGCTGAGGCCGACCCGACGCCGGCCCTTGACCCGCTTGATGCCGACGTCCTCGGGGGCCAGCTCGTGCCGTCGCGCGCGGAGGAACTCCCCCAGTGGTGAGGGGGTGCGCACGCTGAGGGGGACGTCCGTGGTCATGGCGCACATCCTGCCAGTGGGCCGGCCCACCGAGGACGTATGCCGTCCGGCCCGCACCGGCGGCCGCGCGACAGCCGCCCGGCAGCGGTTCGCGCAGCCGCCTGGGGCCGCTGGTGGGCTCCCGTCACCGAAGGGGTCGTCCGCGGTGCACCGCGTGTTAATGTTCCGCGTCGCCACGGGGTGTCAGCAGCTCGCCACCGTGGAGCCCCGCATCCTCGGAGCCGTTTCATGCCGTCGTTCGCGACCCCACGTCCACCCGTCGCCGCTGCGGCCACGGGAGACTGTGCGATGCCCTTGCCCCCGCCCGGCTGGGGGGCATCCGCGGCTGCCGCCGCCCTGGAGCACGCACGCCCCAGGCTCTCGGTTCCCCTCGCCCCGCCGACGGAGGTTCTCGGCAACCTGACGACCGTGGTGCTCGGGGCCGGCGAGCACGTGGTCAAGGTCTACCCGCCCGGAACCGACGCGACCCACCTCGACTTCGTCAACGGCCAGCTGCAGGGGTCGCACAGCGCGACGGTCCCCGTCGTGCCCGCGGTCGACACGGCATACGGCCTCGTCACCCTCGCTCCGCGGCTGGCGGGGGGCCCGGAGGTGTCGTGGCCAGAGGTGGGCGCGCTGCTGCGTCGCTTCCACGGCGAGCACGCGGGTGCCGCGGTGCCCGACTGGGCGCCCCTGTCCCGCCTGGAGTCCCAGGTCGCGAGTCTGCCCGACCACCAGGCCGAGGTGCTGCGCACGGCGCGCGACCAGCTGCTCGCGGCCCTCGCCGGAGTCCACTCGGAGCTCGGTCACGACGTCATCCACGGGGACGTGTCACCGGCCAACGTGATGCGCCGCGACGGGGAGCCGACCCTGATCGACCTCGACTGGGTGGCACGCGCCCCGCGCGAGTACGACCTCGCGAGCGCCTCCCGACGATTTCGCGCCGGGGAGATCGACCGAGACACCTACCGTGACTTCTGCCGTGCGTACGGCCACGACGTCATGGGATGGGACGGACTGCCCCTGATCGACCGGATCGCCGACCTGGCAGGCGTCGTCTTCCGCATCTGGGACTGTCGACACCACGGCCGGGACCTGGACTGGATCCCGGCCGAGCTGGAGCTGTGGCTCCACCCACTCTGAGGCCGCGGACAACCGTGCGCGCCCGACGCTGCCCGAGGTGGCGGCGCCGTTCGGCGCCGGGACGGAGACGGGACGACGTCGGGTCGACGGTCGAGTGCCTGCGACCCGAGGACGAGGGCGGCGGCCGGTGCCTCCAACGCGGCTCCTGGTTCGCCGGCGCGCTCGAGTCGCCCGGTGACCTCTACACCGACAACGACGGCCCCCAGTTCGAGGAGTCGGTCGGCATGGCGAGCAGCCGAGCGATGCGGGGCCGCACGGCCGGCTTCGCCGAGGGACGGCCGCTCCACACCTCCCGGTGAGACTCGTGCCGCCGATTCCGGCAGGTCGGTCGTGTTGTGCGGCGAATCGGAGCCGCGGCGCGCGGTGTCCGGGGAATCGGTGTGCGGCGGGTGAGTCGTTCTCGGTCCGGTGACATGTCAGCGGACCGAGATCCGGTCGTCGGCTCGAACGAGGCTCGCGCGACCGGTCAGTGGCGCCTGCGGCCGATCTCGACGATGCACCAGCCCCGCTCGCGCGCGACTTCGCGCAGCCCACGGTCGGGGTTGACCGCGACGGCGTTGCCGACCCGCTCCATCATGGGCAGGTCGCTGATGCAGTCGCTGTAGGCGGCGCACCGCTCGAGGTCGTAGCCCCGCTCGGCGGCCAGCTTCTCGATCTTGATGACCTTGCCCGCGCCGTAGCAGAACTCGCCCGTGAGCTGCCCGGTGTAGCGGCCCTCGTCGTCGAGCTCGCTGCGCGTGGCCACGGCGCCCTCGAGCCCGAGCGCCGTCGCGATGCGGCTCACGAGCTCGTTGGGGAAGGCCGACACGAACTGCGGGCCGATCAGGATGGAGAGGAGGTCTGCGGCTCCGGGAGCGAACGGAGCCACTCGGCGAAGTCCCGGTTGTTGACGGCCCCGTCGCGCCGCTCCTGGACATGAGCCAGCGCGGTGGCGCCCGAGACGCCGAGGAGGTCGCGCACCACGAGCGTCACGAGCAGACCTGAGCGGTTGCGCCCGAAGGTGCAGTGGATGAGGGCGGTCCGCCCGTCGCGCACGAGACCGGCAACAAGGGCGGCGAGGCGCAGCGTCAGGCCGGGGTCGGGCAGCTCGTCGCCGTCGACCAACGGGCACTTCAGGTACGTGAGGCCCTCGATGTCATCAGCCGGGGGGAAGGCGTCGGCGTCTGCCAGGTCCACCACGACGTCGACGCCGACCCGCCGCACCCAGTCGAAGTCGACGGGGCAGCCGCCGTGCCAGACCCCGGGCAGGATGCGCGTCGGCGGGTCAGCAGGCTCGACGTCCTCGAGCTCGACCGGGTCGGTGGTCCAGTTGACGGTGGTGTCATTCACGCGACGGACGTACCCGGCCCGCGCTGAGGCGCAACGGCGCGGTGTGATCGTGCCCCTTGCCGGGTAACGATTCCACGCGAGCACACGCCAGCCGAGATGGAGGCAGAGATGACGAACCAGCCAGGCTTTCCCGTCAATCCCGCCGCCGGGGTCGCAGCCGCGGCCATGGCGCCCGACGCGGATGACGACTCAGAACGCAGCGACCGCGGAAACGACGCAGGGGCGATGCTGACCCCGGACCTTCTGGAGTCGAAGGACGAGGATGACGGCGTCCCCGTGGGACACGCGGACGCCGAGGAGGACCGACGTCGCGCCCAGCAGGAGGGCGACGAGACGTGAGTGGAGCGGGCGGGCGCCGCTGAACCACCTGAACACCTGAAGCACCTGAACCGCCCGTCGGGCCGGCCGAGTGCGGCCGACCCGACGGGCGGGTTCACGGTCAGGCGTCGGTCAGGCGTCGAGGCCTGCTCGGTCGATCTTGCGGTGGTAGTGCATGCCGGCGCGGCCGCCGAGCAGCGCCCCGGCCAGGCTGGCGAGCGCCACGGCGAGCAGGGCGATCAGCCCGCCGGTGGTGAGCGTGCCGCCGTCCACGGGAATGCGCGGGAAGCTGTTGAGCTGGCTCAGCACGTCGTACTTGCTCCCGGCCACGGCCGCGAGACCAGCGACGACCAGCGCCACCACCAGGGCCCAGAGCCAGACGGCCAGTCCCTGCTTCGTCCCGTTGAAGCGCGCCATGCGCCCAGCGACGTACCCGCCGCAGTAGTAGGCGACGAACAGGATGACCAGCAGGACGATCCCGCCGATGAGGCCCACGCTCTGCGGGTCCCGTGACGCATCGGTCGCGGCCTGACCGGCGTCGGTGCCGGTGGCGACCCCGACCGCTGTGCCTGCAGCCGCCACGAGGGCGGTCAGCAGCACGGCCATGCCGGTGGCAGCGAGCCAGCCGAAGAAGGCCGAGCCGACCTTGACGCCGCCGAAGGCCTCTCGCTCCACGGCGAGCGCGTCCTCATGGGCGACCCGGACGTCGTGGCCATGTCCCGGGTGGTTCGTCAGGTGATCTGTGGTCTCGTCCCGGGCGCCGCCGGTGTCGCGGGGGCGCGAGGGTCCTGCTGCTGTGCTCATGTCACGTCCTCTCATGTGCAGTCGGTTCTGGACCTGCTGTGTCGAAGCGGTTGGTGCTGGTGCACGAGTGCGGATGCGGCCGGTCAGTGGCGCGCGTCGTACCCGCCGTCGATGACCTGGGTGGAGCTGGCCGCGGGGCGGTCGTGGTAGAAGTCGTCAGCCGCTCGGGCCTCGACGTCGCCCTGCTGGAACCGGTCGTCACTCGCCGTGGCCGCACGGGGCTGCTCGCCGGCCCCGGGCGACTGCTGGACCTGGGCCCGGATGCGGCCCGTCTCGCGCGACATGGTCTCGAGGTACTGCTCCCAGCGGGACTGCATCGGACGGACGAGGCCGCCGCCGACGCCGACGATGAGGATGCCCGCGACCGTGGCGAGCACGGCGATGAGCACCGGGGTGGTGACAGTCGTGGCGATGCCGACCTGGTTCAGGGCGGCGATGATCCCCAGACCCAGGATGAAGACGCTGGCGATGGTGGCCAGGGCCTTGCCGTAGGACAGCCCGCCGAGGGCGTTGCCGATGAGCTCGCGCACCGCGGCGGCGATGGCTGCGGCGACGACGATGATGATGATCGCGACGATGGCTCGGGGCAGGAACGCGATGACGCCCGCGATGAGGTCGCTGATGGGGTTGGGGCCGAAGACCCCGAAGGCGAGCTGGAGCACGAAGAGCAGCAGGGCGTAGTAGACGAGCTTGCCGACGATTCCCGAGGCGTCGTACTCGCTTCTGGCCAGCGCCTTCTTGATGCCGCCCCGCTCGACCGCGCGGTCGAACCCGACCCGCTCGAGGATCTTGTCGACGGCCTTGCCGATCGCCTTCGCGACGAACCAGCCGATCAGCAGGATGAGGAGGAAAGCGACGAACTTCGGCACGAAGAGCGCGACCGATCTCCACAGGTCGGTCAGGGCCGCGGTCAGGTTGTCTGTCATGGTCAATGCTCCCTTACGTTGTAAGCCAACGCAGGTGTCTTACCCAAACCACCCTCGCGCCGCACGATGTCGTCGCGTGCGCAGGGCGCCACGCATCCCTGGTGCGCGGCTGCCTCTTCGAGATACCCGCCACGGGACGCGGCGACACGTCGTGCCGGCCACCACCCGTTGGAGCGCACGGCGGGGTGGGATTCTCTCCTGACCTGCGCAGGAATGCGGTAGACAGGACGGGAGCCCAGAAGGAGGACCGACATCTCTTCGAAACGGCCATCCCCGGACGGTGCACCGGGCACGGCAGCTCATCAGGGCGAGCGAACGGCGTTGAGCCGCCATCGCATCGTCCTCGCCGCCATCGATCTCATCGACGCCGAGGGTGTCACCGCCGTGACGATGCGCCGCCTGGGCGCAGCACTCGACGTCGAGGCCATGTCCCTCTACCGCTACGTCAACGGACGCGAGGACCTGCTCGAGGCCGTCGTCGACGCGCTCGTCGACACCATCGAGATCCCGACCGTCGGCCACCTGCAGCCGGTGGACGGGTGGCAGGGCTTCCTCCAGGTGCTGGCGCACGACGTCCGTCGGCTTGCGGCCGAGCACCCGGCGGCCTTCCCGCTCATCGCCACACGCCACCCCGCCGCCCCGTGGCTGCGACCTCCGCTGCGCAGCCTCCGCGTCGTCGAGGGGTTCCTCGAGGGACTCATGGCCCGCGGGTTCACCGATGCGCAGGCGGTCGAGGCCTACCGGGCCTTCACCAGCTTCCTGCTCGGCCACCTGCTCCTCGAGGCGGCCATGCGAGGCGCCGAGATGTCACCGGTCGAGGAACCCCTCGACGAGGGCGACGCCGACCTGCCCAACCGTGACGAGGAGCTGAGTCTCCGGGACTTTCCCAGTGTCGAGCGGCTGCGTGACGCTCTCACGGAGGACCACGCGGACGATGAGTTCGAGAAGGCCCTGGAGCACCTTCTCGTACGCCTCGACCTCGAGCACGCACAGTAGGCCCGCTCGGCCGTCGACTCGTGCCTGCTTCGCGGGCCGAAATCACTGTGACGGCGGGCGGATTGCCCCGGTCCCATCCGTAGCGGGGCGCGGCGTTGCAGGCGTAGCGTTCCGACGGGATGCCCAAAGCCGGGCTCAGGGGGTTCCGCTCAGGATCCGAGGTAGCCATGAGGAGATCCGCCCTCACCGCGGTCGCCCTCTCACTTGGTCTGACTCTCGTCCCCGTCGTCGCATCTGCGGCGACCGTGGACACAGAGGTGACCGTGGGCAGCGACGACCGGTACTTCTCGCACAACAAGCAGAACGAACCCGGGCTGGCGGTCAACCAGTTCGTGCCCAACGTCCTTGCCGCCGGCGCCAATGACAACATCGACATGGAGCGTTGCAACGCCGGCGACCCGACGACGTGCCCGTTCACGCCTGGCGTCGGCGTCAGCGGCATCCAGTTCTCCATGGACAACGGAGCCACGTGGACGCAACCGGACTACACGGGCTGGTCGGCGCGCAACGCCTCCTGCCGGCCGGATCCGCCGGCAACGACGCCAGGGTGCGTTCCCAGTTTCGGCGCCATCGGCACCCTGCCCTGGTACTTCGAGAACGGGATGGTCTCCAACGGCGACCCGGAGCTCGCCTTCGGCCCCGTGCGTGGCGCCAACGGGCGGTTCTCCTGGGCGAACGGTCAGCGCCTCTACTACGCGAACATCGCAACACCGTTCCCGGGAAGGCCCGGCTTCGCCGGCGCTGCCGCGATCGCCGTCTCCCGGACCGACAACGTCGCGGCGGCCGCGGCCGGGCAGAAGTCGGCATGGAGGCCGCCGGTGATCGTGACCAAGCAGAACTCCGCCCTCTTCAGCGACAAGGAACAGATCTGGGCGGACAACGCGACCTCCAGCGCCCACTTCGGCAACGCGTACGTCTGCAACGTCGGCTTCCGTGGCGTCGGGAGCGGCGCACCGGAGCCGGTCCTCTTCGCACGCAGCACTGACGGCGGCGACACCTGGTCGACCCGGCAGCTGTCGGCCGCCACCAACAACGGCCAGACCGGCGGTCGCCAGGGTTGCGCCATCCGCACCGACAGCCGGGGCACGGTCTACGTCGTGTGGTCCGGCTTCGACAAGCAGCGCAACACCGGCGTCTTCTACCAGGTGCGCTCCACCAACGGCGGCGCGACCTTCGAGCGGCCGCGCGCCATCGTCGACACGGCAGGAATCGGCCAGTTCGACCCGGCACAGGGTCGATTCACCATCGACGGCATCGCGGGCTCGCGGACTGACGTCTTCCCCAGCATCGACATCGCCAACGGTGCGCCGTCGGGTCTCGGCGCCACCAACGAGATCGTCATCACCTGGTCCGACGACCGGGCCGGTACAAACCAGGAGCGGGCGTACCTCATCCGGTCCACGGACCGCGGAACGTTCTATTCCAGGCCGACTGCCGTCTCGACGGCGGGTGACCGAGCCAACCAGCCGGCGGTAGCCATCGCCCCGGACGGGTCGGACACCTACGTCACGTACAACGCGTACCTGGACCCGTGGCGAAACGACACCACCCGCAGCCGGCGGATGCTTGGAGTGGTGAACTACGTGGCGCCCGACGACAGCGTGATGTCACTCCATCGCGGCGAGATCGGTGACGCCCGAGGGTCCAGCGCGAACGGACTGACAGCGGAGTTCCTCGGGGACTACAACTACGCAGTGGCCACGCGTGAGCGTGCGACCGCCGTGTGGAACGACGTGCGCAACGCCGCCGACTGCCCGGCGATCGACGCGTACCGACAGGCGTTCGTCAACGACGTGCTGAGCGGCGCGACCGCACCGATCGTCGCCGACGAGAAGGAGGACCTCGAGCAGGCTGGTGAGCTGCCGCTGGCCCCCTCTGATGCTCTGCGGCCCGGTCCCAACAACCAGTGCCCACAGGGGACAACTCTCTCCTTCGGGAACACTGACATCTTCTCGGCGACGGTGGAGGACCCGACGCCATAGAAGCAGCTCGTAGGCGAGAGCCGGGGTGCTCGAGAGAGCACCCCGGCTCTCGCCTTCCGGAGCCCATCGCCTCGACGACCGTCCAGAGCCCCTGCCCGCCCGCTTCCGAGCAGGGCTCTGGCGGCGCCGCTGTGCGGCGCAGGGCCTACCGACGAGCCTCAGCGGCCGCCTGGGGGTCAGCGGTCGATCATGCGTTGCATGGCCTCGGGATAGCGGTCGCCCTGGACCGGCACGCTGGCTGAGGCGCTGTCGAGCTCCGCGACGTCCTCCGGGGTGAGGTCGAGGTCCGCGGCCGCGAGGTTCTCGTCGAGACGCTCGAGCCGGCGGGTCCCGGGGATCGGGGTGATCCACGGCTTCTGCGCGAGCAGCCAGGCGAGGGCCACCTGACCGGCGGTGGCCTTCTTGCCGTCGGCCACCGTGGTGATGAGGTCGACGAGGGCGAGGTTGGCCTGCAGGGCCTCGCCCTCGAAGCGCGGGAGGGAGGCGCGGATGTCCCCCTCCCCGAACTCGGTGGCGGCGGTGACCTGTCCGGTCAGGAAACCCCGACCGAGCGGACTGAACGGGACGAAGCCGATGCCGAGCTCGCCGAGGGCGGGCAGGATCGCCTCCTCGGGTTCGCGCCAGAACAGCGAGTACTCGCTCTGGAGCGCCGTGACGGGCTGCACCGCGTGGGCTCGGCGGATGGTGTCGACGCCTGCCTCCGACATCCCGAAATGGTGCACCTTCCCCGCCTCGATGAGCTCCTTGACGGTCCCGGCGACCTCCTCGATGGGGACGTCCGGGTCGACACGGTGCTGGTAGAGCAGGTCGATCGCCTCGGTGCGCAGGCGTCGCAGCGAGCCGTCGACCGCGGCCCGGATGTGGTCGGGCCGGCTGGTGACGCCGGTCTGCTTGCCGTCCTCGTCCAGGGCGAATCCGAACTTGGTCGCGATGACGACGTCTCCGCGCACGGGCTGCAACGCCTCACCCACGAGCTCCTCGTTGTGGAACGGGCCATAGACCTCCGCGGTGTCGAACAGGGTGACCCCCCGGTCGACCGCGGCGCGGAGGAACGTGATCATCTCCTCCCGTGGGGGCCGCGGACCGAACGACTGGCTCATGCCCATGCAGCCGAGGCCGAGGGCGGAGACCTCGAGGCCTTGGGTGCCGAGGGTGCGGGTCTGCATCGCGGGGTTCTCCTTCGTCAGAAATCAGTGCGCAGTGCCCATCCCACCCGTATCGGGTGCGCTCCAACAGTCAGCGACCACGTCGTGGCCTCCCGACACCCGTACCCATCCTCACCGGCCCCGGCGTCAGCCGCCACGGGAGGGCGGCGTTCGCGATCGCGGGGCCCCACGCGTCCCGGCCGTGGATAAGGTGAGGAAACCCGTGCTGCACCCAGGAGCAAAGAATGGACCCTCGACCTCCCGTCCCGCCGTTCACCGAGGAGACCGCCCGCCAGAAGGTGCAGGCGGCCGAGGACGCGTGGAACACCCGGGACCCCGAGCGGGTCGCCGCGGCATACACCGAGGACTCGGAGTGGCGAAACCGCGACGAGCACGTCGTCGGCAGGGAAGCCATCGTCGAGTTCCTGTCCCGGAAGTGGGCACGTGAGCTCGACTACCGACTGCGCAAGAACCTGTGGGCCTTCTCGGGCAACCGCATCGCCGTTCGGTTCCAGTACGAGTCGCGGGATGCGCACGGCCAGTGGTGGCGGTCCTACGGCAACGAGCAGTGGGAGTTCGACGACCTCGGCTACATGCGGCGCCGTGAGGCGAGCATCAACGACGTGCCCATCGACGAGTCGGAGCGGCGCGTCACCCCGGGCGAGGGAGAGCTGCCCACCTTCTGAGGGCGGCACTCGCCGGGGTGGCCGATATCTGGGCCAGATCCTTGGTGTCGGCGTCAGCGGCCTAGCCTTGGGTGATGGATCTCGGCCTGGACTTCGGCACCACCCACACAGTCGTCGCCCACGGCGACCGCGGCAACTACCCGGTGGTGACCTTCCTCGACGAGGACGGCGATGCCCGTGACCACTTCCCCTCCGTCGTCGCCGACGACGGCGGCACGCTGGTCTACGGCTTCGCGGCGCTCGAGGCGGCCCAACGAGGTATGCCGTCCGTCCGCTCTTTCAAGCGCCTGCTCGCCGAGCCCCGGGTCACGCCGCACACGCTGATGCGCCTCGGTGACCGTGAGGTGCCGCTCTTCGACGTGCTGACGGGGCTCTTCTCCGCGGTTCTGGATGCGCTCCGGACCGCGTCGAGCATCGACGGTCGGCTGGACGGGACGCGCCCGCCCCGCGCGATGCTCGGTGTTCCGGCCCAGGCCAACAGCGCCCAGCGCTTCCTCACCCTCGAGGCGTGCAGGCAGGCGGGCTTCGACGTGGCTGGTCTCGTCAACGAGCCATCGGCCGCCAGCTTCGAGTTCGCCCACCGGCAGGCGCGCTCGATCACGTCACGGCGCGACCTCGTCATCGTCTACGACCTCGGCGGCGGCACCTTCGACGCGTCGTTGCTGCGGCTGTCGGGCACTCAGCACGAGGTGCTCGACTCCTTCGGCGTCAACCGGCTCGGCGGGGACGACTTCGACCAGGCCCTCGCCGCAGCCGCCCTGCAGGGTGCCGGCCGAGAGCAGACCCAGCTGTCCGAGGCGTCGTGGGCGAGCCTGCTCGAGGAGTGCCGCGAGGCCAAGGAGCGCATCGGTCCGCAGTCTCGCCGGGTCGCCGTCGAGGTGCCCGCAGCCGCAGGCGAGGCCAGCGCCGCGGTGACCGTTCCCGTCGACGACTTCTACGCCGCCGTCACGCCGCTGGTCGCGGCGACCACCGAGGCGATGGAGCCTCTGGTGCAGTCCCTGCAGTCGCCGGACGAGGACGGTGACGAGCTCCAAGGGGTGGCCGGCATCTACATCGTCGGCGGAGCGAGCGGACTACCGCTCGTGCCCCGGATGTTGCGGTCACGGTTCGGCCGCCGCGTGCATCGCTCCCCGATGCCGAGCGCCTCCACTGCTGTCGGCCTTGCCATCGCCGCCGACCCCGAGGCAGGGTTCTCGCTGCGCGACCGGCTCTCGCGTGGCTTCGGGGTCTTCCGTGAGCGCGAGGGCGGGGCTGCCGTGTCCTTCGACCCGGTCCTGGACCGGTCGCTGCGGACCGCGGACGCGCTCGGCGAGCCGGCAGCCGCCGAGTCCGTCGTCGTGACCCGCCGCTACCAGGCGGCTCACAACATCGGCTGGTTCCGCTTCGTGGAGTACTCCTCGGTCGACGACCAGGGCGAGCCGCGCGGCGACCTCGCGCCCGTGGCCCAGATCGTCTTCCCGTTCGACCCCGAGCTGCAGCGGGCCGAGCGGCGGACCGGAAGCGCCACCCCAGTCGAGTCCTCGGTGCTGCGTGGGCTGCCCATCGTCCGTCTCGAGGCGGGCCCGCTTCTCGAGGAGCGCTACACGGTCGACCCGGCCGGCATCATCGGGCTGTCGCTCACCGATCTCACGACGGGCTACCGCCAAGAGCACGTGTTCCAGGTCTGAGACGGTCGGTCCGATCAGGGGGGCCGTCAGCGCGCCGACGCGAGGCCGCAGAATCGGTGACCCTCGTCCAGCAGCATCCGGCCGCCGCAAGGGGCAGGATCAGGGGTGGGTGACGACCTCCGTCCCCACCGTGCCCACCGACGCGACCGCACCAGCAGGAGCCGACGATGACCGACACCCCGTCCACGCAGCCGACCGAGCCCGAGGCGGCCCCCGCGACCAACCCATCCACCCCGCCGGCCGAGAGCACGGATGCCGCGGGGTTCACCGATGCGGAGCACGGCACCCTGCGCTCGGCGGCGATGCTGGCGAGCGCCTGGGTGTCACGCGCCGAGAAGGGCATGTTCGACAGCATCAAGGAGTCGTTCGCTGCCTCCAAGGCACTCGCGGGAGCACCTCCGGAGATCGCCGCCCTCGTCGCCAAGGGCGGGTTCCCCGAGCTGCCGAAGGGCACCCCGGCGGAGGTCGAGGCCCGCACCTTGGGGGTGCTGGGTGAGGCCGTCGCGCTGTTGCGTGCCAAGGCACCCCAGCTCGTCGACGGCTACCGCGCGATGGTGCTGCAGAGCTGCCGTGACGCGGCGGCCGCGGCCGACGACGTCTCGTCGAACGAGACAGCCGTCATCGCGAAGGTCGAGGCCGCGCTGGCCTGACCGCTTCCCCGGGCCGCCGCCGATGAGCACGTGCCGGGTCCAGCCGTTGGCTCCTGGTGGGCTGTTCGCCGGGGCCGATCGACTGAACCCGCTGAGAGCGCTCAGCGCATCCGCTGGTTGGCTGCCTCGTCGCCGGCAGTGCCCGCCTCACTGGCCGCCCAGCTGGCGAGCAGTGCCAACGCGTCCTCGGTCGGCGTGCCTGGTTCGGGGAGGTAGGTGACCAGGTTGGTGGTGGCACCGGGATCGACGGGTAGCGACTCGAACGGTAGGTCGAGGTCGCCGACGACCGGATGGTGCAGCTTCTTGACGCCGGTGTTGTGGATCCGCACGTCGTGGGCGGCCCAACGGACCCGGAAGTCCTCGCTGCGGGTGGACAGCTCGCCGACGAGGTCGCTCAGCTGCCGGTCGTACGGGACCCGGCCGGCCTCTCCCCGGAGCAGGGCGACGGTGTCGTTCGCGACGGTGTCCCAGTCGCGGAAGAGCACGCTCGCTCTGGGGTCGAAGAACACGAGGCGCGCGTTGTTCACCGGCAGGCCGGCGTCGTACCACGGGCAGAACAGGGCACGGCCGAGCGCGTTGACGGCGAGGACGTCGAGACGGCCGTTGAGCACGACTGCGGGCACGGTGGGCATCGCGTCCACGAGACGTCGGATGGTGGCACGCACGCGATCGGTGGCCCCGGACGGCCGCTTCGCCGCCCGCGAGGGTGTGTTCGCGGTGCGGAGCAGGTCGAGCAGGTGCGCTCGTTCGGCGTCGTCGAGCCGCAGCGCGTGGGCGATGCCGTCGATCACGCTGTCGGAGACGCCGGTGGCGTCGCCGCGCTCCAGGCGGATGTAGTACTGCGGGGACACCCCGACCAGGAGCGCGGTCTCCTCCCGCCGCAGCCCCGGCACACGACGGCGTTCCCCGCCATAGGTCGGGAGGCCTGCCTGCTCGGGGGTGATCCTGGCCCGGCGGGAGCTGAGGAACTCCCTGATCTCGGCGCGTACGGAGTCGCGTGGAGTCGGCTCCCGGACGGTCATGGCATCCACTGTACGAGCGCTGGGAACAGGGTGGGGGTCACTGTCGGTGACCCCCACGGCCGGGACTCCCACGCACTGCCCTGTGCTGGTTCTGTGGGAGATGTCGGCCTCTCCGGGTCGGCGACCGGCAGGAACGAGCTTGAGGGAATCCAGCACAGATGACAGAGAACTCCACGCAGAACGTATGGCTCGTGACGGGCGCCGGTCGCGGCCTTGGCGTCGACATCGCCGGGGCCGCCTTGGCCGCCGGCCACGCGGTGGTCGCCACCGCCCGCAACGTCGAGAGCGTCACCCGGGCCCTGGGGCAGCACGAAGACCTGTTGCCCGTCGCACTCGACGTCACGGACCCGTCCGCTGCCGAGGCCGCGGTCACAGCAACCGTCGAGCGGTTCGGTCGCCTCGACGTCCTGGTCAACAACGCCGGGTCGTTCAACGCCGGATTCTTCGAGGAGATGACCCCCGAGGACTTCCGCGCCCAGATCGAGACCACCCTGTTCGGACCGGTCAACGTCACCCGGGCAGCCCTTCCCCAGCTCCGGGCGCAGCGCTCCGGGCTGGTCATGACCATCTCCTCGACCGCCGGCATCGCCTCGTCCGGTGACTTCCTGACCGCCTACGCCGCTTCCAAGTTCGGCGTCGAGGGCTTCATGGAAGGGCTGGCATCGGAGATCTCCCCGTTCGGGATCCGCACCATGCTGGTCGAGCCGGGCTTCTTCCGCACCGAGCTGCTCACCCCGCAGTCCACGCAGTACGCACAGCCGTCCATCGACGACTACGCCGACCGCACCGCCGCGACGATCGAGGCCTGGCAGGCCATGAACGGCAAGCAAGGTGGCGACCCGGCGAAGCTCGCCGACGCCTTGGTCTCGCTCGCCTCCAGCGACACGCCTCCGCTGCGCTTCGCCGCTGGCGCCGACGCGCTCGAGCTCTTCGAGACCAAGGCGCGGACCCTCCTCGCCCAGGCGGACGCCCACCGCGAGCTCTCCTCGGCCCTCGCCCACGACGACGCCTGAGCCGACCCCTCGCAACCATCGGGAAGAAGCAAGTACTCCATGGGCGACACGCGTCTATCGACGTCGTGCCTTCTGACCAGGCGACTACGTGGACGTGCGGCGCCGCACGTGCGCGGCACCCCTGCGTCGGCGGTGACGGCGGGCAGCCCAGCGGGCGGCTTCACTGGCGGCTGCCGCCGCGCCGAAGGCCAGGGTCAGAGCCGTCAGGGCCAGGTCTCCCTTGTTGTGGTCGCGCAGACGCATGGCTCTACGTTCCCGCGATCGCGTCCCGCAAACGCCCAGGTGGGGAGCGGACCATGCACAGGTCCGCAGGCACGACCGGGGCTGCACCTCCTCTCGAGGAGGCACCGAACCCGCCGACACGTCCGCAGCGCGGTGGTCGCGCGGTTCGGCTGACTCGCTCAGTAGGCGACGCCGATGTGCGCGCGGTGATGGGCCGGACGCTCGATCTCGTCGAGGATCGCCGCGGCGAAGTCGGCGCCGGAGATGTTCGAGCCGCCGTCGGCGTCGAACAGCGCGACGTCGTTTCCGACCCGGAAGCTGCCGGTCCGCTCGCCCGCCGCCCATGCGCCGTACCCGCCCGCGGGGCTGACGAAGACCCAGTCCAGGCCCTGGGGGGCCTCCTCGGCGAGCAGGACGCGGGTCGCCTCGCCCTCCAGCGCCTCGTCGCGGAACTGCTCCGGGATGTCCCCCTCGACGAAGCGGGGCGCGCCCGGCGCGGGGCGCAGCGAGCTGAACCCGCCGACCTGCACGTACCGAGCGCCCGCCTCAGCCGCCTGCTGCGCGAGGCCGCGGTAGACCTCCACGAGCCGTCCGGACATGTCTCCGCGCGGCGACAGCGCCGCCACGACCGCGTCGGCCCCCGGGACGACCCGCCCCGCGACCTCCTCGGCGCCGCCGGTCTCGTACCGAACGCCTTCCACGGGCTCCTCCGGCTCGGACCGGCTCACCGACACCACCTGGTGACCGCGCGAGACTGCCTCGCGGACGACGTTGCCGCCGGTGTAGCCGGTCCCTCCGAAGACGACGATCGTGGCCATCAGGTGCTCCTCGTGTGGGAAAGGTTGGTTGAGCCTTCAACCTACCTCGTTCGTGCGCTGATGGCGGCGGTCGCCACCGAACCGTCAGACTCTGGGCATGGTCGAAGAGGTGCTCAACGGGGTGAACGGCATTGCCCTCAATGTCAGGTCACGCTCGCCGAAGGTGTCGCTGCATCCCCCTGTCGTGCTCGTGCCGGGAACCGGAGCCACCGCCAGCGACTGGGACGTCGTCGCCGAGGACCTGAGCCGAGATCGGACCGTCCACGCCCTCGACCTTCGTGGTCATGGCGAGAGCGACTGGCCGGGCACCTACTCGATCGACCTGATGGCCGAGGACCTCGCGGGGCTGTTGGTCACCATGGCGACGCAGGTCGACGTCATCGGCCACTCCCTCGGCGGGCTCGTGGCCTGTCGCGCCCTCGCTGCAGGCGCACCCTCGGTGCGTCGGCTCGTGCTCGAGGACGTCGGTCTGCTCCACCAGCGCCGCCCGGCGCCGCCGACTCGACCGGAGGGCGACCTTGACTTCGACTGGGCGGTGGTCGGGCAGATCCGCCCCGAGATCGATGAGCCCGCTGCCCACTGGCCAGACACCCTTGCCCGGGTCGCGACTCCCACACTCGCCATCAGCGGCGGACCCGGCAGCTTCCTGCCGGGGGAGCACGTCGCCGAGCTCGTCGCCCTGCTGGAGCGAGGAAGCCAGCTGACCATCGATGCTGGACACGAGATCCACGCGTCCCGGCCGAAGGAGTTCCTGCAGGCGGTGCACGCCTTCCTCGACACGTGACCCAGGTGCACTCGGCTGACGCTTCCTGTCAGAACGACGAAGGACCCCGACGGAAAACAGTCGGGGTCCTTCGTCGTTCTGGCGGTGGCGGTGGTGTCTGGTCTCAGGACATCCGCGACAGGTGTCTCAAGACATCGGCGACACCCTGTCTCGGATCATCGGCGACGGGGTCGGGTGCGGTCGATGCT
>JIBA01000005.1 GCA_000620545.1 Intrasporangiaceae bacterium URHB0013 | reverse complement strand
CAAAGCCGCCCCCGGGGACCGCACCAGCGACACCCACGACCGCGTCCGCGCCGACAAGGTCTCCAAGACCGGCAACCTCACCCTTCGTCACAACGGCCGGCTGCACCACATCGGGATCGGCCGGACCCACGCCGGAACCTACGTCCGGCTCCTGGTCCAAGACCTCGACATCACCATCGTCGACACCGCAACCGGCGAGATCCTGCGCGAGCTGACCCTCGACCCCAGCCGCGACTACCAGCCACAACACCCCCGACAAAACAACAGTGGCCCTACGTTTCCGTAGGGCCACTGTCGCCGATGTCTTGCGACATCACACTGGCGGTGGCGGTGGGATTTGAACCCACGGTGGAGTTACCCCCACACACGCTTTCGAGGCGTGCTCCTTAGGCCGCTCGGACACGCCACCGGGAGAGACCCTACCCGAGCCTTCGGCCCTCGAAGAAATCGACCAAGAGGGCCGCCGACTCCTCCGCCCGCACACCTCCGACAACGTCCACGGTGTGCGTCGCGAGCGGGTCGCGGGTGAGGTCCCAGACCGACCCGCACGCCCCTGCCTTGACGTCCCAGGCGCCGAAGACGACCCGCTCGACGCGCGCCGCCATGGCCGCCCCCGCGCACATGACGCAGGGTTCCAGCGTCACGACGAGCGTGCAGCCGTCGAGCCGCCACGAGCCCAAGGACTGCGCCGCCTCGCGCAGGGCGACCACCTCCGCATGCCCCGTCGGGTCGCCCAGCTCCTCGCGCACGTTGCGACCGCGACCGACGGCTGCGCCGTCGGGGTCGAGGACGACAGCGCCGACCGGCACGTCCTGTGAGCCGGCGGTCGCCGTCGCCAGGTCGAGGGCCTGGCCGAGCCAGGCGGCATACGTCTCCGGCGTCGGCACGACGCCCTTGCCGGGGGTCTCGGATCTCTTCGCCACGCGCTAAGTTTCCACCCATGGACGTCCATGTCGCAGACCACCCGCTCATCGCCCACAAGCTGACCTACCTGCGCGACAAGCGGACCGACAGCCCCACGTTCCGTCGCCTCGCCGAGGAGCTCGTCACGCTCCTGGCCTACGAGGCCACGCGCGACGTCCGCGTCGAGCGCTTCGAGATCGAGACGCCGGTCGCGCCCACCACGGGCATCAAGCTCTCCAACCCCAAGCCGATCATCGTCCCCATCCTGCGCGCCGGTCTCGGGATGCTCGACGGCATGGTCAAGCTGCTCCCGAGCGCCGAGGTGGGGTTCCTCGGCATGATCCGCAACGAGGAGACCCTCGAGGTCTCGACGTACGCGAACCGCCTGCCCGACGACCTCACGGGCCGCCAGGTCTTCATCCTCGACCCGATGCTCGCGACCGGCGGCACGCTGGTCATGGCGATCGACTACCTCACCGCGAGGGGGGCCCGCGACATCACGGCCGTCTGCCTGCTCGCGGCGCCCGAGGGCATCAAGCACCTCGAGGACGAGCTCTCCGACAGCGACATCCCCGTCAAGGTCGTGCTCGGCACCATCGACGAGAAGCTCAACGAGAAGGGCTACATCGTCCCCGGCCTCGGCGACGCCGGCGACCGCCTCTACGGCGTCGTGTGAGCACTGCCGCCATGCTTGCGTATGCCGCCGGGTCAGGGCAGCACGTCGCCCCACTCGGCGTCGCGCGCCTTCCGGTAGCGCTCACCTGCCTTCTTCGAGATCACCTCGCGGCCGGCCGTCCCGTCTGGCCGGCACACCTGGAACTCGACGAAGCCCTTGCGCTTCAGGGGATGGCGGAGGATGCGGCCCGAGCGCGCGTGCGCTGCCTGCGGTTCGAGGACGCCCGGCGCCGCGGCGGCGAGCCACGAGAACTTCTCGTCCTCGTACGACAGCTCCGCGCCCTTGAGGCGACGATGCTCCGCGGAGCGGCTCACCCTGGCCGCGAAGTGACACCAGTCGCCTTGTCCGAGAGGGCAGTCCGCGGCGTGCGGGCACGGTCCGACGAGGGTCCAGCCAGCAGCGAGGAGAGCCGACCGGACGCGGAGCACGCGGGTGTACCCGTCCGGCGTGCCGGGCTCAGCGATGACGACGATGCGACCCCGACGCATCGCATCGGCGACGAGCGCTTCCTGCTGTGCCTCGTCGAGCTCGCTGAGCACATACGACACCGTCACGAGGTCGGCCCCGACGTCGGGCCAGGACCCGGCGACAGCCTGCCGGAACGTCGTCCTCGCCAGGACCCCTGACGGCGCATCGGCGACGAGCTCGCGTCCGAGGACGAGGGCGTCCTCGACCTGGTCGAGGACCGTGATCGACTTGAGCGAATCGAAGGTGCCTGCCGCCGCCCACGCCGCGGCGCCCGTGCCGCCGCCGAGGTCGAGCAGCGAGCGGGGCGCCAGGCCCCGGTCCGCGAGCTCGTCCATCACGCGCGCGAGAGCCGCGTGCGTCGCCGGCATCCGGTAGGCCGCGTAGGCCATCACGTGCACCCGGGACGCGAGGATCGGCACCGGCGCGGGGGCGACCGACCGATAGCGCGCCACGAGCGCCTCGGTCGCCCGAACCAGCTCACGCTCGTCGATCCCACGCACGGCGCGGGTCAGCGCGGCGCGCAGCTCGGCGGCATACGCTGGCGTTCGCGTCACGCGAGGAGGATAGCGACGCGCCAGCCCACCGTCGGTGCCGGGTCGACACGCGGGCGCCGGGTCGCGCACCCCACCAGCCACGTACGGCACACTGGTCGCACCCCTGTGCCGTGGGGCTGCCAGGCAGCCCCAGCACCTTCCCTCCAAGGAGCGACACACCATGGGCCCCAAGGCCAAGAAGATCGTCCTGATCGTCGTGCTCGCGTTCTTCGTCTACGCCGTGTTCACCTCCCCGGACAAGGCGGCCGACATCGTGAACAACATCTGGGGTCTCCTCGTCGACGGCTTCAACGCCATCCTCACGTTCTTCAACTCACTGCTCAACCGATGATGCGAGCAGACTGAGCCCATGGCGCTGCTACGGAGCACGGAGGTCCCGCTCGGACTGGCGCCGATCCTGCTCCCGGGCGAGAGGCTGGTCACCGCGGTGCGGGCGCACTGGGCCAAGCTCGTCGAGCCCGTGGCCACGGTCCTCCTGGCCCTCACCGCCGCCGTGTGGGTCGACTCCAACGTCACCACGTCCACCCAGGCCGTCGGCACGGTCTTCTGGTGGCTCTTCCTCGCACTGCTCGTACGCCTCCTCTGGTGCCTGCTCGACTGGAGCCACAACTGGTTCGTGGCCACCGACAAGCGGCTGCTGCTGCGCTACGGCCTCATCTCCCACAAGGTCGCGATGATGCCGCTGCTCAAGGTCACCGACATGAGCTACGCCCGCTCCCTCCCCGGCCAGTTCCTCGGCTACGGCAAGTTCGTCCTCGAGAGCGCCGGCCAGGACCAGGCTCTTCGCGAGGTCAAGTGGGTGCCGCACCCGGACCAGACCTACCGCGACATCTGCGCCGAGATCTTCCACATCGTGCCGCCTCCCGGCGACGAGGAGTTCGAGGAGCTCTACGGCGACCTCACCGGTGACACGAGACAGCCCGGCGGCCCGACCCCGCCGATGGACCCGATCGCCCCGGGCTCCGATCCCGCCTACCCGGACGTGCACCGCACCCGCAACCCGATCCAGGACCGCCTCGACTCCTACTCCCGGGCGGTTCCGATCCAGCGGCCCGCCGAAGGCTCGGAGACGGTCTACGAGAGCGACGACCGCAAGCAGCGGCGCCGTGGCGCCGACACCGGCCCGATCTGGCCGCCGCCCTGACCCACGGTCGCTCCGGCGCCGAGGTCCGCGCGGACGACACGGCGAGAGCGGGCTCGCCGCGGGCACTCATCGGGTCTACGTTGTTCTGACCACGACCATTCGCCGCGCTCGGAGGTCCCGATGAGTGTCTTCCGCACCAAGTCTGTCGAGCAGTCCCTGGCCGCTGCGGACGAAGCAGACCACCACCTGAAACGGCGCCTGTCGGCGCTCGACCTCACGGTCTTCGGCATCGGCGTCATCATCGGCGCCGGCATCTTCACCGTGACCGGACGGGCGGCCCAGCAGTATGCCGGCCCGTCGGTCGTCTACTCCTTCATCCTCGGTGCCGTGGTGTGCGGTCTGGCCGCTCTCTGCTACGCAGAGTTCGCCTCCACCGTGCCGGTGTCCGGCTCGGCCTACACGTTCTCCTACGCCACCTTGGGCGAGATCGTCGCCTGGGCCATCGGCTGGGACCTGCTCCTCGAGCTGATGCTCGGCGCCAGCGTCGTCGCCCAGGGCTGGTCCACCTACTTCGTCACGTTGCTCGATCAGCTCGGCATCACCTGGCCGGCGTCGCTGGGCCCAGCCGATGGATGGCACTTCGACCTTCCCGCCTTCGTCCTCGTGGCCGGCCTGACCCTGCTCGTCGCGAAGGGGATCAAGGAGTCGCTCCGGGTCAACCTGGTCCTCGTTGCGATCAAGCTGTTCATCGTCCTCTTCGTGATCATCGCGGGCATCGGCTTCATCAACCGCGACAACTGGACGCCCTTCATCCCTCCGTCAGCGCCCGGCGCCAAGGGCTCCGAGGGGATCCACGCACCCGTCCTACAGCTCATCACGGGGGTGACCCCAGCCACGTTCGGCGTGCTCGGCATCATGTCGGCGGCCGCGCTCGTCTTCTTCGCCTACATCGGCTTCGACGTCGTCGCGACCACGGCCGAGGAGGCCAAGAACCCGCAGCGCGACCTCCCCCGGGGCATCATCGGCTCGCTCGTCATCTGCACGATCCTCTACGTTGCCGTCTCCCTCGTCATCACGGGCATGCAGAAGTACAGCGAGATCGACCCGAAGGCCGCTCTCGCCAACGCCTTCGTCGCTGTCGGCAAGGACGGCTATGCGACGTTGATCTCGGCCGGCGCGGTGGCAGGTCTGACGACCGTGGTCATGACGCTCATCATCGGCGCGACGCGCGTGACCTTCGCGATGAGCCGCGACCGGCTCCTGCCCCCGGGCCTGGGCGTCACCAACCCCAACACGGGCACCCCCGTGAAGCTGACCCTGATCATCGGAGCCGCCGTTGCCGTGGCCGCGAGCATCACGCCGATCGGCACGCTCGAGGAGATGGTGAACATCGGGACGCTGGCGGCCTTCGTCCTCGTGTCCCTCGCCGTGCCGATCCTGCGCAAGAAGCGACCCGACCTCAAGCGCTCGTTCAAGGTGCCGGGCAACCCGTGGGTCCCGTGGCTCTCGGCGGCGATGTGCTTCTACCTGATCCTCAACCTCAGCCTCGAGACGTGGCTTCGCTTCATCGTCTGGATGGTTCTCGGCTTCGTCATCTACTTCCTCTACTCGCGCCAGCACAGCAGGCTGGCCACCGGGGACAAGTGGACCGAGGCGGAACGTGATGCGGTCCCCTGACCGCTGACCCCTCCTCGCCGGCTGAGACGCGGCGTTCGTCCTCGAGCTCGAGGACGAACGCCGCGTTCACGTTGCGGGGGCGCCGAGGGCCCGGACAGGCGGGGTGTGTGGCGCAGGGTGGTCAGAGGGCCTTGATGATGTCCTCGACGCGTTCCTTGGCGTCGCCGAAGAGCATCGCGGAGTTGTCGCGGAAGAAGAGCGGGTTCTGGACCCCGGCGTAGCCGGCGTTCATCGAGCGCTTGAACACGATGACGTCCTTGGCGTTCCACACCTCGAGGACCGGCATGCCGGCGATCGGCGAGGTCGGGTCCTCGGCGGCGGCGGGGTTGACGGTGTCGTTGGCGCCGATGACGAGCACGACGTCGGTGGCGGGGAAGTCGTCGTTGACCTCGTCCATCTCGAGGACGATGTCGTACGGCACCTTCGCCTCCGCGAGCAGGACGTTCATGTGGCCGGGGAGGCGGCCTGCGACCGGGTGGATGCCGAACCGCACGTCGACGCCACGCTCGCGCAGCTTCGAGGTGAGGTCCGCGACGGGGTACTGGGCCTGGGCCACCGCCATGCCGTAGCCGGGCGTGATGACGACCGTCGACGCGTTCTTGAGCAGGTCGGCGACCTCGGCCGCGTTCGTCTCGCGGTGGTCGCCGTAGTCGACGTCGGAGTCGGACACGGTCCCGTCGGACCCGAAGCCGCCGGCGATGACCGAGACGAACGACCGGTTCATGGCCTTGCACATGATGTACGACAGGTACGCACCGGACGAGCCGACGAGCGCCCCGGTGACGATGAGCAGGTCGTTGCCGAGCATGAAGCCCGCCGCGGCGGCTGCCCAGCCCGAGTAGCTGTTGAGCATCGAGACGACGACGGGCATGTCCCCCCCGCCGATCGAGGCGACGAGGTGCCAGCCGAACGCCAGCGCGATCGCGGTCATGACGAGCAGCGGCACGATCGAGTCCGCCGCCACGAACCACCCGAGCAGGCCGGCGGACACGACCAGCGCAGCGAGGTTGAGCCAGTGTCGGGCGGGCAGCATGAGCGGCTTGCTCGAGATGCGCGCCGACAGCTTGAGGAACGCGACGATCGAGCCCGTGAACGTCACGGCCCCGATGAAGACACCGAGGAAGATCTCGACGAGGTGGACCGCCTCACCCTCGACCCCGACGGCATCGGACGTGGCGACGAACGTGTTGATGCCGACAAGCACCGCCGCCGCCCCGACGAACGAGTGCAGCATGGCGATGAGCTCGGGCATGCCCGTCATCTCGACCTTGCGCGCACGAGCGATGCCGATGGCGGCGCCGACGACCATCGCGAAGGCGATGAGCAGCCAGGCCGAGCACGCCGCACCACGCAGGGAGAGCCACAGCGTGGCCACGAGAGCGATCCCCATGCCGACCATGCCGAGGACGTTGCCCTCGCGCGCGGTCTCGTGCTTCGACAGCCCGGCGAGCGACATGATGAAGAGCAGCGCAGCGACGATGTATGCCGCCTGGATGAGTGCCGTGTCCATGTGCGGTCAGCCCTTCCGGAACATCGTCAGCATGCGGCGGGTGACGGTGAACCCACCGAAGATGTTGATGCTCGCCAGCAGCGCGGCCACGAAGCCCAGCACCATGATGACGACGCCTTTCGTGCCCCCGATCGAGCCGGCTGAGCCGAGCTGGAGCAGGGCGCCGACGATGATGATGCCGCTGATCGCGTTCGTGACCGACATCAGGGGCGTGTGCAGCGCGTGGTGGACGTTGCCGATGACGTAGTAGCCGATGACGACCGCGAGCGCGAAGACCGTGAAGTGGCCGAGGAAGCTCGGCGGCGAGACGGCCGCGACCACCGCGAAGACGACCGCACCGATGGCCATCCCGGCGTATCGGCGCCGCGGGTCCCTCGGTGGCTCGGGCTCCTTGGCCAAGCGCTTGCCGGCGGCCGTCTGCGCCACGGGGGCCGCGCTCACCTGGATCGCCGGCGGGGGCCAGAGCAGCTCCCCGTCACGGGCGACCGTCATGTTCCGCTGCACGACGTCGTCGAAGTCGAGGACGAGCTGACCGTCCTTGCCCGGCGTCACAAGCTTCATGAGGTTGACGAGGTTCGTGCCGTAGAGCTGCGACGCCTGCGTGGGCAGCCGCGCCGCGAGGTCCGTGTAGCCGATGATCGTCACGCCGTTGTCGGTGACGACGAGCTCGTCGGCGACCGCACCCTCGACGTTGCCACCGTTGGCCGCGGCCATGTCGACGATGACCGAGCCGGGCTTCATCGTGGCGACCATCGCACCGGTGATGAGTCGTGGCGCAGGGCGTCCGGGGATGAGCGCCGTCGTGACGATGATGTCGACGTCGGGGGCCTGGGCGGCATACAGCTCGGCGGCGCGCCGGTTGTACTCCTCCCCCATCTCCTTGGCGTAGCCGTCGCTCGACGCGGCGGCGGCATCGACCTCGGGAATCTGGACAGCGAGGAAGTCGGCACCCATCGACTCGACCTGCTCGGCCACCTCGGCGCGGGCGTCGGTCGCCCGGACGATGGCCCCGAGCGAACGGGCCGTGCCGATGGCTGCGAGCCCGGCGACGCCGGCCCCCGCGACGAGCACCTTGGCAGGTGGCACCTTGCCGGCCGCCGTGACCTGGCCGGTGAAGAAGGAGCCGAACTCGTGAGCGGCCTCGATGACGGCGCGGTAGCCGGCGATGTTGGCCATCGACGACAGGACGTCCAGCGACTGCGCCCGGCTGATGCGCGGGACCGCGTCCATCGCCATCGCGGTGACTCCGGCTGCACGCAGCTTCTCGACGAGGTCCGGACTGATGGCCGGCGCCATGAGGGAGATGAGGACGGTGCCCGGCCGGAGCCGCGCGATCGCCTCGTCGGAGGGCGCGTTGACCTGGTGGACGATCGGCGAGCCCCACGCCTCATCGGCGGTGACGACGCGAGCGCCCGCGACGGCATACGCCTCGTCGGAGAAGCTCGCCAGCTCTCCCGCTCCACGCTCGACGGCGACGTCATAGCCCAGCGCGACGAGCTGCTCGACGGTCTTGGGCGTCGCGGCGACACGTGTCTCTCGGGCGCGGGTCTCACGGGGGACACCGATCTGCACGCTGGGCTCCTTCGCGCTGAGGGCTGTGGGCACTGGTTCACGAACCTAGAGCACGACCCTCGGTTGGCGCCGCCTCTGCCGGGCACGTCACACAAATGGGCTGCGGCATGGCCCACCCGTCTCTGATGGTGGGCACATCGCCCGGGCGGCGGGGGCACCCCACGTCAGCGACCTGCCGGCAGCGGACATCACGACCACGCCAGGCGCCCCAAGGCATACGCTCGACCGGACTGCCGAGGCCCCTCGTGACCGGGCGCTGCCCCGGGGCCGGCAACGCCGCCGATGCACGACTGGAGGAACACGAATGAACGACCGCGTTCTCGTCGCAGGGGTCGACAGCTCGACCCAGTCGACGAAGATCGTCGTCTGCGACGCCGCGACGGGACAGGTGGTGCGCACGGCACGGGCCCCGCACCCCGACGGCACCGAGGTGCACCCGGACCGCTGGTGGGAGGCGTACCAGCAGGCCAGCAGCGGCGGCATCCTCGACGGCGTCGCCGCCCTCGCCGTGGGTGGCCAGCAGCACGGCATGGTCACGCTCGACGAGGACGACCGTGTCGTGCGCGACGCACTGCTCTGGAACGACACCCGCAGCGCAGGGGCCGCCCGCGACCTGACGGAGGAGCTCGGGGGTGTCGCCGCGTGGGTCGACGCCGTGGGCCTGGTGCCCGTCGCGAGCTTCACCGTGACGAAGCTGCGCTGGCTCGCCGAGCACGAGCCGCACAACGCCGCCCGCGTCGCACGGGTGGTCCTCCCGCACGACTGGCTGACCGGACGGATCCTCCAGCAGGGCAGCGGCTTCGAGCGCTGGACCACCGACCGTGGAGACGCGTCCGGGACCGGCTACTGGTCGGCGGCCGACGACGACTACCGCCTCGACCTGCTCGAGCGATCCTTCGGCCGGGTCATCGACGTGCCGCAGGTGCTCGCACCGGCCGCCGCGGCAGGACGTACCGCGAACGACCTGCTCGTCGCCGCCGGTACGGGCGACAACATGGGCGCCGCCCTCGGCCTGACGCTCGAGCCGAGCGACGTCGTGGTGTCGCTCGGTACGAGCGGGACGGTCTTCACCCCGCACCGCTCGGCCATTCGCGACGAGACCGGTGCCATCGCCGGCTTCGCCGACGCGACGGGCCACCACCTCCCGCTCATGTGCACCCTCAACGCGGCTCGCGTGCTGACGGCCGCCGCCTCGATGCTGGGTGTCGACCTCGCGGAGCTGGACCGGCTTGCGCTGCAAGCAGGTCCGGGGGCCGGCGGCCTCAGCCTCCTGCCCTACCTCGACGGCGAGCGGACCCCCGACCTGCCCGACGCCACCGGCACGCTGAGTGGGCTCACGCGCTCGAACGCGACACCCGAGAACCTCGCCCGCGCTGCCGTGGAAGGGATGCTGTGCAACCTCGTCGCCGGTGTCGACGCGCTGCGCGACCACGACGTCGAGGTCCGACGCGTCCTGCTCATCGGCGGAGCGGCGGCCTCGCGCGCGGTCCGCGAGCTCGCACCGGACCTCTTCCGCGCCCCCGTCGTGGTGCCGGCGCCGGCCGAGTACGTCGGCGTCGGCGCCGCACGACAGGCCGCCTGGGCCCTGTCCGGAGAACAGGACCCGCCCACGTGGCGCCTCGACGTCGACTCGGAGTATGCCGTCCCGCCCGGTGACGAACAGGCGCACGCCGACGTCGTGGCGCGCTACCGGGACCTCGTCGCCCGCACCCACGGGATCTGATCGGGCGAAGGGTCGAAGGTGGGCGGCACGCACGTCCTCACCTCCCGGGCGACGTCTCCCGTGCGAAGGCCGGCGCCTGCGACGCCATCCGCAGTGGGGCACGGTGCGCCACGGTGACTCAGCGGTACTCGGGGTTGTGCCAGCCGAAGTGCTCGCCGTCGTTCCAGGCGGACCTCAGGTTGCCGTACGCCGGCACGCCGCCCGCCTCCTGGAGCATCCGCGCCAGGTGCATGAGGTTCCAGGTCATGAACGTCGTGTTGCGGTTGGTGAAGTCGTTCTCGGGACCGCCGCTGCCCGGGTCGAGGTAGCTCGGCCCGGGACCCGCCTCGCCGATCCAGCCGGCATCGGCGTTGGGCGGGATCGTGTAGCCGACGTGTTGGAGGCTGTAGAGCACGTTCTGCGCGCAGTGCTTGATGCCGTCCTCGTTGCCGGTGATGAGGCACCCGGCGACCCTGCCGTAGAAGAGGTACTGACCCTTGTCGTTGAGCAGCCCGCTGAGGGAGTAGATGCGCTCGATGAAGCGCTTCGTGACGCTCGAGTTGTCGCCGAGCCAGATGGGGCCCGCCACGACGAGGATCTGGCTCTCGAGGATCCCGGGGTAGAGATCCGGCCAGGCGTCGGCCTCCCAGCCGTGCTCGCGCATGTCCGGGTAGACCCCCGTGGCGACGGCGTGGTCGACGAGTCGGATCTCGTCGACCGCGACCCCGTGGGCACGCATGATGGCGGCGCTCGCGTCGACGAGTCCCTGCGTGTGGCTCGGCTCGGGGCTCTTCTTGAGGGTGCAGTTGACGTAGGTGGCCCTCAGGCCGGTGAAGTCCCAGTCGGTCATGCAACCGACTGTCCTCCGTCACGGCCGCCGACGCGGTGGAATGCCCCAGATGTCGGGCCACCAGCGTGGGCCACGATCCTGGGCGGCGCTCACATCTGCTCGGGGGCCTCCAGGCCGAGCAGGTCGAGACCCGTCGTCATGACGCGGAAGACGAGCGCGCACAGGGTCAGTCGCGACTCCCTGACTTCGTCGCGCTCGGCCTTGAGGACGGGGCAGTTCTCGTAGAACGCGGAGAACGCCTGGGCCAGCTCGAACAGGTAGCCGGCGAGCCGGTGCGGCTCGTAGGTGTCGCCGACCTCGGCCACGACGTCGCCGAACCCGAGCAGGTGCATCGCCAGGGCGCGCTCGTGCGGCTCACCGAGCAGGAGCGGCGCGTGCTGCGCGATCGGGTCGAGCCCGATCTGGCGGAAGATCGACCGGACTCGGGCGACGACGTACTGGAGGTACGGGCCGGTGTTGCCGGTGAGCGCGACCATCCGGTCGAGGTCGAAGACGTACTCGCTGTCGTGGGCGACGGACAGGTCGGCGTACTTCACCGCGCCGATACCGATCTGGCGGGCAATGGTCGCGCGCACGGTGTCGTCGAGATCCGGCCGCGTGCCGTCGATGACGGTGCGGGCCTTCTCGACGGCCTCGTCGAGAAGCGCCATTAGCCGAAGGGGCTTGCCCGAACGGGTCTTGAGGATCTTGCGGTCCTCGCCCAGCACGTTGCCGATCTGGACGTGCACGGGCACGACGTCGTCCGGCAGCCAGCCGGCCTTGCGCGCGGTGTCCCAGACCATGTTGAGGTGCAGGGCCTGGGGCGCTCCGATGACGTAGAGCACCCGGTCCGCCTTGAGGTCCTCGACGCGGTGCTTGATCGTCGCGAGGTCGGTCGTGCCGTAGTTGTAGCCGCCGTCGCTCTTGCGGATGATGAGCGGGACCGGCTTGCCCTCACGGCCGGTGTAGCCGTCGAGGAAGACGCAGAGCGCACCGTCCGAGACGGTCGCGATGCCCTTGGCCTCGAGCTCGGCGCAAAGATCGGCGAGCACCTCGTTGTAGGTGGACTCGCCGGCGAGGTCGTCATCCGTGAGCGTGATGCCGAGCGTCGAGTAGATCTTGTTGAAGTAGATCTTCGACAGGTCGACGAGCTCGCGCCAAAGGGCGAGCGTGTCGGGGTCACCGGCCTGGAGCAGGACGACCCGCGTGCGGGCCCGCACGTTGAAGTCGCCCCCGCTGCCCGCGGGCTCGGCCTTCTCGGCGCGGTCGAACTTGACCCGGGCCGCCTGGTAGAAGGCGTTGGGGTCGGTCACGAGGAGCTCGGCCTCCTCGGAGTCCCGACCCACGTCGAGCAGGTGCTCGATGAGCATGCCGAACGGCGTGCCCCAGTCACCGATGTGGTTCTGCCGGATGACGTGGTGGCCGAGGTGCTCGAGCGTGCGCGCGAGCGAGTCGCCGACGACGGTCGTGCGCAGGTGCCCGACGTGCATCTCCTTGGCGACGTTGGGCGCGGAGTAGTCGATCGGGATGTTCTGGGTGGCCTGGAGGGCGACACCGCTCCGCTCGTCGGCCTCGACGTCCTGCAGCAGTTCGGCGATCCACGCGTCGGAGAACGTGAGGTTGATGAACCCCGGGCCGCTCACCTCGACGGAGTCGCACACCCCGTCGAGCTCGAGGGCGTCGACGATCCTTGCCGCCAGCTCGCGGGGCGGCATGCCGACCTTCTTGGCCAGCGCGAGCGCAGCGTTGACCTGCACGTCGGCGAACTGCGACGGGCGCAGCACCGGGTCCGCCTCGCGGTAGTCGTCACCGAGCGCGGTGGCGATCGCGGACTGGACCTTGGGTGTGAGCGCGACGAGCGGGGAAACCATGACGGCAAGTCTATTTGCGCGGGCCGGGTGCCCGCGCCACCGTTTCGGCGGGCTCCACCGCTTGCGTATGCCGTGTGGCCCGGACCACGGGCGCACGTGCTCTCAGCCGGGCGGCCACCACAGGCTCCCCGAAGGCGTGGCCACGTACACACCGTTGTGCACGTGGCCACTGTCCGTCAGGGAGGAGTCACTCCCCCTCGCGGCGGAAGCCCGCGCGTCGGGCCGCCTCCTCGTTGTAGAACCACACGTCGGGCTCGATGTCGTCGTAGCCGGCGTCGCCGGGACCGACGAAGGTCTTGCCCTGGCTGATGCCCTTGACGTCGTGGCCCAGCGGCTGGCCTCCGTCGGCGAGCGGCGCGGCAGACCCGATGCCGAAGCCGCCGTCGACGACCTCGTCGAAGCCCGACACGCGCCGGCCCGTGCTCCGCTCCTCTGGTGCGCCCGAGTGGCCGCCGCCGTCGCCCCGGTTGCCGCCAACGCCGTCTCCATCGTCGGCTCCGGTCGCCACGCCGACCGTGCCACCGGTGGAGGGGTCCTCCTCGTCGGGGTAGGCCGCGGACGCCGCGTCGGGGGCGGGCTCGGCCTCCTGCCGGCGCGGTGCCTGCGCTTCGGAGCCGACGGCCTCGTCGGGCTCGTCGGTCTCGTCACTGGCGTGCGAGTGCGGAGCCATGTCGACGTCGACACCCTCGTTGGCCGGCTCCTCGCTCTCGCCCGGGCCGGGCGCACCGGGCGTCGTCGCCCACGGCTGGCCACGATGGTCGCCCGGGTCCCCGTCCGGGGTGCCGCCGCCCGCGATGAGGTCGTCGCGGTCGGCGAGGGCCGGCACGACGACCTCCGTCGGCTGCTCGGCGTCGGCAACCTGCGGGGTGGCGCTCGACCCGAAGGCGTCATCGGTCCCGGCGGCGCTGGAGGTGCCAGTGGTGTCGGTGGTGTCGGTGGACGGTGTGTCACTCACGGTCATGGACCTTTCATCTGGGTGCTGATCCCCTGCAGTTCCCGTACCCAGCGCACCTGCCGCTGGTGCGGCGTCAGCCACGCCGGTCTGCTCCACGTCCGCGTCGTCCTCGTCGTCCGCACCCGCATCGGCAGCGCGGCTCTCCTCGGCACGGGGCTCGTCCGCCCGGGACTCCTCGTTGCCGCGATGGTGCGCCGGGGCCGGCTCGACCGCTGTCTCGGGAGCCGTGCCGGCGCCGGGGGGCGCGAAGGGGTTCTCGGCGTCGGCAAGGTCGTCGTCGTCGAGGTCGTCGTCATCGTGCGTGAAGGCGGCAGCCGGTGTCGCACCGGCTGCACCCGCGGTGAAGCCGACACCTCTCGACGGCCCCTGGCCGGGCAGACGGCTGCCCTCGTCGTCGACTCGGTAGCCCTCGTCGTCGGTGGAGATGTCAGGGTCGACGCGGTCGGCTTCGCGGGCGAGACCCGCCTGCTCGACGCGTGCGGCCTCGGCCGCGGCTCGGTGGGCCCGTGCCTGCTCCTCGAGTCGCCTCGCCTCAGCAGCCTTCTGCTCGGCCTCGGCGGCCGTGCGCTCGGCCTCGACGCGCGCGTCTGCAGCCATCACGGCCGTGACCGACGCGCGGTCCTGGGTGTCCTGCACCACGGGCAGACGCTCCTCGACCCTGGCCCGGAGCTCGCCGGCCTCGAAGCGGCGCGCCTCCGCCTCGCGGCGCCGCCCTGCCGAGACGAACAACCGGATGATCACTGCGATGACGACGATCGCCACCACGATCCACAGAATCGTCTTGCCTGTGTCGGACATGCCATCCCCTCACGGATTACGGACCCTGACGACCACTTCCCCCGAAACCTACTGCGCGGGGCAACCCGGCGAGGCGTAGCGCGCCGCCGTCGTCCGGACGCGTCCGGGTTGTGCGGTTGTCGGATGGGTTGGCCCATCCGACAGCCGCAGGTATGCCGTGCGGGCGGCGGGACGGCATACGTCATCGGATCGTTCGGTGGACGTCCCGCAACCGTCGTGACTCGCGAATTCCCTTCGAGCACGGACCAGTCGAGGCGCATACGCCGTCAAACGAGTCCGAGCTTCTTCGCCGTGGTCTCGCGCATCTCCACCTTCCGGATCTTGCCCGTCACAGTCATCGGGAACTCGTCGACGATCTCGACGTAGCGCGGGATCTTGTAGTGCGCGAGCTGTCCGGTGCAGAACTCCCGCAACGACTCGGCGGTCAGTGGCGTCGCACCGTCCTTCATCCGCAGCCACGCGCAGAGCTCCTCGCCGTACTTCTCGTCCGGGACGCCGATGACCTGCGCGTCGAGGATGTCCGGGTGCGTGTAGAGGAACTCCTCGATCTCGCGCGGGTAGACGTTCTCGCCACCGCGGATGACCATGTCCTTGATGCGGCCGGTGATCTCGACGTAACCGTCGTCGTGCATGACGCCGATGTCGCCGGTGTGCATCCAGCCGTCCTCGATGGCCTCGGCCGTCTTGTCGGGCTGCTCCCAGTAGCCGAGCATCACCGAGTAGCCCTTGGTCATGAACTCACCAGCAGTGCCGCGCGGGAGCGTCTCTCCCGTCACGGGGTCGACGATCTTGATCTCGAGGTGCGGTCCCACGCGACCGACCGTGCCGACCTTCTGCTCGAACGTGTCGTTCGTGCGGTTCTGCGTCGACACCGGCGACGTCTCCGTCATGCCGTAGCAGATCGTCATCTCCTCGATGCCGGCCGCAATGAGCTTCTTCATCAGCTCTGCGGGACAAGGGGATCCGGCCATGATCCCGGTCCGCACGGTCGACAGGTCGTACGACGCGAAGTCGGGCAGGTTCCACTCGGCGATGAACATCGTCGGCACGCCGTAGAGCGAGGTGACCTTCTCGTCCTGCGTCGCCCGGAGCGTCGCCGCCGGGTCGAAGCCTGGCGCCGGGATCACCATGCAGGCGCCGTGCGTCGTGCACGCGAGGTTGCCCATGACCATGCCGAAGCAGTGGTAGAAGGGCACCGGGATGCAGACCCGGTCGGCCTCGGTGTAGTCGCACAGCTCGCCGACGAAGTAGCCGTTGTTGAGGATGTTGCGGTGGCTGAGCGTCGCGCCCTTGGGGAATCCCGTGGTGCCTGAGGTGTACTGGATGTTGATCGGCTCGGTGTTCGAGAGTCCCGACTGCACACGCACGAGCTCCTCGGCAGCCACCTCGTCGGCGCGAGCGAGGACCTCCTCCCAGTCCGACGTGCCGATGTAGACGACCCGCTCGAGCCCGTCGACCGCGTCCCGCACCTCGTCCACCATCTGCCGGTAGCTGCTGGACTTGAACGACTCCGCCGCGATGAGTGTCGAGATGCCGGCCTGATCCAGGACGTACTGGAGCTCGTGCGCCCGATAGCTCGGGTTGATGTTGACGAGGATCGCCCCGATCTTGGCCGTCGCGTACTGCACGAGCGTCCATTCCGAGCAGTTCGGTGCCCAGATGCCGACGCGGTCGCCCGTCCGGACACCGGTGGCCATCAGCGCGCGAGCCAGCCGGTCCACGTCGGCCCGCAGCTCGGCATACGTCCACCGCTTGCCCTGCGCGACGTCGACGAGCGCCTCGCGGTCAGCGAACCGCTCGGCGGTGGCGTCGAAGCTGTCACCGATCGTCGTCTCGAGGAGAGGGGTGTCGGTCTCACCGCGGGTGTGCGAGAGGCTCGGGTCGAGCGTGGCGGGCTGTGCGGTGGTCATGGGTGGCCTCCCGGCGTGCGCGGTGGACGGTCTCACCACACCCAACCGCCGCGTCCTCGCGGGCGCAAGGGATGTCAGCCGGGGGCCGTCGCCACCCGGTGGTATGCCGTCAGGCGGGCTGCGCCTGCATCCTCAGCTGGGCGGCGCCGTCCCCGTCGAGGCGGGCGAGGGCGACGGGACGACCGGTGACGAGCAGCAGGAGTGCGGCGACGGGTCCGGTGACCCGTGGACCCCTGCCTGCCGTCCAGTTCGCATCGGTGGCCACCAGCCGGTAGCCGTCGATCGGCAGTTGTCGGTTCACCGTTCCGAGCCAGGTGCGTCTGGTCGCCCACGTCCGGTCGAGGGCGATCAGCGCGCCGCGCGGCTGCATCTCGAGGTCGATGCCGAGTGGGATCGCGATGTCCTGGGCGTGCACGAGAGTGTCGGTCAAGGTCTCGCGCGGCGTCACGAACGAGTTGTGGCGTCGTGACCCCACACCTGCGCGGATACGCGTGATGATCTCGTCGGTCGGCAGCGCGGCCACGAGCACGGCCGAGTCGTGGATCATGCGGTTGAGACCGACACTGCGCAGCAGGCGCGGGTGCTCGACCAGGAGACGGGCGACGTCCGACAGGTGCTGACGCTGGAGGGTCAGGTGCGCCGCGACGTGCCGCACGGACCAACCTTCGCAGAGCGACGGGTGCTCCCACTGCTCGTCCGTGAGCTCCTCGAGCATGCCCAGGGTGCGGACGCGCTGGTCGTCGATCGCGGCCCAGATCTCGTCGAGGTCCGGTGGTGTGACGTCAGGTCCCATGTCCATCCCCTTCTGGCTGTCATCGTGGCGCGTCGGCCACGGGCGTGCGGCGGGCTCAGGATCAGGTGAAGACCGGAGGCCGCAGCCGGGTCCGCTTCAGCTCGAAGAACTCGGGGTAGCCGGCGAGCAGCCGCGTTCCCTCGAAGACTCGCAGGGCGTCGTCGCCACGCGGGATCGCGTTGAGCGGCCACGCGTGAGGGTCCCCGGGAGTCCTCCACGTTCCTGCGGTACTCCGGGGCGACGTCGGTGCGGTGCTCGTTGAGCGAGTAGAGGCTCATGACGTGGTGATGGAGCTCGAGGGGCAGGCGCGCCCGGACCTCCTCGAGCCAGCGCGACGCGGTCCACGAGTACGGGCACACGGGGTCGAACCAGAAGTCGACGACGGCAGGTCGAGTGCTCATCGGCCCACTCCCCTCACTATCATCTGGTTCGATAGTCTGACCAATATAGTTCGACTGTATGACTAGTTTCAAGAGGTGTCATGGCATCTGAGCCGTTCGTCGGCCTCCTCGTGTTCGTCGCGGCGCGAGAGGTCGAGAGGCGAGTCGTGGCGGCGATGCGCCGCGCCGGCGTCGACGACATCACCCTCGCCCAGGCCCGCGTCGCCGCGCGCATCGGACCCCATGGCACTCGACTGACCGACCTCGCGGAGCAGGCCCAGGTGACGAAGCAGACGGCGACGGCCCTCGTCGACCGGCTCGAGATCGCCGGCTACGTGGAGCGCGTACCGGACCCGACGGACGGACGGGCCCGCTTGGTCCGGCTCACCGACAAGGCCGCATCCCTCCTGCCGGTCGCCCGCGCCGAGGAAGCGCGGATCGAGCGCGAGTGGGAGGCGCACCTCGGGCCACGGCGGATGCGCGCGCTCCGCGAGTCGCTCACCCTCTTGCGCGAGATCACCGACCCCTACCGCGACGACGCGTGAGCCGACTGTCGTCACGCTGGGCACGACGGCGACGGCGGCCAACCGCGGGTTCACCGGTCAGCAGGTGCGGGCCGCCGACTCGGGCTCGTTCCGGCTGGACAGCCGCGCCTGGGTCAGGTCGAGCCGTCCACCTCTCCGTCCCTCGGGCCGGGCAGGTGGACACCACGGTGGATCTCGTAGACGCGGGCCTGCCCCGGTGAGTCGGGGTCGTCGACGATCGGCTCGTCGGACATGAACTGCCGGATGACGTTGGCCAGCTCGCCCGGGTGGCTGAAGTTGATGGCATGGGCGGCTCCGTGGATCACGACGAGCAGGACCGAGTTGTCGATCTGCCCGGCGACCTCCTTGATGCGCGTCGGAGCGGGCATGAGGGGGTCGGCGCTCCCCAGCACGACGAGGGTCGGGATGCGCAGCTGCAGCAGCCGGTCGAGCGCCGGGTAGCGGGTCAGGGCGCGGAACATCCGCATCGTGCTCGGCACGCCGAACCTCAGATAGTCCGGCACCGCCACCTGCATGAGCCCCAACGGCTCGCGCATGCCGTCCCGCGCGAGCTGTTGGAGCGCGCGGTGCAGCGGCTGGTTGTGGAGACCGCCCGCGGGCGCGACGAGCACCGCCCGCTCGAGCCGCTCGGGGTAGAGGTGAGCGAACTCGCAGATGACGGCGCAGCCCATCGAGTTGCCGACGAGCGTCACCTTCTCGATGCCTCGGTCGTCGAGGAACGCCGCCGCTGCCTGGGCGAGCTCGGGCACGTCGAGCGGGAGCCGGGGCCGGCCGCTGCGCCCGAAGCCCGGGAGGTCGGGCACGAGCGTCCGGAACTCGCCCGCGAGCAGCTCGGCCGTCGGGACCAGGTAGCGGCCCGAGAGCCCGAAGCCGTGCAGGTGCATCATCGGAGCCGCACCCGGCGGCCCCGACGACTCGCGGTAGAAGACCTTGACGCCGTCGTTCGACGTCCATCTCCCGGCCAGTGCCGAGCGGGTCAGCACGTCACACCGTCCTGCCCCTGTGGAGCACGGCGCACCCGGACGTCAACAGGGCAGTCAGCGCGAGCGGCAGGCCGGCACCGGTCCGAGCGGGCGACTGGGTCGACATGGGCACTCCTCACCTCGGGGTGCCTCGACGCTACCCACCACGGTGGGGGACCGGGGCCGAGTCCCCGAGATTCACGGACGCTCGCGGGCCGAGCAACATCCGCGACCACCCCTTGCCGTCTCGGCCACCGGAGTCTCATCCCGTCCGGGTGACGCGGTCGCTCGCGCGGCGCCCGAGGCCGACGTGGACCATGCCGTTGCTGACCCCTTCGGCGTCACGGTGAGGATCGCGGCGCTGTTCCTGCGCTCGAGCGGCGAGGGCGTCATCATGCTCGAGCGTGCAGTGGGCCGCGTCTCGACCGCGTTCGGCGTCGAGGTCGAGATCCTCGTGCTCCCCGAGCAGGTGCTGCTCACCGACGGCGACACGGGCGCCTCCGCCCGCGTCGCGGTGGTCAGGGCCGCGCCCGGCCTCTCACGGCTGGACCAGGTCGTGGAGCTCGAGGCCCTCGTCTCGGACATCGAGCGGGGCCTGTCGGTACCGGAGGCCTCCCGCCGCCTCGACACCGTCGAGGCCAGCGCACCGCGGTGGCCCCGGTGGCTGCGGGTCGTCGGCGTCGTGCTCTTCACGGTCGGCTTCGCGCCCAGCGTGGTCGCCACACTCGGTGAGGTCGCGGCGACCGTCGTGCTCGGCACCGTCATGGGCGTTCTGCTCGTCTCGCTGGAAGGGCGTCGCTTCGAGGCGCTGACCCCGTTCATCGGCGCCTTCCTGCTCACGATGATCGCCGCCCTGCTGCTGTCCGGCCTCGCGACGAGGTCGGGGGTGGTGCTCGTCGTCGTTCCGGCTCTCTTCATCGTCGTTCCCGGCGACTACCTCTCGGCAGCGGCCGCAGAGCTCATCGCCGGCCGCATCACGTCCGGCGCCACGCGTCTGGTCTACGCCGCGCTCGTCCTCGCCCTGCTCGTCGTCGGCATCGCAGCGGCCGCCGAGCTCACGGGCAACGACCGTCTCCTGACGGAGACTCCGGTCGAACCCACCCTGCCGTTCATCGCGGTGGTGCTGGCATGGGTGCCGTTCTCGGTGGGGCTCGTCCTCGCGTTCAACGCCCCGCTGTCGGTCCTGCCCTGGCTCGTCCCGACCGTCATCGGCACGTACCTGGTCCAGCAGGGCGCCACGCGCCTCGTGGGAGACATCACCGGCGCCCTCCTGGCCGGGGTCGCACTCGGCACCTTCGCGGGGATCGCGTCGAGGCCGGCCGGTCGGCCACCGCGCCTCGTGCTCCTCCTCGGCGGTTTCTTCGTGCTCACCGTCGGAGGCCTCGGGCTGCGCGGCACCACCGCGCTGCTCGGCGACGACGTCGTCTCCGGGTTCGGCGACCTTCGTGACTTCCTCGTCCAGATGCCGTCGGTCGCGATCTCGCTCGCCGTCGGCCTGCTCGCGACCGAGCGGCTGCCCTCGGCCAGCAGAGCCGCGCACGCGTCCACCCCTCCGGCAGGTCCCCGATGACTCGGGTGGAGCGGATGGGGTGACCGCCTGATCGGCCGAGCGCGGTCTCGTCAGGAGATCCTCTGCCAGTTCGCACAGTCCTGGGTCGCGAAGAAGCCATCTGTCTTCTGGATGGTCACCTTGGTGCGGCCGGTGGCGGAGCCGGATGCCAGGACGGCGGCGTTGCCACCCTTCAACCGCGTCCATTGGCATGTGCCGCCACCGATGGCTCCTGCCGACTCGTACGTCCCTGCCGGGATGCCTCGGCCGACGAGATAGGTGCCCAGCTCACCGATGAACCACGTGCCCTTGAGCGGCGACGTCTGAGTCGGCGCCGGCTGAGCGCCCGCTTGCTTGCCTGCCGCGCGCTCCTCCAGCTCCGTGAGGCTCATGCCGGGCAGCCGCTTCCCCGTGGCCTGCGGCGCCGCGCCCGTCGGCTCTGGGCCGGTCGCCGGAGACCGCACTGCACCGGTCGGGGCCTGAGGCCCGCCAGAAGGGCTTGGGGCCGCTGGCCTCGAGGTGTCCGGCAACCCGCATGCGCCGATTCCTGCGGTGACGCCGAGGCCCAGAGCAAGGGTCGCAACGAGCAGGCCCGGACGCCTGTGACGTGCGCCAGGTGACCTCATGGCTGTCCCCTCCCGCTGCAGGGTCACTCACGCTTTGAGGGGCCCTCGAGCACCTCACGAGGTGCTTGAGACTCGAGGTTACCCACGCCGCGCGGCCATGGTCGTGGATTCGTTCGAACCCGACGGAGGGCGCGATGGGGCACACCCTGGGCAGACAAAGGGCCCGCCGCGCACAGTGCGCGGCGGGCCCCGTTCGTGCTCTGAACTGCTGTTCTCTGTCTCAACACAGAGTGCACCCGAAGGGATTCGAACCCCTAACCTTCTGATCCGTAGTCAGATGCTCTATCCGTTGAGCTACGGGTGCGTCGTTCCGTCACGCGGAGGAACGAAAAGTTACCTTAGCGCCTCGGGTCCGCCACCACGAAATCGGCCCCGCGCCGGCCATGCGGACGCGGCCTGGTTCCCCCGCCGCGCCGACCCACAAGGGTGCGCACGCGGCATACGTGATCGGCTCCGCACGCCCCTCCCGACCGGTCCGGGTCCTACGGAGGAGTAGTGAAAGTCCTGCAAGAAACCGACAGAGAATTGTCGTATTTCTTGCGGCCCGACCGTGGTGTGAGCCGTCTCACCGCTGGGGCGCCCGCTGGGGGTGAACTGCGCTTGCGGCGGCGCGTACCTTGAAGTCATCACGTCATCTGTTCAGCATGTGGACACCTGCAGCCCGATCCGGGCCTGCCCCGGCTCCACGTGGGGAGCAGCTTCACACCGGCACGACGTGGTGCCGGCGGCACCGCGCGCGAAGGGATGGGCCCCGACTTGACCACGACCCACGACACACAGAGACACACGACGCACGCGGGACTCTCCGCATGGGTCGAGCAGGTCGCCGAGCTGACGCAGCCGCGCGACATCCGCTGGATCACCGGCTCCCCCGAGGAGTGGACCGAGCTGACCGACCAGCTCGTCGCGTCCGGCACCTTCGTCCGGCTCGACGAGAGCAAGAAGCCGAACTCCTTCTACTGCGCCTCCGACCCCAGCGACGTCGCGCGCGTCGAGGGCCAGACCTACATCTGCTCCGTCGACGAGAAGGACTCCGGCCCCACCAACAACTGGATGGCGCCTGACGAGATGAAGGCTCGGATGACCGAGCTGTACCGCGGCTCCATGCAGGGACGCACCATGTTCGTCATCCCGTTCGTCATGGGTCACCTCGACGCCAAGGTCCCGATGTTCGGAGTCGAGATCACCGACTCCGCCTACGTCGTCGTCTCGATGCTCGTCATGGCCCGTTGCGGCGACAAGGTGCTGCGCAAGATCGAGCAGACCAACGCGGACTACGTCCCGGCGCTCCACTCCGTCGGCGCACCGCTCGCCGAGGGCCAGGCGGACGTGAGGTGGCCGTGCTCGGACACGAAGTACATCGTCCACTTCCCCGAGGAGCGCGCCATCTGGAGCTATGGCTCCGGCTACGGCGGCAACGCCCTCCTGGGCAAGAAGTGCTACTCGCTGCGCATCGCGTCCGCGATCGCCCGCGACGAGGGCTGGATGGCCGAGCACATGCTCATCCTCAAGCTCACCTCACCCAAGGCCTCCGTCCACTACATCGCGGCCGCGTTCCCCTCGGCCTGCGGCAAGACGAACCTCGCGATGATCACGCCCACCGTGCCCGGCTGGAAGGCCGAGATGGTCGGCGACGACATCGCCTGGATGCGCTTCGGTGAGGACGGTCGGCTCTACGCCGTCAACCCGGAGTTCGGTCTCTTCGGCGTCGCGCCCGGCACGGGCGCGTCGACCAACCCCAACGCGATGGCCACCATCGAGAAGGGCAACTCGGTCTTCACCAACGTCGCCCTGACCGATGACGGCGACGTGTGGTGGGAGGGCATGACCGACGAGCCGCCGGCGCACCTCACGGACTGGCACGGCAACGACTGGACACCCGAGGACGGCAAGGCCGGCACTCCCTCGAGCCACCCGAACAGCCGCTTCTGCACGCCGGCCTCGCAGTGCCCGATGATCGCTCCCGAGTACGACAACCCCGACGGCGTGCCGATCGACGCGATCCTCTTCGGCGGCCGCCGCAAGACGACCGTGCCGCTCGTCTACGAGTCACGCGACTGGACCCACGGCACCTTCATCGGCGCGACGCTCTCCTCGGAGACCACGGCGGCCGCAACCGGCGCTGTCGGTGTCGTGCGCCGCGACCCGATGGCGATGCTGCCCTTCATCGGCTACCACGCCGGCGACTACATGAACCACTGGCTCGAGATCGGCAAGAGCGCGGACGCGTCCAAGCTCCCCCGCATCTTCGGCGTCAACTGGTTCCGCCGCGACGAGGAGGACGGCTCCTTCCTGTGGCCGGGTTTCGGCGAGAACAGCCGAGTGCTCAAGTGGGTCGTCGAGCGCCTCGACGGGGATGCCGATGCCGTGGAGACCCCGATCGGGTTCGTGCCGACCGGGGACTCCCTCGACATCGACGGCCTCGACATGACGCCCGAGCAGGTCGCCAAGGCCATCGCGGTCAACGCGTCCGACTGGGAGAAGGAGCTGCCGCTCATCCAGGAGTGGTTCGACAAGTTCGGCGACCGGCTCCCCGCGGAGCTGTGGGCCGAGCTCGACGGCCTCAAGGCCCGCATCGGCGCGAGCTGAGCGGTGGTCCCGTCGTCAGCCCGCCGCCTGCTGGGCGGCGGGCGGCGACGGGGTGACGTGATGCAGGGCCCGGCACCGAGAGGTGCCGGGCCCTCCGTCGTTCCCGAGGACGTATGCCGCTCGACCACTTCACCTCGTCCGCCGGGTCTTCCGGTGGCCGGCGGGGTACAAGACGTCCATGAGCAACTCACACCGCTACAGCCGCGACGAGAGTGAGGCCCAGCGGCTCGACCGCAACTTCGGTGAGCAGCTGCAGGAGCTGCGCATCGTCCAGGCCGGCGTCCAGATCCTCTTCGCCTTCCTGCTGACGATCCCGTTCCAGCAGCGGTTCACCACCCTCACCGACCTCCAGCGCGGCATCTACATCACCACGCTGCTCTCGGTCGCGATCAGCACGCTCGTCTTCATGGCGCCGGTCGCGATGCACCGCATCCTCTTCCGACAGGGGCTCAAGGACTACGTCGTGCGGCACACCGACACCCTCATCGGCACCGGCCTGTTCTTCCTCGTGGTCGGCATCCTCGGTGGGGTCGTGCTCGTGCTCGACGTGGTGCTCTCGAACACCACCGCGTTCTGGATCGGCGTCGCCCTCGCCGTGCTCGCGGTGGCCCTCTGGGTCGTCCTGCCGCTGATGCAACGCCGGGGACGCCGCCCGGCGGACCCGGACGACCAGCAGAAGCGCGGCAGCTCCCCCACCTGACCCGTCGAAAGGCCAAACTTCGCGGCCTCGCCACCGTCGAAAGGCCAAACTTCGCGGCCCAGCCACCGTCGAAAGGCCAAACTTCGCGGCCCAGCCACCGTCGAAAGGCCAAACTTCGCGGCCCCTCCCCTCCTTCGATCACGACAAGACAGAAGGACCCCGACGAAAAACGTCGGGGTCCTTCTGTGTCGTGCTGGCGGAGGCGGCGGGATTTGAACCCGCGAGAGGTTTTATCCTCAACCCGCTTAGCAGGCGGGCGCACTAGGCCACTATGCGACGCCTCCGTGCCCATGACGCGGCCGCCGAAGCGGGCAGGATGCACGGGCGAGCACAGGCTACCGGCACCGGTCCGCCCGACCCAAACCGGGGGGCGCGTTACCCAGGTCGATGCGGCACATAACAGGTTGGCAGGGCACAATATGCATCGGCTCGTGCGCACGAGCCCATCAGAGAGGACTCCATGACCTACCCGAACACGCGAGGTCCGGCTGCGTCCCCGACCCGCGAGGCGCTGCGACGCGAGCTCCGGTCCGGCTTCCGTCGCGCAGTCGGGCTCACGGCGCTCGGCACCGTCGTCCCGGGAGCAGGTCTGACCCAGACCCGCAGCCGCAAGGTGGGTTGGCTGCTGCTCGTGGTGGCCATCGCGAGCCTCGGTGTCGGCGCCTACTACGTGATGCGAACCGGCGTGACGAACGCGGTGCTGGCGATCGTCGCGCGCCCGAGCATCCTGCAGCTCATCGCCGTCGCCTTCGTCGTCGGTGGCATCCTCTGGTGCGGCTCGATCATCCTCACCGCGGTCCAGTCCCGTCCCACGCGACTCGACCGCGCCCGCACGCGCCTGCTCGCAGGTTTCACCACGCTGATGGTCTTCCTCGTCGCCGGCTCGTCGTTCAAGTTCGCGGAGTACGCCACGATCACGCAGAGCACCGTGGCGAAGGTCTTCGGCGTGACCTCCACCGACCCGGGCGCCGGTGCGCAGGTCGCCGACGGTGAGGATCCTTGGGCCGACCAGGCGCGCGTCAACATCCTGCTGCTCGGCTCCGACGCCGGCGCCGACCGCATCGGCATCCGCACCGACTCGATGATCCTCGCGAGCATCGACACCAAGACCGGCCGCACCGCGCTCATCTCGATGCCCCGCAACCTGCTCAAGGCACCACTGGCGCCGGAGAGCCCTCTGCGCGCCATCTACCCCTCTGGCAGCTTCGGGGCGCCCGACAGCGCCTGCGACCAGGGCCCCGGCCAGTGCATGCTGACCAACCTCTACGTCGACGCAGAGAACTACGCCAAGGCGCACCCCGGCGCCTACCCGGCCGGCGACCAGCCCGGCCGTGTGGAGCTGCGCGGGGCCGTCCAGCAGATCACCGGGCTCGAGGTCGACCAGATGGTCGTCATCGACCTCAAGGGCTTCTCGCGGCTCATCGACGCCATGGGCGGGCTCGACATCAACGTCAAGCTCAGTGGCTACGGCACGAAGCTGACCATCGGTGGCGAGCACGACGCCAGTGGCCGCATGTTCGGCGTCAAGGGCTACTTCGAGCCCGGGCGCCAGCACCTCGACGGCTACCACTCCCTCTGGTACGCCCGCACCCGCGCGGCGGACAGCGACACGTTCCGACAGATGCGCCAGCGCTGCGTCGTCCAGGCCATCGTCCAGCAGGTCAACCCGGCCCAGATGGTCAGGAAGTACCCCGAGGTCGCCAGCATCCTCAAGGACAACATCTACACCGACATCCCGGTGCAGAACCTCCCGGCGTTCGTCGAGCTCGTCGAGCGTGTGCAGAAGTCGAAGATCGCGAGCGTGGCCCTGACGCAGAAGCAGAAGGTCTTCTCCAACGATCCCGACTACGCGCTGATCCGCGAGCTGGTCCAGAAGGGCATCGCGCCGCCGAAGGCGACGCCGAAGCCGTCGTCGACGTCCACGAGCACACCGACGTCGACCAGCACCCCGACGAGGACGACCGCCCCGACGACGTCGTCGGCCGACTCCTACGAGACCTGCTGAGTCCGCGCCCTGCAGCACGGGCCACATAACAAAGCCCCCGGCCGATGGCCGGGGGCTTTGTCACAAACGACTGGGGTTGGGTGTCGCTCGTTGCTGTTGATCTCGAGTGATCAGAGCGGGCGAACTGCGTCGGCCTGCGGGCCCTTGGGACCCTGCGTGACCTCGAACTCGACTCGCTGCGCCTCGTCCAGCGAACGGTAGCCGTTCGACTGGATCGCCGAGTAGTGGACGAAAACGTCGGGGCCGCCGCCGTCCTGGGCGATGAAGCCGAAGCCCTTTTCAGCGTTGAACCACTTGACGGTGCCCTGTGCCATACGGGTAACTCTTCCTTCTTTAGCGTGTGGGACAACGCACCTCGCGTTTCCCAAGCTGCCGCCTTGACTCCACTCGACGGGCGAACCCACCGAAGCCGAAAAGAAATCCCGTCACCGTTGCGGATGACGGGCACCTGCTCGACTGCGAGGAACTGCAACTGCAACCGCGACGAACCTAGCAGAATACGGGCCTGTCGGCCCGTCGGACGGGGCCGTATTTTGTGCGTTCACGAACCGTTCGCCACGTCGTCACGACGCACCCCTCGGAGAGCGAGGCGTGGAGGCCGGTCCCCGCGGACCGTGGCCACCATGTCGACCACCCGTCGGGTGGCCCGGACGTCATGCGCACGGAAGACGGTGGCACCGAGCCAGGCCGCGACCGCCGTGGCTGCGAGTGAGCCCTCGAGGCGCTCCTCAGGGGGAAGGTCGAGCGACTCGCCGACGAAGTCCTTGCGCGACAAAGCTTGCAGCACAGGGTAGTTCAGTGCAACGACGTCGGCCGTGTGCCGCAGGACCTCCAGCGAGTGTGCCGTGGTCTTGCCGAAGTCGAGGGTCGGATCGACGAGGATGCGCTCACGAGGTATGCCGGCCTGCTCGGCGGCACGGGCACCGTCGGCGAGGGTGCGCACGACGTCCCGCACGACGTCGAGGGGCTCGGTGCCGTAGGAGACGTCGACCGGATCGGTCCGAGGCGGAAGGCCGCCGGTATGTGAGATGACGTATCCGGCGCCGATGTCGGATGCGACGTGGACCAGCCCCCGGTCGTGCCCAGCCCACGTGTCGTTGACCAGATCGACGACGCCCTCCGCTTCACGGGCCACCGCCGACCTCCAGGTGTCGAGACTGAGGAGCACGTCGGGGCGCTCCGCCCGCGCCCACTGGAGGAACGGCACGACGCGTCGGATCTCCTCGTCGGCGTCGACAACCTCACCCTCCTGTCCGGCGCGCACGCCGCCGACGTCGACGAGGTCGGCGCCCAGCTCGACCGCGTCGACGAAGGCAGTCTTCGCCGACTCCAGGTCGGCATGGCGGTTACCGCTGAAGAAGGAGTCGCGGGTGCGGTTGACGATCGCCATGACAGCGGGCGACGCGGCGTCGAAGCGCTGGCCGCGCAGGATCAGCGGGCTCACCTCGGGAAGCTGGAGGGGCGCCAGCCGGCTCAGGATCTCGGCGGTGTCGGGCACGGGATCCGAGCCGGAATCTCTGGTCACACTGTCGTATCTCACGGGGTCGGACAAAGGTCAACGCGGGGCGGCGACATGGTTGCCGAACTGTTACCATGATCGAGCAGACATCACCCACGGCCCGGCCACGCTCCCGGCCGGGTCGCGGGTGGTCTGCCGGTCCTGATCGTCCCGCAATGACGGTCGACCTCCGAGCCCTCGGCGACGATGTCGGCGTGGGCTTTGCCAGCAAGGAAACTGAATACAGAGATGTCGTACATCGTGTCGTTCTTCGCGGCCATGAACCGCCCGTCCACGTCAGTGCGGGTCGGTCAGTACAACTCCAGCACGACGTTCGAGGAGAGGCTCGGCCTGTTCTGAGATGCGCGTGCACTGCTGGTCTCACCGTCGAGTCAGCGCATGAGAACGAAAGGGACTCCGGATCTCCGGAGGCCCTTTTTTCATGCCCGGATCCATGCCCACCGCCCCGTCATCCTCGGTCCTCTCCGCGATCCCACTCCCCCGGACGCCGGCTCGCCGAGGGAGGTCGCCTCTGCGCCCCGCACGCCTGACGACAAGTGGCTCCCGGCGGCCGCGCCTGCGCCATGCTGGACGGATGGTTCTTCTGGTACCCCGTCAGCTGCGGATGACCGGCATCACCGGCAACGTGCCCTACTACGGAGGGCGGCTGACGCCGGCGCAGGCGTATGCCGCCTCCCACGTTCCCCAAGCCGCCCCGCCACCGCCGACGCCACCGCCACCACCGCCGCCACCACCGCCACCACCACCGCCCGCGGCGCCTCACGCGCCCACCGCCGACCCGCAGAGGTCGCTGCTGGCGCTCGAGCACCTCTATGCGACCGGCGTCGTGACGCGCGAGGAGTTCGACCGGTTGCGCGCGCGGGTGGGCGCATGACCGGCCCGGTGCAGGTGCTGGTGGTCGGTTTCGACGAGCCGTCGTTCTCGGGACAGCTGCTGGCCGAGCTGGACCGGCTCCGCGAGGCCGGCCTCGTCCGACTGGTCGACGTGCTCCTCGTCCGCCGCGACGAGGACGGCGGCTTCGACACCCTGCCGCCCCCACCCGGTGCCGACCCGGCCCTGGGCAGCCTCGCTGCGGCGATCTTCGGCGGGGGCGAGGACGAGGCCACGGGCGGGCCCTCGACCTGGTCGCTCGCGGACGCCGTCCCGCCCGGCGAGGTGGCGGCGGTGGCACTGCTCGAGCACCTCTGGGCGGGGCCTCTGGTCGACGCGATCGGCGCCGCCGGCGGCCGCCCCCGCGCAGAGGGGTGGCTCTCGCCCGAGGACCGCGCGAGGATCCCCGAGACGAGCTGACGCCCACCAGAGGGCCGGACCGCCTCAGCGCCTCCCATCAGGAAGTCACAGTCGCGGCAGCGCTCCGGAGGGAACTTCGGCGGAGGGCGTGGGATTCGAACCCACGATGGGCTATGAACCCATAGCGGTTTTCAAGACCGCCGCACTCGGCCACTATGCGAGCCCTCCAGACGTACACCAACCTCAGGACGTCAGAGGCAACCGTAGCGACCGCGGGCTCGTGCGTCATATCCATGCGTCAGGACAGCCGTCTCCCACCGGATAGGTGGACGGCGACCCACCGGTCCGCGATGAGACGGGGCCGGGCGTGGGTACGTTGATCATCGGAGGCCCGTACCGACAGTTCGGCTGGCGAGCACCCACGAGTGAGGGAGCCGGGATGCGCGAGCAAGGATCGGGCTACCTGGCGCGGCCGGCACCCAGTGGCCTCGCCGACGTGATCGACATCATCCTCGACAAGGGCGTCGTCATCGACGCCTACGCCCGCGTCTCTCTCCTCGGCATCGAGCTCGTGACCATCGACGCACGCATCGCCATAGCCAGCGTCGACACGTACCTGCGCTTCGCAGAGGCCACGAACCGGTTGGACCTGGACGGCAAGGGAGGTCCGACACCCGTCGAGCTGCTCACCGAGGGGGCCGGCAGGGCAATCGAGAGCGTGGCGACCACGGTGGTGCAGGACAAGGTCGAGGGCGTGATCGACTCCGCGAAGGACACGGTCGAGGACGTGATCGACTCCGCGAAGGAGACGGTCGAGAACGTTGCGATGGGGGTCGGGGACAAGCTGGCTGGTCTGGCAGAGAAGGTCGCCGGCACCGACGAGGAGTGAGCTCCTGACCGCTCGGGCTCGACCTAGACCCAAGGCCCATCAACGGTTCTACGCCGGCAGTGGCTCCGTCGCGGGCGGCCCGCCCCAGTGCAACCTTTCGCCTGTCCGGGGTAAGGGGGCGGCGCACGCGAACGACGAGCAAAGGAAGCACCATGGCTGAGCAGCCGGGGAACCAGACGCCGAACACTCCGGACGTGAGGGGGACCGAGGTCCGCGACAGGCCGGTCAGGGACCGACGGCAGGAGCCCGCGACGGCCGAGGTCCCAAACACCGCTGACGTGGCCACGGAGCCCGTCCGCGAAGTCATCACGGTCCCGGACCCCGCCGCTGACGCCGCCGACGACACCGATGCAGCCGCTGGCGGCATGGCGGCCGACGAGACCATCGGCACTGCCGCGGGCGACGAGACCGTCGCCACTGCCGCGGGCGACGAGACCGTCGACACTGCCGCGGGCGACGAGACCGTCGACACTGCAGCGGGCGACGAGACCGTCGACACTGCGGCGGGCGACGAGACCATCGGCACTGCAGCGGGCGACGAGACCGTCGACACTGCAGCGGGCGACGAGACCGTCGACACTGCCGCGGGCGACGAGACCGTCGGCACTGCCGCGGGCAGCAGCACGGTGTCCGGCGGCGAGACCGACGATGCCGCCGACAGTGCCGCCGGCGATGAGGTGCGCGGCGAGGTCGACAGCACGGACACTGCTGAGGCAGGCGACGTGCCGGGTTCGGACAGCGACGACATGGGTGCCGGTCCGGACGGGGGGCGGATCCGGACCGGCGAGGAGACGTCGAAGTCGTTGAAGTACTCCCAGGAGATCACCTCCCCCGAGGACGAGCCGGAGCGCCAGGGACGCAGCCTGGCCACCACCCACCACGAGGTCATCAAGCAGTGGGCCGAGGAACGCGGCGGGACCCCAGCGACGGTGGACGGCACTGAGCACGGCGACCACCTCGGGGTCCTGCGCTTCGACTTCGGCGGCGACAACAAGAACCTGCGCCAGGTCAGCTGGGAGGAGTGGTTTGACACCTTCGACGCCCGCCGGCTCAACTTCATCTACCAGGAGCAGCGACGCGACGGGCACCAGTCGAACTTCTTCCGGCTGGAGAGCCCTGACCGCGAGGACGGCTGACCTGCGCCTTCGTCGACGTCATCGAACGCGTTCCGGTGGGGTGATCACCCCACCGGAACGCGTTCGACTCGCCTGATGACCGCCGGAGCCGGTCCGCTCCGGTGCAGCCGGCTCCTCAGATGTACATCGCCGGGTCGAGCCACTGGTTGGTGGCATCGCTCTTGGGGAAGCGGATGACCGCCGGGATGCCGGTGGCGACAGCACCGGCCGGGACGTCCTTGACCACCACGGAGTTGGCGCCGATCTGGACGTCGTCACCGACGTGGATCGGACCGAGCACGCGAGCGCCGGCGCCGATCGTGACACGGTTGCCCACCGTGGGGTGGCGCTTGACGTGCTCCATGGACCGGCCACCCAGCGTCACGCCGTGGTAGAGCATGACGTCGTCGCCGACCTCGGCCGTCTCGCCGATGACGACACCCATGCCGTGGTCGATGAAGAACCGTCGTCCGAGCCGGGCCGCCGGATGGATCTCGACCCCGGTGACGGAGCGCGCCACCGTGGCGAGCACCCGCGCCGGAAGCCGTCCACCCGGGCGCTTCCACAGCTCGTGCAGGCCGCGGTGCGCCCAGATGGCGTGCAGTCCGGGGGACGTCAGGACCAGCTCGACCCTGGAGTTGGCCGCGGGGTCCCGCTCGATCGCGCCGTCGACGTCCTCGCGGACGCGGTCGGCGAGCTTGCGCACGAGACCGAGCGGGCCGGCATACGAACGCCCGGCTGGAGCGCCGTCGGACACGGTGGACGCTGCCGGCACCTGTGGCACCTGTGGCACCTGTGGCACCTGCAGCACCTCAGGCGCGGCGTCACCGCGCACGAGCGTCAGCGGCTTCTCGGCCGCCCTGGTCTCATGGTGGACCTGTGGCGCGGTGCTCATCGACGACTCCTAGGAGAGGGTTCAGGTCAGACGGACGGAGGTCAGTCGACGAGACCCTCGAAGAGGATGGTGGACAGGTAGCGCTCGCCGAACGACGGGATGATGACGACGATCGTCTTGCCGGCGTTCTCGGGACGCTGGGCGACCTGCACGGCGGCGGCGATGGCGGCTCCCGATGACAGCCCGACGAGCAGGCCCTCCTCGGTGGCGGCCCGGCGGGCCCACGTCACGGAGGTCCCGGCGTTGATGTCGATGACCTCGTCGTAGACCTCGGTGTCGAGGATCTCGGGGACGAAGTTGGCGCCGATGCCCTGGATCTTGTGCGGGCCGGGCTGGCCGCCGTTGAGGATGGCGGACTCCTCGGGCTCGACGGCGATGATCTGGATGCTCGGCTTGCGCGCCTTGAGAACCTGGCCCACGCCCGTGATGGTGCCGCCGGTGCCGATGCCGGCCACGACGATGTCGACCTCTCCGTCGGTGTCCTTCCAGATTTCCTCCGCGGTGGTCTTGCGGTGGATCTCGGGGTTGGCCTCGTTGGCGAACTGCCGGGCGAGGACGCCGCCGCGCTCGGCGGCGATCTCGTCGGCCTTGGCGACCGCACCCTTCATGCCGGTCGACGGGTCGGTGAGGACGAGCTCGGCGCCGAAGGCGCGCAGCAGCGCACGGCGCTCCTTGCTCATCGACTCGGGCATCGTCAGCACGACCTTGTAGCCGCGGGCTGCGCCGACCATGGCCAGGGCGATGCCGGTGTTTCCCGAGGTCGCCTCGACGATGGTGCCGCCGGGCTCCAGCTGCCCGCTCGCCTCGGCCGCATCCACGATCGCGACGCCGATGCGGTCCTTGACCGAGCTGGCGGGGTTGTAGAACTCGAGCTTCGCGGCGACGGTCGCCTGGGCTCCATCCGTGACCTTGTTGAGGCGCACGAGCGGCGTGTTGCCGATCAGCTTGGTCACGTCGTCGTAGATCGGCATTGCTGAAGCCCTTTCGGCAGGGAACGGTCGAACGGTCGGTCGCCTCGATTGTCTGCGACAACCGAGTTCTTGTTATGCATATTCCAACACGTCGTTATCCGTTGCCAAGGTCTCGCCCATGATGCGGTCGTCACGAGGGTGCCCGGACAGCTGGCGCCGCCGCACACGCAGCCGGCCCCGCCTGCCCCAGATGCATGCCGTCCGGCGAGTTCGGGAGTGATGAGCGGACGCCGACCGGGAAGCCGGAGCAGGGACGAAGGGGACGAGCGTCACGCCGCGACGGCCGTCACAATCACTAAGCGCTTGCTAACTCGTCAGTAGACTTTCCGGCATGAGTGCGCTCCAGATCGTGGCCGTCGTCGTGTGCTTCGGCGTCACGGCCGTCGCCGTGGCCCTGCTCGTCAAGACGGTCAACCACTTCCTCGCGACCTTCCGGCTCGGCCAGCCCGAGGACCGCGGTGACGACAAGGGCGCACGCACCCGCACCCTGCTGCGCGAGTTCCTCGGTCACACGCGCATGTCGCGGCTGCCTGTCGTCGCGGTGGCGCACTGGTTCACGATGGTCAGCTTCGGCGTCCTCGTCTTCACGCTGCTCAATGCCTTCGGACAGCTCTTCAAGCCGGACTTCACGCTGCCGCTCATCGGACACTTCCCGCCGTACGAGTGGGTCACCGAGTTCTTCGCCTGGACGGGCCTGCTCGGCATCCTCGCGCTCATCGTGATCCGCCAGAAGAACCACCCTCGGTCGGCCCCGGGAGAGCACGGGCGCCGCAGCCGCTTCTTCGGTTCCACCTGGTGGCAGGCGTACTACGTCGAGCTCACCATCCTCGGCGTCACGGTGTGCATCCTGACCCTGCGCGGACTGGAGTACGCCCTCGAGTCCAAGGGTGGCACGACCGGCACGACCGCGGTCGGCGACGCGAGCGCGCTGCACTACCCGATGACTGCCTGGATCGGCGAGCTCTTCACGAGCCTGTCGGTCGACACACTCGCCAACACCATCGTCGTCGTGGCCGCGGTCAAGATCCTCATCTCGTTCGCGTGGATGATCACCATCGCGCTGCAGCCGACGATGGGTGTCGCCTGGCACCGCTTCCTCGCCTTCTTCAACATCTTCTTCAAGCGTCATGCCGACGGGCGCACGAGCCTGGGCGAGCTCCAGCCGATCCGCGTGGGCGGCGAGGTGCTCGACTTCGAGAACGTCGATGACCTCGACGAGGACGCTGCGCTCGGCGTGGGCAAGGTGGAGGACTTCACGTGGAAGGGCCTGCTCGACTTCTCGACCTGCACCGAGTGCGGTCGCTGCCAGAGCCAGTGCCCGGCGTGGAACACCGACAAGCCACTCTCGCCCAAGCTGCTCGTCATGGCCCTGCGCGACCACGCGTACGCCAAGTCGCCGTGGCTGCTCGCCTCGGAGGAGGTGCGCGCGGCTGCTCTGAAGGAGGGTGCCGACGCCGCCGACGGGTTCAGCGAAGCCACCCGGGGGGCCGTTGCGACAGAGCAGCTCGTCGGCGAGACGGGCTACGACATCCGCAACCCCTTGCAGGCCTACAACCCGCACGGTCCGGATGCCGTCATCGACGAGGACGTCCTCTGGTCGTGCACGACGTGCGGAGCCTGCGTCGAGCAGTGCCCCGTCGACATCGAGCACGTCGACGCCATCGTCGACCTGCGTCGCTACAAGAACCTCATCGAGTCGGCCTTTCCCGCCGAGCTCAACGGTCTCTTCAAGAACCTCGAGAAGAACTCCAACCCCTGGGGTCTCGCGCCGCGCCTGCGAATGGACTGGGCCAAGGACCTGCCCTTCGAGGTCAAGCAGGTCGGCCAGGACGTCGAGGACCTCTCCGAGGTCGACTACCTCTTCTGGGTCGGCTGCGCCGGGGCCTACGAGGACCGCGCCAAGAAGACGACGCGTGCGGTCGCCGAGCTGCTCGACACCGCCGGTGTCACCTTCGCCGTCCTCGGCGACGGCGAGGCCTGCACGGGCGACTCGGCCCGGCGCGCCGGCAACGAGTTCCTCTTCCAGATGCTCGCGCAGCAGAACGTCGAGACCCTCAACGAGGTCGGCGCGAGCACGATCGTGGTCACCTGCGCGCACTGCTTCAACACCATCAAGAACGAGTACCCGCAGCTCGGCGGCCGGTACGAGGTGCTGCACCACACGCAGCTGCTCAACCGGCTCGTCCGCGAGAAGCGGCTGACGCCCGTGGCGCGCCCCGGCGATGCCGTGACCACCGGCGCGGCCTCGACCGGTGCCAAGGTCACCTACCACGACCCCTGCTACCTGGGCCGGCACAACCAGGTCTACGCGCCGCCGCGCGAGCTGCTCCAGATCCTGCCCGGTGTCGAGTACGCCGAGATGGAGCGGTCGAAGGAGAAGTCCTTCTGCTGCGGCGCGGGTGGGGCCCGCATGTGGATGGAGGAGAAGCTCGGCACGCGGATCAACACCAACCGCACCGAGGAGGCCCTCGCCACGGGCGCCGAGCGCATCGCGGTCGGCTGCCCCTTCTGCAAGGTGATGCTCTCCGACGGCCTCAACGCCGCGATCCAGGACGGCAAGGCCACCGACGCCGTCGAGGTGGTCGACGTCGCCCAGATGCTCCTCGCGGCCGTGCGCCGCGGAGACGGCGGCCACGAGTCCGACGAGGCGAAAACGCCTGAGCCCCAACCCGATCCGGAACCCGCTCCGGTCGCCTGACCACGCCGGACGGCATACCTTCGGCGACGCAGCAGGCCCGTCCCCATTCGGGGACGGGCCTGTGTGCGTATGCCGTGTGGTGGCCGGGGCGCGGGCGCGGCCGCCTCAGAGGATGCCGCGTGCCTGGAAAGCCTTGGTCACGGCGTTCGCGGCCGACGCGCCGTAGAGCCGGCGCGCCGCCGCGACGGTGTCGAGCGCAGCGGCGCGGAAGGACGTGTCGGGCGCGAAGGCGAACTGCGCCTCGACGATGAGCGTCGACGCCTTCGTGTCGCCGACGGCGGTGCGGATGTCCCATAGGGCTCGCGACCAGATCTCGCCGTCGGCGTGGACCTCGCCGATGACGTCCTCCGGGTAGTGCTTCACCCCGTCGAGGCGGCGAAGGCAGTGGGGCACGAGCCGGGTGTAGGAGACCGAGTCCCAGTCGGCCACGCAGGCCTCTGGCGGGTCGGTCGGGGCGCCGGCAGCCCAGCTCGTCACGACGACGGCGAGGTAGTCGCCGAACGCCTCGCCGATCGCGCCGGACTCGAGGCTCGTGCCGAAGCCGCCCACCTGGCCGTCCTGCACGGAGTGGCCGTACTCGTGGACGATCACCTCGGCGTCCTCGGCGTCGTCCACGCCGCCCTTGCCGAGAGTGATGTTCGCCTTGTCCGGCCGGAAGAAGGAGTTGTCACCGCCGAACTGGTTGATGCGCACCTCGATCTGGCGCTGGTTGACCGGCCGCAGCGTCGAGCCGAAGCCCAGGTGCTGGAGGTAGGCCTGGGCCGTGGTCACCCAGTGGTAGCCCATCACCTGCTCGAACTGGTCGGTGTCACGATGGAAAGCCGGGAAGGAGCCGCCGACGGAGACGGCAGGCTTGCCGGTGGAGCTCTTGACGCGGACATAGGCCCCGGTGAGCGTCCCGGACCCGTCGAGGTCGGTCAGCGTCACGCGGTGGTACGCCGGTGCGAGCGCCGCGTAGTCGGCGTCCTTCTGGTCGGTGAGCGTCTCGATGCCGAGGTCCTGCACCGGGTTGGGCAGGAAGACGGTGCCGGACGCGGTCCGGTTGAAGGGCGCAGGCGCGCTCTGGGCCGGGAGGGCGACGCCGGCCACAGCCAGCGACGCAGCGGCAGCGACGCCGCACACGAAGACTCGGGTTGCCATGAGGACACTCTCCACCTGGGGACCGACGTTGCCAAGGTTTGGGTCCACCGTCCTCTTGCTGGCCTAACGTGACCCCATGGCCAGCACCGCACCCCGTTCCCTCGCCGACGACCTCGCTCCGACCGGCGTGCTGCGTGCGTCGGTCAACCTCGGGAACCCCGTGCTCGCACAGGGGACGCCCGATGCGCCACGGGGCGTCACGGTCGAGATCGCGCGGGCCGTCGGAGAGCGGCTGGACGTCCCGGTCGAGTTCCTCTGCTTCGACGCGGCGCGCAAGTCCTTCGAGGCCATGGCGACCGGCGCGGCAGACCTCTGCTTCCTCGCCGTCGACCCCGCCCGGGCCACGGAGGTCGCGTTCACGGCTCCCTACGTCGTCATCGAGGGCGTCTACGTCGTGCCGCAGGACTCGGCGCTGACCTCCGTGGACGACGTCGACCGCGAGGGAGTCCGGGTCGGGGTCAAGGAGGGTTCGGCCTACGACCTCTACCTCACTCGCACGCTCGAGCGCGCGAGCGTCGTGCGCGGCGACGAAGGGGTCGACGTCTTCGTCGCCGAGGGGCTCGAGGCCGGAGCCGGGATCCGTGGGCCCGTCACCGCCTTCGCCGCCGCCCGGGACGGCGTCCGCGTCATCGACGAGGCGTTCATGCAGATCGAGCAGGCCGTCGGCACGACCCGGACCCGGGCCGGCACGACCGTCGCCTTCCTGCACGACCTCGTCGAGGAGCTCAAGGCCAGCGGCTTCGTGGCGGACGCCCTCGAGCGCTCGGGTCAGGCCGGCACCACGGTCGCCCCGCCCGCCTGAGCACCCGCGTCCAGCCGGGGCCGGTGGCACGCGAGCGAGGAGACCGCTCTGCGAACGCCATCCACTCGGGTTCGACGGAAGGGGTGGTCAAGCAGCCGATTCAGGCGCACCATGAAAGGACCCGCGCAGGATCCTTCAGGGAAAGTCCGAGGAGCGACGATGTCACGACGAGCCCCCTTCGTGCCCGACGGTGTGCCGGTTCTGTCACGCGGCCGCCACCGCAGCTCGCGCAAGGGCGCCTGCTTCATGGAGATGGCCTCGTTCCTGGCCGGCGAACGCTGGAGCGACCACCCGGAGTGCACGCACCCGGTGCTTGCGACCCTGGCGCGCTGCGTCAACGACATGCTCGACGAGACGCACCGGCAGCGCCTCGTGACGATGATCCCCGAGGTCGTCGGCCTCAACCCGAACGACCCACGGGTCACGACGGCGCTCGTGCTGACCACCGCCCGCGCAGCGCTTCCCGTCGCTGCGGAGGAGCGCCAGAACGTCATGGCGCTCGCCATCCTCAACGCCGAGGGCGTCCTCGCCGAGCAGGACGGCCGCTCCCCCGCACACCTGTCCAAGGCGTCGCGCGCCGCCCTCGCAACGTCGCCGGCGGCGGAACGTTGGGCGCGGATCCACTTGGCACGCATGGGCTTCAACACGGCAGCCGTCCGTCCCGCCAACGCCGCCAAGGTCGTCGCCCTGGCCGTGGACGGCATCGCTCGCGCGTGCGTCGACGATCCCGAGGAGCGTCTCATCAAGCTCCTCCGTGACGGCATCGACGTCGTGGCCACGTTCGCGCCGCTGGCGCCGGCACCGATCACCGTCGCCTGGGCCGCTCCGGAGCCCTCGTCCACCGAGCCCGCCCGAACCGAGCACGCGACATCCGCCCGCTGACCTCCACGGCTGCATCCTGATCCGGTCCCGGCGCCCCACGCCGGGGCCGATCGCCATGCGGACGTCGCCGGTGGCACGGAAGCGAAGGAGTCCAGCCGCGGTTCCCGTGATCGGGGCGGACGGCATACACGTGTGGCCACGTCCGGAGGTCGGACGTGGCCACTGGCGGTCGCCGCGGCGCGGCGACCGCAGCCGTCAGCGGGTCTCGCGGAAGTCGACGTGCTCGCGTGCGACGGGGTCGAACTTGCGCAGCACCATCCGGTCGGGGTTGGTGCGGCGGTTCTTCCGCGTCACGTAGCTGTAGCCGGTGCCGGCGGTCGAGCGCAGGGTGACGACGGGGCGCAGGTCGGTGCGCTTGGCCATGTGGTGCTCCTTCGGTCTCGGGGTCACGGAGTTCGCGACCATAATGAGAACCATTCCCGACGGAGCCGCATTCCCGCCGGCTGCCATGGGCGCGGCCCAGGGACGCCAGAGGCCCCGCACCCGACGCGGGGCCTCTGGGATGTCCTCGCTACCCGTCGTATGCCGTCAGCCGCTCAGCAGGTGCCCGGACCGACCCGACCGGCCGTAGCCGGTTCAGCGTGCGTCGGCTCAGGCGAGACCGGCGCCGGTCAGCCACGTCTTGGCGACCTCGTTCGCGTCCTTCTTGTCGACGACGACCTGCTTGACCATGTCGGCGAGCGCCGTCGTGTCGAGCTTGGCCGAGACCGCGTTGAGGGCCGCCTTGACGCTGTCGGCCTTGTCGGACCGGACGAGGGGCACGACGTTGTCGGAGCCGAAGAGGCTCTGCGGGTCATCGAGCACCACGAAGCCGTTGGCCGCGATCGAGGGATCGGTGCTGAAGATGTTGGCCGCCTTGACCTGGCCGTTCTTCAAGGCCTCGACCGTCGCCTGGCTCTGCAGCGGGCGGAACTCCTTGGGCGTGATGTTGTAGACCGACTTGAGGCCGACGAGGCCCTGCTGGCGGGTCTTGAACTCCGGCGGTGCGCCGATGGTGAGGTCGGCCTGGTGCGCCGCGAGGTCGGGAATCGCCTTGAGCGACCACTCGCCCGCGGTCTCCTTCGTCACGGCGAGGGAGTTCTTGTCCTCGGCCGCCGACTTGTCGAGGACCGTGAGGCCCTGGGGCACGACCTTCTGGAGGGCGGCGTAGACCTCGTCGGGCTGCACGACCTTGGCGTTCTTGTCGTAGAAGTTGAGCAGCGAGCCGGTGTACTCGGCGAGGACGTCGACCTCGCCACCCGTGATGGCCTTGAGGTAGGTCTCGCGGCTGCCGATGTTGAACTGGCGCGTGACCTGCGACCCCTTGGCCTCGAGGGCCTGGGCATAAATCTCGCCGAGCAGGGCGGCCTCGGGGAAGTCGGCGGAGCCGATCTTGACCGAGCCGGCTGCGCCGGTCGAACCACCGGTGGAGCCGCCGGCGGCGGACGTCTCGGTGGCGAGCGGGTCACCGCTGCCCCCGCAGGCGGCGAGTGGCACGACGGCGGCGAGGAGCAGGCCCGCGGCGAGGAAGCGCGTGCGTGTCATGTTCGGTCCCTTTCGGATGGGGTGCCCGTGGCGGCGGTCGCCTCTACGGGGCCGGTGCTGCGGGAGCCGACGAGTGCGGCCTGCCGCGGGTCGGGGTCCGTGCGGTCTGCACCGTCGGAGTCGGGTTCGGAGTGGGGATCGGAGTTTCGTGCGCGTGAACGGGCAACACGCGTGGCCCGTCCGGAGATTCCCGGTGAGACGGCCCTCTTCTCGATCACGGCCAGGACGCCGTCGGCGACGAGCGCGAGGAGTGCCACGAGGATGGACCCGCAGACCATCTCGACGTAGTCGCGCGAGGCGAGTCCGTCGATGAGGTAGCGGCCGAGGCCGCCCAGGCTGACGGAGGCCGCGATGGTGGCGGTGGCGATGACCTGGAGGGTCGCGCTGCGCAGGCTGCTGAGGAAGAGCGGCAGGGCGCACGGCGCCTCGACCTTCGACAGCACCTGCCAGCCGGTCATGCCCATCCCGCGGGCGGCGTCGCGCGCGGCCGGCTCGACACTGTCGATGCCGGCATACGTGCCGGACAGCAGCGGCGGGATGGCGAGCAGGACGAGCACGGTGATGCTCGGGATGACGAACGCGAGGTCGCTCTTGATGAGGGGCCCGACGAACATCGACACGGCGAAGAGCAGCCCCAGCGTCGGGATGGCCCGGGCGGCGTTGGCACCGGTGACGAGCCAGCGCAGACGACCCGAGTGGCCCACCCAGGCGCCGAGCGGCACCGCGATGACGAGTGCGATGAGCAGCGTCAGGCCGGTGTAGAACAGGTGCTCGAGCACGCGGTTGGGCACACCGTCGGTGCCCTGCCAGTTGGCCGGGTCGGTGAACCAGCCCCAGATCAGGCTCAGGCTCATGTCGCCACCGCCCGGGTCCACGGCGTGAGGAACCGTGACACGACCTGGATGACGAGGTCGAAGACGAGCGCGAGGAGCAGGCAGGCGACGATCCCGACCCACACCTCGGTGGGGAACGAGCGGGCGTAGCCGTCGGTGAGGAAGTAGCCGAGCTGCGAGATGCCGATGAGCGAGGCGACGCTGACGATGCTGACGTTGCTCACCGCGGCGACGCGCAGACCGGCCGCGATGACGGGCACCGCAAGGGGGAGGTCGACGGCGCGGAACCGGGCGAACGAGCCGTAGCCCATGGCGACGGCGGCCTGCCGCGTGGAGCCGTCGACCGATGACAGCCCGTCGGCCACGGTGCGGGTCAGCAGGGCGACGGTGTAGACGGTCATCGCGACGATGACGTTGACGGGATCGAGGATCTTCGTGCCCAGGAGCGGTGGCAGGAGGATGAACAGCGCGAGCGACGGGATCGTGTAGAGCAGGCCGGTCGACGTGAGCAGCACGGCCCGCAGCCTGGGCTGACGGGCGGCGAGCCAGCCCAGCGGCAGGGCGATGAGAAGACCCAGCACGAGCGGCACCCCTGCCAGCCAGGCGTGCTGGCCGGCGCGGGACATGATCTCGCCCAGGTGGTCGAGGGCCCAGGTCACCGGGCGGTCGCCTCCTCGGCCGGTCGAGCGGAGGTCTGGGCGTGCGTCCCCGACCCAGTGGTTGCTCCGACGCCGTCACGCCGGGCCTCGATCGCGGGAATCACCTCGGCGGCCCGGATGGTGCCGACGAGCCGGCCGTCGTCGTCGGCCACGACACCGCGTCCGCTCGGGGACGACAGGGCTGCGTCGAGCAGGGCCCGCAACGAGCCGGTGGTCGAGGCGACGGTGCCGCCGCGGTGCAGCACGCGGGTCGTCACCTCGGACTCGACGGCTGCCGCGCGGACCCAGCCGAGCGGCTCGCCGGCATCGCCGACGCACAGCACCCACGCCGTGCCCACGGCACGGACCTCAGCGGCGGTGGCCCCGAGACGCACGGTGGGCTCGTCGGCGAGCGAGAGCTCCAGTGCCGCCCCGAAGGACAGCGCGCGGTAGCCACGGTCACGCCCGACGAAGCCGGCGACGAAGTCGTCGACGGGGTCGGCGAGCAGCCGGGCCGGCGAGTCGAGCTGGGCCAGAATGCCGCCCACCCGGAGGACAGCCACCTGGTCACCGAGCTTGACGGCCTCGTCGATGTCATGGGTGACGAAGAGGATCGTCTTGCCGAGCTCTGACTGCAGCCGAAGGAACTCGTTCTGCAGCTGCTCGCGCACGACGGGGTCGACGGCGGAGAAGGGCTCGTCCATGAGCATCACGGGCGGGTCCGCCGCGAGCGCCCGGGCCACACCGACGCGCTGCTGCTGGCCGCCGGAGAGCTGGGCGGGATAGCGCCTCGCCATCGCGGGGTCGAGGCCGACGCGTTCGATGAGCTCCATGGCGCGCGACCGCGCGGTGCGCTTGTCGGTGCCGAGCAGCCGTGGCACGGTCGTGACGTTGTCGAGGACCGTGCGGTGCGGGAAGAGGCCGGCGTGCTGGATGACGTAGCCGATCCCGCGGCGCAGCTCGGCCACGTCGAGCGACGCGGTGTCGCGGCCGTCGATGGAGATGGTGCCGGACGTCGGCGTGATCATCCGGTTGACCATGCGCAGGGTCGTCGTCTTGCCGCAGCCCGAGGGACCCACGAGGACGGTGATCTGGCCGGTCGGGGCCTCGAGGGTCAGGTCGTCGACCGCGACCGACTCCGCTCCCCCTCCGGTGCCGGACGCCTCGACGTATCGCTTGGTCACGCCCTCGAAGCGGATCATGCTCCTCAACGTACCCGTCCGCACCCACAGCGCCTCGAACCTCGTCGAGGGTCAGACGTCGATCGTGACGCCCCCGGAGTGGACGACCCGCGCCACGACGGCCCCGATCGGGCCGGATCGCGGCTCGCCGGTCCCGCCGAGCTCGTGCGCGAAGGTCGCCTCGACGACCTCGGTCACGAGGGCGGTCCAGAGCCGGGCACGCACGAGCATCGCGTGGTCGCCGCGGGCGACACGGACGAGGGAGGCGTCGAGACCCTCCGCCTGCATCTGCTCGACGGCCTGGCGGGTGCGGGCCAGCGAGCAGATGACGTCGCGGTCGCCGTGGACCAGGACGGTGCGCGTGCCGGCTCCGGGGCGCGGGTCGCCCGGCTCGACCCACGGCGCCAGCCCGACGACGAGGCGCACGTCGGGGTCGTCGCCGACGAACATCGCGACGCGTCCGCCCATCGAGTGACCGACGAGGGCCACCGGGACGCCGGGGTATGCCGCCCGCACCTGTTCCAGCGCCCACCTGGCGTCCTCGACCGGCATCGCGTCTGCGTTCCAGCCGCGGACGCGGAACCGCAGGCGGGCCACGGCGATCGGTCCGGGCACCTTCCTCAGGGCGCGCGCGAACGGGACGAGGCGCGCGACGTTGTGCGACCACGGACGGTTGGCCTCGTGTCCGTCGACGGCCCCGCCGTGCATGACGAGGACGACCACGGTCGCACCGGCGGGGCGCGTGTCCCAGACGAGTGACGCGAGCGCGCCCTCCCCGGGACCGCCGGGGGCAGCGCCCTCGCCGACGACAGCGCCCTGGCCGACGACAGCGCCCTGGCCGACGACAGCGCCCTGCCCGACGACAGCGCCCTCGCCGGAAGCAGGGCGCTCGTCGGTGACAGGGGACTCGTCGGCGGGGACGGGCTCGGCGCTCACACCTGGGTGCGGTGGAAGTTGGCGAACGAGCGGCTCGCCGTGGGACCGCGCTGGCCCTGGTAGTGCGAACCGTAGGCCGCTGAGCCGTAAGGGTTCTCGGCCGGCGAGCTGAGGCGGAAGAAGCACAGCTGGCCGATCTTCATGCCGGGGTAGAGCATGATCGGCAGCGTTGCGACGTTGGACAGCTCCAGGGTGACGTGGCCCGAGAAGCCGGGGTCGACGAAGCCAGCGGTCGCATGGGTGAGCAGTCCCAGGCGGCCGAGCGAGCTCTTGCCCTCGACGCGAGCGGCGAGGTCGTCGGGCAGCGTCACCGTCTCGAGCGTCGAACCGAGGACGAACTCTCCCGGGTGCAGCACGAAGCTGTCCTCCTCGGGGCCGACCTCGACGAGGCGGGTCAGGTCGGGCTGCTCGGCCGCAGGATCGATGTAGGGGTACTTGTGGTTGTCGAAGAGCCGGAAGAACTTGTCCAGCCGGACGTCGACGCTCGACGGCTGGACCATCTTCGGGTCCCACGGGTCGAGCACGACACGCTCGGCGGCGATCTCGGCCCGGATGTCCTTGTCGGAGAGCAGCACGGGTCGAGGCTATAACGCCGGGGCGCTCCGGCTCGGCCACTCCTGCCCCTGCGCATGGCGTGCGGCACCTATCGTCACTCCATGGACCCCACGGATGCCACCCCGACCACGACGGACGCGAGCACGGCGTCCACCACGGACCCCGCCACGGAGCCCAGCGCGTCGCCCGACACGGCCCATGGACTGCTCGCGGACTTCCACACCGTCCTGCGACGGATCCTCGACGAGCTGCCGCCCGCCGGCGGTGGGCAGGGCCTCTCCGAGGTCCTCCGCCAGCACCTCGGGGTCGAGCCGCACCTGCTCGCCGTCGTCTCCGCGCCGGTCCTGCCCCACCGTCTCGTCGACGCCGACATCGCCCTCGCCGAGGTCTCGGGCGTCGACCCGGACGCCACGGTCATCGGAATCGCCGGCGACGCGCGCCACCACATGTCGCTCGGGGACCTCGTGCAGCACTTCCACGGCCCGGGCATGTCGGTCGGCCAGGTGGACTACGACCGTATGCCGACCGGCCCCGGCAAGGACGACCAGCGGCAGGTCGTGACGTCCGGGATCCGCCTCTTCCGCTTCGACGGTCACCCGGTCGCGGTGCGCCAGCAGGGCATGAACCGGCAGTTCGGCCGCGAGTCCGGGAGCATCGAGGTCGTCTCGCAGGACCGCGTCGTGTCGGACGCTCTCATGGCCCGGGTCCAGGAGCTGATGGACGAGCGGAGCGTCATCCGGGGGCAGGTCGTGACGTTCGGCTCCGACCCCTACGGCCCGGGCATGGCCGGCGTGAGCTTCATCGAACGGCCGTCGGTCGACGCGGCCGCGGTCGTGCTCCCGGACGGCGTCCTCGACCGCGTGGCGCGCCACGTCATCGGGCTGGGCGAGCACCGGGAGCGGCTCGTCGCGCACGGCCAGCACCTCAAGCGCGGTGTCCTGCTCTACGGGCCACCCGGGACCGGCAAGACGCACACCGTCCGCTACCTGCTCTCGGCGACACCGGGCACGACTGCGGTCCTGCTGAGCGGTGGCTCGCTCCGCTTCATCCACGACGCCGCGAAGGTCGCCCGCGCGCACCAGCCGGCGATCGTCGTCCTCGAGGACTGCGACCTCGTCGCCGAGGACCGCTCCTTCGCGCCGATGGGCGCCTCACCGTTGCTCTTCGAGGTGCTCGACGCCCTAGACGGCCTCGACTCCGACTCGGACGTGGCCTTCGTCCTCACGACGAACCGGGTCGAGGACCTCGAGGTCGCCCTGTCGCAGCGCCCGGGCCGCGTCGACCTGGCCGCCGAGATCCCGCTGCCGGATGCCGAGGGGCGGCGCGAGCTGCTCCGGCTCTACGGTGGCCACCTGTTCGGCGCCGAGGCGATCTCGGCCGCGGCCGCCCGCGCCGAGGGCACCACGGCGTCGTTCGCCAAGGAGCTCGTCCGCCGCGCGGTGCTGGCCGCCGCCGTTGCCGACGAGCCGCCGTCGGACGACCACCTCGGCGTCGCCCTGGACGAGCTGATGTCCGACGCACAGCGGTTGACCCGGAGCCTTCTCGGCGTGGGGGCCGAGGACGACGAGGAAGGGGACGGCGACCACGGGGGTATGCCGTCCGGCCGGCTGCCGCGCCCCGGCCGTTCGGTCGCCACCTTCGGCTACTCCTCGGACGGCGGGATCACCTACTCCGGCTGACCGCCGGACCCGGGCACACGGCATACGTACTCGGCCGGCCGCGGCCGTTCGGACGGGCTCAGCCGGCGAAGGCCCGCACCGGCTGGCCGGGCACGGCGACACGGACGCGGAAGACGGCGCCCGCCTCGGGTTCTGGGTCCTGGAGGTTCTCGCGGGACGTCGTGATGTAGAGGTCGCGCAGGTCGTCGCCGCCGAACGTGCACGCCGTCGTGAGGCGGACGGGAACGGTGACCTCCGCGAGCACCTCGCCCTCGGGTGAGTGGCAGCGGACCCGGCCCGCGCCGTTGAGCGCGACCCAGATGTTGCCGGCGCTGTCGACGGTGAGGCCGTCGGGGTGGCCGACGTCATGCGTCACGAGGGGGCGCCGGTTCGTGAGCTCGCCGGCGACGACGTCGAAGACGTCCGTGCGGCCGCTCGGGGTGTCGTCGTAGTAGGCCAGACGGTGGTCGGGTGAGAGGTCGATGCCGTTCGAGATCGTCACGTCGGGCAGCAGGACCGCGACGTCGCCGGTCGCGTCGACGCGGTAGAGCGTGGCACTGCCGGGCACGCGGTCGTAGCCCATCGTCCCGGCCCACAGGCGTCCCTCGCTGTCGACGCCTCCCTCGTTCATCCGGACGGCCGCGTCTTCCCACAGGTCGAACCACGGCGTGGGTATGCCGTCCGGCTCGTCCGCGCGCGCCAGTCCGCGCTCGGTCGCGACCACCCAGCCGCCCGTGGCGCGCGGCCGGACGAACGCCGCGACGTCGCCGACGTGCATCCGGTCGACGGCGCCGTCGCGGCGCAGCGTCAGGACGTCTCCGGCGAGGAGGTCGACCCAGCGCAGGCCGCCCCACGTGGGTGACCAGACCGGCCCCTCGCCGTGGTAGCAGAGGGCGTCGGTGACCTGCTCGAGCTCGCCGACGACCAGGGGGCTGACGGCGCCCATCAGTCCCACCACACCCCGACGTAGTGGTGACCCTCGGGAACGGCAGGTCCGTCGACGAGCCACTCCGCTCTCGCGGCCGGTCCCCCGCTCGGCTCGGTGTCCGCGTCGATCGTCAGCGCGTCGACCTCCTCCGGCGGCAGCGTCGTGATGACCGCCACCCCACTGGCGTAGGGCCATTCGTCGTCGGGGAAGTCCTGGAACTCGAGCACGTCGAGCTCGACCCGGACGTCGTGCACCTCGGGATGCTCGCGCAGCTCGAAGAGCACCCGGCGCACGGTGTCCAGCGGCAGCTCCTCGGGCCGGTTGGGTGCGATGCACCACTCGCAGTCGTTGCCGTCGAAGAACTGCTCGAGGGTGACAGCGACCTGCGCGCTCGCCCCACCGCGCTCGCGGACGTGCTCGACGAAGGCGGTCTGCTTGGCGAGATCCATGACGGTTTCGGCCCCTGGGTCGCGTTCCTGGCACTGGCGCGGTGTCGGCTACACTGACGCCGCGTGCCGCTCACGTACCCTTCGCGGGGGACCTCCGGGCGGCCCGTGCGAGCGTAGCTCAATGGTAGAGCGCCAGCTTCCCAAGCTGGATACGCGGGTTCGATTCCCGTCGCTCGCTCCACAGGAAAAGCGCAGGTCAGAGGCTTATTCGCCCTCTGACCGCGCCATCCTCGAAGGACAGCGCGACACAAACGTGCCAGATCGTGCCAGATGCGCGGGTCAGACGACCCCGCACCCAGGAGCACCCAGTGGCCCCCAAGAAGCGCAACTTCGGCAACATCCGTCAGCTCCCGTCCGGCCGATTCCAGGCCCGCTACACCGGCCCCGACGGCTCAACCATCAAGGCCCCCGCTACCTACACGACCCGCCGGCAGGCAGAGCAGTGGCTCGCCACCGAGCACGCAGACCTGACCCGTGGGACCTGGCGCGACCCCGCCGCAGGCAGCGAAACGCTCTCGGATTACCTGATCTCGTGGCTCGAGACCCATCCCGACATCCGGCCCCGCACCCGCGAGCTCTACACGAGCCTCGCCAACCGATTCATCATCCAGCCGGCCCTCCAGCCCAGGAGTGAGTGGCTCGGTGATCGGCCCATTCGCCAGATCACGGCCACCACGGTCCGGCACTGGCACTCGTGGGTCCAGTCCGAATCCCGTCGTGGATCCCTGGCCAAGCAGGCACCTGCCAGCGAGGGGAGTCCGCGGTGGAATCGGGCGCTTAGGGCCTGGGCCCAGCGCGAAGGACTCGAAGTGGCGGCCACCGGACGGATCCCCGACGCTGTGCGTGATCACTGGGAGCGGTGCGGCCGGCCCACACTCGTTCACGCCCGTAACGACCTCGGCCGGGCCGGCAAGCCGCAGACGGCCCAGGCATATCGCCTGTTGCACGCCGTCTTCGAGACGGCCGTCGCCGAGGGCCGGGTCCACGTCAACCCCTGCCAGCTCAAGGGCGCAAGCACGGCCAAGGCGCCCGAGCGCGACCCGGCGACCTCGGCCGAGGTGGCAGCAATTGCGGCCGCTTCACCCCACCGCTACCGGGTAGCTGTCCTCATCGCCGCATGGGGCGGCCTCCGGGCGGGTGAGATTTTCGCCCTCGAGCGGGGGAGCGTAGATTTCCTCAACGGACAGGTAACTGTGCGCCAGGGCCTCTCATACCTCACGGGGCAGGGCTTCTTTTATGGAGAACCCAAGTCGCACAAGGGTTATCGGAAGGTGAACCTTCCCGCGTCGGTGATGGAGGCCATCGCCCACCATATGGAGGAGTTCACCGGTCCTGAGCGTGACGCATTGCTGTTCACTACCCGGACCGGTCGTCCCGTGCCTTCGTCCCGCCGCACCACCTGGTTTCGGCGCGCAGCAGAGACGGCTGGGCGCGACGACCTTCGCTTCCACGACCTCCGGCACACCGGGGCCACCCTTGCTGGCAGGACCGGCGCCACGATGGCTGACCTGCAGAGCAGGCTCGGGCACTCGACCGTGCGGGCGGCGATGGTCTATCAGCACACGTCCGCGGAGGCCGACCGCCAGATCGCGGCCCGCCTTGAGGCGCACGCAGCCGCCTCCTGACCCAAAGAAGCCTGACGACGCGACACAAGACCACGGCACACCCCAGTCTTCCGGCGCCCGGCCACCACGGCGCCGGAAGACCTGAGGAACCACCATGACCCTGCTCGACCACCCGGTCCACACGAATACCCGCACGAGCGACACCACCAGGGCGTATCACCCTGCGCCGCAGAGCGATCCGACCGCCTCGCACGTCAACCCCAACCCGCTTTGGGACGTCGAACAGTTCGCCGAGTACCTGAGCATGAAGCCGGAGTTCATCCGCCAGCTCATCAAGCAGCGGCGCATCTCCATCGTCAAGATCGGGGGCAAGGTCATGCTTGAGAAGTCCACCGCCGACGAGATGATCCTCACCGGCCGTCGCCCCGCTACGCAGCCTCTTCAGTTGGACCGCTTCGGACATCGCTGATCGCCACGACGTACACGAGAAGGGCCCTCTCGCCACCAGGCGGGAGGGCCCTTCGTCGTGAGGCCGCGACACTACCGCCGTCGGCCTTCCACTCTGCGCACCACCCAAGCACCCCGCCTGGCTCTGCACAGACCGGAAGGAAACCCAGTGATCCCCACCCCCGACCACACCACTCGCGCGCCGAACGGCCCCCGGCACAAGCCCGACGCGAGGAACCGGCCCATTGGGCACGTCCCGCGTTCCCTGCCTGCAACCGGCGCTACCGATCTTGATTACTGCAGTGAAATGGGGACACCCAACGAGTCCGCACCGGCCTGGCCGATCTGCCCGAAGCGCGGGCACGTCACCATGCGCAACAAGCTCGGCGAACTCACGACTGGCAGGTGCCTCTCGATCTCCTGCTACGCCTGCATCTGGGCGCGCGCCCTTCGCACCGGCGCAGCGATCGGTCTGGCAAAGCCTCAGTGGTTCATCACGCTCACGCAGGTGGGCAGTGGTTGGTCCCAGATCCGCGCTCGCATGAAGCACCTGAACAAGACGCTCAACCGCGCTCGTGTCAGCATGGAAAGCGCATGGCACGTCGAGGCAAATCCGCAGGCCACTGGGCATCACGTCCACATGTGGGCCCATGGACGTGGCGTGACGGCCGATTCCCTGTCCGCAGCGGCGGCATCTGCCGACATGGGACACGTGGTGCATGTGGAGCACGTGCGGCAGCGGCAGCACGACGCGGAAGTTCGCACGCTCGCCTATGGGATGAAGGCGTGCCAGCCGCCGGCCTCGGACCTGACTGCCCTGTGGCCTGAGGCTCGGGAATACCTCGATGTCAACGGCGGTCACCTCGTCCACACCTCCCGCGGCTTCTGGCGTGACGGCACCGGCCAGCTCCTCTCTGGGGTGAGGGAGGCAACGACCCTGGCTCGCGCCGCGCAGGGACGCGGAGAGTGGGTGCTGCACGACGCCGCGTAGCTCCGCTCAGCAGTCGTGGACGCGTGCTCTGCGCGCTCAGGGAGAAGCCCGCGAAGCTCATAGCACCCCGGGCCTGACGTGTGGTTTCCGCGGCTTCCTTTCGCGCGCGCACACGCGGAGAACCGTCCACCCGCTAGCCACATAGGCACACCAAAGGTCTGTGCCTGCGCGCCGACGAGGAGAGCGGCGCCCGGGCAGCCCAGCCGGTCGTGCGGAGCTTCGGGGCACTCATCGTTATGTAGCACCGGGGCCCCTGCACAGGCCTCGTGAGCCTGCAGGTCCTGCGAGCACTAACATGCTGACGACCTAGCGTCGCGACTAAAACCGGAAGAAGTCTTCCGCTCATGCCGATGTGGGGACGTTCCGATCCTGCCGATGAGCGTGCCTCGGGAGAAGCGTCAGCGGTCGCTCAGTGTGGCAGTGGCGCGGAGTTCCTGAGCCGTCTCGCTCGCCTCAGCATGGAGGCGGGCCACCTCGTCTTGCCACGGCTCGCGAGGGGCGTTGAAGTCGGCGGCCTTCGGGTTGAGCCACCACGGCCCAGGAGGAAACTGGCCCCCCACGTCGTTGAGGTCGCTCCGAACGAAACCAACCGACAGGAGGCGCTCTGCGGTCTCGGCGCGTAGCCGGAACTGCTCGGCCTCGGGCACATCTCCATGCTCAGTCAGCAGCACCGTAATGCGGGCACAGAGATCCCGGAGCGCTCCGAGTTGCCGCAACCGGTCTTCCACCGTGAAGACATGCTCGATCGTCCTCGGCGGCAACTCGTCATGGCCCATGGCGACATTGTGTGCCATCCGCGACGGACCGACCGCTCATGCCGCTCTCCGAGCGATCGTGCCG
>JIBA01000004.1 GCA_000620545.1 Intrasporangiaceae bacterium URHB0013 | reverse complement strand
CGACCACCGGGTCCATCTGGTGCGGGCACGAGGCCGGCCGGTGGGACCGGTCCGCCAACGCCTCCAACCCACCGCCCTCGTACCGCAACAGCCACGCGTGCAGGGTCTGCCTCGAGACACCCCACGCCGCCGCCACCTCGGACACCTGGCGGCCATCACCGATGACCGCCAGCACCGCCTTGTACCGCTGCTCAGCCACGCTCATCTCCCTCATGAAGAGAGCGTCAAGGATCAGCCGGAGCAGCTGTCAAGCATCACCCGAAACACCGTCACGCATCAGGCGAAGCCCAAAGGTCAAGCATCAGGCGAAGTCATACACGTCTGTGGTGGGCCCCGTCGGGCTCGAACCGACGACCGGCGGATTAAAAGTCCGATGCTCTACCGACTGAGCTAGAGGCCCGTGGTTCCGAGCCGGTGCGTGCGCACCGCGTGGAACCCGTCGTCAGTATGCCCGACGGCTCGACCGCAGCCGAAGCCGCGACCCGCCCGAAGCATCATCAGGCAGCGCCACGCCGATCCGAACACACGTCCTCCGGGCGTCGCCGGGCCGCGAACGTCGCTCGCCCGCACCCCTGGCTGGGGCGGCTGGGGCGGCTCGGCGGCGTCATGCGTTGCGGCCGCGCACCCAGTCCTCGAGGGTGCCATCGACGTTGCCCCGCATCAGCAATGCCCACACGAGGACGGAGGCCGCGAAGTCGCCGACGGGCGCCATTGCGGCCACGTCGTCACGGACACCAGCGAAGCCGGGCCCGTCGGTGGGTCGACGGAACCGCAGGCGCGGCGACTGCAGCACGAGCGCCCGGGCGTTCTCCGGGAGGGTCTCGACGGTGGCCGGCCGCGCGGCGGCTGCTCCACGTCGCGCGCGGATCGCCCGCAACCGGAGGAGGCCGCCGATGGTCATGCCGATGGCAGCGGCAGCCAGCACGACAGTTCCGCCGAACGACAGATCAGGCTCACGGACCTGCCATCGCCGGGCGAAGCCAGCTGCTCCCGCCGCGAGCACGAGTGCGACGACGAACGGCCAGGCGAGGCGCCACGGGGCCGTATCCCGTTCGAGTCGCTCCTGCTCGTAGAAGCGAGAGGCCCATTCGCGCACTGCGAAGACCGGGAAGCCCGACGCGACCTCGCGCTGGCGGTCTGCGACCGGCTGCGGAGGGGCCTCGGGCGTCACCCTGTCAGTGGGCTGGGGCAGCACCGTCCCGGTGCTCGCCCCACGCTCCTCGTGCATCCGGACCCCTGTCTGATGTGTCACGTTTTGTGACCTTCAGCGTAACGAGGGATCGGTTCGAACCGGCGGACCTCCGCGCCGAGCGGGCCGGCGTGGTGGGTCCATCGGGGGCAGCCGGGGGCCCGTCAGGCGCCGGGGGTCGACCGGTCGGGCGCCGTGAGAGCCGTGCCGTCGACGGGCCCCAGAGCGGAGCGCAGCTCGCGCCGCGCCGAGTCGATCACGGCCCGGCGGGTCCGGAACTCGTCGGCGCCGCCGTCGGGCGGAGCCGCGAGGTCGGCACCGACGGCCACGACGAGGTCGCGCAGGAGCCCGCGCACGAGCGTGGCTCGCTCGGCCCGTGGCCCGTCCGGGGCCTCGGTGCCGAGGAGGTGGAAGGCCTCGTCGATCTCCAGCAGTCGCGCCTGCGCAGCCGTCCAGGTCGGCAGGGCCTCGGTGGCGCTCGGTCGGGACAGGACCTCTGTGGTGAGCGAGTCCTCGACCCAGGAGGCTTCTTGCTCCGCGGCTGCGAGCCGGTCGTCCCAGGCCTGGATCGCCGCCTGCGCCTGTCGCCGGCGCCACAGGAACCAGGCAAGGGCGCCGAGCAGGAGGAGCGCGACCAGCAGCCACGGCCACCAGGTCGTCCCCTCGTCGGTGGTGGTGGCCACCGGTGCGGCCTCGGCCGGAACCGCCGGTGTGGTGGTGGCCTCGCTCGCAGTCGGTGTCGCCGTCACCGTGGCGGTTTGGGTCTCGGTCCGCGTCACCGTGGCCGTCTGGGTCCTCGTCGCCGTCTGGGTCGTCGTCTGGACCGGCGTCCGAGTCTGGGTCGCGGTCTCGGTCGCGGTCTCGGTCGCCGTCTCGGTCACGGTCCGGGTCTCGGCCGGGACCGTCGGGCTGGGCAGCTCGGGGATGGTCACCGTCGGCTCGGCGATGGTCGGCAGGGGGGAACGCTCCGCGCTCGGAACGCTGACGCTCGGCAGGGCGGTCGGCAGGGTGACCGACCCGCTGCCGGAGCAGGCCGCCAGCCCTCCGAGGACGACCATTGCGCCGACCGCACCGAGAAAGGCCCGAATGCGTCTCATGGCCGATTGTCCGCGCAGGCCACCCTTCCTGTGCGTCACCCGCGAGGGGTGAGATGACACTGGGAACGGTGGCCACAGACGAGCGCGCCGACCGGGACGGCATACCGAATCGCTGGGTATGGTGCAGGCGTCAACCACTGCGCAGGAGGACGCCATGAGCCTGGACCGACCGGTCGCACCCAATCCCTACGACCTGCTGCCAGAGGTCGCGGCCTTCACGGTCACGAGCGACGACGTCAGCCACGGAGCCCCGCTCAAGGACGACCAGGTGGCGTCCGAAGGCAACACCTCACCCCACCTGTCATGGAGCGGTGCGCCCGATGGGACGCAGAGCTACGTCGTCACGTGCTTCGATCCCGACGCGCCCACGCCGTCGGGCTTCTGGCACTGGGTGCTCGTGGACGTGCCTGCGGACGTCACGTCACTGGACACCGGCGCCGCGTCGGGAGCATTGCCGGGCAAGGCCTTCCACGTGCGAAACGACGGCGGTGAGAGCGGCTTCATGGGGGCCGCGCCGCCCGAGGGCGACATGCCGCACCGCTACTTCTTCGTCGTCCATGCTGTCTCTGAACCGACCCTCGGCGTCGACGACTCGGTGTCGCCGGCAGTCGTGTCGTTCAACCTTGCCTTCAAGACGCTCGGGCGCGCCGTCATCCACGGCACCTACCAGCATTGACCACCACCCAGGATCCGCGAACCAGCCTCAGCCGAAGGTGAAGTGGCCGGAGGTCGGTGACCAGCCGTCCGGTGGGTCCTCGCCCACGAGCCCGTCGACGGCCTCGCGCAAGAGGTCGGCATGGCCGGTGTGCCGGCCGTACTCCTCGACGAAGTCGGAGAGGAGCCGGCGCAGGCTCGCATGCCGCCCGTCGGGCATCGACGCGTGGACGAGCTGGTCGAGCCCGCCGTGGTCGAGGGCGGCACGCAGCCGAGTCCGTGACCGCAGCACGGCGCCGTCGTAGAGGTCGTAGAGGGTCTCGGGCGAGTCCTGCATCGCGGACTCGAACTCCCAGTCGTTGCTGCCGTCCCAGCCCGTGGCGTCCCACGGCGAACCAATGGGTTCGCCGTGGAGCTGGTGCGTGAAGGTGTGGTCCTCGCAGGACGCGAGGTGCTTGAGGAGCCCGCCGATGGTCAGGCTCGAGGCCCCGACGCGGGCTCGGAGCCCGGCGCTGTCGAGACCGTCGGCCTTCCAGCGGAAGGTGGCTCGCATCCGCTCGAGGGAGGCGACGAGGTGCTCGACGTCGGTGCCGGCGAGGGGTGGCTCCCAGGGGTTCGGTTGTGTCAGCTGGTCGGTGCCCATGCGCTCACGGTACGGAGGGTTCCGGACACTCGGCGTCCGGCTTGTGGGTCCGTCACCGACGAGGAGCCCGCACCGCCGTCCTCAGCGGTGCGGGCTCCGACCTCCGTGCGGTGTCGAGTGCGTCGGTCAGGCGCTCATGAGCTCGGCGGACTCGAGGTGGTCACGAAGCTCGTTGAGCACTCGCCGCAGCAGTCGGCTGACCTGCATGGCGCTGAGGCCCGTCGCCTCGGCGATTTCGGCCTGGGTCAGGTCGTGCCTGAACCGCAGCTCGACGATCTCCTGCTCGCGCGGGGGCAGGCGCCTCAGCGCCGTGCGCACGACGATGCCGTCGTCGAGGCCGGGGTCGGACTGGTTCTCGACGCGGGCGTCGACGAGGTCGAGAACCGGTCGGCCGCCCTCCGTGGTGGCCGCGTCGAGCGAGGCCGGTCGCAGGTTGGCCGAGGCGACCTGGGCCTCTTTGACCTGCTCCAGGGTGAGTTCGAGCGACGCGGCGAGCTCGGCCTGGGTGGGCTCGTGGCCGAGCGTCTGCTCGAGCTGGGTGCGGGCATCGGTGACGAGCTGGCGCCGTTCCTGCAGACCGCGCGGCGGCCGGACGAGCCAGCCGTGGTCCCGGAAGTGGCGGCGCAGCTCGCCGGTGATGGTGGGCGTCGCGTAGGCGCCGAACTCGGTCTCCTGATCGAGGTCGAAACGCTGGATCGCCTTGAGCAGAGCGAGGTATGCGACCTGCTCGAGGTCCTCACGGTCGAGGCCCTTGCCGGAGTAGCGGTGGGCGAGGGACCGGGCCAGAGGCATGTGCAGCTGCGTCACCGTCTCGAGTGCCTGCGACCGCTCGCTCTCGGAGTCCGAGGTGCGAAAGACGGCGATGAGCTCACGGGTGTAGGCGTCCTTGCGGGGACCGCGCGAAGGGTGGGTCATGGCTGCTCCATCCAGTTACGTGGGTGGCGGCGCTTTCTTGACCGACGACGAGAACGCTAGACAAAGCATCAACAATGGTCAAGCCCGGATCGTCGACGGGAGCGATCGAGCCCCGGTGCCGGGGGGGCCGGTGCCGAACCGCCCACGGACGTCACCACGGCTCAGGTCCATCCGGGGTGGGCGCTGTGCGAGGGTGTGTGCATGCGTGTGGCGTTGATGGTGACCTGCATCAACGACGCGATGTTCCCGGACGCGGGCAAGGCCGTGGTGACACTGTTGCGCCGGCTGGGCGTCGACGTCGATTTCCCTGCGGCCCAGACCTGTTGCGGCCAGCCGATGGTCAACACCGGCTACCTCGACGAGGCCGTGCCGGTCGTCCGCACGTTCGTGCGAGCGTTCGAGGGCTATGACGCCGTCGTCACGCCTTCGGGGTCGTGCGCCGGGTCCGCCCGGCACCAGCACTCCATCGTCGCGCGCCGCTCCGGCGACCCAGGCCTCGCGAGGGCCGTCGCCGACATCTCGCCGCGCGTGCACGAGCTCTCCCAGTTCCTCGTCGACGTCCTCGGCGTCGAGGACGTCGGGGCATCCTTCCCGCACTCCGTCACCTACCACCCGACCTGCCACTCGCTGCGGATGCTCGGTGTCGGCGACCGTCCCGAGCGGCTCCTCCGTGCGGTGCGCGGTCTCCGGCTGCTCGACCTCCCGCGCGCCGAGGAGTGCTGTGGCTTCGGCGGCACCTTTGCGCTGAAGAACGCCGACACGTCCGTCGCGATGGGCGCCGACAAGGCCCGCCACGTGCGCGACTCCGGAGCAGAGGTCCTCGTGGCCGGCGACAGCTCGTGCCTGCTGCACATCGGCGGCATGCTGACGCGCCAGCGGGCCGGCGTCCGCGTCATGCACCTCGCCGAGGTGCTGGCGTCCACCGAGGGTGCGACCCACGTGGAGGTCGCCCGATGAGCCGCACGTTCGTGGGTATGCCGCCGTTCCCCACTGCTGCTCGCGCCGCGCTCGCCGACACGCAGCTGCGCAGCAACCTCGCCCATGCGACGACGACGATCCGGGCCAAGCGCGCAGCAGTCGTGGCCGAGGTCGACGACTGGGAGCAGCTGCGCCTACGGGCTGCTGCGATCAAGGACGACGTCCTGCTCCACCTCGACGAGCACCTCGTCCGGCTCGAGGAGTCGCTGACTGCGCGAGGCGCGGTCGTGCACTGGGCGCGCACGGCGCAGGAGGCCTCCGAGGTCGTCGTCCAGGTCGCCCGTGCCCACGGCGTCGATGAGGTGGTCAAGGTCAAGTCGATGACGACGCAGGAGGTGGAGCTCAACGAACACCTTGCGGCGCAAGGCATCTCGGCTTGGGAGACCGATCTCGCCGAGCTCATCGTCCAGCTCGGTGACGACCTGCCGAGCCACATCCTCGTTCCCGCCATCCATCGCAACCGTGCCGAGATCCGCACCATCTTCGAGCGGGAGATGGCGCGGGTCGGGCGCCCTGCTCCGACCGACCTCACCGACGATCCCGCACGCCTGGCCGAGGCGGCCCGCCTCCACCTGCGCGAGAAGTTCCTCCGCGCCAAGGTGGGCGTCAGCGGGGCCAACTTCGCCGTCGCGGACTCCGGGACCCTCGTCGTCGTCGAGTCCGAGGGCAACGGCCGCATGTGCCTGACGCTCCCCGAGGTGCTGGTGTCGGTCGTCGGCATCGAGAAGGTGTTGCCGACGTGGACCGACCTCGACGTCTTCCTCCCTGCTGCCGCGCTCGTCGACGGGTGAGCGGATGAACCCCTACACCTCGACGTGGTCCGGTGTGACCCCTGGCGACGGGCCTCAGGAGGTGCACGTCGTGCTGCTCGACAACGGACGCACGCGCGCGCTCGCCGACGAGGTGGGTCGCCAGGCCCTGCGCTGCATCCGGTGCTCCGCCTGCCTCAACGTGTGCCCGGTCTACGAGCGCACGGGTGGGCACGCATACGGCTCGGTCTACCCCGGACCCATCGGCGCGATCCTCAACCCGCTCCTCAAGGGCGTCGGCCACGACGACCAGATCGACTCGCTGCCGTACGCATCCTCGCTGTGCGGGGCGTGCTTCGAGGCGTGTCCCGTGCGCATCGACATCCCGAGCGTGCTCGTCGACCTGCGCGCCCAGGTGGTCGACGCCCACCGCTCGGGCGTGCCCAAGGCCGAGGCGCTCGCCATGCGAGCCGCTGCGGTCGCCTTCGGCTCCGGCGCGCGGCTGGCTGCAGCCGAGCGCGCCTGCAGCCTCGCAGGCCGCGCCCTCGAGGCGATCTCGCGAATCAGCAAGCGCGACAGGCGCGCCGATGGGCGCCGCCTCTGGTGGCGCCTCCCCGGTCCGGGTGCGGCGTGGACCGACGCGCGGGACCTGCCCGCCCCGCCCACAGAGTCCTTCCGCGCCTGGTGGAAGCGCACCGACGGGGGCACGCGGTGAGCGCGCGCGACGAGATACTGGCGGCGGTCCGGGACGCCATCGCCTCCTCCCGGCGCCCCGTCGACATCCCCTCCGCCGACCGGCCCGAGCGGGACGGTGACGTCGACCTCTTCGCCGCACGGGTCGCCGACTACCGCGCCACCGTCGTGCGGTGCGCACCCGACGGCGTCACCGCCGCCATCTCGGCGGCACTCCCAGAAGGCGCTTCCGTCGTCGTCCCGGACGGGCTGCCGTATGCCGTCCCCGGCGGCCTCCCCGACCACGGCCTGCCGGCGACAGACCTCGACGCGGTCACGGCCGTGGTCACCACGGCGACCGTCGGCATCGCGGCGACGGGGACCATCGTCCTCTCGCACGGGCCGGGGGAGGGACGGCGTGTGCTGACGCTCGTGCCCGACCTCCACGTCTGCGTCGTCCGCGCCGACCAGGTCGTCGACGACGTCCCGGCCGCCGTCCGGCGGCTCGACCCGGCGCGCCCGACGACGTGGGTCAGCGGACCCTCCGCCACGAGCGACATCGAGCTGACTCGTGTCGAGGGCGTCCACGGTCCGCGCACTCTCCACGTCGTCATCGTCGGGTGACCGGTCCGGACGGTGCCGCGGGCTAGCCTGCTGGGATGAGCGACAGCGACCACCGCGCGCCGAGGCGGCCTGCCTTCTTCAGCGAGGCAGCCCTCGAGGCGCACGGCCCTGCCTACGACCCCACGGAGCAGATCCACGTCGCCCATGAGACGGCCCTCGCGCTCGTCCACGCCGGACGTGCCGCGTCCGACCCGGCGGTGACGCAGAAGCTCGTGGCCCTCGTCGACGACATCGGTCTGTCGACGCTGGCGGAGCTGTGGTCACAGCGCCCCGCACGCTCCCTCCCGGGCGCCCTGTGGCGCCTCTACGTGCTGCGTGAGTGGGTCCAGCGGACTCCTGACGAGGCGAGCCGGGAGTATGCCGCCGGCATCCGCTTCACGGGCCCCAACCACGTCGTGGCCGGCGCGGCCGAGCCGCCGGGGCCCCAGGAGATGGGGCGGGTCATCGACGAGGTGCTGCGTGGGGTCTTCGAGGGCGACCTCGCCGTCGCACTCGAGCGGGCTTCGGCGTTCTGCCGGGTCGTCTCCGCCGGCCGAGCCGACATCTCGTCCGGCGACGAGAGTGCCGAGCAGGCGGCCAACGTGCTCGTCATGGCCGAGGACCTCACCGTCTGCGCGCGCTTGTGGCGCGCCGACGCTCTCCACTGATCCGCCCGAGCTGCTCATCGCACCATCGGTGGACGCGCTCGCCGGTGTCGGCTCTTGCGTCCGCGCATCTTTGGTGATCCGTGCAGGCGCCTTTATCCTTGAACTCGCGTCGGGTCGTGGTAGCCCCGGGTCCCAAATTCAGCCGCTACGAGCGGCCCTGTGCCGAGAGGCGCTCCCGACCCGACGCAGCCCCCTCACGCGCGTGTTCCGGCTCCAGCGGGGGCGGAGGCGATCGGATGCGCGTCGCACGGCGACCTGGCGCAGTTGCGCCCATGTCGTTTGGGGGCTTCGCCCCACGCGTCACCCGCTGGGCGCTTAGATTGGACCCATGACGCCCGAGGAGGAGCGGTCCGGTGACCTGCTCGATGTCGCACTGGCCGACGAGATCGAGCTCGTGAGCGAGCTCGTGGTCGCCGCCTCTTCCACACCGCGTCATTTCACGCCGGATGAGGTCGACGCGCTGCTCGGCATCGCGGGTGAGGCCCCGGGAAGGTCCTCGGATGCCCATGCGGCGCCCGCTGGCGTGTCAAGGACTGGGATGTCACGCTCCGACGGATCACGGGCCTCGCGACCGTCGCTCACCGACCCGGCGGACTGACCGGTTCCCGTCCGCACGCTCGACAGGGTGCATCGAGCACCGTCCGCGGTGGGGCCCCGGAGCCGTCTGCCCGGCCCGGAGTGAACGCCGGACCTACGGCGGGTTGCGCCGGAGTGACTCCGACGCCGTAGCATCTTCCCCGGACCAGACCTCGATCGACCGGAGCGCCCCCGTGGGTTTTCGCCTGACACCTCAGGACACGAGCTTTTTCTCCCTCTTCACCTCCTCCGCCCAACTCCTCGTCGAGGCCACCCGGGAACTGACCCGGTTCCTCGAGGTGGAGCCTTCGCAGCGGCAGGCGGTAGCGGACCGACTCAAGGACCTCGAGCACGCCGCCGACGACGCGACCCACGAGCTCCTCAACAAGGTCAACAGCTCGTTCATCACCCCCTTCGACCGGGAGGACATCCACAACCTCGCGGCGTCGCTGGATGACTGCATGGACTACATCGAGGAGACCGCCGACCTCATCGTGCTCTACCGCATGGGTGAGATCCCCGAAGGCCTCGCCGAGCAGTTCGAGATCCTGGCGCGCATGGCCGAGGTGACCGCCGAGGCCATGCCGCGCCTGCGTGGGCTCAAGGACCTCAAGAGCTACTGGATCGAGATCAACCGTCTCGAGAACCAGGCCGACTCCCTCCACCGCTCCATGGTGGCCAACCTCTTCAACAACTCGCCCGACCCGGTCAACCTGATCAAGGTCAAGGCCATCGTCGACGGCTTCGAGAACGCCGCCGACGCGTTCGAGAAGGTGGCCCACGTCGTCGAGGGCATCGCGGTCAAGGAGTCCTGACCCGACGATGGAACCGACACTCTCCCTGTTGGTCGGGGTCATCGCTGTCGTCACGTTGGCGATGGGGTTCAACTACACCAACGGTTTCCACGACGCTGCCAACGCCATCGCCACGTCGGTCTCGACGCGGGCACTGACGCCGCGTGTCGCCCTCGCGATGGCTGCGATCGCGAACCTGTTCGGAGCCTTCTTCGGCGGCAAGGTCGCCGCGACGATCGGCTCCGGCATCATCGAGCCCCCGACCGGTGTCGACGGGCTGTGGCTCGTTGCCGCCGCCCTCGTGGGCGCCACCGGCTGGAACCTCATCACCTGGTGGTTCGGCCTGCCCTCGTCGTCCTCGCAGGCCCTCATCGGTGGTCTGGCCGGTGCGGCCCTGGTGGCCGGCGTCGGCGTGCAGTGGGGGGTGATCTGGAGCAAGGTCGTCATCCCCATGCTGCTCTCGCCGATCTTCGGCCTGACGATCGGCTACCTCGTCATGGTGGCCATCCTGTGGGCTTTCCGCCACGCCAACCCGAGCCGGGTCACCCGAGGCTTCCGCCTCGCCCAGACGGCCTCGGCGGCCGCCATGGCGTTCGGCCACGGTCTGCAGGACGCCGCCAAGACGGCCGGAGTCATCGTCCTCACGCTCAACATCGCCGGGTACCACGAGGGCAACAGCATCCCGATCTGGGTCCTGCTGCTGTCGGCCGTCGTCATCTCGGCCGGGACGTATGCCGGAGGGTGGCGCATCATGCGCACGCTCGGTCGCCGCATCATCGACCTCACACCCCCGCAGGGCTTCGCGGCCGAGACCACGGCAGCCTCGATCCTCTACGTCGCCGGACTGGCCTTCGGGGCCCCGATCTCCACGACGCACACGATCACCTCGGCGATCATGGGCGTCGGCGCGACCAAGCGGCTGTCGGCGGTGCGCTGGAGCGTGGCGGGCAACATCGTGGGGGCCTGGATCTTCACCTTCCCCGGCTCGGCTCTCGTGGCCGTCACGGCCTGGTACGCGACCGCGATCTTCCGCTGACCCCCCGCCGCGGCCGGGCTGCGCGGCACACCCACCCAGTCCGGACGGCATACGCACCCAGTCTGGACGGCATACGCACCCAGCCCGGGCGGCATACGCACCCAGCTCGCCGGCAACACACCCGGCAAGAGTCAACCCCGCACGGTTCCACCCGTGCGGGGTTGACTCGTCCTCGGTGTGTTGCGGGCCGAGCGGCTCAGCCGAAGCGGCCGGAGATGTAGTCCTCGGTCGCCTGCTCGGCCGGGTTGTTGAAGATCCGGGTCGTGTCGTCGATCTCGACGAGTCGACCCGGCTCCCCGGTGGCCTTGAGGTTGAAGAAGGCGGTGCGGTCGGAGACGCGCGCAGCCTGCTGCATGTTGTGCGTGACGATGACGATCGTGAAGTCGTTCTTGAGCTCGTTGACCAGGTCCTCGATGGCGAGCGTCGAGATCGGGTCGAGCGCCGAGCAGGGCTCGTCCATGAGGAGCACCTGCGGCTGCACGGCGATCGCGCGGGCGATGCAGAGACGCTGCTGCTGGCCACCGGAGAGGCCGGCGCCCGGCTTGCTGAGGCGGTCCTTGACCTCGGTCCAGAGGTTCGCGCCCTGGAGCGACTGCTCGACGATGCCGTCCAGGGTCTTCTTGTTCTTGACGCCGTTGAGGCGCAGGCCCGCGGCGACGTTGTCGTAGATCGACATCGTCGGGAAGGGGTTCGGCCGCTGGAAGACCATGCCGACGGTCCGGCGAACGGTCACGGGGTCCATCGAGCTCGCGTACAGGTCCTGGTCGTCGAGCATGACCTTGCCCTCGACGCGGCCGCCGGGGACCACCTCGTGCATCCGGTTCAGGGTCCGCAGGAAGGTGGACTTGCCGCATCCGGACGGGCCGATGAAGGCGGTGACGGAACGGGGTTCGACCGTCATCGAGACGCCCTCCACGGCCTTGAAGGAGCCGTAGTAGACGTTGAGGTCGCTGACGTCGATTCGCTTTGCCATCGTGGAGATTCGCTTTCTCTTACTTCTTGACCGAGCCGAGGTGTGCGATGGCCCGGCCGATGATGTTGAGCAGCAGGACGAGGAGGATCAGGGTGAGGGCGGCGCCCCACATGCGCTCGGCGGCGGTGGCCAGGGCGTAGTCGCCCCGGTCCTGGTTGATCATCATCGGGAGCGTGGGGAAGTTGCCGTTGAAGAGGTCCCGCTGGAAGTTCTTCGTGTACGGCGCGAGGATGAGCAGCGGCGCCGTCTCACCCATGACACGGGCGATGCCCAGGAGCACGCCCGTGATGATGCCGGAGAAGGCCGTGCGCAGCACGACCTTGACGACCGTGACCCACTTGGGCACGCCGAGGGCGTATGCCGCCTCGCGGAGCTCGTTCGGCACGAGCTTGAGCATCTCCTCGGTGGAGCGCACGACGACCGGGATCATGAGCAGCACCAGTGCGAGGGACGCCGCGAATCCGGAGCGGCCGATGCCGAAGGTGGTGACCCAGACCGCGTAGATGAACAGGGCGGCGACGATCGAGGGGATGCCGGAGAGGATGTCGACGGTGAAGCTGATCATCCGCGCGAGCGGGCCGCGCCCGTACTCCACGAGGTAGACGGCGGTGAGGACGCCGATGGGGACCGCGATGAGGGCGGTGACGCCGACCATCTGGAGCGTGCCCTCGATGGCGTGGCGGGCCCCGCCGCCGAAGTCGTCGGAGTTGATGTTGCGCTGGTTGCCGGTCCACCACGTCGACGAGGTGAGCATGTGGACGCCCTTGGCCACGACGGTGCCGAGGATCCACACGAGCGGGACCACGGCAACCAGGAAGGCGCCCCACATGACGACCCGGGCCACGATGTCGGTGACCGCACGCGACCGCTGCGGGTTGCGCATCTCGGCCAGTGCGTCACGGCTGGGCCCACCGCCCGGCGGGGCGACGGCGTCGTCGACGGCTGCGTCGCCGGGGACGCGGCGGTCGGTGGCGGTGCTCATTCGGTGAAAGCCTTCCTGCGCTCGATGACGACGCGGGCGATGCTGTTGACGATAAAGGTCAGCACGAAGAGGACGAGGCCGGCCGCGATGTAGGCGCCGGTCTTGCCGGGGTTGCTGAACTCGGCCGCGTTGTTCGCGATCTTCGAGGCGAACGTCTCGCCGCCGTTGAAGAGCGACCACGTCCAGCTGCTGCCGTCGGCGAGCGCGGACACGAGGAACGTCACGGCGATCGTCTCGCCGAGTGCGCGGCCGAGGGCCAGCATGGCGGCGGAGATGACGCCTGGGCGACCGAAGGGGAGAACCGAGGTGCGGATCATCTCCCACTGGGTGGCGCCCAGGGCGAGCGCGCCCTCCTTGTGCGCCGTCGGCGTCTGGGCGAAGACCTCCCGCGAGAGCGCGGTGACGATGGGCAGGACCATGATCGAGAGCACGATGCCGATGAAGAAGATCGTGCCGCCCGAGATGCCGGTCGGTGCGAGGAGCGGGAACCAGCCGAGGGTGTCCTCGATCCCGTTCTGCACCGGCTTCCACACGGGGAAGAAGGTGACCAGGCCCCAGAGCCCGTAGACGATCGAGGGCACGGCGGCGAGAAGGTCGACGAGCGTCGCGGCTGGCCCCCGCAGCCAGGTCGGCGCGTACTGCGTGAGGAAGAGTGCCACGCCGACACCGACCGGGACCGCGAGCAGCATGGCGACCGTCGAGGCGGCGACCGTCGTCCAGAGGAACTCGAGGATGCCGAAGGCGGGCTGCTCGCCGCCGGGGGCCCACACCCGGCTCGTGAAGAAGCTCGCCGAGTTGTTCATCAGGGCCGGGACGGCCTGGACGACGAGGAAGGCCCCGATGAGGGTGACGAGAACGATGACGATGACGCCCGAGAGGGTTGCTGCGCCCCCGAAGAGGCGGTCACCGATGCGGCCGGTGGAGGCTCGGTCGCCCTGCCGGGGCTTCTTGCCGTCCGGCTGGGGGAGCTCGTCCGCGGCGGACACACCCGTCACTGTCGACACGTGGAGGCCTCTTCCTTCGAATGCGTCGTGCTGGCGCAGGGGGTGGACGCCGACCTGGCGCCCACCCCTGTGGTCGACCCGTCGGATTCCTCCGAGCGGGTCAGGCGGTTCAGGAGATGGCGTTGACCGCCGTCTGGACCTTGGTCGCGACCTCGGTCGGCAGGGGGGCGTAGCCCGCGGCCTCGAGGCCCTGCTGGACCTCGTCCGAGGCGAAGGTCTTGAGGAAGCTCTTGACCTTCTTGCCCGTCTCGGCGTCGGCGTACTTCGAGCAGACGATCTCGTAGGTCACGAGGACGATCGGGTAGGCCCCGGCCTCCTTGGTGGCGTAGTCGATCTTGAGCGCGAGGTTGTTGCCGGTGCCGGTCTGCTTCGCCGTGGCGATCGTCTTGCCGGCCGACTCGGCGGTCAGCTCGACCGGGCCGGAGCCCGTGTCGATCTGGGCCATGGGGAGCTGGTTCTGCTGGGCGTAGGAGAGCTCGACGTACGTGATGCCGCCGTCCTGGCCCTTCGTCGCGGTGGCGACGCCGGCCGACTTCTCCTTGCCCTCGCCCTTGCCGGTCCACTTCTTGCCGGTCTCGTAGGACCAGGCCTCAGGAGCGGCCGCCTTGAGGTACTTCGTGAAGTTCTCGGTGGTGCCCGACTCGTCGGAGCGGAAGAAGACCTTGATCGGCGTCGCCGGAAGCGTGACGCCCTTGTTGAGTGCGGCGATGGCCGGGTCGTTCCACGTGGTGATCTTGCCGTCGAATACCTTGGCCGCGACCTCGGCGTCGAGCACGAGCTTGTCGACGCCCTTGACGTTGTAGGCGATCGCGATCGGGCCGGTCACCATCGGCAGGTTCCAGGCCTCGGTGCCGCAGGATGCCTTGGCGTCGTCTGCCTCGATCTTGCCGTCCTTGGGCTCGGTCTTGAGGGCCGAGTCGGACCCGGCGAAGTCGACCTGCTTGGCGATGAACTGCTTGATGCCGGCCCCGGAACCGGTGGGCTGGTAGTCGATGTTGGCGTCGGCGCAGGCGGTCTGGTACGCCTTGATGGCCTCGTCGATGGCGTTCTTCTGGGCCGAGGAGCCCTCTGCCTTGAGGTCGCCGCTGAAGCAGTCGCCGGAGGCGGTCGAGCCGGCTGCCGTCGAGCCGGCACCGGGAGCGGCGCCGTTGTTCTCGGATGCGCAGGCCGAGAGCGCAAGAGCGCCGGACAGGGCGATGGCGCCGAGAGCGCTGATACGCGAAACAGACACGAGTGTGATCCCTCTCGATGGGGTGATCCTGATGGTCGTCCGGTCACGTCCCAGCGACGTTGCCGGGACGGTGATCCACCGCGAACATAGGTGCGCCGGATGACCACTCGTCCACGTCCGGTTAACGCCGGGTGAACGAGGGGCGACGTCTTGGGAGGAGACGCGGACTCGGGATGCGGCGCAGCGCGGAAGCCCCGACGATGAACGGCCGGTGCAAGAACTAGCGAGACTCGCGGGGCGTCGGAGAGCTCAGGTGTCGATGCGCTCGACGTCGACGACGCGCGCGTCCTCACCGCGCCCGACGAGGTGGCAGACGAGCACCTCGCCCTTGAGCATCGCGTCGTCCTCCGCCGCCCGCAGCCGCTCCGCGACGCCGCTGCGCTCGGGCGAGGGTGCGACGCGGGCATGGAGCAGCCCGAGCAGCGTCGGCAGCACCGGTCCGTGGGTGCACAGGGCGGCCGGGTCCCCGCGCTCGACGAGCCGCTGCACCAGGGCGACCGCGCCGACCGGACTCTGTGCGAAGCCTTCCTCGGACAGGGCGTCACGGGTGCGCAGGCGCAGTCCCCGCCCCGTGGCATACGGCTCCACGGTTTCGACGCAGCGCGCCGAGGAGGAGGACACGACGCGGGTCACGCCGTAGGCGCCGAGCACCGCGGCGATGGTGTCCGCCTGCGCCTGCCCGACGGCATCGAGCGGACGGCGGCGGTCGTCGCCGTCCCACTTGCCTCGCGGTGTGGCCTTGGCGTGACGGACGAACGCGAGCGGCCACGTGCGCAGCTCGTCCGCCCGGTCGGCGCGGACGAGCGCCAGCAGCTGCTCGCGGTCGCGCGCGTAGTCGAGGCGGTCGTGCGCCGTGCGGACGTCGACCCAGGCGACCTCGTCGATCTCGTGCTCGAGCTCGCCGGTGCCGCCGGTCACCCGGGCCGACCAGTAGTGCACCTGCTTCGTGGCCGGGCCGCCGGTCGGGTCGAGCACGGGGTACTCCGCCGACGGCAGGGGCACGCCGAGCCGCACGACCAGCCCGGTCTCCTCGAGCGTCTCGCGGGCTGCGGCGACGCACGAGTGCTCACCCGGGTCGAGCTTGCCCTTGGCCCAGGACCAGTCGTCGTACTTCGGCCGGTGGACGAGGGCGACCTCGAGACGTCCTTCGCGACGCCGCCAGGGCAACGTGCCGGCGGCGGGAATCACTGAGGCCACGCGCGCCAGTCTGCCCGATGCGGCCCCCGGTGGGCGTGACCGCCACATCGTGGTCGTGCGCCACCTGAGCCTTGCGACGCCGACGCCGACGCCGACGTCGGCCCGTCAATCGAGACAGAACTCGTTGCCCTCGACGTCCTGCATCACGATGCACGACTCGTCGAAGCCATCGGCACGCAGGAGCCGCACCCGCGACGCGCCGAGCGTGACCAGTCGTGCGCACTCGGCCTCGAGGGCGGCCAGGCGCTCCTCACCCACGAGTCCGGTGCCGACCCGCACGTCGAGGTGCACCCGATTCTTGACGACCTTGCCCTCGGGGACGCGTTGGAAGAACAGGCGCGGGCCCACACCAGAGGGATCGATGCAGGCGAACGCCGAACCCTGTCGCTCAGGCGGCAGGGCGAGATCGAAGTCCGCCCAGCTGGCGAAGTCCGCCGGCGGGGGCGGCACGACGTACCCGAGCACCTCGCACCAGAACCGAGCCACGCGCTCGGGTTCTGCGCAGTCGAAGGTGACCTGGACCTGCTTGACCGACGCCATCGGTCCACCATAGGGGCGACCCAGCCGTCGCCGCGTGTCTCGCGGTCTCCGGGCTCAGGCGCACGGTCTGGCGGCTATGGCCATTCGCGTCGTGGCCGTTCAGGCGCACGCGGTCATCGCCACCGCGGCCGACACAACCGAGGTCAGCGGCGGCGGGCCTTGCGGCGTCGTTTGTCGTGGCGCTCGATGAGCTTCTCCTGCAGGTCGTCCAGCGGCTCGCCGGACTCGGACAGGTGGTGGCGCACCCAGCGGCCGTCGGAGCCGAGGTCCCAGCGTGAGGTCGTCTCGGCGAAGGCGAGGTCGTTGAGGTCGGCGAGCTCGACGATGTGCCCGGGGTCGGCGATGCGCACGAGCGTCTCGACGCGCCGGTCGAGGTTGCGGTGCATCATGTCGGCGCTGCCGATGTAGACCTGCGGGTCGCCGCCGTGGTCGAACCAGAAGACGCGCGAGTGCTCGAGGAAGCGGCCGAGGATGGAGCGCACCCGGATGTTCTCCGAGAGGCCTTCCACTCCGGGCCGCACGGCGCAGATGCCACGGACCCAGATGTCGACGCGGACGCCGGCGATGCTCGCCCGGTAGAGCGCGTCGATCAGGGCCTCGTCGACGATGGAGTTGGCCTTGAGCACGATCCGGCCGGCGGGCGCGTCCTCGCGCCGGGACCGGTGGATCTCGATCTCCTCGTCGATGAGGTCGATGAGGCCCGACCGCACCGATCTCGGTGCGACGAGGAGGCGCTTGAACTTGCTGCGCGGTGCGAAGCCGGAGAGCAGGTTGAAGAGCCGCGACAGGTCCTCGCCGACCTGCGGGTCGGTCGTGAAGAGGCCGAAGTCCTCGTAGATGCGCGCGGTCTTGGGGTTGTAGTTGCCGGTGCCGATGTGGCAGTAGCGCACGAGCCCGTCGGACTCCTGGCGCACGACCAGGCACAGCTTCGCGTGGGTCTTGAGCCCGACGACGCCGTAGACGACGTGGACGCCCGCCTCCTCCAGCTTGCGGGCCCAGGAGATGTTGTTGACCTCGTCGAAGCGGGCCTTGATCTCGACGACGGCGAGGACCTGCTTGCCGGCCTCGGCGGCGTCGATGAGGGCGTCGACGATCGGTGAGTCACCCGAGGTGCGGTAGAGCGTCTGCTTGATCGCGAGCACCTTCGGGTCGTTCGCGGCCTGCTCGATGAACGCCTGGACCGACGTCGAGAACGAGTTGTAGGGGTGCTGGACGAGCACGTCCTTCTGGCGCACCGCGGTGAGCAGGTCGATGGCCTTGGCGCTCTCGGTCGGGGCGAAGTCGGGGTGGGTGCGCGGGAAGAACTTCGGGAACTCGAGGTCGCTGCGGTCGACGTCGGCGATGGTGAACAGGCCGCGGAGGTCGAGCGGCGTGGGCAGCCGGTAGATCTCCCGGTCGCTGATCTGCAGCTCGCGCGCGAGCATGTCGAGGACCTTGGGGTCGATGTCGTCCTCGACCTCGAGGCGGATCGGCGGGCCGAACCGGCGCCGGGTCAGCTCCTTCTCGAGGGCCGTGAGGAGGTTCTCGGCGTCGTCCTCCTCGACCTCGAGGTCCTCGTTGCGGGTGACGCGGAAGCTGAAGTGCTCCTGGACGAGCATGCCGGGGAAGAGCTGGTCGAGGTGGCTCGCCATGACGTCCTCGAGCGGCACGAAGCGCTTGCGCTCGACCTCGGCGTCGATGTCCTCCTCGACGAGGATGAACCGCGGCAGGCTCGGCGGCACCTTGACGCGGGCGAAGTGCTCGGTGCCCGTCTTCGGGTTCTGGAGCAGGACGGCCAGGTTGAGCGACAGGCCGGAGATGTAGGGGAACGGGTGCGCCGGGTCGACGGCGAGCGGGGTGAGCACCGGGAACACGCGGTCGGCGAAGAAGTAGTGGAGGGGCTCGCGGTCGTCCTCGTCGAGGTCGTCCCACCGGACGATCGTGATGCCCTCGTCCTCGAGCGCGGGGCGGACGTCGTGCTGGAAGACGCCGGCGTGCTGCTGCATGAGCTCGTGGGCGAGCCGGGCGACGCGTTCGATGAGCTCGCGCGGCTCGAGTCCGGCGGCGGTGCGCACGGCGAGGCCGGTGGCGATGCGCCGTTTCAGGCCGGCGACCCGCACCATGAAGTACTCGTCGAGGTTGTTCGCGAAGATGGCGAGGAAGCGGGTGCGCTCGAGCAGCGGCACGGCGGGGTCCATCGCGAGCTGGAGCACGCGTTCGTTGAACTGCAGCCACGACAGCTCGCGCTCGAGGTAGCGGTCGGCCGGAAGGTCGTCCGCGTCACCCTGCCCTCCGGTTCCGACGAACCGGCCGTTGGGCGCCCGCGGGGGGATGCGCCGAGTCGGGACGGTGCTGGTGAACGAGCTGACCTCGGCGGGCTCGCTCGTCGCCTCCTCCGACCTCGCGTCGCGGACGTCCGCAGGATCCGCGTCGTGCTCGTGGAGGTCGGTGGTGAGGCTGCCGGTGCTCATCCGCCCATCGTGGCACCGAAAGGCGACGCGAGGGTGAAGTCGTCTCAGTGGACGGCAGCCGAGGAGGCGGGGTCGGCCCTGCCGACCTCGTCCGCCCGCGCGAACTGGCGGTGCACCTCGACGTCCTCGAAGCCGAGCGCGGCGTAGGTGCGCACGGCCGCGACGTTGTCCTCGTCGACGTAGAGCACGACGCGGGCGAGGCCCAGCGCGCGCAGGTGGTCGAGACCCAGCACGGTGACCGCGCGTCCGAGGCCCTGACCCTGCCGGTCGGGCGCCACCGCCACGACGTAGACCTCTCCCACCTCTCCTCCGGGCGGGTCGACCTTGGTCCAGTGGGAGGCCGCGAGGACGTCCGGGTCTGCGGCCTCCACGACGAGGATCAGCCCGGCCGGGTCCCACCACGTCTGCGCCATGCGCTGGTCGAGGTCCGCCCGGCGCAGCGAGCCCTGCTCCGGGTGGTGTGCGAAGGCGGCGGCGTTGAGGGCCAGCCACGCGTCCTCGTCGAGCCCCGGCTGGAAGGAGCGGACGGCATACCTCGGGTCGAGAGAGGCGGAGGGCCACGCGGGTCCGTCCTGGAGCGAGCGACCCATGACGTGGAGCGAGCGCACGGGCACCAGCCCCGCGCTACGGGCGAACGCCGTGGCGACGTCACCCGCCGCCCCCGACGCGTGGCTCCACACGCGTATGCCGTGCGGCAGGCTCTCGAGCAGCGCCGTGCCCACGCCCGACCGGCGGGCGGCGGGTGCGACGACGAGCTCGGCCGAGGGTGGCCCCTCACCCGTGCGGGACTGCGCGTAACCGAGCACCCCACCGTCCGGCCCGACGGCGAGCAGGTGCTCGACCCCGTCGGTCTCGCGCGCCCGCACGGACAGGCGGAACTGCTCCGACAGCGGCTCCGAGCCGTCGGCGGCCGCGGCGCGGGCAGCGAGCGCGAGGACCGCGACGGACTCGTCCGGCGTGAGCGGGTTGGTCGTGTCGCGCAGGGCGACGCTCGGGCGCGGCATACCGCGATTCCACCACAGGGAACTGCGCACCCGGCTGCCGAGCCCCGCGCGCTCGGATCCCTGCGGTGACAAGCCCATGACGGGCGAAGTCCCCATTTGCGGGCAGGGCCGACTAATCTCCCCGGGGTGCCGTCGGGCACCTGGTCACCATCTCAGCAAGGGGAACACATGTCCCGTACCACCCGCCGCATCACGGGCGTCGCCGTCGCAGGGATCTGCGCCGCGGCCCTCGCGGCACCGGCGCTCGCCGCACCCACCGCGGGCCCTGACACGAGCAACGCGCCGGGCAAGACGCAGTTCGGCATCCAGATCCTGTCGTTCAACGACTTCCACGGCAACCTCGAGCCCCCGTCGGGGTCGAGCGGCCGCATCCAGACGGGCGCCACGACCGCCGATACGACGAACGTCGGTGGCGTCGAGTACCTCGCGACGCACCTCAAGCAGGCCCGCGTCGGTCACGCCAACACGGTCACCGTCGCGGCCGGCGACATGGTCGGTGCCTCCCCGCTGCTGTCGGCGGCGTTCCACGACGAGCCGACGGTCGAGGCCCTCAACTCGCTCGGCCTCGATATCACGTCCGTGGGCAACCACGAGTTCGACGAGGGCTACAAGGAGCTCCAGCGCCTCCAGAACGGCGGCTGCGTCGACGACGGCCCGGACGGCCTCAACAACCAGAACTCGTGCCCGACCGGCACGTTCACCGGAGCGAAGTACCAGTACCTCGCCGCCAACGTCGTCGAGAAGGCAAGCGGCCAGACGATCCTGCCGCCGTACGCCATCAAGACGTTCAACGGCGCCAAGGTCGGCTTCATCGGCATGACGCTCAAGGACACGCCGTCCATCGTCACGGCCTCCGGCGTCGCCGGCCTCGAGTTCACCGACGAGGTGAAGACGGCCAACGCCCTCGTGCCGGTGCTCAAGGCGCAGGGCGTCAACGCGATCGTCGTGCTGCTGCACCAGGGTGGCACTGCGCCGGCCGCCACGCCCTACGACTTCACCTGCAAGGGTGGCGGCACGCTGTCGGCCGACTCGCCGATCATCCCGATCGCCAAGGGTCTCTCCCCGGCCATCGACATGATCATCTCGGGCCACACGCACCAGCCCTACGTGTGCAACCTGCCCGACCCCGACAACCAGCCGCGTCTGGTCACGTCTGCCTCCTCGTTCGGACGCCTCTTCACCGAGACGAACGTGACGTACGACCGTCGCACGAGCGACATCGTGCGCCCCACGGTCGCCGACTCCAACAACATGCTCGTCACGCGCACCGTGGCCAAGGACGCTGCCGAGTCCACGCTCATCGCCAAGTACAAGGAGCTCGTCAAGGCGATCGCGACCAAGGTCATCGGCCAGATCACCGTCCCGGCCGTGCTTCGCGCGGCGAATGCTGCCGGGGAGTCGCAGCTCGGTGACCTCATCGCCGACGCCCAGCTCGCCGACACGTCCGTCATCCCGGCCGGAGGCACGGCGCCCGTCATCTCGTTCATGAACGCGGGAGGGATCCGTGCCGACCTCGTCGCCGACGCCAACGGGAACGTCACCTACGAGGCGGCCTTCAACGTCCAGCCGTTCAACAACTACCTCGTGTCGATGGATCTCACGGGACAGCAGGTCCTCGACGTGCTGAACCAGCAGTTCGTCAACTCCGCGGGTGCGCCCACGCGGCCGTACGTCCTCGCCACGAGCGCCGGTCTGACCTACACGCACAACCGCGCGACGGTCTCGAACGTCCAGCTCAACGGCGTCGCCATCAACCCGACCGCGACCTACCGCATCGTGACGAACAACTTCCTGTCCGACGGCGGTGACGGATTCCCGGCCTTCCGCTCGGGCGCCAACAAGTACTTCGGTGGCCTCGACATCGATGCCTTCTCGACGTACCTGCCCACGAAGTCGCCGTACACGCCCGGTGCCCTCAACCGGGTCACCCTCGCTCCGTGACCGGCTGACACCCAGCGGCCCTGACGAGACGGCCCGGCTCCTGTGGGAGCCGGGCCGTCTCACGTCCGCCCGGCACTGACGAGCGAGGGCGTATGCCGTGTGGCCCGGTCACCGGGCAGGCGCCTCAGGCGTCGGCGGTCTGGGTGGCTGGCGCCTCGGCGCGGTCGGGGACGAGGCGGTAGCCGACGTTGCGCACCGTGCCGATGAGGGCCTCGTGGTCGGGCCCGAGCTTGGCCCGCAGGCGGCGCACGTGGACATCGACGGTGCGCGTGCCGCCGTAGTAGTCGTAGCCCCAGACCTCCTGGAGCAGCTGGGCGCGGGTGAAGACGCGTCCCGGGTGCTGCGCGAGGTACTTGATGAGCTCGAACTCCTTGTAGGTCAGGTCGAGCGGGTTCCCGCGGAAGCGGGCGGAGTAGCTGGCCTCGTCGATGACCAGCTCTCCCGAGGTGATCGGCAGGTCGAGGCCGGCGTCGTCGTCCTGGCCCTTCGTCAGGGCGAGGCGCAGTCGGGCGTCGACCTCGGCGGGGCCGGCGGACTCGAGCAGCACGTCGTCGAGGCCCCACTCGGCCGTGAGACCAGCGAGGCCGCCCTCGGTGAGGACGGCCAGCAGGGGAGTGCCGATCCCGGTCGTGCGCAGCACCCGGCAGAGGGAGCGCGCGCTCGCCAGCTCCCGTCGCGCATCGACGATGACGACGTCGCAGTCGGGCGAGTCGACGAGGGCTGTGGCCTCCGCGGGCAGGATGCGCACCGTGTGGCTCAGCAGCCCGAGGGCAGGCAGCACCTCGGCGCTGGGAGCCAGCGCGTTGGTGAGCAGCAGCAGTCGGGCCATCTCAGGCAGGATAGGCGAGACTGGTCACCTGCGGACGCGACCGCAGCAAGGATGAGACGGAGTGAGATGGCCCCGAGTGGACCCGAGCCGGGCACGACCGAACCGGTCGGTGTGACGGGCGCCGCCACAGCCGTTGCCGCCACCGTGGCGCCGACCGTCACGGTGCGCTTCTGGGCAGCTGCGCGAGCGGCCGCCGACACCGACAGCGAGACGCAGGCCGGCTCGACGGTGGGTGAGGTCGTCGACGCAGCTGTGGCCGCGCATCCGGATCTCGCCCGTGTCGTGAGGGTCGCGAGCTACCTGCTCGACGGGCGCAAGGTGGGTCGTGACGCAGCGGTGACCGATGGTGGGACCGTCGAGGTGCTGCCGCCCTTCGCCGGCGGGTGATGCACAATGGCCCCCGTGCCTGAGGACAACGCGGCCATCCGCGAGCCCGGTCCGGATGCCTCTGCCGCCGGGTCGCTCCACCTCCCCCTGTCGCCCGCGGGCGCTGACCGCATCCGGTGGGTCAGCATCGCCGCGACACTCGTCGCCGCCGCAGCGCTCCTCGTCGCCAACGGCACGGGGTATGCCGCCGCGCTCGGCGTGACCCTCGGGCTCGCCCTCGTGGTGGCCTGGGGGTGGCCGCCGCTCACCGGCTCCTCCACTCCGGCGGCCACCACCGTCGTGCTCGCCGTCGCGTCCGTGGCGATCGTGCTGAGCGCCCTGCGCCAGGACCTCCTGTGGGTGCCGGCGGCCGTCGCGTTCGGCATCCTGCTCGCCTTCTGCGGCCAGCTCGTCCGGCGTGCCGGCCGGGAGGGTCTCGTCCTCACGCTGCTCTCGTCGTTCGGCGGCCTCGTCGTCATCGCCTCCGGCACGACGGCCGTCGTCGCCGCCGACAGCGACCGGGGTCAGGCCGTCGCGGTCGTCGCCATGGCAGCCGTGGGGGCGGCCGTCGTCACCGACCTGCTCGCAGGGGTTCGGGCCGCGACGCCGTTCCTCGGGTTCGTCGCGCTCGCGGCCGCGGTGCTCGTGGCCGTCGTCGTCGCGTCACGCGGTGCCGAGGTCGGGACACTGGAGGCGCTCGGCATCGGCGCCGCGGTCGGCACGGCGTCGTGGTCCTTCCGCCGGGTCCTCGCGCTGCAGCCGGCGATGCTGACGGTCCGGGGCCAGGCCGGCGCCGGAGCCGGATCGGTGCTCGTCATCGGTGCGGTCGTGAACCTCTTCTCCGTCCTCACCTGACCCCCCACCCCCACCCAACCGTCGAGAGGCCAAAGTTCGCGGCCTCGTCACCGTCGAGAGGCCAAAGTTCGCGGCCTCGTCACCGTCGAGAGGCCAAAGTTCGCGGCCTCGTCACCGTCGAGGGGCCAAAGTCCGCGGCCTCGTCACCGTCGAGAGGCCACGTTTCGTTGCCGCCCTGACATCGAGTGGCCACCGTTCGCCGCAGCGACGCCGCCGGCCTCAGTAGACGAGGGCCTGGGTGCCGGGTGCCATGACCTCCTCGACGAAGACCGCCGCCCCCTTGATCACCGCACCGTCGACGAGCTGGTCCTGCGTCAGCTCACGCCGGGCCGCGCACTGGGTGCAGACGGTGAGGCGACCCCCGGCGAGCACCGCGTCCCGCAGCTCGACGATGGGTGCCGCATGCGGCAGCTCGAACCCCTCCGCCCGCCCCGGGACAGCCATCCACGTCGAGTCGCCCGTGAGCCAGAGGGAGACGTCGACGCCGCTCGCGACGGCGGTGGCGGCGACCGTGAAGGCCTGCGAGAGGCGTTCTGGCGCTTCGGTTCCGGCAGTGACCTTGACGACGAGTGAGCGCGCGGGGGTGTCCATGGGATCAGGCTACGATCGAGCGCATGTTCAACCTCGACCAGGACATCCCGGAGCCGCTGCGACCCCTCGCCTGGCTCATCGGGCGCTGGGAGGGTGCCGGGGTCGTCGGCTACCCGACGATAGAGTCCGCGCACTTCGGCCAGGAGGTCGAGGTGACGCACGACGGACGCGGCTTCCTCAAGTGGGAGAGCCGCGCCTGGATCCTCGACTCCGAGAACGGCGCCAAGGTGCGCCCCGCCGCCGTCGAGTCCGGCTTCTGGCGGCCGCTCGAGAACGGCGAGGTCGAGCTGCTCCTCGCGCACCCCACCGGCATACTCGAGCTCTACTACGGCAGGATCGAGCCGGCCAGGGTCCAGCTCAAGACCGACGGCGTCCTGCGCTCACCGGGCGCGAAGGAGTACAACGCGGCGACGCGGATGTACGGCCTCGTCGAGTCCAACCTGTTGTGGGTCATGGACATGGCCGCCGTGGGCCAGGAGCTCCAGAGCCACGTGTCGGCCACTCTCAAGCGCGTGGAATGAGGGCGTATGCCGTGAGCGTTCCACCCAACATGAGCGACCTGGAGCTGCCCACCCGACCGGTCACGAGCCCCCTACTCTCGCGCCCGGGTGCCGTGGCGGGGGAGGGCCTCGAGGTCGGTGTCGCGCTCCACTACGGCGACCCCATGCGCGAGCAGCGCCTGCTCGAGGAAGGCCTCGCGGTCGTCGACCTCTCGCACCGGGACGTCGTCACCGTCACCGGGTCGGACCGGCTCAGCTGGTTGCACTCGCTCACGACCCAGCACCTGCTCGCCCTCGAGCAGCGCCAGTCGCGCGAGGCCCTCATCCTCAGTCCCAAGGGGCACGTCGAGCACTCGCTGCACCTCGTCGATGACGGCGAGACGACGTGGATCACGACCGAGGCCGGCGCAGGTCCGGCGCTCGTGGAGTGGCTCGACAAGATGCGTTTCATGCTGCGCGTCGAGGTCGCCCTCGTCACCGACGACTGGGCAGTGCTCGGCGAGCCACACGCCAGCGAATCGGTCGAGGGGGAACCGCTCGCCTGGCGCGACCCGTGGCCTGACCTCGTAGGGGACACGACCGCATACGGCCCGGTTGACGACCATCCCGGCACCGAGCGAGCGTGGCGGCAGGTCCTCGTGCCACGCGCCGATCTCCTTGTGACAGTGGGAGATCGGCCGATGGCCGGGCTCTGGGCGGCCGAGGCGTTGCGCATCGCCGCGTGGCGCCCGCGTCTCGGGGCGGAGACCGACCACCGCACCATCGTTCACGAGCTCGACTGGCTGCGCACCGCCGTGCACCTCCACAAGGGCTGCTACCGGGGGCAGGAAACCGTGGCGCGGGTCCACAACCTCGGTAGGCCTCCGCGCCGTCTCGTCTTCCTCCACCTCGACGGCTCGGGCCACGTCCTGCCCGCACAGGGCAGCGAGGTCCGGGCGGGCGATCGCGTCGTCGGGCGCGTGACCTCCGTCGGTCGCCACCACGTCGACGGGCCCATCGCCCTGGCGGTCATCAAGCGCAACACGGACCCGACCCTCGAGCTGCTCGTCGAGGACCTCTCGGCCGCGCAGACGACGATCGTCGCCCCCTGACCGACGGCCGTCCGCGGCGCTGGCAGGATGTGCGGCATGAGCACCGCACGCACCGCCGCGAGCACCCTGATCACCGTCGCGCCTACAGGTGCCGAGACCGCGAAGTCGCACGTCCCGGCCCTGCCGACCACGCCGGAGGAGCTCGTCGAGACCGCCGTCGCGTGTGAGCGAGCGGGAGCCGCCCTCATCCACATCCACGTGCGCGACCGGGAGCACCAGCCGACGCTCGAGCCGGCGTTCCTCAAGGAGGCCGTCGAGGGCGTTCGCGAGGCCACCGACCTCATCGTCCAGCTCTCGACCGGCGGCTCGATCACCGATCCGCTCGAGAAGCGCCTCACGGTCCTCGACGCCGACCCCGACTCCTGCTCACTGACGTGCGGCACGACCAACTTCGGCGACGGCGTCTTCCTCAACCCCTGGGGTTTCATGGTCGACCTGTACCGCCAGGCGCAGGAACGCGAGGTCGTGCCCGAGTTCGAGCTGTTCGAGCTCGGCCACGTGCACGCTCTGCGCCGGCTCATCGACGAGTGCGGCCTGCCCTACGGAGGCAAGGTTCACGTCGACTTCGTCACCGGGGTGCCGGGTGCGATGCCAGGCACGCCGCAGGCGTTGCTCGCCGGCGTTGCCATGCTGCCGCCGGAGGTCACGAGCTGGTCGGCCACCGGCATCGGCCGCGCGCACCTGCCGATCGTCGCCGCTGCCCTCTCGGCGGGCGGCCACCTCCGCGTGGGCATGGAGGACAACCTCATGTATGCCAAGGGCCGGCCGGTCGCGCACAACAGCGAGCTCGTCGTCCGAGCCGCCGAGATCGCGACGCTCATGCAGCGACCGCCGATGACGACGACGCAGGCTCGCGAGGCCCTCTCCATCAAGGACCGTCGCACCCGCTGACCGAGGGCCCCCTCACTGATCCGTCCGGGACCGCTGCTCCCGCCGACGGATCGCGCGCTCGTGCTTGGAGCGCGCGATCCTGCCCTCAAGCGCGTGAAGTTCGGCGCGCTCGGATCCGACATCGCGCGCTCGTCGCTGGAGCGCGCGAAACGGGGGTCAGTCAGGGTGTGGGGCGGCTCACGCTGCCCAGAGTTTGCATTCTGCTTGCTGTAGTTAGCACAATGGAGCCATGAGCAAGCTTCCGCTTCCCGACCTCGGGGCCTACTTGCGCGAGCAGCGCGAGAGCGCCCAGCTGTCGCTGCGGCAGCTCGCCGAGATGGCCGGAGTCTCCAACCCCTACCTGTCGCAGATCGAGCGAGGGCTCAAGCGCCCGAGCGCCGAGATCCTGCAGCAGATCGCCAAGGGGCTGCAGGTCTCGGCCGAGTCGCTCTACGTCCGGGCCGGAATCCTCGACGAGCGGGTCGCCGACGGCGACCCTGCCACTGTCGCCGACGTCCTCTCCGCCATCGCCGTCGACCCGGTCCTCACCGACCGGCAGCGCGCGGTGCTCGTCGACATCTACCTGTCGTTCGTCGGAGTTGACGAGACGACTCCCGTGACCACGCCGGACCCGCCGCCGGCCGCGCCCGCCCGCCGGCGCCCGTCGCGCAGCACGCCCGCTGCAGCGACCCCCGAGCTCAAAGAGAAGGAGAACTGAGATGGCACTCAGCAAGAAGATCACCCAGGCCGTCAAGGACGCCCAGAAGCAGGCCGAGGCCGCCGCTGCCGACCTGCGCGGTCAGCTGGTCCAGGTCGAGGGCCGTATGCCCGAGGTCCAGGTCGACCCGACCCCATTCTATGCCGTCGTCGGCGCGGCCAACATCGCGATCGACACCGTCCGCACGGCCGGCGAGCAGCTCGAGGTCGCGCGCAAGCAGGCCACGCGCGTCGACCTGCGCCAGGGCGCCAAGAAGGAGGCGGACCAGCTGCAGAAGGACCTCCAGAAGCGCATCGCCGAGCTCCAGGGCCGCACCACCGAGCTGCAGAAGCTCGCGACGACGTATGCCGAGCGCTTCGTCACGCGGGCCCAGGACCTCCCGGCCCGCGTCCTCAACGAGGGCCTCGTCATGGCCAGCAACGCCAAGGACCAGTACGACGCGGCCGCCGCCCGCGGCGAGAAGGTCGTCACCGACCTCCGTGCGCAGGGTGAGCGCACGGCCTACGACCTCGCCGAGCGCGGCACCGCCACGGTGACTCGTGGCCGCCGCGTCGCCGGGGCCGCGCTGAGCGAGGGCGAGAAGGTCGCCCAGAGCGTCAAGGACGTCGTGGTCAAGGACGCCTCGAAGCTCGGCTCGCAGGTCGCCACGTCGGTCGACGCCGTCGGTTCTGCCGCCGCGCCGGTCCCGCCCACGCGCACCGCCGCGCACGAGACGGCGATCCGCAAGTCGGCGGCCCAGAAGGCGGCCGCCACGCGCAAGGCCAACCAGGTCGAGGCCACCACGACCCGCAAGGTCGCGGCCCGCAGCTCCGCCACGAGCGCCGAGGCCGCGGCCAAGGGTGCGAGCACGTCGGCCCCGGCCAAGAAGACGACCCGGAAGACTGCCGCGTCGACGAAGAGCACGACGAAGACGGCCGCGAAGAAGGCCACGCCCGCCAAGAGGACCACGAAGAAGGCGCCGGCCACCAAGAGCACGACGAGCTCCACGACCTCCACGACCTCCACGACCACGAGCTGACGCTCACGCCGTCCAGCCGGCAGCGCCGGTGCCGAGAGGCACGGCAGGGCCGCCACCTCACACCCGGGGTGGCGGCCCTGCTGCGTCGCTCCGGCATACTTCTGGGCGTGTCCGATCACCCCATCCCGTCGCCCGCCACCTCCGTCAGCACGGCGCTCGCCGACGCCCCGATCGTCGCGCACGTCGTGCGGGCCGGATTCGTCGAGTCGGTGCACCACGGCACGGCCGTCGTCACGGCTCCCGACGGCTCGGTCGAGCTGGAGGTCGGTGACTCGAGCGGAGCCGTGTTCCCCCGCAGCTCGAGCAAGCCGCTCCAGGCGCTGGCCATGGTCCGCAGCGGCCTCGCGACCGACGGCCGCCTCCTGGCCCTGGCGTGTGCCAGCCACTCCGGCGAGGACTTCCACGTCGAGGCAGCTCGCGAGATCCTCGCCGGCGCGGGCCTGACCGAGGCAGACCTGCAGAACACCCCGGACTACCCCTACGACGAGGCCGCCCGCATCGGATGGATCGCGAGTGGCCGTCCCCGGCAGTCGGTCGTGCAGAACTGCTCGGGCAAGCACGCCTCGATGCTCGCGACCTGCGTCGTCAACGGCTGGGACCTCGACACCTACCGCGACCCCGCACACCCGCTCCAGGTCGTCATCGCCGAGACCGTGCGCGAGCTCACCGGTGTCGAACCGAGCGCCGTGGCCGTCGACGGCTGCGGGGCTCCCATCCACGCCGTGCCGCTTCGCGCCCTCGCGCACTCCTTCGGCCGTCTCTCGGCAGCGACGGAAGGTCCGGAGGCCAAGATCGTCACGGCCATCCGCGACCACCCCGAGTACCTCGGGGGCACGCACCGTGACGTCACGGCCCTGATCCGCGGCGTCGACGGCTCGGTCGCCAAGGACGGCGCCGAGGCGGTCTATGCGGTGGGTCTGGCCGACGGGCGCGGCATCGCGGTCAAGGTGGCCGACGGCTCGTCCCGCGCCCGCAGTGTGCTGCTGGCTGCCGTGCTGCGCCGCATCGGGGTCGGCAGTGACGACGTGCTCGACGTGCTCGAGCACCAGCCGGTGCTCGGTCACGGACAGCCCGTCGGTTCCGTCGTCGCCGTCGGTGTCTGAGACCGGCCAGCCCCTCGGCGCGGTGATGGCGACATGAGGGCAGTGCTCCAGCGCGTCACGAGCGCTCGGGTGGAGGTGGACGGCGAGGTCGTCGGCGCCATCGACCGGCCCGGGCTGCTGGCGCTCGTCGGTGTCACCCACGACGACGGGCCCGAGCAGGTCGAGCGGATGGCACGCAAGATCGCCGAGCTGCGGATCCTGCGCGACGAGCAGAGCCTCAGCGACGCCGGGGCGCCCGTTCTCGTCGTCAGCCAGTTCACGCTCCACGCCGACACCCGCAAGGGCCGTCGTCCCTCGTGGAGCGCAGCCGCACCGGGACCGGTGGCCGAGCCGCTGGTCGACGCCCTCATCGACGCACTGCGGCGGAGGGGCATCGAGGTCGAGCAGGGCCGCTTCGGCGCCATGATGCAGGTCGCACTGGTCAACGACGGTCCCTTCACCCTCGTCGTCGACGCCTGACCGAGACGGGGCGAGCCGCCACCGAGCGCGACTCTGGGAGCCTGCTGGGAGGGGTCGGGCGCCTGTCGCCGGGTTACGCTTCATCCATGCAGCTGTACTCGGGGTTCCAGAGCGTCATCCTCCTCGTGCTCGGCGTCGTCGCCCTCGGGTGCGAGGTCTTCGCATTCGTCGACGCGCTGCGCCACCCCGAGAAGGCCTACGTCGCCGCGAGCAAGCGCACGCGTACCTTCTGGCTCGTGCTGCTCGGTGTCGCCCTCGCGATCGGGTTCGTCACGCTCTTCAACCCGCTCAGCCTCTTCGGGCTGGTCGCCTTCGTGGCGTCCGCCGTCTACCTCGCGGACGTGCGACCGGCGTTGCGCCAGGTCCGTGGCCTCGGAGGCCGCTCCAGCTCCGGGTGGTGACCCTCCAGCCTCTGCTCGTGACGTCGGGCCCGCGGCGTACGGCACACTGGTGCACTCACAACCGATAGGAGAACCATGTCCGACCAGCAGCCTGCTGCTGCCGTCGTCGACCACGAGCTCGACGCCCACCAGCACCAGCACGTCTCGTCCCCCAGCCACACCGCAGACGAGTACGACCTGGGCAACCGCAACCCGACCGAGGACATCTTCGTCGCCGAGCGGCCGTGGGGCGAGTTCCAGCAGTTCGTCTCCAACGAGCAGGTCACCGTCAAGATCATCACGGTGCAGCCCGGTCACCGGCTCTCCCTCCAGCGTCACGACCACCGCGGCGAGATGTGGCAGGTGCTAGACGTGCCGATCGACGTCACCGTGGGTGAGCGCACGTGGAGCGCCCAGCCGGGCGAGACGGTCTGGGTTCCGCGCAACTCGATCCACCGCATGGGCAACTCCGGCGAGCGCCCGGGCCGCCTCCTCGAGGTCGGCTTCGGCCACTTCGACGAGTCCGACATCGAGCGACTCCAGGACGACTACGTCCGCTGAGCACGCCCAGCACCACGCGACAGACGACGGATGCCGCCGGGCCCCCCGGCGGCATCCGTCTGTCCGTCGTCGGTAGGACGAGCGGGGTCCGAGGCTCAGCCTGCGCGTGACCCGACCGGGGCGAGGCGCAGCTCGGCCCACACCACCTTGCCGCCGGGCACGGGGCTGGAGCCCCACCGCTCCGACAGGGCCGCCACGATGTCGACTCCTCGTCCGCTGATGTCGTCCGTCGAGGGGGCGCGTCGCTCGAGCGGGGCCTCGGCCGCGTCCTCGACACCGATCCGGAGCCCATCTCGTTGCCGGTCGACGACGACACGGAACGGGGAGGCGGCGTGGGTCAGGGCGTTGGTCGCGAGCTCGGAGGCGATGAGCGCGGCGTCCGCCGTCAAGGCCTCCTGGCCCCACGCGCGCAGCACGTCGACGACGAAGTGTCGGGCCGCGGGCACCGACGCCCCTGTCGGCAGGTAGACGCGGGAGCAGGCGTGACCCACGGTCAGCCGGGCGCCCTCGGTCGAACTCGGTGCGCCGATGGGCAGCAGGTCGGTGTGCAGGTCGGTGTGCAGGTCGCACACGCGCCGGACGTCCACGAGCTCGACACCGTCAGAGGGGCCCGCGGGATAGGCGCACAGGAGCGAGAAGTCATGGACGCGCAGCAGCAAGTCCCAGAGCCCCTCGAGCTCGATGGCCTCGTCGATCTGGCCGTTCTGCCAGAGCAGGGCGACCATCTCGCCGAAGGCCCGGACCGGCCTCCCGGCCTCGGTGGCCTCGACCACGACCTCGCTGAGCCCCCGCATGAAGCGATCAGAGTCCACGTGGCCGTCGACGAGGAGCTCGCCCAGCGTCTCCTGTGCGTCCAGGGTCAGGTAGCGACCGGCCGCTGCCCGGGCGGCGGGGTCATACCCGAGGTCGCGGAGGAAGGTGTCCAGGGCGGCTCGGTGGGGAGCCGTAGCCACGACCACGACGCACTCGTCCTGGTCCCACCCGTCCGCGACGAATCGCGCGACAGTCCTGAAGCCCTCACTGTCGAGTGTGTAGAAACTCACCCCATGACCCCGCCCCCACGCGGTCATGCCGCCCTGCGACATGGTGCCGATGCTAGCGGGCCCGAGGGTCGTCGGGTGGCTGCGCTTCCTGTGAGTACCTCTCGGTGTCCGATGCCGCGCTGGTCCGTGCCGTCTTGACGAGGGCCTCAGTGGCCCGCGGGTGCCACCGCGGACCAGTCGACCGTGAGCTCGCCGAGGCGCCACCGCGACGGCCCGTCGAGCAGTGGCCACGTCTCGCGGACCTCGGCTACGGCTGCCAGGAAGCGCTGGCGCGCCCCCCATGACGACTGTGGTGCGCTGCGCGCCCAGGCCCGGTCGAGGTCGACGAGGAAGGCGTGGACCGGTTCGCCCGGCACGTTGCGGTGGATCAGCGACTTGGGCAGTCGCTCGGCCACCTCCGAGGGACGTTCGAGACCGCCCATCCGCAGCGAGATCGTCAGGCTGACGGGACCCGTGGCATCGACTGCGACCCATGACGCACGTCGGCCGACCTCGTCGCACGTGCCGTCGACGAGCAGACCGTCCGGGCCCAGTCGCTGCTGGACGTGGGCCCAGGCCTCGGGCACCTCGTCCTCGGCGTACTGCCGCAGCACGTTGAAGGCGCGCACCACGGTGGGGCGCGCGCCGTCGTCGAGGGGCACCTCGAAGCCGCCGAGCCGGAAGGTGAGCCCGTCGCGCTCCAGCGGCTTGCCGGCGGCCACCCGGGCAGGCTCGATCTCGATGCCGACGACCTGGACGTCACGGCGCACCTGCCGGAGCCGGTCGTGCAGCTCGACGGCGGTGATCGGCGAGGCGCCGTAGCCGAGGTCGACGACGACCGGAGGAGTCGGGCTGCGCCGCAGCCGCCACGCCTGGGGCCCCGCGATCCAGCGGTCGCAGCGGCGCAGCCGGTTGGGGTTCGTCGTCCCACGTGTCACCGTGCCGACGGGGCGCTGACGTGCGGACACCTCCGCAGCCTAGCCAGCCGGCTGCCCCGCGATCTCCACCCTCCCGTGCGCGCACCGCCCTGTCGGCGTCACCCCGCCACGTCGGAATAGAGCGGATCGCCCGTGTGGTTGAGTCGAGGAAGACCGTGTCGACGAGCAGCGGACAGGACGAAGGGATCCCGATGACGGATGATCCGCGACGTGTGGCGATGATCAGCGTGCACACCTCGCCCCTGGAGCAGCCGGGCACCGGCGACGCCGGTGGCCTCAACGTCTATGTCGCCGAGACCGCCAAGGAGCTCGCCGGGCGCGGTATCGAGGTCGACATCTTCACCCGCCGCACCACCGGTGCGACACCGATCGAGGTCGACCCCGTCCCGGGCGTCCGCGTGCGCCACGTGACCGCTGGCCCTTACGAGGGTCTGGCGAAGGAGGACCTCCCCGGCCAGCTGTGCGCCTTCTCCGCCGGGATCATGCAGGCCGGGCTCTCGGTTCCGGAGGACCACTACGACCTCGTCCACTCGCACTACTGGCTCTCGGGGCAGGTGGGCTGGCTCGCGGCCGACCGGTGGCGCGTCGCGCTCGTGCACACGATGCACACGATGGCGCGGGTGAAGAACCTCCACCTGGCCGAGGGCGACCCGCCCGAACCGCGGGGTCGCGAGATCGGTGAGGTCCAGGTCGTGGAGGCAGCCGACCGCCTCATCGCCAACACCGACGACGAGGCCCATGAGCTCATCGACCTGTATGCCGCCCCGCCCGCCAAGGTGTCCGTCGTCCCTCCGGGTGTGGACCTCTCGACCTTCACGCCCGGCGACCGGGGCGCCGCCCGCCACGCGCTGGGACTGCCCATCCACGGGGAGCTCCTTCTCTTCGTCGGCCGGATCCAGCCGCTCAAGGCCCCCGACCTCCTGCTCCGGGTCGCCGGGGAGCTGCTTCGCCGCGACCCGTCGCGCGGCGAACGCCTGACCGTCGCCGTGCTCGGCGGGCCGAGCGGCAGCGGCCTCACCCGGCCGCACCAGCTCGAGGAGCTCGCGCGCACGCTCGGCATCGACGACGTCGTCCGTTTCGTGCAGCCGGTCGAGCGTCAGGTGCTCGCGCAGTGGTACCGCGCCGCCGACCTCGTCCTCGTGCCCAGCCACTCGGAGTCCTTCGGTCTCGTCGCCATCGAGGCGCAGGCGTGCGGCACGCCCGTCGTCGCGGCGCACGTCGGCGGCCTGCCGACCGCGGTCGGTGACGCGGGCATCCTCGTCGACGGCCATGCGACCCCCGACTGGACCGACGCGGTCGAGTCCCTGCTGCGCGACGACTCCCGTCGGCTGGAGCTGGGGTCGGCCGCGGTCGCGCACGCCGCACAGTTCGGCTGGGCCGCGACCACCGACCGTCTCCTCGAGGTCTACCGGCAGGCGATCCGCGAACGGGCCAACGGCACGGCCGAGCCGTCCATCGACGAGGGCCAGAGCCTCGTCGGAGTCCCGACCGCGGTGATCCCGTGAGCGCCCTGCAGGACGACACCCCCGGGGAGTGGAGCTCGCCGTCCACGTCCCCCGGCGTGGCTGCGGAGGCACGCCTGACGGCATACCTGGGCTCCGTCGGTCTGGACTGGGAGCTCGGCGGGCGCCCGGGGGAGTACGTCGTCACCCTGCCCGGCGACAAGAAGCTCAAGACGGTGGTCTCGGTGCTCGTGCGTGACCGGACGACGAGTCTCAGCGCCTTCGTCATCCGCAACCCCGACGAGAACCACGAGGCCTTCTACCGCACCTTGCTCCGCAAGAACCTGCGCCTGCAGGGGGTGGCCTACGCCATCGACACGGACGGCGACGTCTACCTGCGCGGTGAGGTCCCGACCGTCGCGGTCGAGCCCGAGCACCTCGACCAGCTGTTCGGCATCGTGCTCTCCGCCAGTGACGACGTGTTCAACGAGCTGCTCGCGCTCGGCTTCCTCGGCTCGATGCGCAAGGAGTGGGCGTGGCGGGTGTCGCGGGGCGAGTCCACCCGCAACCTCGACGCCTTCAGACACCTGCTGGACGACGGCTCGGAGGCGTGAACGGCCGTCGATAGGCTGGCGTCATGACCTACACGCTCGTCCTCGTCCGTCATGGCGAAAGCGACTGGAACGCCAAGAACCTCTTCACCGGATGGGTCGACGTCGACCTCACCGACAAGGGCCGCGCCGAGGGCCTGCGCGCCGGCGAGCAGCTCAAGGAGGCCGGCATCCTGCCGGACATCGTGCACACGTCGCTGCTGCGTCGGGCCATCACGACCGCAAACCTCTCGCTCGATGCCGCCGACCGTCACTGGATCCCGGTCAAGCGGGACTGGCGCCTCAACGAGCGCCACTACGGCGCGCTACAGGGCAAGAACAAGAAGCAGACCCTCGAGCAGTTCGGCGAGGAAAGGTTCATGGAGTGGCGCCGCTCCTACGACGTGCCGCCGCCCCCCATCGCGGAGGACGACGAGTTCTCGCAGCACGGCGATGCCCGCTACGCCGGACTGGGCGCCGCGATGCCCGCGACGGAGTGCCTCAAGGACGTCGTGACCCGGCTGATGCCGTACTGGGAGAACGAGATCCAGACGGACCTCGCGGACGGCCTGACCGTCATGGTCGCCGCCCACGGCAACTCGCTGCGCGCTCTCGTCAAGACGCTCGACGACATCTCGGACGACGCCATCGCCGGCCTCAACATCCCCACGGGTATGCCGCTCGTCTACGAGCTCGACGAGGCGTTCCGTCCCGTGACGCGGGGTGGGCGCTACCTCGACCCTGAGGCCGCTCGCGCCGCCGCCGAGGCCGTCGCCAACCAGGGCCGCTGACCGAGCGCGCCTACCGCGTTTCCTTAACCGTCGAAGGGCCAGAGTTCGTGGCCTGACCCGCAGTCGAAGGGCCACTTCTCGTCGCGAGAAGTGGCCCTTCGACTGCGCCGAGGCCGCGGGGAGTGGCCTTTCGACTGCGCGGAGGCCCCAAACTGTGGCCTTTCGACTGCGCGGAGGCCGCGAACTTTGGCCTTTCGACTGCGCCGAGGCCGCGAACTTTGGCCTCTCGACGGTGGGGGGTCAGGCGGTGGCGGGGCCGCTCTCGAGCGACGCGACGGTCTCCTCGTCCTCCTCGTCCTCGTGGTCGACCGTCTGGTCGTACTCACCGGTGACGAGGTAGATGACGCGGCGGGCCACCGACACGGCGTGGTCGGCGAAGCGCTCGTAGTAGCGGCCCACGAGCGTCAGGTCGAGGATCGCGCTGCGGGACCACGAGGTGTTCTCGTCGAGCAGCGCCGCGAAGAGCTCACGATGGAGGTCGTCCATCGCGTCGTCGTCCTTCTCGAGCGCGACGGCCGCGGCGACGTCCTTGCTCGCGATGATCGACCCGCACTTGGCCACGATGGCTTCGGCGACCTGGCCCATCTGCAGGATGTGGGAGCGCAGCTCCGGCGGCACCGCGGAGTCGGGCGTGCGCAGGCGGGCCACCTTGGCCACGTGACGGGCGAGGTCACCCATGCGCTCGAGGTCCGAGCTCATGTGCATCGCCGTCACGACGATCCGCAGGTCGGTGGCCACGGGCTGCTGCCGGGCGAGCAGGTCGATCGAGCGCTCGTCGAGCTCGATGCGGATGTCGTCGAGCTTGCGGTCGGCCTCGATGACGGACTCGGCCAGGTGGACGTCGGCGTCGAGCAGGGCGGTCGTGGCCCGTGAGATGGCCGACCCCGCGAGCCGGGTCAGCTCGACGAGCTGGTCGGAGATCGTGTCGAGGTCCTCGTGGAACTGGTCGCGCATGGTCTTCCTGTCAGTTGCCGGTCGTGCGTCGTCGTCGTGCCCGCGGGCGGTCGTACAGCGGAGCGGCCTCGGGCCAGCCTCCCACCCGGAGGTGCGGGCCGGCAGGCCGAACGGGGCGGCACGTCACCCGCTGGTGCAGAGGCTGGCAGGACTTCGTGAATGGGTGGGGACGCGAAGGTGAACACTGGGTTCGACTGCGCACGAGCGTGCCGCGCGTGGTCCGACCGTCCCGCGGTGATGCGTACGCTGAGTGTCGTGGACCCGACGACAGCGGCAACGCTCGGTGGCATCGCCGGCCTGGCCCTGGGCGGCGTGGCGATGGTGGCCGTGCGGCTGTCGGACCGTTCGACGGCGGCCGAGTCGCCACCCGCCTCCGAACCGTCCCTGCCGCCCGGCGTCGGCGAGGTCATCGCGGTGCTGCGCTCGAGCGGCATCCTCGTCGACTCCTCCGACCGGGTCGTCAACAACTCGCCCGCCGCCGTCGCCCAGGGACTGGTGCGCGGCCAGGAGCTCGTCCACCCGGAGCTGCTCCACCTCGCTCGGGCGGTGCGTCGCGACGGCGTGATCCGGGAGGCCGAGCTCGCGCTGCAGAAGGGCCTCGGGGACGGCCGCCTCGTCGTGGCGGCCCGGGTCGCGCCGCTCGGAGCCGACCACGTCCTGCTCCTCGTCGAGGACCGCTCCCGGGCCGCCCGCGTGGAGGAGATCCGCCGAGACTTCCTCGCCAACGTCAGCCACGAGCTCAAGACCCCGGTCGGCGGCATCTCGCTGCTCGCCGAGGCCGTCCTCGACGCCCACGACGACCCGGAGGCGGTGGCTCGATTCGCGAGGAGGATCAGCGTCGAGTCCGACCGGTTGACCCGCCTCGTCAAGGAGATCGTCGAGCTGTCGCGCCTGCAGGGGGCCGACGTCGTCAAGGACCCAGCGCTCATCGACGTGGGCGCGTGCGCCCGAGACGCCGCAGACCGCAGTCGCCTCATCGCCGACGAGCATCGCATCGAGCTCGTCACGGCTGTCGACGAGGGGTGCGAGGTGTGGGGCGACGCCGAGCTCGTGACCACCGCGATCACGAACCTCGTCGGCAACGCCGTCGCCTACTCCGACACCGGGACCCGGGTCGGCATCATGGTGCGTCGGAGTCGCCCCGGCGTCGTCGACGTCTCCGTCACGGACCAGGGCCTCGGCATCGCGCCCGAGGAGCAGGAGCGCATCTTCGAACGCTTCTACCGCGTCGACACCGCCCGTTCGCGCGCCACCGGCGGCACGGGACTCGGCCTGGCCATCGTCAAGCACGTCGCCGACAACCACGGCGGCAGCGTGTCGGTGTGGTCCGAGCCGGGACGGGGGTCGACGTTCACCATCGAGCTGCCCGCCGCCAACGCCCCGGCCGCGATCGCGCCGACGCCCGACACGTCGTATGCCGCCCTGCCGCCGGGCACCACGCACGGCGCCGGCCCGACTCCGTCCGTCAACGCCTAGTCACGTCCCCCTGCCTGAGCAGCGCACCAGCCCCCACGCTGCCCGACCCCGAGAGGCCTGTCTTGAGTCGCATTCTCATCGTCGAGGACGAGGTGTCCTTCTCCGACCCGCTGTCCTACCTGCTGAAGAAGGAGGGCTACGACGTCGCCGTGGCCGAGACCGGGCCCGACGGCCTGGCGGAGTTCGACCGGAACGGGGCAGACCTCGTCCTGCTCGACCTCATGCTGCCGGGCCTCTCCGGTGTGGACGTGTGCCGCGCGCTGCGCCAGCGCTCCTCGGTGCCGGTCATCATGCTGACCGCCAAGGACAGCGAGATCGACAAGGTCGTGGGCCTCGAGATCGGCGCCGACGACTACGTCACGAAGCCGTACTCGAGCCGCGAGCTGCTTGCTCGCGTCAAGGCCGTGCTCCGGCGCCTCGCCGAGCCCGAGGACCTCCTGCCCTCGACCCTCGAGTCCGGTCCGGTCCGGATGGACGTGGAGCGCCACACCGTCAGCGTCGCGGGGCGGTCGGTGTCCTTGCCGCTCAAGGAGTTCGAGCTGCTCGAGATCCTGCTGCGCAACTCGGGCCGCGTCCTGACCCGCATGCAGCTCATCGACCGCGTCTGGGGCAGCGACTACGTCGGCGACACGAAGACCCTCGACGTCCACGTCAAGCGCCTGCGCGCGAAGGTCGAGCCCGACCCGGCCAACCCGGTGCACATCGTCACCGTGCGGGGGCTCGGCTACAAGTTCGAGGCCGGCTGAGCCGACCGGCCCGGCAAACGTCCGGCACTCACGTGCGGCACACGCCTACGACGTCGGTGTCGCCGACAGGGTGGAAGACGCTCGAGGTCAGCTGCCCGTGGGTGTGGGCGTAGGCGTGCCCGTGGCCGTGGCCGTGGCCGTGGCCGTGCTCGTCGGCGTGCTCGTGGGCGCGGCCGCTGGCGTGACGGTGGCGTAGTACCCCGTGGCGGGCAGCATCGGCACCTTGACGACGGTGGTGCCGCCGGTGCTCGAGGTGATGGTCAGGGGGACGATGCCGCCCGGCTTGGTCGTGAGCGAGCTCAGCTGCAGGCCCTTGGTGGTGAGGTCGACCTGCTCCCGCGGGCCGAGCTGGACCTCGGAACCAGTCGGCTGGGCGCCCGTGGCGTTCGGGTCGGCCTGCGGGGCGATCTGGACGGTCATGTCCTCCCCGCCGAGGTTGATGGCGGAACCCGACACAACCGCGGTGCCCGTGCCGTCACCGACGAGCACAAGGTTGCGGACGGCGAGCTGGCCCACCTCCGCCGGCACCCCGTCGGCAGGGATGTACGGAACGTTCGTCTGGACGGGCGAGTTGACCTGGCAGCCGGTCGTCACGGCGGCGAGGGCCACACCGGCAACCATCGTCGACACCCGGCGGGTGGACGGGCGACGCGCGGGGCTCAGGGCGGGGTATCGACGCTTCACGGGCGACAGCCTACCGGCGCACGACCCTGCGGACCCGTGCACCCGCCGACGCCGGGCGGGACTCGGTGGTCGGGGCGGCAGCGATGCGTCGGCGACTCGGCCGCGAAAGGGTCGGGCGAAGCACGCCGAGCGGCGTTCTGTCAAGACGTCGACTCGGGGGTGCCGAGCCCTCACTGTGGCTCTGACCTGCGCCGATGCCGATTCCGCAAATCGCGATGTGCGCGGCTTCGTGATAATCTGGAGGTCGCGAAAGGGGAAAACAGCACATGGTTTTCAAGGTCGGCGAGACGGTCGTGTACCCCCACCACGGGGCTGCACTCATCGAAGAGATCAACACACGAACGATCAAGGGAGAGGACAAGCTCTACCTCAAGCTCAAGGTCGCCCAGGGTGACCTGACGATCGAGGTCCCCGCTGAGAACTGCGACCTCGTGGGCGTCCGCGACGTCGTCGGCAAGGAAGGCCTCGACCGCGTGTTCGAGGTGCTCCGCACGCCGCACACCGAGGAGCCGACCAACTGGTCGCGCCGCTACAAGGCAAACCTCGAGAAGCTCGCGTCGGGTGACGTCATCAAGGTCGCCGAGGTCGTTCGTGACCTGTGGCGTCGTGACCAGGACCGCGGCCTGTCGGCCGGCGAGAAGCGCATGCTCGCCAAGGCCCGCCAGATCCTCGTCTCCGAGCTCGCGCTCGCGGAGAAGACCAACGAGGAGAAGGCCGAGACCATCCTCGACGAGGTCCTCGCTTCCTGATCAGGGCAGCACACTGAACAACGAGACCGGAGCCGGTCGCGTCGGCGTCATCGTCGTCGCGGCCGGCTCCGGCTCGCGTCTGGGGGCCGGCCTGCCCAAGGCTTTCGTGCCCCTCGCGGGTGAGCCGCTGCTGGGGCACGCCCTGCGGGGAGTCCTGTCGTGCGCCGCCGTGGCCCAGGTCGTGCTCGTCGTGCCGGACTCCCACCGGGCGCAGGCCGAGGCCGTCGCCGACGGCGTATGCCGTGAGCTCGGGTCCGTGACACCGGTGACCCTCGTGCCGGGCGGGGCCGAGCGGGGCGACTCCGTCGCGGCCGGTCTGCAGGTGCTCGGTGACGACGTCGACATCGTGCTCGTCCACGACGCCGCCCGATGCCTGACGCCGGTCGAGGTCTTCGACCGGGTGATCGCCGCCGTCGCGGCCGGGGCCGGGGCCGTCGTGCCCGGCACCGCGGTCGTCGACACGATCAAGCAGGTCGACGCAGACGGGTTCGTCGTCGGCACGCCCGACCGCTCGGCGCTGCGGGCCGTCCAGACACCGCAAGGGTTCCGACGCGACGTCCTCGCGCGGGCCCACGCCCGGTCCAGCGACGCCACCGACGACGCCGGGCTCGTCGAGAGGCTGGGGGAGCGGGTGCTCCTCGTGGAGGGCGACCCGCGGGCCCTCAAGGTCACCACTCCGACCGACCTCGAGGCCGCGGCCCTGTTGCTCCGGTCCTGACCCTGTTGCGGGGCGAGGTGTCCGACGGGCATCCGGGAGCGCGGCTCACGTCCAGTCGGGCTGGGCCCCTATCCTCGGCGAGGTGACGAGCGACCCGAGCAACCCCAGGACCGACCTGCGCACCGACCCGTCCCGCCCCACGGCGCTGGTCACCGGTGGTGGCACCGGCATCGGGGCGGCGGTCGCGCGGCGGCTGTCGCGCGACGGCTTCGACGTCGTCGTCGCGGGCCGTCGCCCCGACAGGCTCGACGACGTCGTCGCAGGCATCGAGGGCGAGGGCGGCTCGGCGCGGGCCCTCGTCATGGACGTCACCGACCCCACGTCGGTCACCGCCGGCGTCGGGTCGCTCGGCCGTTGCGACGTCGTCGTCAACAATGCCGGCGGCGCGCTCGGGGTGTCGCGTGTGGAGGACGGCGACCCCGACGAGTGGGAGCGGATGTTCGCGACGAACGTCGTGGGCACCCTCCGGGTCACCCAGGCGGTGCTGCCGCTGCTGCGGGAGTCCGCGCGGGCCACCATCGTCGACATCAGCTCGATCGCCGGTGAGCGGGTCTACGAGGGAGGGGCCGGCTATGTCGCGGCCAAGCACGGGACGTCCGTCGTCTCCGAGACCCTGCGGCTCGAGCTCAACGGTGAGCACATCCGCGTCGTCGACATCCGGCCCGGCATGGTCCGCACCGAGGAGTTCTCACTGACCCGGCTCCACGGCGACCGGACGGCAGCCGACAAGGTCTATGACGGCGTCGACCGTCCCCTCGTGGCCGACGACGTCGCCGAGTGCGTCGGTTTCGTCGTCAGACTGCCGCAGCACGTCAACATCGACACGATGGTCATCAAGCCCGTTGCCCAGGCAGCCCCGCACAAGATCCATCGCGGCGCGATCGACTGGAAGGACGCCTGATGACGCACCTCCCGCGCGTCGGGGTCGGCGTCGACGTCCACGCGTACGCCCCGGAGGGCTCCGACCGCGCGCTCTGGGTCGCGGGGTTGCACTGGCCGGGGCAGCGCGGTCTCGAGGGGCACTCCGACGCCGACGTCGCTGCCCACGCGGCGTGCGACGCGATCTTCTCGGCCGCGGGGATCGGTGACCTCGGCGTGCACTTCGGCACGTCGCGCCCCGAGCTCGCCGGCGCCTCGGGCGTCAGGCTGCTCGCCGAGGCGGCGCAGCTCGTGCGCGAGGCCGGCTACGAGGTCGGCAACATCGCGGTCCAGGTCATCGGCAACCGCCCGAAGATCGGTTCCCGTCGCGGCGAGGCCGAGACGGCTCTCTCCGCCGCGGCCGGCGCCCCGGTGTCGGTGAGCGGCACCACGACGGACGGGCTCGGGCTCACGGGGCGCGGAGAGGGCATCGCTGCCATCGCCACCGCCCTCGTCGTCGCCCGGTCCGGCTCCTGACTCGACGCGCTGCTTTGGGCCGCGGCCCGCCGGGTACGTCCCCAGCGGGAGCTGCCTGCTCCCACGGAGGGGCGGCGAGCCGCCTCCCCGGTTCCGGACCAGGAGGACCGCATGGATACCAGCACGATCATCTGGGTCGTCGTTGCCGCGATCGTCGTGATCGCCGTCATCGCCCTCGTGATGTCGGGAACCCGAAGGCGCCGGGTGGAGGCGCACCGGGAGAAGGCTGCCGATATCAGGCAGGAGGCGACCGAGCACGACCGTCAGGTCCGCGAGCGCGAGGCGAGCGCGACCGAGGCGCAGGCCCGGTCAGACCTGGCGCGCGCCGAGGCGCAGCAGCGCCAGCTCGAGGCCGAGCGCCTCGAGGAGGAGGCACGCGAACGTGCCGGGAGCGTCGAGTCGGTCCGCCGCGAACGCGACGAGCGGCTGCGCCAGGCCGATCTGCACGATCCTGACGTGCGCACGGACAAGGAGGGTCACCGCGTCGACGATGACGGCAACCGCCTCGACGACGCGTTCGACGACCGGCGTTCGACAGGTCTTCGTGACGCCGACCAGAGCGGCGAGCCGGGTCGCGACCGCTGATTCCCCGCGGCTCGGCAGCACACGCGTTGCGTCCGCGGCCTCCGCACGTTTGGCTGGGGGTTGCTGCGGCCGCCGGCACTGCCTGCGTCGCCCGGCACGACCAGCCGTGAACGACGAGGAGAAGCCATGCCGCAGACCGTCAAGGGTGTCATCAGCCGCAGCAAGGGGGCCGACGTCGAGGTCGTTGACGTCGTCGTGCCGGATCCCGGTCCCGGCGAGGCGGTCGTCCGCATCGAGACCTGCGGCGTCTGCCACACCGACCTGCACTACCGCGAGGGCGGCATCAACGACGACTACCCGTTCCTGCTCGGGCACGAGGCCGCCGGCTACGTCGAGGCCGTCGGCGAGGGTGTCACCGACGTGGCTGCCGGTGACTTCGTCATCCTCAACTGGCGGGCCGTGTGCGGCCAGTGCCGCGCCTGCGCCAAGGGCAAGCCCTGGTACTGCTTCAACACCCACAACGCGACGCAGAGGATGACGCTCACCGACGGCACCGAGCTGACGCCCGCGCTCGGCATCGGGGCCTTCATCGAGAAGACGCTGATCGCCGCCGGCCAGTGCACCAAGGTGCCCGAGGCGGATGCAGCCGCGGTCGGCCTGCTCGGCTGCGGCGTCATGGCCGGCTTCGGCGCCGCGGTCAACACCGGCGGCGTCGGCCGCGGCGACTCGATCGCCGTCATCGGCTGTGGCGGCGTGGGAAACGCCGCCATCGCCGGCGCCAGGGTGGCGGGCGCCACGACGATCATCGCGGTCGACATCAGCGACGCGAAGCTCGAGCAGGCGAGGCACTTCGGCGCGACGCACACGGTCAACAGCACGAGCACCGATGCCGTCGAGGCGATCCGCGACCTCACCGACGGCCACGGCGCCGACGTCGTCGTCGAGGCGGTGGGCCGACCCGAGACCTACGAGCAGGCCTTCTACGCCCGCGACCTCGCCGGCACGGTCGTGCTCGTCGGCGTCCCGACCCCCGACAAGCAGGTGACGCTGCCGATGATCGAGATCTTCGGCCGCGGCGGCGCGCTCAAGTCCAGCTGGTACGGCGACTGCCTCCCGAGCCGCGACTTCCCGATGCTCGTCGAGCTCTACAAGCAGGGACGGTTCGACCTCGACGCGTTCGTCACCGAGCGCATCGGGCTCGGTGACATCGAGGCCGCCTTCGACAAGATGCACGCCGGCGAGGTCCTGCGATCGGTGGTCGAGCTGTGAGCGCTGCCGACCAGGTCAACCCGTCACCGGGCGGGGTTCGAGTCGACCACACGACGACAGCGGGAACCTTCAGCCTGGACGGTGGCACGTGGGACGTCGAGAACAACGTCTGGGTGGTCGGCGACGACGCGCAGTGCGTCGTCATCGATGCCCCGCACGACGCCGGCCCGATCCTGGAGCTCGTGGGCGACCGCCGCCTGACCCACGTCCTGCTGACCCACGCACACGACGACCACGTCACCGTCGTGCCGCAGCTGCTCGCCGCGCACCCAGGGGCCGAGGTCGCCCTCCACCCGGCCGACCGGGTCCTCTGGGACCAGAGCCATCGGGACCTCGCCCCGACGCAGGACCTCGCCGACGGTGACGTCGTGCAGGTCGGGGACGTCGAGCTCGTCGTGCTGCACACGCCGGGGCACGCGCCGGGTGCGTGCTGCTTCCACGCGCGCGACCTCGGCGTCGTGTTCACCGGCGACACGCTCTTCCACGGCGGCCCCGGCGCGACGGGCCGGTCGTACTCCGACTTCCCGACCATCATCGAGTCGATCAGGAGCCAGCTCCTCTCGCTCCCTCCCGAGACGACCGTCCTCACCGGCCACGGACGCGCCACGACCGTCGGCGACGAGGAGCCCGAGGTCGAGGAGTGGATCCGCCGGGGCCACTGAGCCCCGGCAGCAGCGCGACCCGGGCACACGGCATACGCAAGAGGGCGTATGCCGTGTGGCGGCGTCACGCCGGCGGGAACCTCATGCGCGGGGAGCGCCGCGCAGCAGGCTGATCTTCTGCCAGATCTTGCGGCTCATGCCGGTCGTGAGGTTCTCGATCTCGCTCACGGTGTCGAGCACGAGGGCGTCGGTCGACTCCTCGGCGCAGAGCGCCGCGGCCTTGGAGCAGAGCGAGAGCAGCTCCGAGCAGTAGTCGAGGTAGAGCGCGTAGTCGCGCACGGACATCGTGCGGGGGCTCACGACCTCGTCGCCGGCGACGGTCCCGGCCGGCGTGTCTGGCAGCAGGGCGGCCGGGTCCTTGCTCATCTGGTGCATGTCGATGATGTGGGCCAGTGAGCGCAGCCGGTGCAGCCGTCGGATCAGGTCGTTGCGCACGACCCGGTCGGCGAGCGAGAGCAGGAACCAGATCGCGATCCCGGCGAAGACGAGGTCGTTGATGAGGCTCTCGACGACCGGCAGCCACTCGAAGGCCGCCACCGAGCCGGCCCGCGACACGGCGTCGCGCAGCGCGATGGCGACGGCGACGAGGGATACGGCGAGGACGACGACGATGAGGGCCCGCGACGTCCACTGCAGCGTGGCCCGCTGGGCGGGCGCCCGGCGGCGCCGGTCGAGCAGGGCGTCCACGACGTTGCCGAGCTCCTCGGTGGCCGCGCGCAGACCGGGGTGGCGGGGCAGGTAGGTGTCGACCCGCTCGCCGAGGTAGCTGATGACGGCGCGCACCTCGGAGCCGTCGAGCCGCTCGTAGCTCGTGAGCCGCGGTTGCGCCATGGGCCCGAGTATCCGTGCCGCGGGCGAACGCGGCTGGTCAGGTGCGGGGCGACGCGCCGATAGACTTCGGCGGGTGAGCCTACGACTGTTCGACACCGCAACCCGGGAGCTGCGCGACTTCACGCCGCGCGAGGCGGGCAAGGTCGGCATGTACATCTGTGGCCTCACGACACAGGGGGCGCCGCACATCGGTCACATCCGCTTCGCCGTCGCGTTCGACGTGCTGCGCCGCTGGCTCGAGACCGGTCACGGCTACGACGTCACGCTCGTGCGCAACGTCACCGACATCGACGACAAGGTCCTGCGCAAGGCCGCCGAGGCCGGCGAGCCGTGGTTCGCCCTGACCTATCGCAACGAGCGCCTCACCGCGCAGGCGCTCGACGCGCTCGGTGTCGAGCCGGCCACCTACGAGCCGCGCGCCACCGGCCACGTGCCCGACATGGTGACGCTCATGGAGACGCTCGTCGAGAAGGGACACGCGTATGCCGCCCCCGACGGCAGCGGTGATGTGTACTTCGACGTGCGCTCCTGGCCCGAGTACGGCTCCCTGACCGGCCAGTCGCTCGCCGACATGGCCAGCGCCGACGACGCCGACCCGCGCGGCAAGCGCGATCCGCGTGACTTCGCGCTGTGGAAGGGCCACAAGGCCGATGAGCCCGAGAGCGCGTCGTGGCCCACGCCGTTCGGCGCCGGCCGTCCGGGCTGGCACCTCGAGTGCTCGGCGATGGCGCGACGCTGGCTCGGCGACGAGTTCGACATCCACGGTGGCGGCATCGACCTGCGCTTCCCGCACCACGAGAACGAGCAGGCGCAGTCGCGGGCGGCGGGCCTCGGCTTCGCCCGGTACTGGCTCCACAACGCGTGGGTCACGGTCAAGGGCCAGAAGATGGGCAAGTCCCTGGGCAACGCCCTCGAGGTGCGCCACCTGCTCGAGTCGACGCGGCCCATCGTGCTGCGCTACTACCTCACGGCCGCGCACTACCGCTCGATGATCGAGTACCACCCCGGTTCGCTCGAGGAGGCGGCGGCTGCCGTCGAGCGCATCGAGGGCTTCCTCGAGCGTGCCTCCCGGCGCGGCACCCTCGAGCCGATGACGACGGTCGCGCTGCCTGCTGCGTTCGTCGCCTCGATGGACGACGACCTCGGCGTCAGTGGCGCCCTGGCCGTCGTGCACGACACCGTGCGCGCCGGCAACAGCGCCCTCGACGAGGATGACGACGAGGCGGCCCTCGAGGCGGCCGCCACCGTCGTCGCGATGACCGACGTGCTCGGCGTCAACCCGCTCGCCGCGCACTGGGGCTCCGGCAGCAGTCGGGAGGACGCCGCTGCCGAGCTCGCGCTCGACGCGCTCGTGCGCGCGCAGCTCGAGGCACGCCAGGCCGCCCGCCAGGGGCGGGACTTCGACCGTGCCGACGAGATCCGCGACGCGCTGACGGCGGTCGGGATCGAGATCACCGACACCCCGTCGGGGGCCGAGTGGTCGCTCGCCCGCCCGGCGCGCGGCGACGTGGACGCCGTCACCGACACCACCGCACTCACCACCGCGGCCCCCGGGGCCGAGAAGGCACAGGGCTGACATGCCAGGCAACTCCCAGCGCCGCGGCGCCATCCGCAAGAGCAGCAAGGGTGCGACCGTCGGCTCCGGCGGTCAGCGCCGACGTGGGCTCGAGGGCAAGGGCCCGACCCCCAAGGCAGCCGAGCGCGAGTACCACCCGGCCCACAAGCGGGCCAAGGTCGCGGCCAAGCGCTCCGGCTCCGGTTCCACAGGTGCCGGCGGCCGCGGCCAGACCCGCCCGAAGAGCCGCAGCAAGGCCTCGAGCGAGATGGTCTACGGCCGCAACTCGGTCGTCGAGGCCCTCCGGGCCGACGTGCCGGTCGCGACGATGTACCTCGCGACGCGCATCGACACCGACGACCGGGTGCGCGAGGCCCTCAAGCTCGCCACGGAGCGCGGCCTCGCCATCCTCGAGACGCCACGCGGGGAGCTCGACCGGCTCACCGACGGTGGGGTGCACCAGGGCATGGCGCTGCAGGTGCCGCCCTACGACTACGCCCACCCGAACGACCTCATCGACCCCGAGATGCCCGGGATCCCGCTCGTCGTGGCGCTCGACGGGATCACCGACCCGCGCAACCTCGGTGCCATCGTCCGCTCGGTCGCGGCGTTCGGCGGTCACGGCGTCGTCGTGCCCGAGCGCCGCTCGGTCGGCATGACCGCGTCGGCGTGGAAGACGTCCGCCGGCGCCGCCGCGCGCATCCCGGTGGCTCGTGCGAGCAACCTGACGCGAGCCCTCGAGGAGTTCAAGAAGGCCGGCTTCTTCATCCTCGGCCTCGACATGGACGGTGACGTCGAGCTGCCCGACCTCACGCTCGCGACGGAGCCGCTCGTCATCGTCACCGGCTCCGAGGGCAAGGGCCTCTCGCGCCTCGTCCGCGAGACCTGCGACCAGATCGTGTCGATCCCGATGAGCTCGGCCGTCGAGTCGCTCAACGCGGGGCTCGCCACCGGCGTCACCCTCTACGAGATCGCCCGCCAGCGCCGCCGCTGAGTCCGCGCCGCGGTGGGCGCGGAGGTCACGATCCGGCCACCGCATCCCCGGGGCCGCGCGCTGCGGGAACTCCGCCGCCCCCTCCGACGCTGGTCAGATGGTGCTCGGTAGAGTGCTGTTCTCAACAACTACGCTGTGTAGTATGCCGTGCCCTCGCGGCACGGGGATGACACCCGAGCGCTGCGGCCCCGCAGCCGGGGCCTGATCGAAGGACTGATTCGTGGCGAAGAGCAACCGTGCCGAGACGGCGGCCCGCGCAGCGCAGCTGCGCGCCGAGGCCGCCCGCAAGGACCGTCAGCGCACGCAGGTCATCGCTGCGTCCGTCGCGGTGGTCGTCATCGTGGTCGCGGTCGTCCTCGGGGTCGTCGTCTCCAACCAGCCGAAGGCCGCGCCCGCGGCCACTGGCGGGGCTGCAGCGCTCGCGACGCTCGAGAAGCTGCCCGCCGCGGTCCTCGACGCCGCGCCGGCGCCGACGCCGGCGCAGGCGCCCGTGAAGCTGAAGGACGGCACGGCGCTGACTCAGGACGGCAAGCCCAAGGTCCTCTACGTCGGGGCGGAGTACTGCCCCTTCTGCGCGATGGAGCGCTGGGCGCTCATCGGGGCGCTGTCCCGGTTCGGCACCTTCACCGGCGTGACCGAGACGACGAGCGCGAGTGACGACGTCCACCCCGACACCCCGACGTTCTCGTTCAAGGACGCCAAGTACACGAGCGACGTCGTCGCCTTCGAGGCCGTCGAGACCCAGGACCGCGAGAAGCAGCCGCTCCAGCCCCTCGAGGGCGAGAACCTCGCGCTCTTCCAGAAGTTCAACCCCGGCGGTGGGATCCCGTGGATCACCTACGGCGGGACCCACGCCACCAGCGGTGCGACGGTCGATGCCGACGTCTTCGAGGGCAAGAGCTACGACCAGATCATCGCCGGCATCCAGGACCCCACCTCGGACATCGGCAAGACGGTCACCCCCTCCATCAACATGATCACCGCCCAGATCTGCGAGCAGACCAAGGGCCAGCCCGCCGACGTGTGCACGAGCCAGGGCGTCATGTCCGCGTCCGTGCTGCTCAAGCGGTGACCCGGCGTGAGCTCGCTGCGTGACGACGTGACCAGTGGCGGCGGCGCGCCGGAGCTCGAGGGGAGCGTCCGCCCCGGGTGGCTCGCACCGCTGTCGGTCGGCCTGGCCGTCGTCGGGCTGCTCGTCTCGGCCTACCTCACCTTCGAGCACTTCACCGCGAACGCCACCCTCGCCTGCAGCATCGGCGGCGTCGTCGACTGCGCCAAGGTCACGACGAGTGCCTGGAGCACCTTCATGGGCGTGCCCGTGGCCCTGCTCGGGCTGGTCTTCTTCGTCGTGGCGCTCGGGCTCTGCCTGCCCCGGGTGTGGCGCCGGCCGGAGCGCTGGTTCGACGCCCTCCGCCTCGGCTGGCTCACGATCGGCCTCGGCATGGCGCTCTACCTCGTGTGGGCCGAGCTCTACCGCATCCACGCCATCTGCCTGTGGTGCACGGCCGTGCACGTCGTGACGTTCCTGCTCTGGATCGTCGTGCTCTTCGGCCAGATCCTCTCGACGCCCGCCGACGAGCACGCGTAGCCCGTTGTGGCGGTCGTGGCCGTCGTGGCTGTCGTGGCCGTCGTGGCTCAGCGTCGCGTCCGGCGATGTCGCAGACGGCGTATGCGATGGGTCGAGGTGAGCAGGAGGGTGACCGTCAGCGCCGTGGCGATGGCCGTGAACGCCCAGTCCTCCGCGCCGGTGCCCGCCTGGTCGACCACGGCGCCGTCGGTCGCCAGCACGGCCACCGACAGGCCGCACATGCCGAGCATCACGAGGGTTGCCACCACCGTCGCCGCGGTGTAGGCCGCGCAGGGCAACCGGTGAGACCGCATGAGCGGCAGGGGGTGGCCCCAGGCGTCCACCATGGCGTCGAGCAGTCCCCGCACCAGGGATGCCGGGTCGACCAGCTCCTCACCAGCCAGCGGCGCTCGGCCGTCGCCCGACAAGGCGGTTCCGACTGCAGCCGGCAGTCCGACGGTCTCGACGAGATCGAGCAACGGGTCGTCACCGGGACGGTGCAGCAGCGCCCTGAGCCGCACGACGTCATCACCCTCGAGTGACCGGGAAGACGCGGCGCCGAGAGCGTGGAGGACCGTCTCGGCATCGTTGTGAGCACCGACCCGGCGCCACGGATCTCCCCACGACCATGACACGTCGGCCCTGCCGTGCCAGAGGCGGAAGCCGGCGTGGGTTCCGCGGCGCCACAGCAGGATCGTCGGCTCGCTCCGGCGTGCAGCGCCTGCGACCGCCAGGGCGAGGTCCGAGACGTCGGGCACCTCGTCCGTCGGCGCCAGGATGCCCCAGCCGCCCTCGGCCGCGAGGCGCACCCGGCCCTCGGCCCGGGCCGCGAGGCGCAGGAGCGAGGCGTCACACCGGCTCACGACCGCCGACCGGTCGGGAGCAGGCGCGACGAGAGCGGGGAGCTCGAGCGCGTCCTCCAGCGCCTCCACGAGCTGGTCGAGGTCGAGGTCGAGGTCGACGAAGGCGGTCACCAAGGCGTTCACGAGAACCGCGCGGCTGTCCTCCCGCCGCGCGTCGAAGAGCTCGATCAGCGTGGCCGCTGCTGTGGCCGCCAGTGCCTCGTCGGCATACGTCTCCTCGAGGACCACAGCTTCGCCCTCTGCAGGACGAATCGCGAGGAGCAACCCGTCGTAGCCGTCGGCGACGAGCAGGTGCGGCTCGACGGGGCGGAGCCCGGACCCGCGCGCGTGCCCCTCCACCCGTGCCGTCGTCCAGCCCTTCGGGGAGGTCGGCCCCACGCTGCCGCAGGCGCCGGCATCGCGCAGGACGGCCACGACGCGGGGTTGGGGAGCCTGCACCAGGAGAAGCACCGGGACATCCAAGCAGAGGAGCGCCAGCGGCATACGCTCTCAGTCGAAACGGCTGATGACCGGCATCTCCTCGGTGTCGACGCCGAGCACGGCCTTCTCCTCCGGCTTGGCCGGCAGGACGGTCGCCACGTAGTCGCGCAGCGCGTCCTCGATGGGGGTGTCGTGCCCGGCTCGCTCGCTCATGTACCAGCGGTGCTCGAGGACCTCGTGGAAGATCTCGGCCGGCTCGAGTCGCCCGGTCAGCTCGCGCGGCACGGCTCGGGTCACGGGCTCGTAGATCCGGGCGAGCCAGTCGTGCGCGACGATCTCCTCGTCCTCGCCCTGGCGGTCGGTCGCGGCGGCATATGCGTCCAGGTCGTTCAGCAGGCGGCGGGCCTGATTCTCGCCCACGTCGAGACCGGTGAGCCGCAGCAGGCGCCGCGAGTGGTGGCCGGCGTCGACGACCTTGGGGGTGATGACGATCTCGGTGCCGCCGATGTCGGTCGTGATCGACAGCTCGTCCACGTCGAAGCCGAGCTCGTTGAGGCGGCGGATGCGCTCCTCGACCCGCCACCGGTCGCCCGACTCGAAGCGCTCCGTGCCCGTGAGGGTGCCCCACAGCGTGTGGTAGCGCTCGATGATCGAGGCCGACACCTCGAACGGGTCGGCCTGTTCCTCGAGGAAGCCGCCAGCGGCGAGGTCCATGAGCTCACCGGCGATGTTGATGCGCGCGATGTCGAGGTCGTGCTCGCGCTGCCCGTCGGACAGCCTCGTGTGCAGCTCGCCCGTCTCGGCGTCGACGAGGTAGGCGGCGAAGGCGCCGGCATCGCGGCGGAAGAGGGTGTTGGAGAGTGACACGTCGCCCCACCAGAAGCCCTCGAGGTGCAGGCGCACGAGGAGCAGCGCGAGGGCGTCCATGAGGCGCACCGCCGTGTGGGGCCGGAGGTTCTGGCTGTAGAGAGCGCGGTAGGGCAGGGAGAACTGCAGGTGGCGGGTGATGAGGCACGCGTCGAGGGGCTCGCCGTCGGCGGTGGCGCGCCCGTGGACGACGCCGAACGGCTCGACGCTGGGCACGTCGAGGCGCCGGAGGTTGCGCAGCATGGCGTACTCCCGGTCGGCGATGTCGTCCTTGATCTCCTTGACCGCAAGCACGCGCGGACCGAGCTTGACGAACCGCACGACGTGTCGCGAGATGCCGCGGGGCAGAGCGGCGAGATAGGTCTCGGGCCACTCCTCGAGAGGCGTCGACCAGGGCAGGTCGAGGAGAGCGGACTCGGGCCTGGCGGTGGTGATCTCGAGCGTCACGCGTTCATCGTGGCACGGTCGCGCGGGAGGCGTCGATCAGCCCAGAGCGCAAGGGTCGTCGCGAGAGCGAGCAGGAGCGCGAGGGACGACGACGCGGCCATGCAACGGCGCTGGGCCGGCACCCACGAGGGTGCCGGCCCAGCGGCGTGATGCGGTGGTACGCGCCCGGCTCAGTCGCCGACGCGCAGACCCGACTCGGCGTTGAAGACGTGGACGTGGCCCGACTTCGGCTTGAGGAAGATCTTGTCGCCCTTCTCCGGGGGGCGACGACCGTCGACGCGTGCGATGAACGGCACGGCACCGGCGTTCTCTCCGGTGGCTTCGAGCAGCTTCTGCTCGGTCGAGCCGTAGATGTAGGCGTCGGCGCCGAGCTCCTCGACGACGTCGACCGTGACGGGGATGCCCGACTGGTCGGACGACAGCTCGAGGTCCTCGGGACGCACGCCGAGCGTGACGTTCTTGCCGACGCCGGTGAGGTCCTCGCGTGCCACCGGGACGGTGTGACCGTGGAGGTCGACGCCACCGTCGGTGACCGGCACCTCCATGAGGTTCATGGCAGGCGAGCCGATGAAGCCGGCGACGAAGACGTTGGCCGGGTGGTCGTACATGCGGCGCGGGCTGTCGCACTGCTGGAGGATGCCGTCCTTCAGCACCGCGACGCGGTCACCCATCGTCATGGCCTCGACCTGGTCGTGGGTGACGTAGACCGTCGTGACGCCGAGGCGGCGCTGGAGCGAGGCGATCTGCGTGCGGGTCTGGACGCGGAGCTTCGCGTCGAGGTTGGACAGCGGCTCGTCCATGAGGAAGACCTGCGGGGAGCGCACGATCGCGCGCCCCATCGCGACGCGCTGGCGCTGGCCGCCCGAGAGGGCCTTCGGCTTGCGGTCCAGGTACGGCGTCAGGTCGAGGATCTTGGCGGCCTCCTCGACGCGCTTGCGGATCTCGGCCTTGTCGACGCCGGCGATCTTGAGCGCGAAGCCCATGTTGTCCGCGACCGTCATGTGCGGGTAGAGCGCGTAGTTCTGGAAGACCATCGCGACGTCGCGGTCCTTGGGGGAGAGGTTCGTCACGTCGCGGTCCCCGATGAGGATGCGTCCGCCGTTGACCTCCTCGAGGCCGGCGAGCATGCGCAGGGAGGTGGACTTGCCACACCCGGAGGGGCCGACGAGGACGAGGAACTCCCCGTCCGCGATCTCGATGTTGAGCTTGTCGACGGAGGGGACCGGGTTTCCGGGGTACTGCCTCGTCGCGTTGTCGAACGTCACTGTTGCCATGGCTTCATTGCCTTCCTTCACCGGCAGGAACGTGCCGGACGATCCGTTGTAAAGGTGGTGCCCGCCCGGGTGAGCAGGCATCGTCATCATGTCCCATGCACGTCGGCTTGGCCACCCCCGCGCCTCCGGGCCGATCCCGCCCGACGGACGTCGGCTGACGCGGTTGTGTCCAGAACGTTGCAAAAACTTGCTGCAAGCGACTGGCCGGTATCTGCAACTTCTTGCTACATTCCGGGGCACCGGTGGCGGCGTGTGCCACCTGGCTTCAAAGGAGAATCCATGCACAAGCGTGCGCTCGGCGCTGTTGCCGTCACGGGTGTTGCCGCCCTGGCCCTCAGCGCCTGCGGTGGGTCCAGCCCCACCACCCCGTCCAACACTGGGGCCGCCGGCACCAGCAAGGCCACGACGAGCGGCACTCCCGAGACGCCGAGCGGCACCGCTGCTCCCGTCCGTGACGCCAACGTCGACCTCGTCATCTGGACCGACGCAGACCGATCCAAGGCCGTGCAGAAGTACGCCGACGAGTTCGCCGCCGAGAACGGCGTCACGGTCAAGGTCCAGATCGCGACCGACACCCGTACCCAGTTCAAGGACGCGACCAAGGTCGGCAAGGGCCCGGACGTCGTCGTCGGCGCCCACGACTGGCTGGGCGAGCTCGTCCAGAACTCCACGGTCGCCCCCGTCAACCTCTCGTCGGACGTCGCGGGCAAGTTCCTGCCGAGCGCCGTCGCGGCCACCAAGTTCAACGGCCAGGCGTACGGCGTTCCCTACGCCGTCGAGAACATCGGCCTCATGTACAACAAGGACCTCGTCCCGAACCCGCCCAAGACCATGGACGAGCTCGTCGCCACCGGCGAGAAGCTCGTCAAGGAGGGCAAGGCCAAGCAGGTCCTCAGCCAGTTCGTCTCCAAGGTCGGCAACGCGTACTTCGCCTACCCGTACCTCTCGGCCTTCCCCGAGGGCGGCATCTTCGCCACGAAGCCCAACGGCGACTACGACCCGAACAAGCTGATCGTCAACACCGCCGACTCCGTCAAGGGTGGTGAGGTCCTCGCCGATCTCGGCAAGAAGAAGATCCTCTCGACCAACGTCGACGACACGAACCAGGACGCGCTCTTCGACACGAAGGCCGCCCCGTTCATGATCTCCGGCCCGTGGAGCGTCGCGAAGGCCAAGGAAGCCGGCATCAACTACGGCATCGCCCCGCTGCCGAGCCTCACGGGTGGCGGCGCCATGCAGCCCTTCCTCGGCGTCCAGATGTTCTACGTCTCGAGCAAGGCCAAGAACGCCGCCCTCGCGCAGGAGTTCGTCACGAACTACATCCCGCGCAAGGACGTCCAGCTGGCCCTGTTCGAGGTCGGCAAGCGCCCGCCGGCCCTCAAGGAGGCCTACGACGAGGTCGCCGCGACCGACCCCGACGTCAAGGCGTGGTACGAGGCCGGCGTCGACGGCAAGCCGATGCCCAACATCCCTGCGATGAACTCGGTCTGGGGCCCCTTCGGCCAGGCGACCGCTGACATCATCGCCGGCAAGGCCGGTGCCAAGGAGCGTCTCGACGCTGCTGCCAAGGAGATCGCGGCCAACATCGCCAAGGGCTGAGCTCGCTCGGTCTGAGAAGGGTTCCGGGGTCCGCCGCCGTGGCGGACCCCGGACACCCGGCCCGGGCACGCGCACGGGCCCGGGCCACCAGGGAGCTCCACGAGGGCTCCCCTTCGTGCATCTACGGCAACGGCGCCGGGTCGGCGCAAAAGGACGTGTGACATGACCAAGCCCATCGCCCTCGCGATCAAGTGGGTTCTCATTCTCGCGACGATGGCCGGCATCCTGTGGATCGCCACCAGGCTCGCGCAGGCAGGCAACACGATCGCCGTCATCATCGCCGGGGCCGTGGGGATGGGCATCCTCGCGATCTACGCGACGCGACGTTCCGTCCCCCTGAAGTACCTGGTGCCGGGTCTGCTCTTCATGATCCTCTTCCAGCTCTGGCCCGTGCTCTACACCGTGAGCCTCTCGACGACGAACTACGGCGACGGGCACCTCTACAGCAAGCAGGAGTCGGTCACCGACATCGTCGCGCAGTCGGTCCGTGAGGTCCCCAACACCCCGCGCTACAAGATGTCGGTCGCGACCAAGGAGGGCGGCGACCCCACCACCGCCGACCTGGTGCTGCTGCTGACCAAGCCCGACGGCTCGACGTTCGTCGGCGACAAGACCGGCCTGCAGCCTCTGGCGGCCACGGGCGTCGAGAAGACGTCCATCGGCAAGATCACCAAGGCCCCCGGCTACACCGTGCTGACCGCGAAGCAGGCCAACGCCCGGAGCAAGGACCTGTCGGCCATCGCAGTGCCCACGACGGACGGCGGCGGCATCAAGCCGGTGGGCCTGTCCGAGGCGTTCGAGGGCCGGGCGACGGTCAGCTATGACGCGGCCGCCGACAGGCTCACGGACGATGCCACCCAGCCGCCTGCGGTGTATGCGCCGAAGGACGCCCGCTGGGTCAACGTGGCCGACCCGAGCCAGTCCTTCCCGCAGGGCTGGCAGGAGAGCGTGGGCCTCGCGAACTACACGCGCATCTTCACCGACCCCACGATCCGCAGCGGCTTCGTCGGCATCTTCATCTGGAACGTTGCCTTCGCGATCGCCTCGGTGCTCACGACGTTCCTGCTCGGCATGCTCATCGCGCTGCTCTTCAACGACCCGAGGCTGCGCGGGAAGGCGGTCTACCGGTCGCTGCTGATCCTGCCCTACGCGCTGCCCGGCTTCGTGACGGCGCTGGTCTGGAAGGGCATGTTCAATCAGGACTACGGCATCATCAACCAGACGCTGGGCCTCAGCGTCGACTGGCTCGGCACGCCGGCCGGGGCCAAGGCCGCGATCCTCATCACCAACCTGTGGCTCGGTTTCCCGTACATGTTCATCGTGTGCACCGGCGCGCTCCAGTCGATCCCGCAGGACGTGCGGGAAGCGGCGACGATCGACGGCGCCAACGCCTTCCGCACGCTGCGCTCGATCATCATGCCCCTGCTGCTCGTGGCCGTGGGTCCGCTGCTGCTCGCGTCGTTCGCCTTCAACTTCAACAACTTCGGGCTCATCTACCTGCTCACGAAGGGCGGCCCGTTCAACGGCGCCGACACGAGCATCGGCTCGAGCGACCTGCTCATCACGTACGCGTACCGTCTGGCCTTCTCCGGCGTCGCGCCGAACTACGGCTTCGCGGCAGCCGTGTCGGTCGTCATCTTCCTGCTCGTGGCGCTGATGAGCATCCCGGGCTTCCGTCGCACCAAGGCCCTCGAGGAGGTCAACTGATGTCGACCCTCAACGCTCCGCTCCCGGCCGACCCCCGGCTGGACGCGCGTGTCGAGCAGCAGACCGGCACCCCCACCCCGGCCTCGCCGAAGCGCAAGGGCTTCGGGGGCTCGGTGTGGTGGCGCCACGCGCTGGGCGTGCTCGCCCTGATGTGGGCACTCTTCCCGATCCTCTTCATCTACTCGGCGGCAACGAACCCGAGCGGCACGCTCAACACGGCCAGCCTGTGGCCGTCCGGCTTCTCGACGGCGAACTTCACCGCCCTGTTCAACGACAGCTCCCGCCCGTTCTGGAGCTGGTACAAGAACTCGATGATCATCTCGTTCTCCGGGGCCCTCGTGGCGGTCTTCATCGGGGCCTGTGCGGCGTTCGCCTTCTCGCGCCTGCGGTTCACGGGACGTCGCCCCGGCATGATGGCGCTGCTGCTCACGACGTTCTTCCCGGCGACGCTGGCCATCGTCGCCATGTACATCATCTTCGCCGGCATCGGTGACGTGCTTCCCGCGATCGGCCTCAACACCGTGACGGGCCTCGTCCTCGCCTACCTCGGTGGTGCGCTCGGGGCCAACGTCTGGCTGCTCAAGGGCTACTTCGACACGGTCCCGCGCGAGCTCGACGAGGCTGCGATCGTCGACGGGGCGAGCCACGCGCGGATCTTCTTCACGATGACCCTGCGCCTGGTCATGCCGATCCTGGTGACGGTCTTCATGCTCGTCTTCGTCGGTCTCTACGGCGAGTTCATGCTGGCGAGCGTCTTCCTCACCGACGTCGAGTCCCAGACGCTGGGCGTGGGCCTCTACGGCATGACCCTGGGCAACGACGCGAACACCCTATTCGGGCGCTTCACGGCCGGGGCCCTGCTCGGGTCGATCCCGGTCATGCTGCTCTACCTGGCGTTCCAGCGGCAGCTGGTGGGCGGCCTCACCACGGGGTCCGTCAAGTGAGCCCTGCCCCGATCCGCCAGCAGGGCTGGCTCAGCCAGCCACACCACGACGGGTCGGGGCGGTACCTCTCGAACCAGGCGCCCCGCCTCGGGGACTCGGTCGACGTGCTCGTCCGCGTGCCGCTCGAGGCCGACGTGGAGTCGGTCCACGTCCGCACCGCGCCCGACGGTGAGGCGACCTTCACGGTCGCCCGCAAGGTGCGGACCACGGCCGCCGACGACTGGTGGCGGGCGACGCTGACCTGCCACAACCCCGTCACGAACTACCGGTTCCTGCTCACCGGTGGGCCGACGAAGTATGCCTGGCTCAACGGCACAGGGGTGCACGAGCGGGATGTGCCGGACGCCAGCGACTTCCGCATCGTGGCGCACTCGAGCCCGCCACCCGAGTGGGCCCTCGGCGCGGTGGTCTACCAGATCTTCCCGGACCGGTTCGCGCGCTCCAAGGGCGCCGACCGGCACGAGGCCCCCGACTGGGCGATCCCCGCTGCGTGGTCCGATCCCGTCGACCTCAGCCCGAAGGGTGTGGGCCACCAGCTCTACGGCGGCGACCTCGACGGCATCACCGAGCACCTCGACCACCTCGAGTCGCTCGGCGTCGACGTCGTCTACATGACCCCCTTCTTCCCGGCCCGTTCCAACCACCGCTACGACGCCTCGTCCTTCGAGCAGATCGACCCGCTTCTCGGCGGTGCGCCGGCGCTGCGACGGCTGACCAAGGCCGCGCACGAGCGGGGGATGAAGGTGATGGGTGACTTCACGACGAACCACACGGGCAACGCCCACGAGTGGTTCCTCGAGGCCGCCGGTCGCGGCGGGAGGAGCACGCCGGAGCGCGACTACTACATCTGGGAGGACGGCACCTACGTCGCCTGGCTGGGCGTGCCGTCGCTGCCCAAGCTCAACCACGTCAACGCCGCCCTGCGCCAGCGCATCTTCGAGGACCCCCAGGGGGTCGTACGCAAGTGGCTCGGCCGGTCGGGCGGCCTCGACGGTTGGCGGGTGGACGTCGCCAACATGACCGGCCGCTGGCGCGACACCGACGTCAACCACGATGTCGCCCGCCAGATGCGTGACGTCATGGGCCGCGTCGCGCCGGACGCGCTGCTCGTGGGGGAGCACTTCCACGACTACACGGGCGACATGCCCGGCAACGGCTGGCACGGCGTGATGAACTACGCCGGCTTCTGCAAACCCGCGTGGACCTGGCTTCGCCAGGACCCCAAGGACCCGCGGTTCCTCGGCGCCCCCGTGCCGCTTCCCCGCCTCGATGCCCGCGCTGTCGTCGAGACGATGCGTGACTTCACCTCGCGCATCGCGTGGCAGTCGCTCGTCCATTCCTTCAACCTCGTCGGTTCGCACGACGTGCCGCGCATCCGCACCCTGGTCGGACCGGAGTCCGTCGAGGCCGCCGTGGGGCTGCTCATGACCTTCCCCTCGATGCCGATGATGACCTACGGCGACGAGATCGGCATGGAGGGCGCCTTCGGCGAGGACGGTCGCCGTCCGATGCCTTGGGATGAGGACGCTTGGGACGCAAGCACCCTCGCCATCTATCGCGGTCTCATCCAGGCTCGTCGGCGCTCCGCGGCGCTCCAGCGTGGCGGTCTGCGGTGGGTGCACGCGGAGGGCGACGCCATTGTCTACCTCCGCGAGACGCTCGACGAGGTGGCCCTCGTCCACGTCGCACGTGCCGCCCACGAGCCGGTCGTCCTCGATCCCCGGCACCTGGCCGGGATCGAGTCCGGTTCGCCGCTGTACGGACCCGCTCCGAAGGTCGGCAAGCGCGCTGTCACACTGAGCGCGTCGGCGCCGGGCGTGAGCATCTGGACGTGGCATCCCACCGACAACGGTCCACGGCACGTGCGACGAAGGGGGAAGTGACATGAGGGCACGACTACGCGACATCGCCGACCAGGCGAGCGTGTCCGAGGCCACCGTGTCCCGGGTCCTCAACGGCAAGCCCGGCGTGGCCGAGTCGACGCGTCAGTCGGTGCTCACGGCGCTCGACGTCCTCGGCTATGACCGGCCGAGTCGCTTGCGCCGCAAGAGCGCCGGTCTCGTCGGCCTCATCGTTCCGGAGCTGACCAACCCGATCTTCCCCGCCTTCGCCCAGATCATCGAGAACTCGCTGGCGCAGAACGGCTACACGCCGGTGCTGTGCACCCAGGTCGCTGGGGGAGTGCACGAGGACGACTACGTCCAGATGCTCCTCGAGCGTGGCGTCGCCGGCATCATCTTCATCTCCGGCCTGCACGCCGACACGACGACCGACTCCGCGCGCTACGTCGCCCTGCGCGAGCGGAACCTGCCGCTCGTCCTCGTCAACGGCTACATCGAGGGTGTCGACGCGCCCTTCATCAGCAACGACGACGTCGCCTCGATGGGGCTGGCGCTCGAGCACCTCGTCAGCCTCGGCCACCGCGAGATCGGTCTCGCGGTCGGGCCCGATCGCTACGTGCCGGTCATCCGCAAGATCGCCGGCTTCCGTCACTCCATGCAGGAGCTGACGGGGCGGTCGGACGTCGACGACCTCATCGAGCGGTCGCTCTTCTCCGTGGAGGGCGGCGCCACCGCCGCGGGGCGCCTGCTCGACCGCGGTGCGACGGCGGTCGTCTGCGGCTCCGACCTGATGGCACTGGGCGCCATCCGCGAGGCACGCAAGCGCGGACTCTCCGTGCCGCGCGACTTCTCCGTGGTCGGCTACGACGACTCGACGCTCATCGCCTTCACCGACCCGCCGCTCACGACGGTGCGCCAGAGCGTCAACGCGATGAGTGCGGCGACGGTGCGCTCGCTGCTCGACGAGATCGCCGGGCAGCCTTCTCCCCGCGCCGAATACGTCTTCCGTCCCGAGCTCGTCGTTCGTGGGTCGACCGGTGCGGTTCGGCGCCGCTGATCACTGACCCAGCGGGCGGCACACCCCATCAGACGACGGCGGGGGCCGGCGCCCGGCGCCGGAATGCCGCGTGCTGGCGGCTCCGTCAGTCCGCCACGCGTGCGGCTGAGCACAGCTCCCACAGCTGCGTCAGCAGGCCGGCCGCGCCCGGCTCGTCGTCCACCCGGTAGCGAGCGGCGGTGGAGCCCGTTCCCACCTTGACGGTCACGTCGTCGGGGCGGCGCATGCGCATGAACGCGTCCTCGTCGGTGACGTCGTCGCCGAGGTAGACGCGCGCCACGGCGCCGACGTGACGGCCGAGGGCGGTGACGGCAGAACCCTTGTCCGCGTGGGACACCGACAGCTCGAGCACCGACTTGCCCTTGAGCACCTTGACCCCCGGGTGGTCGAGGGCGAGCCGACGTGCATCGGCGATCGCGGCGTCCCCGAGCTCGCGGGGAACGCCGCGGACGTGGACCACGACGGCCGCCGACTTGTACTCGATCGCGGCCTCGGGATGGCGCTCCTTGACGAGCGCCTCGATGTCGGAACGCAGCTCGGCGAGCGTCACCTCGTCGTCGGGCGTGACGGCGGCGGCCTCCATGGCCTCGCGCACGGCCGCGCTCGACGACTCGGCGCCGTGGCTGCCGATGAGGACGATCGGCTCGTCAGCGGTGATGCCGGTCAGCGTGCGCAGCGTGCCGAGGTCACGACCCGAGACGACGGCGACGTGGACGCCGGAAAGGCCCGCGAGCGACCGCAGCGTCTCGATGGTGCCGGGCACCGGCGTGGCGCTCATCGGGTCGGCATCGAACGGGGCGAGCACCCCGTCGTAGTCCGTGGCGACGAGCAGGCTCTCGGCAGAGGCGGCCTGCTCGAGCGCCTCCGCCGTCGGCGCGCCCGCGCTCACGACCGCGACCGGCTCGACGTGGCGCGCGACGTGGCCCGCGACGCAGGGCTGGCACCGGGGCCGGCGTCGGAGCCGGCGCCCGACCCGGTCCGCGACTCGGTGGGGGCGGCCATCAGCGGTGTCTCCTCGGAGTGCGGCGTGCTTCGGCTCCGCGGCTCGGCCCTCGGCAGCTCGGGCGCGGCGGCGAGGGCATCGAGGTAGCGGGCCGCCCAGCGCTGGACGTCGTGGTCGGAGACGCGGCGGCGCAGAGCCTTCATGATCCGCTGCTTGTCCTTCGCCGGCGTGTTGATGGCGCGCAGGATCGTCTGCTTGAGGCCCTCGATGTCGTGCGGGTTGCACGTGAAGGCCTGGTGCAGCTCGTGCCACGCGCCGGTGAACTCCGACAGCACGAGGGCGCCGCCGAGGTCGTGACGGCAGGTGACGTACTCCTTGGCGACGAGGTTCATGCCGTCGCGCAGGGGTGTGACGAGCATGATGTCGGCGGCCTGGAAGAGGGCCGCCATCTCCTCGCGCGGGTAGGAGTGGTGCAGGTAGTGGACCGCCGGTGCGCCGATCTTGCCCAGCTCGCCGTTGATGCGGCCGACGGTCTGCTCGATCTCGTTCCTGAGGTTGCGGTAGGCCTCGACGCGTTCGCGGCTCGGGGTGGCGACCTGCACGAGCGTGACCTCGGGCGGTCCGAAGCGCCGTTCGCTGAGCAGCTCCTCGTAGGCCTTGAGCCGATGCCGGATGCCCTTGGTGTAGTCGAGCCGGTCGACGCCGAGCATGAGGACCTGGGGGTCGCCGAGGCTCTCGCGGATCTCGCGGGCGCGGGCCATGACGTCAGGCCGCTTGGCCAGCTCCTCGAGGCCCGTGAAGTCGACGGAGATGGGGATGGCCGCGGCCCGGACCTGACGGTGGGAGCCCTCGACGGTCACGCGGTCGCGCCTCGTCTGGGCGCCGAGCAGCTGACCGCACGCGCGTACGAAGTTGCGGGCATCGGCCTGCCGCTGGAAGCCGAGGAAGTCGGCCCCGAGCAGGCCGTCGAGCAGCTGCGCGCGCCACGGCAGCTGCGCGAAGAGCTCCACGGGCGGGAAGGGGATGTGGTTGAACCAGCCGATGCGGACGTCCGGACGCAGCGCGCGCAGGAGCGCAGGGACGAGCTGGAGCTGGTAGTCCTGCACCCAGACGGTGGCGCCCTCGGCCGCGACCTCGGCGACCGCCTCGGCGAAACGCCGGTTCACGGTCTGGTAGCTCGACCACCACTCACGGTGGAAGCTCGCCGGCACGATGACGTCGTGGTAGATCGGCCACAGCGTGTCGTTGGAGAAGCCCTCGTAGTAGTCGCGGACCTCCTCGGACGACAGCGGCACCGGGTGCAGGTGGATGCCGGCCTCGTCGAAGGGCTCGGGCGCCTCACCGGCGTCCCCGGCCCAGCCGATCCAGGCGCCGGGCTGCGTACGCATCACCGACTCCATGGCCGTGACGAGGCCGCCGGGGCTGCGCCGCCACTCGACCTTGCCGTCGTCGGTGACGACCTTGTCGACGGGCAGGCGGTTCGCGGCGACGACGAGGTCGTAGGTCGGCCGAGCGGACGGCACGCAATCAACTCCTGCTTCTCGTGACGGGGTCCTCGGCGCACGCCGTGCACCGGGCCGTTGGGCGACGGATGCGGCGCGCGCGATTGGTCTCACTCTAACGAGCGAACGGTGGCGCCCCGTGCGGGTGCGCTCTAGGGTCGAGTCAGGGCATCTCTGGTGGAGCGACTGGCCGCCCGAGGGCATCGCGCCGAGGTGAAGGAGTCGCCGTGAAGATTTCTGACGTGCTGCGCTACAAGGGCAGCGAGGTCATCACCGTCACGCCCGAGGAGACGGTCTCCGGCCTGCTCGCCCTCCTGGCAGAGCACCGTATCGGTGCCGTCGTCGTCAGCACCGACGGTTCGAGCGTCGACGGGATCGTGAGCGAGCGCGACGTCGTCCGGCACCTCCACAGCAGCGGCACGAGCGTGCTCGACGCGCCGGTGTCGCAGATCATGACGAGCGAGGTCACCACGGGTTCGGCCGATGACAACATCGCCGACCTGGCCGCCACGATGACCGAGATGCGGGTGCGCCACGTGCCGATCGTCGACGCCGACGGCAAGCTCGCCGCCATCGTCAGCATCGGCGACATCGTCAAGCACCGACTGTCCGAGCTCCAGTCCGAGCGCGACCAGCTGCGCGACTACATCAGCAGCTGACGGCCCCGGGCGCACCGGCCGAGACGGGACACCCCGCGGCACGCTGCCGAAGGGTTCCTGCCGAGGCGCCCGGGTCGCATACCTTAGGGGTATGACTGCGTACGACCGGACCGAGCGGGTGCCCACCCCCCGGCCCGGCGCGCGCACCGGCGCTGTGCCCGTGGTCCCGAGACCCGGGGGTCCCGGGTCTCCGCAGCGCATCGGCCCCTACCGGCTCGTCGAGGAGATCGGCGAGGGAGGCATGGGCGTCGTGCACCTCGCCCTCGACCCGCGCGGCCGCGCGGTCGCGATCAAGGTGCTGCGCGCCCACGTGGCCCACGACGCCGACGCTCGCCAGCGACTGTCCCGCGAGGTCGACACGCTCTCGCGCATCCGCGACGCCCGGGTCGCGAGCGTCATCGATGCCGACGTCATGGCGCCGCGCCCCTACATCGTGACGCGCTACGTCCCCGGCCCGGCCCTCGACGAGGTCGTCGAGGAGCACGGCCCGATGGCCCCTGCCGACCTGTTGCGCCTGGCGCGGGGCATCGCCGAGGCGGTCCGCGCCATCCACGCGTGCGGCGTCGTCCACCGCGACATCAAGCCGGGCAACGTCCTCATCGAGGACGGCGACCCCGTGCTCATCGACTTCGGCATCGCACACCTGCAGGACGACGTGCGCCACACGGTCGGCGGGCTCGTCATGGGCACACCCGGCTACCTCTCGCCCGAGCTCGTCGAGGGCGCGGCGATCACCGACGCCACCGACTGGTGGGGCTGGGCCGCCACGATCACGTATGCCGCGTCCGGCCGTCCGCCGTTCGGCCGGGCTCGCATGGACGCCGTTCTCACCCGGGTGCGCGCGGGTGACGTCGACCTCGAGGGCGTCGACCCGCGACTGGTGCCGCTGCTGCGGGCGTCGCTCTCGCCGGATCCCCGGCTGCGCCCGCACGCCGACCAGGTCATCTCCGCGCTCGAGCTCTACGCGGCGGGGCGCGCGGCGACCGTCGCGACGCCGAGTGGAAACCCGTGGGACGACGGACGGCCCCCGGCCTCCCCTGGCGACACCCAGGTCGTCCAGCACGGCAGCACCGCCGTCATGCCGCCCGTCACTGCGACGGCTCTGCACCCCTCAACCGACACGCCGGTGCGGTGGGCCCCGCCGCCGACCGGCCCGCGGGCGCCCGGACCCGACCCGGCGGCATACGACCACCGCTGGGACGACGAGCCAGCCTCCGAGGGTGACTGGGGCGGCGCGCAGGCCTACGACGGGCGACACGGGCGTGCTGGTGGCCAGGACGTCGAGCACGGTCCGGTGGGCGGCTACTGGCCCGACGAGGAGTGGGACGAGGAGGACGAGCCCGTCCAGCGCGAGGGCGACCCCCGCATCGGTCTGCCGATGCGCACCGGCCTCCTCGCCGCCGTCGGCATGGCCTGGATCGGTGCGTTGATGGCGTGGCCGGGGGTCGCCCTTCTCGTTCTCGTCGCGCTGTCGGTGCTCGCCCGCGCCACCGACCGCTCGGTCACGGCGCTCGTGCTGCGCCGCTACGACTTCGGGCGCCGGCGCAGCGACGTGCCCTTCGCCGTGGTCTCGAGCCCGTGGCACCTCGTCGTCGGCGTCATCGCGACAGGGGTCGGGCTGCTCCTGCCTCTGGCCGTCGCTCTCGCAGGGATCTTCGCGGCCGCCCTGCTCCTCGCCGGCACGCAGGGCAGCGACCTCGGACCCGGTGCGCCGATCACGCTCGCCGTCGGGGGCGTCCTCGGGCTCCTCATGCTCTGGTGGGGTCCTGGTGGTGCCTCCCTGCGGCGTGGCTCGCGCTCGATGGCGCGCCGGCTCGTGCCGGCCGGCCTCGCGGCGCAGATCGTGTCCGGGCTGGTCGCCGTCTTCGGCATCGGCGCCGCGCTCGTGGCGCTGCAACACGGCGCGAGCCTCACCTGGGACCCCTTCACGACGAACCCGTTCGGGCAGTGACGGGACCGCCTCTGGGCGCCTGACGCTCCGGGCAGTGGGCGTGCGGTCGTGCGGTCAGGACGCTGTACGGCCTCTGCGGGCGGCTCCGTGTGGGCTCCGTGTGGGCTCCGTGTCGGGCCCGAGCCGGCTAGCGCATCGGTGGGTTTTGCGGCCCGGAAAAAGATCACGAAAGTGTCTCGACTCTCCTTGTGCACCGTTGGATCGTCACGTACCGTCAGTGCTCGGCGGCCTCGACTTCGGGTCGAAACGGGAGCTGCACCACCGTGCTCCCGGGTCGCTTCGTCGCGTCCGGCTCCACACGAACGCTCCCACAACTTCACATGGACACCCATTTATCCGTTCCCTGAGTGCGCCGAGCCTCGCCAGCCAGGGATGTAGCCCACACCCGTGGGCCGGGCGAGGACGGGGGACCCAGTGTGGCCGGTGAGTGCATGTGTGTCGAAGCGCATGTCAAGAGGACGAGATCCGGCCTGGGGGTGAAGTCGCAACCGCGACGGGGCACCTGACGCCCCAACCCGACAGCTAACCCCGCAGGCGCGCGTCAGGAAGGATCACCCATGCACTACATGTCCAAGCACGCTGCGTCCAAGAAGATCTCGGTCAAGCAGCGCATCGCGGGAGTCGGAATCGCTGGAGCCGCCACCATCGTCGGTGGCATCGCCACGGGAGGGTCGGCCAAGGCCGCCTCCGTCTGGGACCGCGTCGCCCAGTGCGAGTCGAGCGGCAACTGGCACATCAACACCGGCAACGGCTACTACGGCGGCCTCCAGTTCGTGCAGAGCACGTGGGTCGGCTACGGCGGTCGCGCCTTCGCCTCCCGTGCCGACCTGGCGACGCGGGCCGAGCAGATCGCGATCGCCCAGCGGGTGCTCGCCTCGCAGGGCCCGGGCGCCTGGCCCGTGTGCTCGAGGCGTGCCGGGCTGACCCGGGCCAACGGCGGGGCCACGACGACCCCGGTGTCGCGCTCCACGGTCCGCAAGCCGGTGACCACGAAGAAGGTCGTCAAGAAGAAGACGTACGCCGTCAAGCCTGCGCCGAAGAACACCGCCAAGGGTGCCGTCATCACCGTCCGCCGCGGGGACACGCTCGGCAAGATCGCCGCGCGCTACCACGTGTCAGGCGGCTGGAAGTCCCTGTGGAAGGCGAACGGGGCCCGGGTCACGAACCCGAACCTCATCTTCGTGGGGCAGACACTGCGACTGCCCTGACCTCCTGGTAGAACTGAGCCGGACGGCCTCGCGCGACCAACCCCTGGGTTCGCGCGAGGCCGTCCTTCTGCGCGCGCGCCGCCGGCGGCCGTGCGGGTTCTCATGTCGGTGTGGGCGTATGCCGTCCCCCTCGGTTACGCTTTCGCCCGTCCGCGGCGCTCGCGTCGAGGCGTGCTGGCGTGGCGCAATTGGTAGCGCACCTGTCTTGTAAACAGGCGGTTAGGGGTTCGAGTCCCCTCGCCAGCTCTCTGCTCAGCCCTCTCGATGGGTGCCCCTGACCTGCGGTTCCGCGGCGCGCGAGAACGGGATTCCGCTTCCCCACCGGGCGCGGACCCTCGCTGGTGCCAACAGGGCGACCAGCCTTTGGCCTCAGGCGACTCCCTCGACCCTCGGGACAGCCTCGTGACCCCGGTCCAAGCCCCCCGACCCGGGGTCCTGGGCCGGGGTTGCCGTAACGACGTGGTGACTGCCTCGTTGTAGTGGGTGTGGGACGGCGGCCGGACCCCCGAGCGGCCGCCGCCCCACCTCAACCCCTCCACATGGGAGCCGAGCGGCAGACGGCAAGGTGGTTCGTCGTGGAGACGATCAAGGTGATCGCATGCCCGATGGAGGGCTGCGACGGCAAAGTCCACGCGGCATGGTCGGCGATGGACGATGACACTGGCTGGGAGATAGTCCGCTTCGATGCGGATCCGATCGTGCTGTGCTCCCGCGGTTGTTCGGCGCCCGAGGAGCTAGTGGGTCCCGTCGAGGCGGCATTGCGCGCGGGCATGTCGGCACCTGGGTTTGAGACCCCCTAGGAGCCGCGGGGTGGGTACGGCGCGGGCCGACGGCTGGAGGCCATGGCGACCGCTGTCCCAGCCGTGACTCCCGCCGACCCGCAGCACAAAGCCCCCACCCACGTTGGTGAGTGGAGGCCCTGGTGCGTTTGCGGCTACCCCCGGCAAGCTTCGCATGGGCCCCGACCCGCTTCTTGAACCGGAGGCCGCCGCGCCCACACCGAGCAAGGCTCAAAACACGGGTTCAAGGATGCCACGCGCGTGGCCGCGGCGTCCTCGGAACCTACTGGTTGGTCACCGTCGGTCGCCCAAACAAGGCTGCACCCCTACGCGGTACACATGACCGCCATGAGCCGTCCCTGTCGGCGAGTGAACCATCTCGCGAGGGCGCAGTCGGCGGGACGGAGGTCCTCGCTCAGCCCTCCCCGCCCTCATCTGCGTCGTCGTCCTCGTCGTGCCGTTGGTCCTCGAAGTCCTGCACGAGCTCTCGGGCCCGCTCGTCCCGGCCTGCGGTGTCGTCGTCGTCCACGTCGTTCATCGCCTGGCCCAAGGCCCAGTCCGGCAGGTCTTGGCCTGGATCGGGGCCCGATGTTGTCGGCATGCCCCTCACTCTCCGCGGTCCGCCGGCGGCTGTCCATGGTGACGCCCCCGTAGTTGAGCCGAAGCTCCTCATCTGAGCATGGGGCCAGCTCGCTGATCTACGTGCGTCGGCCGCGTTCGCCGCTGCAGCCGCCGGTCACGTGACCTGCGAGGCAGGACGGACTGGAGGCTCCCAGTTCATCGTCGAGGTGAACGTCGTCGCTCCATTCTTGACGCGGTCGACGGCTGCCCGGTGGGCGGTCGTCATGATCCAGCCCAACGCACTGCCGCGATCGGGGTCGAACTCGGCACTGTTCCCCCACACCAGCAGATATGCCTCCAGGGCCACTTCTTCGGCGAGGGCGACGTCACGCACGACCGCTAGTACCAAGCGGAAGAGCCGGCTGGACGTCGCGTCGTACAGCTGCGCAAATGCCGTCTCATCGCCTCGCCCCGATCGACGCAGGAGTTCTACGGGACTGGCCGCGTCTGGAGCGGCGGGGGCAACCGCCGGCCCGGACTCGAGCACGTTCCAGGAGGCAGCCGTCATGACGCCAACTATGGGGCCTGAGCTCACGTTGCACAAGGTTTGTCGAGGGTTGGGTCGGCTGAAGTGAAGGACCGCCTCCCAGGCGAGTGGCTCGGGACGCGGGGCACGGCCATGGCTGGTGACGCCGAGCGCAGCCCGAGAGGGTCGAGCCGTACTCATGGCCCCTGACTTCACCCGTCCCCGCACGGACGGCGAGCTCCTCTTCGCCGCACCGCCTCAGCGACGGCGTATGCCGTCCGGCGCGGCTGCGTGGGTCATCCCGCGGCTGCGCGGGCGAGCTCGGTGAGACCTTCGGCGAGCGACACCCGTGGCGTCCAGTTCAGAGCGGACCTGGTGCGGCGCTGGTCGAACCAGTGCGCCGTTGCAAGCTGCTCGGCGAGGAAGCGGGTGAGCGGCGGATCGCCCGGCGTGGGTAGCCCGGGCAGCGCCAGCCGGGCGGTCCACGCGACGTCGACCGCCGCGCCCGCAAGCGCGGCAACGGGGAACGGGACGTGGCGCCGGGGCGCGGGCACCCCTGAGGCACGGCAGATGTCGCCGATGAGTTCGCCCACGGGGCGCGGCTCGCCGTTGCTCACGACGTACGCCTCGCCCCGTGCCGACTCGCACCGGTCGAGCGCCGCTACGAGGGCGTCGACGGCGTTGCTGACGTAGGTGCTGTCCACGAGGGCGGCGCCGGAGCCGACCACGGGCAACCTCCCGGCGCGCGCCCGCTCGACGATCCGCGCGATGAGCTGCGTGTCACCGGGCCCCCAGATGAGGTGCGGGCGCACGGCCAGAACCGCCAGTGGGCCGCCGTCCGCGGCGAGGGCCACCTGCTCGGCCAGAGCCTTGCTGCGCGCGTAGTGGCCGCGGGCCGCCGTGGGGTGGGCGGGCTCGGCGCCGGCGCCCACGACGGCTGCTCCGGCATGGGCCACCGACGGCGACGAGACGTGGACGAGCCGGCCGACGCCGACGGCCCGACAGGCCTCGACGACACTCGTGGTTCCCTGCACGTTGACGCGCTCGTAGTCCCGCCACCGGCCGACGACGTCGACCTTCGCCGCGGCGTGGACGACGGCGTCGTGGCCGCGAGCGGCCTCCGCCACCGAGGAGGCGTCCGCCACATCGGCGAGCACCTCCTGCAGGCGCAGCCCGGACGGGCGACGCTGCAGCACGGTCACGTCGTCACCGCGGGCGGCGAGGGCCTCGGCTGTCTGCCGGCCGAGCATCCCGCTCGCCCCGGTGACGAGGACCTTCACGGGCGGCCCACCCGACCGCCCTCCAGTACCCGAGCGGCCCACCGAGCCACTCGCGCCCGGTCGATCTTCGACGCGTGGCGGATGTCGACCGGTAGGTCCTTCACGACGAGGACAGCGGCAACCGTCACCCCGGCTGCCGACCTCACTGCCGCCGCCAGCTCGGGCCCGGCGAGTCCAGGGCGGGCGCCGGTGGACGGCACGACGACGGCGACGACCTGCTGCGTGCCGACCGGGCCCACGCCGACGACGGCGGCCATCGAGACCCCGTCGAGACGTTCGATCCGCTGCTCAGGCCCGACCGGGGTAACGGGCCCGGACGCCGTTCGCACGACGTGCACGAGCCGGCCCTCCACCCAGAGGCGTCCGTCATCGTCGAGGTGACCGACGTCTCCCGTGCGGTGCCAGCCCGTCGTGCGGCTGCTCTCTCGCTCGGTGGCCCACAGCTGGTCGTAGTGGTCCTTGACGTGGGGGGCGCGCACGAGCACCTCGCCGCTCACCGCCGGGCGGGTGGTCGGTCCGGCCTCGACACCTCCCAGGTCGTCGAACGCGCTGATGCCGAGCCCGACACCCGGCAGCGGCCGCCCGACGCAGATCCCCTCACCCGGCCCGGCTGCCTCGAGCTCCGCCAGGGAGACGTCGGTCACGGGCAGCGCCTCGGTCATGCCGTAGGGGGTGTGGAGCTCCGCCTGTGGCACGAGGCCTTGCACGTCAAGAAGCAGGGTGAGCGGGACGGGGGCGCCGGCGGAGATGAGCAGCCGGATGCCGTCCAGAGCCGCACGATGTCGTGGTGACAGCTCGTTCGCGGTTGCGACGACGTTGCGCAACGCTGCCGGGGAGGCGAAGACGACGGTTCCACTGACGGCCGACACGGCCTCGGCGAGGGCGACCGCGGTGAGGGTGCCGGGCGCCGTGACGTCCATGTCGGGCACCGCCGACGCGAGCCCGAGTGCCGGGCCGTAGAGGGCGAAGGGCGCGAACGCCGCGACGAGGCGGTCGTCCGCGGTCAACCCGTAGGCAGTACGCAGCGCCTCGAGCTGCGCCCGGACCTGGCCGTAGCGATAGACGACACCTTTGGGCGGCCCGGTCGCGCCGGACGTGAAGAGGACGGCGCACTCGGCGTCGTCCTCCGGGGTCGGGGGGAGCGGCCGGCCTCGCCCCAGGCGTACGAGGTCTGCCAGGCCGAGAGGCGCGCCGAGAGCTCGCCGGGAGGCGCCGTCGAGCAGGCCCGCGGCGACAAGGCGCCCGGGCACGCGCATGGCGCGGGCAAGGACCAGCCCTCTGGCGATGCCGATGACGTGGTCCGGGGCGGCGCCGCGCAAGGCACGGCCCATCCGGGCGACCCCCAGGCCCGCGTCGGCGACGACCACGGACGCGCCGGTCCGCCAGCACGCGTACACCGCGGCGGTGAGGTCAGCGCCCGGCGGGACGAGGAGCGCGACCCGGTCGCCGGGCCGCACCCCGGTCGCCACCAGGCCACCGGCGAGGTCACGCACCGTCCGTTCGAGACGGTCGAACGACACCCGGCGCTCGTGGGTGCCCAGCTCGACGACGGCCGTGGCGTGGTCGCCGACCCGGGCAGACAACGCGCCCCAGAGCGGCGCTGCGGCACCTGGCGGATCGCCGCCACCTGACCGCTCCCGGACGGGGCCAGGCGGAGACGACGCGCTGCGGACGGACGGATCCGCTTGTGGCACAAGGTCCCCGAGCCAGCGCCAGACGTCTTCGGCGACTCGGGGGGCGTCCTCGATCACGAGATGCGAGGCCTTCTCGTACCGATGGACGTCGGCATGTGGCATACGGGATAGGAGGTCGCGGAGGTAGACGTCGGAGAACACCGGATCACGCGGGCCCCAGAGCAGCAGTGCCGGCACGTCGAGCCCGGTGATGCCCTCCGCGATGGCGTCGAGAGTCACGACCGACGGGTGTGACGGGTCCAGCGGGATGTCGGCCACGAAGTCTCCGATGGCACGCCGGGCGGCGGGGGAGGCGTACGGCGCGGCGAGTGCCTCACGCACCGCACGGGGGAGCGCCGGCCGGGACAGGGCGGTGGTCGCGCGGACGAAGATCGGGGTTGCCACGCAGACGGCCTGCCGCACCCCTTGAGTCCGGGCCATGCGGATCAGTGATGGCGCTGCGGCGGTCGGGGGCTGGTGCACGGCGGTGTTGGTGAGCACGACGGCGACGAGCTGCTCCCGGTGTGCGAGCGCCCAGCCCAGCGACACGGGTCCGCCCCAGTCGTGGGCGAGGGTGACGACGGAGCCGGTGATGCCGAGCGCTTTGGTGAGGTTGGCGAGGTCATCGACTCGCTCGGCCAGCGTGCGCGGAGGGGTCCGCTCGGACAAGCCCATGCCCAGCTGGTCCACCGCGACGACGCGCCAGCCCGGAGGCGCTGCGGCGATGACGCGCCGCCACAGGTAGCTCCACGTGGGGTTGCCGTGGACACAGAGCAGGGTGCCGTGCTCGGGGGCGGCGCCGTTGTCGAGCAGGTGCCACGTCCGCGGCACGCCGCCCGCGTCGGGGGCGACGACCCGACGCGACCAGACCGGGTCGAGTCCGGGCCACACCGTTGCCGGTGGCGCGGCGGGCAGGCTCACCAGGCGATCTCGAGGCACGACACGTTGAGCCCCGAGCCGACCCCCATCATCAGCACGCGGTCACCGGCGGCGAGCGAGTCCGCCTCCATCGCCAGCGTGAAGGCCACCGAGGCCGGCCCCATGTTGCCCCGGGTCGGGAACGTCAGGGGCAGCCGCTCGGGCGGGATGTCGAGCGCGTCGCACATGGCCCGGACGTGCACCTGCGAGATCTGGTGCGCGATGTAGCGATCCATGTCGGACCAGTCGAACTCGGCGCGCGCGTCCTGCCACGCAGCCCGGGACAGTGCGATGCCCGCCTCCAGCAGACCCCGCGTGTCGGTCCGCATCCACTCGAGGTCGCCGACGCAGAGGTCGTGGTGCTCCGTGCCGGCGCGGGCGACCCCACCGACGATGCGGTGGCCCTGCGGGTGCAGGTCGGCCCGACCGAGCACCATTGCGGCTGCACCAGACCCAAGAGTCAGGGTCGCGAACTGCGACAGCACGTCGTCGACCGTGGCGTCGGGGCTCGAGAGGCGATCGAGGGTGACCTCCTGGGTGTGCCGCGAGCTCTCGCCGTCGACGATGAGGGCGTAGTCGATCTGCCCGGAGTCGATCATCGTGGCGGCCAGCTGCATCCCGTTGACGAAGCCGAGGCACGCGTTGGCGAGGTCGAAGTTGAGGCACGACGTCGGCATCCCGAGCGCGTGGTGGATCTGGACCGCCATGGACGGCTCGAGGTGCTCCCGCGAGACACTCGTGTTCACCATGAGGCCGACGCGGGAGGGATCGACCCCCGCCTCGGCGAGGGCCTTGCCACCAGCGATGGCCGCGCCCTCGGTGAAGCTGACACCCTCGGGCCACCAGCGCCGTTCGTGGATGCCGGCGAGTCGGGCGAGCATGCCGGGCTTGAGGCCGACGCGCTGGTAGGTGGTCAGCAGCCGCTGGTCCATCTCGTCCGAGGTCACCACCACGGGGGCATCGACGGCGCAGATGGACAGCACCGCAGCCTGGGTGTGTCGGTACGTGGCGTTTCCGCTCATCGGGGCCCTCTCGTTGTCGTGTCCCGCTGACCCAAGGGTCGTCACGCCCAATTCGAACACGTCACGCTGCCGGTGCGGGCCATTGGTCGGTAATGGCCCGCCCAGGAGCCGTGGGGCGGCGAGGCATGAGCCCGCGGTCCCGCTGGTCGCGGGACCGCTGCGGTCTGGCCGATGTCCCGGGACCCCGGACGGCGTCATGGGCGTGACCGTCGCGCGCAGGGTCGGGTCCGAGGCGGGTGCCCCGCCCGCGTGTCAGGCTCTCAGGGCAGCGGACCCTTGGGCCCGTGGTCCTTCTGGAACTGCACGGCCTGCTCGACCAGGTCCTCGGCGTTCTCCTGGCCCGAGTCCGCGGCGCCGGCGTCGGTAGACCCCGAAACCGCCGAGGTGACCTTGCCGGTCGCCGTCCGGGCGGCATCGGCCACCTTGTCCGCCACGACCGGCGCCTGCTCGCGGACGAGCTGGGCGCCCTGCTGCGCCTTCGCCTGCACGCGGGGGTCGTCCTTCAACTGGCCGATCGCGCGCATGAACTGCTCGTAGGGCTCCCGCCCGGCCCGCGAGCCGAGCAGGAATCCGGCCGCGCCGGCGGTGACGATGAGCAGTCTCTTCATGGGGGCCTCCGTGTGTCGGGGTCGGTCGCCCCATGCCGGGCGCCGACGATCTCCTTGAGCCATACCCACCGCCGCCCCGTTCGGCATCAGCTCCCGGACGGGTCACGGCCCCCATACGGCTGGCCGGTTCGGCTCTCGTTGTGGGCGCGCATGAGCACCGAGAAGAAACGATCTGCGCCGACTGAGGCAGCGGAACAAACCGGCCTCCCTCCGTTTGACTGCGAGGACCACATCCGTCGCGTTACGCGGCCTTCGTCACGTACGACCTGATGTGGTTGAGCGCCATATCGAGAGAGACTTGCATCGGGGACGCGTCGTGGGCTGCCTGCGAAAGCAGGTAGCCACCCTGAAGGGCCGCCATGAGGCCAGTCGCCAGGCGTTCGGTGTCGGCATCGGGGCTCAGCGCCCCATTGCTGCTCATTCGGTCGAGCGCGTCCTTCATCAGCATCTGCCAGGTGTGGAAGTGCCCGGTCAAGGCAGTGAGCGCGTTGTCGTCCTGGTCTGCAAGCTCGCTGAGGAGGGAGCCGAGGGCGCAGCCGTGCGCGCCGCGACGCAACTGGACCCGGTTCACAGCGGCGGTGCGCCAGCGTTCCAGCCCCCGCATCGAATCGACGCGCCCCAGCAGGTCCGTTTCACGCTCCAGGACGATTTCAGCGCGACGTGCGATGACCGCGGCCACCAGGGCGTTCTTGTCGGGGAAGTGGTGGTAGAGCTGCGACTTGCTGACGCCGGTGGCTGCCATGACGTCATCCAGCCGGGTCCGGTTCACGCCGTGCACGCGGATGAGGTCATCGGCTGCTTGGAGGATGCGGGCACGCGTGGCTGCGCCTCGAGCTGTCAGCCGCGGCGGACGCCGATCCTCGTCATCGGGCACACAGCGACAATATCCGCAGCTGGGGGCGTTCGCACATGGTTGGACGCAGAAGTCCTTGATCGACCTGTCCAGTGGGACGGTTGCGGTCGCGGGCTGGGGACGACCCGGCGGCGCAGCCACGGTGCCACATCTCGACTTCAGCGTCATGGTCGTTCAGGAATGCCGAGGCACCACGCCTAAGGAACGGTGGACCGGCGCCACCTACTTCCCATTGCTTCATTCAACGAAGCGACTGCTTCCGCAACGGCGGCGGCGACGGGAACCAACCGGAGGATGCGAAATGTCAGAGCGATTCGTGGGGCACAAGCTGGTCGTCACCGGCGGGAGCAGCGGCATGGGCAGGGCGACCGCAGCGACCGTTGTCCGTGAGGGCGGCTCCGTCGTGCTCATTGGCCGGAGCCAGGCCAAGCTGGACCAAGCAGTCCAGTGTCTGGGCGCGGCCGATCGCGTCACCACCCTCGCCGGCGATCTCAACGACCCGGCAGAGGTCGACACCATGGTGGCGACCATCGAGCGGGAGCATGCCGACACCAGCCTCTTGGTGAACTCCGCGGGGTTCTTCATCCCGAAGAACTTCCTCGACTACGACGTGGCCGCCTATGACTCCTACCTCGACATCAACCGCGGAACATTCTTCCTGACCCAAGGGGTGGCGCGCCTCATGATCGCCCGCGGCGGTGGTGCCATCGTCAACATCGGGTCCATGTGGGCGCACCAGGCGCTCGGGGCCACGCCGTCGTCCGGCTACTCCATGGCCAAGGCAGGCCTGCACGCGCTGACGCACAACCTGGCCATCGAGCTCGCGCCCCAACGCGTCCGGGTGAACGCGGTCGCGCCCGCGGTTGTCGCCACGCCCCTGTACGAAGGCTTCGTGCCGTCGAACAAGCTCGAGGAGACGCTGCATGGGCTGGACGGGGTCCATCCCCTCGGCCGAGTCGGCACCCCTGAGGACATCGCTGCCGCCGTCACCTACCTGCTCTCCGACGACGCAGGTTGGGTCACCGGCAGCATCGTCAACGTCGATGGCGGCGTCATGGCCGGACGCAACTGACAACGTTCGAGCCCATGTGGGCGCAGTGCGCAGGCTCCGGGACTGGAGTGTCCCGTCGGCTTCCATCCCGAGCGACCTGGATGTTCGAGGCAGAGACGGCACCGACGCCGGCGGCCGCCCCTGACGAGTAACGCCGCATCCGGCAAACAGCACCATCCGCATCGATCGAAGGCAGGTGACGTTTCCCATGTCAGTCACACGAGGGTTCACCCGAAGAGACCGCAGCGACCCACGTCTGCCCCCGGGGCAGTACAACACCGGGGACAACTGGCCGGTGTTGAGTTATGAGCCGACTCCCCGGCTGGACACCGCCACCTGGACGTTCACCGTCGACGGGCTGGTGAGGGACGCGCACACGTGGTCCTGGGCCGACCTGCACAAGATGCCGGGGTCGTCCTACGAGGGCGCCATCCACTGCGTCACGACCTGGTCGAAGTTCGACATGACGTTTCGAGGCGTGTCCGTCGACACGCTGCTGGACAGAGCCGGTCCGCTTCCCGAAGCCGGTTTCGTGATGGCACGTTCGCACACGGGGTACACCACCAACCTTCCACTCAGGGACGTCCTGGGGAACAAGGCATGGGTCGTGTGGGAGGTCGGAGGAAAGCCGCTGCCCGCAGAGCACGGCGGCCCGGCACGCCTGCTCGTGCCGCACCTGTACTTCTGGAAGAGCGCCAAGTGGGTGTCGGGTCTGCACCTGATGGACCACGACGAGCAAGGCCTGTGGGAACGCAGCGGCTACCACGACCGTGGCGACCCGTGGCTCGAGCAGCGATACCAGGGTGACTGATGGACCGGTTCGTCACCAGCATCGTTCCCCCCGTGCGGCCGTGGCAGACCGCCACGGTCGTCGGGGTGCGGCGCGAGACTCCGAACGCGAAGACGTTCCAACTCATGCTTCCGGGTCCCCACGAGTTCCTCGCCGGTCAGCACTTCATCGTCCGGCTGATGGCCGCGGACGGGTACCGCGCGCAGCGGGCGTACTCGGCGGCGTCCGCGCCAGGCGCCGAGCCGTTGGAGATCACGGTGGAGCTGCTCGCCGGTGGGGAGGTGTCGACCTTCCTGCATGGCGGGGTCGAGGTCGGGGACACCGTCGAGGTCCGTGGCCCGATCGGGGGCCATTTCACGTGGCAGGTGTCGGAGCCGATCCTGGGCATCGCCGGAGGAAGCGGCATCGTCCCGCTCATGTCGATGCTGCGGGCAGCCCGAGCTGCCGGTCGCGAGGAGCTTGTGACGTTGGTGGTGTCGACGCGCACGCCGCGCGAGCTGTACTACACGCTGGAGCTCGCCGGGCCACAGACGACAGTCGTCTACACCCGCGAGGCGCCTGCGGGGCACCCGCGTGCGGTGGGACGTCTCACGGACGCCGACCTGGCCGCGGTGGTGCGGCCGGGACAACTGCCGTTCGTGTGCGGCTCACCCGCGTTCTGCGATGCGGCGACCATGCTGCTCGACGGTCTCGGGGTCCCGTCACGGCACATCCGGGTGGAGCGGTTCGGACCCTCCGGTTGACAGGGCCGGGCGGTGCCGGCTCCGTCACGCACCCGACGCCACCAGGGCGGTCCGGCCTCACCACTGCCGCCGCAACCGTGTGGTTCAGCCGCAGGCCCCCTCCCGATCATCCGGTTGCGGCGAGCATCGCTCCCGCCGGGATCAAAGAACTCGAGAGCAAAGAACATGCGTGGATCGGACACGAACGGCGGTGCGGCAGGCCCCTGTCGCAGGCAAGGCACCGGTGTCCGTCCGGCGCCCTACTGAAGGAGTAACGATGAGCTGCAGCACGGTTGCGGCGCACGGAGGTTTGGCGCTCAGTGGCGTCGTCCCTGGAGTCGACCTCGCCGAGACGGCCCGCCACGTCGGCCAGTGTCCGGCGTGCGCGACGCACCTGGACCAGCTCGCGACCACGTCGGCTCTGCTTGGTGCGCCTCGAGGAACGAGACCGCTTAGGGCCACCTCGTCGACGTCAGCGGCCAACGATTCGTCAACCGCTGACGTGGTGAAGCGACAGCAGCAGTTCCTCAACGAGCTGGCCCAGGCAGCCGACCCCGCCCACGCCGATGATCTCGTGCAGCAGACCTGGGACTACTTCCTGACACAGGCTCCCGCCCGTACCCCGCGGCGTGAGGAGCTGGCCGCTCACCTGCTCAAGCGAGCGGCAGCCCACGCGACGGAGGACGAGGACACTCGGGAGGAATGGGCCGACAGTGTTTTGGCCCATCACGCCCACTCATCGTCCGAACCGGTCGATCGAGACCTGCCGGCGGGATTCGAGGCGTATGGGTCGCTCCGGGAACTCGCTGAGCTGCAAGTGCTGGATGCCGATGCCGACTCCGCCGAGCTGTTCCTGCCCGAGCTGTACACCGACGGCAGCGACGTCGCCAGCTGGGTCAGCCCACCGACGGCGTGGCCGGCAGTCACCTCGTTCCTCGGCCCCGAAGCCGAGCTGGAAACCGAAGAGCTCTACGGCGTCGTCGACGCCGCCCTGGACGCGCTGCCGCGACACGTCGCCGACGTCGTCGATCTCGTCGACGTCCAAGGGCAGGGGCTGCTCGCGGCTGCACTCGCACTCGGACGCGAGGTCCCCGACGTGCAGCGTGACCTCGCACGAGGTCGCGACTTGGTCCGCTCCCGTGTCGACGCCTACCTCCAAGGACGCTGAGCCGGCCCTCATCCACCCTCGACCCACGTCGGGAAGCGGACGCTCATGAGCGACATACCTGCCTCACTGTGGCGCGTCCAGGCGCCGCTGACCGACTGCTGAAAGACGAAAGGACTTCTTCATGAACGTTGACCAGGCCAAGGCCCTCCTGGCAGCCGAGCGTGTCCGGGTGACCGAGTTGCTGGCTGCCTCAGCCACGGCACGCATCGAGGACAATGAAGCCATGCGCGAGGCCGGCGACGGGGACGCGGATGCCGCCCAACCACTGCAGCACGAGGTCGTCGGTATCACGATCGACAGCATTCTGCGGGACCGGCTGGCGGCGTTGGACCGCGCCGACGCGCGAATCGCCAATGGCACGTATGGGTTCTCCGTCAACAGCGGTGTCCCGATCCCGGATGCGCGACTCATGGCCGACCCGGCTGCGGAACTCACCGTCGCGGAGTCGGCCGTGCACGTTCGTCGCCAGTGAGGGCCGTCTGCGCGTCCACACTCCTGCTGCGTCGCCAGTAAGAGCGTCCAGTTGCGGGGCACTATCCGTGAACAGCCTCAGACCCCGTTAGGGATCAGCGCCACAGAGCCAGCCCGCCGCAGCCTCCGCACGACGCATGCCTCAGCACCAGCACCCCAGAACCGGCGCCAGGCGGGATGGGTGTGATCACGGCCGCCCAGCAAGAAGGTGAACCATGTCCAACCCAGCCGAACGAAGCAGCGGCGGCGACGCCGCGCAGATCGACGTCATCACCAACCCGATCAACCAGCAGTACGAGGCCGTTCGGTCCGGCACGGTGATCGGCCTGCTGTCCTACCGGTGGACCTCCGTCAGCCACGTCGAGCTCGAGCATACGTATGTCGCGCCGGGCGAACGCGGACACCACGTGGGAGAGCTGCTCGTCGAGCATGCCATCGGCATCGTCCGGTCCAACGGCGCGCGTCTGGCGCCCACGTGCTCCTACGTGTCTGACTACATCCAGAGGCACCCGGAGCACGCCGAGCTCGTCGTGCCCGCGGTGCGTCGACCGCGCCGGAGCACGCACCGAGCGGGCATCGACGTCGCCTCTCCGGAGCCGTTCCTGCACGACCAGCACGAGGACCGGCATGATGTGCGCCTCGAACTGCTTCAGGTCCGGACGCCGCGCATGGTGCTGCGTGCCTGGGACCTCGATGACACCGATGTCGCCTACGAGCTGTTCTCGCACCCATCGGTGACACGGTGGATGTGCCCGGTCGTGCCACGGATCCAGAGCCGGGACGAGGCAGCCCGGCTCTTGGACGGCTGGATCCTCGAGTCCAACCATGCCCCGGTCCCGCAGGGCCGGTGGGCTATGGAACGGCAGGACACCGGTGAGGTCATCGGCAGCATCCACCTCACGACATCCGCGAACAGCCCCGATGCGTTGACGTTGTGGTGGCAGGTCGCCCCGGGCGCGACTGGGGAAGGATTCGCCTCGGAGGCGACGCACGCAGCGGCCCACCTCGCGTTCAGCTTCGACGGCAGCGACGGCATCGACTCCCTCTACGCGCTCATCGAGCCAGCCAACGACCGCGCGGTCGCGACCGCCACCCGGATCGGGATGAGGCCGGACGGCAGGAGCTATGAGTACGACGGGTCGACGCTGAACCGCTACCGCCTGGACCGGCCAGACCTGGAAGAAGCGCGAGAACGGCGCAGCCTCTCCTTGACGGACTAGTGGCAGTCCGCAGTCCGGCGCAAGATCTGTGGCATCGCCCGGGAGGTCGTCGGGTTCGATCGCCGGGGGCACGGCATCCCGCGTCCGTGCCCGGCGCCGGACGGGCCGTGGTGGAGCTTGCGCCCTGAAGCGATGTCTGCGAGGACACCCTCGCTGCGGGTGGATCACGGACCACGTGACAGGACCTGCATCGCTGGCATGGAATGGCTGTAGGACCTCAGTGTTCGGCGGCCCGTCCATCGCGCAGCGGCCGGTTCCGCCTACCGCAAAGCCCGGAACCCGGGACATCACCGGCCCGCCCACCCCGAGGGGAGCCGGGCGTCACAGCCACGGAGGAACTGCATGAGCAGCACCTTGGACCAGCTGAGAGCGGTTATCATGAGCGATCCTGACAACGCATGGGCCACAGCGCAGGGATGGCAACCGCTGTTCGCGGTGCATCCTCACGCAAGGATCGCCGTCATCGGGCAGGCGCCAGGGCGACGCGCTCAGGAATCCGGCATCGCGTGGGGCGACGCCAGCGGGATCACGCTCAGGAAGTGGCTGGGGATCTCGACCGAGACGTTCTACGACCCGCGCCGTGTCGCGTTGCTGCCCATGGACTTCTACTACCCGGGACAGGGCGCGCACGGCGACCTGCCACCGCGTCGCGATTTCGCTGCTCGGTGGCACCGACAGCTGCTCGAGCAGATGCCGCACATCGCGCTCACCGTGCTCATCGGGCAGTACGCGCAACGTCACTACCTCGGCCCTGCCGCGAAACCGACACTGACCGAAACGGTTCGCTGCTACGGGCAGTACCTCCCGCAGTGGTTCCCCCTCGTTCACCCATCCCCGCTGAACTTCAGATGGCAGGCCCGTAACCCGTGGTTCGCAGAGCAGGTGCTGCCGGAGCTGCGGTGCACCGTGGCACGCATCCTGGGCCTGGAACCGGACCTGCCGACCTCGCCGACCCTGCCGACCCAGGAGGCATCCCAGGACGCCGCAGAGCGCCGAAGCACCCGGCCCACCGATGGCCCTTGCCGAGACGCCGCGCCCCCCGCGAAGTGATCAGCGCCCACCGATAAGAGACCTCAGGTCACCGGCACAAGAGACCTGAGCGGTGTTGCCGGCCCGGCTTTACCCGGTATGGCATCAACTTCGCTCGTCCCACCGCCACGTGAAGCCACGTGTAGGCCTCGAGACCGACGTCAACGCAGCCGTACCGCTCGCCCCGGTGAGCGACGCAGCCGCACCCTGGAGCGGAGCGAGCGGGCGAGGTCAGGATGGCCGCCCCACCAACCAGACGCGTCGGAGCGGTCCGCTTCTCGGCACGAAGTGCCGCCGGCCAGACCCGGGCAGGCCGCACTTCCCTCCAGTCCCCCAAACCAGCACGTGAGGAGCTCATGCGGCCATGATCGACTACTGCGAGATAGACGGAAGAGTCATTCGTACTCCGGAGCTGGTGCTGCGCCCGTGGACCCGCCGGGATGTCACCGATGCGTTGAGCATCTACGGCAGCTGTGCCGTGGCGCACTGGCTGGAGCCGGAGATGTCGCTCGTGCCTGACAGCGCCTCCATGGCTGAAATCCTGGACGGCTGGATCAGCGAGAGCGAGCACGCCGTGCCACCCCTGGGGCGATGGGCGATATCGCTACCGACCTTCACCGGGGGCCGAGAGGTCGTGGGCGCGGCCGCGCTGCTCCCGTTTGGCCCTGCCGGCGATGACCTGCAGATCGCGTGGCAGCTTCAGCCGACTTGGTGGGGCAGAGGGTTCGCCACCCAGGCAGGTCACGCGCTGGCTCACTACGCCTTCGCGCACGGTGCTGCAGAGATCTTCGCGGTGGTCCGTCCGCACAACCGGCGGGCAGCGGCATTGGCAGGCCGGGTCGGGATGGAGTGGGTCGGGGTGACCGACAAGTACTACGACCGGGACCTGCAGGTCTACCGGCTGTTGCACGCTGACCTGGACCTCCCCGTCGGCGGGGTCCGTGTCCGCCGCCCAGACGAGAGCTCCTAGTCGCGTGCAACCGGTTCATGCAGGAGGGTTTCTTGACCCTCCCGGGTGGTCCGCCCGTCTACGTACCAGGTGTCGGAGCGCGCCGGCCGGACATTCACGATGTCTGTCACGGTGTCGTGACCCCGAACATGAAGCCGCGCTCGGCAAGCTGACGGCGCACGTTTCGCCGGGCGTGGAACATCAACTGGTAGATGGCGTTTCGGTTGGAGCCAAGCTGTGCCGCCAGCTGCTCGATCGATGCCCCGTGCACGACGATGCCCACGAACACGGCTCGTTGTCGTGCCGTCAAAGCCGAGCTCATCGCTGACAACACTGCCTGTCTGAGCTCGGACGCCTCGACGTCGGCGTCTGGGCCGTGCGACCCCGGGGGAGTGATCCGATCCCAGTCCTCGTCGACCAGCATGTGGAGGCCGCTGCGGCGGTTGTGCTGGCGAATCTTCACCCGGACCTCGAAGGTGACGAAGCTGCGTGCCCAGGTCGTGAACATGCTCTCGCCGCGGAAGTCAGGGATGCGTCTGATGACCGAGACCAACGCGTCCGCCGCGGACTGGTGAGCGAGGTCGTCGCGCTCCGGACCGGAGAGGCGCGAGGTGCTTGCGCGGTGGGCGAGCTCGCTTCGAGCGGCGCGCAGCAGGTATGCGTACAAGGCGTCGGCTGCGGCTTCGCGCGCGGGTCCCCGGTCGGTCAGGGCTCCTGTCCACTGTGAGTTCTCCTCGACGCGCCCGTTCGTGGTGTCCGCTTCCGCTGGCGGGTCCTGCGTATCCCTCGCGGCCTGCGCCGGTGTCGCCTGCTGGGGTGGGTCCATCAGGGTGTGTGCGCCCGTGGAGGTCCCAGCCTTGTAGCTGGTAGGACCATTCGGTCCAATGGCGGGATGTTGGACAACATGGCTTCGCCATTCCGAGGCTTCGGTAGTCATTGGGCGTCTCCGGGATTGCATGTGCTGAAAAGCACTCGTAGCCAGACAGGTGGGCGGAGAAGTTCGGATCCTGTGCTCGAGCGGTTGGAGCCGGTTCCTCCGAGATTTGATATCCAGAACTGGACCAGATAGTTCACTTTACCGGAGGTGGGCGATGTGGCCAACCCTTCACTGAGAGGTTCGGCACGCTGGGACCGGGCTAGGGCGTACGCGACCCAAGGACAAGAGCGCCGGAACACCAGGGCGGCTTCCGACCGTGCCGTCCTCGAAGCCGCTGCACCTGGGCCGTCGGCGCTTCTTGACACGATTCGTACTCGAGGGGATGTGAGATGTGCGTCGGAACCCACACTTCGCATGGGTAGGACACCCGCGGCGTGAGGAGCCCTCGCTTGGAACCCAAGACCATCGACAGACTCAGCTGGGCACTGGTCAACGTGCAACCGAAGCTGCCCAGCGTCACCTCGCCGGACCAGCTTCGCTCGTGGGCGGACGCGGCCGTTGAGCAGGCGACTGCAGGATGGGCACCTGAGGATTCCGCCCAGATGCCACGCCGCCCGGAAGGAGAGGCAACGGGTGGCCCCGCCGCGCCGACCTCTTGCGAGGCTTTCGGCTTGCGCTACTGGGAACATGCGCTGACGGAAGCTCTGGCGCGTCTTCAGGCGCGTGGTCACCTACGGCCGGAGGCGGACGTCACCGCGTTCGGTTCCGCCTTCGCAGCCCTGCTGCACGGCGGGCTGCTGCTGAGCAAGGCCACCGGCAGCTCGGTGCCCGTTCAGGCAGCCCTGGAGATGGCTCTCGGGCAGATCGGTGCACTCGGTGCCGAGTGACGGCTGCCGGCGGGCCTCTTCCCTTGCCTGACCGAGGGGTCCACAGGTAGATGGCCTAGGACCATGCGCCCGTCATGGAGCGCGCCGGAACGTCGGCGGTGTCATGGCACTGTTGGTTCGGGCGATTACCTTTGACGGCCTCGCGTGACGGGAGCTTCGGAGGCCGGATACACGTCGGCCCGCTCGCAAGATGGTGAGGACCGCGAACACCAACCAGTCTGGCGCGTCCCAGGCCGGCTCACGGCTAGCAGGGCCCGCGACCCGTGCCAGCGGCCTTCCGCCGCGAGGCTGGTGACGTCCGAGATAGCCGGCGTCAACACCCATGTGCACGACGAAACCGACCGCGAGAGCAAGGAGAGAGCAATGAATGTGACCGTCGTCGACAACGCGCCGATGCATCGGTACGAGGCGCGTATCGGTGAGGAGGTGGCTGGCTACACGGTGTACCAGAACTCCGCGTCCATCGTCATCATCGAGCACACAGAGGTGGACCCTGCCTACGAAGGGCAGGGGATCGGCAGCATCCTGGTCCAGCTAGCACTGGATGACATCCGGGCCAAGGGGGAGCGGAAGGTCCTGGCTGTGTGCCCGTTCGTGCGCGGCTGGTTGGGCAAGCACCATGACTACCGAGACCTGGTCTACGGCGCCGCGCCCAGCCGCGTCACGGACTGACCCGCACGGCGAGTGGCTGAACGCCATCAAGGGCCAGCACGGCCCGCTTCAACGCATCGTGTTCGGCGACCTCGACGGCAGCGGTGCGAGCGGGTGTGCCAGGTCCAGCCGGGCCGGGACGACATTGTCACCGTTCACGGGCGGAGCGATGCTTGACCCGCAATAGGCACAAGGCCGGGACCGGTTGAGGTAGGACGCGACGCTGTCCCTCCCAGCGCGGCGCTCCTTCGTTCGGGTGCCTTCGAGCACGGCGAGCCTGGCTGCGCGGCGCTCAGGTGGTTGCCCCGCCCTTGGTGCGAGGCCCGGACCCGTCGCGTTCCGCCTCGAGCTGGGCCTTGGCCGCCGAGCTTCCCATGACGAGGGGCGTGCTCGCCAGGTGTCCGGGGTGGTGCAGGTCGAACGCAGGGCGCTCGGACCGGATGCGGGGCAGCGACGTGAAGTTGTGGCGCGGCGGCGGGCACGAGGTGGCCCACTCGAGCGAAGCGCCGTAGCCCCACGGGTCGTCGGACTCCACGAGGGGGGCGTGCCGCCAGGTCTTCCAGACGTTGTAGACGAACGGGATCATCGACGCGCCGAGCAGGAACGCCCCGGCGCTCGAGATGATGTTCGCGAGCTGGAAGCCCTCCTCGGGGAGGTAGTCGGCGTAGCGGCGTGTCATGCCCTCCACGCCGAGCCAGTGCTGGATGAAGAACGTCACGTGGAAGCCGATGAAGAGCATCCAGAAGTGGATCTTGCCCAGCCGCTCGTCGAGCATCCGGCCGGTCAGCTTGGGCCACCAGAAGTAGAACCCCGAGAACATCGCGAAGACCACGGTGCCGAAGACGGTGTAGTGGAAGTGTGCGACGACGAAGTAGCTGTCGGAGAGCTGGAAGTCGAGCGCCG
>JIBA01000003.1 GCA_000620545.1 Intrasporangiaceae bacterium URHB0013 | reverse complement strand
CGGCACGATCGCTCGGAGAGCGGCATGAGCGGTCGGTCCGTCGCGGATGGCACACAATGTCGCCATGGGCCATGACGAGTTGCCGCCGAGGACGATCGAGCATGTCTTCACGGTGGAAGACCGGTTGCGGCAACTCGGAGCGCTCCGGGATCTCTGTGCCCGCATTACGGTGCTGCTGACTGAGCATGGAGATGTGCCCGAGGCCGAGCAGTTCCGGCTACGCGCCGAGAGCGCAGAGCGCCTCCTGTCGGTTGGTTTCGTTCGGAGCGACCTCAACGACGTGGGGGGCCAGTTTCCTCCTGGGCCGTGGTGGCTCAACCCGAAGGCCGCCGACTTCAACGCCCCTCGCGAGCCGTGGCAAGACGAGGTGGCCCGCCTCCATGCTGAGGCGAGCGAGACGGCTCAGGAACTCCGCGCCACTGCCACACTGAGCGACCGCTGACGCTTCTCCCGAGGCACGCTCATCGGCATGTGGGTGAAACTTCGACCGCGAGTCACTCGGCGTGTTTCTTCGTCTCGGGGCGCCCTGGCCGTGGACTCTGGGAGTGCGGACACACCCACACAAAAAGACCTGAACTGACAAAACTGCGGGCTTGATGCCCTGGGGGTCGGCTCCCCACCCCGGCCAGAGGCCATACACACGAATTGCCGTCACACACCACACACACATCTCCTGGTCCGCCATCTTCTTCGTGACCTTTGACGTGGTCGGCGTGTGAGCAACCCGCGGCGCCGGCATCTCCTTCTCGGACAACGCTTTCAGTGGCCGCCCTTTCGGACCGGGTGTGTCGTGCAGCGCGGGTTGCTCTAGCTGCACGGCACACCCACCCGGAACAGGGAAGGGGGTGGCCGTAATGAGCCGGGCAACCAGGGACCGCGTCTGGGACGCCGTCCCCCTACACGCCACCGACCGCACTCTGGGGCAGGCTGGTGACGAGCCGGTCGGGGAGGGACACCCGCTCGACATGGGTCACCTCGACGCCGCTACGGAGGCGCAGGTGCTGGCCCGGTTGCTGTCGCGGGACTTCGACGCTTGGTCCGAGGCGGCGGCCCGGGTTGGTCACTGCGCCAGACCGATTCGGCTCCACGGCACCTCGCAGACCGTCGACGCGCGCACGGGCGAGGTGCTCTCGAGCTTCTCCTCGGCTGACAGCCCCCTCGGCGTGCTGCACGTGCGATGCGGGAACCGGCGCGCCGCCGACTGCCCGTCCTGCTCGCGCGTGTACGCCGCCGATACCTTCCACCTGATCCGGGCCGGCGTCGTTGGCGGCAAGGGCGTGCCAGACACCGTGCGGGAGAACCCGCTCGTGTTCGCGACCCTCACCGCGCCCTCCTTCGGCCCGGTCCACGGCACGCGCAACGGGCGCCGGTGCCGCCCCTACCGAACCACGGACGAAGCAGAGCGGTGCGCCCACGGCCGGCCGATGAGGTGCCATGCCACACATGGGGAGGGCGACCCGCTGCTCGGGCAGCCCCTGTGTGGCGACTGCTACGACTACGCGAGCCACGTCGTGTGGCAGTGGTGGGCCCCGGAGCTGTGGCGCCGCTTCACCATCACCCTGCGCCGCACCCTCGCCCGGATGCTCGGGATCAGCGCGCACCGGCTCGCGAGGATCGCCACCGTCCAGTTCGCCAAGGTCGCCGAGTACCAGCTGCGCGGCCTCATCCACTTCCACGCCCTCGTCCGCGTCGACGGCAAGACCACCGACGACGGCGACAACCACGCGCCGGCCCCGGCCGGAATCACCGCCGCCGTGCTTGCCTCCGCGATCCAGACCGCGGCCACTAGCGTGTGGTTCGACGCCCCGCCCCTGTTCGGCGGTGACCTGTCCCGTCGGCTCCGGTTCGGCAGCCAGGTCGACGCCCGGCCCGTCCGCGACACCCACCGCACCGACGACCCCGACATGCAGCTCGAAGCTGAGCAGGTCGCGGGCTACCTCGCCAAGTACGCGACGAAGTCCGCGACCGACTCGACCGACACGACCAGCCCGCACCTGCACCGGCTCCGCGCCACCATCGCCCAGACCGTCGACCGGCAGCACACCGAAGGGGCCGCCACCGACCAGCCGATGGCCGAGCACCCGTACGCGCTGCTCGGCAAGTGGGCCCACATGCTCGGCTTCCGCGGACACTTCTCCTCCAAGTCCCGCCGCTACAGCGTCACCCTCGGCCGGCTGCGCCGTGCCCGCGTCCGGTTCCAGCGCCGCCTCGCCGCGGCCAAGCTCGAGGGGCGCACCCTCGAGGCCCGCGACCTCGAGGACCTCCTCGAAGATGAGGACACCGAGACCACCCTCGTCGTCGGCCAGTGGACCTACGCCGGATCCGGCTGGGACACCGACGGGGACGCCGAGCTCGCCAGGGCAGCCGCCGCCCGCGCCCGCGAGTACGCCCAGGAACGAGCGAGAGCCAGACACGAAAGACCGCACCGCGAGGAGATTGGAGTTGAGAGATGGAACTGATGACCATCGACGAGGTCGCCGAACGGTTGCGCGTCCCCGTCCTGACCATCCGCTGGCTGCGCCAGGAAGGCCGGTTCGCACCCGCGATCAAGGTGGGCCGCCGCCTCGTCTGGGACGTCAAGGACGTCGATGCCTGGCTGGAGGCGCAACGCGAAGGGACTCCGGCAGCATGAGCATCCAGCGACTGATCCGTGGCGACCACGTCCGTTATAGGGCGCGCGTGAAGTCCCACGGACGCGAAGTGGCGACCCGTGTCTTCGACCGCAAGTCTGATGCGGTCGGGTGGGAGCAGGAGCAGGCTCGGCGGCTGCGCTCGGGCGAGTGGTTCGACCCGCGTCGGGGAAGGGTGCCGCTGGCATCGCTCTTCCCGGAGTGGCTCGCCTCGCGACAGGGCCTCAAGAGGAAGACACAGGAGGCGGATCTATCGGCGTGGGCGAACCACGTAGGGCCGAAGTTCGGCCATCTGCCGATTGCCTCGATCACCGAGGCGCAGGTCTCGGCGTGGGCAGGAGGACTCGTGGCCGCCGGCCTGTCCGGATCGACGGCCAGCCGATACCTGTCCACGCTGCGCTCGATGCTGGCCTTCGCCGTCGCCGACGGTCGCGTGTCCAGGAACGTCGCCGCGCTGGTCAAACCGCCCAAGGCTGGGCGGGCACGCCGCGAGGGCCAGTTCCTCTCATTGGACGAGCTCGAGGCGCTGGCCCTGGCATGCAACGGCCCGTATGCCGACGTCGTCAGGGTCCTCGGCCTGTGCGGACTGAGGTGGGGCGAGCTGGCCGGCCTGCAGGTCGGGGACCGCGTCAAGGTGCCGGGTGAGGGCCTGCGCCTGCAGCGAACCGTTCTCGCCAGCAGCTCCAAGGGCGGCCTGTACGTCGACACCTTGAAGGGGCGCCGCTCGCGCACCGTGGCGCTGCCGGCTGCAGTGGTGCCGATCCTCGACCTCTGGTCGGCCGGCAAGCCGCCCTCGGCATGGATGTTCAGCGCACCTGGCGGCGGACCACTCTCCGAGTCCAACTGGAAGCGCTCGGTCGGGTGGCGTGAGGCCTGCGCGGCCATCGGCCGTCCGACCCTCCGAGCTCACGACCTGCGGCATACGGCGGCGTCGATCTGGCTCGGTGCAGGCGCCGACCCGAAGGTCGTCCAGCGCATCCTGGGGCACGCCTCTGCGGCCATGACGATGGACCTCTACGGCCATCTCATCGACCGCAACCTGTGGGAGGCAGCCCAGAAGGTCGGGGGCACCACGGGGGCATCCACGGCGACCCGGGGCAAGGGAAAGACCCCCGACTCTGGCGAGAAGGGGGCCTGACCTGTGGTGTTGCGTGGAGCCGCTTGTCGGAATCGAACCGACGACCTATTCATTACGAGTGAATCGCTCTGGCCGACTGAGCTAAAGCGGCTGGTCGTGCGGGCCGCGAAGAGCACGACCGAACACGGAGGTTGAGTATACGCACGACCCCCGCCGGAGAAAAATCGCGTCCCGGAGAGCGTCAGGAGCCACGTCACGACACCCTCCGAGCCCCTCGTGGGCCCCCTCGAGAGGCCGTGCGTCGCCACGGCGCCTCGGTCCCTCGGCGGACCGCGCAGCGCCCTTCGGGCCGAGTCAGGAGTCGCACAGCTCGCCGTTGCGCGGTGCGAGGTCTCGCACGAGATAGTCGTCGACGATCGCGTCCGCGCAGTCGTTGCCGTTGGCGTAGACGCCGTGGCCGTCCGCGTCGACCAGCACGAAGCGCGACCCGAAGATGCTGCGGCCCACCTCGCGCGTTCCTTCCGAGGGCGTGGTCAGATCGCGTTCGTTGGCGAGCACGAGGACCGGGGAGGTGGTGTCGACGGTGAGGATGAGGTTGGTGCGCTGCGTGCCGACCCAGCCTTCACAGGAGTCGGCCGCGACACCGTAGAGGTGGGCGTAGACCGGGTGCTCGTCGAGGACGGAACGGCTCGGCTCCATCTCGGACGTCGCGTCCAGGGGCCAGTCGGCACAGTGGATCGGCAGGTGACTCGCCTCGAACCCGCCGACGTACGAGCCGTCGTCGTCGCGCATGACGGAGTCCATCGCGGTCCACACGAGGTCGGTGCCGTCACCGTCCTCGAGCGCCACGTGCAGGGCGTCGCCGACGTCCTCCCAGGAGTCCTCGTAGAGGAGCACGGCGTTCAACGCGGTGACGGCCCAGCCCTCGGTGAGGAGGGGAATGCCCTGGGCGTCGCTCGGGAGCGGCTTGCGGTCGAGCCGGTCGAGGAAGGCGAGCAGCTTCGTCCGAGCGGCGTCGACGTCGTCGCCGAGGGCACAGTCGCCCCGCTCGACACAGTCCCGCAGGAAGGCATCGAGCCCGTCCTCGACCGTCGCGGCCTCGTCCTCGGCCCAGCCGTCGACGTCGTCCTGCGACGCGGCGTCCATCGGGATGTAGTCGGGCGAGATGGCAGAGTCGATGACCATGAGGCCGACCCGGTCGGGAAACTGCGCGCCGTAGAGCGCCCCGATGAGCGTGCCGTAGCTGATGCCGTAGTAGTTCAGGTGGGCGTCGCCGACCGCGTCTCGCAGGATGTCGAGGTCGCGAGCCACCTGCTCGGAGCCCATGTTGCGCGCGAGCGCGCCGCCTCGGGCGAGGCAACCCTTGAGGCGTGCGGTCCGCGACGACCGGGCCGCGGCCCTCTCGGCCTTCGTGTCCGGGGTCGGGTCGGCGGCATACATCGCGTCGAGGTCCTGGCCCCGCAGGCACTCGAAGCCGCCGGACTCCGCGATGCCCCGAGGGTCGAAGCCGACGACGTCCCAGACGGCGCGCACGTCCTCGGAGAAGAAGTCCCCGGCCTCCATCGCGAACTCGAGGCCGGAGGCGCCGGGGCCGCCCGGGTTGATGAACAACGTGCCCTTGCGCGCCTTCTGGTCGGCGGCAGGGACCTTGCGCAGCGCGATCTCGACCGTCTCGCCGCGCGGGGCGAGGTAGTCGACGGGAACCCGCACGGCGCCACACCGGTCGGTGTCGGCGCCCGCGCTCCCCGGGGCACCGCCGTCACCCTCAGCTTCACCCTCGCCGTCGCCGCTGTCGCTGGCGTCGAGGCACGGCAGCCAGCGGATCGTCTGGCCATAGAAGGCGTCGAGGCCCTGGGCGGGCCTGGAGGTCGGCGTGCCGAGCTCCACCCGGTCGCGTGGGGTCGCTTCGCCGTCTGTCGCCGTGGCGGGGTCCACGTCCGGGTCAGGGCTCGACGAACCGGGCACCGGCGAACCTGCGGCGCCGGCGGTCGTGGCACCAGCCGAGGGCCGCGCGCCGGGCGCGTGCGAGGGGCTGCTGGCCAGCAGGACGAGGATCGCGAGGACCGCGACGGAGACGAAGGGCGCGAGCAGCCGGCTCAGCAGGTCGTGCCGTCGACCGGCGCCGTTCCCCTGAGCAGGTACCCGTCCACGGCCGAGTCCACACACGGGTTGCCAGCGTAGTAGGTGCCGTGCCCGTCGTGGTCCGAAGTGAGCAGAATGCCGGATGCGAGGTCCTTGGCCAGCTGCTTGGTCCCGCCGATCGGAGTCGCGGGGTCGCGTTCGTTGCCGATGACGAGGATCGGGTCGGCGCCGGCGGCGAGCGTCGAGCCCCTGGGGGCGCGCCCGGCGGTCGGCCACGTGCGGCAGTTGTCGTAGAGCTCGCCGGTCATGCGGGCCCAGAGGGGGTGCGCGGCCTTGGCCTTCTTCTGGTCCGCGGCGAGGGAGGGGTCGGCCGTGGACCGCGGCCAGTCCGCGCAGCGGACCGGGATCATCGCCTGCAGGTAGGTGCCGGGCGCATAGCTGCCGGTGATGCCACGCTCGACGACCGACATGCCCTTGGCGAGGAGGATGTCACCCCGGCCGGTGAAGGCCTGGGCGAGACCCTTGTTGAGGGTGGGCCACGAGGTGTCCGAGTAGAGGCACATGAAGATGGAGAAGCCGACCCAACCCTCGCCGATGCGCCCGAGGCCCGGCTTGTCCGTCGCCAGGCCGTTCTTCTCGACGCTGTCGAGCAGGTCGACGATCTTCTGGCGGGCGCCGGCCTTGTCGCTGCCGAGCGCACAGTCGGGGCGCGCGACGCACCAGTCGATGAAGGCGTCGATCGAGGACTCGAAGCCCTGGATGTCGTAGCTCATCTCCTGCTGCTCGGTCTGGTTCGGTGACATCGCCGAGTCGAGCACCATGCGGCCGACCTTCTTCGGGAAGGTGTCGGCGTAGACCGCGCCGAGGAACGTGCCGTAAGAGCCACCGAAGAAGTTGAGCTTCTCGTCGCCGAGCAGCACCCGCATGACGTCCATGTCGCGTGCGACCTCGGTGGTGCTCATGTGCATCGCCTTCTCGCCGCCGCGGGCGGCGCAGCGCTTCGTCACGCCGTCGACACCGGCGAGCAGCTCCGACCGCTCGGCGGACGAGTCCGGCGTCGGGTCGGCGCTGAAGAGCTCGTCCATGTCGGAGTTCGTCAGGCACTGAACAGGGCTCGATGCGCCGATGCCGCGCGGGTCGAAGCCCACGACGTCATAGGCGGCGCGCACGTCGGCCGAGAAGGCGAACGTCGCGAGGGAGGCGAACTCGACGCCGGAGCCGCCGGGGCCGCCGGGGTTGATGACGAGGGAGCCCAGTCGCTTGGCGGGGTCGGTCGCCGGGGCCTTGCGCAGGGCCAAGGTGAAGCGGTCACCAGCGGGGTCGGCGTAGTCGACCGGCACCTCCATCGTGGCGCACCCGTGCTTGTTGTTGTCGGGGCACGGCGACCAGTCGAGCTGCTGGGTGTAGAAGTCCGCGAGGGCGGCTGGGTAGTCCTGCGTGACCGTTCCGCTGGGCGAGGGCGTCTTGGCGCTCGTGCCGGAGGTGTCCCCCGTTCCGGTCGCGGATGCGCTGGCGGGGGACGGCGGCTGCGCGAGGGACGGTGGGTTGCCGATGCGCCACACGGCCAGCACGACAGCCGCGAGGACGGCGACCACGGCGACAGCCGCGAGGACCGCGCGCAAGGAGGAGCGGGCCGGCTGCCGGGGTGACCCGCCGGGCCATCCGGACCCACCCACCGGGGCCTGCGCCTGGTCGTCGGCACGTCGGGCAGGAGCGGCATAGGTGGACGGCAGGGCGGCATACCCCGTCGGAGCATCGGGAAGGTCGTCGGGACGCGGGTCCTGGTTCAGCACGTCAGTCCGTCCTTGGGCACGCGCCCCTGCACGTAGTAGGCGTCGATGGCGCTGTCGACGCACGTGTTGCTCCGACCGTAGGCGGTGTGGCCGTCACCGTCGTACGACACGAGCACGGCGTTGTCGAGCTGGTCGCGCAGGCGCTTGGACCAATCGTAGATCGTCGCGGGGTCGCGGGTCGTGCCGACGACGACGATCGGGTCGCTGCCGGGCGCAGTGACCTTGTGGGGTCCGACGGCCGACTTCACCGGCCACACGCCGCAGGGCAGGGCGCCCCATGCGAGGTTGGCGCCCCACGTCGGCGCCTTGGCCGAGAAGTCCTTGGCGTACGTCTCGTAGGCGGACAGGTCGGGGCTGTCGGGCCGGTCGAGGCAGTTGACGGCGTAGATCGACTCCATGAGGTTGCCGTCATAGCCGCCGCCGGGGCGCCGGTCGGCATACGCGTCGGCCAGCTGCATGAGGATCTGGCCGTTGCCCGCCTTCGCCTCCTTGAGAGCCTCGGTGAGGATGCCCCAGGCGCCCTGGTCGTAGAGCGCGACGGCGACCCCGAGGCGGGCCCAGCCCTCGGTGAGCAGCGGCGCGCTCGGGTCGCCCGTGGGAAGCGGCTGGCGGTCGACCTCGCGGAAGAAGTCATCGAGGCCCTCGAGCGCCGCCTTCGGGGTGGTGCCGAGGGGGCACTCCTCGGTGACGCAGTCCTCGACGTAGGCCTGGGTCGCGATCTGGAAGCCGCGGGCCTGGCCCTCGCCCAGCTCGGCGCTCGTCAGGTCGGGAGGCACGACCCCGTCGAGGACGACCCGGCCGACGCGCTGCGGGAAGAGGTCTGCGTAGGTGGAGCCGAGGAACGTGCCGTAGGACTTGCCGAGGTAGTTCAGCTGCGGGTCGCCGACGGCGGCCCTCAGGATGTCCATGTCGCGCGCGGCGTCGGCCGTCGAGAGGTGCTTGACGAGCTCGGGGTTGTCCTGCTGACATCCGTCGGCCATGGCCTTGGCCTGCGTCAGGAGGGCCTGCTCCTCGCTGGCGTCGTCGGGTGTGGGGTCGGCCGAGAGGAAGCCGTCGAGGGCCTTGTCGTCGAGGCAGTCGACGGGGTCGGAGCTCGCGACGCCGCGTGGGTCGAAGCCGACGAGGTCGTAGTAGCGCCGGACCTCCGGCCCGCCGATCGTCTCGGCGCCCCCGCGGACGTAGTCGACGCCGGAGGCCCCGGGACCGCCGGGGTTGACGAGGAGCGAGCCGAGTCGCTTGCCCTGGTCGAGGGCCTTGACCCGGGCGACCTTGATCGTCAGGTCCTTCGCCGGGTCGGGGGCGGCGTGGTCGAGCGGGACCCGCAGGTCGGCGCACTCGAGGCTGGCGCACTTCTTCCAGTCGAGCTTCTGCGCGTAGTAGGAGGCGAGCGCTTCCGTGGGCGCCACCGTGGGCGCCGGGAGCCCTGTCTTCGAGGCCGGGCCGACCGGTGGCTCGCTCGTCGTGCAGGCCGCCGCGGCCAGCACCAGCGCCAGCGTCGCCACCGTGGCGGTGAGGGCGCGGGAGAAGGCGGAAGGCCGTGTCGTCATGCCCGAAACCGTAACCGCTCGACCTGTAGACAGCCGCCTCCGAGCCAGCGTCGTGACCTCATCGAGGCCGTATGCCGTGTCGCCCGGCCGGTCTGCCGCCCGGGCTCGCGCACGGAACTGCGCGCCAACGCGCGCTCGGACCTTGGCACACTTCGGTACATACGACCCACGGGTGGGGCACGCATCCGTTGCGCTCGCCCGGCTCACGGATGAGCAACGTCACACGGAAGGGACCGCCCGGTCAGGCGCCGAGGTCGCGAGGCACCCGTAGCTGCAGGGCCATGGCCTCGAGCGAGAGCAGCGGGGACACGTTGGCGTTGATGCGGTCACGAGCCTCGTTGATGGCGTCCATGGCGCCGAGGAGCTGCTCGGAGCTGAAGACCCCGGCGAGCGCGCGCACCTTGTCGATCGCGTCCGGGTTGACGAGGTCGACGTCCGAGCGCAGTCGCAGCACGAGGGCGTCGCGGTAGATGGAAGTGAGGTCGACGAGGGCCCGGTCGACGACGTCACGTGCGGCGCGGGTGGCGCGCGTCTTCTGCTCACGCTCGAGGGCGGCGACCTGCGAGCGGATGTGGGGCGGTTGGGTGCGCGCGCTGGGGTCGGCGCCGAGCGTCTCCATGAGGCGTGCCCTCTCCGCGGCATCGCGCTCGGAGCTGGACGCGGTCGACTCCTCCTCGGCGATCTGCGCCAGGTCGGCGGCCGCGCCGATGGCGTCCCCGACACCGAGGATCTTCGTCGCCATGGCGATGACGTCTCGGCGGCGGATGCGGGCCTGCTCGTCCCTGGCGAGCCGGCGCGCCAGACCGACGTGCGACTGGGCGGCGCGGGCGGCATACAAGGCCATGGCGGGATCGACGCCGTCGCGTCGCTGCAGCAGCTCGGCGACGGCCTCGACCGGCGGCGTGCGCAGACGCACGTGGCGCGACCGCGAGCGGATCGTGACGATGACGTCCTCGAGGCTCGGCGCGCAGAGCATCCAGACGGTGCGCGGCGTCGGCTCCTCGAGGGCCTTGAGCAGGGCGTCGGCCGGGGCATCGGTGTAGGCGGTCAGGCGGTCGGCGTCCTCGATGATGATGATGCGCCAGCGGCCGACGGACGGCCGGAGCGCCGCCTCCTGGACGAGCGCGCGAGCCTCCACCACCTTGATCGACAGCCCCTCGGTGGCCACGACCTTGACGTCGGCATGGCTGCCGTCGAGGGCGGTGCGGCACTCGCGGCACTGCCCGCACCCGCCGTCGGGGCACTGCAGCGCTGCTGCGAAGGCCCGGGCCGCGGTCGAGCGACCCGAGCCGGGTGGCCCGGTGAAGAGCCACGCGTGCGTCATCGCCGCCTCGTCGCTCACCGCGCGGGACAGGGTCTCGATGGTGGGCTCCTGGCCGACGAGGTCGTCCCAGACGGTCATCGACGGGCCGCCATGACGCGGTCGACGCCGTCGATCACGGCCGCTTGGAGCCGCTCGACCGGCTGGCTCGCGTCGAGGACGAGGTAGCGCTCCGGATCGGTTGCGGCGATCTCGAGGTAGCCGCGGCGGACAGCGGCGTGGAAGGCGTCCGCCTCCGCCTCCAGACGGTCCTGGACGTCGCCGCGCCGCTCACGCCCGACCTCGGGCGAGACGTCCAGGACGATGGTCAGATCGGGCAGCAGGCCGCCGACGGCCCAGTGCTGCAGCGCCGTGATCTCGTCGCGGCCCAGCTCACGGCCGGCGCCCTGGTAGGTGACGGAGCTGTCGACGTAGCGGTCGGTGATGACCACGCTTCCCGCCCGTAGAGCGGGCTTGATGAGCTGGTCGACGTGGTGCGCCTTGTCGGCGGCGAAGAGCAGCGCCTCGGCGCGGGCCGCGACGTGGTCGCCGTGCAGCACGAGCTCGCGGATCTGCGCTCCGAGCGGGGTGCCTCCCGGCTGTCGGGTCACGACGACCTCCCGACCGCGCCGCTCGAGCGCGTCGGTGAGCAGCCGCACCTGGGTCGACTTGCCCGCACCGTCGCCGCCCTCGAAGCAGACGAAGAGCCCGGGGGCGGTGTCGACTCGGTGGGTCGCGGCCGCGAGGTTCTCCGTCACGTCCCGAGCCTATGCGACCCCACCGTCAAAGGCTGCGGCCGCGGTCAGGCTGCTCATCAGTCTGCGGATCAGTCTGCGGATCGTCTGCGGATGCGGTTGTGGTCGGGTCGGGCCAGGTCGCGGCTCGGGCCGGTCAGCGGCGGGCGAGCAGCTCCTCGGCGATCTGCACCGCGTTGAGGGCTGCGCCCTTGCGAAGGTTGTCCCCGACGACGAAGAGCACGAGCCCCTTGCCCGCCGGTGCCGCCTGGTCGGCACGAACCCGCCCGACGAGGACCTCGTCGCGGCCGGCGGCCTCGAGCGGGTTGGGCACGTCGGTGACGATGACCCCGGGCGCGTTCTTGAGCAGGTCGAGGGCCTCCTCCGGCGAGATGTCGCCCTCGAACTCCGCGTGGATCGCGAGGCTGTGACCGGTGAAGACCGGGACACGCACGCACGTGCCCGAGACGCGGAGGTCGGGGGCGTGCAGGATCTTGCGCGACTCGTTGCGCAGCTTCTGCTCCTCGTCCGTCTCGAGCGAGCCGTCGTCGACGATCGACCCCGCCAGGGGAACGACGTTGAAGCCGACCGGGACGGCATACAGCTGCGCCTCGGGGACGGCGACCGCGCGCCCGTCGAGTGCGAGCCCGGTGGGGTCGCCGGCGGCATACGCGCCCCTGAGCTGGCGGTCGAGCTCGCGGACGCCCACCCCGCCGGAGCCGCTCACAGCCTGGTAGCTCGAGACGTGCAGCCGCACGAGCCCGGCCTTGTCGTGGAGCGGCTTGAGCACGGGCATCGCGGCCATCGTCGTGCAGTTGGGGTTGGCGACGATGCCCTTGGGGATGTCGTCGAGGTCGGCGGCGTTGACCTCCGAGACGACGAGCGGGACCTCGGGGTCCTTGCGCCACGCGCTGGAGTTGTCGACGACGGTCGCACCGGCCGCCGCGACCTTCGGCGCGAGCTCGCGGGAAGCAGCGCCACCGTTGGAGAAGAGCGCGAGATCGATGCCGGAGAAGTCGGCCGTCGCCGAGTCCTCGACGACGACGTCCTCACCCTTGAAGGGCAGCGTCGTACCGGCCGAGCGCGCGGACGCGAAGAACCGCACCTGCGTGACCGGGAAGTCCCGCTCCTCGAGAAGGGCGCGCATGACGCCGCCCACCTGACCGGTTGCACCGAAGACTCCGACTCGCATGGCTCAAGGTTACGGCGGGGGACGTCGCGCTCCCCCGCCGCGTTCACCTGTCGGTCAGGCCTGTGCGTGCTCAGTTGTCGGCTGCATGGCGGTCGGCGTTGGCGTGGATCGCGTCGTGGACGTATGCCGCGAGGCCGGGAGCGAGGTCGTCGTAGGTCTTCGTGAAGCGCGGGTCGGCGACGTACATGTCGGCCAGGCCCCGGTGGAAGTCGTGCGTGAGGTCGTAGAAGCGGTCGTGGATGTGCAGGCGATGCCGCTCGGCGGCGTCCATGGCTGCCGTGCTCGTCGCCGGCTCACCGGACGACTGCGCGGCCACGAAGGCCGCGTTGATCGCATTCGCCTCTGCCCTGACCTGCTCCCAGTCGGCCTTCGTGTAGCGCTTGGTGCGCGACCGCGATTGCTTCCAGGCGTCGGTCTCGCCCCAACGCTCCTGCGCCTCCTGCTCGTACTCGTCGGTGAAGCCGTCGCCGAAGAGCTCCTTGAGGTCCTCGGTCGTGGCGGGCTCGTCGTTCATCTCTCTCTCCAGTGCTCGGTCGATGGCGGAGACGAGCTCGCGCAGCTCGTCCAGCCGGGTCATGACCGTCGCGCGTTGCCGGCGCAGGTGGTCCGCTGCGTCGTCGGTGCCGTCGAGCAGGGTCGCGATCTGCTCGAGCGGCATCTCGAGGCGCCGGTAGACCACGATCTGCTGCAGCCGTGTGAGGTCCTCGTCGGTGTAGAGCCGGTAGCCCGCCCGCGAGCGTTCGCTCGGGACGAGCAGGCCGATCTCGTCGTAGTGGTGCAGTGTGCGCACCGTCACGCCGAAGAGGTCGGCGACCTGCCCCACCGTCCAGGTGGTCATCTCCTGCATCCTTCCGGTCATGGCTCGAGCGTGACGCCTCACCCGACGTGAGGGTCAAGCCCATTGAAGCCCCGATCGCGACGGAGAGGCCGTGGGCGTCCCGAGTGGCGCCGTCCGGCGTGCGCCCTACTCTCGGTACGTGGAGCTCGAGGTCCGACACCTGCGCGTCGTCGCGGTGGTCGCGCAGCAGGGCAGCATCCCCGCGGCCGCGGCCGCGCTCGGGGTGCCCGCCGCGACGCTGGGGTCCGAGGTGGGCCGCATCGAGCGGACCCTCGGGTGCTCCCTGTTCCGCCAGAGCGGGGACGGGGTCGCCTGCACGGCGATCGGCGAGCGTGTCGTGGCGCGGGCTCGTGCCGTCCTGGAGGAGGTGACCGCCCTGCGGGAGGACGTGCGCACGCACCGGGCGAGTGACGCGCCGCTGCGCATCACCTCCGACTCCATCCGCTACTTCTCGTCCTTCGTCAGCCACGCCTACGCGACGGACATGCGGCGTCCGCTGATGCCCGTGCCGCCGCTGGCCGGGGGGACCACGACCGAGGCGATCAGCGACGGGCGGGTCGACGTGGCGGTCGTCCTCGCGCTGGTGGCCGACCGGCGCGAGGAGCGGCCGAGGTCGATGATCGGCGAGCGCGTCATCGTCGCGCGCGAGCCGCTGCTCGTGGCGCTGTCGGCGTCGCACCCTCTCGCCGCGCAGCGCTGCGTCGACATCACCGACCTCGCTGGTGAGGACTGGATCCTGCCGCCCACCGAGATCGACCCCGGGTCCGAGGCGACCCGCGCCGTCCTGGCGCGCCTCGGCATCACGCTCCGGTCGTCCTACGGGCCGCACGACCTCGGGCCCCTGTGGCCGGCCGTGGTCGCCGGGCGAGCCGTGTCGTTCGCCGTGCCGACGGCATCCGCCCCGCCGGGCGGGGTGCTGCGTCCGCTGTGCGACCAGCCGATCACGGCTCGGCGCCTCCTGCGCTGGCGGCTCGGGGCGCTCGTCGACGAGGACGTCGAGCGCTGTGTCCGCGCGGCCGGTTCGGCCTATCGCGAGCAGCTGACCCACACGGCCCAGACGCAGGGCTGGTGGCCGACGGCCCGGTCTGACGAGAAGCCGATCCTCGCCCACTGAGGGGCCGACGGGAGCTCGGGCGGCAGACGCGGCGCCCCTAGAGTGAGCGCGTGCACCGTCGCCTCGCGCTCGTCCGCCGTCCCTCACCCCGACTCGCGGACGGCATCGTGACGCACATCGCGCGATCGGCAGCCGTCGACGGCGAGCTGGCGCTGCGGCAGTGGCAGGAGCACGTCGACGTCCTCCGTCGGCGCGGCTGGTCGGTCGTCGAAGCGCCCCCGGCCGACGACTGCCCGGACGGCGTCTTCATCGAGGACCAGGTCGTCGTGCACGGCGACGTCGCGGTGCTGTGCCGGTCGGGTGCGCCCGAGCGACGCGACGAACGCCCGGGCGTCCGCGAGGCCGTCGAGGCGCACGGCTACCGCGTCGTCGAGGTCGAGGAGCCCGGGACGCTCGACGGCGGCGACGTGCTCAAGCACGGCCACCTCGTGTGGGTCGGTGTCGGCGGACGCACCAACCTCGCCGGCGTCGAGCAGCTGCGACACGCCCTCGACGGCCATCGGGTCGATATGGTGGCAGTGCCCGTGTCGAAGGTCTTGCACCTCAAGTCGGCTGTGACGGCCCTTCCCGACGGCACCGTCCTCGGCTACCCACCACTCGTCGACGACCCCTCCATCTGGCCCCAGTTCCTTGCCGTGCCAGAGGAGTCCGGCGCCCACGTCGTGCTGCTGGGTGGCATGTCCGTGCTCATGTCGGCATCGGCGCCGCGCACCGCGCAGCTCCTCGCGGCCCGCGGCCACGACGTGACGACCGTCGACATCTCCGAGTTCGAGAAGCTCGAGGGCTGTGTCACCTGCCTGTCGGTGCGCCTGCGCGGGTAGGCCTCCGACGTTTCGCACAGGGTTGGACAAAGGCTTGACACAGCGGTCCCGGGGGCCTTCAATCGAGACCGTCAAACCTTTGACAAACCATAGACACTCGGGGACTCGACAAAGGAGCTTCAATGAGGATCTTCCCGGTCGCTGCTGCTGCAGTCCTGGCCTCCACCGCCATCCTGACGACCGCGGGTGCCGCGTCCGCGGCTCCTGACACCGCCTGCATGCGGGCCGGCCTGTCCACCCTCAAGGGCGCGGGCCTGTTCACGACGGTGGCCAAGAGCGGGGTGCCCCTCGACTTTGCCGTCAAGCAGCTCGGCGTGACGGTGCGTCCCGGCAAGGAGGCCGTCGTCGGCTCCGTGCCCAACCCCGTGCCCCTGAGCGTGCTGCTCGCCGACCACCGCGCCGGCAACAACAGCGTCTTCGTCTACCCCTGGTGCTGAGCTCGCGCTCGACCTGAGATCCGCCGCCCGTGGGCGACCTCGGGGGCCGCGGCCGATCTCCCCGTCGGTCGCGGCAGACCGTGGGCCACGCGCCGGACTCCCTTCCGGCGCGTGGCCCACACCCCAAGCACCCATGGATCGAGCGGGAAGCCTGACCAGTCCGCTGGCGCACCCGCCGAGGCATGCAGGACGCATGCCGTGCCGTATGCCGTCCCGTATGCCGTGAGCGCACCTCGCGAACCGCGGCCTCTGCGATGAGCTGTCGCTCCCGAGCGGAACCCTGCCCGCCGTCGCCCTCCCCACCGCTGGATGGCCTACGCGCATACGGCACACGGCATACGGCATACGGCCGATGGCGGAGCCCTGGTCGCGTCAGCCGGGCCACTCGTCGCGGAGCATCGCCCACGAGTTGTCGTCGAGCCAGGTGCCGTCCTTGCCGAGCGACTTCGCGCGGATCATGGCCTCCTGCCGCATGCCGAGGCGTCGCAGGACGCGGTTCGAGGCGACGTTGTCGGCGTAGGCGTCGGCCGTGATCCGGCGCAGCCCGAGGTCGCGGAAGCCGATGACGAGCAGCTCTGCGGCGGCCTCGGCCGCCAGGCCACGGCCCTGGACGTCGGGGTGCAGCGCATACCCGATGGTGCCTTCCCACTCGTGCGTGGGTGTGCGCCCGATGCTGCGGCTCGGCTCGAGCCGCAGCATGACGTCACCGACGACGCGGCCGGTCCGCAGCTCTTCGACGGCGAGCGCGAGGAGCGGCTCGGCGGCCCCCGGCCGGCCGCGCTCGATGCGTTGAGCGATCCGGGTCAGCACCTGCTCGCGGGTGAGGACGTCATGGCTGAGGTGGAGGACGACCTCGGGCAGGCTGCGGAACGCATGGACGGCGTCGACGTCGTCGAGCGTAAGTGGTCGCAGGGCGAGCCGGTCGGTGAGCCGCGGCCACACGAGCCCTGTGAGCTCGGGCGAGCCAGTCACTAGCGCCAGCCGTTCTCGTCCACGCCGCCGGGGACGTCGGCCGCCGGGTCATAGGGCGTACGCGTGAAGCGGAAGGAGGCGAGGTCGAGGTGCGAGGGCGTGCCGTCGGCGGCGCGCACGACCCGCAGCGGTTCACCCGTGTAGTAGCCGTCGAGCCCCACCCACGCGTCGTGGCCCGCCGCAGCGAAGCGCGAGCCGCGGGCCTGGCCGGGATCGCCGAGCACGAGGTGGTCGCCGACGATCCTCGCCGTCGACACCGAGGGGCCCCAGTGCCAGGTCCCGACGAGCTCCAGCGCGGACGGGTCCCCCGCGGCATGCCACGGCTCGGGCGTCCGCGGTTCGCGCTCGACGAACGCCTTGAGCAGCTCCGGGCCCACGAGGCCCATGCCACTGGTCGTGTTGCTGAGGACGACGACCCCGTCACCGCTCTCCACCTCGACGCGCAGGCCCGCGAGGAAGCCGGGCATCGAGCCGCCGTGTCCGACATACCGCGTGCCGTCGAGGTTCCACACCTGCCAGCCGAGCCCGTGAGCCGTCGTCCACGGCTGGCCGGGGCTGTCGGCAACCGTGTGTGGCTCGTACATCTCGGCAAGCGTGTCGCCGGAGAGGACGTCGCCCGTGTCGCCGCCCGCGAAGGCGGCCCAGCGCGAGAGGTCCCGCACGGTGCTCCACAGCTGACCGGCGGGGGCCATCGCCCCGGCGTCGTGCTCGGGCTCGGGCAGCAGGACGTCGGCGAAGGGGTGCACGGCGAGGCCCTGAGCGGCCCGGCCGGTGGGGCGGGTCGTCGTGCGGGACATGCCCAGCGGCTCGAGCAGGTCGCGGCGCACCACCTGGAACCAGTCGCTCCCGTGGGCCCGGGCGACGAGCTCACCGAGGGCGGCGTATCCCACATTCGTGTAGTGGAAGCGGCGACCGGCCCGGAAGCGTTGCCCCACAGGCGATCCGGCGAGCGAGCCGGCCAAGGCTTCCCAGTCGCCACCGGGCGTGCGCTCCCACCAGGGCCCGTTCGTCTCGGCTTGCAGCCCGGCGCCGTGCGACAGCAGCTGCGCGATCGTCGCACCCCCGAGCTGCGATCCCGTGACGTGGTCCTCGAACCGGTCGAGCAGGTCGAGGCGGCCGGCGTCGCGCAGCTGCATCACGGCGACCGCGACGAAGGTCTTCGTGATCGAGCCCATCCGGTACTGCGTGTCGGTGTCGGCGGCCTCGCCGGCGCCCCGGCCGTCGAGCGTGCCGATTGCGTCACACCACACGAGACCACCGTCCCGCACGATGCCGGCGGCGACCGACGGCAGACGGCTGCGGCGCTGCTCGGTCGCGAGCAGGTGGTGAAGGTGTCGGGCTGTCGCCGGGTCGACGGTCTGGTCGATCGTGGCGGCGGCCGCCGGGGCGTCGGCGTCGCTTCGCGGGTCGGTGCTCATCCGCTCCAGCCTAGGGCGGGAGTCCTTGGCGTGGCGCAGAGCACCCCGGCAGGATGGGACGGCGGCCCCACGGTCGCCCCGCATCGGATATCTTGACATCAAGATTTATTCGGGGATCCTCGAAGACCGGATCCCGGCACGAACAGCAACCCGAACGGAGCACCCGCGTTGGACTCGACAATCATCTACACGCACACGGACGAGGCGCCCGCCCTGGCCACGGCCTCGCTGCTGCCCATCGTGTCGGCCTTCGCCAAGCAGGCCGGCGTCGAGGTCGAGACGCGTGACATCTCGCTCTCGGGTCGCATCATCGCGGCGTTTCCCGACGCCCTGACGCCCGAGCAGCGCATCGGTGACGCCCTGGCCGAGCTCGGGGACCTCGCCAAGACGCCCGAGGCCAACATCATCAAGCTGCCCAACGTCTCTGCGTCGATCCCGCAGCTCAAGGCTGCGGTCGCCGAGCTGCAGGCCGCCGGCTACGCGCTGCCCGACTATCCCGACAACCCGACCACCGACGACGAGAAGTCGGCGCGGGCGGCATACGACAAGATCAAGGGCTCGGCCGTCAACCCGGTTCTGCGCGAAGGCAACTCAGATCGCCGGGCGCCGGCGTCGGTGAAGAGCTACGCCCGCAAGCACCCCCACTCGATGGGCGCCTGGAGCGCCGACTCGAAGACCAACGTCGCCACCATGGGTGCAGACGACTTCCGCCACAACGAGACCTCCGTCGTCCTGACCGCCGACGACACGCTGCGCGTCGAGCTCGTGGGCGCCGACGGGTCCACGACCGTGCTCAAGGAGTCCATCCCCGTCCTCGCGGGCGAGGTCGTCGACGCGACGTTCATGGACGTCGCCAAGCTGCGTGAGTTCCTCTCGCAGCAGGTGAGGCGGGCCAAGGAGGAGGGCGTCCTCTTCTCCGTGCACCTCAAGGCCACCATGATGAAGGTCTCGGACCCCATCATCTTCGGCCACGTGGTGCGCGCCTTCTTCCCGGACGTCTTCGAGACGCATGCCGGCGCGCTCGCCTCGGTCGGCGCCTCGCCGAACGACGGCCTGGGCGCCGTGCTCAAGGCCGTCGAGGGGCTGCCCGCCGACGAGCGGGCCGAGGTCGAGGCCGCCATTCGGCAGGGCTTCGAGGACGGTCCGGCCATCGCCATGGTGGACTCCGACAAGGGCATCACCAACCTCCACGTGCCGAGCGACGTCATCGTCGACGCATCGATGCCGGCGATGATCCGCACCTCGGGCCACATGTGGAACCGCGAGGGCGAGGAGGCCGACACGCTCGCCGTGCTGCCCGACAGCTCGTATGCCGGGATCTACCAGGTCGTCCTCGACGACTGCCGGGTCAACGGCGCCTACGACCCCTCGACGATGGGCTCCGTGTCCAACGTCGGCCTCATGGCCCAGGCGGCGGAGGAGTACGGCAGCCACGACAAGACGTTCGAGATCCCGGCCGACGGCACCGTGCGCGTCGTCGACGGTTCGGGCGCGACGCTCCTCGAGCACGCCGTCTCGGCGGGCGACATCTGGCGCGCCTGCCAGACCAAGGACGTGCCGATCCGTGACTGGGTCAAGCTCGCCGTCACCCGCGCCCGCGCCACCGGCGACCCGGCCATCTTCTGGCTCGACAAGGACCGCGCCCACGACGCCAACCTCATCGCGAAGGTGGAGCAGTACCTCACCGAGCACGACACCGACGGCCTCACGATCGAGATCATGAAGCCGACCGACGCCATCGCCTACTCACTGGGTCGCATCCGCAAGGGCGAGGACACCATCTCGGTCACCGGCAACGTGCTGCGCGACTACCTCACCGACCTCTTCCCGATCCTCGAGCTCGGCACCTCGGCCAAGATGCTGTCGATCGTCCCGCTCATCAACGGCGGTGGCCTCTTCGAGACCGGCGCCGGCGGCTCGGCCCCGAAGCACGTGCAGCAGCTCGTCAAGGAGAACTACCTGCGCTGGGACAGCCTCGGTGAGTTCCTCGCCCTGGCGGTCAGCCTCGAGCACCTCGCCGACGTCACCGACAACCCGCGAGCCCGGGTCCTCGGCGAGACGCTCGACCGCGCGACCGGCACGCTCCTCGACGAGAACAAGGGCCCCGCCCGCAAGGTCGGCCAGATCGACAACCGCGGCAGCCACGTGTGGCTCGCGCTCTACTGGGCCCGGGAGCTCGCCGCTCAGAGCGATGACGCCACCCTGGCCGAGACGTTCGCCCCGGTGGCCAAGGCCCTCGCGGACGAGATCGACACGATCTCGAAGGAGCTCGTCGACGCCCAGGGTCACCCGGTCGACATCGGCGGCTACTACCGCCCGGACCCCGACAAGGTCGCCTCGGTGATGCGCCCGTCGAAGACCTTCAACGAGATCATCGACGCCCTCGCCTGAGCAACCCCCCCACCGTCGAGAGGCCAAAGTCTGCGGGTGGGAGAAAGTCGAAAGGCCAGTTCTCGTGACGAGAACTGGCCTTTCGACGTGCGGGGAGCCGCGAACTTTGGCCTTTCGACGGTTGGGAGCCGCGAACTTTGGCCTTTCGACGTGGCTGGAGCCGCGAACTTTGGCCTTTCGACGGTTGAAGGGGATCTGGTGGGGTCAGTGGATGCGGACGCCGCTGATGGCGCGGGCGATGACGAGGCGCTGGATCTCGGACGTGCCCTCGAAGATCGTGTAGATCTTCGCGTCGCGCGACCAGCGCTCGACCGGGTGATCGGTGACGTAGCCGGCGCCACCGAGGATCTGCACCGCCTTGTCGGTCACGGCCACCGCGACCTCACCGGCCTTGAGCTTGCTCATCGAGCCCTCGGCCGCGGTGAACGGCTGGTTGGTGCGCCCCATCCACGACGCCCGCCAGACGAGCAGCCGCGCGGCATCGATCTCGGTCCTCATGTCCGCGAGCGCGAAGGCGATGGCCTGGTTCTCGATGATCGGCCGGCCGAAGGCGACGCGGTCCTTGGCGTAGTCGAGGGCGTACTCGTATGCCGCCCGCGCGATGCCCAGCGCCTGGGCACCCACCGTGGGTCGTGAGATCTCGAACGTGCGCATGGCCGCCTGCCCACTGGACGATCCCCCTTCCCGGCCCCGAGCGAGGCGCTCGTGGAGCTTGTCCTTGCCGCCGAGCACGCACGATCCGGGCACGCGCACGTCGTCGAGGAAGACGTCGGCCGTGTGCGAAGCCCGCAGGCCCAGCTTGCGCAGCTTCCTGCCCCCCTCGAGACCCTTCGTGCCGGGCGGGACGACGAACGCGGCCTGCCCCCGAGAGCCGAGCTCAGGGTCGACCACGCCCGTGACGACGTGGACGTTCGCGATGCCACCGTTGGTGATGTAGGCCTTCTGCCCGTTGAGGACCCACTCGTCGGTGGCCTCGTCGTAGCGGGCGCGGGTCCGCATGGCGCCGACGTCAGAGCCTGCCTGCGGCTCGGTCGTCGCGAAGGCCGCGAGCTTCGGGTCGTCCGCGTCGCCGTAGCACTGAGGCAGCCACTCCACCATCTGGTCGGGCGTGCCGGAGCCGTAGATCGCGGCCACGGCGAGCGTCGTCCCGAAGATCGACATGCCGATCCCGGCGTCGCCCCAGAAGAGCTCCTCGTTGGCGAGGTTGATCGAGATGCCGGTCGGGTCGGACCAGCACTGGGCCAGGAACTCGAAGCCGTAGAGCCCGCTCTTCGCAGCCTCCTGGATGACGGGCCACGGCGTCTCCTCGCGGGCGTCCCACTCGGAGGCGGCGGGTCGCACGACGTCGGCGGCGAAGCCGTGGACCCACTGCTGCAGCTCCGTCTGGTCGTCGTCGAGGGCGAGCGAGAACTCCACCACGGCGAGCCCTCAGGCCTGGGGGACGTCGAAGAAGTTCGCGATGTTGGCCGCGAGACCGAGGTCCCCCTTGGCCCTGATCCTGCCGGTCATGAACATCATCACCGGGTTGCCGCTCTTGGTGATGACCTTGGTGAAGTCGACGGGCGACATGGACAGAGAGAGGGCGGAGTCGCCGTCGTGACCGGGGACCGAGGTGCAGGTGCCGTCGGCGAAGCGCACGGTCCACTCGTCGGCCCCGCCGTCGGGACGGCCCGTGATGCTCCAGTGCGTCGTGGCGGTCGTCGAGCCGGCACGGTCCGGGCGGAAGAGCTCGGGCATGCGCCCGAAGATCGCGTCGACGATGGCCGTGCGGTTGTCGCCCTCCATGACCTGCTTGACGTCCGTGTCGGACATCTCCTTGACGATGCGGATGAAGTCGCCGGGCTCGACGGCGGCGAGCTGCTCGGCGGTGGCGGTCCTGAAGTCGATCTCGGGCATCGGGTTCCCTCCGGACGAAACGGCATTGTTACCGCGAGTAGGTTACCGGACGGTCGGGCGGCTCAGCCGTCGAGGAACCACCCTGCCACCATCCCGTCGGGACGGCCGGGCTCGAGGTAGTGCTCCCACGCGAAGGCCACGGCGAACATCTCCACCGGCATCTGGAGCATCCCCTGCGCGTCCGACTGGCTCGCGTGGGCCTTGAGCGCCGAACGCTTGACCTCGAGGAACTCGCTGACGTCGCAGGCCCAGTGCAGCTCGCTCTCGAGGCTGCCGAGCGGGTTGCCGTCGTCCATCGGCGCGCTCGGGTCCCACTCCCCCACGTCGAACCCCGCAGCCACCGCCGCCTGGTGCGACCGGATCATCGCGTCGCGGTTCATCGACACCTCGAGGTAGCGCGGGGTGCCGGCGATCTCGGCCGCGCGCCGGGTCACGGCGTGCACCTTGACGTGGTCGGGGTGGCCGTAGCCGCCGTGCCAGTCGTAGCCGACGACGACGTCGGCGTCCTCGTCGAGCAGGACCGCGGCGAGGCGCTGCGCCGCCTCCTCCGTGTCGGCCCGGGCGAAGCTGGCCTCGTGGTCGTTCTGCGCCCACCCGCTCATGCCGGAGTCGGCGTAGCCGAGGAACTCGACCCGGTGGGTGCCGATGACGGCGTTGGCGGCGGCGGCCTCGGCCCGGCGCCGCTCGACGACGGTCTCCCCCTCGGCCAGGTCGCCGGGCGCATCGCCGTGGTCGCCGTTGGTGGCGACGACGAGCACGACGCGGTGCCCCTCGCTGACGGCACGCGCCATGGAGCCGGCCGACTGCGAGGCCTCGTCGTCGGGGTGGGCGTGGACGAAGACAACGGTTGACATGGACTCAGCCTCTCACCGCGCGCCGACGTCCTCGGCACCCCTGTCGCCACCACCATCACCATCGCCGGCACCAGCGCCAGAGCCAGCCCCGCTGCCAGCACGGTCGCCGGCACCGTCGACCGCCAGCGAGTAGACGATGTAGCCCCCGAAGGTCCCCACCTCGTCGTAGAGCCGTCGCGCAAGCGTGTTCGACTCGTGCGTCTGCCAGTACACGCTGCCGCAGCCCTCCTCGCGCGCCCGGTCGCGCACGGCGCCGATGAGAGCCCTCGCAACACCCCGGCCCCGGACCGCAGGATCGGTGAAGAGGTCCTCGAGATAGCAGAGGTCCGGCTCGCTCGAGCTGGGGTGCACGAGGAAGTGCGCGAGCCCCACCAGCTCACCGTCCAGCCAGGCACCCAAGCCGTGCAGCCTTGCGTCAGAACCGATCTCGCGCCACGCCCTGTCATATGCCGGCTGGCCCAGCTCCCGCTCGTAGAAGCGGAGGTAGGCCCGGAAGAGCTCCTCCCACCGCTCACGGTCAGCGGGTTCGAGGCGTCGGGTCTCGATCACGGCCCGACGCTAGCGCGCGGACGGCGGCGCCGGGAGGGCCACCGGGCGGCATACGCGATGGGCCACGGGACGGCATACGCCATGGGCCACTCGAGGGGGCGCCCAGCACAGGCGAGTGAGCGCCAGGCCCCACCGAGAGGTGGGACGCGGCGCTCACTCGTCGACGTGGGTCAGGCCTTCTTCGTGGCAGCCTTCTTCGTCGTGCGCGTGGTCGCCTTCCTGGCGGTCTTCTTGGCCGTCTTCTTCACGGCGCGCTTGCGGGTCGTCGGGCCCTTGGCGCGCTTCTCGGCGAGCAGCTCGAAGCCGCGCTCCGGCGTGATCGCCTCGGGGTCGTCGTCCTTGCGCAGCGTCGCGTTGGTCTCGCCGTCGGTGACGTACGGGCCGAAGCGGCCGTCCTTGACGACGACGGGCTTGCCGCTGACGGGGTCGGCGCCGAGCTCCTTGAGCGGCGGCGCGGCAGCGGCCCGCCCGCGCTGCTTGGGCTGGGCGTAGATCGCGAGCGCCTCCTCGAGCGTGATGTCGAAGAGCTGCTCCTCGGTCGTCAGCGAGCGCGAGTCCGTGCCCTTCTTGAGGTAGGGGCCGTACCGACCGTTCTGCGCGGTGATCTCGACCCCCTCCGCATCGACACCGACGACGCGCGGCAGCGAGAGCAGCTTGAGCGCGGACTCGAGGTCGATCGTCGCGAGCTCCATGTCCTTGAAGAGCGAGGCCGTGCGGGGCTTGACCTTGGCGGCCTTCCTGCCCTTGGGCTTGTCGGCACCGTTGGCGGCCGCGTCGTCGTCCTCGATGACCTCGGTCACATAGGGCCCGTAGCGACCGGCGCGGGCGATGATGTCGCGGCCGGTCTCGGGGTCCTTGCCGAGCACCTTGCCGTCGTCGGCGGCGACCTCGAGCAGCTCCCGCGCCTTCTCCGGGGTCATCTCGTCGGGCGCGATGTCGTCGGTGATCGTCGCGCGGCGCGGCGTGGCCGACACCTCGGCACCGTCGGCCACCTCGCCCGTCGCGAGGTCGACGCCGTGGGGCACGACCTCCTCGACGTAGGGGCCGTAGCGACCGACGCGCACGACCATGCCGTCGCCGATCGGGATCGTCGAGATCTCCTTGGCGTCGATCTCGCCGAGGTCCTCGACGAGCGACTTGAGGCCCGCACCGGAGGTGGCCTCCTCACCGAAGTAGAAGCGCCTCAACCAGGCGACGCGACCCTCGTCGCCGTTGGCGATGCGGTCGAGGTCCTCCTCCATCGAGGCGGTGAACTCGTAGTCGACGAGGTTGCCGAAGTGCTCCTCCAGCAGGCGCGTCACGGCGAAGGCGAGCCACGTCGGCACGAGGGCCTGGCCCTTGGTGAAGACGTAGCCGCGGTCCTGGATCGTGCCGATCGTCGCGGCATATGTCGAGGGTCGGCCGATGCCGCGCTCCTCCATCGCCTTGACGAGGGTGGCCTCCGTGAAGCGGGCCGGCGGGCTCGTCTCGTGGCCGTCGGCCTCGGCGCGCACGACCTCGAGGGGCACGCCGGCGCTCAGCTTGGGCAGGCGGCGCTCCTCGGCGGCGGCGTCGGCGCGGGCGGCGGCCTCGTCGTCCCGGCCCTCCTCGTAGGCGGCGAGGAAGCCCTTGAACGTGATGACGGTGCCGCTCGCGCTGAACTCGACGGTCTGCGCACCCTCGACGGCGGTGTCGACGGCGAGCTTGACGGTGGCGGTCGAACCGCGGGCATCGGCCATCTGGGAGGCGACGGTGCGCTTCCAGATCAGCTCGTAGAGCGCAAACTCCTCGCCGCGCAGCGCACCCGCGACCTGGGCCGGCGAGCGGAAGCGGTCGCCGGCGGGACGGATGGCCTCGTGGGCCTCCTGCGCGTTCTTGACCTTCTTCTCGTAGCGGCGCGGGCTGTCGGGCACGTACTCGGCGCCGTACAGGTCGCGGGCCTGGCTGCGCGCTGCGGTCATGGCGGCGTCCGACAGCGTCGTGCTGTCGGTACGCATGTAGGTGATGTAGCCGTTCTCGTAGAGCCGCTGCGCCACGCGCATCGCGTTCTTGGAGGACATCCGCAGCTTGCGCGAGGCCTCCTGCTGGAGCGTCGAGGTCGTGAACGGCGCCGACGGGCGACGGGTGTAGGGCTTCTCCTGGACGTCGGTGACGCGCGCACGGAGCGGCAGGCAGGCCTCGGCGATGCGGGTCGCGAGCGCCTCGTCGAGGTGGACGACGCCCTTCCCGGTGAGGCGGCCGTCGTCGGCGAAGTCGCGTCCGGTGGCCACGCGCACGCCGTCCACGGAGGAGAGCCGCGCCGTGAACTGCTGGCTCGCGCTGTCGGGCGTGAAGTCGCCCTCGACGTCCCAGTAGGAGGAGCGGACGAACGCCATGCGCTCGCGCTCACGCTCGACGACCATGCGGGTCGCCACGGACTGGACGCGGCCGGCCGAGAGGCCCTGGCGGACCTTGCGCCACAGGACCGGGCTGACCTCGTAGCCGTAGAGCCGGTCGAGGATGCGGCGGGTCTCCTGGGCGTCCACCATCGCCGTGTCGAGCTCGCGCGTGTCGTTGACGGCGCGCTGGATCGCCTCGCGGGTGATCTCGTGGAACACCATGCGCTTGACGGGCACCCGCGGCTTGAGTGCCTCGAGCAGGTGCCAGGCGATGGCCTCGCCCTCGCGGTCCTCATCGGTGGCGAGGTAGAGCTCGCTGGCGTCCTTGAGCAGGCGCTTGAGCTCGGCGACCTTCTTCTTCTTGTCCGGGTCGACGACGTAGTACGGCTCGAAGCCGTTGTCCACGTCGACGGCGAACTTGCCGAACGGGCCCTTCTTCATGTCGGCGGGCAGCTCGGAGGGGTTCGGCAGGTCACGGATGTGACCGACGGAGGCCTCGACCTCGAAGTCGCCTCCGAGGTATCCGGCGATGGTCTTCGCCTTGGCGGGCGACTCGACGATGACGAGCTTGCGGCCCTTGCCTGCGGCCATGGTGCACCTTCAACTTCCCGCATCTCACGTGCAGCGGATTCGTCGCTGCCCCGACGTGGACGCGGACCGACCGTAACAGCCCGCGCCGAGTGTGCTGTCGCCACATCCGCCGGAGAGGGCGTATGCCGTCCCGCTCGCGGACCGCTCGCCCCTCCTCGGTGCGGCGGCGGGCGACGCCGCCCGCTGCTGCGAAACCGGCCCTGCGGCATACGCGGTCGGGGAATGATGTCGACCGTGGTGGCGTTCCCGTGATAGTTTAGAGTTCAACAACCTTGGAGGAATCGCCATGTCAGCCCCCGTGCTCTACCTCAGCCACGGCGCCCCGCCGCTCGCCGACGACGAGCGCTGGACCGCCGAGCTGGCCGGATGGTCCGCCGACCTGCCCAAGCCCAAGGACGTCCTCATGGTGTCGGCGCACTGGGAGGACGCGCCGACAACCCTCGGCTCCACCACGGGAGCCCCGCTGACCTACGACTTCTGGGGCTTCCCGCAGAAGTACTACGACGTCACCTATGACGCGCCCGCTGCACCCTCGCTCGCGGACGACGTGACGAAGCTGCTCACGTGGCCCGGCCACCAGGTGCACCGCGACGAGGCCCGCGGTCTCGACCACGGGGCCTACGTCCCGCTCAAGGAGATGTTCCCCGAGGCCGACGTGCCGGTGCTCCAGATGTCGATGCCGACGCTGGACCCCCGCGGTCTCTTCGAGATCGGCCGTCGCCTCGCGCCGCTGCGCGAGCAGGGCACGATGATCGTCGGGTCGGGTTTCACGACCCACAACCTGCGCTGGTTCAACCCCCACGCGGGCGCCGACGCCCTGCCCCCGCGGGCCAGCGCCGAGTTCGACCACTGGGCCCAGGAGGCCATGAAGGCCGAGGACGTCGACAGCCTGCTCGACTTCCTCGACAAGGCTCCGGCTGCCCGCGAGGCCCACCCGCGCACCGAGCACTTCGCGCCGCTCTTCGTCACCCTGGGCGCCGCCTACGAGTCCGGCGGACTCGACAACAAGAGCGTCATCGACGGCTTCTGGTTCGGTCTGAGCAAGCGCTCCTGGCAGTTCGACTGACCGCCAGGGGGTCACCGACTGCCGAGCGGAACCCACCGGTGACCACACCCGTTCGACAGGTGTGGGTGCACCACGCGCGCGACCGCGGCTCGAGACCTCCCCTGGCTCCGAGCCGCGGTCGCGCCCTGTCCGACTGGCTTTGTCCGAAGGGGTCTGCCGGGCGACGGAACCCACGCGTTCGCCCACCCGTCGCAGGCGGACGGCACGTAGAGTGGCCGTACGCCCGACGAGCGCGCCGCAGGCGCGTGACGTGCGCCGTATGCGGCGCACGTCCCACGGTCCGTGCAGCGGGCCCGTGCCGACGGGCGAGGGACTTCGGTCGCGTCGCCGACGTGGCCGGCACGCGAGGGAAGGACCCGTTCCAGATGACTGACCAGCCCGCCGCCCAGGCAGCCGCGCCCGCCCAGGTCGCTCCGCTCGAGCCGCCGCCCGGCGAGGCGTTCATCCTCACCGCCCCCGCTCCGACGGCCGCCGTGGCCGAGACCACGGCCCCGAAGATGGCCCCGGCCGTCCCGGAGGCCGCCCTGCCCGGCCTCGATGCGAAGGTCGACACCTACCTCGACTCGCTCCTCAAGGCCGCCGCCCGCTCACCCGAGTGGGAGACCAAGGCCGCCGACGTGCGCAGCATGGGCAACGACGAGGTGAAGTTCGCCGCCGAGTCGTCCAACCGCATGCTCCAGATGCCGGTCAAGGCCCTCAACGAGGGCGGCCTGTCGGGCAACTCCAAGGTCGGCAAGACGCTCCTCGACCTGCGGCGCACCGTCGAGGACCTCGACCCCGGCCAGGCCGCGGGCGCGAAGAAGTTCCTCGGAATGATCCCGTTCGGCGACAAGGTCACGGACTACTTCCGCAAGTACCAGTCGGCCCAGAGCCACCTCAACGGCATCCTCCACTCGCTCCAGTCCGGCCAGGACGAGCTCGTCAAGGACAACGTCGCCCTCAACCTCGAGAAGAAGAACCTCTGGGAGTCGATGGGACGGCTCAACCAGTACGTCTACGTCGCCGAGCGGCTCGACGCCAAGCTGGCCGCCCAGGTCGCGACCCTCGAGTCCACCGACCCGGAACGGGCCAAGGCGCTGCGCGAGGACGTCCTCTTCTACGTCCGCCAGAAGCACCAGGACCTGCTGACCCAGCTCGCGGTCTCGATCCAGAACTACCTCGCCATCGACATCATCATCAAGAACAACATCGAGCTCATCAAGGGCGTCGACCGCGCGACCACCACGACGGTCTCGGCGCTGCGCACGGCCGTCATCGTCGCCCAGGCACTGAACAACCAGCAGCTCGTGCTCGACCAGATCACCGCCCTCAACACGACGACCTCGGGCATCATCGAGCGCACGTCGGAGGCCCTCAAGCAGAACTCCGCCCGCATCCAGGAGCAGTCGGCGAGCTCGACCCTCTCGATCGAGTCGCTGCAGAAGGCCTTCGCCAACATCTACGAGACGATGGACACCATCGACCAGTTCAAGGTGCGGGCGCTCGACAACATGGCCGCGACGATCGGGACCCTCGAGACCGAGGTCGCCAAGTCGCGCACCTACCTCGACCGCGTCTCCAAGCAGGACGCCCGCCGCGCCGAGAACTCCGCGCCGGGCCTGCTCGACCTCGGCGCGGGCCGATGAGCGAGCCGATGAACGAGCCCGAGCGAGTGCGCGGCCGCGAGCCCTGGAGGACGGCGGAGAGCGGCTGATGACCGAGAGCCGGTGAGCGGCCCGCGACGCGGGTGAGGCGGGGTCGCCGTGGCGCGACCCGTGGAGCAGGATGTGCGTGGCCGGCCGATGGTCGGCCCGCGCGACACACCAGAGGGGACAAGGCAGTGGGTATCCGGTCGTGGTTCGGGTTGGACGGTCCGGAGGCACCAGAACCCGTGCGCTCCGGCCCACCCACCACCGAGCAGCTGCTCGGGGCGCTCGACGCCATCGAGGCACAGGCTCGCGAGGGCAAGGTGCCCGGTGTCGTGCTCTCCCGCCTGCTGCGCGTCACCCGCATCGTGCGCCAGACCCTGCCGCGCCTGGCCAACCTCGGGCTCGGCAGCAGCCAGGGCTACAGCGTCATGGCCACCGCCACCGACTACCTCCCGGTCGCCATCGGCAACTACCTGCGCCTCCCCCGCGACTGGGCCGACACCCGTCCCATCGCGGCGGGCAAGAGCTCGGTCATGCTCCTCGTCGACCAGCTCGACCTGCTCGGCACGACGATGGACAAGGTCTACGACGCCGTATGCCGTGCCGACGCCGAGGCGATCATCGTGCACGGGGCGTTCCTCGAGCAGAAGTTCGGGCAGCCGTCGGAGGGTGGCGCGCTCGGGCTCGGCCCCGACCCGATCCGCGTCGCACCCCCGCCCGAGGTCGGCCCTGCCGGGACCCCGGGCGCGTCCGGTGCCGTCAGCACCCCGTCCACCCCCTCCACCCACCCGCTGGCCCCGCCGGAGTGATGCATGAACACTGACGAGTCCCGTCTCGCCGAGAGCCTGGACCAGCTGACTGACGTCGCCGCCGAGGCCGGTCTCGACCCGACTGCGGCCCGCGACGAGGGCCTGCGTGTCGCTGCCGCCCTGGCCGAGGCCGTGCCCGGCGCCGCTCCCGCCTGGGCCGAGGTCGCCCACCCCGGCCTCACCGACCTGGCCCGCATCAACGAGGCCTTCTTCGACGCGGCCTCACGTGGCCGGCGCTGGCGCGGCGCACCGACCGACCTGCTCGAGGCCCTCGTCGCCTCCGACCACACTCTCGCGGCCGAGTACGCCGAGGCGCTGACCGAGGTCGCGTCGTCGGCGGTGATGCTCGGCACCGCGCCGATCTGGGTCATCGCCAACGCGTCGGCCGCTTCCGGTGCCTACCTCGCCGCCGCACGCCTCCCGTCACAGCGCGTGCCCGCGTTCCCCGGGAGCGGGTCCGGCGCAGATGGCCGATTCCACGGCGGCATCCCGGGGCTGGGTCTGGGCTCACCCGACACCATGCGTCCGAGCGTCATCGGACCCGTGGACCCCAGGCCGGTCGGCGTCGCCCCTCCGGACCGCCCTGCCGCACAAGGCGACTCGGCTGGTGTTCCGGGCAACGCCGCCACGGCGACGGCTGCCCCCGCGGGCTCGGCCGCCGAGCCGGAGACGCCGACCGAGCCCGAGAAGTCCGTCGAGGAGCTCCTCGCCGAGCTCGACGCGATGATCGGTCTGGAGCGCGTCAAGAAGGAGATCCACCGCCAGGTCGCGCTGCTCACGGTCGAGAAGATGCGCACGGAGGCCGGCCTCAAGGCACCGAAGATGGGCCGCCATCTCATCTTCGTCGGCAACCCCGGCACCGGGAAGACCACCGTCGCGCGGCTCGTCGGCGGCATCTACAAGGCACTCGGGCTGCTGCCTACCGGCCAGCTCGTCGAGGTCGACCGCAGCGAGCTCGTCGCCGGCTACGTCGGGCAGACCGCGATGAAGACCGCGGAGGTCTGCGCCAGGGCGGGCGGCGGCGTGCTCTTCATCGACGAGGCCTACGCCCTGACCGGCGACCAGTACGCCCAGGAGGCCGTCAACACACTCGTCAAGGAGATGGAGGACCACCGCGAGGACCTCGTCGTCATCGTGGCCGGCTACCCCGACCCGATGGTCGGCTTCATCGCACAGAACCCCGGTCTGGCAAGCCGGTTCACGACGACGATCGAGTTCGACGACTACTCCGACGACGAGCTGCTCGCGATCCTCGACTCCATTGCCGGCGGCAGCGACTACGAGCTGACCGACGACGCGCGCACCCGCGTCCGGCACCAGCTCCAGGCCACCCCGCGCACGCCGGCGTTCGGCAACGGCCGCTTCTCGCGCAACCTCTTCGAGCACGCCGTCGGCCGCCACGCGTGGCGCCTCAAGGACGCGACGGAGCCGACGCGCGACGACCTGCGTCTACTCACTGCAGACGACTTCACCGAGCAGCCCGACGAGCCCAGCCCGAGCGACGAGCCCGAGCAGGATCCGGCGGCGGTCAGGGCAGACCCTGATGGTCCGGCGGGCACCGATGAGGCAGTCTCGGAGCAGCACGACACGAGCGTGAACGACCACGAGGACACCGCATGAGCGCACCGACGACGAACATCCCCGTCGCCATCCCGGCGGGTGCCTCGTCCGGCGCGCCCGCCGGCCAGGCCAACCGCACGCCGCGCACCATCGCCGGCAGCATCCCCGGCGCGCGTGGCGTCGCCGAACGGCTGCTCCACGGCACCCCGGGCCGGATGCGACTGTTCGGCCTCCTCGGCGTCATCGCCGCGGTGCTGCTCGGTGGCGTCAGCGCCAACGCGCTCCTCGCCTCGCAGTCCGCCGTCGAGCGCGCCGCCAACAACAGTGCGCAGGTCGTCCGGGTGCAGTCCATCCACGTCGACCTCCTCCGCGCCGATGCGGTGGCCACCAACGCCTTCCTCGTCGGCGGCCTCGAGTCCGCGGACTCCCGCGCCAGGTATGAGGGCGCGATGGCCCGCGTGGCCTCGGGCATCGCCGCGGCCGCCGCTGCCCAGCCCGCCGACGGCAAGGCGCTCGGTGTGCTCGCCGAGCGCGTGCAGACGTATGCCGCCCTCGTCGAGCAGGCCCGCTCCAACAACCGCCTCGGCCTGCCGGTCGGTGCGCAGTACCTCACGCAGGCCAGCACCGGGCTCCGCGCCGACGCCATCCCGATCGTGGCGCAGGTCGTCAAGGCCAACGAGGAGCGAGCGAGGATGGAGTTCGAGCGCAGCAACTCGACCGTCCAGCTCCTCATCGGCGTCGTCTCGCTCATCGGTCTGGTGGCCCTTGCCGTGTGGCTCGCCAAGCGCACGCACCGCTACCTCAACCCGTCGCTGACCGGGGCGATCGCGCTGCTGCTCGTGGCCCTCTTCGTCACCGCCACCGTCATCACGGGCATCAGCACGGCGACCCGTGACGTGTCCCGCGGCGACTACGAGCGGGCCGTCGCCCTTGCCAACGTGACGACAGCGGGCAACGACGCCCGGGCGAACGAGAGCCTGACCCTCATCAAGCGCGGGTCCGGCGCTGCGAACGAGGCCGCGTGGAAGACCAACCGCACGGCCGTCGACGCCGGCCTGGCGAAGACCGACCAGTCCGCCGAGCTGACGCGGTCCTGGCAGGCCTACGTCGACGCCCACGTCAAGGTGCGTTCCCTCGACAACGGGGGCAGGTGGGACGACGCGGTCAAGCTGTCGACGAGCACGGCTCCCGGCGGCGCTGCAACGACCTTCGACGCGTTCGACGTCGCCGTGACGCAGGACCGCGACCAAGCCGCCACCACGACCGTCGCCACGCTGAAGGACCTCGGCGGGAGCGCACCGCTCGTCGCGTTCATCGTCGCCCTCGCGGCGCTCGCGGCGTCGTGGCTCATCGTCCGAGGAGTCGGCCAGCGGATCGAGGAGTACCGGTGAGCGCCCTGACGTCGACGCTGCGCCGTCGCCTCTCCACCCTGGTCGCCGTCGCCGGCCTGGGAGTCCTCGCCGGGTGCTCAGGCGTCACGTATGCCGAGACGCAGCTGCCGGCGACCACGGCGCCCAAACCGTCGAGCAGCGCACCAGCAGTCGCAGCCCCGACGTGCACCAACGCGACCCAGTCCTACGACCCGCTGCCGAGCCTGCCCAGCCGCGGCGAGATCACCGACGCGTCGATGCGCAAGATCATCTCCAAGGGCTACGTCACGGTCGGGGTCTCGGCCGACACGTACCTCTTCGGCGCCCGCGACCCCTTCTCGGGGGGTATCCAGGGCTTCGACATCGACATGGCGCGAGCCGTCGCCAAGGCGATCTTCGGCGACCCAGGCAAGCTCCAGCTGCGGGTCATCACGGCCGGGGACCGCATCCCGCTGCTCCAGGACCGCGAGGTCGACATGGTCGCGCGCAACATGACGATGACGTGCGCCCGCTGGAAGGACATCGGTTTCTCCGCCGAGTACTACCGGTCCGGGCAGAAGGTCCTCGTCAGCAAGGCCCTTCCGGGCGCCGCGGACCTCGCCCTGACCGACCTCGAGGGACGTCGGGTGTGCGCGCCCGCGGGCACGACGTCGCTGACCAAGCTCCAGCAGGTCAAGGGCCCCGTCGTGGTCACGGCGGGGACGCACACGGGATGCCTCGTGCTGCTCCAGCAGGGCAAGGCCGACGCCATCACGGGCGACGACACCGTGCTCGCGGGCCTCGCGGCCCAGGACCCCAACACCGTCATCACGAGCGCCAAGCCGATCACCGTCGAGCCCTACGGCCTGGGCCTCAACCGGTCCGACGTCTACCTCGCGCGCTACGTCAACCGGGTCATCGCCGACCTCGAGGCCGACGGCGAGTGGAAGGCGATCTACAACCGTTGGCTCGCAGAGCCGCTCGGCCCCGCGCCCGCGCCCCCGACCCCGGTCTACGGGCGATGACGGCAGTGCCACGGAACGACCCCGACCCGGGCACCGCTGCGCCCGTGGCGCCCGGGCGCCTCGGTGTGCCCGTCCAGGCCGCCGAGGCCCAGAGGTACCTCGGCGCCCTGCGCGAGTGGGTGGCCCAGCGGCGGGCCGACCTCGGCGAGGTCGACCGCGCGGTCCTCAAGCTGTCACAGGCGGAGCAGGTCGCGATCACCAACGACCTCACCGTGGCGCTGACGTTCTGGAAGGCCGTCAGCGACCGGCTCACCCTGCTCGAGACGACCTTCGACGGCGGCCGCGTCGGCCCCGTCGAGGCCGAGCGGCTCTCGACCCTGATCCACGGACGGCTCGACTCCAACACGACCGAGCACCTGTCGCTGCCGTCGAGCGGCTCGCTCGCGGTGAGCCTGCCCGAGGCGTGCCGGCTGCTCGACTCACTGACCCGCACCCTCCAGGCGCGCGCCTCCCTGGCGCCCGGAGCAGCAGAGGCAACCCAGCGGATCACCTTGGTACGCGCCGGGATCGAGCGCTCGCGCGACCAGGTCCCGCTCGTGCCGGCCGGTGCGCACCGCGACGAGGCGGCCGAGAAGCTCGCCCGGCTCGACCGCCGGATGGGCGACCTCGTCGAGCGGGCTCGGCGCGGCGCCGACGTCGGCGGCATCATCGGCCCCCTCGAGATCGACGCCGCCGTGCTCGAGCGCGACCTCATCGTGGCCGCGGCCGAGCGAGCCTCCGCCGCCCGCAGCCGGGTGCGCACCCAGCAGCAGGTCGAGGAGCTCGACGCGCGCGCCGCCGCGATTCGAGCTCTCGAACGCGCCTGCCTCGAGGCGATCACCCCCGCGCCGCGTCTCGCGATCCCCAACGTGCGTGCGCTGGGACCCGTGCCGCAGGCGGCGGCCGAGCTCACGGCATACCGCGAGAAGCTGGAGCGGGTCTCGCGCGCCCTTGACCTCGCCCACGAGACGTATGCCGCCGGGCTGGCCGAGCGCGACGAGGTCGTGGGGCTCGTGGGTGCCGTCAACGCCATGGCCTCGTCGGCGACCCTGACGCCCGAGGCGCAGGCCGACGTGACCGAGCTGCGCCGACGTCTCGACGAGACCCTCGCCTCACGGCCGCTACCCATCACCCGCGCCCGTGCCCTCGCGGCCGCCTTCCAGGCCTACGTCGACGCAGCGACCCGTCCCCAGCCGCGTGCCGGGCGCACCACCCCCCGTCCGTCCGCACCCCGAGCCCAGAGGCCCCGCCCATGAACTGCACGCAACCGGGCTGCACCGGAACGATCATCGACGGCTACTGCGACGTCTGCGGCATGGCCGCCGGGTCCACCCCCGCCCCCGTCGTCAGCGCCTCGGTGGGAGGGCGCGGGACTCCGGGTTCCGCCGGCCCCACCGGCCCTGCCGACCCCGTCGGGCCCCCCGCACGCGCCGCGGCACCGGCCGTCACCCCCTCGATCCCCGAGGGCGGCGCCTGCCAGCAACCCGGCTGCAGCGGGACGATCGAGGCGGGCTACTGCAACGTCTGCGGCACGCCGGCCGACCAGCTCGGCGTCGCGGGCTATGCCGCGCCCTCGGGCCAGGCCGGTGGGGCAGGCGTCATCGCCGCGAACGGGGCCACCGGAGGCGTCGGGCCCGAGATCTCCACGCGCTCCGCGGCATCGAGCAATCTCGCGTCGGCCGCCCTGGGCTCCAAGCGCGCCCGCGAGGCCGGATCCGTGGCCACCCGTCGCACCGGGGGCTCACAGCGGCTCCGCTCGGCCCGCCTCGGCGGCGGCATCACCTCGGTGCGGCCGGCGCCCGAGATCGACGCCGAGAAGGCACTGCTCACCAACCCGTCGGTGCCCGAGAACAAGCGCTTCTGCCCCAAGTGCGGCGAGCCCGTCGGTCGCGGACGCGACGGCAAGCCCGGCCGCACCACCGGCTTCTGCGCCAACTGCCGCCACCCCTTCTCCTTCGACCCCAAGCTCAAGGCGGGCGACCTCGTCGCCGGGCAGTACGAGGTCGCCGGCTGCCTCGCCCACGGTGGCCTCGGCTGGATCTACCTCGCGCGCGACAAGAACGTCTCCGACCGGTGGGTCGTGCTCAAGGGCCTGCTCAACTCGGCCGACCCCGACGCCCTGGCCGCGGCGATCGCCGAGCAGCGCTTCCTCGCGCAGGTGTCGCACCCGAGCATCGTCGAGATCTACAACTTCGTGACCCACGACGACGCCGGCTACATCGTCATGGAGTACGTCGGCGGCACGTCGCTCAAGTCGATCCTCAAGCAGCGCCTCCAGGCCGCCGGGAAGTACGACCCGCTGCCGGTGGACCAGGCTCTCGCCTACATCCTCGAGATCCTGCCGTCGTTCCAGTACCTCCACGACCTCGGGCTCGTCTACTGCGACTTCAAGCCCGACAACATCATCCAGGTGGGCGACGAGGTCAAGCTCATCGACCTCGGCGGCGTGCGCCGGGCCGACGACGACGACTCGGCCATCTTCGGCACCGTGGGCTACCAGGCCCCCGAGGTCGCCGAGCTCGGCGTCTCCGTGGCCTCGGACATCTACACGATCGGCCGGACGCTCGTCGTGCTGACGATGGAGTTCCGCGGCTACCAGACCACCTACCTCAACACCCTGCCGGCCCAGGACACCGTGCCGGTCTTCCAGCGGTACGACTCCTTCTACCGCCTCGTCGCCAAGGCCTGCGCGCCCAACCGCGACGACCGCTTCGTCTCCGCCGACGAGCTCCGCTCGCAGATGGTGGGCGTGCTGCGCGAGGTCGTCGCCCTCGACCGCGGTTCGGGCGCCGCCTCGACGACGGTCAGCTCGCTCCTGTTCGACGTGCCGACGCCGGGCGTCGAACCGGACGACTGGCGCAACCTGCCGGCACTGCGCCGGGATCCGCACGACCCGCAGACCGGCTGGCTGACCACCGTGGCCGGCTCCCCGGAGGAACGCCTCGCCACCCTCCGGCGCGCGGCGGTGCGCACGACCGAGGTGCTGCTCGAGCAGGCCCGCACCGCCCTCGACGCGGGCCAGCCCGACATCGCAGAGGCCACCGCGGGCGAGCTGCTCAGGGCCGACCCGTGGGAGTGGCGAGCCGTCTGGATCCAGGGTCTTGCCGCCCTCGAGCGAGGCGACGCACGCGCGGCCCAGGCCGCGTTCAACGCCGTCTACGGGCAGGTGCCGGGCGAGCTGGCCCCGAAGCTGGCGCTCGCCCAGGCCTCGGAGCAGGCCGGTGACGACGCCGTCGCCGAGAACCTCTACGTGGCGTGCGCCCGCACCGACGCGACCTACGTGCCGATGGCGGCCTTCGGACTCGCCCGCATCCGGGCGGCACGCACCGACGTGGAGGGCGCCGTGGCGGCATACCGCCTCGTCCCGGTCCAGTCGAGCGCCTACCGCACGGCGCGTGCGGGGCTCGCCGAGCTGCTCACCAAGGCGAACCGGGGACTGCCCGACCTCGCCGAGGCCCTGCGCACCCTCGACGACACGTCGCTGTCGGCGCGGCGCCGGGCCGAGCTCACGACGCTCATCTACCGTGAGGCGCTTGCGACGGTGGAGAAGAGCGGCAACAAGGCCGACGTCCGCCTCGGCGAGCACAAGGGCACCCCCAACGGCCTGCGAACCGGGCTCGAGGAGGCCCTGCGCGAGCTGGCCAAGCGCACCCCTGACCTGTCCGAGCGCGTTCCCCTCGTGGACGAGGCCAACGCCATCCGACCCTGGAGCCTCTCGTGACCGACATCCCGACGACGGGAGCGAGCCAGCCAGCTCCCGTCCTCCCTGCGACCGAGTCGATCGCGTCGCGGGACTGCCCGGTCTGCGGCACGGCCAACGCGGCCGAGTCGACCTTCTGCGAGGCGTGCGGCGCCGACCTCGTCGTCGCGGTCCGTGCCTCGGGCGAGCCGCAGCCACCCGCCGACGTCTCGGACGACACCCTCCTCGCCTCCGCCACGCCGCAGACCGCCCCCGCCGGCGAGGAGTCCCCGCTCGACGTCGGGTGGACCGGGGCCGTGCCCTCCTCGGCCGTCGGCCCCGTGACGGAGGACCTCACCTGCCACGCCTGCGGTGAGGGTCGCATCGTCGACGGCTACTGCGACCACTGCGGCACGCCGCCGCCCAACCCGCGCGACCACCTCGTCGAGTCACCGACGGCCTGGGTCGGCGGTGTCTGCGACATCGGCAAGCGCCACGCCCGCAACGAGGACGCCATGTCGCTCAGCGCCACCGAGGCGCCGGGATCGCGGGCGGTCCTCGTCGTGTGCGACGGGGTCTCGATGGCGACCGACTCGCACATCGCCTCGCTCGCCGCCGCGAAGGCCGCCCGATCCGTCCTCGACCAGCCGTTCCCCAAGGGGGTCGGCACCCCGGACGCCTGGGCGGCAGGAGCGGGCCGAGCACTCACGAACGCCGTTGCCCGCGCCAACGAGGCCGTCGCCGTCTCCGTGGTGGAGGACGTGCCCAACCCACCGTCGTGCACCTTCGCGGCCGCGGTCGTCGAGGACGACGTCATCGTGGCCGGCAACGTCGGCGACAGCCGCGTCTACTGGCTTCCCGACGGCGTGGGCGAGCCCGCGCGCCAGCTCGGCCGCGACGACTCCTTCGCCCAGGAGCAGATGGCCGCGGGAGTCCCGAGGCTGGAGGCCGAGACCGGACCGCACGCGCACTCGATCACGCGCTGGCTCGGCAAGGACGCTCCTCCGGATCTCACGCCGCACCTGACGACGCTGACGGCGACACCGGGATGGCTCATGGTCTGCTCCGACGGGCTCTGGAACTACTGCTCCGACGCCGAGGCGCTGCGGGCTCTGCTGCACGACGCGGCCGGACGGCTCGACGAGGTCACGCCCACCACGGTGGCCCAGGCCCTCGTCGACTTCGCCAACGGGCAGGGTGGGCGCGACAACATCACGGTTGCCCTCGCGAGACTGGCTGGGCGAGGATCGACGACGACGACCGAGGCGACCGCAACGGCGCCGCTGGAAGGGGACCCGACCGATGGCTGACTTCACGGCAGACGTGTTCCAGAACGAGTTCCTGCCCGACGGCGGCACCGATGTGCACGCGATCGTCCGCGTCACCTCGACCGGCGCGTCGGCAGGGACGACCTCGGCCGGGCTGCCCGACCCGGGCTCGGCCGCCGAGGTCATCCTCATCGACACGTCCGGCTCGATGGGTCGCCGCGGCGTCCAGGCCGCAGGCGAGGCAGCGAAGGCCGCACTGGCCGAGATGGTCGACGGCACGCTCTTCTCCATCGTGTCGGGCAACGGCACGGCCCAGATCGTCTACCCGTACAGCCACCAGGGTGCCTTGGTGCCGATGTCGGCGCACACCCGCGGCGAGGCCAACCGCGCCATCGACGGCCTGCGCGCCAACGGCGGCACGGCGATGGGAACCTGGCTCACCCTCGCCCGGCAGATCTTCGAGACCGTGCCGCACGTGACGAAGCGCCACGCGATCCTGCTCACCGACGGCGTGAACGAGGGCGAGACCCCTCGGTCGCTGCAGGCCGCGGTCCAGAGCTGCGTCGGCGCGTTCCAGTGCGACTGCCGCGGCGTCGGCGACCAGTGGCGCGTCGACGAGGTGCGTGGCATCGCCTCTGCCCTGCTCGGCACCGTCGACCTCATCCCGGCCCCGGAGGAGATGGCCGCCGAGTTCGAGGCGATGATGCGGGCGTCGATGTCGCGTGGTGTCGCCAACTCGGAGCTGCGCGTCTGGGTCCCTCAGGGCGCCGAGCTGCTCTTCGTCAAGCAGGTGTCACCGACGCTCGAGGACCTCACGTCGCGGCGCACCGTCCTCAACCCGCTGACCGGCGCCTACCCGACCGGAGCGTGGTCCGACGAGAGTCGCGACTACCACGTGGCCGTCCGCCTCCCCGCCCGCACGCTCGGCCAGGAGCAGCTCGCGGCCCGCGTCCAGTTCTCCCTCGGCGGTGACCCCGTCGCGCAGGCGCTCGTCAAGGCCAAGTGGAGCAACGACGACTCGCTGACGACGCGCATCGACCCTGCCGTCGCGGCGTACACCGGGCAGGCCGAGCTCGCGACGGTCATCCAGGAGGGGCTCGCTGCCAAGGCCGCCGGACAGGACGACGTCGCCACCGCCAAGCTCGGCCGGGCCGTGCAGCTCGCCGACGCCACTGGCAACGACGACATGACGACCCGGCTCAAGAAGGTGGTCGAGATCGACGACGCGGACACCGGCACCGTCCGCCTCAAGAAGGGGGCGTCGAAGATCGACGAGATGTCGCTCGACACGGCCTCGACGAAGACGAGCAGGGTGCGCCGGTGAGTGCCGTCTGCCCCAACGGACACACCTCCGAGGCCGAGGACTACTGCGACACCTGCGGCTCGCCCATCGACCCGAACGCCCAGGCCGCCTCGAGGGGCGGGATCGCGGCCGGCGCGGCCGACCCCAGGTTCGGTGCCGCCGCTGGCGCTGGGACCGGCGCCGGGACCGGCCCTGCAACCGGCGCCTCAACCGGCGCTGCGCCGGCGTCGACGGGCTCGTCCCTGGACCTCGAGGTGCCGCCAGCGGCTGCACCGACCCCGGGTCCGGCAGTCCCGGCCGCACCGGCGGCGCTCGAGTGCCCCAACTGCGGCACCGAGAACCCGGACGGGGCACTGTTCTGCGAGGCCTGCGGCTACGACTTCACCACCGGCGCGATGCCGCGTGACCCCGCGGCGGGACCGGAGGACCTCGCCGACACCCAGCCCGACGGAGAAGCCGTGCAGCCCGGTCCGGCTGGCGGCGTGGCCGCGAACCTGTCGGCCCGCACTCCTGCATCCGGTCCCACGGCCGAGGAGGCGTCGACGTCGTTCGAGTGGCTGGCGGAGGTCTGGGTCGACCCGGACTGGTACCAGACCCAGGAGGCCGAGGACCCCTGCCCGTCGCCCGGACTGCCCACGATCATGCCGTTGCGCCACCGCAGCGTCCTGCTCGGCCGCGTGTCCACGAGCAAGAACACCCATCCCGAGATCGACCTCTCGTCCGACCCCGGCGTGAGCCGCCGGCACGCGCAGCTGACCACGGACGGCACGCGCTGGTTTGTCGAGGACCTCGGCAGCTCCAACGGCACCTTTGTCGGACCCGCGGCCGGACCACTCCCCCAGCGCGCCGTCGCCGTCGGCCCCAAGACCGAGCTCGGCGACGACGACCGCCTCTACGTCGGCGCCTGGACCCGCGTCGTCGTGCGGCGCGCCACCCCTGACGAGGTCGAGGCCTACGCCTGACGTGGCGCCGTGACCATTCGAGGATCCCACCAGCTCGAGTGCTCAGTTCCGCACGCACCGAACCGGGCACTCCAGGAGGTCGGCGACGGCATACGCCATCGGTGTCGGCAGCAGGGTGCGGCACGCGCTACTTGAACGTCACCTGAACTCTGGCGACTTTTGGGCCGGCGGCACCTAGGGTGTGCGGTGTGAGCGACCGGGCCCTCCACTCCGCCGTCGACATCCCGCAGATCATCGTCGTCACCGGCGTCATGGCCGCGGGGAAGTCGACCGTCTCCCAGCTCCTCGCGGAGCGCTTCTCGCGCGCGGTGCACCTGCGCGGTGACGAGTTTCGCCGCGTCGTCGTGCGCGGGCGCGTCGACATGTCGCCGCACGGCGATCCCGAGGCCGAGCGGCAGCTCGCCCTGCGCCACTCCGTCGCCGCGCACTCCGCCGACGAGTACGCCGCGGCCGGCTTCACCGTCGTCGTCCAGGACCTCTTCGTGGGGACGACGCTTCAGCCGTTCCTCGACCAGCTGACCGCGCGACCGCTCAGCCTCGTCATGCTCGCGCCCGACGTCGACACCGTCATGCAGCGAGAGTCCAAGCGCGTCAAGGTCGGCTACGGCGACCTCTGGTCGATTCGCGACTTCGACCACAAGGTCCGCACCGAGACGCCGCACATCGGCCTCTGGCTCGACAGCTCGCAGCAGACGCCGGACGAGACCGTCGAGGACATCGTCGCTCGGCTCTCCGAAGCGAGGGTCGCCTAGATGTCGGGCCTGACCATCGGCCAGGTCGCCGAACGCACGGGCGCGGCCACCTCGGCGCTGCGCTACTGGGAGGACCTCGGTCTCATCCGGTCGGTCCGCACGACCGGCAACCAGCGCCGCTACGAGCGGGTCACGATCCGCCGGGTGTCGTTCATCCGCGCCGCCCAGCGGGTCGGCCTGTCCCTCGAGGAGATCCGGGCTGCTCTCGCGACGCTTCCCGACGCTCGCACGCCCACCGCCACCGACTGGGCCCGTCTCTCGCGCGCGTGGCGTGGCCGTCTCGACGAGCAGATCCGGCGCATCGAGAAGCTGCGCGACCAGCTCGACTCCTGCATCGGCTGCGGCTGCCTCAGCCTGCGCACGTGCGCGCTCAACAACCCGTCCGACGTGCTGGCCGAGCACGGGCCGGGAGCCGTCCTCCTCGAGCCCTGAACCTTCCGCAGAGGGCGTATGCCGTATGCCGGCGGCAGCGGGCGTATGCCGTGTGCCGGCGAGCGCCGACCGACCAGCGCGAGTTAGCGGCTGGTTAGCGGCGGTCCCGAGGATGGGCAGACCCGAACAAGGAGTCAGTCCATGATCACCAGAACGACCGTCGTCGGCGCCCTCAGTGCTCTCGCACTGTCGCTGTCCGGCGTGATGCTCGGCGCCACTCCCGCCCAGGCCGACGACGGGTCGGTGTCGGCGACCTCACCGGACCAGCGGGCCTACGGGTCGGCCTATCTCGACTTCCGCAGCGCCACGCGCGTCAACATCAACGACCTCTACGTCAACGACCGGTGTCCCGGTGACGGCGTGGCGGCGAAGATCAACCTCTACATCGGACGCGGCGGCACCATCCAGGACATGATCTGGATCAAGGTCGGCGAGCGCGTCGACAGCGGCGGGTGCGGCTCTGCCCCGGTCAGCACGAGCACGTACTACCAGAGCGGCTACGAGGACGTCGACGCCTTCGCGATCAGGGTCTGCGGCTCCGGGGGTTGCTCGGGCTACGACTGGCGGATGAACCCGTACGCGTGACCGCGGACCGGGCGTCCTCGGAAGGAGAGAGCGTGAAGCACGACATCCGGCGCATGCAGGTGAGGCTGCACCGCAACGGCCTGTCCCAGACCGCGCACGACCAAGGGACGTTCGAGCTCTACGCCGGAGGTCTGATCGTGACGGGCACCAACGGTCGCTGCGTCGACGTCACGGCCATGGTCGACTACGGCGGCATCCCGTACCTCGGGACGTGGAACGACGTCGCCTGCGGCTGAGCCCGCCGTTCCCGCCGTGCCCGCGGGTCCGACGAAGCCGGACCTGCGGGCAAACCCGGAACACGAGCTGACCCGCTCCAACCTCGAAGGAGACCACCAGGACCCGACGTGAGCTAGAGGCGCCGAGCCGAGATCTGGCTGCGGGGTTGCGCCTCGCTGCGTGGAAACCGACACAATGCACCTGTGCAGTTCCGGGTGCTGGGGCCCGTCGAGGTCCGCGACGAGGATGGCGTCGCCATACCCCTCGGCAGCGGGCGCGAACGTCTGGTCCTCGCACACCTGCTGATCGCCACCGATCGACTGCTGCGCAGCGAGGCGATCATCGACCTGCTCTGGGACGACCCGCCGCCGACGGCCAAGCAACAGGTCCAGAACGTCATGTCGACGCTCCGGCGCCACCTCGGCGAGCACGGCCGTGATCTCATCGTGTCGCACCGCACCGGTTACGAGCTGCGGCTGGGGCCCGGGCACACGCTCGACCTCGTCGAGTTCCGAGCTCTCGTCGACCTGGCCAAGAACGACCTGTCCGCCTCCGCGGACCAACGGGCGCAGTGGCTCGGTAGCGCCGTGGCGCTATGGCGGGGGACGCCCTTCGGTGGTGCGGCCGAGGCGACCGGTGGTGACAACAGCATCGCTGCCGTGCGCCGGCTCGACGACGAGCGCATCGCGGCCGTCGACCTCTACGTCGCCGTCCTCGCCGAGCTGGGCCGCTACGACGACGTCCTCACGGTCACCGCGTCGCACCTGCAGGACGATCCCTGGAACGAGAGCCTGCACGAGCACCGCCTTCGGGCACTCGCCTCGGCCGGCCGCAGGACCGAGGCCGCCACGGCATACCGCCGGCTGCGCCAGCGGTTCGTCGACGAGCTCGGGGTCCCTCCGGGCCCACGCCTCGCGGCCCTCAACGCCCTCATCCTCCGCGGGGACCCGGTCACCCCGGAGGTGCCCCACCGTCTGCCCCGTGAGCTCCCCGCTCCCACCTGGACGCTCGTCGGGCGGGATGCCTTGCTCAGTGCGGTGCTGGCGCGGCTCGGCGGCTCCACCAGCCACACGGGATCGCCCGCGACGACGGACGTCACGCGGCCGGCGCGCGAGCGGCCTCGCCCCAGCGCCGCTCCCCCCGCTGTCGTCGTCCTCGTGGGTGTCGGAGGGGTCGGCAAGACGGCGCTCGCGGTCACGGCGGGACACGCCCTGAGCAGCACGTATCCCGACGGCACGCTGTATGCGGCGCTGGGCGACGACCCGTCCGGGGCCGCGGACCCGCACCACATCGTGGGCCGGTTCCTGCGCGCCCTGGGGGTCGAGAGCGGCTCCATCCCGAGCAGTCTCGACGAGCGGCTGGCGCTGTATCGCAGCCGCACGGCGGGCCGACGCGTGCTCATGGTCCTCGACGGTGCGGTGGCCGAGTCCCAGGTGCGCCCCTTGCTTCCCACCACTCCGGGGGCGGGGGCGATCGTCACCTCCCGCAGCAAGCTGGCCGGGCTCGTCGGCGTGCGACGCCACATCGTTCCCCCGTTGTCGGCGCGCGACGGCGCGGCGCTCATCGCCGAGCTCGCGAGTCCCGATTCCGAGGCCGTGGGTCGGGTCGACCTCCTCGCCGAGGTCAGCGCGCTCTGCGGTCACCTGCCGCTGGCCCTGTGCGTGGCCGGCTCGAAGCTCGCGACCAACGCCTCGCTCACCACCGAGGACCTCCTCGGACGGCTCGCCCGTGAGCACGCGCGCCTCGACGAGCTGTCGGCGGGCGACATCGACGTCAGGGCGAGCATCGCGGCCTCGTTGGCCGACCTCGCCTCACCGTCGCGGGCGCTGTTCCGGCGGCTGTCGCTCGCTCCGCCCGGTGACTGGCCGGCGTGGCTGGCTCGGTTCCTGCTGCACGGCCTCACCCGGGAGATCGAGGCGCACCGTGCCCTCGACGAGCTCGTCGACCGGCACCTCGTGGAGCCGGTGGGCCGCGACGGGGCGAACCAGCCCCGCTACCGGGTCCACAGCCTCGTCAGCCAGCTCGCATCCGAGCGGCTCGACGCCGAGGAGCCGCAGGACACGCGCGCGGCCCTGACCACGGAGCTCGCGACGCGGTGGCTGGGCCTCGCGCGTGTCGCGAGCGAGGCCCTCCAGCAGCGCCGCGACGGGCAGGGTGCCGCATCGCCGCCCGCGTCCCCCGCGCCGGTCTCTGCTCCGACGCGCGTGCCGACCACGACGGCTCACCCTTCGACCGACGGGGAGCGCGCCACGCTCGACGGCGCGCTCGAGGCCGTGGCGGCTCCGCGCGAGTGGTTCGAGGCCGAGCGGGGCAGTCTCGTCTCGGCCGTCGTCACGATGGCCGGTGAGGGCGAGGCGGAGACCGCGGGCGCGTTGGCCCTGGCCTTCCGGGACTTCCTCGCCATGCGGGCGTACGACGACGACCGGGAGCGTGTCCTCCGGGTCGCACTGGAGGCGCACGAGCACCGGCCGCCGGACCCGCCACACCAGCAGGAGCTCGAGCTGCTCAGCTCGCTGTTCGCCGTGCTCGCCCAGCGGCAGCGAGCCGACCAGCTGCCCCAGGTCGCCGCGCGGGCCCTCGAGGTGGCGCGACAGCTCGACGACCCCAACGCCCAGCAGCGCACGCTCTCGATGTCCGGCTGGGCCGCCATGATGGCCGACCGCTTCGGTGAGGCCATGCGTTGGTTCGACGCGGCCGCCGACCTCGCGTCGCAGCTCGGCGACGAGGCCGGGCGCCTGCGGGCCGAGGCCCAGCGCGGGGTCGTGCTGCGCAACGTCGGCCGGGCCGCCGAGGCCGACCCGCTCCTCGCCGCACGTGTGGAGCAGTCGCGGGTCTCGGAGCCGACACGGTCGACGAGCATCTGGCTGACCACGCGAGCCGAGGGGCTGCTCGACCTGCAGCGGTGGGAGGAGGCACGCGCCCTGCTCGCCGAGGCCCTCGAGCTGGCGGTGGCGATCCACGACGACCTCGGCACGGCACACTGCCGCCTCGCCCTCGCCCGGGTGCACTGCGGCGTCGGTGACCTGGCTCGGGCGGAGGCCGAGCTGTCGGCCGCCCGGGCCGAGCTCGACCCACGCGCACCGTCCGGAGAGGACCCGGACGTCCTGCGGCTCCACGTCGACCTGCTCGCCGCCCGCGGGGAGTGGGCCCGGGCCGACGAGCAGGCTCGCCGCCTCGTCGAGCTGCGGCGCCGGGTCGGTCAGCCGCTCGAACTCGCGGCCGACCTCGCCCGGCGCGTCGCCATCGCCCGGCGGTGCGCGGTGCAGGTGGATCCCGAGCAACGCGAGTGCGCCCAGCTCCTCGGTGACCTCGGCCTCACCGACGCGGCCCTCCGGCTGCCGAACCCCCCGTATCCGGCTCACGCGAGTTAGCGACGAGTTAGGGCGGCTCCCCTAGGCTGCGAAACGTCCGCAGGGCTCCGAACCCGGAGCCCGACACGTCACACATCAGGGGACCCACGTGAAGCATGTCAACCGGGCCGCAGCCGTCCTCGTCGCGGCAACCGTCCTCGCCCTCACGACGCACGGCGCCGGCTCCGCCGAGGCGTCCGTCTGGTGCGTCAAGCACATCGTCCAGTCGACCAACGGCACCTGCCCGATCCAGCCGCCCACGTCCATCTGAACGAGCTCTGGCCCGCGCCGGAGCGAACCAACCGCACGGGTGCGCCGCAGAGGAGTCCTCCGCTGCGGCGCACCCGTTGCGCGTCCGGGCGGCCTTCGGCGCCAGTCAGCCCTTGTGCCAGTAGTAGGCCACGCCGCCGTGGGACTGCGCGTGCGTCGTCGGGTTGTAGGTGTGCTCCCCGACCTTGTTGGTCGCCACGAAGTTGGAGTCGATGACCCGGATCTCGCCACCGGCCGGGTCGCCGGTGACGATCGCGGTGTGGATCCCTGTCGTGTGCGACCCGGCATCCGTCTCCTGGATGATGTCGCCCGGCACGACGTCCGCCTTGGCCACCCGGTGGTAGCCCGCGTTGACGTAGGCCTGGTAGTAGCCGACGCCAAGGGTGTTCGGGTAGACCTCGGCGTAGATCTTCTGGACGAAGACCTTGCACTGGCCCTGGTAGGTGCCGAGGTAGTTGCGCGCGTGGGTGACCATGGCGCTGGCCGCATCGGCCGACGAGACGGGGGCCAGGGGCACGACGCCGGAGGTGGCGGCCGCCAGGGCGACGGCAGTTGCGAACGTGCGAGCGGTGTTCCGCCGGTTGAGGGACAACATGGTGTGCTCCTTGCTGGTGGGTGCAACTCGTGGGCCGGTCGGTCGCCCGAGGTCGGCAGGCCTTGTCCCGGAACTGCAGGACGAGGACGTGACTCCAGACTCGTCAGGCCCGCTAACACCCCCCTAACCGCCGCGGTAACACGCGCGGTGACAGGCGCGGTGACAGGCGAGCGCCCGTTCCGGGTCACGGCGGGTCGTGGCGCCCCGCGGCACTGGCCGTCGCACCTGAGGACGGGTACGACGAGGCCCCGCCATCCGGGTGGATGACGGGGCCCCGTCGCACACGACTCAGTCCGGGGCGCTGCCGTCCGCCGGGATGGCCGTGTCGGGCGCCGGGACGCCGGGACCTCCAGCCGGGCCGGGTGCGCCCGCTCCGACACCCGCCATCTCGGGTATGCCGTTCGGCGCGGCAGCAGCCTCCGCCGACTCGTCGAGGTCGGCCGCGGCACCCGTGAACTGGGCGGCATACAACGTGGCGTAGGCGCCGCCCGTCGCGAGCAGCTCGGCGTGCGTGCCCTTCTCGACGATGCGCCCCTCCTCCATGACGAGGATGAGGTCGGCATCGCGGATCGTCGAGAGCCGGTGGGCGATGACGAAGCTCGTGCGGTCGGACCGCAGCGCCGCCATGGCGCTCTGGACGAGAAGCTCGGTGCGTGTGTCGACCGAGCTCGTCGCCTCGTCGAGGATGAGCAGTGCCGGGTCGGACAGGAACGCCCGGGCGATGGTGACGAGCTGCTTCTCGCCAGCCGAGATGTTGGACGCCTCGTCGTCGAGCACCGTGTCGTAGCCGTCGGGCAGCGAGTGCACGAAGCGGTCGACGTAGGTGGCCTTGGCGGCCGCGATGACCTCCTCGTCCGTGGCGCCCGGGCGGCCGTAGGCGATGTTGTCGCGGATCGAGCCGCCGAAGAGCCAGGTGTCCTGCAGGACCATGCCGATGCGCGCGCGCAGGTCGTGGCGCGTCAGATCGCGGATGTCGACGCCGTCGATGGTGATGCGTCCACCGTCGAGCTCGTAGAACCGCATGATGAGGTTGACGAGCGTCGTCTTGCCGGCGCCGGTGGGTCCGACGATGGCAACCGTCTGGCCGGGGCGGACCGACAGGTCGAGGTCCTCGATGAGCGGCTTCTCGGGGGTGTAGGAGAACGCGACCGACTCGAACGCGACGGCGCCGTGCGGGTCGTCGATGCGCGCCGGCGCGGCGGCGTCGAGCTCCTGCTCATCGGCGTCAAGCACCTCGAAGACGCGCTCGGCCGACGCGACACCGGACTGGAGCACGTTGGCCATCGAGGCGACCTGGGTCAGCGGCTGCGTGAACTGCCGCGAGTACTGGATGAACGCCTGGACGTCACCGAGGCTCATCGTGCCCGACGCGACCCGCAGGCCACCGACGACGGCGATCGCGACGTAGTTGAGGTTCCCGACGAACATCATGACCGGCATGATGATGCCGCTGATGAACTGCGCACCGAAGGACGCCTCGAACAGCTCGTCATTCTTCCGCTTGAAGTTCTCCTGGGTCTCCTTCTGGCGGCCGTAGACCTTGACGAGGCCGTGGCCGGTGAAGGTCTCCTCGACGATGCCGTTGAGCTCGCCCGTGTTGCGCCACTGCTGGATGAACAGCTTCTGCGAGCGCTTGGCGATGAGGCTCGTGACGACGACCGAGATCGGGATGGTGACGAGCGCCAGGAGCGCGAGCCCCCACGAGATCCAGAACATGATGCCGAGCACGGCCACGACGGTCAGCAGTGAGTTGAGCAGCTGCGACATGGTCTGCTGCAGCGACTGGCCGACGTTGTCGATGTCGTTGGTGACCCGGCTCAGCAGCTCGCCGCGGGGCTGGTTGTCGAAGTAGGGCAGGGGCAGCCGGTTGAGCTTGGCCTCGACCTCCTGGCGCAGGTCGTACATCGTGCGCTGGAGGACGCCCTGCAGGATCCAGCCCTGGATCCACATGAGCAGCGATGCCGCGACGAAGAGCCCGACGACGAACAGCAGCACGCTGCCCACGGCCTCGAAGTCGATGCCCTCGCCGGGGGTGAAGTCGACGTTGCTCAGCAGGTCGGCATACGTCGTCTGGCCCTGCGCGCGCAGGGTGTCGACGACCTGCTCCTTGGTCGTGCCGGGCGGAGCGTCGATCGTGCCACCGATGGCTCCGGCGAAGATCAGGTCGGTCGCGCGGCCGAGGATCTTCGGGCCGATCGAGCTGAGCGCGACGCTGGCAACCGCCAGCACGAGGACGAGCACCACCTTGACGCGGTGAGGACGCAACCGGCCGAGCAGGCGCTTGGCCGAGGGTCCGAAGTCGAGCGACTTCTCACCGGGCTGGCCCATCTGCATGTGGGGCGGACCGCCCCGGCGGGCGGGACCGCGCCGGTCCTCTGCGGCCTTCTCCTCGGCCGTCTTGACTCCCTCGGCCATCAGGCCGCCTCCTCCGCGCTGCGCTGGGACACGACGATCTCCTGGTAGGTCTCGCAGGAGTCGACGAGCTGGTCGTGCGTGCCCTGGCCGACGATGCGGCCGTCCTCGAGCACGATGATGTGGTCGGCGTCGACGATGGTCGACACGCGCTGGGCCACGATGACGACGGTGCTGTCGGCCGTGGCCGGCCGGAGGTCCCGGCGCAGGCGAGCGTCGGTGGACAGGTCGAGGGCCGAGAACGAGTCGTCGAACAGGTAGATGTCGGGGCGTTTGACGATGGCCCGGGCGATGGCGAGGCGCTGGCGCTGGCCCCCCGACACGTTGGTACCGCCCTGCGCGATGGCTGAGTCGAGGCCTCCCATGGCCTGCACGAACTGCACCCCCTGCGCGATGCGCAGGGCGTCCCACAGCTCGTCGTCGGTGGCCTCGGGGTTGCCGTAGCGCAGGTTGCTGGCGACGGTCCCGCTGAAGAGGTAGGGCTTCTGGGGAACGAGCCCGATCTTGCCCCACAGGTCGTCGAGCTCGAGGTCGCGCACGTCGACGCCGGCCACCCGCACCCGGCCGGTGGACGCGTCGAAGAGGCGCGGGACGAGGCCGATGAGCGTCGTCTTGCCGGCTCCTGTGGAGCCGATGATGGCCGTCGTCCGGCCGGGCTCGGCCCGGAAGCTGACGTCGTGGAGCACGGCCGCCTCGGCGCCCGGGTAGTGGAAGTCGACACCGACGAACTCGAGCCCGGCGGCGGCCGCAGGCATCCGCAGGGGCTGGACGGACTCCACGACGGACGACTCGGTCTCGAGGACCTCCTGGAGGCGCCCGGCCGAGACCGAGGCGCGCGGGATCATCGTCGCCATGAAGGTCGCCATCATGACGGCCATGAGGATCTGGACGAGGTAGGACAGGAACGCCGTCATCTGGCCGATCTGCAGGTCGCCCGACGCGATGCGGTGGGCGCCGAACCACATGACCGCCGCGGTCGAGAGGTTGAAGATCAGCATGACGATCGGGAAGACGAGCGCCATGAGCCGGCCGACCTGCAGACCGGCATTGGTCAGCTGTCCGTTGGCCTCGGCGAACCGCGCCTCCTCGTGCTCCTCGCGGACGAAGGCGCGCACGACGCGGATGCCGGTGATCTGCTCGCGCATGACGCGGTTGACCCCGTCGAGGGAGGTCTGCATGCGGCCGAACCACGGCACCATCCGCGAGATGACGAGGCCGACGACGAGACCGAGGAGCGGCACCGCGACGGCGACGAGCCACGCCAGGCCGATGTCCTCACGCAGCGCCATGATGATGCCGCCGACCATCATGATCGGCGTCGTCACGAGCAGGGTGAAGGCCATGAAGACGACCATCTGCACCTGCGTCACGTCGTTGGTGTTGCGGGAGATGAGCGTCGGGGCGCCGAAGCGGGTCACCTCCTGGGCCGAGAAGTCGACGACCGTGCCGAACACGTTGCCCCGGACGTCGCGACCCATCCCCATGGCGACGCGGGCCGCGAGGAAGGTGGCCGCGACCGATGCGGCGATCTGCACCATGCTGACGGCGAGCATGATGCCGCCGCGGCTGAGGATGAAGCTGGTATCACCCTTGGCGACGCCCTGGTCGATGATCTCGCCGTTGAGGCTCGGCAGGTAGAGCGAAGCCATGGTGCTGACCAGCTGGGCCAGCACGATGAGCACGATCTGGCCCGAGTAGGGGCGCAGGTGACTGCGGAGCAGTCGGATCAGCATGGTGGTGCCTTTCGGTGCGTGGTGTCGCTCGGGAACGCTAGGGACTCACGGGGGGTGAGGGTCAACTGGTTTGTCACGGCCGTGGCTCCTCGAGCGGTGCGAGCATCCGCGGGTCGCCGCCGAGCTGAGCGTGGAGCTCGGTGATGGACAGGCCGCTCTCGGTCGTGCTCGGCCGCCGCACGAGACCGAAGAGGACGGTGTCGACGATCTCCTCGGGAGTCAGCACCTGTCCGTCGGCGATGCCGGGGTGGCTGCCCGAGAAGGTGAGCAGCCGGATCCGGTGGACGACGTCGACGCCGGGGACGAGGAGGCGGTCCTCGTCGCGGATGAGCAGCTGGTGGACCGTGTCGAGCAGCGGCTGGTGAGCGGCCCCGTGCTCTTCCTCGTCGGCGTGGCCGCGCAGGTGGCGGCCGGCGTCGTAACAGGCCTGGTGCGGCCCGCGGTTGGGCGGCTCCGTCAGTCCGAGCGCGCCCATCAGGCCGAAGACCTCGGTGAAGCGCAGCTGCATGATCCGGGTGAAGTCCACGAGCCGGTCCCGCAGTGAGCCCTCGGGGTCGATGGCCGCGATGCGTCGCCGCACGGGGGCCGGGCAGAACGCCGCCTGCACGGCCTCCTTCTCGAGGACCTCCTTGGTCGGGAAGGCCCGGAAGATGGTCCCCTCGGCGACACCGGCCTCCTGGGCGATCTCACTCGTCGTGGGTTTGCGTCCCTCGCGGTGGGCGAGGCGGACGAAGACGTCGATGAGGGCGTCGCGACGGTCCTCGGGACTCATCGGAGACGCTCGTTGACCGGTTCGCTGACCGGTCGGGACGCTGGTCGCTTGGCCCTCCACGCGTGTCGACATGCTGTCCATCATGAATGAGTGAGTGCTCACTCACAAGTCGATTCCCGAAACTGGTCCAGGCGCCTTCGCGGCGACGCGGGTGCCCGCTCGCTCAGACGAGCAGACCGTCTGCCACGAGGTCGCGCACCTGCGGGACGAGCTCCGAGTACACGTCAGCCGCGTCGGTACCGAGCACCGTCGCGATGGCGTCGAGTGCGACCCGCGCCGTCAGCTCCCCGTCCGCCACGCCGAGGTATGCCGCCAGCAGCGTCCCGGCGCGGACGACGCGTCCCAGCCCGCCGCCCTGGCGCACGAGGATGACGCTCGGGTCCTCGGCACCGGGGGTGCCGTGTCGCTCCTCCGTCACGTCAGCGGCGCAGGACCACGCGACGTCGAGGACCTCGTCGTCGGAGTGCTCGTCAAGCCAGGTCCGGGCCCGCAGACCCGCGTCGATCGTCGGACCCATCGGCGCCGCGACGGGACCGTGCGCCTCGTCGAGCGAGCGCCACGTCGGACGGTCGGTCGTCGGTCGCTGGAGCGTGACGACGCCGAAGCCGATCCGCTCGACCCCGCGCGCGGCGAAGTCGCGCAGCCACGCGGCATACATGCGCGAGTGGGCCTCGCTTCCGGGCTGAGCGCCGCCGTCGCGCGCCCACAGCTCGGCATACTCGGCGGGGTCCTGCGACTCGCGCTGGATCACCCAGGCATCGAGGGCGACACCCTCGCGGGCCTGCTCGTCGAGCCAGTCGCCCCACACGTCGAGCCACGTGCGACCGGCCCGGACCTCCCAGTTGCCGAGGAACTGGGCGACGCCACCCGGTTCGAGCACCGTGCCCACCTGGCGCACGAGCGAACGGACCAGGGTGTCACCGGCCCGGCCGCCGTCGCGGTACTCGTAGAGCGGCAGGTCCTGGTCCCGCGGCGTGATGACGAAGGGAGGGTTGCTGACGACCAGCGAGAACCGTTGCCCCGCAACGGGATCGAGCAGGTCACCAGAGAGCAGCTCGACGTCCGGGATCGCGCCGGCACCGTCGGACGCGGCGAGGGCGACGTTGAGGGCGACGTTGAAGGCGGCATACGCCAGGGCTCGCTCCGAGATGTCGGTGGCGATGATCGCGCCGACGTGCCCCGTCAGGTGCAGCGCCTGCACCCCGCAGCCGGTGCCGAGGTCGAGGGCGCGCTCGACGGACCGGCGGGCGGTCCACGAGGCGAGCGTGGTCGAGGCGCCGCCGATGCCGAGCACGTGGTCGGGTCGCAGCGGACCGCCGACGGCCAGCTCGGACAGGTCGGAGGCGACCCACCAGTCGTGGGCGTCGTCGCCGTAGGGGCGTAGGTCGCAGAGAGGAAGGACGTCGCGGTCCGTCCGCCCGAGGCGGTCGGCACCGAAGCCGGCCCGGCCGCCTTCGAGGCGTACGAGCCCGAGGGCGACGGCCCCGTCGACACCGAGCGACGGCAGGGCAGCAGCCAGGGCCGCCGCGCGCACGGACCGGCCCAAGGCGAAGAGCCGCACGAGGACGCCGCACGCATCGTCCACCGCCGTGACGGACGACTCGGTCGCGAGCAGGGCCGGCAGCGGCTGCTCGCGATGGAGAGCGGCCGAGGCCACCGGGCCGAGCCGCTCGGCGACGCCGTGGACGGTGTAGCCGGCCGCCGCAAGGTCTGCTCGCAGCAGGGCGAGGAGCGGCTCGTCGACGACGGGAGTGTCGTTCAGGACCCCTCGCCCGTGGCGCTCAGCCCGGCCTCGCTCGCGGCGAGAGCCGAGTCGAGATCGGGATGGATCTCGAAGACCTTGTCGAGGCCGGTGATGGAGAAGACCTTGAGGACCCGGTCGTCAGTGCCGACGAGACGCATGGACCCACCCTGCGTCCGGGCCAGCTTGAGCCGCCCGACGAGGACCCCGAGCCCCGTCGAGTCGAGGAAGGTCACGTCCGTCAGGTCGACGACGAGCTGCGTGCGGCCGCTCTGGATCTGCTCGTCGAGCTTCTCGCGCACGAGCGGCGCGGTGTACACGTCGATCTCGCCGCCGAGGTGCACCACGGTCTGCTCGCCATGGTCGGCTCGGGTGATCGAGAGATCCACCTGTGCCCCTTCCTGTGCCCACACTTGCAAAGCCTCCGGTCGCGCGGTCGCGCTGGCCCGGTCCTGACGTCGGGCTACCGTTCCCGGCCGGTCCCGTTCACCCTGCTTGACTGACTGCGCAGTAACATGCCCCGCACGTCGGTTACCGTACCCCGACCGCATACGGTTGCTCCACATGAACGGGGAGTCAGCGCCCACGGGACGCGTGCCGGAGGACCTCCTGCGCACGCTCGTCGGCGACCATCCCGAGCGACTGGTGCACGTGCACGAAGTGCCTGCGCGCCGGGCCCTCCTCGGCGCCTGGCCCGAGTGGGTCGAGCCGACGCTGCTCGGCGCCCTGCTGGCCTCCGGCATCGAGGCCCCGTGGTCGCACCAGGTCGAGGTGGCGCAGACCGCGCACGCCGGACGACACGTCGTGGTCAGCACCGGCACCGCGTCGGGCAAGAGCCTCGGCTACCACCTGCCGATCCTCACCGACCTCATCGCCGGCGCCGGAGCACCGAACGGCCGCGGCGCGACGGCGCTCTACCTCTCCCCCACCAAGGCCCTCGCGGCGGACCAGCTCAGCCGCATCGACCGGCTCGCGCTGCCCGCGGTGCGGCCTGCGACGTACGACGGTGACACGCCCACCGACGAGCGACGCTGGATCCGCGACCACGCCAACCTGGTGCTGACCAACCCGGACCTCCTGCACCACTCCCTGCTACCGGGTCACGAGCGGTGGAGCTCGTTCCTGCGGGCGCTGCGCTACGTCGTCGTCGACGAGTGCCATGTCTACAAGGGCGTCTTCGGCGCCCACATGGCCGCGGTGCTGCGACGGCTGCGCCGGGTGGCCGCGCGCTACCACTCCGAGCCGACCTTCGTCTTCGCGTCCGCGACCGTGGCCGACCCCGAGGAGCACGCCTCCCGACTCCTCGGTATGCCGGTCACCCCGGTGACGCGCGACGGGTCGCCACGGGCGTCGATGACCTTCGCCCTCTGGGAGCCGCCGCTGCTCGTCGACGAGACCGGACAGCCGCAGCGCGTCAGCACCATCACCGAGACCGGCGAGCTGCTCGCCGGGTGCGTGCGCGAGCAGGTGCAGACCGTGGCCTTCGCGCGCTCGCGCGCCGGGGTCGAGGTGGTGGCGCGGATCGCGAAGGAGCGGGTGGCCGTCACCGATGAGCACCGCGTCGCTGCCTACCGCGGCGGCTACCTGCCCGAGGAGCGGCGCGAGCTCGAGCGGTCGCTGCGCGCCAAGGAGCTGCTCGGCCTCGCCGCGACCAACGCCCTCGAGCTCGGCGTCGACGTCAGCGGCCTCGACGCCGTCCTGCTCGCGGGGTGGCCCGGAACCCTGTCGTCGCTGTGGCAGCAGGCCGGTCGGGCCGGCCGCTCCGGCGAGCGGTCGCTCGCCGTCCTCGTCGCCGCCGACGACCCGCTCGACACGTTCGTCGTGCACCATCCCGAGGCGATCTTCGGCCGCGGCATCGAGGCCACGGTCGTCGACCCCGACAACCCGCACGTCCTCGGGCCGCACCTCGCCGCGGCCGCGGCGGAGCTGCCGGTGACGGAGGCGGACATCGCGATCTTCGGGCCGCAGACGCGCGTGCTGCTCGACGCGCTCGTCGGCCGCGGCATCCTCAGGAAGCGGCCGCGCGGCTGGTTCTGGGGGCGGGAGGACCGGCCCGCCGACCACTTGTCGCTGCGCGGGGCGGGTGAGCCGGTCCGGATCATCGAGACCCGCACCGGCCGGGTCGTCGGCACCGTCGACGACTCGAGCGCGCACTCGCAGGTGCACACCGGCGCGGTGCACCTCCACCAGGGCCAGACCTGGGTGATCACCGAGCTCGACCTCGACGACCATGCCGCCTTCGCCGTGCGCGGTGATCCGGGGTGGACGACCCAGGCGCAGTCGGTCAGCGACTTCCAGATCGTGCACGAGACCGAGCACGAGGACTGGGGACCGCTGCGGTGCTCCTTCGGCCACGTGACCGTACGCCACCAGGTCACCTCGTTCCTGCGCCGCCTGCCTGGCGGCGAGGTGCTCGGAGAGCACCCGCTCGACCTGCCGCCGCGGTCGCTCGCGACGAAGGCGGTGTGGTGGACGATGCCCGTCGAGCAGCTTGCGGCCGCAGGCGTGACGGAGGACGGCATACCCGGGGCCGCGCACGCCGCCGAGCACGCCGCGATCGGGATGCTCCCGCTCTTCGCCACGGCCGACCGGTGGGACATCGGCGGGGTCTCGACGGCGCTGCACCCGGACACCGGCCTGCCGACGATCCTCATCTACGACGGACATCCGGGTGGGGCGGGCTTCGCCGAGCGCGGTTACAGGCGGATCCGGGCGTGGCTCGGCGCCACCCGCGAGGCCATCGCGGCCTGCGAGTGTCCAGAGGGCTGCCCCTCGTGCATCCAGTCGCCGAAGTGCGGCAACGGCAACGAGCCGCTCGACAAGGCGGGTGCGATCGCCCTGCTGGACCTGACGCTGCGCCACGCCGGTGGTCCAGGCGAGCTGAATGTCCCGCGCGCGATGCTCGAAGGTGGGCCCGGAGGCCGCTGAGGGGCCCGACACGAACGGCTGAAGGACCACGTCAAGGGCAGGAAGTCATTCGCGCAGAACCCTCCCCAAAAGGTGGCCTGCGCGGTTATGGTCCTTGCCACATGGGTGCAGCAGTCCGCCCATGCGCCGGCTCGGGGAAAACACCTCAGGAGAACCATGAATCGTCGATGGTTTGCGGCGCTCGCCGCAGTGCCGCTAGCCCTCAGCGTCGCCGGGACCGGGGCGGCCGACGCCGCCTCCACCGCCGCCGCCTCCTCCACCTCCGCCGCCCCGGCAGCCGCCGGCAGCGTCGACACCGACGGCGTCTACGTCGTCCAGATGGCCGACCTCCCGGTCGTCGCCTACGACGGGTCCACCCCCGGCTACGCCGCAACGAAGCCCGCCAAGGGCTCCAAGATCGACGTCACGTCGACCGCCGTGACGCGCTGGGCCGACAACCTCAAGAGCAAGCACGGGAACGCCCTGCGCTCGGTCGGTGCCACCACGCGGCTCTACGACTACGCCTACACCTACAACGGCTTCGCCGCGCGCCTCACCGGTGCCCAGGCCAAGGCGATGCGTTCGACGGCCGGCGTCCTCGCCGTCTCCAAGCAGCAGACGTACACCATCGACACGTCGACGACGCCCGGCTTCCTCGGCCTCACGGACAAGGGCGGCCTCTGGGACCAGCTCGGCGGCACGAAGAGTGCGGGTGAGGACATCGTCATCGGGATCATCGACTCCGGCATCTGGCCCGAGTCGCTGTCGTTCACCGACCGCGTCGACGCGAACGGCATCCCGACGCGCGCAGCCACGGGCCGCCTTGCGTACCAGCAGATCCCGGCTTGGAACGCGAAGTGCCAGAACGGCGAGCAGTGGAACAACTCGCTCTGCAACCAGAAGCTCATCGGGGCCCGGTACTTCAACGAGGGCCAGGGCGGCAACGCCGCGATCGACAGGGACAAGCCGTGGGAGTTCAACTCCCCGCGTGACTACAACGGTCACGGGACGCACACCTCGAGCACCTCGGGCGGCAACCACGCCGTGCCGGTCAGCGGCGCCGCCGCGGGCATCGCCCCCAACGGCATCAGCGGCATCGCACCGCGAGCCCGCATCTCGACGTACAAGGCGCTGTGGTCGACGGAGAGCGGTGACACGGCGGGCGGCACGACCTCCGACCTCGTGGCGGCCATCGACCAGTCCGTCGCCGACGGCGTCGACGTCATCAACTACTCGGTCAGCGGCTCGCTGACCAACTTCGCCGACCCGGCCGAGATCGCCTTCCTCTTCGCGGCCAACGCCGGCATCTTCGTCTCGGCCTCGGCCGGCAACAGCGGGCCGACGGCCTCGACCGTCGCCCACCCGTCGCCGTGGGTGACCACTGTCGCCGCCGGCACGCACAACCGTGACGGACGCGGCTCGGTCACGCTCGGCAACGGCTCGACCTACAACGGCGCGAGCATCGCCGCCAGCGCTGTCAGCGCACCGCTCGTCGACGCCAACGCGGTGGGCCTGCCCGGAGCAGACGCCACGAAGCTGTCGCTCTGCTACTCGAGCGCGGACGGTGCCAAGGTGCTCGACCCGGCCAAGGTGGCCGGCAAGATCGTGGTCTGCGACCGTGGCGTCACGGGCCGCACCAACAAGAGCCTCGCGGTCCAGGAGGCCGGCGGCGTCGGCATGATCCTCGTCAACACCTCGCCGAACTCGATCAACGCCGACCTGCACATCGTGCCGACGGTGCACCTGGCGGACACCGACCGCGCTGCCGTCAAGGCGTACGCGGCCACGGCAGGGGCGACCGCGACGATCAACAAGGCCGAGCTCGTCACCAACGCGCCTGCACCGTTCACGGCCTCGTTCTCCTCGCGCGGCCCGCTTCTCGCCGGCGGCGGTGACTTGCTCAAGCCGGACGTCATGGCGCCGGGGCAGGACATCCTCGCGGCGGTCTCGCCGTCGACGAACCGTGGATACGGCTTCAACCTGCTCTCCGGCACGTCGATGTCGGCCCCGCACGTCGCGGGACTCGCCGCCCTGCTCAAGGACCTGCACCCGAGCTGGTCGCCGATGGCCGTCAAGAGCGCGCTCATGACGACCGGCTATGACGTCAAGGACGACGTGTCCGCGGCCGCGCTGGCCTTCGCGCAGGGCGCCGGCCACGTGAAGCCGAACGCTGCGGCCGACCCCGGCCTCGTCTACGACAGCGGCTGGAACGACTGGCTCGCCTTCCTCTGCGGCAGCTCGAGCGCCGTCGGGCCCGCGACCTGCTCGGCCCTGACGGCTGCCGGCTTCAAGACCGACGCGAGCGACTTCAACGGGGCCTCGATCGCCGTCGGTGACCTCGCCGGCGTCCAGACGGTCACCCGCAAGGTCACCAACGTCGGCTCCGCGTCGTCCGTGTACACGGCGTCGGCCAGCGTGCCGGGGCTCAACGTGACGGTCTCGCCGTCCACGCTGAACCTGGCACCGGGCCAGTCCGGCACGTTCACCGTGCGGCTGGAGCGGACGACCGCGGCCGTCAACCAGTACACCGCCGGAAACCTCACGTGGGCCGATGGCAAGCACGTCGTGCGTTCGCCGATCGTCGTGCGGCCCGTCGCCCTGGCCGCACCGCGGACGGTCACGGCTCCGGTCGCGGGCACGTCGTACGACGTGACCTTCGGCTACACCGGGCCGTTCAGCACGGCGGCGCGCGGGCTCGTGCCGGCAGTCGTGACGCCGGGCACGGTGGCCGACGACCCGACCGACTCGACGTGCTCGCTGAGCTCACCGAACGCCGCGAAGCACGACGTCGTCGTGCCGGCCGGCATGACGTACGCCCGGTTCGGCCTGTTCGACGCCGACGTCAAGCCCGGCAGCGACATCGACATGTGCGTCTTCAACGGCACGACGCAGGTCGGGTCGAGCGGTTCGGGCACGTCGGCCGAGGAGGTCAACCTCGTGAACCCGGCCGCCGGCACGTACACCGTCGTGGTCCAGGGCTGGGGCGTCGACGTCTCGTCGCCGTACCGGCTGCACACCTGGCTGCTGGGTGACGCTCCCGCCTCCCCCGCCAACATGACGGTCACCGGGCCGACGCAGGCAGTCACTGGCCAGACCGGCACGATCCGGCTCGCGTTCGCCGGACTGACGGCCGGCAAGTGGCTCGGATCCGTGGCCTACAGCGGCTCCGAGGGCCTGCCCAACCCGACCATCGTGCGGGTGGACGTGCCGTAGGGGTGAACGACCAACGGGGGCCAGCAGGCCCCGAACGACGGGGAGGTCCCGGCAGCCGCCGGGGCCTCCCCGCTCGGCGTCCGGCCGGAGGCCGGCCACCCGGGCCCGGTGAGCCGCATCCCGAACAGCCCGAGGGGGCGGACCCACCCGCGTCCGGCCGTCAGGTCGATCCGGCTGGGGGTGAAGGGCGCCCGCCCGGCGGTGTCCCGGAGGAGCTGCGACGGGCCGCTCGCGCGGCGACGTCCCGCCAGGCTGCGACGGTGGTCGCCCGCGGCACGCTGAGGCGCGTCGAGGTGGAGATGCAGCCCCTCGTGCTCGACGCCGACGACGGCACGACGTGGGAGCTGATGCTCCCGGCCGGGTGGGTGCTCGACGCCGAGCCGGGCGCACGCGTCACCGTGACCGGGGACGCCGTCACCGACATGGCCACCACGTCGATGGTGGGGCCGCTGCTGCGCGTCCGGTCCCTGTCGCGCGCCGACTGAGCACGGCGGCCCCGGGGCGACGCCGCGGTCGTCGACCGGCGGCTGCCGAGCGGTGCCGGACCACACTCTGAGACATAATGCCGAGTTATTTGACCAGTAACGCGCTGCTATTCGAAACTCCCATGCATCGGATAGGAAAGCAGCACCGGCTGCCGCCTTGCCCGGCGCGACGTACCCGCGGCGCGACCCCCCGACCCCCGATGCCGCACTCACCCCTCAGGAGCCGACCATGCGCCGCCCCTCGATCGCCATCGCAGCCATCGCCGTCACGGCGACCCTCGGCCTGACGGCATGTGCCGGAGGCGGGGCCAGCGACTCCACCGCCGCGGCGGGTACGGCCGCCGCCGGTGGCGCCGCGACGAGCACCATCAACCTCTACGCGTACGCCGTCCCGAAGGTCGGCTTCGACGTCGTCATCCCCACCTTCCAGAAGACCGAGGCTGGCCGGGGCGTGCAGTTCCAGCAGAGCTACGGCGCGTCGGGCGACCAGAGCCGCAAGGTCGCCGCGGGCGCGGAGGCCGACTTCGTCAACTTCTCGGTCGAGCCCGACATCACGCGCCTCGTCGACGCGGGTCTCGTGGACGCGGGCTGGAACGCGAACGCTCACAAGGGGATCCCCTTCGGCTCGGTCGTGACCATCGTCGTGCGCAAGGGCAACCCCAAGGGCATTCAGGACTGGGACGACCTGCTCAAGCCCGGCGTCGAGGTCGTCACCCCCAACCCCTTCTCGTCCGGCTCGGCGAAGTGGAACCTCCTCGCCCCGTATGCCGCCAAGAGCACCGGCGGCGCCGACAAGGCGGCTGGTCTGGCGTACGTCTCGGCCCTCGTCAAGGACCACGTGAAGGTCCAGCCGAAGTCGGGCCGTGAGGCGACCGAGACGTTCCTTCAGGGCAGCGGCGACGTGCTCCTCAGCTACGAGAACGAGGCCCTCTTCATCGAGAAGAACGGCGACCCCGTCGAGCACGTGACGCCGCCGACCACCTTCAAGATCGAGAACCCCGCCGCCGTCCTCAAGGGCAGCACGAACCTCGCCAAGGCCACGGCGTTCAACGAGTACCTCTACACGCCGGAGGCGCAGAAGCTCCTCGCCGAGGCCGGCTTCCGCCCCGTCGACGAGACGGTCGCCGCGGAGTACGCCTCGAAGTTCCCGGACCCGACGAAGCTCTGGACGATCGCCGACCTCGGTGGATGGAAGACGGTCGACAGCACGCTCTTCAAGAAGGACGTCGGTGACATCGCCAAGATCTACGACCAGGCGACGCAGTGACGTCTGACACCGACCAGCAGCGCAGGGGCCCGCGTCCGGGAACGGACGTGGCGCCCCTGCCGCCGCGTCCGGACGCGACCGCGCCGGACGGCATACACCCTCACGGAGGTGGCGCCCCGCCGTATGCCGACCCAGGCGATGCCGCGGCGCGGCCGAAGCACCACGGGAGGGGCCTGCGGGCGCTGCGTCGGCCACTCGGCATCGGCGTCGTCACCCTGTGGCTCAGCGTCATCGTCCTGCTGCCGCTCGCGGCGCTGACGGTCGCGGCCTTCGACGAGGGCCTGGCCGGCTTCTGGGAGGCGGTGACGGCGCCCGCCGCGGTCGCCGCACTGTGGGTGACCGTGCTCGTCTCGGCGATCGTGGCGCTGGTCAACGCCGTCGTCGGGACGCTCGTCGCGTGGGTGCTCGTGCGTGATGAGTTCCGCGGGAAGCGCTTCGTCAACGCCGTCATCGACCTGCCGTTCGCGCTGCCGACGATCGTCGCGAGCATCGTGCTGCTCTCGCTCTACGGCCCCAACAGCCCCATCGGCGTCGAGCTCAACGCGACGCGGTGGGGCCTCGTCGTCGCGCTGCTCTTCGTCACCCTGCCGTTCGTCGTACGGTCGGTGCAGCCGGTGCTCATCGAGGCCGACCACGAGGTCGAGGAGGCCGCCGCCTCGCTCGGCGCCTCCACGTGGACGACCTTCCGCCGCATCGTGCTGCCCACACTGGCCCCGGCGATCCTCAGCGGCACCGGACTAGCCTTCGCGCGCGCCATCGGGGAGTACGGCTCGGTCGTGCTCATCGGCGGCAACATCCCCCGCGAGACGCAGGTGGCCTCCCAGTACATCCAGCAGCAGATCGAGATCGACCGGCCGCTCAACGCCGCCGCCGTCTCGGTCGCGCTGCTCGCGATCGCGTTCGTCACGCTGCTCCTGCTGCGCGTCGTGTCGGGCCGCAGCCAACGACGCGAGGAGCGTGACGCATGAGGGTCTCCCGGGGCATCCGCCTGTCACTGCGCGTCGTCGCGCTCGGCTACCTCTTCGTCCTGCTCGCCGTGCCGATCGGGGTCATCCTCTGGCGCACGTTCGAGCCCGGGCTGTCCGAGTTCCTCGCCTCGATCTCGACGCCGGCCGCCAGGTCGGCGCTCAACCTGTCACTGCTCATCGTCGCGATCACCGTGCCGGTCAACGTCGTCTTCGGCGTCGCGACCGCGCTCGCCCTCGTGCGCGGGCGCTTCCGCGGACGCGGGCTGCTCCAGGCCGTCGTCGACCTGCCGTTCGCGGTGTCGCCGATCGTCGTCGGCGTCGCCCTGATCATGTTGTGGGGTGCGGGTGGCTGGTTCGGCGCACTCGACCAGGCCGGCTTCCAGGTGATCTTCGGCATCCCGGGCATGGTGCTCGCGACGATCTTCGTGACACTCCCCTTCGTCGTGCGCGAGGTGGAGCCGGTGCTGCACGAGATCGGCCAGGAGCAGGAGCAGGCCGCCTCGACGCTGGGCGCCAACGGGTGGCAGACGTTCTGGCGCATCACCCTCCCGGCGATCCGCTGGGGCCTGACCTACGGCGTCGTCCTCACGGTCGCCCGCGCCCTCGGTGAGTTCGGCGCCGTGATCATGGTGAGCTCCGGTTTCCCCGGGGTCTCGCAGACGCTCACACTCCTCGTGCACTCGCGCTACATCGACGACCACAACACCTACGGCGCGTATGCCGCCGCCACCCTCCTCATGGGCATCGCACTCGTCGTGCTCCTGCTCATGACCGTGCTCGACCGCAAGAGGAGCGACCGATGATCACCGTGACCAGCGCCCGGAAGAACTACGGCTCGTTCGCCGCGCTCGACGACGTGAGCCTCGACATCCCGAGCGGCTCGCTCACTGCCCTGCTCGGGCCGAGCGGCTCGGGCAAGTCGACGCTGCTGCGCTCGATCGCCGGGCTGGAGGAGCTCGACTCCGGCACCGTGACGATCGAGGGCCGAGACGTCACCGACGAGCCGCCGCAGCGGCGCGGGATCGGATTCGTCTTCCAGCACTACGCCGCGTTCAAGCACATGACGGTCCGCGACAACGTCGCCTTCGGTCTGACGATCCGCAAGCGCCCCAAGGCCGAGACGCGCAAGAAGGTGGACGAGCTGCTCGAGATCGTCGGGCTCGACGGCTTCCAGCACCGCTACCCGGCGCAGCTCTCGGGTGGTCAGCGCCAGCGGATGGCGCTGGCCCGGGCTCTCGCCGTCGACCCCCAGGTGCTGCTGCTCGACGAGCCGTTCGGGGCGCTAGACGCCAAGGTCCGGACCGACCTGCGCCAGTGGCTGCGTCGGCTGCACGACGAGGTCCACGTGACGACGGTGCTCGTCACGCACGACCAGGAGGAGGCGCTCGACGTCGCCGACCGGATCGCCGTGCTCAACAAGGGCCGCATCGAGCAGGTCGGCGACCCGGTGACGCTCTACGAGCGCCCTGCCAACGACTTCGTCATGGGATTCCTCGGTTCCGTCGCGCACCTCGGCGGTCAGCTCGTCCGCCCGCACGACATCGCCCTCGAGCGCGACCGGGCGACCGCGCTCGCGCTCGACGCCAAGGTCGTCGACTCCCCCGGCGTCATCGACGCCGTCGTCGAACGCGTGGTGCCGCTCGGCTTCGAGGTGCGCGTCGAGCTGCGCGCCGAGTCGGGTGAGCGGTTCGCGGCGCAGATCACGCGGCGCGACGCTGCCGAGCTGCAGCTGCGCGAGGGCGAGAAGATCCATGCGCGCGCAACCGGCCGCTCGAGCGTCATCGACGTCGACCCAGCTCTCGCGATCTGACCCTGCGTCCAGATCGGCACTGTCACGATGAGACCGACCTGACGTGGGCACGCGTCACGGCATACCGTATGCCGTGAAGCTCCTCTCGTCGCCGAGCGGCGAGAGCGGGCGGCTCGGGTCACCGAGTGAACTGAGGCGGCGAGGGGACGACACCTCGCCGCCTCAGTCATGTCACGCCCCGCCCCGGCTGGGTGGGCCCGGTGACCTCGCGGCATCGGTCAGGTCAAGGCCCAGCTGGGTGGGCCCAGCGGCCTCGTCGCATCGGTCAATGTCGCGCCCCAGTCCGAGCGGGCACAGGTACCTCCATCCCTTGCCAGCTCGCCACCTCGCCACTTCGCACGGTGCCGAGAGCTGCGCGCCGACTCGGGGAGCGGTCAGCTGCGAGCAGGGGCGCGGCGGCGTCATCGGTGCGGCAGACTGCACGGGTGGACATCTCCGCACGAGTCGACTACGCGGTCCGCGCGATGCTCATCCTCGCCGAGTCGGACGCAGAGGGCTCAGGCCCGATCAGCATCGACAGCCTCTCGACCCGGCAGGAGCTGCCGCGCAAGTTCCTCGAAGCGATCTTCGCCGACCTCCGCCGCGGCAAGCTGGTGCTGAGCCGTCGCGGAGCCCGGGGCGGCTACGTGCTGGCCCGTCCCCGCAGCGAGATCAGCGTCGGCGACGTGTTCCGCGCCGTCGACGGACCACTCGCCGAGGTGCGAGGCCTGCGGCCCCACGAGACGGAGTACCAGGGGGTCGCCACCCACCTCCCGAGCCTCTGGGTGGCGGTCCGTGCGAGCCTGCGCGAAGTGCTCGATGACACGTCTCTCGAGGATCTGCGGACGGGCGACCTGCCGGACCGGGTGCGCCAGCTGCTCACCGCCCCGGACGCCTGGCAGAACCGGTGACGCGCGATCATCGGCGTGCGGGCCCGGCCCGCGCCCGGGCGGCCGCAGGCAAGGGCCACAGCGCGGAGTGGACCGTCACGCGCATCTCGACTTCTGCACCCGTCGACGAACATGTTTGCGTAGCAGCGCCGTTCGCGTGTGCGGCCTGTCGCGCGACCGCGCAAGCATGTCCCGGAGTCGCGCCGTCCTGGATCGCCGACGCACCGGCAAGCGCTCCGAGGTCGGCCGCGATGCGGGCCCGGTGGCTGGCCACGACCACAGACGCCAGCACGAGAGCGCCCACCGTCAGTGCCAGGACCACAGCCACGAGCGACAGAGCCATGACGCTCGCCGCCCCACGCTCGCGCTCCGCCCTGCGCGACGACCTGAACGGCCCCGCCGGTGGCTCAGGGAGCGTGGCTGCGGGCATCGCTCTCGGTTTCCCTGTCATGACGGCGACTCGACGGGCGTCACGGCAGAAGCGCTGAGGTCCCAACCGGGCAGCACCCCCCACCCGCCGGTTCGCGCGGAGATGGTGACGCGCACTCCCCCTGCGACGCCGATGACCTCGACGCGCGCTCCGGCCGGTGCCGACTCAGCCGCGAGCGATCGGACTCGTGCAGGGTCGTCGCCGCGGGCGGCAGCCCGACCCGCGACGCGTGCGGCGTCGACGCAACGGATCTGGTCGACCGCGGCGTTGACCGCCACGAGGCAGAAGGCCAGCACGAGCACGACGGACGGGATGGCGACGGCGAGCTCCGCCGTCACCATCCCGCGCTCCCGACCCGGTGAAGGTCGAGCGCGTCGAGACCTCACCCCGCGATCCCCAATGCGCTCTGGACGATTCCGGCGAGCGCGCCGCGCACCGCGTCGGACTTGACCACTCCGAGCAGCACGAGCGCGAACGTGCAGGCGGCCATGATGCCCACGGCGTACTCCGCCGTCGTCATCCCCCTGTCGCGCGGCCCGACGGCCGCTCTGCGGCGCGTCATCTTTCGGATGAGCTTGTGAGTCATGGGTTCTCCTCTCCTCGCCCGGGCGAAGTGCCCGGGACGCTGTGGCCCTCGTGGGTCGAGGGTTGGCGCCGTCGACCGCCTTGGCGGCGGCTGCCGCCTGCCAGGTCGTGCCAGCGCCCGGGCCCTTGCTGGCGTCGATCAGGTGGTGAGCAGGTCGCCGGCCAGAGCGATGACGAGCGGTGCGACGGTCGTCAGACAGAACGCGGGTAGGAGCACGAGTCCCAGCGGAGCGACGAGCCGTACCCCGACCTTGGCTGCCGAGACCTCGAGCCGCTCCAGCTCGGTCTCATGCAGGTCGTCCGAGGCGGCGAGCAGCATCGCCCCGGGCGGCACTCCGGCCTGGTGTGCGATCGCGACCGCCCGAGCTGCAGGCGCCCACCGGGGTCCGACCGAGGCCCACGCCTCGGCCTCGCTCGCTCCCCATCTCAAGGCGGCCGCCACCTGACGGAGGTCCGTGGACGCACGGCCCGTCAGCCCGACGGCGACCGCTTCGAGGACGTCCCACGTCGGCAGGCCCGAGCGGTAGGCGAGTGCAAGCAGCGCGAGCGCCGAGGACACCTCAGCCTCCGTGGCAGGCCTCGCGCCATCAACGCTGGAGGGATTGGTCGCGCCGACAGCACCGGTCGCACTGGACGCGCCGGTCGCGCCGACAGCACCGGTCGCGCCGACAGCACCGGTCGCACCGGTCGCACCCGTGGCGCCCGTCGCGCCCGTCGCGCCGGTCGCTTCCATGGGGTCCGTCGGACAAGTCGACGGGGCGAATGCCTCGTTCGCACCGCCTGCCGCGTCGCGCTCGCCACCGAGCAGGACGAGCACGGCCAAGGCGGCCAGTCCAGCTGCCACGATGCCGGCGAGCGGCGCGTCACGCAGACTCTCGGCCATGGCTTGGGTCATCACGGTCGCACCGCCCGTCGGATCATGCGGGTGCACCAGAAACGTCCCGCCCAGACGAGGAGCACTCCGAGCACGACGGACACGGTCGCAATCGGGGACCCGAGGTAGAGCGTGGCCGGGTCGAGACCGCAGGCCAACCCGAAGAGCGGACCCGTGAGCGGAAGGAGGGTCAACACCGTGACGGTGGCCCGCGGGCCCGCCACGGCGACGGCGACCTTGCCTCGCCGGGTTCGGGCGTCGAGGAGTCCGCGGACGGCTCGGTCGACGGCGGACGCGAGGGGGGCGCCCGTGGTCTCGGACAGGCGCCAGGCCGCCGCGACCAGGGCCAGTTCCGGCGTGGCGCTGCGCTCGGCCCATGCAGCCCAGACTGGCGAGCAGGGATCGGCTCGATCGCTCGCCTCGAGCAGGGCTCCGACAAGTAGGTCGATGTCCGCGGCAGGCGAGGTCCGGAGGTCGTCGCGCGTGACACCGCGGGACCGCCACGGGCGGCGCCACGACCGGATGTCGACGGTTCGCCTGCTCCTCCGACGGGTGGCCCGTCGGGCCAGATGTACGCGCTCGGCGCCGAGCAGTGAGGAGGCGGCGAGCTCGATGGCGCGACTCGGCGTCAACCCGGCGCCGAGCGCCGGCCCGATGCCCCGCAGCAGGTCGAGGACGTCGTCGACCAGTGCTCCCGGCCGACGCCGCAGCCGCCACCGGCGGTAGATGTCGACGGGGTCCTGCTGCCACAGGTTCGGCTCATTGGCGCCGGCTCCATCTCGAGCTCCGCCACCCGCCGACACCCGGCCCGTGCCCAGCCCGGAATCGACGGCAACGCCGGGCCAGACGTCGACGAAGGTCGCCTGCGCCGGTGGGCTCCGTGGCCACACCAGCACGGCCAAGCCGAGGAGAGCCGCTGCAAGGACCCCCGCTGGAGCGGCATTCATGAGGTCACCCCCTTCAGGGTCGGCTCGCCGAGCTCCGGATCCAGCTCGAGCCGCGCCGCGAGCGCCGGCCACGCCGGACCGAACCGAGGTGCCTGCCCTGGACCGTCCCACTCGAGCGCAGGGACAATGCAGGGGTCACCGTCGCGACGGAAGAGGGCCGCCACCGATGCGACGCGCCGACCTCCGCGGTCGCGGGTCACGTGGACGACGACGTCGATCGCTGCGGCCAGCTGTGCGCGGACCGCCTCTGGCGTCAGGCCCGCCAGGGCGCCGAGCGCCTCGAAGCGGGCCACGACGTCGGCGGGCGCGTTGGCGTGCACCGTGCCGCACCCACCTTCGTGGCCGGTGTTGAGCGCCGCCAGCAGCTCCCGGACCTCCGCGCCCCGGACCTCGCCGACGACGATCCGGTCGGGGCGCATGCGCAGCGCCTGACGGACCAGCATGGTCAGGGTCACCTCGCCCACCCCCTCGACGTTGGCCGGCCGAGCCTCCAGCCGCACGAGGTGCGGATGGTCGACCGTCAGCTCGCGCACGTCCTCGACGACGAGCAGTCGCTCGACCGGGTCGATGCAGCCGAGCAGCGCGGCGAGGAGCGTTGTCTTGCCCGCTCCCGTGCCACCCGAGACGACTAACGCGAGCCGACGAGAGACCACGGCGCGCAGCACCGGCTCCCACTCCGGCGGCAGCATGTCCCGGATTCTCAGCTCGGAGAGGGACACCGGCTCACCCGGTGGCACGCGGATGGTGATGTGCGGGCCCCCGTCGACGAGTGGCGGCAGCATCGCGTGCAGGCGGACCCCTGAGGGCAGCTGCCCGTCGACCCAGGGGCTGGCCTCGTCGAGGCGGCGGCCTGCGATGCCGGCGAGGCGGACCGCGAGCCCGCGCGCGTCCTCGGGTTCGAGCCGCTCGCCCACCCACTCCATGCCGCGGCCTCGGTCGACCCAGATGCGCCCATCGCCGTTGACGGCCACGTCGGTGACGCCCGGCTCAGCGAGCCACGGGTCGAGGGGTCCGGCGCCGAGCACCCGTGACGCCAGCGCCGAGCGGCTTTCCGCGACCCGTTGTGCCCCAAGTGCCCCGCGCTCCTGCGTCGCCACCTGCGTCACCGCGGCGCGGTCCGGACCCACCCCGTCTCGGACGCGCTGCCACATCGCCGGGGTGAGCGAGCCTCCGGTGCGCGGGTGCACGGTCATGCGGCAATCGCCTGGTCGACGAGTCGGAGCAGCAGCTCGTCGGCGGCGCGCACGACCTCGCCCCGGCCCCGCGCTCCCGGCGGCAGCCCCTCCGCCACCTCGGCGGTGAGGCGCCGGTCGTCGCCGACGGTGGCCACGACAGGAACGTCGAGCTCGTCCATGACGAGGTCCTCGAGGTCGGGCTCGACGCGGTCGCCGCGGAGCACCACCCACGGCTCGATGGGCAGGAGGGGCTCCGCCTCCCACGCCCGACGGGCATCGCGGAGTCGGCGCAGCACTCCACGCACGCCCGGCACGACAGCGGACGTGGCGGCGAGCTGTGGCACCTGCGTGCCGGACACCACGACCACCGCGTCGACGAGCAGCGCCACGGCGGCCAGCACGGACCCGCCCCGAGGCAGGTCGAGGACCGTCAGGTCATGTGCGTCGGCAAGACCGGCCACGACGTCGGGCAGGCACTCCGCCCACCGGTCGCCCTCGCCGTCGGCTGGCGCCTCCCACCCCAGACCGCCGCGCCCCGAGAGCACCGGCACGCCGCACGACACCGGGAGCTCGTCGGCCAGCCCGAGCCCGTCCACGACGCCGGCAACGTCGTCGAGCTCGGGCCAACGCCACCCTGGCTGCTGCTCGAGACCGAAGACGATGTCGAGACATCCGGACAGGTGGTCGAGGTCGACGGCGACGACCGAGCGTCCTGCTGCGGCGGCCCGCACGGAGACGGCGGCCGCGAGAGTCGAGGCCCCGACCCCACCGGAGGCCGGCACGAAGGCGATGACGTTTCCCATGCGCCCACCGTCACCCAGCGGCACGAGCCCGCCCAGCGGCATACGCGCTCCGGTGGACAGAGTGGCGCGGCGCCCGAGGGGTGTGGACAACCCGAGAACGAGGCCCGAGAACGAGCCGCGCCAGCCTCAGAACGGCACGCAAAAGAGTGGTGGCCCTCGTCCGGGGGAAGACGAAGGCCACCTCACGAGACTGGCACCGGGGGGGAGGGGCCAGGTCGCGCTGGTGCTCGACCCGTGAGGGGAGCACCACTAACAATGCTGGACGCTGCACTCTCGGATTGCAAACCGAGAAGTGGCGACACGCGGCGATTTCTCCGGATTTCGCGCCACGCACCGGCTAGGTCCAGATCCCGCCCGTGGCAACACCGCCGCCGCGCAAGGTGGAGGCCCCCCGACCATCGGTCGGGGGGCCTCCAGAGAAGTTCCGGGCTACCAGGCGTGCATTTCTCGTAATGTCGCCCCGGTTGTGCGTCCGGGGGTGGACTGTTCCAAGGGAACTGCTCTCGCGTGGGTACTCGGCCTCTTCTCGAGACATCTGCCGTACGTGGATCCGGATCTACGCCTCCCGGCGATGTGGTTCCTGACTCCTGTTGTACTCCAGGCCTTCGGCGTGGCGACACCCCCCACCTTGTCGCTGCGCCAAGAAACTGTCCACCCCCGTGGACATCCCGCACGAATCGCCACGTTCGGACGACCGAACCGGCTCAGGAGAGGCGTCCCGCTCGCACCGCGTCGCTGATCCGCTCCCCTTCCACGGCCCCTCGGGCCACGGCCTCGCCCGCCTGCGAGAGCCAGAGCCCGACTCCGGCCGTCCCACCCTGGGCGTATGCCGTGAGCGCACCGAGGTAGGCGGGGCCGCCGTTCGCGACGTGGCCGGCCTCCGGGACGGCTACACCCGTCGGGTCCAGCCCGAGGGCCTGGACGAGGGCCCGCTCCATGGCCCGGGCGACGAGACCGTTGCCGTGCACGAAGGGGCGGATCGCTGCGATCTCGGCGTGCACGAGCCCGGCCACGACGGCGGCGGGGACCCGGTTGCTGGCTGCCGCCGCGACGATCACCTCGGACAGCGATGCCAGGCGCGCAGCGACGACGGTCGGCGCCGGGGCCGGTCCCAGGTCGACGAGCTCGGTGCATCCCTCGTCGGCGACGCGGGGACGGCCGAGCTCGCCGCCGCTGACGACGGGCGAGGCGGCCGCGACATGGAGGCGGGCCAGCGCCTGGAGCGGCGCGGTGCGCACCAGCGCGACGACGCGCTCGCTCTCGGCCGTGGCCGCGACGGCCCCCTTGAGGGTGCGCAGACCCGGGTCGAGGTCGTCGGGCCAGCTGCGGGCGCCGCTCATGAGCTCCCTCACGACGTCGACGGGGAACTCTGCACCGTCGAGGGCCGCGCTGGCCTGGGCACCGCGGACGCGTGACTCGGCCGACGCCTCGGGGATGCGCCGGCGCAGGGCCTCGTGGAAGCGCAGCCGCGTGCACGCCTCGCGCGCGGCGTCTGCGCGGTCACGCACGTCGGGCAGGTCGGTCAGCGCAGCGAGCCGGTCGAGCAGGACCGCCTGGGCCGCCCCGACTCTCGTGGCTGGTTGGGCGTGCTGGGCGGGCTGGGATGGTTGAGCGGGCTGGGCGTCGGGCACCGACCCAGCCTAGGAGCGGCAGGGCGTGATCCGTTCGATCGACAGCTCCTCCCGGCGTGAGTACCCTCACTGCCATGAGCTCGATGAACCGACCCGTCCTGAACGGAGCGTGGTGGCTGCCCAGCTGAGGCGGCCCATCGAACCAACCCGAGATCCGGAGCCGCCCACGGGCGGCTCTGCGCATGTCCAGCACGTGCGGCCAGGTCTCTCCCGTGGGCTCTCGACCACGAGGAGAGACCATGTCCACCAGCACGACCAGCCCCACCGCAGCCGCAACCATCGACCCGGTCGACACGGTCGGCACCAGCGAAGCGGTCGACAGCCCCGACACGTTCGGCGCCCTCGATCCCGACGACAGCGCGACGTATGCCGCAGCCCGTGACCGCAGCGCCATCCTGGACGCGCTCATCGACGCACGTGCCGGCGAGGATCCCGCCCGCTTCCGGATGCTCACCGGCGACCGACCGACGGGCCCGCTCCACATCGGCCACTACCTCTCGAGCCTCCGCAACCGAGTCCGCCTGCAGCAGAAGGGAGTCGAGACCTTTGTCGTCATCGCCGACTACCAGGTCATCACCGACCGCGACTCGGTGGGCGAGATGGGCGCCAACGTCCGGAGTCTCGTCCTCGACTACCTCGCGGCCGGCCTCGACCCCGCCCGAACGACGATCTTCACGCACAGTGCGGTCCCGGCGCTCAACCAGCTGGTGCTGCCCTTCCTGTCCCTCGTGACCGACGCTGAGCTGCGTCGCAACCCGACGGTCAAGGACGAGCTCACCCTCTCCGGCGGTCGTCCGCTCTCGGGCCTGCTGCTCACCTATCCCGTGCACCAGGCGGCCGACATCCTCTTCTGCCACAGCCGGATCGTGCCGGTCGGCCGCGACCAGCTGCCGCATCTGGAGCAGACGCGCGCCATCGCGCGCCGTTTCAACCAGAGGTATGCCGCCGGGCACAGCGTCTTCGCCGAGCCGGACGCCCTGCTCAGCGAGGTCCCTCTGCTGCTCGGCACAGACGGGACGAAGATGGCGAAGAGCAAGGGCAACGTCATCAACCTGAGCGACACGGCCGACGAGACGGCGGCCCGGATCCGTGTCGCCCGGACGGACTCGGAACGCCGGATCACGTTCGACCCCAGCCGTCGTCCGGCCGTCGCAAACCTGCTGACCATCGCTGGGCTGTTCCTCGGCGAGGAGCCGGAGGCGGTGGCCGAGCGCATCGGCAACGGCGGCGCACAGGCCCTGAAGGGCGTCGTCACCGAGGCGGTCAACGAGTCCCTCGGGGGCCACCGGGCGCGGCGTGCAGACCTCGCCCGGGACCCGGCATACGTGACCTCGGTGCTCCACGACGGCAACGCGCGGGCCAACGCGGTGGCCGAGCGGACGTTGGCCACCGTGCGGGCGGTGATGGGGATGAGCTACTGAACCTGCCCACCGTGGCCGCCGTGGCGCAGGCCGGCCGACCCCAGCCACGGCCACGGCCACGGCCACGGCCACGGGGCGCAACCGTCCTCGATGCGCCAGACTGTGTGCGGACGGGTGTGCCATGGCGGGCCTCGTCCTGGAGAGGATGACTGGTGGAGACGCTCGGCGCGCTTGGCTTTTCGGCGGACGAGGCCCACCTCTACCGCACCCTGGTCGCCCTCGGCTCCACGCTTCTGGCCGACCTCGCGCACCGCTGCGGCCTTCCGGAAGCCACCGCTGCCGACATCGTGGTGACGCTCGAGCAACGCGGTCTGGTCGCACAGTCGGCTGCAGACTCCGACCGTTGGGTGGCCGCGCCGCCCGGCGTCGCGCTGCGAGTGCTCCTCAACGAACGCCGGCATGATCTCGACCTGGCGGAGCTGACCGCTGCCCAGCTGGCGGAGGTGCACCGCACTGACGCGGCCAGCGACGTCCGGGACCTGGTGGAGGTCGTCGTGGGCGCCGTGGCCGTCGCGCAGCGGTTCCACCAGCTCCAGCTCGGTGCGGTCGAGGAGATCGCCATCTTCGTCACCGACAAGCCGGCGGCGGTCACCTCGGAGGCGAACGAGGCGGAGGACGTGGCAACGGCCCGGGGCGTGCGCTACCGGATCGTCCTCGAACGCAACGTTCTCGAGACCGAACCGCAGGAGAACCTCGTCGACGTGCTGCGCCGGGAGCAGCAGGTGCGCGTCGTCGAGCGCGTCCCCACCAAGCTGATCATCGCCGATTCCCGCACGGCGATGGTGCCGCTCGACAGCGATGGAGCTGAGCCGTCCGCGCTCGTCGTGCACGCGGACGGGTTGGTCCAGTCGCTCGTCGCGCTGTTCGACTCCGTGTGGCGCGACGCGTGGCCCCTCGTGCTCGCGACACCGGATGCCGACGAGTTCGTCGAGGACGAACCCGGCCCCGACGCGCTCGACCTGCAGGTGCTGGCACTGCTCATCGCCGGAGCGTCGGACGCCCGAGTGGCCCGGCAGCTCGACGTCGGCCTGCGCACCGTGCAGCGTCGGGTGCGATCGCTCATGGATGCGACGAGGGCGACGACCCGCATCCAGCTCGGGTGGGCCGCGTCAGAGCGCGGCTGGGTCCGGCGTTCCTGAGGTAGCCCCGGCGCGGCACGTCGGAACCCGATGCGGTCCCGGACGGATGACGGAGGAGTGCCTCAGCCAGTGGGCCCCCACACCCTCACTGGCCCCGTTTCGCGCGCTCCCGCGACGAGCGCGCGATGTCGGATCGGAGCGCGCAGAATTTCACGCGCTCGAGGGCCGAATCGCGCGCTCCAGCCACGAGCGCGCGATTCGTCGGCGGGGGCAGCCGATCGGGGGCAGCCGATCGGCCGCAGACCGACCCGCTTGGCACTAGCTGCGCAGCCGCGCCGAGGGCGTATGCCGTGTGTCCGGGCTGTGCACGCGGGCTCCGACCGCTCGTCCTCGGAGCGGGACCGCTCGGCGGGCTACTCGTGGGTAGCGATGAGACCCGCCTCACTCTCCCCTTGTAGCGCGAACTAGCCTGCGTTTGAGTTGTGAATCAGCCTCGCCGCGCCGGACAACGTGCGGGCGGCGCGAGCGCACCATCGTCGATGCGAAAGGGTGACACCGTGAGCGAAGAGCCGCTCGAGAACCTCGTCCACGAGGGACTGACCTTCCCGCCGCCGCCCGACTTCGCCGCTCAGGCGAACGGCACGGCCGAGCTCTACGACCAGGCGGCCGCGGACCACGAGGGCTTCTGGGCCGAGCAGGCCCGCACCTACCTCACGTGGAGCACGCCGTTCACGCAGTCGCTCGACTGGAGCAACCCGCCCTTTGCGAAGTGGTTCGCCGACGGTGAGCTCAACGCGTGCGTCAACGCCGTCGACCGCCACGTCGAGGCGGGCCGCGGCGACAAGGTCGCGATCCACTTCGTCGGTGAGCCCGAGGGCGATACCCGCGACATCACGTACGCCGACCTGCACGCCGAGGTGCAGCGCGCCGCCAACGCCCTCGCCGACCTCGGCGTCGGCAAGGGTGACACCGTCGCCATCTACCTGCCGATGATCCCCGAGGCCGCGGTCGCGATGCTCGCGTGCGCCCGTCTCGGCGCCCCGCACTCGGTCGTCTTCGGTGGCTTCTCCGCGGAGGCGCTGCACTCGCGCATCGACGACGCCAAGGCCAAGGTCGTCATCACCTCCGACGGTGGCTACCGGCGAGGCGCCCCTTCGGCCCTCAAGCCGGCCGTCGACGCGGCCCTCGACCACGACGACACGTCGGTCGAGCACGTGGTCGTCGTCAGGCGCACGGGCCAGGACATCGCGTGGAACGACCGCGACATCTGGTGGCACGAGGCGCTCGAGAAGGCCGAGCCCACGCACGAGGCGCAGTCCTTCGAGGCCGAGCACCCGCTCTTCATCCTCTACACGTCGGGCACGACGGGGAAGCCGAAGGGCATCTTCCACACGACGGGCGGCTACCTCGCGCAGGCTGCCTACACCAACGCCGTGGTGCACGACGTCCACCGGGACACCGACGTCTACTGGTGCACCGCCGACATCGGCTGGGTGACCGGCCACTCCTACATCGTCTACGGGCCGCTGACCAACGGTGTCACCCAGGTGATGTACGAAGGCACCCCCGACACCCCGCACCAAGGTCGCTGGTGGGAGATCGTGCAGGACTACAAGGTGACGATCCTCTACACCGCCCCGACCGCGGTGCGCACCTTCATGAAGTGGGGCACGGACATCCCGGCGAAGTTCGACATGAGCTCGCTGCGGCTGCTCGGCTCGGTCGGCGAGCCGATCAACCCCGAGGCCTGGCTCTGGTACCACAAGCACATCGGCGGGGGCCGCGCCCCGATCGTCGACACGTGGTGGCAGACCGAGACCGGCGCGATCATGATCAGCCCGCTGCCCGGCGTGACGACGCTCGAGCCGGGCTCGGCCCAGAAGCCGATCCCTGGCATCAGCGCCGAGATCCTCGACGACGAGGGCAAGCCGTTCACGACGCCGGAGCAGGTCGGCTACCTCGTGCTGACCAAGCCCTGGCCCGCGATGCTGCGCGGCATCTGGGGCGACCCGGAGCGCTACAAGGAGACCTACTGGTCGCGGTTCGGCGAGAAGTACTACTTCGCTGGCGACGGCGCCAAGTACGACGCGAACGGCAACATCTGGCTGCTCGGCCGCGTCGACGACGTCATGAACGTCTCCGGCCACCGCCTGTCGACGGCCGAGATCGAGTCGGCGCTCGTGTCGCACCCGAAGGTCGCCGAGGCGGCGGTCGTCGGCGCGAACGACGACACGACCGGACAGGCCGTGTGCGCCTTCGTCATCCTGCGGCAAGAGGCGGTCGAGGAGGCCGACGAGCCGGGCGAGGGCAAGGACCTCGTCCAGGAGCTGCGCAACCACGTGGCCAAGGAGATCGGCCCGATCGCCAAGCCTCGCTCGATCATGATCGTCAGCGAGCTGCCCAAGACGCGCTCCGGCAAGATCATGCGACGCCTGCTGCGCGATGTCGCCGAGGGTCGCGAGGTCGGCGACGTGACCACCCTCGCCGACAGCTCCGTCATGGACCTCATCAAGACGGGCATGACGAAGGACTGACTCCTCCGAGCGCCCTCACCGCCGACCCAAGACCCTTCTGACCGACCACGTATGCCGCCCGCCTCGCCCCACGGGGAGGCGGGCGTCACACGTGGTGGCCTCGTCTCCGAAGAGGCGGCGACAGACTGTGGTGGCGCTCCGCCGGCGAGGCGGGGGGGCCATGCGTTGGGCCTGGCCCCGGGGCGAGGCGGGCGTCACACGTGGTGGTTTCCTCATGAAGAGACAGCCGGTAGACGTCGCAGCCTCGGCCCGGGGTGAGGGCGACGGCACGCCTGGTGACCTTGACCGCGGCGTGGCGGGCAGCACGCCCGACGGCCTCCACGGGCACTGCGAGCGCAGGCAAGCCCTGGGCCCCGTCGCTGGGCGGCGGGGTGTGGGGCGGGGCAGCTACAGATGCCAGGTGACGCCGGTGGCGGTGACGGTGGCAGTGAGGTCTCGTTGGTGCACGACGGTGTGGTGGCGTTCGCAGAGAAGGACGCCGTTGCACAGGTCGGTGCGTCCGCCGTGCAGCCAATGGATCACGTGATGGGCCTGGCACCACATCGGCGGGACCGTGCAACCCGGGTAGGTGCACCCTCGGTCACGGTGAGCCAGGGCCCGGCGTTGGGCTGGGGTGAAGAGGCGTTGGGTGTAGCCGAGGTCAAGCACCTGTGAGGGCGCGCCGAGGACCATGGGGACGATGCCGGCCTCGCAGGCAAGACGTCGCACGGCTGAGGGCGAGAGGGCTGCGTCGGTGTCGAGCATCCCGACCCCGCGCAGGGTGTCCATCAGGGCCTCGAGGGTGATCGTGATGACGAGGGTCGTGCGGGGTGAGCGGGTGACGCCTTCAGGGGCCGCGACGCCGCGGCCGATGATCTCGAGAAGGGCGTCGGCTCGGCGAGCCGTCGGTGTGCGCGGGTCGCCGTCGACGCTGCCCGCGTGCCCACCCAGACCAAGCCCGGGCGCCAGGTCGGGTCGGGGTCGGGACAGCCGGTCGATGGCAGCCTCGACGATGGCGGCGCCCTCGGGGTCGAGACGCAGCTCGAACACGGTGAAGCCGGCACAGGATCGGACCTTGCGGAACGAGCGGCCGAGCCTCAGACCGGCCTCCTCCGACTCGCGCTCCGCCGGGGGCTTCAGCGTGGCTCGCGCGTGGGCGATGAGCCGTCCCAGCTCACGGCCGGTCAGGACGGCGCAGGCTTCGACCATCGACTCGACGATCCCGCTGAGATGCTCCGGGTCGGCGATCCGGGCGACGTCGTCGTGGAAGCGGATGATGGCGGCGGCATGGGCGACGGGCACCTCCGCACCCGCGACCCGCTCGGCCAGCCGGGCCCAGCGCGGCTCGTTCATCGCCGCACCGACCCGCGTCACCGCCGCCGCAGACGGTCCGTCGAGCCCGATCGCTCCCCCGGCACCACCGGCGGCTGTCTGTGCGCGCAGCCAGTCCGTGCGAGAGAACCCGTCCTCGGTGCCGAGACCGCGCGAGTCCGCCTCACGAGCCAGCACCGCCGTCAGGGACTGGCTCAGCTCTCGGATCGCCTGCGCCTGCCCAATGACCTCACCCACCTCGACCTCGGGCAGCGACCACGTCGGGAAGTCCCGGGTCAGCTCACGCAGGGTGTCCGCCATAGAGCGCAGCACACCGACCATGCTCACGGCGCCGAACGCGTCCATGCGCAGCACTGGATCGGCCGCCGCGTAGGCTTCGATGGTGGGTGCTGTGCTCATGTCTTCACTGTAGAGTCGACCACTGACAATGCATGACCTCGTCACACGGCGACCAGAGCAGACGCACCCATCCGAAGGAGCAAGATGCCGAGCCCCACCACGGGAGCCGACCGCACCAAGGTGCTCTCGGTCCGCCTCACCACCGAGGAGTTCGAGGCACTCACCGCTCGCGCCACGGAGGTCGGCGTCGGTCCGTCCACCCTCGCGCGCACCTTCGTGCGCCAGGCACTGGGGGCAGGCACGACGCCCGCGGCCGCCAGCTCCTCGTCCTTCGAGTCCCCCTCGCAGCTCTCCGCCCTCGAGGCGCATCTCGAGGCCCGCATCGCGGCCGATCTCGTCCCGCGCCTCGAGGCCTTGGAGCGCTGGGTCAGGGACACGACCCTGCATCGGACGGACACGGCTCCTCGGCCCCCTGAGCCCCAACCCATGCAGCCGCATACGCCATAGGGCGCGCTGCGGAAGGACACGCTCGCGCGCGAGGGAGGGGACGGCATACGCCATCGGGTGTGAGGCGAACCACAGCGCGAAGACCGCTGTGTCCGGAATGCCCAGCCGATCGCCACAGTTGGTTGAACCGTGAAGCAACTTCGTATCGTCGTGTCCTCCACCCGTCCCGGCCGCATCGGCCCGAAGGTCGCCGAGTGGGTCGCCGCCCAGGCTCCAGCGAGCGAGTGGGAGGTCGAGCTGCTCGACCTGTCCTCGCTGCCGTTCTTCGACGAGGAGGACATGCCGCGCAATGGCAACTACGCCAAGCCGCACACCAAGGACTGGGCCTCCAAGGTCTTCGAGTCCGACGCGATCGTCGTCGTGACGCCGCAGTACAACCGCAGCTTCCCGGCTCCGATCAAGAACGCCATCGACTACCTCTTTGCCGAGTGGGACGCCAAGCCCATCGCGCTCGTCGGCTACGGCTGGAGCGGCGCGAGCGACGCCACGGCCGACCTCACGAAGGTCCTCGGCCACGTCAAGGCCGACGTCGTCGGCTCGACGGGCCTCGTCTTCACCCAGGACGTCTCCCCGGCCGGTGAGCTCGACGTCACCGACGAGCGCCGCGCCGAGCTCGACACCCTCCTGGGCGCGCTGGCCGCCAAGGTCGACGAGCCCGTCGCCGCCACCGCCTGAGTCCGCCGCACCACACCTCCCGGAGGGGGTCGCCCACCACGGGCGGCCCCCTTCGTCGCATCCGCCCGGCGCACTCGACGATCTCTCCCTCGGCCCCCGGGCTCAACCACCACTGGCGTATGCCGTCGGCGAGGACGCATGCCGCCAACCGCGCACGTCTGCGGTCTGCGGCTGCTGGGGCGGGAGAGCACTTGTGTCCGTTTGGCAGACGCGCCGGTCACCCGGGTGATAAAACGGGGCAGACGGGGCCATTGGGTCGTTCCAGCATGTCGCCGGGACACCCTGCCGCCGGCCCGCACGCACCCGGAGGAATGCCATGTCGAACACGGACGCGCACGCGTCGCACGCGCCCAGCCGTCGCTCGGTCGTCAAGGGCGCTGCCTGGACCATGCCCGCCGTGCTGGTCGCCGCACCGGCTCCCATGGTGGCCGCGTCGACGGGAGCGCTGACCTTCACGGGCTCGGCCTGCAAGCTGCCGGGCAGCGCCACGGACACGTACAAGGGTTTCGTCTTCGAGCTGGTCGCCACCAGTACCGGCGGCGCTGCCGACACGGTCACGGTGATCACGAGCGTGACCGTCAACGGGGTCGTCGAGCCGGTCTTCACCGTCTCGGTCAAGAGTGGTGCCTGCACGTGCGCGCCGTGTGGGAACGCTCCGGCGAAGCACCAGTTCTGCACCCCGAGCAGCGCGGGCACGCAGCGGGTGCTGCTCTACACGGACGGCGCGACCAGCGGCACGAGCTCCAACAGCGAGATCTGCGTGACGTACGTCCAGTACGGCTGTGACTGCTCACCACTGGTGGGCGGCTCCCGACCCGTCACCATCTGCAGTGGACAGCGCTCGACGCCGCCGATCACGGGCGGCGGTGGCGCCTGCCGGATCGCCGGCGTCTTTCCCCTGCCTGCCTGACGGCCACGCCGGCCCGCCGGCTCGCCGGGCTGCCGGGCTTGACCCGAGCGTGTCGCACACCCCGCCCGAGGCACTACCGTCGGGGGGTGAGCGAGCACACCGTGGAGTCAGAAGCACCCGAGCCCGAGGCACCAGAGGCTGAAGCAGCCGCGACGAAAGCCCTTGGGGGTGAGGCTTCCGCGACCGACGCACCCGAGCCTGAGGCCGACGCGCCGAAGACGGGTCCCGCCTCCGACCAGGTGACGTTCGGCGATCTCGGCCTCGACGACAAGGTGCTCAAGGCGCTGCGTGACGTCGGCTACGAGTACCCGTCTCCGATCCAGGCCGCCACCATCCCGGCCCTTCTCGAGGGTCGCCACGTCGTCGGGCTCGCCCAGACCGGTACCGGCAAGACGGCGGCGTTCGCGCTGCCGATCCTCAGCCGGCTCGATCTCAAGCAGAAGAAGCCGCAGGCGCTGGTCCTCGCCCCGACCCGCGAGCTCGCCCTGCAGGTCTGCGAGGCGTTCGAGCGGTATGCCGCGTGGATGAAGGGCGTGCACGTGCTGCCCGTCTACGGCGGGCAGGCGTACGGCGTGCAGCTGAGCGCGCTGCGCCGCGGCGTCCACATCGTCGTCGGCACGCCGGGCCGCATCATGGACCACCTCGAGAAGGGCACGCTCGATCTCAGCGAGCTGCGCTTCCTCGTGCTCGACGAGGCCGACGAGATGCTCAAGATGGGGTTCGCCGAGGACGTCGAGACGATTCTCGCCGACACCCCGGACGACAAGCACGTCGCGCTCTTCTCCGCGACGATGCCGGCGCAGATCCGCCGCATCTCCAAGAAGTACCTCCACGACCCCGTCGAGATCACCGTGAAGTCGACGACCTCGACGGCGCCGAACATCACGCAGCGCTACCTCACGGTGAGCTACCCGCAGAAGGTCGACGCCCTGACGCGCATCCTCGAGGTGGAGAACTTCGAGGGGATGATCGTCTTCGTCCGCACCAAGAACGAGACCGAGACCCTCGCGGAGAAGCTTCGGGCGCGAGGCTTCTCGGCGATGGCGATCAACGGCGACATCGCGCAGAACCAGCGCGAGCGCACCGTCGACCAGCTGAAGTCCGGCAAGCTCGACATCCTCGTCGCCACCGACGTCGCGGCGCGCGGGCTCGACGTCGACCGCATCAGCCACGTCGTCAACTACGACATCCCGACCGACACCGAGTCCTACGTCCACCGCATCGGCCGCACCGGTCGCGCGGGTCGCAGCGGCGACGCCATCTCGTTCGTCACGCCTCGCGAGCGGCACCTGCTCAAGGCCATCGAGAAGGCGACGCGACAGTCGCTCGTTCCGATGAGCATGCCGAGCGTCGAGGACATCAACGCCACTCGTCTGACCCGCTTCGACGACGCCATCACCGCCGCGCTGTCGGCCACCGAGAGGATCGACGCGTTCCGGGACGTCATCGGGCACTACGTCAACGAGTACAACGTTCCGGAGGCCGACGTCGCCGCAGCCCTGGCCGTCGTGCTCCAGGGCGACGAGCCGATGCTGCTCGACCCCGAGCAGCAACGGCCCGCACGGACCTTCGACGATCGCGGACCGCGGGACCGGCGCGACGACCGCCGCGATGACCGCGGGGGCCGGTCGACCAGGAACGACCGCAGCGACCGCGGCGACCGGGGCGACCGAGGGCCGCGACGTGGCAGCTCCGGGCCCATGGCGACGTACCGGATCGCCGTGGGGCGCCGGCACAAGGTCGAGCCGCGACAGATCGTCGGCGCCCTCGCCAACGAGGGTGGCCTCGGCCGGCAGGACTTCGGGCACATCGACATCCGGGCCGACCACTCGCTCGTCGAGCTTCCGGCGACGCTGCCGCCGGGCACGTGGGACAAGCTGCGTGGCACGCGCATCTCTGGTCAGCTCATCGAGCTGAGCGAGTCGCAGGAGCGCGGCAGCCGCCCAACGCAGCCCAGGCCGCACCGGAAGGGCTCGCGCGACTGACGACCTGTCAGGCCGTGAGGTCAGGGCGCAGCAACGGGCGTCAACGTGAGGTTCGCGAACTTGACACTGGACCGGTGCCTGGCTCCTCGCGCTTCGGACATGACTCCCCCCGCAGCTCGTCGTCCTCAAACGGTAGAACTGACCGCGCCCAAGGTGGTGGGAAACGGACAGATCCACCCCGGGGCGCACCTGCGCACCGGGTGTCTGCTGTTGCAAACTCGTCGCCGGCCGCAGACGTCACAAGGCGACGCATTTCGCACAAGTCATAGTCAAGGGGACACCGATTGGCTTGTCGCCCAATTCAATTCGACTTCCGACGGGTTTCCGTCGTTCCCCGACGCGCTCGGCCGCGGAGGTGTATCCCATTAGTAGCCAGGGTGATCGGGACTGCGGCCAGGGGGACCGCAACTCACCCAGAGGGATTCCTCTGACGAAGGAGTCCGGTCAGATGCGACGGCGCGGTCGACAGCACGATGTCGAGGCGCCAGGGGGTCGGAGCACAGGGGCCGGAGCACGGGGGCCTTCGTCGGCCGGTCGCGCCCCGACCAGCCGGGGTGTGACCTTTCACTTCCATGGAGGAGGGCCACGACCCATGACCAGACCAACAGCGACACGCCGTCGCTCCATCCTCGGTCGGCTCGGGGTGGCGATCAGTCTCATCGCCGCCCCGGCCTTTGCCGTTGCCACCGCGCCGTCGGCCGGTGCCGCGGAGCCGGTGACCCATGCGATCTCGACGACGACCAACCCGGACGTCGACGGCCCGGGGCACTGCCAAAACGGCAACGAGGCCGTGAACTGCAACATCTACGACAGCAAGGACGCGGTCTGGCTCAGCGGGCTGCCCTCCAGAGCCGGACTCGACTCGGGCAGCTACTTCTTCGCCGTGCTCGTGCCGGGCGGGCAGGCCGACCCCAACGACGGCGGCGCCAACAACCTCTCGGACGACTACGACGCCTACACGAACCGGACGTTCAGCATCGACGACGCCGGCGACATCACCACCGCAGGCACGCACGACCTCGCCAACAACAAGATCCGCTTGATGCCCTACGCGGACACGACGAACCCGGGCGGCGTCTACATCCTCGCCGTCTGCTCGCTGGCCAACGGCTACGAGGTCGACCCGAGCTCCTGCAAGTACGACGCATTCAAGGTCGGTGCCCAAGCGGAGAACGCCGCACCGCCCACCGTCACCAAGACTGCCGTGGGCGCCTACACGGACACCTGGACGTGGAGCATCACCAAGGACGTCGACAAGACGTTGGTCCAGAGCGCCGGCAGCTCGGCGACGTTCAACTACACGGTTGGCGTGACTCATGACGCGGGCACCGTCGGCGACGTCGGCGTCTCGGGCGTCGTCACGGTCTTCAACCCCAACCCCGACCAGGTCCACATCGACGGGGTCACCGACATCCTCTCGGATGGCACGGTCTGCGACGTCATCGGAGGCGGGCCCCAGGACATTCCTGCGGGCGACACGAACTTCGCCTACACCTGCGCGCTGACCAGTCTCCCCCAAGGGCAGCTGGACAACACGGCAGCCGTCGCCTGGTCGAACCAGAACGTCGGCGAGAGCTTCCTCCCCGGAGGAGCGGCGGACTTCATCTTCACGGACGTCGCCTTCACCGGCACCGACGTGGACGAGTGCGTGAACGTCACGGACTCCTACGCGGGCGTCCTCGGCACCGTCTGCGTCGGAGGTCCCAACCCGACGGCGTTCACCTACAGCCGGAGCGTCCCCGTCCCGGTGGACCAGTGCGTCGGCTACGACAACACGGCGACCTTCACGACCAACGACACGGGAGCGACCGGCTCTGCCAGCCAGTCCGTCAAGGTCTGTGGGCGTGACTTCGGCCTGACCATCGGCTTCTGGCAGAACAAGAACGGCCAGGCGATCATCACCGGCCAGGCGAAGACGGGCACGTGCCCATCGACCACCTGGCTCCGCCAGTACGTGCCGTTCCAGGACCTGTCGGCCACGGCAACGTGTGCCCAGGTCGGGACCTACGCCACCAACGTCATCAAGGCGGCCAACGCCTCCGGCTCCAGCATGAACGCGATGCTCAAGGCCCAGATGCTGGCCACGGCCCTGGACGTCTACTTCAGCGACCCGGCGCTCGGTGGCAACAAGATCAGCTCGCCACTGCCGCTCGGTGGCGTGAAGATCGACCTCACGAAGATCTGCTCCGTCCTGAGCCTCAGTGGTGCCTGCACCGGCGCGTACATCCCCGCCAGCAGCGCCTTCGGCGGTGCCACCTCCTTGACCGTGAACCAGCTGCTCTCCTATGCAGCCTCGCAGTCCAACACGGGAGGCTCCGTCTGGTACGGCCAGGTCAAGAAGACGCAGGAGCTGGCCAAGGACACCTTCGACGCCATCAACAACAGCCAGGCGTTCGTCGCCCCCTGATGAGGGCCACGGCGGCGGCAAGCCGTCGACGATCACCTGAATGAAGAAATGCACCGACTCCCGGACGGCTTCCGCGTCCGGGAGTCGGGCGTCCGGTCGGCCAGCACGAGCCCATGCGGGCTGACGACTTCGTCGTCGAGCACCACTGCCGGTGCCTCGAGAGCCCCATCGTCGTCGCGTTCGACGTCGAGCTCGGCAACGAGCTGAGATCGAGCCCTACTGAGCGGGCGCCACCGTGTCGACCGAGACGACGACGGATGAAGGGCGCGGCCCGACCGGTACGCGTCGGCGCAGCCGCATCGACGGCCGCTCGACGAGCAACCAGGACGCCCAGGCGACGGGCACCGTCACAGCGACGGAGAGCAGGGCGAACCAGTCGAGACCGACGGCTTCCGGGACCCTCCCGACGGCCATGAGCTGCTGGAGCGGGAAGGCGAAGAGATAGACACCGTAGGAGATGTCGTTCCGTGCGCCGATGCGTACCGGCAGACGGGCCCCGAGCCACAGCAGCAGAAACGCGACCGGCACTGGGGCGACCGCGAGGTACAGGGAGCGGTCGAGCACCAGCAACGCGATGACCACGATGCCGGCGGCGGCACCGGCCCCGCGAGACACCGGAAGCCGCTCCCGGACGAACCACAGCAGCACCCCGGCTGCGAAGAAGGACCACAGGCGAGTGAGGTCGGGCGTGACGTTCACACCAAGACCAGTCACGCTCTGCACCGCCGTGGCGGCACTGAGGGCCGCGCAGGCCACCGCTGCGGCGCGTCGGCCGAAGGCAGGTATCGCGAGAAGCAACCCGAACATGACGTATGCAGCCGCCTCGAAGGGCAGGCTCCACGTCGAGGCGTTCCAGAGGCCGAAGTAGGCGACGCCCTCGGGCGTGCCACCGATGCCCATCTGAGTTGTGAACAGCAGCGAGTTGTTCACCACGTAGCCGGCCGCGCTCGCCCAGTCGTAGTGGCTGCGCGTCAACACGGTTGACAGCGGCGCGACGACGAACGCGGTGAAGAGCAGGAGCGCCCAATAGGCGGGCATGAGCCGCAACCCCCTGCGCCACGCGAAGGGCCGCATCGCCATCCGGCCCCGGCTACCGGCGATCAGGTACCCGGAGATCGCGAAGAAGCCCTCGACCGCGAAGTCACCCATGTGGGCCCAGGGACCGGGTCGGCCGGTCGCGGCCTTGTAGGCATGGTCGACGACGACGAAGACTGCGAGCAGCAGTCGGATGGCATTGAGTGCGTTGTCGCGGTCGTCCAGACGCAGGCCGACGGGCGCCGTGTCGATGCTCCCCCTCGGTGCCATGGAGCAAGCGTGCCCGACCGTCGCCCAGCGCTCTCGAAAATCCGAAAAGGACTGGTATCAGGGGTAATTCGAATCGGGACAAGAGCGGTCAAAACGGACAGTCAGTTGTCGTGGCGGTCCGCCTGCACGTGGTCGGAGCGCAGTCTGGGGAGAGCCGTGAGGAGGACCAGGATCCCGCTCGACCACAGCGGCATGGCGAGCAGCATGGCCACCGCGATGGTGACCCGGCGCCCTTTCACGGCCCCCCACACCAGCACGGCGACGGCGACGACGAGCCGCAGTGCCAGCGGTGGATAGCCCGCTTGGGTCGGTGGCGTGGGAGATCCGACGAGGAAGTCCCACCATCGCTGCCAGAGCTCGGGCGAGATCGCGAAGGACACCGCCACCACGGCCGCCGTACCGAGCACGGCCACTGCTGCCTCGCGCCACTCACGGCGTACCGCGAACCACACCGGCCCGAGCCCCGGGGTCACCTTCGTCAGCAGCGGGAACGCCCAGGCCGACGGATGCCGGAGACCGATGACGGCGGCCACGGCGAGGAACGCCTCGATGTTGCCGATGAGCAGAGCAGGCGGTGCCACGTAGGCGAGCACGAGCCAGCGCCAGCGCGTTGGCAGCGGCCACAGGAGCCAGACGAGAGCCGATGCGAGCAACAGCGACCACACGGTGAGGAAGACAGGCCACGGCAGCAGCGTCAACGGGTAGATGGCCTGCGCGAACGCCGGGGTGTAGTTGAAGGCGTCCACTGACCCCGGCGGAAGCGTGTAAGGACCCACCCTCCAGACGTTCCAGTACGCGTGAGCCGAGTCCGTGCCGAACGACGTCAGGCGGCTGCCGAAGAGGATCCACAGCGTCGGGACCATGGCGAGCCACAGTGCCGTTCGGCCCACGTCCTGAAGGTTCCGCTCCCGCCCGGCAACGCCACCCGTCAGCACCGCCTCCTCCTTCGGCAGGACGACGTGCTCGTCACGGTGGAGTTCGGCCCTGCCGTCGCCAGTCATCCGCGAGACCTCAGCAGCATGTAGCCACGGGCCTGCTCGACCAGCTCCCAGTCGCCGGTGGCGCGCATCGCAGGGACGACGGCCGCATCGGCCGGCAGCGCGGCATACGTGCAGCCGACGGCGTCGGGGTAGGACTGCCATCCGGGCTCCGCGGCCACGAAACCGAGATAGGCCCTGATGCGCTCCACGGTGTAGAGCTCGACGCGTGTGTCCATCGTGGGACGCAGGCCGGGGTGCCGGAGCATGAGCCAACCCCCGTCCGCCTGGTCGTTGCACACGACAGTGCCGGCAGGAAGCCGGGCGAGCGCGGAGTCGAGACCGTTGGCGCCGATCCCCGGAGACGCCGCCGCTGCGGGAGCGAGCACCCCTGCCAGCACGAGGCTCACGACTCCCGACACGAGCACCGCCAGTCGCTCGCGCCGCGGGACGACCGGGACCTGCTGCCGGCTCACGCGTTGGATCGCCATGGCGGCCAGAGGAGCCAGCACGACGGCGGCGAGGCCTGTCGTCCGCGACCACGAGACAGCGAGCACGAGGGCAAAGACCGTGAGGAACGAGACCGACCACTCCCGACGACCGCGAAGCACCTGGTCGACGACCACCACGGCCACGAGAAGCAGCGCCGCGACCAGCCCTGGATCCGTCAGCCCGGGCGGCTGCCACTCACTGATCATCGCGGTCACGCCGCTCACCTGGAACGGCGAGGTGAAGAGGCGCGGCCCGACCGGCGTGAGGGCCGCGACGGCGACCGAGAGCACCGGCACCAGAGCCAGCCGCGCTGCCCGACGCAACGTGACCCGTTGCTCGAGGAACATGCCGACCACCACGAGCCCACCGATGACCGGACCGACGAACCACATGCCGTGGCTGCACGCCCACAGCCACGTGAGGGGCACGAGCCACCAGCGGGCACGTCCGTCCTCGCGAGTCAGGAGCCAGGTGCTGGTGGTGACGGCAGCGAGCGCGAACGTCACGAGCTGGGGTCGGGGCGAGAGGCTGCCGCTCAGGGCGACGAAGGTGACCGCGAGGACGAGGGCCGCGACGAGGGCAGACGAGCGGCGCCGGCAGGCGGCATACACCGAGAGCCCCACGAGGAAGGTGGCAAGGCAGAGCAGCCAAGCCACACCGGGGAGGCCGTATGCCGTGTAGGCCCCGTGCATGAGCACCTCGGGCAGCCATTGGTTGAGGATCCAGGCCTTCTCGGTGCCGGCACCGAAGGGGTCGTCGAGGACGAACTGCCCTGTCTGCATGAGGTGCTCGCCTGCCACCACGTGCCAGAACCCGTCAGGATCCTTGAGCGGCCCCAGAGGTTTGAGCGTGAAGAGCACCAGGACGAGTGGAGGCAGCAGCCAACCGATGCGGGCTGACGGCGAGCTCGATGGGACACCGCGGACAGCATGGACATTCGCTCGGGTCGCGACGGGCACAGCAGGTCCGGTCCCTAGAGGGACTGCATCATGCGAATGCCACCGGGGCCGATGATGACGATGAAGAGAGCGGGCAGGATGCAGAACATCAGCGGGAAGAGGATCTTGATGGTGACCTTCTGGGCCTTCTCCTCAGCCTTCTGGCGACGGACGAGGCGCATGTTGACGGTCTGCTCGCGCAGCACGCCGGCGATCGGCAGGCCGAGCCGGTCGGCCTGGACCAGGGCCGTGATGAAGTTTTTGACCTCCGGAAGGGTGACCCGGTTTCCCATCGACGAGAACGCCTGTCCGCGGGACTTGCCAATCTGGATCTCGGACAGGACCCTGGCGAACTCTCCGGAGATGGGGCCGTCGACGTTCCGTGCGACCTGGAGCAGCGCTGCATCGAAGCCCTGCCCCGCCTCCACGCAAACACTGAGCATGTCAAGTGCATCAGCGAGGCTCTTGCTGGTCTCCTCCTGACGTCGCAGCGCAACGTTCTTGAGGAGAAGGTCGGGAAGGAAGAACAGGGCCGCCCCGCCGATCAGCGCGTAGAGCAAGGCCGTCGGCAGCTGGAACTGCGCGTAGAACGCGCCTAGCACCGTGCCGAGCAGGAGTGCCACACCCTTCAGGCCGAGGATGCGCTCGACTGTCCAGCCAGTGGGGTTGCCGGCCTGGTCGAGCATCATGGTGTACCGCTCGTCCGTTCCTGAAGGCGACAGGGCGCGAGCAAGATTCTTGGTGCGATCCAAGACCGGAGCAATGAGGCGGTCCTTCGCTGCCAACTCCGTCGTCACCACGGTTCGCCGATCCACTGAGTTCTCGATGAGCATCAGCGACTTCGCCACGCCGCGGGGCTCGCCGCCGGCGAAGTTGATGCTCAACACCGCGATGATCAGCCCGACGGCCACAAGGGCTGCGCCGACGTAGACGGGATTGAAGGTCATGTCACACCTCGATCGTGACGACTTTGCGCATCCACACGATGCCGATGCCGAGCATGACCAACCCGCCGACGCTCATGAAGAGGCCTGGCGTCGTGGTCCAGAGCAGGGCGACGTACTCGTAGTTGACGCGCATCATGTAGAAGAACAGGAAGATCGGCAGCGCGATGAGGATGTACGCCGAGAGCCGACCCTCGGCCGACAGCGTGGCCACCTGCCGGTGCAGGGCCTCGCGCTCACGCAACGTCCCTGCCGTGGTGCGAAGGGTCTCGGCGAGGTTGCCGCCGACCTCTCGCTGGATGCGGATCGCCATCACGGTCCAGTGCATGGAGTTGCTCTCCATGCGGTGCCCGACGCGCTCGAGCGCCTCGCTTATGTCCGTGCCGATGCGGGTCTCGGCGAGAGCCCTGCTGAACTCCTTGCCGGCGGGGTCGGCGGCATCACGTGCAACGGCCTCCAGCGCCTGAGGCAGGCCGAACCCGCTCCTCAGGCTCGTCGACACGAGCAGCAGGATCTGCGGCAGCTGCGCCTCGAACTTCTTCGCTCGACGTGCCGCGGCGGTCCGCAGGACCACGGGCATTACGAGGAGCCCGAGGACGGCACCGACAAGGAGGCCCAGGAGCTTGGTCTCCCCGGCGAGGACGAGTCCGACGGCGGCCCCGACGATGACGGCCACGACCCGGAGGACGAGCCACTCCCCGGCCCGGAAAGGCAGGTCGGCACGCTCGATGAGGGCCATCGTCTTGCTCGTCGACTTGCGGTCCTTCATGACGCGGTCGCCCATGTCGAGCAGCTGCGCCGTGATGGTGCTCTGCGCAGCCTTCATCTCCTGACGCGAGAGGGTGACTGCGTCACCGACGACGTAGGAGTCGATCGAGGCGACGCGCCGCTCGCGCTTGGTCTCGAGGGTCGGCATCAGCGAGGTCGAGAGGACCACGAAGAGCGCCAAGGCCAGCAGTCCACCGGCGATGTAGGGGGTTCGGTCGATGACCGTGGGGTCGAGACCGACGACACCAGCGGCCTGGGGCGGCCCAGCCGTCGCGGGCGCTGAGGACGGCGACGACGGCGACGGCTGGGGGGCAACCGGTGCGCCGAAGGCGACCTGCCGCTTGAAGCTGAAGGGGGTGGCGCCGGCGAGGCCCGAGACCTCGTAGGGGCGGTTTCCGGACAGTGCCCTGGGGATCGCGGCCGAGAACTGGACCTGACGGTTGAGCGCCTGCGCGGAGTCCTGGAAGGCAGCGGAGACACCCGCCGTGTTGTCGGCAGCCACGACGGCACCGCCGTTCGCCGCGGCGAACGACTGCAGGGCGTTCGTCGCGTCCGGGTCGTTGGTCTTGAAGCGCACGACGTCGACGCGGATGCCGCCGGCCTTGATCTTCGCGACGGCATCCTGAAGGGCTCGCGCCTTGTCGTTGGCGACGGTGTCTGCTCCGTCACTGAGCAGCACGATGCTGCGGTCGCCCGCACCACTGAGCACGCCGGCGGCGCTCTCCATGGCGGCATACAGGCTGGTGTCACCGCGCGAGTCGAGGCCGTTGATGACCCGCTGCGCTGCCGCCCGGTCGACGGAGGGTGCCAGGTCCACGCCGGCGGTGTTGGCGAAGGATGCGACGCCGACCTTGACGTCCGCGGGCACGGTCTTGAGGTAGGTGGCGGACGCCTTGCGGACCGTCGACATGCCCTGCGCGCCCATCGAGCCGCTCGTGTCTATGACGAGCATCGCCTTGCGGTCGAGCTTCGGAGCCTGCTTGACCGTGGCCGGGAAGTCCTGCCCGTCGACCTTCACCTTGAGCGACGCCGGATCGACCTGGACGTCGACCGTGCTCCGCAAGGTGATCACGCCGCTCAGGGTCGAGGACGAGGCGGCCGTGGCCGCCTTGATGTCGCTCAGGCCCACCGTCACGTCCGCCGCCTGCGCGGCGGTTGCCGGAAGGACCACGAGACCGACCACGACTGTGGCCACTGCGGTGACGAGGCGGCGACTGCGGCTCACGGGGCCGACCGAGCAAACAAGGTGACGGGCAGCTCGACACCCACGTCAGCGAGGTCCGAGGTGAACTTCGGCCGGATCCCGGTGGGGACGAGGGTTCCGAGGAAGCGGCCGTTCTCGTCGCGCCCGGCGCCGTAGTTGAAGGTGAAGATGTCCTGGAGCGTGATGACGTCCGACTCCATGCCGACGACCTCGGAGATCGCGACGATACGACGCGACCCGTCCTTCAGACGGGACTGCTGGACGATGAGGTCGACCGCGCCGGCCACCTGCTCACGGATGGCGCGCACGGGAAGGTCGACACCGGCCATCAGGACCATGGTCTCGAGACGAGAGAGGCTGTCTCGAGGGGTGTTGGCGTGGACCGTCGTGATCGACCCGTCGTGACCGGTGTTCATGGCCTGGAGCATGTCGAGCGCTGCCCCGTCACGGATCTCACCGACGATGATGCGGTCGGGACGCATACGCAGCGTGTTCTTCACGAGCTCGCGGATTGAGACGAGGCCGCGGCCCTCGATGTTGGCCGGACGGGCTTCGAGGCGCAGCACGTGCTGCTGCTGCAGCTGGAGCTCGGCCGCGTCCTCGATGGTGACGATGCGCTCGTCGTGCGGCAGGAAGGAGCTGATGACGTTGAGCGTCGTCGTCTTGCCCGAGCCGGTGCCGCCGCTGATGATGATGTTGCGCCGACCCTTGACGCAGGCGTCGAGGAAGTCACGGACGTTCGGCGTGAACGTCCCGAACGAGATGAGGTCCGTCGCCGTGAACGGGTCCGCAGAGAACTTACGGATCGTCAGCATCGACCCGTCGAGGGCGATCGGCGGCACGACGGCGTTGACGCGTGATCCGTCTGGGAGGCGGGCATCGACCATCGGGCTCGACTCGTCGACACGACGACCGACGCGACCGACGATCTTGTCGATGGTGCGGCGCAGGTGCGCCTCGTCGGAGAAACGCGCATCCACGGGGTAGAGCTTGCCGGCGCGCTCGATGAAGATGTCCTCGGCGCCGTTGACCATGATTTCGGAGACCTCTGCGTCACGCAGGAAGGGCTCGAGAGGGCCGTGGCCGAGGATGTCGTCGGAGACGTCCTGCGCGATACGGGTGCGGTCGGCGTGCGACAGGGGCGTCTGCTCGGAGTCGATGACCTCCTGAAGCGTCGTGCGCACCTGCGAGGCCAGCTCACCCTCGCTGAGGTTCGGGTCATAGAGGCGCGGCCCGAGCGAGGCGACGAGCGCCTGGTGGACACGGTCCTTGACGCTGGCAAAGGGGTCAACGCCGCGCCGACGCACGGGCACCGCGCCGTTCGTGATGCGGACCTGGCCGCCATTGGTCGGCGCGGGCTCGTTGACCTGGCTGGACTGGCGGGCACGCTCCAGGCGCTCGGCGAGGTTGCTCATTTCTTTGCTCCGAACAGAGAGAAGCTCCGCTTGGCGCCGTTCTGCAGGTCCTCGCCGAAGCGGCGACGAATCTCCTGGTCGGCGAGGTCGCGGATGGCGAGCGACACCGGGTTGCGTGGGTCGTCCAGCACCAGCGCGACGCCGCGGTTGACCGAGGCCGGCACCGTGAGGCTGTTCGGGACGTTCGCCGAGATCGGCGCCTTCAGCGCGGCTTCCACGTCGTCGGGCTTGAGCCCGACCTTGGCGTCGGCGCGGTTGAGCACGATGGTCCGGGCCTCCCTCGACGCCCCGAGCGTGTCGAGGGTGTTGATGGCGATGCGGAGGTTCTTGACGGCCGGGATGTCGAGGGTCGCGATGAGGATGGTGAGGTCGCTGACGTCGAAGGCCGCGAGCACGTGCTCGGTGAACGACGGCGGCGTGTCGACGATGACGTAGTCGTACTGCCCACGCGCCACGCGTAGCAGCTCGATGATGACGTGCGACGGGACGCGGTCCGCGTCGGCTGGGTCGGTCGGCGCCGCAATGACGTCAAGCCCGCTCTCCTCATGCCGGGTGACCACCGAGTGCACGCCTTGGTCGTCGAGATGCCCCCCCATGGCGACGACGTCACGGACCGAGCTGTGCGGCTGCAGCTGCAGGCTGATGGCGACGTCGCCGAACATGAGGTCGAGGTCGACGAGCAGTGTCTTGGCCCCGACCGAGGCGAGGTAGACCGCCAGGTTGGTCGACATCGTGGTCTTGCCGACGCCGCCCTTGGCGCTGAAGACGGTGATGATCTTGCCGTCCCTGGCGCCGACCTGCGTGCCGTGACCGGTCAGCTGTTGGGTCAAGGCCACCGAGCGGCGCACCGCGTCGGCGAGCGCGGTCTGGTCATCCGCCTGGACGACCTCGCGGACGCCGCTGCGCAGGGCCTGCGCGAGGGCAGTCACGTCGAGGCGGTGACGGAGCAGGATGACACCGAGCTCGGGGCGATCGATACGCTCGCGCTCGGCTAGGTCGCACGCAGAGTCGAGGTCGATGTCAGGCCCGATGACGACGAGCGCGTGGTTGCGGTCCTCCTCCAGAGCGCGGCTGACGCGCGGCGCCGAGTTGAGGTGGAGCGCGTCGCCGCCGAGGGCGAAACGGTAGGTGTCGGCCGCGGCCGGGTCGAAGTCCCACAGGATTGTCATGGCGTGGTCACCGCGTCTCGGAGCTGAAGGTCCGTTACCTCGATAGTTGGATTGAGCTTGACGTCAGAACCCCGGAGGGCTGCATAGAGCTCACGGTATTTGATGGCGTGAATGAGCAACGTTACGTCGGAGGGCTTGACAGCTATCGTGACCAGGTAGCCGCCGCTGGCTCCGGCGGCGGTCACAGGCTGGCCCTCGACTGGTGGTTGAGCCGCTTGGCCGGAGAGCGGGGCGTCGCCCATCGCGATCACGAGCACGTCTGGCACCAGCAGGCTGGTTGCCTGCACCCCGCTGTCGTTGGTGGTCGCCTTCGCGTCGGGGTTGTCTGTCGCGCTCTTGATCGTGTAGCTCTGAAAGAGAGCGATGTGTGATCCCGGCGTGACGAACTTCCCGACACGGGCAGCATCTGAGAGGTTGAAGGACACGGCGAGCATTCCACTCGGAATGTCGATGGCCTTGACGCCCGGCAGAGTCGTGCCGAAGCGTGCGGCGAGCAGGAACTCCCCCGGGGCGATGTCAGTCAGAGCCAGCAGAGCGTTGTTGTCCGCGTTGACCTCCTGCAGCGCGCCGACTGGCACGGCCTTGGCGGCCACCGCACTCTGGGCGATGAGCCCGGTGCGCTGCGCATCCTTGAGGCTCGTGCCGGACCGGATCGGCCCCTGGGCCACCCACACCGGAGAAGGTGACTCGCCGGCGATCGCGCGGGCGTCGGCGTTACGCGCGTACGTGATGACCAGCGCGCCGCCCAGGACGGCCAAGGCGAGCGCCACGACGATGGCGATTACTCGACGGTTCATGCGTATATCCCCCAAAAGACGATTTTCATGTTGATGCGGCCTTCAGCCAGCCGGCTTCACGATCGTGATGCCGTAGTTCGGATCTGATGGCGACCCCCACTGGAAATCCCCGTCAGTGATAAGTCCCCTCGTGAACCACCCGAAGATGCACCTTTCCGAACCACCCGAGCACAGGTATCTACCCGCCGGAGGCGCGATGCTCTCCATCTTCGAGTCTGCGTTGTTCCCGAAGTACCACCCGGCCAGATAGAAAGCAGCAAACCCGGATACGTGGTAGTAGGTGTTTGAGCCACTGGACTGCGTGCAGAAGTTGGTGGGAGTCGCGGGAATCGGGTTCGTCGGAGCTGTGGCGCGGCAGTCGAACACCGGGATGTAAATGACCTTGCCCCTCAAGTTCAGCAGCTGGGCGCGCGTGCATTCCTCATTGGCTCCCGGGTCACTTTGAACCCAGCCCTCATGCATCGTTGCCTGGCACCCCTGCCCGGCTAGCCACGCGAATCCACCAGGGGCGGTGCCCCCAGGGCTCGAGGTGTCGCAATTCGGACTTGGGTTGTCCTTCGACCACACGGCGTGCTCAGCAGTGGGCCAGTCTGGCCGATCATCGGTGTTCGAGTAGCCGGGCGGGGCGCCTGAGGGCGCTGGGGGGAAGTTCGGCGTAGCCGGAAAGCCTGTTTGGGCCGACCAGTCACACTCCGAGATCGTCAGGGAGATGACGTTCTGGCTCGTTGGGGCGCCGCCACCCCAAACGGCTCGTGCGCAAGCGGTCTGTCGCGCGCCGTCGAAGTTCGCCACCGCCTTGCCGAAGGAGCTGGGCAAGATCGTGTTGTCCACTGCTGACGACTTCGTCTGGACATAGGTCTCGACATACGCCAAGCTCGCGCCATTTCCCGTCTTGTAGCCATTGGACAGCGGCAGGCACTGAGTCAGGTCTGTGACGCTCGCATCTGCGGACGCGGATGGGCACGTCGGCATGGTCGCCGGGAATGGCAGTGGCGGCGTTGAGTTCCGCACACACTGGCCTCTTGAACCCCGGGCCACGTCCAACTGCGACTTGTGATCCGCGGCGTTGTCACTCGCCAGTTGGTTCAGCGCCGGCTCGGTGGTCGCCGGCGCACAGGTAGAGGCATCCAATGCACAAGCCTGCGCCAGAGCCATCGCCGTCGCGTCCGCGCCGTTCTGCAGTTGGCGACGCTCGAACCGGATGTTGCCGACGTCGATCGTCAGAGCCAACATCGCCATGACCACGGTGGAGGCGAAGACCGCGACGACGATAGCGACGGCGCCGTGCTCTCGCGTCGAACGCGCGTGGCGAACTTCAAGCCTTATGCGCCACATCTCATGACTCCGTTCGCCGTGACAGGACCGCTGAGCTTGTTCCAGTTGCCTCCGACCATCCGAATCGCTGGCCCCATCACGATCCAGTTGAAGGGCGCGGTCACCTGCACTGTGGCGTTGGACGGTGATGCTGCCGGGCAACTGGTCAACACGCTGGCGCCGGCTCCCGGTAGCCCAGGAGCCGCTGCGAGCGCCCGCTGGACGATCGTGTCGATGTCCGAGGGAGCCGGATTCGGCAGCACGACGGCCGCGCGAACGCCCTCCCGAGCGGCGTTCGTCACCTGGATCTGGGTGAAGAAGTACCTGCCGAAGTCGACGATCCCGGCGATGACGAGAAACAGCACAGGGAGGACGATCGCGAACTCCACGGCGGATGCGCCGCGCTCAGTTCTGGCCATGCCAGATCGCCCTCCCCAAAGTTGTGCGGTTCCGTCCAGCGCCCCCCGACGTAGACGTATTGCTATGTGTCAGACCTGGGACGCGACGTTGTTGAACGTCGTCGACAGGTTGTTGCCGAGCAGGGTGACGGCAGCGATGATCACGACAGCGATCAGGGCGACCATCAGGCCGTACTCGACCGCGGTCGCGCCGCGCTCACGGTTGAGCAGCGTCTGCACCTTGGCAATGGACTTGGTCACTTTTTCCTCCTGTGAGTGAACTGGAACTTGAGCTGTAACACCCGCGTTCGCCACCCCGAGTGATAGGTGAGCGCGAGGCCGACCCCCGGCCTCGCGCCCATGGACAACGTCAGACCTGCGTCGCGACGTTGTTGAACGTCGTGGAGAGCTTGTTGCCGAGCAGCGTGACGGCGGCGATGATCACAACAGCGATCAGGGCGACCATCAGGCCGTACTCGACGGCGGTCGCGCCGCGCTCACGGTCGAGCATCGTCTGAACCTTGGTCTGAACCTTGGCAGCAATCTTGGTCATGGTGAAGCGTTCCTCCCAGTGATGCAGGGCCACCCGAACGTGCCCCCCGCTGAGGGAAGATTAGGTGGCGCGTCACCCCGTGTCCTCAAAATGCTTGAAGTTCACAACACGTTCCCAAAGTGCGCCTTTCAGACACGCCCGGATGAGAGCGTTGGGAGCGGCCAAGACCGTCTTGGCCGAGGGTCGAGAGCGCGGGACGTGAGCACACCGAGAGGTCAGGAAAGAGCCTTGTCACGAGCGGACCGCGCGCCGTCGCCCGCGGGGTCGACGCCGGCCACACCCCTTGCTGTGTCAGTCGCCCTGGGTCTCGTGGCCCTGGCCGCGACCACCCTGACCATCGTCGGGTCGGATGCCCTATGGCTCCCCGCAATGGGCGGCCACATTCGACAGGCAAAGGCGATTCCGAGCGGAATCCCTTTCGCCTCAGCGCCATCCACCGACTGGGTCAACACCACCGTTCTCGGACAGCTGGTCTTCTCACTGATGCACTCAGTCGGCAGCCTTGGGATCGTCGTCGCGCAGATCGTCGCGGTGATGGCCACCTTGGCCCTCCTGGCGGCCGAGGCGACAAGGAGACGCGCCAAGCCCGTGGCGACAGCTGCAGCAGTCGTCGCGGTGTGCCTCGGTGCGGTCGCCCCGCTGTTCATCGCGCGCGCGCAGCTGCTCTCCCTCGTGCCCTACGCCCTCCTGCTGATCCTCATCCGCCGTCAACACGAGCGTCCCTCGAAGGCCATCTGGTGGGCCATACCCCTCATCGCGATCTGGAGCAACCTCCACGGAGCCGTCCTGGCCGGCGTGGCAGTGCTCGGGTGCTATCTGCTCTTCTCACTACTTCGCGTCTCACCCTCGACTGCGGTGGCCGTCGGAGTCGCCTCCTTGGTCGCGACGTGTCTCAACCCCGGCCTCCTCAACGCTCCCCGCTACTACGTCGGCGTCTTCGGCGGTGCTGCCACGAGCGACGACTCCGGCATGTGGAGCCGAGTGAGCGTGACCAATCCCTTCGACCTGCTGTTGCTCATCGCCGCTGCAGCGCTTGCCGCCTGTGCACTGCGTCGCCGAATACCGCTGTGGGAGTATGCCGCCGGGCTGGGTCTCGTCCTTGCAACGCTATCTGCGGCGCGGCACGGCATCTGGCTGCTGCTCTTCCTCCTAGTGCCAGCCGCCGTGGCTGTTGGCCGTCCGGAAGGCACGGTCGTGGAGCCCAAGCCGCAGCCCTCTCGAGTCCCGCCGTTGTTGGTGTCCGGGGTGTGCCTCCTCGGGGTTGCCGCGCTTCTTGCAATGCGGACCCCGACCTTCCGAGCCGCCGACGCGCAGGCCGCCGGCATCGCTGCGGCCACTCGGGGACAGATCGTGCTGGTAACCGAACCCCTCGCCGAATCGCTTGCCGCGGCGGGGGCCACTGTCTGGGCAAGTAACCCGTTGGACGCCTTCGCCCGTACCGACCAAGATGCGTATCTTGCCTTCATGCGCGGCGATGCGACTGGTGCCGCACAGGCATTGGCGCACTCGGACGTGGTGGTGACGTTCGGAGACTCGCCTCAGTTCCGCATCGCGATCAAAGCGGGCTTCACCTCTTGGCGTGAACTGGGGTCCATCGTTCTCCTCGAACGCCCCGCACTGTAACTCACTGACGAAAGCTCGACATGACGGCACAAAGCAGGATGCCACCTGCCGTCGACTGAGACAGCTAGTGTGCCCTCGCATGGATCAGACGCCAACGCCACGGATTAACAGCAGTCGCGCTCAGATTCAGCATGCGCGGCTGTGGTGGCGTCGTAACAGCGCCTCAGCACCCTGCCCACGAGCACTTTGGTGGAGCGGCATCTTGCTCCTTGAGTCGCTCCTTCTCGCGGTCTCCTGGCCAAACCTTTGGGCTCGGTTCGGGGCGGTGGACGACCACATCATCGTCGAGATGCTGGGGGGCCAAGGGCGGCTATCAATCGCCGAGATCCCGAACGCTGTCCTTGAGCACTTCCCCGAAGGCAACGGACGATTTCGCCCAGGCTTCTGGGTTGCCTATGTCTTCGAGTGCGCATGGGCAGGCGGGTACCCAACATTGTGGTACCTCGACCGGTTCTTGCTGCTGAGCGTCACGGCGTTTGCTGCCTATTACGTCGTCACAAGGCTCATCAACCCCTTCCCAGCGGCGCTCGTTGTGGCAGTCTTCCTGCTGGGGTTGCCCTTTGAGCCCTGGACAAGGCTCGGTGCCGCCGAAGCTTATGCCATGCCCGTGCTTGTCGCGGGGGGCGCCATCGTGGTTCGCGCATACTCGCGTGGGTGGGCCCTTTGGCGAGCCTGGCCAGGCGTCTCTCTACTCGCGGCGGCAGGGCTGTTCAAGGAGAACTTTGTCTTGGCGGCCGCACTGCTACTTGTTGGATTCGTAATACTCTTCCGCATTCGCCGATTGCGGCAGCGAGATTGGCGTGTCTTCGCTGGCGCCATGGCCCTCGCAGCACTTAATATAGGCGCGATCATGTGGTTCTTGCAACACGAGGGCGCACAATACTTAGCAGAGCGGAATGCCGGCTCGTTACTTAGTTGGACGTCTTTTGCCCTGCGGGAACTTGGGTGGACCAACGGGATGATCTTCTCATTGGCTATCGTAGGCCTGTTGAGCATTCTGGTTCCCCAGAAGCTTAGTCGATCGCTGGTGGCACTGACTGCGACGGTGGTTGGTTTCTGTTTGGTTCAGATCGCCTTCTACTCTGGAAACGCCGAGACCGGACGATACCTCAACCCTCTCAACCTTGCATGCCTGGTCATTTGGGCGATGGTCTTTCACATGGTCACGCCTCGACACCGTGAGCCTTCGCCCTTTCCAGGGCCTTGGCGCTGGGCGGCTTGGTCCTTCTTGGTGCTCTCCGTCGTGGCGGGATCAGCCACCGCACTAGGAATGGCCAGGATCAACCAGAGCTCTACCGTTGCGTTCCAGCGCGAACTTGCGGCTGTCACACAGGCGATCCATGCGAAGGCCCCGCAACTTGTCGTGCTGCAACCATATGATGCTCTTAACGATCAGGAACGGGCCCTTTCCATGGCCAGGTATCTCCGTGTGGGAACGAGCGTCGACGTCTCGACACTGCCGGCTGCCGTGATTTCGGATGCCTTCAGCGCGTACTTGGCGAAGCAGCTTGAGCAATGGAGCCGCGAGGGCTACGCCGGTGACATTGCGCCCTACACGCCGAGGGCTAATTGCATATCGATCACCTTCGGCCCGAGCAAGCCAGTCTGCAACATCAGTTTCGCCGCGCCACGATAGAAAGGGCCTGTCGCTCAGCTGTACTTAGGGTGCGGGACGCATATCCGTCGTCCATACCACGATAATATTCGCCGCATACCAGCGCTGGCACAACACAAGAAGCACCAGGACCGCAGCGACCCAGAGGACGTTGCGCCGAGTCGGCTCCCGAGGAGTTCCCGCGAGGAGCACCGGCAGGGTGGGCGCCAGCAGCAGGTAGCGCAGGACGGCCGGGAGGATCGGCGTCATGGCAAGCAGAAACGCGGGATACGCGGCCGACCAGGCCCGCAGCTCCGGCGCCCACACGCGAGCCCTCGGGACGAGCATGGACAGCGCGACCAACAGCAGGAAGCAGCCCACCATGAGGGGGCCCGCCAGACCGAACAGGTGGTACGCGTCCTCGAACCAGCCGAGGTAGAGACTCCGCTGTCCCGCACTGCGCTCCATGCCGGCATCGGTCCCGATGAAGACCGACGCGAGGAGCATCCACGAGAAGAGCCCGAAGATGCTCATCACCCCCGCCAGCGCGAGCGAGGCTGCTTCCGTGCGCCTGTGACGCCAGAACGCGCCCTCCGACCGGAAGCGCAGATAGGCGTGTACGACCACGACCAGCAGGAAGGGCAGCGTCACCAGGCGCGTCATGGACAGCGCCAGCACGGCCGCCGTGGCCCACAGATAGTGCCGGTCCACCATGAAGTTGAGAGCCGCCATGAGGAAGAGCAGAGCGAGTGCCTCGCTGTAGCCGATCTGCAGCAGGGGCGCACTGACGAAGAAGGACGAGAACAGGACCGTGACACCAGCGAGGAAAGGGCCGCCGGTGCGCACCACGAGGCGGTACATGAGCACCATCGCAGCCGCCCCTGCCAGGCAGCTCACGATGGTCGCCGCAATCGGGAACGACAGAGACGTCACAGTCATGAGGAGCCGGACGATCATGGGGTACGCCGGGGGAAATGCCCACGTCCACAGCGTGTTTCTGGTATCCGCGGCGCTGGCTCCCGGAACAGGAAGCTCGTACCCGTCCGTCGCGATCCTGCGATACCACTGAGCGTCCCAGTTGGAGACGATGCCCGAGTAGCCAGAGTCGGCCGGAGTCGGCTCGTACACGTAATAGTCGAGGCGAGTCCGGTTCAGTGCGACCTGGTCCTCAGCAGCGATCGCAAGGAACACGGTGTCGACGATGCGGGAAGCCGCGAAGATCGAGAGCGGCACCCACCAGCGCAGGAGCCAGGCGCGCGCTTCGTCGAGCACGCGTCGCCTCGGCGCCGAGGTGGCCGCAGGCTTCGACTCCGCCGCTCGCGTCAGCTGCGAATGGCCTTCCTCGCGCATGTGGTCCCCTCCGACGAGCGCTGATCGAGCCTCCCGCTGGCAAGCCGTTGATCGGCGGCAGGCGGAGACGGCGCGAGCCTAGGCGATTCAGTTCCCGACGTCAGGTCTTTGACCTCTGGGACGCACGCGTGTCACGGATATGTCCGTTTCCCGGACATGGGGCCGAGGCTCGGTGCACCATGAGCGCGGACGGATCCGCCGGGGGCGGCGCACACGACCGACGGGGTAGGGATGACACAGCGAACGCAGGGTGCCGAGAGGCCGACGGCCGGGCCGCGAGTGCTCGTCGTCATGCCCGCCTACAACGAGGCGCAATCCATCGCGATGGTCTTGGCCGAGGTTCTCGACGCCCTTCCGGCAGGCGACGTCCTGGTTGTTGATGACGGATCCGTCGACGCCACTGCGGCCATCGCGCGACGCTTCCCGGTGAAGGTGGCCCGGCACCCCTTCAACATGGGCGTCGGCGGCGCCATGCGCACTGGATTCCGGTATGCCGCATCGCAGTGCTACGACGTCGTCGTACAGATCGACGCGGACGGGCAGCACGTCGCCTCTCAGGCTCAAGCACTCATCGATGCGACTTCGTATCTCGACATCGCGATCGGCAGCCGCTTCAGCTCTGGGGAAGGCTACGACGTCAACCTCGTGCGCGGCACCTCGATGCGCCTGGTTGCCAAGCTCATGAGCGCGGTCGTCGACGGCACCCTGACCGACTCGACGTCGGGTTACCGCGCGTTCTCCAAGCCTGCGGTCCACCTGTTCGCCGAGCACTACCCGTGCGAGTACCTCGGTGACACCGTGGAGTCCCTCGTCCTCGCTCGTCGGTCCGGTCTCCGGGTCGGCGAGGTCGGTGTTGCCATGCGCCAACGGGTCGGTGGCCAGCCGAGCCAAAGCACGGTCTCGTCCATCGGCTACGCCGGGCGCGCCATAGCAAGCGTCTTCCTCGGCATGGTGCGGGCCAAACCCGTCACGGGCGGTGTGCTGCCGTGACCGGTGGTTTCGGTCTCGCGCTTGCCGGGGCAGCGCTCGTGGTCCTCACCATCTTCGAGATGGTCAGGCGTCGCTACATCCGAGGTCGGTTCGCCGTCATCTGGACACTCGTCGGAGTGATCACCACACTGATGGCACTTGCGCCCGGGGCGCTTGACTGGGCTGCTCGCGTGACCGGCGTAGCCGTGCCGCTCAACCTCCTCTTCTTCATCGGCTTCCTCGGCCTGCTGCTCATTCTCATCCAGCTCACCGCAGAGATGGGGCGGCTCGAGAAGCGGTTGCTCCGCGTCGCCGAGGATGCCGCCTTGCTGCGCCTTGAGACCGAGCCCCGAGACGCAACGCACGAGACCGACGCGCAGTCGTCGAAGCACCCCTGACCCGAGCCGCACGTCGTGTTCGGACGTGAGCCGTTGGCGCCCGGTGGCTAGTGGCGCGCCGAGTCACGGTGGGCGGCATACCAGGCATAGGCCTGCTCCACCCCGGGACGCAGCTCTACGTCCGGTCGCCAGCCCAGCTCCTCCAGCCGGGAAACGTCGAGCAGCTTGCGAGGCGTGCCGTCCGGCTTGTTGTCGTCCCACTCGACCGTTCCCCTGTAGCCGGCGACCTCTGCCACCAAGTCGGACAGCTCGCGGATCGTGAGGTCCTTACCCGTGCCGATGTTGATCGGGGAAGGCTCGTCATAGTTCTCGAGGAGGTGCAGCACCGCCGACGCGAGGTCATCGACATGGAGGAACTCACGACGAGGTGATCCCGTACCCCAGTTGGTCACCGTCGACGTCCCTGCGCGGACAGCATCGTCGAATCGGCGAATCAAGGCGGCGAGCACGTGGGACGAGTCGGTGTCAAAGTTGTCACCGGGCCCGTAGAGGTTCGTGGGCATGGCGCTGACCCAGTGGTGCCCATGCTGTCGCCGCATCGCCTGGACGTGCATGACACCCGTGATCTTGGCTATCGCGTACGCGTCGTTCGTCGGCTCGAGCTCGCCTGTAAGCAGGGAGGACTCCTTGATGGGCTGCTCTGCGAATTTGGGGTAGATGCACGAGGATCCAAGCAGCAGAAGCCGATCCACGCCGTATCGATGAGCTGCGTCGAGAACGTTGACTTGGATGCGCACATTGTCGGAGAGGAAGTCGACTGGGCGAGTGCTGTTCGCCAGGATGCCACCGACGCGGGCAGCAGCCATGACGACATGGCGAGGTCGGACCGCCTCGAAAAAGGCGAACACGGCATCGCGATCGCGCAGGTCCAACTCGCTCGAGGTCTGCCCGACGAGGTTCGTGAAACCCGAGGCCTCAAGATGGCGCCAGATCGCCCCGCCGGCCAAGCCGCGGTGTCCAGCGACGTAGAAGGAATCTTCCCGGTCGAGCGGGGCCAGTTCCGACGTCACGTCCGCCGCCTTCGGGCTCGTCGCGAGAGCTGGTCGGACACCAGGTTGATCGCAAGGCGCACAGGACGTTCCCACAGCAACGCCAGCGGTCTCACGCGCACGGGGAGGTGCCGTCGACGGACGCTGTCACCCTCGGAGATGGACAGGTCACGGTTCGCGACGGTGAGGGCGTCGGGGTGCCATCGATACTTCGCGACGCGCCTGCCGGTCGTGACAAAGCGGCCGCGTCGGCGCAGGCGGAGGAACATGTCGAGGTCCATCACGAACCGCAGGGTCTCGTCGTACGCCCCGACGGCGCGCATCGCCGAAAGCCTTGTGAGCGAAGCGGGCTGGGGGATGAGGTCCGGGCCCCATGCCAACACCCTTCGCGCCCATTTGCCTGCGCGGCTCACCGCGAAGATCTCGCCTCGATCATCCATGTAGTCGCAGGCACCGAAGGCCACGACCGCGCCAGGATCTGCCTCGAGAAGGTCGACGAGGCTCCGCAGGCCGTCAGGGTGAAGCTCGTCATCGTCGCCGATCCACGAGAAGTACGCCTCGCCGTCCGCTTCGGCGATGCCCACGTTGACAGCGGCCGACAGACCACGTTTCGGATCGTCGACCACGATGGCGCCGTGTTCGGCGGCAATGAGACGCGCCTCGTCAGCAGCAGGAGGCACCACGACGACGAGCCGGACGTCGACGCCCTCCTGGGCGCGGACACTGGCGAGGGCGGGTCCGAGGGTGTCGACCCGCTCGCCGAGTGTGGGAACGACCGCCAGGACCGTGCCGCGCTCAGTCATGGGCCCACGCTCGATGAACCCACGCAGAGCCTTCGGTCTCGAGGGCCTTGAGGTCGGCGTCAACCATGATCCGCGCCAGATCCGGCGTGTGGACGCAAGCCTCCCAACCCAGCACGGACTTCGCGACGGACGAGTCGCCGATGAGCGCATCCACCTCGGTTGGTCTGAGGTAACGCTCATCGAAACGAACGTGCTCCTGCCAGTCGAGGTCGGCATGCTCGAAAGCGAACCGGACGAAGTCGCGAACCGAGTAGGCGCTGCCCGTCGACACGACGTAGTCGCGCGGCTCGTCGTGTTGGAGCATCAACCACATCGCTTCGACGAACTCGGGTGCGTACCCCCAGTCGCGAACGGCATCGAGGTTTCCGAGGTAGACCTCGCTCTCTAGTCCTGCCTTGATCCGTGCGACCGCGCGGGTGACCTTCCGGGTCACAAAGGTCTCGCCCCGGCGCGGGCTCTCGTGGTTGAAGAGGATGCCATTCACAGCGAACAGCCCGTAGGCCTCGCGGTAGTTTCGGGCGACCCAGTAGCTGTAGACCTTGGCAGCCCCGTAGGGGCTCCGTGGATAGAACGGCGTCTCCTCGTTCTGGGGCGGTGCCGCCGCCCCGAACATCTCCGAGCTCGATGCCTGGTAGAAGCGGCACTGCAGTCCGATCATGCGGATCGCCTCGAGCAGTCGGATCGTGCCCAGCCCGGTCGTGTCACCGGTGTACTCCGGCTCGTCGAAACTGACCCGCACGTGCGACTGTGCGGCAAGGTGGTAGACCTCGTCCGGCCGCACCTGAGCAAGCAGCGTCACGAGCCGGGAGCCATCGGTGATGTCTCCGTAGTGGAGGAAGAGCTTGGCCTCGGACTCGTGTGGGTCGACGTAAAGATGATCGATGCGGGTCGTGTTGAACGTCGAGGCTCGCCTGATCAGCCCGTGCACCTCGTATCCCTTGGCCAGGAGGAACTCCGCAAGGTACGAGCCGTCCTGCCCGGTGATGCCGGTGATCATTGCGATCCGGCTCACCGATACTCCTCACCTTCAAGATGTGCGCGCAGTCTTGCCAGACGGCCACCCTGATCGTCCTTGAGGACCGCCACGTCCCAGTAATCGTACCCACGTTCCCTGCGACTTGACTCGAAACACGAGGCCAACTGGAGCATTTCGCCAACTCTCCCTGTCCCTAAGAGATGTCCAAAGTTATCCCACACGACGACGTGCTCATACTGGGCATTTGAAAGTTCCGCCCAGACACCCGCGGCCTCCGGATTCCCGGTCGTCTGAGTCATCCAAGGATCGTACTCGAAGAAAATCACCGGATCACCGGCGATGCCTGCCCTCAGGAATTCTGACACGATCAGGCAGTCGTAACCATCGGTATCCGACTTGATTAGATCAGGCGCGTTGAAAGCACGATTCCGGTTCAACACGTCGTCCACCGTCGAGAGCTTGATTGGGGGCGAACCTCCGCCGCTGGGAACCAATTTGGATGTTCCGCCTGATCGAACAACGGCCGCTTCGTTCGCCGCACCCACGTTCAAAAACACAGGTTCAATTACGACGGGAAGATCATGCGTATTCTTCTGCAGGAACGGCAGCCAAACTGGGTCTCCTTCAATGCAGAGAACCTCGCAATCCACGGATGCGGCGATCTGTCGGGCAGAGTCCCCGATGTTTGAGCCTACATCGATGATTCGGAGCTTGCGGTCCAACTCGCAACCCAGGAACGCGGCGACCCGCACAAGATTCTGTCCATACGCAGGAAAGATCTTGGCGAAGAGAGGCAGAGTGTGGCCTGCCGGGACCCAAAGGTCCACACCTTGGACCTGCCTGCGGCAGTCGCGCTGTGCATGTAGCGCCCTCCGTACGCGATAGTCTGCGGTGTAGACGAGCCGTCGAACTCGTTGCTGAAGTTGGCGCACGGCATCGCGGACGCTCGTGCGCCGCGCCCCAACCAGATTCGTTCCATTGGACGATGTCACATCCGAAGCCTACAAGGGCACCGCCTGCGCGGATCAGTGAATGCGAGCACGAGTGACCGACGCGACCCCCCCGCCTTCGCTGAGCCTCGTTGTCAGCGCAGCTACGCTCGTAGCCGGAGCGATGGGGGGCAGTGAGGTCTATACTCGCCAACTCCTCAATAGACTCTCGACAGACCCAAGTTTGACACTAAGAGTAATTTCACCGAGTCAAGATGCTCTCGCGCGGCAGCCTTCCAGCATATTGGTGCCTACAACGGGCTCACCCTCAAGCGCAGGCCGCCTGCTGTCCCTTGTCGCGATGAACCTCTCGCTGAAAGCCCGAAATGCCATGCAGAAGGCGGACGTCATCCATTACCCATTACAGGTTCAGTCCCCATTGCCCCCGGAGGCAGTTAATACTGTCGTGACGATTCATGACGTTCAACATCTCGACATGCCTGAGCTCTTCAGTCGCGCAGAAAGGGTGTATCGTCAATTCGTCTATGACATTCCGGCCTCTCGTGCCACAGCCATCATCACCATAAGTGAATTCTCCAAGCGGCAGATAGTGGACAAGTTGGGCGTGCACCCAACACGGATTCATGTAGCGCCCCTAGGGCATGACGTCACCGGTCGCCCAAATTTGGCTGGACGCGAAGACTTCATTCTCTATCCTGCCCGCGCTTGGCCACACAAGAATCACCACCGACTGATACAGGCAATCTCAATACTTCGAACGCGGCGTCCCGCACTTCGCCTTTTGCTCACAGGTTGCTCTGACTCAGACTTTGCGGGTTTGCCGAATTGGGTAACAGTTTTGGGCAACGTGCCCCGACGGAGCCTTCTCCAACTCTACAAATCCGCAGCGTGCATGGCGTTTCCGAGTCTATACGAAGGCTTTGGGCTACCTCTTCTAGAAGCGATGGCTAGCGGTTGCCCTATCGCAGCGTCCAGGCGAGCGGCCATCCCCGAACTTTGCCAGGAGGCGGTCGCCTATTTCGACCCCTATGATCCAATCGACATTGCAAGGGGCATCGACGCAGCGTTACTCGAGGCGTCAGCATTTGCAGTGGCAGGCGCAGCGAGATCAGAAGCGTTCAGCTGGGAGGATTGCGCCAAGCGGCATGCGGATATCTATCGCTTGAGTGCCAGCGGTGTCCGTCATACTGGGAGGCGGGGATGACGGAGGAAGAGTCGCGGGCTGCCACGAACGCTGACGCTTGGCGCCCACGCATCCGTTTTCTGGGCGCCAGCATCTTGGCTGCCTTCTTTGCTTGGGCCGCAGTCGTCGGGGTCGGACGCGCCATCGGTCCTGCACAGTTCACGTACTTCTCCGCGGAATGGGGGATGTACTTTGGCGTGGTCGGTTTGCTTTATGGATACCAGCAAGAGATCACCCGCCGAGTTGCCAGCGCCAAGCGAACAACTAAGGCTGAGAGGTCATGCATGCCGCCGATGGCTCTGGTGGTATCCATTGCAACCTTTGGAGTTACCTACGGAATAGGGGCCATTCTTCTTCAGGCCACGATTCCGGCGGCGCCTTTGTTGGTCGCCGTGCTAGCCACTGGCTGCGCCAGCTACGTGTTCTTAGGGCATATGAATGGCGTTCTCGCTGGCCGGGGCGAGTGGGGCTACCTAAGAGTAGCCGTTCTAGCAGACAGCCTAGTCAGGTTCGTCGCCTTGTGTCTTATAGTGATCTTCAGGCCAACCAACGTTGCATTGGTGCTCGGAATAGTCAGCGGCGGACTCACCTGGACATTCCTGTGCCTCAAGGGCGAGTATCGCTCTGCTGTCGCGGAGCGAGCAACCGGGCGCTTGGATCATCGAATGGGGTTAGCCATGGCAATCTCTGGGTGCAGCGCAATTCTGATGTCGGGTTTCCCCTTTTTGGCCGTCTCCAGTTCTGGGCGTGCTGCCGACGCGGGCCTCGGCTCTGCCTTGGCCGCTATAACCGTGATTAGGGCTCCCATCATGGTGGCCTCCGGCCCCGTTGCAGTATTGCTGATGGAGCACACAGCTAAGGGAAGCAAGCTCCCACGGGCCTTGTCGCAGGCGTCGGGACCAGCCATTTTATCACTTCTCGCGCTAGGCATCGCCGCGTCTTACGCTTTAGGGCCTTGGACCCTCACTATTGTTTTTTCTGATGATTTCATCGTCAGTCGCAACATGGCCATGGCCGCATTTATTTCGTCGATTTTGATGGCTGTATTGACCGGGACTGGAACGGTCCTGATGGCCGAGAGACGCCATGGCCCAGCCATTTTGGGCTGGCTGGCCGCTCTGATGGCGACAGTCCTTGCTCTTTGGGGTCAACTCCCAGCCCTACAGCAAGATCGCATCATGCTGGCACTCCTTGCCCCGCCACTTCTGGGGTTCACGGTACACATGGTCTTCTTAAGACGTATCCGCAAACTGTGAGCATGTACCGCGGCAAGCACCTATTGTGGTTCAACGCCTGGCCCGACTTCTGGCTTGTGCCCCTGCGGCATGACCAGCGCTAAGCGAAGGGGTTGCCAAACATCCACTGGCGCATTGACGGGCATGAACTGAGAATCGACAAGCTCGCTTTTCACGAAGAAGGCGTTTGCGCCAGACAGCGAGCATGTCACGAGATGATACCCATGAAGCCGAGCGAGGCGATCTAGTGCTGCCAAGCTTGCACCGTAATATGTCGTCCGGTCAGACCCACCTTCGTCTCTATATTGCATAACCCAGCCAGAAAATGGTCCGTAATGCGCATTGTACTCAATCACAACCACACGGGCGTCAAGGTGCATTGCTCGTTCCCAGACCCAATAGTCGTTTCCGTCTATATCAATCGACAACAGGTCGGGCCCCTCATGCGCATTTGCGCCTGGTAGAAGCACACCGATGTTTTCGGGTGTTACAACCGCCTCGATGACCTTCAATGCACCGCTTCTTATCCAGTGCGCGTGAGTTTTTCGAATGGAGGCAACTCTCTTATGGCTGGCTTCTAGCCATGTCCCGTGCCAGCCCGACTGCAGAAGATGTAGAGTATTGTTCTCAAGTCCGTCGCCCACGCCTATCTCAATAAAGCGGTGATTTGTGATCGAAATGCGCCGGAAAATCTCGTCGAGGATTCCATCCTCGCCGCTCTGGGAAAATGATTTCCGCTCGAAGTGATTGAGGGATCGTAGATCCGCTTGAGTGGCATGGGTCGAGAGCAGATTCATCCTAAATGTTTCCACTGCCAATTGAAGGCCCGTCAATGGCATAACAACGGCCATAATCCTGTCTCGCACGCGAACCCGCAGACTCATGTCACAACCATCCTTCATCGACTCGCTGGGTAGGCAGAGTCGAAGCCTAGGATCTGCCGCCAGCGATTGCCATGTGCGCGGTCGGCGCGTCGGCCACGGGGCGATCAGCGTGCGCTCAAGCTTGACTTCTTGAGCGCTTCCAGCTCGTTCGCCCTAGGAGGGAATCGGAGCTGAAGGCCTTCGCTGCTGCGGGCCTGGACGGTGCATCCCACCGAAGCGCGAGGTCGCCGACTGACTCGTACTTTTGCGACGACGCCGGTCGAGGCAGAATCACGCGAGCATTCCAGTCGCTTCGCCTCCAAGGCCGACTGGAAGGCGGCTTAATGTCGCGCTCGATGTCTCCGTGCAAACATCCTGGACCCTCGGAACCCCGGCGGGGCCGAGGCAGCCGAGCGAGCTGCTTCCTCCTCGCGCAATTGCTGCAGCATGGTCCTAGGCATCGGCGGCGGCCAGTCGCGGGCTCGCGGGTCCTTGGTATCCATGTAGTACTCGGTCCACCCGTAGTCGTCGCGGTAGCGCAACGTGCCATCGCCGACGTAGTACCAACCTGCTGGCTTGTCGTTCATCGTCGAACCCCCATACTCAGTCACCCCTATGCGGGAGCCCCCCTCCCGAGCCACAATCTACGGCCGCTAACCGGTCGGAATCCACCGATGTCTAATTAGTCCGATTTGACCGAGGCGCAGGTGTTTCCGGGCCTGGGCCGCGCCGCGGCACCACCTTCGGAGCACGCGCGTCGCGCCTCCGACGTCCGGCTCCCGAAACGCATCCGTGGCCGGCCACGTCCCTCTCGCTAGAATCGAGGCGGCTCACGGCGACGACGCCAGCGGCCATGGTGTGCCGGGAAGTCTGGTCGGCGGCCCTTGACCCATCCCCTGAAGGGATCCATCAGGTGAGCGACCCGCACCCCACCCCCACCCCGCCGACGCCTGCCGATGACGGCGCTGGCAACACGCTCCTCGGCCGAGGCAGCTGGCGCGAGGTGCGCTACGTCGCCGACCTCCTGCGCGCCGAGACCGTCGGAGGAGCGATCCTCCTGGCTGCCGCGGTGGCTGCTCTCGCCTGGGCCAACTCACCGTGGCGCGATGGCTACGCGGCCCTGCGTGACACCGTCATCGGCCCGCAGGCGCTGCACCTCGACCTGTCGCTCGGGGCGTGGGCCGCTGACGGGCTGCTCGCGGTCTTCTTCCTCGTGGCCGGCATCGAGCTCAAGCGCGAGTTCGTCGCCGGGGATCTGTCCGACCGGCGCAAGGCAGCCCTGCCGATCGCCGCCGCCGTCTGCGGCGTGGCGCTGCCCGCCATCCTCTACGTCGGCACGGCCACGCTGATGAGTCGGGGCGAAAGCGCGAGCGAGCTCGGTGGCGTACTCCGTGGGTGGGCCATCCCAACGGCCACGGACATCGCCTTCGCCTTGGCGGTGCTCGCCGTGATCGGCACCCACCTGCCGAGTGCGCTCAGGTCCTTCCTGCTGACGCTCGCGGTCGTCGACGACCTCATCGCCATCACGATCATCGCCGTGTTCTACACCGACACGGTGAGTCTCCTGTGGTTGCTCGCAGCCGTCCTCCCCCTCGCCGCATGGCGCCTCCTGCTGAAGCGGAAGATCACCAACCCCTTCGTCCTCGCGGTCCCCGCCCTGCTCGCGTGGGTCTTCGTCCACTCGAGCGGCGTCCACGCGACCGTGGCGGGCGTCCTGCTCGGCCTGCTCGTTCCCGTCAACCGGGAGATCGAGGACGACCCGGACCGGCAGTCACTGGCCGAGCGCATCGAGCACAAGATCCGCCCCTTCTCCGCGGGGTTCGCGGTGCCGGTCTTCGCGTTCTTCGCTGCTGGCGTCACGGTCGTCGGAGGGGGCTTCGGCGAGGCCCTGCGCGACGCTGCGGCGATCGGCGTCGTCGTCGGTCTGGTGGTCGGCAAGACGGTCGGAGTCCTCGGGGGCACGTGGGCGGTCGCCCGCTTCACCCGAGCTGAACTCGACGAGGACCTCGCCTGGACCGACGTCTTCGGCCTCTCCGTGCTGTCCGGTGTCGGGTTCACCGTCAGCCTGCTCGTCGGCGAACTCGCGTTTGGCACCGGCTCCGAGCGCGACGACCACGTCAAGCTGGGGGTGCTCTGCGGAAGCCTCATCGCCGCACTTCTCGCGACTGTCGTGCTCCGGATGCGCAACCGGCACTACCGGCTCGTCGAGGCCCGGGAGACCGCAGACCGGGATCACGACGGCATCCCCGACGTCTACGAGGTCAGCTGGCCACAGCCAGAGCGGCCGGCCTGACATAGGGCAGTTGGCAGACACTGGGCTTCGACGACGGCGAGGTTCGCGGCTCGCCACGCCCGGCCCGCTATGTTGCTGAGGATGCGGGCGAGACGGAGAGCGAGGTGAGCACGGGCCTCGCCGCGAGAGATCGGGTGGCCCAACAGCGACGGGTCGTCGTCGGGGTCCTCGCGCTGGGCTATGTGTGCCTCCGTCTGGTGAACCTCGCGCAGCTCTGGCTGGCCTCTGAGTCGCAGTCGGCGACTGGTCCTGCCAACCCCGACGGGAGACCGTCCGAGTACTTCGTGCACACGGCGTTGCCGTCGGAACCGGGACTAAGCGGGGTCCTCGCCAACTGGGACGGTCAGTGGTACGAGCGCATCGCCATGGACGGCTACCCAACCGGCCCTGAATCCCACTCTGCCAATGACTTGTGGACGTGGGCCTTCCCCCCCATCTTCCCGATGGCGGTGCGTGTGGTCATGGCTCTCACCGGCCTCGGGTTCCCCGTGGCGGCGGTCGTGCTCAACCTGATTCTGGGCGGCATCGCCACGGCCCTGCTCTACAGGCTCCTGCGTGCCCAGATAGGGGCGGCACTAGCGGTGGCCGGCGCGCTGGCGATGAACACCTTCGTGTCTGCGCCGCTCTTCATGCTCGCATACAGCGAGCCGGCCGCCCTCGTCTTCCTGCTCCTGGCCATCAGGTCCACGCTCGCTCACCGCTACGCTGTGGCTCTCGCGAGCGTCCTGCTCCTCGCCTTCACTCGACCGGTCGCCGCACCCCTCGCGCTGGTCTTCGCGGCACATTTCTTGCTCCGGCTGCGCAACAGGAACGCCGACCCATTCAGACCGGCGTCGCAGGTGCTGCTAACAGTGTGTGCGTTGCTCTCTCTGTTCTCCCCATTCCTATGGAACACGATTGCCTCCATGCTGTTCGGGGCAACGCGGCCCACGGCTGAGCAGACGAACGGACCCTTGTCCGGCGTCTCGAGGACCGCATCGATGCTCGGAAGCTTCGAGTTCGGATGGGTCGGAGGAGTCGGACGAATCGCCGGCGTGGGTGGCGCGCTGGCCATCGTGGCGTCGCTCGCCGTCACCCTGTGCCTCACCGACGTGGTCGCCAGACGTCTACGCCTGCCGCTCGAGCTACGGGTCTGGGGAGCGGCATACCTGGTCTTCGTCATCCTCGTGACCCCGCCGACGCCGGGACTGCTTCGCTACCTCCTGCTCGCGGCCCCACTCCTCATCGTCCTACAGATCGTGCCGCTGTCCTGGAGGAAGAGGACCGCGGGCCTCGGCACCTTCGCCCTGCTCACCGCGGTCGCTCTGTGGACGCAGTGGCTCTGGATCCGATACCTCTACATTCTCGACCCCGCGCCGGCTCTCCTTCCGTGGCCGCCATAGCCCGGCTGCTCCGCCCGACGAATCGATCCGGCGTCATGGTGCCTGCCGCGCGCGTTCGGGTAGGGACTGCGCAGTAGGGTTGCGTCTGGGAGGCGCGACCGCGCAGTCACCGACGAGCACCGAGGAAGTGAGCCGATGAGCACGGATCCCCGGCAGGAGCGGACACTCGGCCAACTGGTCGCGTCCGCGACACAGGACATCTCGACTCTGGTTCGCAGCGAGATCGCCCTGGCCAAGGCTGAGGTCTCGGTTCAGGTCAAGAAGGCGGGTGTGGGCGGTGGCCTGCTCGCTGCGGCGGCCGTCGTCGTCTTCTACTCCGTCTACTTTTTGTTCACGACGATGGCTGAGGGCATCCAAGCGCTGGGCCTCCCGCGCTGGGCCAGCTTCCTCATCGTCACCGTCTTCATGCTCATCGTCGCGGCCATCCTCGGCCTGCTCGGCGTGAGGAAGATGAAGACCGTCAACCCGACCCCGGAGAGAACGATTGCCGAGGCCCAGGAGACGGTGGCCGCCGTCAGGTCGGCGGCCGAGCACCCGGGCACGACCGTCCCGGCCCCGCGCCCCGAGTGGGACCGCCCCGTCATTCCGGCCACAGTCTCCGCCGACACTCCCGCTGTCTCCTCGAGCAACGGGACGGCCGGGCGCACCCCCGACCCGTCTCGCGACGCCTGACCCGAGACCTCCAAGCCCCACACATGTCCGTCGACGCTGCCTTCGTCAACATCGACGGACCCTGGGAGCACCGCTACGTCTCCGCCAACGGCGCCCGCTTCCATGTCGCCGAGCTGGGTGACGGACCGCTGGTGCTCATGCTCCACGGCTTCCCGCAGTTCTGGTACGCGTGGCGCCACCAGATGGTCGCCCTGGCCGACGCCGGCTACCGCGTTGCCGCGATGGACGTCCGCGGCTACGGCGGCTCCGACAAGCCCCCGCGCGGCTACGACACCTACATGGCGACCCTCGACGCCGCGAGCGTCATCCGCGCCTTAGGCGAGAAGGACGCCGTCGTCGTCGGACAGGGCCTCGGCGGCTGGATCGCGTGGTGCATGCCGATCCTGCGACCCGACGTGACCCGTGCCATCGCATCGCTGTCGATGCCGCACCCGCGAATCCTGCGGCACGCGACGTGGTCCAACGCCAAGCAGCGTCGCGCCTCGTCGTGGATCGCCGGCCTGCAAGCACCGTTCGCCCCTGAACGTGAGATGACGAGGTCGCACGACTACGTCGAGGATCTCCTCCGTTCGTGGTCCTCCCCCTGCGGCACGTTTCCCACGGCCGAGGACATCTCCCGCTACGGGGACGCGATGATGATCCCCTTCGTCGCCCACTCGGCAGCGGAGCACTACCGCTGGCTGGGGCGGTCGTCCGTGCGACCGGACGGCCCACTCTTCATGCGCCGCATCCGCCGCGCGATCCGAGTCCCCGTCCTTCAGCTCCAGGGCAGCGACGACGGGTGCGTCATCGCCTCCGCCACCAACGGGTCCGGGGCCTTCGTACCCGGGGAGTACAAACAGGTGAAGATCCCGGGCGCCGGGCACTTCCTCACCGAGGAGGCACCCGACCAGGTCAACGCCGCCCTTCTTACGTGGCTCCGGACGCATGGCTGACATGGAGCTCGAGCTTCCCGACGCCGGCGGCGTCACGTGGTCGGTCTGCATCCGTGACGGCTCAGGTATGCCGTTGGCTGCCGCAGGAGCCGAGGCCCCGTTACGCACGGCGTCCGTCGGCAAGGTGCTGCTGCTCGTCGAGACGGCGCGGCTCATCGCTGCCGGGGACCTCTCCCCCGACGAACCGCTGACCCGGTCCCTGGACCTGTGGGTCGGGGACTCCGGCCTCTGGCACACGCTTTCGGTGGAGACCCTGCCCCTCATCGACGTCGCGGCCCTCGTCGGCGCCGTCTCCGACAACCTCGCGACCAATGTCCTGCTCCAGCGGGTCGGCCTCGCCGAGGTCGCTGCCCGGGCCACGTCGCTCGGTCTGCGCGCAACCGCCCTGCACGACCGCGTGCGCGACGTGCGAGAGGCAGACCACCCGGCGACGCTCTCGACGGGGACAGCAGCGGAGCTGAGCGAGCTCATGGCCCGGATCGCCTCTGGCACCGCCGCAGGTCCTGATGCCGATCGGCTTGTGCGGCAGTGGCTCTCGGCGAATGTCGACCAGTCGATGGTCGGCTCTGCGGTGGTGGAGCAGGGGGGCCTGGACCCGATAGCTCACCACTCGTCCCTCGACCAGGCGACCGCGTTCTGGAACAAGACCGGGACCGACGCGGGAGTGCGAGCCGATGTCGGCACCGTGTCAGTCGGTGGACGGACGGTCGCCTGGGCCGCCATCGCGAACTGGGACCCCTCCCCCGGCACGACGCTCGACCACCTCACGGTGTGGGCGGTCCTGCGCGGGATGCGGCACATCGGCGAGCAGATTCTGACGCGTGTCTGAATGTCGAGTTCTTAATGCTTTAAATACTTATGGGGCGAAAGCGACAAAAGGGACTTTCCACGCGACTTTTACCAAGTCCCTGCATTCCGCGGCAGAAATGCATATGTCGTCCTAACGTGAGCGCTGTCGGCACGGGGGTCAAACCGGCACCATCGCACGAGGGGACATCCGAGCATGCGGGCTCGCTCAATTCTGGCTGCCTCGGCAGCCGCCATCACCATCTTCGCCACCGCCAGCAGCGCTCTGGCTGACAACGTCACGAACAACCTTGACCTCAGCATCGACGCCAGCGCGGAGTCCATGCCGCTCAACGTGGGCTCCACCGGATCCACCCGACTCGCCGTGGATCCCGAGAACGACGACGAGAAGAATGGATGCAATCTGACGGGCTCGACGACGCTCGTCGTGGACGTGTTGTCGTCTGACTCTGCCGTCGCCACGGTGACGCCGTCGCGCGTGACCTTCTCCAGCTGCGGAGCCACACCGACGCTCACCGTCACGGCGGTCAAGGCCGGCTCGAGCACGATCTCGCTCAAAGAGTTCTCCAACGACAGCCAGGGAGCATTCAATCTCGCTCCAGCGACCTTCACCGTGAATGTCTCCGGTGCAGCGACAGCCAACACGCCGCCTCAGGTCTCGGTCACCGGCGTCACCGCGGGAGCCTCCTATGCCAAGGGCTCGGTGCCTGCCGCCAGCTGTGAGGTCGTCGACGCCGAGGACGGGCCGTCGAGCTTCGCTGCGACGCTCTCCGGCATCACCGGGCCGTACGCCGCTGACGGCATCGGCTCGCAGACGGCGAGCTGCTCGTACGAGGACGACGGTGGCCTCGTAGCGACGGGATCCGTCACCTACTCGATCATCGACGCGTCGGCGCCGGTCATCTCCTACGAACTCAGCCCGGCGACCGCCGACGGTGAGAACGGCTGGTACCGCAGCAATGTGGCGCTGACCTGGCACGTCACCGACGCGGAGTCACCGAGCTCCGTCGTCAAGACCGGCTGCGTCGACCAGAGCATCACCAGCGACCAGCCCGACACGGCATACTCCTGCTCGGCGACCAGCGCGGGGGGCACGGCGGCCACGCAGACCGTCAGCATCAAGCGGGACGCGACGGCACCGACCGTGAGCTACACGACGGAGTCCGGCACGCACGGCTCGAATGGCTGGTTCACATCGCCCGTCACGGTGAGCTTCGCCGTCACGGACGCAACCTCGGGCGCTGCGGCGCCCTCGGTCACCGCCGCCTCCGGCGCCGACGAGCAAGGTGGCAGCGTCACGGTCGGCAGCCCCGCGGTCTCGGACCTGGCGGGCAACGTCACCCCGCCTGGCGCAGCCTCGGGGACCTACAAGATCGACCTCATGGACCCGACCGCGACGTTCGATTCCGACTTCGGGGCCAGCCACTACTTCGGCGACGTGCCGGCCCAGCCGACGTGCACCGCGCACGATGATGTCTCTGGACCCGCTGGCTGTGTCGTGACGGGCTACTCGACCACGGTCGGGGACCACACGCTGACCGCCACGGCGACCGACAACGCCGGTCGCACGGACACCGCACAGTTCGCCTACACCGTGAAGGCCTGGACGATCTCGGCCTTCTACCAGCCCGTCGACATGGGCGGCGTCTGGAACACCGTCAAGGGCGGCTCGACGGTGCCGCTGAAGTTCGAGGTCTTCGCCGGGACCAAGGAGCTCACCGACCCGGCTGTGATCGACAAGTTCGTCGTCAACAAGGTCTCCTGCGGCTCGACGACGGCCACGGAGGACGCGGTCGAGCTGACCACGACCGGTGGCACGGCCCTCAGGTATGACGCCACCTCCGGGCAGTTCATCCAGAACTGGCAGACGCCGAAGTCCGCAGGCACCTGCTACTCGGTCAAGGTGACGACCGACGACGGCAGCTCGAGCAACCTCGCCTTCTTCAAGCTGAAGTAGTCCCTGGCGCGGACAGCCACTGCGCAGAGCGGGCGCACCACCACCAGGTGGTGCGCCCGTTCTCGTGTGCGCCAACGGGCTCCGAGCCGCGAACTGCGAGCTGCGCTGACACGACGTTCGGTTGATGATGTGCGGTCGAGGCGCACCGGCCGGCGAGTCCGGATTCCGGCGCACCTCTTCGTTTGCGTGCGGTTGGCCCCGCTTGACCAATCTACGCACTGCGGGATTTACCGGCCCTTTACGGGTTCTTTGCATTTTGCTGCGTACGTGCGAAGTCTTCTCTAGCGTGAGCGCTGCCGGGTCGGGGGTGATACCGGCTTCACCATTTCGAGGGGACATACGGGCATGCGCGCTCGCACACTTCTGGCTGCCTCCGCGGCCACCATGACACTTTTGGCCGCCGGAGCGAACGTCTCCGTCTCGTACGCCGCCTCGGTGACGAGCGCCGCCTTCAGCGGCGGTGCAGGCACCTTCACGGCGGCCAATGGCGCGGTGTACGCCAAGTCAGGTGCGGCTCTGACGCTGACCTTGAACACTGACGGCAACACCGAGTGCGTCGATGTGATCGACGGTACGGGCACCACGATTGCGACCCAGACCTCGGACAAGAACCCGAAGAGTCAGTGGATCTTTAGCGGCTCCACCTACTCCTGGCTCAGTGTTGGCTCTGGTAGTGGCGCGATCACTTACACGACCAAGGCCTGGAAGAGCGTGAACCCACAGGGAAAGTGCACCGCCAACGGCAATGAGGCGTTCGGCATCCAGTCCGCCTCCTACACGCTCGACAACACCGCCCCCACCGCGACCGGCGCGTTCTCCCCCGCCCCCAACGGCGCGGGCTGGAACAAGGGCGACGTCACTGTCACGTGGAGCGGCGCCGATACCGGCGGCTCGGGCGTCAAGAGCATCACGCCGGCGACGGACACCGTCACCGCCGACGGTACGGTCACCAAGACCGCCACCGTCACCGACAACGTCGGCAACACGACCACGAGTGCCCCCGTCACGGTCAAGCTCGACAAGACCGCCCCCACGATCACGGGCTCCCGCACTCCCGCCGCGAACGCCAACGGCTGGAACAACACCGACGTCACCGTGTCCTTCGCGCCGAGCGACGCGACATCCGGGGTGAAGACATCGAGCGCCCCGACGACGCTCAGCGCCAGTGCAGCAAACCAGTCGGTCACCGGCACCGTCACGGACAACGCGGACAACACCGCGAGCACGACGGTGAGCGGCATCAACATCGACAAGGTGGCCCCCACCCTCTCCGGCAAGCCGACCACGAACCCGAACGCAGCCGGTTGGTACACCGGCGACGTCGCCGTCGCTTGGACCGCTACGGACGCACTGTCAGGCACGACAAACCCGGCGAACAGCACGATCTCAGGCGAGGGCACCGCACTCACCTCCACCGCGACCGCTACCGACAAGGCTGGCAACTCGACGAACGCGCAGTCTGCGGCAGTGAAGATCGACCGGACCGCCCCGAACACCACCGTCACCGCTCCGCCCGCGTGGAACAAGAGCGACGTCACGCTGACCCTGGTCGCCAACGACGGACTGTCCGGCGTGGACAAGACCTTCTACCAGCTCGACGGCGGCGCACAGACCGCCGGCACCAGCGTGCCGGTCACGGCGGAGGGGAACCACACCCTGGAGTTCTGGAGCACCGACGTCGCGGGCAACACCGAGGGCGCGCACACCGTCTCATTCGGCATCGACAAGACCTCGCCGACCATCGGCCACACCCAGAGCCCGGCCGCCAACGCCGACGGCTGGAACAACGAAGACGTCACCGTCACCTTCACCTGCTCGGACGCTTTGTCCGGAGTGGCGAGCTGCACCGGCCCGCAGACCGTCACCACCGAGGGCAAAGCCCAGGCCGTGACGGGCACCGTCAAGGACAACGCCGGCAACTCCGCAACCGACCCGGCCCGCGTCAGCATCGACAAGACCAAGCCGGTCATCACCGTCGACGCGCTGCCGGCGCCGAACGCCAACGGCTGGTACGGCGACGAGGTCACTGCGACTTACACCGCGTCCGACGCCCTCTCAGGCATCAAGACCCAGGACAAGGCCCACACCTTCGGTGAGGGTGCTGCTCAGACGGACACAGTTACGGCGACCGATGCCGCCGGCAACAGCGCGTCGGTGACGACCTCTGCCGTCAACGTCGACAAGACCGCCCCCACCATGACCGGCAAGGTCGTCGGCATCCCGAACGCTGAGGGCTGGTTCACCGGCGACGTCACGGTCCACTGGAGCTGCGACGATAACCTCTCGGGCGTCGTCGCCTGCCCGGCCGACTCGGTCGTCATCGGCGAGGGCGGCGACCTGTCCGCCTCTGCCAGCGTCACCGACAGGGCCGGCCACACCACGTCCGCAACGGTCGATGGCATCAAGGTGGACCGCACCGCTCCAACCACCTCGCCGACCGGCGTTCCCGGCGGCTGGGTCAATACCCCGGTCACCGTGGGCCTGGCGGCCAACGACAACCTCTCCGACGTCGACAGCATCTACTACGCCGTCGACGGCGCGACCACCCCGACCAAGGGCGACACCGTCACGGTCGGCGCCGAGGGCGTCCACACCGTCAGCTACTACTCGATCGACAACGCCGGCAACAAGGAGGCCGCCAAGAACTTCACCGTCAAGGTGGATCTGTCTTCGCCGAGCATCACGCCGAGCCAGTCGCCCGGGCAGAACGCGCACGGCTGGAACAACACCGACGTCGCAGTCAGCTTCTCCTGCACCGACCAGACGGAATTGTCCGGCCTGAAGGACTGCACCGCGCCCATCACGGTCTCCACCGAGGGCAAGGCGCAGGAGGTCGCTGGCACGGCGACCGACAATGCCGCCAACAGCGCCACCGGCACCGCGACCGTCAACATCGACAAAGCCGCCCCCACCATCACGGGCGCACCTGACCGGCCTGCGAACGCGGCCGGCTGGTACAAGAACGACGTCACGGTCTCCTTCGAAGGCCAGGACGGCCTGTCCGGCATCGACACCGTGACCGGCCCCCAGCACCTGGGCGAGGGCGCTGATCAGAAGGCCGACGGCACCGCGACGGACAACGCCGGCAACAGCGCCAGCACCTCCGTCAGTGGCATCAACGTCGACAAGACCGCGCCTAACCTGAGCGCAGCGCCGACCACCGGCCCGAACGGCAACGGCTGGTACAACACGAACGTCACGCAGACCTGGTCCGCGGACGATGCTCTTTCAGGGCTCACCGGCGATAAGCCTGCTGACTCGGTCCTTTCGACCGAAGGCGAGGGCCAGACAGTCTCGGCCTCCGTCTCTGACAAGGCCGGCAACACCACCGGCGCCACCAGTGAGCCGGTGAAGATCGACAAGACAGCCCCGAGCACCGATGTCTCGGCGCCCAGCGGGTGGCTCAACAGCAGCGTCGACGTCACCCTGACGCCGCACGACGCGCTGTCCGGGGTCGACGCCACGCACTTCAGTGTGGACGGTGGCGCCGCGAAGACCGGCACCATGGTGACCTTGACCGACGAGGGCAAGCACACCATCTCCTACGGCAGCACCGACAAGGCCGGCAACACCGAGCTCACCAAGACCGTCACGGTCCAGATCGACAAGAGCAACCCCACCATCACGCACGAGCTCTCGCCCGCGGCGAACGGCAACGGGTGGAACAACGCCGACGTCACCGTGACATTCACGTGCGACGACCAAGCTGACCTCTCCGGCATCGCCACCTGCACCGTGCCCCAGACGGTCACGACCGAGGGCAAGGACCAGTCGGTCACCGGCACCGCGACCGACAGGGCCGGAAACACCGCCACGGACCCGGCGACGGTGAGCCTGGACAAGACCAAGCCCACCATCACCGGCAGTCGCACCCCGGCCGCCAACGAGGCGGGCTGGAACAACACCGACGTCACCGTGCACTTCGACGGCAAGGACACCTTGTCGGGCATCGACAGCGTCACCGCGGACAAGACCTTCGGTGAGGGCACCAACCAGTCCCTCGAGGGCACCGCGGTCGACGCGGCCGGCAACTCGGCCAGCACCACGGTCGGCGGCATCAACGTCGACCAGACCAAGCCAACGCTGTCCGGCAAGCCCACCGCCGTCGCGAACGGCAACGGTTGGTACACGGACGACGTCACGATCGACTGGACCGCAGATGACGACCGTTCCGGTGTGGCGTCCGCTCCTGCCAACAGCACCATCGCCGGTGAAGGCAGGGGGCTCAAGGACACCGCCACGGTTACCGACAAGGCCGGCAACAGCACCACCGCCGACAGCGTCGCGGTCAACATCGACCGCACCGCTCCGACCACCGGCGCTAACGCTCCGGCCGGCTGGAACAACAGCAAGGTCACGGTCAGCCTGGACCCGACCGACGGTTTGTCCGGGGTGGACGCCACCTATTACTCGGTCGATGGTGGCGAGTCCGTCAAGGGCACGCTGCTGACGATCGACACGGAGGGTGTCCACACCCTGCAGTACTGGAGCGTCGACGAGGCCGGCAACACCGAGGCCGCCCATGCGGCCACGGTGAAGATCGACCTCACCAAGCCGACGGTCGGCCACACCGTCACCCCGACCCCGAACGCCAAGGGCTGGAACAACACGCCGGTCACGGTTGCATACGACTGCAAGGACGCGCTCTCGGGTGTGGCGACCTGCTCGCCCGACGCCAAGGTGAGCACCGACGGGCAGGACCAGGCAGTCCCCGGCACCGCCGTGGACAACGCGGACAACACCTTCACCGACAACGCCACCGTCAGCATTGACACGGTCAAGCCGACCATCACCGGTGCGCCCGACCGTGCGGCCAACATCAACGGCTGGTACGCCGGTGACGTCACGGTGAGCTACAGCTGTGCGGACGCGCTGTCCGGCATCGCCACCTGCCCTGCACCCTCCACCCTCGGCGAGGGCAAGGGGCAGTCGGTCAAGGGCACCGCGACCGACACCGCCGGCAACAACAGGGACGCCACCGTCGGCCCGATCAACATCGATGAGACCGCGCCCACCCTGACGGGGGCGGCGACCACTGACCCCAACAAGGCCGGTTGGTACAAGAGTGACGTCACGATTCGGTGGACCGCCTCTGATGCCCTCTCGGGCCTCGACGGCGCGCCCGCCGACAGCACTATCCAGAGCGAGGGTGAGGGCCTCACGTCCGGCACCTCGATCCGCGACCTGGCCGGCAACGAGACCTCGGCGAAGAGCGCCCCGGTCAAGATCGACCGGACCGCTCCCAGCACGACCGTCTCCGACATCTCGGACTGGAGCGACAGCGCCGTCACGGTGAAGCTCACCGCCGAGGACAACCTCTCTGGGGTCTCGGGCACGCGCTACCAGCTCGACAAGGATCCTGTGGGCACGGGAACCAGCGTCACGATAGACACCGAGGGCGTGCACATGCTTCACGTGTGGAGCGTGGACGTCGCCGGCAACGTCGAGGCGCAGAAGAACCTCGAGGTGAAGATCGACAAGACCGCACCCGGCATCAGCCACACGCAGGCGCCGGCCGCCAACGAGCGGAGCTGGAACAACAGCGACGTGACCGTCACCTTCACGTGCACCGACAGCGGGTCCGGCATCGCCTCGTGCACCGCCCCGAAGACCGTCACGACGCAGGGCCAGAACCAGGCGGTCCCAGGAAAGGCAGTCGACAAGGCAGGGAACACTGCGACTGACCCGGCCACCGTGAGCATCGACAAGAGCAAGCCCACGGTCACCGGCAGCCTGTCGGCCGAGGCGAACGCCAACAAGTGGTTCAAGGCGGACGTCACCGCGACGTTCACCTGCGCCGACCAGGACGGCCTCTCCGGCATCCTGTCGTGCCCCGTCGCGAAGACCCTAGGTGAGGGCAAGGCCCAGAGCGCCGGCGGCACCGCCACCGACGCCGCCGACAACGAGAGCGACGCTTTCAGCATCACCGGCATCAACGTCGACAAGACCGACCCGACTCTGAGCGGTGCCGCCACCGCGGCTCCCAACGACAACGGCTGGTACAACGGCAACGTCACCGTCACGTGGACCGCCGAAGACGCGCTCTCGGGGATCGACGGCGACGGTCCGGCAGACAGCACCATCACTGGGGAGGGCAGCGCCCTGTCGACCAGCGCCTCAGTGAGCGACAAGGCTGACAACACAAGCAGCACGACGGTGAAGGGCATCAAGATCGACCGGCACGCCCCGAGCACCGACGCCACCGCACCCAGCGGCTGGCAGAGTAGCGACGTCACCGTGAAGCTCAGCGCGACGGACAACCTGTCGGGTGTGGCGGACACGTACTACACGATCGACGGCGGGGCACAGCAGTCCGGCACCCTGGTCAGCGTCACCAGCGAGGGGACCCACAAGGTCGCCTACTGGAGCGTCGACAACGCCGGCAACGTCGAGACCGCCGGCACGGTCACTGTCCTGGTCGACAAGACGGCGCCGACGATCACCGGCAAGGCCACTACCAGCCCGAACGCCGCCGGCTGGTACAGCGCACCCGTGACGGTCGCCTTTGACTGCAAGGACGCAGTCAGCGGCATCGCCAGCTGCCAGCCGGACGCGACGCTCGCCGCCCAGGGCGCGAACAACGCCACCGGCACCGCCGTGGACAACGCGGGCAACAAGGGCACGACGACGGTCGGCGGCATCAACGTCGACACCGTCGCCCCGAGCGTGACCATCGGCGGCGTCAAGGAAGGCGCCGTCTACACCGTCGGCGCAGTTCCCACCGCCACGGCGACCGCCACGGACGGCACGAGCGGTCTCGCCGGCACGGCAACGGGCACCAAGACCGGCGGCACGGCCAACGGCGTCGGCACCTTCACCTACACCGCCACGGCGACCGACAAGGCCGGCAACGTGGGCACGGCGAAGGCGACCTACACGGTGGTCTACGGCTACGGCACCACGCTGTTCCTCCAACCGGTCAACGACACCGCTCACCAGACGGGCCTGTCGACCAGCGTCTTCAACGCCGGCCAGACCATCCCGATGAAGTTCCAGCTCAAGAACGCCGCAGGCCAGGTCATCCAGGCCGGCAGCGCTCCGAAGTGGCTCACGCCGGTCAAGGGTGGCACCACGGCGGCGGCGGTCAACGAGACGGCATACACCGCAGCCGAGACCGTCGGAGGGACCTACACCTGGGACGGCACGCAGTACCAGTACAACTGGAAGACCGACAAGACGCAGTCCGGCAGCTACTGGCGAGTGGGAGTCACGCTCGACGACGGCCAGACGTACTACGTCAACATCGGGCTCCGGTGAGCTGAGGGGGAGGGCTGGACGGGCGCACCGCGATCACGTGGTGCGCCCGTTCCGCGTCCCGGCGCGACACTCCTTAGCCGGCGGTCGGCCGTGACCATCGAGCCGATGGCCTTGCTCTAGAACATGATCCAGAGCAAGCGCTGACGTTCGGCTGTGTACGTGCCCAGCCGTCCGCGCGCATCTCTGTCACAACTCAGTGCATTCGCGACATTCGGGTGGTTGCGCTCTGCCATGATGCGCTCGCATCTCCACTTCTCACAGGGGCTCCTTCATGTTCAGACGCCGGCCGTTCGCGGCTGCCCTGACGCTTGCGCTCGTCGCACCCGTCACCGCCATCACCCCGACCAGCGCCGGTGCCGCCCCAACGCCGTCGGTCGCCCAGGCAGCGCGAACGCCCCAGGCCAAGCACCTGCCTCGGCCCGCACGCGACCCGATCGCCAAGCGCGCCCACGACCCCCACACGGTGCTCGTGAAGTTCGCCGAGTCCGCGTCGGGTCCTGCCCGTGACGGGGCGGTGCAGAGCCGCGGTGGCCGCATGGCGGCCGCCGTCCCGGGCACCGGTTTCGTCACGGTCCGCACCCCGGGCCCAGCCGACGAGCTCGCCAGCCGGCTGAGCGCCGACCCCTCGGTCGCCGAGGTCACCCTGGACTACGTCCGCGAGGCGAGCGCGTCGCCCAGCGACTACTTCTACGCGACGACCCGCGAGCAGGAGTACCTCAAGACCGTCCGCATCCCGACCGCGTGGGACCGCTCCAAGGGCTCGCTCTCGCAGGTCGTCGCGGTCCTCGACACCGGCGTCAACGGCAAGCACCCAGACCTCACCGGTCGCACGGTCGCAGGCTTCAACGCGATCACCAACGTCGGCATCGCGGCCGGCGCTGCGAGCGACGACAAGGGCCACGGTTCCATGGTCGCCGGCATCATCGCCGCCGAGACGAACAACTCGGAGGGCATCGCCGGCGTCGCCTGGAACGCCAGGGTCATGCCGGTCAAGGTGCTCAACTCGCTGGGCAAGGGCACCGACTCCGACATCATCCAGGGCATCAAGTGGGCGGCCGACCACGGCGCCCGGATCATCAACATGTCGCTCGGCGGCCCGGACGACAGTCCCGCACTGCACGACGCGGTGAAGTACGCCGTCGGCAAGGGCGCCGTCGTCATCGCCGCCGCGGGCAACTCGGGCTCCGACCGCCCGGAGTACCCCGCGGCATACTCCGAGGCCATCGCAGTGGCCGCAACGGACAACGCCGGCAAGCTCACCTACTTCAGCACGCACGGCTCCTGGGTCGACGTGGCGGCACCCGGGTGGAGCATCCTCTCGACCGAGCGCGGCAGCGACTACTACTTCGGCGACGGCACGTCGTTCTCCGCGCCGATCGTGTCGGGGATCGCCGTGCTGCTGCGGAGCAAGACCGCGTCGATGACCCCAGCGCAGATCGCCGCTCGGTTGCGCAGCACGGCACGGGATGCCGGTCCGCGCGGGGCCGACCCGTTCTTCGGAGCCGGCATCGTCGACGCGACCAACGCCCTCGGCGGCGGCTGGACAGGTGACTTCGGCCAGCCGTCCACCGGCGTCAACGAGCCCAACGACGTCCCGTCGCGCGCCACCGGCCTCACCGGATCCGCGACCGGCACGGTCGGCATCGAGGGCGACGTCGACTGGTACCGCTACACCTCGGCTGCCGAGCGCGCCACCAGCGTCACGGTCACCCCGCCGTTGTTGGACCTGGATCTCCCCCAGAACGTCGACCCCGCCTTCGCGGTCTACGACCAGGACCTCAAGCTCGTCGGTGCGGTCGACAAGGCGGCAGAAGGCGCGCCGGAGACCCTGTCACTGCGCATGGGTGCCGGTACCTACTACGTCGCCGTGTCCAACTACAACGGCTCGCGTGTGCCCGACCGCGACTACACGCTCTCCGTGCAGCCGGACACGGGCAAGGGCGTCTTCGACCCGGCACAGCCGGTGGCCGGACTGACGGCGAGCTACGGGCCCCTCGCCGTCGGCGACATCAACGGCGACGGGCGTGCCGACGTCGTCGCCGGTCTCGACTACAGCTCCCCGGGTCAGCTCCACGTCATCAAGCAGGCTGCCGCTGGTGGCCTCGGGTCCCCCGGCGCCTACCAGACGTCCGAGGCCTCCCTCGTGCGCAACGTCGTCGTGGCGGACCTGGACGGCGACACCCTCTCCGACGTCGTCGTCTCGACGGAGGTCGGCATCCAGGTGTTCCGCCAGACGCCGGAACACCTCCTCACCGGTCCGACCGTCGTACCGGACACGGCGCAGACCGGCTTCGTGCAGGTTGCCGACATCGACGGCGACGGCCGCCAGGACCTCGTCCAGTCCACACCCTCGAGCATCGCCGTGCTCCACGGGCAGGCCGACGGGACCTGGCTCCCAGAGGTCCTCGACGACATGGGCACCGAGGAGATCGAGATCGGGGATCTCGACGGCGACGCTCGCCCCGACATCGCCCTCACGCGCGGAGCCTCGCCGCGGATCCTGCACAACCGCGCCTCCGGGTGGACCACGACGGACCACCCGATGAACGCCAGCTGGGGCGCCAGCGGGATCGAGGTGGCCGACGTCAACGGCGACGGGCGCGCCGACCTCGCTGCCGTCACCCCGGCGAACTACCCGAACTCGGAGCTCTTCGTCTGGCGCCAGGGTGCGGACGGTTCGCTCGGCGCAGCCACTCGCAGCCCGATGACCGACATGCCGCAGCCCCTCGAGGCCGCCGACGTGACGGGCGACGGACGCCTCGACCTCGTCAGCGCCCACGGGAGCTACAACGTGGTGACGGTGCGGGCGCAGCAGGCCGGCGGCACCTTGGCCGACCCGAGCACCTCCTTCGTGCAGTCGCCGTCACACTTCAGCCGGACCGGCCTCGGTCTCGCCGACCTCACCGGCGACGGGAGGGTCGATGCCGTGGTCCCGTCGTACGCCGGGCTCATGCTCCTGCGCAATGCCGGTGGCGCGACCAGGGGCGGCGCGCAGGAGTGGGTGCGCAGCGCGTGGCCGGCGGACTTCGGCACGGGCTCTCCCGTGACGACGACGCCGACCGTGACCTTTGTGCGCGACGTCGTCCCGTCGACCGTCACCGCCTCCACCGTGGGAATCCTCAACGGCCGCACCGGCGCCCGCGTCCCGGCCACGGTCACCTACGACCAGACCAAGCGCACCGCCACGATCAAGCCGACCGCGAAGCTCTACGACAACGCGCCGTACCGGCTCACGGTCTCGGGCGTCAAGGACGGGGCCAGCGCGACGATGACGCTGCCCTACTCGTCGACCTTCCGCACCGTCGACCTCGCGCCCGCAGCAGTGGGTGCGTTCCGGGCGACCGGCGCCCTGCGCGCGGCGACCCTGGCGTGGACGGCACCGGCCGCCAACGACCTCGACCGCTACATCGTCCGGATGGCAATGGGATCCACGCCCCCAGCCAACGTCACCGCCGGTGCCGGCGTCTACTCGGGCACCGCCGCGACCGCAACGGTGAATCTCGCCCAGGGCACGACCTACAGCTTCAAGATCTGGGCCAAGGACCGGTCGGGCAAGTACGGCGCGGCCTCGTCCGTCAGGCTCGTCGGCACCGCGGTGACCATCACGTCCACCGCGACGTCCCTCACCAAGGGCCGCCCGGTCACCGTGAGCGGCAAGCTGACCCGTCGCGACACCGGCGGCGCCGTCGCCGGTGTCCCGGTCCAGCTCTACTGGCGCAAGGTCGGTGCGACGACGTGGAACCTCACGTCGACGCGCACGTCGAGCGCCACCGGAGCGGTCTCCTTCGCTCACTCCCCCACGGCGTCGGTGGACTACATGTGGGTCTATCGGGGGTCGACGGCATTCGTCGGCTCGAGCAGCGCCCTGCGCAGGGTCACCGTGCGCTGACCGCGCCTGCCCGGGTATGCCGTGAGGCCCCGTTCCGGACGGAACAGGGCCTCACGGCATACGCACGAAAACTCTTGCCCTCAGGCTGAATCCGCCTTGACCGCCAGCACGGGGCAGTCCGCGTCGAGGAGGATCTGCTGGGCCTGGCTGCCCATGATGAGCTTGCCCACCGGGGTGCGCCGTCGCAGGCCGACGACGATCAGCTCGGCGTTGGTCTGCTGGGCGACCTCGAGGATCTGGTCAGCGGGGGCCTTCGCCTCGACCTGCCGCAGCACCTCGTGCTCGACCCCGGACTCACCGAGCTGGTCCTGCACCGACTGCCAGTCCTCGGCCGAGGAGTGGCGCCGGTCCACGAGTGCGTCCCCGCGGCTCGCGTTGACCACGACGAGCCGGGAGCCGCGGAGGCGAGCCTCCGCGATGGCCGTGGTGAGGGCGGCGTGCCCGGCAGGTGACGGGATGTACCCGACGACGATCGGCATGGTCACACTCCTTCCGCGTTGGCGTGGGCGTGCGCCCCGGCCAGGGTGTCTGGGCCGGAACCGGTTCCCTTGCCGCCACGGCGGCTGCGCACCAGGCGCACGATCGGGGGCCCGACGAGCAGCAGCGCGATGATGACGTAGACGATCTGTGAGAACGCCGTGTTGTAGAGCCCGCTCAGCTCACCGTCGCTGATCTGCAGCGCGCGACGCATCTGCTCCTCGGCGACCGGCCCGAGGATGATGCCGATGATCGCCGGCACGATGGGCAGGCCGTAGCGGCGCATGAAGAAGCCGAGCGCACCGATGATGAGCAGGAGCCAGAGGTCGAACGTCGAGTTGTTCGCGGCGTACGCGCCGATGCTGGCGAAGAAGAGGATGCCGGCGTAGAGGTACGGACGCGGGATGCGCAGCAGCCGGGCCCAGACGGTCGCGAGGGGCAGGTTGAGGCCGAGCAGGATCGCGTTGCCGATGAAAAGGCTCGCGATGAGGCCCCACACGAGCTCGGGCTGCGTGTCGAGCAGACGGGGTCCCGGCTGGATGCCGTAGCCCTGGAAGGCGCCCAGCATGACGGCCGCCGTGGCCGTCGTCGGGATGCCGAGCGTCAGCAGCGGCACAAGCCCGCCGGCGGCGGAGGCGTTGTTGGTCGCCTCTGGACCGGCAACACCCTCGATGGCGCCCTTTCCGAACTCTTCCGGGTTCTTGGTCAGCTTCTTCTCGGCCGCGTACGACAGGAAGGTCGGGATCTCGGCGCCGCCGGCGGGGATGGCACCGAACGGGAAGCCGATGGCGGTGCCACGCAGCCACGGCTTCCACGAGCGACGCCAGTCGTCACGCGTCATCCGGGCACCGTCGACGTGGACGATGTCGAGCGACGACCGCCTCAGGTGCGCGGCCACCCAGAGGGCCTCGCCCACGGCGAACAGGCCGACCGCCACGACGACGACGTCGATACCGTCGGCGAGCTCGGGCACGCCGAGCGTCAGTCGCTGCTGGCCCGCGGTCGGGTCGATGCCGATGGTGCCGATGAGCAGCCCGATGCCGAGGGAGGCGAAGCCACGGATCTTCGACGAGCCGAGCACCGTCGTCACGGCGACGAACGCGAGCACCATGACGGCGAAGTAGTCGGGGGCACCCATCTGCACGGCGAGCTCGACGATGACGGGGGCGAGCAGCGCCAGGCCGAGCGTGCCGATGGTGCCGGCGATGAAGGAGCCGATGGCCGCCGTCGCAAGCGCTGCTGCCCCTCGGCCCTTCTTGGCCATGAGGTTGCCCTCGATGGCAGTGATCACCGACGCGCTCTCACCTGGCGTGTTGAGCAGGATCGAGGTCGTCGACCCGCCGTACATGCCGCCGTAGTAGATGCCGGCGAACATGATGAACGCCTGGGTCGGCTCGAGGGTGTAGGTCAGGGGCAGGAGCAGCGCGATGGTCATGGCCGGACCGATGCCCGGGAGCACGCCGATCGCGGTGCCGAGGAGCACGCCGAGGAACGCGTACAGCAGGTTGATCGGCGTCAGCGCGGTGGCGAACCCCTCGATGAGGGAGTTGATTCCGTCCATCAGAGGATTCCCTTCAGGAGCCCGACGGGCAGCTTGATGCCGAGGCCGGCGTAGAAGAGGTACCAGGTGCCGACCGACATGATGAGGGAGATGATGACGTTGCGGATGTAGCTGCGGCTGCCGAGGGCATACGTCGTGCCGAAGAAGAGGATGGCCCCCGAGAGCGGCCACCCGATGCGCTCGATGAGCAGCGCGTTGGCGGCGAAGGCGCCGGCGAGCAGGCCGATGGTGCGCCAGTCGCTGCCGTGCGAGAGGTCGACGTCCTCGCCGCCCTCCTGCTCGCCCCGACCGCCACGGGCGACGTCGACGACGAGCAGGATCGCCATGGCCACGAGCAACAGACCGACCACGATCGGGACGGTCTTGGGCCCGATGGGGCCGCGGGCCGACGCGGCGTCGGCGAGACCCATGGCGTCGACGATCGCCCAGATGCCCAGGGCGAGGAGCAGCACGGCAACGCCGTACTCCGAGTAGTCCTTCTTCGCGGATGCGTCACGGGTCGAGTCCGGCACGCGGTCAGACCCGCCCGGCCCGCCCGGCTGGACCGGCACGGCCGGCCCAGCCGGCCCAGCCACGCCACCGGTGGCCCGGTCCGGCGGCACCTCAGGCGCCGCCGGACCCGTCGAACCGTTCGCGGGAGTCATGACGTCAGGCCGAGTTCCTTGAGGACGCCCGCGACGCTCTCGTTCTGGGCCGTCAGGAACGCCTTGAACTCCTCACCGGTCTGGAACGAGTCGGTCCAGCCCTGGTCGGCGAGCGTCTTCTTCCACTGCTCGGACCCGTGCATCTTGGTCACGAGGTCGACGTACTGCGCGGTCTTCTCGGCGGAGAGTCCGGGAGGGCCGACGATGCCACGCCAGTTCGAGAACTCCATGTCGACGCCGAGCTCCTTGAGGGTCGGCGCATCGACGCCCGCGACCGGCTTGGCGCTCGTCACGGCGAGGATCTTGACGTCACCGTTCTTGGCCTGCTCGGCAACCTCGCTGATGCCGGTCGCGGCGAAGGCCACCTTCTTGCCGAGGATGCCGGTCAGCAGCTCGCCACCGCCGTCGTAGGCGACGTAGTTGACGTCCTTGGGGGTGACGCCGACGGCCTTGGCGAGCAGCATCGGGGTGAGGTGGTCGGGTCCACCGGCGTTGGAGGCGCCGCCGACGGGCACCTTGCCCGGGTCGGCCTTCCACGCAGCGACGAGCTGGTCGAGCGTCTGGTAGGGCGAGCCGGCCGGGACGACGATGGCCTCGGACTCCTCGATGAGCTTCGCGATCGGCACGGTCTCGTTGAGCGTGGCCTTGGACTTGTTCGTGTAGACGGCCCCGACGACGCCGAGCCCCATCTGCATGAGGATGTCGTCGCGCCCCTTCTCGTTGACGAGGCGCTGGAGGCCGACGGTGCCACCGGCGCCAGCGGAGTTGAACACCTCGACGGTGCTCGTGAGGCCGGCGTCCTGCATGGCCTTCGCCGCCGCCCGGGCGGTCGTGTCATAGCCGCTACCGGGCGAGTTGGGCACGAGGATGCGCAGACCCTCGACGGGACCGGCAGCCGCGCCCGTGCTGCCACCAGAGGTGCCCTCGTCGGCGCTCACGCCGCAGGCGGACAGGGCGAGGCCGGCGGCCAAGAGGGCCGAGCTGACCTTGAGCTGGGTGCTGAATCGCACTGGAGACTCCTTTGTCTGACAGGTCGGGACACACAGGTCCCGGGGTATGCGGCAAGCCTCGCCACGGCACGCAGCCCTGTCACCGTTAGGAGCGCAAACTCCATTCTGTTCATTCTGCTCAGGCCGTCGTTGGACTCGTGGACAAGGGTCGCCACAATGGCCTTATGAGCGCGGCGTGGCGGTCCCGGCTGCGGCTGCCCAGGTGGACCCTGGCCGGCCGGATGCTCGCCATGCAGCTCGCGATCATGTGCATCGTGCTCGTCGGTGTCGCCCTCGTCTCGCTCGCCCAGTCCGATGCCCGCGCCCGCGACACCGAGGGCCGCCGCGCCCTCGCGATCGCCGAGAGCCTTGCGGCCACGGCGGGCGTGCACAGTGCGCTCGCGCCGTCGACCACCGACCCCGAGCGATTCGTCCGGCAGGCCCAGGGCATCGCGGAGTCGGGGCGCTCGTTCTCCGGCTCGACGAAGGTCATGGTCGTCAAGGGAGACCGGCGCATCATCGTCTCGACCGACCCGCTGCCGACGAACCGCATCGTCCGCCTCCAGGCGCAGCCCGACTACTTCGGCCGGGCGTGGACCGGCATCGAGGACGAGACCGGGGACGCGATGGCGACGGCGCCCGTCATCAACGAGAACACGCTGGACACGGACGGCGCCGTCGTCGTGACCCGCGCCTACCCGAGCGTCACCGAGAACCTGTCCGCCGCGATGCCCAACCTGCTCACCTACCTCGGCATCGCGACCGCCCTGGGCGTCGTCGGGTCGCTCCTGCTGTCGCGGCGGGTCAAGCGCCAGACGCTCGGTCTCGAGCCGCGCGAGATCACCGGCCTCGTCGAGCAGCGCGAGGCCATCCTGCACGGCATCAAGGAGGGCATGCTCGCCGTCGGGCTCGACCGCCGGGTGTCGATGGTCAACGACGAGGCGGCGCACCTGCTCGGGATCCCGCTCGCGTCCACGGGACGGCACATCTCCGACATCGACCCGAGCGGCCGGCTTGCAGAGGTCTTCGACGAACCCGACAGCACGACTGACCGCGTCATCCCTTACCGCGGAAGGGTGCTCACCCTGAACCGCATGCCGGTGCTCAGCCGCGGGCGGCACATCGGCTGGGTGGTGACGCTGCGTGACCGGACCGAGCTGCTCGAGCTGCAGCGCGAGCTCGACGTCACGCGCGACACCACCGACACGCTCCGCGCGCAGGCGCACGAGTTCAGCAACAGGATGCACGTGGTGGGCGGGCTCATCGAGCTCGGGGAGTACGACGACGCCCTGCGCTACGTGCGGCACCTCAACGCCAACCAGACCCGGCTCACCGGCGGCATCGCCGCCCACGTGGCCGACCCGGCGGTCACCGCCCTGCTCATCGCGAAGTCGAGCCAGGCAGACGAGCGCGACGTCGAGCTCGTCCTCGCCGGCACGACCAGGGTTGACCGCCTCGACGAGCAGCTCGCCACCGACGTCAACACCGTGCTGGGCAACCTCATCGACAACGCTCTCGACGCCTCCGCCGACACCCCGGACCCGATCGTCACCGTCGAGATCGTCCAGTCCGACGCCGAGCTGCGGATCACCGTGCGCGACCAGGGTCCAGGGATCGCCAGCGACCTCGGCAACCGCGTCTTCCGCAGCGGGGTGAGCACCAAGGACGCCGGCCCGGGCGGCCGTCGCGGCATCGGCCTGGCCCTCGTGCGGGTCATCTGCCGCAAACGCGGCGGCGACGTCACGGTCACCGACGACGACGGAGCGGTCTTCGTCGCCACCCTGCCCCTCGACCGCACGGCGGTGAGCCCGTGATCCGGGTGCTGGTCGTCGACGACGACTTCATGGTGGCCAAGGTGCACTCGAGCGTCGTGGCGCGCCAGCCCGGCTACCAGGTCGTCGGCGTCGTGCACTCGGCGGCGGCCGCACTCGAGGCGGTGCGCACCCTGCACCCCGACCTCGTCCTGCTCGACGTCTACCTTCCCGACCTGAGTGGACTCGACGTGCTGCGCCACCTCCGCGAGCGCGCCCCCGGGCAGGTCGACGTCATCGTCATCAGTGCCGCCCGGGACGTCGAGTCGATCCGGCGCGCCCTGCACGGCGGGGTCTTCCACTACCTCGTCAAGCCCTTCGAGATCGACTCGCTGCGTCAGCGGCTCGTCGAGTTCAGCGACCACCGCGCCGAGCTGCGCGACCTCGACGAGACCGCCCAGATGCGCCAGGACGACGTCGACCGGGCCTTCCGGGCGCACTCCGGCCAGGCACGGCGACTGCCGAAGAGCATCAGCCCCGAGACGGTCGAGGTCGTCGAGACGGCGCTGAGGGGCGTCGACGGGGAAGCGGACGGCATGTCCGCGATGGAGTGCGCCGACGCAACCGGCCTCTCGCGCAGCAGCACCCGGCGCTACCTCGACCACCTCGTCGAGACCGGTGCGGCGGAGCTGCTTCCCCCGCGCTACGGCGCGGCCGGTCGCCCCGAGCGCCGCTACCGCGTCCGCAGCCGCAGCCACTGACCGGCGTCACCCACCCCGCGGACTCTGGCCCTTTCGCGGGTCAGCGGGCGCCAAGGCGGGTGCCGATCGCGTCGAGGGCCACGTCGCGGGCGGCGAGCACGTGCGACTCGGCGCGGCGGCGCGCCTCGTCCGGGTCACGTGCCGTGAGCGCGGCGATGATCTCCCGGTGCTCCTGCAGTGCAGCCGTCCGTCGCTCCTGCGTCTCGTTGGTGAACGGCCGGTAGCGCGACATGTGGCCGTCGACCTGCGCGTGCAGCCTGCTGGCCCAACCGTGCCCGGCGATGTCGGCGATTCGTAGGTGCAGCTCGTGGCCGGCCCGCATGGCGTCGTCGGCGTGGCCGACGAGGCGCTCGTTGCGGTCGAGCAGCCGGCGCAGCGCCGCGGCGTCGTCGTCGGTGAGACGCCGCGCGGCCTCACCCGTCATGAGGCCCTCGAGCGCCGCGCGCACACCGTAGAGCTCCTCGATGTCGCTCGCGGTGAGCGGGCGCACGACCATCCCGCCCGTCGGCAGCTGGTCGACGAGGTCCTCGGCGAGGAGCAGGCGCAACGCCTCACGCAGCGGTGTGCGGCTGACCTCCAGCGCCGCCGCGAGCTCGGGCTCGTAGAGCCGCTGGCCGGGCTCGAGCTCGAGGCTGAGGATGCGACGGCGCAGCTCGGCGTAGACCAGCTGCCCGCCCGAGGCGCGCCTCATCCGTTCCATGCCACGACCAGCCGTTGCACACATGTATACAAGTATGCTTCCATGCTCACAGTCTTCCATGAACGGCCGCCGCTAAGGAGCACCATGACCGAGGAACAGCCGCAACCGACCGAGACGACCGTCGTCATCGGGGCCGCGGACCTGGGCACCTTCGTCACGGCGCTGCTCACCCGCCGAGGAGTCCCCCAGCCCGACGCAGCGCTGCTCGCCGACACCCTCGTCACCGCAGAGCTGTGGGGTCACGCCTCGCACGGGGTCCTCCGGCTGCCGTGGTATGCCGCGCGCCTGGACTCGGGCGCGATGGCCGCGGTCACGCATGTGGAGCCGGTCACCGACAACGGCGCGGTCGTCGTCCTCGACGGCCGCGACGGCATCGGGCAGGTGGTGACCCAGCGCGCCGTCGAGCTCGGCATCGAACGGGCGCGGCAGCACGGGATCGCCGGCATCGCGGTGCGCAACTCCGGCCACTTCGGCACGGCCGCCTACTTCACCCGAGCCGCCGCCGAAGAGGGTTGCGTCGCCCTCCTGGTCACGAACGCCAGCCCGGCCATGGCCCCTTGGGGCGGGCGCCGCAAAAGCATCGGCACCAACCCCTGGTCCATCGCCGCCCCCGCCGGACGGCACGGCGTCGTCGTCATGGATCTCGCCAACACCGCCGTCGCACGCGGCAAGGTCTACCTCGCGGCCGAGCGCGGCGAGCCGATCCCCGAGGGCTGGGCCGCCGCGGCCGACGGCACGCCCACCACCGACCCTGCAGCCGCCATCTCCGGGCTCATCCAGCCGATGGCCGGGGCGAAGGGCTACGTCATCTCGTTCATGATGGACGTCCTCGCGGGGGTCCTGACGGGCAGCGCCTTCGGCGACTCCGTGGTCGGCCCCTACGACCCGCAGCGACGGAGCGGGGCGGGCCACCTGCTCATCGTCATCGACCCCGCCGCCACGGGTCATCCGGCCGAGTTCGCCTCTCGCATGGAACAGCTCGTCGACCAGACCCGCTCCGGTGAGCGCGCGGCGTGGTCCGACGCGATCCTCGTCCCCGGTGAGCTCGAGGACCGCAACCGTGCCGCGAACGAACGCGACGGCATACGCCTGGCGGGCGCGACGTGGGACGCCCTCCTCGCCCTGGCCGCAGAGAGCGGCGTCGACCTCCCACCCACCACGACCGACCCCACCACCCAGCAGGACCAGCCCGAGGAGGCCCGCACATGATCGCCCTCATCGTCTCGCTCCACGTCGTGCCCGAGCGCCTGGACGACTTCACCGCCGCCATCGCGACGAATGCCGAACGGACCTTCACGGACGAGGCCGGGTGCCTGTCCTTCGACGTGACGCAGGACCTTGCCGACCCGCACCACTTCGTCCTCTACGAGCGGTACGCCGACGAAGCCGCCATCGCGGCGCACCGGGCCGCACCGCACTTCGCGCAGTGGCGCGAGGCGGCCGACCGATGCGTCCGTCCGGGCGGCCAGGTCAACACGCTGTCGACCATGCGGTTCCACCACCCGGAAGGAGCCCTGACATGAAGATCCTCGTGCTGCCGGGCGACGGCATCGGCCCGGAGATCACCACGGCGACCCTCCGCGTCCTCGAGGCCGCCAACGAGCGGTTCGGACTCGGGCTCGACCTCATCGTCCGGGACATCGGGCTGGCGTCGCTCGCCTCCGACGGCACGACCCTCCCGAGCGACGTGCTCGCGCTCGTCACCGAGGTCGACGGCACGGTGCTCGGGCCGGTGTCGCACTACGACTACCCGCCGCGCGCCGAGGGCGGGATCAACCCCTCGGCCGAGCTGCGCACCCGGTTCGCGCTCCACGCGAACATCCGGCCGTGCCGGTCCGTCGCCGACCTCAGCGTGCTCCGCACGCCGATGGACCTCGTCATCGTCCGCGAGAACACCGAGGGCTTCTACTCCGACCGGAGCATGCATGCCGGCTCGGGAGAGTTCATGCCGGACGCCGACTCCGCGTTCTCCATCCGCAAGATCACCGCGCATGCCTCCGCCAGCGTCGCCCGCACGGCCTTCGAGATCGCCCGCACCCGCCGCAGGAACGTGACCGCCGTGCACAAGGCCAACGTCCTCAAGCTCTCCGACGGCCTCTTCCTCCGGGAGGTGCGCAACGTGGCGGCGGACTACCCCGACGTCGCACTGCGCGAGCTCATCGTCGACGCGGCAGCCGCCCGGCTCATCCGCGACCCGGGGTCGTTCGACGTCCTCGTCACGACGAACATGTTCGGCGACATCCTCAGCGACGAGGCCTCCGAGCTGTGCGGCAGCCTCGGCCTCGGGGGCGCGATCAACGCCGGCAACGACGTGTGCGTGGCCCAGGCGCAGCACGGGTCCGCTCCCGACATCGCCGGCCAGGGCATCGCCAACCCCGTGTCACTGATCCGCTCGGCGGCCATGCTCCTCGACTGGCAGGGCCGGCGCTGCGGCCGCGCCGACCTCGTCATCGCGGCCCGTGGCATCGACGGCGCCGTGGCCGAGGTGGTCGGCAACCCGGCCACCCGCACAGCCGACCTCGGCGGCACGCTCACGACCGACGAGCTGGCCGCCGCCGTCTCCGACGCACTGGAGCACGCCCCCGACCCCGGCCCCGGCCCCGGCACGCCCGCGACCACGACCCGAGAGGACAGCCATGCCTGACCAGCCGACCGCCCCGAGCCTGCTCATCCGCCCCGACTCCGTCGCACCGTTCGACCGGGGCAACGGCGTCGTCACCATCCCCTACGTCGGCAGGTGGAACTGCGAGACCCACCGCCTGACCACGGGCCAGACCCAGTTCGCCGAGGGGACCGGCCTGCCGCTGCACAGCCACAACGTCGAGGAGTCCGTGCTCGTCCTCGAGGGCGAGGCCGTCGCCGAGATCGGTGACGAGTCGTTCGACCTCGTCGCAGGCGAGGCCACCTGGGTGCCGGCCGGAATCCCGCACCGCTTCTCCAACCGGGGCACGGGGACCATGCGCATCTACTGGGCCTACGGAGGCCGCGACGTGACCCGCACCATCACCGCCACCGGCGAGACCTTCGAGCACCTGTCCGAGAGCGACCGGGGCGGGCTGAGCGCGCCGTGACCTCCATGGGGAGCACCAGCACGACCACGACGGTCGACACCGTCGACCCGATCACCGGCCTTGTGCTGCAGTCCTATCCAGCGATGAATGCGACTGAGGTCGAGGACGCCGTCGCCTCGGCTGCCGCGGCCGCGTCCGTCTGGGGCTCGACACCCGTGGTCGCGCGCCTCGCGGCCGTGGCGCGTCTGGCCGAGGTCCTGCGCCAGCGGTCGGCGGACCTCGCCGCCCTCGTCACGCAGGAGATGGGCAAGCCCATCGCGGAGGCGCGCGGTGAGGTGGTCAAGTCGGCGGTCACGGCCGAGCACTACGCCGCACACGGATCCCGGATCCTCGCCGACCGGCCGGTCCCGATCGACTCCCCCGAGGGCGTCGAGGCGTGGGTCTCCCACGAGCCGATGGGGCTCGTGCTCGCCGTGATGCCGTGGAACTTTCCGATCTGGCAGGTCATGCGTGCTGCGATCCCGACCGTGGCCGCCGGCAACGGTCTGCTCCTCAAGCACTCACCCAACGTGACCGGCTCCGCCCTGGCGATCGCCGAGCTGTTCACCGCCGCAGGGTTGCCCGAGCACCTCGTGACCGCCCTGGTCGTCGCCGAGCCGGACGTGCCGGCCACCGTCGAGGGCCTCATCGCCGACGAGCGCGTCGCTGCCGTCACCCTCACCGGAAGCAACCGCGCCGGCGAGATGGTGGGGGCCGCGGCCGGGCGCGCGTCGAAGCCCTCGGTCCTCGAGCTCGGCGGCTCGGACGCCTTCGTCGTGCTCGCGGACGCCGACGTGGAGGCTGCCGCGGCGGCGGCCGTCCGCGCCCGCTTCACCAACTCCGGCCAGAGCTGTGTGTGCGCCAAGCGGTTCGTCGTCGCGGCAGCCGTCGCCGACGAGTTCCTCCGGCTCTTCGTCGACGGCGTGCGTGCCCTCAGAGGGGGCGACCCGACCGACGCCTCGACGGAGGTGGGCCCGCTCGCCCGAGCCGACCTGCGTGACGCGCTGCAGCGCCAGGTGGACGAGTCCGTCGCCCTCGGTGCCACGGTCGCCATCGGTGGCCGAAGCGGTCGGGGCGAGGGATCAAGCGATGGCACCGAGACGGGTTGGTTCTACGAGCCGACCGTGCTCACCGGCACCGGCCCCGGCATGCCGGTCTTCGACGAGGAGACCTTCGGCCCGGTCGCTGCCGTCGCCGTCGCCCGTGACGACGACCACGCGGTCGCGCTCGCCGACCACACGGCATACGGCCTCGGGCTGAGCGTCTGGAGCCGCTCCACGGAGCGTGCGGTGGCGGTGGCCCGGCGGATCACGACGGGTGCCGCGTTCGTCAACGCCGTGGTCGCGTCCGACCCACGCGTGCCGTTCGGCGGCACGAAGCGCAGCGGCTACGGCCGCGAGCTCGCAGACGCCGGCCTGCTCGCCTTCACGAACCAACGCACCTACTGGGTCGTGTCGGGCGGCTGAGCTCCTCCCGTGCGGGAGACGCCGAGGTGTCGTGCCACCTCGGCGAAGCCGGCGCGCTGGTAGAGCCCGATCGCGGGACCGCCGTCCTCGGCGACGATGACGAGGCGGCCGACGGCCGGGTCCTCGAGCGCCCACTCCCCGGCGGCCCGCACGAGTGCACCGGCGATGCCCCGGCGCCGGTGGCTGGCGAGCGTCACGACGTCCTGGTAGCGCGCGAGGTCCCCGAGCCGGACGACGCCGAGGTTGGCCACGAGCCGGTCGCCGTCGAACGCCCCGAACCACCGCGCCCGGCCCGACTCGACGAGCCCGCGCTTCGCGGCGGCCCGTCGCCGCTCGAAGACGAGGCGGCCGTCACGCTGCTCCTGCGGGGTGTCACTCCCGCCGACCTGCGCCGACTGCTCCCAGTCGTCGTCGCTGACGAGCTCCCGCAGCCGTATGCCGTCCGGTGGGTCCGCGCACGCGGGCACCGACGTCGTGGCGAGGTCGACGTCGATCTCGACGTCCCAGCCCTGGGCGGCCCACGCGTCGGTGTCGCCGCCGGAGGTCCCGAATGCGATCGCCCGGTGCGCGGCGTCCGGGAACTGCTCCTCGAACCGCGCGGTCCACCGCTCCACCTCGTCGGAGCGGGGCGAGGTCGGCACGAGCAGGAAGTTGCCCCACCAGAACGTCGGGTTGGCCTCGGTGCGCACGACGAGGTGGTCGCCGTGGTCGGTGACGGTCGACCCCTGGAGCCGGAGCAGGTCGAGGTCGGTGGTCAGGCCGGCACTGTCCAAACGCATGTGCCGATTCTGGCCCGGAAATCCCACCCCCGCGCCCACTCGAGTGGTCACTTCCGTACACAACGCGCCCGTACCGAAGTGACCACTCGACGCGCGCACCCACTCGAGTGGTCACTTCCATACACGACCACCCGTACCGAACTGACCACTCGACGCCGCACCCACTCGAGTGGTCACCCCCGTACACAACCCACCCGTACGGAACTGAGCACTCGACGCCCGCACCCACTCGAGTGGTCACTTTCGTACACGACCCACCCGTACGGAAGTGAGCACTCGACGCCGCACCCACTCGAGTGGTCACTCCCGCACACGACCCACCCGTGCCGAACTGACCACTCGACGCCGCACCCACTCGAGTGGTCACTTTCGTACACGCCCACCCGTCCCTCGGTCTCCCACCCGACCTCGAGGACGCGAGCGGAAGTGAGCACTCGACGCCGCACCCACTCGAGTGGTCACTTTCGTACACGCCCACCCGTACGGAAGTGAGCACTCGACCCCCGCACCCACTCGAGTGGTCACTTTCGTACACGCCCACTCGTACGGAAGTGAGCACTCGACGCCGCACCCACTCGAGTGGTCACTTTCGTACACGCCCACCCGTCCCTCGGTCTCCCACCCGACCTCGAGGACGCGAGCGGAAGTGAGCACTCGACGCCGCACCCACTCGAGTGGTCACTTTCGTACACGCCCACCCGTACGGAAGTGAGCACTCGACGCGCGCACCTGTACCGAAGTGACCACTCGAGGGGGTGTGGTGGGGCGTCAGCCGGCGACGCAGGCGCCGGTGTCGACCTCGGCGCCGGCGCTCCTGGCCTGGTCGAGCACCGGCTTGGCCTCGTCGAGCGTCAGGGCGTAGCCCGTCGCGGCATCCTCGAGGGACTTGGCGAAGATGACGCCGACGACCCGGCCCTGGCTGTCGAGCAGGGGGCCGCCGGAGTTGCCCGGCTGGACGGTCGCGGCGAGCGAGTAGACGTCGCGGTCGACGCGCTCGTCGCCGTAGATGTCGAGTCCGCGCGCCTCGAGCTGGGCGCGCACCCGCGCGGAGACCACCCGGTACGGGCCGTCGAGCGGGTAGCCCGGGACGGCGGCCGAGTCGCCGCGCGCCAGCTCGCCGCCGAGCTGGAGCGCCGGCAGCTGCAGGCCCGGCACGCTGAGCACGGCGAGGTCGCGACGAGCGTCGAAGACCACCACACGCGCGCGCAGCGTCTGGTCACCGCCCTCGACCCGCACCTCGTCGGCGCCCGCGACGACGTGGGCGTTGGTGACGACGAGGCCGGGCGCCAGCACCCAGCCGGTGCCCTCCTGGCCACGCTGGCACGACTCCGACTCGGTCGTCACCTTGACGACCGACCGGCCGGCGGCCCGAATGGCCTGCGACTGCGCGACCGCCGGGTCCGGGTCCTGCACCGGGGTGATCGGTTCGGGATCGAGACCGCCGAACACCTGCGGGAAGCCCTGGCTCGACAGGAAGCCACGGAAGCCCGCGAAGACCTGCCCGGTCTGCTCGGGAACGACCGAGTTGACGACCTTGAGCACCTTCGAGTCGGCCATCGCCCGGGACAGCGAGGGGTTGCCGGCCGTGCGCAGCGCGCCGCCGATGAACCAGATGATGAGGCTCGCGGCGAGCATCACGACGACGGCGCCGAGCACCGAGTCGACCCGGCGCAGCGACGTCTGGCCGACACGGCGACGGATCTGCGAGCCGAGCAGGCCGCCGAGGAACTGGCCCAGCCATCCGAAGGCGACGACCCCGAGGATCAGCGCGAGCACCCGGGCGCGGTCGTTGTCGGCGACCGAGTCCCAGCGCGAGAGCATCTCGGGCAGTTGCCAGACGGCGATCATCGCGAAGGCGAAGAAGCCGACGAGCGAGAAGACGCTCTGGATGAGTCCCTGCCGGTAGCCGGAGTAGGCATAGGCGAGCAGGAGCAGGACCAGGGCGATGTCGAGCACGACGCTGCCGCTCATGTGCGCCTCCCTCCGAGGTAGCGCTCGGGCAGTGGCCGCATGACCTCCGCGTCCCACGGCCTGTCGAGGCCGCCGAGCTCGAGCACGCTGCTGATGAGCCCGGCGGTGAAGCCCCACAGGAGCAGGTGGTCGAGGTCGAAGCCGGGTCCGACGTAGCCCGACGGATGGGTCACCGAGAAGCGCGTCGACGGCTCCACGAGGTGCGAGACCGGCACCGAGAGCACGTCGTGCACCTCCGCCGGGTCGCGCACTCCGATCGGCGAGGGCTGCGCCCACCAGCCGAGCACGGGCGCGACGACGAACTGCGCCGGCGCGAGGAAGAGCGAGGGCAGCTGGGCGACGACGTCGACACCCGCGGGGTCCACGCCCGTCTCCTCCTCGGCCTCGCGCAGGGCCGTCGCGACGAGGTCCTCGTCGCCGGGGTCGCGGGAGCCGCCGGGGAAGGCGATCTGCGCCGGCTGGGTGCGCATCGTATGCGAGCGCTCGATGAGCACGACGTGCTCGCCGTCGTCGTCGACGCCGGCCGGCGGCGGGCCGAAGAGGATGAGCACCGCAGACTCGCGGCCGCCCTCCTCCGGGGGCAGGAAGCGTGAGAACTGCTCGGGTGCGATGTCCTCGAGCCGCGCGGCGAGCTCGTCCATCCACACCGGGCGCGGCACGGGCTCCGCCCCGAGACTCGGGGACGGTTCGATGGAACCCGACCTGCCGGCATACGCGATGCCGCTGAGCACCTTCGTCACTTCGGGGCCAGCTCGTACTTCAGGAGCTTCGCCGCCCTCTCCGGGTCGGTCTCGCCGGCGCCGTAGCTGGGGCACCAGCGTGCGACGGGGCACGCCCCGCACGCGGGCTTCTTCGCGTGGCACGTGCGCCGACCGTGGAAGATCACGACGTGGCTGAGCATCGTCCAGTCCTTGCGCATGAACAGCCGGCCGATGTCGTGCTCGACCTTGACCGGGTCCTCCTCCTCCGTCCAGCCGAAGCGACGCACGAGACGTCCGAAGTGCGTGTCGACCGTGATGCCGGGGATGTCGAAGGCGTTGCCGAGCACGACGTTGGCCGTCTTGCGACCGACACCCGGCAGCGTCACGAGGTCCTTGAGGCGCGGCGGCACCTCGCCGTCGAAGCGCTCGACGAGCGCGATGCCGAGCTTGATGAGCGAGTCGGTCTTGGCGCGGTAGAAGCCGGTCGGCTGGATGATCGTCTCGAGCTCGGTGCGGTCGGCGTTGGCGTAGTCAGCGGCCGTCCGGTACTTCGCGAACACGATCGGCGTCACCTTGTTGACCCCGACGTCGGTCGTCTGTGCCGAGAGGATCGTCGCGACGAGCAGCTCGAGCGGGGTGGTGAAGTCGAGCTCGCAGTGGGCATACGGGTAGCGCTCGTGGAGGGAGCGGTACATCTTCCGGGCGCGCCGGGTCCGCGCCACGGGGGTCTCGTCGTCGATCACGAGCGGTCGGGAGGACACGGACGACACTGTATGCCGCCGGGCTGGGTCCCGCCGCCAGCCACCGTCCGCCACCTCCGCCACCGTCTGTGGGCCGGCTGTCCAGGGTTGCGCGTGAAGGGAACCCGAGGTGGGTACGTCCTGCCTGCACGGGAGGAGTCCGACATGTCAACGAATACGCGCACCGGAGCGCCCACGCCGCCGACGGCTGCCCGGCTGCACGCGAGCGAGGGCAATGGGCTCGAGACGACCCTGGGGCTGCTCGCCGACATGGACCTGGCCCACGCGTCCGACGACGACGTCGTCCGCGCCCTCGAGCTGATGGTGACGCATGCCGAGTTCCCCTGCCTCGGGGCCAAGTCGGTCTTCCGCCGCGGCAGTGTCGCCCACGTCGTCCTCGACGACATGACCGGCCCCGACGTCCCGGGGGAGCTGCTCCGACGGCTCGAGGCGTTCGCCCGGTCGATCGAGGGCGAGAGCGGCTTCCACTCGTTCATCGCGACCTTCCGTGGGCCGCTGCCGACGGACGAGGCCGCTTTCGAGGCGTCCCTCTTCGGGCTGCTCCAGCGCCTGCACGACGCGGACGACCAGTCATGGGCCGACGGCGTGGGCGCCGACCCCAACGACCCGCACTTCGCCTTCAGCGCGGGCGGCACGGCGTACTTCATCGTCGGACTGCACCCCGCTGCGTCGCGCGTGGCCCGCCGCGCGCCCCTGCCGACGCTCGTCTTCAACCCGCACGACCAGTTCGAGCGGCTTCGCGCCGAGGGCAGGTTCGACGGGATGCGCACGACGATCCGCCGACGCGACACGGACCTCCAGGGCTTCATCAACCCGATGGTCGCCGACCACGGTGCCAGCACCGAGGCACTGCAGTACTCCGGCCGCCGTCACGCTCCCGGCTGGGAGCCGCCGCTGGAGGTGCACGAGCACGCCCACCCGACCACCACCGACCACCCAGGGGAAGACGAATGACGATCTCGCAGGACGCCGCACTCGGCACGACCAACCGGCTCTTCGGTCCCGGCGGGCCGGTGCTCCAGCCCGAGGGCGGCCACCGTGCCGCCATGGACCTGACGAGGCTCGCCCCCCAGACCGGCACGGCCTTCATCCTGCGCGCCGGCCAGCGGCTGACGGTCGTCGACCCGACGGGCGAGCAGGTCAGCGACTTCTTCGCCGTCATGGACGAGGACCACGACGAGTGGCTGAGCTCGGGTCGCACGATCGACTATGCCAACTCGACCGCTGTGACGACGGGCAGCGTGCTCTACAGCAACCGCAGCCGGCCGATGGCGACCGTCCTCGAGGACACGTGCGGGCACCACGACCTGCTCCTCACGCCCTGCTCGCAGCAGACCTTCGACCTGCTCTACCCCGAGTTCGAGGGCGCCTACCACCCGAGCTGCTTCGAGAACCTCGCCACGAACATGGCGCGCTTCGGCGTGGACCCGGACCGCATCTCGACGACGCTCAACATCTTCATGAACGTCTGGGCCGAGCGCGACGGTGAGCTGCACATCGACCCGCCGACCTCGCGCGCCGGGGACCGGTTCGTCCTGCGCGCCGAGGCCGACCTCGTCGTCGGACTGACCGCGTGCTCGGCCGAGAAGTCCAACAACGGCGTGTGCAAGCCGATCGACTACCGCGTCGACGACTGAGCAGGCCGAGGCCGAGTCGAGCCGAGTCGAGCCGAGTCGAGCCGAGTCGAGACCGAGTCGAGACCGAGTCGCGGGCACTGCCTGGGCAGTCCCGGACGAGTCCTGGACCACAGCGCGAACCGCCTGTGGTGGCGGGGCACCGGCGGAGTCGACGTGGCACACTGACCCCGTGGATCTCGACGTGGTGAGGCGTGCGCCCCTGTTCAAGGCTCTGGACGACGAAGCGGCCTCCGCGCTGCAGTCGGAGATGAGCCGGTCACACATGGAGCGCGGCGACGTGCTGTTCCACGAGGGCGACCGGGGTGACGCGCTCTACGTCATCGCCGAGGGCAAGATCAAGCTCGGCCGCACCAGCCCCGACGGCCGTGAGAACCTCGTCGCGATCCTCGGCCCCGGCGAGATGTTCGGCGAGCTCAGTCTCTTCGATCCGGGCCCCCGCACGATGACGGCCACGGCCGTCGCCGAGACGCAGCTGCTCGGCCTCGGCAACGACTCGCTCACCGCGATCCTCACGGGCCGCCCAGAGGTGTCCAAGGCCCTGCTCGCTGCGTTGGCCCAGCGCCTGCGCCGCACCAACGCGCACCTCGCCGATCTCGTGTTCACCGACGTCCCGGGCCGCGTCGCCAAGGCCCTGCTCGACCTCTCCGAGCGCTTCGGTCGCCCGGTCGAGGGCGGCATCATGGTCTCGCACGACCTCACGCAGGAGGAGCTCGCACAGCTCGTCGGCGCCTCCCGCGAGACGGTCAACAAGGCCCTCGCCGACTTCGCGACACGTGGCTGGCTCCGGCTCGAAGCCCGCGCCGTGCTGCTGCAGGACGTCGAGCGGCTCAAGCGCCGCGCTCGCTGACCTCGCGCGAGATCCCCTGAAGCGCAACGTCGCCCACGCGCGGCAAGGGCCACGACGCGAACATCTCAACCGGTGAGGACCCAGCCGCCGGGACCGTTGACGACGATCCGATCGGCGCGATGGGCAGCGGCAGCGACGAGGACCGCATTGGCCTCGTCGACCTGCTCGACCCACGCCAGCGCCGCCTCCGGCCGTTTGCCGAAGGTCACGTGTCTCTCGACCAGCCATGACCGGCGCAGGTCGTCGTCGGTCGACACGAACCAGACCTCGGTGAGCTGCTCGCGGACCCGCTGCCAGCGCTGGTCGGGATGCAGCAGGTAGTTGCCCTCCGTGACGACGAGTCGTGCCGCAGGGGGCACGACCATCGCTGCGGCCAAAGGCTGCTCGAGCGTCCGGTCGAAGCCGGGCGCATAGATCGGGGCGTCGGGCTCGCTCATCACGCGGTGGAGCAGGTGGGCGTAGCCGTCGGCATCGAAGGTGTCCGGCGCCCCCTTGCGGGAGCGCAACCCGAGGCGGTCGAGCTGGGCGTCAGCGAGGTGGAAGCCGTCCATCGGCACGTGTGCGACCCAGTCCTCGCCCTCACGACCACCGACGGCGTCGACGAGCGCCTCGGCCAGCGTGGACTTGCCCGCGCCCGGCGACCCGGCGATGCCGAGGACGACCCGGCGGCGGTCGCCGACGAGGGCTACCGCTGCCGCGGCGAGCTCGGCTGTCCCGGGTGTCATGGGCCCCAGTGTCTCAGCCGGTTCAGGGTCGGGTGCGCAGGTACTCGAGCTGGGCCTGTACCGACAGCTCGGCCGCGGGCCAGACGCTCCGTGGCACGTCGGCATACACCTGCTCCACGACGGCGTATGCCGTCTGCGCACCCCGGGCGACCGCGTCGCGGACCTGGTCCAGCCGTTCGGCCCGGTGCGACAGGTAGAAGGTCACGGTGGCGGCCGCGTCGGCGACGAACGGTCCGTGACCGGGGAGCAGGCTGGTGACGTCGCCGGCCCGGGTCAGGGCCTCGATGCGGTCGAGCGAGGCGAGGTAGGACTCGAGGCTGCCGTCGGGCCAGGCGACGACGGTCGTGCCGCGACCGAGGATCGTGTCGCCGGTGAGGAGCGTGTTGTCGGCGGGGAGGACGAACGAGAACGAGTCGCTCGTGTGACCCGGTGTCTCGACGGCGAGGACCTCGAGGCCGCCGACCCGGATGGTCTCGCCTGCCCAGAGGTCGTCGTGGCCGCGTCCGAAGGCCCGGACCGGCGCCCCGGTGAGCTCGTGGAAGCGGTCGGCGCTCTCGGCGTGGTCGTCGTGGCCGTGCGTGAGCAGCGTCAGCGCGACCCGCCGGCCGGACTCGGCGACGTGCCGCAGCACGTTATCCAGATGTCCCTCGTCGAGCGGGCCAGGGTCGACGACGACGACGTCATCGGACCCCGGCTCGGCGAGCAGCCACGTGTTGGTGCCGTCCAGGGTCATCGGCGAGGGGTTCGGGCACAGCACGCACTCGGCGCGCTCGCTCGTCACGCCGCCGCGCCAGCCCGGGTCGGCCTCCGCGCCCCTCACCGGCTTGTCACCAGACCGTCCGGTGGCTCATCGCTCGACGATGGCCATGGCCGGACCGTCGGGGCCGTCGACGACCTCCGGCATGACGAGCGGCAGGGACTCGCTGTGCACGACGACGTCTGCGGCACAAGCCGCGTCGCGGATCGCCTCCACGCACATGACCGTCGGCGGCAGCATGAGAGCCGACCCGGCGGCATACGCTCGCAGGAGCTCGTCGGGCACCACCCACGTGGCCTGGTCGGCCTCGGTGGTCTCGCCGTCGGCGACCTGGAAGGGCGGCATGAGGGCGGCGAAGAACCACGTGTCGTAGCGGCGCGGCTCGAAGACCGGGGTCAGCCAGTGCGCCTTGGCGACGACGAGGTCCGAGCGCAGGACGAGGTCCTTGTCGAGGAGCACCTCAGCGAGGGAGAGCCGGCGGTCGACGAGGGCGAGACGAATGTCGAGCCACTCGGGTCCGTCGGCCATCGCGAGCGGTCCGCCCGCCGACGGGCTCGCGAGCAGCACCCCGCACTCCTCGAAGACCTCACGGATCGCGGCGGCGACGTACATCTGGGCCTCGGCGGGCGAGCAGCCGAGGCGGTCGGCCCACTCGGACGGCGAGGGACCGGCCCAGGGCAGGTCGACGTCACCGTCGCGCTCGTCGACGGAGCCGCCCGGGAAGACCATCATGCTCGGCGCGAAGTCCATCCCGGAGACGCGCCGAAGCATGAAGACCTCGGGACCGGACCCGACGGCGACCCCGTCGCGCACGAGCATCACGGTGCTGGCTCGGCGAGGCTCCGCCTCGTCCCAGCGCTCCCCCGCCAGCCAGCGACTGGCCGCGTCGGAGATGCCGGGCGTGGTGGTCAGGGGGAACTGGCGACCCATGGCGCCGGTCACCTCCCTCTCACTCGACCTCCCCGTGCCGTCACCGGGCGACGGAGACGATGACCTCGACCTCGACGGGCGCGTCCAGCGGGAGCGCAGCGACCCCGACCGCCGAGCGGGCGTGAATCCCCTTGTCCCCGAAGGCCTTGACGAGCAGCTCGCTCGCGCCGTTGATGACTCCGGGCTGGCCGGTGAAGCCCGGGTCGGAGGCGACGAAGCCCACGACCTTGACGACACGGGTCACCGTGTCGAGGTCGCCGACCTCCGACTTGATGGCCGCGATCGCGTTGAGCGCGCACGTCTCGGCGAGGGACTTGGCGGTCTCCGCGTCGACCTCGGCGCCAACCTTGCCGGTCGCGGCGAGGGAGCCGTCGACCAGGGGCAGTTGCCCAGAGGTGAACACGAGGTCGCCCTCACGGACGACGGGGACGTAGGCGGCGACGGGCGGAGCGACCTCGGGCACGGTGAGGCCGAGCTCGGACAGGCGGTCTTCGACGGCAGACATGGTGCGGCTCCTCAGGACTTCGGGCGCTTAAAGTAGGCGACGAGGCTGGTTCCGTCGGGACCGTTGACGATCTGGACGAGCTCCCACCCGTCGGCCCCGAAGTTGTCGAGGATCTGCTTGGTGTTGTGGATCAGGAGCGGTGCGGTGAGGTATTCCCACTGGGTCATGGCCATCACCCTACTCAGTGGCACGACGGCTCTCTCGGGGTGCGTCGGTGGCGCTGGTGACACCATGACCCCCATGACGAGCAGCCCCTCGACGACGTCCCCGGCGAGCGCCGCGACGCGGTCCTACGGCAGTGACCCAGCGCAGGTCTACGACGTCATCCCCCCGGCTGACGGCGCCCCGGCCGCGACCGGCACCGTCGTCGTCGTGCACGGCGGCTTCTGGCGCAAGGAGTACGACCGCGAGCACGCGCTGCCCGAGGCTCGGGCCTTGGCGGCGGCCGGTTTCCACGTCGCCGTGGCCGAGTACCGCCGCGTCGGTATGCCGGGTGGCGGCGTCCCCGGGACCCTCGACGACGTGCGCGACCTCCTCGCCTCGATCGCGTCCCAGTCCGACCTGCCCCACCCGCTCGTCCTCGTCGGCCACTCCGCCGGGGGTCACCTCGTCGCCTGGGCGGCCGGCCAGCCCTGGGCGCGCGAGCGAGGCATCGCCGGCGTCGTGTCCCTGGCGGGGGTCGTCGACCTCGGCGCGGCGGACCGGCTGCACCTCGGTGCCGACGCGACACGCGACTTCGTGGGGTCTGGTCCCGGGACTACTGCATGGACCTCGGCCGACCCGATGTCGGTGCTGCCGCCAAAGGTGCCGGTCCGACTCGTCAACGGCGCCGACGACGACACCGTGCCGCTCGGCGTGGCCGACGACTACGTCGCGCGGGCGCAGGCGACCGGGGGCGACGTGACCGAGCAGGTCGTGTCCGGAGCCGACCACTTCGCCGTCATCGACCCGACCGCCCCCGCCTTCGCGACCGTCCTCGCCACGGTCCGCTCCCTCACACCCCCCGCGTCGAGGTGATCCCGGCACCCACGTCAGTGTCACCATCACCTCGACACCCTCGACGCCTCACTAGGGCCCCGGTTCGAGGTGATCCCGACCGACACGACAGTGTCCCCATCACCTCGACACCCTCGACGCCTCACTAGGGCCCCGGTTCGAGGTGATCCCGACCGACACGACAGTGTCGCCATCACCTCGACACCCTCGACGCCTCACCAGCGCCCCCGGTTCGAGGTGATCCCGGCACCCACGTCAGTGTCGCCATCACCTCGACCCACGGGTCAGTGCCCCCGGTTCGAGGTGATTTCGGTAGCCATGTCGGTCGCGTCATCACCTCGAACCGGCTGTCCACATCCCCGCGCGGAGGTGGTGTCGTCCTCCACAGATTGCGTATGCCGCTCGCATCGGCCCGCGGCCAGCGGGACCGTGGGATGTCATGAGAGGTCCAGAACGGCGACGACTCGCGCGGGAGCTCGCAGAGCCGCAGGGCGGTGTGGTGTCGCGAGCGATGCTCCGGTCGGCAGGCATCGAGCGACGCCATGTCGCACACGAGGTGCGGTCGGAGCGATGGGTGGTCCACGGTGACGTCACAGTGGCGGTGCACACGCGACCACTGACACGTGAGGAGCTCCTGTGGCGTGCCGTCTGGGAGATCGGCGACCGGGTCGCCGCCGTCGACGGTGTCACCGCCCTCCAGGTCGCCGGCCTCGAGCATTTCGACGATCCCGCCATCCACTGCTCCGTCATCCATACGGCGCGTGTGGACTGGCCGTCCGGTGTGGCTGCCCACAAGGTGATCCGACGCGTGCCTGACGAGGTGCTCTCAGTCGGGATCCCGCGGACGCGTCCGGCCGTGGCCGCTGTCCGCGCCGCCCACTGGGCGGTGAGCGACCGGCAGGCAGCCCTCATCCTGCTCCTGACCGCCCAGCAAGGGCTCGCCACCCCGCAGCAGCTGTTGCGGACGACGAAGATCATGCGTGGCCGGCGGCGCCGAGCCTTCGTCAGAAGCGTCGTGCGGGACATCGCACTCGGCGTGCAGTCGCTGGGCGAGCTCGACTTCGCCCGCCTCTGCCGCGCGCACGGCCTTCCCGAGCCGGATCGGCAGGTTCTGGTCCAGACCGACCACGGCCGGGCTTACCTCGACGTCCGGTGGCGCAACGGCCTGGTGGTCGAGATCGACGGGGTCCAACACCGGTGGGCGCTCGCGGTCTCCGCCGACAACCTCCGCACCAACGCGCTCGTCCTCAAGGGCGACCGTGCCCTGCGGATCGACCTCATCGGGCTACGCGTCCACACGAACGAGTTCATGTCGCAGGTGGCCCAGGGCCACGCCCAGCTCGGCTCGGCCGCCGCCTGACGCCCCGGCATACCTCCTGGTTCGAGGTGATGTCGGCACCGACGTGGCTCCCGCGCTCACCTCGAACCAGGATCACGTCAGCTCCGCGGTCGAGGTGATGTCGGCACCGACGTGGCTCCCGCGATCACCTCGAACCAGGATCACGTCAGCTCCGCGGTCGAGGTGATGTCGGCACCGACGTGGCTCCCGCGATCACCTCGAACCAGGATCACGTCAGCTCCGCGGTCGAGGTGATGTCGGCACCGACGTGGCTCCCGGGATCACCTCGAACCCGGGGATCACGAGCTCCGCGGTCGAGGTGATGCCGACACCGAGGTGGCTCCCGGGATCACCTCGAACGGGGGGTGAGTGGGGCGGGTCCTAGAGTGGAGAGGTGACGACGGACCCTGACGCCGCACCGTGGGCGCGAGCGCGGCTGCACGTCGTCACGGGCAAGGGCGGCACGGGCAAGACCACCGTCGCCTCCGCGATAGCGCTGGCCCTGGCCTCGACACCGGGCCACGTCCTGCTCACGGAGGTCGAGGGCCGGCAGGGCATCAGCCAGACCTTCGACGTGCCTCCCCTCGGCACCGAAGAAACCCGCATCGTGCGACTGCCCCGAGGCGGCGAGGTCGTCGGCCTGTCGATCGAGCCCAAGGCAGCCCTGCTCGAGTACCTCCAGCTCTTCTACAAGCTCGGCCGCGCCGGCAAGCTCCTCGAGAAGTTCGGGGCGATCGACTTCGCGACGACCATCGCGCCCGGGGTCCGCGACGTCCTGCTCATCGGCAAGATCTACGAGGCGAACCGACGCCGACGCGACGGCAAGCACAAGGGCGAGGCCCCGCCGGTCTACGACGGGATCGTCCTCGACGCGCCTCCGACCGGGCGCATCGGCCGGTTCCTCTCCGTCAACTCCGAGGTCGCCGACCTGGCCCGCGTCGGCCCGATCGCCTCGCAGGCCGGCTCGATCACGCGGCTGCTCGAGTCCCGGCGGACCGTCGTGCACGTCGTCACCCTGCTCGAGGAGATGCCGGTCCAGGAGACCCTCGAGGCCATCGACGAGCTGCGCGCCAAGGGCCTGCACCCCGGCGCCGTCATCGTCAACATGGTGCGCGAGCCGCTCCTCGACGACACGGCCCTCGAACAGGCCCGCTCGGGACGGCTGCACAAGGCGTCGATCCGCACCCAGCTCGGCGAGGCCGGCGTGCCTGCCACGCCTGAGCTCGTCGACGGCCTGCTCGAGGAGGCCCGCGACCACGCGCAGCGCATCGACCTCGAGCGCCAGCAGCTGGCGCTGCTCGAGTCCACGGGCCTGCCGATCGTCTCGCTGCCCGCCCTGCCGGGCGGTGTCGACTCCGGTTCGGTCCGTGAGCTCGCCGACCTGCTCGTGCCCCTGTTCGTCCGTCACGGCGCCACGCCCGTCGGCACCGACCTCGGCAGCGACCTCCGGACCAACGTCCACACCCAGGTCAGCGCCCACGTCGGCGCCGACGTCGGCACCGACGTCGGCACCGACCGGTTCGAGGCATGAGCCCCGGCCCCGTCTCGGTTGAGGCGCCAGCCCTGGACATCGACGCCCTCATCGACGACCCCGCGACCCAGATCGTCGTCTGCTGCGGGTCCGGCGGCGTCGGCAAGACCACCACGGCCGCCGCCCTGGGCCTACGTGCTGCCGAGTCCGGCCGCAAGGTCGTCGTCCTGACGATCGACCCCGCCCGCCGCCTGGCCCAGTCGCTGGGGCTCACCGAGCTCGACAACACTCCCCGCCCGGTCAGCGACATCGACGCGAGTGCCGGCGGGAGCCTCCACGCGATGATGCTCGACATGAAGCGGACCTTCGACGAGGTCGTCATCGCCCACTCCGAGCCGGGCAAGGCCGAGCAGATCCTCGCGAACCCCTTCTACCAGGCCGTGAGCAGCTCGTTCGCCGGCACGCAGGAGTACATGGCCATGGAGAAGCTGGGCCAGCTCAAGGCGAGTGCCGGCACCGAGGCCGCCCCGTGGGACCTCATCGTCGTCGACACCCCGCCGTCGCGCTCGGCCCTCGACTTCCTCGACGCACCCAACCGGCTCGGCAGCTTCCTCGACGGACGCTTCATCCGCCTGCTCACCGCACCGGCCAAGGCGGGCGGCCGCGCGGGCCTCAAGGTCTTCGGCGTCGGCGTGCAGCTCGTCACCTCCACGATGACGAAGGTCCTCGGCGGCCAGATGCTGGCCGACGTCCAGACCTTCGTGAGCGCCCTCGACACGATGTTCGGCGGGTTCCGCGAACGCGCGGACGCGACGTACCGCCTGCTTTCCGAGCACGGCACGGCGTTCCTCGTCGTCGCGGCGCCGGAGCGCGACGCGCTTCGCGAGGCGTCGTACTTCGTCGAGCGCCTGGACGCCGACGGTATGCCGCTCGCCGGGCTCGTCGTCAACCGCATCGGCCGCGTCTCGGCGACAGGAGTCACCCCGTCGCGCGCACTCGCGGCCGCGGAGTCACTCGAGGAGGGCGGTGGGCCGAAGTCGGCCTCGAACGCGGCGGGCCTGCTGCGGCTCCACGCATCCTTGGTGCGCACGGCCGAGCGACAGCGTGAGCTCGCGGACCGCTTCTCGCGATCACATCCCGGCATACCCGTCGTTCACGTGCCCGCACTCGGTCGCGACGTCCACGACCTCGACGGCCTGCGCGCCATCGGGCACGCGCTAGCGGGGTCGTGACCCACCCTCAGGTGGCCACGGCCCCGCTCACGTAGGACGGTGCGACCGGAGACCGGTCGATGTGACGCCCCTCAGACGTGCTTGACCTGTGAGGCCATGCCCGCCCGGAGTGCCGACTTCCACGACGTGATGTCCGGCCGCTTGCGCAGCAGGGCCCGACGCTCGCGCTCGGTCATGCCTCCCCAGACGCCGAACTCGGTTCGGTTGTCGAGGGCCTCGGCCAGGCACTGGGCGAGGACCGGACACGTCTTGCAGACGGCCTTCGCGTCGTGCTGGGCCTTGCCTCGGACGAACAACGCATCAGGGTCCTGGCCGGAACAGCTGGCCTGACTGGCCCACTCATCCACCCACGGATCCACCATGACGACAGCACTCATTGTGATTACCCCTCCCCGCCCGGCGCCTCCCATGACACCCGAGCAGACCCGGACCGTCCCACCGATCCTGGCCAAGCGGACCCCCCTTAGGCCCAAACGAGACATTACGAGTGCTGGGCCCGGCCCGACATAGCCTCTATGGACCATTTCGCAGAGGGGGTGACTAGTCACCTCCACGTCCTCGCGATGGTCATGACAGGGCGCCAGCAGCTCCCCAGACACACCGCCGGAGCCGGTTGCGTGCTGAAATCAGGTGACCATAGGGTGAGCGGTTACCCTTGCCCCATGTCTTCACGCACTACCTCGATCGGTGGCGTCATCAGCCTGCTCGGCGCGTTCCTCGCGTCCGCGCTCGTGCTCGGACTGCTCGCCGCCGGCCTGGTGATGCCCGCCGTGGGCGCCACCGGCGCCCTCGCACGCAGCGGCGTCGACGTCTTCAACGAGCTCCCGAGCGAGTTCACGACCGACCCGCTGGCCCAGACCTCGCGCATCCTGGCTGCCGACGGCTCCGTCATCGCGACGCCGCAGGAGCAGAACCGCACCATCGTGCCCCTCAGCAAGATCGCTCCGATCATGCGCGAGGCCCAGATCGCCATCGAGGACCACCGCTTCTACGACCACGGTGGCATCGACATCCAGGGAACCGCCCGCGCGGTCATCTCGAACCTGCGCAGCGGTTCCTCGGTCGGCGCCTCGTCGCTCACCCAGCAGTACGTCAAGATCTCGCTCCAGTACTCCGCCCTCAGCTCCGGCAACGAGGAGGCGGCCGCGGAGGCCGTCAAGAAGGACTACATGCGCAAGCTGAAGGAGCTGAAGTACGCCATCACGCTGGAGAAGAAGCTGTCGAAGGACCAGATCCTCGAGGGCTACCTCAACCTCGTCTACTACGGCGACCGCGCCTACGGCGTCGAGGCCGCGGCCCAGCACTACTTCAGCGTCCCGGCCAGCAAGCTGACCCTCTCGCAGGCCGCGCTCCTCGCGGGCCTGACCCAGAACCCCGGAACCACCGACCCGGTCAACTTCCCGCAGAAGGCCCTGGCGCGACGCAACGTCGTGCTCGACCGCATGCACGAGCTCAAGCGCATCACCGACAAGCAGTGGCAGGCCGCCCGGAAGCGCACCCTCAAGCAGGACATGCGCGTCACGCAGCCCAAGAGCACCTGCCTCGCCTCGCCCTACCCCTACTGGTGCGACTTCATCGTCAACTACGCCCTGGCGATGCCCCAGCTCGGCAAGACGGTCGAGGAGCGCAAGCGCACCCTCTACCGCGGCGGCGTGACCATCACGACGACGCTCGACCCGCGCATCCAGAAGATCGCCCAGCGCGAGGTGACCAAGAACGTCCCGATCGGCGACAAGTCGAAGGTCGGCGCTGCGGCGTACGTCACCGAGCCGGGCACGGGCAAGGTCCTGGCCTTCGCCCAGAACACCGAGTACACCGTCGGCAAGCAGACCCTCGGCAAGACCGGCGTCAACTGGGCCCTCGACAAGAAGTACGGCGGTTCGAGCGGCTTCCAGTTCGGGTCGACGGCGAAGGCGTTCGCGCTCGTGACCGCCATGGAGTCGGGCATGAACACCACCTCGAGCGTCAACGCCAAGGCGGCCGGCGGCAACGCGCAGGCGACCTACAAGCCTTCCGAGTGGCCCGGGGGGATCAAGAACGGCTGCGGCCCCGGCGGCACGTGGAAGGTGTACAACGACAGCCCGTTCGGCGGCGGCAAGATCTCGCTGATGCAGGCGACCGCCAAGTCGACCAACACCGCCTTCATCGCCCTCGCGGAGCAGCTCGGCGGCTGCAAGGTGCGTGAGACCGTCATGCGCCTGGGCCTGCACCGCGCCGATGGCGGCCAGATCCCGCCGTATGCCCCGGCCTACGTCCTCGGCGCCACCGAGGTCTCCCCGCAGGGCGTCGCCCAGGCCTACGCCACCCTCGCCGCGGACGGCAAGAAGTGCCCGGTCGTGGCGATCACGAAGATCACCCAGGGTGGCAAGAACCTCGCGATCCCGGCCACGAAGTGCGAGCAGGTCGTCGAGCCTGACGCCGTGCGCGCGACCGACAAGTTCCTCGAGTACAACATGACCCACGGCTCGGGCATCCTCAACCAGCTCGACGACGGCAAGCGCGAGTCGGCGGGCAAGACCGGCACGGCCAACGGCAACAACGAGTCCTGGTTCGCCGGCTACGTGCCGCAGCTCGCGACGGCCGTCTGGGTCGGCACGCCGGACGACGGCAACAAGCGCGTCATGAAGAACATCCAGATCGGCGACCGCTTCGTCGACGTCATGCACGGTGCCAAGATCGCCGCCCCGATCTGGAAGGGCATCATGAACAAGGCCCTCGACGGCGAGCCCGAGATCAAGTTCGAGGACCCGTCGGACAAACTGCTCAAGGGCGACCAGGTGGACATCCCCAGCGTCACCGGCATGTCGGTCTCCGACGCCATCTCGACGTTGCAGTCGGCCGGCTTCTCCGCCGGCGTCGGCGGCACGATGAGCTCGTCGATCCCGGACGGCCTCGTGGCCGGCACCTCCCCCTACGGCCGCGCAGCCAGCGGCAGCTTCGTGACGATCTACACCTCACGCGGCGGAAACCGTCAGCAGCTGCCCCAGCCGCAGACGACCTTCATCAACCCGGGCGGTGGCGGCGGCACCGGCGGCGGCACCGAGGGCGGTTCCGGCGGCGGTGGCGGCGGCGGTGATGGCGGCAACTCCGGACGGGGCAAACCCGGGGGCAAGCCGACGAAGCCACCTGGCCGCGGTTGACCTGCAGATGACGAACGCCCGACGCGATCCGCGTCGGGCCTTCGTCACTCCCGAGCCAGCCGCTCGGGGGTCCTGGTGGTCGTCAGCCGGCGAGCACGCGCCGCACGATCGCTGCGACTCGGCCACCCTCGGCCCGGCCCGCCACCGCGGCGCCCGCCGACTTCATCGCGAGGCCCATCTGCGGCATACCCGTGGCTCCGGAGGCGGTGACGGCCTCGCGGACGATCGCCTCGAGCTCGTCGTCGCCGAGCTGCTTCGGCAGGTACTCCTCGAGGACGGCGAGCTCCGCCTCCTCCTTGGCGGCGAGCTCCGGGCGGCTCGCGCCGGTGTAGGCCTCGGCTGCCTCGCGGCGCTTCTTGGCCTCCTTGGTGAGGACCTTGAGCACGTCGTCGTCGGAGAGCTCGCGGTGCTCCTTGCCCGCGACCTCCTCGTTGGTGACGGCGGTGAGGGCCATCCGCAGCGAACCGGCCCGGACCTGGTCGCGCGCCCGCATCGCGGACGTGAGGTCGGACTGCAGCTGTTCCTTGAGGGTGCTCATGGGCTCAGTCTGTCAGGCCGGCCTCACGGTCCCTGACCGGTTTGTCGGGCGCCGGGTCGGCGGGTGGAAGGATGGGCTCATGCGTGCCGTGACCAAGACCGTCCTCGGCCTGGGGATCGCCGGCGCCGGCGTGCTGGGCTGGGCCTCGCTCATCGAGCGCAACGCCTTCGCGCTACGCCGCTTCGACGTGCCCGTGCTGCCGGACGGCGCCGCGCCGCTGCGGGTGCTGCACCTCTCGGACCTGCACCTGCTGCCACGCCAGCGCGCGAAGCGGAGGTGGGTGCACGGCCTCGCCTCCCTGGACGTCGACCTCGTCATCACGACCGGTGACAACATCGCCGCCCACGACGCCGTGCCGGCGCTGCTCGACGCATACGACCGCCTCCTCGGCGTCCCGGGGGTCTTCGTCCTGGGGTCCAACGACTACTTCGCCCCGAAGCTGAAGAACCCGCTGGGGTACCTGACGCGCCACCACGCCAAGGGCGTCGGCACGACGCAGCGCCTGCCCACCGCCGAGCTGGTCCGCGGCTTCGCCTCGCGCGGGTGGATCGACCTGACGAACCGACGAGCCTCGCTGACGGTGCGCGACCTGCGGATCGACTTCGTCGGGGTGGACGACCCGCACCTCGGCTACGACCGGCTGGACCTCGTCCGCGGTCCTGCCTCCCCGGATGCCGACCTGACGCTCGGGGTGACCCACGCTCCCTACCAACGGGTGCTCGACGCGTATGCCGCCGACGGCGCCGACCTCATCGTCGCCGGTCACACGCACGGCGGCCAGGTGTGCGTGCCCGGCCACGGCGCGCTGGTGACCAACTGCGACCTCGACACGAGCCGCGTCAAGGGCCTGTCGCGCTGGTGGCCGGGGGCCGGTTCCACGCCGTCCTCGCAGGCCCCGGAGGGCGCCGCGTGGCTCGAGGTCTCCGCGGGCCTGGGCACCGCGCCGACCGCTCCGGTACGCCTGGCCTGTCGTCCCGAAGCCACGCTGCTGACCCTCGTCCCCCGCTCGCAGGGCTGAGGCGGCTGCCGATCCGGCGACCGCGCGGGCGGCCTGACCCGCCCGATTCGGAGATGGGCGGGGGCCTGCGCTAGCATCTCTGCTTGCTGCCTCCGGTCCAGGATCAGGGGTAGCGGGAGCACCGGGGTGTGGCGCAGCTTGGTAGCGCGCTTCGTTCGGGACGAAGAGGTCGCAGGTTCAAATCCTGTCACCCCGACGGTTGTGATGTCGCAAGACATCGGCGACAGTGGCCCTACGGAAACGTAGGGCCACTGTTGTTTTGTCGGGGGTGTTGTGGCTGGTAGTCGCGGCTGGGGTCGAGGGTCAGCTCGCGCAGGATCTCGCCGGTTGCGGTGTCGACGATGGTGATGTCGAGGTCTTGGACCAGGAGCCGGACGTAGGTTCCGGCGTGGGTCCGGCCGATCCCGATGTGGTGCAGCCGGCCGTTGTGACGAAGGGTGAGGTTGCCGGTCTTGGAGACCTTGTCGGCGCGGACGCGGTCGTGGGTGTCGCTGGTGCGGTCCCCGGG
>KK211149.1:108041-197714 GCA_000620545.1 Intrasporangiaceae bacterium URHB0013 | reverse complement strand
GCCGCAGCACGAGCTCGATGGTCGTGTCCGGGGTCGTGGTGGGGCTGGTGCGAGGGCGACGTGACCTGGGCTCGAACGCGGCCTCGCCCTCGTGGTCGTACCGGGCCTTGAGGCGGTACACCCAGGAGCGGTGCACCCCGTAGCGATCGGCCACCTCGGAAACCGTCTGACGTTCGCTGAGCAGGGCGGTGATCACCAGTCGTGCCTTTGACATGGCTGAGCATCGACCGCACCCGACCCCGTCGCCGATGATCCGAGACAGGGTGTCGCCGATGTCTTGAGACACCTGTCGCGGATGTCCTGAGACCAGACACTGTCACCCCGACCACGTGATTCCCCGGCCTCGAAACCTCGACGTCTCACGGCACCAGATCGAGCCGGAGCTCGGTGATCGTGCGTCCCGCGGCGACCCCCTTCGCCTCGAAGCCCTCCCGGGGGCGCCACTGCGGCCGCTCGATGCGATGGGCCTCGAAACGGGCGTGCGCAGCGACCTCCGCCAGGGCGTGCTCGGCGTAGAAGTCCTGGTCGGTGGCGATGAGGACGTGCCCGCCCCGCTTGAGGACGCGCGCGAGCAGGTCGAGGTGTGCGGAGCTGACGAAGCGGCGTTTCGTGTGCTTCTGCTTGCGCCACGGGTCCGGGAAGAAGAGGTGGACGGCGTCGAAGGTCGCATCGGCCACCCGCTCCTCGAGGAAGAGCACCGCGTCGCCGATCTCGACGCGCAGGTTCGGCACGCCGGCACCGTCCGCGTCGGCGAGCATCCGGGCGAGCCCTGGCGTGTGGACGTCCATGGCCAGGATGTCGTGATCGGGGAAGGCGGCGGCATACGCGATGGCGGCGTGGCCGTGTCCACAGCCGATCTCGAGGACGACAGGAGCGGCGCGCCCGAAGGCGACAGTGGCGTCGAAGGGTCCTTCCGGCAGTGACCGCGCAGGGGCCAGGCGCTCGACGCGGTCCTTGGTCAGGGACGACAGGCGTCCACGACGGACGAAGGTGCGCACCCGGGCAGGTTTGACCCCTGCTGGCAGGTCGGGCACGACGTGGGCCTTGTGTGCCTTGCGCGGGTCGGGGCCGGCTTCGTGGGTCGTCGCTTCGGTGGGGTCATCGCTCACGCAGGCATCGTAGTGACGAGTGCGCCGTCACCCCACGTTCGAGGCTGCCTGCGGACCTCCCGCTCCAGGACCGTTCCACCGCGGGGCGCGCCCGCGGCGTCGCGTCAGGTGCGCCAGATCGTCACGACGGCGCGGTCGTCACCCAGGCCGGCGGCGGCCTGGTCGCAGAGACGCTGGGCGAGGCCCTCGAAGCCCGTGCGGATGAACGACTCGGCGCGACCGAGCATGCGGTCGATGCCGTCGACGAGGGCCTTGTCGCGAGCCTCGATGACACCGTCGCTGTAGAGGACGAGGGCGTCACCGCGACGGATCGTGCCTGCCTCGCGGGGGAACTCGGCGTGGTCGATGACCCCGAGCAGCGGTCCGCGCCCGCCGGAGAGCATGCGCCAGCGGCCGGACCCGGCCGCGAACTGCGCGGCGGCGGGGTGACCGGCATACCCGATGGTGAAGTCGCCGGTCTCGAGGTTGACCGCCACGTGCACGGCCGTCGCGAACCCCTCGGTCCAGCGCAGTCGCAGGAGGTGGTTGTTGGCGGACTGGAGGAAGCCCCGCTCGCTCATCTCGCCGAGCAGGCCTCCGAGCGCGCCCGAGAGCAGCAGCGACCGGGTTCCGGCCTCACGGCCCTTGCCCGACACGTCGACGAGGGCGACCTCCAGGGTGCACCCGTCGGTCGAGCGGCTCGCGACGACGAAGTCACCGGCGAAGCCGTCCCCGTAGGCCGACTCGAGCGCGACCTCGGCCCCCCACTGCGGTGGCAGCGGGGGCAGCTCACCCTGCGCCCGGAGTCGGTCGCGCATGTCGACGAGCATCGACTCGCCACTGACGCCGACGACGCCGATCTGGGCACGCGCGTGCGAGAGCCAGATCATGAGCAGCATCGTGGCGATGGTGACGATCTGGGCGCCGATGGTCGTGGGCTTGTCCGGGCCGAAGTAGGCCCCGACGATGGCCATGGCCAGGAAGAGACCGATGTAGACGACGAGCAGGAAGCGCGGCTCGAGGAACAGGCCGGCCGCCACGACGATGAACCCGTAGACACCCCACGGGACCGTCTGGGGCCAGAGGAAGACCGCCACCGTCGCGAGCACGCTGAGCGCGAGGAAGCCGGCGACGAGAGCCCACGGTGCGCGGCCGAGCGAGGGGCCCAGGAGCCGGAGGCGCCGCAGCGGTCCGGCCCCGGAGCGCGAGCGTCGAGAGACGACGCTCTCGTTGTGGGCCACGTGCCTCCCTTGCGCTGATGAGGGACGGCGTGGACGTGGCGGACGTCGCGCGGTCAGCCCGCGTCCGAGTCCGGCAGAGCCGGCAGGTCCCGCGTGTTCTCGTACGCGGAAACCATACCCAGACGACGGCTGTGGCGCGCCTCATCGGTGAAGTCCGTCGCCACGAACGTGTCGACGATCTCCTTGGCGACGTCGTCCGACGTGAAGCGCGCCCCGATGGACACGACCTGGGCGTTGTTGTGCTCGCGGGCGAGGCCCGCCAGCTCGGCGTTCCAGGCGAGCGCGGCCCGGATGCCGCTGACCTTGTTGGCCGCGATCTGCTCCCCGTTTCCCGAGCCGCCGAGCACGACCCCGAGCGAGCCCTCATCGGCCGCCACGGCCTCGGCCGCACGCAGCACGAAGACCGGATAGTCGTCCTGCGCGTCATAGGCGAACGGACCGTGGTCGACGACGTCGTGGCCGGCGTCGCGCAGGTGCGCGACGAGGGACTGGTGGAGCTCGTATGCCGCGTGGTCGCCGCCGATGTGGATGCGCATGTCCGTCCTTAGGTGCGTCGGTAAATGTCTTCGGTGGAGCTGCAGGTCGAGGTCGTCGGCATGCCCGGCGACTGGCGTCAGGGCCATGGCCGACGGCTGGCAGTCATCGCCGTGGCCGACGGCTGGCCGTCATCGCCGTGGCCGACCGCTGGCCGTCATCGGCTCGGCCGACGGCAGGCCGTCAGGTCAAGATGGGGCCGAGCGTGCGGGTGCGCTTGAGCTCGAAGAAGCCGGGTGTGCTCGCGACGAGCACACAGCCGTCCCAGAGCCGCGCGGCATCCTCGCCCTTGGGTGCCGGAGTCACGACGGGCCCGAAGAAGGCGACTCCGTCGACGGCGATGATCGGCGTGCCGACGTCGGTGCCGACGAGGCTGATGCCGCGCTTGTGGCTTCGGTGCAGCGCCGCGTCGTACTTCTTGTGGTGCGCCTCCTTGGCGAGCGCGGCGGGGAGGCCGACCTCCTCGAGCGACTCGCGGATCACCTGGTCGAAGTCGCTCACCTTCCGCAGGTGGATGCGCGTGCCCATGGCGTCGTAGAGCGGCTTGATGACGGAGTCACCGTGCGCCTCGACGGCGGCGATGATGACGCGCACCGGTCCCCACGCCTCGTCCATGCGGGCCCGGTAGGCCGCGTCGAGGTCGTGCCGGTCCTCGTTGAGCACCGCGAGGCTCATGACCGACCACGTTACGTCGATGTCGCGCAGTCTCTCCACCTCCATGAGCCAGCGCGACGTCATCCACGCCCAGGGGCAGATCGGGTCGAACCACATCTCGACGGCGCCGCGGCTCGTCATCGGGCTGTCCTTCACATCGGCCATGCGGCCCATCATGGCACTGCCTCCTGCACGCCGATCGCGGTGGTGGACGGGCGAGGGTTCCGTGCGAGGATGGCCCGCGACGACGCCGTCCGGCCGACGCTGCGTCGCGCCCCAGCACCCTTCCCAGGAGGTCCCTACGTGCCCGGCAAGAACCTGACCCGCGACGAGGCGGCGAGCCGCGCCAGCATCCTGCGCGTCGACTCCTACGACGTCCGTCTCGACCTCACGACGGGTCCGGAGAACTTCCACACCGTCACCACGGTCTCGTTCACCTGCTCCGAGCCCGGCACGGACTCGTTCATCGACCTCATCGCCGACTCGGTCGAGAAGGTGACCCTCAACGGCGTCGACCTCGACCCCGCCGAGGTCTTCGGGGACTCGCGCATCGCGTTGCCCGGTCTGGCCGCCGACAACGAGCTGACGGTCGACGCCACCGGCCGCTACACCAACACCGGAGAGGGACTGCACCGCTTCGTCGACCCGGTCGACAACGAGGTCTACCTCTACACGCAGTTCGAGGTCCCGGACTCCCGGCGCATGTATGCCGTGTTCGAGCAGCCCGACCTCAAGGCGTCCTTCCGCTTCACGGTCACCGCACCGGCGCACTGGAAGGTCATCAGCAACTCCCCCACGCCCGCCCCGCAGGCCGCCGGTGTCGCCGACGGCGTGGAGCGCGCGACGTGGTCGTTCGAGCCGACGAAGCGCATTTCCTCCTACATCACGGCGCTCATCGCCGGCCCGTACGACGAGGTGCGCGACGAGGTGCAGACCCGCAATGGTGTCGTGCCCCTCGGAGTCTTCTGCCGCAAGTCCCTCACGCAGTACCTCGACGCCGACAACATCTTCGACTGCACCAAGAAAGGCTTCGCGTTCTTCGAGGAGGAGTTCGACCAGCCGTACCCGTTCGAGAAGTACGACCAGATCTTCACGCCCGAGTACAACATGGGTGCCATGGAGAACGCGGGGGCGGTGACCTTCGTCGAGGTCTACATCTTCCGGTCCAAGGTGTCCGAGGCGAAGATCGAGCGCCGTGCGCTGACGATCCTGCACGAGCTGGCTCACATGTGGTTCGGCAACCTCGTGACGATGAAGTGGTGGGACGACCTCTGGCTCAACGAGTCCTTCGCCGAGTGGGCGTCGACGACGTGCCAGGCCGAGGCGACCGAGTGGACGAGCGCGTGGACGACCTTCGGCACCTCGGAGAAGGCCTGGGCCTACACCCAGGACCAGCTCTCCTCGACCCACCCGATCGCCGCCGACATGCGCCACCTCGAGGACGTCGAGGTCAACTTCGACGGCATCACGTACGCCAAGGGTGCCTCCGTGCTCAAGCAGCTCGTCGCGTACGTCGGGCGCGAGCCGTTCGTCGCCGCGCTGCGCGAGTACTTCCGCAAGCACGCGTGGGGCAACACGACGCTCGCCGACCTGCTCGGGGAGCTGGAGAAGGCCTCGGGCCGTGAGCTGAGCGAGTGGAGCAAGCTCTGGCTCGAGACGGCCGGCGTCAACACCCTGCGTCCCGTCTTCGAGGTGGACGCCGACGGTCGCTACACCTCCTTCGCGGTGACGCAGACCGCGACCGAGGAGTACCCGACGCTCCGTCCACACCGCATCGGGATCGGGCGGTACGCCGTCCGGCCGAGCGACGACGGCGACGTGCTCGAGCGCATCGGTTACGACGAGGTCGACATCGCCGGCGAGCACACGCCCCTGGCCGAGCTCGTGGGCCAGGAGCAGCCGGACCTGCTGCTGCTCAACGACGACGACCTCGCGTACGGCAAGATCCGCCTCGACGAGCGCTCGCTCGCCACGGCGCTCTCGCTCCCCCGCGGGTTCCAGGACTCGCTGCCGCGCTCACTCGTGCTCGGCGCGACGTGGGACATGACGCGCGACGGCGAGATGCCGGCTCGTGACTTCGTGCGCTTCGTCCTCGAGTCGCTTCCGGGCGAGACAGACTCGACCCTGCTGCGGGTCCTCATCGGCCAGGTGTCCACCGCCGCGCGCCTCTACTCGGCTCCGGAACACCGCGCCGAGGTCTCGGCGCTGCTGTCGTCGTCCCTGCGCTCGCTCGCCGAGACGGCCGAGGCCGGCAGCGACGCCCAGTTCCAGCTCGTCGAGGCGTGGGCCGGCTCGACGTCCGACCCGGCCGACGAGCCGCGCCTGCGCGCCCTGCTGACGGGTGCCGAGACGCTTCCGGGGCTCACCGTCGACACCGAGCTGAGGTGGACCTTCATCAAGGCCCTCGCGGCACTCGGCGTGGCCGATGACATCGAGATCGAGTCCGAGCTCGACCGCGACCCCACCGCCACGGGCAAGGAGCGCGCCGCCGAGGCCCTCGCCGCGCGACCCACCGCCGAGGCCAAGGCCGACGCCTGGGCCAAGGCCGTCGAGCGCAACGACCTGTCCAACCAGATGGTCGAGGCCGTCAGCGCGGGCTTCCGTCGCAGCCGCGACCTTTCGCTGCTCGAGCCGTACGTGGAGAAGTACCACGCGATGCTCGTCGACGCGTGGGCCGAGCGCAGCGTCGCCATCGGCGAGCGCGTCGTCGGTGGCTTCTACCCCTTCTCGCTCGCGAGCCCGGAGCTCAAGGACGCCTCGGACGCGTGGCTCGTGGCCAACGCTGACGCCGCCCCCGGCCTGGTGCGCACCGTCGCCGAGAACCGCGACACCATCGCGCGCGCGCTCGTGGCGCAGGAGCGCGACCGACGCGGCTGAGCCGAACGGATGCGGGGCCGCCCGAACGGGCGGCCCCGCACCGCAGTTCCACCCGTACCGACCCTGACTGAGAACCCTGTGATCGACGCCTTCACGAACCTGACCTCTCTCACCTCCACGCCACCCCCGACTCCGGTCCCGAGTCCGTCTCCGTCGCAGGAGCTGCCCGTGAACCTCTCGATGCCCGACCTGTCCACCCTCACGTGGGCGGGGGTCGGCAACTGGCTCGTGGGCACACCGCTGCTCATCATGACCGTGGTGGTCATCGGCTTCCTCGCCCGGTTCCTGCTGCACCGGCTCATCGACCGGGTCGTCGCCACGGCCACGTCCCGGCGTGCCGACCGCATCGCGAGGATCCCCGGCGCGGGCCGCGCCCTGCAGGCCGTCGGCGTCGCGAGTGTGCGGCACGTGCAGCGCACGCAGACGATGGGTGCCCTCCTCAAGAGCATCACGACCATCGTCGTCCTCGGCATCACCGCCCTGACGGTGCTGTCGATCGTGGGCATCCCGCTGGGACCGATGCTCGCCTCCGCGAGCGTCGGCGGCGTCGCTCTCGCCTTCGGCGCCCAGAGCCTCGTCAAGGACTTCCTCTCCGGCGTCTTCATGATCCTCGAGGACCAGTACGGCGTCGGCGACGTCATCGACACGGGTGAGGTCGTCGGCACCGTCGAGAACGTGTCCCTGCGCGTCACCCAGGTCCGCGATGCCGGCGGTATGACGTGGTACGTCCGCAACGGAGAGATCGTCCGCATCGGCAACAAGACGCAGGGGTGGTCGACGGCGATCGTCGACATCCCGATCGCCTACGACCAGGACGTCGAGAGGGCGATCAGCGTCATCCGCGACGTCGTCGGCGTCATGGACGACGACGACGCCTTCACGGACATCCTCCTCGAGGAGCCCAACGTCGTCGGCGTCGAGTCGATCGCGAACGGCGCCATCACCATCCGCATCGTCGCCAAGACGATCGCCAACGAGCAGTTCGGCGTGCAGCGTGAGATGCGCGAGCGGATCAAGATGGCCTTCGACCGGGCGGGAGTGCGCAGCCCCCTGCCGGTCATGCCGCCCTACGGTGGGGTCCCCCCGCAGTGACCGCCCACCGCTGCGGCCCGATCGCGACCGCCACCAAGGCTCTGGGAGACTGGGCGACGTGACGTACTACGACGACTTCGGCGGCCACGAGACCTTCGCCAAGCTCGTGCGCGAGTTCTACCGCGGCGTCGCCGAGGACGAACCGCTGCGCGCTCTCTACCCGGAGGACGACCTCGGTCCGGCGCAGGAGCGTCTGCGGATGTTCTTCGAGCAGTACTGGGGCGGGCCGACGACGTACTCCGAGCAGCGCGGACACCCTCGCCTGCGGATGCGGCACCATCCCTTCCAGGTCACCCCGGACATGCGTGACCGCTGGCTGCTGCACATGATGAACGCCGTCGACACGCTCGAGCTCTCCCCCGAGAACGACGACCGCCTGCGGGACTACCTCACGCGGGCCGCGTACTCGCTCGTCAACGCGCCGGGGCCCGACGGAACGTTCTGAGAGCCGCCGCACCCACCGCACCCACCGCGCGACTCACAGGCACTCACAGCGCATTCACGGCTCGAGGGCCACGCCCGTGGTGTTCTCTGGAGTCAGGTGATTCCACGGTCGGGCGCACGCGTCGGACCGCCACGACGGAGGGATGGAGCATGGTCTCGATCAACAAGAAGGCGGCGAGCGTCGCCGCGGTGGGCGCCGCAGCCGCCGTCATCGGCCTCGGTGTCTCGCAGGGCGCCCGCGCCGACGACGCGACCACGACGACCCCCACCCCGAGCGCGACCTCGACCCCGGGCGACCCGAACAAGGGCACGACCGACACTCCCGGGACCGGCAAGGGCTGGGGTCCGGGTGGCCGCCATGGCGGGGGTGGTCCCGGCATGGGGTTCGGCAGGGGCGCGGACCTCTCGGTGCTCGCGACGAAGCTCGGTGTGGACGAGGCGAAGCTCCAGGACGCCCTCAAGGCCGTGCGCGACGACCTGAAGGCCGGCCGCACCCCCGGCCAGGGGGCCACGGCGAAGCCGGACCGGGCGACGATGCAGGACGAGCTGGCGACGAAGCTGGCGAACGAGCTGGGCCTCGACCCGGCCAAGGTCAAGGCAGCCTTCGCCAGCCTGCGTGCCGCGCACGAGGCCGAAGAGCAGAAGGCGTTCGACGACCGGCTTGCCCAGGCCGTCACGGACGGCACGCTGACACAGGCGGAGGCCGACGCCGTCAAGAAGGCGGCCAAGGCCGGCGTCATCGACATGCACGGCAAGCGCGGCTGAACGGCCCACGACGGCGCTCACGCGCGCGCTGAGGCAGGGCGTCACCGGCATCTGCGGTGGCGCCCTCAGCGTGTCGCACGTCGACCGTCAGCGGACGCCCCTCCGGAGGCAGGCCGCATCCGTGCCGCAGGTCGTCATGAGCCCGCCCGACGTGCCGGCTGCTGGTCGGGCTCCCAGCGGACCCGGTGCCCGGTGACCCAGGCACTCGAGCGGTCGGTGACGACGAAGCGGAACACGAGGCGCATCAGGACGTCGCGGATGGCGCGACCGGCTCGACCGGGGATCTTCGAGCTGCTGCTGCGCGCCCCCGCCGCGACGATGCGCTCGACCCTGCCCCTCCGGGCGCTGTCGTATGCCGTCAGGGCCTCTTGCACCGTGCCCGCGTCACGCAGGCACGTGGCAAGGACCACGGCGTCCTCGAGCGCGAGGGCGGCGCCCTGCCCCGAGCTCGGCGAGGGCGCGTGCGCCGCATCGCCGACGAGGACCATGCGCTCGCGAGACCAGCGCGCGACCCGTGGCAGGTCGTGCGTGTTGTCGGCCCAGAGCTCCAGCCGGCCGGCGCGGACGATGTCCGCGCCGGGACCGGTGTCGGCGGCGAGGAGCTCGACGAGCCAGTCCCGCCACTGCTCGGGCGTACGCGCCACCCGTTCGGCCGACGTGATCGCCGGCCCGGGAACGTTGACGAACCACACGACATCGCCGTCCGGGGTCGGGTGGGCCCCGAAGAAGGCGCGGGAGCCGAAGACGAAGTGCCACTGCCGGGCGGGGAGCGCCGCGGCCATCGGCGTCCGGTCGGTGATGCCGCCGAAGTTCGTCAGCCCGACGTAGCGGGCCGGTGCAGCACCCGGATCGACGACGCCCCTGACCATCGAGCGCACGCCGTCCGCACCGACGAGCAGGTCGCCGCTCAGCCTCGAGCCGTCCTGGAGGGTCACGGTCACCCCGTCCGACCAGCTGGTGACCGCGACGACACGACTCTCGTGGCGCACGTCGATCCCCCGCTGCTCGGCCTCGCCCACGAGAGCTGCCGCCAGCCAGGAACGCCTCATGGTCAGGGCGACCGTGCCGTCGTCGAGCGGGACGCCGAGGCTCATCGAGCCGAGCACGCGACCGCTCGCGCCGACCATGACGTTCCGGTCGCTCGGGAAGCCGGACCGGGTCGCCAGGTGGCGCGCACCGAGCAGGTCGAGGGCGTGCAACCCGTTCGGCGCGAGGGTGAACCACGAGCCGACCGTGCCGTCGGAGCGCGGCCACGCCTCGAGCACGACGGCCTCGATCCCGACCTGGTGCAGGGCGAGAGCAGTGGCCGGACCGGCGATGCCACCTCCCACGACGAGAGCCCTCATCTTGGTAGCCTTCCTTACGAGAATCGAATGTTTCGATATTCGAAAGGTAAGCCCGATGCCGCCCGCCCGTCAACCGTCCGATCCCGACAGCCGGGAGCAGCTCGTCCACGCGCTCGGCGACGCGATGCAGCAGTACCAGCGCTCCGTACAGGCCTTCGACGACACGGTGGGAAGGTCCCTCAGGCTCGGACCGGCCGACCTGCGTTGCCTCGACTGGCTCGTCGACGGCCCGAAGTCCGCCGGCCAGCTGAGCACCGCCACCGGCCTGCGTCCGGCCGCCACGACGGCCCTCATCGACCGTCTGGCCAGACGCGGCCTCGTGCGCCGGACACGCTCGGAGACGGACCGCCGCACGGTCCTCGTGGAGATGACCGAGCTCGGGCAGTCGCGGACGTGGGAGGCCTACGGTCCGCTCGTCAGGGCGGGCCTGCCGATGCTCGACGAGCTGAGCACCGAGCAGCTGGAGTTCATGGCCGATTACCTCCGCCGGATCACCGCGCTCACCGACGAGCACCGGGCCCTGCTGGCGCGGCAGGCGCGTGAGCAGGGGTGACGGCTGCCCCGGGCACACGGCATACGGCATACGCCCTCGATGTCGTCGCCGTCCCGTTCAGCGGACGGTCGGCGGTCCGGACTCGACGCGGCGACGGACCTCGGCCAGGCCCTCGGCGCCCTGCGGCACGTCCCACCAGCTCTCGATCCACCAGGTGGCCCCGGCCTGCTCCCACGCGGCGGGCTCAGCGGGCTCCAGCGAGATGAACGAGCCCCACGAGTCGGCCTCGATGACGACGTCGTAGCCCTCCCACGGGAGCCCCGCCTCGCCGCGCAGCCGGTGCACCCGGTCGACCACCGCGGCGAACGCCTCGAGCGTCTTGGGGTGCCCGTCCGGCGGATGGATCGCCGGGATCAGACCCTGCCACCTGGCAGCCCGCTCCAGCGAGCGCTGCCGCCCACCCCTCGGCGTCGGCGCCCCGACGACCCAGACCGGCGGATGGGGCCGCTGCGGCGTGGCGGGCGGCAGCATGAAGTCGTTGGGACCAGCGCTGTAGTGCTCACCGGTGTACGTGAAGGTCGCGGCGTCGCCGAGGAGGCCCGCGTAGATCGCGAGGCACTCGTCGAGCTTGCGGGCCCGGACGGCCCGGCCCTCGTCGGCCTCGAAGGCCGTCCACCCGGGGTGCAGGGCGCCCAACCCCACCGACATGAACGCACGTCCGCCACTGAGCCGGTCGACGGAGCCCACGCGTGAGGCGAGGTCCCACGGGCGGTGTCGCGACGCCGGCGTGAGCAGCGTGCCGAGCCGGATGCGCTCGGTGACCATCGCCGCAGCCCCCAGCTGGACCCAGGCCTCGACGCCGTAGAGCGCCTCCCACCCGAGGACCGCGTCCCATCCCCGCGCCTCCCCGAGCCGTGCCAGGTCGGCGAACTCGCGCTCGGTGGCATACGGGACGACGAAGCCGGTCTTCATGCCCTGTTTCCTACCAGCGAGCGGGGACGGAGCCGCCTTGGGCGACACAGTGCAAGAAATTGCAGGATTTTCTTTGAGTTTTCGTTCTCATGAGGAACGATGGTGGCTCGTGACGCGATCAGCAACCCAGACCCTGAACCACCCGGCGTACGACCTCGAGGTGCGCGAGAGCGCCACCCCCGTGCACGCCGCCGACCGCCCCGACGCCGCCTGGTGGCGTCAAGCGGTGATCTACCAGATCTACCCCCGCTCGTGGGCCGACGCCGACGGCGACGGCATCGGTGACCTTCCCGGCATCACCTCGCGCCTGCCCCACCTGCGCGCCCTCGGCGTCGACGCCATCTGGCTCTCGCCCTTCTACACCTCGCCGCAGGCCGACGCGGGCTACGACGTGGCGGACTACCGCGACATCGACCCGATCTTCGGCTCGCTCGCCGACGCCGACGCGATGATCGCCCGCGCGCACGAGCTGGGCCTCAAGGTCATCGTCGACATGGTGCCCAACCACTCCTCCGACGAGCACGAGTGGTTCCAGGCCGCCCTTGCCGCCGGCCCCGGCTCGGCCGAGCGCGACCGCTACATGTTCCGCGAGGGCCGCGGCGAGCACGGCGAGCTCCCCCCGAACAACTGGGAGTCCGTCTTCGGCGGCGCTGCGTGGACGCGGGTCACCGAGGCCGACGGCAGGCCCGGCCAGTGGTACCTGCACATCTTCGACACCAAGCAGCCCGACTTCAACTGGGAGCACCCCGAGGTGCGCGCCGAGTTCGAGTCGATCCTGCGCTTCTGGCTCGACCGCGGTGTGGACGGCTTCCGCGTCGATGTCGCGCACGGCCTCATCAAGGAGCAGGGCCTGCCCGACACCGAGGAGGAGCGCACGACGATGCTCGGGCACTCGGAGCACGAGCACGACGCCGCCCCCGTCGAGGAGACGCCTCGCATCGACCACACGAAGCGCAGCCCGATGTGGGACCAGGACGGCGTCCACGAGATCTACCGGGCCTGGCGCAAGATCCTCGAGTCCTACGGCACTCCCGACCGCATCCTCTGCGCCGAGGCATGGGTCGAGCCGCAGGAGCGCGCCGTCGCGTACGTCCGCCCGGACGAGATGCACCAGGCGTTCAACTTCGACTTCCTCACGGCGTCCTGGACGGCCGAGGACCTGCGTGCAGTCATCACCTCGTCGCTGTACGCCGCTGACTCGGTGGGTGCGCCGTCGACCTGGGTGCTGTCCAACCACGACGTCGTGCGGCATGCCTCGCGCCTCGGCTTCGCGCCGGGTACGCCCCGCATGAACGGCATCTCGGCCACCGACCCGCAGCCGGACCGTGAGCTCGGCCTGCGCCGGGCGCGTGCTGCGACGTCGCTCATGCTCGCGCTGCCGGGCGGCGCGTACATCTACCAGGGCGAGGAGCTGGGCCTTCCCGACTCGACCGACATGCCGGCCGAGTTCCGTCAGGACCCGACCTTCGCCCGCACCGGCGGTGTCGAGACCGGCCGCGACGGCTGCCGTGTCCCGATCCCGTGGTCCGCCGACGAACCGTCCCTCGGGTTCGGCCCTGGCGCCAGCACGTGGCTGCCGCAGCCGGCTGTCTACGCCGACTACGCCGTCGACCGCCAGGAGGGCGTGGCGGGCTCGACCCTCGAGCTCTACCGCTCGCTCCTTGCCGCGCGCCGTGAGCTGTCCCTCGGGACGGGCTCGCTCACGTGGGTCGAGGGGTATGCCGGCGACGTCGTCGCCCTGACCAACGGCTCGTCGCACCGCGACCGTGTCCTCGTCGTCGCCAACCTCGGTGCCGAGGCCGTCGCGCTGCCCGGGGGCGCTGACGTCATCGTCGCGTCCGGGCCGCTCGAGGACGGCCTCGTCCCGACCGACACGACGGTCTGGGCCCGCTGGTCCTGATGTCCTGACCCGTGGTCCCGCGGGCCGCCCTGCCGTGAGGCCCCTGTCCCTCGGGACGGGGGCCTCACGCCGTACCCGGCCCTGTGGATGACGCCCCAGATGCTCGGTCCGGCTCTCCTACGGTCGGGGCATGACGCGCTACTCCATCGACGGGCACGGGGTCTCCCGCGAGCGGCTGGCGCTGGCTCGCGACCCTGCCGAGCTGCGCGCGTGCGCGTCCCTCGTCGCGATGGGGTCCGCGGGGGCGATCACCGCCACGGGTGGCGAGGGCGATGCCCTCCGGGTCGCGCTCGAGCGGTTTCGTGTCGTCCACTCGCACGCCCTCGACGCGGTCGCCGAGGCAGCCAGCGCCCTCGGCGACCGGCTCGACCGGTCGACGGTCGAGGCGCGATCGGTGGAGCTGTTCCTCACGGCCGGGTTCGCGCAGGTGACGGCGAGCGGGTCTGCCGCTCTTGCTGACCCGGCGTCCCCAGCGGCGCCATGAGTCGTGTCCACCAAGCCCGGCACGAAGCCGCGTCGCTCGCCGGGGAGGTCGCCGGGGAGGTCGCCGGGGAGGTGGCCCTCCCCCTGCCGACCGGCGACGTCGCCGCGCTGCGGACGGCCGCACGGTCGCTGGAACGCGCCGCGGCGCGGGCCTGCTCGACGACCACCGTGCGAGGGACGCTGGGCCCGCGGCTGGCCGCAGTCTGGACCGGAGACGCAGCCTCGGCGGCCCGCGCCGAGGCCGACGAGCTCGGAAGCCGGTCACGACGCGTCGTCGACGCGTTGCCCGTGACCTCACGCTCACTGCTGTCGTATGCCGCCGCGCTCGAGCACGCGATCGCCAGGGTGCGCTCGTTGCAGCGGCAGTGGGACGTGCTCGATGAGGAGCACGCACTGACGACGGTGCGCCTCGCGACCCTTCCGGACCCGACAGGGACGATCGGCGCGTCGGGGCTGGCGCGTTCCCGTGCCGAACGGGCGACCGGTCGAGTTCGGCTGAGTCGGTCGTACGCAGACGTCCTCGGCGACCTGCGAGCCAGGGCTCGGCACTGTGCGGGTCGGGTGGCCGGCGCGACCGACGTGACGCTTCCGGCGGGCACGGCGGCGAGCCCCGGACTGGTGCGGTCGGCGGTCACCGGGGGCCTGTGGTTCGCCGACGGCGTCGTCGCAGTGCGGGCGTCGCGTGGTGCCGCCCTCACCGACAGTGTCCTGCTGCGTTGCGCGGTGGACGTCGGTGACGGCGTGGGTGGTGGCCCGAGGGGCGTCGCCGCCGCGCAGATCGCGGACCGGATCCGGGCTCGTGCTGGTGACGCCGTGTACGCGCAGACCCTGCTCTCGGAGCTCGGCTCCGGCCGCCTCCCGGCGCTGCTCCTGGCTGCCGGAGTGACGCGGAGCCAGTCCGGGGCGCACGTCGACACCGTCAGGGACCTCCTCGGCGCGCTCGGGACGGTCGTCATCACGGCGACGAGCGACCGCGTGCCCCCCGGCACGGACCCGCGGACGCGCAGTGAGCTGGCGGCCGGCGCAGCCCTCCTCGCCGACGAGCTCGTCGCCACGCTCGACACCGTTCACGTCGACTCATCCGGCGGTGGCCGCGCCACCGGGGCGTGGCTGCTGGGCCAGCTGCTCGTGGGGGCTCGGGCCGGCGGCGACGAGCGTCGACTGCCGGCCCGGCTCGCGCGTCGTGGCGCCGCGGCTGCTGCCGCGGCCGAGGTCGCCGAGAGCCGCGACGCCGACGTCGAGATGAGGCACGGGAGCACCCTGCGCCCCAACGGCGGGGAGGCATTCGCGTCGTGGTTCGACGACGCGGCGCGCACCGGGGACCCCCTGCACGTCCTGCTCGAGCACGTCGGCGACGACCCGGCGGATCATGCTGCCCTGCTGGCCGAGCCGCTGCCCGGCTCGGCCATGGCGCGCGGTCCCCTCTCCAACTCGCGCGGTGACCGCCTCACGCTCGCTGAGCACCTCGTGCGACGGTGGATCACCCACGAGGCCACGACCGTCGAGAGCCATCCCGAGCTCCGGCTGGCCACCGACGCCGACCTCGCCACGATGCTTCGGAGCATCTCCTCGGAGGCCGGTGAGGGGCCGGCCGAGACTCGCGCCCGGGTCATGCTTGAGGTCTCCCGCACGAGTGCCCACGCGATGCTCGAGGCCTCGGCGACCCGGATCTACCTGGGCACCACGGCGCCGATCGAGGACCTCGTCGTCGACTGGCTCTCGGCGATGCGCGAGAACGTCGACCGGGCACTCGCGTCCTCAGCCGTCGCCGTCGACGCTGGGGACTCCTATCGCGACACGGCGGTGCTTGCCGCCGACGCCGGGCACCGGTATCGCGCGCCGACGTCCCGCGGCATGGAGCCGTGGCTCGACAGCCTTGAGCTCACAGGTGTCGTCGGGGCCCTTGCCGTCGACGCGGGGACGGGGCTGCGCGCCAAGGCCACCGGTGCGGCCTACGACCGGCTCGTCGACCACGAGCTGAGGGCCGCGGCAGCCTCCGTGAGCGGCGGGGCAGTCGCGCGGCGCGACCTCGTGCGACTCGGCTTCCTCGACCAGTCGGCGTCGGTTGCGCTGGTTGCCGTGGCTCGGCGCCAGGACGAGCTGAACCGCTCCGCGTGGGAGGCGCTCGCCGAGGCGGGGCACGTCATCGGCGCGATCGGCCGTGGCGGCCCCAATGGTCTCGCCTCGGTGGTGCACACCTACGCCGAGGGCGGGGCGATGCGTACGGCAAGCGACGACCTCGTCATCACCCTCGTCCGCTCAGACGTCGAGCTCGCCCAGACCGAGCTCGACGACATCCGTCGCACCGAGCTCGTCAACCGCCTCGAGGCGATCTCGGGCGGATGCGCCGACGTGCGTCCGGCACTCGCCGCTGGAGCCGGACTCGCTCCCCAGCTGCCGACCGCCGGCGACCTGCGGAGTGCGCGGGACGCCGAGCTCAGGGCTGCCGCCGAGGCGGCGTTAAGGGACAGCGCTCGCGGTGCCGTCGGGTCCGCGACGCAACGCCTCAACCAACGTACCGCCCCCACCGGCCGCGCCCACGTTGTTGTCGGCGGTCACGACGCCGGTCTCTCGGAGCTCGAGCGCCTCCCCCGAGGTCGGAGCGCCAGCAGTCGGCTCGTGGACTCCGAGGGAGAGCTTCGGGCACTGTTCGACGTGCTGAGGCGGGATGGCGTGGCCATCGACCCAGGCTCCTACCCGGGAATGCGCTACCTGCGACCCGACGGGCTCACGGTCAGCCTGCGGGAGAGATCGACATCCGGAGGTGCCACCATCGATCTGCACTTCGCAGACGGCCGCACGAGGAAGGTACACATCAGATGAGGTGGGAAGTTCCGCGGTCACGACTGCCCCTCGAGGACCAGATCGACGAGCTGGTGGCCCGTGCCACCGAGGACTGGCTACAGCCCGCCGACGTGTTCGACGTGGCCAGATTCGCGGGGGACACCGGAGAGGCGGCCTACGTCGAGCAGGCCATCCGTCTCGTCACGGATCTCATCCGTGCAGAGCTCGTCGTGCCAGGCGACGTCAACCACGACGGCTTCCATCCGTGGTCGGCCACGGCCGACGAGGCGGTGGCTCGAATCGCCGCTGCCTGGCGCAGCGACCACGACGCCGCTCCCGACTCGTTCGTCGTCTGGCTGGAAGCCACCCCGGCGGGGCTCAGGCGGGGTGAACGAGCCCTCCGGGTGGACCACGCCATGGACGACTGAGCGCGGCCGCCGGGCTTTGAAGGGTCTGTGCCATCGTCGTGGCAGCCTGAGAGCTTGCGTACCGCCGCCGGATAGCCTCAGGTCATGGTGACGACGCGGCCCTACCTCGACCGGACGCCGGTGGCGCTGGCTCACCGTGGCGGATCGCTCTACGCGCCGAACGTCGGGCTCGAGAACACCATGACGGCCTTCGGCAACGCCGTCGGCCTCGGCTACACGCACCTCGAGACCGATGTCCACGTCACCCGGGACGGCAAGTTGGTCGCCTTCCACGACACCAGGCTCGACCGGGTCAGCAACGCCCGTGGGCGAATCCGCGACCTGCCCTGGTCACAGGTGGCACACGCCGAGGTCGGCGACGGCGGACACGTGCCGCTGCTCACCGACGTGCTCGATGCCTGGCCCGACATCAACCTCAACATCGACCTCAAGGCTCCCGGCACCGCCGTACCCCTCTGGCGCATCATCGAGGAGCGCGGGGTGCACGACCAGGTCTGCGTCGGCTCGTTCTCCCAGCGCAACATCTCCCACTTCCGGCGCCTGTCGCGGGGGACCGTCGCGACGGCAGCGGCCCAGATCGGCACCGCCCTGGCCCGCTTCGGACCCGGGTTCTCGACCGATCTGCTGCGCACGCCGGCCGACGTCTTCCAGGTCCCCCCATCGATCCCGCTGCGCGGCCGTTCGGTGCCGGTCGTGACCCGACGCCTCGTGGAGACGGCCCACCGCTACGGCAAGCAGGTGCACGTCTGGACGATCGATGACCCGCACCAGATGCGGCGCCTGCTCGACCTCGGGGTCGACGGCCTCGTCAGCGACCGCATCGACGTGCTCAAGGACGTGCTCCTCGAACGCGGCCTGTGGACGGGACGCGACTGAGCCGAGCCGGTCACGCACCGACCTGACCGCGAGCCGCAAGCGGCAAGCGGCGAGCGGCAGGCCGCAATCGGCAACGTCGCCACGGCGTACGCGATCGGTCAGCGGACCAGGACGTGACCTCGCGACGTGCTGAGGCGGGTCCAGCGGCCGTGGGCCGCGATCGACGCGGGCTGGCCCACCTCCGTGAAGCCGAGCACGTGGGCACCGAAGGCGAGCCCGGCCGCGATGGGCGGCACGGTGTCGCTCATCGCGCCCCAGGTGCGCCGCCGGAGCGACTCGACCGCGTGACCACCGGCGCTCTCGGGCGTCCCTTCGGCGACCTGTGAGATGCCTTGACGCGCAATGGAGTCCACCACCACCCCGTCGAGCTGGCCGACAGGTTCCCACCCGTCCCGTGGCGGCGTGAGCCCGCTCCACGGTGCGCGGACGGTCGTCGGGGGGACACTGAGGACGGCGCTGGCGCCTTCGCGCGCGAGACGGTCGGTGACCGACGCGAACGACACGGTGACGTCCACGCCGTCCGATGGCGCGATCGTGACGACGCGCATGCCGAGCACGGTCCCGTCACCCATGAGCCCCGTGCCCTCGATGACCGCGACGGTGGTGATGAGAAGGTTGTCGAGAACCTGCAGACGCACCGCGCCGTCGGGGTTGGCGCGGCTCGCCCGCGCGAGATAGGTGCCCAGGTCGGCGAGACCCCGCGCGTCGCCGAAGTCGATCTGCGACGTCACCGGCGCCGCCTTCGGAAGGGAGCGGGCTCGCCGACGTGCGCCTGCACCGACGCACGCTCGTCGGGACGCATGCGTCGCGGCGACGTGCTCGTGAAGTCATAGAGCGCGAGCTCGGTCTCGGCGACGGCGTAGACCGGTCGTTCGCCGTCGCCGTCTCCGTCGCCGTCGCCGTCGCCGGCAGGATCGGTGACGATGTAGGCGACGTCGAAACCGGCACCGCCGACCCGTGAGACCCAGATCTGGATCTCGACGGGCTCGTGCCGGAAGCCGAGAGGACGGCGGTACTCGATCTCGTGCCGCGACACGAGCACGCCCTCGTCGAGCAGCGACCTGTCGCCGGCACCGCCGCCGTCGAACCAGTCGCGGAACGCGATGACGCGCGCGTCCTCGAGCAGGCGCAGGAACTGCACGTTGTTGATGTGGGCGTACGCGTCCATGTCTGACCAGCGCAACGACACCTGCGCGGCATACGGCCTCGCTCGCGACTGGGCGTCGGGCGGGGTGCCGGTCGGGTCGCTCGTCTCCGTCATGGCCCTCATCCTTCCAGCCCCTCGGGCGCGCGCTCGTCCCCATCCCCTCCGTGGGACGCCCACCCGTCCACAGCCCGGGGGATGCCGGTCGGCCCCGTCGGCGGCGCACCGTAGGTTGGGTGCCATGACGCCACCCCCCACCTCGGCACCCACCGCACGGCCCGTCGCCGACGTCGACCCCGCCCTGCGCGCGCGGGCGACGGCTGCGCTCCGGCGCCTCGTGGGCCGCGACGACGTCGACTTCCGCGAAGGCCAGCTGGAGGCCATCAAGGAGCTCGTCGCCGGACGGCGGCGCGTGCTCGTCGTGCAGCGCACCGGGTGGGGCAAGTCCGCCGTCTACTTCGTGGCCACCGCCCTGCGCCGGGCGGAGGGCGCCGGACCCACCGTCATCGTCAGCCCCCTTCTCGCGCTGATGCGCGACCAGATCGCCGCCGCCGAACGCGCCGGCATCAAGGCCGTCACTCTCAACTCGACGAACGCCGACGAATGGGGCGCCGTGTCCGGCGCCCTTGCCCGCGGCGAGGTCGACGTGCTGCTCGTGAGCCCCGAGCGTCTCAACAACCCTCGTTTCCGCGACGAGCAGCTCCCGGCGCTCGCCGCGTCGTGCGGCCTGCTCGTCGTCGACGAGGCGCACTGCATCAGTGACTGGGGGCACGACTTCCGACCGGACTACCGCCGAATCCGGGACCTCCTCACCACCTTGCCCGAGCACACTCCCGTGCTCGCCACCACGGCCACGGCCAACGCCCGAGTCGTCACGGACGTCGTCGAGCAGCTCGGCGCGGGAGGCCGCGACGTGCTCACGTTGCGCGGACCACTGGCCCGCGCGTCCCTGCGTCTGGGCGTGCTGCCGCTCGCGGCTCCCGAACAACGGCTTGCCTGGCTCATCGCCCACCTCGGCGAGCTTCCGGGCTCGGGCATCGTCTACGCGCTCACCGTGGCCGCCGCCGAGGACGTCGCGGTCGCCCTGCGCGAGGCCGGCCACCAGGTGGCCGCCTACACCGGGCGCACCGAGCCCAGCGAGCGCATCCGGCTCGAGGAGGCCCTGCGCGACAACGAGGTGAAGGCTCTCGTCGCGACCTCGGCCCTCGGGATGGGCTTCGACAAGCCCGACCTCGGCTTCGTCCTACACCTCGGCGCTCCGTCGTCCCCGGTCGCCTACTACCAGCAGGTCGGTCGTGCGGGCCGAGCCACGGAGCGCGCCGACGTGCTGCTCATGCCCGGCCCCGAGGACAAGGACATCTGGCGCTACTTCGCATCAGCCTCGATGCCCCGGCAGGACCAGGCCGACGCCGTGGTCCGGGCGCTCTCCGCGTCGCCCAAGGCGCTGTCGACGGTTGCGCTCGAGTCGATCGTCGATGTTCGGCGCACCCGCCTCGAGCTCCTGCTCAAGGTGCTCGACGTCGACGGCGCCGTTCACCGGGTGCCCGGCGGCTGGACCGCGACGGGTGAGCCGTGGACCTATGACGCCGAGCGCTACGGCCGCGTCTCCGAGGCGCGCGAGCGCGAACAACAGCTGATGGTCGACTACGAACGCACCGACCGGTGCCGCATGGCGTTCCTGCAGGAGACCCTCGATGACGCGTCCGCAGAGCCGTGCGGACGGTGCGACCGGTGCACCGAGCCGTGGTTCGACACGACGATCCCCGAGGCCGCCGTCAACACGGCCAGGTCACGGCTCGAGCGCCCCGGCGTCGTGCTCGAGTCCCGCGCGCAGTGGCCCTCCGGCATGGACCGGCTCGGCGTCCCGCTCAAGGGGAAGATCGCGCCCTCCCTCTCGATGGAGGAGGGCCGGGCCGTCGCCCGCCTCAGCGACCTCGGCTGGGGCCAGCGACTGCGGGAGCTGCTTCGGGGCGAGGATTGCGAGGTCCCGGCGGAGGTCGTCCGCGCCTGCGTCGACGTGCTCGCCGGCTGGGGGTGGCGGGAGCGCCCCGCGGCCATCGTCTCCATCCCCTCGCGGCGACGACCGCAGCTCGTCGGCTCGCTCGCAGCGGGCCTCGGCCAGCTGGGACGACTGCCGTATCTCGGCGCCCTCGATCTCGTCGAGGGTGGTCCGGTCGGCGAGCCCGGCGGCAACAGTGCCTTCCGGCTCGCCAACGTCTGGGGTCGGCTCGCGGTCGGACCCGAGCTCGCCGCCTCGCTGCGCGGCATACCCGGTCCCGTGCTCCTGATCGACGACGTGAGCGACTCCCGGTGGACCCTGACCGTCTGTGCCGGTCTGCTGCGCGACGCGGGCGCCCCGAGCGTGCTCCCGATGGCCCTCGCGATGGACGCGTGACCCGCGCTGCGGGCCGGCACGGTGCTCTCCGTCTCGGCCACTAGGGTCGACGTGTGACTGCTGACGCCCGTGCCGAGCCGCGCCCGCTGCCGCCCATCGAGGACCTCATCGAGGTGCTGACCCTCCGCGACGTCGGTACCGCCCAGATCGCGGTCACGGACGTCCGGGGCCGGGACGCCGCCGAGTCGATCGGTGCGACGTCCGCGCGCGTCTTCGAGGGCCGCAGCCAGAAGATGCCCCACGGGCGCGTCTTCGGCGGGCAGGTCCTCGCCCAGTGCGTCATGGCTGCCGGCACCACCGTCCGCGACGTCAACGACGGCGACGGACCTCGACCGATCCACTCACTCCATGGCTACTTCATGCGGCCCGGCGACGACACGCTGCCGATCCGCTTCGCCGTCGAGGAGATGCGCGACGGCAACTCCTTCTCCACGCGACGGGTTCACGCCGTGCAGAAGGGCGCGCCGATCATGTCGATGGTCTGCTCCTTCCAGGAGCGGGCAGGCGGACTCGACCACCAGAACGCCATGCCCCAGGTGGCAGGACCCGACGGGCTGACGTCCCTCGCGGACGCCTTCCGCGACGTGGACCACCCCGGCGCGCGCCACATCGCCGAGTCGCGCCCCATCGAGCTGAGACCGGTCGAGAGCAATATGTTCCTCGACGCCGGTCCCGACCCGGTCGCGGTCAACCACGTGTGGATGCGCGCGGTCGAGCACCTGCCCGACGACCCGCTGCTCCACGCAGCCGTGCTCGCGTACTCAAGCGACTACTCCCTGCTCGAGCCGGTGCTGCGCCGGCACGGCCTCGTGTGGACCGACCGACGACTCCGGGTCGCCAGCCTCGATCACTCGATGTGGTTCCACCGCGAGGTGCGCGTCGACGAGTGGCTCCTCTACGCGCAGCAGTCGCCGTCGGCCGTGAGCGGCCGCGGTCTGTCGATCGGCGACATCTTCACGCAGGACGGCACCCTCGTCGCGACCACGGCGCAGGAGGGCATGGTCCGCCTCAAGGAGTCCTGAGTCGCCCGCCTCGACCCCTCAACGCCCCGCAACACACCCGGTAACGGTCAACACGATCGGGTTGCAACCCCGTCGAGCTGACCGCTGCCGGGTGTGTTGCCGAGAGTGCGGCCCGGTTCGGCCCCGGCTCAGGTCGCGGTGCGCACGACGGCCACGTCATGGCCGTCGAGGCTGACGCCGTGGGCATCGACGATGGGTGACCGACCCCACGAGGTGAGCACGTGCTGGACCTCGCCCGTGAACGGCACGACGCCCGCGCGACCGGCCAGGTTCGCGACGACGTGCACGGCACCGCGCGACAGGATCAGCCACCGCGCATCCTCGTCGAAGGTCACCGAGGTCGAGCGGAGATCGCCTGACGCGACGTCGGGCTGCGTCCGGCGGATCTTGATGAGCTCACGGTAGAAGTGGAGCATCTCGTTGTGTCCCGGCGCGTTCGGCTCGCTCCAGTCGAGCACGCTGTGCGCCCTCGTCGTGGGGTCCTGCGGGTCGGGCACGTCGGCCTCGTTCCACCCGTGTGCGGCGAACTCCGCGCGCCGGCCCGAGCGCACGGCATCCGCGAGCCAGTCCTCCTCGAACGAGGTGAAGAAGGCGAACGGGGTGCTCGCCCGCCACTCCTCCCCCATGAAGACCATCGCCGTGAAGGGCGAGAGCAGGTAGACGGCGGCTCCGATCGCCTGCTGTCCGGGCGAGATCTGGTCGCTGATGCGGTCGCCGGTGGCGCGGTTCCCGACCTGGTCGTGCGTCTGGAGGTAGGCGAGGAACTCGTGGCCCGAGCGGACCTCAGGGTCGACGCGCGCTCCCCAGACCGTGCCACGGAAGGTCGACACGCGGCCGTCGTGGAGGAACGCGTCGGTGAGCGTCTTGGCGAGCACCGAGAGGGAGCCGCCGTCGGGCCAGGCCTCGTTGCGGCCGGTGAAGTCGGCGTAGTAGCCCTGGCTCTCGCCGGTCAGCGCCACGTGGAGCGCGTGGTGGATGTCGTCGTCCCACTGCGCCGTCATGCCGTGGCCCCCCTCGTCGGTCGGCGTCACCATGACGGGGTCGTTGAGGTCACTTTCCGCGATGAGGTCGAGCGGGCGTCCGAGCTCCCTGGCCAGAGAGGCGGTCTCATCGGACAGCTGCGCGAGCAGATGGGGCCGGGACTCGTCGCGCAGCTCGTGCACGGCGTCGAGGCGAAGAGCGTCGACGTGGAAGTCGCGGAACCACCGGAGCGCGTTGTCGATGACCCATCGCCGCACCTCGTGGCTTCCTTCGGCGTCGAGGTTGACGGCCGGCCCCCACGGCGTCGTGTGGTTGTCGGTGAAGTAGGGCCCGAACTCGGCGAGGTAGTTCCCGGTGGGGCCGAGGTGGTTGTAGACGACGTCGAGGCACACCCCGAGGCCACGGGCGTGGCAGGCGTCGACGAACCGCTGGAACGCGGCCGGGCCACCGTAGGCCTGCTGGACGGCATACGGTGCGACTCCGTCGTAGCCCCAGCCGTGCGTCCCTCCGAAGGCGGCGACGGGCATGACCTCGACGACGTCGATGCCCAGCTCGACGAGGTGCCCGAGGTGGGCGATCGCCGCATCGAGCGTGCCCTCTGGCGTGAAGGTTCCGATGTGCAGCTCGTAGACCACCCCGCCGAGCGCCCCTCGGCCGTCGCGTGCGCCACGCCAGTCGCCGTCGCCCCAGGCGTGTGCCGCAGCGTCGAAGGTGCGGCTCGCACCGTGGACGCCGTGCGGTAGCCACGCACTGCGCGGGTCGGGTCTGGGGTCCCCGCCGTCGATGCTGAACGAGTAGTCCAGCGTGGCATCGTCCGGGCGGGCCCACGACCACCAGCCGCCCTCGGCGGCGGTCATGGCGTGCCGCTGAGCCGCCGAGGTGGGCTCGGCGCCCGATGCATCGACCCGGGTCACGAGGACGTCGACCCGGGACGCAGCCGGCGCCCAGACGGTGATGGTGTCGGAGGTCATGACTCGTCCCGTACCCGCACGAGCAGCGCGACGGGCAGGCCGTCGCCGACGAGCTCGGCGAGCCGGGCCGGCCCACCGTCGAACGTGCGCGCCGAGACGAGGTCGGACCAGCGTCCCCGGGGAAGGTCGACGGTCGCGTCACCGAAGCCGCCGACGTCCGCGAGCCGTCCGGCAAGCCGGGTGACGACCGTGACGACCTCGAGGTCCTCACCGGCGCCACGGCCGAAGGCGACGGCGTGCTCGGACGTCGTCGGGAACGGGACGTAGGTCGCTCCCTCGCCGGTGAAGCACTCCGGCCACTCGCGACGCGTGCGCAGGGCGGCCGCCGTGACGAGCAGCTTCTCGTCGTCGAGGTCGGCCGGCGCTGCACCGCTGTCGAGGCGGGCGAGCCGGTCGCGACGCTCGGCGTAGTCGACGAGGCGTCGGTTGTCGGGGTCGACGAGCGACAGGTCGACGAGGTCGGTGCCCTGGTAGACGTCGGGCACACCCGGCATCGTCAGCTGCACGAGCTTCTGACCGAGCACGTTGGCGCGCGTCTCCCGGCTCGTCGACTCGACCCAGGCCTCCACGTGGGCCACGATCCGGGGCGTGCCCACGACCCCGGACAGGAACCGCTCGACGGCCGACTCGTACGCCTCATTGGGCTCGGTCCATCGGGTGTGCAGCTTCGACTCGCGAATCGCCTTGAGCGCATAGGCCTGCAGCCGCTCCTCGCTGATCGGCCACGCACCGACGAGGGTCTGCCAGAGGAAGTACTCGGTCAACGCGTCCAGCTCAGGGGCACGCACCGGGGCGGCCAGCTTCCGAGCGGTCCGCACCCAGGTCGCCCACGCATCGGGCCGTTCGGCGAGCACGAAGAGGCGTGCTCGAACGTCCTCGGCACGCTTGGTGTCGTGGGTCGAGAGGGTCGTCATCGACTGTGGCCACCTTCCCAGCTGGTGCTGGGCGAACTCGTGGAAGTCCGCGGCGGACAGGCCCACCCGCTTGGGATCGCCGCCAACCTCGTTGAGCCCGACCAGACGCACGTAGCGGTAGTACGCGGTGTCCTCGATCGCCTTGGCCATGGCGGGTCCGCACGTCTGCTGGAAGCGCACGACGAACTCGTCGGCCGCCTGCTGGTCCGCCGTCGACCCCTGTCCGAGCGCCAGGTCGATGACGGCGTCCACGACGGCCCTGTCGAGTGGATGCGCTGCGCTCCGGGCGCCGCGAGACATGGCCGACCCCAGATCGGCGGCATCCTGCGCCTGGGGAGGTGTGCCCGGCCTGAGGTAGACCCGGTAGCGGTCCATGCCGACGAGCATCGACTCGATGACCTCCCGTGCTGCGGCGGCGTCGAGGTCGGGTCGCGCGCGGGCGACGAGCCGCATCAGGCGGCTCACCTCGGTCGCGAGCATGACCTGCACGACCCAGCGCTTGGACTCCGTGACGATCGCCTCGAGGTCCTGCCGCTCGCCGAGCAGCTCGGTCGACAGGTCGTCGAGCGGTTCCGCGCCGGAAGGGTCGACGAAGAGGCCACCGATCCGCAGCAGGGCGTCGTAACCCGTCGTACCAGCCGTCCGCCAGGTGTCCGGCAGCTGCTCGTCGCCCTCGAGGATCTTCTCGACCACGACCCACGCGTCCCCCGTCGCCTCGGCCAGCCGCTCCAGGTAGCCCTCGGGATCGGCGAGCCCGTCGGGGTGGTCGATGCGCAGACCGTCGATGGCGCCTGTGCGGATCCCGTCGGCGAGCAGGACGTGCGTCGCGTCGAAGACCTCGGGCTCCTCGACGCGCACCCCGATGAGCGACGTGACGTCGAAGAAGCGGCGGTAGTTCAGCTCGCGGTCGCCGACCGTCCACGACGCGAGGCGGTAGTGCTGGGCGTCGAGCAGGTCGGCCAAGGGCAGTCCCGGATCAGTGCCCGGGGAGAGCGGAAAGACGTGGTCGTAGTACTGCACGACGGGCTCACCCTTGTGCTCGCCGACGGAGATCTCCCCGGCTGCCAGCACGTCGTCGAGGGGCGCACCGAGCACGGGCATGAGGATCCGGCCGTCCTGGGCGTCCCAGTCGACGTCGAACCACGTGGCGTATGCCGACCGCCGGCCCTCGCGCAGCACCGACCACAGTGGCCGGTTGAGGGAGAGCGGCGTCGGGGTCGTCATGTGGTTGGGCACGACGTCGACCACGACGCCGAGTCCTGCCCCGTGCGCGGCCTCGACGAACCGGGCGAACCCGGCGTCGCCGCCGATCCCCTCGGCCACCGTGGTGTGGTCCGTGACGTCGTAGCCGTGCTTCGAGCCGACCGTGGCCTGCAGGATCGGCGACAGGTAGACGTGCGTGACGCCCAGTGCCGCAAGGTATGCGACCTGCGCGGTCGCGTCGTCGAGGGTGAAGTCCGGTTCGAGCTGGAGCCGGTGGGTCGAGACGGGGGCGCTGGCATATCTCACGCGATGGCCTCCCCCATGACGCCAGGGACGATGGGCGAGACGATCTCGCGCGGGCACCGCAGCACGACGATGCTGCGCGGCTGGACCTGGATCTGCCACGTGGGGTCGAGCTGGTTGGCCTCGAGCTCGTGCAGGGCCGTGTCGATGACCGGGATCCACTGCGCGCCGTACTCCTCGTCGGGCAGCGTGAAGGTCAACGGTTCGTCGTGCGCGTTGAACATCACGAGGAACGAGTCGTCGAGGATCTGCTCCCCGCGCGGGCCCGGCTCGGGGATCGCCGAGCCGTTGAGGAAGACCATGAGCGACTTGGCCAGTCCGTTGCTCCAGGCCTCGTCGTCCATGTGCTGCGCCTCGGGGGTGAACCAGGCGATGTCACCGACCTCGCTCTCGCCGCCGTGGTCCGCGTGACCCGCGAAGAACCTCCGGCGTCGGAACACCGGGTGCTCCCGGCGCAGCCTCACGAGCGCCTGCGTGAACGCGAGCAGCTTCTGGTCGTCCTCGTCGAGGATCCACTGGATCCACGAGATGTCGTTGTCCTGGCAGTAGCCGTTGTTGTTCCCGCCCTGGGTGCGGCCGAGCTCGTCGCCGTGCAGCATCATCGGCACGCCCTGCGAGAAGAGGAGCGTGGTGAGGAAGTTGCGCTGCTGGCGCAGCCTCAGATCGAGGATCTCGGGGTCGGTCGTCGGTCCCTCGACGCCGCAGTTCCACGAGCGGTTGTGGCTCTCGCCGTCGTTGTTTCCCTCGCCGTTGGCCTCGTTGTGCTTCTCGTTGTAGGACACGAGGTCGCGCAGCGTGAAGCCGTCGTGGGCAGTCACAAAGTTGATCGAGGCGATGGGCTTGCGACCGGAGTGCTCGTAGAGGTCGCTGGATCCGGTGAAGCGGGAAGCGAACTCGGCGAGCGCACCGCCCTCGCCACGCCAGAAGTCCCGGACGGTGTCACGGTACTTGCCGTTCCACTCGGTCCACAGCGGTGGGAAGTTGCCGACCTGGTAGCCGCCCTCGCCCACGTCCCACGGCTCCGCGATGAGCTTCACCTGGCTGACGACCGGGTCCTGCTGGATGAGGTCGAAGAACGCCGACAGCTTGTCGACCTCGTGGAACTGACGGGCGAGGGTCGCCGCGAGGTCGAAGCGGAAGCCGTCGACGTGCATCTCGGTGACCCAGTAGCGCAGCGAGTCCATGATGAGCTGCAGCACGTGCGGGCTGCGCATGAGGAGGCTGTTGCCGGTGCCGGTCGTGTCGTAGTAGTGGCTCAGGTCCTCGCTGACGAGGCGGTAGTAGCTGTTGTTGTCCAGGCCGCGGAACGCGAGCGTGGGCCCCATGTGGTTGCCCTCGGCGGTGTGGTTGTAGACGACGTCGAGGATGACCTCGATGTTGGCCGCGTGCAGCGCCTTGACCATGGCCTTGAACTCGAGCACCTGCTGGCCGCGCTCCCCACCGGCGGCGTACGCGTTGTGCGGCGCGAGGAAGCCGATGGTGTTGTAGCCCCAGTAGTTCGACAGGCCCCGTTCGACCAGTGGCGCGTCCTGGACGAACTGGTGCACGGGCATGAGCTCGATCGCCGTGATGCCGAGGTCACGCAGGTGGTTGATCATCGCCGGGTGGGCGATCCCGGCGTAGGTGCCGCGGATGTCCTCGGGGATCTCCGGGTGGAGCATCGTCAGGCCCTTGACGTGGGCCTCGTAGATGATGCTCTCGTGGTACTCGTGACGGGGCGGCCGGTCGTCGCCCCAGTCGAAGAACGGGTTGATGACGATGGAGTGCATCGTGTGGTGCACGTTGTCGTCGGTGTTGATCTCGGTCGCCGTCGCGGCCTCGGGGTCGCCGAAGGTGTACGAGTAGAGCGACTGGTCGTTCTCAGCCTGCCCCTCGATCGCCTTGGCGTAGGGGTCGAGCAGGAACTTGCTCGGGTTGCAGCGGTGGCCGTTCTCGGGGTCGTAGGGCCCGTGCACCCGGAAGCCGTAGCGCTGCCCGGGCTGCACGTAGGGCACGTAGCCGTGCCACACGAACCCGTCCGTCTCGGGCAGGGGGAGGCAGGTCTCGTTGAGGTCGTCGTCGAGCAGACACAGCTCGATGCGCTCGGCGACCTCGGAGAAGACGGCGAAGTTGACCCCCGAGCCGTCGTACGTCGCTCCGAGTGGGTAGGGCTTGCCCGGCCAGATCTCCATGGATCCTCTTCCGTCGTTCGGTCGCGGCCAGAGCCGCGGCGCCACGGCGTGGCGACCTGCGGACGACGGTGGCCGCACAGCGCATTCTTCCCTGCCGCGGCCCATCGTGCGCAAACGGCCGTATGCCGGTCGGCGCGGCACGCGGCGACGCGCCGTCCGGGCGGGTGGGGAAGGCGCTGCTCAGCTGGCGCGTCCGTGCTTCCAGTACCCCATGAAGGCCACGTTGGAACGGGACAGGCCGCCCTCGCCGACGAGGAGTCGGCGGCAGGCCTTGACGGTGTCGGAGTCGCCCGCGACCCAGGCGTAGGTGTCGCCGGCCCCCGACCGGGCCTGCAGCTCGCCGACGGCGACCAGGTCGTCACCCGACGAGCTGTGCACCGGCGTCTCCCACACGTCCTCGTCGCGGTCGGCAGCCGGACCCAGCGAGGGCAGGTCCCGCGCGGGACGGCCGTGCGGGCCGAGGTGGAGGCACTCACGCAGCCGGACCAGGGTCTGCTCGCCCCGAGGCCGCGCTCTCCGGGCGATCCAGTGACGCTCCATCCCGGCCGGGAACCGGACGTCGAGGAAGTCAGCCGCATCGGGCACCTCGACGACGGCGACGCCCCGGGAGTCCGGCGGCAGGGACTCGACGATCGATGCCAGGGCGGGCAGGGCGGTCTCGTCAGCGACGAGGACGAGCCGCTGGTCGGCGCCGGGAGCGAACTCGATTCCACCGAAGTCGTCCTCGTGGCCCCGACGCGGTGCGACCAGGCCGACCTCGTCCCCGACCGCGGCCGCGGCTGCCCACGTGCCCGCGGGCCCCGCCGGGCCGTGGCCGCCGAAGCCGGCGCCGGGAGCGCCGTGCAGCACGAAGTCGACGACGAGCTGGCGCTGCTGGTCCTCACCCTCGACGGCGCGCGCCGTGTAGGTGCGGAGGTGGCCACGCTCGGGCTCCGGCAGGGCGAGCCACGCGGCATACCACCCCTCGTAGTCGATGCGGGCAGTGGGCACGGGTCGCCCTGCCGGGGGGATGAGCAGCTTGACGCGCTGGTCGAGTGTCGGGCCCTCGGGCCCGAGGTGCTCGAAGCCACGGCCGCCGAAACGGATCCGCACGAACGACGGGCTGAGCCTCTCGACCCGGCGGACGACGGCGGTGAGGAGCAGGACAGGGCTGACGGCGGTCGTGGTCACGGCGTGGTTCCGCTCTGCTGGTGGGTGGCGGTGTGGGTGGAGGTGGGAACGACGAGCGGGGATCCGGTGACCGGGTCGGCGATGACACGGCTGCCGAGGCCGAAGACCCGTGCCACGAACTCCTCGTCGACGAGGTCGGCCGGTGCGCCGCTGGCGACGAGCCGGCCGTCACGCATGGCGACGACGTGGTCGGCGTAGCGAGCTGCGAGGTTGAGGTCGTGCAGCACCATGACGACCGTCGTCCCGTGCGTGCGGTTGAGATCACGCAGCAGGTCGAGGACGTCGATCTGGTGAGCGACGTCGAGGTACGTCGTGGGCTCGTCGAGGAGGACGACGTCGGTCCCCTGGGCAAGGGTCAGGGCGATCCAGACGCGTTGGCGCTGGCCGCCGGACAGCTCCTCGACGTGTCGCTCTGCGAGCGCGATGGTCCCGGTCGCGCGCATCGCCCGGACCACGGCCTCGTCGTCGTCGGAGGACCACCGCCGGAGGAGCGTGTGGTGCGGGTGGCGCCCGCGCCCGACGAGATCCACGACGGTGATGCCCTCGGGCAGTGGTGGGCTCTGCGGGAGCAGTGAGACGCGACGCGCGAACTCCTTGGGACGCAGCGACCAGACGTCGTCGTGCGTGTCGGCCGTCTTCAGGCGCACCGACCCCGAGGCCGGACGCAGCAGCCGGGAGAGCCCGCGCAGGAGGGTCGACTTGCCGCAGCCGTTCGGGCCGACGACGACGGTGACCTTGCCGGCCGGCACGTCGAGGTCGAGGTCTTCGACGACGTGCCGCCCGTCGTAGGAGAGCGTGAGGCCCCGCGCGCACAGGGCGGGCGAGTCCGTGGCGGTGCGGGCCGGTGTCGTGGCAGTCATGTCAGGCCTTTCCGGCACGTCCCGCGGTGACGACGACCGCGATCATGAGAGGGGCGCCGAGGGCGCCCGTGACAACGCCCACCGGGAGGTTGACGTCGGGGATGAGGTAGTCGCCGATGAAGTCCGACAGGACGACGACGACGGCGCCGACGAGAGCGGCCGCCCACAGGGAGGGCCGGCCCCCGCACAGGCGGCGCGCGATCGGACCGGCGAGGAAGGCGACGAAGGCGATCGGCCCGGTGGCGCTCGTGGCGACCGCGGCGAGGGCCACGGCGACGACGAGCCCGAGGCGGGCCCGACCGGCCGGCGCTCCCAGGGTCGACGACAGGTCGTCCCCGAGCTCGGCGAGGCGCATCCACCGGGCGCACACCGCCAGCAGCGGTGCGAGCAGGAGGACGGCGACCGTGAGCAGCCCGATCACGGGCCAGGTGGCGCGCGCCAGACTGCCGGTGAGCCACACGAGGGCTGCCTGCGCGTCCTGGATCGAGCTCCGCGTCATGACGAGCTGGATGAGGCTGGCCAGCAGTGCGGCGATGCCGATGCCGACGAGCACCATGCGCTGGCCGGCGAGAGCGGTCCCCCGCCCGACGGCATACATGAGCAGGCTCACGGCCAGCGCTCCGGCGAGGGCGGCCGCCGGCAGCCAGAGCCCCTGGGCGTCCAGGAACGTCAGCGCGGTGACAGCAGCCGCGGACGCGCCCAAGCTGATGCCGATGATGTCCGGGCTCGCGAGCGGGTTGCGCAGGCTGGTCTGGAACATGGCACCGGCCGCCCCGAACGCCATGCCGGCGAGCAGCCCGACGAGGGCACGCGGCAGCTTGGCCTCCATGACGATGAAGGAGGCGCCGGGGGCATCCGGCAGTGTCTCTCCGCGGAGGATCGGGAGCAGGTCGGCGAACGCCACGACGTAGTCACCCAGAAGCACCCGGACGAGGACGGCAGCGACAGCGGCCGCTGCCAGGGCCGCGACGACGAGGCGGACGCGGCGCAGCGGGCGCCGGCGAGCACGCACGATGCGGGCGAGCTCGGTCGGGGTCGCTGAGGAGTTCTCGGCCGCGCCCTGCTCAGGACGCGCGAGCAGGTCGGTGGTCACAGGCTCGCCATCCGCCCGCGGCGCACGAGCACCACGAAGAAGGGGACGCCGATGACGGCGGTCATGATGCCGGCCTGGACCTCGCTCGGCTGCGCGACGAGGCGACCGACCGTGTCGGCCGCGAGCAGGAGGGTGGGACCGATGACGAGGCAGAGGGGAATCGTCCGCCGGTGATCGGGGCCGACGGCGAAGCGGGCGACGTGCGGCACGACGAGCCCCAGGAAGCCGATCGGTCCCGCGAGGGCGGTCGACGCGCCGCACAGGACGGCGACACCGACGGCCACGGCGGCCCGGGCCAGGACGACGTTCTCGCCCAGGCCCCGTGCGAGATCCTCACCGAGAGCGAGGGCGTTGAGCTGGCGGACCGCGAGGAGGACCACGAGGAGCCCGACGACGAAGAACGGCAGCACGGTGACGACGAGGTCGAGACCGCGTCCCCCGATGGTGCCGACCTGCCAGAAACGGAACGAGTCGAACGACTGCCTGCTCGAGACGAGGAGGCCGGACGACCAGCTCGCGAGTCCGGCCGTGACCGCCGCGCCCGCGATCGTGAGGCGCAAGGGGGTGGCAGCACCGGCGAGGCCCGCGAGGCAGTGGACGATGACCGCCGCGAGACCGGCGCCCGCCATGGCCCACCAGACGTACCCGGTGAGCGAGCCGACGCCGAACACGGAGATCGCGACGACGACGGCGAGTCCGGCACCGGCGTTGACGCCGAGCAGACCGGGGTCGGCGAGCGGGTTGCGGGTCAGCCCCTGCATCGCCGCACCGGCGACGGCAAGGGCCGCGCCGACGAGGAAGCCCACCGCCGTGCGCGCGAGGCGGGCCTCGACGATGCCGCGGTCGGCGACGGTGTCACCGTGCCCGGTGAGCACCTGCATCGCGTCCGCCAGGGGAATCGCCCTGGACCCCAGCGTGATCGACGCAAGCAGGGCCGCGGCAAGCAGGACGAGAAGGCTCACGGTGAGCGCCAGGGTCCGGCGGCGCGCATGTTCGAGTCCCCCGGTCCGTTCAGCGAGGCCGCTGACCATGCCGCTCGACCCACCCGCCGGGAGGATCGCCCCGGCCGGAGTCGTCCCGCCCTCCGGCTCGGCATGCAGCGTGGCGCTCATCGGGCGGCGTCGGCCTTGTCGGCCTTGTCGGCCTTGTCAGCCGCTGCGGCCACGAGCGGCACGAAGAGCTCGGTCATGTACGGGATGGACAGCGGTGTCGGTGAGCTCATCGTGAGGCCCACCTTCTGGTCCTTGGTCGCCACCAGCGCACCCGACCTGATCGCGGGCACCTGCCCGACGAGCGGGTCCTTGGTCATGACCGCCACCTCGGAGTCCTCGGTGATGTAGGTGAGGAAGACGTCGGCCTCCAGGGTGGAGGCCTGCTCCGCGCTGACGGTCAGGTAGAACTCCTTGGAGCGGCTGGCCTTCTCCTCGACGAAGGGGGCGTTCTTCATGCCGAGCTCGGTGAGCATCTGCGGGCGCAGGTCGCTCGGCGTGTAGAAGCCGATCTGGGACAGGTCGGTCGGGGCGACGTAGCCGTAGATGAAGGTCTTGCCGGCGAGCTGCGGGAACTTCGCCTTCGCGGCGTCGAGGGCCGCCGTCGTCCTGGCCTCGACGTCGGCGGCCTGCTTCGCGCGGCCGAGCGCCGCGCCGATCGTCTCCAGCGAGTCCCGCCACGGCGTCCCGTAGGCCACGGTCGGGTAGGCGACGACGGGGGCGAGCTTGCTCAGCTTGTCGTACTCGTCCTTGGTGATGCCGGAGTTGGTCGCCAGGATGAGGTCCGGCTGGAGCTTCGCGATCTCCTCGATCGGGTTGCCGTCGGCGTCGTCGAAACGGGTCGGCCGGACCCCACCGAAGGTCTCGAGCTGCGTGTCGAACCAGTCGGTGGAGAGGTTCGCGTTGCCACCCCACGTGACCTTCGGGGCGCCGACCGGGGCGACCCCGAGTGCCGCGACGTGGTCGGCGTCGGACCAGCCGAGCGTCACGATGCGCTGCGGCTCCTTCGTGATGGTGGCCTCACCGAAGGCGTCCTTGAGGGTGACGGGGTACGCCGATGGGTCGGCTCCCCCAGCTCCGCCGGCTCCCGTGCCTGCGGCGGTGGGCGTCTGGGCAGCGCTGCCGCCGGTGGGGCCGGTGGTGCAGCCGGTCAGGACGAGAGCGGCGGCGACGGCGGCGAGGAGGGCGGTGCGAAGGCGCGACACGGTGGCGGGTCTCTCTGGTCGGGGACGGGTCCCACGCCAGCCAGTGAGGACGTCCCGAGTGGCGTTAGGTGAGGCTCACCTTAGTAAGCCTGCCCTAACTCGTGTCAAACCAGCCCACGCGCGTCCGGCCCGTGCCAGCGCACGGGCCGGACGGCATACGAGGAACCATGGGCTCGCTCGCCGCCTGCCGCTCGCTAGAGAGATCCACCCAGGGTGACGCCACCGTCGATGGTCAGCGTCTGACCGGTCACCCACGAGGCGTCGGCGCTCAGCAGGAAGCTGACGGCGCCCGCGACGTCCTCGGGAAGGCCCAACCGCTTCATGGGGTAGGCCCGGACGACCTTCTCCTCGCGCCCCTCGTAGAGCGCCTCCGCGAACTTCGTCTTGACGACGGCCGGCGCGACGGCGTTGACGCGCACGTCCGGACCCAGCTCGTAGCCGAGCTCGGTCGTGAGGTGGATGAGCGCCGCCTTGGAGACGCCGTACCAGCCGATGACGCCGCTCGCCCCCTGGCCGGCGACAGAGGCGAGGTTGACGACCGACCCGGGGTGCTCCTCGTCGCCGAGGCCGGCCGCCACAGCCTTCTTGATCCACGAGAAGGCGGCGACGACGTTGACGTCGAGGACCTTGCGGGCGACATCGAGTCCGGTGTCGAGCATCGGGCCGTACGCGGGGTTGATGCCGGTGTTGTTGACGAGCAGGTGCAGGCCGCCGAACGTCTCGCGCGCGGCTGCGATCACCTCGTCCTGGTGCGCCTCGTCGGCCGCGTTGCCCGCGATGCCGAGGGCGCGCTCGGGGCCGCCCAGCTGCTCGACGGCCTGCGCGAGGGCGTCGGGCCGTCGCGCCGTGATGACCACCTTCGCTCCCTCGGCGACGAGGCGCTCGGCGATGCCGAGCCCGATCCCGCGACTGGCGCCGGTGATGATGGCGACGGCGCCCTCGTGGCGTCCGCCGCTGCCGGTGACCCCCATCAGAAGCCGAGGTCCCGGCCGATGAGCTCCTTCATGATCTCGTTGGAGCCGGCCCAGATCTTCGTGACGCGGGCATCGCGCCAGGCGCGAGCCACGCGGTACTCGTTCATGAAGCCATAGCCGCCATGGAGCTGGACGCAGTGGTCGAGCACGTCGTTCTGCACCTGCGAGCTCCACCACTTCGCCTTGGCGGCGTCGACGGCGGACAGCTTGCCCTGGGCGTGGGCCACGACGCAGTCGTCGACGTAGGCCTCGGCGACCTCGATCTTCGTGACGAGATCGGCCATGAGGAACTTGTTGTGCTGGAAGGCGCCGATGGGCTGGCCGAACGCCTTGCGGTCCTTGGCGTACTGGATCGTCTCCTCGAGGATCGCCTTGGCGTGGGCGACGTTCGAGACGGCCGCACCGACACGCTCCTGCGGGAGGCGCTGCATCATCGAGACGAAGCCCATGCCCTCCTCGCCGAGACGGTTCTCGTCGGGGACGCGGACGTTCTCGAAGAAGAGCTCGGCCGTGTCGGACTCGTCCATGCCGACCTTGTCGAGCTTGCGGCCGTTCTCGAAGCCCTGCATGCCGCGCTCCACCATGAGCAGCGTGATGCCCTTGGCGCCCTTGGACGGGTCGGTGCGGGCCGCAACGATGACGAGATCGGCCTGGTAGCCGTTCGTGATGAAGGTCTTGGAGCCGTTGAGGATCCAGGCGTCGCCGTCGCGGACCGCCGTCGTCTTGAGCGCAGCGAGGTCGGAGCCTCCGGACGGCTCGGTCATCGCGATGGCGCAGATCAGCTCGCCGCTCGCCATGCCGGGCAGCCAGCGCTGCTTCTGCTCATCGGTGCCAAGGTCGACGACGTAGGGCGGGCAGACGTCGGAGTGGATGCCGAAGCACGAGCTCGTCGCGGCGTTGAAGCGCGACATCTCCTCGGCGACCACGGCGTTGAAGCGGTAGTCGTCGACACCGGCGCCGCCGAACTCTTCGGGGATGTCGAGTCCGAAGAAGCCCTGCTTGCCCGCCTCGAGCCAGATGTCGCGCGGGATGGACTTGCCCTGGATCATCTCCTCGGCCCTGGGCGCGAGCGTCCGGGCGACGAACTCGCGCGCCGACGCGCGCATCGCCTCGTGGTCCTCGTCATAGATGTTGCGGGGCATTGAGTCCTCCATCGGGGGCGTGCTCACGGGTGCGGCGCGCAGTACCCGTCGGTAACTAAGCGCTTGCTTAGTTTCCCTCCCCTGCGGCATGCTGTCAACGTGCCGCAGTCCACCACGACCTCCTCGTCCACCGACGCCCGCACCTCCGACCCGGACGCCTCGACCGTCGAGCGGCTCCTGCAGGCTGCCGCGCACGCGTTCGCCGACAAGGGCTTCCACGCGACGACGACCCGGGACATCGCTTCCGGAGCCGGCCTCTCGCCGGCAGGGGTCTACGTCCACTTCGGCTCCAAGGAGGAGCTGCTCTTCGCCCTGAGCCGCAGCGGGCACGAGTCGGCGCTGCGGCTGCTGCGCTCGTCCATCGCGGACGGGTCCACTCCCGCGGAGCAGCTCGTCACCGTCATGGCGCGCTTCACCGAGTGGCACGTCGAGCAGTACCAGGTGGCCCGCGTCGTGCAGTACGAGCACCACCACCTGACGCCCGAGCACCACGCCGAGGTCCTCGCCCTGCGCAAGGAGATGGACTCCCTCGTGCGCGACGTCCTCGACCGTGGCGTCGCCGACGGGACCTTCTCGGTCGACGACAGCGCCGACACCGCGCTGGCGCTTCTGTCCATCGTCGTGGACGTCGCCAGGTGGTACTCCCCCACGATCCGGCGCACGCCGGCCCAGATCGGCGCGACGAACGCCGCCCTCGCCCTGCGGCTCGTGGGCGCCGGGCACTGACGGGTTCGGGCGTGCCCTCCGCCGGCGCGGGCCACTCGGTGCTCCAGGTGCCCGTGCCCGCACTCGAGTCCTTCGTCGTGGCCCGGACGCGGCACTACGACACCGACTACGTCTCGACCGACCCGGACTTCGTGCACGCCCACGTGACAGCGCTCGCACCCTTCCTCGGGGTCCGGGACCTGACGGATGCGGCACTCGAGGCCGTCGCCGAGATCGCTGGCACGACCAGGCCGTTCGACTTCACGCTCGAGGCAGTAGAGACGTTCCCCAACGGCATCGTGCACCTCCTGCCGGAGCCGTCGCAGCCGTTCGCCACGCTCACGACCGCGCTCTGGGCCGCCTTCCCCGAGTGCCCGCCGTATGCCGGCCGCTTCCGTGACGTCGTCCCGCACCTGACGCTCGATGCTGTGTCCGACGACGTCAGCGAGGAGTCGACCCGCCGACGGGTGGGCCCGCACCTCCCGGCCCGCTGTCGAGCCGAGCGCCTCGACCTCGCATGGTACGAACCTGGCGCCTGCCGGGTGCTCCGCTCATGGCGTCTCGGTGGCATCTCGGTGGCGCCGGGTTCGGCACCTGAGGGGTCAGCTCGTCGTCGAGCCGAGCCGTGACGTCGGCGTGAGGGGCGCGACGCCCTCGTCGGGCACGGCCACGGGCCCCGACTCGGGCACCGCCTCGGGGCCGAGATCGATGGTCAGACGGGGCAGGAAGAACTGGACCAGGGGTCCGATCGACACGGCATACAGCACGGTCCCGAGCCCGACGGGTCCGCCGAGCAGCCAGCCCACCGACAGCACGACGACCTCGATGGTCGTGCGCACGAGCCGGATCGACAGGCCCGTGCGCCGCGCGAAGCCGGTCATGAGCCCGTCGCGCGGCCCGGGGCCCAGCTGGCTGCCGATGTAGAGACCTCCGGCGACGCCGTTGAGGACGATGCCGGACCCGAGCAGCAGCACCCGGGCCCACATCGACTCGGGCGGGGCGATGAGGGCGAGACCGGCGTCAGCAGCGAGCCCGATGACGACGACGTTGGCCACGGTGCCCAGGCCCGGCCACTGGCGCAGGGGGACCCACAGCAGCAGGACGAGCGCGCCGACGATGATCGTCACCTGGCCGAAGGTCAACGGCACGTGGGTCGCGATGCCCGCGTGGAACACGTCCCAGGGGTCCAGGCCCAGCGTCGAGCGGATCATCATCGCCATGGAGACGCCGTAGAGCACCAGCCCGCCGAGGAGCTGCACGAGACGGTGCGGCAGGTAGCCGGCGCTCAGCTGTTGGCGCGGGGTGAGGTTCGCGAGGGGGACGTGACGTCTCATACGCTCCATGATCGGCGTCAGTGGACTGCCTTTTAAGGGCCAATCATGGGACAGTGGACCGATGCGCACCATCTCGGCCCGCTCACTGGCCCTCCTCCTCGGAGCGGGTCCGCTCCCCCGGCCGGCCTACCGCGGCCTCGCCGACGGGATCCGGCGCCTCGTCTCGGACGGGCGGCTGCTCGTGGGCACGCGTCTGCCGAGCGAGCGCACCTTGACGACAGAGCTCGGCCTCAGCCGGACCACCGTCGGAGCTGCTCTCGACGCCCTCCGCGACGAGGGGTTCGTCACGACCCGCCGCGGCTCGGGCAGCGTGGTCTGCCTCCCGGCCGGACCATCCGGCCTGGCCCTCTCGCAGGCCGGTCTCATCCCCACCGACGTCCCGAACGACGTCATCGACCTCACCTATGCCGCGCTTCCGGCCGCCGCGGGTGTGACAGCGGCCTACGAGCGCGCGCTCGTCGAGCTACCCCGATTCCTCGCCACCGCCGGCTACGACCCCCGAGGTCTGCCCGAGACCAGGGCCGCCGTCGCCGCGTGGTTCGAGGGACGCGGCCTGTCGACGTCACCGGACCAGGTGGTCATCACCTCGGGTGCGCACGGCGGCCTGTCCGCGGTCCTGCGCGCCCACCTGGAGGTCGGGGACCGTGTCCTCGTCGAAAGCCCGACCTACCCGAATGCCATTGTGGGAGTGCGACGCTCGGCTTACCGCGCGGTCCCTGCCCAGCTCACGCCGACGGGTTGGGACGTCGACGGGATCGAGGTCGGCCTGCGCCAGAGCGGAGCCAGCGCGGCCTACCTGATTCCTGACCACCAGAACCCGACGGGACTCGTCATGGACACCCCGACCCGGCACGCGCTGGCAGGCGTGCTCGCACGGGCGAACGCGGTCCCCGTCGTCGACGAGACGTTCGTGGAGCTCGGCCTCGACGACGCCCCGAGCGGCAGGCAACCGGCGCCGTTCGCGGCCTCGTCGCGGCAGGCACACACCCTCGGCAGCGCCGGCAAGACCTGGTGGGGCGGTCTGCGGGTCGGGTGGGTGCGCGTGCCCGCAGGCGGCGCAGAGTCCGTCATCGAGGCGCGCCACAGCCTCGACCTCGGCACGGCCATCCTCGAACAGCTCGTCGTCACCGACCTGCTCCACCAGGGGGAGACCCTGCTGGCCGAACGGCGCCGTGAGGCCCGCGCCCGCCGCGATGCCCTCGTCACCGCCCTCGGCCGGCACGTTCCGGACTGGCGCTTCTCCGTGCCGACGGGCGGGCTCAATCTCTGGTGCGAGCTGCCCGAGGCGCGCGGTGACGAACTGGCGCGTGTCGCCGAGACCGCAGGAGTGCGACTGGCCCGCGGCGGCCAGTTCGGCGTCCAGGGCGGATTCGCCCGCTGGGTCCGCGTGCCCTTCTGCGTCGCTCCCGACGAGGCGGACCAGGTCGGCCGTCGCCTTGCAACTGCCTGGCAGCTCGCCCTCGGCGCACGTCCGACGACCCCCGAGGTGACGCCCCTCATCGCCTGACCCACCCCGGCCCCTCAGTCCCGGTCCCGTGTCACCGTCGAGCGTCGCACCCACCGCACCCTCCGGTCACCGCACCCTCCGGTCACCGCTCCCTCCGCTCACCGCGCCATCGCGGGACGCATCGGGCGACGCGCGGCCCGACGCGTTCGGCCGCTGCGTGACCGGCGGGACGGCGCGCTGCGAGACTGGCAAGGTGAGCAACGACGGAGCCGGGCGCATCACCTCCTGCCGGTGGGAGCACGGGAAGGTCGTCGACGAAGGTTTCCCTCTCGAGGACGTGTCCGAGCTCCTGGGCCGCGAGGGCTCCCTGATGTGGGTCGACCTGTGCGAGCCGGACCACCCCGGACTGCGAACCCTGGCCGAGGAGCTCGGTCTGGACCCCCATGCCGTCGAGGACGCCGTCGCCGTCGTCGAGCGACCCAAGGCGACCCGGCACGCCGGGCACACCTTCCTCACCGTCTATGCGACTCGGCTGGACGCCGGCGCCGACGCGGCGGGCATCGCCGTGGATGTCGAGGCGTCCGGGCGTGAGTCCCGCCTGCGCACGACGCGGATCTCGGCCTTCGTGCTGCCCGGCGGCATCATCACCGTCCGGAGCAGCGACGACTTCGACATGCAGCAGGTCCTCGACCGGTGGAACGACGACCCCCAGCTGCTGGAGCTTGGCGTCGGTGCGCTCGTGCACGGGCTGCTCGACACCGTCGTGGACGGCCACTTCGACTCGATCCAGCAGCTCGACGACGCGATCGAGGGCCTCGAGGACCTCCTCTTCGACGAGCGCGGCCGGATGCACGCCGTGCAGCTGCGCACCTACCGGCTGCGCAAGGAGCTCGTCGAGCTGCGCCGAGTGGTGCTGCCCATGCGCGACGTCGTCAACGCCGTGCTCCGGCACCGCGGTGACCTCGCCCAGCGCCGCACCGAGCTCGACGGCTTCTACGACGACCTCTACGACCACGTCCTGCGCGCTGCCGAGTGGACGGAGTCGCTGCGCGACATGGTCACGACGATCTTCGAGACCAACCTCTCGCTGCAGGACGCCCGGCTCAACACCGTGATGAAGAAGCTCACCGGGTGGGCCGCGATCATCGCCGTCCCGACCGCCGTCACCGGCTGGTTCGGCCAGAACGTGCCCTATCCCGGCTTCGGTCGCCCGTGGGGTGTGCTGCTCAGCGCCGCCGTCATCGCCGGGGTGGCCACCACCCTCTACGGCGTCTTCCGGCGCAAGAACTGGATCTGACGCCGAGAGGGCCGGGCTGCCTGGCACCCCGGCCCTCTCGTGGACGGCGACGCCGTCGGCGCGAGGTCAGTCGCGCGTCAGCTTGCGGTAGGTGACGCGGTGCGGGCGCGCGGCCTCGGGGCCGAGCCGCTCGACCTTGTTGGCCTCGTAGGACTCGAAGTTGCCCTCGAACCAGTACCAGCTCGCCGGGTTCTCCTCGGTGCCCTCGTAGGCGAGGATGTGGGTCGCGACGCGGTCGAGGAACCACCGGTCGTGGGTAATGACGACCGCACAGCCGGAGAACTCGAGGAGCGCGTTCTCGAGCGAGCCGAGGGTCTCGACGTCGAGGTCGTTGGTGGGCTCGTCGAGGAGCAGCAGGTTGCCGCCCTGCTTGAGGGTCAGGGCGAGGTTGAGGCGGTTGCGCTCACCACCGGAGAGGACGCCCGAGAGCTTCTGCTGGTCGGGACCCTTGAAGCCGAACTGGGAGACGTAGGCCCGCGACGGGATCTCGACGTTACCGACCTTCATGTGGTCGAGGCCGTCGGACACGATCTCCCAGAGGTTCTTCTTGGGGTCGAGCCCCTCACGGCCCTGGTCGACGTAGGAGATCTTGACGGTCTCGCCGATCTTGACCTCGCCGGCGTCGGGCTCCTCGAAGCCGACGATCGTCTTGAAGAGGGTCGACTTGCCGACGCCGTTGGGGCCGATGACGCCGACGATGCCGTTGCGGGGCAGCGAGAACGTCAGGTTGTCGATGAGGACGCGGTCGCCGAAACCCTTCTTGAGGTTCTTGACCTCGATGACCGTCGAGCCCAGGCGCGGGCCCGGCGGGATCTGGAGCTCCTCGAAGTCGAGCTTGCGGGTGCGCTCGGCCTCGGCGGCCATCTCCTCGTAGCGGGCCAGGCGCGCCTTGCTCTTGACCTGACGACCCTTGGCATTGCTGCGGACCCACTCGAGCTCGGTCTTGAGCCGCTTCGCCAGCTTGGCGTCCTTCTTGCCCTGGATGGTCAGGCGCTCGGACTTCTTCTCGAGGTAGGTCGAGTAGTTGCCCTCGTAGGGGTAGAGACGGCCGCGGTCGACCTCGGCGATCCACTGCGCGACGTTGTCGAGGAAGTAGCGGTCGTGGGTGACCGCGATGACGGCGCCGGGGTAGGACTCGAGGTGCTGCTCGAGCCAGAGGACCGACTCCGCATCGAGGTGGTTGGTCGGCTCGTCGAGCAGGAGCAGGTCGGGCTTCTGCAGGAGCAGCTTGCAGAGCGCGACGCGGCGCCGCTCGCCACCGGACAGGTTGGTGACGGGCGAGTCCGGCGGCGGGCAGCGCAGCGCGTCCATCGCCTGCTCGAGCTGGCTGTCGAGGTCCCAGGCGTCCGCGTGGTCGATATCCTCCTGCAGCTTGCCCATCTCGGTGAGCAGCGCGTCGTAGTCGGCGTCGGGGTTGGCCATCTCGGCCGAGATCTCGTTGTAGCGGTCGAGCTTCGCCTTGATCTCGCCGGCGCCCTCCTCGACGTTGCCGAGCACGGTCTTGTCCTCGTTGAGCGGCGGCTCCTGGAGCAGGATGCCGACGGTGGCCCCGGGGGCCAGCCGCGCCTCGCCGTTGCTCGGCTGGTCGAGTCCGGCCATGATCTTGAGGATCGTCGACTTGCCGGCGCCGTTGGGGCCGACCATGCCGATCTTCGCGCCGGGGTAGAAGGACATCGAGACGTCATCGAGGATGACCTTCTCGTTGTGTGCCTTGCGCGCACGGGTCATGGTGTAGATGTACTCGGCCATGCGCAGAAGGCTATCTGGCGGCGAGCGCGGCACCGAATCGGCGTCGCGCTCGCGGACCGCCCCTCAGGCCGTGAGTCGCTCGACGACCTCGTAGTCGTCGGTCTCGGGATCGCCCGTGGCCAGCACGTCGCCGTCGTCTCGCCCCGCGTCGGCGACCCCGGCGTCGGGGTGGTAGTCGTCGGCGACGACCCCGTTCGCGTCGACGTGACCCGGACGCCGGTCGGCACCGGCCGGGTCGCCCTCGGCGAGGGCACGCACTTCCGCCTGGACGTCGGGGTCGGCCGTGCGGTCCTGGCCGAGCGCAGCCGCCCGGCTGACGCGCTCGAAGCTGGCCCGGCCCCACGACAGGTCATGACCGATGTGGTCGGCGTCGATCTCGGGCGAGACCCGCGGCTGCCCGTCGTTGCCGACGTACTGCTTGATGGCGACGTTGCCCTCGACGATGACGGGTTGCCCCTTGCGCAGCGCCGAGGCGGCGTTCGCGGCCAGGGCGTTGAACGCGATGACGCTGTAGAAGCTCGTGTCCCCGTCGACGAAGCGGCCGTCGCCCGTGCGGCGGTAGGGAGTCGTGGCGACGCGGAAGGTCGTGAAGATGCTGCCGTTGCGGCCCTGTCGCTCGACGGGCTCGCTCACGACATTGCCGTGCACGGTGATGCGGGTCTCGTTCATCGTTGCTCCTCGGGGGTTCCTGGGGGCGGCCCGACGCCGCCTGGAACCACCCTCGGCCCCGGAGGAGGCGAGGGACAGGGCCGGCCGATCTCCTGTGGACAGGGAGCGATCCGCTCGAGGGGATGTGGACGGGCACGCCGAGCTGGGCCCGGCCGGGCCCCCATTCGGCAGACGCGTCAGCCGGCTGCGGCCTCGAGGTGCTCGCGGGTCTGTCGGTGGCGCAGGAGGACCTCGTCGACCGGGATGAGGATGTGCTCGTCGGCCACCGCGGCGACCGACTCCGTCAGTCGCCTGCCCACGACGGTCCGTCGGTGCCGGGCCCCGACCCGCGCCCACCAACGCGCCAGGATGCCGAGCCCGACGCCGAGCAGCAGCCCGACGATGAGCATGACCAGGGGCAGCGGCAGGATGCCGACGGCAGGGGTCTCGGGAGCCGGCAGCCGCAGCAGGGCGAAGACCCACAGGACGGCATACCAGACGAGGCCGGCGAGGGCGACGAGACCGAGCACCCACTGCACGATGTTGAGGACGAACCACCAGACCGGGCGGTGTGCCCGCAGTGACGTGCCGATGACCGCCCGGTCGAGCGCGTCGCCCAACGTGCCGTCGCCGCCGTCGACGGCGTCCTCGACCGCCTGGGCCCACCGCACCGGCAGACCTGCGGACGCGTCCCGCACGAAGCTGCGCGTGGCGAGGTCGACGGCCGACACCGTCGACACCGTGGGAGCCGGGATCGACGAGCGTCCGAGCACGGCGCGCACGTCGGCACCGTCGATCTCGACCGGGATCGTCGGGCGACCGCCGGTGCGGTCGAGACGGAGCCGGCGGAGCGGGTCGGCGGCAAAGCCCTTGGTCCAGCGGGCGAAGAGCCATCCGGTGTGCGCGAACGCCTCACGGCGATAGTCACGGGCGACGGCGTCGAGCACGATGGGGACACCGGCCGCGCGCGCCAGCGAGTTGTCCAGCGCCTCCCGGGCCACGCGCCCGACGTCCACCTCGGAGTCGGCGACGCCGCCACGCAGCCTCGTCGCGGCGCCCACGACGTCGGCCTTGAGCCGCTGACGTGACGCAGCATGTCCTGCAACGGCATTGGCAAGTCGCTGCTTGAGCTCGGAGACGCCCTGACCGGTCATGGCTGAGGTCGCGAGCACCTTCGCATCAGCCACGCCGTCGGCCACGAGGAGCCTCGCGAGGTCGTTGGTGAGGGTGGTGACGCCTTCGGCCGTCAGACGGTCCGACTGGTTGAGCACCGCGAACGTCACGGCGTCGTGGTGTGACATGAGGCTGACGAACTCGTCGTGCAGGCGGGCATCGGCGTACTTCTGCGGGTCGGTCACCCAGACGAAGACGTCGACGAGCTCGAGCACCCGTTCGGCCTCCCGGCGGTGCTCGAGCTCGCGCGAGTCGAAGTCCGGCAGGTCGAGGAGCACCAGCCCGTCGAGAGATCCGGCCACCGTGACGGGCTCGGGGCCTTCGTCAGCCACCCGCTGCCCCGCCTCGGCATCGGTCTCCCCCGCCGTGTCGACGACGTGACGGGCGGCCACCCCGAGCCAGTCGAGCAGCTCCGACGCGTCGGCGTCACCCCAGACGGCGGCCATCGGGCGCGACGTCGTCGGGCGCCGAGCGCCGATGGTGGCGACGTCGGCGGCGGCGAGGGCGTTGAAGAGCGACGACTTGCCGCTGCCCGTCGCCCCTGCAAGCGCCACGACGGTGTGGTCGCCGGCGATGCCGGAGCGCTCGACGGCCTTGTCGACGACCCGTCGGGCGACCTCGACAGCCGCAGGGTCCAGCTCGTCGGCGCCCGACACGAGCGCCATCGACAGCTCCGTGGTGCGGGTGCCGAGCTCGGAGGCAGAGACCGTCACGACCTTGGCACGGCCCATCCTGATCGGACTCATCGCGCATCCTTGACCGCTGCGGCGGCCGTGACGAGGTGCTCGGTCTGCTCGGTGTCGACCTGCAAGGTCGTGACAGCTCCTTTGTAGCGGGCGAGCTCGGCGGCATACAGCTCGTCGACGCGAGCCGTCAGCTGCTCGCGAGCCTTGCGTGCGAGCTCTCGGACGGCCTGGTCGCCGAAGACGGCCTCAAGCAGCTTCTGGCCGACGACCGCGGTGCCGCCGGCGATGCCGAACTCGGCACCCGTGAGGCCCGCCGTGCTCGCGAACGTCACGAGCATGAGGACGACGCCGAGACCGTTGACGCCGTAGGCCATGATCCGTGCCGTCGTGCGGCGGTCGCGACCTTCCTCGCGGACCATCTGGAGGATGTCGCCCTGCCAGTCGCGCACCAGGCGCTGGATGCGCGTGTCGACGTCCGCGCTGGAGCGCGCGAGGCCCGGGTTGGCCACCAGCAGCTGGTCGCCGCCGGGCAGCGTGCGCCAGGCGCGCGCGATCGCGCTCGCGGCGAGCTCACCTCGGTTGACGACGAGCGACTCGACGCCTGACTGGAGCGCTTCACCGAGGTGGTCGGCGCGCGCCGGCTCGCCCTTGAGGAAGGACGTGAAGCGGTCGCGCACACGGGACACGGTCGACTCGACCTGGCGGAAGAACTCTCCGGTGCCGACGAACTCCTGCCAGCGCGCGAGCACCTCACCACGCAGCAGCGTGCCGTCGAGCATCCCCTCGTGGACCTGCCGCCTCGCCTCGTCGTAGGCCGCGGCGGCAGCGTCGACGAGCGCCTGGCCCGCTGCGGCCTGCTCCTTCGAGGCGGCAACGAGCGCCAGGCTGCGCGAGTCGAGCGAGACGAGCGCACCGTGCAGCGTCTGACGCACGACGTCGGCCCGGGCCTGGGCGTCGCCGGCGAGCGCCGCCAGCCAGCCCCGCAGCCGCTCGGTCTGGTCGCCGGGCAGGAGACCGTCCACGAGCTCGGACTCGACGACCGTGAAGATCGGGGCCTTGTCGAGGCCCTGCTCGCGCAGCATCGAGGCGAAGTGCGTGCGAATGTCGTCGACCGCGCCCGCGGGCACCCGGTCGAGCACGACGGCGACAGCGGTGCCGCGCTCGAACGCCTCGCGCAGCAGCTCCCACGGCACGGCGTCGGCGTAGCGTGCCGCCGTCGTGACGAAGATCCAGAGGTCTGCGGCCGCGAGCAGCTGCGTGGCGAGCTCGCGGTTGGCCTCGACGACGCTGTCGATGTCAGGGGCGTCGAGCAGTGCCAGCCCTGCGGCGACCTCGTCGGTCGAGACGAGACGCACCGCGCCCGGACCGTCGGACGACGAGTGCCGCCCGGTGATGCGCGCCAGGCTCGGCAGCACGCGCGGACCGGAGAACCACGCGGCATCCGACGGGTGGTGGATCAGGACCGGTGAGCGGGTGGTCGGCCGCAGCACACCGGGCATCGTCACCTCCCGCCCGACGACCGAGTTGACCAGCGTCGACTTGCCGGCGCCTGTCGAGCCGCCGACGACCGCGAGCAGCGGCGCGTCGAGCGACGTCAGCCGCGGGATGACGTAGTCGTCGAGCTGGTCGAGCAGGCGCGTGCGCGCCGACCGGGCCGCCGGTGCGGTCGGGAGGTCGAGGGGCAGGGTCGTTTCCGCGACGGCAGATCGAAGTGCCTGAACGCTCGAAAGGAGACGGGCATTGCCCACCCCTGAATCACCTGCCACGCCCGTATCATTCCGTGTCACGCGGGCACAACCAAACTCAACGGCGGCGCGCCCCACGACGTACCCGAGTCGTGACCTGGCCGTGTGCGGCCGGGACCCCACCCGAGCCACCGACGCGGACCCCTTCTCCTCACTCGTCCGGGCGCGAAGACCCTTCTGCTGCCTCGGGTCGGGCGTCGCGAGGGCTGGAGGGGCGCAGCGCCCGCTCCCGGCGCTCCGCCTCCACGGCCCTGGCGACGTTGCCGTGGACGTGGTCGGTGCCGAGGCGTTGCAGCACGCCGTCGAGCTCGAGCGTGGCCCGCACGGCCGCCTTGAGCCTGGCCAGTCGAAGGACGGCGTCGGAGTCGTCGACCAGGTCGAGCAGGTCGGCCATCTTGGCCGAGCCCTGCGAGTCGATGAAGTCGATGCCGCCACAGTCGAGCACGATCGCTGTCACTGCTCGGTCCCCGTGGATGACTTCGCGGATGCGGTCCTCGAGGGCGTCGGAGGTGGCGAAGAACAAACCACCGTCCATCCGGATCACCGCGATGCCCGGCACCAGCTCGCCGTCCGGGTGGTCGCTGAGGTCGCGGTAGACGTCCGTGCCCGGCTCGCGCGCCAGGGTCGCGATGTACGGACGGGTGGAGACCTTGACGAGCCAGAAGATCGAGAGCGCCACACCGATCAGGACGCCGACCAGCACACCGAAGACGAGCGCTCCCAGAAGGGCGGCGACGGCCACCCCGAAGTCGAACCGCTTGACGCGGAAGAGCCGCCTCATCTCCGCGAGGTCCATCATCCCCATGACGACGGCCTCGATGATGATCGCCGCGAGCACCGGTTTGGGCAGGTCGGAGAACAGCGGCGCCAGGAACAACAGGGTCAGCAGGACCGTGAACCCGGTCGTGAGCGAGGCCAGGCCCGACCTGGCCCCGGAGTGGTCGTTGAGCGAGCTCGCCGACAGGCTGGTGGACACGGGCATTCCCTGGAGGACACCCGACCCGGCGTTGGCGAACCCCTGGGCCACCGACTCCTGGTCGATGTCGATCTGGTAGCGGTGCTTGGCGGCGAAGGCGCGCGCGTCGCCGGCGGTCTGGGAGAAGCCGATCAGCACGAGGGCGAACGCGGCGACGGCCCCGACGGCGACGTGGTCCCACATCAGCGCCAGGTCCGGCAGCACGACGGCCGGCAGGCCTCGGGGAACGTCCCCGACGAGTGCCACGCCGCGCTCGCCGAGATCCAGCAGCCGAGAGGCGAGCAGACCACCGACCACCAGGACGAGGGCACCCGGCACCTTGGGGGCGACGAGGCGCAGGCCGAAGACGACGGCGAGCGAGACGACGCCGACCACGACCGTCGCGACCTGCACGTCGCCGAGCGTCGTCACCCACGACCGCAGCTCCTGGAGCGGGTTGTTCCCCGACACCTTCGTCCCGGTCAGCTTCGGGAGCTCGCCGATGACGACGTCGATCGCCGCGCCGAACAGGAAGCCGGTGACCACGGCCCGGGAGAGGAACTGGGCGATCCACCCCATCCTCAGCACGGCGACGAGCAGGTACAGCACGCCTGACGCCAGGGTGATCCCGGCGACGAACGACGCGACCGCCTTCTCGTCGACGATCCCGGCGGCGAGGACGGCGCTCGCGGCGACGGCGGCCAGTCCCGAGCTCGGCCCGACCGAGATCTGTCGGCTCGTACCGAAGATCGCGTAGAGGATGGCACCGGCAGCCGCCGCGTAGAGGCCGTTCTGCAGCGGGATCCCCGCGATGCCGGCGTAGCCGAGGTTCTTGGGGACGACGAGCGCCAGGACGGTCACGCCGGCGATCAGGTCGCCGCGCAACCAGCTGCGGTCGTACGTGCGAAGCCAGCCGAGGATCGGGATCCGGCTCGTTCTCGTGGTGGGACCCGTCATCAGCGCGCCGTCCTCCCGTCGGCCGCGCGACGGCGACTCCGCTGGGTGGATGCGCTCCCTCCACGCCGACTGACGGCATTCATCATCGCAGCAGGCATCGGCGAGCGGCGGGGAAATCCGGATGGTCCCCGGGTGAGGTGCTGTGCAGGCGCCCCCGGCAGGACTCGAACCTGCGACCAAGAGATTAGAAGGCTCTTGCTCTATCCGCTGAGCTACAGGGGCCGGTCACCCGATCCGGGCGCCGTCCAATGATAGGCACCCCGACCCATCGAGCCCGCTCAGGTCACGGGCGAGCCGACGAAGTCGCGGCGGTGCGATGTGATCGCCCCCAGCAGCACCATCTCGCGCTCCGACGCACCTGCTTCAGCCGTGCCGTGGACGAGCCGGGAGCGCAGCAGGGCGAGGTCGCTCGCACTGTCCTGGAAGGCGTCCATCGACCGCTTCGCCGGACGACCGCCGTTCTGTCGCGCCCACACCCGCGCCGCCCGCCGCAGCCGGAGGTGCGAGAGCATCGTGACCTCGGCGTGGGTGAGCCAGCCGGCGTCGGCATACGGTGAGAGGTAGCGACCGATGAGCCGGCCCTCACGACGACGCAGCCAGACGAGGAAGCCGATGAAGGCGAGGAAGAGCGGCACCTGGTAGGTCGCGTACGCCTCGAAGAAGCCGTCCATCCCGGCGAGGGCCGAGAGGTTCCACAGACCGTGGAGCAGCATCGCGCACACCAGGCCGCCGACGACGGCGAGGACGCGGACGAGCGGGCGCCGTGCCGTGACGGCGATCCCGATGCCGATCCCCGTCAGCGAGGTGAAGAGCGGGTGGCCGAACGGACCCATCAGTCCGCGCACGAGGAACGTCGACGTCAGCCCCTCGCTGCCGTACTCGTTGTAGGCCTGACCGAGATAGAGGACGTTCTCGCTGAAGGCGAAGCCCGCCCCGATGAGCCCGGCGTAGACGATGCCGTCGATGATCCCGTCGAACTCGCGTCGACGGAGCAGGTAGATGAGCAGGATGCCGAGGCCCTTGAGCGTCTCCTCGGTGATCGGCGCCAGGTAGACGGCGCCCGTCTCCAGCGGGTCGGTCCACCGCGCCTCCACGAGCAGCCTGAGACCGAACGTGTTGAGGAAGAACGCGCCGACGACCGCCACGAGTGCACCCCAGAGGAACGCGAAGACGATGTAGCGCGCCGGCTCCGCCTCGTAGCGGTCGAGCCAGAGGAAGGTCGGCACGACGATGAGGAGCGGGATGATCGCCATGAGCGCGGACGTGACGATCGTCTGGGTCGTGAGCCGCTCGCCGAGGATGCCGAGCAGGATGAGAAGGCAGAAGAGGAAGGCGCACGCTGCGACGCCGATGGTCAGTACGGTACGCAGCATCGGTCGCCGGGTCGGGTTGCGCACCGGACTCCGTTGCTGCGTCGAGCCGCCCGGGCCCGCGCCCGTCTGTGTCGTCACGTCCCCTGAAGCCATGAGGGCAGGCTAGTGCAGCAGCGTCGCACCGCACCGAGCCGCGTGCTCTCCCGACTCGACCGGGCCGTCCCCGTCAGCCTCTATGGTGGACCGGTGAGCGACACCAACCACCGAGCCATCGCCGACCGGATCATCTGGATCGACTGCGAGATGACGGGCCTGTCCTTGAAGTCCGACGCCCTGGTGGAGGTGGCTGCTCTCGTCACGGACTTCGAGCTCAACCAGCTCGGCGACGGCATCGACGTCGTCGTCAAGCCTCCGGACGAGGCCATCGAGCAGATGGATGACTTCGTCCGCGACATGCACACGAGCTCCGGCCTCATCACCGAGCTCGACTCCGGGGTGACGCTGAAGGAGGCCGAGCACATCGTCCTCGACTACGTCCGCACCTTCGTCCCCGAGCCGCGCAAGGCCCCGCTCGGTGGCAACACGGTGGCCACCGACCGCGGCTTCCTCTCGCGGGACATGCCGGTGCTCGAGTCCTACCTGCACTACCGGATCATCGACGTCAGCTCCATCAAGGAGCTGTCGCGCCGGTGGTACCCGCGCGTGTACTTCAACGCCCCGAAGAAGTCCGGCGGACACCGCGCCCTGGCCGACATCCGCGAGTCGATCGCCGAGCTTCGCTACTACCGGGAGGCGGTCTTCGTGCCCCAGCCCGGCCCCGACAGCGCCACGGCGAAGGCGCTCGCATCACCGCACGTCATCGAGCACTGAGCGCTCCCGCGCAGCCCTCCGGGCGATGGCGTATGCCGCCGGGCGGGGTGGTCACGAGCACCTGACTCGAGCCTGTAGCATTGTCGACGCCGTGACACGGCGCCGAGCCTTCGGGCCCGGCTCGTGTTGTGCATGGTGGGTGTAGCTCAGCTGGTAGAGCACCTGGTTGTGGTCCAGGTGGCCGCGGGTTCAAGTCCCGTCACTCACCCCATGGTTCCCGCACGAGCGGGACGTGTCCGTGGTCCGTGTCCCTCCAGAGGGACACGGGCCACGCTGCGTCTCACCGCATCTCACGCATCTCACGCGGCTCACCCCGTCGAGAAGCCGGTCAGCGGCCTCCGGCCTGCCGGGTGATGTAGGTGACCGCGACGAAGGACCGGAAGGCCGCGAGCGCGTCGTCCGACTCGATGCGCAGAGTCCGGGTGCCCACACGTTCGGCCCCCTTGACCCAGCTGCCGACCTCGGCCATGTCAGCGGTCTGCACGTCGAGCTCGAGGCGCACCGGCCTGCCGAGCTGCGGCGGGCGAAGCCGGCCGTCGAGAGCACGTCCGACGGCCTCGGCGGCGGCCTCCCCGATCCGCGCGCGAGCCAGGCGGGGGTGCAGGCTCGTCGCGGCGAACCGGGTGATCGACTGCTTGGTGACGACCGTTGCAGCCTCTGCGGCGAAGGGCTCTGTCTCCCTGATCGTCACCTCGTCGCCGGTGACCAGGCCGATCGGCACCCCGAAGTGCTCTGCCACCAGGGCGTTGATGCCACTCTCGCCCACCTCGGTGTCGCCGATCCGCGCGGCGGAGAACACCTCCGGGTTGTAGGTGTGCGAGAGCGTCGACGACTCGCCGGAGATCGAACCGTGGTAGCCGACCAGGAAGACGACGTCGAAGGAGTCGTCGAGCCCCTCCATCATGTAGAGCGGCTTGTGCCGACCGGAGATGTAGCTGGCGTCGTGGGCCAGGTCGTCCGGGTCGAGGTTGCGCATCTGCCCGTGCGAGTCGTTGACGACGACCTCGGTGGCGCCACCACGGACGGCACCCTCGATCGCCGCGTTCACCTCGCCCAGGGCGAGGGTGCAGCCGATGCCGTAGGCCGCCGTTCCCTCCCGGCACTGCGCCCAGTCGACGATGCCAGCGACGCCCTCGAAGTCGAACGACAGGTAGACCTTCACGGCGCGTCCTCTCTGGTCGGCCTTTCCACCCTAATCGCGCCGGGGAGGAGGGGCGCTGCACGACGCGTCGGGCAGCGCCGCAGTCGTGCTTCCGCTCAGGGAGTGTCCCGGTGCAGGGACAGGTGGACGGTCGTGGGATCGCCCGCGTCGAGGAGGACGTACCGGGCCCACGTCGGGTCCGTCGGCGACGTGCCGGCGCACCAGCGTGAGCTCCCGGTGACGGGCGGGTTGCCCATGCTGGTCAGCACGGTGCCCGCGGCGCTGGGGACCGGGCCGGCCCCGCCGAGGCCACCCTGCTGGCAGAACGTGGCCGCGGTCGCGCGGTCGACCTCGAAGACGAACAGGTACCTCTCGGCGCCGGTGGCGGCCGCCTGACCCTCGACGCTCTGGACGTGTGCGCTGTCGGGCAGCGAGAGGCCGGACCGTGCGATGGGGTCGACGAACGCTTCGGCCGGGGGGCTGATGGGCGTCCCGGAGGCGTCCGCCGTCGCGGGCTCGTACGCGAACCAGCCGTAGGACCCTCCGCCCACGTCCGTCGCGGCGCCTCCGGGTTGGCCGGGGGTACCGCACGCCGAGACGGCCACGACTGCGCAAACGGCAGCGACCGCCCGGACCAGCCACAGCGTCATCGACGAGGACGATGCCGATGTCGTCGCACGAGGTGCCGGCGTCGTCGTCGTGTGCGCCGCTCGTGTCATGTCTCCCCCGTCCTGGACGCCGCATGCCGGCACCACGCCTCCCAGTGTGCCGGGCAGCGCCCTCCCGCCGCGGACGAACGCCCGGTCGTCGCACGCAGGTCCGGGCGCGGATAGGCTCGGGAAAGCTGCTCACACCGGCCCGCAGCAACGCAGCGCTGCCCTGCGGTCGCTTCCCCGACGACCCCTTCGAGGTGACCCCATGAACGACCCGAGCGCGCGGCCGGTGGATGCCCGGTTCTCCCCGTCAGCAGGCCAGACCCTGGGGGTCGAGTGGGAGGTCGGCCTGCTCGACCCGGTCACCCTCGACCTCACCTCGCGCGCCGACGAGCTCCTCGGCCTGGCCGACGCGCCGGACGACGCCGGTCACGCCCGGCCGACCAAGTCGCGCTCCACCGTGACGCAGGAGCTGCTGCGCAACACGGTCGAGATCGTCACCGGCGTCTGTGCCAACGCGGAGGAGGCGGCCGCCGACCTCGCCGACGGCCTGGGGCGCGTCCAGAGGGCCGCCACCGAGCTGGACGTCCTGCTCTACGGCGGTGGTGCGCACCCGTTCGCCCGGTGGGAGGACCAGCAGGTCACGGAGGGACAGCGTTACGCGACCCTCATCGACCGCACCCAGTGGTGGGGACGGCAGATGGTGATCTTCGGGGTCCACGTCCACGTGGGTGTGAGGTCGGCCGCCAAGGTGTGGCCCCTGGTCAACGCCCTGCTGACCTACCACCCGCACCTCACGGCGCTGTCGGCGTCGTCGCCCTACGGCTCGGGGGCCGACACCGGCTACGCGAGCAACCGCACCATGCTCTTCCAGCAGCTGCCCACCGCGGGGCTGCCGTTCCAGTTCGAGACGTGGGCGCAGTACCGCGCATACCTCCACGACGTCTTCACGACGGGGGTCGTCACCGACGCGAGCGAGCTGCGCTGGGACGTCCGGCCGTCGCTGCGCCTCGGCACCATCGAGGTCCGCGCGTGTGACGGCTTCTCACGCCCGCAGGACGTGGCGGCGATCGCCGCGCTCATCCACTGCCTCGTCGCGGACCTCGAGCACCAGCTCGACGAGGGTGTCCTGGCTCCTCCCCTGCCGCCGTGGCACGTGCAGGAGAACAAGTGGCGTGCCGCGCGCTACGGGCTCGACGCCATCATCATCCGCGACGCCGACAACACGGAGGTCCACGTCGTCGAGGACATCCAGGACCTGCTCGAGCGGCTGCAGCCGACCGCGCGGCGCCTCGCGTGCACGGGCGAGCTCGCGGGCATCGAGCACATCCTGCGCGAGGGCGCCGGCTACCAGCGGATGCGCGAGGCGGTCACGAAGGACAGCACCGGCGACCTGCGCGCCGCCGTCCGCGCGATGCTCGTCTCCGAGGGCCGCTGACCGTCCGACCTGACAGGCGCCGGCGGGAGGCGGCTGGACGGCATACGCCCTCTGGAGGGGCACGCCGCGCGCCTCGGGCCGGAGGCGCCCGCCGTCGCCACGTCCCGATGCCGCACAATGGGCTCATGCTCATGGGGAACAAGAAGGCCCAGCGGATCACGGTCGGGCTCATCATCGGCGTCATCGTCGTCAGCCTGGCGCTGTCGCTCATCTCGACGGCGAGCGGCACCCCGTAGCCGCGCGAATCCGCCCGTAGCACCGGGCCGCCCGAGCCCCGGCGGGCCCCGAATGCGGGCCCTGATGCGTCGCGGCGACCGATTTTGTCCCGGCCCGGGACGGCTGCTAACGTTTCCCCTCGTTGCGCCGCTAGCTCAATTGGCAGAGCAAGTGACTCTTAATCACTGGGTTCGGGGTTCGAGTCCCTGGCGGCGCACCATAGATACAGCAGTAGAGCTCGGCCCCTTGGGCCGGGCTCTACTGCTGTCCACGAAACCCACTCGGAATCGGACGCGCCGCAGCCGATTCTGTCCTCGGGGGCGGCGGCAGTCGCCGTGTTCCTGAGTCCACAGAAGCTGGATCTCCGGTCGGCTGGGGCTGGCGCGGCCGTAACCAGGACGGCGCCCCAGTCACCCACCATTCCCGTGAGGGTGACCTACGGTGACTCCATGGGAGGACGCACGTGGCGCTCGGGAGTCGTGCTCGCACTCGTCGCGGCCTTCGCCGTGCTGCCGCTCATCGTCCGGGTGCTGCCGGCCGGGCCACCCGGCGGGGAGGCTGTCTCCCTGCTCGCCCGGGTGCGGGGTTCGTTCGAGCAGCCGTACTCCGGGTTTGCCGAGTCGACCGGATCGCTCGCCCTCCCGGCCGGCACCGACCTCGCTGACGTCGTCTCCCTCCTCGGCGGGCGCACCCAGGTCCGCGTGTGGTGGCGCTCGAGCCGGGACTGGCGGGCGGACACCCTCACCCCGACAGGTGAGGTCGACAGCCGCACGACGCTGTCCGGCTCGATGGTGTGGGACTACGAGGACAACCGAGTGCTGCTCACCCGACCGGAGCCCGCCGGGGCGGTGCGGCTGCCCACTTCCGGTGACCTGCTCCCCCCGCAGCTGGCCGCCCGACTGCTGTCGGAGGCGGCGCCGGAGCTCGTGACGAGCCTGCCGTCGCGGTGGGTCGCCGGCCGACGCGCCGACGGGCTGCGCCTCACCCCCGGGGAGGCGCTCAGCACGATCGGCCGCGTCGACGTCTGGGCCGACCGGGAGTCCGGGGTGCCGGTCGCCGTCGACGTCTTCGGTACAGACCTGCGGTCCCCCGCCCTGTCGACGACCTTCCTCGACTTCAGTGACGACGCCCCGGCTGCCGCGACGACAGCCTTCACGCCACCCCCGGATGCCCGGGTCCGCACCCGACAGCGCTTCAACCTGGTCCGGGCCGTCGGCCGCTTGCCCGACCAAGGGCTGCCCGGCCGGCTGCTGGGCTTCGACCGGGCCGCACCTCTGCCAGACCTCGAGGGCATCGCCCGTTACGGGCGCGGTGTCACGCAGTTCGCGGTCGGCGCGCTGCCGATCGGGACTGCGGAATCGCTCCGCGCACAGCTGCAGGTGGCAGCGAGCGCGCGGCCGCTGCCGGAGGGGATCGCCGTCAGCGTGGGCCCTGTCGGGCTGCTGCTCACAGATCCCGCGGTGACCGGGCGGGCGTGGCTCGTCACGGGGACTCTCACGCCCGACGGCCTCGCCCGGGTCGCAGCCGCCCTCCCGCGAGGTGCCGCGTGAGGTCAGCACCTCCGGGGTCCGCGGAGTCCGCCGCCGACCTCACCCCTGAGGTCGTCATCCACACCGAGGGTCTGACGAAGCTGTTTGCCGGAGGCGTCCGCGCCGTCGACGGCATCGACCTCGAGGTCCAGCGTGGCGACGTCTACGGGTTCCTCGGCGCGAACGGGTCGGGCAAGACGACGACGGTGCGTTGCCTGCTCGGGCTGGTCCTCGCCACATCGGGGCGGATCGAGGTGCTCGGAGAGGCGATGCCCCGGCGGGGGGCGTCTGTGCTGCCGCGGGTAGGCGCGCTCGTGGAGGGGCCGGCCGCCTACGGTCACCTGTCCGGCCACCGAAACCTCGTGCTCCAGGACGCCAGTGGACGCCGACCGCAGGGTCAGCTCGGCGGCGGCCGGAAGGACCGGGGCGACCGGGCGACCGAGGCCCTCGCGCAGGTGGGGCTCGGGGCCGTCGGCTCCCGTCCGGTGCGGGGGTACTCCCTCGGGATGCGCCAGCGGCTCGGTCTGGCGGCGGCCCTGATGCGCCAGCCGGAGCTTCTCGTGCTGGACGAGCCGACCAACGGCCTCGACCCGCAGGGGATCCGCGAGATCCGCGAGCTGCTGTCGGCCCTGAACCGCACGGGGACGACGATCTTCCTCTCGAGCCACCTCCTCGCCGAGGTCGAGCAGCTGTGCACCCGGATCGGCCTGCTCGACCGGGGTCAGCTCGTGCTCCAGGAGCCGTTGGCACGGCTCCGCGCGCCGACCGGCCGGGTCGTCGTCGTCAGCCCGGACGCCGCACGCGCCGCCGCCCTGCTCGGGGGCTGCGTGGAGCACCGCGACGGCGAGCGCCTCCTCGTGAAGGGCGCCGAGCCCGCGGTGCTCAACGCACGTCTCGTCTCGAACGGCATCCGGGTGAGTGAGCTCGGACCGGAGCGACGACGGCTGGAGGACATCGTGGAGGAACGAACACGTCGACGCTCCGGGGAGGTGCCCCGATGATCGGGTCGTCCGACCGGGGAGCCGAAGGTGTCGAGCTCGTCAAGCTCTTCAGCAGGCGACGCACGTGGGTCGCGATCCTGCTGCTCAACCTGCTGCCGACCACCGTGGCCGTCCTGCTCGCCTGGACCGGCATCGCGCCGCGACCCGGCTCCGGCCCAGCATTCCTTGCAGCGGTCCTCGCGAACGGGTCCCTCTTCTCCATCGCCGCGCTCGCCATCGTGCTGCCCCTCTTCCTGCCCATTGCCGTTGCGGTTGTAGCGGGCGAGTCGGTAGCCGGTGAGGCGGAGGCCGGCACGCTGCGCTACCTCCTCGTGCGGCCCGTCGGCCGGACCCGCCTGCTCGTGCGCAAGTTCGGCGCGATCACGACCTTCGTCCTCGTCTGCGTCGTCTCGGTCGTCGCGGTCGGCTACGTCGTCGGGCGGCTCCTGCTCGGCAACGCGCCGCTCTCGACCGCGATGATCAGTCTCTCCGGCTCGGCCCTCAGCCCCGCACAGGTCGCTTGGCGCTCGGTGGCCGCCATCGGCTTCATCACCGTCTCGATGCTCGGGGTCGCGGCGATGGCCCTCTTCCTGTCGACCCTGACCGACTCCCCCCAGGCTGCGAGCCTCGGCGCGCTGGCCTTCCTCATCGGTTCCTCGCTCTTGCTCACCGTCGATGCCGCACGGCCCCTCCAGCCCTACCTGCCGACGCGATACTGGCTCTCCTTCATCGACCTCTACCGCGACCCGATCCTGTGGAGCAACCTCGAGCGCGGCCTGGCCCTCCAGGGTGTCTACGTCGTCGTGCTGCTTGCCGCGGCGTGGGCGAACTTCGCGACGCGCGACATCACGAGCTGAGACCTCGTCAGCCCGCCGTCGGCGCCAGGCGAGCGCAGTCGGCGGTGCCCCAGTCCGGCAGGGGCGCCACTCCGAGGGCCTCGCCGACGAGCGACTGCACGAGGGGGTCGCCGGGCAGGTCCCCGTGCCGGGCCGTGGACGAGGGGCAGATGCTCTGGAGCGACGGGCTAGGAGCCCCGTCGACGACTGCAGAGCCCGCCGGGACGACCTCGTCGCGGGTGCTCCAGAGAGAGAGGAGGACCAGGCCGGGTGGCACGGGCTCACGATCGAGGCGGGCGAGCAGAGGGCTGTCGGTGGCGAGCTGTTGGCAGGCCTCGGGGCACGCCCCGGAAACGAGAGCGCCCAGGCTCGCCGCCTCCGTGCCGTGATGGGGCGAGCCCAGCGTGACCAGGCGGCGGACCCGGTTGCTCCCGCCGCCCTCGGTCACCCAGAGCCGCGCGACGACTCCTCCTGCGGAGTAGCCGACGAGGTCGACCGTCGCGGTCCCGGTGCGAGCCAGCGCCGCGTCGACGGCGACGCCGACGGCATCCGCCTGAGCGACCAGGTCGCCTTGCGCCCGGTCGGGCAGCGTCACCACGGTGACGTCACGGCCGGCCTCCCGCAGCGTGGCGGCGAGCGGCTCCACGGAGGCGCGGGACCCGCCGTAGCCGGGGACGATCAGCACAGGCCCGGGCGCCGACCCGTGCTCCAGCGCTCCACCGGAACCCGTCTGACGAAGAGCCGCGACGCTCCCGCCGACGACGATGGCAGCGGCGAGGACGAGCAGAACCGCGACGAGACGTCGACGGGCCGGGGCCAGTCGGGACAGCACACCCCATCATCGGGCACGGCCGTCCGCAGCGGTGGTCCGGGATGGCCGCTCGACCACGATGAGTGATCCCCAGGGCCAGCTGGTCGTGGTCGGTGACGGAGGAGACCCCGTTCGGAGCGCCTCGGACGGGGGTCTTCCTTGTCCGACGACGTCCCACGACATCCACGACGTCCCACGACGCCTTCCTGGGGACAAACGGTGACGTGTCGTCTCCGTTTCTCGTATCAGGCTGACAGCCCGACGCCTCCCTTGGACGATGGGAGGACACCGCGGCGTGGGTGACTGCGTCACCGGCCCGAGGGGAGATGCCATGACCGGTTGGGACGACGAGCTGGATCGGGGCGACCAGGGCGAGCGGGAGGTCGTGCCCGACCTGCCGTGGACCGAGGAGCCTCGACCCCCGGGCCATGGTGACCGCGACGTCACGGTGCGGGGACCGGGCGCGAGCGTGGGCAAGGCGCGCGCCTTCACGACGTACCTTCCCGTCGGGATGTGCTGCAACTTCGTGTGGAACTGCATCGCCGCGCCGCACCGCTTCGGGCTCGCCGACGCGAACGCTGCCTGGGCGCGGGCCACGAAGCGGCGCGGCGGCACGGACGCGCCCGCCGGGTCGCCGGTCTACTGGGCAGGCGGAAAGCACGGCCACATCGCCCTGTCCGTCGGTGGCGGACGGGTCCGCTCGACGGACTGGCCCGCCAAGGGGAAGGTGGGCGAGGTCGGCATCGAGCAGATCACCAAGGCGTGGGGCATCAGCTACCGCGGCTGGTCGGCCGACTTCGCCGGCGCGACGATCCCGGGGCTGGGTGGAGAGGGCCTCACCGCGCTGGCCGGTGGCGGCGGCACGGTCGACGACGAGGCGATTCGCCCGGGCAAGCGCAACGCCGCGGTCCGGCGCTTCAACAAGGCGTTGTGGGAGTCGATGCCGAGCACCTACCGGGCATCCCACCAGAAGGCGTGGATGACCGAGGACGCCGACCTCTACGGGCCGGTGGCACAGCAGGTCTGCTTGGACAAGTACGTGCTGCTGAACCAGAAGGACCCGAAGAAGTGGTCCGTGCCGAGCAAGCCCGTGTGGCCCGGCCCCGGCCTGCTGCGCACCCTCGGGCTGCGTCCCGACTGACGTTGCCGCGGCGACCGTGCCGCCGTGCGGGCGCCGGAGCCCGGCTGCACGGTTGCCGCGGCGGGGGGCTCAGAGATAGAGGCCGGTCTGGCCGTCCTCGACACGTCGGGCCGCGACGGCGTGGATGTCGCGCTCGCGGAGCAGGACGTAGTCCTTGCCGTGCAGCTCCACCTCACCACGGTCCTCCGGGTCGAAGAGGACGCGGTCTCCCAGCTCGACCTGGCGCACGTTGGCACCGGTCGCCACGACCTCCGCCCAGGCGAGGCGCTTGCCCACCGAGGCCGTCGCGGGGATGAGGATGCCACCGCCGGACCGCCGCTCCCCTTCACTCTCGAGGGAGACGAGAACGCGGTCGTGCAGCATGCGGACGGGCAGTCGGGCCGACGCGGTGGCGGCGACATCCTTCCTGGCCATGGCAGGCGTGCGGTCGGCGGGCCGGATCAGCGCTGGCGGCGAAGCAGCCCGACGGCGACCACGAGGACGACAGCCGCCGCCACGACGGCGCCGATGCGCTCGATCCGCAGCTCACCGTCCTCGGTGTGCGTGGCCGCGGCGAAGCGAAGCTTGAGGCCCTGCACCTGGCGCTGCGCGATGACCTGCGGCTGCGCGCGGTAGGCCAGCTCGTTCACGGTGCCCTCGAGGCGCGCCCGTGCGCTCTGGATGTCCTGCTCGATCCGTGCGGTGTCGCTCATCTGGCTTCCTTTCGGGGGACGGTGTGACTCTAGTCGGCGATGCCGAGGTCGCGACGGAGCTTGGCCACGTGGCCGGTTGCCTTGACGTTGTAGAAGGCGTGGCTCACCCTGCCCTCCTCGTCGACGACGAAGGTCGACCGGATGACCCCCTCGACGTTCTTGCCGTAGAGCTTCTTCTCACCCCAGGCGCCGTATGCCGTGTGCACCGCGAGGTCCTCGTCGCTCAGCAGGGGGATGGTGAGGTGGTCGCGCTCGCGGAACGTCGCCAGCTTGGCCGGCTTGTCCTTGGAGATACCGACCACCTCGTAGCCGTCCTTCTTCAGCGAGTCGAGGGACTCGCTGAAGTCGCAGGCCTGCTTGGTGCAGCCGGGAGTCATGGCGGCCGGGTAGAAGTAGACGATGACCTTGCGGCCCGCGAAGTCCGCGAGACTGACGGTCTGGCCGGTGTCATCGCTGAGGCTGAAGGCCGGGGCCTGCTCACCGGGCTCGAGTCTGGACGTCACGGTGCGCTCCTTCGTGGTCGGGCCCGCGGAGCCAGAGGGTGGTCGCTCCCCCGCCGCGTCCGAATCTCGTGCTGGACGAATGCCTTTCGGGCATCGTATCGGTACGTGTCGTACCCATCGCGGCCGCGTCCCGGGCGGCACGGGGCACTGCCGGCGGAGCCGGCGGCCTGGACGGCGTCGGTGCGGACGGCGGGACTCGAACCCGCACACCTAGGGCACAGGAACCTAAATCCTGCGTGTCTGCCAGTTCCACCACGTCCGCTCGCGGGGTGCGCGGCCCCCACTGTAGTTGTCGCACGCGGGGTATCAGGAGCCACCACCCCGGACTCCGTCCAAGTGAGACACGGACGAGGAGGTGCCCCCATGAACATCGCGAACGCGACGGCCGGTGCTGCGCTCGACACGACGGCGTGCCCCGAGTGCGGCGCCCTCGCCGAGGTGACGGAACGGGCCGTGCTCGAGAGCACCGACGGGCCGGTCGAGCATGCTCGGGTGGTCTGCGTCGCCCGGCACTGGTTCCTCCTGCCGGCTGCGTCGCTGACGAGCGCAGGCGCGGCCCGGCGGACGGCCCCGGTGGAGGTACGGCATCCCACCCGCTGAAGCTCTCCCGGGCCGTCGCTCGTCGCAGCTAGCCTGCCCGGATGAGGCGAAACATCGGCACGGGCAGCGCCTGGGAGGGTGTCGTCGGCTACTCGCGTGCGGTGCGGGTGGGCTCGACCGTGCACGTGGCGGGGACGACCGCGATCCGTGACGGCCGGGTCATCGCGCCCGGGGACGCCTACACCCAGGCGCGCGTCGCACTCGAGATCGTCGTCGACGCGCTCGCTGCGTGCGGCGCCTCCCCGCGTGACGTCGTGCGGACCAGGATGTACGTCACCGACATCCGCGACTGGGAGGCGGTCGGTCGCGCCCACGGCGAGGTCTTCGCCGCCGTGCGGCCGGCGTCGACCATGGTGCAGGTGACCGCCCTCATCGACCCGGACCTGCTCGTCGAGATCGAGGCAGAGGCCGTCGTCGGTTCGGGCGACGACGTCCCGGAAGACGCGCCCGGCGTGGCCCCGGACGTCACTCCACCCTGACGTTGACGACGTGGATGCCCGACGCGCCGTCAGGAGCCGGCGGCGCCTCGAGCGGCGACTGCACCTCGCCCTTCGCGTCGTAGGCCCGAACGCGCACGTCGTGGCTGCCCGGCGTGGCGTCCCACTCGTAGATCCACTGGCGCCAGGTGTCGATGCTCGCGTCTGCGGCCAGGCGGGCCTCGGTCCACGGCTGCTGGTCGACCTGGACCTCGACCTTGGAGATGCCGGTGTGCTGCGCCCAGGCGACCCCGGCCACGGCCACGGTGCCCGCCTTGACGACGGCACCCGCCTGGGGGACGTCGATGCGCGACGCGGTCTTGATCGGGCCCGTCGCCGACCAGCCGCGCGGTGTCCAGTAGGCCACGTCGGCGGCATACGTCGTCACCTTGAGCTCGGTGACCCACTTCGTGGCCGAGACGTAGCCGTAGAGCCCAGGGACGACGACGCGTACGGGGAAGCCGTGCTCGAAGGGCAGTGGCTCGCCGTTCATCCGGATCGCGAGCAGGGCGTTGCGGTCGTCGGTGAGGGCGCTGAGCGGTGTCGACGCGGTGAAACCGTCGATGCTCGTCTGCAGCACCATGTCGGCCCCCGCCTGGGGACCGGCCATCGCGAGCAGCTCGCGCACCGGCCACCCGGTCCACACGGCGTTGCCGATGAGGTCGCCGCCGACCTCGTTGGAGACACACGTCAAGGTGATCAGGGCCTCCTGCATCTGCTTGCCCTGCAACGTCTTCCAGTCGATCTCGACCTCACGGTCGACCATGCCGGTGACCTTGAGCTTCCAGTCGTTGGCATCGATGCGCGGGACCACGATGGCCGTGTCGATGCGGTAGAAGTCGGCGTTCGGGACGATGAAGGGGCTGAGGCCCGGCACCTTCAGGTCGGCGCCGGCGGGGATGGCGAGCTTGGTCCCCTTGACGGGCGCGCTCTTGAGGGCATCGCGCGACACGGTGGCCGCCGCCGAGTCACCCCCGAGGTAGCTCCCGGCGTATGCCGCCACGGCACCGACCGCTCCCCCGATGAGCCAGCGTCGGCCCGGGTTGGCAGCGCCCGCTGTGGTCGCCGAGGGTGCAGCGGCGCGGCTGAGGAACCAGAGGCCGGCGGCCGTGCCGAGGATGGTCGGCAGCACGTCGGCAGGGCCGGCGCCGGGGCGGGTGAGCACGGCGGCCGTCCCGATGACACCCACCACGGCGAAGACGACGAGTCCCGCGACGAGGTGACGACTGGCGAGCACTCCCACCGCGGCGCAGGCGAGCGCGAGCACGATGACCGTCCCGACGAGGAGGGCCCGCTTGTCGTTGGTGCCGAAGGTCGCGATGGCGAAGTCCTTGAGCCACGGCGGCGTCCGGTCGATGAACGCCCCGCTCACCGCCGCGATCGGCGCCGGCTGGCCGGACGACTGACCCACGGCGGTGAGGAACGACGCGGCGAGCGTCGCGAGCCCGACCGTGAGCAGCCCGGCCACGAGTCCGTCGAGGGCTCCCCACCAGAGCGGGCGGGCCGGCTCCTCCGGAGCGGTCTCGGGACGGGTGGCTGGGCTGGTGGTGGTCATGGCCTCAGGTGCTCCTTCAGGTGTGGCACGAGTGCACGGAACGCGAGCGCCCGGTGCGAGACGTGGTTCTTCTCGTCGGCGTCGTACTCCGCCAGTGTGCGTTCGTCGCCGTCCGGTTGGTCGGATGGGACGAAGATCGGGTCATAGCCGAAGCCGTTCGTCCCCCGAGGCTCGCGCCCGACCGTGCCGGGGAAGCGCCCGAGCTCCGCGGCCGACCGACCGTCGGGCAGCACGAGCGCGGCGGCGCAGACGAACGCCGCGGTGCGGTGCTCGTCGCGGACGTCGCCGAGCTGGGCCAGGAGCAGCTCGACGTTGGCGCGGTCGCCGCCGCCACCGGACCAGCGAGCACTGAAGATGCCGGGTGCGCCGCCGAGCACGTCGACGGCGAGTCCCGAGTCGTCGGCCAGGGCCGGCAGACCCGTGACGTGAGCGGCCGACGCCGCCTTGAGGACGGCGTTCTGCTCGAAGGTCACGCCGTCCTCGACGACGTCGGGCGCGTCCGGGAAACCATCGAGGCCCACGATCTCGAGCCCGAGGTCGGCACCGACGTCGGCGAGGATCTCGCGCAGCTCCTCGACCTTGTGCGCGTTGCGGGTGGCGAGCACGACCTTGGTCACGCGACCACCCCGTCCCCCGCCGGCTCCTTGCCGGCGGCGAGCGCGGCCTGCTGCCGCTCGGTCAGGTCGGCGCAGCCCTTCGTCGCGAGGTCGAGCAGCTGCCCGAGCAGGTCGCGGTCGAACGGCGCTCCCTCCGCGGTGCCCTGGACCTCGATGAAGCGGCCGTCGCCGGTCATCACGACGTTCATGTCGGTCTCGGCCGTCGAGTCCTCGGGGTAGTCGAGGTCGAGGACGGCGCGGCCCTCGACGATGCCGACGGAGACGGCCGCGACCGACCCGGTCAGCGGCTGCGCCTTCTTGCCGATCAGCCCGCGGGAGCGCGCGTGCTCGATCGCGTCGCTCAGCGCCACGAAGGCACCGGTGATCGCGGCGGTGCGGGTGCCGCCGTCGGCCTGCAGCACGTCGCAGTCGAGCACGATCGTGTTCTCGCCGAGGGCCTTGGTGTCGATGACGGCGCGCAGGCTGCGGCCGATGAGGCGGCTGATCTCGTGGGTGCGGCCGCCGATGCGGCCCTTGACGCTCTCGCGGTCGGAACGGGTGTTGGTGGCCCGCGGGAGCATGGCGTACTCGGCGGTGACCCAGCCGGTGCCCTTGCCCTTGAGCCAGCGCGGCACGCCCTCGGTGAAGGACGCAGCGCAGAGCACGCGCGTGCGCCCGAACTCGACGAGGACGCTGCCCTCCGCGTGGTCGAGCCAGTTGCGGGTGATCCGCACCTCTCGCGTCTGGTCCCGGGCACGGCCGTCATGTCGGTCAGTCATGTCCACGAGGCTAGCCATGACTCCACGCTAGGCCTGAACCGCGGGTACGGGGACGGCTCCGGACGAGTCGTTCGCGAACCGTGAGGACTGTCCCGCGCTCGTTCATCGAGGTGATGCCGGCAGCCACGTCGGTCGCGCGATCACCTCGAACCGTGAGGACGGTCCGCGATCACCTCGAACCCGCGGGCCGGGGTCCGGCGTCCCGTCAGTCGAGGTTCTCCGCGGAGAGCAGCTCGACCTCGTCAGCAGACAGCTCGAGATCGGCGGCCCGGACCGAGTCCAGGATGCTCTCCGGACGCGAGGCGCCCGGGATGGGCACCACGGTCGGGGCCAGCGCGAGCTCCCACGAGAGTGCGACTCGCTGCGGACTCACGCCGTGGGCCTTCGCCACCTCTGCGAACGCGTCGTGCCGGGTGCCGAGGTCGCCCGCCCTGCTGATGCCGCCGAGCGGGCTCCACGGTAGGAAGGCGATACCGAGCTCGGCACACAGGTCGAGCTCCGGCCTGCTGCTGCGGAAGGCCGGCGAGAACTGGTTCTGCACCGAGACGAGCCGGCCACCGAGGACCTCCTGCGCCACGCGGATCTGGTCGGGGTCCGCGTTGGAGATGCCGGCCATCTCGATGACGCCCTCGTCCAGGAGCTCGACGAGCGCACCGACGGACTCCGCGTAGGGCACCTCGGGGTCGGGGCGGTGGAACTGGTAGAGCGCGATGGCGTCACCACCCAGCCGCTGGAGCGAGGCCTTCGCGGCCTCCTTGAGGTGGTCGGGTCGGCCGTCGAGGGTCCACGAGCCGTCGCCGGGACGCAGGTGACCACCCTTGGTGGCGACCAGCACGTCCGACGAGCTGCCCGACCAGGACGACAGGGCCTTGGCGATGAGCGACTCGTTGTGTCCCACCTCGTCGGCATCGCGGTGGTAGGCGTCGGCCGTGTCGATGAGCGTGACACCGGCGTCGAGCGCGGCGTGGATCGTCCGGATCGACCGGTCCTCGTCGGGCCTGCCCTCGATCGACATCGGCATGCCGCCGAGCCCGATCGCGCTGACCGTCCTCGATCCGATGGTTCGCTGCTGCACCTGGGCCTCCCTGCTTCCGTCGTGCGAGTGGTTGTGGCCGTCGGCCCCCGACCCGGCGGGTCCGGGCGCATCCGCACCTCCACCGCCCATACCCCGGTTCGCGGACTGAGCACCTGCGGCCGGGATGGTCAGAGGCGGTAGGTCGCGTCCGGCGCGGCGAGCTCCACGCATCCCGGCCAGACGGCGGCAGCCTGCTGACGGCACACCTCGGGGTCGTTCCAGGCCGGGATGTGGGTCAGCATGAGGCGGCTCACTCCCCCGGCCCGCACGGCGGCCTCGGCCGCGCGACGGCCGGAGAGGTGGATGTCGGACACGGTGTCGCGGCCGTCCACGAAGGCCGAGTCGGCGAGCACGAGGTCAGCACCACTCATGAGCTCGACGAGCTCGTCGCACGTGTCGGTGTCGCCGGTGTAGGCGAGCACGCGACCTCCCGCCTCGACGCGGAACCCGTAGGCCTCGACGGGGTGGTTGACGCGGATCGGGGTGATCGTGAACGGTCCGACCGTCACGGGGTCGCGGTGGCGCAGGTCGTGGAAGTCGAAGACGCCCAGGACCCCCTCACCCTCACCACCGCCATAGGCACGGGCGAGGTGCACCCCGGTGCCTGGCGGGCCCCAGACCGGCATCGTGGAGCGGCCGGGCCCACCGGGGACGTAGCGCATCATGACGTAGAGGCCGCACATGTCGATGCAGTGGTCGACATGGAGGTGGCTGAGCAGGACGGCGTCGACGGCACACGGATGCATGTGACGCTGCAGCGCGCCCAGGGCACCGTTGCCGAGGTCGAGCAGGATGCTCCACGTGCGGCCCTCGTGCTCGGCGCGGACGAGGTAGGACGAGGCGGGCGAGCGTGGCCCGGCGAAGGATCCCGAGCACCCGACGATCGTGACGTCCACGGGACGAGCCTAGGTGCCGACACCGACGCGGGCCGGGCGACCCGGCGTCGGATGCGTCACACCGCCCCGTCCCGCCGCGGATCGTCGTCGTCCACGTCGTCCCCGAGGTCGTCGTCGAGGTCGTCGTCCTCGAGGTCGTCGTCGTACGCCGCCACGACGTCGCTGAGGTCGGTGCCCATGAGCGCCTGGGTCAAGGTCTCCTGCAGCCAGGTGAGGAAGTCGTACCACGCCATGGCGTAGCCGAGCGGGTCGTCGTCGTCGATGTCGTCCATTGCCGCGTGCAGCGCCTCGGCATCCTCCTCCGTGCGCATGCCCATCCGTTCCCCGAGCAGCAGCCGGACGTCGGTCAGGGCCATGAGGAAGGCCGGTGCCTGCGACTCGTCGAGCACGACACGGTCACCGACAGCCCCCTCGATGCACTCGAGCGCGACGTCGAGGTTGCCGCTCTTGCGCTGGCGCAGGCCCTCCTCCGTCAGTCGGCGGAACTCCGCCGCGATCTCGTCGTCACCGCGGTGGGCTGTCGGCAGCAGTCGATCGAGGGCGGGATCCCGGTCGGCCAGCGACGGCGAGTCCCCTTCTGTCGCAGTCTCGTCCGCGTCGTGCGGCCCCCGGTCCGCTGCACCCAGGGACACCCCCATGGACGCCACGAGGTCGTCGAAGACGTTCCCGGTCGGCTCGATCTCCGGCGAGAGGAGCTGGCGTGTCTGCTGCATGAGGCCGTGGAGCACGGTGCGTTCGATGGACTCGAGGAGCCCGACGTAGCGGTCCTGCTCGCGCAGGAAGGCGCGGGCCATCAGTCGTCCTTCTCGAAAGTGGCCCAGAGGCCGTAGCCCTGAAGGGCCTCCGCGTCGCGCTCCATGGATTCACGCGGCCCGTTCGACACGACCGCGCGGCCCTTGACGTGGACGTCCATCATCAGCTTCTCGGCCTTGGGGCGGGCGTAGCCGAAGTAGGTCTCGAAGACCCACGTCACGTACGTCATGAGGTTGACGGGGTCGTTCCAGACGATCGTCACCCAGGGCACATCGGGCGCGACGACCCCGTCGGTCGAGGTCACCTCCTGCTCGACGGGTGCGAGGGAGAGGGTGGGTGCGGTCACAGAGCCACCCTAGGTGCCACCGGGGCCGCCGGGCGGACCCTCCCCGGAGGTCGTGGACACCTAGGCTGGGCTCGTGAGCCCGACGAGCCCTCGCGCCGCGAGCACGGCGCTGCTGACCGACCACTACGAGCTGACGATGCTCCAGGCGGCCCTCGCCTCCGGTGAGGCGCACCGCCGCTGCATCTTCGAGGCGTTCGCTCGCCGGCTGCCCGACGGACGCCGCTACGGGGTCATCGCCGGCACGGGCCGGGTGCTCGAGGCCCTCGAGCAGTTCCGCTTCGGAGACGACGAGCTGCGCTTCCTCTCCGACCAGGGGGTCGTCGACCGGGCGACCGTTGACTGGCTCGCGGGCTACCGCTTCTCGGGCAACGTCAGTGGCTACGCCGAGGGCGAGTGCTATTTCCCGCAGTCGCCGGTGCTCGTCGTCGAGTCGACCTTCGCCGAGGGCGTGATCCTCGAGACGCTCGTCCTGTCGATCCTCAACCACGACACGGCGATCGCCTCCGCAGCCTCGCGCATGACCACCGCGGCCATGGGCAGGCCCTGCATCGAGATGGGGTCACGGCGCACGCACGAGGGGGCAGCCGTCGCCGCGGCGCGGGCGGCCTACGTCGCCGGTTTCGAGGCGACGAGCAACCTCGAGGCCGGCCGCCGCTACGGCGTGCCGACGACCGGCACGGCCGCCCACGCGTTCACGCTGCTCTACGACTCGGAGAAGGAGGCCTTCACCGCACAGGTCGACTCGCTCGGCAAGGGCACGACGCTCCTGGTCGACACGTATGACGTCAAGACGGCTGTCGAGCTCGCGATGGAGATCGCCGGTCCCGAGCTGGGAGCGGTCCGGCTCGACTCGGGCGACCTGCTCATCCAGGCCACCGAGGTCCGCGCCCAGCTCGACGCGGCGGGCAACACCGACACACGGATCATCGTCACCTCTGACCTCGACGAGTACGCCATCGCGGGGCTCGCGGCCGGACCCGTCAGCGGCTACGGCGTCGGCACGGCGCTGGTGACCGGGTCGGGCGCACCCACGGCGTCCATGGTCTACAAGCTCGTCCAGCGCGAGGACGCCTCGGGCCGGATGCAGGGTGTCGCCAAGAAGAGCAAGGACAAGACGTCGGTCGGCGGACGGAAGTGGGCGATGCGCCGCCTCGACGACTCCGGCGTGGCGCAGGCCGAGGTCATCGGCATCGGCGAGCAGCCACGCGACGACGGCAACGACAGGCGGCTCATGCTCGACCTCGTCCTCGCCGGCGAGGTCGTCGACCACCAGGACATCCACGAGGCCCGCGCCCGGCACGAGGCCTCACTCGCTGAGCTGCCGCGGGCGGCTGCGCAGCTCTCGCGCGGCGAACCCGTGATTCCCACCATCTACGAGGAGGACTGAGGCATGACCGAATCCACCCACCGCGACAGCGGACGGGCACTGATCATCGTCGACGTGCAGAACGACTTCTGCGAGGGCGGCTCGCTGGCTGTGACCGGCGGTGCCGAGGTCGCTCGCGAGGTGAGCGAGCACGTGAGCCGGCACGCCGCCGACTACGACCACGTCGTCGCGACCGCCGACTGGCACGTCGAGCCCGGCGCGCACTTCTCGTCGACCCCCGACTATGTCGACTCGTGGCCGGTGCACTGCGTCGCCGACAGCGAGGGTGCGGAGTTCCACCCGCGGCTCGCTGGAGCCCTCGGCCAAGTGGAGGCGGTCTTCCGCAAGGGCGAGCAGGCTGCTGCCTACAGCGGATTCGAGGGGCGCTCCGACGACGAGCACCGCACCTCTCTGGCCGAGTGGCTGACGGCGCGGCACGTCTCCCGGGTCGACATCGTCGGTATCGCCACCGACCACTGCGTGCGGGCGACCGCGGGCGACGCCCAGCGTGAGGGCTTCGAGACCACCGTGCTGCTCGACCTCACGGCCGGCGTCGCCAGGGCGACGACCGACGCGGCCCTGGCGCAGCTCGGCGAGGCAGGCGTGCGACTCCTCGGCTCACCCCGGGTCGGTGCCTGACGGCATACGCCCTCGGGTGTGCCGTGCCATCGCCGACTCGAGTGAGCGCTCCGTCGGGCGACGTCGAGGCGCAGGGCTAGCCACCCTCCACCACACCGCGGTGCAGCACCTCGATGGACGTCGGGGTCAGCGCAGGACGGCGCGGAGGGCACCGGCCGCATGCTCCAGCCGCGGGCCGACGGTGCGGACGTCGAGGGGTTCGAGGGCGACGACGCCGACCGAGGCCTCGATGCCCCCGGGGGCAGGGTCTGTTCGAGTCGAGAGGGTCAGGGCGAGCCCGTGAGCCCCGGCCTGGAGCTCCCCGTCGGTGCCGACCACGCCACGCTCCCCTGCGCGGCCCGCGAGGATCGCCCGCCCTGCGGCACCCTCGTCGAGCCGGTGCCGTGCACCGGAGCGGTAGGCGACGTGGACGTCGGTCCACGAGGGTTCGACGACGACGAGCGCGAGGGCCTCGTCACCCTCGGCGATGGTGAGGTGCGCCGTCGCTCCCACCCCGTCGGCGAGCTCGCGCAGCACGGGCCGCGCCTCGCTGCGCACGATGGGCGTCACGGCAGAGGCGAGACGGCTGATCCCGAGCGCGAGGCGCAGGCGTCCGTCGGCGGCGCGTGAGACGAGGTGGTGCTCCTCGAGCGTCGTGACGAGGCGATAGACGACGGGCCGCCCCACACCGAGCCGGGCCGCGAGCTCGGTGATCGTCAGCCCGGCTGGCTCGCCGCCCGCCGCCAGCGCCTCGAGCACGCGGATGCCGCGGTCGAGCGTCTGGGAGGACTCGCCTCGCGGGGCGGCGGGACCGGGCACGCGGTCAGCCCTCGGAATGCGCGCCGCCGGGCTGCGTCGCGCGGCCCGCACCCCGGGACCACGACTGCGCGTAGAGCCCGTCGTCGACGGCCAGCCCGCCCTCGCCGAGCTCGAGCGGGCGGAACGTGTCGACCATGACGGCGAGCTCGTCGAAGCTCTCGACGCCGATCGAGCCCTCGGTCGCACCCGGCTGCGGGCCGTGGGGGTGGCCGCCCGGGTGCACCGAGATCGAGCCCTTGCCGATGCCAGAGCCCTTGCGGGCCTCGTAGTCACCGTCGACGTAGAACATGATCTCGTCGCTGTCGACGTTCGAGTGGTAGTAGGGCACGGGGATGGCCAGCGGGTGGTAGTCGACCTTGCGCGGCACGAAGTTGCAGAGGACGAAGTTCGCGCCCTCGAAGACCTGGTGCACGGGCGGCGGCTGGTGGATCCGGCCGGTGATCGGCTCGAAGTCGCGCACGTTGAAGACGTACGGGTAGAGGCAGCCGTCCCAGCCGACCACGTCGAGAGGGTGGAAGGGCAGCGTGTGGACCGTGCCGACGACCCCGCCCGGACCGTTGCCGCGGTGCTTGATGTAGACCTCGGTCTCCTCGTCCGGGCTCGCGCCGATGTCCTCGGCGAGCAGCGGCCCGTCGGGCTGGCGCAGGTCCCGCTCACAGTAGGGAGCGTGCTCCAGCAGCTGGCCGTACTTGCTGAGGTAGCGCTTCGGCGGCGCGATGTGGCTGTTGGCCTCGATGCAGTAGGCGCGGAGCGGGTCGGTCGTCGACCGCTCCGGGATCCACCGGTGGGTCGTGGCCCGCGGGATGATGACGTAGTCGCCCTCCCCCACGTCGAACGCGCCGAAGACGGTCTCGACGCGGGCTCGGCCACGCTCGACGTAGACGCACTCGTCGCCGATGCCGTTGCGGTACCACGGGCTCGGGGCGCCGGCCACGGCATACGAGATGCGGACGTCGCCGTTGCCGAGGACGAGGCGGCGGCCGGTCACGACGTCGGTGCCATGGATCGCCGTGGCGTCGAAGAGGTCGTGGAGCTTGAGGTGGCGCGGCGTCAACGGGTGGTTCGGGGTGGTCGACTGGTCGGGCACCTCCCACACGGTGGCGCCGACCGTCGTCGAGGGGATGTTGCGGTGGTAGAGCAGCGAGCTGTCGGAGCTGAAGCCCTCCTCACCCATGAGCTCCTCGTAGTAGAGCTCCCCCGGCGACGTCCCCCGGCCCGGCCTCCGGTGCTGGGTGTGCCGCTTGGGAGGGATGCTCCCGACCGCCTGGTAGTGCGCCATGGGCGAGGGCCTCTCCGTCGAAGCGTCCGATGAGCGGACGCTGGTGTATCGCTATTGCAACAGTGGAGTACGCTCCGGGTCATGTCAAGGACGCCGTTCGCGCCGCTCTTCGACCGCCTCGTGGACGACGCCGCGGTCTTCCCTCCCGGACTGGCGGAGCTCGACGTGGCCGTCCGTGAGCACCTCGACCGACGCAGCGGCCCGTATGCCGCCCATCTCGGTCCGCTGCTCGTGCCCGCCTCGTCGGCGGCCCGCCTCGCGACCCTCGCGGCGGCCGACCCCCGCACCGCGGAGCACCCGCTCGAGGTCGCCGTCGTCGTGCGTCCCGGCAGTTCCGTGCAGGGCGTCGTCGACGCCGTCGGACTGCTGCGTGACGACGACCGGGTGCTCGTGACGGCCGCTGAGCTGGGGTGGTCACACGAGTGGCGTCAGGTCCTCGTCGCCGAGGTGCCCGTCGTCGTCGAGGTCGGCCTCGGCAACGACCAGGCACACGGGCTCGACGACATCGCAGCAGCCGTCGACGAGGAGCACGACGTGACGGCGAAGTTCCGCACCGGCGCCACGCCGACCTGGGCCTGGCCCGACGAAGCGCTGCTCGGTGCCTTCCTCGACGCGGTCGTGCTGCACGGCCTTCGCTTCAAGCTGACCGGCGGACTGCACCACGCGGTCCGCGACAGCCACGGCGGCGAGCCGATGCACGGCCTGCTCAACGTGCTGCTCGCGACGCACGAGGCGCTGCACGGCGCGGAGGCGCACGAGCTGGCCGGGGTGCTCGCGCGCCACGACACCGAGGTCCTCGTCACCGCCCTCTCGAGCCTGTCCACCGACGACGCCGAGCGGGTCCGCGAGAGCTTCACGGCCTACGGCTGCTGCGGCGTCCTCGACCCCCTGACCGAGCTCCGAGCGCTCGGGCTCATCCCCGCGAAGGAGTCCCACCCGTGACAGCGCCCACCCAGCCGAGCACCTGGCTCGACGTCCCGGTCGACCACCCTTTCGGCATCGACACCCTCCCGTACGGCGTCTTCAGCAGGGCCGATGACCCGGTTCGGCGAGTCGGCGTGCGCATCGGGGACCTCGTGCTCGATGCCGGCGCCGTCGCCGCCATCGGGCGTGACGCCGGGCTCGTCGGCGAGGGACCGGACCTCGCGACGGTGTGGCAGACATCGAGCCTCAACGCCTTCCTCGCCCTGGGACGCCCGGCGTGGACCATCGCGCGGGAGTGGCTCATCGAGATCCTGCGTGACGACGTGCACCGCGACCGCGTCTCACCCCACCTCCACGCCCTCGACGACGTCGTGCTGCACCTGCCGATCGAGGTCGCCGACTACGTCGACTTCTATGCGAGCGAGGACCACGCGACCAACGTCGGGCAGATCTTCCGGCCCGACAACGCCGCTCTCCCGCCCAACTGGAAGCACCTGCCCATCGGCTACCACGGCCGCGCCGGCACGGTCGTCGTCTCGGGGACCGACGTCGTGCGGCCAACCGGCCAGCGCAAGGCTCCCCCGGACCCTGAACCGGTCTTCGGCCCCAGCATCCGCCTCGACATCGAGGCCGAGCTGGGCTACGTCGTCGGCGGCGCGACGACCCTGGGTTCCCGCATCCCGGTCGACGAGGCCATGGACCATCTCTTCGGCGTGGTCATCCTCAACGACTGGAGCGCGCGCGACCTCCAGGCCTGGGAGTACGTCCCGCTCGGCCCGTTCCTCGGCAAGTCCTTCGCCACGTCGGTCTCGGCCTGGGTGACGCCCCTCGAGGCACTTGTCCCCGCACGCGTTCCTCTTCCGGGACAGTCGGACCCCGAGGTGCTGCCCTACCTTCGGGGCGACGCGTTCGGCCTCGACGTGCACCTCGAGGTCAGGCTCAACGGCACCGTCGTGTCGCGCCCCGAGCACGCGGTGATGTACTGGTCGCCGGCACAGATGCTGGCGCACCTCACCGTCAACGGAGCCTCTGTCCGCGACGGCGACCTCTTCGGATCCGGGACGATCAGTGGCCCCGACCCGGGGAGCCGGGGCAGCCTGCTCGAGCTGACGTGGAACGGCACCGAGCCTCTCACCCTCGACGACGGCACCACGCGCGGCTTCCTCGAGGACGGCGACACCGTCACGATGACCGCGTGGGCACCCGGACCCGGCGGCGCGCGCATCGGGCTCGGCGAGGTGACCGGAACGGTCCGCCCCGCCCGCTGACCCGCGCTCTCGAACCGACCGCTCCGCGGGCACCGCCCCGCGACGAAGGCTCCGACCCCGGCCGGGTCGGAGCCTTCGCGCGTGCTGTGCGCTCAGTGGATGATGACCGGTGCTGTCCCGACCTGGTCGTCGAGGAAGTGCGACTCCTCGTGCTTGCGCGGCAGGAAACAGGCCGGGATCAGCGTGAGGGCGAGGAGGATGGCGGCGACGAGGAAGGTGCTGCCGAAGGCGTCGGCGGCCTCGGTCAGTCCCCGCTGGACGGCCGCCGCGCCACCGATGTCGTCGACGAGGGCCGGGTCGTGCAGCGCCGCGATGGCCGGCCCGGCCAACGCCGAGGCGCTGAGGTAGTTGGTGAAGACGACCGAGATGACGGCGACCCCGACCGAGCTCGCGATCTGCTGGTTGATGTTGATCAGGGTCGAGCCGCGGGCCACCTCGTGGCTGCGCAGTGTCTTGAGCGCGGAGGTCATGAGCGGCATCATCGTGCCGCCCATGCCCAGACCCATGACGAAGAGCACCGGGACCATGAAGCCCCAGTACGGCGTGTCGGTGCCGACCTGGGTCAGGGCGAACATGCCGCCGGTGATGCCCAGCAGACCGAAGGGGACGATCCTGCCGACCGGGATCCGGTCGGACAACGCGCCTGCGATCGGCATCGTCACCATGGCGCCGATGCCCTGGGGGACCATGAGAAAGGCGGCCTGGAGGGTGTCGAGGCCCCGGACCTGCTGGAGGTAGGTCGGGACCAGGAGCAGCCCGCCGAAGAAGGCGGCCGCGAAGAGGAACATCGTGATGGTGGCGACACTGAGGCGACGGTTGCGGAAGAGCCGGAGGTCGAGCAGCGGGTGCTTGGGCCGGAAGCTGTAGAAGACGAAGCCGACGAGCATGGCGAGCCCGATGCCGAGCGGGATCAGCACCTTCTTCGAGAGGACGGTGCCCTCACCCGGGATGGAGCTGATGCCGTAGAGGAAGAGCGCGAGCCCGGGTGACATGAGGAGCATGCCGATGACGTCGAAGGACTCGGACGGCTCCGGCGCGTCCGACGGCAGCGCCCAGAGGGCGTAGAGCACGGCGACGACGCCGATCGGCACGTTGATCAGGAAGATCCAGTTCCAGCTCGCGACCTGGATGAGCCAGCCACCGAGGATGGGGCCGAAGATCGGGCCGAGCAGCATGGGCACGCCCAGGATCGCCATGAGCCGACCCATCCGGGCCGGCCCGGCGGCTCGGGTCATGATCGTCATGCCGAGGGGCATGAGCATGCCGCCGCCAAGGCCCTGGAGCACCCGGTAGGCGATGAGGAACTCGATGGAGCCGGCGGTGGCGCACAGCGCCGAGCCGGCCGTGAAGAGGGCGACGGCGAGGATGTAGAGCCGCTTCGTGCCGAAGCGGTCGGCCGCCCAGCCCGTCAGGGGAATGACCGTGGCGAGAGCCAAGGTGTAGGCCGTCACCGTCCAGGCGACGGTGGAGTAGGGCAAGGGGTTCTCGGGACTCTCGGCGAACACGGTCTGGAAGGTCGGCAGCGCGATGTTGACGACGGTGATGTCGAGGATCGACATGATCGCGCCGAGCACGACGACGCCGGCGATCTTGAGGACCGGCCCATCGATCTTGTCGGGGAAACTGGGCTGGGCGGTGGCACTGGGAGCAGACACGATGACTCCGGTTCGGAGGGTGGTGCGTGGACGGCGGCGGCGCCGTGGCCGCGGGTCCTGCCCGGGCAGCCTCCATTGTCGCGCCGACCACCGACAGCGGCGCAAGGCAGTTACGCCTTCGGCCGACCCTCGTCCGTCGACGAAGCGTGCGACCTCCGTGGCGGCGAGCGAGGTCAGCCGTGCTTGCGCGGCTGCTTGCCCTCGACGACCTGGGTGCTCGCGACCTTGTCGTGCAGGGCCTGGCGCTTGTCGTCCCAGAGGGGCCACAGGCCGTCGAGCAGCGAGAGGAACGGGATGAACTGACCGGCCAGCGGGACGAGCCGCCGCATGACCGCCGTCCCGAGGGGCAGCGGCCCCGGCTCAGCGACCCGACGGACGCTGATGCCGAGCGCCATCTTGCCCGGGGTCGCCCCGATCGTGGTCCAGAAGACGAGGCAGTAGGCCGTCGTCACGAGCCACAGGGTCAGCGAGAACTGGACCGCCGGTCCGGTGAGCTCGTTCTGGATCTCGACGAGGCGGGACTGGTTGCCAGCCTCGGCCGCCGTCATCAGCTCCGAGAACAGCTCGGACAGTCGCGGTGTCGCGGCCCACGAGATGATGCCGCCGACGACGGCGAGGATGAGTCCGTCGACGATCCACGCGGCGAAACGCCTGCCCCACGACGCCAGCGGAACCCCGTCCGCGGTGGTGCGGATGTTGTGCATCCACTGCGTGTTGGCCGGGGCTTGCTGGTAGTAGCCCTGCGGGGCCTGCTGCTGCGGAAGCTGCGGCGACTGGGACTGGGTCTGCCAGCCGCTGCCCTGCGGCATCGGCGTCGTCGGCGTCGGCGCGCCGGTGCGGTCAGGCGGGACCTGCCCGGGCTGGGTCTGCTGGGGAAGGCCGACGGTGCTCTGCGACAGGGTCGGCGACTTCTTCGGCGCGGTGTGGTTGGTCCACGACACACCGTCCCAGTAGCGGAGCATGTCGGCGTTGCTGGGATCGTCGTACCACCCGGAGGGCTGCTGGCTCATGCCCCAACTCTGCCACGACGTGTGGACGAGCCGGTGCCGCCACGGTCGGAACAGGCTGACCGGGTCCTGGTCAGCAGCTCAGACGGCGCTCCCCGGTGGCGCAGCCGCGTCCGCCACCGGGGCCGGAGTGCACGTCAGAGGTTGCCGCGCTTGTCCTGCTCGCGCTCGATCGCCTCGAAGAGCGCCTTGAAGTTGCCCTTGCCGAAGCCGAGCGAACCATGGCGCTCGATGAGCTCGAAGAACACGGTCGGGCGGTCGCCGAGCGGCTTGGTGAAGATCTGGAGGAGGTAGCCGTCCTCGTCGCGGTCGACGAGGATCTTGCGCTTCTGCAGCTCCTCGATGGGCACGCGGACGTTGCCGATGCGCTCGCGGAGCTCCGCGTCCTCGTAGTAGCTGTCGGGAGTGTCGAGGAACTCGACACCGTTCGCGCGCAACGCGTCGACCGAGGCGAGGATGTCGTTGGTCGCCACCGCGAGGTGCTGGGCACCGGCGCCGCGGTAGAACTCGAGGTACTCGTCGATCTGGCTCTTCTTCTTGGCGATGGCCGGCTCGTTGAGCGGGAACTTCACACGGTGGTTGCCGTTGGCCACGACCTTGCTCATGAGGGCCGAGTAGTCCGTCGCGATGTCGTCACCGATGAACTCCGCCATGTTCACGAAGCCCATGACGCGGTTGTAGAAGGCGACCCACTCGTCCATGTGACCGAGCTCCACGTTGCCGACGATGTGGTCGAGCGCCTGGAAGAGGCGCTTGGGCTGACCCTCGCGCTTGACGATGGACGACGCGGCCGCGACGTAGCCGGGAAGGTACGGGCCGGCATACGTCTGCCCGTTCACGTGACGCTGAACGAGCGTGTGACGGGTCTCGCCGTACGTCGCGATGGCGGCCGTGCGGACCGTACCGTGATCGTCGGTGTGGTCGCTCGGCTGCTCGAGCACCGTCGCGCCGGCCGTGATCGCCTGGGCGACGCACCTGTCGACGTCAGGCACCTCGAGGGCGATGTCGACGACGCCGTCGCCGTGTCGGCGGTGGTGGTCGGCCAGCGGGCTCTCGGGGTCGACGGCGCCCTTGATGACGAAGCGGATCGAGCCGCTCTTGAGGACGAACGCCTTGTGGTCACGGTTGCCGTTCTCGGGACCCGAGTAGGCGACGAGCTCCATGCCCCATGCGCTCTGGTAGTAGTGCGCGCTCTGGGTCGCGTTGCCCGCGACGAAGACGATGGCGTCCCAACCGGTGACCGGGAAGACGTCGGCGTTCTCGTCGTACTCGACGAGACCGACGAGCTGCTTGAGCTGTTCGAGGTCGAGGTCGGCCTCGCGTTCCTGCTCGGTGAGGTCGGGGGTGGCAGACGGCAGCGTGTCGGTCATGGAGCGAGGGTGACCGAGTGCGGCCAAGTGTGCAAGAGCACCCATCGCAGGTGGGCACAGTGCACAAAGTGTTGCCTGTTCGCCGGGTTCTGCTGGACACTCTGCACATGACCTCTCCAGTGACGCCATCGGTGCGGGCACGGGTGGACGCCTTGGACTGCCGGATCCTGCTCCTGCTCCTCACCGAGCCGGGCACTGGGGTGCTCGGCGCCTCGCGGCGGCTCGGGGTGGCGCGTGGCACGGTGCAGGCTAGGCTCGACCGGCTCCAGCGCACGGGCGTGCTCCGTTCGATGGCCCCCGACGTGGACCCGTCCGCGCTCGGCTACCCCGTGACCGCGTTCTGCACGCTCGAGATCCGGCAGGGACGCGGTGGCCACTCCCCCGTCGTGGAGCATCTCGCCGCGATTCCGGAGGTCCTGGAGGCGCACACGATCACCGGGTCCGGCGACGTGCTCATCCGGATCGTGGGGCGCGACAACGCCGACCTGCAGCGGGTCATCGACCGCGTCGTCGACGACGAGCACGTCACGAGGGCCTCGACCGTCATCTCGCTGGCCACCCGTCTCGACCACCGGACGATCCCCCTCGTCGAGCACCTGCTGGATTCCGCCGACTGACCTGTCGGCCCACCGCGGCGACCCGGCCCCACCGCCGGGCGGGCGCGTTGCCCGGCGGACCGGTGCCCCGTTCGACACCCCGAACGGCAACAGATCGGGTACCCCTTGCATGACACACCTTCGACCACCAGGAGCCATCCCGTGACCGCGAGCCCGACCGCCAACCCGTATGCCCCGCGGCCCGACGTCGAGCTGACCCATCCCGAGTGGAGCCGCAGCGCGACGATCTACCAGATCAACCAACGGCACCTGACGCCAGAGGGCACCTTCCGTGCCGCCGAGGCGCACCTGCCGCGCATCCGCGACCTCGGCATCGACATCGTCTGGCTCATGCCCGTGCACCCGATCGGTGAACGCAACCGCAAGGGCGTGCTGGGCAGCCCGTATGCCGTCAAGGACTACCTCGGCGTGAACCCCGAGTTCGGCACGTTGGACGACCTGCGTCACTTCGTCGACACTGCGCACGACCTCGGCCTGCGCGTCATCCTCGACTGGGTCGCCAACCACACCGCGTGGGACAACCGTCTCGTCGAGGAGCACCCCGACTGGTACGCGCGTGACTGGAAGGGCGACTTCCGTCCCACGCCCTGGTGGGACTGGGACGACATCATCGACCTGGACTACGACAACGAGGACCTGCGCCGCTACATGACGGAGGCGATGAAGTTCTGGGTCCGCGATGTCGACGTCGACGGCTTCCGTTGCGACGTCGCAGGATTCGTCCCGCTCGACTTCTGGGACAACGCTCGCCGTGAGCTCGACGAGATCAAGCCGGTCTTCATGCTGGCCGAGTGGGAGTCACGCGACCTGCACACCCGCGCGTTCGACATGACGTACGGCTGGAGCTGGAACGAGACGCTGCACAAGATCGCCCACGGCAAGGCGGACGTCGAGGCGCTCAAGGTCTACTACGCCTGGAACGACCGCTTCTACCAGCGTGACGCCTACCGGATGCTCTTCGTGAGCAACCACGACAAGAACGCGTGGGAGGGCACAGAGTACGAGCAGTTCGGCGACGCGCTCGTGCCGTCGATCGTGCTGTCCGTCATCAGCGAGGGCATGCCGCTCGTCTACAACGGTCAGGAGGCGGGCAGCGACAAGCGGCTCGTCTTCTTCGACAAGGACGAGATCGAGTGGCGCCAGGACGAGCAGGGCGACCTCTACCGCACGCTCTTCGCCCTCAAGAAGGAGCACCGGGCGCTCTGGAACGGCGCGGCTGGAGGCCGCATGATCCGGGTGCCGAACTCGGCCGAGTCGGCGGTGCTCAGCTTCGTCCGGGCGGTCGACGACGACCGGGTCTTCGGCGCGTTCAACTTCAGCGATGAGGACCGCACCGTGACGCTGGGCGACGGACCACAGGTGGGCACCTGGCGGGATGCCTTCACGGGCGAGACGGTCGAGCTGACTCGGGGGCAGGAGTACAGCTTGCCCGCCTGGGGCCACCAGGTCCTCGTGGGCTCCTGACCGGACCCGCTCCGACCCCGGCACCGGACGAGGCAGGCCCCTCCCACGCGGACGTGGGAGGGGCCTGCTCGTGCGCCCGCCCCGTCGGCGGGCGGGGCCTCGGGCACCCCTCCACGAGCAACCCGAGGCCCCAGACGGCACCGGGATCCCGGGCCGTCTGCCGTTAGACGATCGAGACCGAAGATCATGACGGGATCCCGTCGAAAGGGACCACGCGACGGCCCGCGATCCGGGACCATGGAGGGGCGTGCCCGTCGGTGCTCCCCTGTCCCGGCGGGCGCGCCTCTCTGTGCCGACGTCCCACCGAACCGGTCGGCCGGATGTGGGGCGTCCCGCTGTCCTCCCACGCTGCGGGACGCCCTGCTGTGGACGGGCCGCCACGATGGGTGGACTGGCGTCGGCGGGTCGCCTGGTGCAGGGTTCAGGCGTGGCCGAGCCCCTGCACGACGACGAGATCCACCTCGACGAGAGCGCCATCCGGACACTTCTGCGTGAGCAGTGCCCGGAGTGGTGCGGGTTGCCGCTGTCCCGCGCCGGCGCCGGCACCGACAACACGCTGCACCGGCTCGGCGCCGACCTGCTGCTCCGGCTGCCACGGACCCCGGGCACCGCGAGGGCCATCGAAACAGCAGCGGTGGCTTCCCGTCCTGCAGCCACATCTTCCGGTCGCCGTCCCCCGGCTCGTGCACCGTGGGCGACCGGCGGCCGTGTTCCCGCTGCCATGGTCGGTCCACCGGTGGATCGAGGGTGACGTCGTCGCCGACGACACCGTCGACGACTGGCCGGAGCTCGGTCGCGCACTGGCCCGGTTCGTCTCCGCGCTGCACGGTGTCGACCTGGCCGGACGCGAGCGGCGAGGCGACCTCAGCTGGTACCGCGGCGGTCCGCTGGGCGACGTGGACGACTGGGTCCGTCGCTCCCTCGCCGAGTGCCGCACCCTCGAGGGGCTCGACCTGGACCTCGACGGCCTCGAGAAGCTCTGGGCCGGGGCACTCGAGCTGCCGGAGGCCACCGCCGGCCACGTCTGGATGCACGGCGACCTCAAGCCGACGAACCTGCTGGTCCGGGACGGACGGCTCGTGGCGGTCATCGACTTCGGCGGCCTGTCGATCGGGGACCCGGATGCCGAGCACGCGCCGCTGTGGGACCTGCCCGGGACCGCCCGGGAGGCGTACCGTACGGCGCTCGCCGTCGACGAGCCGGCGTGGCGACGGGCGCGGGCCTGGGCCGTCGCCGTCGCGGTCAGCGGCGTCGCGTACTACTGGGACACCTACCCGGCCTTCGTGGCGGAGTGTCTGCGCCGGCTGGAGAACGTGCTCGCCGACCCCGACTGAGCGCAGCTGCGGCCAAACGGTCGGCTCGCGGCGACCTCGGCGCACCGGCGAGCAGCAGCAGCCGACCGCCTGGGACGCGGACGTGCCGCCTCGACCGTGGGTCGAGGCGGCACGTCAGCGGGTTGCTCGGTCAGGCTGTGACGGAGATGGGGCTGCCGTTGCTGACGAGCCTCCAGTCGAGGCTGGAGAAGGTCGAGGGGTCGATGACCTTGTTGGCCGTCGCCCAGTCGATCATCAGCTGACGGATCTCGATCTGGCGGTTGTAGACCACCGGAGCCGTGACGACGCCGGGGAAGTTGCCACCGCCGGACTGACGGTAGTTGTTGATCGCCACGACGAAGCGCGTGTCCGCTGCCACCGAGGTGCCGGCATACGCGAGGCCGACGATGCGTGAGCCGACCGGCTTGGCAAGGTCGATGTCGTAGGTGAGGTCGGCGTCGAGGCCGCCCATGACGTCGTAGTTGTAGTCGGGCGTCGCGTTGGCGTTCGTGATCGCGTCGGCGGCGACGGGGCCCGTCGTCGTGCACGGCTTGAAGTACTCCGCGCTCTTCTCGAGGTACGCCTTGACCTGAGCACCCGTGAGCACGATGCCGAGCAGGGTGTTGTCGAAGATGTAGAGGCCCGCCACGTCGCGGATCGTCACCTCGCCCGCCGGGATGGCGGCGAGCTTGTTGAACGGAGCAGCGATCGAGAGCACGGGGAGAGCCGCCTCGGCGGTGCCGGCGAGGGCCTTCTTCACGGCGTCGGCCTGGACGTAGTTGATGAAGTCGATGGCCGCGGTGTCCTCGTAGCGTGACGTCGCCGCCGACATGGCCTGCGTGGACGTGCCGATGACCCCGTTGACGTAGGTGAGCACCTTCTGGTGGGCCGCGGCGACGGCACCGGTCACGGCGGGGTCCTCCGGGGCGACGTTGGAGTTGTAGAGCGTCGCCTCGGAGTGGACGACCTCCCACTGGCCGCGGACCTTCTGCACGTCGAGCGACATGCGGGTCACGCGCATGCCCCAGTAGTAGGGCTCCGAGAGCAGCACCTTCTTGCCGGTCTGCTTGTTGACGACGTGACGCTGGGGGATCTCGAGGTGGGCGTGCCCGACGAGGACCGCGTCGATGCCGGGGACCTCCTCGGCGAGGATCGCGCTGGCGTTCTCGACATAGGGCAGCGCGTCGCCCCAGGAGGACTTGCCGCTGTCGCCGGAGTGGCAGGCGACGATGACGACGTCGGCGCCGGCGGCCTTGAGGCGGGGCACCATCACCTTCGCCTGCTCGACGATGCCGGGGAACTTCACCTTGCCCTCGACGTTGGCCTTGTCCCAGATCGCGACGCCGGGCGTGACCAGGCCGAGGATGCCGACCTTGATCGCCTTGGTGTCGGTCAGCTTGACGGTCTTGATGACCCAGGGCTTGAAGACCGGCGCACCGGTGTTCCAGTCGACCGAGTTGGCCGAGAGGAGGGGGAAGCTCAGCTGCTTCTCGAAGGCGCGCAGCGTGTCGAGGCCGTAGTTGTACTCGTGGTTGCCGAGCGCGGCGGCGTCGTAGCCCACCTGGTTCATCGCAGCGGCCATCGGGTGCGTGGAGCCGCCGGTGATCGGGTCGATCTTGGCGTAGTAGTACGCGAGCGGCGTGCCCTGGATCGTGTCGCCGGCGTCGATCGTCAGCGTGCGCTCGGCGCCGACCTCGGCACGGATGGCCTTGATGACCGAGGACGCCTTGGCGACACCGATGTCGTTGGCCTTGCTGTCGGTGTACTCGGCGTTCTTGAAGTAGTCCCAGTTGAAGACGTTGCCGTGCAGGTCGGTCGTGCCGAGCACGGTCAGTCGGACGACCTCGCCGTTGGTGCCGGGACCGGTGGCGGCCGTCGCGGGCGCCGCCGCGCGCACGGTCGCGAGGCCCGCACCGCCGACGGCAGCAAGGGCCAGCAGCTGGCGGCGGGTGGTCGAGGATGCGAGGAGGTCGGGGGTGTGGTCGTTGCTCATGTCGTCCTTCGTCGGGCAGGCGCTCGTTCGGAGCTGTCCTGGGTCACGGGTTCGCGCTCGTCGCCGAGACGCAAGGCAGACCATAACCCCGCAGAAGCCGTCAGCCGCAGCCGAGCGACGGCGCCCGCACGTGAACCCGCACGTGAACCCGCACGGCAACCGGCACGGGGAACCCGCGCTCGGACGGGCTCAGCGCCGACCGACGAGCCAGAGCCGGATCTTGTCGATGCGCTCGGCGACCTGCTCGGACGAGGCGGCCGCGAGGTCAGGTCCACCGCACACGCGCCGCAGGTCCATGTGCACGTTGGCGTGCGGCAGCCCCTTCTGCCGGGCGTAGGTCGCGACGAGCTTGTTCAGCTCCTTGCGCTGCGCCGCGAGCGCTCGGTGCGCGGCCACGGGCATCGGAGCCGCGGCACCCTGCGGAGCCTTCTTGACCTGCCGGCTCTGGCGCTCCCGGAGCAGCGCCGAGACCTGGTCGGGCTCGAGGAGGCCGGGCAGCCCGAGGTACTGCTCCTCGTCCTCCGACCCGATCTGCGCGTGCATGCCCCACTGCTGCTTGTCGAAGAGCACGTGGTCGAAGTGCGCGTCGGACTCGAGCGCCTCGAAGGCGCCCTCGTCGAGCGCGCCGCTGCCCTTGACGTCGCGGTTCGCCTCGTCGAGCAGCGTCTGCTCCTCGGCCCACATCTGGCCGATGTCGTCGGGGTCGGGCTTGCGGTCGAGCGCGTGGTCGCGCTGCTCCTCGAGCCGCGACGCGTGGTCGAGGACCACCGGCACCGACGGCAGGAACACCGACGCGGTCTCGCCGCGCCTCCGGGCGCGCACGAAGCGGCCGACGGCCTGGGCGAAGAAGAGCGGCGTCGACGTCGACGTGGCATAGACCCCGACGGCCAGACGCGGCACGTCGACGCCCTCGGACACCATCCGGACGGCCACCATCCACCGCTCGTCGCTGGCTCCGAAGTCCTCGATGCGCCTGCTCGCGCCGAGGTCGTCGGAGAGCACGACCGTGGGGGCCTCGCCGGTCAGCTGACGCAGGATGGCGGCATACGCCCGCGCCTGGGTCTGGTTCGAGGCGATGACGAGGCCGCCGGCGTCCTCGACGTGGCGGCGCACCTCGTTCAGGCGCCGGTCGGCAGCAGCGAGAACGGCCGGGATCCACTCACCCTTGGGGTCGAGGGCGGTGCGCCACGCGTGGGCGACGAAGTCCTTGGTCATCGGCTCCCCGAGGCGCGCCTCGAGCTCGTCGCCGGCCTTGGTGCGCCAGCGCATGCTGCCGCCGTAGGCCATGAACAGGACCGGGCGCACGACCCCGTCTCGGAGGGCTTCGGCGTAGCCGTACGCGTAGTCGCTCGAGCTGACCAGGGTTCCCTCGGCGTCGAGCTCGTAGGTGACGAACGGGATCGGCGAGGTGTCGGACCGGAAGGGCGTACCGGTCAGCGACAACCTGCGGGTCGCGGGCTCGAAGGCCTCGCGGATGCCGTCGCCCCAGCTCTTCGCGTCACCGCCGTGGTGCACCTCGTCGAGGATGACGAGCGTCCGGCGCGCCGTCGTCAGCTCGCGGTGCAGGGACGGGCGGGAGGCGACCTGCGCATAGGTCACAGCGACTCCGTGGTAGTCGTCGCTGTGGCGTCCGATGCTGTTGCTGAACTTCGGGTCGAGGCTGATCCCGACACGCGCGGCGGCGTCGGCCCACTGGGTCTTGAGGTGCTCGGTGGGGGCCACGACCGTGACCCGCTGAACGATGCCCGCACTCAGCAGTTCGGTGGCCACGCGCAGGGCGAAGGTCGTCTTGCCGGCGCCCGGAGTCGCGACCGCGAGGAAGTCGGGCGGCGACTTCTCGAGGTAGAGGTCGAGCGCCTCCTGCTGCCACGCGCGCAGCTTGCTGGCGGTACCCCACGCAGCCCGCTCGGGAAAGGCGGGTGGGAGGTGGAAGGCGGCCCCTGAACTCATAGAGAGGCCACCGTAACGAATCCTCGGAGCCGACATGCCGAGGCCCCACCTGCCGCCACGGTCCCGGTCGGGATGGTATGCCGCTCAGTCGCTTTCGCTGACCCGTGCGGCAGGCGCCCCCGCGGGACGGAGCAGGTCAGGACTCGCCGCCGCCCTTGTCGCCGTCGCCACCGTCCTGCGGATCGCGCAGGCCCTCGTAGATCTCCTTGCAGACCGGGCACACCGGGAACTTCTGCGGGTCGCGTCCCGGGACCCAGATCTTGCCGCAGAGCGCCACGACGGGCTCGCCGGACAGGGCGCTCTCGAGGATCTTCTCCTTGCGCACGTAGTGCGAGAAGCGCTCGTGGTCGCCCGGCTCCTGGAGCTCCTCGCGGACCTCCTCGCGCTCGATCGTGGCCGTGCTCGTGCCCCGAAGCGGCTCGGGCTCGAACGGGTCGGGAGGCATCGTGCTCATGACGAGAGTGTATGCCGCCCCGCCGCGCTCCGAAGGAGCCGCTCCCCTGCCGGGTAGGCCGCCCACGACGCCGAAACCAGACCGGGCCGGCCACTGAACAGGACCGCCTCGACACCGGCCTCGGTCGCGTCGGGGTCGGGCTCGAGGCCGATGCGCCGCAGGGTCTGGCGAGCCACGGCGACCGGCGAGTCATGGATGGTCACCCCGCCACCCAGGGCCGCGACGATGCGGTCGACGACGAGGCCGTAGTGGGTGCAGCCGAGCACGAGCGAGCGCACGCCGTCGGGAGTCTGGGACGCGGCATACGCGATGCACTCGTCGACGGCCCGGGAGTCACCGGACTCGATGGCCTCGGCGAGACCGAGGGCCGCGACCCGATGCGTCTCCACATCGGCGGCAAAGGCGTCGACGAGGCCGCGCAGGTAGTCGCTCGACGTCGTCGCCGCAGTCGCCCACACCGCGACCGGGCCACCCGCGGCGGCCGCCGGGCGGATCGCCGGCACCGTGCCGATGACGGGGACGGCGGGCTCCAGCTCCGCCCTCAGGGTCCCGAGCCCGTGCACCGAGGCGGTGTTGCACGCCACGACGATGGCGGCGGGCTCGTGGAGCAGTGTGGCGCGCGCCGAGGCCATGATGAGTCGCTGCACCTCCTCGGGGCTGCGCGGGCCGTACGGCATGTTGTCGGGGTCCAGCGACAGCACGAGACCGAGGTCGGGTCGCAGCGCGTGGAGCGCATCGGCATACCCCAGGAGCCCGAGCCCGCTGTCGACGAAGGCAACTCGCCTGGTCGACCGCGGCATCTCGGGAGGCTCCTCGGTCTCGAGCCGCACGGGCTCCGTCACGGCCACGTCAGTTCATCGACGGGTCGTCGGGGAAGTTCGCGACGTACGCGAGGCTGTCGCGCTGGCGCCGCAGCACCTCGCGCCACAGCCCTTCGGGCCGAGGCGTGAACGCGTCACGCACCTCCGCGTCGACGACGTACCAGTCCCCGCGCAGCAGCTCGTTCTCGAGCTGACCGGACTCCCAGCCGGAGTAGCCGGCGAAGATGCGCAGGCCCGCGAGCTCGGCCGCGACGACGGGCGTCGGCACGTCGAGGTCGACGAGCCCGATGGAGCCGAAGAGTCGCTTGACCCCGAGCGGCTCCGGCTCGTCGCCCGGCACCGTCACGAGTCCGAGTGCCGATGACGTCGACACCGGGCCGCCCTGGAAGAGCACGTGCGGGGACGTCACGACGCGCTGCCAGCCCGGCAGCACCGAGTCCACCTCGGCCGAGAGCGGCTTGTTGAGCACGACACCCTGAGCGCCGCCGTCGTCGTGGTGGAGCATGAGGATGACGGACCGATGGAACACGTCACCCCCGACGGACGGCGTCGCCACCAGGAGGCGGCCGGTGTGGAACGTCGAGCTCACGAAGCCCAGCCTTCCACACCGACGGCTCCTCAGAAGCGAGCGCCCCGGCGACCGCTGCGGTCGTCGTCGCCCCAGCGGGAGACGAGGCCCTCGGCGTGGTCGTGGCGACGGCCCCGGCGGTCGTCACGGCGGTCGTCGCGACCGCCACCGTGCTGCGGCCGGAAGCCGCCACGCTGGCCCTGGCGCGGCCCACGCGGGCCGGCGGGGCCACGGCGGTGCTGCTTGGGACCGGCGATGAGGCGCTGGAACTCGTCCTCGGCGATCGCGACACCACTGGGCGTCGTCGCACCGGTGGCCGCGATGATCGCATCGCCCGGAGTGGCCCGCACGGGCGAGATCTCGAGGCCGGCGTCCTTGAGCTGACGCTCCATCGTGCGACGCTGGTGCGGCAGCGCAAGGGTGACGACCGTCCCCTTGTCGCCGGCGCGGGCCGTGCGACCCGAGCGGTGGAGGTAGTCCTTGTGGTCAGCCGGCGGGTCGACCTGCAGGACGACCGAGACGTCGTCGACGTGGATGCCGCGGGCGGCGACGTCGGTGGCGACGAGCACCGGCAGCGTGCCGTCACGGAAGGCGCCGAGCACGCGGTTGCGCTGGCCCTGGTTGAGACCACCGTGGAGCGCAGCCGCCATGACGCCCTGCTCGCGCAGCTGAAGGGCGATGCGGTCCGCGCCGAGCTTCGTGCGGCAGAACACGACCGTGCGACCGTCGCGGTTCGCGACCTCGGCCGTGATGACCTTCTTGTGCTGGGGGTCGATGAGCAGGACGTGGTGGTCCATGCCCTCGACCGACGCCGTCGCGTCGTTCGTCGAGTGGGTCACCGGGTCGGTGAGGTACTTCTCGACGAGGGCGTCGATCCCGCGGTCGAGCGTCGCCGAGAAGAGCAGGCGCTGCCCGTCGGCGGGGATCTTGTCGAGGCTCGTCGTGATCTCGGCCATGAAGCCCATCTCGGCCATGTGGTCGGCCTCGTCGAGCACGGTGATCGCGATGTCGTCCATCTCGACGGCGCCGCGCTCGAGCAGGTCGTTGAGGCGACCCGGGGTCGCGATGAGGATGTCGACGCCCTTGTTGAGGGCGTTGATCTGGGTCGTGTAGCTGAGGCCACCGGCCACGAGCTTGTGGCGCAGGCCGGCGACGTGCACGAGCGGCTCGAGCGCGTCGGAGATCTGCATCGCGAGCTCGCGGGTTGGCGTCAGGATGAGGGCGTGCGGGCGTCGCGGGCGACGCGGCAGCTCTGCCTGGAGCAGCCGGGTGATGAGCGGCAGGCCGAATGCGAGCGTCTTGCCGGATCCGGTCTGGCCTCGGCCCAGCACGTCCCTGCCGGCCAGCGCGTCGGGGATCGTCGCGGTCTGGATGGGGAACGGCGTGGTGATGCCCTCGCGGGCCAGGCGCTCGACGATGCGCTCCGGCAGGCCGAGCGCGGCGAAGCCGTTGTCGGCGGCGACGTCCACCGGGCCATCGGACACGTCGGCGCGGGTCGCCTTGGTCCAGTTGTCGGCGTCCATGCGCTCGGCCTCGGCGTCCTCGAAGCTGACCGGAGCGCGGTCGGCGAAGCGGTCGGCGCCCCGGTCGTCGCGGCGCCCGAAGGACGGACGGTCGTCCCGACGCTGGAAGCCACGGTCACCACGGTCGTCGCGGCGCTGGAAGCCGCGGTCCCCGCGGTCGTCACGGCGCTGGAACCCGCGGTCACCACGGTCGTCACGGCGGTCGAAGGACGGACGGTCCTCACGACGCTGGAAGCCACGGTCACCACGGTCGTC
>KK211149.1:0-107861 GCA_000620545.1 Intrasporangiaceae bacterium URHB0013 | reverse complement strand
CCACGGTCGTCGCGGCGGTCGAAGGACGGACGGTCCTCACGACGCTGGAACCCGCGGTCACCACGGTCGTCCCGACGCTGGAAGCCACGGTCACCACGGTCGTCGCGGCGTTCGAAGGACGCACGGTCGTCACGACGTTGGTAACCGCGTTCGTCGCGGCGCTCCGAGGAGCGGTGCTCGTCCCGCGGGGCGCGCCATTCGCGGCCGCCCACGTGGGAGGAGCCCGACGAGGCCGGACGGGAGGTCTTGGGGCCGGAGAAGGAACCAGCGGACTTCTGGCCGCGGTGCGGCTTCTTCGTCGCTGCGGACTTCTTCTCGGCGGACCAGCGGGCCTTCTTGGGCGCGCCGGAGGAGGTGTGCTTGGGCATTGCGTATTCAACTCTCTTGACTCGATGCAGACTTCGCCTCGAGCCGTGAGTCACACCACGACCATGCAGACGAGCCTCAGGCGCAGGTTTGTCAGCGCCCCATGTGTACCGGTGCCCGGCATCTGTGCCGTCCGGTGTTCGGATCCGCTCCGCGTCGGTGCCGGGCCGCGCCGTCTGCGCGATCTTCCGGAGGGGTGTCGCCCCGTCGGACGAGCCTGCCCGCCGGGCATCCCCGGCGCCATCTCTTCCGTCGTGATCCGAGGAGACCTCGGAGTCGGATGTCCCCCAGTCTACCAGCGACGCAGCCTGGCCCTGACCACGAGCGCAGCCCCGCCGAGGGCGACCCCGACGAGGTCCAGGACGGCGTCCCACACGTCGCCGGAGCGTCCCGGGAGCAGCGCGTGCTGCACGAGCTCGCTCACAGGGGCGTGGATCGCAAAGAGCACGACGGCGACCCGCACGGACCCCAGGGCGCGCCCGACGGCGTACGTGGGGACGGCGAAGACGAGCAGGTGGACGACCTTGTCGGTCCAGCTCACCGGCCCCTCGACCGTGACGACCGGCCAGTAGAGGACGAGCAGCTGCGCCACGACGGCCGCAACGGCTGACCCGACGACGAGCCACGATGGGCGGCTGGGCCGTCGCGGGAGGCTCGTCATGGCACCGCAGTCTAGGTAGGTTGCAACGAGTGCCCCGCACGGTCCCCGGCGGGCAGCGACGAGAGGAACGCCATGGGCAAGCGCACCGTGACCGTCAACGGCAGCGGCAGGGCCGCAGTCGCCCCTGACGTCGTGCGGCTCGACCTCCGCGTCGGGCACGATGCCGGCGACGTCGCGGCGGCACTTGCCGGGGCGGCCGCGGGAGTCACGAAGGTCGGGGCCGTCGTGCGCGACCATGACGTCGCCGACGCCGACATCCGCACCCTCGACGCCGGGGTCAACCAGCGTTGGGACAACACCGGTGTCGCCGTCGGCTTCACGGCGCAGCAGCGGCTCGCCGTCACGGTGCGCCGGCTCGAGACGGTCGGCGAGATTCTCGAGGCCGCCGCGGCGACGATCGGCAACGCCCTGCTCGTCGACCAGGTCCGCCTCGACGTGTCCGACCGCAGCGAAGGACTGCGGCGCGCCCGCGACGCCGCCTTCGCAGACGCACACGACAAGGCGAAGCAGTATGCCGCCCTCTCCGATGCCGAGCTCGGCGCGGTCCTCGGGGTGGCGGAGGCGGGCGCCGTCCCGCTCGTCGCGTACAAGGCGATGGCCGCCTCCCGTGACCTCGCGGGCGGCATGCCCGTCGAGGGCGGTGACCTGGACCTCGGGGCAGGCGTCACGGTCACCTGGGAGCTGCGCTGAACGCCACACGTCGGGATCGGTGAGAGCCTGCACGCTCGCGCGGTCTGGAATACGCCCTGCGCACCAACCGTTGGGAAAGACATGGCTACCACTGACCTGACCGCTCAGTCCTTCGAGAAGACCGTTCTCGACAACGACATCGTCCTGGTCGACTTCTGGGCGTCCTGGTGCGGCCCGTGTCGACAGTTCGCCCCGGTCTACGACGCCGCCTCCCAGAGCGGTGACAACGAGGGCATCGTGTTCGGCAAGGTCGACACGGAGGCCGAGCAGTCCCTCGCCTCGGCGGCGAACATCACCTCGATCCCGACCCTGATGGCCTTCAAGGAGGGCGTGCTCGTCTTCGCCCAGCCCGGCGCGCTGCCACAGTCGGCGCTCCAGGACGTCATCGAGCAGGTCAAGAACCTCGACATGGCCCCCATCAAGGAGCAGATGGCGGCCGAGGCCGCCGGCGCCCCCAAGGCCGACCAGACCTGACCGGCGGACGGCGCCGGAGCCTGCCTCCCGCGCAGGCCGACTGACCGGTCGGTCGTTTTCGCCTGCCCCGGCGCCCCGGACTGGCGATACTGGGCGGGGAGGACTCGCCTGTCGGGGCGGGCGCGAGGAGGCGCGGATGCCCACGGGACGTCGAACGGTCCGGGTTCGTGCCGGCGTGCTGACAGGGCTTGCCGTCCTGGCCCTCGGCAGCTGCGCCCAAGGCGCTCCGTCGGCGCCATCGACCGTCACCCAGAGGGTGACGGCCGCACCGACCATCATCGAGTTCAACCCGGCCACCAGTGGCAAGGCGTTGGCGGCTCGCATCGGTGCTGCGGCGAAGGCGAAGCGGCCGTCCGACAAGGTGGGCGCCATCAGCTGTGCGAACTTCCCGAACCTCCGGGTCGGGACCCACAGCGACTGCCACCTCACGGTCAACGGCGTGAAGATCGCGGTTCGTGCCACCTTCACCCAGCGTGACGGGCACTACGTCCTGACGCGCATCCCGTCCTAGCGGAGACCCTCGGTGCAGCCCTCCGAGACTGCAGCCCTCCGAGACGACACGAGCCCGGCGCCCCTCGTGGGGCGCCGGGCTCGGCACAGCGTGACGTGGCCACCACGAAGTGGTGGAGGTGGCGGGAATTGAACCCGCGTCCGATGACGAGAAACCAGGGCTTCTCCGGGTGCAGTGCGCTATGGCCTTTCTCGGCCCCAGGGCTCGCACGCACACGTCCCCTGACAGGCCCAGTTGAGTAAGAGTCCCGCACAGCCCCCCAACATGACTGCGCAGCAAGTTTCCTAGCTGATGCCAGGCACTGAGTCGGAAACTAGCTCAGGCTGACAGACTTCGAGGCTCGCTCAGGCGGCGAGGGCGAAGTCGGTGCGCTTGGAATTGGCACCTATTGTTTTGCAAGGAGCGTTTACGAGATAACCCTGCATCCTCGACCCGCTTCCCCTGATGTGTCGACCACCGTCGAAACCGATCACCCCCATGAGGGGTGTCCACGTCACGCTGTTGACTTGTCAAGCTGCCCTGCGCTCCACCGGAGTGGAGTCCACAGTATGCAGGAGGAACGCTCGCGCGGTCCAAGCCATTCCCGGGTCCGGGTCGCGACACGGTCCCGGGTGGCACCGGACCCGCCACTAGGCTGCTTCCGTCGTGGTCGACGCGGACCACACAGTCGCCCCCCACACCCTGGAGGTCCGATGTTCCGCAAGGTTCTCGTCGCCAATCGAGGCGAGATCGCCGTCCGAGCCTTCCGGGCCGCGACCGAGCTCGGCGCCCGCACGGTCGCCGTCTTCCCCTACGAGGACCGCAAGAGCGAGCACCGGCTCAAGGCCGACGAGGCCTACCAGATCGGTGAGCAGGGCCACCCGGTCCGGGCGTACCTCGACCACGAGGCGATCGTCGCCCAGGCGGTCGAGGCAGGGGCTGACGCCATCTACCCCGGCTACGGCTTCCTCTCCGAGAACCCGCTCCTCGCCGAGGCGTGCGACGCGGCCGGCATCACCTTCGTCGGGCCCCCCGCCTCGGTGCTGCACCTGACCGGCAACAAGGCCCGCGCCATCAAGGCGGCGCGCGAGGCCGGGCTGCCGACGCTGCGCGGCTCCGAGCCGGGCACCGACCTCGGCACGCTCGAGGCTGCGGCCGAGGAGATCGGCTTCCCCGTCTTCGTCAAGGCCGTGAGCGGTGGCGGTGGCCGCGGCATGCGTCGCGTCGAGGCGCGCGAGGGCCTGCGGGACGCGCTCGAGGCCGCCCAGCGCGAGGCCGAGTCGGCCTTCGGTGACCCGACGCTCTACCTCGAGGAGGCCGTGGTCAACCCTCGGCACATCGAGGTCCAGGTGCTCGCCGACAGCACCGGCGAGGTCGTCCACCTCTACGAGCGCGACTGCTCGCTCCAGCGCCGTCACCAGAAGGTCGTCGAGATCGCCCCGGCGCCCAACCTCGACGCGGCGACCCGCGAGAGCATGTGCGCCGACGCCGTCGAGTTCGCACGGTCGATCGGCTACGTCAACGCCGGCACCGTCGAGTTCCTGCTCGGTGAGGACGGCCGCTACGTCTTCATCGAGATGAACCCTCGCATCCAGGTGGAGCACACGGTGACCGAGGAGGTCACCGACATCGACCTCGTCGTCATGCAGCTGCAGATCGCGTCGGGCGACACCTTCGCGTCGATGGGACTGCGCCAGGACGACATCCGCACCAAGGGCTTCGCGATGCAGTGCCGCATCACGACCGAGGACCCTGCCAACGGCTTCCGGCCCGACGCCGGCACCATCACGGTCTACCGGTCGGCCGGCGGCAGCGGCGTGCGCCTCGACGGCGGCACCGTCTTCGTCGGTGCCGAGATCAGCGCCCACTTCGACTCGATGCTCGTCAAGCTCACCTGCCGCGGCATGACCTTCCCCATCGCCGTCCGCCGTGCCCAACGTGCGCTCGCCGAGTTCCGCATCCGCGGCGTCTCGACGAACATCCCCTTCCTCGAGGCGGTCCTCAGCGACCCCGTCTTCCAGGAGGGGCTCGCCACCACGTCGTTCATCGACGAGCGGCCCGAGCTGCTCTCGGCACGGATCAGCGCCGACCGCGCGACGAAGCTGCTCAACTACCTCGCCGACGTCACGGTCAACCAGCCCAACGGCCCGGTGACGACGCGGGTGCGCCCGCGCACCAAGCTCCCGCAGCTGCCCGATGCCCCCCTGCCGCCGGGCGCCCGTGACCGACTCGTCGCCGACGGCCCGGCTGCGTTCGCGCAGGCGTTGCGCGAGGCGAACGACGTTGGCGTCACCGACACGACCTTCCGCGACGCGCACCAGTCGCTCCTCGCGACCCGCATGCGCACCCGCGACCTGCTCCACGTCGCGAAGCACGTCTCACACCTGACCCCGCAGCTGCTCTCGATGGAGACCTGGGGCGGCGCGACCTACGACGTCGCACTGCGCTTCCTCGCCGAGGACCCCTGGGATCGCCTCGCCGCGCTGCGCGAGGCGATGCCCAACATCCCGCTCCAGATGCTGCTGCGGGGACGCAACACCGTCGGCTACACCCCCTACCCGACAGCCGTCACCGACGCCTTCGTGCGCGAGGCGGCCCGAACGGGCCTCGACATCTTCCGCATCTTCGACTCGCTCAACGACGTCTCGCAGATGCGCCCTGCCGTGGAGGCCGTGCTCGGCACCGGCACCGCGGTCGCCGAGGTGGCGCTCTGCTACACCGGCAACCTCATGTCACCCGGCGAGAAGCTCTACACGCTCGACTACTACCTCCACCTCGCCGAGGAGATCGTCGACACCGGCGCCCATGTGCTCGCCATCAAGGACATGGCGGGTCTGCTCCGGGCCCCGGCCGCGGCGCGGCTCGTCCGGGCACTCCGTGAGCGCTTCGACCTGCCCGTCCACCTGCACACGCACGACACGGCGGGCGGGCAGGTCGGCACCCTGCTCGCGGCCATCGGCGCCGGGGTCGACGCCGTCGACGCCGCAACGGCGACGATGGCAGGCACCACGAGCCAGCCCTCGCTCTCGGCCCTCGTCGCCGCGACCGACGACACCGAGCGACCCACCGGGCTGGACATCCAGAAGGTCTTCGCGCTCGAGCCCTACTGGGAGGCCGTGCGCCACCTCTACCGGCCCTTCGAGTCGGGGCTCGACTCCCCCACCGGCCGGGTCTACTTCCACGAGATCCCCGGCGGGCAGCTGAGCAACCTGCGCCAGCAGGCGATCGCCCTCGGCCTCGGCGACCGCTTCGAGGCCATCGAGGACATGTATGCCGCGGCGAACCGCATCCTCGGCAACGTCGTCAAGGTGACGCCGAGCTCCAAGGTCGTCGGCGACCTCGCCCTGGCGCTCGTCGGCGCGGGCGCCGACCCGGCTGACTTCGAGGACGACCCGCAGAAGTACGACATCCCCGACTCGGTCATCGGCTTCCTCAACGGCGAGCTCGGCGACCCGCCGGGTGGCTGGCCGGAGCCGTTCCGCAGCAAGGCGCTGGCCGGCCGGCAGTCCCGGCCCCGGCTGACCGAGCTCACTCCGGCGCAGGAGAAGGACCTCATGGAGGCCCCACGTCGCACGCTCAACCACCTGCTCTTCCCCGGCCCGACCAAGGAGTTCGAGACCTCCCGCGAGTCCTACGGCGACCTGTCGGTGCTCGGCACGGTCGAGTTCCTCCACGGCCTCGAGGCGGGCGAGGAGTACGAGGTCGAGATCGAGCCGGGCAAGCGCCTCATCCTCGGCGTCCAGTCCATCGGTGACGCCGACTCCAAGGCCATGCGCACGGTCATGTGCACCCTCAACGGGCAGTTCCGACCGATCACCGTCCGGGACCGCTCGATCGAGGCCGACGTCAAGTCGGCCGAGAAGGCCGACCCCAGCGCCCGGGGGCACGTCGCCGCGCCCTTCGCAGGGGTCGTCACGCTCGCGGTGGCCGAGGGCGACACCGTCGAGGCGGGTGGCGTCGTGGCGACGATCGAGGCGATGAAGATGGAGGCCAACATCACCAGCCCCACCGGCGGCACCGTCTCGCGGGTCACGATCGGCGCGCACCAGCAGGTCGAGGGCGGCGACCTGCTCGTCGTCATCGGCTGACGTCGCCTCGGTCGCGTGCGACGGGCCTCGCTCGCGGTCGACGCGCCGAGCCCTCAGGTGAGCCTCGGCAGCGACTGGTCGTGGTCGAGGACGCCACGGAACAGGTCGCCCCGCTCCTCGATCCGGTCCAGCACGGTGCGCATCGTGAAGCGGTCCGGACGCAGATCCGGGTCGTCCAGCTCGTCCCAGGTGATCGGCGCCGAGACCGGTGCCCCCGGAGCCGGTCGCGGGCTGTACGGCGCGACCAGGGTCTTGTTGACGGCGTTCTGCGTGTAGTCGAGACGCGCCAGCCCGCCACGGTCGCGCTTCTGCCACTTCCAGCTCACCAGCGTGGGAAGCACGGCACCCACGGTCCGGGACACCCGCTCGACCCACTCCCTCGTCTCCCCGAACGTCGGGCCCCTGCTGATCGGCACCCAGACCTGGATTCCTCGACGGCCGGTGAGCTTCGGGTAGGCCCTGACGTGGAGGTGCTCGAACGCCGTGCGGTGCAGCCGCGCGAGCTCGAGGACCTGCGACCACGAGGTGTCTGCTCCTGGGTCGATGTCGAACAGGGCGTGGTCCGGGAGGTCCGGGGCGTCCGTCGACGACGTCCACGGGTGCCACTCGAGGCCGCCGAAGCCTGCCGCCCACACCAACGCCGCCGGCTCGTCCACCACGAGGTAGGTACGCGTCTCCCCCGGATCAGCGGCGGGGTTGTCCCAGCGCGGCAACCAGCCCGGCGCATGCTCGGGAACCTCCTTGTGCCAGAAGCCCTTCGACTGCGCACCGTCCGGATACCGGTGGAGGTTCACAGCCCGCCCACGCAGGTAGGGCACCAGCACGGGGGCGATGCGAGCGGCATACGCGAGCAGCTCACGCTTGGTCACGGGCGGTTCGTCGTCCCTGCCGGGGAAGAGCACCTTGTCGAGGTTGGTCACGCGGAGCGTCCGGCCGAAGACCGTCCACCGTCCCTCCGCCCCGAGGTCCGCCAGCTCGGCGAGCTCGTCCTCCGACAGCTGGGGCACGGGGCCGGTGCCGACCGGCACGGCCGCCCGGGCTGCCGGCAGGTCGGAACGCCACAGCAGCTCCGGCGCCGACTTGACCTCGTCGTTGGTCCGGCCGCTCAGCACTGACGTCGGATGCTCCTCCGGGTCCCAGCCGGGCTCGGCGAACCGGTCGTGCTTGTGCACGAGAAGCCACTGCTCCTTGCCGGCACCAGATCCGTCCCCTCGCCGTATGAGGGCGAAGCGACCGCGCAGGCGTTCACCCGTCAGGTCCAGGTGCAGCTCCCCGTCCCGGATGCTCTGGGCGGGGTCGTCGGTGCCGTGCGGCTCCCACGCTCCACGGTCCCAGACGATGACGTCGCCGCCGCCGTACTCGCCTGCCGGGATGACTCCCTCGAACAGCTCGTACTCGATCGGGTGGTCCTCCACGTGGACCGCGAGACGGCGCGCTTCCGGATCAAGCGTCGGCCCCTTGGGCACCGCCCAGCTGACGAGGACCCCGTCGACCTGCAGCCGGAAGTCGTAGTGCAGTCGTCGGGCGCGGTGCCGCTGGACGACGAAGCGGCGGGGACCCTCATCGTCCGGCACGGCCGGACCGGGTGCCCCGGCCGGCTCGGCGGTGCGCGAGAAGTCACGCTTGTGGCGGTAGGTCCTGAGCAGATCAACGGTCGTGGCCTTGCCCATGCCGGGTCCTTACCCAGCGGACGTCGCCGCGCGCCTCACCACGACCCTGACGACGACCCGCCGCCGCCGCCCCCGGAGAAGCCGCCACCGCCGGAGAACCCGGACGACCCGGACGAGCCGGGTGTCGAGGTGAAGGTGCCCGTCGAGGTCGTGGAGAAGGAGTCGACCCCGTCGGCGATGCTCGTGAAGTCGGGGAACGCGGACCCGCTCCAGACGTACCACGTCGGCATGACGAGCGGCTGGTTCGCGGCCTCGGCCGCCTTCGCGACATCGGCGAACGTGCGCGCCCACCGGTCCGCGACACCGAACACGACGGCATACGGCAGGTAGCGGCTGAAGACGTTGGAGGCCTCCTCGAACTCGATCTGCCCCGCCTCGGCGGTCGTGAGGTACTCCTTGAAGCCGAGGGACTGGGCGAGCACCGCGGATCCCTCGGCGGTCCTGGCGGCCATCCGGCCGCCGAGGAACCAGACGATGAGACCGGCGACGACGAGCCCGATGCCTAAGGCGACTCCCCCACCGAAGCTGCTCCCCAGGATGGCGCTGATCGCCGGTCGACCGTAGAAGAGCATGAGACCCCCGAGCACGGCGATGACGATGCCGAGCGCCTGCCACGCCCCGCGCTGGGTCTGGGGCGAGGAGCGGAACCAACCGCGCGTCACGACCTCCTCGTACATCCCGCCCTGGATGCGCTTGAGGGTGCTGGCGAAGGTGTTCTTCAGCTCCGAGAGGCGCACGACGTCGCCGCGGCTCGAGAAGATCCCGTCGAGCAGCTGGCGCTCGTAGGGCAGCAGCCGCTCGTCCGGCGGCGGCGGGAGCCGGGTCAACGTCCAGTCGGTGCGGCTGAACACGCCGCCACCGTCGCTCTCCTCGATGCGGATGAAGCCGCGCACCGCGAGGTCGATGACCGTGGCCGAGACGTCGAGGGGGTTGGCCGTCTCGTCGATGATGGTGCCGACCATGCCCGGCTGCACGCCCTTCGGCGGCTGGAACTGGACGGCCACGGTCGAGGACCTGCCGCGCACGGTGGCCGCGCTCGGGGTGCCGTGGCCGGCTGCACCGGTGCCGGGGGCGGGGGCGAGGCCCGGCGTCAGGTCGGCGTAGCGCTCGTCACGGCCGCGCGTCCAGACGAGAGCACCCATCACGGCGAGGGCCAGCACGGGAGCGCCGATGGCGCCGGCCCACGCCGCGGCGTTGGCAGCAGGGGCCGCGTCGGACCCGATCGACGCCCCGGCGTCTCCCTCGCGGACGTCGGCCCGCACCACGCCGAAGGCCGAAGCCGGGTAGGACGCGAGCACCGACATGGCGTCACCCGAGCTCAGACCGGTGGCCGAGAACCGGGTCGGGTCCCCAGGAGTGGCCTGGCACGGGGTGTCGGAACGGCTGACGCCCTGATAGCAGGCCGCCTGGCTCGAGCCCGCGGGCGCGTTGACGGTGATCGAGACCCGGTCACGCGCCGTCGTCTCGTTGGTGCCGAAGACGTTGTAGTAGAGCTCGACGGTCTCGGCCTGCGCCGAGTCGGGGGCCGGCTGGCCGTCGGCGGTGATCGGGTTGAGCACGTCGTGCAGCGTGTAGCTGACCGTGTAGACCTGTGTGCCGCTGGTGTACTCGTCCGCCGACCCGATCCGGATCTCCCGCGCCGCACCGTTGTCGCTGACGCGAAAGGCGTCCGGTGCGCCGGTGGGACTCGACACGGAGACGTCGGTCAGGTCGTAGTAGCGGTAGCGGTTCTCCTCGCCGTTCCAGCCCATGCGCACGACGATGTTGCGGAAGATGCCGTGCTTTTGCTCGCCGCTCGGGAAGCGCCAAGTGATGGTCTCGGTCACCTTCATGCTGCCGTCCGTCTGCAGGTCGTAGACCGCGACGAAGGAGTCCATGCCCTCGTCACCGGCGGCCTGCGCGCTGCCCACCGGTGCCAGCAGCACGAGAGCCGCAGCGAGCAGCAGTCCGAGCAGGCCGACCACCCCAAGCCGCCGGCCGCGCTGCATGCTCGATGGAGTCGATCCAGTCGATCCAGCCATCGGGGTCCTCCACGTCGTTGGTCCCTGCATCCTGACACCGGACGCGGTATGAACGGATGCGGTTCCCGCGGCAACGAACCGTGTCGTGCGACGGACGACGGCAGCGCTCGGCGGGTGCCGGTCGGTGGCGCGCTCGGCCTGCCGGTCCGTCGTGGCGCTCGCCGGAGCGGTCAGCGCCGGCGGTTGGCAGCGCTCATCGCGCGCTCGGCCTCGCGGTTGTCCTGGCGCTCGCGCAGCGCGTGCCGCTTGTCGTACTCCTTCTTGCCGGTCGCGATCGCGATCTCGACCTTGGCGCGGCCGTCCTTGAAGTAGAGGGACAGGGGCACGATGGTGCGCCCGCTCTCCCGGGTCTTGTGCGCGATCTTCTCGAGCTCGGCGCGATGCAGGAGCAGCTTGCGCTTGCGGCGCGGCGCATGGTTGTTCCACGTGCCGTTGAGGTACTCGGGGATGTGGACGTTCTCGAGGTACAGCTCGTCGCCGGTGAACATGGCGAAGCCGTCGACGAGGGACGCGCGCCCCATCCGCAACGCCTTCACCTCCGTGCCGGAGAGGACGATGCCCGCCTCGAAGGTGTCGTCGATGAGGTAGTCGTGTCGGGCCTTGCGGTTGCTCGCGATGAGCGACCGCCCCTTCTCCTTGGGCACCGGACCGTCCTTCCGACTCGGGTCTGCACCGGCTCGGCACGGGTGTGCGCGGGTGCGTCGTCTGCTGGGACCGCTCGGCCGCGGGTCAGCGCACCAACGCTACCCCGAAGGGCCGGCCGACTCAGAGTCGGTTTCGCGTCAGCAGTCGCTCAGAGCCACGCGCGTGGGTTGACCGGCGTGCCGTCCTCGTAGGTGCCGAAGTGCAGGTGACAGCCGGTCGAGTAGCCCGTCGTGCCCGAGTAGCCGATGAGCTGGCCGCGCTTCACGCTGCCTCCGAACTTCACGATGCTCGACAGGTGGTTGTAGCTCGTGACGAGGTCGATCCCGCGGTGGATGCCGTGGTCGACGAGGACCTGGTTGCCCCACCCGCTCGCACGCCAGCCGGCTCGGATGACCTCACCGGGCGCCGCGGCATACACCGGCGTCCCGCAGGAGATGCCCCAGTCGAGGCCGTCGTGGAGCATCCACTTCTGGAGCACCGGGTGCCACCGCATGCCGAAGCCCGACGTCGTCGGGCCGACGGCGGGATAGCTGAGGTAGTTGGACGGGGTCGGTTCACTCTGCACCGGCGGCGGCGGCGTCCTCGGCACGTACACCTGGCCGCGCTTCTTGGCAGCGGCGGCCTTGGCCCGCTCGGCACGGATCTTGGCGGCACGCTCGGCTCGCAGCCTGGCCAGACGCTTCTGCTCGGCGATGCGGGCGAGGCGGGCGCGCTCGACGAGGACGGCCTGCAGGCGCGCCGACTCGGCCCGCGCGGAGGCGAGCTCGGCGGCCTCGCTCTTCCTCTGGACCGCGAGGTCGGCGGCGTAGGCCGCCTGGTTGGACTTCAGCTGGTCGAGCTGCGACTTGGCCGCGGCCGCGTTCTGTGTGGCGGTGATGGCGTTGTTCTTGGCGAGAATGGCCTGGTTCTTGGCCTGGGTGGCGGCCGCTGCGGCTGCCTCCGCGCCGCGCAGCGCGGCCTCGGCCTGGCGCTTCAGCTCGGCGATCTCATCCCGCACCGACGTGAGGTAGGAGCGCGTCGAGGTGTTGTCGGCCGTCATCGCTGCGAGCTTGTCGATGGTGTCGCTGGCGACGGCACTGGCGGTGTCGGCCATGACGAGCCGGTTGGCGAAGTCCTCGGGCGAGGTCGAGCCGAAGACCATGCCCAGCTGGGACTCCTGGCCGGAACCCTGGAAGACCTCCGCGGCATACGAGTCGAGGGCATCCTGGCTGGTGACCAGGTCGGTGGAGCTCTTGGCGAGCTGCTCCTTGGCGCGCTGCTCGTTGGCGCGCGCCACGGCGAGCTTCTGCGCGACGGCCTCGTTGTGGGCGCGCGCCTTGGCCTCGGCGGCGATCGCGCGGACCTCGGTGGCCTCGGCCGCCACCTGCGCGGCCTGGGCGCGCGCCTGGGCCGCCTGTGCGGAGACCACGCGCTGCTGGGCGAGCGGGAGCGCGGCGTTGGTGCGCTCGAGGTTGACGTAGGCACGGGCCAGGGAGGCGTTCGTCCCCTCGAGCTGCTGCCCGAGCGCCGCGATCTTCTTGTCGTTGCGCTTCTTCTGGTCCGACACCGAGTCGGCGCGGGCCACGAGCGCCGAGCCCACCGAGACGGAGCACGCGATGACGAGCCCGGCGGCCGTCAGCCTGGTCGCGGGCCCGCTCCTCTCAGAACGCCTCATGAGCCACATATGCTCCATTGGTACCACACGTCACTTGCGTTGGGGAGAGTTCGTCACGATCGCTGCCTTCGGGTCCGGGTGCCTCGGTGGTGGAGATGCAGGAGGAAGGGCTGGCGGTGCTCCGCGCGTCGGGCGCCGAATCCGCCGGATCCGCCAGATCCTGCGGATCCGCCGGGGACAGCATGCGGTGGGGCCGCGCGGCACGGGTGCAGATTCGGGAAATCTTGCAGTTCGGGTCGGGTCAGACGCGCAGATAGCGGCGCAGCGTCACCCAGGACGTGAGGCTCGACAGGACGACGACGCCGACGATGACGAACGGCGCGACGTAGAAGACGTCCGCCACGCCGACGAACGCCGTGTCGGTCAGGGTCTGGCTGAGGAAGCCGACGACGCCGTAGCGGACCGTGGCCCACAGCATGCCCATCGCCAGCACCGCCCCGAGCACGCTGGACAGGACCGTCTCCATGACGAAGGGGAAGCGGATGGTGAAGTTCGACGCGCCGACGAGACGCATGATGCCGGTCTCTCGCCGGCGACTGAAGGCGGTCTGACGGATCGTGGTCGAGATGAGCATGACGGCGGCGAGCACCATGAGCGAGGACAGGGCGATGGCTGCCCACGAGACGGTGTTCATGAAGGTGAAGAACTTCTCGAGGAGCTTCTTCTGGTCCTGGACGTCGGCGACTCCGGGCATGCCCTTGATCGAGCTCGCGACGACGTCGAACTTCCCGGCGTCGTTGAGGTTCACGCGGTAGGAGTCGGCGAAGTAGGACTCCCCCGCGCGGGCCAGCGGCGAGTTCTTGTAGGTCTGCTTGAACCGCTCGTACGCCTCGTCACGCGACTCGTAGTAGACCTCCTTGACCGTCGGCTTGAGCGCCTCGAGCTCAGCCTTGATGGCGGTGCGCTGCGCGTCGGTCGTCGGCTCGCCCGCGCAGTTGGTGAAGCGGGTCTTCTCGGCGCACAGCAGGACGGTCACCTGGACGCGGTCGTACCAGTAGTCCTTCATCGTGTCGACCTGCCGCTGGCCCATGAGGCCCAGGCCGAGGAGGTACATCGAGATCATCGTGACGATGACGACCGAGACGGCCATCGAGAGGTTGCGTCGGAGGCCGTTGCCGATCTCGCCGAGGAGGAACTGGAATCGCATGTCGTGTCTCGCTCCGTCTCGCGCTCAGCGGTCGCTCGTCTGGACGGCCTTGTGCCGACGGAAGATCCCGCCCCGCGGACGAGGCGCGTCGGCATCGCGCCCGATGGGCCGGAGCGCCCCGGGTGTGCCATCGATGTCGTCGCCGTCGTATGCCGTGGGGTCCCCGTCGTCGTAGCCGTCGGACACCCCCGGCTCGTCGGCGCGCCGCGGCGCCCCCGCCTCCTCGTCGAGCCGGATCCGCGGGATGGACCCGGTCGTGTAGTCACCCGCCTCCATGTCGCTGACGAGGACGCCACGGTCGAGGCGGATGACGCGCTTGCGCATGGCGTTGACGGTGACGGTGTCGTGGGTGGCCATGACGACGGTCGTGCCCGTGCGGTTGATCCGGTCGAGGAGCTGGACGATGCCCAGGCTGGTGTCGGGGTCGAGGTTTCCGGTGGGCTCGTCGGCGAGCAGGATCGGGGGTCGGTTGACGAAGGCGCGAGCGATGGCCACGCGCTGCTGCTCGCCGCCCGAGAGCTGGTGCGGCAGGCGCTTCTCCATGCCGGCGAGACCCACGAGCTCGAGCGTCTCGGGTACGGTCTGGCGGATGCGGGCCCGGCTGCTGCCGAGGACCTGGAGGGCGTAGGCGACGTTCTGGAAGACCGTCTTGTTGGGTAGCAGGCGGAAGTCCTGGAAGACGCAGCCGATCTCTCGCCGGAGGGCCGGGACCTTGCGCTCGGGCAGGCGGTCCAGATCGCGCCCGGCGACGAGGATGCGGCCCCGCGTCACGTCCTGCTCCTTCATGACGACCTGCATCATCGTCGACTTGCCCGAACCGGACGTGCCGACGACGAAGGCGAACTCGCCGCGTGGGATCTCCAGGCTGACGTCGTCGAGCGCCGGACGAACGGTCCGCGGGTAGGTCTTCGTGACGTTCTCGAAGAGGATCATGCGTCGGGCCTCGACTCGTACTGGACATCAGCTGGGCATCAGCCGGACAGCGGCTGGGCCGGGTGGCACGTGACGGCATACGCCAGCATGCAGGGCCGGCTCCGAGGCTACGGGCCGGAGGGCGAAACCCTTGGAAAACGGCCGGGCCCGGCGTGGCGGCGCGGCTCGTCCCGGGCCCGGCGGGGGCCGGACCCGGGCGTGCCGGCCGGGGGTCAGCAGACGAGCGACGTGAACCCCTGCGCCGACTCCGAGCCCGAGCGGTAGAGCTTGCCCCAGCCCTGGGTGCACACGGACGTCGTGCGGACCGGGATGGAGTAGCTCAGCTGCTGGCGGTTGGCGCTCGTCGTGAAGCCACGGGTCTCGGGCTCGCCACGGACGGCGACGCCCGCAAGCGAGCGGTAGGCGAAACCGCGCGCGTGGTACTGGTTCCACACGTAGACGGAGGCGAAGTTCATCCACGCCGACCCGCGTGCGTCGCGGCACCAGCCGATGTACTGGCGCACGGTGAACGCCGACATGCCGAGGTCGGGGACGACCCTGCGGTCACCGATCTGCCGGACGCTCGTGCACGGCGCCGACGTGCTGGCCGGGACCGCGACGGTGGCGAGCCCGCTCGGGGCGGACGAGCGTGTCGTGGCGGCGTACGCCGGTGGCCGGTTCGTGACGTGTGGCGCAGCGGTCGCGCTGGGTGCCATTCCGACGACGACGGTGGCGGCCGCGACCGAGGCAGCGACGGTGGTGACGAGGCTGTGGAGGGGTGACATGGGCGGACCTCTCAGGCGGGTGCGTGAGCTGCGCCGACCCACCGTGGGCGGGTGGTCACCGCGCGGTCAGGCGCGGTGACGCCGTCGGGTGGAGCCGACGACGCGACCCTACGAGCGCAGCGCCCGCTCCGCCCGTCGAATGGCGAGACCGTGCGAGACGTCAGTCCTGGAGACGGTTCTGGCCGATCTGCCAGCGGATCCCCGCCTCGACGAAACCGTCGATGTCACCGTCGAAGACGGCGCTCGGGTTGCCCGTTTCGAACTCGGTCCGGAGGTCCTTGACCATCTGGTAGGGATTGAGGACGTAGGAGCGCATCTGGTCGCCCCAGCTGGCCTTGACGTCGCCGGCCATCTCCTTCTTGACCGCGGCCTCCTCGGCCTTGCGCTGCAGGAGCAGCCGGGACTGGAGGACGCGCAGGGCCGCGGCGCGGTTCTGGATCTGGCTCTTCTCGTTCTGCATCGACACGACGATGCCGGTGGGAAGGTGCGTCATGCGCACGGCCGAGTCCGTCGTGTTGACGCTCTGGCCACCGGGTCCGCTCGAGCGGAAGACGTCGACCTTGAGCTCGTTCTCGGGGATCTCGATCGAGTCGTCGCTCTCGATGAGCGGGATGACCTCCACCGCGGCGAAGCTCGTCTGGCGACGGCCCTGGTTGTCGAACGGGCTGATGCGGACCAGTCGGTGGGTGCCCGCCTCGACGGAGAGGTGCCCGAAGGCATACGGCACGTTGACCTCGAACGTGGCGGACTTGAGCCCGGCCTCCTCGGCGTAGGAGGTGTCCATGACCTTCGTCGGGTAGCCGTGGCGCTCGGCCCAGCGGAGGTACATGCGCATCAGCATCTCGGCGAAGTCGGCGGCGTCGACACCGCCCGCGCCGGCGCGGATCGTGACGACGGCCTCGCGCTCGTCGTACTCCCCCGACAGCAGGGTCCGGACCTCGAGCTCACCGACGTCCTTCTTCAACGTGGCGAGCTCGCGCTCGGCCTCCTCGAGGGTCGCGGCGTCGCTCTCCTCCTGACCCATCTCGACGAGCGTCTCGAGGTCCTCGATGCGCGCGTCCATGCCGAGGACGCGGTCCCGCTCGGAGTTGGCGCGGCTCAGCGCACTGGTGACCTGCTGAGCCTGGTCCGGGTCGTCCCACAGGTCGGGGGCGGAGGCCTGCTGCTCGAGCTCGCTGATGGTGCGGGCGAGCTCGTCGAGGTTCGTGACCCCGCGCACCGAATCCATCGTCGCGCGCAGGTCCTTGATCTCTTGCGTGAAGTCAACAGCCACGATCGGACAGCCTACGGCAGCAGGATGCAGCACCGCGCACGTCGGGCGGGCTGGGCAGGGCTCCCCATTGCCAAGGGAGCTCGCGCGGGTGAGGATGCGGGCACCGGGTGGCCACTCAGGCATACCAGGGAGCAGGGAAACAGGAATCAGGGGAAAGGACAGGGGTATGCGCATTCGTGCTGCGCTCGTACGGCTGATCGCGGTCGTCGGGCTCGTCGCGCCGATGGGGGTCGTCGCGGCTTCCACGTCGACGGCGGCGGTGACGTGTCCGCCGCGGCTGGGGCTGACGTGGTTCACCAACAACTTCGATGCGGGGACGACCATCCCGTACACGAACACCGACTACGTGTCGCAGGGCCTGGCCTACTGGCCGGCCAAGGACTGGATCATCACCTCGCTCAACGATGACACGTGGCTCCCGGGCCGCAACATGCTGGCTGTCAAGAACCGCTCGACCGGCACGCTCGTCAAGCGCGTGTTCGTGCAGTACTCCAACGGCGCCGAGATCACGGGCCACATGGGCGGCGTGTCCGTCGCCGGCGGCAGCCTCCTGCTCTCGACGAGCTCGGGCGACAAGAACCTCTTCCGCTTCTCGCTCAAGGCCTTGGAGCAGGCCCCCCACAACACGGCCCTGAAGACGAACGGCTCGTTCGCCGTCAGGGCGAGCTCGTACAACACGGCGGCCAGCGGCTATCTGTACGTCGGGCTCTTCACGGACGCACTGACCGGCACGTCGACGATGTGGCGCTACAAGCTCAGCTCGACGCAGGCCCCGACCGGCACGCCGGTCGCCATCAGCACGCCGACCCGCGTCCAGGGCGCCGTCGTCGCCGACGGGTACTACATCTTCAGCACGTCCTACGGCCGACACTGCTACAGCAGGCTGAAGTTCAAGAGGATCACCACTGGCGGCTACGGTCGCCCGATCGAGATCCCGCCCATGAGCGAGGGCATCGTCAACGTGCCACGGGGGGCGTCGGGCCCGGCGAGCGACTGGGTCTACGTCAACTTCGAGTCCGGCTCGGACCAGTTCAAGGACGGCACGATGCGCCAGTTCCGCTTCCAGCACGCCCTGCTCACGTCGCTGACGCCGTGAGAGCGCACGGCTGACGCGCATCGGGCCCACGGCATACGCCGTGGGCCCGATGTGGTTGCGGTGCAAGCTCCCCCGAGCAGGTCGTCCGGTCGATCAGTAGATCAGTAGTCCGCGGCCATCCACTGGATGTCCTGGGCGCTCGGCTTGGTCATCATCGTGTTGGAGTTCGTCGTGGCGTACATGACGCTCTTGGTCGACGTCGAGTGCGGGAGGCCGCCGCAGTGGCCCAGCTCGTGGATGGCCATGTGCTCACCCACGTTCATGTAGGTGAAGGTCGGCGACAGGTGGACCGTGCAGCCCGTGATGATGCTGCCGCTCGTCACGAGGCTGGCGTCGCCGACGGCTCCCTCGATCGTGGAGTTCTGCGCGACCACCTTGATGTTGGCCTTCGTGGCGTCGGACGTCATGACGACGTTCCATCCCGACTTGCGCCACTCCGCCACGGCCTCGGACACCTTGAACGAGTTGGTGCCGCCGGTCGCGTCGTAGACGAGTGCCTGGGTGGCCCAATGGCCCCAGTAGGCCGCAGCGGCCGCTGTGGGGGCGGGCTTGCCAGCCTGCGCGGGCGCGGCAGCGCAGACGGCGAGTCCGACGGCTGCCAGGACGGCGAAGATGATCCGCTTCATGTGCCTTCTCCTGCTGTGGGGGAGGTGCTGGGGGCTCGGGACTGAGGTGGCTCCATGCGGTGGGGGTACGGACAGACGCCGAGACCACTCGTGGGGCAAGTGGTCTCGAGAGTGTTGGCGCTGTTTGTCCAAATTATCGACTTCATGGCGTATTGAGGCGCTTTTGGTGATCTTCACCAGCAGCGTGCCCCGCCGCGAGGCGAGCTCGCCGACATCGCCGCCACCTTCACCACCGGCGTGTCGGGGCAACGGCCGCTCCGACGGATGTCTGGTGGGTCGTCTCTGAGCACGACGAAGGCCCGCCCCCGGGTGTGGGACGGGCCTTCGTGAGGTGAGCCGGAGGGCCGGCTCGCCCGCACGCTGGTCAGCAGTACTTTGCGGTGCCAGAGCCGCTCCACGCACACGTGTCGACCGTGGTGCCCGAGGCGTTCTTGAGATACGCCGTGTCGCCTGTGTTGTTCCAGACGTACCAGGTCTTGTTGTAGTAGCGGTGCGTCGAGGTCGCGGACCCGCGCCCCGTGTGGACCGTCACGGTGGCACCGGCCTTGAGAGTGAAGGTCGGGAACCGGTACGTGTAACCCGTCTTGTCGCGCAGCGTCCACCCGGTGAGGACGCGGTTGCTGCGCGTCGTGTTCTTGATGACGACGTACTCGGCGTTGAGGCTCGAGTTGCTGCCGCTGTAGGCACCCGGGGAGTCGTACTGGACCTTGTAGATCATGATGGTCGGCAGTGCCTGCGCCGAGCCGGCAGCCGCGATGGGGGTGGCCACGGCGAGTCCGAGGCCGGCGGCGGCCACGAGGGCCTTGGTGATGAAGCTGTGCATGGATCCCTTGTCTGTCCTCGCGGCACGTCGTCCGCGACACGTGCGGACGGCAATGCACGCGGGCAGCGCCTGTCCACTTCCTGTCTCGACGCGCCACGCCGCCAGGCCTTGGACGTGCTGGGCGGCGTGGGCGTCGCGTCGGACGCTAGTGCGAGTGCGACGCGCGCGTGACCGTTTTGCGACATCTGCGCCGCGTGCTCAACCGAGGGTTGCGCGCGCCCGGGAGGTCACGGTGATGGTGACGCTGCCGCCCAGTGACTCGAGCACCCAGCCGCTCATCGGGAGCGTCGCGGTGCCCTGGATCGTGACGACCGCCGTCGCGCCGTCGCTCGTTCCGGTGTCGGGAAGCACGGACCAGGAGGTGATCCCGGAGGGGACCGGTGTGCGCGCGAGGTGTGCGGACGCCGCGCTGGCGACCGACTCGTCCGTGATGACGAGCTGGTCGAGGACTCCGCCCGCGTAGGCAGCTGCCTCGTCGAGCGAGTCGGCAGCGTCGAGCGCGGCCGAGTCGGCAGCGTCGAGGAGGCGCATGCGCACGAGCTGGGCCGCGGTGACGTCGATGGCGCCGAGGACGAGCATGGTCGCCAGCACGAACAGGCCCAGGGCGAGAACTCCGATCTGGCCCGCGTCGCGGGCCCGCCGGCGCTCGAGCTGGGCCTGCAGCCGGCGGGCAACGCCAACAAGCCGAGCCGCATACGTGCTCGTCATCGCGCCACGAACCGGTCGACGGACGCGACGTGGGTGGACGCGACGGTCACGGAGGCCGGCACACGGGCAGCGATGAAGTCAGGTACCAGTGGAAGCTGGACCTCGATGGTCGCGGTCGAGGTGACGGATCCGTCGGGGCGCAGGCAGGGCGAGCCGTCACACAGCACCGAGACGGCGGCGCCGTCGTCGAACGAGAAGTCGCTGAACGCCAGGGCGGCCGCTGCACGAGCACGAGCATGGCCCTCGTCGTCCGAGGCGGCGGTCACGAAGGCGCGACCGGCCTCACGTCCGGCCAGCGACGCCGAGAAGGAGGCCGCCTGCAAGCGCGCCGCGGTGAGCACGAGGTAGGTGAGCGGCAGCAGGAGCAGGATGCCGAGGAAGATGAACTCGAGGATCGCGCGACCCGCCTCCGGGTCCCCACGACGCTCACATCGACCCTCCTGGCGACGGTCCCGCCGATGACTCCTGGCGCGGCCGATGAGCTCTTGCGGCCGCATCATCGGTCGGCTCCCGCCAGGACCTGCTCCTCGCTGAAGGCGCGACCCGACACCGTGAGTGCGCCCGCCGGGCCGAGGGGACCGATCACGGGCAGTGGCGCCGTCACCCGGATCTCGACCACGCGCACGCCTGCCGCCGTGACGGAGCGCGCGGCACTGATGTCCTGGGCGAAGGTCGAGCTCAGCGACGAGGTGATGAGCGCCTCCGTGCGCGCCACGCCGTCACCCGGCTGCGCGTCGGCTCGGGCGCCGTAACGGGCGCCCTCGGACGCGGCCGAGATCAGGGTGTTGCGGACGTAGAGGGCGAGTCCGAGCTGGAAGACTCCCATCGCGACGAACAGCAGGAGGGCGGCGACCATCACGAACTCCGCCACGGCCGAACCACTCTCCGGGGTGTCGGTCGGCGCGCTGTCCCCGCGTGCGCGACGACTCGGACTGACGACGACACTCGTGCGGTCGGCGACCGTGGCCGAGCGCCGGTGCAGTTGCGCGAGGAGCGACCCGGGGCCTTGGACGGCCGGGCCGAGGCGTCTCACGGGCCCTTGACGTCCGAGATGGCGTCACTGAAGAGCTGGCCGAGCTGCGGTCCGGCGAGGGCCCAGAGCGCGGTGACGAGTCCGGCCGTCATGATCGTGATGAGGACCCAGCCCGGGACGTCGCCGCGATCACGAGGGCCGACGATGCGACGTGACAGGGCGGACATGACGGCCGCTCGGGCTCGAGCGTGGGTCGTGGCGAGGCGGTTCATTCTCTTCTCCCTGTGTTGGATGGCGGTGGCATGGTGCCGGGTTGGCGTGTCAGAGCTTGAGGTGGAGGAAGCTGAGGCCGGGGTAGAGCGCGAAGAGCACCGTCACGGGCAGCGTCAGGAAGACGATGGGGACCATCATGTAGATCTCCTTCCTCCCTCCTTGCTCCATGAGGGTGCGGCGACCGTCCTCGCGCACGTCCTGCGCCTGGGCGCGCAGCACGTCGGCCAGCGGAGTCCCGCGCTCGACGGCCACGACGATCCCGTCGACGAAGCGCGCCAGGCTCACCAGCCCGGTGCGATCGGCGAGGCCCTGGAGGGCCGTCGGCAGATTGGCTCCGGCGCGCGCGTCGGCCAGGCACCTGCGCAGCTCGTCTGACAGCTCGCCACGGGAAAGGCGGCAGACACGTTCCAGAGCCCCGACCGCCCCCTCCCCTGCGCTGACGGCCAGCGCGAGCAGCTCGGCGACGGTGGGGAACTCGGTGAGCATGCGAGCCTCACGCCGGGTCGCGGCACGAGTGAGGAGGTAGTCCCGGCCCGCGATCCCACCCAGGACGCCGACCAGCACCATCGACACGAGTACCGGCACCGGGAAGCGCCGTTGCGCGAGGGCGATGACGGCGGTGAAGAGGAGTCCGCCGAGGGCGCCGGCCGCGCCGTACATGACCTGTTCGGCGCGGAACCGTTCGACATCCGCTGGATGACCGGCCCGCAGCTGTCGACGGGCAACCGACGGGGCACCACCGAGGACGGATCCGACTCCGGCACCCAACCTCGCCAGATAGGGCGCGAAGAGCTCCCCGAAGCCGAACGGTCCCCGCGGCGGTGCCGGCCGGGTCAGCAGCGTCGACGGGCGCGGGGTGTCACGCAGGTAGGGCTCGAGACGGTCGTCGAGGGTGGGCCGCCGATTGACCGGAAGTCCGGCGACCACCAGTGCGATGCCGGCGAGCAGGAGCACGCCAGCGGTCGCTCCCGCCCACGACCAGCTGTCGCGGAGGACCTCCCCGAGTCGACCCGCCAGCCCGTTCACCGCAGGACCCGCTCTTCCTCGGGGAGCCGCCCGATCCAGACCATGGCGCGGTAGGCCACGACGCACAGACCGGCCCCCACCGCCAGCACCGCCCAGCCGGTGGGCGACGAGTAGGCCGCCAGCGAGCTGCCGTTCAGGGCGAGGAGCCCCAGGATGACCCACGGGGCGCCGGCCGCGAGTCGGGCAGCATTGACCGTCCAGCTCTGCCGGGTCTCGAGCTCGGAGCGCGTCCGGGCGTCCTCCCGCAGGAACGACGAGAGCGTGCGAAGCAGCTTGCCGAGGTCACTGCCGCCCACCTCACGGGCGATCCGGAGGGACTCGACGATGCGATCACCGACGGGATCGCTGAGTCGCTCCTTGAGGCGGTCGAGGCAGTCGTTGAAGCGCCCGCTCGTCCGGTAGTCCTGCGCGAAGGCTGCGAAGGCCGGACGCAGCTCGGCCGGCCCGCGGACCGCGAGCTGCGAGAGCGCCTCTGGCAGAGCCAAGCCCGCACGCACGCCCGAGGTGATGTTGTCCACGACGTCCGGCCACAGGTCTCGAAGCTTGTTGCGGCGCTTGCGCGCCCGCATCCGCACCAGAGAGAGCGGGATCGCGCCGGCCATCAGGCTGAAGCAGAGGGCGATGGGGACCACGCGCGTCGTTGCGAGCACCATGACGAAGGCGACGACGAACAGCACCACGGACCCGACGATGACGTTGCCCGGGGAGACCGAGGAGTAGCCGGCCTGGGTGAGGTGGTCACGCAGCTCCACCATGAAGCCTCCCTGCCGGTCCTTAGCTCTTTTGGGCTCCTGCGGCCAGAACGACCAGTAGACGAAGAAGACGCCGACCCCGAGGAGCAGCCCGATGACAAGCGGTGAGATCATCAGTCCGCCTGTCCCAAAAGCGCAGCCACGTCGTAACCCGACCGCTCGAAGGCGTCTCGGTGCGGCGGGAACCCGTCGGCGCGTCGAAGGGCACCGCCCCGTGTGACGAACAGATCAGCGATCTCGATCACGTCACCTTCCGCTCGCCCCGGAACCGCCACGATCTCCCGGACCCTCCGCACGCCGTCGCGCTCGAGCGCGACGTGCACGACGATGTCGACCGCCGCCGCAACCGTCGGCACGACGAAACGGCTCGAGACGTTCTCGCCCGCGAGGAGCGGCAGCGTGCACATCTTCGTGACCGCCTCGCGGGCGCTGTTGGCGTGCACCGTGCACATGCCGGGAACGCCGCTGTTCAGCGCGATCAGCAGGTCGAGGCTCTCCTCCTGGCGCACCTCTCCGACGATGATCCGAGAGGGCCGCATGCGCAGCGCCTCCTTGACGAGCCGGCGAAGAGGAACCTCTCCGGTCCCCTCGAGGCTGGGCTGGCGGCACTGCATCGCCGCGACGTCACGCTGCGGGATCTTCAGCTCGAAGACCTCCTCACACGTGACGATGCGCTCTCGCGGCGGGATGGCGGCCGCCAGGCAGTTGAGGAGGGTTGTCTTGCCGGCCTGGGTGCCGCCGGCGACCAGCACGTTGAGGCCGCTCGCGACGGCCGCCTCGAGGAACGTCGCCGCCTGACGTGGCATCGTGCCGAGTCGGACGAGGTCGTCGAGGTGGTCGGCCTTGACGACGAACTTGCGGATGTTGACCTGCCAGTGGGTCCGGCTGATGTCGGGGATGACGACGTGCAGACGGGAGCCGTCCGAGAGGGTCGCGTCCACGAAGGGGCTGCTGAGGTCGACACGTCGCCCGCTGCTCTTGAGCATCCGCTCGACGAGGTCACGCACGTCGTCCGCCGTGAGGATCGTCGGAGTCAGCTCCGCGATGCCGCCGCGGGCCACGAAGATCTTCGAGGGCTCGTTGATCCAGATCTCCTCGACCGCCGGGTCGTCGAAGTACTGCTGGAGGGGGCCGTACCCGGCCACCACGGCGAGGATCGAGTGCACGGCCAGCCGCTGGTCACCGAGCGAGGGCAGGCCGCCGTGGAGCGACCGCTCGTCGTAGTCCTGCACCGCGTCCTGGACCAGTCGGTGCACGGCTCTCGTGTCGCTCGCCGGATCGAGACCGGAGCGGCGGATCAGCTCGCGGACCTCGCCCTCGACGTGGCGCACAGCTTCCCCTGTGGACATGCGCTTCCCCTGAACCCTGTGAGTTGCTTCGCCCGACATCCTGCCCGGACTGTCGTGTTCCGGCGCGTCCAAGTTAGGTCAGGCGTCGGCAGAGCCGAGTCCGTCATCCACAGGCGTGGCCGACCGAAGGGTTCGATGCGACGCAAGCGCGAGGGTCGCGAAGCCACGCTCACCGTGAAAGAGAGCAGCCGACGCTGACGCGAGCGCTGGGCACACAGGCGTCATCACCGCCATCCGGCATCACCACGGTGGTAGGTTGCGCCGAAACGACCCTCAGCCAGGAGCTCGCTCATGTCGGATCGACTGCTCGACGTCTTCTCCGCCGGCCTGAAACTCCCCGCGTCAGAACTCAGCGACGACACGAGCCCGTCCAACACCTCCCAGTGGGACTCCCTCGCGGCGATGGAGATGGTCGTCCTCATCGAGGATGCCTTCGACGTCCGTCTCAAGACGTCGGAGATCATGAAGATGAGGTCCATCGGTCTCGCGCGCACGGTTCTGCGCGGCAAGGGCGTCGAGGGCATCTGAGCCACGAGTGACGGCGAAGCGCACCGTGATCGGAATCATCGCCAGCTTCACCCCTCAGCCGTTGGTCGAGCCGCTCCTCGCCGCCGCGCCCACCGGCTCCGAGGTCTCGCTGGCGGACTTCAACCAGGTCCACCAGTCACTTCTCGACGTCGGGTCCAGCTTCCAGCGAGCACCCGACCAGCTCGTCCTGGTCTGGCGCATCGAGGACGTCTTCGGGCCGGCGCTGACCGAGTGGGTCGTTCAGGACTCCGACCCCACGGGGCTGCGTGAGGACGTCCGGGAGCTCGGGACGCTCGTCGGGCAGGTGGCCAGGACCCACGGCATACCCGTCGTGGCCACCATCCCCCCTGTACCGACGTTCGTATGGCTGGATCCGCTCGACGCGCGCAGCAGCGTCCGGCTGGCCGTCCTCCACGGTCAGCTCGTCGAGGCGTTCGTCGACGGCATCGGCCCCGCGCCGGTCACGCTCGTGGACCTCGCGGCCCTGCTGCGCCTCCACGGCACCGACCGCGCCTACGACAGCCGCAACGACCTGATGTACCACCAGCCGTTCACCCGGCCCTTCGCGACGTCGCTCGGCACCGTCCTCGGCGAGGCGCTGGGCGCCATCGGTCGCGCGACCCCCAAGGTGCTGGCCGTCGACGCCGACAACACGCTCTGGGGAGGCATTCTCGGCGAGGACGGGGCCGACGGCGTCATCGTCGGCGACAGCTTCCCCGGCAACGCCTATCGGGCGTTCCAGCAGGGCCTGGTCTACCAGGCCGCGCACGGCGCTCTCATCGCGCTGGTGAGCAAGAACAACGCCGACGACATCGACGAGGTCTTCCAGCAGCGGCGGGGCGACCTCGTCATCAGCCCCGAGCACCTTGCTGCGCGCCGCGTCGACTGGAACAGCAAGGCCGACAACCTGCGCGCCCTCGCCGACGAGCTCAACCTCGGTGTCGACAGCTTCGTCTTCATGGACGACAACGACGTCGAGCTGGACGAGGTGCGCCAGCGTCTCCCCGGCGTGCAGCTCGTCAAGGTGGGTGAGGAACCTGAGGACGTCGCAGAGATCACCCGCCGGTTGACGCAGTTCCGCTACGCCACGGTGTCTGCCGAGGACCGGGGCCGCACGGAGATGATGCACGTGGAGAGCGGACGCCGCGAGGCCGCCGCCAGTGCGCCGTCGCACGCCGAGTTCCTCGCCTCACTGGACATCACGGTCCGCGTCTTCGCCCCCGGGCCGGCACACGTCGGACGCGTCACCCAGCTCATCAACAAGACGAATCAGTTCAACCTCACCACGATCCGGCGGGACGACGCCGAGGTGGCGGCGCTCGTCGCCTCCGACGCCCACCGGGTCTATGCCGCTGAGGTCTCCGACCGCTTCGGTGGCTACGGCCTCGTCGCCGTGGCCATCGTCAAGTGCGACGCCCACGCGTGGGAGGTCGAGACGCTGCTCATGAGCTGTCGCGTCCTGCGCCGGGGCGTGGAGGACGCCATCCTCCAGTGCATCGCCGACGACGCATCATCAGCGGGCGCGACGACGCTGAGGGGGTCATACCTGCCGACCGCCAAGAACAGCCAGGTGGCCACCTTCTACCCCGAGCGCGGCTTCGTCGTGACCGGTCAGGGGCTGTTCGAGGCGGCTCTACCGCTGTCCGTGCTGGCGAAGCACGTCGCGGTGCTGCGAGATGCTTGACGGCGACCCGTTCCTCTACTTCTCGGACCTGCTGGTCCTCATGGTCGTGGTGGTCCCCCTCTACTTCATGACGCCGTGGGCACCCGCGCGCCAGCTGCTCCTGGGCCTGGCCGGCGCCTACCTGCTCTTCCTCATCGCACCGCGGCTGCTCGGGTTCTACCTCGTCTTCTGGCTCGGGGCCTACCTGCTCCAGCTCGCGGCAACGCGATGGCGTGACCGTCCCTCCAGCTGGGTGCTCACGACGCTTCTCGTGCTGCTCACGCTGGCTCCCCTCGTCGTCTGGAAGCTGCGCCCCGAGTGGTCGGTGACCGAGTTCAACGTCAGCATGAACGCCTTCGTCGACCGGCTCAGCCCGTGGACCGGGGCCATCGACCGCGTGCGGGACCTCATCCTCCCGATCGGCCTCAGCTTCGCGACCTTTCGCGCCATCGACCAGATCGTCAAGGTGCGCCTCGAGATCGTGCCGCCGCTACCGCCACTGCATCAGTTCGCCTACGGGTTCTTCCCCTCGGTACTCATCATCGGCCCCGTCATCGAGTACACCGAGATCGACGACGGCCTCGACCGGCGGGTGAGGTGGGACCCGCGGGACACCGTGAGCGGAACCCTCACCATCGGGCTCGGAGCGGTCAAGGTGTTCGTCCTCGCGTACCTCCTACGCGGCAGCCAGGACGTCTTCTCGCTCTCCACGCGAGGTGGCTCGCCCCTCGCGTACTGGCTCGAGCTCGTGATGTTCGCGCTCTACTTCTACTTCAACTTCTCCGGCTTCTCCGACATGGCCATCGGTTCGGCCCGCATCTTCGGGTTCAGGCTTGCCCCCAACTTCAACAACCCCTATCTCAAGACCAACCCGCAGGCCTTCTGGAACAGCTGGCACATGAGCGTGACGCGGTTCGCCCAGCGCAACGTCTTCGTCCCCCTCGGGGGAATGCGCGCCAAGACCCAGTACGTCGCCATCATCGCGACGATGATGGTGATCGCGCTGTGGCACGACCTCACGATCCCGCTGGTCATCTTCGGTCTCTACCACTCGGCCGGTCTCATCGTCCATCGTTGGTGGGTGGCCCGTCATCCAGTCCCCCAGCCGCGGAGCCCGGTCCGCCGCGCCGGGGCCAACGCCCTGCTCTTCGTCTTCTACCTGCTCAGCCTGCCTCTGCTGCTGCTCGACTTGACGGCGCTGCCGGACTTCTACGGGAGGTTGTTCTGATGCTGTCCGACCGTTTCCTGGACTTCCTCCACGACCGCGCCGGCTTCGTCGTGACGCGCTGGTCCGTCGTGCGCATCGCGGCGTTCGCCATCGTGGCGCTGGTCATGGCCGGCGTCGTCGTGCACCCCCGTCCGGGCGATCGTGACGACGCGGCCCTGGCAACGGCCCGGGTGCGCAACGTGGCCCTGCCGTTCGGCGACCCGCGGGGGTTCGACGCGACGCCGAACGGCGACGCGTTCAAGATCGCCTGGATCGGCGGCTCGGAGACGATGGCGGTCGGCGCCAGGACCCGCGCGTTCATCGCCGGCCTCGTGAGCGAGCGCATGCACGGCGTGGACGGAAAGACGGTCTCGACCGATCTCTACTATCTCGATGCCATCCGGCTCGTCGACGAGGTGGCCGCTCTGTCCTCGGCGCTGGCCAGCAAGCCCGACCTCGTGGTGATCAGTCTGAACCCGGTCTGGGTGCTCAACGACCTCGCCGTCCAGCAATGGGGCTACCTCGACGGCCTGCTCGCACGAGGCAGCGTCTGGCCTCCGTCGAGATGGCCGGTCGCGGCGTCGGTACTGGGTCCCGGAGACCTTGGCTGGCGCGTCCTCTCCGCCGCGAGCCCGCCGCTCGTCGGGGACCGGTTCGAATGGGGGCTCGACATCTCCAAGGGGACCGGCGGCCTCTCGTTCCTCGACGTCACCACGGGCAGGAAGCCGCCCGCCACAGAGCTCTCGGCGCTCGCGGAGCGCCGACCCGTCGACTTCTGGTTCTCGCGCTTCACCCCCAGCAACCGGGGAACCGACCTCGCTGTCAGACAGCTCGGCATCCTCGAGCGAGAGATGGCCTCACGGTCCACCCTCAACGAGGTCGCCCTCCGCCAGATGTTCGAGATGGTGCGCTCGGCCGGCGTGGACGCATACTTCTACGTGCACCCGATCGACCCCGCGGTGTATGCCCAACCCGACGCCCAGCGATTCATCCGTCAGCTTCGCGCCACCCTGGCCGAGGTGACCCGGGGACAGACCACCGGCCGCGTCATGTTCGACCCGCAAGGACTCCAGGAGCGGGTGGCGCCCAGCACGTATCGCGACATCATCCACGTCCTCGACGGCAGCAACGAAGCCGCCGTCCTCACGAGCGACCTGTGTGCGCTGCTGCGCTCGACGGGCCGGCACACGGTCTGCGAGGCACCATGAGCACCGCACCCCCCACCAGCGGGGACGGCAGCGGGGACAACGGCGAGAGCGCCAGCGGCACCGGACGCCGCGAGCGGTTCACCCGGCTCGCACTCCGGCTCGCCATCGAGCTGTCGATCGGAGTCGGCATCGCCGCGCTCATCACCGTCGTGGCCTGGGCGTCGAGCAACGCGATCCGCTTCGTCTACGGCGGCTACTGATGGAACGCGATGCGTCGCAGGGACTCGACCCGACCCCACGACTGCACCACATCGGCTACGTCGTGCCGTCCATGAAGGGCGGGATCCGACGGTTCGAGGACGCGGGCGGGCAGCTCGTCGTGGGTCCGACCGACGACCCTGCCCTCGGCGTCGTGTGCGCCTTGATCCGCCTGCCCGAGGGCGTCGACGTCGAGCTCGTGGCCCCACTCGTCGGTGCCGACTCACCCGTGACCGCACGCCTCCAACGAGGCGGCGGCCTCGACCACCTGTGCTTCTGGGTCGACGACCTCGACGCCGCGCTCTCGCGCGAGGTGCACAACGACGCGCTGCCGCTCGTCCCACCCACGTATGCCGTGACGTTCGACTCCACCATCGCCTTCGTCCAGCGCCGTAGCGGTCTCGTCGTCGAGCTCATGGGCGCGAAGCGATGACCTGGTCAGGCCGTGGCCTTCGTCCCGGCCTCGTCCTGGTCCTCCGCCTCCGCCTCGGCCTCCGTCTTGGCGAGGACGTATGCCACGTTGATCGGCAGCTGCTCGTCGCGTGACTGCTCGAGCGTCTTGCCCTCGTAGGGCAGGCGCAGCGGCTCGACGATCGTCAGGCCGCTGCCGGTGATCATCGCCTCGAGCTCGTCCGTCGTGCGCCACAGGTAGATGTGGTCGACCGCGGGCGCGTTGATGCAGGTCGTCACGAACACGAACGCCTCCGGCTTCGCGAGGTCCGCGATGCGCCGCAGGAAGACCTCGGGCTGCTCGACGTGCTCGAGAACCTCTCCCATGACGACGGCGTCGAAGGATGACGGCGCCAGGTCGTCCGCGGTGAGGAAGTCCCGTAGCTCGACCCGCACCGGGGCGCCGGGATGGAAGTGGTCGACGATCGTCCGGGTCTGCTCCACGCTGGCGGCGGACAGGTCCACGCCCAGGAAGTCGTCGAAGGAGCCCGTCTCGATCGCCGCCATGAGGAGGAAGCCGTGGCCCGGTCCGACCTCCAGGTAGCTGCCGCCACGGTCCCGGGGCAGTGAACGCCGCAGGAAGCGTGCCATCGCGACGTGGTTGGGCCACAGGAAGGTGGTGATGGCCAGGCCGTACATGTAGCGGTCCATGTAGTCGCGGTCGTGGTACACCGACTCGGCGACGTCGGCGAAGGTCGCATGCCGATAGTGCCCGTGTGCACGGAAGTACTGCTGCTCGTCCAGGGTGTCACCGAGGATCGTCAGGTAGCTCTCGGCGAGGTAGTCGAGTGACAGACCCTTGGCCAGACAGAACTCGAGATAGCCGCCGAGACGGTCGCGTTCCTCGTCGGTGGCTCCTTGGACGGCCTGCTCGATGAAGCCCCGGTGCACGGGAAACTGCGCCGTGATGCTGTCGACGAGCTCGGCGACGAGCTGCTCGGAGTCGCTCATGCTCACTGAGGCTATAGCGCCGGCGGTGGATGGGGGCGCGACGCGGCCCCCGGGCTCGAGGCAGCACTCTCGAAGGCGACGTGGCACCGTAGCCGACGGCCGGCCCTCGCGGCCGCCGTCCTCCACACCTGTGCACAGGGGCGGGGTCATCCGGTGCTCGGGGCATCTCATGGGAGCACCACCAGCACCGCGAGAAGGAGGCTCTGGTGCGACTGACCGTGACCGTCATCGACACCCACTGCCTCGACGTGCCCGCGCGACACCTCACCATCGAGGCCGCGGCCGGCACACCCTTCGGCGACGTCCGTGCCCGGCTCGCGGCCCTGGCCGACGTCCCGGGGGGCGGTTTCCAGGTCGATGGCCGACTCGTCTCCGACAGCGACGTGATCGGTTCGCCGCCGCTCCTGCGGGGCGCCCTCCTCGCGGTCGCGCGGGCCGACGATCCCGTCGCCCGCCCGCCAGGTCGTGGCGCCGTCCAGCTGCGGGTGGCCAACGGCGTCGGCGCGGGGCGGGTCGTGTCCCTCGGCCGAGGTGAGCACGTCATCGGCCGGGCCGCTTCCGCGGACGTCCGCCTCGATGACCCCGGTGTCTCGCGCGCGCACGCCGTGGTGGTGGTCGCCACGGACGACGTCACGGTCACGGACCTCCATCCGACCAACGGTTCGCGCATCGAGGGAGCCCCACTGCCGGGTGGTGAAGGCGCGCGACTGCGACCCGGACAGCACCTCACCCTGGGCTCGACCACCCTCGTGCTCGGTGGCGCGGACGTCCGGCCCGCACACCGCGGCATCATCGACGGCGAGGTCCGCATCCACCGGCAGCCACGCTTCCGCCACGCCGGCACGCCGCCGTCGGTGAGCTTCCCCGAAGCACCCAGCCCACCGGAGCGTCACCGTATGCCGCTCCTGACCTCCCTCGCGCCCGTGGCCGTGTCCACCGTGCTCGCCGTCGCCCTGTCCTCGCCCGCCCTGCTCCTCTTCGCCCTGATGTCACCGGTCCTCCTCCTGGGCCAGTGGTGGAGTGACCGGCGCGCCGGACGGGTGTCCCAGCGCAGCCAGGTCCGCGAGCACGCAGCGCGGCTGGCCCAGGCCCGGGCCGAGCTCGAGGCGGCGGCCGGGGCGGACGCAGCGCGACGGCGCGAGCAGCATCCCGACCTCGGGCACCTGGGGGACGTCGTTCGTCGCTGCGGCACCCGTCTGTGGGAGCGCCGGCCGTCGGACGACGACCACCTGGTTCTCCGGATCGGGACCGCGACCCAGCGGGCCGCAGTCGCCATCACGGGTCCGGCACCCGACGGGCTTCCGGAGGTCGCCCGGCTGCCTGCCGTCGTGGATCTCGGAAGGTCAGGCGTCGTCGGGGTCGCGGGCCCCCGGGAGCACACCCTCTCGATCGTCGGTGGCCTGGTCCTGCAGGTGGCGACCTGGCACACCCCGCGCCACCTCGGCCTTCACGTCCTCACCGACACGCGTCACCGCGCCCTCGACTGGGAGTGGGCTGCCCATCTCCCGCACCTCCGCGACGACGACGGTTCGGCGGCGCGCCTCGCCGGCGGTCCGGAGGACGTGACGCGACATCTCTCCAGCCTCCGAGCTCTCGCCGATGTCCGTCTCGCGGCCGGCGAGGGTCGCTGGACAGAGACGCAGCGCCCGGCCCCCGATCTCGTCGTCGTCCTCGACGGGGCTCGCGCGCTGAGAGCCCTTCCCGGAGTCGCAGACCTCCTGAGGGACGGGCCCCGGGCGGGGATCGCCTTCCTGTGCCTGGACCGCGACGTCACCGCGCTCCCGGTCGAGACGCACGCCTCGGTGGAGGTGGCCGACACCGGGCTGTCGGCCACGGTGCGTGAAGACGGCCGCACGCTCGTCGGGGTGGTCCCCGACCTGCCGTCCCCGGGCTGGCTCGAGACGGTGAGCCGGGCGATGTCGCCCTTCGTCGATGCCACGCCCGAGAGCGGTCAGGGAGCCCTGCCGCGTGACGTCTCTTTCATCGAGCTGCATCGGGCAGCAGGTGTCGACCCGACGACGGCCGACGGCCTGGCACGGTCGTGGTCTCGCAGCACCGGTCGGCCCGTTGCCCTCCTGGGCCGGACGACCGACGGTGACCTCACGATCGACCTGGCCGTCGACGGTCCGCACGTGCTCGTGGGCGGGACCACGGGATCGGGCAAGTCGGAGCTCCTCCAGGCCCTCGTGACCGGTCTCGCCGTGAGCAACCGACCGGACGAGCTGGGCTTCCTGCTCGTCGACTACAAGGGCGGCGCGGCCTTCAGCGACTGCGCCCACCTCCCGCACACCGTCGGCCTCGTCACCGACCTCGATGCGCACCTCACCGCTCGAGCGCTCACCTCGCTGGGCGCCGAGATGAAGCGCCGCGAGCGACTGCTCTCGCGGGCATCGGTACGCGACCTCGACCACTACCGCAGCGCCGCAGCCGTATGCCGTGAGCTCCCTCCCCTGTCCAGGCTGGTCATCGTCGTGGACGAGTTCAAGGTCCTCGCCGACGAGTTCCCCGACTTCATCGCCGGGCTCGTGCGGGTGGCGTCCCTCGGCCGGTCCCTCGGGGTCCATCTCGTGCTGGCGACGCAGCGTCCGGCGGGCATCGTCTCAGCCGACATGAGGGCCAACGTCGCCCTCCGCATCGCACTGCGGGTCCGGGACCGCGCCGACAGCGAGGACGTCGTCGACGCTGCGGCTGCCGCGTCGCTGGATCCCCGGTGTCCCGGCCGGGCCTGCGTGCGATCGGGCGACCGAGTTCTGACCACGGTGCAGACCGCCTACCTGGGGCGACCGCTGGACGAGGAATCCGCGGGACCGGAGTCCATCCGCGTCGTCGAGCGCGACCTGCTCGCGCCGGTCAAGCCACGCGACCTCGCGCTGGACGGTGGATCACCACGACGAACCGAGCTGCTCGCGGTCGTCGATGCCGCAAACGCCGCCGCTCGTCGCTCCGGCATCCCGTCATCGCCTCCACCGTGGCTTCCACCGCTACCGACAGCGCTCACCACCGCCGACGTACTGGCGCTCGAGCCGAGGTCCCCGGAGTCGACCGGGTGGCGAGCCGTGCCGCTGGGTCTGGTCGACGTGCCCGACGAACAGCGTCAGGACACGATCTGGTGGCACGCCGGCGACCACGGGCACCTCGGCATCGCAGGCGGACCCGGCTCCGGGCGCTCCACTGCCCTCGTGGCGCTGGCGCTCGCACTCGCAGGGAACGCGACCCCCGCGCAGCTGCATCTCCACGTCCTCCAAGGCATCGCCGGACCGTGCGCCACGCTCGAGCCGCTCCCCCACGTCGGGACGGTGACCGACTCGGGAGACGCGGCGCGCACCCGACGCCTCATCCGGCGCCTGCTCCGGCTCGTCGACGGGGACGAGCCCGGAGCTGACACAACCGTCGTGCTCGTCGACGGCTGGGAGTCGGTCGAGGAGTCCCTGGCGGCCATCGACCACGGTGCTCCGGTCGACGACCTCCACCGTCTGCTCCGCGATGGCCCGGCCGCCGGGGTGCGCTTCGCCATCACGGGAGGACGGGCCCTCCTCTCCGGCAGGCTGCCCGGCCACCTCCAGCGACGACTGGTCCTCCCGATGCCGGACCCCTTGGACCTCACCCTCGCCGGCGTCTCCCTCGACTTCGCCGCCGCCGCCCGCCCCGCGGGGCGCGCGATCGACCTCCAGACCGGCCGCGAGGTGCAGCTCGCGATGCCTGGCGCCGGCGCCGGCTCCGGTGCGGTCGCGAACGCCGTGGCCGGGATCGTGGGCGCGCACCGGCGCGACGGGATCGGACCGGGACCAGGGGCTCGTGCCGGTGCCCACAAGCGCCTGCCCGTGCCCTGGCGCGTCGCGGCACTGCCGGAGCGGGTGGAGGCCGATGACCTACCCCCTGCAGGGGACCGCGTGTGGATCGGCATCGGTGGTGACGAGTCCGCTCCCCTGGCCCTGCCCCTCGCCGCGGGGCGGCGTCGCGTCCTCGTCGCGGGCCCGAACCGGTCAGGGCGCTCGTCCACTCTCGTGACCATCGCTGACCAGCTGCTCTCGCAGGGCCGGCACCTCGCCGTCATGAGTCCCCGCCGCTCCCCGCTGACGACGTGGGCGACCCTCCATGAGTGCGTGCAGCTCACCCAGCACGACGCCACGGAGCTCATCGGTGCCCGGCAGGACGACCCGGACCTGTGTGTTCTCGTCGACGACACGGAGCTCGTCGACGGCAGCCCCGTGGAGGCTCCGCTCGTGGAGGTCGTTCGCCTCGTCGACGGCACGGACGGGGTTGTCGTGGTCGGCGCGGAGCTGACCCGCGCGAACGGCGCCTTTCGCGGCATCGTGCCCGAAGTGGCCCGTGACGGCGTCGGGATCCTGCTGGGTGCGACGTCTCCGGCCGACGGTGACGTCCTGGACGTCCGGCTCGACCTCGAGACGACCCGTCGGCCCGGCCGCGGCCACCTCGTCGTCGACGGCCTGTCGACGCCGATCCAGGTCGCCCACCTCGAGCCCGGGTCGCATCGGACCACCGACTCGAGGGCCCAGCCGGAGGTCGGACCCGGAACCAGCTGAGCGGCCTCCCCTCAGCATCGTGCCCGGCGCGCCGGCCGTCCGCCAGAAGCCGTACGGTCTGCTCTCCCGGCCCACGGACTCGCCGCCCATGACCAGCCCGGCTCTGGCACGCTCGTTCCCGACACCCCTGGCTCGAGGAGGACCCCCCATGCCACGCGGCGCCAGAGAGATCACCCTGCGCTTCCTGGCCGCCCCCACGGACGCCGGCTACTCCGGCACCGTCGGCGGCGGCCGCGTGCTCGAGTGGATCGACAAGGCCGGCTACGCCGCGGCCGCGGGCTGGAGCGGGACCTACAGCGTCACGGCCTACGTCGGCAACGTGCGCTTCACCCGGCCGGTCGAGGTCGGCGACCTCGTCGAGGCCACGGCCCGCGTGATCCACACCGGCACGACGAGCATGCACATCCTCGTCAGCGTCTCAGCAGGAAACCCCAAGGACGGTGACCTCCGTCCGACGACCGACTGCATCATGGTCTTCGTCGCCGTCGACGAGCACGGCAAGCCGACGCCCGTCGCGCAGCTCGTCCCCACGGACGAGCGCGACCGCGAGTGGCAGGAGAGCGCCGTCAGGCGGATCGACCTGCGCAACGAGATCGCCACCGCCATGGCCGCCCAGACCTACAGCGATGCCGGCACTGCCCCCCGTGCCGTGCTCCGCTTCCTCGCCGCACCGACCGACGTCAACTGGGGCGGCAAGGTGCACGGCGGCATCGTCATGCGCTGGATCGACGAGGCCGCCCACGTGCTCGCCACCCAGTGGACCAGCTCTGCCTCCAACGTCGCCGTCTACGCCGGAGGGGTCCGCTTCTACCGACCCCTGCGGATCGGGCACCTCGTCGAGGTGGAGGCGAGACTGCTGTTCACGGGCACGTCCAGCATGCACATCAGCGTGCACGTCCGCTCGGGGGACCCGTCCACCGGTGACCTGGACCTGACGACCCACTCGCTGATGGTGTTCGTGCCGCTCGACGTGGACGGCAACGCGGTGGCCGCTCGCCCCTGGGTGCCCGTCAGCGAAGAGGACGTCGCCCTGTGGGACCACGCCCAGGCTCTCATCGAGCTGCGCAACGCGGTCGACGCCGAACGCCACATCCGCTGAGTGGCAAGGAAGCCGAGTGGCGCAGCGACTGCATGCAGCCGGCTCGGTCGCCTCTCGTGAGAGCCTCGATGGAGGTGGCGACCTCGGCCACATCCGCTGAGTGGCAAGGAAGGTGAGTGGCGCAGCGACTGCATGCAGCCGGCTCAGTCGCCTCTCGTGAGAGCCTCGATTGAGGTGACGACCTCCGCCACGTCCGACAGTGACGCGACCTCGGCGGCGAGCCGCTCCGCCGTCGTTCGGATTCCCGCGTCACCCAGCACCCGCGTGACGGCCGCCGAAAGATGCGCCGCGCCGTGGTGGCCTCCACCGAGCCGCACGCCCGCACCGACCTCGTCGATGCGTCGGGCGTTGACCTCCTGGTCGAAGGCGAAGAGCGGCACAAGTACCTGCGGCACACCGGCGACGAGGGCCGACATCATGGTGCCGAAGCCGCCGTGACCGACCATCGCCGATGCCAGGGGCATGATGTCGTCCTGAGGCCACCACTGCTCGACGTGTGCGTTCTGCGGCCACGGACCCAGCGCCTCGGGGTCGCCCGCGTGTCCCGTCGTCAGCAGCACTCTCAGGGGCAGCCCGGCCAGGGCATCGAGCGAGAGCCGGAAGACCGAGCTCATCGCGTCGAAGCCCGCCGTCACCGACCCGAACGTGACGTAGACGAGCGGGTGATCGGCGTCGCCCCAGGCCCCGGAAGCGCACCCACACGGGAACGAGCCTCGCTGTCACGGAAGCGCATGACGCGCGACATGCCCGTCGCCTCGACATCTCTCGGGTCCACCCCATCGCCCGAGAAGTCCAGGCTCGGCGGCACCGACGAGAGGACCGCCGCCGACGCCATACCTGCGGCGCACGTCCCGGGGTCAAGGCCCACCAACGCATCGAGCTCGTCCAAGGGCTCGACGAGCTCGCGGCCCGCCCAGTGCTGCACCCTTCCCAGCCCGATCGCCACCTCGGCGTGCGGGACACCGGCCCGCTCCGCAGCTGCCAGCGACCCGAACTCAGTCGGGTCGCGCAGGACGATGTCAGGTGCCCACTCGTCGACGAGCTCCTGCACCCTCGGATGGGCCGCCCGCGCGTCGAGCCGGCCGAAGATGTCGCGGACCACCGTGACGTTGGCCTCCTCCCGCGACATCGTGGGCAGTCTCGCGAAGACGGCGCCCATCACGTCCGGTGGCACGTCGTCGAAGGGCACGTGCTCGAGGCCCGCGTCTGCCACGTGGCTCGCGAACGACTCCGGCGCCGCGACGCGCACGTCGTGACCCGCCTCGAGGCACGCGCGCGCGACCGGGACCATCGGCGTGAAGTGGCCGGTGCCGGCGGTCGTCGAGAAGAGGACCCGCATGGCGCCCAGAGTCCCACGAGGCGCGCGTCCTGACCTGGTTCGCGGGAACTCGGCAGGTCGGGCCGCGACCACGCCTCGCCCGACCCCGTGGCAGGCCCGGATCGCGGCAAGGTCGAGCAGTTTCTCACCGTGCCGTTCGGCGCGGAGACGTGCGGCCCGCTGGTCAGCGAGGACGAGCTCTCCGTGTTCGTCGCCGTGCAGCACCCCGGCGAGACCGAAGGCGCCACCTTCGAGACACCGTCGAACACGTGGCCGCACACCGACGGCTTCCCGCACCCGAGCGTCGTCGTCTCGTACCGCAGGTGAGCGGCATCTCCCACACCACGTGAAAGCGGGGACCGGCATCGTCAGAGGGGTGCCGGTCCTTCCCGGACGCCACTGCGTGACAGGCAGTCCCATGCCGACGACGGGAGCCGCCCACCAGGGGGCGGCACCCGTCGCGTCAGCCGATCACGCCGTCAGCAGCAGCGTCTTCCACCCGCTGCCCTCGCTGAAGACCTCACCCGGGACGAACGTCCCGTCGGCGTACAGCTCGTAGCCCACGAGGTCACCCGCAGACGTTCGGGCCCAGACCTGCGCGCGGCCGTACGTCGTCTCGGTCACGTTGAGCGCCGTGAAACCGCCCCAGCCGGTGCCGATCTGACGGCGGGCGAGGAAGCCGCCCTTGCCGTTGCCGGGGTAGACGAAGAGCTTGCCGAGGCCGTCACGCACGAGCAGGTCGGCCTTCCCGTCGAAGTCGGCGTCGCCGCCCGCGACGATGGCCGTCATCCCGGACCAGCCGGTGCCGATCTGGACGCGAGGGGCAAGGGACCCGCGGCCCGTCCCGGCATAGAGCCAGAGCACGCCCTTGCTGTCGCGCGCGACGATGTCAGCGCGGTCGTCGCCGTTCCAGTCGCCCGGACCCACGATCGTGTAGCTGCCCCAGCCGGTGCCGAACTGGGTGCGGGCGAGGAACCCGCCTCCACCAACCCGGCCACGATAGAGCCACAGCGTCCCGGCAGAGTCCCGGGCGACGAGGTCGGCCTGGTCGTCGCCGGTGAGGTCACCGACCGCGACGACGGTGGTGTAGATCCCCCATCCCGAACCGATCTGGACCCGGCCGGTGAGCTCCCAGCCGGTGTTGCGGTAGGCCCACAACGCACCGGCACCGTCACGGGCGATGAGGTCGTGGTGACCCTCGGCCGTGCGGTTCGACGTGCCCTTGGACTGCGGCTGGCGCACGTCCCATCCGGCGAGACCGGTGCCGTCCGCGGTGTTCTCCCAGCCGATGGCCGTCAGCTCGTCGTCATCGCCGTTGGGTGCGCCGCCCGGGGCCACGAGGTGGATCCCGACGGAGTAGGCGTCCGGGGTGACCGGGTCCGGCGTGTCGCGCTCGACGTAGAGCGCCCCGTCGATGGTGAGGCGCGGCGTGGTGTACGAGTCCGTGCCGGACGAGCGCACCACGGACACGGCGCCGGCGGACGTCCGCTTCCGGAGCGCACTCGTGGTGCCGTCGTCGGTGGTGAACCACACCGTGCCGTCGGGTCCGACCTCCGGCGTGTAGCCCCCGGACGTGCCCGAGAGCGGCGTCACCGTCGCGCACGTCGCGCACAGGGTCCCGAGGCCGTCGGCGTCGGTGCCGAAGGTGCTGACGACCAGGCTGCCGTCCGGGCGCCAGGCCGGCTCTGCCGCCCGGGGCTCCGTCGTGACCGAACGCTGCGTGTGGGCCGCGAAGAGGTCGACGAACCCGAGGCCGACCGGGTTGCCGTCGAGGTCGTAGCGCGAGTACGCCAGCGTCTGGCCGTCGTAGGAGAAGGCCGGGTCGGCAGGCAGGTAGCCGCCGCCGAGATCGACGGTGAATGCCAGCGCCGACGTCGCCGAGCGGCGCACCTCGAGCACGGGGTGGCCGACCGCCGCGTCGACGCGCGTCGCCGCGTAGAGCCGGCCGTCCGTCGAGTACGCGGGCGTGATCCAGTCACCGGTGGCCGCACGGTCCCCCTGGTCCCAGCGTCCCTGCTGGTAGACCCCTGCGGTCGTCGCGACGACGGCGTCGGTCTCACCCCAGCCGTCACGGGTCCACGTGCCCTGGTAGCTCTCGGTGACGCAGTCCGCGATCACGGCTCCAGACGCGTTCTTGGCGACGAGGCGGTACTTCGTGAAGGCGCGCTGGCTGTTCGTCGTGTCGCCCAGCACGACCGAGTCCTTCGGCGCCGTGCCGACCGTGCGCCACGCGCCGTACTCGCGCTGGCGCTGCACCGTGATGCTCGCCGCGCCGGCCGAGGTGGCATGGACGACCGAGCGCTCGGCGAGCGTGTTGACCCAGAGGTCGTCGGGCACGCACGCCACCGCCTGCGCGGAGTACGTCGTCCCGCCGCTCCCGGCGAGCGACGCACCGTCGCGGGCGGCCGTGCCGTCCGTGCTCCGCGATGCCGTGGTGGGCCGCTTCGAGGAGGCCGCGACCTTTCTCGCCGCGTCGCGAACGTCAGCGTCGGACGCCTTCAGGTGGCCGGCGAGGACCTGGCCGGCGCGCCCGCGGAGGTGGTCCGGATCGATGGATCCCGTGGACGTCGCGGCGCCGGCCGGTGCCGAGAGGACGACGGGTGCGAGCAGCGCCGTGGCGAGCCCGATGACGAGGACGGCTGCCCCCTGCTGATGACGAGCCACGTGGCCGTCCTTCCCTGTGAGAGTGGAGCCGCCCCCCGGTCGGCCGTGGCAGAGCATAGAGGACGTCACGCCCGGAACGGACGACCCGCACACGCACCGGGCGGGGCCGCCGCCGAAGGGACGCCCCCGCGCATGCACTGGGCGGGGGCGCCGGAGAAGGGACGCGCGGACGCCGCGTGTGCTGTCAGCGGGCGCGGGTCGGCAGGTGCGTCCGCGGTGCCATCCTCGGCCCCCGGCGAGGCCGGTGGTGACCGGCGAGTCCGAGCAGGTGCTGCACCCGATAGCGGTGGCCGCGATAAGGCTCGAGCAGCTCGGCAAGGCCGTCGTCGTCGACGGGGCTGCCGGTCAGGGCCCACCCGATGTCCTTGGCCACGTGGTAGTCACCGAACGAGACCGAGTCCGGATCGCCCAGGGCCCGCTGAGCCACCTCGGCCGCCGTCCACACCCCCACGCCGGGCAGCGCACGCAGGCGACGGTGCGCCTCCGCGACCGACACGGACGCACCCTCCTCGAGCCGGCCGGCATACCCTGCCGCCCGCACCACCGTCCGCGAGCGTGCGCCGTCGACGGAGGCCTGCAGCCACGCCCATGACGGGATGGCCCCCCACCCGGCCGCGGTCGGCGGGGCCATGAGTCCCGGGAACGGGCCCGGCGCGGGCTCACCGAAACGGCGCACGAGGACGCGGTAGCCGGCGAACGCCTCCTGCCCCGTGACCTTCTGCTCGATGACCGCCGGGGCGAGCGCGTCGAGCACGAGGCCCGACCGCGGCACGCGCCAGTGCGCAAAGCGCCGCCACGCCTCGGCGACGACGTCGTGGTGCGGCTCGAAGCCGGACGGGTCGTCGTCCTCACCGAGCAGCGCCGGCACCGCGTCGAGCAGCCACGTCGCACCCGGCCCCCATGCCTGCGCATGCACCTCCGAGTCACCCGGACGGCAGACGAGGTGCACGGTGCCGATGCCCTCGGGCGTCTGTGTCGCGCGCGTCACCGTGCCGTCCCGTCCGAAACGCGACGTCGGGTCGCCCGAGCCCCGGCGGAAGACACCGAGCTGAGCACGCAGGGCGATCTCGCGATCGCTGCGCCACAGGCGGGTCGAGGGTTCGGACACCACAACATCCTCGCCTACACTCGGCACCGTCGCCGACGGGATGGCCCCCCGTCGACGAGCCCGACTCACCCTTGCCCCGCCGCCACGGCCGCACATACCGCACCGGCCGCCGCCGACAGACCGACAGGAACGAGGAACGATGGCCCGCCAGACGAGCCGAGACCGCCGCGAGCGCGTCGCCGAGATGCAGGCCGCCCAGAAGAAGGCGGAGCGCCGTCGCCTCTTCGTCGTCATCGGTGCCTGCGTGGCCGTCATCGCCATCATCGGCGCGGCCGTCGCCTGGGCGATCATCGGTGAGCAGAACAAGAAGAACGAGGCTCTCCAGAACATCAGCGGCGACGTCGCCGCGGCCTCGTGCGACCCGGTCACCAACGATCCCGCGAGCGGGTCGAGCGACCACGTCGGCCCCGGCACCAACCAGGCCGACCTCACGAAGATCGACTACTCCACGGTCCCGCCGTCGAGCGGCAAGCACTTCGCCGCCCCGGCCGTGGAGTCCCGCCGCGTCTACACCGTCGCCGACGCCCCGCAGATCGAGACGCTCGTGCACAACCTCGAGCACGGCTACACGGTGCTCTGGTACGACCGCTCCGTCGAGAAGGAGCAGGCCGCCGCGTTCGAGGCGCTCGCGACGAAGGTCAACGCCATGAAGGAGTCGGCCAACAAGTTCATCATCAGCCCGTGGGACCCCGCCTACGGCGCGTTCCCGGCCGGCAAGAAGTACGCCTTGTCCCACTGGTCGGCCGACGTCGACCAGGCTTCCGGCAAGGTCTCGAACCAGATGGGTCACCGCCAGCTCTGCGGCGGCCTCAACACCACGGTGGTCGAGGACTTCGTCAAGAAGCACCCGTGGAGCTCGGCGCCGGAGCCCGGCGCCGCCTGAGCCCGGTCCGCCTCCTGCGCAGACCACGCAGCACCCGACGCACACGCGTCGGCCTCCGGCCCCCGGTGAGCCACCGGGGGCCGAACGCGTGCGCGTCCGGGTTACCCTGCCGTCATGGCGATCATTGGTGACTACGTCCCCAGCCCCAGCGAGTGGGTCCGCAAGCAGGTCGACACGATCGAGCGCACCGGCACCACTGATTCCGTCGACATCATGGGCCTGCCCGTGGTGATGCTGACGATGCGCGGCGCGAAGACCGGGGCGATCCGCAAGGTGCCCCTCATGCGGGTCGAGCACGACGGCGCGTTCGCCGCGGTGGCGAGCCAGGGCGGCGCCCCGACGCATCCGAACTGGTACCACAACCTCCTCGCGCACCCCGACATCGAGCTGCAGGCCGGCACCGAGACGTTCCCCGTGCACGCCCGCGAGCTCGAGGGCGAGGAGCGCGAGGAGTGGTGGCAGCGCTGCGTCGCCGCCTACCCGCCCTACGCGCAGTACCAGACGAGGACCGAGCGCCTCATCCCCGTCTTCGTCCTCGAGCGCCGGTAGTCACGCCCCGGCGCGTCACACGGGACGCCCGGCGGTCCCCCGAAGTCCTCACGCGGACACTCTCGCCGGAGAGGCGCGTCAGACCCTGACGTTCCTGTTCGCGGCGGCGTGACGTTCGCTGATGAGGTGGTGCGAACGGGCATACAGCCACCCTCCGAGCGCCGCGACGACGTCGACGATGGTGACGATGAAGCGCGACATGATCGCGACCGCGGCCGCCGCCGGCGTCGGCATCGCCGTCGAGAGGATGAGGGTGAGCAGTCCCTCGCGCGCACCCAGCCCGGCCGGCAGGACGATCGTCAGCATGCCCAGCGACACCGACAACGCGTATCCGGTCATCGCCGCCCCCGTCAGGTCGGGGTGGGGCGAGGCGTCGCCCGCGACCGCGCGGGCCAGCAGCAGGGTGTGCACGCCGAACGCGACCCAGACGAGGATGAAGATGACGACGGCGCGCAGCACGGCGGGCGCCGACAGCTCGTGCTCCAGCGGTTCGCGCTTGAGGGTGCGCAACAACCGGTCGATGACGGCGTTGAGCAGCCGTGGCACGCAGAGCACGACGAGGATCGGAATGCCCAGGAGCAGCCACCAGTCGAAGCCCGACGAGCTGCTGCTGATGAGGAACGACGCGGCCGGAAGCCCGACGAGCAACCCCGTGAGCAGGGCCAGGCCCAGCGCGAGCAGCCCGGTGACGGCGGTGCGCCGGCGTGGCACCTTGAGATGGCTCGCGATGTCGGCCTGGACGAGCACCGACCACAACGAGCCGGGGAGGTACTTGCCGAGCTGGCCGACGAAGTAGACGCCGGACGAGGGCGCGAGGTGCAGGTCGGAGCCCAGGTCGCGCAGCAGCGTCTTCCACCCGATCATCGTCAGCCACGTGCCGACGCCGGCCGCCAGGGTCGACCACAGGAACGTCGTCCACGAGATCTTGTCGAGGTGCACCGACACGTCGGCCCAGTTGTGGACGACGGCGTAGACCACGGCTGCCAAGGTGATGAGCGCGATGGCCACGCGCAGGAACGTGAGGATCTTCTTTCGGGTCATGTCCCCACCATCATCGCAGTGTCATCCGCGCGGTCAGCGCCGTCTGAGGCTGAGGCGCACGAGGCCGTATGCCGCGTCGTCGGCCCGGGCGCGTGACGCCGCCTCACGCATCCGGGCGTTGACGTCGCCGTCGAGGTCACCGATGAGCACGAAACCGAGGTCGTGGGCGCGGGCCAGGAGGCCGCGCACGTCGGCGGGTCCTAGGGCACCTTCGGCGCCGCGGGGGCCGATCGGGACGGTCACGACGAGGAGGCCACCCGAGCGCAGCGCCCACGACGCCTGCTCGAGCACGTGGTCGACGTCGTCGGCGTCGCAGCCGTCGGGGTGGATGCGGACGATGACGTCGAGGGAGCCGGTGTCGACGTCGAGCGCCGCGACGCTCGGGTGCGAGCCCGTGAAGTCGATCTCGACCGGCGCGAAGCCGACCGCACGCGCCCACCGCGACAGGATGGACCGGGTGCCGCCCTCGTCGACGATCACAGCACTGCGCCGGCCGTCGTCGCGCATCCGCAGGATCGCTGCGAGGGTGCCGAGCGCCGCCCAGGCGGAGACGCTGTCGAGAGACCGCGGCAGGCCGAGGATGCGCGAGAGCCGGCGGGCGTCGTCGGCCTCGTCCGGCTCCCCGAGCACGTCGGTGGCCAGCACCCACTCGGGCAGGTCGTCGGGCCGGAGGGAGACCAGCGGCCTCCGTGCCGCGATGGCCCGGCTCGCGCTCCGTCGGACCCGGCCGGCGACCTGGCGTGCCCTGCTGCCCAGGACGCGCCCGCTGCGCGCGACCGGGCTGTGCTCCCCCGGCCCCGCCCCGGCCCCGGCCGCGAGGTGGAGCTCGTCGGGGTCGGGCCCGTCAGTGGGCAGCGGGTCGGACGCGACGGCATACGACCCGTCGGCGTCACCGAGCAGCACGCTCTCGTCGACGGACAGCGCCTCGAGCGTGCCGAGGTAGTGAGCCCACGGCGCCGACAGGTCCGGGGTCTGCACGCCCTCGGCGAGGCGACGGCGGACGTCGGGGTCGCCGAGCCGCCGCAGCGCCCCGGCGAGCGCGCGCTCGTCCTCCGGCGGGACGAGGATCCCGTTGACGCCGTCGTCCACCTGCTGCGAGAACGGAGCGATGTCGGAGGCGAGGACCGGCAGCCCGTGCGCGTGCCCGAGGATGACGTTCTGGGAGGCGGTGGCCGAGCGGTACGGCAGCGCGAGGACGTCGTGGTCGGCGAGCAGCGCGGCGAGGGCGTCGGCCGGCACGTAGCCGTCGCGGATCTCCACGCGCCCCCCGAGTGCCGGGTCCGAGGCGAGACGGCCGATGACGCCGCGGTTGGCGCCCCAGATCTCGCCGGCGATGGTCAGGGTCACCTCGGGCACGGACCGCATGGCGCGCAGGAGCACGTCGATGCCCTTGTACTCGCGGATGAGACCCAGCGCGAGCAGCCGGGTGCGCCCGGGCCGGGGGCCTCGCCGGATGGGGTCCCCGCCCGTGAGGTGGGGCGGGAGGTCCGCCACGGACACGCGGCGGGCGCCGAGGTCGTGCGCCACGGTGGCCTGCTCGGCTCCGTGCACGAGCACCGAGTCGACGCGCGAGAAGAGCATCGACATGAGGCGGGCGTCGCCCGGGTGGGGTTCGTGCGGGAGGACGTTGTGGCACACGACGACCGACTGCGGCCGTGGTCCGGCGCCCCCGGGCACGGCGCCGGCGGCCCGCAGCAGGGCCAGGTGTGCGGGCACGACGCGAGGCATGACGTGCACGACGAGGATCACGTCGACATCGCGCAGCCGCCGACCGGCGCGCACCCACGTGTCGGGCCGAGCCCAGCTCAGCGCCCGGATGGTCCGCGGGAACGGTGGAACCTCCGGCACGCCGTCGGGCACCGACGCGTCCGCGTGGTGCAGCTTCGAGGGGTAGAGGTGCGCCCACGACACGAGCGTCACGTCGTGCCCGGCGTCGGCCAGGTGGTGCGCGAGCATCGTCGTGTGCGCCGCGACGCCACCCTTGTACGGGTGGGTCGGGCCCACGATCGCGATGCGGAGCGCGGCCGACCCCGCCGAGCCGTCCGTCGCGGGCGAGGCCTCGAGGTGGGGCGCGGCACCGGTACCTCCGGAGGCCTGGTGGCCCCGGGAGCGGGAGCCCTGCGACAACGCGTCCGTCATGGTCCTCCGACTCTAGTTCCCGTCGCGCGCCCCCAGGCGTGCTCGGGTCCGCGCCTCGCGTGTCGTCGGGCCCGGACCAGCGTGAGCCGGGCGCGCCGGGAGGTGGCCGCCGCCTGGCAGGCGGGATGCCGGGACCGCTCTACGCTGGGCGCATGCAGAACGACGACGTGTGGCTGGTCGTGCCGCTCTACGACGAGGCAGCCGTCATCGCCGACGTGGTGCGCGAGGCGCGCTCCGTCTTCCCCCACATCGTGTGCGTCGACGACGGTTCGCACGACGCCTCCGGAGACCTCGCGGCGCAGGCCGGCGCGGCCGTCGTGCGCCACCCCGTCAACCTCGGCCAGGGCGCTGCGTTGCAGACCGGTTTCGACTACGCCCTGGGCGACCCGGGCATGCGCTACGTCGTCACCTACGACGCGGACGGACAGCACCAGATCCACGACGTCGAGGTCATGGTCGAGCGCATCCGGCGGGGCGACGTGCGGGTCGTCTTCGGGTCCCGCTTCCTCGACGAGCGCACCGAGGCCTCGGCCTCGAAGAGGCTCGTCCTGCGTGCGGCCGTGGCCTACACCAACCTGACGACCGGCACGCGTCTGACGGACGCCCACAACGGCCTGCGCGTGCTGCACCGAGACGTCGTGGAGCGGCTCGACATCACCCAGAACCGCATGGCCCATGCGTCGGAGATCGTCGCCCAGATCGGCTCGATGCGCTTCGACGGCGCGCGGGTCACCTACGCGGAGGAGCCCGTGCACATCCTCTACACCGACTACAGCAGGGCCAAGGGCCAGTCGCTGTGGAACGCCGTCAACATCCTCGCGGAGCTGATCTGGCGATGAGCAGACAGAGCGTCATACAGATCCTGCTCATCGCAGCGGTCCTCGCGATCGCCTGGCGACTGCTGATCGGTTCGGGTCAGCGCACGCAGGCGCTCCGACGTCTCGGGCTGCTGCTCCTGCTCGGCCTCGTCGTCTACTCGATCATCGACCCCAGCAAGACGTGGACCAACCTCGCCAAAGCCCTCGGCATCGGTCGTGGCGCCGACCTCATCCTCTACGGGCTCGTCGTCGCCTTTCTCGGCTTCGTCGTAACGACGTACAAGCGCTTCCGCGCGATGGAGACCCGCTACACCCGTCTCGCGCGGCGCATCGCGCTCGACGAGGCGCCGTCGGCGACCGAGCACGTGAGGTCGACAGGTTCGCCTGACACACTGTCCGCCGATGTCCCCCAGTCCCCGAGCGTGAAGGCAGCCGATGCCGACTGATCCGAGCACTCCTCGCCGCCCCGGCGGCGACGACGCCTACGTCGTCGACACCCGGCGCCGCCCGAAGCGTCCCGGGGGCGGCGCCACCGCTCCGTCGCGCGCCGACGAGCGGTCCCCCGGACCCGGCGCACCTGGCACCGACCACGTCGACACGCGCGGTCGCGCAGGGTCACCGGCGAGGCCCGCAGGGGCACCCCCGCGCGGGCCGCGCTACCGCTGGCGCAAGGGGCGCATGGCGCTCATCGTCCTGCTCGTCCTGCTCCTGGCCTGGATCGGCTTCATGGTCTGGGTCCCGATGCAGGCGTGGGGCGCCGTCAACAAGGTCGACAACATCCCCGGCGGCGAGCGACCCACCGACACCTCCGGCTACAACTATCTCCTCGTCGGCTCCGACAGCCGCGAGGGGCTCACCAAGCAGCAGCGCAAGAAGTACGCCACGGGCAACGCCGAGGGCAACCGCACCGACACGATCATGCTCGTCCACGTCCCCGAGGCCGGCGGCAAGCCGGTCATGGTCTCGCTGCCCCGCGACTCCTACGTCCCGATCCCGGGCCACGGCTCCAACAAGATCAATGCCGCCTACTCCATCGGCGGACCGAAATTGCTCACCAACACCGTCGAGCAGGTCACGGGCATCCACGTGGACGGCTACATCGAGATCGGCCTCGGCGGCTTCGCCGCTGTCGTCGACAGCGTGGGCGGGGTCGACCTCTGCGTGCCGCGCGACATGTCGGACAAGAAGGCCGGCATCGACCTCAAGAAGGGCTGCCAGACCCTCGACGGCGGCAACGCCCTCGGCTACGTGCGATCCCGCTACGAGGACCCGCTCGGCGACATCGGGCGCGCCGCGCGCCAGCGCCAGTTCCTCGGTGCGCTGATGAAGAAGGCCGCGACGCCCTCCACCGTGCTCATCCCCTGGCGCTACAAGAGCTTCGCCGACGCCTCCGCCGCCGGGCTCGCCGTGGGCACGGAGACCGGGATCATGGACGCCGTCCGCGTGCTCCAGGCGATGCGCGCCGTGAGCAACGACGAGGGCCTCTCACTCTCGGTGCCGACGTCTGACCTCGCCTACCGCACGAGCGCCGGCGCGCTCGCGGTCAAGTGGGACACCGAGCGCGCGAAGGCGCTCTTCAAGGCCCTCAAGGACGACGAGCCGCTGACCGAGCCGCCACCCGGGACCACCGTCGAGGGAGCGCAGAACAGCTGATGGCCACCGTGCTGCCCGGAACCTCCCGATGACGACTCCCACCCTGCCCGCAGAGGTGCTCGTCCGGATGGTCGCCTCCGACCCGGGCCGGCCGCGACTGACGTGGTACGACGACGAGTCGGGACCGACCTCGGGCGAGCGCATCGAGCTGAGCGCGCGCGTCCTGGCCAACTGGGTGTCCAAGGCCGCGAACCTGCTCCAGGACGACGCCGCGGCGGGGCCGGGGACGACCGTCGGGCTCGACCTGCCCGCGCACTGGCGCTCGCTCTACTGGGCCCTCGCCACGTGGTCGGTGGGCGCCACGGTCGTCGTCGGCGCAGCCGCTGCCGGGGCCGATGTGCTCGTCACCGACTCCCCCACCGCCGCCGCCGGTCATGGCGGCGACGCGGTCCTCGTCTCGCTGCCCGCACTGGCTCGCCGGCACCCGGAGGCCGACGACGCCGGCGGCGCCGTCGACGAGGCTCGGGAGCTGGCCACGCACGGCGACCACTTCGCTCCGATGTCCGACCCCGAGCCGGGCGACGTCGCGCTCGCCGCGGACTCGGTCGACACGGCATACGGCTCGGTCGTCGTGACGGACGACGGCTGGGGCACGTCGCCACGGGTGGCGCTCGGCGGTGAGCTCGAGCGGGTGCTGCGTCTGGCGCTCGCGGCGTGGGCGGTCGACGGGTCGGTCGTGCTCGTCCGCGGTCAGCGGGACGACCTCGCGGACCGCTTCGCGGCCGAGGGCGTCACGATCGATGCGCGCGAGCTCGCCTGAGCCCCAAGGGGATCAGGCAGACAGCCGGTCGAAGAGCGACCACGTGCGGGACGCCACGACACCGGTGCTCGCGAGGCCCGCGCGCGCCTGCGCCGACTTGACCGCCTCACGCGTGGCGAGATCGAAGACACCGGTCTGACGCACCCCGAGGAGACGCTGCACGGCGACGACCTGGCGTCCCGTGTCGCCCGCGCGCAGCACCGTCGAGCGATCGGCCACGAACGGGAAGTCACGGGCCTCGAGAACGTCCCAGAGGTCCGGCGTCACGACGCCGGTCTGCGGCACGGCGAGCGACCGCTGGAGCGACACGACCTTGTCGCGCGTCACGGAACCGAAGACGCCGTCGACCGCGAGGCCGCCGAGCGCCCGCTGGAGCACCCGTACGGCCGCACCGCGCGACCCGGTCGCCAGCGTCAGGCTCTTGTAGGCCGTGTAGCTCGTGCCGATGTCGAGGCTGGCGACCCCGGCGCTGGTGCGTGACGACGTGCTGGCATGGGTGGTCATGGCGACATCCCTCCCGGTCGTGGTGGTGCGGAGGTCGGCGACGGTCACGGCCGGAGCCGCCGAGAGGCCGGCGGAGCCCGAGGGCGGGCTGACGAGGGCCACCGTCCTCGCGGCGGCGGACCAGCCGCGCGTGTAGAGCGTCTGCTGGGTCTTCGAGTCGGCGACGCCCGTCTGCGGCAGGCCGGCGAACCGCTGATAGGCCGTCACCCGGGCCCGCGTCATCGTCCCGTAGTAGCCCGTCGTCGGCAGCGAGCCGAGCTTCGTCTGCAGGGTCTTGACCGCGGCCGACGTCATGCCGAACTTCAGCGTCGGGTAGGCCGGCCTCGTCGTGCCGGACGCGGACGCGGTGCCGGTCCAGCCGCGGACCCACAAACGGGCCTGCGTGACGGGGTCGGCGACGCCCGTCTGCGGCAGCCCGACGAACTTCTGGTATGCCGTCACGCGGGCCTGCGTCATGGAGCCGTAGTAGCCCGTCGTCGGCAGGGAGCCGAGCTTCGTCTGCAGGGTCTTCACGGCAGTCGACGTCATCCCGAACTGCAAGGTCGGATAGGCCGCGGTCACGCTCCTCCACCCACGGGCCGCGAGGATCTCCTGCGTGCGCAGGTCGGCGGTGCCTGTGCGCGGTAGCCCGACGAAGGTCTGGTACGCGAGGACGCGCGCCTTCGTCTGGTCGCCGTAGTAGCCGGTGGTGGGCAGGTTGCCGAGGCGGACCTGCAGCTGGCGCACCGCCTCGGAGCGCATGCCGTAGGAGAGCACGACGGGCTTCGTCGTCACCGGCGTCGTGGGGGTGGTGGGAACGCTCGACGCGGCGGGTGGGAGCGAGGTGAGGTAGCTCCTCGTCGCGACGCCGGTCCACCACGAGGTGCGGCCGGCGGCCCCGTCGTAGTTGAAGCTGAAGTGGATGTGGTCGGTGTGTGGCGAGGAGCCGTAGTACGGCGCCCAGCCGCGCTCCGTCGCGTAGGAGCGCCACATCTTCCGGTCGTGGATGATGTACATGATCCCGAATCGGCGGGCCATGGCGCCCTTGACGCCGTTCTGGTCCGGGCCCGTCAACCACGCGAGCACCGACTGCGCGACGGCCTCCTGGGACGGGTTCGCGACGTTGAGCATCCAGTCCCACGCGCGACCGTCGTAGTGCTCCGACGGTCCGCTGGCGCACGTGCGCCCGATGAGCGCAGTCGACCCCATGCCGTAGTGCGAGGTCATGAGCCGGGCGAACGCCAGCACTCCGGGGCGCGCCACCGGGTCGCAGATCGTCTGCTCCTGGTAGGGCACGTAGACGTCGAGGGCGCTCGGCAGCGTCCGGCTCGGCGGTGCCTGGACGGCTGCGGCCGGGGACGCCGCCAGCGGCACGGTCAGCGCAGGCAGGGCTAGGGCGAGGCCAAGCTGGTGTCGGCGCATGGCCATGGTGAACCTCTTGTCAGGGCGTGGAGTCCGGGTGGCACGGGAGTCGAACGGTTTACTCCCGCACCATTTATGCACTCCAGTCACATGGCTCACAAGGCAGTTGGACGAATTACAGACCTGTTCTTTTCCGGCTCGACCGAATGACATCCCTGTCATTCGCGAGGCGCCATGAGCCGCTGCTGCCCTCGCTCCACCCCGCCACAGCGCCGGCGGCGGCACCCGGGCGCTGCGACGGCATACGTGCTCGGCGACCACACGCCGTGCGCATCGTGTGGGGCGACCCCACGGCATCCGCGCGCGATGGCGCGGATAGAGTCCGACCCATGGACAAAGTCGTCTCCACCCCCCAGGAGGCCATCGCCGGGATCAGCGACGGAATGTCGCTCTCGGTCGGTGGTTTCGGCCTCTGCGGCATCCCCTCCGTCCTCATCGCGGCGATCCACGACGCCGGCCTCACCGACCTCGAAGCCGTCTCGAACAACTGTGGCGTCGACGACTGGGGGCTCGGCATCCTCTTGCGTGACAAGAGGATCCGTCGCATGGTCAGCTCGTACGTCGGCGAGAACAAGGAGTTCGAACGGCAGTACCTCTCCGGTGAGCTCGAGGTCGAGCTGACGCCGCAGGGCACGCTGGCCGAGCGGCTGCGCGCCGGCGGATCCGGCATCGGCGCCTTCTTCACCATGACCGGCGTCGGCACCCAGATCGCCGAGGGAGGGCTGCCCTGGCGCTACGACGCCTCGGGCGCCATCGCGGTCGCGTCGCCGCCCAAGCAGACCCAGGACTTCGAGTGGATGGGCGAGACGAGGACGTTCGTCCTCGAGCAGGCCATCACCACCGACTTCGGTCTCGTGCGCGCCGCCAAGGGCGACCGCCACGGCAACCTCGCGTTCAACCGGTCCGCGCGCAACTTCAACCCGCTCTGCGCCATGGCCGGCCGGGTCACCGTCGCCGAGGTCGAGGAGCTCGTCGAGCCCGGGCAGCTCGACCCCGACGAGGTCCACCTTCCCGGCATCTTCGTGCAGCGCGTCTTGCCGCTGTCCCCCGAGCAGGCTGCCGAGAAGCGCATCGAGCGCCGCACCGTCCGCCCGCGCACGACCACCGAGCAGGAGGCCTGAGATGGCACTGACCCGTGAGCAGATGGCGGCACGTGCCGCCGCGGAGCTGGCCGACGGCGCCTACGTCAACCTCGGCATCGGCCTGCCGACGCTCGTGCCCAACTACGTCCCCGACGACGTCGAGATCGTGCTCCAGTCGGAGAACGGCATCCTCGGCGTGGGCGCCTACCCCCTGGACGGTGACGAGGACCCCGACCTCATCAACGCCGGCAAGGAGACCGTCACCCTCCGCAAAGGGGCGGCGTTCTTCGACTCGGCGACGAGCTTCGGCATGATCCGTGGCGGCAAGGTCGATGCTGCCATCCTCGGCGCCATGCAGGTCTCGCAGGGCGGCGACATCGCCAACTGGATGATCCCGGGCAAGATGGTCAAGGGCATGGGCGGCGCCATGGACCTCGTCCACGGTGCCAAGAAGGTCATCGTGCTCATGGAGCACAACGCCAGGGACGGCTCCTACAAGATCGTCAACGAGTGCTCGCTGCCCTACACCGGTCGGGGGGTCGTCCAGCGCATCATCACCGACCTCGCCGTGCTCGACGTCACGGACGGCGGCCTCGTGCTGCGTGAGCTCGCGCCCGGGGTCACCGAGGCCGAGGTGCGCGCGAGGACGGAGCCGGAGCTGACGGTTGACCTCCAGCCCACCCCCGCCCACGGCTGACCGGCGCAGGGGTCGGCCGCACCAGGGACGGCCGGCGTACGCCTGCCTCCGGAGGGCGGCGCGGCCGGGGGGCGCGGTCACGACTGTCGTGACCGCGCCCTCCTTGGCCACCGCCAGAACGTGCGCTTACCCACCGCTGTCTTCGACAGGGCCCGGGATGTCCTCTTTCCTGTGAATTCGGCCAGCAGGGTCACAAATCGGGCGAGAACCCTTGCTGGCGTGCACAGGGGTGGGACATTTGGGACGATAGTCGTCTTCCGACCCAGGAGTGACTCCCGTGCGCCCCATCCTCACCCCGATCGCCGTCGTCACGCTCAGTGCCACGTTCATGGTGGTCCCCACCGTCACGTCCGGCGCCACGCCACGCCCGGTCTCACCGCTCGTCCACGACGTCGCCGTACCGGCGGTGGCCGGGGTGGGGGCGAGCACCGCGCAACGCTCGGCAACGGCACCCGGCGCCGGCGCGACCTCAACCGACCGGCACGGCGTCGGTGACCCCGTCGTCGCCACGAAGCAGGTCCGGGGCGTCGGCTTCGACCTCGCCGGGGTGACGTTCGACGAGACCCCGCCGGTCGGTACCCACGTCCAGGTGCGCACTCACGGGGACGGTGGGTGGTCCGACTGGACTGACCTCGAGCTCAACGGTGACGGCCCCGACCCCCGCTCCGTCGACGCCCGCCACGCCAGGCCGGGCACCGAGGCCGTCGCGGCAGCCGGCTCGGACTCCATCGACATCCGCGTCACGACGCCCGACGGCACCCTCCCTCGCGGCGTCCGGGCCAGCCTCGTCGACGGTGGACGCTCGAGTGCGGACGACGCACTCACCGCCCCGTCGGGCTCGGCCGTCGCCGCAGTGGCCCGACCGACGATCATCACGCGCGCCGAGTGGGGGGCCGACGAGAGCCTGCGCACCTGCGACGCCGAACGTCTCCCCGGGTTCAAGGCCGTCGTCGTGCACCACACGGTCAACTCCGACACCTACACCGCGGACCAGGCTCCCGCCATCATCCGGTCCATCTACGCGTACCACACGAAGAGCCAGGGCTGGTGCGACCTCGGCTACCAGATCCTCGTCGACCGCTTCGGCCGCGCCTACGAGGGACGCAAGGGCAGCCCGACCGGCTTCGTCCAGGGCGCCCAGGCCGGCGGCTTCAACGCCGAGACGACCGGGATCTCCGTCATCGGCGACTTCACGTCGGTCCCCTTCCCCGCCGCCACCCAGAGCACCGTGACGAAGCTCGTGGCCTGGGAGGCCGACCGCTCCCTCTTCGACCCGACGACCTCCGTCACCCTCACCTCCGCCGGGAACTCGAAGTTCGACCCCGGCGAGAAGGTCACCCTCCCTCGCACCATCGGACACCGCGACCTCAGCCTGACCGGGTGCCCGGGCGACACGGCATACGCCCAGCAGCTCCCGACGATCCGCCGCGACGCCGGAACCAGCTGGCGGGACGGCCAGTGGGACCCGCAGCCGGCGACCCCGGCCCTCGAGACGTACGCGCGGCCGGCCTCCTCCATCTTCACCCTCGCGGGTCGGGGCTACGGCCACGGCGTCGGGCTGTCGCAGTGGGGCGCCTACGGCGCGGCGACGAAGTCCCTGACGTGGCAGCAGATCCTCGCGTTCTACTTCCCCGGCACGACTCGCACCTCCCAGGGCGACCCGACGCTGCGCGTGTGGCTCTCGGCGGTCGGGACGTCGGGCGTGCAGTTCTCCCAGCTGAACGGCCTCGTCGTCAGCGACGGGACCCGCCAGTCCACGCTCTCGACCTCGTACCGATGGCGCGTGGTCCCCGAGGGCTCGGCGCTGACGCTCCAGGCGAACTCGGGCAGCGGGTGGTTCGCCGTGACGACCTGGCGCGGGTCGACGAAGCCCCTGACCGTGAGCCGTCCCTCGACGTCGTCGATCCGGGTCCTGCTGCCGAGCGGCACCCAGCGCGAGTACGCCGGCTCGGTCCGCGTCGTGCCCGTCTCCGGCAAGGCGTATGCCGTCAACCTCGTCGGCTCCGAGCGCTACACGCGCGCCGTGGTGCCCGTGGAGATGTCGGCCGGCTGGCCGGCAGCTGCCCTGTCGGCTCAGGCCGTCGCCGCGCGGACGTATGCCGCCCACTCGCGCGCCGCGGCCGGCTCACGTGTCTACGACATCTGTGACGTCTCGTGCCAGGCCTACAACGGCGTCGCGGACTACAACGCTGCCGGCAGCCTGACGCGCCGCTACGAAGACCCCCGCTCGACGAGTGCGACGACGGCGACGGCCGGGACCGTCCTGACCTACGGCGGCAAACCCGCTTTCACCCAGTACTCCGCGTCCAACGGTGGCCGCACGGTGAGCGGCGGCACGGCCTACCTCCCTGCCAAGGGCGACCCCTACGACGGTGCGGTCGTCTCGGCCGCCAACCCGGGCACGTGGACGGCGTCGATGGCCGCCACGGCCGTCGAGAAGGCCTTTCCCACGATCGGCACCCTGCGCTCCGTCGCGATCGGCTCGCGCACGGGCGGAGGCGGCACCGGAACGTGGGGCGGACGCGTCGCCTCGGTGACCGTCAGCGGCTCCGCCGGCTCCTCGACGGTCAGCGGTGACACCTTCCGCACGCGTCTCGGTCTGCGCAGCACGTGGTGGACCGTGACGTCGGCGCCCGTGCGGTCGGTCCCCTACTCGCCCCGCGACGTGACGGGCGAGATGCTCCCCGACGTCATCCTGCCGTCGGGCGCACAGCTCAAGACCGTGAGCTACACCGGCTCGATGGGCTTCACCACGAAGCAGATCCTCTCGGCGGGCTTCGGCGACATGCGCGCCGCGGCCGCGGTCGGCCCGTGGAGCCAGGACAGCCTGGGCGACGTCGTGGCCATCGACTCGGCGGGCACGGCCTGGTACTACCCGGGCCTCGGCAAGAGCGGCCTCAACGCCGGGCGCTACCAGCTCGCGACCGGCTGGGGGCCAGTGAACCTCGTTGTGCCCGTGGGCGACTGGGAGGGCGACGGGAAGACCGACATCGTCACCCGGATGAACGACGGGCGCCTCGTGCTGCACCGCGGCGACGGCACGGGGCGCATCGTGTCGACGGCGACGATCGGCACGGCTTGGAGCGGCCTGAGCCAGATCACGTCGGGCGACTTCGACGGCGACGGCCGACGCGACCTCTTCACCGTCCGCGCGAAGGACGGCGCCCTGGTGCTCTACCCGGGGAACGGGACGGGCGGCTTCCGCGCCGCGGCCGTCATCGGGTGGTCGGGCTGGAACTCGATGAGCGCCGTGCGAGGCGTCGGTGACATCACCGGCGACGGACGTGACGACCTCCTGGCCCGTCGCACGAGCGACGGCGCCCTGCTCGTGTACCGCGTCCAGGGCGCGGCCCGCGTGACGCCGCCGCTCGTGGCGGGGACCTACGCGTCGTCGACCGCCTGGGGGCAGTGAAGGCGGCGGGGTACGGGACCGGGTACGCGGATCGCGGACTCCTCGGCGCCCGCGCTGGCCGGCCCGAACCGCAGCCAGCCGCGGGGCCGGGCTCAGCCCAGGCTGGCGATGTGCTCGATGAGGCCCGTGGTCGAGACCGAGGGAGTGCGGGGCAGGTAGACCACGTCGCAGACGTCACCGACCCAGTCGAACTTGCCGGCCCAGTCGTCGCCCATGACGAGGACGTCGCCGCCGTACCGGAGGATGTAGTCGCGCTTGAGCTCGAGGGACTCCTCGACGAAGACCTCGTCGACGACCTTGAGCGCCGAGATGATCTCGAGGCGCTCTTCCTGGTTGAAGACCGGGGGGCGGCCCTTCTTCGCGATGTTGAGGGCATCGGCCGAGACCCCGACGACGAGGCGGTCTCCGAGCTCGGCGGCACGCTGGAGCACTCGGACGTGACCGACGTGGAACACGTCGAAGGTCCCGAAGGTGATGACGGTCCGTTTGCTCACTCTTCTCCTAGGGCAGGGGTGGGGACGGGTCGGGCACCCACCGCGTCGTCAGCGAGGGTACCCGTCCGGGTGCTCAGCGACGAGCCACGCGGGACTGGGCGGCGCGCACCGCCTCGGCGAGCGTGGTCTGCGCCAGACCGGCGCCGTCGCTCACCGGTCCCCCCTCGGTGACGGCTGTCGCGAGGGCCCGCGCGTCCAGTGGTGCGAGGACGGCGCCGGCGGGACGGGGCGCGGTGTCGCTGGCGACGACGGTGGCACCTGCAGCCTGGGCCTCGCGGACGATGACCGAGTCGCCGTCCCAGCTCGTGGGGCGCAGGAAGGTGCCGACGCGGGAGAGCAGGGCCGAGACCTCGTCCGCCGTCGAGTCGAATTCCACGGTGAGCCATGGCTCGACCTCGGCGAGCCGACGGAGCGCGTCGACCGCGGGCGTGTCGTTGCCGTAGGCGAGGACGGTGAGCGTCGCGTCGCTCCAGCGCTCGCGCACGAGGCGAGCCGCGTCGATGGCGAGCTCCGCGTTGTAGTGCGGCAGCCCGGCGTTCGTGGCGAGGGCCAGGGCGTGCGGCTCGCGCGCGAAGGGGGTCGGCACCGGCGCGGCGGAGGAGTCGAAGGGCGTGACGACCGTGATCCGCGAGCGCAGCGTCTGGGGCAGGATCGCCCCGATCGCGTCGTTGACCGCCCAGATCTCGTCGTACGCGTAGAGCGCGAGCACCAGCACCCGCCGCTGCCACGCCGTCAGCCGCTCGACCTGCTCGCCGGTCGAGCCGGAGTGCAGCACGAGCACACTGCGGCCGGGCAGCACGGCGAAGGCGGGCGCGAGCAGCATCGCACGCCACAGGCGGGTCAGGTGCAGCAGGTGGAGGGACCGACGGGTCAGCCGGGGCAGCATCGACGCCGCGCGTCGCACCGATCCGGTGTCGACGTAGGACACCGGGATGCCCTCGGCCCGCAGGACGGAGGTCAGCTGGGCGTGGCTCGTGCGCACACCTCCGACCTCGCCGCGCTCCTGGGCCCACTGCAGCACCGGGAGCGGCCCGCGGACCGGCAGGTGGCCCGGCGCGTCGTCCGGCGCCGGCTCCGTGCCGGGGTCCGCTCCCCCGTCCGGTGCGGGCATCAGTCGAGCCTCGAGCTGGACAGGACGCCCAGCAGGTGTCCCCCGGCGGTGACGACGATGAGGGGCACCATCGCGACGACGAGGACCTGTGTGCCCAGCAGGTCGCCGTGGATGCTGTCGACGACGGCAGCGACGAGCGCGAGGATCGAGGCCTCGACGGCGACGAAGGCACGGAAGATCGGCAGGTAGTCGAAGGCGCTCCGCAGCCGGGCCATGCCGGACGTCTTCGGACGCGCCGTGCCCACGACGTCCTCGAGCGGCGGCCGTCCCGTCTTGGCCCGGGCGACGTGGACGAGGTCGGTGAAGGCCTTGTTGAGCAGCACGCCGAGCGCGACGAGCATGCCGAGGGCGGTCCAGCCGCCGACGTCGCCGGGCGCCGACAGGCTCCAGCCGTCAGCCCGAAGGCCGATCGCCACGGGGATCGCCCCCTCGGTGACGTAGTGCCCGATGCGGTCGAGGTAGATGCCGGCGGGAGAGAAGCGCTGTCGCCAGCGGGCCACCTCGCCGTCCGAGCAGTCGAGCAGGATCTGCAGCTGCATGGCGACGAAGGCGACGACCGGTCCCACGAGGCCGCCGAACGGGATGGCGAGCGCGCCGACCAGCCCGGTGAGGATCATCAGCCACGTGACGCCGTTGGGCGAGATGTGCGTCGGCAGGAGCGCCCGGGTGGCGTAGATCGACAGGTGACGGATGTAGAGCGCGCCTGCCCAGTGCTCCGCGTTGTAGCGGGCGATGTGCTCAGGAGGCTGCGCGACGGCCTTGAGCTCGGCGATGCTCGGGCGGTCGTTCGTCGGGTCGTGCGTCACGAGGAGCCATCCTGCCCTGCGGCCCGCTCGGTCACCGCACCGGTCGCTGCATCGGCCGAGGCTTCGCTGCGGGCCGACCCGATGACCGCGCTCCACGAGCGGGCGGACTCGCCCGCATACAGGAGGAAGAGCACGACCGCGCCGACCAGCAGCGGCACGGCCGGACGGTCCGTGAAGCCGCCGATGAGGGCCAGGACGACGATCCGGCCCTCGACACCGAGGGTGGCGCGCACCAGGGCGTGCGGGGTGCCGCGGCCCGTCTCGCGCAGCCGGTACACGTTGTCGTAGACGTGCCAGCACACCGCCGCGAGCCAGGCGTACGCGGCCGCGCCCGCTGCCGGGTCGCCGCCGGCGGCGAGGAGCAACGCCGCGGCCTCGAGCGTCAGGAGCACCCCCGGCACCTGCCAGGCCAGGCGCCCTCGGCCGGTCGGCCGTGGCACGACGGCGAGGTCGACGAGGTGCGGCAGCGTCGGGTCCGCATGGTCGGCTCGGAAGCCGTCACGCCCGGTGAGGGCCTTGCCGAGGCGTCCCAGCTGGGTCCAGGCGAACGCGATGGCCGAGGCGATGCCGAGCGCCCACAGGAGGAAGACCGGGCTGAACACGAGGAGTCCGACGGACATGACGAGGTAGCGCTCGGCGATCGGCAGGTGCAGCACCTGCTTGACGTCGCGGACGACCCGCACCCGGCCCGTCGGCGCGGCAGGAAGGTCGGTGCGCGCCCCGTGCGGTCCCCCGTCGCCGGGCACGTCGAGCGGCCGCGACGTGACGGGCCGGGCCGACAGCGCGCGGTGGCGCATCGCGTACGCGAAGTCCTCGGCGTGGCGGACTGCGAGCAGGGCCAGGACGGCGATGGCGAGCCACCACAGGTCGTCGCCGCGGCGGGCCGCGACCCAGGCAACCGCGGCGACCATCGTGAACTCCTTGACGCGGTCGCTGACAGCGTCGAGCCACCCGCCCAGCGGGCTGTAGCGGCGGGTGAACCGGGCGATCTCGCCGTCGACGCAGTCCACGACGAGGGACGCCTGGAGCAGCACGGCGGCGAGCACCCAGGTCCAGCGCGTGTCGACGGCCGTGAGAGCGCACGCCGCGAGGCCGAGGAGCAGGCTGACGAAGGTCACGACGTTGGGCGTCCACCCACGTCCGAGGCCGTATGCCGTGAGGCGGCGTGAGAGCGGACGGATGGCATGCGTCGAGAAGACGCCGTCGTTGCCGCGGGAGGCCGCTCGGAGGCGTTGCTGCCAGGGGGACCCGGGGGCGCCCGCATGCTGCTCGTGCCCGCGTTCGACCGTGGCGTGGGCGAGCGGTACGGCCGCGACAGGGACCACCGCGTCGCGCACCACGGCGAGCAGCGCGAGGTCGAAGGCCTGCATGCCTGGCTCGCCGGCCGACTCACTCGTGCCGGAGGCGCGAAGCACCTCGGCCACGTGGACGCGGTCTGCCGCGGCGACCCGGAGGATCCCGGCAGCGTGTGCCGTCGGGTCGCTGACGACGTGGCGCACGGTCCCGACGGAGACGATCCGTCGGGACACCGCGTCGACCCGCACGGGGGCGAACCCTCCGGGGACCTCGTCCGCCCCCTCGCCGCGCAGGTCGGTGAGCGGTCCGGCGACGACCGCCGCGGACGTGACGTCCCGTGGGGCGTCCAGGACGTCGAGGAGGGCGACCGGACTGATCCGCAGGTCGTGGCTGACGAGGACGAGCGGTCGATCTGCCGCGGTCGAGGCCGTGTCGGCTGCTCCGAGCAGGGCCTCCGGGACGGAACGAGCCTCCCCCCGGCCGACCGCCCTCGCGAGGGCGAAGGGCTCGAGCGACTCGAGCAGGTCCGTCGCCGCAGCACCACCGAGCACGACGACGTCACCACCGGACGACCGGCCGTGCACGGCCCGCGCACGAGCGTTCCCGACGAGCGGGCGCTCGTCGAGCCTCACGAAGCGGCGTCCGCGTCGGCGTCGGCGTTGTACTGGGCGATCACCTCGTCGATCGGGCCGTCGCCCTTGAGCTCACCCGAGCGCAGGTAGAGGCCGCGCTCGGCAAAGCGGCGCAGGTCGTGCTCGCTGTGCGACACGAGGAAGAGGGTCTTGCCGCCCGACAGCATGTTCTCCATGCGCTCGTAGCACTTCTCCCGGAAGGCGCGGTCACCGACGGCGAGCACCTCGTCGACCAGGACGACGGGCTGGTCGAGCGTCGTGATGAGCGCGAAGGCGATGCGGACCTGCATACCGGAGGAGAAGTGGCGGAACGGCATGTCCATGCCCGCCTTGACCTGGGGTCCGGCGAAGTCGACGATCTCGTCGAAGCGGGCGTCGATCTGCTCCTTGGTCAGGCCGTGCAGACCGGCCGCGAGGTAGACGTTCTCGCGCGCGGTCAGCTCGCCGAGGAAGCCCCCGGTCAGCTCGATGAGTGGCGCGACCCTGCCGCGCACCGTGGCGTGGCCCTCGTCGGGCAGCATGACGCCGGCGATCATCCGCAGGAGGGTGCTCTTGCCGCTCCCGTTGCCGCCGACGAGGCCGACGGCCTCTCCCCGGGCGACGTCGAAGGTGATGTGCTTCAGCGCCCAGAACGTCTCGTTGGGAGCGCTGTTCTGACCCTTGAGCACCATCTCGCGCAACGACATGCGTCGCCGCCGCGAGCGGTAGAACTCGATGCCGAGGTTGCGCACCTCGATGACGGGCTTGGCCATCAGATCTCCTTCAGCACGGCCGGCTCGAGCCGCTTGAACACGACGGACCCCACGAGCAGCAGCACGATGGTCAGCACGACGGCCGAGGTGACCGACAGGAGGTTCATCTCGCCGCGGAAGAAACCGGCGCGGAAGAGCTCGAGGATGCCGCTCATCGGGTTGAACGCGAGAAGGGTCTGCAGCACGGGTGGCGCCATGTCGGCGCTGTAGAGCACCGGGGTGGCGTAGAAGCCGAGTCGCAGCGCGATGCGAACGACGCGAGCCATGTCGTTCACCAGCACGGTCACCGGCGCGAGGATCATGCCGATGCCGACGGACAGCAGGAAGGTCAGGACGAGGGCCACCGGCATGAAGACGATGGTCCAGTGCAGCTGGGTCTGCCCGGTGATCATGTAGAAGATCGTGAAGGCGGCGATGACCGGGAGCGTGAGCAGGAACTCGATGCCCTTGGCGAGGACGACTCGCACGACCCACAGCTCACGTGGCAGGTTGGCCGACCGGACCAGGCGCGCCTCCGAGAGCAGCGCCCGGGAGGTCTCCGACATGTTCTGGGCGAACCACTGCCACAGGAACAGACCGGTCACGAGGTGCAGGAAGTAGGGCTGGTGGCCCGCCTCCCGTGACGTGAAGATGAGGGTGAAGACGACGAAGTAGACCAGCGCCATGAGCAGCGGGTCGAGCACGGTCCACACCCAGCCGAGCACGCTGCCGGCGTACCGGACGCGCAGGTCGCGTTCCACGAGGGTGCGCAGCACCTGACGGTTGGCCATCAGGCCACGGAACTGGGACACGCCGATCATGCGCGCAGACCACCTTCTCCTTCGGGCTTTCTCTCGAGGCCTCTGCATCCGGGGCCGGGCTGGGCGGTCCCCCACCCGATCCTCGCCGAAGTCTAGGGGTGCTCGCCGTGTGCCGCGTCCACGGCCGGTCGGGTCCGCGTCGAGACGCGCTGAGGACGGCCTCAGGGCTGGTTCACCGTCCGTGCGAGCCGTGCCTCGATGAGATCCGTCGACGCGCGCAGGAAGCGCTGCGTCGCAGCGCCCGGGCTCGTGTCGCCGAAGTAGTGCCGCACGACCTCGGCTCGGGAGTCGTCCGAGGCCGACATCGCGTCGCCGAGGATGCCGACGATGTCGCGGGCCTGGTCGACTGCGACCATCGGCACACTCGTGTTGAGCCGGGTCGGTTCGACCTCGGCCAGCGGGCTCTCCGGACGCGTCAGCACGAGGGGCTTGCCCGTGGCGAGCCAGTCGAGGGCGACGGCCGAGATGTCGGTGACGCACGCGTCGAGGCTGGCCAGGTGCCAGCCGAACGGCGTCTCCGTGTCGACCAGGTGCCCGGCCGAGGGGTCCGCGTGGTTGGCCTCCGCGACGAGGCGGGCCAGGTGCGAGGCCGCCGTGCCGTATGCCGGGTCGAACGCACCGGAGCGTGGGTGCGGTCGGTAGACGACCCGGAACCGGCGGTCGGCGAGCAGGCTCGTCAGCATCGCCGCGCCGTGGGTGGCGATGGAGCCGTAAGCCATGCTCTGGCGGTCGCCCTCCCACGTGGGGGCATACAGGATCGTCGTGCGCCCGTCGTCGGGAAGCCCGGGCGCCTCGTGCGTGACGTCCGCCTGGGGGCGGCCGATCTCGACGGCCCGCGCGTCCACGTCGAACTCGACGAGGGCGCGCCCGAGGCGCTCTGCCGCCGCCGGCCCGGCGATGAAGACCCGGTCGTAGGCCTTGAGCTGGTTGGAGGTCATGTAGGACTTGTCACTCTCGCCATGGCTCATGAACACGTGGGCCGGCTCGGCGAAGCGCAGCATCTGGAAGTTGCGGACGTTCTGGTTGACGTAGAGCACGAGTCCGATCTCGTGGCCCGCCATGAACGCCTCGATGTCGGTGACGCGCGGTCCGTGCACGACGGGGAGGGGGCACTCGTCGAGCAGCAGGTTCGTCGTCTCCGGCATGCGCGAGATGACGACGACGGGTTGGCTCCGGGCCAGCTCCTGCAGAGGCGCGTACCACTGCCGGATCTGGTAGAGGTTCACCGGTTCGTCGGAGAAGTAGACGGCACAACGGAACCGGGAGTCGGCGCCGGGCTGGAGACCCGAACGCTCGAGACGCTCGTTGAGCTTGCGCTTGGCCACCTGGCGGCGCACGGCATGCTGTGCCAGCTGCACCAGCACCTTCGCGTTGTCCAGCACGTTCGACATCCCTTCCGATGCTGTGTCGTGTGAAGCCGTGTGACGGCGGCCGGCCCCGCCGGCTCAGCGCGCGAGGCGGCTCGGGCTCGTCAGGAACCCTATGCCCCACGACCAGTGCATCGTCGCCAGGACGACCGGGGTCACCGCCCGGGCCGCCGGAGCCTCACCCCTGCTGATGGCCAGGCCACCCGCGGTCACGCCCACGGCATACGCCGCCGGGACCACCCAGGCAGGGGCCCAGACGAAGCCGACGAGGGTGGCCACCGTGGTGACGCCGACCATCGTCGGGGGCGCGAGGTAGCGCGGGTTGATGGTGCCCTCGTGGTGACGGGCGACGACGCGACGCCACCGGCCGTAGTGGAAGTACTGCTTGGCGAGGGCCTTGACCGACGCCCGCGGTCGGTAGGTGACCTTGAGCGCCGGCGTGAACCACACCTTGCCGCCGGTCTCGCGGATGCGATGGTTCATCTCCCAGTCCTGGGCCCGTGCGAAGTGCGAGTCGTAACCGCCCACCCGCTCGAGCGCGGCCCGCCGGAAGACCCCGAGGTAGACCGTGTCGGCGTCACCCGCGTCGCCGCCGGTGTGGAAGCGGGCGCTACCGACCCCGAGCGGGCTGCGCATCGCGGACGCGACGGCGCGCTCGAAGGTGCTCGTGCCCTGCGCGTCCATGATCCCGCCGACGTTGTCGGCCCCGACCCGGAGCAGCTCGCCGACGGCGATGCTGATGTAGTCGTCGGGGATCTCCGCATGGCCATCGACGCGGACGATGACCTCACCCGTGCTGGCGCCGATCGCGGCGTTCAGCCCGTCGGGGGTGCGCCCACTCGGGTTGGCCACGACCCGTACCCGGTGGTCCGCCGCCGCAAGGTCGGCGGCGACCTCGTCGGTGCGGTCGGTCGACGGCCCCAGCGCGAGGACGACCTCGAGCGGCCCGCTGTAGTCCTGGGCGAGAATCATCGCGACAGCATCGCGAAGATGCCTCTCCTCGTTGAGGATCGGCATGATGACGCTGACCGTGGGCTGGGGTTCCGGCTGGTGGTCAGGAGTCAGGTCCACAGGCGTCCTTCTCGTCGTCGGGTCTCACGCTGGAGGGCCGGGCCTCCCTGCGCGAGCGGCGCCAAGCCTACTGGAGGACCTGGCGGCCTCCGACCAGCCGCGGCGCCGGAGCGGAACGTCCACAACGACAGGCCGCTCGCGCTCGAACGCGACCGGCGTCAGGTCCCGACCACCGGTTTCGGACGGCGGGCTTCCTCAGCCCTTGAGGAGCTGACGCGCCATCACGATGCGCTGGACCTGGTTGGTGCCCTCGTAGATCTGCGTGATCTTCGCGTCCCGCATCATCCGCTCGAGCGGGAAGTCACTGGTGTAGCCCGCTCCTCCGAGCAGCTGGACCGCATCAGTCGTGATCTTCATCGCGACATCGGAGGCGTAGCACTTGGCAGCGGCCCCGAAGAAGGTGAGGTCCTTGTCGCCGCGCTCCGACTTGGCGGCCGCGACGTAGACCATCTGGCGCGAGGCCTCCAGCTCCATCGCCATGTCGGCGAGCATGAACTGGATCCCCTGGAAGTCGGCGATCCGCGTGCCGAACTGCTTGCGCTCCTTGACGTAGGCGACGGCCTGGTCAAGGGCGCCCTGGGCGATGCCGACGGCCTGGGCCCCGATGGTGACGCGGGTGTGGTCGAGGGTGCGCAGGGCGATCTTGAGGCCTTCGCCGACCTGGCCGACGACGCGGTCGCCGGGGATCCGGACGCCGTCGAAGATCAGCTCACGCGTGGGGCTGCCCTTGATGCCGAGCTTGCGCTCCTTCTCGCCGAAGGTGAAACCCTCGTCGGACTTTTCGACGACGAAGGCCGTGACGTTGCCGCCGCGGGGGGCGTCGGGGTCGGTGACCGCGAGCACGGTGTAGTACTCCGAGACGCCGGCGTTCGTGATCCACGACTTCTGGCCCGAGAGGACCCAGCCATCGCCGTCCTGACGGGCCCGGCACCTCATCGACGCGGTGTCCGATCCGGCCTCGCGCTCGGACAGTCCGTAGGAGAAGGTGGTCTCGCCCTTGGCGAGCGGCGGCAGGTAGCGCGCCTTCACCGCGTCGCTCCCGTCGAGGATGAGGGGCAGCGAGCCGAGCTTGTTGACGGCGGGGATGAGGGACGCCGACGCATCGACGCGCGCGACCTCCTCGATGACGATGCAGGTCGCGAGGGCGTCGGCGCCCACGCCGTCGTACTCCTCGGGCACGTGCGGCGCGAAGAAGTCGGAGGCGACGAGGGCGTCGTGCGCCTCCTGGGGGTAGCGCGCCTCCTCGTCGACGGCCGCGGCATACGGGGCGATCTTGTCCTCGGCGACCGCGCGGACGGCCTCCCTCAGGGCCTCGTGGTCCTCGCTGGTCCGGAACAGGTCGAAGTCGGCATTCGTGCTCACGAACCCTCATCCTACTCGCGAGTTCGGTTTAGTAGGACGTCCTCGTGATGGACGCCACGCCACGACGCGATGGACGTGGCGGCGCTCGTCGGCGACGTCCACGATGAGGACAGTGGTCCCCTCGGCCGGACACGCGTCCGTACACTCGCCAGTAGGTCATGAGCGCCAGCGACAAGCCCCGGCTCGCTGGCCGGCAACCCTCCAACCGCGGTGGGGTGCCCCGGGTGAAGACCTGGCCCGTCGACGCCGTCCGGCGCTCGGGCAAGCGCGGAGAGCCTCTCTCCCGCACCGACCCGTCGGTGCACCGGGCCCGGTCTCGTCTGGTCCCGGGCACCGGCACCGAACCCAGGAAGAGCAGGACGACCGATGACCGAGCCCAACTGGTCCTTCGAGACCAAGCAGATCCATGCCGGCCAGACCGCCGACAGCGCCACGGGAGCGCGTGCGCTGCCGATCTACCAGACGACGAGCTACGTCTTCAACGACACCGACCACGCTGCCAACCTCTTCGGGCTCAGGGAGTTCGGCAACATCTACACCCGGCTGATGAACCCGACGACCGACGTCGTCGAGCAGCGGATCGCGGCGCTCGAGGGCGGCGTCGGAGCACTGCTCGTCGCGTCGGGGCAGTCAGCGACGACGCTCGCCCTGCTCAACATCGCCGAGGCGGGCGACCACGTCGTCGCCTCGCCGAGCCTCTACGGCGGCACCGTCAACCTGCTGAAGTTCACCTTCCCGAAGCTCGGCATCGACGTCAGCTTCGTCGACGACCCGACGTCCCTCGAGTCGTGGCGCGCTGCGGTCCGCCCCAACACCAAGGCGTTCTTCGGTGAGACCATCGCCAACCCCAAGGCGGAGGTGCTCGACATCGAGGCCGTCGCCGCGCTTGCCCACGAGCACGGTGTGCCGCTCGTCGTGGACAACACGATCGCCACGCCCTACGTGATCCGGCCCATCGAGTGGGGCGCCGACGTCGTGGTCCACTCCGCGACGAAGTACCTCGGGGGTCACGGCACCTCGATCGCCGGCGTCATCGTCGACTCGGGCAACTTCGACTACGCCCGGGACCCGGAGAAGTTCCCGAACTACAACACGCCCGAGGAGAGCTACCACGGGCTCGTCTTCGCCCGCGACCTCGGTGTCGGCAGCCCGCTCGGGGCCAACCTCGCCTACATCCTCAAGGCGCGGGTCCAGCTGCTGCGGGACCTCGGGCCCTCGGCGGCGCCGTTCAACGCCTTCCTCGTGGCCCAGGGTCTCGAGACGCTGTCGCTGCGCATCGAGCGGCACCTCGAGAACGCCGCGAAGGTGGCCGCCTTCCTCCAGGGCCATGCCCAGGTCGAGCGCGTCGTGTGGGCCTCCCTACCCGAGAGCCCCTCGTACGCGACGGCGGAGAAGTACGCCCCTCGAGGGGCCGGTGCGGTGCTGTCCTTCGAGATCGTGGGCGGCCTGGAGGCGGGCAAGAGGTTCGTCGAGGGCCTGTCGCTGCACAGCCACGTCGCCAACATCGGTGACGTGCGCTCGCTCGTCATCCACCCCGCCTCGACGACGCACTCGCAGGGTCCCGAGGAGGACCGGCTCGCGGCCGGCGTGACGCCCGGCCTCGTGCGCCTGTCCGTCGGCATCGAGCACATCGACGACATCGTCGCCGACCTCGAGCAGGGCTTCACCGCCGCGAAGGCCTGACCCCTCTCCACCGTCGAGAGGCCAAACTCTGCGACTCGTTCCGAACGAGAGGCCAATCCGCGTCGCGCGGATTGGCCTCTCGACGGGAGACGAGCCGCAAACACTGGCCTCTCGACGGGAGACGAGGCCGCAAACACTGGCCTCTCGACGGGAGACGAGCCGCAAACACTGGCCCCTCGACGGTGGGGGGTCGCTCAGCCGACGACCTCGTCGACGAAGCACCAGCGCCATCCCTCCCCCGGCTCGATCGAGCGCATGACCGGATGGCGCGTGCCGTGGAAGTGCGCCGTCGCGTGCTTCATCTCCGAGGAGTCGCAGCAGCCGACGTGCCCGCACTCGAGGCAGAGCCGCAGGTGCACCCAGGTCGTGCCGTCGCGCAGGCACTCCTCGCACCCCTCGGGGGTGCGTGGCTCGATGCACACGTCCGTCTCCTGGAGGTGCTCGCAGGGGGCATCGATCGTGTCCACGGGCAACATCTCGCTCTCTGCCAGGCGGCTCTCCTGGTCGTCGATGCGGTCCAGCATGGTCTCCTCGAGATCGAGGCTACCGAGAACCACCCGGAGCACGACGTGGTCGGCCCGGCCTTCGTCGCGCAGCCTCAACACCTCGTCGCGCTCGGCCTGCAGCATCTGCATGCGGGCCCGGCGGTAGCGGGCGCTCGGTGTCTCGTCCGCGTCGCCGCTGCGGGGCCCGAGCCGCTCCCACATCTGGTTGAGCCGGTCCTCGGAGCGCGACCGCAGCATCTCGCGGGTAGCCTCATCGACGTCGTGCATGCCCTCGAGCACGTCGAGCCCGGAGCGCGTGGCGGCCTGGAGCACCGTCGCGGCCTGCAGCGCGTCCTCGCGTGGGTCGGGGCCGCGCACGTCCAGCCACCGGGCCAGGCCCGGCAGGGTCGTGCCCTGGATGAGCAGGGTGCCGATGGTGACGACGACGGCGATGAGCACGAGAACGTCGCGGTGCTGGGTCTCGGGGGGCAGAAGCAGCGCCGCAGCGAGCGTCACCACGCCGCGCATGCCCGCCCAGGACAGCACGACGGTGTGCGACCACGGCGCCTGGGCCTCGATCCGGAACACGCGCGTGCCGAGGAAACGGAACGGCACGATCCAGAGGGGGCGCAGGAGCAGAACCGCGACGAGGGTGCCGACGGCGGCGAGCGTGATCTGCCCGGCGGACAGCTCGGAGCTGCGGACCTTGGCGAGCACGTAGAACACCTGCAGGCCGATGAGGAGGAAGACGGCGTTCTCGAGGAGGAACTGGATCGACGTCCAGTTGATCCGCTCGCTGAGGCGTGAGGCGCCCGTCTGGGTCCGCGGCGACTTGTGACCCAGCACGAGGCCCGCCGTCACGACGGCGATGACGCCCGAGGCGTGCAGCTCCTCTGCCGGGACGTAGGCCGCGAAGGGCACCATGAACGACAGCACCGTGTCGAAGGCCGGCTCGGTGGAGAAGTGGCGCCGCAGCACGGAGACGACCAGTGCCACCCCGACGCCGACCGCGATGCCGCCGAGCGACGCCCACGCGAAGTCGAGCACGACACCGCCGAAGGTCACGCCGTTCGAGGCCACGCCCGACGCGAGTCCGGCCGCGGCCAGCGCGGTGCGCAGCGAGACGAGCGCCGTCGCGTCGTTGACGAGCGACTCGCCCTCGAGGATCGACACGAGACGTCGGGGCAGCCCGATCCGGCGGCCGACGGCCGTCGCGGCGACGGCGTCCGGCGGCGCGACGACCGCACCGATCGCGAAGGCCACGCCGAAGTCGAGGCCGAGGGCCCACCGGAGGAAGACTGCGACGCCGAGCGCGGTGAAGAGCACGAGTCCCACCGACAGGCTGAGGATGACGCCCCGGTTGTTGCGGAAGTCGACGAGCGACGTCTGGATCGCGGCGGCATACAGCAGGGGCGGCAGGATGCCGAGCAGCACGACCTCGGGACTCAGGGCGACCTCGGGCACGAAGGGCAGGTAGGACCCGAGGATGCCGATGACGATGAGGACGAGCGGCGGCGGCAGGTCGAAACGATCGGCGAGCCAGGACCCGCCGAGGACGGTGGCTGCGATCGCAAGCAGCCCGATGGCGATCTCCACGACGACATCCTCCACCACGCCGGTCGGCGGCGCGTCGGCCGTCCGCCGGACGCGGTCCGGGCGCGGCCCGAACGCGGCGCGGGCCCGGCTCGCGCGGCCGCGCCCCCGGGTCAGGCGAAGAAGGAGCGCACGGCCGCGATGACGCGGTCCTGGTCGGCGTCGCTCAGCTCGGTCGCGCAGGGCAGCGACAGGCCACGGGCGAAGAGGCCGTCACCGACCGCTCCACCGATCAGTGCCGCCGACAGGAACGGCGGCTGGGCGTGCAGCGGCCGCCACAGCGCCCGGGCGCCCACCCCCAGCCCGTTGAGGTGCTCGAGGAACTCGTCACGACCGCGGCCGTCGGATGCGGGCACGAGCACCGAGTACAGCCAGTACGTCGCGTCGAGACCGTCGACGCGCGGCGGCAGGACCAGCGGCAGGTCGGCGAACGCCTCGTCGTAGCGCGCCGCGATGCGGTGCTTGGCGGCGACGAACTCGTCGAGCCGTTCGAGCTGCGCGAGGCCCAGGCCGGCCGCGAGGTTGGTCAGGCGGTAGTTGTAGCCGACCTCGTCGTGGAGGTATCCGACGTCGGGCACCTTCGCCTGCGTCGTGAGGTGCCGGGCCCGCGCGGCGAGGTCGTCGTCGTCGGTGACGATCATGCCACCGCCGCCCGTCGTCGCGATCTTGTTGCCGTTGAAGGAGAAGCAGCCGACGCGGCCGACGGTGCCGGTGTGCCGTCCGGCGTAGCGGCCGGCCGTCCACGTCGCCCCGAGCGACTCCGCAGCGTCCTCGAGCACGGGTATGCCGTGTCGGTCGCAGGCGTCCATGAGCGGTCCCATGTCGGCGGGCTGGCCGAGCACGTGGACGATCTCGACGACCTTCGGCTGCGCCTCACCGGCGACGGCGCGGCGGTCGAGCTCGGCGGCCAGCAGAGCGGGGTCCATGTTCCACGTCGTCGTCTCGGCGTCCACGAGCACGGGCCGGGCGCCGCAGTAGGCGATCGGGTTGACCGAGCCGACGAAGGTGAAGTCGGAGCAGACGACGTCGTCGTCACGCTCGACCCCCAGAAGGACCAGCCCGATGTGGATGGCGGCCGTGCCGGTGGCGCAGGCGATCGCGTGCTTCGACCCCACGCGCTCGGCGAAGCGGCGCTCGAACTCCGAGACGAAGGGACCGACGGACGAGACGAAACCGGACTCGACGGCCTCGAGGACGTAGCGGCGCTCGAGCTCGCCGATGTTGGGCACCGCGAGCGGGATCGTGCCCTCCGGGCCCCGGGCTCCGGGCGCGTGGGCCTCTCCGGCGGGGACGCTCCCGGTCGCCGTCACCGGTGGTACCGCCCGGCGGTCTCGGGATCCACGCGCGGTCGCAGCCACTCGGCCGTCGCCGCGAGGCCCTCTTCCAGCGAGACGGTAGGTGCCCAGCCGAGCACCTCGTTGGCGCGCGAGGGGTCGGACAGCAGGATCTGCACCTCCGAGCCCTCGGGACGGATGCGGTCGCTCTCGGTGACGATCTCGGCATCACTGCCGGTGACCTTGCGGCACAGCAGCACGACGTCGCCGACCGAGACGGTGCGACCGGTGCCGAGCTGGATGGTCGTGCCGGGCGCGACATCGGCCAGGGCCGCTCGGACGAAGCCGTCGGCCGTGTCGGCCACGAAGGTGAAGTCGCGCTGCGGCGTCACGTCGCCGAGCTTGATCTGGCTCGCGCCGGCGAGCAGCTGCGAGAGGACGGTCGGGATGACCGCCCGCGTCGACTGCCGGGGACCGAACGTGTTGAAGGGGCGCAGCGTCGTCACCGGCGTCTCGAACGACAGCGCATACGACTCGCACATCTTGTCGGCGGAGATCTTCGTGGCCGAGTAGGGCGACTGTCCGCGCAGCGGATGGGCCTCGGTGATCGGCACCGCCTCCGGCGTGCCGTAGACCTCGGACGTCGACGTGTTGACCATGCGCGGCGTCCCGTGGCGGCGCACCGCCTCGAGGACGTTGAGCGTCCCGATGACGTTCGTCTCGACGTAGGAGCGGGGCGCGACGTAGGAGAACGGGATCGCGATGAGCGCTGCGAGGTGCAGCACGACGTCGACGCCCTCGGTCGTGGCCATGACGTGCTCCGGGTCGCGGATGTCGCCGAGGACGACCTCGGCCTGCCCGTCGCGGACGGCCGCCCTGAAGACGTCGGACTCGTCGAGCCAGCCGGCCGCGCCGTTGGAGTTGTAGAGGCAGAAGGCCCGCACGTGCGCCCCGTCGGCGAGGAGCCGCTCGACGACGTGCGACCCGATGAAGCCGTCGGAGCCCGTGACGAGGACGGTCCTGCCCGCTACCGAGCCCTCGACGGGCCGCGGGGTGAGCTCGGCCGCGGGGACCTCGACCGTGGTGGTGTGTCCGGAAGGTGTTGTCACAGCTGCCTTTTCGTCGTCATATGTGCTCGTATGCCGTCAACCGCGCCGCGACCGCTCACGCCTCGCCCTTCGCGCGAGCGAGGTCCTTCGGGGTGCCGACGTCGATCCACTCGCTCTGGATCGGCCAGGCCGTGACCGGCTCGCCGCGCTCGAGGCACCTCTCGACCAGGCCCGGCATCGTGCTGGCCCGCCCGGTGGGCAGCCAGGCGAGCGCGCGCGGCTCGACGGCATACACCGCGGCGTTGATGTCGAAGCTCAGCGTCGGCTTCTCCGAGACGCCGGTGACGCGTCCGTCGGTGCTCTCGACGACGCCGAAGGGCACCTCGTGCTGGTAGGTGCGCGTCGCGACGGTCACGGCGGCGCCCGTGCGCCGGTGCGCCTCGAGGAGGTCGCTCGCGTCGAACTGGACCATGAGGTCGCCGTTCATGACGAGCACGGCGTGCTCGATGTCAGGTCTCTCGTCGCGCAGCATGGTGAGGGAGCCGGCGGTGCCGAGCGGGCGGTCGGGGTCCTCGCGGAGGTACCGCACCGTGCAGCCGAGCCGGGAGCCGTCACCGAGGTGCGCCTCGATCTGCTCGGCGAGGTAGTTGACGCTGACGTAGATCTCCCGGATGCCGTCGCCGACGAGGCCGAGCACGATCCACTCGAGGATCGAGCGGCCCGCCACGGTCATGAGCGGCTTCGGGGTGTCCTTGGTCAGGTCACCCAGGCGCGTGCCGCGGCCGCCGGCCATGACGACGGCGACGTTGGGCAGCGGCGCCGACCCGATGACGTCGGACAGCGTGTGCAGCCCGACGAGGGTGCGGTCGTCGGCGAGCTCGGGCACCGCGGAGATCCGCAGCGCCTGCATGAGGTCGAGGACGAGCGCGCGCGGAGACCCTGCGGCGACGAAGTGCGGCATCCGGGTCGCGTGGTCGAGGGCACGGTCCTCGAGGCTCGTGCCCTTGAGGAAGGCACGACGCAGGTCCCCGTCGGTCAGCAGCCCGGCGAGGCGGTTGTCGTCGTCGACGAGCAGGCACACGAGGTTGCCGCTGCGGTCGACGACCTCGAGCACGTCGCGGATCGTCGCGGTGGTCGGCGCGCACGCCGCGCGCAGGTCTCGCGCCGTCACTCCTCTTCCTCCTCGTTCGAGTCGCGGGCCCGCCGCGGGTCTGCCCTCGGCCCCGGCCACAGGTCCACGAACTGCTTGGTCCGTGGGGCCAGGGCCGCTGTTCGAACGATATCGAGGATGTGGCCGCTGGCCGTACCGGTGCCGTAGGGGTTGGCGACGCGCGCCGAGTGCTGCCGCCAGCGAGGGCTGAGCGCCGTCCGCAGCGCCGACTCGACGGCCGCGCGGCCCTCCGCCGCGTGCACGACGTTCTCGCCCCGGAGCCGCCCGCGTTGGCGCTGGCCGATGTCGACGGCGGGCACGTGCAGCGTCGCGGCCTCGATGACGCCCGAGCTCGAGTTGCCGACGACGACGTCGGCGGCCGCGAGCACCCGCGGGTAGTCGCGACCCAGGGCGGCGACGAGCCGGAAGCGCGGCTCCCGTGCGGCGAGCTGGGTCAGCGCCGCGAGGATCTCGTCGCGGCCCTCGTCCATGCCGGGGTGGGTGGCGACGACCGTGCCGCAGGTGGCCAGCGCAGCCTCGGCGGCCCCACGGGCCCACTCCCCCACCGGCGCGTCGGGCTGGGCGGTGGGCGGGTGGTAGGTGAAGAGCCCGAGTGGTCGCTCGACGGTGGTGCCGAGCAGGTCGCCGAGGTCTGCGTCGGAGATCGGCCGGGCGGTCGCGAGCCGGTCGAGCCCGGGGGCGCCGGTCACGTGGACCCGGTCGGCCGGCTCACCGAGCTGACGCACCCGGGCTGCCGCGTCCTCGGATGCCACGCAGTGCTGGTCGGCGAGCTTGGTGACCGCGTGACGGATCCGCTCGTCCAGCGACCCCTCCGTCACCTCTCCCCCGTGCAGGTGCACGACGGGCACACCGAGCAGGATGGCGGCCGGCACGACGTAGAGCAGCTCCCATCGGTCACCGAGCACCACGAGGACGTCGACGCCCTCGTCGTGCAGCGCGCTGCCGGCTGCGCGGGCGAGCACCGCTCCCTGCTCGAGCTGGGCGGCGACGGTCACCTCGGACATCGGCTCGGCGAGCGGCACGACCGCGACGCGCCACTCGTGCGCCGGGGCGCTCACGGGCAGTGCCGCGACGAGGTCGTCGGCGGCATACATGACCCCGGTCAGCACGCGCAGGCGCACGTCGGGGGCCGACTGCAGCGCCTCGAGCACCGGCGACAGGGGTCCGAGGTCGGCGCGGGTCCCGACGAAGACGGCGACCGTGGTCGGAGCGGTCATCGCGTGCCTCAGCGAGCGAGGTCGGCGTCGGTCACGGGAGCGCCGGCCTCGACGGCGCGGGCCAGGACGCGTCCTCGGATGTCGACGGCCGGGCTGACTCCACCCTCCGGGCGCAGCAGCTGCAGGTCCGAGCCGGTCAGCTCGGAGCCCGCCGCCAACGCGTGCGCGGCATGCCAGGACCGTCGGACGAGGACGGCGTTCTCCTCCTCCGACGGCATGCGCACCTTGACCCCGTCCCCGAGCGCGCCGGCGAGCTGCTTCGTCGCCGCGACGTAGTCGGTCAGCGCGTCGGGCTCGAGGCTGGCGAGGTGGTCGGGCCCGGGGAGCGTGCGGTCGCTCGTGAAGTGCTTCTCGAGGATCGGCGCCCCCAGCGCCACGGCGCCGAGGGCGGTGGTGAGCCCCGGAGTGTGGTCGGACCACCCCACGGGTATGCCGTGCAGCTCGGTCAGGCGCGGGATGACCCTCAGGTTGCACTCCTGCACCGGCGCCGGGTAGGCCGAGACGCAGTGGAAGAGCACCAGTCCCGGCGCGTCGGCGCACGCCTCGACGGCCGCCTCGACCTCGTCCTGCGTGCCCATGCCGGTGGACACGAGGAGGACGACGCCCAGCCGGGACATCTCGCGCAGGTAGGGCAGGTTCGTCAGCTCGCCCGAGCTCACCTTGAGGGCGGGGAGGCCGAGCTCGACGAGCATCTCGGCGCTGTCGAGGTCGAAGGGCGTCGACAGGAAGGTCGTGCCGGCCTCGGTCGCGTGGTCGCGCAGCTCGACCCAGGCCTCCTTGGGGAGGGTGAGCGCCTCGAGGAGGCTGCGCTGGTCCGAGCTGCCGCCGCGGTCGCGCTGGTAGGGCGTGGTCGCAGCCGCTGACGACACGAGCTTCTCGGGTGAGAACGTCTGGAACTTCACGGCATCCGCGCCGGAGGCTGCCGCGATGTCGACGAGTCGGTGGGCCAGCTCGATGTCGCCGTTGTGGTTCACACCGGCCTCGGCGATGACGTAGACGTCGCCGGGGGTGGGCACCTCGACGTCGCCGATGGCGACCGGGGTGACGGCGTTGAGGTGGTCGCTCATGTGGTGCCTCCATGGGGGCGCGTGCCCGCGGTGCGTCGGGTGCCCCGCGTGCCTGAGAGTTCGGGAGTGGCTGCGGGGATGCCGACGACGGTCTCGCCGTCGCCGACGGGCCGCGTGACGACGGCGCCCGCCCCGACGGTGACCCCGGCGCCGACGGTGAGGCCGGGCAGGACCCGGGCACCGCTGCCGACGAGCGTGCCGCCGCCGACGGACGCGCCCCCGAGGAGCACGGCGCCGGGCGCGATGTGGGCGCCCACGCCCACGCTGCAGTCGTGCTCGACGACGGCGGCGGTGTTGACGACGACGGCCTCGCCGACGCGGCTCGCGGGTCCGACGTGCGCGTGCTCGAGCACGACGGAGCCGGCACCGACGAGACTGCGGGGCGAGACCGTGGCGGTCGCGGCGACCACCGGGGGCACGGAGAGCCCGCGTGCCACGAGCTCGCGGACGAGGCGCGCACGGACCGGGTTGGCGCCGATGGCGACGACCGCGTGCAGCCGCTGCCCGGCGAGCAGCTCGAAGGCCGCACGGTCGTCGGCGAGCACGTCGACGTGCCAGGGCTCCCCGACGGGCGCGGCGCCCGAAACGGCGACGACGGTGTGCCCGCCCCGCTCGAGGACGTCGACGACCGAGCGCGCGTGGCCGCCTGCGCCGAGGACGACCCAGCCGACAGCGCCGGTCATCACGTCACGCCGTCCCGCTGGCGAGGGTCGCAGCAGGGCCCGTGGGGCCGGCCCCCACCCGGTGACCGAGCGACGCTGCCGCCTCGCCGAGCGCGCCGCCGACCTTGCGGATGTTGCTCGCCTCGAGCACGGCCGGCACGCGCGGTGGGTCGAGCACGAGGCCCTCCCACGAGTTGCGCACGTAGTGATGGACGAACCACTCGTCGATGGCGGCCCGGTCGGCCCCCAGTGACTCCCAGCCGCGGTCGGCGACGAACTGCGTCAGGTCGTCCGGCGAGTCGAGCCGGGCGACGTTGCCCAACCGGCTCCACGGCATCTCTGCGCCGGTGACGACGGGCAGGCCGAGCAGCCCTGCCTCGAGGCCGACCGTGCCGGTGGCGGTGACGGTGAAGACCGCCTGCTTCATCAGCTCGCGGGAGTCGGCGAACGGGTCGATCGTCGCGATGTTGGGGTGCGCGTCGAACTGCGGCCAGTAGTCGGGGTCGCGGCGCCACATGAAGTGCGCGTGCTCCTTGACGGCGACCCCGATGTCGAGCGGCGCGAGCGCGTCGGCGAGGACCCGCGCGGTGTACGCCTGGTCGCGCCACTCCTGGCCCATGACGTCGGCGCTCGACTCGGGCTGCACCTGCAACGGCAGGAAGACGAACCTCTCGGGCACGGGGTCCCAGCGACGGTCCTGGTACTCGCGCAGGTTGAGGCGGGCCTTGACCGGGTTGAGCCACGGCAACCGGGCGTAGTCGGAGGGCCGGGGCAGCTGGAGGTTCGCGCCGCGGTCGACGGCGAACTCCCGGATGCGGTCGCTCGCGAGGCGCCAGATCTCCTGGCCGGTCTCGACCTCGAGGTTGCGGGCGAAACCCATCGGGCGACCGTGCTCTGCCCGCCACGTGTCGAGAAAGGCCTGGCCCGCGGCCACGGCCGACGGGTCCTCGACCTGCCGCTCCCACAGAGTGATCCCCTTGGGCGCGCCGATGAGACCGAAGCGGTCCGACGGCAGACGTATGCCGCGTGGCCAGGTGGCGAGTCCGCCGTGGTGGGTCACGAGGCCGGCCGTCAGCAGCTCCGAGGTGACCGTGAACTCGACGAGGGCCAGTACGGGTCCGCGACCCTCGATGGCCGCCTCGAGCTCCTCGGCGGCGAGGTTGAGGAAGTTCATCGCCGTGTCGACGCGGTTGCGGCGCAGCGCCCGCTCGGACACGAGCAGGTCGAGCGGGTCGAGACCGACGCCGGCACAGGCCCGCTTGAGAGCGGCGTGGGGCGCGAGGCCACTGACGACGTTGGCCTTGCGCGCGGCGGCATACGGCAGCCGGACTGTCGTGGCCCGCGGCGCGTGGCGGCGCACCCACGCGAGGTTGGCGTCCGTCCGCACGACGAGGATCAGGTCCTTCGTGTCGAAGCCCGCGTGCACGAGGGCGGGCACGAGGAGGTCGTCGTAGCCCAACCCCATGTGGACCAGCGGTGTCACCACGGAAGCGTCTCTCCTGCGTGTCGGTGCGTGCCGGATCGAGCCGAGCCGGGCGAGCGCCTCATCCTATCCGCGCAGGGTGCGCACGATCCGCGGCGCGACGGCCGCGGCGCCCGCCGCGACGAGGGCAGCGAGGGCGAGCCGCACCCCCGCGGCGGGTCCCTCGAGCGGCAGCACCGCCCCGACCAGGGCGAGCGCGACGCCGGCGAGCGCCACCACAGCCACTCGCGGCGGCCATCGCATCGGCGAGTGGGTGCGCGCAAACCACGTCGTCAGCGCCATGAGCAGGACGTAGCCCACCGCCTTCGCAATGGCGACGCCGACGATCCCGCCCGTCCGGCCCGGACTCGACGCGAGCCACAGCGCGACGAGGACGACGGCGGCGAGGGCCACGAGCGCGGCCCATGCCAGCCGGCCCGTGCGCTCCGCGTCGAGGACGGCCAGCGAGGAGCCCTGGTAGAGCATGTAGGACACCGACACGGTGCAGATGACACCGAGGGCGCCGACCATCGCGACGAGGTCGAAGCCGGGGCCGGCCATGAGCGCGACGAGCCATGGTCCCAGCAGCGACACCCCGGCCGCTCCCGCGGCAACGACCGTCGTCAGGGCCGTGCCGGTGCGGGCCGTCCAGGTCCAACGGCGCTCGATGGGGTGCGAGAGCACGAGGGGTCCCCATGCGTTGAAGAGGGCGACCGCGAGGACGAACGGCATGTTCCCGAGCTGGAGCGCCACCTGGTAGCTGCCGGCTCCGGCCTCGCCGACGAGGACGCGGGCGAGCAGTACGTCCCCCGAGAGCAGCCCGAGCATCGCAGCCGCCTGCGGCAGCAGCGGTGCGGCAAGGCGCATTCCGGCTCGCACCCGCTCGCGCTCGACGGTGGGCGGTAGCGGGCGACCGAGGACGAGCGCGACGACGGCCGCGAGCACGACGACGCCGGCGTATGCCGTGAGGTAGGCCCCCGAGGTGGGCTCGGTGCGCGCTGCGAGGACCCCCGCGAGCTGCGCCCCCACGGTGACGAGGACGGCCAGCGCGAGGAAGCCCCATGGCCTCAGGCGCGCCCGCATCAGTGTCTGACCGGCCACGACCGTCGTCAGCGCCACCGAGGCGACGACGAGCGGCACCCACTGGCTGAGGTCGGCATGGCCGGCGGCGGAGAGGACGAGCGCGAGCGCCAGGCCGACGGCACCCAGGCCGACCGCCAGCAGGACCATCGTCCCGGCGAGCGCCCGAGCGACGCGCGGGCCCTCGGGGCCTCGGTGGTGCTCACGCAGCACGACTTGGGGCAGCCCCGCAGCAGCGATGGTCCCGACCATCTGCACGACGACGAGTCCCGTTGCCACACGGCCGAACTCGGCAGCTCCGAGCACCCGGGTCGCGAAGGGCAGCACGAGCAGCACGCCGAGGCCCTGAAGGGCGGTGCCGACGAGGTAGACCACCGAGTGCGCCCCGAGCGAGCGTCCCGCGGGGCCCGTCGTCGTGCCCGCCGGTGCGTCGGCCGGTTCGGGCACGTCGGGCACGTCGCGCGCCTCGGGCGCGGGAGAATCGGGATGATCTGCCACGATGGTGAACCTACTAGGGCGAAGGAGGGCCGGGTGAGCGCGACGTGAGCGGCAACGTCGTCGTGCGTGGCTCCGGCTCGATCGGACAGCGGCACGCGCGGGTCTTCCAGCAGGTCGGCGCCGACGTCGCCCTGTGGCCCGTCCGCGACCGAGGGGCCGGCCCGGGCGCCGTCGACGAGGTCACCGGCGCCCGGCTCCTCGACGACACGAGCGGCCCCGAAGCGGTGCGTGGCGCGGCGCTGGTGGTCGTCGCGACGGACACCTCGCGGCACGTCGCCGACGCCCTGGCCGCCCTGGACGGGGGCGCCGAGAAGGTCCTCGTCGAGAAGCCGGTCGCTCCGACCGCCGCCGAGGTCGCACCCCTCGCCGAGCACCTCCGCCACACCGTCGTCTGGGTCGCGGCCCCGCTGCGCGCCCACGAGGCGTTCCGGCACCTGCGCCGACTCGTCAGCCACGTCGACGCGCCGGCCTCGGCGCACGTCTGGTCGCAGTCGTGGCTGCCGGACTGGCGCCCCGACCGCGACTACCACGAGTCCTACTCCGCACGGCCCGACGAGGGCGGTGTGCTCCGCGACCTCGTGCACGAGATCGACTACACCGCAGTGTTGTTCGGCTCGGCGACGCTGCTCGGTGCGAGCGTCGACACGACCGGGCCCCTCGAGATCGAGGCGGACCAGGCAGCGACGCTCCTCTGGTCGACCGACCGGGCGTTCACCGTGACGGCACGGCTCGACTACGTCACGCGCCCGACGACCCGCGGAGTCGTCGTCCGCTCGCGTGCAGGCCTGCTCGAGTGGGACGTCGTCCGGGCGACGGTTCGCCACACCACTCCCGACGGCGAGTCCACCGAGCAGGTCTTCGACCACGACCTCGACCGCGACATCGTCATGGGCGCCCAGGCCCGGGCCGCCCTCGACCTGCTGCCCACGGCACCCGTCGACGAGCGCGTCGGGCGGGGTGCCCCGGCGACGCTCACCGACGGCATCACGGCTCTCCGCCTGTGCGACGAGGCCCGCGCCACCGGCGCGCGAGGGACCGCCGCCACCGGCGCGCAAGGGACCGCCGCCACCGGCGCCCAAGGGACGGCCGCCACCGCGGGCGAGGACCCACGGTGACCGACCAGCACACCCCCCGCGTCCTCGCGGTCATCCCCGCGCGCGGTGGCTCGAAGGGGTTGCCCGGCAAGAACATCCGCCCCATGTGGGGCCTGCCGCTGATCGCGCACAGCGTGCGCGCTGCGGCCCTGACGCCCGAGGTGACGCGGTGCGTCGTCACGACCGACTCGGTCGAGATCGCCGACGTCGTGCGTGCCCATGGCGGACAGGCTCCCTTCCTGCGCCCGGCCGAGCTCGCGGCCGACGACACCCCGATGGCCCCGGTGGTCCGGCACGCCCTCGAATGGGTCGAGCGCGACGAGGGCAGCTCGTACGACGCCGTGCTGCTCCTCGACCCGACGTCCCCGGCCCGGGTGCCGGCGCAGCTCGCCGAGGCCGTGCGGCGCCTCGTCGCGAGGCCGTCCCTGGACGGCGTCATCAGCGTCTCCGAGCCCACCTTCAACCCGGTCTGGGTCGGGGTCCGCCCGGACGACGGACGCGGCGGTGCGCTCTCGCGCTTCTTCGACGCCGGCGCCGGCGTCATCCGGCGACAGGACGTCGGCCGCTTCCTGCGGATCAACGGCAACTTCTACCTCTGGCGCGCCGGCTTCGTGCGTCGTCTCGAGACGTCGTGGTTCGACGAGGGCACCCACGAAGGCCTCGAGATCCCCGAGGCGCAGGCGTTCTCGATCGACGACGAGTACGAGTTCCGGCTCATCGAGGCCCTCATCGGCGCCGGCCTCATCAGGCTGCCCTGGCTGGACGTCCCCGACGTCGGGGCCACCACCTCGACGGAGGAGCACTCATGACCACCCCACCGACGACGTCCCTCGCCGGTCGCACCGCGGTCGTGACCGGCGGCGCCGGACCGCTCGGCAGCGTGCTCGCCGACGCCCTCGCCACCGCCGGCGCGCGCATCGTCGTCGTCGACCTCGACGACGCAACGTGTGCCGCTACCGCCGAGGCTCTCCCGGGCTCTGGCCACGTGCCACTCGCGTCGAACCTGCTCGAGCCGCAAGGGATCTCGAGGGTCGTGGACGCCGTCCGCGACCTGGGCGCCTGTGACGTCCTCGTCAACAACGCCGCCTTCACCGGCACGTCCGGCGTCCCCGGTTATGCCGTTCCCTTCGACGAGCAGACCGACGACGCCTTCACCATGGCCCTCGCGCTCAACCTCACAGCGCCCTTCTCGCTGACCCGCCGGCTCGCGCCGCTCCTGCGCGGCTCCGGCCACGGCAGTGTCGTCAACGTCTCGAGCATCTACGGACTCGTCGGCCCCAACATGGGGCTCTACGAGGGCACGCGCATGGGCAACCCGGCGGCCTACGCGGCGAGCAAGGGCGGCATTGCCCAGCTGACGCGCTACCTCTCGACGGTGCTCGCCCCCGACGTGCGAGTCAACGCCTTCGCCCCCGGAGGCATCGCCCGCGGCCAGGACGATGCCTTCGTCGAGCGCTACGAACACCTCACGCCGCTGGGCCGGATGGGCACCGAGGACGACTTCCGCGGCGTCGTCACGTGGCTCGCGTCCGACGCGTCGGCCTACGTCACCGGCCAGGTGGTCGCCGTCGACGGTGGCTGGACCGCCTGGTAGCCCACCACCAGACCCCGGGTCGAGGTGATGCCGGTACCGATGTCGGTGCCGGCATCACCTCGAACCGGATGCAGCTGGGTAGAGGGTGCGTCAGCTCTTGAGCTCGGGGGCGACCGTCTGCTCGAACAGCTCGATGCCCGAGCGGTCATGGGCGGCCTCGGCGAAGTACGTGATGGCATAGGACATGCCACGCCGCTCCATGTCCTTGAACATCGCCACGATCTTCTCGGGCGTGCCGACCGCAGGCTGCTTCCGGAGGTCCGCGACCGAGGCAGCGACCTTGGCGTCGGCCACACCGCCCTTGCGCAGCAGCTCGCCGTAGAACTGGAGCCGGTCCTCGACGTCGGCCTCCGTCTCGCCGATGACGACGTTGTAGTTGGCGGAGCGCACGATCTCGCCGAAGTCGCGGCCGCGGTCGTCGCAGTGTCCCTTGAGGATGCCACTCTTGTGGTCGAAGCCCTCAGGGGTGCCGTCGAAGTTCGTGTAGTCGGCGTACTCGGCCGCAATCTTCAGCGTCACCTTCTCGCCGCCGCCGGCGACCCACATCGGGATGCCGTTGAGCGCGCTGCCCGGTGCGGACGTGCCCTGGAGGGGCCGTGGCGCGCAGATGGCGCCGTCGACCTGGTAGTACGTCCCGTCGAGGGTGGCCGAGCCCTTCGTCCACATGTCGCGGAAGACCTGCACGCCCTCGCGGAGGGCCCCGAGACGGTCGCCGGCCTTGGGGAAGCCGTAGCCGAACGCGCGCCACTCGTGCTCGTACCAGCCGGCGCCGATACCCATCTCGGTGCGGCCACCGGAGATGACGTCGACGGTGGCGGCCACCTTCGCGAGGTAGGCGGGGTTGCGGTAGGCCATGCACGTGCACATCTGGCCCAGTCGCACCCGGCTCGTCGCCGCACCGAAGGCCGCCATGAGCGACCACGCCTCGTGCGTGGCCTCACCGGAGGGCTGCGGCGTGGTGTGGAAGTGGTCATAGACCCAGACGGACTCGAAGACGTCCCCGTCGTCGGCGTGCTTGGCGAGGTTGACCATGGCTTCCCACTGCTGGGCCGGCTCGATGCCGACGAGGTCCATCCGCCAGCCCTGGGGAACAAACATTCCAAATCGCATCCAGCCATCCAACCACGGTCCGCTGGGCCCGGTCGGAGCCCCGTCCGAGCGCGGTCCGAGCGCAGTCCGAGCGCGGTCCGAGCGCCGTCCGTGCCGCGGTATGGGCGCGATCCGGCGGGCACCGCATGTGAGGATGGCGGTATGAGCCCGCACCACAACAACCCGGACGTCATCCGGGACCTGCTCTACACCCCGGCCACGTGGGCGGTCGTCGGTCTCGGCGACAACCCGGACCGCACGGCATACCGTGTCTCGCTGTGGCTCCAGCGCGAGCTCGGCATCCGCCTCGTGCCCGTCCACCCGAGCGCGGCGACGGTCCACGGAGCGCAGGGCCACAAGACCCTCGCCGACATCCCGGACGGGACGGTCGTCAAGGTCGTCGACTGCTTCGTCAACAGTGGTCGCGTGGGCCAGGTCGTCGACGAGGCGATCGCCGAGCGCGAGCGGCTGGGCATCGAGGCGCTGTGGCTGCAGCTCGGGGTCATCGACGAGGACGCCGCCGCACGGGCCGAGGCGGCCGGGCTCGCTGTCGTCATGGACACCTGCCCCAAGATCGAGTACCCCCGCATCCAGCCCGGTGACGGCGCCGACGCCGTGACCGACTGACCGACTGACAGACTGACCGGACCGGACGAGCTCACCGAGCGCGTATGCCGGCAGCCCGGGCTCGTGGGTCCGCGGGTCCGCGGGTCCCGGTCGGCTCAGTCGCGCAGGCCGCGCCCGACCTGCTCGCGCAACGACGCTCCCTTGGCGTGGGCCTGGTCGCGCAGGTCGGCCTGGAAGGTGACCATCCGCTCGCGCACGTCGGAGGCGAGCTCGTCGCTGCCCGTTCCGACGATGCGGGCTGCGAGCAGGCCGGCGTTGCGGGCGCCGCCGATCGACACGGTGGCGACCGGGACGCCGGCGGGCATCTGGACGATGGAGAGCAGCGAGTCCATGCCGTCGAGGTACTTCAGGGGCACCGGGACCCCGATCACGGGCAGCGGTGTCACCGACGCCAGCATGCCCGGGAGGTGGGCCGCTCCCCCGGCACCGGCGATGACGACCCGCAGACCTCGCCCTGCGGCGTTCTGGCCGTAGGCGATCATCTCGGCAGGCATCCGGTGCGCCGACACGACGTCGGCCTCGTAGGGGATGCCGAACTCCTCGAGGGCCCGCGCGGCCTCGCGCATGACGGGCCAGTCGCTGTCGCTGCCCATGACGACGCCGACGACCGCGGGAGCGGCTACCCGCGCGGTGGTCCCGGGGCTCTCGGTCATTCGGTGATCACTCCTCGGAGGTAGTCGGCCGCGTGCTGGGCCCGTCCACGCGCTTCGCCGAGGTCGGCGCCGCTGACGTTGACGTGACCGATCTTGCGGCCCGGGCGCACGCCCTTGCCGTAGACGTGCACCTTGGCGCCGGGGTCGCGCGCCATGATGTGGCGGTAGGCCGGGTAGAGGTGCTCGTAGTCGCCGCCGAGCACGTTGGCCATGACGGTCCAGGGCGCCCGCGGCCGCGGGTCGCCGAGCGGCAGGTCGAGCACCGCCCGCAGGTGCTGCTCGAACTGGCCGGTGACGGCGCCGTCCATCGACCAGTGTCCGCTGTTGTGCGGGCGCATCGCGAGCTCGTTGACGACGTAGGACGCCGCGCCGCTCGTCCCGGGCCGCACCTCGAACATCTCGACGGCCAGCACGCCCGTCACGCCGAGCTCCCCGGCGATCCGCAGGGCGGCCTCGGTCGCCACGGAGGCGAGGTCGGCGTCGAGGGCCGGGGCGGGAGCGAGCACCTCGGTACAGATGCCGTCGGTCTGGACCGTCTCGACGACGGGCCAGGCCGCGGCCTGACCGGACGGGCTACGGGCGATGAGGACGGCGAGCTCGCGGACGAAGTCGACCTTCTCCTCGAGGAGCAGGCCGCCCTGGAGCGGACCCGGCTCACCGATGCGGGCGATCCAGTCGATGAGGTCCGCGGCAGACGACGCGACCGCGACGCCCTTGCCGTCGTAGCCTCCCCGCGGCGTCTTGGCGATGATCGGCCAGCCCACCCGGTCGCCGAATGCCGTGACGTCGTCGGCGGTGGTGGCTCGCGTCCAGCGGGGGCACGCGATCCCGAGGGCGGTGAGGCGTTCGCGCATCGCGAGCTTGTCCTGGGCGAAGTTCAGCGCGGCGCGGGTCGGGTGGATGGCGACGCCGTCGGCCTCGAGGGCCTCGAGGACGGCCGCCGGGACGTGCTCGTGGTCGAAGGTGACGACGTCGCAGTGCGCCGCGAAGGCGCGGACCGTCTCGAGGTCGGTGTGCTCGCCGACGGGTGAGCTCGGTACGACGAGGGCCGCGGCCGCCATGTCGCTCTCGGCAAGGACGGACAGCTGGACCCCGAGCTCGACGGCCGGGCCCTGCATCATCCGCGCCAGCTGTCCGCCACCGACCACGCCGACGACGGGAAAACCTCCGGGGGCGCGCTTCGGCTGGCTCACGTCGGCCAGCGTAGTGGGCGTCAGCCGAGCGGGTCGTGGCGGCCCGGTACCGCCGCGGCGCGCTCGTCCGGGTCGGTGGAGGCCGTGGCCTCGTCACCCTCGTCGGACAGCACCGCTTCGACGTGGCTGGGGTCGGCGAGCTGCGGGTGGTGGGTGCGCACGGCCGCGAAGGTCCACAGCTTGTTGAGCACGAACGAGATGGGAGTGACGACGGCGATGACGATGAGCTGCGCCCAGTAGAGCCGGGTGCGGAAGCCGGTGGAGTCGTCGAGCACCGTCGGGGAGAGGTGGATCGGCGAGTCGAGGTGCATCAGCAGGGTCAGCAGCACCAGGCCGATGACCTGGCCCAGCAGCCCCACGGCCAGGAACGGCCAGTACTCGTGCCACCAGCGGGCGTGCTTGCTCGTGCGGAACGTCCACGTGCGGTTGAGCTGGAAGTTCCAGAGGTTGGCGACGAGGAACGCGATCGTCGAGTAGACGTGGTACCACCGGACGTTGTAGTCCGTGCCGGGCACGCCGACGATCGCCTCGTTGAAGGCCGGCCCGAGCTTCTTGACGAGGACGAGGGTCAGGAGGTTGACGAGCACGCCCGAGAGGCCCACCACCGCGAACCGGAGCAGCAGCAGCCAGTTGTGCCGGTGGCGCACGAACAGGAACTCATGCAGGCGCCTCACCGGGGCACCCTACCCCGCTGGGCGGGGGGTCCAGACCGGGTTCGGGTTGGGTCCGCCCGCCCATCGGGCAGGGGAACCGTCAGCGGGGTGGCCGGCGCGACGTCCCGCCGGGTCAGTCGGTCTCGGCCTCCGAGAGGAAGAGCGCGAAGCGCGCCGGCTGCGCCTGGACGAGATCGAGCCGGCCGCCGTTGGACTCGGCGAGGTCGCGGGCGAGGGCGAGCCCGAGTCCCGTGCTGCCACCGGCGCCGCTGCTGACCGAGCGCTCGAAGATGTGGGGGGCCATCGCGGCGGGCACGCCGTCGCCCTGGTCGCTGACCTCGACGATGACCGAGGGGCCGGAACGGCGCGCGTGGACGTCGACCGTGCCCCGACCGTGCACGAGCGAGTTCTCGAGCAGCGTCGACAGCACCTGCGAGAGCGCGACCGGCGTCGACCGGACGAAGAGACCGCGCTCGCCGCGCACCCGCACCGAGCGGCGAGCCTGCTCGAAGGCGGGCTGCCACTCGCGCTGGAGGGCGGCGATGACGGAGTCGAGCGACACCGCGGGTGACGGTCCGCCTGAGCCCCGGGTGCGGCCGAGCAGGTCGTCGACGACCCGGGTCAACCGTTCGACCTGCGCGATCGCGATGGTCGCCTCCTCCTTGACCACCTCGGCGTCGTCGGTCTCGGAGATCTCTTCGAGGCGCATGAGCAGCGCGGTGAGGGGCGTGCGCAGCTGGTGCGAGGCGTCGGCGGCGAAGTCCCGCTCGGCGGCGAGCGACTTCGTCATGTCGTGCGCCCGACGGGTCATCACTCCCGACACGTGGTCGATCTCGTCGATGTCGGAGTGCACCGGGGTCAGGCGCGCCTCGCCCGCCGCGAAGCGGGTGGCGAGGTGGACGAGCTCCTGCGAGGAGTGCTCGACATGGGCGCGGGTGCCCAAGGTGGCGACGTAGGCCGCGGCGCCGCTCAGCGCACCGATGGCGAGCATCACCGCGCCGAAGCGGGCGATCCCCACCGACGGGTCCGCGACGATCCAGGAGCTGAGGGCGACCGGCCGCTGGGTGACGGCCCACACGACGACGGCCGTCGCGAGCAGGACGAAGAGCCCGGCGCCGACGACTGCCCCGACGAGGGCCATCCGGTCGAGGAGCCGTCGCACGTCAGTCCACCGGGGGTCGCTCGAAGCGGAAGCCGACGCCGCGGACGGTGGCGATGTACTGCGGGGACGTCGCGTCGTCGCCGAGCTTGCGGCGCAGTACCGAGATGTGCATGTCCAGGGTCTTCGTGGAGCCGAACCACGCGGTGTCCCAGATCTCGCGCATCAGCTGCTCACGCGAGACGACCTTGCCCTGCTCCCGCACGAGGACCCGCAGCAGGTCGAACTCCTTGGCCGTGAGCTGCAGCTCCTCGCCCTTGAACCAGGCCCGGCGCCCGTCGGAGTCGATCCGGACGAGCTCTCCCGATGGGACGACCTCGGTCGGGGTACGCCGCAGCAGCGCCCGCACGCGGGCGAGCAGCTCGGCGAGGCGGAACGGCTTGGTGACGTAGTCGTCGGCCCCGGCGTCGAGGCCCACGACGGTGTCGACCTCGTCGGCGCGGGCCGTGAGGATGAGCACCGGGATGGCGCGGCCCTCGGCCCGGATCCGGCGACACACCTCGAGCCCGTCGATCTTCGGCAGGCCCAGGTCGAGGAGCACGAGGTCGGGGTTCTCCTTGGCGCCGTCCAGCGCCGCGACACCGTCCTCGCGCACGTCGACGTCATAGCCCTCTCGTCGCAGCGCACGCGCCAACGGTTCGGAGATGGCTGGGTCGTCCTCCGCCAGGAGCACTCGGGTCATGTCACCGTCCTCAAGATCTGCCGGCCCGGGGGCGCACCGACCGTCGTGAGCCTATCCACAACCGCCCGATTTGCACGTTGGCAGCCCCGGGCGACACGGCAGGGCGACGGAGTGGCTCGTCCTGGCGGCGCGACGGTCGAGCCTCAGCGGCCGGGCCAGACCGGGCGGCGCTTCTCCGCGAAGGCGGCCACGCCCTCACGCCGGTCGCCCGAGAAGGCGGTCGCGCGCCAGCAGCCGTCCTCGATCTCGAGGCCCGCGTCGAGCCCGGCGTCGGCGCCGAGGCGCATGGCGCGCTTGGCGTTGCGCAACCCGACCGGCGAGTTCGCGGAGATCGTCCGGGCCAGCTCGAGCGCCCGGTCTCGCGCGGCGCCGGCGGGGACCACCTCGTCGACAGCGCCGAGCTCGAAGGCATCGCGGGCCTGGAGCCGCTCAGCCGTGAAGATGACCCTCGCCGCGCGCGACCACCCGATCCGCCGGACGAGCAGCTGCGTGCCACCGCCGCCAGGGATGACGCCGACGCTGACCTCGGGCAGCCCGACGAGGGCGCCCTCGCCGGCCACGACGACGTCGCACGACAGCGCCAGCTCGAACCCGCCCCCGAGCGCGAAACCGTCGACCGCGGCGATCGCCGGCACGGGAAGGTCGAGAACGCCGCCGTACGCGGCCCGGGCCACCGGGCGCTGCTCCATGAGGTCGGCGTCACTGAAACCGTTGCGCTCCTTGAGGTCGGCGCCGACGCAGAACGCCCTCGCGTGGCTCGACGTCAGCACGACGCAGCGCACCGACTCGTCCGCCGCCACCTGGGCCGTGGCCCTCGCGATGGCGCGGGCCATCGCCGTCGACACGGCGTTCATGGCCTCGGGCCGGTCCAGGACGATCTCGGCGACGTGCGCGAGCTCGGGGTCCTCGAAGCGCTCGACCCGCACGAGGACGGGCGGACCCGAACCCGCGCTCGCGGTGGCGTCGGCTGCGGTCGGCGTTGACGGCATACGTCGGTCTCCTTCGGGGGTCACGCGTCGGTGCGCGACGGGGCTCGGTGGGCGGTGTCGGGGATCGGGTCCCCCGGGACGGGACGCCGACCGGCGGACGTCGCCCGGCGCAGCAGCGACGGCGTGACCGGTCCGACGCCGCGCAGGATGCGGCGGCGCTGGCCGGTCAGCTCGAAGCCGGAGAGGCTCGCGAGCTCGCGCGCCATCGTCGCGTCGACGAGGACGCTGCCGGCCTGCGCCACGGCGGTGAGGCGCGAGGCGCGGTTGACGGTGGTGCCGAAGACGTCGCCGAGGCGCGAGATGATCGGCCCGCGCGCCATGCCGCAGCGCACGTCGGGAAGCACGTCGTCGTCGGTCATCGTCTCGACGAGGTCGAGCGCGATGGCTGCAGCCGGCGCCGCCCCGATCGTCGAGAAGAGCACCTCGTCGCCGACCGTCTTGATGAGTCGGCCGCCGTGGGCGGTGATGACATCGGCCGAGAGAGCCTCGAAGCGCGAGACCAGCCGGGCGAGGTCTCGCTCGGACATGCGGCGCACGAGCGCGGTGAAGTTGACGAGGTCGGCGAAGCCCACCGACCGCATCTTCGTCATGCCGTACGCCTCGGGGTCGGCGTCGGCGAGCATCCGCGCCACGGTGGCCGACAGGTGCCGACGCCAGGCGTAGACGAGGAGCGGCTCCAGGCGGTCCGTGAGCACGGCGAGGCGCTTGGCCGTCTCGGTGGCGGTCTCGATGCTCGGCACGGAGCGCGACTCGTGCTCGTCGTCATCGCTCTCGTCAGCCAGCGCCGCCGTCATGTGGGTCTCGACGGCCTCGGCGATGAGCTGCGACTGCCAGCCCGCGAGACGGTCGGCGGAGCGGGCGAACGCGCGGGTCATGGCGAGTGCCGTCGGCTCGTCGAGCAGACCGTCGCGCACGATGCCGGCGACCGCGGCGAGCGCCTTCTGGTCGGCCTGGGTGAAGAGCTCGTCGTCGGTGTCGACCACGGGGAAGCCCAAGGCGTGCCAGAACTTGCGCGCGGACAGCAGGGACACCTCGGCGCCGCGGCTCACCTCGCGGCGGCGCAGCTCGAGCCGCCGCCCGAGGAGCTGCTCCGTGAAGTCCTCGCTCGCACGCCCGACTGGCTCGGCGCCCGGCTCGGTCATGGCCCGATCATGCCAGTCCGCCGGCCGCGGGCCGGACGTGGACGACGTCTCCGGCCGCGAAGGTCCGCACGCCGTCGGCGGTGCGGACCACGAGCGCGCCCTCGTCGTCGACGCCGACGGCGGTGCCCTCGGCCGCATCACCGGTCGGCAGGTGGACCCGGACCGCCAGACCCAGGGTGGTGCACGCCTCGCGGTAGGCCGTCCGCACCCCCTCCGCGTCGACCGACCCCACCGGTCCGGTGGCCGCCACGATCCCGGCGCCCGCGAGCACGGCCGCCAGCTCGTCGAGGTAGGCGACCAGCAGGTCCTCGCGGCGCACGTGAGCCCCGGCGAGCGCCAACGAGGTGGCGGTGTCGACGGGCAGCTCCTCACGCGTCTGGTCGATGTTGACGCCCGTGCCCACGACGACCGCGTGCGCGCCACGGACCGTCACGAGCTCGCACAGGATGCCGCTCAGCTTGCGGTTGCCGTCGTCGGCGAGGAGCACGTCGTTGGGCCACTTGAGCCGAGCCGTCAGCGCGTGCCCGGTGGCTGCGGTCAGCCGGCGCACGGCGCGCGAGAGCGCCAGCCCGGCGAGCAGCGGAACCCAGGCGCTCCGCGCCGGGTCGACGACCGGCACCGCGACACTGACGGCGAGCGAGGCCCGGTCGGGCACCGTCCAGGCCCGTCCGAGACGGCCACGCCCTCCGGTCTGGTGGTCCGTCAGGACGACCCACCAGAGGCCGGCGTCGTCATCGGCCTGCCCGCCGGCAGAGCCCCCGGTCGGGCGGACCGTGCCGGCGAGCAGCTCGCGCAGCCGGGTGTTCGTGGACCCGAGGGCGGGGTGGAACTCGACGCCGCGCCACGGCCGTCCGGACGTGACCAAGGCCGCACTCACAGTCTCGATGTCGAGCGAATCGCGCACGTCCACAAGGCTAGAGTGCCGAGCATGGCCACCGATCACGCCCTCGCAGAGCAGCCAGCCAGCACGTCGCGAGCGAGCACGACACCAGAGGCCGAGACGACGACCGGGCCCGATCTCGGGACGACCGCGGGCAAGCTCGCCGATCTCAAGCGCCGCGTCGCGGAGGTGGCCCACGCGGGGTCGGAGCGCGCCGTCGAGAAGCAGCACGCCCGGGGCAAGAAGACCGCCCGCGAGCGCATCGAGATGCTCCTCGACGAGGGCACCTTCATCGAGCTCGACAAGTACGCCCGGCACCGCAGCAACAACTTCGGCCAGGACAGCAACAGGCCATACGGCGACGGCGTCGTCACCGGCTACGGCATGGTCGACGGTCGCCAGGTGGCGGTCTTCGCGCAGGACTTCACCGTCTTCGGCGGGTCCCTCGGCGAGGTCTTCGGCGAGAAGATCGTCAAGGTCATGGACTTCGCCATGAAGATCGGCTGCCCCGTCATCGGCCTCAACGACTCCGGCGGCGCCCGCATCCAGGAGGGGGTCGTGTCGCTCGGGCTCTACGGCGAGATCTTCTTCCGCAACGTCCGCGCGTCGGGCGTCATCCCGCAGATCTCGCTCGTCATGGGTCCGTGCGCCGGCGGTGCGGTCTACTCCCCCGCCATCACCGACTTCACCGTCATGGTCGACCAGACCTCGCACATGTTCATCACCGGCCCGGACGTCATCAAGACCGTGACGGGCGAGGACGTGGGCTTCGAGGAGCTGGGCGGCGCCCTGACGCACAACAGCAAGTCCGGCGTCGCGCACTACATGGGCACCGACGAGCAGGACGCCATCGACTACGTCAAGGCGCTGCTCTCCTACCTGCCGAGCAACAACCTGGAGACCCCGCCGACCTACGGCGAGGGCGAGGCCGACCTGTCGGTCACCGACGACGACCGTTGGCTCGACACCTGCATCCCGGACTCGCCGAACGTCCCCTACGACATGAAGCAGGTCATCGAGCACGTCGTCGACGACGGTGAGTTCCTCGAGGTGCAGCCGCTCTTCGCGCCCAACATCCTCACCGGCTTCGCGCGCATCGACGGCATGTCGGTCGGCATCGTCGCCAACCAGCCGCTGCAGTTCGCCGGGTGCCTCGACATCGACGCCTCCGAGAAGGCCGCGCGCTTCGTGCGCACGTGCGACTGCTTCAACGTGCCGGTGCTGACGCTCGTCGACGTCCCCGGCTTCCTGCCCGGCACGAGCCAGGAGTGGGACGGCATCATCCGTCGCGGCGCGAAGCTCATCTACGCGTACGCCGAGGCCACCGTCCCGAAGATCACCGTCATCACCCGCAAGGCCTACGGCGGCGCCTACGACGTCATGGGTTCCAAGCACCTGGGCGCCGACATCAACCTCGCCTGGCCGACCGGGCAGATCGCCGTCATGGGGGCCCAGGGGGCCGTCAACATCCTCTACCGCAAGGAGCTCAAGGCCACTGCGGAGCATGGTGGTGACGTCGACGCGCAGCGCCAGGCGCTCATCACCCACTACGAGGAGACGCTCGCCAACCCGTACGTCGCGGCCGAGCGCGGCTACATCGACACCGTGATCAGCCCCTCGAACACGCGGATGAACGTCACGCGGGCCCTGCGTGCGCTGCAGAACAAGCGAGAGACGCACCCGCCCAAGAAGCACGGGAACATCCCGCTGTGAGCGACGCCACGACTCCTGCGGCGAGCGCGGTCCCGCCCACGATCCACGTCTCAGGCCACCCGACGCCCGAGGAGGTCGCCGCGCTCGTCGCCGTGCTGTCCGCCCTCGGTGGAGAGGAACCGGCCCCCGAGCACGCCCGCTCGGCCTGGTCCGACCCTTCCTGGCGCCTCGTCGGCCCATCGGCGCGGCACGGCGGGTGGCGACGCACGGGCCTTCCCCGCTGACGCGAGCTCGCGACCCGGAGGCGGCGCTGCCCGGATGGTCGCTTCGGTTGGCTGACCCGTCCCGCTGCCCTACGCTGTTGGCCCATGTCTGTCGAGTCGACCCCCATCGTCCGGATCGCCGAGCGCTACTCCCTGCGTGAGCGCATCGCCGTCGGAGGCATGGGCGAGGTGCACCTCGCGACCGACGACCGCCTGGGTCGGCTGGTCGCCGTCAAGGTGCTGGCCGCGGGGTTCGCCGGCTCCCCCGACTTCGTCGAGCGGTTCCGCCGCGAGGCCCTGACCGCTGCCGCGCTCTCGCACCCCAACATCGCCCAGGTCTACGACTACGGCGTCGACGGTCCGTCGCACTTCATCGTCATGGAGTATGCCGAGGGCCACGACCTCGCACAGGTGATCCGTGAGCACGGCCGGCTCACCCCCGGCGACGCCGTACGCGTCGCCGAGCAGGTCTGCGCGGCCCTCGGCGCCGCGCACCGCGCCGGCGTCGTCCACCGTGACATCAAGCCCGGCAACGTCATCGTCCGTCCCGACGGCATGGTCAAGGTCACCGACTTCGGCATCGCCCGGGCCCGCGGTCAGGCATCGCTCACCGACACCGGCACGGTGATGGGGACGGCCGCCTACGTCGCCCCGGAGCAGGCCCGTGGCGAGGCCACGACGCCGTCCTCGGACCTCTACTCGCTGGGCATCCTGCTCTTCCAGATGCTCACCGGAGCCGTGCCCTTCGAGGGCGACACCCCGGTCGCGATCGCGATGCGACACCTCGACGAGCCCGTGCCGCTGCCCAGCTCGCGCGTCGCCGACCTGCCCGCGAACCTCGACGAGGTCGTCGTCCGCGCCACCGCCAAGTCACCGTCCGACCGCTACGCCGACGCCGACGCCATGGCCGCCGCCCTGCAGGGCCATGAGAGCCGGGCTGATGCCGCCACGCGGGCACTGCCCGCCGGGCAGGCCACCTCGGTGCTGGACCTCGGCGCCAGCACCGCGATGATGCCGACCGTCATGGAGCCGGCAGCGACCGCGGTCGCCCCGGCCACGAGGGCTGCTGCGACAGCAACCGCTGCGGCGAGTCCTGCTGCGGCGTCGCCGAGCAGGACGGGCCCCAGCCCGGCACTCCGGCAGGAACCGCCGGCAGTCCGGCAGGAACCGCCGGCAGGCCGCGCCGCGACCCGACGCTCGACCGCCGGCGTCCGCCGTCGCGCCTCCGGTCCGAGCCCGGTCGTCTGGGCGCTGCTCCTCGCCGTCGTGGCGCTCTCAGGCGTCCTCGGCTACGTCCTGCTGTCGAGGGACGGGGACGCGCCGACCACCGCGGCCCCCGGCGCTCGCCCGTCCGCGACCGTCGAGAAGCCCACCTCCGAACCGGTGGTGACGGCTGCGCCGTCCGACGGGAGCACGGTCCCCGGTGGCCTCGTCGGCCGGCAGCGCGAGGCGGCGGTCACGGAGCTCGTGGGCCTCGGCGTCAACGTGCGCTGGGTGCTCGTGCGCTCGGCGCAGCCGGACGGCGCGGTCCTGGGCAGCTTCCCGCCCGCGGGCCAGCCGATGACGAAGGGCCAGACCGTCGCCCTCGTCGTGAGCCGCGGCCACGCCCCAGACAAGGTCAACTCCTCGTTCGAGGTTCCTGCCGGACTGGTCGGCACGAACGCCAAGGACGCGACGAAGGCCCTGGACGGCGCGGACGTCCGCGTCACCCGCGTTACCGTCCCCTCCGACGTGGAGAGCGGCCGGGTCATCGCCACGTGGCCGGGCGCCGGCACGCCGACGACCGACGGGATCGTCGTGCTCGTCGTGTCCGGCGGGCAGGGCGGCCAGGGCGGCCAGGGCGACCAAGGGGACTCCTCGGACGACGACGGCTGACGAGCGGTCCCCGGGAGGCACCACAATGCACTGGCACGGGACCCCGGCCTGGTCTACCTTCGCCGGGTGACCGCCAACACCCAGACCGTGCGACCCCAGACCGACGTCGACCGCATCGCGGAGTCCTACTTCGACGCCTCCGTCGCCCTCAGCCCCATCAACGCCACCTTCCTCGGTGTGCCCGGCGGCGAGGAGGACCTCGACGACCTGTCCCCCGCCGGCAACGCGGCCGCCTCCGAGCTGCGTCGAGCCACCCTGGCCCAGCTCGCCGCCGCCGCGCCGACCGACGAGGTCGACCGCGTCACCGTCGACGCCATGACCGAGCGCCTCCAGCTCTCCGAGGACCGGTATGCCGCTGGGCTCGACGAGATGTCGCTCAACGTCCTCGCCTCGCCGCTCCAGGCGGTCCGCGACGTCTTCGACCTCATGCCTCAGGACAGCGAGGAGCACTGGCGCACCTTTGCCGTCCGCATGGGCAAGATCCCTGCTGCGCTCGAGGGCTACAAGGAGTCGCTGCTCCTCGCACGCGAGCGCGGACAGGTGTCCCCGCGCCGACAGGTCGTGGCCTGCGCGGAGCAGTCCCGCGACCTCGTGGCCGACGACGGCTACTTCGCCAAGGTGGTCGCGGACGCGACCGTGGGTGACGCCGCCCTCGCGGGCGAGCTGAAGGACCAGCTCGCCGACGCCGCCAGGGCTGCGGCGGCGGCATACGGCGACATCGCCGGCTGGCTCGAGGACGAGCTGCTGCCACACGCTCCCGAGGTGGACGCCTGCGGCGTCGAGCGGTACCAGCTGGAGTCGCGCTACTTCCTCGGCGCCACCGTGGACCTCGAGGAGACCTACCGCTGGGGGCAGCAGGAGGTCGCCGACCTCCACGCCCAGATGAGCGAGATCGCCGACGGGCTCGAGCCCGGCGCGAGCGTCCGCCGCGGAGTCGAGATCCTCGACGCAGACGACCGGTACGCCCTGCACGGCACCGACGCGCTCAAGGCCTGGATGCAGGAGCGCGCCGACGAGGTCATCGCCGACCTCAAGGACGTCCACTTCGACATCCCCGGCCCGGTGCAGCGCATCGAGTGCATGATCGCGCCGACGCAGACCGGAGGCATCTACTACACCGGGCCGTCCAACGACTTCAGCCGACCGGGCCGCATGTGGTGGTCGGTGCCCAAGGGCAACACGGAGTTCCGCACGTGGAACGAGCTGACGACCGTCTACCACGAGGGCGTCCCCGGCCACCACCTCCAGGTCGCACAGACTGTCTACCGGTCCGGGCTTCTCAACAAGTGGCGCCGGCTCGAGGCATGGACGTCGGGACACGGCGAGGGATGGGCCCTCTACGCCGAGCGACTGATGGCCGAGCTCGGCTACATGGACGATCCCGGAAACCGTATGGGTTGGCTTGCGGGACAGTCGCTTCGGGCGGCGCGCGTCGTCATCGACATCGGCGTCCACTGCGGCTACGACGCACCAGAGGAGGTCGGCGGTGGCGCGTGGGACTATGACAAGGCGTGGACCTACCTGACCCGCTACGGCTTCATGGACGAGAAGGTCCTGCGCTTCGAGCTCAACCGCTACCTCGGCTGGCCGGGTCAGGCGCCCAGCTACAAGATCGGTGAGCGCCTGTGGCTGCAGCTCCGGGACGAGGTCAAGCAGCGCGAGGGTGACGCCTTCGACCTCAAGGCCTTCCACCGCCGCGCTCTCGACATCGGCGGTGTCGGCCTCGACACCCTCCGCGGCGCCGTCCTGCAGGAGATCTGAGCGGGCGACGACGGCCGCCGGTGGCGCGCGGGGCCGGTACGGCGGCCGCGCGCCGCCACACGGGACGGGCCCGGTCACCGGGGCGGCGTCGGCGGCGTTCCTGTGGGAGGTGGGCGTCCGCGTACCACGAGCGGGCCCGCCGCCTAGCATGGCGTCATGCCGCCGAGTCCCCTCCCCGACGTGCCCCCTGTCCAGCTCGTCCTCGCCTCCGCGTCGCCCGCGCGCCGCTCGACCCTCCGCGCCGCCGGCATCGAGCCGGCCGTCGTCGTGAGCGGGGTCGACGAGGACCTGGCCGTCGCCGAGGCGACCGAGCGCTACGGGCCGCTCGGGCCGGCCGACATCGCGCTGCTCCTGGCGCGGGCCAAGGCCGAGGACGTCGCGGTCCGGCTCGACGACCGCGCCGTCGTGCTCGGGTGCGACTCGGTGCTCGAGTTCGACGGAGAGGTCCACGGCAAGCCCGGAAACGCCAAGGAGGCCATCTCCAGATGGCGCCGGATGCGGGGCCGCTCCGGGGTGCTGCACACCGGCCACTGGCTCATCGACGAGCGGGCCACCGGCGGTGCCACGCTGGGCGCGACGGCCTCGACCACCGTCCACTTCGCCACGCTCTCCGACGAGGAGATCGAGGCCTACGTCGCGACGGGCGAGCCACTCACGGTGGCCGGTGCGTTCACCATCGACGGCCTCGGCGGCGCGTTCGTCACGGCCGTCGAGGGCGACCACCACAACGTCGTCGGCCTGTCCCTGCCGCTGCTGCGTGACCTGCTGGCCGACGCAGGCATCGAGTGGTTCGACGTCGTCGGGAGCGTGCGGCGCCTGCCCGACCCGGGGTGAGAGGGACGTCGGGGGACGACGGGTGGCTCAGGGGTAGAGGTCGTCGGTGAGATTCTCGATGACGAGGTAGTGCTCGGTCCACCACCACATGAGGCCGGCGCCGATGACGACGATGAGTCCGAGCAGCCAGTAGCGATAGCGCCCCCACCAGCGCAGCCTGAGGAACCACGCGATGATGAGCGTCATCGGGAAGGCCAGCAGGGCGTAGCGCACTCGGCTCGGCGTCGTGCTCGTCACGAGGATGATGTAGGCCGGGTAGGCGCCGGCCCAGCCCCAGATCTCCGGGCCCCAGCGCCACGAGTTCTTCGTCAGCATGAACCACGTGAACGCGGCGATGCCGAGAACGCCCGCGACCTGTCCGATGACGCCCCAGTAGTCGTAGAGCAGGTTCCACCACAGGTAGAGCTTGATCTTCGTCTCGATGTTCCAGGCGAGCATCGTGTCGTTGTAGGCGTTGGGGGTGTCGGTCGCGATCGTGACGATCGTGGGCCAGAGGAAGGTCAGGGCGCCGGCGTATGCCGCGAGCGCCCCCAGCGCGACGCGCAGTCGCACCGGGTGCTCGCCCTCGTCACCCTTGCGCCAGCGGACGACCGCGTGGGCGATGATGACCGGCACCATCGCGATGACGACGTTGCGGCTGAGGGAGAGGACGAGGAGCGCGACGGCGACCCACCAGTACTGTCGTTTGCGCAGCAGCCACAGCACCGTCACGACGCCGAGGAGCGCGGTGGACTCGGTGTAGGACGCCGAGAAGGCCGGGGACGCGATGAAGAAGCAGGTCGCGACGACCGCGACGATCGCCTCCCAGCGCCCGACGGCCTGGTCGACGAGCTTGAACAGCATGTGCATCGCGACGAAGCCGATGACCATCGAGAGCCCGGGCCCCACCACGGCGAAGGGCAGGCCGGTGACCTTCATGACGAGGCCGGCCGTCATCGGGAACACCGGGAAGAAGGCCCACGGGTTCATGTCGATGCCACCCCAGCCGACACGAGGCAGGACCGAGGGGTAGCCCTGTTCGGCGATGACCCGGTACCACTGGCCGTCCCACCCGGCCATGACCGCCCAGTAGCCGGGGTCGGCTGGCGAGGGGTAGAAGATCCGGATGTTCGCCGTGCCTATGGGCAGCGGGATCTGGTAGCGCGATAGGTAGGTCGCGGCGACCCAGACGAACAGGCGCGAGATGCCGAAGACGACGAACGGGAACCACACCGGGAACCGGCGCCAGAAAGGCTGCCGCCGCTCGACCTCGCGGTCCGGGTGCTCGAGCCTGTGACCGAGGCGCGGCTCAGACCGGCGGGACGGCGCGTCTGCGCTCGCTGAAGTGACGGTCACGCCGGGAAGCATAGGCCAGACGGCGCACGAGGTCCGAGCGCAGTTCATCCGCCTCGATGATCGAGTCGAGCACGAGGTCGGCCGCGAGACGCTCGATGTCGACGTCCTCCTCGTACTCGCGACGGCGGTCCGCGACGAATCGTGCCCGTTCGTCCGCATCGCCGATCTCGGCGATCTTGTTGGCATAGACGGCGTTGACGGCGGCCTCCGGACCCATCACCGCGATCCGGGCCGTGGGCAGGGCGATGGTTGCGTCCGGACCGAAGCCGGGGCCGCCCATGGCGTAGAGCCCCGCGCCGTAGGCCTTGCGCACGACGACGCAGAATTGCGGCACGGTCGCGGACGAGACGGCGCTGACCATCTTGGCCCCGTGGCGGATGATGCCACCGCGCTCGACCTCGGAGCCGATCATGAAGCCGGGCACGTCGGCGAGGTAGACGAGCGGGATGGAGAAGGCGTCGCAGAGCCAGATGAAGCGCGCGGCCTTGTCGGCGCTGTCGGTGAAGAGCACGCCGCCCTTGACCATCGAGTTGTTGGCGACGATGCCGACCGTCTGGCCCTCGAGTCGCCCGAAGCCGATGACGAGCTCTGCCGCCCACAGGGGCTTGAGCTCGAAGAAGGAGTCGTCGTCGACGAGCCCGTCGATGACCTCGTGGACGTCGAAGGGCACCGACTCGCGCTCGGGCACGGTCTCGCGGGTCAGCGGGGTCGCCGGCTGCTCGGCGGCATACGTCGGTGGGTGGTCCCGCCAGCTGCCCGGGACGTAGGAGAAGTAGAGCTTGGCCAGCTCGATGGCCTCGGCGTCGTCGTGCGCGAGCAGGTCACCGACCCCCGAGACGGTGCAGTGCATCCGGGCGCCGCCCATCTCCTCCAGGGACACCTTCTCGCCGACGACCATCTCGGCCATGCGTGGGCTGCCGAGGTACATCGAGGCGTTGCCCTCGACCATGATGATGAGGTCGCAGAAGCTGGGGATGTAGGCCCCGCCGGCAGCACTCGGGCCGAAGAGGCAGCAGATCTGGGGCACCTTGCCCGAGAGCGCGACCTGGTTGTGGAAGATGCGTCCGGCGCCGCGCCGTCCGGGGAACATCTCGACCTGGTCGGTGATGCGGGCGCCGGCCGAGTCGACGAACCAGAAGACCGGGAGCTCCTCGCGCAGCGCCATCTCGGTGGCGCGGACGATCTTCTCCACGGTCCGCGCGCCCCAGGATCCGGCCTTGACGGTCGGGTCGTTGGCGATGACGATGGCGGCCCTGCCGTCGACGGTGCCGCGCCCGGTGACCACGCCGTCGGCCGGTAGTCCCGGCTGCAGAGCGTTCGCATAGCGCCCGTCCTCGACGAACGAGCCCTCGTCGAAGAGCAGGGCGATGCGGTCGCGGACGTAGATCTTGCCCTGCGCGTCGAGCTTGGCCCGGGCCTTCTCGGGGGCGCTGGCCGAAGCGGTGTGAGCCGCAGCGATCCGAGCCCGGACGTCCGCGACGCGTGGGTCGCCCTGCGGTACGGCGGCCTCGCTCATGCCGGGAGCCCCAGGCCTCTCGCGATGAGCATGCGCTGCACCTCGGACGTTCCCTCGCCGATCTCGAGGATCTTGGCGTCGCGGTAGAAGCGGGCCACGGGGTACTCCTCCATGAAGCCGTTGCCGCCGAAGACCTGCGTCGCGATCCGGGTGGCGGTGACCGCGGCCTCGGTCGAGTAGAGCTTGGCGATGGCTGCCGCCTGCTTGACCTCCTTGACGGAGCGCTTGCCGGCGTGGAGCTCGTCCTTGAGCCACGCGGCCTTGTACGTCAGAAGCCGGGCACCCTCGACCATCACGGCGAGGTCGGCGAGCTGGAAGGAGACCCCCTGGTTGACGGCGATGGGACGACCGAAGGCCATGCGGCTCTTCGCGTAGTCGGTGGCGAGCTCGAGACAGGCCTGGGCGCAGCCGACGGCGAGCGCGGAGATGGCGATGCGACCGTCGTCGAGCGTCTTGAGGAACTGCTTGAAGCCCTCCCCTTCCTGGCCGAGGAGGTGGTCGGACGGGACACGGCAGTCCTCGAAGGTGAGGCCGTGGGTGTCGGAGACGTGCCAACCGAGCTTGTGGTAGGCCGGCTCGACGACGAAGCCGGGGGTGCCGCTCGGGACCATGATCGCCGAGATCTGGGGCGAGCCGTCCTCGTTGGTGCCCGTGCGTGCGGTCACGGTGACGACCGAGGTGATGTCGGTGCCGGAGTTGGTGATGAACGCCTTGGCACCGTTCACGACCCACTCGTCGCCGTCACGGGCGGCCCGGGTGCGGGTGGCGCCGGCGTCGGAACCGGCTTCCGGCTCGGTGAGCCCGAACCCGGCGAGCGCACGGCCGGAGACGAGGTCGGGCAGGAAGCGCTGCTTCTGCTCCTCGGTGCCGTAGGTGAGGATGGGGTTGATGCCGAGGCCCACGCCGGCCGAGAGCGTGATGCCGACGGACTGGTCGATGCGGCCGAGCTCCTCGATCGCGACGCACAGGCTCGTGAAGTCGCCCGCGTCACCTGCGCCGCCGTACTCCTCGGGGACGACCAGGCCGAACAGCCCGAGGTCACCCATCTTGGGCACGAGGTCGGTCGGGAAGTGCGCAGCGGTGTCCCACCCGGCGATGTTGGGCGCCACCTCCTTCTCGGCGAAGTCGCGGACGACCCTGCGGAAGTCCTCGTGGTCCTGGCTGAGCTCGAACATCGCTGTTCTCCTGAAGAGTGCTGGCGGTCATCACGCGCTCGTGACGCGTGCTTGACGTTAACGTAAACGTAAAGCACTATCGATCGCATGACAAGTAGCGCGACGACCGACCGGTCAGGCACCCGGGCAGCCGCGGAGGCGGGCCCTCGGGCTGACCCGGGCTCGTCGCCGACGTGGACCATCGCCCAGGTGGCCGAGGAGTTCGACGTCACCCACCGAACGGTTCGCCACTACGAGGACCTCGGCCTCATCTCCCCCGAGCGGCGCGGGACGCAGCGGGTGTACCACCGCCGCGACCGCACGCGCCTCGGCCTCATCCTCCGGGGCAAGCGGCTCGGCTTCCCGCTCGAGGAGATCCGGACGATCATCGACCTCTTCGACGCGCCGCGAGGTCGTCGCACACAGCTCGAGTACGTTCTCGGCCAGATCGACGAGCGTCGCAACGACCTCGAGCAGCGCCTCCGGGACGTGCAGGACGCCATCGCCGAGCTCGGCGAGTTCGAACGGCGCTGCCGCGACGATCTCGGGCAGCTCGACCGTGCGTGAGGGGCCCCGTCACACGTGACACGATGGGTCCATGAGCGCTGAAGACACGAAGATCTCCGCCTACGCCCATCCCGAGCGCCTGGTCACCACCGAGTGGCTTGCGGACCAGATCGCGGCCGGTCGCATCGGCGGGCCGGACGGCATCGTGCTGCTCGAGTCCGACGAGGACGTCCTCCTCTACGAGACCGGCCACATCCCGGGTGCGCTCAAGATCGACTGGCACATCGACCTCAACGACCCGGTGACGCGCGACTACGTCGACGGCGCTCGCTTCGCCGAGGTCATGGGCGCCCGTGGCATCGGCCGTGACACGACCGTCGTCATCTACGGCGACAAGAGCAACTGGTGGGCCGCCTACGCCCTGTGGGTCTTCAGCCTGTTCGGCCACGAGGACGTCCGGCTGCTCGACGGCGGGCGCGCCAAGTGGGTTGCCGAGAGCCGCGAGCTCACCCGCGAGGCGCCGTCGCCCTCCGCGGTGGACTACCCCGTGTCCGACCGGGACGACGCCCCGATCCGCGCCTTCAAGGACGACGTCCTCGCCCACCTGGGCAAGCCGCTGGTCGACGTCCGCTCCCCCGGCGAGTACTCCGGCGAGCTGCTCCACATGCCCGACTACCCCCAGGAGGGGGCGATGCGCGGCGGGCACATCCCGGGTGCGAAGTCGGTGCCGTGGGCACGCGCCGCCAACGAGGACGGCTCCTTCAAGTCGCGCGAGGACCTCGAGGCGATCTACCTCGAGGAGCAGGGCCTTGCCCCTGCGGACGACGTGGTCGCGTACTGCCGCATCGGCGAGCGCTCTTCCCACACGTGGTTCGTCCTGACCCACCTGCTCGGCTTCGAGTCGGTGCGCAACTACGACGGCTCGTGGACCGAGTGGGGCAACTCCGTGCGCGCCCCGATCGAGAGATGACCCCGACGCGAGCCAGGAGACTCCCGTGAGCGACACCCCCCTGCCGGCTCCCCTTGCCGAGATCGCCGAGGACTTCCGCTCGGCGAGCAACGACCTCAAGCTCCAGCTGCTGCTCGAGTTCAGCGATGACCTGCCCGGCCTGCCCGAGCGCTATGCCGGCCACCTCGAGCAGCTCGAACGGGTCGACGAGTGCCAGTCGCCCCTCTTCCTCACCGTCGAGGTCGGCGACGGCGGCTCGCTGGACGACCGCGTGGTGAGCCTGTTCTTCGATGCCCCGCCCGAAGCCCCGACGACCCGCGGCTTCGCCGGCATCCTCCACGAGGGCCTCGACGGTCTCTCCGCGGCCGAGGTGCTCGCCGTCCCCGACGACGCACCCATGCGTTTCGGTCTGGCCGAGGCGGTCTCGCCGCTGCGCCTGCGCGGCATGGTCGCGATGCTCGGCCGCATCAAGCGCCAGGTCCGCACCAGGACCGCCGGCTGAGCCCAGCCGGCCCACGCCCGCTACGTCACTGACCCACTCCCCGGGTCACTGACGTAGCCCAAATCCCCCCACCCGCGGGGTAGTTCACCTACGTCACTGACCCACTCCCCGGGTCACTGACGTAGTCGCCGGCAGAGCGCGCCAGGGCCTGCTCACCGCCGGACACTGGATGTCGGCGGTGGCTGGGACGCTCGCCGCCATGGAAGACTCTCGGGAGCAGATCGACTGGGGTGACGGGTCGGTCGCGGCCAGGTACGTCGTTCGCGCGAGACGCCGTGCGGACCTGAGCCAGCGCGAGCTCGCGCTGGCTGTCGGCTCGTCGCAGTCGGCCATCGGGCGCATCGAACGAGGCAGCGTCCAGCCGACGGTCGGGTCGCTTGCCGCGATCCTCGGGCTGGCAGGTCTGAAGCTCGTCGTCGACGACAGCGGCCACGAGGTGGCGCCGGCTTCCGCCGATGCCGTGCGCGACAACCAGGGTCGACGGTTCCCAGCACACCTCGACGTCGACCCACCGGACGAGGTGCCCTACGACCGCTGGGCCTTCCCGCGCTACGACCGACCGGCAGCGCGGGCGTGGTACCGACACCGGGCCCTGCGCGACCGCATGGCCGAAGGCGTCCCACACCGCGAGCGGCCCGCAGACCACCCCACGGAGACCGAGCTCGAGCGCCGCCGACGGCTCATGCGCGGAAGGCAGCCACGCGTTGACCCTCCGCCGCCACCCGATCTCGTGTGCACGTGTCCGGATGCCTGCTTCGAGGAGGTCTGCGTCGCAGCATGTCCCTGCCAGTGCGAACCCGCCCGTGACCGGTACGGCCGGCGCCTCGGTCTCCTTCCGCCGCTGGGCGCGGCGGAAGGAGACGAGGAGACCTCGGCTAGTTGACGGGTCCGTTCCCGCTGATGTCGTCGGTGTCACGGAAGTAGGTCTTCCTCCCCCGCAGACCGCGGTTGGCCATCCACGTCAGTGCCCAGAGCACGACGCCGAGAGCCAGCAACCCGCCAGCGATCACGTAGTGCTCCGACGGCCGACCGGACCACGGCAGCACGAGGAAGAAGCAGGCGATGGCGCCGACGACCGGCAGGACCGAGGGCGTGACGAAATGGCTGCTCTGCTGCGGGTCGCGCCGCAGGACGAGCACGACGATGTTGACGATCGTGAAGACTCCGAGGAGCAGCAGCGACGTCGTCCCGCCGAGGGCCGAGACCGCGTCCTCGCTGGCGCCCGACACGTAGACGATGAGCCCGAACGCGAGCAGTGTCGTGAAGACGATGGCTGTCCACGGCGTCTGCCTGCGCGGGTGCACCTTGCCGAGGAAGTGCGGCAGCACCTCCTGACGGCTCATCCCGTAGAGCAGCCGCGAGGCCATGAGCATGTTGATCAACGCGGAGTTCGCCACGGCGAACATCGAGATGAAGGGCAGCAGGTCCTTGATCGGCACGTCCGGCGCTGCGCGCTCCACGACGGTCACGAGCGGTGTGTCGCTGGCCGCGAGGTCCCCGACGGGCACGATCGCCACCGCGCAGAGTGAGACCAGCACGTAGATGACGCCGGTGATCCCGAGACCGCTGATCATGACCCTGGGGAAGATCCGAACCGGGTCCTTGGTCTCCTCGGCCATGTTGACCGAGTCCTCGAAACCGACCATCGCGAAGAAGGCGAGGGACGTCGCGGCCGTCACCGCGAAGAAGGTCGACTTGTCGCTCGGCGACTCGAAGATCATGGTGCGCGAGAAGTCGCCCTTGCCCGCGAAGATCGCGAAGAACCCGACGAAGATGACGAGCAGCAGCCCGGAGAGCTCGACGAGCGTCAGCACGATGTTGGCCTTGACGCTCTCGCCGACGCCACGCAGGTTGACGAGGGCCACGACGGCCATGAACCCCAGTGCGATGAGCGTGATCAACGTCGTGTTCTCGTCGTCGAGGCTGAAACCCTTGGCGAGGTTCGAGGCGAAGGCCCGCGATGCCGTCGATGCCGACGTGATGCCGGAGCACATGACGGTGAAGGCCACCATGAACGTCAGGAAGTGGATGCCGAAGGCCTTGTGCGTGTAGAGCGCCGCACCGGCGGCCTGCGGATACTTCGTCACGAGCTCGAGGTACGAGAAGGCCGTGACCATCGCGATGGCGAAGGCGACGATGAACGGCGCCCAGGCCGCTCCGCCGACCTCTGCGGCCACGTCTCCGGTCAGGGCGTAGACGCCTGTCCCGAGGATGTCTCCGACGATGAAGAGCAGGAGCAGCCAGGGCCCCATGACCCGCTTTAGCTCGCCGCCCTCGTGCGTGCCCTTGTCCGTTGCAACCTGAGCCATGTCGCCTCCCATGCGTCTGGTGTGGCCTTGCCACGAGGGTCGCCGTGTGTCCACCTTGGCCCACGATGCACCGGTCAGCAACGACGGACCTGCCCGAGAGGCCACGTGGCGCGGGCGGCACCGCCCGACCGGACCGCGTCAGCCGCCGATGCGCGTGCGCACCTCGTACAGCTCGGGGAAGAACGTCAGGTCGAGCGCTCGCCGCAGGAAGTTCACGCCCGTCGAGCCCCCGGTGCCCGTCTTCTGGCCGATCGTGCGCTGCACGACCTGAAGGTGGCGGAACCGCCACTGCTGGAAGTTGTCCTCGAGGTCGACGAGCTCCTCGCACGTCTCGTAGACGCCCCAGTGCTCGTTGGGCTTGGCGTAGACGCCGGCGAAGACGTCGACGAGCCCCTCGTCGAGGCGGTAGGGCTGCGTCCAGTCACGGTCGAGCAGCGCCGACGGGACGGCATACCCCCGCCGGGAGAGGTAGGCCAGGAACTCGTCGTAGAGGCTCGGTTCGTGCAGGAGCGTGTCCAGGGCCTCGCGGGCGCGTTCGTCGTGGGAGAAGACCGCCACCATGTCGGCGTTCTTGTTGCCGAGGAGGAACTCGACCTCGCGGTACTGCGCCGACTGGAAACCGGAGCTCGCGGCGAGGAAGGGCCGGATCTCGGCGTACTCGCTCGGGGTCAGCGTGGCGAGCACCGACCACTGGTCGGTCAGCGTGTGCTGGATGTGCTTGACCCGCGCCAGGCGCTTGAGGGCGGGCGCGAGCTCGTCCTGACCCAGCAGGCTTCTGGCAGAACGCAGCTCATGGATCAGGAGCTTGAGCCACAGCTCCGACGTCTGGTGCTGGATGATGAACAGCAGCTCGTCGTGCTGCGGCGGCTCGCTCAGCGTCTGCTGGGCGCTGAGAAGGGTGTCGAGACGGAGGTAGTCGCCGTAGGACATCTTGCGCGTGAAGTCGCGCGCAATCCCCTCCTCGAGGTCGCGCTTGCTGCGCCGGTCGGGCCCACCGTGGGCGGCACTGTCCATCCCGCGATCCTAGGGCCCGGGTCACCGTGAGCGCGGACGGATCCTCACGAGGTGGGAGACGACGCCGGGAACCCACCCGGTCTCGCCGCGCATCCACCGGGCGCCGACGAGGTTGTGGGGCACGACGACCGTGTCGGCGCGCGCGGCGACGAGACCCAGGTCGGTGCCGAAGACGTCGGTCACGATCGCCCACTCCCGCGCACTGTGACGGGCCAGGTGCTCGCCGATGGCGACGGCATACGTCTCGACGACGACATCCGGGCCCTCCCCCGACCCGCCTTCGTCGGACCAGCGGCGGAAGGCGGCGTCGTAGTGCGAGCCGATGGACTCCAGGGAGTCGATGTCGACGCCCTCAGCCGCGGCGTGCTCGAGGGCGGCGGCGATGCGGGCCCGGTCGGCCTCGCTGAGCGGGTTGGCCAGGGGACGTCCGGTGAATTCGGCTGCGAGGGTGTCGTCCGCGTCGTCCTCGGCGGCCGGGGTCGCGTCCGGCTGAGCCACGATGTCGTCCCTGCCCTTGCGCGAGAACAGTCCCATGGCAGCCAATCTAGTGGCTCGGACGCGACCCGGTGAGCTCAGCCGAAGGTGTCCGGGTCGGGGCCGGTGCGGGTCCCGCGATCGAGTCCGGCGAGCGCCTCCAGGTCGTCGTCCTCGAGCGCGAAGCCGAAGATCTCGAAGTTCTCCGCGATGCGCGCCGGCGTCACCGAGCGGGTGAGGACGACGTTGTCGAGCTCGACGTGCCAGCGCAGCACGAGCTGCGCGGGCGTGACCTCGTGCTTCGCGGCGAGCTCGACGACGACGGGGTCGTCGAGCAGCCCGGCCCGGACGGCCAGCGGGCTCCACGCCTCGGTGACGATTCCGTGCTCGGCGTGGAAGGCGCGCAGCTCGCGCTGCTGGAGGTACGGGCTCAGCTCGATCTGGTTGATCGAGGGCAGCACGCCCGTCTCGTCGAGCAGTCGCTGCAGGTGGGGCACCTGGAAGTTGCAGACGCCGACCGAGCGGACCCTCCCCTGGCGCTGGAGGTCGAGCATCGCCGTCCACGCGTCGACGTAGACGTCCTGCTCCGGCGCCGGCCAGTGGATGAGGTAGAGGTCGAGGACCTCGAGGCCGAGGCGTCCCATCGAGG